>NZ_BMNE01000001.1:0-1365022 GCF_014646295.1 Nocardia rhizosphaerihabitans
TGACAGGGGTGTATGAGCCGGTTCGAGGCGGCTATTCCGGACTTACGGGACAACCCTTAGCCCGTCGGCTGACCCGAGGGCTGCTACAGATCGCCGACCTGGCCTAGACAGTCGCAGTTTGGGCGCCCATCGAAGTACGTGGTCGTTGTCTGTCACAACATGTTTGGCAAGGCGATCGCCGAATAGTGAAGATTTGTATCGGATTCCGATTCAAGTCCAGCAGCCAACGGCAGCGGCAAGGATCAGCGGTAGTGGGGTAGCGTTGGCGCTTCATCAGGCCACACGCTGGAAAGTAGGGTCGGCGGTGATACGAGGGCGGGAATGGACCGGCTTCGAAGCGGTTGCGCTTCAGGAAGCGATGCGTAGGTCGATACGAGATTTCGCCGCTCTGCTGGGTGTCGAGACGACAACGGTCAACAATTGGCGTTCGCGGCTGAGCTCGGTGACACTCCGTCCTGCAACACAAGCGATCCTGGATACGACCTACGCACAACGTGCCACTTCCGAGGACAGAGCGCGGTTCGAACATATCGTCGCAGAGGGCGAGGCCGCATGGAGATTCCGGCGTCCGGCGACCTCGCGCGGGTCCGCCAAACCAACGAGTACGGCACTCGCCGCCACTCCAACAGGCAGCTACCTGCCAGTGGAGAGCGATCGGGGAACGGTCGATGTGTTGAAGGGCAGCGCGGCCTCGTCGCTGATGCGATCGCGAGCGGCGTCAGAAGGTTCGGTCGGTAGCTATGCCGCGGTCACCGATCTGCTGGCAGGCCAGCGCCAAAGCATCGCACCTGATGCTCTGATCGGCCCGACAGAAGCTCATCGAGATGCTGTCGCCTCGCTGTTCCGGGCTGCGACCGACGACCGAATCAAGAAGCGGGCCGGGGCACTGCTGTGTGAAACATCCGTTGTGGCGAGCAGGGTGTGGAGTGCCATCGGTGACCGGCCGATGGCAATAACGCATTGCGCGTTCGCCCGTAAGCTCGCCGACGAACTCCAGGACAAGACGATGGGCGGAATCGCGCGCATCTTCGAGAGCAACCTACGCTCGGATGCTGCCACGTTGATCAGTTCGGACGGTGACGTCGTCATCGGACTCCGGATACTAAACGAGGCGGCCGGCCTCTCCGCCTTCTTGCCGCCTGCCGCGCGAGCACGGATCGGCGCCGAACAAGCGCAAGCGTACGCAGTGCTCGACCTGCGGAACGAATGCGAGGAAGCGCTGACTCGCGCACAACTCGCCGCCGAGGACATCGACGAGAATGACCGTTCGGGACTGTTCAGTGACTGGAACACCACTCGCGTCCAGGTCTATGTCGGCACGTGCCAACTACTTCTCGGCGACTCGAAACGCGCAATCGCTGCGCTGAACAACGCATTGAGCTCGCCCGAGATGGACAGCCCCAACGTCGCCCTGGCCGCCCGCGTAGACCTCGCCAGCGCCTACTCCGTATCGGGCGAGCTCGAAGAAGGCTGCACCGTTCTCGGCCACACCTACGAAGCGCTCACAACCATGGGCAACCTCCGCGGAATCGAACGCGCACAACGAGCCATCGAGAGAATCGCCCCCTGGCAGAATGAACGACCGGTCCTCGCGTTGATGGAGCGAGTACGCAGCATAAACGCCTAACGATCGATCCTCACAACCGCTGGATAGCCTGCGCTGAACGGACGGCTTCCAACACCTTGTCCGAGTCGAGCTCGTTCACGATCGCATCTGGCGAGTGCCCAGACAGCTGTTCGGGGGTCAACCTGTGAGCGACGGCAACGACCGCGAATCCAGCATGTCGAGCGGTAGCGATATCGTTCGGCGCATCGCCGATAATGACGGTTCGTGCAGGGTCGATCGGGTGTCCGTACTTCGCCTGAAACCGGTCGGCAACAAACGCAGGCAGGTCGAAACGTTCCCGCGCGTCCGAACCGAACGCGCCGACGTCGAGGTCAAGATGTGAGTCGAGGCCCGCAACCGCCAGCTTGAATTCAGCCGAGACTCGCAGGTTTCCGGTGAGTGCGGTCTGTATGTAGCCATGCTCCGCCAAGGTGGCGATGGTGTGAGCCGCACCCGGATATGCGGCCTGGTCGCGGGCCAGTTCCGCCTCACCCTCCACCATGACCTCCATCAGTACGTCGGCGTACCGGCTGAAGCCTTCTTCAGCCGCTTCGCTGGGGACTCCAGAGGCGATGGCCGTATCGACCACGATGGATTCATCGGTGTAGCCATGCACACGCGAAGCGGGGAAAACAACCGCAGACTCTTCGATGGTGTAGGTGCGAGCCACCGCTCGCCGTAGCCAGCGCAAATCCGCTGGGATCAGTGTTCCGTCCACATCCCAGACGATCAGTCCTGCCTTTACCTCAGCCATGCTCACCGATCCTTGCAGATGGTGCCTGCTGCCGCACCGACAGCAGGTTCTCGAAGGACCTTCAGGGCGATCGTCCATGGAAGCGGGCCGGAGTCCCCATCCTCAGCTATGCGCACAAATCGGACGCCCCACTCCGCAAGACGTTCGCGTGCCTGGCGGATGGCTGGGAAGTTCATCTGCTCCTGTTTCGCATGCGGTATCGCCACCACGGGCAGCCCAGCGCCGACGGCCTCTACCAGCAGGGCGAGCGGCAGTGTGTCGCCGATGCCGGTGGCCCATTTCGCCAGCGAGTTCGTGGTCAACGGTGCGGCGATGATCGCGTCGGCGGGAGGCAGCAGATCGTCGGTTCCCGGTTCTTTGAACTCCGACCGTACCGGGTGGCCGGTCTGCGTTTCCAACGCTTCGATGTCGAGGAAGCGGGCGCCGTTCGGCGAGGCGACGACGCACACGTCCCAACCGTCAGCTCGGGCCAGTTCGACCAGCTCGCCGACAGTGTCAGCTGGTGACGCGCCGGTCACAATCGCATACAGCACCTGAGTGCGCTCAGTCATGAGCCCATCATGGCAGCCTGACCAGGCCCTGTCCGGGCTAGACCACCGCTACGCCTACACGCTGGGCGAGGTTGCCCAGGTCGCCCGCGGTGAGGCTGCGCTTGGCTTCCCGCATCATCTGAGCCACCGACTCCTGCACGGTGTCCATGGTCCGGACATGTTCTGGTGCAATGCTTTCCGCGCGCAGGAAGGCGTCGAGGGCGATCTCGTGGGCACGACGCGATGCCGCTGCGCGCCCGACCTCGACCCAGTACTGGGCAGCCCTGCCCGGGGTCGGCAATGTCTGCGGCTTCAGCTTCTTCGCTAGGTCGAGCACGGCTTCTGGCTCACCCGCTTCCATGGCAACCGACATCTTCCACAGCGCCACGTTCGATGAACCGAAAGTAGTGTTCGAGATGACGGACGAGTTGTCGGCGGAGATAGGACGGTCGAGTCGTGCGGCGTACGCAGCCGCATACTCCAGGTGGTCGCGGGGATCGCCGCCGGTGGCCGCTGTCGCCAACGATGCCTGCAGGTGCAGCATCCCGACCGTCTGCAACTCGTTGGCGGTTTGTGCTCGTGCTCCGACGATGGCCGCCGTTCGTTCCGCGCGATCCAGCGCGGCCTTCGCCGAGGCCGGGCGGGCCAGCAGAACCTGGCTGCTGACAAACGCCGCAGCAGCAGCTCCCGGCTGACTGTCGATGCTGCGAGCGGCCTCTTCGGCGGTGCGCGCGGCTGACCATGCCAGCGCGAGGTGTCCTCGGGCGCGCATCACCACGGATGTGTCGAAAGCGACCTGCGTCAACGTGTCCCAGGCGATGCGCTGGTCCTCGGCTCGACTGTCGTGTGCGTGTCGGTAGAGGTCGGTGATCAACGGGCCCACTAGCAGCGCGAGAGTGGTGTACTCACCGGCCATGTTGAGTCGCGTGACCGCCCGGCTGGCGGCAAGGAGAGCTGAGAGCGGGCGCAGCGCTCCGGTGTCGGTGACGTTGCCTGCTGTCCAGAAGGCGGTTTCGATATCGGTCACCAGAGCGGAGAAGTCGTCGGCCTCGACCAGCGGCGCGTCGACTCTGGTCGATCCTCGATCAGGTTCACTATCGGTCGGCACATTGTCGGTGTTCGAGACGGCATTGTGTTTGCGCACGTCTTTCGAGTGTCGAGCCCTCCAGGCTGTTTCGCCTTCGGCCACGATCTGCTCGAATCGTTCCCGGTCCTCCGGCGTCGCGCGTTTGGCGTAGGTCGTATCGAGGATCCCCTGCGCTTTCGAGCGGGGTTTGACCGCGCTCAGTCCTGAACGCCAGTTGTTGATCGTGGTCGACTCGATGCCGAGCATCGCGGCGTACTCCCGGATCGACAATCGCATCGCCTCTTGGAGCGCCGCAGCTTCGAAGCCGGTCCACCCCTGCCCTCGTATCATGCCGACCCCTATTTCCAGCTCCTGAACTGGGAAACACCTACGGAACCCCTACGCTACGCCACCACCGTGCGGTTCCTGCCGATACCGCTGGCGGGCCACGATTTTCACCAGGAACCCGTTCCCGGGGAAGCCGAGGCGCACCAGCCCGACACGCTTCCCTTTCGGAGTTGGAAGCGTCATCAGGGAGGCCGCGCATGACAGACCGCAACGAGCTGAACTCGCACCCGTCCGCGGCGAGGCAGGGCCTTCTCGAAGAGGGTAATTCGGCCGGCGCCCTCGCCGATGTCGAGATCCATCCCGCGTTCGATCGCTCGCTGTTGACCCTCGTGAGGCAACTCGAGGCGATGAGGGTTGCCGGATGGGTGACCACCGTGGCCGAACCGGCGGGAGGGGTCAAATGACGCAGATCAGCACACCGGTCGAGGCGTTCTACGAAACCGCCCGGACACGCTGCGAGTTCTACCGGAGCATCTGCTCGCTGCCCACCGTGATCGACCCGGTAACGGGCCGGATCACGATGCGGGCCGGGCTGGTCGGCGCGGTGATGATGCCGACCGAGCTCGCTCATCAGGTCAAGACCAGCCTCGACGTTCGCGGTATCGCGCCGTTGTCGATCATCGGTCACCCGCGCGCCGACATGTGGACCTTTCTGGTCAGGACAGATATCCGGCCGATCGGTGACCCGGCCGAGTTGGCGCGCTTGTGGAAGGCGCGGGTGGTGGTGATCCGCGAAGGCGATATCGCGTTGCCGTCCCCAGCACCGGACCCGCTGATGATCCGCACCTGGGAGTCCCCGGCCACCAGCGCGTTCCGGCCCTCTGGGGCGGTGGTGATCGCGTCCGCGCTATCGATCTTGAGACCGGCCCAGCGATGAACAACGGAGGCAGGCGGTCACCGTGCCCGGACGAACCTGACGTGCGGCTCGCGGTCCTGATTTCCAGTGTGCGAATGGATTTCGCCGCGTGCCTGACCGCCGCGCTGATGTTCGTCTGCGACGTGGCCGCCCGCCGCCCCGGAACCGTCGCCGTCTCCCCCGGCCACTGCGCCGGATTGCCCCGCCTGCCCAACGAACGCCTCTACCTGCTGCCCTGACCCGCGCACCACGCGCATTTCCGACCGCCCGAATGGCCTTGGCACGACGACCCGGTGAGACCTCACACCACCTCACCCGGTCCTGGCCCCGCGCCAAGGCGGCCCCGGAGTCGCTTCCCGACGACTCCGGGGCCACCCCCAAACCCACCCGCTCGAAGGACCCGAAACACTATGTATGCCAAGTTCGACACGACCACCACACACCGCTCGCACCGCCGCCGATGGATCGCCGCGGCCGCGCTGGCCACCCTTGCGGTACTGGCCGCAGTCGCGGCCGTGACAGCACCCGACAGCTCTGCGCAGTCCCGTGAACTCGCCTGCGCGGGAATCACTTCCCCTTCGGGTGTGGTCACCGGGTCCGGTCCGGGTGACACTTCCAGCGGCCCGGCCGCGATCCTGGGGTACAACTACGCCTATTACGTGCAGCGCTCCGCCGACCGGGCACGCCAGTACCTGACCGCCGAGACGGTCGTCGGCCCGGGTGGCCGGTTGCAGGCGGGAATCGATGCCGTGCCCGCCGACACCCGCCACTGCGTGACCATCTCACCTCTGGACACCTTCGGGGATGCGGACCTGTGGGCGGTGACCGTGACCGAGTACCGCCCCGAGGGCGAACCGTTCGCACCCCGCCAGATCATCACCACCCGCACCGTCGACGGCGTGACCCGGATCAGCTCCATCGCCCGAGCCTGAGCTGCCCTCAGACCACTTGAATACCTCGGGATCATCACCCCGGCCGGGCAATCGGCCGGTTGACCCCGAGGGTGGGGACAGCCCCCGGAGGCCGCCCACCGCCGCGCCTCCGGGCGCTCCCCCAACGACCACATTCGGTGGACTCCCACCGAAACCTCTCAACCATCAACACCTATTGAAAGGTTAGAAGCATGTCCTACTCGAGCTGGTACGCCGTTGCAGAAGGCGGCCTGGAACCGTTGCAGCGCAGCCTGATCGACATCGAGGCCGAGACCAAACACCAGCGCAGCTACAACCCCGACATCATCCCGGGCCTGGTGCAGACCCTCGCCTACGCCCGCGCGATCCTGACCAAATGCTCGGCAGTGCTTGAGCTGCCCGACGACAGCGAGGCGACCGCGGGCGTGCGGTTGCAGCGCCAGGCCGTGCTCGACTCGCCCGGACACCTGTTCCACCTGCTCATCGGTGAGGCCGCGCTGCGGCGCACAGTCGGCAGCCACGCCGTGATGGTCACCCAAATTCGCCAACTCGCCGACATCCTCACCGCGAGAGACAACGTCGAGATCGGCATCATTCCCCTCGACGCCGAATTCCTCGCCCCTGCCGACAATTTCGTCATCCACGACACGTCCGGGGTCGACATCGAGGCCGTGACCGGGTCGATCGAGACCACCGGCGAGGACGAGGTCGCCCTCGCACTGCGCACGTTCGACCTACTCGCCAGCCAAGCCGTCTACGGCGAGCACGCCCACGCTCTGCTCGACCGAGCACTGGCCGAGCACGTCGGCCCCGGCATCTAACCCATCTAACCACCTGACCCGAGTCAGGCCCCGACCTCTCCGACGCTGTACCCCTCGTCGCGGCCCAGGAGACGGTCGGGGCCTGGCAGACCCCGACTACTTCGATCGAGGTGACATGACAAGCGAAGACATCGCGCTCGACCAGCGAACCCCCAGCAGCGCACGCGTAAGCAACAAACTGCTGGGAGGCAAGGACAACTACGACATCGATCACCTCGTCGCCTCGAGGATGAGCAGAAAGATCGTCGTCGCCATGGGCGAGGCGCGACGATTCCTCCTTCGCGCAGTGGAGTACTTGACCAACGAACACCAGGTCCACCAGTACGTCGACCTCGGGTGCGGTATCGCGTTGCCGCCCGACATCGGTGACGTCGCCGCAGACAACATCGACTCCGCCCGCACCCTCTACCTGGACAACGACCCATTGGTCGCCGTCCACGCCCGTGCCTTGCTGGCCACCAGCCCGAAGCGACGCTTCGCCATGCTCGACATCACCAATACCGCCGCCGTCCTCGACCAGATCGCGGGCTTCCTTAATCTGGGCAAACCGATCGCGATCTGCTTGTCCGGAACTGCCGAACTCCTGCCCGACGCCCCCGCGATGCTCGCGGAACTGACCAGTGGGCTCCCGCGCGGCAGCTGGCTCATCTTCAGCCACATCACCGACGACGTCTTCACCAACGACATCCGCACATCGGCGAGGGAGCTCGAGCACTGCGGCATCGCTTACCGGCCACGTGACCACGCCACAGTGACCGCGATGCTCGCCCCCTACCGGCTGTTGCAGCCAGGCTTGGCCTCGCCCCACACATGGCGACCCGACACCGGCAACCCCGCCTACCAGCCATCCCACCCCGCCGAATGGGACCTCAGCGCCTACGCCGCTGTCGGCCAGCTCCCGCACTAGACCTTCACTCAATCCCACGACCGGCAGCCGACCGCGCCGGGCCTCGTCCTGAAGAGGTCAGCTTCGAACGCACGGTGGCCGCGTGCTGGCGGCACCGCGAGTCGGTAGGCAATCCCGAAACACATCGACTAACAGCATGTTTGAAAGTAGAGGCTCCACATGACCGCACCACTAATCAACCAGGGTCCCGTCGTTGTTACCGGGGCGGCCGGGTTCATCGGTTCGCATCTGGTCGACGGGCTTCTGGCTCGTGGGACTGAGGTGATCGCGATCGACCGCCGGTCGGTTCACAACGATCCGGTCGCGGCTCGAAATCTCGCTGACGCCCTCGCCGATCCGAGTCTGGCATTGCATCAGGCCGATCTGGCCACCGATGAGCTCGACGAGTTGATCACCGGTGCGCGCACGGTGTTCCATCTCGCTGCGGTGCCAGGTGTGCGGGATTCGTGGGCTGAACGGTTCCCGGACTACGCGTCGTCCAACGTCGTTGCTACTCAGCGGCTGCTCGCCGCCTGCGAACGCGCCCAGGTCCCACGGCTGGTGCTGGCCTCGTCATCGAGTGTCTACGGACAGACCTCGGGTCCAAGCGCGGAAGGCGACCCGACCTATCCGATGTCGCCCTATGGCGCGACCAAGCTGGCGGCCGAACATCTGTGCATGGCGCACGCGGCGCGACCCGACACCGGCACGAGTGTGGTCGCGTTGCGCTACTTCACCGTCTACGGCCCACGTCAACGATCCGATATGGCGATCTCGCGGGTACTGGCGGCGGTGCTGTCGGGGGTTCCGGTTCCGCTCTACGGCGACGGGCACCAGTCGCGGGAGTTCACCTACGTCGACGACATCGTGGCCGCCACCCTCGCCGCGGCGACGATCGCCGACGACATCGATGCCGAGATCGTCAATGTCGGTGGCGGTTCGAGTGTCTCGATGCTCGAACTGATCGCGATGATCGGTCAGATCACCGGCCGCAAAGTGCCTCTCGCCATGGAAGCTCCCCGGGCCGGTGACGTGGAAGCGACCCGTGCCGACCTCACGCTGGCGCACGCACTGCTCGGGTACTCACCGCGCGTCGAGCTGCGGGAGGGGATCGCGCGCCAGCTGGACTGGATGGTCAAACAACCACCCTCGCAATCGGTTTCCACGCCCGTCGCGGAGGTGGTGTCGCGATGATCGTGCTCACCGCGGACAACGCCAACACCCTGTTCACGTCCGCGTGCCACGCGGTCACCAACTTCGGCGAGCCGGTCAGTCCTCGCGGCATGGCCACCACCGAAATCCTCGGCGCGCACCTGCGTTTGACCCAGCCGCGACGACGGTTTGTCGACGTGCCGCCGTTGCGGCTGCTCAATCCGGCCTTCGCCGTAGCCGAGGCGTTGTGGATTCTGTCCGGTTCCGACGAGGACTGGATCTTTCAGTACAACCGGGCATTGACCCGCTACGCCGATGACGGGGTCCTGCGCGGTGCGTATGGGCCGCGCATGCGCCGGTGGAACGGCATCGACCAGCTCGACCGGACCCGGCAGCTGCTCCAACAAGACCCCGACTCCCGCCAGGCGGTCATCCAGCTCTATGACCCGCAACGCGACACTCGCGGGCACCGTGATGTCCCCTGCACGTTGGGCTACCGGTTCTATCTGAGGCGAGGGCGCCTGCACATGCACACCACCATGCGCAGCCAAGACCTGTGGCTCGGGTTCCCCTACGACATCTTCACCAACACGTTGATCCAGGAGCTGCTGGCCGGATGGCTCGGTGCCGAGCTGGGCGAATACCACCACCACATCGACTCCCTGCACCTCTACGCCGAACACGCCAGCGCCGCTGCACAGCTCGCCCACGATCCCGACCCGTCCCCGGTGATGCCGGAGGTCTCGATCCCGTGGAACACCGCCGACCAAGTCCTTCGCAACACGATCACCGAGCCACGGACACGCGGCCTGACCGGCACCTGGTCGGCATTCGCGCAGATGTTGGCCAGCTACCGAGCCTGGACCACCGGCGACCGCCACCACGCCCGAACCCTGCTCGCCGATACCGACGACGAGCTCGCGCGAGCCCTGCAGCGTTGGTACGACCACCTCTCATCCCTCGCGACCGAGCAAGGAGCCCACGCCTCATGACCCCCACCCCTCGCGCGGTCCTCGGATTCTGCTCCTGGACACACGACTCCGCTGCCGCGTTGATCCTCGACGGGCACCTCGTCGGGTTCGCCGAAGAAGAACGCCTCAACAACCACAAACACACCAAGGACTACCCCGCCCACGCCGTCGAGTGGCTGCTCGGTGACAGCGATCTCGTCCCGGAGTTGATCGATACCGTCGCCTACAACTTCCGCGCCCCCGGCTACCTCGCCGCCACACGGCAGCTCGGTGAGCACCTCGCAGACCCGAAGACGCGAGGAAGGGCGCTGCCACGCGCCGCGAGCTTCGCACGGGTCGCAACCCGAACACACACCCGCACAAGGCGATTAGAACGGCTGTTCCCGCACGCTTCGAGCTCGTCGATCCTGCATCACCGGGCGCACGGACTGTATGCGTTCGCGTCCTCGGGCTACGACGACGTCGCCGTCTTGGTCGTCGACAGCCTCGGCGAGATCCAAACCACCACCATCGCCCACGCCCGCCGCACGCCCGGCGGCGGATGCACCTACGACATCATCGACGCCATCGACGACCCGGCCTCCCTCGGCTACGCCTACGGTGCGGTCACCGAACACCTCGGCTGGCGGCGCGGAGACGAGGAAGGCACCGTCATGGCCCTGGCCGCCCTCGGCGACCCCAACCCATTCCGGGACCTGATGAGAGACGCGATCCCGATCACCGACACCGGGTTCACCCTGAACCCCGAGTTGTTCCCGGTTCGGGTCCTTTCGCGCTGCTTCGCGCGGGTCAGCACCGAGTTCATCACCCGCAGCTGCCCGCCTCGCGGCAACGGACCAATCGAAGAGGTACACAGAGACCTCGCCGCCGCTCTGCAAGAACGCACCGAACAGGTCATGGTGCACCTGGCCGTGCGAGCTCGCGCGTTGACCAACGCTCGGTTGCTGTGTGTCTCGGGCGGTGTGGCGGCCAACTGCGTGGCTATCGGCAAGATCGTCGAATCCGGGCTGTTCGACGAAGTGCACGTGCCACCGGCTCCCGGCGACTCCGGCACTGCCATCGGTGCCGCCACCGCCGCGTATCTGGACCGCACCGGAAAACTGGCCACCGGAATCCAGGACCGCTGCTACCTCGGACCCGCTTTCGGCGATGTCGTGCTGTCGAAGAATCCCCGCCCCGGGTTGACCGCGACCAAACCCAGACACCCGGCCCAGTACTTGGCCGGGGCGCTCGCCGCCGGTGCCGTCGTCGGAGTGTTCCGCGGGCCGCTCGAGGCAGGCCCTCGCGCACTGGGCAACCGCTCGATCCTGGCCTCGCCGGCCAACCCCGAGGTCGTCAAGCAACTCAACGACACCGTGAAATTCCGAGAACCGTTCCGGCCGTTCGCGCCCGTCACCCTCACCGCCACCGCGTCGGACTACTTCACGCTGCCCCAACCCGCGCCATTCATGTCGATCGCCTCATCGGTCACCGAACTAGCGCGCGAACAGATACCGGCGATCGTGCACGCCAACGGCACCGCCCGCGTACAAACCCTCACCGAGGGACAGAACCCGTTCCTGGCCGAGGCCATCACCGAGTTCGCCAAGATCACCGGCATCCCGGTACTGATCAACACCTCGCTCAACATCAAAGGCAAACCGATCTGCGGCACACCCGACATGGCACTGGACTGCCTGCTCGCCAGCGGCCTGGACGCCGTGCTGCTCGAAGATTGGTGGGTGAGCAAATGAGAATCGGCTACAGCTTCTGGGGGTTCCTCGGCCCCGGGATCACCGACACCCCCGACGGAGGCCGCAGCCACCGCCGAACCCTCATCGACGGCCTACGCGCGCTCGGCCACGACCTCGTGTTCCTCCAGCCCGACCGCGACAGGATCGAAGCCGGAACCGACCTCACCCCCACCTACACCTGGGACAGCGGGCTACCCGACCTCGACGCACTGTTCCTGGAATGGCGATGGCCGATCCCCGGCCGCAACACCACACCCTGCGGCACTCCCGGCCACACCTGCGATCTACACCGGCAACACCAACTCCTCGACTACTACACCCTCGAGCGTGGTTTGCCCACGATCGTGTGGGACAAGGACCTACAGCTCCCGGCCGGGCACCCGCTACGACACACACCCCAGGTCACCGTGTGCGAGGCGGCCCTGCATCCCACCGACGGCGCGGTCAGCTTGCTGTTCCCCGTCGCCGACACCGCACTCGACACCGCCGACCCGGACGCCCTCTCGCGGCGGCCTCGACCGTTGAGCCTGGCCTACGTCGGCAACCAATACGACCGCGACGACACCTTCGACACCTACTTCGCCACCCCGGCGACCGGCCGCCAGGACTGCGTCGTCGCGGGCAAATGGCCCGATACCCACCGATGGCCGCACGTGCGGTTCATCGGCCGGGTCCCGTTCCCCCAGGTCGCACAGATACACGCCGACGCGCTGGCCACGGTCCTGCTGCTGCCCGACCGCTACGCCGCAGCCGGGCAGATGACCCAGCGCCTGCCCGAAGCCGTCCTCGCCGGATGCCTGCCACTCACCCCGGCCTACATCCGCAGCGCACCCCAGTTCAGTCCTTTCCAGCTGCATGTCACCAGTGGTGCCCACGTCACCACCGAGCTGGCGGAACTGCGGCGTATCGCCGGAACACCGGCACACGCCGACCTCCTGGCGCAATGCCTGGCCAAGCTCCACATCTTCCGGCTCTCCCGCCAGCTCGACACCCTCGATCGAGTCCTTTCCCGGATCGAGGTCCGGTGGTGACCGGGCAGCCTCCCCGACCGCCGGAGTCGGGGCCGGTATCGTGGCCGGGCGTGGACCAGCGAATCGTGATCATCGGTTGCGGCGGCAGCGGCAAAACTCACCTCGCCAACCAGCTCGCCGCCCTACACGAGCTCCCGCTGACCCACCTCGACGCCGTCTACTACGACACCGACTGGAACCCGCTCCCCGCTGAAGAGTTCCAGGCCATCCAACAGCGCCTCGTCGCCGGACCACGGTGGCTGATCGAGGGCAACTACGCGGGCACCTTGCCGATCCGGCTCGCCGCGGCCGACACCGTCATCTTCCTCGACCTGCCCGCGATCACCTGCATCACCGGCGTACTGCAACGACGCTGGCGCTACCGGGGCGGACAACACCGCGACGGCGTCTACGACCGCATCACCTGGGGATTCCTGCGCTACATCTGGGGCTACCGCGCCCAGATGCGCCCCCGCGTGCGCGAGCTGATCGCCGAACACAGCACCCACGTCGAGCTGGTCACGCTAACCAGCCGCCGCCAATCCACGCGCTACCTCACCCGCCTGCGCGCGCAATCTCACACCACCAGCTGACACCGAAACCGTTCGGAGGCGAACCGTCGATGACCTCCACGCCCTTCACCGACCCCGACACCGTCGCGCGCCTCTACGCCGACGCCGGGCGAACCCAGCAACGCACCAACGCACTGCTCACCGCCAAAACCAGCGGCGACAACGCGACAGCCACCATCGTCGACCTCGTCGCACACCACGCACCGAAGCACCCAACAGTGTGTGAAATCGGCTGCGGCAGAGGGACAGTCACCCTCGCCCTCGCCGAGTCCCTCACGCCCCCACGCCACACCGTCGTCGACATCTCACCGGCATTCCTGGCCACCGTCGCCAAACGCGCCGCCGACACCGGATTCGCCGTGGAAACGGTGCGAGGCGACTTCCATCGCCTACCACTGCCGGACTCCAGTTTCGACGTCCTCGTCGCGGCGTTCTGCCTCTACCACTCGGCACGCCCCGCTGATGTCGTCGCCAGGATCGCGCGCTGCCTTGCACCGGGCGGCCGGGCGATACTGGCCACCAAATCGATCGACAGCTACTACGAGATCGACCAACTCATGGTCGACACCGGCCTCGACCCATTGGCGACCAGCCGGCCGAGTCTGTACGAAACCTTCCACAGCGCCAACGCCGCCGACATCGTCGCGACCGGGCTCGAAGTCACCGAGGTCATCCACCGCGACCACACGTTCCGGTTCACCGACTTCGACCACCTCGCCTCCTACGCAGTCACGGTCCCCAAATACGAACTGCCCCAATGGTTAGTGACCAATCCACGCGATCTCGCGGCCGAGCTTCGACGGCGAACTCGTGATCGGCCATTCACTGCCACCTCGACCGTCACCTACATAGCCGCGAGCGGCCAACCATGAGCGCGACAACCTTCGTCAAGCACTATGCATCACCGAATCTCGCCGAATCTGCGCGCGCACATCATGATTGGCTGTGCCGACTCGATGCCGCAGTGCGCATTCCGCAACTGTATGGCGTCACAGGCACACGAATGGTTCTCGAACATATGGAGGGATACCAGCCGGGGCCCGCCGACCTGCCGGTGGTCGCCGCCGCCCTCGGACGCCTCCACGCCGCCGCATACATCCGACACCTGCATGCGGGGCGACTCGACCAGCCATTCGAAGCGACACCGACGTTGACGCTCGTCGACTTCGTCTCCCGCCGCGCAACTGCGCTGCCGCAGGATTTCGCCATCGGGGAACTACCGTGTGCCCTCTACAAAGACAGCAACATCCGCAACTTCATCCTCACTGACGACCAGGTCGCCATCATCGACTTCGACGACTTGACCTTGGCGCCCTTCGGCTACGACCTCGCGAAACTCGTCGTCAGCGCCGCCATGACCCACGGGCCGCTTAGCGGCGAACTCATCAAGCACACCCTCAACAGCTACAACGTCGAAACCAGCAGCATCGCCGACGCACACTGCGACATGCGTCGATTCCAGCTCTACACCGAGGTCCACCACCGACTCACCGTCCGCTACCTCGGCCGCCACGGCTACACCCACGGGTGGCCAGATGTCCGGCCCTGGGGCCGCAGGGTGATCGGCTGACCGGGTGTATCGAAACAGCCTGACAGCCTCGCCGCGCGGCTGGCGACGCCGGAGCCGTCGTAACCATCGAACAGCCGCTGCGACAACAACGCCGATCCGACCAAAGGACCATGGATGGACAACGCTCAACCGACAGCCGAGACCCAGATCCGCCAACACGCCATTGCTCTGGCCGCCCTCGCGCACAACGGCCTCGTCTTCTCCACCGACGTCTTCGACCGGCAACGCTACGAACAGGCCAAACAGATAGCCACCGACCTGCTGGCCCTCATCAGCAGCGGCACCGTGGAGGACCTGCACCAGAACGTATTCCTCGAACAGGGATACATGACACCCAAAGTCGACGTTCGTGGCGGCGTCTTCGACGACGGCGGTCGCATCCTGCTCATCCGCGACCGCAGCGACGAGAAATGGACCCTGCCCGGCGGCTGGTGCGACGTCCTGGAACCGCCCTCACTCGCCGTCGAACGCGAAGTACACGAAGAATCCGGCATCACCGTGCGCGCCCGCAAACTCGTGGCACTGCACGACCGTGATGTGCAAGGCCACCAACCCGCCTTCCCTTACCACGTGTACAAGCTGTTCTTCCTGTGCGAGACCATCTCCCACGGCCAACCCAGCCCCGTCGAGACCATGGAAATCAGCTGGTTCGACGTCGAAGAGCTGCCCGAACTGTCGACCACCCGGGTGCTCGACACCCAAATCCGACTTCTCCATGACCACTGGAATAAGCCAGACCTACCAACGATGTTCGACTGACCGCCGGTCATCACCCCGACTACACATCGGCCGTTGGCGGCCCACGTTTCGAGCCGTACCTGGCCGATTCAACGCGGAGGAGCCACCCCGGCCCGTGATTGCCCTTTGCACGCCGACAGCAACTCAGTCCAACCCCGAGTCGAGGCACACAAGAGCGGACTGGTCCGATGACCCGCGCGACGACCGAAGTAGCCCACATCGACGCGGTGGCCGCCGCCGGGGTTGAATGCCAACCGCAGACCCACCGGGCCCGCCTCGATCGGGGATCCATCCAGCGTGGTCTGTCCCCCACGCCTTGATCCCGAGATCGGCCGCAGCTACCCCGTGGCCGCCGCCGCTCACCGCAGCCGCCGTCCCCACCGTGAACCAAGGGGGGGACCGACGGTGCGGCAGTCACGACGACGCTGCCGCCAGTGCGGGCGCGGACTTGATCACTGGATCCGTCACCGGGACAAGGTGTTTGGTGCGTCCGGCTCGCACACCGTTGGCGATGACGACGATCTCGGCGAGTTCGTGCACCAGCACCACCGCCGCCAGCCCGAGCACTCCGAACAGGGCCAGCGGGATCAGGATCGTGATCAGGCCGAGCGACAACCCGACGTTCTGCAACATGATTCTGCGCGCCCGACGTGCATGCTGCAGGGCGCGTGGCAGATGTCGCAGATCCTCACCCATCAGTGCGACGTCGGCGGTTTCGATCGCGACATCGGTTCCCATGGCACCCATCGCCACACCCAGATCAGCGGTAGCCAGGGCGGGAGCGTCGTTGACGCCATCACCGACCATCGCGGTGAACCGGTGCTGGCGCAGGCCAGCCACGATGCGGGCCTTGTCCTCCGGGCGCAGGTCCGCGTGCACATCCTCGATGCCTGCCTCGGAGGCCAACGCAGCCGCCGTGCGAGTGTTGTCGCCGGTCAGCATCGACACCCCCACACCAAGCGCGTGCAGCCGGTCGATGACCTCCACCGCTTCGGGCCGAAGTTCGTCACGAACCGCGATCGCCCCAATCACGCGACCCTCGTCCTCGATCAGCACCGCGGTCGCGCCCGCGTTCTGCATACGCTCGACATCAGCGGCCAGTGGACCGGGCTCGATCCAGCCCGGGCGCCCCAACCGCACCGCGCGCCCATCGACAAGACCGGTCAGCCCGGCACCGGTGACCGCATCGACCTCGACGGCAGGTACGACGGTGCCCGCGGCAGCGAGGATCGCTCGCGCCAAGGGGTGTTCGCTGCGCGCTTCCAGAGCCGCCGCGACCGCGAGGACCGTGGCCTGGTCGACGCGGTCGACAGTCGCGATCTCCACGACAGCAGGCTTGTTCGCTGTCAGGGTGCCGGTCTTGTCGAGTGCGACCTCACGAACCCTGCCCATCGCTTCGAGCGCAGCACCGCCCTTGACCAGCACACCGAGCTTGCTCGCTGCGCCGATCGCGGCGACCACGGTGACCGGCACCGAGATCGCCAGCGCGCACGGCGACGCAGCGACCAACACCACCAGCGCGCGTTCGATCCAGGTCACCGGATCACCGGCCAGCGACCCGATGACCGCGATCGCGGCGGCCGCGATCATGATCCCGGGAACGAGAGGTTTGGCGATTTTGTCCGCCAGGCGCTGGGCTTCACCCTTGCGGGCTTGTTCGGCTTCCACGATCCGCACGATCCGGGCCAGGGAGTTGTCCTCGGCGGTAGTGGAGACCTCGACCTCCACGGCACCGGTGCCGTTGATGGATCCGGCGAAAACCTCGGTTCCAGGTCCGGCTTCCACCGGCACCGATTCACCCGTGATCGCCGAAACATCCAGCGCACTATGGCCTTCGACGATGACGCCGTCGGTGGCCAGACGCTCGCCGGGACGCACCAGCATCCGGTCCCCGACCCGCAGGTCGGCCGGTGAGACGACGATCTCGACACCATCACGCAGAACGGTTGCCTGCTCGGGTACCAGGTTCAACAACGCACGCAGTCCGCGTCGGGTGCGTGCGACGGCATATTCCTCTAGGCCTTCGCTGATGGAGAACAGGAACGCCAGCATCGCTGCTTCGCCGACCTCGCCCAGGATCACCGCACCGATCGCGGCGATCGTCATCAAGGTGCCGACACCGATCTTGCCCTTAGCCAACCGCTTCAACGTCCACGGCACGAACGTGTAGGCACCGACCAGCAGCGCAACGATCTCGAGACCCAACTCGACCAGACGCGGACCGCCACTCCAACCGACGACGAACGCAGCGGCCAGCAATACACCGGCGACCGCAGCGGCGCGTAGTTCGCTGACCTCCCACAGCTTTTCGGGTTCGCGTTCCTCGGCCTCGCCGCCGGTAGCCGGTTCGTCGTGGCCGCAGCCGCACGCATCGCTCACGCTCGCACCTCCGTGGTCGTCATCACAGCGGGGGCAGAGTCGGTGCCGTAGTTCGGGCACAGCGCGACCGCGTTGCCGGTCGCGGCCAGCAGGGTTTCCGCCGAGGCCAGCAAGTCCATCAACTCGGGGCGGGCCAGGCTGTAGAACACTTGGCGGCCCTGTGGCCGCCCCACCACCAAGCCGCAGTCGCGCAGGCACGCCACATGCGCGGATACAGTCGACTGCGCTAAGTCCAGCCCGGTCATCAGATCCGAGACCCGCGCTTCTCCACCTGCCAACCTGCGCACGATCGCAAGCCGCGTCGCGTCCGAGAGGCTGTGGAACAACGCCACCGCAGGATCCAGGCCCTCAGTGTCTGCACAACAACCATCCCGATTCATCGTCATATGGCGATGCTATCGAACTCTGGCGATTATATCGAGAATGAGGACTCGCAGCCTGATACTCCGAGGTTCTGCGGGATCCGTCGCGAAACCGACAGTGAAGCACCTAGGGGGAGGGGTTCACACAGTCGACCGGATACGCGCGTCTACCGTCATGCCAGCGCGAACTCAGCTTCGACAACCAGCCGACCAGGGTGAATTCCCAGGTCGCCCGCGTTCCCATCTTCGATGTGCCCCGCCGAGGGCGCGAACCTGCGACGACCCGTCAGGACAGGCATTGATCCAGGCTTCCCAGCTCTAGCCTGCGCCTGCAGTGGCGCGGAACCGGCGTCTGACGCCACGCCCGAAACACCGACTTCTTGTGCCGTGGTTGCGGGCGGTGGCTTTGCCGCCGCACCACAACGCACACCAGACGGGGGTCGCGGCCACCTGGTCGGCGTGGATTCCGGTTTCGACGGCCCGCGAGGGCGGCACCGGCTTCTTCGCGCCGACCCGGTTTCGGCGTGGCAGCGCGCCTGCGCCACAGTGAACACAGCCGTGGTGGCGATGTCGATCTTCCTGCGGCAGGTAAGTTCCGGCGTCGGCTCAAGGTCGGCAATGGCGAGATCATCGCCCAGTCTCAGGCTTACGAGTCCAAGGAGGCAGCGAAGAAGGGCATCTCCTCGGTCCAGAACAGCGCCCCGGGCGCCACGATCGTCGACACGTAGCTGCGCCCGGGGCGTGCCGGGCGAGACGAACAGCTAGCGGCCGGGGCGGATGGGAACTCCACGGGCACGGAGCCCGTCGACCCGCAGAACGGCCCCAGGATCCCTCGGCGGGGAACCTGGGGCCGTTTCGCGTTGTCGGTCCACCCCGTGTAGATCTCGGTGGTCAGATCGTCGGCGGCCCGGCTCGGTGGCGTGCCTCATCCGCCGCCTGCAGGATGGATCGCACGGCCTCCAGCTGCTTCTGTCGCGGCCGGTCTGCGCCGGGGGAGTTCGCGCACAGCATCGCTACCGCGGTCGCCGAGCCCAAGACGCCGACCAGGATTGACCCGAAGACGGGGAAACCGGTGTGCGCCGCGGCGGTGCCCAGGGTGATCCCGCACCAAAGCGCGGCAATGAGCGCGAACACACCGTGGGTGCTGGTGGCGATATCGGCCAGCTTGGTCAGGCTGAACCACATCGGCGCCATGGTGAACACGACGAACCCGGTGAGCGTCGCGATAGGCAGCACCGGGACCGCCGCCCAGGCGAGCACCCCAGCGCACAATCCGCCGAAGGCGGCCAGGGCCAGCCGGGTCGGTGTCAGCCCCGAGGGTTCACTGGAGCGGTGTGTCCACGCGGTGATCATCATCAGCAGCACCACCGCGACGATCACCGAGATGATGCCGGTCAGCCCGCCGGTGAACCGGTGCCCGAACCAGACGGCCACCGCGAGCGGGTAGAGCGCCATCAGGAGCATCACCAATGGGACCACCCGGACGGCCAGCATGCCCAATCCTGATCCGGTCGCCGCCGGCGGGCTCTGATTCGGCGCGGGCGGTCGGTGCGCGAGATCCATGCAGATGCACGGATCCCCGTGGGCGTGGGCGGTCGTCCACATCGTTGTTTGCACGGTGAGATCTTCTTCCCGCGGTGGCTGCGAGTGCGCCGCGGAAAGCGCAGCGGCGCCGCGCTGGCGCGGGACTTCCGTCAGCGGGTACTGCTCGTCGTCCCATTCCTCCCAGACGGGCTCGGGAGTGCTTTTCGGCAGAGCGGTGTCGTCATCCTCGGCCGGCGGCAGGACTCGCCTGGCCGAGGACTTCTTTCGGATCGGCAGAGCGGTGTCGTCGTCCTCGGCCGGTGGCAAGACCCTCCCGGCCGAGGCGTTCTGCCGAATCGGGTTGCCGCTGACCTCATCCCACAGTTCCAGCATGCGGTCGACGTTGCGCTGCGGCACCCGGCAGGCATGCAGAAACGCTTCGACCTGGTTTCGGTTCTTGGGCAGCGTGTTGTTGTTGGGGTCGATGAACCGGTATGCCGTGGAACGTGGAAGCCCTGAGTAGATGGCGATCTGGCCCGCGGTGAAGCCCGACACCTCGTGGATTCGCCGCAGCATTGCCATGTACGCGGCGGCGGCGGTGTCGTTCGGGTCCTCGGCCTTGTTGTGCCGAGGGTTGACCGGAATCGTCACCTGACGCCTCCGCTGCCGAGGCTGTTGAAGAGCGCGCCGAGCAGGCGGCAGACGGCGCGGGCGGCGCCGCCCAGCACAGTGCTCGGCAGGACCAGCCCGACCAACGGGACCGCGATCGCCATCAGATACTGCACGGCCAGTAGAGGATCGGTGCCGCGGGCGACGAGCAGGTAGTGGTAGACGAACCCGGCCACCACGATCGTCGCGGCCAGAAACGACTCCGGCCACGACAACGCCGGCCGGGTGGCCGGTTGCGGAGTCGGTGCGATCGAGATCGGAGAGGGGTCAGGGGGCTGGGCATGGCGTTGCCGCAGGCGCAGGGACACTTCGGTTTCTTCCCGTTCGGGAAGGCGGCCGAGGGCAGACAAGGCATTTCGATGCCCGCAGCTCGCACGCGGAACCTCGATCGCAACACACACGCTTGAACTGCGCCCCGGCCACCTTCAAATGGTGCAGAGACAGCCGAGACTTCGAGTGATCAAGGTTCGGCACCGAGTCCTCGAGTTCCCGCTCGCGGACAAGGTCTGGTCCGGGTGGTCCGGAGCCAGCGGTTGATCATTCTGCCACTGTCACGAGATGATTACGACGTCCCGAACTTCCGATGTGCCAGGTGATTTCGAACTGGCGTCCAACGGGTGGCCGCCAAACTGTCGAACACGCGTTCGCTAGCGCACCGTTAGTGTGTCCAGCAGGGGCCGGAATCTGCCACCAGGGTGTCCTGATAGCGCGTCTTCGCCCCGGAACGTTGGACACATCCTCGGGCGAATTCGGTCCTGATCTCCCTGTTCTCGGCCGTTCGTGTCCATTGGCGCCGGAACTTGCTTGTCCAGCGTGACGTTGGACGACACGGTTGTGCCTTAGTGTGTAACTACGGCCCCAAAGCTACTTGCGAGTAACTACCGCGATAGGGTGCCAGATACCCCGGATGGTCGATTGAGACAGCCGAGCAGACCGGGTACCCGGCGATCGCCTGTTCCCGCAGGCCCGTCGAGAACAAGGCCTCAGGTGCCCACTGGCGACCTGAGGCCTTCCTCGTTTCCGCACTGCGACGACGACGTTCGGCGCTGCCAAAAAGCCGACGGCATGCTGCAAAGCCCACCGCGTACGACAATCACGCTCCTACTGATCGCTGTCGCCGTCGCATCCGGCCCAATCCGAGCCGGCGGTAGGCAGCTGATGCGGCCCGCCGCATCGGCGCTCGGCCGACGGCATAGGTGACGAGGCACTACCGACCAGCAACGACACCCCGCCGGAGATCACCACGTTCGCGTGGAAGACGCTGAACTCGTCATTGGGCGAGCCGGGCCGTGGCGGCGCTGTGTTCGGGTACCAACAGCACCGGCCGGTTTCCGTGGTGGATCAAACGCGCCGAGACCGATTCCCCGAGCAAGCGCTCGACCAGCGAGACCACGCCGTGGCGTGGGGCACCGAGCACGATCATCGACGCGTCGTGATCGTCGGCGATCACACTCAACATCTGGGCCGGGTTGCCGCGGCGGGCGTAGTAGGACCAGTTGCCGGGCAAAGCGGTCAGCATCGAGCACGCGTACTCGCGTTCACGCTCGACAACCTCGGCGATCGCCTGGTCCCAATCCGCGGCGTCGGGGTCGATGGGCAGGTCGTCGGTATCGACGACATGGGCTACATGCAGGTACGCGTTCAGGGCAATGGCCATACCGATCGCGTAGTCGAGGGCGACATGGCTGGCGTTGTGCGGTCGAATCCGACCACCACATGGGCGGCCGGGAGCCTCGGTCCAGCGGGCCCGTCCACCCGGACAGGTTCTCGCCAGGGCGGGGTCGGGCCGCCTCCGCGTCGCTCGGGGATATCGCTCATCGTGTTGTCCTCACCATCGTGCCAGGGCCAACCCGGCCGCACCCGCTAGAACCGTCAACGCCAACGTGAGCGAGGCGTTGACCGCAGCGGCTCGATACCGTTGGCGCTGGATCAAACGCACTGTCTCGAAGCTGGCGGTACTGAAGGTCGTGTACCCACCACAGAACCCGATTCCCACAACCGTCTGCACCGAACCCGGCACCCCATCGAAGACGATCAGCCCCGTCACGAACCCCAGCAGCAACGATCCGGTCACGTTGACGACCACCGTCGCCCAACCATGGACTTGCTCACCGGCTGACCTACTCCCCCGAATTCCAGGCCGCGGTACGAACCGCGCGAGCACTGTATGGGTTGCGGCGGCAGGACTGCACCGGCGATAGCCCCGGTCGCCGCGGGCATGAGCCGGACCGGCCAGCGAGTCCGGCCCCCTCCTGTCCTGCGGCGAAGTACAGGTCAGTCACATCGCCGCGGGAACCCTCCCGGCGCCGGGGCCGTCCAATCCGAGCATGGGAATGGACTCTGTAGACCGCCAAGCGCTACTCGATGCTGGACTGGATCCAGATGACCCGCAGGTCTGGGCCGTGCTTCTCTGGGGGTCGGGCTGCTGACGATCACCGATTTGTCGGAGTTAGTGCAGCTCAGTGGCTTCCGTGAAGACGGTAGCAAACTGCAACAGCTGTCGTGCAGCATCGGTGACATGGGGCAGGGCTCTGCGGCCCGTAGGGTTGCTGTATGAGCGAGCCGGATTGGTATTGCGATCAGGTCATCCCTCGCGCGATCGACGTGGATGTCGTGGCCGAGACGGACGACGTGCTGGCCTTCCGGCCGCCGATCCGAGGGTTCGGAACCGAGCATGTAATCGTCGTGCCGAAAAGGCATGTCCGTTCCTTGCTGGAACTGGACCCGGCGCTGGGCGCCGAATTGCTAAGGGTCACACAGGATGTCGCGCGCCAAGTTGTTGATGCGCATGGAGGGTGTCAGGTTTTGACGACGCTTGGAGACGAACAGCACAACCGGCATCTCCATCTGCATGTTGCTGCTGGTGAGGGTGTCGCTCGATTCGTCCGCCGAAAGGATTAGCTGGGCGGGCAGGGATAAGAAGCTCGGCGCGAATGTTCACCCAGCTCACCGGGTGGTCCCGTCACCTCTTTGCCGCCGAGCCCTGTCCGGGTTGATGTAGAGCCGAACACCCTCATACACCACCGTATTCGGCACGTCGTCGTCGTTGTCCGGGTCGCCGGAGTCCGCAGGATCCGGCAGTTCCGCTCGCTCCTGGATAACGATCTGCGCTCGCGCAGCGCCTGGATCGAACATCTCTTGAAGCGGTCCGACGAACGTCCCCCCGAGGCCGCGGCGCTTCGCCCGAACAGCTGCCCACCCGAGCACGGCCATTGGGCCGATGATGGCGATCAGCAGTATGAATTCCCCGCCCATGTCGACGAGCGTACCGATGAAATCCTTCGCTCCGCTCAGGAGAGCGAGGGCCAGCGTCGCACCACAATGCCGCGCTTCGGATACCGCAGGTAGCCGGGATCCTCTGGAACAGGTTGCCATGCTTGCCGAGAGCCGGACTAGGCTGAACCGGTCGAGGGCGAGCACCGTCCAGACCGGGGAGGGAATTATCTTGTTGGGCAGGGTATTTCGATGGCTGTTGATTCTCCTGATGGCCTCGGCGTGGGCGGCGGTTGGCGTTGTTGCCCGAGCCGAACCAGCGCCGTCGCAACAGGCATCGGCCGTCGTCACCCTGCCTGAGCCGACCGGCTCTGAAGCAATCGGCGTGGTCGATTTGCATCTGGTCGATCCGTCTCGTCACGATCCGTATCTCCCGACTCGTACACGCGAGTTGATGGTCAGCATTTGGTATCCCGCCGCCGATCAAGCAGCAATACCGTTGCGGCCCTGGGTTTCCGAACAAGTGTCCCGGGCGTACTCGGACGGCCTGGCCAAGGTCGGTCTGCCGATCACGGGGTCGTGGACCTTGGCATCGAGCCACGGTCGGGTCGATGCGGCTGCGGACAGCGCGGGTGGGCGGCGACCGATCGTATTGTTCTCCCCAGGCATGGGCATGCCGCGCGAGACCAGCACCGCCCAAGCCGAAGACCTCGCCAGTCACGGATTCGTCGTGGTCACCATCAGCCACACCTATGAATCGCAGGCGACAGAGTTCCCCGACGGACGACTCGAGAAAAGCGTGCTGCCGCAAGTGGTGGATGCCGAGCAGGTCAACGCGCAGATCGGACAGGCGATACAGGTCCGTGTCGCCGACACCCGATTCGTCCTCGACCAGTTGGCCGACCTCAGCACCGGTGTCGACCCGGACGCCGACGGGCATCCACTGCCCGCGAATCTCGCCGGAATACTCGACCTGTCGAAGATCGGGATGTTCGGGCATTCACTCGGCGGCGCCACCGCGGCCCAGGTGATGCACGATGATCGACGGGTCGCCGCAGGGGTGGATCTGGATGGCTCCCTGCTGGGTTCGGTGCTCACCGACGGATTGGACCGCCCGTTCGTACTGATCGGCAGCGCTGGTCGCGAACGAGCCCAGGACCCCAGCTGGCAGCAATTCTGGGCCGCCGATCACGGACCGAAACTGGAATTCCGGCTCGACGGCTCGCAACATCTCTCCTTCAGCGACAACCAGCTGATCGTTCCAGCTCTGGCTGCCGCGGGCATCGTGCCCGCCGATTTCGCCGCCAAGGTGGTCGGCACCATCGCCCCGCAAGACTCGCTCGATCTTCAGCGCGTCTACCTGCGTACCTTCTTCGACACGACATTCGGTCGATACGACGATCTCACGAAAACCCCAGCCACCACCTTGCTGCACCCAGGAATGATCCCGGTTCCGTAGATGCTCGCCTGATCGGGAAGGCTGACGAGTCTCACCAGACCGTCGATGCAACGCGTTCTGTATAGCCGCACGTCGCGCGGTTCGAGCTGTGCGGCGAGCCTAGCTGTTGCCGATACCTCCCGACTCCGGCAGTGGGGCTGGCCGCTCCTGCCCCTGAAACCGGCGGTCAGATCCGCTTGTTCATGTTGGCGAACAGTTCCCGGTTCGCGGCGCGGGCCGCGTCGAGTTCCTGCTCGCGTTCGCTGAGCTGGTCGACCAGCTCGACCACCTGCTGTTCCAGGCCGATGATCTGGCTTTGGAGTGCCTCGATATTTGGGGGTGCGCCGAGCCCGGATTCCTTCCAAGCCTGATCACCGAGAAGCTCGGAGAGTTTGCGTTCGAGCTGCTTGTTGTGAGCGACCAGGCGAGCGATGCGGGCCTGGGAGTTGGCGAGATCCGCCTTCAGGGACGCAGTGGTGACCGAGCCGGCCGCGCGGTCACCGGGCGGGGAGGTTTGAGCAGTACGGATCTGCGCGAGAAGGTCGCGGTGGCGATAGAGAAAGCTGCGATCAACGCCCGCGGCACGGGCGATCGCGGACACACTGAGCTCGCTCCCATCATGGCGGGCGGTGCTGACAACCTTCATCACTCGCTGCCGTCTGCGTGCTGAATCCGCTTGGCGGCCTTGGATCATCGAGCCGGGCATGGTCAGGCACTCCTGTCGGGACGGATGGTGGGGAGCGGCTGCCGGACTCGGGGTAGCCCCAGCCCGACGACGCTGTTGCGTGCCCGGCGGACGATGGCGATCGCGTCCGAGATGTGGGCCCTGTTATCTGCGGTGAGCTCATCGACGTCCGTCTCGATGCGTGCGATCAACCTGCGGATACGGCCGATTTCCTCGTCCGAGGGCATGGCCTCGCTCTTGGCCCAATCGTCAGCGGCGTCGAAGGCGCTGCGCAGCCGTTCCCGACTGCGCAGCAAATCTGCAAGGTAGGCCTCCAGATCCGGCAGATAGGACACGTCGGTGGAGAAGTGCGCGCAGCCCACGCAACGGAACCGGACGGGGCATTCCCCTCCGCCTGCGGCGACATTGGTGGGCTCACTGCAACTTCCGTACGGGACAGCGACTTCACCGACCGCGCGACGCAGGTGCTCGGAATCCAACAGCGCCTTGGCTTCTCGCCAGATGCGGTTGCCGTGCCGGTCGAACTGCATTGTCGTCACTCGGTCGATCGCTTCCCGACGGCGCTTCTCCCCGACACGGTAGTACCCCTGTGTGGTGGACAGTTGCCGGTGATCCATGAGCTCACGCAGGACGTCGACCGCGACCCCGGCATCGGCGTGGCGTTGGGCGTAGGTATGGCGGTAGGCGTGGGGAAATATGCGCTTCTTGTCGAAGGGCAGCATCGTGATCACCGACTTGCCGCCTTCGTGAACGGTCGTCGGCACGAGGATGTCGGGCAGCGACGCGACCCAGTCTCGGTGGATGCCCTGGCAGGTATTGGTGTGGAACGCGACGGTGCCGTGCGGGTTTTTCGTCAGCCGTGGCAGCAGCTTCAACTGACCAGCAGGTTCGTGGGGGAACCTCGCTCGGATATGGGCTTGTTGGTGTTGGATCACCGATGCTGTGGCGAGGTTGATCGGTAGCCGGCGGCCGTTCCTGTTGGCTTTGAAGTTGTCGTAGACGAGGACGGGCTGGCCCTGTTCGTCGTAGTCGAGACAGTCCAGCGGGAGTTGGCAGATCTCTTCGAGTCGACGGCCGGTATCGATCATCAGCTCGATCACGACGCGAATGTCGGTGCCAGAGCGAGCTTCCAGCGTGTCGAGGTTCGCGCACAGGGTCCGCATGACCTCGATCGGTAGATCGCGACCGGCCCGCTCCTCGGGTTCGTCGGGGATGTCGTCGGTGCTGAGCACGAAATCCTCGTGAAGTCCGTGCAAGGGTTGGCCCGGTCTGGTCAACCCCAGCGCGCGCATTCCAGCGAGAACCTGCTTGACGTCACGAACAACTCGGATCTGGTAGAGGAGGGTGATGGTCCCCTCGGCTCGAAGGAAGGCTATCCGGTTCAAGAAGTTCGTGATATCGGTCCGAGACAGCGCCGTGAGGTTGTCGCCGTGGTCGGGACATTGGAGGCGAAGGCTGCTCGACAGCATCGTCAGCGATTTGATCTTCACCTGGCAGCTGCCCTTGGCTTGGCGTCCGCGGCGTCGGGGCAGATCATTGGCTGCCCAGATCTTCGCGGCTTCGCGCAGCCAGGATTGCGAGATCGCGTCGAAACGCAGTGTGCCGCTGCCTGCCCCGAAGACCGCGACATTCCACTCGTCCTTGTGGCGTTCGGTCTCTGGAGTTGCCCGCAGCAGCCGGGCCGAGGTGACGAACTTCGTCAGCACGTGCGCCACCTTCACGTCGAATCGGCGATTGAGACGACCCGGATCGATCTCCTCGATCGAGGCAACTTGTTCGGCGCGAACATGGTCGATGAGGGGGCGCAGCGTGACCGGGGATGTCTTGACGCCTTGCGCGACTCGCTGTTGCAGGCCGAACAGGATCTCGGCGACAACGCGGTCGGGCAGACCGCGCAAGCTTGCCTCCGCCTCGATGCTGATGGCTGATGTGGTTATGCGCCAGCGCATCTCGTCGGCATCTTCACCGTTGTGGCGGCGGAAGTTTCTCCAGTTGTTGCGATGGCCGTCGCAGTAGGGGGCGTTGCCGGGCTTGTCACGCGCGCAGGCGGCTACTTCGCAGGGGCCGAAACTGGGCAGTGCGACGACGACCGGGTGAGCCACGAACTGATCCAGTGAAACCTTGAGGATGCTGACCCGCTGATTGTGGTGGGCGCTGCAGAGCCTCGATGTGCTTGATCCCCAAGGCCGTTGGCATTGTGGCACCGCGCAGCGACCGGTTCGCGCACGGCGAAGCTTGATGCGTTCGATGGCGAGGAACTCATCCATCGGCGGCTGACCTTCTCGCTCCCATCGAATCCGGCAGTGAGCACACAATGTTTGCTGCCCGCGGTAGACGACCGTGTCGCAGGCCGCCACGGGACACCGCCTCCACCCCAACACCGGATGGTCCTGGGGAAAAAACACGTACCGACGCTCGGCAGACCAGCCGAGCAATTCCAAGAAGTCCGAATCGATTGCAGCCCAAAGCCGCGCGACCTCGACGCCCTGCTCGGGAGAGTCCTGGTTCGCGGCGATAGAAGCCAACCCGCTCATCGCAACTCCTCCGTGATCTCCCGCGGAGAGGGAATCCGTTCGATGGCTTTACGCAGCCGATCCGCCCCAGGATGGAGGTACGGTTCGGCCGATGAGGGGCTCACGTGACCGAGGAGCGCTTGGATCTCATCGAGCGCAGCTCCGCTATCAGCGAGATTGCTGGCGAAGCCGTGTCTGCCCTGATGCGGCGAGATCGAGCGTGCCAGCCCCGCGCGCCGACACAACGCCGCGAACAATTCATTCAACGCATGAGGCGACATCGGCGCACCAAGAGGCTGCCGGAACAGGTTGACCAGCAGAAAATCGCACCCAGCCGCGGCCGGCTGCTCCTCACGTTCGAGGAGGTAGAGATCGAGTGCCCGGACGGTGAGAAAGTCCAACGGCACCGCCCGGGTGTACCTGGATTTTGCCCAGGCACCGTTCGGGTTGTCCCGGCGAACCACGTGCAGATGCGCGCCCTGGACAAGACAATCGTGCACCGCATTGTCCGGCAGCAGATGCAGATCGCTGCGCCGCAAGCCCGTGGCCTCTCCACGCCGCAGCCCGACTCGCGCCAGCAGCAGCACGATCAGCCGGTCCCTGGCTGATCGGCACACCCGGAAAACCGCGACGATTTCAGAATCCATAGCCCGATCCACCGCCGTCTCAGGCTCGTGGAGGCGGTGCCGGGCCCGCAGACGGTATCGCAGACTGGTCGATTCGCCTTGTGCCACCGATGGCAGATCACGCGAATCGCCGATCTCGTAGAGCTGCTCGACCACCCAACCGGCTACCTCTCTGGCTGCCGCAGCGAACATCAGGAAACCCCGGGTGGCAGTGAGAATTTGGTTGATTCGCGACTCACTACGAACCGGCTTCACCGTCGATCCCATCACGACTCGGCTGCCACCGGCCGGAGTGTATTTCAGCCAGACGATGAACAAGCCCAGATCTCTTGCAGCTGTGCGCCATTCGCGACCACTACCCGCGCACCAACGCAGAAACAGCGACACGCTCTCCGCGTAGGCCTTCGTTGTCGACTCGGCACGATCTCGGCCGAATCTCAACTCCAGCAGATACCGGTCAGCGACCGGCTCCACCTCATAGTCCTCGCTGATCACTGTCCAATACCGGCCACCCGACGGCATTCTCACCAGAAACGCCCGCACCAAGTCCTCCGCTCTCCGTCCTCACTTCGACACGGAGCCACAGAGCTACACACCCCAAAGAACCGTCGCAAAACCACGCCGGAGTGTCATTGACGCAACACCCCGACGCAGGTCACGTACCCCGAGAGAACCATCCAGCAGCGGATCAGCGATCTGCTCGTCTGCCACGGCATCATGCGCACCACGCGGCGTCACGATAGCCCCGATTGATCAGTTGGATTGCCCTGGATCAGGAAGGTAGTCCGACCTCGTCGGGCGTCTTGTCGGTGCGGATCCCGCGGAAGCTGGGGTGCCGCAGCAGCCCGTCGCCACTCACCTCGCGGTACTCGATGTCTGCGACGAACACCGGCTCGACCCACCACGCAGCCCGCGTCACCGCCGGCGGCGGCGGGTCGTCGAGTGGGCTGGTTTCGCGGCGGACTTCCTCGAGGGCGGCGCGGATGCTGCGCCGGGCCTCGGTGGTGAACCCTGTCCCGACCCCGCCGATGCAGTGCAGGTGGCCCTCGGGGGTGTGCCCGGCCAGGACCAGCCCGCCGAAGGTGGCGGCGTTGGGGCCGGTGCCGGGGACCGCGCCGACGATGATCGCCTCGGTCGTGGCCCGCAGGACTGTCTTGATCCAGGCCGAGGACCGTTTGCCGGGCTCGTAGATCGAGTCGCCGCGCTTGCAGACGATGCCCTCGAGCCCGGAGTCGGCGGCCAAGTGCAGCAGTTGGCCGGCGTCGACCTCGGCCAGTGACCAGGTCGGCGGAACCCGCACCCGCGCACCGTCATCGAGGCCCAGCTCGGTCAGCGCCACGCGCCGCGACCAGTACGGGTCGGCGACGAGCATCTCGTCGTCGAGGCCGAGTAGGTCGAAAATGATGTAGTCGACGCGGATCTCGGCGATCAGCGTGGGCGAGGGGCGTCCGACGTGCATGCGCCGCTGCAGCCGGGAGAACGAGGGGGCGCCGCGGGCGTCGGGGGCGACGAGCTCGCCGTCGAGCAGGATCGACCGGCCCTCGGTGACCTCGGCCAGGGCGGCGACGACCTCGGGGTAGGAGCCGGTGATCTCGCGTAGATTGCGGCTCCACAAGCTGACACCGTCGGACCCGCACCGGGTGATCGCGCGGACGCCGTCCCATTTCATTTCCGCGGTCCATCCACCTGGCGGCCGTGGTGGCCGTCCGGGTTTGGCCAGCATCGGTGCCGGCACCGTGAGACCCACAAGATCAGCCTAAGCCCGCTGCGGCGTTGTCCCGGTCGGGCGCGGGATCCTCGGCGCGGCAATGTCGGTCAGCCCGGGTGCGGGCTTATTCTGCGCTGGTAGGCGCGTTTCCTCTTCGAACGAGAGCGAGGCCCGGTCATGGCAGGCAAGTTCGAGATCTTCGCCGATGCGGCGGGTAAGTTCCGGTGGCGGCTCAAGGCCGGCAACAGCGAGATCATCGCCCAGTCCCAGGCCTATGAGTCCAAGGACGCGGCGAAGAAGGGCATCTCCTCGGTGCAGACCAACGCCGCCGGCGCCACCCTGGTCGACCTCACCACCGCGGCGACGTAGCCCTCGCGCAGGGCCGCTCTCTGCCGACCTCGGCGGGGTGGGATCCGTCCTCGATAGCGTGGTCGCCGAATACCGCGTGACCTGGTATTCGGGCGAACGCCAGGTCACCGAATCCGCAGAAACCCGGATCCCAGCCGACATCTCACCGGTGCCGGGTATGCGGCCGGATCGTGCCCGGCTCACGCCGGTGCCTGGAAAAGTCGGTGGGTCGGTGCAGCTTTCGACTGGTCAACCCACCGACCTCGAAACCACCGAGCACAGATGATGCTGGGCGACCTCGGCTTGTGCCGACATCGCCCAGCATCGGTTTGTTTTCAGGCAGGTGGAGTTGTTAAGGCTTGGTCGGTCCTTGGAAAGGCGGATCGATCACCGCGAGGTTGCCCTGGGACTGTTCGGTGGTCGAGTTGTGCCGACGGGTGTGTTCGACGGCGCGTCCTTCGAATTTGAGCAGCGGGGCGACATCGGTGGGGTCGTCGACGTAGATGATGGCATTGGGTTCCTCCTGCTTGTCGTCGGGCAGATAGACCGCGAAGGCCTCGGCGACCGAGCGCAGCTCTTCCAGGACCGCGTCCGAGGCCGACATCTGCTGGTCGCGGTCGGCGTAGTCACCGATCGCGTCCATGGCGGCTTCGAGGAAACCGCCGGACTCGCACGCGGTTTCGGTGAGCAGCACCCCGTTCATGCGGGTATCGGTGGGACGCACCCGCCCGCAGGTGTCATCGACGATGACGATCGGGCGCGCGGAGTGGCGGCCACCAACGGCCATGAGCCGCAATAGCACCCACAGTTGGGTGCGGTCGAGGTTGCCCGCGGCCGGCGAGAGGTAGCTGCTGGAGATGCTCACGTCGAACTCCGCAGGGTCGAACACCTCGTCGATCAGCTTGTTCCAGTTACGATCCGGACGTTCAGTGAGCGCCGGTGCACACCGCGAGGTGCTCGACAAGCTGTTCCAGGCGCTGCGCCAGGCCGCAGCCGTGCGCTGCCAATGCGACGGCGTGTTCACCGAGGTCGCCGAGACGAACGCCCAGATCCGGTGGGCGTTGTTGATGCGTTGCTGGGAGTCGATGAAGGTCAGGTGGCAGGTGCTGGCCAAGGTGTCGGTCGAGCGGTAGGACCGCCACGCCACGACAGTGTTGTCCTGTTCGGCCGGCAGTTGACGGCGCAGCTCGGCCAGCAACTTGGCGAACTGGTCAGCTCGGGTGGCGGGATCGGTGCAGTAGGTCGGCTCGATGTCTCGACCCGAACAACGTTGGGCCGCGCGCGGCGCGGGCGGGGCCGCGATGTCGTGCCCGGCGATCAGTCCCAGGATGTGCTCGACATCGGCATCGGTGGCGTGGCGTTGCACCGACCGCGCCCCCGGGCTTCCCAGTGACGATTCGGCGATCAGCCGCTGGATGTCGCAGAACTCATCAGGCATCTGACCCCCTTGGGTGTCGTGTTGTTCGTTCATTAGGAGTTCCTCACCGAAGCAAGTCGATTGACCCAGGCGAACTTGCGTTGCAGACGTTCCCACCGGTGCGCCACAGCCTTGGGGCTCAACTCCCCGTCCAGAAATTCGGAGATATCGACGGCGGTGTGGCCCAACAGCTTCGACCAGACGATGAAGCGTTCGACCTCGGTGAGCTCGTCCATGTGCTCGCGGATCACCTCGCGCTCGAGCACCGCGATCTCCGGGTCCGGGTAGATCCCCACCGGATTGGACCTGTCGAAGGCCAGCGAACCCGCATCCGGCCAGTCGTAGCGGTCCGAGGCCGCCAGCACGATCGCCTTCTCCCGGCGGCGGTGCTTGCGGAATTCGTTGGCAAAGCCGTAGGTACACGACCCGACGAAGTAGGACTTCAGGCTCAGCCGCCCCGGGCCCGGCATCCAGCCGACACCGGCTTGCAGTTCCTGCTGGACCTTGACCGCCGCTTCGGCCACGGCCGGATGCACGATCTCACGCCGGTGCAGCTCATCGACCGCCAGCCGCCGCCGTTCGGCCTCCGACGCCGCGGGTTTCAGCGCGATCCCCTTGTCCCACAAGACCGAGAAGATCCGGCCGCTGCGTGACCAGGTGTCCAGCACCACCGAGCCGTGCTTGACCAGCGTGATCACCGACTCGGTCCAGACCGGGCCGCAGAATCCGGCGGCGGCAAGCCGGTCATAGAGGCGCATATCCCCGGCCACGCGGTCGAGGTCGTCGGCCACCTCGTCGGCGGCGAAGTCGTAGTCGGTGTCGGTGGACAGGTCCCAGACCACCTGCTCGGCCGTCGAGAGCACCAGATCCTGCTCAGCCGTTGTCAGCTCGTTCCTACGCTCGGGTGTCCCGGATCCGGAGCCATCGTCCCGCCACGCCATGTGTACCTCCGCCTGTAGACCTGCGACCGAGCGTGTACCCGATCGCCCAACTGCGACGCGCGAGTGCGGGCGTCAGCAACGTTGTAGGCATCGAGGTCCACCGAAATCCCCACCGGTTCGGGAAAGCGCGATTTCTCATTGAAAACGCTCTGTAGCGGGGACTTCCGACCTCCATCGTGCCTACCACCTTGTGCGAACGACATCGATGGAGGAGCACGAGATGACCACCGAAGAGCAGCCCGAGACAACCAGCGGCATCCCCGCGCCTGTCGCGGCGAAACGGCCCGCGATCGAGATCACCATCCGCTTCGACACCGACCAGCTCGCCGAGCTGGCTGGCCTCGTGCAGGGTAGCCCGGCCGAAAGCAGCCCCGTGCCGGTGATGCCGAGCACCGCCCTCACCGGCACGGAGGCCAATCTGCCTGCAGTGACACCGGACCCGATGCCACCACCGAAGGAGGAACGAGACCTGCCCCCGCTGGTCGCGCTGGGGATCGCGATGTCGCTGGCGATCGCAGCCGGTGTACTGGTCGACTGGCAGGCCGCGGTCACCGTGCTGGTGATCGTGCTCGAACTGTTCGTGGTATTCCGCGACGGCAAATAGCGTCGTGCATGATGAGGCCGCCTCCCTTGACCAGGGTGGCGGCCTCTCCGGTAACGAACGCGCCCACTGGACACCGGAACAGCATCAGGACTGGACTGACGCCGAGGACGAGCTGTAGCAGGGATACCGACCCGCCCAGCCTGTGTGCGAGTTGATCGCCGCGGTGCCACCGTTCGGCATCGACCGGCCAGGCTGGGTCTGTACAGAGTCGAACTTCGAGCTGCCCGACTGCACCACCGTCGACCGCGAGCTACACGGCGCGCAGGTGCGACTGGTCGACCGTGAGGCCCGCGGTCTGGACGACGACGAGGACCGCGCCTACATCTACGAGCTGCGCCGAGCGCGCGGGCGCCTCAACTGATTGGCCGGCACCTCTACGTCTATCAACCGCTGATAGCCGGATCGGAGGCTTGGGAGGTCAGGAGCTTGTCGATCAGCGCGACTGTGGAGAGGAACCACCAGAAGATCCAGTCGAGGTAGGCAGAGTCGTAGTCGGCGTGCTGGTCAGCCCTGCGGTGGCGGATCGCGAACTTGTTGGCGATCAGGAACAGAGCGCCCTCATCGGTACTGAACAGTTCTTGCTTAAGTAAGTCGCGTCGCTCCTCGAGCAGACTCGCCAATGCCACACAGGCACTGCGCTTGTCTTCCACTCCGGCACTGCGACTTCGGAACAGCGCGATCGCGTGGGCAGTAACGGCTCGGCGGTCCGGGTCGGTTGTGGCCAGCGCAGCTTCGACCAGATCTGCGCGGGCTTCGTCGACCTCATGGACTAAGCGACCAAGATCTTCCCCGTCCGTCGCCAAGCGCAGACCGATGCCGTTACGTGCCAAGAGCCGGTTGACCGACCAACCGTAGAGAGCCTGCGCCGGTCGCGGAGTGAACGCTGAGTAGTGCCAGCCACAGCCATTGAAGGAGTGGAAGTGGCGCCGCCGAGGTCGCGAGACCAGGTCGTGGAAGATCTCGACAAGGTCGAAGAATGTCTCCTCATCCCAGGCCTCAGGACGGGGAGACCACAAGTTCTTCTTCCCGATGCGCTCCTCGATCAAAGCATCGAGAATCGCATCCGGAAACGCCCCTGGGTAGTTGTCGTCCACACAGGGGTCCGGTGCCACCATCCCCAGATATCCGCGCTGCTGAAGGTCCTCGACCGCAGAGCGCCAGTCACGCTGGGCTGAGTCGAGATCTCGCTCTACTGCCGGCGTCGGGTTGGCTGCTGCCGTCTTTCGTTGCGAGTAGTAGGGCCGCGGTGTGTGCTGCTCGGTGAGTTTCGGGGCCGCAGCGATGAGATCTTCGAGGAACTCCCGCTTCAAATCTGTCTGGCGCGAACGACTCTGCGTGCCGAGGTCCTCCCACGGATCAGACGAAGGCGCTGACCCCCAAATCGTGCCCTCAGTGATGCCTTCGAAGTCGTTGCGAGGTGTGTCGGCCGCGAAAGCTTCGCTCAGCAAGAGGCTCACCTCGCTGTTCCAGTCCGACTTTCCGTGGGCGGCGTGAGCAGCGGCCAGGATCGCCTTCGCCTCGAGGACGAAAAGATCGCGCGGCCAACGCAGCAGGTAATCAGGGCCTCGGCTGACGGTGTCGAACACAGCGTTGACAGTAGCGAGCTTCACCGACAGTCGCGGGCGGTACCTCGCCCTGGCGTTGAGATCCTGTTCGGTCCCTCGGCCCGGGCGAACATGCCTACCCCTGCATCCGACGCGGATCTCGACACGATTTCCGACGCCCAGAATCGCCCGTTCGATAGCGTCGTGTCGATGTTCGAAGTCACGTTCAGCGATGTGCGGAGTGGACTTCAGCAGGCCCGACATCTCGGATCCGGCCGGTGGCTCCGTTCGGTCGGGAGGGTGGAAAACGCACTGAAATGCCGAGTTCTGTGCGGTCTGATTTGTTCTATCCGCTCGATTCGTCGAAAAGGAGCGATGAGTCGAACAACAGGTACCGCATTACTCTTGCCGCCCTTCCACCGCCCCCACACCCTCATACATATCGCGCGTGTGAACGCGGACCCATCCAGGAGGGAACATGATCGACAATCAACCGTTCGAATGCTCGCTGCAGGGCCGCACCAGTTACAGGCTTGGCGAACCCATCGTGCTCACGTTCGCCATTCGCAACGCCGCAAACCACACCTATGCCTTGCTCACCTGGAACACACCACTGGCTGGCGACCCTCTCAACTTCCTCGTCCTCACCCGTGACGGCATCACCGTCCGATATGACGGGCGCCACGTCCAACGCGGCAACCCCGCTGACTCCGACTACCTCGCCCTCGCGCCCGGGCAATCGCGTACCGCCGACATCGATATCGCGCGTCTGTACCGCATCGAAGAACCCGGCCACTACCGCGCCACCCTCGCCACCGTCCTGTCCGACGCACGAGCGGTGGACCCGGGCACCGAACGCCCCGCCAGATCTCTAGCCGAACACGCCCAGCATCCACTCCCAGCTGCCAGCGTCGAATTCACGGTCACCCCCGGTGACGCGCCCGCCCTCACCTTCGGGCAGCAAGCCCGCACCGCCGAACAGCAACGCGCTGCCGAACCCGGTGTGCGGATCTTCGGCCCCGACTTCGTCGGCGGCACCGGCGTCGAGCGCGGCGATGTCCTCACCGCCCACAACGCCATGATCGCCCGTGCCGCAGCCGCCGTGCAGCAACTCACCACCACCAGCGTCGCCGTCAACCAGCGCTATGCCCAATGGTTTGGCACCGACGGCAATCTGTTCGGTGTCCTCGGGCCCACCCGCTATCAGGTGATCACCTCGCACTTCACCACCTACAGCACCCTGCCCAGCGCCATGTTCCCCATCACTCCCACCTACGACCTCACCCGCCAAGGTTGCGCCCCCTCCTACGTCGCCTACACCTACGACGACTCCGGCACCGTGTGGCTGTGCAACCAGTTCTTCGGCCGCCCCCTATCGGGGTTCGACAGCAAAATCGGCACACTCATCCATGAATGGAGCCACTCCCGCCACTACACCGAGGACTACGCCAACGGCCAAACCGCCTGCAAGAACCTCGCCGCCAACGACCCCGCTAGAGCAGTCTTCAACGGCGACAACCACGGGTTCTTCGCCGAATCCCTGTAACTACGTGCGACCGACCGTCCAGGTGGCAGGCACGTGTCCTTTGGCACGATCGTGCTCGCGCAGCAGCCGCATCACGGTGGCCGGGGAGGGATGCTGGCCTTTCTTCTTGCCGGAAGTGATGACCAGCCGCGCGGCGATGTCGCGCAGGCTGAGGTCGCTGGCGCGCAGGTGCAACGCCATCGCCAGCATGGTCTCGTCGACGACGGTGACACCGCCGATGGATTTTCCGCGGCCACGGGCGGATTCGTGGCCTTCGAGGGTGCGGTCGCGGATGTATTCGCGTTCCATGCCGGACAGGGCGGCCAGGACAGTGAAGACCAGTCCGGACGGGTCGTGGGAGCCTTGGAGTTCGCCGGTGAGGAATTCCAGGCCGATGCCGGCAGCCTTGAGCTGTTCGGCCAGGGCGGCCAGTTCGATGCCGCGACCGAGGCGTTTGTGTTCGTGCACGACCAGGGTGACCGCGGCACCGGAGGCGCGGATCTCCCGGGCCAGGGCGACCGCGCGGTCGAGCTCGGGGCGGACCAGGGCGCGGGTGGAGATCTTCTCGGAGAAGATCCGCCCGATCCCGGCCGCGCGCAGGGAATCGAGTTGAGTGTCCAGGGACTGGCGCACGGTAGAGGCGCGGGCGTAGCCGAGACGCACGTGCGCGCCCGTCTCGTCGGAGGCGGCGGCCGGGCGGGGTAGTTCGGTCCACACCGTGCCCGGGCACCGCAGTGCCGGCGTGGCCACGGTGAGCGACTTCGCGAGCGAGGGTACGAGGCGGAAGCGGGCGGTGTGGTAGCCGATGGCGACTTTGCCTTTGCCGGTGCGGCACGGGGATCCGGCCGGTGCGGCGCAGCTCGACATCGGGCAGTCGTGGGCCTCCACGCGGAGGAAGTCGTCGTCGCTCACCCCCACAGTGTTTCATAGGTGCGTTTCAAATGCAGGGATCTATGCAACATCCTATGAAACACCGATAGCCCTGGATGTCGTTCGTCGTACCGGATGTTTCATGAGTGATCACCTATGAAACACCCTGGCAGCGCCGCGCAGGAGTGTTTGGTAGGCGGTCCTGGGCGCAAAGGATCATTGCATCACCGCGTGGATGATCATGTCGGCGTGGAGGTCCGACGCCACCCCCTCGCCCGCACGCCACCGCCGGACCAGCGCATACACCTGCCGTTGAGTGACCCGAACTGGTCGGCGGCCTGGTCGGCCGCCGCGATGCTCACCCGGTCCGATTCCGTCCGCAACGAGATTGGGAGCCACCCTCGCAGATCATTCCACCTTGAAGGTGGCTCGGTATCTTGCGCCTTCGCCTTTGAAGTCCAACACCGCCTGAAGACTGTTCGTAGGCAGAACCAGTCGCTGTGGTCTTCCGAGCTGGTCGTCGTCACCAAGAACGGGGATGTTCGTAAGAATACCGCTAGTACCGTGAAGCGCTTCGATTACTGCGCTGGCAAGGACTTCGATCCGATCGTTTATCGACTGCCCGACTGTACGGGCGAGCGCGGCGGTCCATACCACGTCGAGTCCGGTCCTGTAAGCGCTTTCGATCTCCTCAGTTACGTCTCGTTCCCCGTCTTCCTCGATCAGCGAGACAATATACAACGAGTCGGGTTCGTAAGCAGCGATCGCGATATCGCGATTACGTACGTCCCCGTTGGTGAAATTGTTCCAATAGGCCCCTGGGCCTCGAACTGTGAACTGCGTTTCGGAATTGACGCCACCGTCAGCGGGAACGCTCCCGCGAAAGGTCAGCATGTAGACATCTTCAGATCCCCACTCGTCGCCAGAATTAGGAAGCGCCATCCGATCCACGATCACGCTGGCTTGGCGAAGGCTGTAGTTGCTGCTCCCGGCGCGTTCGTGCACACCGCCCGCCGGGCAACTCGGATCCGGCCTGCCTCCGAAGAACAAACCCTGGCACTTGTTGCACCAACGCCAGTCGCTCTGCCATCCGTTGGTGGCGGGCAGATCGAAGGCAAGGCTGTAGTTGCTGCTCCCGGCGCGTTCGTGCGCGCCGCCCGCCGGGCACCTCGAACCCGGCCTGCCTCCGAAGAACAAACCTTGGCATTTGCGGCACCAACGCCAGTCGTGCTGCTGTGGCATAACAATCATCTCCCGCGTGTGCGTAGCATTCAAAGTTGCCTTGATGACCAAAATTCAGAACTCAATCGTGACCGTTCGCTCCGAAAGCTGTTTGTGTAGGTATCTGCAATTCTTGACTCACCGGCGCATGGGAAACACCACCCCTAGGGCTGACTCGCCCGCACCCTGCGGTTAGCCCTATTCACCCATCGGAACCGACCGATATCACGGCGACCCCAACCCCACAGCCTTTGGCAACGAGGCACGAAGGAGAACACCAATCGCCTACTGCGCCAATACCTGCCGAAGAACGCCGACGGGCGCAGCAGTACGACCAGCAGGCGCTCACGAGGCGGTCGCCGAGCTTCGTGCTGCAGCAGCCGAATACCGTCCGGAGGCCGAACACCGCGGTCTTCTCCCCGCCGCCGAGTAGTCGCCCCAAGCCCATCTCTGTGGAGAGCACGATGGGGGCCCGTCCTGGGCGAGGCGGCGAACTGATCCTCGATGCGCACCGTTCACCGATCCAGGCGGGCGCGCAGTCGCGCGAGGTCGTCGGGAACGAACAGGTCCGCGGCCGGTCCGCTGATTCTGTGTGAGGGGGACTCGGCCGAGAACTCGGTGAGTACGCGGGTGATCTCACCGGGGTCGTGGCCGTGCAGGATCAGCAGCGTCTCGGTTTCGGCGCGGGTCCGCACGAAGTCCGGTGGCATGCCGGTGTCTCGGATCAGGATGTCGCGCTCGCGGTCGAGGTTGGCCGGGCTCGGGTCGGTTGCGGTGAGGAAGACCAGCACCCGGCGGGCGGTGTCGGGGTCGGTGCGCACCCCGCGGGCGAGTTCGTCGAACAGCTCGCTGTAGTCGGCGCGGCGATACAGCGCTCGGGTGTCGAGGATCCGGGAGCGGGCCGCAGGGCTGTCGGGGGTGCGGCAAGGGTCCTCGCCGGGATAGACCGGTTCGGCGTGCGGCGGGGCCAGCACCGCGGCGAGGCTTCCTCGCGGTCGAAGTCGCCGCTGCGCGACCAGGTCCACCGCGACGGCGGCCGCGGTGAGCAGGCCCTCCTGGCGAGTCCAGGGCAGAAGTTCGTAGGGCTGCCAGATGCGGATCCCGGCGCGCGGTGTCAGCTCGGCAACCTGCCACACCTGGGTGAGGATGCGGGCCGATGCCCTGCTCAGGCCGGTGGTGGACAGGCTCAGTTCGTCGAGCAGGGTGCGCAGCAGCCGAAACCACACCGCCACGTGCACGCGGCGGCCCGGCAGCCTGACCGAGCCGGTGGTCAGCCCCTGGTGGGTGTAGTTCTCCAGTGTGGCAACCGGTTCGGCGATCGGGGCACCGACGATATCGGCTCCGGCCAGCTCGGCGGTGAGCAGTTCCTCGCGCCGCAGTAGCCGACGCCGGTGGATGGTGCAGCCGATGGCCAACGGCAACGTCCACACCCAACTACGGTGCGGGTCGGGGTCGGCGGTGCATAGCGGGCACGACCGATCCATCCAGGTCTCTGGAATCCACGGACCACGCCAGGCGCGCCGCCGCGTCGCCTCGAACCGGGTCGCCTCACCGGGGGCGAGCAGGACCGAGTCCTGGCGCACGTAGCTGTAGAAGGTGTCCTCGCCGTCGCGTTCGGGCATCGGGAAGCTGTCGAACAGCCACGGCACCCACCCGGGCAGCGTCATCGCCTTCAACCGCGCGAGAGGCACCGCCGTCGCTGTCGCCAACGCGCGCAGCAGCTCCGCGGGCGCATCCTCGTCGAGACGGTCCGGGATCTCGGTGAGTACACCGAGATTCGGGCCCACCAGCTCGGGCACGGGCATCCGGTACAACTCGGCGATGCGCGCCAGCCACGACGACAGCGACTCCAGCTCTCCCGGCGGCGGGTGCAGCGGCCAGCGCGTCGGTGCGCTCATGTGAGTTCGCGTTCGAAGCTTCGCCGGCGTTCGGTCGGTCCCGCGTATTCGGCCAGCAGCAGGGTGCGCTGGTTGATCGCCTCCTCGCCGGTCTCGATCGCGGCGACGGCGGCATCGGCGAGCAGCGCCGACAGTTCCCCGATCGTGCCCTCGCACCGGGTCAGCAGGTAGCGCGCCATCTCCTGGTCGGCGATCGGCGAGGGGCGACGCAGAGGCAGCGCCGCGGCGAAGCTTGCCAGCAGCGCGTACGCTTCCTCGCCCGGTTCCCAGCGCGGCAGGGCCAGCGGCGCGAACCGGTTCTCGAGCTGGTCGTCGGAGCGGATGGCCAGGTAGGCGTCGCGGATGCCGACCCCGACCAGCGGGATGCGCAGGCTGTTGCCCAGAAACCGCAGCAGGTTGAGGAATTCGCGCTGGGTGTTGCTGCGCCCGCCCAGCACGTTGTGCAGCTCGTCGATCACCAGCATCCGCACCCCGCACGCCCGGCACAGCCGCACCACCAGCTCTTCGACATCGGCCAGACGCCGCGCGCGGGCCCGCACCGGCGCTCCCATCGCCGTCAGCAGCCCGACATAGAAGCGCAGCACGCTGGGCTCGGACGGCATCTGCACCGCCAGCACCGGGATCTCCTCGTGGTCGTTGTGGGAGATCGGCGGGTGGTCACGGCGAAATTTCTCGATGATCATCGACTTGCCGTTATTGGTCGGCCCGATCAGCAACAGGTTCGGCATCCGCTGCTTGGACGGCATCGTCAGCAGGTCTTCGAGCTGGGCCAGGGCCTCGGTGGCGCGGGTGTAGCCGATCCAGCGATCCGCGCGCACGTGGCGCACCCGCTCAGTGGCCGGAAGCATCGCGATCCGGTGCGCCGAGGGATGCAGGTGCGACAGGTCGACCGGCTCGCCGATCACCATTGCTCGATCACCTCGAACGGCCGCACCGGCGCCGGTGCGGCGGCCGCCGGTGGGGTCGGTGGCGGTTCGGGTCGGGCAGGTCGCTGCGCCCGGACCGTAGTGTGGCGGGCGGTGGTTCGCCGGGCCTTGCGGCTGGTCGCGGCGGCGGTCTCGGTGATGGCGCGCATCTGCTCGACCATCGAGAACAGGGCATTCTCGTCGATCTCGGCACGGCCCTGCTCGCGCAGCCGGGCTACCGCGGCGCTGTGTTCCCACACACTGATCGCCGGTCGCGACCACGTGCGGTACGGCACCTCCAGGTATTCGCCGGTTTCGGGGTGCAGCGCCCAGATCCGAGAGATGTCGCGGGGATCGCGGCGCAGCACGAACCGGTCCAGCCGCTCACGGCGGGCGATCAACGGCCGCAGCACATCGGCGTAGTACTGCACGTGGTCGACAGTGAACCCGGTGCGCGACAGGCTGCGCCGGATCACCGGCAGGAAGTCGACGAGGAACGCGGTCTCGTTGATGACCGTCGCCGGTGCGCCCTGGACCGCGGACCGCTCCGCCCACACCCCGGCAGGAGTCCGCCCACCCAGGCCCTCGTGCGGTCGACCGTGGTAGCAGGCCACCGCCAACGCCATCCACCGCTGCAACTCGCCCAGGGTGAGAACAGCTTTCGCGTCGCTGTCATAGCTGCCACGGTCTCCGGTGTTGGAGAAGGTGGTGCCGGGCAGCTCGTGCACCATCGTCATCATGGTGCCGATCAGCCGCTCGATCACCCCGCCGAAGTGCGGCCGCCCCGGCGGTCGGTAGTCCACACCGATGCCGTGCTGCTCGCAGCCACGCCGCAGGGCCTCGCTCTTGAACTCCGCGGCGTTGTCCACATACAGCTGCACCGGTTTGCCGCCCATCGGCCACTCCGCGTCGACCCTCAAGCGTTCCAGCCAGGGGCGTTTGTCGATCGCCATGTGCGCCAAGCACAGTCCGACCGAGGTCGCCGACGGTGCTTCCAACGTGATCACCAGTCCCGGCACGCACCGGGTGGCCTCGTCGATCGCCGCGGTCAAATACGGGCGCCCGATCGGCAGCCGGTGAAAATCATCGACCACGATCACATCCGCTGGGGTGTGGTCGATCTGGACCCGCTCCAACAGCCCGTCCACCGCCGGGGTGGATCCGCCGGCCGCCCGCCGCGCGCGGGCCGCGTCGGTGCCCTGGCGGGCAGTGGTGGCCTTGACCGGGTCCAATCGGCGGATCCGGCGCGTGACCGCCGAGCGCGACGGCGGCTTGAATCCGGCGATCCGACACTCCCGGGTGATCTCGCGGCAGATCACGGTCACCGACCGTTTCTGCCTGGTCAGGTACCGGGTTCGCAGGACCTTGCGGATGATCTGTTCGACCTCGTCGGGAAGGCGGGCACCACCGCGGCCGCCGGATGAGCGGCGCGGCAACAAGTCCGAAGCCACCCCGTCGCCCGCACGCCAGCGTCGAACCAGCGCATACACCTGCCGTTGAGTGACCCCGAGCTGGTCAGCGGCCTGGTCGGCGGCCGCGACGCTCACCCGGTCCGATTCCGCGAGAGGACCGATGACCTTCGCGCGGGCCACCGCGGTCTGCCACCGCGTTTCGTCGGCGGTCAGAACACCACGCTCGGGCAACGCTGACTGTCCGACCATCCCGCAACCCCCGTGCTGAAGACGAGTACGAGCTGAAAGCACGGTACTGCCGAGGAGCTCGGGACACACCGATGATCGCTAGTCCCGTTCAGCCGCAGCGGAATTCGCAGGTCAGCGCTGAACAGGACTTCGACTATTGACACCGCCGACGACGCCCGCCCGCGGTCGGGGTGTTCGGTAAACGTTCGTTTTCCGAACACCCCAGGGGCGGCATCCGCAGCGCACAGATGCGTTCAACGACGAAGGGACCCGAGCGGTAGCCATCCGGCAATGGACAGCAGCATCGCAGCGAGCGCACCGGTCTGCAGAAGCACCTGGGCAAGTGGATCACCGGCATCGGTGCTGATCCACCGGATCGTCCCGCCGAGCACCAGGACGATGACAATGACTGTTGCAGCCTTTCGCCGTATCGGCCAGCGCTTTTGCTGTGGCCTCGGCGCGGGCGCGAGAGCAATCGCGATCAAAAGCAACACACCTGTTGCGAGGGTGATCAGGCCGACCATCCGCCATGCCACATGGTCGCTCCAGTCCCCGCTGACCATCATTCTGACGATGGTGGCCAGGTACAGACCGGCCAAGACGATCGCGGCGACCTTCCACAGCTTGGCCCGTTTGCTCTCGGAGCTATCGGGCGTTGCCGAAGCGTACTGCTCTGTCACCAGGACACGGTCCCATGATGGCGGCGCCAGCGCTGGTCGAGCTCCAAGGCTTAGGTCGCCGGTAAACCGTCGTTTTCTGAACGTCCGCCTCGCGCCTTCTCCTTCAGCGCGCGCACCGACCAGAGGTCGGGAGCTCGGCGGCCACGCAAGGATCGGCTGCTACTGACCTACCATGAGCTCGTGGACCCGGCGTGGATTGCAGTGTTCGGCACCTTGTCAGGTGTGGTTGTGAGTACCGTCGGAGGCATCACCACGAGCTCATTGACCAGCCGTAATCAGCGTCTCGCGTCCCAACGACAGCTGGAATCCGCTGCTGACGACAAGATCCGGCAAGAGGTTCGCGAGTCGTTCGTCGACTATCTCTCGGCCTACACCGCGCTGCGTGATCGAATCCTCGTATTCCGGAACGAGTGCAGCGAAGCCTCCACGCCCGCCACGCTGATCGAAGCCTTCGCCCCATCGGAGTCGACCGACTTCAATCGCGCATTCCACACGCTGCAGATCACCGCCAGTGCCAGCGTTTCAGCAGCCGCGGACGCCGCGCAGGCACAGTTGTGGGATCTGGCGAAAGCGGCCGAAGAGCACGATAGCGAAGCCTTCGAACGGGAGCTGGCCGCCGGGTCGCCGCTGCGCCGCGCGCTGCACGCCGCGATGCGCACCGAACTCGGTGTTCGCGGCGATACAGCCCTGCCCTCCACGCAACCAAGATCACGGCGTTAAAGTCCGCCGATACGAACATCTTCGGATCTCAGGTGACCAGGATTCACGGTCGTTTTACGAACGCTCGGTCGGCAGGCTCAGCTTCAGGCGGCGGCCGCGCTGCTGGCCAGCCCGGCGGCGACGCGGGTGCCCAGCCAGCGGGCCAGCTTGACCGGGACGGCGTTTCCGATCTGGCGTTTGACCACGTCGCGGGTGCTGCCGATCGACTGGACGTCGGGGCCGAGTTCACGGCGAGCATCGCGCAGGGTGGCGAAGCGGTAGGAATCGGGAAAGCCTTGGGCGCGGGCGCATTCCCGGTGGCGCAGCCGCCACCCCGTCGCCCGCACGCCAGCGTCGAACCAGCGCATACACCTGCCGTTGAGTGACCCCGAGCTGGTCAGCGGCCTGGTCGGCGGCCGCGACGCTCACCCGGTCCGATTCCGCGAGAGGACCGATGACCTTCGCGCGGGCCACCGCGGTCTGCCACCGCGTTTCGTCGGCGGTCAGAACACCACGCTCGGGCAACGCTGACTGTCCGACCATCCCGCAACCCCCGTGCTGAAGACGAGTACGAGCTGAAAGCACGGTACTGCCGAGGAGCTCGGGACACACCGATGATCGCTAGTCCCGTTCAGCCGCAGCGGAATTCGCAGGTCAGCACTGAACAGGACTCCGACTATTGACACGTCGGCGGACCTGTCGAGAACCGAACGATTCTCGACACCAAGGTTCGCGAAGCGACGCGGATGCGACCCTGCGCCGCATCCGGGTCCAGTCACCCAGCGTTGAGGTCAATTTCATCGAGCAGACCGACAGCGTGCCTTCCGACTCGGCCTTGGCGGATGCGGACCATCATGGCGAAGCCGAGACGGTAAGCGGCGCTGTTGAGCGCTACGAGTTCGGCTCTCGCGGCTGCTATCTCATCACTATCGAGGTGTTCTGCCCCAGTTCGCGCCGCCCGTACCAGTAACTCAAGTCGGCCGCCCGCTTGTGCAAATGCCGGATACACAGTCGTGTCCACGAAGTCCCGGATATCGCGGCCGAAGTAGGCACCTACCACCGCGAGGCGGCTGTTCAGCTCGTCGTTCCATTCGACAAGCGTGCTGTCGTACTCGACGAGGCGGCTCTCGAGCAGCTCCAGGGCGACTCGCCCCTCGGCATACCCGGTGACCGACCACAGCAGTCGCTGCATCCGATACGCGCGTTTGTCCACTAGTGCCGAGGTGGTCCGGCAGACGTCACTGGCTCTACCCAGATCCTCTTGGCGCAGCCGCTCGGCATTCTGATGTCGCCACGCGCGTTGCTGCAGGAAGCTCGCAAAGACACCACCGATGATCGTCGTCAGTACGAACCCCAGTGCGATCGGAACCACTTGGCTAGTCAACGAACCCCCCGTGCAGTCGTGTGCAGATGCCCGCAACCAGGGAACACCCCTGCGAGTCTGACGATGATTCTGCCGATTCCGGCTATGCAAGTCGATCAGGCAGATCGAGGACCCCTGTGTCGCGCATCGGTGGTTAGCCGTAGATCAGCAGCCCATCAGCCGCACGGCGAATAGTTCTGTGAGTCGGCGCAACTGGGGCGAGGCCCGTAGCGGCAGCAAGACCCGCTGTTGCTGCACAGGTAGACGTCGGACCAGGCACCACCGTTGCCGGTATTGGTGACGGCGTCACACCAACCGCAATACACGCCCGCATTTGCCCCCGGCCGGCACTGGCAACCGTTGTATGTGCTAGCGGCGTTGGCGATTTCGGGGAAGATCGCAGTGAGCGCCGACATGGCGGTGGTGAGAACGGCGGTGACTCCGATGCGGCGGAGCAGGTCACGACGTGTGGTCACGAGTGGGCCTCCTGAGCCGAGGGCGAGTGCGGGAAGGGCAAATCGGCCGGTTCCGTTGGGTCCTGGGCATGCGTGTGCACCAACGGGTCGTGCACGAGTTCGGGCGGGCGGCGTCGGTAGGCCAACAGGCCCAACGCGATCGCGAGGGCACCGATCACAGTGATCTGGATCGCCAGGGAGAATCCGGTGATGGTCGGCCCGGACATTCCGCGCGCCGCGGTCCAGCCCACCACGGTGATGAGCACCAGGTTGCGTGCCACGACCGGCCACGACACCAGCGTCCCCACCTTGCCCAGACATCCACACGAGACCTGTTGCCCGCGCATCAACGCGATCACCACCGCGCCAGTCACCATCGCCAGCACCGCCGCAGCAGCGACCGCCCCGCTACGACCGAAGGCGCCGAGCACGTACATCATTCCCACCACCAGCTCTGCCGCCGGGATCAGCCACGCTCCCAAACGGAGAGCCGGACGCGGAAGCAGCTTGTAGGAATCGAGCCACTCCACCCGCCACGACGCCGAAGTCGAGAACTTCGCGAACCCGGCCAGGACCAGCAGGCCCCCCACACCCGTACGGACAACCAGCTCGAAAACGGTTCCGATCATCGTCGGCACCGCCCGTTCCGTGACGACGAACCGCTGCCTCTACCGTGACACACCACGGTTGCGACCCCTACAGATGAACTACGCACGTGCCCTCCAACCAACATCGACCGACGTCCAGGGAGAACAAAGCACCAGCCCGTAGATGAGCTGGGTGAGACCGCGATCAGCCCGCTTACCGCGCGGTGCTGGAAAACGCGCCCTGAGATTAGCGGAATCCATAGCGCACTCCCCTGATTTCGGGTCGCGCGCGCGGCATGGCTTCCGTCGACGGCGCGTCAGCGGTTCGGTGACAGCTGTGTGCAGCCGTGGGGTCTCACCCCGCGTACGCGCAGGACGGACCTGTCGAGAATCAAGATTCTCGACACCCGGCGTTGGCTATCGGGTGACTCGCCTGCGGCAGCCTCGCCCGCTTGAGTTGCTGCGGATCACCCAAGGCGCCGCGGCGGTCTCACCAAGCCGTGACGCTGCGACTGACCTGCTATATCCGTCGAAAGGACCTGCCATGCCACGAATCTCGCACGCAACCCGTCTGCGCGATCAGGAGATGGCGGCCGCGAAGACCGCGACCGCCATCGACCGGCGTTGGGCGCACCCTGCCCCCGGCCAGCGGGGGCGGTGGTGGGCTATTCGGGTTTGCGGGGGTTCCGGTAGAAATGGCGCGGAAACCAACGGATGTGCAGGTCAGCGCCTACCTGAAGGGCGCTCCTACTTCGCGTCCCACGTGGAGGAATCCCCGATCAGGAATCCCCCTCCGTAGATCCAGACGACTACGGGGAGTCTTTCGTGGCTACGAGGTGCTGTCACGACGCATTCGGCGACCAGATTACCGGCGCTATCGACAACCGGGATCGGTCCCGGAATGACATTGCCATCAGTCGCAGTCAGAACCGGACCTCGGTCGGTGTAGGTAAGAGTCAATGTTGCGGGCTTGCCGCCGTTCTCGGTCTGGGCCTGGTCAACAGGCAGACTTACCGGTGCTGGGCCCTTCGAGTTCAGTTCAGCCATGTCCTTCGCCTCCTCTTAGAGTGCTCAGTACAGCCTTGCGATACATCCTCCAGGACAGACACACCTCATGAGGCCGGTTCTTATAACTGGCCCAACCAACCCCGCGACGGATCCCGTAGTCGGGGTGTTGGCGGTCATGCGGTGGACAGTCGACTAATCGACGGTGATGTCCTCGTACGTGATCGTGACACTCTCGATGGCCACGCCGCTGTCACCTGCGTGCAGCGAAGGTCCTTCCCACCGAGAAGCCCATGCGTTCGACAGGTGGATCCGCCGAACCTGCTGGCGTTGCTCGTCTAACACGGTCACGGTCAACGGCGCCTGCTGGCCGTCGGAGGTTTGTTCAATCCAGTCGGTGAACGCTGCGCGCTTGTCTCCATCGCGGGTGATCGTGATCTGGCCAGAACCTGAGGAGCTCTCCGACAGTGGTGCTGTCTCGATCTGGTCCTCACGCAACTTGATGGTCACTCCGTCGGGCTCGGTCATGGTCGTACTCCCTTCGTGGCGGGGTATCGAGCGGCGACCAAGCCAAGCATCAACCACGGTGTAACACAGACCAAACCGGGAAAAATGCCCACTGACCAGCCGTTGCGCGCACTTCATTGTTTCTGTCCTGGACGACCTGCAGGTGGAACGTGGACTGGCACAGCTGCGTGCGCGCTGGCACGCCAGGCCGGATCCCTGCCAACGCTGTATCACGGGGCACGGCGTGAAACCCGCGCCGCCCGCGATGGGGCCGGGTCACCTGACGCGTTGGCCGCCGTGCGCTCCACGCTGATCCTGATCCGCCACGCCGCGCCGGTGATCCCATGACCCCCGCACCCCGTGGGCCCGACGACGACACCCGCGCTAACGGTCAGTGCGGGGTGCGACAGGCCTCATCGAGTGTCGGCCAGATGATCTCGTGCCCGCACGTGCAGCACCTGCAACTGCGGTAGTGCCCGTGTTGCCCGCACGGCACCGAACCCACCATCGCGTTGCGTCGCAGCGGATGCCCGTTGCCGCAGGCCTGCGGCGCAGCCTCGGCCCAGCCACCACGGACCCCGTAGAGCCGGCAGGGGTCGACCACGGTCCGGCCAACCACCCACCCCGCCCCATGATTCGCTCATATGTTCGATTACCCTCTTGGGATATGCAGGTAGACGACTTTGTCCGGATCTGTGGCTGACCACCGTATCTGCCACTTGATCAGGACATCTGTCATCGAGAGCGAGCGGTATGCGGCTGACAGTGCGTTGAGAGCGCACTCACTGCAACGGCGAAGCGGCCAGCGCGCCGACTGTCTCGGGGCAACTCTTCAGGGTGTTGGTGAGCCGTTCCCACATGTGTCAATCATCCTGTACGTAAGGTGATCTGGACGCTCGTTGGTGTCAATCCGACCTTTGTATGGAGGCCGCTCGATGTCAGAAAACGAAGCTCAGCAGACCACACCCAACCAGGCAGCCACGCTGTCACTGGCGTATTCCCAAGATCAGCCCGCGATCGAATTCGCTCAAGGATCGGCGATCCCTACAACCATTCCGGTCGTGGATGGTGACGGTCGAGTGGTGGCCGTCTACCGAGCCGAGGCGGTCCCTCAGCCGCAGGCACAGTCGCGGTCGTTCACCACCGCAGACCACGCCGCTATCTATGCACCGGAGCACGGGCTGTTCGATGTCAGCTACGCATCCGCGTGGACGCTCGGCCGGTAGCCGTCATCGAGGAAGCGGCGGTGACCGGTTTCGATCGGTCCCGCTGCGGCCGTGTGCAATCCTCGGGGTGTCAGTCAGCATCGTTCCGAGGATGACCAGACATCCTGCATTCGGCATGAGCGGACGTTGGGCGCCGAGCAACTCGCCTCGGCGACCTTGAACGCACGGTCCGTGACAACGACGATGGAAATCTGGTGACAGATTCGCTGACCAATGCGACCCGCCTCACCAGCTCGGGCATCACCGATGGTGACAGATGTGGTGGTCGGTCACAGGATCCGACCCAACGGCACCTCGGAGTTCCCGACGTGCCCCGCCGTGGGCACAAGCCCGGCACGGTGGGGTTGCCCATGCCGGGGCAGGAGATCCCGATCACGCTCCACAGGATCCCATCGCGCGCGTTTCTACGATTTTTCTACGATTTGCAGGCGGGGACGCACGGGAACTCACAGGAAGGATCCGGTGACTTCAGGACTATCAGATACCCATCTACCTGCGGAAACAGGGAAATCATGGGAAGAATCGGGCCACTTCGGGAACCTGCGGAAATGCTGCGCCGACTTCATGACCAACAAAGCATCCGGCACGCTCGCGAAGCCCAAGTGGAGGAAGGCGCCGTTGGTGGTCAACCGGCTCAACGGTCAACTCGTGTTGCCGGTCAGATGCCGTACTCGGGTGTGGGGTGTCGTCCCGGTGGCTCATCGATCGATCTGTGTTCTTGGTCGTCGAGGGCGTCCGGCTCGAAGGCCGCCGTGGGCGTGGCCGCATCGACGAGAGCATCGATGACTCGTCCTTCCTCTGACGCCGCTCGTGGTGTCGTCCCTGTGCCGAGCTGCTGGCGGGCGCGGGTGAGGAGGTCTTGCGTGGTCGCTGGCGCCATGTCCAACTCGCTGCTTGCGGTGGTGGTGCGCCGCAGGCTCGACAGTGACGAGCGCACGCTCGCGGCAACCGCGGGTGTGCCATGGTCGCGCCACAACGCGGTCATGTCCTCGACAGCGAGGTGACGGTGGGAGTGGACTCGCTCGGTCAGGATGGCGCCGGTGACGGTCCAGCTGCGGACCCGTTGTACTGGACTCATTTTGATCGCGTCAGCGGTATAAATGATCCGTGTCCGCAGTGCCTCCATGTTGCGGCGGAGCTGGTGAGCCACTACTGGTTCGGGATCGGCGTCGATTCCCCTGCTGTGGAGGTAGTGTTCGCGGACCGCCGTGACCGCGGCCATGTCGGCGAGCCGGCGGGTGTCGTCGACAACACGACCGAATCCCCGGCGGACCACGTTGTTTTTGGGTGGGTCTCGCAGGACGGTGCTGCGCCGCCAGGCACGGTTCCTGGTTCCCAGTTCTCTGGCTTGATTGATCCACACAGCGGGGACACCGCGTGCTGAGGCGGTGGCCTCGGCCAGGCTGCGATCCCGGTCGATCTGCACGAGTTCTGGGGAGTGGTCATGCTCGCGGCGCATAGCGGCGCCCTGGCGTGCGAGATCTTGAATCTGGGCGAGGACCTCTGCCTGTGCTGCGGGCAGCTCGGCGACGAGTCGGGGGTGTGGCACCGGGCTGGTCATGGATCCATCCCGGTCGATCGGCGGGTCACGGTTCGGCCCCCGGCGCGGGTGGTGTCGGTGCGTGGCTGAACGTGGGCGGGGTCATCAGCGGGTCGTCGCCTGTGTGTGCGGTGGCAGCTCCGGTCGCGTCCACGGCCGCGTCGATCCGCGCACCGTCGGAGAACAGCGGCTGTGTCGCCGACGGGGTCTGCGCTCGCTCCAGCTCCGACAGCGCCGCTGGTGGTTCCGGTGGCGCGAACTGCGGATCGGGTCTGATTCCCGCACGCTCTAACATGATCGACTGGCTCGCGTAGCCGGTGATGTCGGTCGCGGCGATCTCGCTCCACTGGCGCGCGAGCTGATCGCGGCTCACGGCGGCCGCAGCCGAGGCGGCGGTCTCCATCCAGCCTTGGTGTGGCCAATGCTGGTCAGCTTCGGCGGCGTCGACGCCCAGGAGTGCACCGATCTGGGCAGAGCGCTGCCACAGTGTCAAGATCACGTTCTCCACCGCGTCGCGCTGTCGCAGATCCTCCGCTGGCGTGAATCGGGAATGCGCGGCATAGATTCCGCAGAAGCGCGCCAATCGGTCACAGTCGGCGCCCAGCCCCGCCAGCAGCCGGTCGCGGTCGATCGGGGCCGCGGGGCGCAGGAACAAGTTGGTGTTCCAGCTGATCCCTTTCGCGCCGCGTTCGCTGGCTTGTTTCACCCATTCGGGCGGGACTCCCCCTGCGGTGGCGGCCGCAGCGAAGTCGGCTTGCAGTCTGGCTCGATCCTCGAAGTCCTTCGCCTGCTGCGGTGTCGGTGTCGTACCGCTGGCTCGCTGCTGTTGGCGCAGTGTGTGCGAGTCTGCGGCGAAGTTCTGCAACGCCTTGAGGATTCGCTTCTGAACCGCGGTTGCGTTCGCCATATTCATTCGTCGTTGCCTTCCGCGCTGGCCAGGGTGCGGAAGTCAGGGCCGAACCCGAGGTGTTCGATGGGGATCGTCGACCCGGGCGTGCCGAACCAGTTCGCTGGAATCTCCTTGCCGGTCATACCGGGGCTGTCGATGTGTCGGTCGGGGGTGCACCGGTGCAGGGGTCCGTTGGCGGCGTCGAGGACATGGCGCATCTGTGGATCGATGTGGCGGACGAACAGGCTGCTCATTGCCATCTTGTCTTCGGCTTTGACTGCGGCTTCGAAGCTGGCGTGCAGGCCGGCGAACCGGATCGCTACCGATTGGTGGCGCCACCATTGCCGACACCACGTGTACTGGCCTTCGCGGTTGTTGGCCGCGACCTTCACCGATGTCACCGGCAGCAGCCACTGCTCGGTGAACTCGCTGTAGTGCCCGAACTTCCTGGGCGGCTGGCCCTGCTGCGGTTCGGCGGGCCGGGTGCCGAACCAGCCGGGCGGGACCGGGTCGAACGGCAACGACGGCGTGGATTGATGGTGGGTGCGGGTGCACCGGTGCAGCGGCCCGTTGGCGGCATCGAGGATGTGGGTGACGTGTGGGTCGAAGTGTGAGAGCAGGAACGTGCTCAGCGCGGATCCGGCCTTGGAGCGGCGCATCGCCTCGAACGCGGTGTGCAGGTGCGCGACCCGCACCGCCACCGGCCTGTGCGCCCACCAGCGGGTGCACCAGGTGTAGGTGTTCTCCCGGTTCGCCTCGGCCAGGCGGACACTGATCGTGGGCAGCATCCATGCCTGCGCGAAGTCGGTGAAATGCCGGAACTGTGGCGGGATCGGAGCGTTCGTGGGTGCGGTAGGTGCTGGGCTCGGGCTGGTCACGACCGGGCCTCCCCTGCCGCCGAGGTCGCCTTGATCAGCGAGACCGGGCCTCCGCCGAAGCGTTGCATCGACTTGTTCACCAGTGGTGCGTGGTCGCTGTCCCACCAGGGGACTTTTCGGACGACGACCGGGCCGTGGCCGGGGAGTCGGACCAAGGCGCGGTCTTTCGGGAGCGCGGCGAGCATCGCGACGTCGAGGATGGGTTCGGCCCGCCAGGACAGGGTGCGTTGGATGCCTTGGGGGGTGTAGGTGCGGGAGCGGTCGGACACATCGTGTTGCCCGGCCATCGCCGACCAGTGCTCGAGGTAGTCGCGGGCGGCGATGGAGCCGCCGTAGACCTCGATCGACTGGGCTTGCATGGTCTTCCAGCCGTTGACCCCCCAGAGGTTTTCGGCTTGTTCGAGGACCTGCAGGATCGTCATCAGAATGATCCCGCAGCCCGCCGCATACGTGTAGTAGCTGGGCAATTCGCTGATACGGGCGCAGTTGGCGGCCTCATCGAGCACACACAGCAGCGGGGTCTGCAACCGTCCGTCCGCGCGAGCGCGGGCGGTAATCAACGCGGCTTCCAGGACCTGGCCGACCAGGGCCGCGGTCAGCGGGGTCGCACCGTCGGGCCCGGCCATCGACAGCGGATACAGAGTGTCGTTCGAGGTCACGAATTCGGTCGGGACGAACTCCGGCAACGCGTGCGTGCGGGCCGACTCGGTGACCTCGATGAGGACCCCGTTCGCGACCCTCGAAGTCTTGTCCGGTCGGCTCGCTCGCCCGTCGCCCGTCTTGGCGGTGGTTTCGCTGACCTGGAACAGTTTCCGGACCGGCGGAGTGACCATCTGGGCGTAGCCGGAATCGGAGAGCACGTTGAGGAAACGGCGTGCCATGTCGTAGAGGCCGTCGCGCTGGCGGGCGTAGAGGCCTTGGCATTCGATGATCCGTGCGGCGGGCCGGTCGTGGCCGAAGTGGCGCAGGATCAATGCCGGGGTCGGGTCCTGGTCTCGGCCCAGCCATTCGGCCACATGGTGCAGGTCGCCATCCACGCAGGCGGCGGCGAAGGTGCACAGGGCGAACAACTCTTGGGCTCCGCCGTCGAAGTAGGCGTCGGTCTTGGCGTTGGCGATCTCGCTGGCCGACCCTGCTGAACCGGAGACGAAGAATCCCGCGAGTTTGCGTGCCGCGGGCAGGCTGGTGACCTGGGTGAACAGGTTGACCCAAAACCCGCACACCGCCGTGCCGGTGACCGCTTGCAGGTCGCACACCCAGACCCGGCCGAGTTGTTCGCGGGCGTAGACGGTGTGGCGGTAGAGGTCCGGCTTGTTGGAGGTCGCCAGGCACGGTCCCCACGCCGAGAGCACAGCCGGGATCGCCCACGCCACAGTCTTTCCTGTGCGTTGTCCCGCCGCGACCGTGACACCGAGCTCGGCGGGCACGTGCAGGGCCACATCGCCGACGACCGTGCGCCCCAGTAGCGGTCCTGGGTTGTCCCGAACATGTGGTGGTGCGTCGCTGAGCAGGCGCTGGTTCTCGGCGAGGTTGTCGGCCGCGCGGGCGATGCGGATCTTGCCGGGCCGCTGCATGGTTCGCGCTGCGGCGTCGACCTCACGGTCATTGCCGAAGGCCTCTATCCCTCGCACACCCGCCGCACCGGCGGTGCACAGCAGCCCCAGCGCGATCGGGGTGGACTGCCACGGCCACCGCCGCTCATTCGATACCACCGACAGCAACGCCGCAAACGGGTTCCACGCCATCGGTTGCCCGGCCCACCAGCTGCCGAGTTTCAATGCTGCCCACACCAGCAACACCAGCACCAGCAGGGCCAGGAGGATCGCCAGCATGCCGGCTTCCTCACCCATCCCGGTCTTGTCGCGGCGGCGCGTTTCTCGGGGAGAGAACATGATTCACCAGCTCCTTTCACAGGTGGTGCTCGACGGCAGGTTCATGGCGGGGTGCGTCGATGACACCGGTGACCTCCGGGGTGCTCCACGCGGAGGCGAATCCGGTCTCTGGGAGCGCGGCATCGACCGCGTCGGCAATCGCCGCACCGCCCGGATCGGTCGGCGTCGCAGTGCTCGGGGTGTAGGACAGCGGGAGGAAGGCCGGTTCGGCGCCGACGGCCAGCGCGAGTCCTGGACGCGGATACGCGTCGGGCCCGAACTCCGCACGTAGGGTGTCGATCTCGGCCAGCGCGTGGTCACGTTCGCCGAGGATCTGGTCGAGCTGGCCCAGGTGGGGCACGCCGGGCTGCTGTGACCAGAACTGCCCGGTCAGGCCAGCACGGTAGGCAGCACTGATGTCGTGCTCGCCCACCCCAGCCGACACGGCCTCGCGGCGGGCGCGGCGGGTGGCGTCCATCAGCGTTTCCAAGCGCTCGATCAGCACCTGCCCGCCCTCGGCGGTCCCGTCGAATTCCCCTGCCAGGCGCAGGTGCTCCGCGGCCAGGTCCTGGACGCGGCGAACCGCGGCGATCTGAGTCTTGTGCTGGTCGAAAGTGCGCGTGTAGTCGAAGATGACCGGCGCGTTGCGCTGCTCGGCAGGAATCAGCGCCTCGAGTTCGTCGGCGCCGGTGTCGCGGTCACCGGCGGCTTCCTCGATGGCGAGGAGGTCGTCGGTGGCGTCGATGATCTGCTGGATCTCGTCGAGGTCGAGCAGATCGGGGCCGCGTCCACCCAACGCCCGATCAGCGGCACCCAGTCGCCGGGCACCGTCAGCGCCGAGGTCGGGGACCGCAGACAGATGGCGGGGCCGGTAGCGGGCGCCGTCTTGGGCCGAGTAGTCCTGGACCGGTTCGAGATGACCGGTGATCTCGGCGGCTTGGCGTTGGGTGCGCACGGTGGTCGATTCGACCGCGGGGTTGCCTTCGATGAAGGACTGCTGCAGACGTCCGAACTCGACGCGGGCAGATTCAGGGTTGGCAGTCCAGGACTCGACCGCGATGCTCAGCTGCTGCCACAGGTGCCGGTGTCCTGGCGAGGCGCTGTATCGCCACGCGCGAGCCAAGTCGTGGGCGCGGGCGGCGTATTCGACGACGTGGGCAGGGGTTTCACCGTGGGCGGCGATCTCGCGAAGCTGGTGGTGGGCGGCGAAGTCTGCGCGGAGCTGCGCTTCGACTCGGTCGGCGGCGTCGCGATAGTAGGTGGGATCGGTGTAGCGGGTCCCTTGGATCTGCCAGCTCATCGCGTACTCCTGCCGGAGTGATCGCGATCATGGCGTGGGAGATGAATTGTGGTGCTGTTTCTTTCGCGGATAGGGTTGGGCATCGTGCTTCCTCGGATCGAGAAAACGTCACACCCGTTCGGGGTGTGCTGAGTCCCAGCGGTTCAGGTTCGGTCGCCTCGGTCCAGTTCCCCCTAGCCGAAACACCGACAGACACAGACGATTTCGCTACTACTTCACAGGTCTCGTGCGTGATCCTTTCCTGCCCCCGTGCTGCGGTCAGGTGGTGTGTCGCTGGCGGTCTCTTCCCAGATCAGCTCGTGGTCATCACGCAGGGCCGCCTCGACCACTGCGGTGATCGCGGTGCTTTCCGCGGCCAGATCCGATGATTCGACGCTGCGGATGACGGTGTCGACGATCTCGGTCCGCAACGCACTCGTCGCGTCGGCGAGCATCTGATGTGGTGCCGGCGGCACGGCCGCACCCGCGCTGGTGTTGGGCGGGACATACAGCGGCACGGTCGGTTCGGGGTCGGCGCGGGCGTAGCGGTTCCATTCCTGAGCCAGGGCGAGGTCGTCGTAGGCCTGGATCGAGACCGCGTGCACGCGCCGGATCCCGTCCACGCTCGCACCCCACAAGTTCTCACCCTCGGTCGGTGTCAGCTGCGCCGCCGCGGCGAGCACGCTGGCCCGGGCATGCAGGGCAGTCATGTTCTCGCCGAAACGCGCCGCACCGATCGGGTCGCGACCGAAACTCCACCGCCCGGTATTGATCCGGTCCAACCGTGCGGCTTCCAGGCTGGCCATGCGTTCGAGCTGCCACAGGTCCAACCCGAGCATGTCGAGGTAGAACTCCTGCGCGCTATCGGCGCGTTCCGGGTGCTGGCGCAGGACCGTCCGTGCCGGCGTGGAGTCGCTGCGGTAGCCGAGTTCACGGGCCTGGACGACCCAGTCGGGGTTCACCCCGCCCAGCAGTGCCGCGTACTCGGCGTGCTCGCGTTCGGTGTTGACCAGATCGAGGCGGTCGCGCCAGACCTTCTCCTGGTCGGCCGAGATTCCGTCTTCGAACATTTGCGGTCCGGCTTCGCTGACGCGGCGGTGCTCGGCGGCCAGGTGCTGAATTCGGCGCAGTGCGTCGCCCTGCCAGTGCGCCGCCGCGTCGACCGGTTGATATGGACTGGTCATCACCACACCCCGCGATCGTGATCGAATCGTCGACCGGGTACGGGCGGCTCGAGCGCGAGTGTGAGGTCGCTGTCGGTGTCGGTGTCGGGCGTATCGGTGTCGTCAGTGGGCCGGGCGTGCAGGGCCCAACCCGTGGGCGCGTTGTGAGGGTCCCATTCGCCGCTCATGACCACACCCCTTGATCCCGGACCATGCCGGTATCGCGGTCAGGTGGATGTGGTTGCTGGTGCGGGTCGGGCTCCCACTTCGCGCGGGTCCCGGCACCGGTGGCCTCCACCGCAGAGCCGATATCGCGGCCGATGGGCGGTGCATGATCGTCGGCGAAGCTGACCGCTGCCAAAGCCTTTTCGGCGCTCTCGGCGACCTGCCAGGGTGTCGGTGGATCGAGGTCGGTGCTCTTGGAAGTGGCTTGGTTGTCGAAAGCGCGCGAGACGTCGGCCTCGATGCCCTTCCACGACAGCTCGCCGAAGCGCTGCTGGAGTTCGGCGTCGGTGTAGGAGGCCGCGGTCAGCTCCGCCAGCCGCTGCCACGAGTCGGAACCGCGCCCCCACAGCTGTCGTGCCTCACCCGGCTGCAGGTCGATCAAGGCCGAGGTGCCTTTGATGCGCCGCCACAGCGCGGCCATGTTGTCGTGGAGCTGGCGTTCGCCGGGCTCGTTGTCGGGTAGTGCTCCGGTGTGGACGCGGTGCAGGTACTCCGCGCGCACCAGTGCGGCGTGTTCGAGGCGCCACACGTCACCGGAGATCTGTTCGAGCATGTGCATGCGCGTCGAGTTCGCCCCGTCCGGTGCCATGGGTAGTCGTGCGGTTTCGGGGGTGTCGCCCCAACGCACTCCCCTGGCGCCGGTTTCGGTGGCGTAGTCGATCATGCGTTGGGGGATGTCGAGGCTGTGGGCGTGCAGTTCGACCTCGCCTCGCTCGTCGTCCAACGCACGTAGGTTGGTGCGCCAGGCTTCCAGCTGCACGTTCGGGCCGCTGGTGTGGGCGGTCGAGTACTGGGGGTAGGCGTGGAACAGCGTGCGGTAGCGGGCATGGCTCAGGTGCTGGACTTGTTCGAGCAGCCGCAGCTGCCATGGCGGCAACTCCTCGGCCCCTGAGAGGGGATGGCTCATCGGTTTCTCCAATCATGCTCAGTTACTGCGTCTTTCGCTCGAGTTGCGGCGGGAATGCCAGATCGAGGCGTCACGGGTCGGGGCCAAGGTCGTAGTCGCTGCCTCGATCCGCTGCCGACCCGGTGGGGTCGTCGGATTCGGGTTCGGTGTGGGCGTCGATGCCGGTGACCTCGATCGCGGCGCTGATGCCAGCGCCGAAGACCTCGCGCACCGTGGGTTCCGGTCGCAGGGCCAGTGCAGCGAGCTCGACCATCCGATCCGGCAGGACCGGTAGTTGGCGGCTGATGTCATCGGGGGTGACCCCGGCCGCTGTCAGCACAGTCACCGGGATCGTCGCTGCCACGAAGTCGGTCTCGACGATCCGCCGCCACCGTGCCGTCAACGTCGAGCGCTCCATTGATTCGACGGTTTCAGCGACCCGCTCGGTCCAGGGCCGGGAGCTGGGCTCCCACGCGTGCTCGCGTTCGCGCTGGGTCAAGTCCAGGGCGTGACCGAGGGCGCCGACGCGTTGCCAACTCGCCCCCATCACTCGCCGGAAGGCATCGAATCCGTCGCGCGGCAGGGTTCCTTGCTGGGCGATCGCGGCCCCGACCCCAGCCATCGTCTGCAACTGCCAGACCGACCGGAGATGACCCGCCACGACCGTGTCGCGGTCGATGACTTCGGTGTTCAGCAAGGGCTGGCCGGGGCGCCAACCGTGCCCGCGTTCGCCGGCGGCGCGGGTGTAGTCGATCACCGATTGCGGCACACCGACCGCGGCCGCCAGCGCTTCGAGTTCATTCCCCGTCCGGCGAACAGTCTCCAAGTGAGCACGCTCGCCCGGCGTCAGGTCGAGAATGCCTGCAGTACCGGACTTTCCGATCAAGCGGTGGCGTTCGGTGGCCACGTTCTGGACGGCCTTGAGCAGCTTGGACTGGATCGGAGTCGGTTCGAACATCTCACCGGCCCCATTCCGCCTCAGGACCGCCGCGCCACACTTCGATCTCCGTGCCCGGCCCACGCACCGAAGGCTCTTCGCCCCCCTGAGTCAGGCCGGGATCCGGTGTAGCGAGGTCCACGTCGTGGACCCCGGTCGCCGACACCGCTGCCTCGATCCACTCGCCGGCCTCGACGACTTCGACGTCGATCACCTCGGGAACCGGCTCGTAGTCGCGTTCGAGATCGTCGACACCGACACCGGATTCGTGGTGCAGGTGCGCGGCGATCGTGAGGTCTTCGGCCAACCCGGCCACGTCCGCGAGGCCCTGAGACCAACCATCGGCTACGTCGGCGCGGTCACTGTCGGTGAACAGGTCCTCGACATCCAGGCCGGTGTCGTCGATCAGCCGTTCTCGGTACGCCTCGGCGGCGGCCTCGGCCTCCAGTGAGAGGTCCCGGGTGGCGTCGGCGGCGGCGAACTGGGCGGCCGACGCCTGGCCGCGGCCCGTGCGCTGGTCCGATTGGTGCAGGGTGTCGGTGAATCCGGCGGCGCGGCGCCGGATGTCGATGAGCAGTTTCTTGTACTCGACGTCGAGGTCGTGCAGCGCGACCTCCCGCTCTTCGCGGTTGGTGTAGCTTGCGATCCGCTTGGTGTGCACTTCCTTGCTCTGTGTGCGGGCGAGCTCGCCGTCCTGCTCGCGCCGTTCCAGATCCGTGTCAGCGCGGGTGATCAGGCCTTCTTTGTGTCTTACGTCGACCTCGGCGATCTGGGCGGCGTTGGTAATGCGGGCATGGACCTCGGCGATTCGCGCCCGGATCAGCTCTTGCTCCATGCCCAGATTGCCCAGGCGGCCCTGATGCTCGATCGCAGACCGAAAGTCTTTCGCGTCGGCCAATCGGACCCGCTGATTGGATTCGGTGTGCGACCGCGAGTCGGCGCCCCAGCTACGAAACAGCCCTGCGGTGGTGTGTGCGGTTTGCAAGGCCTGCACGAATCCCTGCCGAACGGCTTGGCCACTCTCCTCGACCGGGTCCCCGCTCACGACATCACCTGCAATTCAGCAAGGAGCCAGGCACTTTCGGATCCGTGGCGGGTCGCGCGGGCGTAGACGGTGAACGCGATCGGTGCCTGGCCAGTCGGGGTGATGGTGACCGACAGGACCCGGCTGGTCGAGGTCGCGGTGTCGGGGGGATGGTCATCGGTGTGCACCACCACCTCGGAGCTCACCGCGGTCTTTTCCTCGACCCAGCTCTGCCACTGCCCGTGTGTGATCGGCGCCCACATCGACACTCCCACCGACGCTTGGGCAGCGAACGCGGTCCGCAGCAGCGGCCCGGCGGCGTCGAGTGTCGCGCGGGTGTCCCTGCCGAGGATCGGGTCCAGGGCGTAGATCGTGGAGACCGCGGCGTGGAGCACCTCCGGTGCCGAACATGGCCGCACTCCATCCAGCGGTGGTGGGAAGGCCTCGGCGCGGCAGGCCGGTGCGACGACCGGCCGGGACTGGTGGGTACTGCATCCCACCGCCAGGGCGGCGATCACCGCGGCGGCGAGTAGCACCCACGGGTTCGTGAGGCCGGGGTTCATGAGTCCGTCTCCGGGCGCTGCCATAGCTCGAGCAGGTCCGCGGTGCGCCACATGACCGGGTCGGGGTGCAGGCAGTTCTCGGCGGCCGGGTTGTGGGTGCCGATGGTCGCGACCTCGAGCACCAACCCGGTGACACTTGCGATCCGGTGCAGCCGTGGCTGGTCCAGGCCGCGGCTGCGCGCGAGGTTCAAGCGCAAGACTCCGGCTCGGGCGCCCCAGTCGCGCAGGGCGTGCCCGGCGAGCTCGATCGCTTTCTCCGCTGAGGTCGTGGCCGCGATGACCCCGTCGACGGCGGTGTGTTCGGGGAACGGTTCGTGCCAGACCAGGCGGCCGGTGGCCGCGCAGAGGGTGAACGCCTCCAGCGTCGCGGCCGACCACACAAGCAGCTTCGGGCCGGTGGCGGCTTGGCGCACGAGAGTGGCGTCGGTGGTGGCGCGGGTGATTTCGGTCTGCCGTAGACCTTCGTAGTCGATCCCGATGTCGAGCAGCGCGGTGACGAACCGATCAGCCAGGTAGGCGGTGATGAACCCGTATTCGATGGCGAGCCGATCGAATTCCTCGGTGCAGGTGAAGGTCAACAACTCGGTAGCACGGTCGCCGACCATGTCCTCGGGGGTGATCGGCGCGAACGCACCGAACGGGGAACGCGGTGCCGTCATGAGACGGGCCTCCTTTCGGAAAGATGTGGTCACAGGTCGAGTTCTGAGACAGGGGTTACCGACGCCGTCGGAGGCGGTAGGTAGTGCGCACCGCCCTCGGCGTGATCGAGGTAGGCGGCGGTGACGCCCGTGGCCTCGATCGCGGCGCCGATCAGTTCCCCTGCGGGTCGCTCGATCCGGTCGCGGGTTTGCCAGGCGTGTTCAGAGCTGGCCTCGAGCAGGTGCGGAGCGGGTGGCAGCTGATGGGCTGGACTGTCGGTGAGGGTGATGCCGACCATGCGCATCACCGCGACACGGCATCGCGCTTCGCGCAGGACCGCCGGTGCCGTCACCGCGCGCCAAGGCCGCCCACCTTCGAGATCGAGCCGGTCGGCAACCGCGGCCAGACGCGGCTGCCACGACTTCGGGTCGATGCCCCACAACCCACGCGTTTCGGCTTCGGTGGCGTCGATGGCGGTGGCGGTCATCGCCACCCGCAGCCACTGCAACCGCAAATGCTCGCTCAAACGATCGGCGCCACGGCGCTCGGCCAGGCCGCGGTCGCGGCGGACGGATGCCAAGGCGGGCAGGGTATGTAGCGACTCGACCTGGTGACGAAGTTGCGCGATCAGCATCGACCGAGGTACGTCGTGAGCGGTGGGAAGTGTGGATTCACCCGTGGTTCGTTCACTACGGCGTCCCGCGTCGCTGGCGTGGTCAATCCAGTTCGCTGGCACGCCGATCGCGGCGGCCTGTTCGTGCAATACGCGGTGAGCGATGGACAGATCGCGGACCGTTTTCCGCGCGTGCGGCTCGATGGCCGGTTCACCGGACAGGATCGTCAAGTCGGCGGTGACGTTCTGAATCGCATAGGCCATGCGTCGATGCACGGCCGAATAGCTTGCTGTACCGAAGGTTTCCGTTGCATCGGTCATGGCGGCGGCCCCGACCGGTCACCGGTGCTGTCGGAACGAGGCCTGCCTATGCGCCCTTTGCCGGGCATCGTCGGCGTTGTGCTCGTGATCGTGGTTTCGGTCATGTCAGGTCCCCGGGTTGACGCGGTAGCTAGCCATCCGCCACCCCGACGCCGTGTTCGCCACGGTGGCGGTGACGTGCAGGCGCTGGTAGCGGGTCGACGAGCCATCCCGGTGGAGCACCAGTTGGGTCACCACCGCCGCCACCAACGTCTCGGCACCGACCGTCCGCGGTGCTTGCGCCTCGACCAGGGCGGTGACGATGTCGCCGCTGTCACGCCAGCCCGCCCACTCCGGCAGCGACCGCAGCACGCTCACCACCTCTGTGTTCGCGGCCGTGGTGGCAAGTTCCCCGGTCAGCCAAGGCCCAGCACGCGACAGAGCCTCCCCGGGACTGGCGTCGGTGCTCGGCTGCCAGGAGAACATCGCAGCCAAGCCCATCTGGGCCGTGGTCGCGGCATCGGCGGTACCGGGTGCCGGACCCTCACTGTGCGATTCGGTCGGTGCCGGTGGAATAACGGCCGCGGGCGAGTCGGTGGTGCAACCGGCGGCTGGTAGCCCGAGGAGCACGACCACTACCGCGGTAGCGGCTGAGCGAAGGTGGAGTCGATTTGTCATGGGTGTCCTCAGCTCATCGAGGTCGACATCGGGGCGGCCATCGCGAGGATGTTGGCGACGTAGGGCCTGGTTTGGATTTCGTAATCGGGTGAGCCGGTGGGGAATCCGCCTGATCGCAGGACCGCGCCCTCTCCGGCGTTGTATCCGGCCAAAGTGAGGGTGGTCAGGTCGCCGGAGACTTTGCCCTCGGCGATCCAGCCCTCGATCTTGGCGGCGATGTCGCACATGTAGCGGGCTTGGCCGATGATCGCGTCCCCGTCATCCCACACACTCGCGTTGCCGTTGCCGTCGGCGTCGATCACATACGGGCGGCCATCAGAGGCCAACGCGGCAGCGATCCCGGGCAGGAACTGCGCCAACCCCTGCGCTCCGCTCGAAGAAGTCAGGCCGCGGCGAAACCCGCTCTCCTGCTTGCCCTGAGCCGCCAGCAACGACGCGCTGATCTGCAGGCACACCGCGCCGCCCTGCCGATACCAGGGCTCCAGATCAGCCGGCACCGCTCCCGGTGAGAGGTCCGATTCTCCAGCGCTGCTCCCACATCCGGCGCCACCGGCCGAGGTCGCGTTGGTGGCTGCGGACTCGACCGGTGCACCATCGGGATCACCACCACCCAACGTGGTGACGTGGACGTGGTCCATATGGTTGGCGGTGTCACTACCGCGGTCTTCCATCAGGTTGGATTCACCGGTGGTCGCGCGGTAGGTCTGGCGCCAGATGATGTAGTCGACCCGCAGGAGCGCCGCGTTGGCGATGAGGTAGTCGGCGATCTGGTCACCGAGGGCTTTGCCGTTGCCGGAGGTCGGGTTCGGGATCATGATGTCGACTGCCCGACCGCTGGGATGATCGGGCAACGGGTCCTCACGCTGCCCGTAGATCGTTTGTATCTGCGGGAATTCGACGGCGATGGTGCGAGCTACCCGGATGGTGTCGACCTGCAGTCCGGCCTCGGTGCCGATGGAGGCCGGCAGGGCGGGCAGCTCTGCGCCCACATTTCCGGCATCGGCTACGGCGGATTCGTGCTGGCCTGGTGTCGTCGACGGTGTGGCGGTCGTGTTGGGCGAGGTGCCGCTGGCCTGCAGCCACGTCATGGGGTCGATGGCGGTGCCGCCGCCGAATCGTCCTCCCCTCGTCCAGATTTCCAGATGCAGATGCGCGCCATCAGGGCCGGCGGGGACGGTCTGGCCGTTGTAGCCGACGGCCGCGATCCGCTGTCCGATACCGACGGTGTCGCCCTCACCGACGGCGACGTCGGCGGCGAACATGTGCCCGTAGACCGAAGACACGACCTCCCCGCCGATGTTGTGGTCGATCACCACCCAGAACCCGAAGCCGCTGGCCGTGCCCGCCCGGACCACGACACCATCAGCAACCGCATAGATCGGGGTCTTGGGTTGTGCGGCGAAGTCCTGACCTTGATGTTGTTCGCCCCACCGCATACCGAATCCGGAAGTCAGGGTGAAGGTCCCCGCTGCCAGGGGCATCGTCCTGGCGCCGCTGGCAGTGCGGGCCGATGGACCTGAACCGGTCGTCGAGGCGCACGCGTTGTCGTCGACGCCCGCCACCAGGAGCAGAAGGGTAAGCAGCAGCACCACTACCGAGGCAACGGCGACACCGATGCGCGCGGTGCCGGTCACGTCCTCACCCCCGAGCCATCGGCGCAGGCAGTAACCTCACGGTGGCGTCGTGGCTGTGGCTCGACTGCGCGCATTCCGGATCACCTGTCCGCCGGACTGGTGTCGAGGTTGTCGAAGCGGCGATTGGTGTTGTGCACATCGGAGTCGCGTTCGGTTGGGGTGAACACCATCCGGAACGGAATCCCCGGCTCGTTCGCCTCCCCGGTCTTGAGCAGGAAACACCCTGTCCCCGGCGGTGTTTCACGACGCGAGGCGTCGAGATCGTCGTCCGAGGGTGGTCGTGGTGCGGCCCAGGAGGTGACCAGGAGGCGTTCGGTGTCGGTCATGCCGGCGACCGCACCGATCCGGGTGGCTTCGTCGGGCCCGACCGGTCCGATGATCTTGGCCCGTGCTCGTTCGAAGAAGCCCAGCGCCTTGGCCTGTGCGGCGGGCGAGTCGAAGGCAGCGAGGTCTTTGATGGTGTGCGAGCACATGATCAACCCAGTAGCTAGGGGCCGGTTGAGCCGGGTCAGGGCATCGACGCGGTCGACCATAAATTCCCCGACGCCGAGGACCCGCCAGATCTCGTCCATCACGACCTCGAAGGTCCGCGCCGGGGCGAGCCCGGCATCGGAGAGAGCGTGAGCGGCAGCGACAGCGCCGAATCCGTCGGACCAGCAGGTCATCAGGACCGCGGCCAGCAGTTTGGTGTCGCCTTCGGGAATGTGGGAGATATCAACGCAGATCGCCGGGCTGGCAAGATCGATTCGCGTAGTGGTGGGCCCATTGAAGATCGCCCCGAACGGCCCTTCGACCAAGGCACGCATCGACCGACGCAAGGTCTTCGTCGCGGCACGGTAGGAGAGCTCGTCGTCTTCTTCGGCGAACACGCGGAGACGGTCACCGCCGGCGGAGATCACCGCGAGCAGGTCCTCCAGCAACGGTGGGTTCGCGTGGGTGAACCCACCGGCAGGGCTGTAGAGCTCGCGCAGCCCTGCGGCGAGCAGGACCTCTTCGTAGTCGGCGACCCGCGCACCGCGCACCAGCTCGATCAGGCCGGCAACGATGTTGATCTGGCCGGCTTCGACCCGTGCGGCGACCTGGCGGCGCTGATCGACATCGGGCAGGCGAGCGATGATGGCGCCCAGGGCGCCGACGTCGAGGGGGTTGATGCAGCCGTGTCCGTAGCCGATGTCGACGACCTGCCCACCGAGCCGATCGACCAGGTCGCGGTATTCGCCTTTGGTGTCGCCCATGCACAGCACGGTCTCCCCCGCCGCCACCGCTCCGGCCACGATGCGCCGGATCAGCGAGGACTTGCCGAACCCGTTGAGCGCCAGCACGAACGCGATCGGCGCGGTGATGAAACCCCGCAGGAACCACGACATCGGATCGAAATGCACCGGGGCACCGGTGATGTAGTGACTACCAACCGGAACCCCCACGGTCGGTGAGGTCGCGCCGACACAGAACGGCCACAGCCCGGCGACCTGCACGGTCGTTGCTCGCCACTCCGGCGTCCGGGGCACCACGGCCGCCCGGCCTCCGCCAATGCCCGCGTAGCCGCGGTCGGTGAAGGTCGGCGTCGTCAGGTCGAACCCGTCACCAGCGGCGCCGTCGCGGCGTCGAGTCGCGGTCGCGCGCCGGTGATCATCGCTGGACAGCAGCATCCGTGCCCGCCAGCCCACGATGCCACCACGGGTAGCCATGGCCTCGACCTGGGCGCGTCGGGTGCTGGAGAGCACGCTGATACCCTCGACCACTTCGGATTTCGGGTGCCGCTCACGCCGCGGACTGCGTTCGGTGTTCATCCCGATACCCGCTTGGAGATCGACGCGTGCTCGGGCAGGATCAGCCCGATCCCCAAGGAAGCGGCGAAGCTGGCGGCTTGATAGCCATAGCAGCGACGCACCGTCAACCGAGACGCCGCCGCCATCCCCTTCACCGACGCTTCGATCCCGGGCAGGTCGGCATCGAGGTGATCGGTCACCGTCACCAGCACCCCGAACCGGGTCAACCCCGCGCCGCGGGCTTGTTCCTCGCGGGCGGCTTGGGTGTTGCCGACCCGGATCCGGGCCGAGGCCGAGGAGATCCCCCGCTCGGTCTGCTCGGCCGCGACCGCGTCCCGGAAGTCGGAGTCGACGAGTGATGTCGCTTCGGCGGCCGAGTGCAGGCGGTAGACGATCGCGACGCGCTTGCGCGGCACGTCCGGGCGGGGCCGCAGGAGTTCTTCGAGGACGGTTTCCATCACCGCACCGCGTGGGGCGCCGTCCATCTCCCAGGTGATGGAGCGGGCACCGTCGTGGACGTAGTGATCCCACCGATCCTGATGCGCGAGCGGGCCCACCGAATCCCAGGACTGCGACTCGACGATCTGCGCGCCAGCAGCCTCGACGTCGCGCTGGGAGGCCAGGTCGTAGCGGCTGCGAACCAGACCCAGCGCTTCCCACGCGTGCAGGGGTGTGGCGGGCAGTCCGGCGCGGGCGAGTTGGGACAGCACGCTTTGCAGGCGTTGCCCGATCTCGCGTGCTTGTTCGGCCTGGTCGCGGCGGATGCGGCCTTTGCCGATCGCGCGGTAGGTGATCGCGATGCGGGCTTCGATCCGCACCCCGACTCCGCCACTGTCGGCGGCGGCTTCCCGCATGACCGCTTTCGCGAAGTCGGGAGCGTTAGCGCGAACGAGACGGGTGACTTCGCGGGTCTGCTTCAACCGGGTTTCGACCGTGTTGTCCAGGACCGCGGTGACCGCGACGACTTCTCCGCCGCGGCTTTGGGCCGCCAGGAACTGCCCAAAACCATCGACCCAGGAGTCGATCTGGGGCTGGTCGACGAGTTCTTTGCCGCGCGGGACCACGCGCACGATCACGGTGTAGTGGTCGCTGCGCCGGATGTGCAGCATGGCGAACCGCTTGCCACCCGATGTCTCGTACTCTGTCAGCCGTGAATCCGCCAGCAGTCCAGGCAGTTTCGCCACGCCTGGAAGGCGGGAGAATCGTCCGGACCGGTAGGTCAGTTCGCTTCGGGAGCGCGAACGCGCGAATTGGACTCGCAGCAGCAGTAGTTCCCAACCGGTGCGGCCGTTCCGAGTCACCGCCAGCGGAACGAACACCACGGCCGCGCCGAGCAGGATGATCCCGGCGAATTCGAGAGACCGGGTGATCATGAACGAGACCATCACCGCGATGATCAACCCGAGCCCCAGCAGGGAAACACCCCAGGTCAATCCGAAAAACCCAGCCGAGCGAGGCTGTTCCCAACGCCCGTACATGCGTGTGGTCATCGCCGAACCTCCCCAGGACCCAGCGCGTCCGGGTCGATCTGTGCCGAGGACGACTCCGGGACAGCGGTTTGCGCGGCTGACGCGAGGCTCTGCATCGTGCCGACAGTGAGCTGCGCGCCCAACATCGCCGCACCCGCAGGCCCGGCCCCCATCGCCCCGGTCGCGGCCGCCCGACCTGTTGTGCCTGCACCCGCTGCTGAAGCCGCACCGGTTCCCGCACCACCAACTCCATGTCCCGCCGCGACCGCCCCACCACCTGCTGCTGCTGCGGGAGTCGTCCCGACCGGTGGTGATCCCGAACTCGCCGTCATCGATCGCGCTCCGCCCGCACCACCAGGGCGCGAGGTTGAGGAGCTGCCTTGGCTCGACTGCCCGCTCGACGCTCCGGTGTTCTCGGATTCGGACATCTTTCTGGCCTGAGGTCGACTTCCCGCAGCCGACATGGCGATACCGGCGCCAGCGCCGGCCAGGACCGAGGTCGCGCCGCCCCCACCGCCGAGGGTGGCGACGGCGGGTGCGATCAACCGGATCAGCGCGGGCAGCACCACTACGCTCATCACCATCAAGATCACCCCCAGCAACACCATCTGGGGATCTGATTGGTCGCTGCCACCGGTCACGGTGAACGCGATCGCATAAACCAACGCCCCGACCGGCTTCCACAACACGAACGCCAGCGACCACGCCACAAGGCGCTTGTAAGCCTGCGATCCCGGCCCGGTCCCGGACACCGCCGCGGCCATAGGGATCACCGCGACGACCACGACGAGCAGGGCTTGGCGGACTACCAGCATGACCATTTGCACGAGTAGGCTGATCACCCCCAGAACACCGAGGACCAGCAAGATTCCCGGACCGAGATTGGCCATGATCTTCGGATCAGCGATACGACTGACGGCGGTATCGAGGTCGTTGTTGGTGACGTCGAAGATGACCCAGGACGCGAACTCGTCACCGGCGGTGGTTGCGACGGTGATTAGTGCTCCGAAGGTCAGCGCGCCGAAGATCGCGCGCGCCAGCATCAAGAAGCTCTCCTGTGCTTCACCTGCCGCAGCGCCACGCTTGGCCAAGGCGAGGCGGGCGGCGGCGAACATGATCCCCGCGGTCAATAACACAACCTGCAACCCGCTGGTGTACTCGCGGATCTGGGCGAGCACTGGTGCAGGGCGCCCTGCGGCAGTCGACAACTCCGGGGACGGGAATGTTGTCCACCACGCCATCACGATCCGTAGCGCCACTACGAGGCTTTCGATGAGGTCGGAGGCGATGCCATCGATCACCGAGTCCCGCGCCGCACTCGCCGCGCCCGCCGCCGCGCTCCCGAGTTGACAGACCTCCTTGATGCCGGGCACAGCGATGCAGGCGAGATCGGTGAGCTGGGCGTGCACGCCCCTGCCGGGGGGTGCCGGGGCGGCCAAGACGGTGGTCACGACTGTCTCCAGATGCCGAAGCCTGCCGTGGACACGGTCGATGTGCCGGAACCCCAGAGCGTGTCGACGTCATCAGGGACGCGGATGCGCCAGTCGCCCTCAACCCACACCATCGGCCAAGTCGCGATCGCGTAGCCGCTTGTGGAGCGGACCGCGAGCTGCACCACGGCCAGGTCGTCGCGATAGCCTGGCTGGATCCGCACACCTTCGGGAACGGTGACGAAGCGTGCCATCCCTGGCGCGCTGGCCCGGGATCGGGCGAACCCTTCGATCAATGCGTCGCCACCGCCGTAGAAGCGTGCACGGATCACGTTTTGCCACAGCGGGTCCGGTGCGGCGTAGGCCCGTCCAATCGCATCCATCGCCGCCAACGCAGCGCCCTGCGGAGTTCGGGCGAACCCTGCGGCCACACCGCCGTCGATGCGGGCCGGGCCGTCGCTGCCCGAGACGGGTACTGCCGCTCCACCCCAGATCCGCTGCCACTGCAATCGGGCTGGTGCCGCTGTCAGATAGTCCGGTCGGGCGGGGTCGATGCGGCCGTCGAGTATCTGTGGCAGTGTCGCGCCGGCGTCGTCGGCGGGGACTTCGAGGCGGTTGCCGAACATGTCGACCGTCGGTGGCCGGGATTGAGATGAGGTCGTCGACGGTGCATTGGCGGTGGTCGATTCGGTGTGTGCGCGTGGGGGCGGCGGGTTCTCGGGCTGGTCGTCGTCGGTGATTGTCACGACGAAGACGACGACCACGATCGAGGCGATGATGGCGAACAGGGTCAGGAGCAGGCGCAGCGAACGCATCACGAGGAAGTCCTTACGGGCGAATCAGGGGGATCATGTCGGCCGGTGCGGAATCGACAGCAGTAACGGGGCTTTCGGTCACCGGGTCGGGCAGGAGCAGTCGCCATCCGTCGACCGCCCAGACGACGGTGGCGGTGTTGCGGGTGACCGAGTCATCGGCGTAGGCGCTGTAGATTTCGACCCGTGCTTCGGTGTGGGTGTAGACCGTGAGGGTGTAGCCGAGGATGCTGGGCACCGAGTCCGACGCCGGTCCGGAGATCGAGACCTGGGCGCGTGCTGTCGCCCATTTGTCGCGGCCGGGGCCAGGGGCGAGCATGCGCTGCCCGACGTGTGGCCATTGCCCGTCCGGTGCCAGCGACATCCGCACGGTCGCGTGGATTGCGGCCAGAGCGGCGCCGGCCGGGGACCGGTCGAAGTCCGAGGCCACCGCGCCGTCAATCAGACGCGGGCCTTGCACCGCCACGGGTAGCTCGATGCCCTGCCAGGACCGCCAACTCACTCCGCTCGGAACGAGTGGCACCGAGCTCGTCGTGCTGGTGGTCGTGCGGTCGGTATCGGTACCGGCGCACCCGGTGGCGACCGTCAGCAGTGCTGCGAGCGTCATCACGGCGACGGCGCCGTGACCCTGGGGATGTGATGAGTTCTGGGGCATCGGAGTGTCCTTGGCAGTCAGGTGGGCAGGATGGCGATCGCCAGCACGCTGGCTGATCCGAGCAGGGCGGCTGCGGCCAGGGATCCGAGGAAGCCTTCGATGGCTTCTTCGCGGTAGATCCGGATCGCGAGCTGGCCGCCGACCCAGGTCGCGCGGGCGATACAGACCAGCAGCACGAACCAGGCCAGCCAATTCACCAGCTGTGTCAGCGGTGAAAGAACCTGCGCGGGAAGGGGTGTGGCCAGCATCAAGCGCCCCGGAACAACGTCTGTTCGTGTGCTGCTTCCAGGGCGGCGACCACCGTGTCGGCGGCGATCCGGGTGTGGGTGTGGATCAGGTCGTGGGCGGCGTCGTCGATGAGGACCCATTCGGCCCACACGGTGTCGGCCAGCTCCGCGACGCGCTTGTGACCGACGAGCCGGTCCTGTTTGCCTGCCACGATCCAGGTGGGTGTGGCACGCAGCATGTCTTCGACCACCGCCACATCGGCCTCGCCTCCCCGTAGCGCGCGCATCATCGCGCCGACGGACTCGAGGATCGGTAGCTCGTCATCGCAGCCGAGAATGCCGAAAGCGAGGGCGAGTTCGCGCTCGAGGCTGTTGGCAGCCCGACGCGCCAGGTCGGCGCGTCCGTCTCGTACGGACCGCTCGTCGCCAGGTAGCTCGGGCACCGGGCAGATCGCCACGACCGCATCCAGACGCAGGATCCCTCGGCGGTGACGGAACAGCCACTCTTGCAGCAGGATTGCCGCCAACGACTCCGTTACCAGGATCACTTGCCCGCTGGCGTGGGTGAGGACGGCGTCGAGATCTGCGACAAGCTGCGCCATTGCTGGGCGGTCGGGATGGAACGGGACACCGTGGCGGTGTCCGCGCTGGTCGTAGACCAGCTGCGCGATCTCGCCACCGAAGTGCTGGTGGAGTTCGCCGATCAACGGTGCCATGGACGTGGCATCGCTCAACGGGCCGTGCAGGTAGACCACGGTCGCTGCCGCGTCGCGGCGGCCGTAGCGGGTAACCATCAAAGGGGTGTCGTCGTCTGCGGTGACGATGAACCTGTGCCGGTCGCGGTTGCGAGTGAACGATTCTGCGCTTCTGCGGGATTCAGCCATCTCAATTGCCTCCCGCCACGGCGGCGTTCATGATCGCGCCGGCGGAGGTGGCGATGATGCCGCCGACCAGGGCCGCGAACACGATCTTGGGTGACTCCACGGCGCCGCCGTGCCACCGTTCCCACCCGAATTTCCCGCCGGCATAGATCAGGGCCGCGATCCCGGCCAGCATCACCAACCAACTCAGATAGCCAACGAGGTTGGTCAGCCGCTCTCCGCCCGGTGGCCGGGTCGGGTTGATCGTGATCTGCTGCGACAGCACCGACAGGCTGTCTCCCACAACCGATATCGTGGACATTCTCATCTCTCCGAATCCTGTTCTTCTGTGGCGGTTTTCAACGAAGTGGCGAGCGCGGCGATGAGCTCACCGCCGATGCGGTGGACGTCGGCGGGCACCGTTTCGGTCAGACCGGACCGCCGTGGCGGAGCCGGGGTGAAGGGGGTGAACTGGGCAAGTTCGCTTAGTTCGCGTTCGAGAAGCTCGTCGTGCCAGCCGATCTCCCACACGACCTCGGTGAGGTCGGCGACGGTGGCGCGATAGCGGCGCACCGCCGCGGGGACCCGCCCGGAGTGAGCTGCGGTCAAGACGACACCGATGACCTCAACACCGTCGGGGGCTGCGCCGACCTGCCACTCGCGGAGCCGGTCGGCGCAGGCGGTCAGTCCGGGCAGGCACAGCCGGGCCGCGATCACGACCCGCTGCGTGGTTTCCGGTGAGGCCGGCCAGAGTTGTCCGCAGTCGGCGGCGGGTGCCCACCAGCGCGCCAGGGTCGAGGTTGCGGCGCCGCCGTGGGCGCCGACGATCGCGACCAGCGGAGGATGAGCACCGGTGATCGGCAGCGGTTCAGTGCGGTGTCCGGCGCGAGTACTGGGCGGCTGCACGGTGGCCGGGTCCAACCGGCGGCCGACCGCGTGCAGCCGATGATCACGAGAGGTCAGGGCAACCACGTCAGTTACCTCGTCTCTGGATGTTGGCGATGACCAGGCCCGAGGGACCGGCGGTGACGTTGACCAGCTGCAGGTAGTCCATGCGGTGGCCATCGGCCTGCAGTTCCACCAGGTGCACCTCGGCGGTGTTCTCGGCGATCACGTCGATGCCCACGCAGTGGGTGACACCACCAGGGAGGGCCGCGATCACGGGGGTGAGCCCTTCGCGGGTCACGCCGGACTGCGGGCCGACCAAAGCCAGTCCGGCGTCGACGTTGCGTTGCACGTAGTAGGCGTGTTGGAACTTCGCGATCACACCGGCGACGGTCGTGGTGTCCCCTGCGCCGTCGGTCACCGTCGCCGCTCTCAGCCCGGCACAGGCCCTCGCTCGGTGAGGTGTCGTCGGGCTCGGCGTGGTCGTGGACGCGCTCGCGAGCGTGGGCGTCGTCGATGTTGCGGTGTTCGGAATCAAGGCGACCCCGATTCCCAGGACCACACCGGCGAGGGTTCCTACCCCGCCGATAGCGAACAAGGCGGTCCTAGTGCGGATTCTGGCGCCAGGGCTCGGGGCACCGGCCCGCTCGCCCGTCGGCGCGGTGTGGGGTTGGGCCTGATCGGGTTGGTCGTCGGCGCGGGGCACGTTCAGCCATCCGGCGCCGTGGCCTGGGGGCAAGTCATTGCTGGGCATGTGGTTCACCTCCTCGAACTGGGAAGAGTCGGGATCGGGGTCGGGTCGGGCCCTTCGGAGCACACCGCTGGAAGAACCACTGATCGGAGGGGGAAAGCCGAGTGGCAGCCCTTGTGCTCCGAAGGGGTCTAGGGACGCGGACCTGACGTCACCGGACCGTGCGTGGTCGACGGTGAGATCGGCGGCGTGGTGGTGGGATTCGGTGATGTCGAAGCTGGACTAGTGACCACGGTGGCGTCGTTTGTCGGGGTTGCTGTCGAGGACGACAAGGGCGGGAAGGCTATGGCGAGGTCGGCGGCTACGGCGGTGAACCAGGCCGCGGTCGCAGCCAATGGGCTGTCGCCGCTGGTGGTCGCCGAGACCGTGCTGTAGCTGCTGCGCCGCCCGGAGGAATCGCTGTACTGGGCGGTGGCCGAGGTCGTGTACAAGTCCTGGGTGTCGGTGATCGTGGAAGTGAACGCCTCGAACGCGTCGTTGACCCAAGTACTGATCGACTGCGGCGGCACCAGATCCACCACCGCGTCAGCGACCTTCGTGCCCAACACCGCGACGGCGGCGGCCGGGTTAGACAGGCCGACGGCGGCCAGTTCGGCGATCGTGGTCGCGGTGAACACCTTCTGCGCGATCGAGACGACGGCGTTGAGGCCGATCGCGCCAATCTTGAACAACGCCGAGAGCGCGTCGGATTCGGTCGGCGCGGTCGCGGTCGGTGAGGACGCTTCGGCCACGCGCTGCCCGAGGGTCTTCGACGGCGAGTAGGTCAGCTGGTCCAGGCTGGTGCCGCTGATGTCGTCGTTGACGACCCCGACAGCGGTGGTAAAGGCCGTGCTGACCAAGGCTTGAGCGACCGTCGCGATAGCGGCGACCGGGTCCTTGCCCTCGGTTCGGCCGGAGATGTTGGCGATTGCGCTCATCAGCGGGCTGCCCGATTGGACGTCGCAGGTGGCGTCCCCGGCCACGCACAGGTCGGCGACCCGTCCGACGAGCGTGCCGTAGCTGACCGGGTTGGCCGCCGCGTCGATCCCCGCACCGGACAGGCCGGTGTTGGTCAGGCTGATCTCGGCGACGTTCGCGCCGGCGGTGCCTGGCGCCGCCGCAGGGGTGCTGGAGTCGTCGCTGCCCGGCAGCACACCAGTTGCGGCCCGCCGCGATGGATTGGCCAACAAGGCGATCGCGGCGACCTTCTCGGCTGGAACCCGTGAGCGTCCGGCACCGGCCTTCTCGGCGAAAGTTGCTGCCGCGGCGGCACCTTGGGCATATCCAGCGACCGCGATCTGAGTCGAGGGGCACCTTTCGAGAACGGCAGCGGCGAGATCTTCGATCTGATCAGCTGCAGTGGTTACCGCTGCGGGGTAGTTCGCCGCACCGACTTGCGTGCCGAACACGATGTAGGACCGCTCTACTGTGTCGCCGCTCGCGCTGGCGATCCGTCCGAAGGCTTGCCCTAGGACGCCGGTGTCGCCAGTGTCCACCGTCGTGGCCGCGCCTTCCTCGCTGCTCTGCACGCCGACGGCGTAGAGCACCGGGCAGGTCGACTTCACCGCTGTCGCCGACGGGGTCGGCACTGCGCTCGGCCCGGTGGGAGAAGGGACGGCCGTGGCGATGGCCGACCCGCTGATCGCGACGGTCGCAGCCAGCGACACTGTCGCGACGATGTGTGTCACGTGATGGGTTGCGGAGCGCTTCATCAGATTCGGCTTCCTCTCGAGATCGTCGGTGGTCGGCCTGCCCGCGCCGTGCAAGGGTTGCGGCGCGGGCAGGCGCGTCAGGTGGCTTGGATGGGTCCGGGTCGACCGGAGGGGCGGGCGAATCCCTCACGCAGGGTGGTGAAGACGTCGGGGACGCCGAGGTCGGCAGCGCCGAGGTGGGTGACGTCGTATTCCGACCACGACACCGCCACGTCGCGCGAGATGTACTCGGCGAATAGCCCTCTCGCGGACTCGATCGGAACCAGACCGTCGAGGAGCCCGTGATACAGATGTAGAGGGACCAAAGGTGTTGTTGTGCCGAGGACTTCGTTGGCCAGCACGTACCCCCAGACCGGGTCGTTCCACGGGTCGGGGCGTTCGCACCACTTCGACAGCGGGTGCAGGTACTCCACCATCAGCCGCGCAAGATCGAGTTGGGATGCGTCGGTGACCGCGCGGACGCCGGCGTCGGTCAGCAGGTGATCGACGGGCAGGTGCGCGTAAGCGCGCATTAGCCCGACCATGCCCGCGAACGCCAGCCCCGCCCACGGACCACCATCGAGATCGGTGATCAACCCACGCGGGTCCCGGATCACCGCACCGGCGGCGACGGCCCGCAGATCAAGGTCAGGGGCATAGCCGGGTTGGTGTTCGGCCGCCGCGACCGCTGCCCGGCCGCCATCGGCGTATCCCCACAGCGCGACCGGCACCGAACGTCGTTCTCCGGCTAAAGGTTTGGTGAGGGCGCGCGCCAGGTCGAGCACCGCGTGCGCGCCCGCCTTCGCGGCCAGGAAATGGTGTGGCCCCAGCCCGGTGATACCCAGACCGATGCCGTCGGGGACGGCGACGGTCCAATCCTGGGCCAGCGCTGCGGCGATACTGCTGGCGTCGGGTTCGGCGCCGTCGACGAGCAACTGCGAGGGTGCGCACCGGCCGCCGAGTCCGTGGAAGGTCGGCACGTAGACCACCAGCGGGGGGCGCACGGTGCCGTTGCCGGTCCTGGTCTTTGGTTCCAGCACGATGCCCGAGGCTGGGACAGGAATCCCGAAACTCGTGCTGCTCGTGTAGACCACCTGCCATGCCCGGCCCAGCCCCGCCAGGTGCGGCACGGTGACATCGCGCGTGCGCAGCACGACCCCACGCTCATCTCCAGCGCCGAGATAGGTGTTGTCGTAGAAGGCGTCGGTGGTCTTGTTGCCGGTCATCACCGGGCTCCGGCGATGTCGTGAGCCAGCGCGATCATCCAGGCGATGCCCGAATTCATCTGTCCGGTCAGGGCATAGCCGTTGTGACGCCCGACCGTGTCGGCGAAGCGGACCCAGGTAACCGGGTTGACCAGCTCGGCGTTATCCGCCGCCAACTGCCCCCACGCCGCACCGAGCTGCGCGATCAGCTTCGCCACCACCCCCGGATTCGCGGTGACGGCTGCGATGATCTCGCTCCACCGCGCACCGGCCGCCACCGGATCAGGGCTGGATGTGCGGGGGTCACCGGCATCGACGAGTCGATCACCCAATCCGGCCTGTGGTACGTAGTCGACGTCGCCCGGACCGAACTGGAAGTCGTTGAGAACGACGGTGTTCCAGGCATCGCCGAGTGCGCTCGACAGACCCGCGCCCAGGGTCGAGATCGCGCCGATCGGGTTGGTCAGATCGGCTTGGGCGAACAGCTCCGCGCCCAAACGAAGGACCGCGGCCTGCCCGGGGGCTGAGCAAGCGAGGTCGCCGTCGCTGCAGATGTCAGCGACACGGCCGGTGAGATCACCGTACCCGTCGGCGGTGGTCGCGATACCCGCTCCCCCGGTCGGCGCGGCCAGCACCTGCACTGTCGACACCGCCGCACCGGTGGTCCCAGGCGCCGCGTCGGGCACGGTCTGACCGGGCCTTCCGGGGAACACGGGCTCGAGCTGGCCGCGGTCGGGGTTGGCGTACAGCGCGATCCCGGCGACACGATCAGCCGGTACCGGTCCGTTGCCGGAGCCGACGTCGCGGGCGAAGCTCGCCATCGCCTGGGCGCCCTGGGAGTAGCCGACCCCGGCAAGCATGGTGTCCGGGCACGCTTCGACGACCTGGGCGGCTGCGGCATCCAGGTTGGCTCGCGCGCCCGATACCGAGGACACATACGGGTCGGCGCCGCCGCCGGGGACAATGCCACCGAACCCGGCCTCGTAGCCGATGTAGGCGCGCTGCACCAATGCGGGGACAGTGGCCACGACCGGTCCGATCAGGGATCCGACGACGCCGGTGTCGGCGAGCGGATCCGCTGTCGGCGAGGACTGGCCGGTTCCCTGGACACCGAGGATGTAGAGGGCTGGGCAGCCGTTGATGGGGACTGCGCTCGCAGGACCGGCTGAGGTCGGGGCGGTCACCGCCGCAGCACCCAGGACGGCGGCGGCCGCGGCCGCAACCCTGCGACCGGTCATTGGCCGACTCCGACACCCGCGCCGAACCCGGCGCCGATCGTGCCGCCGACCACCGCACCGACGACCGCGACAGGCACTCCGGCAATCGCGGCACCGGCAGCTGCACCCGCTGCGCCACCCAAGGCCGTGCCGGCAACACCGCTGGTGACCTGGCCGACGATCGGGACCGGCACCATGATGCCCACTGCGGCACCGGCGATCCCGCCGACGGTGCCGCCGATCAGCGCACCGACTGTCGCACCGGCCGCGGCAGCCGGGGCACCGAGCACGGTCGCACCGGCCGCGCCGCCGAGTCCGGCGCCGCCCAAGACCGCACCGGAGACACGGTCGGATCGACCAGCGGGGATGCCGATCGAGTCCAGGGCGGTGGCGACTTGGGCTTCGGTGTCGGCGGCGGTGTTGTTGATCGTGTCGCGGACCTCGACCGGCAGCCAGTCCGGGCTCGGGGTCTGGAACTCCCCGATCCGGATCGTGTTCTCCGGCGGGGTGATCGGTGCGACCGGCTCCACCGGTTCGGGCAGGTGCAGTTCCTCGATCCGCACCGGCTCGACCGGTTCCTCCACGCTCGGCGCGGGCCGCGACGGGCCGCTGCGTACCTCGGCGGGCTGCTCGTAGTACTGCGGTGCAGGTGCTGGTTCGGTCTGGGGTTCTGGTTCGGGAGGCGGTGGCGGAGTGGGGGTTTCGGTGCCCGGCTGGGAGGGGCTTGTGACGCCACCCTGGTCGGCCACCGCGGCCAGTGGCCCGTTCGCGTGGGCCGGTGCGGCGGTGGCCACGGCGATGGCGACGGGGATCGCCGCGGCGAGCAGCAGCGTGCCGGCTCGACGGGCGGCAGGATTTCTGTATCGACCGCGAGCTGCGCTTCCGCGGGCCGTGGAGGAGTTTTCTGACATGACGGGTCGACCTCTCTAGCCGAAAGGTGAAGCTGGTGGGTTGTGCCGCAGCCGGTTTAGACGTCGTGCGCGGCGAAAGTCAGATCAGTGTCTGCCGGGCACCGCCGGTCAGTGAAGGACCGAGCTCGGCGGTGACTCTCGGCGGCAGGGTCAGAGGAAGTTCAGTACCAAGGTCAGCGCGTTGCCGGCCAGGGCCAGCCCGTTCGACAGCAGCGACAGCACCGCGTTGGCGTAGCTGGCGATCACGATGGGATCCACAGGTTTCCTTTCTCGGATGAATAGCGTTTGCGATTTCCATTCAATCCACGAAACCTGGTGCACCGCTATAGCATTCGCTAATCAGTTTTGATACATCAAAAATGACAAGTCCGGAAATATATCCTACGCTGGCTATTCACCGTTCTCGTACCGAGAATGCTTTTCGCAGATACACCCGCCAGGCTCATCGGAAGTGACCGGCGCCACATCCAAACTCGCGCGTTCGCCGAGAATCCGGCGAACACCTTCGTCCGCCAGTACGGACTGGTGAGCAAACTTGCCGCACGAAACACCCTCTGGTAGAACGGTTCCCATCACTGAGAGGTAACGCTCAACTCAAAGCTCTCAATCTGTGACATCCAATACGAACTCCCGGGGGGGAGACATGACAGAGAAGGCTCCACACGGTCACTCGGATCGTCGCCGCCGACGCGACCCCACACCGCCACCCGTCTCGATTCCCGAGTTCAGCGCCACGTGCTTGTGGCTCCGCAAAAGCCGCGGACTCACCCGCGAGCAAGCAGCAGCCATCCTCAAGATCAGCGCCGTTCACCTCGGCCGCTTCGAACGTGGCGAGGCCCTACCGTCGGCCAAGATCATGGAATTGATCATCACGGGATACCACCTGGACCAGGCGATGGCCACTCACCTTCGCGACCTCGTCATCCCGGCCATCCCACTTGCCCCGGCCGAGCACCTGCGCACTTGGGTCCAAACCGACACCGCCTTGGTCCTGAACCTCGAGCGGTTCCAGGTCCGCGGGATCTTGGCCGCATATGTGGATCCGCTGTGGAATGTGCTGGCATGCAACGATCTATTTGCCAAGGTCCTGCCCGGTATCGACGAAAGCGGATCGATCCCGGTTTGGATGTTCAGCGAGACAGGCAAAGCCACCATGGTCGAACCCGAAGCCGAAAGCGCCTGGTGGGTCTCGATGCTCAAAGGCATCCTGGGCAGGTACCGCGACTCGGTGCAGGCCCAAGAACTCGTCACCGCGCTGACACCGGTCAAAGAAGCCCAGCGTCTGTGGGCAGCCAGCGTGAACGCCTCCTACGGCCGCGACTACCGGTGTCTGCTCCACGCCCACGGCCCCGACCGGAACCTGGTCTCCTACCAACTCGCGCTGACCGACAGCATCCTCGCCCACCACATCCAGCTCGTCACGGCCACCCCGGAGCCCTACTCCGGGCCCGAAATCGACTAGACACCACACGATCCCGACCGGCGCCGCGGAAGCCTTCCGATGCACCGGTCCTGTTTCTGCGAGCGTTCACAGCAGCCGTGGTTTCTGCCCGACCAGTGGCTCTTCATCTTCCAAGAAACCGCACCTGGCTGGTTGTGCGCGAACGACGCACAAATTCGGTAGTTCCAGCGAAAATTGGTGGCGAACTCCGCAAATTTCAGAGGTGTCTGATGCAATTTCACGATCCCACCGCGGCCGGCCTGCGTCACAGGGCTTCCTCTGCCACTGCTCCGTCGACGCCGTTTCGCCTCGGCGATGGAGCGCGTCAGCTCGCGGCCCGGCTCTACAGTGTCCCTCTTGTCGAATTGAGTTCTGGCGCACCACGCCTGCGTGATGTCGGGTTGCCATCCGGACCATCGACATCGCCCAGCGCAAATCTCGGCGGTTGCCATCCATCTCGGCGCCACCTCATCCAACACCGCACCCGCGGGATCCACCTCGACGGCCCAGGCGGCGGCGGTGTCTGCTGAGCCCCCGCCCGACCCCGCGCCGTCTCTTCGCCGGTGGGTGAACACCAAGATCGCCGCCGCCTACATCGGCATCCATCCCGAAGTGCTGCGGCGCTGGGCACGCCAATCAGGAAAGCACGCATGGCTGCCCAAGCCCATCCGAGTCGGAAAGGAATTCCGTTGGGACATCAACGCACTCGAAACAGCCCTGGCAAACCTGGACGACCAACCACAGGAGCACGACGATGAGACGGGGTAGAGCGCCGCGGCCTCACGAGGTGCTGGACAAGGCGCAGCGACTTCGAAGGGTCGTCCTTGTCGTCGATGACCGTCGTGCCGGAGGTAACAACGGTGCTCCATTCGATCCGTACTCGCCACTTCACGTGCTCGTTGGTGCGTACCCCCACACGATGAAGACTTCGTAGTCCTGGTGCTGGTCCGGTAGGGGAACTTGATCGGCTCGGCGCGCTCGCTCGGGAATCGTTCAGCACCGTCGGAGGTTTCGAGGGGGCGGGGTAGGTGAATGCGATCGCCGCGACCTCCCGGTCCCCAGGCGAAGTTGTCGCCGCGGGCTGCGCGCCAGCGCGGGAAGCACTGAGACCTCGAGGACTTGCTCGACGCTGAGTGGGCTCATCCCCGCTCGTACGGGGCCGACCACGGCCCGGCCTTGAGCTGGCCGCCGCAGTCCGGATCATCTCCGCGGGTGCGAGCCGACACTTCTTCACCTGCAGGTTTCCAGGACAGCCAGCCCGACTTCATTCACTTCGATTCTGCACTGCGACGGCCAGAATCAGGCCAGCATCTCCCCCAAAGCATTCGATCCACACTCCACCCATGCGGGCACGACCGCTGCTACATCTAGCCCGAAGGTAACCATCGTAGGCATCGGCGATTCGGGTCGTGTCTGTCACCCACCAGATGACCTCTCTCCCGTGTCCGAGGATGCGAGACTCGATCACCGGCGGAGTCGCATATGCCCCAAGCTTCGGCGGCACCCACCGCGGCTCCGGGGAATCCTCGCCACGGAACTGTCAGTCGGCAGCATAAACTGCTACCTCGGCTACAGCTGTGTCCTCAAATCGGTCTTGCCCCAAGCTAGGATAGACCTTTTTGATGGTTAGCTCGATCATGGTGGTCGGGCCAGCCGGAATATTCAGCTGCTGAGATTCAAGAAGATCGTCACCAGGAGGATCTTTCAAGGTTGATCCAGACATGTTCCCCTGGTCAGTGCGAACATCGACGGTGCGAACGCGCCCATTCCTCTGAAATAGTTTAGGTTCCAGCGGATATCCATTTACTATGCAGAGAAGTCGCACATCATAGGTTCCCGGCAGCGTGATAGTAAGTTTTTGCCCTTCACCGAATCCGCCTACTCCTTCAACCCATGCCGTTCCCGGGTCCTCATCAGCCGCGCGAGCTGGATCGAAATGGTACGTCCTACTAGGAGTTACAGTCTCCGGCAGGAATGACGTAGCCGATATTTCGCCGTGAACGAGTTTGAGGCTTTTAGGATTTTCGCAGCTAGGCCCTTGCCACGTGCTGGACACGGTCGTCCATAACTCGGGTAGGTTATCGGCGATTTTAACCCCCAGTGCACCAACCACTGCGGCAACCAGCAGGGAAACGATATTCAGCCCTGATTTAACCCAGCGACCGCCATTACGAGCGTGGGCGCCGTAATGTGCGACAACGCGGGGCGAGCTGGATAGCCGCGAATCGTCCAGGTCTGGCCCTGATATTTTTCTCCCCATGGATAACTCCTCTGCGTCGTGAAGTGCAGATCATCCCGACTGGGGTGTCGGGACGGACACGGAACTCACTCAGACCGGGCGATGGTCGTGGAACGACCTGGATTAGCAGATCCGAGCATCCGGAGTTCCGCTACCACTGCATGCTGCGGCGGATTGTTTGTCGACTTGTTGAGACGTGACTCCAATACTGCACTCCTCACCGCAGTTCGACACGAGTAGTCGGCTACTCGAAACGGCTCGGGTCCTGCTTTTTCGGCGCACGTCCGACGGCGTCGACGATCGCCTTCGTGAAGTCAACTCCTACGTCCGCGCCGACCCACCCGAAGTCGTCACCGGTGGCTAAGGGGAGTGACGCCGACGGCGTCGACATCACGCGCGAACAGTCCGAATGCGCGCCGTGGTCGAAGAAGCCGGTTACCACCACCGTCGGTTCACTCAACGCGAACACATTGCGAGCAAGCAAGATTCACCATGGATCTCCACTAGTAAGCTGCCCGAGACAGCGTTCGGCAAGTACGACGGAGGAAGTGGTATCGTCGCCATCGATCTATCAAAGGTTGGCAGTTTCACCGACGTTTCTGCGGGATTCCCAGGAAAGGGGCGACTGGACTTCTACGCGAGAAAGGACTTGGAAGTCCTTATTTACCAACATGTCCCACCCGAAGCAATCATAGGATTCTGGCAATGAAATACGATTCACCCGAAGTTCTGGAAGCGCTCGACCTGGCCTGGGACCTCGAGCGAGGTTTTCTCGGGAATCTGCGCGATGGCAGATTCGTTCCAGAATTGGGCGACGCCTATCTCGAGTTGCTCCGATCCATCGAGATACCCGAAGGGGAACGTCTTCATTCGGACTTCGTCCGTCTCCTTTGGTTTGCTCCGCAGTTCTCTGAATGGCAAATCAAACGCGCGGTCGATCGCGGCGCGGACCGCATCGAAGTTTCCAAATATTCGGACCTTATCTGGAATGCCGTAACAGAACTTCTTGGCGCACCCTAGAACCGAAAGAATTATCCGATGCCATCGCTGTTCCATCGGGGACACAGTGACGCTGTGTCGACGAATGATCTGCCGGACTGGCTACCGGACTGGTGTTCAGCCCACCTCGGCGATGAGCCCGTCGGTGTGCTGTTCGTACTACGTCGAATGTCTGCGGTGTTCGGGCTGCGGATGGCCAGTGGCCGCGAGATCGTGGTGAAGGCACGTGATGACGACGGTCGGGCAGCATCGTGCGTGGCTGCACAGTTGTGGTTGGCCGAGCGGGGATTTCCCTGCGCCGGTCCGCTCACGGCCGCTGTCGGCGTCGGTCGACTGGCCGTGCACGCCGAACGCTATCGACCCGGCGGTGCACTGCTGCTGGGCGACTCCCCTGATGTTGCCGCGCAGTACGCAGCCGTGTTCGCCCGGTCGATGGACGAACTGGCCGAACTCGCCGTCGCTCCGCCGCTGCCTAATCCACGCTGGATACGTTGGGATCACACAGATCCAGGGTTGTGGCCGGCAATCGCGCAGTTGGATACTCAGGAACAGAGTGTCGTGCCCAGGTACGTCCTCGACGCGGCCGAGCGGGTCCGCGAACGGATACTCGCCACCGATCTGCCGTACGTACTGGGCCACGGCGACTTCGAAGCGCAAAACCTGCGCTGGCATGGCAGCGACGTCTGGGTGGTGCACGACTGGGACAGCCTGGCTTGGCAGCCGGAAGCAGCGCTGGTGGGTGCGGCAAGCGGGACATTTGCCAGCGTCTCACCGCCGGCCCTGGCATCGATCGAGAGCTCCGCAGCATTCCTGGAGACCTATCAGAAACTACGTGGGCGTCGACTCACCGCCACGGAGCGGGAGGTGGCGTGGGCAGCCAGCCTCTGGCCCGCGGCGCACAATGCCCGCTGGGAAGCGGTGCATGGTGGCACCCCGTTGTGTTGCGCGGCCGTCCGCATCCAGGCAGCAGAGCGCCTCCGCCGCGCCAACGCGTGACCGGACAGGCCTCGGTCGCGACCATATTTGACGGGAATTGCCTGGCGCCACCGACGCGGGCGAGCTGGTTGACCGAGGAGCCGGCCGCAGGCATCGCCGATCGGATCGGCTACACCTCTCCGTCGCACTTCACCGCGAGATTCCGTGAGGCATCGGCAATCACACCGCGCGATGCCGTCAACGGCACCGAGGCTCGCCAAATTGCCGCCGCGGCGCGCCGACAGTGAGCCGACCAAGATGGCTTGCGCGGGCCAAGGCTGTGATCGAAACACTGCCCCGCCCCCTGTGACGGTGCCTACCGCTCCGTTGTAACGACCCCACGCTCGACGTCAGGTCACAATTGCCGTCTAACTTCAGCAACTAGACCGCAAATACTATGGTGGTGTGGCGCCGTCCTGGTAATGCTGTTCAGGACATGGAGGGACGATGAATCGCATCGATGCTCACCGCCACGGCCTCAGTGGGTGTTGCCACACCGATCTATCGGCGCGCCATGAGCGCGTTTAGCCGCGAGCCTGAAGGGCGGCCTCGCAGCGGTGAGATCGACTTACTGGTGTGGCAGGAGGTCGCCCGGATCCGCGGCGAGTGGATCGTCGATCCATGTCTGAGCACGATCGAACGCACGCTGGGTATCGATGAGGAAGCCAGGCAACTCACTGCCCGCATCAGCCAGCGCGATTCCCATCTTCTCGACGAACTGATCGCGGGATGGATCAAAGCCTACGATCGGATCCCGACGGCCGATACCATCGCTTCCTTCGCGAACGCCGCACACGCCGACGCCCGCAGACAAGTGCTGTGCGAGGACCTGTACTCACTGATCCCGCCGGAATCAATCGCCGAACGACACCGCGCCGCCAGGTCCGCGAGCAGGCCACATCAGGGAGCTGCAAGCCCTGATCCGCACCGCTGGCGAGATCGGACCGCCGCGGCCTCGCCAATGGCCGAGTCCATCGTCCTGCGCACGTGGCAGACAGCCCATTCCGCGGACTTCATCCTGCTCGCCCTGGCCCTGGTCGACGTCCGTCTCCAGGATAGGCTGCCGATCCCGGTCACGCCGCTGGACCCGCTCGCAGAGGTATTGACCAGCCTCATTCACGATCAACTCGTGGCCCAAGGGCTTCCACCAGCCTGACCACGCATCATGGAGGCCACCGTCGACGGCCAAATCTCTCAACGACCCTTGCCGACCAACACTCCTGGCACATCCCAACTCACCCGTGACCGTTCGAATCCGATTGTCAACGCCGCCAGCCTGCGATCAACGTAGTGGCGAGGGCATAGCCCAGTGCGACACAAGTTGGCCTGAGATCGTTCCAGCACACCTAGTCGCCAGTCGGCGTCGACTCCCGGAGGCTGTGACGAGCGTCCGGGTCGGGGTGGGGCAGAAGTATCCGCTGCTGATCGGTCTGGTGCCGGAACTGATAGGCGGTGGCGTTGACGCGGAGCACGCCACTGCGCCGGGCCCAGTCGAGAAAGACTGCAGGTCTGTCCGGAAAATCCCGTCAGACTTATGGCGGCACTCCGCGAATCGCTGTCGCCGGCCGCCGCCGACCTGGCCCACCGAGCAACTCCGCGAGAAACAGCGCGGGTCGGCGAGGAACCATCAGAGCAAGGAGAGGCTGCTCAATCCACTACACCGAGACTTTTGTCCGCAGCGGCGGCCGAGGAGTAGCTCTAAGCGTGTGTCTGGCGACCTCGCCGCGAATCAGGATGCGCTGCAGATCGTTACAACGCCAAGTCAGCTTCGTTCCTCAGCGCTGCAACAGCTTCGTCGCCTGCAGGCGGTGGGTCCGGCCGGCCAGGCATGTACTCCGCAGCTCCATGGTCGCGGTGCCGTCATGTTTCGCCGTCCCAAATCAAGATCGCCGCGCCGGACCGTCGCCAGAGTTCATCGACATACGACGTCGCGCGATTCACTGGCACAACAAATCCCGATACGGCCGCCACCGTGACCAGCCCCACGACAGCGGCAGCAGAGCGCCATCTTCCCTGCCGGTCGTGCCGTGAACCACGACTGATGTCCGCGGAGTTGGCAGCGCTCGAGACCTGCAGCGTATGAAGGCAATCGGCGCTGGTGTGGTGTGCAGCAAATGGGTTGATCGCCCCGGCGGCTCACCAAGTGCGGACTGGTGAGGGGCGCGCGACAGGGCGGTAGCGCAGATCCGCCTGACGGTAGTAGCGCTCGAGGGCCAGGCGGCCATCGGGCATCAGCAGCATCGGCGGTGGGCTCATCGGTAGGTGGTCGGCGGTGAAGAACATGCCGGCGCCTTCCTTAACAATGTCGTCGACGTCCTCGCTGGCCGCGATCTGATTCCCGTCGTCGAGACCGTGAGGGTCGGTTGACTGTGTGTTCGGATGTGCGGTGACGGAGTGCACGCCAGAGTTCAGAACCGTTTCTACGAGGTCGGCGAGGATGGTGGCGGTTCCCAGTTGGGCTGCGCAGGCGAATGCGTCGACGAGATAGCTGCGTACGGTGCGCGTCCAGGCGTGACGGGTGGCTGCCTTGGGGAACTGAAAGCGTTGTGCGTCGAGGAAGATCAGCGCTGGCAGTGAATCCTCCAGTACCGCAGCTAGTTTGATGTACCGCTGGTAGTCGACCAGTCCTTCGAGCTGGCATCGCCGGAACTCGATCGAAGCGAGGGCAAGGTCAACGGAGGCGATCGAGTTCTGCAGTCCGTGCTCGAGGTAGACCGCGCGGGCACGCCGGAAGTAGTCGGTAGCCTCGGCGAACTTGAGTAGCTGCGAATACAAGGTGCCGAGGTTGTGGGCGCAGGCGGCCACGCCGAGCTCGTCGCCGAGGCGTTCGAAGGCATCCAGGGCACTGCGGTGGGCGTCTATGGCGAGGGTGTGGTGTTGGCGCGCTGAATGGATGTTGCCCAGGCTGACATCGCATTCGGCCACTCCGGTGAGGATTCCCAGGCGGGCGAACTCCGCGCGCGCCGAGGTCTGCCACTGTTCGGCTTCATCTAGCTGCTCCACCCTGGAGGCGAGGTCGCCGAGGGTGTGTTCGCAATCGGCAACAGATCGGCCGATCTCGTGTTGCTTGTAGATCTGCCAAGCTGCGGCGACAGCCTCTCGCGCTTCGCTCACACGGCCGGTCTTCTGGTAGACCGCGCCGAGATTTCGCTGGTTTTGTGCGGTGCCCAGCGCATCATTGCGTTCGATGTTCACCTCCCGGGCTTGAAGCAGGTACTGCTCGGCCTGGTCGTAGCGCTCAAGGGTTTCCTCGAGCAGCCCCATGCTCGCCAGGCAGTTGGCGATCATCTCGGCCAGATCATGGCTGCGGGCGGCGGAGAGGGCGCGGGTGAGGAGATCGCGGGCTTGGGTGTAACGGCCCATGCGGCGGTAGAGGGCTCCTAACCCTTGTTCACAGGTGATCCGGAGTCCATCCATGCCCAGGGTGCTCGCCGCCTCGAGTGCGGCGGTCAGTGGCGCTTCACCGTCTTCGGGGCGATCGTCCGACCACAGGTAGACGCTGCCGAGCAGGTAGTTGCACTGGGCCAGGTCTTCCGGCAGATCCAACGCTTGAAACTGTGCGCGCGCGGACTCGAATGCCGCTGTAGCGGCAGGGAATTGTCCGAGCGTGCGGTGGGCTTGGCCAGCGAGGCGACGGCTGCGTGCAGCTTTTTGGTGTTGTTCGTGTTCGTCGTAGATCTCTATCGCGTGGGCGAGCACTGTCAGGGTCTCGTGGAAGCGGCCGGCGCCGAAGTACATGTCGGCCAGGTCGAACTCGCAGTCGGCGACGTCGGTGTCCCGGCCGAGGCGCTGGAATGAGGTGCGAGCATCGAGGTAGTAGGCTTCGGCCGCATCCAAACGCCCTGCGCGGAGCAAGATCCCGGCATGGGTCCGGCTGCTGGTTGCGCGCCAGCGGTCGAGACCGAGCTCGACATAGATCGCTGAGGCTTCGGTGACCGCATGAAGCGCGGCGTCATGGTTGTCGGGCTGCTCCATCCGAGTCACCGCCGACAGCCACAGATTTTGGGCCAGCACGAACTGATGTCGCGTACCGCGTAGCTGAGCGATGGCACGCTCTAGACATGCCACCGCCTCGGCATTGAGCCCTCGTTTGAGTTGAACTCGAGCAAATCCGTTGTGACACTGAGCAATTCCCAGCCGATCGTCGACTCGCTCGAAGAAAGGCAGTGCCTCGTTTAACCCGGCTTCGGCCTGGTCGATCTCGCCGACGGCGACGTGCACCATTGAACGGTTCAGAGTGGAGACTGCGACGCGGTCGGCGCGACGGCGCGCTGTGAACATCTCCTTGGCTCGGTCGAGATACTGCGCGGCGATGTCGTATCGTTCGGCGATGCGGTTCGCATCCCCGGCGCTGGCCAAACATTCAGCGAGACCGAACAGATCACCAGAGTGCTCATAGTGAGCGATCGCGGTGTCGTAGCTGTCTATTGCTGTGGTGACGTCGGCGAGGAGATTGTGTACCTCGGCCATCGACCGAGTGCACAAGGCGAGTAGGGAAAAGAATCCGGTGGCTCGATAGCCTTCGGCAGCGCGTTCGAAGTAATCTAAGGCCTTCGCGTAATCGCAGGTTTCGCGCGCTGTGTCGCCGAGTGCGCGATCGCATTGTGCAACCAGCAAATCGTGGCCCTCGTAGTGGGCCCGTGCGTCACGGAACGCACCGAGTGCCGGTTCCCATTCGTCCTTCTGCAGATGATCGATTCCCAGGCGGTAGCGCTCGTGCCCTTTGTCGAGCTCGGTGTCCTGCCTGGCCTGGTCGACCGCGGCAGGATGCTGCCTCAAGTCCGTCAATTGCTTCCCGGCTTGCTCGATCACCACTGTGTGGGACAGGTGCATGGCCAGGTGCCGTGCGGTGGAGTAGCTCTCGATTGCTGCTGTGATGTCACCGCGGGCGCGATGATCGGATCCGATATTGAATTCGCAGGCTGTGACCTTGCCGAGGGCACCGAGCCCGCGCAGGATGGTGCGGGCTTCGAGACGGTTCGACAGCGCTGCTACCGGGTCACCGCACCCGGCATGGGCGTCGGCGAGCGCGGTCAAGCAATCAGCGGCGGGCTGGTGCTGTTTGTGCTGACGGAACAATCGCGCGGCGTGGGTGAGGTCCGGCACCGCGTCCAGAGGCCGGTCGGCATCCAGGAATTGGCGCCCAGCCGCTTGGTGGGCGGCTGCGCAGCCGAGCTCGCAGGCTTCGGTGCCGACGGTCTCGCCGGCGATGCGATGCAGATCGGCGGCGCGTTGCAGCGCGGCGGCTGCGTCGGCGAAACGTGAGGTCGAGATGTGCATGTCACCGAGAGCCAACAGGCATCTGCCCGCCTCTCGATGGTGATGGTTGTGCTCGTAAAGATCGGCAGCGCCGGTGTAGGCGTGGGTGGCGGTGTCATGGTCGCCGAGGGCGCGGGTCAGATAGGCCTGTTGTTGCAGACAGGTGGCCGCGTCGGAGTCGAGGCCGATGCTGCGGTAGCGCTGTGCCGCGTCGTGAAATTGTGGGGCTGCCTCAGGGTGCTGCCCGGCGTCTCGCAGCTGTATAGCCCAGGCGCGCACCGTTGCAGCGCTGCGTCGTTGGCACTCAGTGCTCGCATCGACCCGGTCGGCCTCGAGGTAGCCGGATCGTGCACGGTCCCACGCAGCCACCGCATCCTCGAGTCGTCGGGCTGCGGCGTGGGCGCGAGCAAGATTGTCCTCGCAGATGGCGATTTCGATGGCTGCCGCGTCGGCGTTGTCGTAGCGCGAGCGCGCGGTGGTGTACGCCTCGACTGCGGCATCATGGTCTCCGCGAGTGAGGTGGATGTCGCCGACGCGGGCGTGGCAACCGGCGGCCCAGCGGTGGTCGGCGAGGTCGTCGTAGAGCTGGCAAGCTTCGGCGTAGCAGTGCAGTGCAGCGTCGTGGTTTCCTGCTGTGCGTTCGCGATCACCGATCGCGACGATCGTCGCGGCGTGGCTGCTACGTGCGGAGCGCATGGGTTGGTCTTGGCCGAGGCGTTCGTAGCCTTGGGCAGCGCTGCGAAAGGCGTCCGCTGCCGCGCGGAGCATGCCGCGCTTGTGCTCGATTGCTCCGATGTTGTTGTCGACTTGGGCGACTTTGTCGGGCAGGTCGGCTTCGATCAACAATGTTCGCGCGATTTGGTATTCGACCAATGCGGCGTCGAGGTCGCTGAGGCTGAGTATGGCGGCGGCAAGGATGCTCGCCGACCCGGCAGCAGCGAGGTCACCGTTTTGTCGGGCAGTGACGCGCGATTCGACGGCTAGGCCGACGGCTTCGGGGGAACGATCGGTTCTGTGTAGCAGCAACGCCAGCACAAGCAACGGCGAATGCACAGGGCCCTGGGCAGGGCTGCGATAGCCTTCGATAGCGTGGCGCAGGTGCTCCTCGGCCTTGACAATACGGCCCTCGCGAAGGTGGATCCGGCCGATGTTGTCGTGGCATTGAGCGACACCACGGCAGTTGTCGGCGTCGGCGAAGCTCACGCGAGCTTGTTCGAAGGCGGTCATCGCCTGCTCGAGATCACTTGCGGTGAGGTAGCCCACCGCATCGGTGTGCAGACGTTGTCCGCGCGCATCGCTGGCGGCTCGGCGTAAGCGCTGCGCTTTGTCGTCCAACCCCGCTGCGGCGTAGTGCTGCGCGGCGCGTTGCAGAGTGTCCTCGGCGGCTGTGAACTGGTGCTCGCGCAGATAGGCCGATCCCAGCACGGCATCGGTGTCGGCGACCCGGTCGGCCATCTCGAGTGAATGGAATATCTCGCGGGCTCGTAGGCAGTGGGCCTGAGCGTTGGCACCGTGGTCGCGGGCAAGCGCTGCGGTCCCCGCCAGCAGGGCACAACCGGCAGCCTCGGTATGAGCACTGTGTTGCTCATAGGTGGCCTCGGCGGCGCTCGCGAATTCCTCACTGCCGTCGTAGCGCCCGGCCTCGTACAATGCGGTGGCGCGACGCAGGTCGAGTTCGGCAAGCCTGAAATGGTCCTCCTGGTTTGCGGTCAATGATCGCGCCTGGTCGAACACGCTGTCTCCATCAGCGAATCGACCGTGCCCGTAATGGTCGATCGCGGTGGCGATTAGTGCCGAGGCGGTGGATTCCCAGTCAGTCGATCCCATGATTGCTGTGCTTTCGGTGTGCGATCAGATCAGGGTCTCAGGTGGCGCAGCCGCAGGTGACGTGCGGTTGGGTGCGTGGGTGGTCATCAGCGATGCCCACACCACCGGGGCTACCGCAATATCTCCGCTGGCTTTCCATCGGGTCAAGCATTGCAGTTGCCATGCGCGCATACGCGTGATCGGGTCAGGATCGTTGTGGGCGAGGTCCACTGCAAGTGCCAGATCGGTGGTGGGCAGCACTGTGGTGCGGTTCAGGCCGGGGTGGGCACGATGGAAGGCGTGATCGGTCGGGAGCGCCCATCGTGTGGTGGTGACGGTTTCGGCACCGGCATTGAGCATCGCCATGACTAGCCCGAAGGGTTCGATGGCTCGGTAGTCTGCCCCGCCCTCGCAGGCGATGACGGCGACCCGGTTGGGCATCTTCCAGATCTCGTATCCGGCGCGGCCCTGTTGGTGCCGCCATTGCGCCAAGCCGTGTTCGGGGGCACCCGCGGTGCCCAGCAGCATATCTCGTGCGGAGAAGGGCCGATGTTGGCTGTCGGGTTCGATTCGATCGCCATCGCCCATCGGTGCGGCCCATCCCCAACTGGTGGACATGGTGTCGCTGAGATGGATGGCCGCCGACCCCGGGTTGCCGGGATTGGCGGTGACGTGGCCGAAATAGAACAATCTCGCCAGTCGCGTGGTGTCGAGCAGTTCGGCCAGCTGCCGACGGTCGATCGTCGGGCGCACACACGGGCCGCTGAACTCATCGACACCGATGATCTTGTCGTCAGGGTAGGCCCCGAGATGTTTCTCGAATGCTGCGGTTCCGGCCACTGTCAGCAGCTGGTGGAGGCCGGCTGTGGAGGCCGGCAGCTGCGGGTCGACGATGTGCAACGCGGGCAGCTCGGAGACATCGGGCCAGTCGAGCGGGTTACGACCCCGGTGGGCGTACAAGGTCGAGGGTGGGTCGTACTGGATGATCGCGTGTTCGATGAGGCGGTACTCGTCCTCGGCGAGCAATTCCCACGGCACCCTTGACAGCCGCGGGCTGGGGGTGACCCGGATCCGGATATTCTCGCCATCCCGGATTCGTCGGCGCAGTTGACTTCGTAATCCGACGGGCAGCACTGTCTGCGCCAGTTGTCGGCACAGTCGCTGCTCCTGGTCGAGGTTGACGAGCTCACCGGCCACGAGGGTGCGGTGCAGTGTTTGCTCCTCGGTTTCGCCGTCGACTGCGGTGGGCAAACTGCGGTCGAGCCGGGCCATGACCGCGGCCGAGTGCTCGGGGCTGACCACGTCGGCGTAGGGAATGGTCGGAGTATCGAGCCACCGCCACGCAACATAGGTCTCACCAGCGTCGACATAGCGGAGCAGCAGATCGACGGTGCACGGTGTGCTCATGCTGTCTCGGCTTCTACAGCGCCGTGTCCGCCGATTGCGGCGGTAGCAGCTCTGCGAGAGTCAGTGCGTCCACACTGGAGACCGGTGCGGTGAGTTTGCGGTTGACGAACTCACGGATCGCGTCGCTGCGTGCATCGAGATGTACCAAACGCGGGTCTGCGTGATCCATGTCGCGGGCCAGCACTCGCAATGCGTAGTTGGCGGCGCTGGCATCAGAACGGGCTTGTTGACGAAGTGCCGTGGCGGCATATTCGGCGGTCGCCAAAGCAACAGGGTCGGGTGCCGCCAATTGCAGGATTGTCGCGGCGTGGCGAACCGCTGCCCATGCTTGCAGCATCAGGCGATCCGCTCTGACCAGGGTCCGCCCAGTCAGGTCGGTTCGAGTGGTGTCCACGAGGGTATCGGCGCTGGTGACGCCGAACCGCAGGTTGGCTGGGGGGTGTCCTTGACACGACATGGCAGCGGTGAGTGCGCTGAGGTCGTTCATCACCGTCATCGGGGAGACACTGATCAGGTGGCCCGAGTGCGCATCGGTGGCGAAAGCCAGCAAGTTCTCGGCTTCCTCGCTGAAGGGGTCACAATGGGCGGCCAGCCGAGCTGTGAGGGTGACCCGGTCCGGGTCGCTGGTGCGAGCGAGGCGTAACTCGGGCACGTCGGCTCCGCGCCATTCGAACACGCGGGCAGGAACCAGGATCGGGTCGATGGCGGCGTAACCGAGCAGGTCGGCATCGCTGGCCGTTGACGTCGTCTGGGTCTCGCCTGCGTGCAGTGCGATGTTCGAGCGTTGATGATCGGCGTCGTAGCCGCCCCACTGAGCCAGCGCATGAATCAGCGTCTCGTCGGCGACTGCGTTGCCGATGGTCAACGACGCAATCGCAGCGAGGTACTGCGAGGGCCGCTCCGGCGTGCTCGTGGCCTTGAGCAGTTCGACGACGCGCTCGGTCACCGCAGAGGGTCGGTTGTCGGATCTGCAGTAGTCGACGAGGTCGTCGAGGGTGGTGTCGGCCATCGGCAGCAGGCGGGTGAGCGCGTCGCAATCGCCTGCCTGAGTGGCGGCAAGCGCCTGGTCGAGCTCGAGGATCGCTTCGTTCATCGGCCGCGGCAGCCACCGGCGTACCGCGATCACCTCCGCAAGGTGCGCCCACGCCGCCGCCAGCACCGGGGTGTCCCAGTCCAGTGCGTGGTCGCCGACGGCGGCTCGCACCGAAGAGGTGAAGCCGGGCATCCCCACAGCGTCATCCAGCAGTTGGTCGGGGCCGGTAGCCGGAATGGACCAAGCCAGCGGACAGTGGGTGAGTGCAGCGTCGACAACGACCGCAACCGCGCCGCGGGTGTGCATTTCTACCGGTACGACAGCGGCGCTGCGGGCAGCGACCCACTCTATGCGATCGTTGCTGCGCGCCAGAATTCCCGCGATCACTTCCACTGAGGCGGTCATCGGTCCTCCCACAGCTCGGGTTCGCCGCACGCAATCTTGAGCATCATCATTATTGCGGCCACTGCGGTATCCGGAGTGCGTGAGAGCGCGTAAGGCACCACCGCACCACCGTGCGCATCGATATCTTCGCGCCACCGAGCTTCGATTTCCTCGGCGAGCCCTGCGGACGGTCCGCCATCGCGCAGGATCGCCAGCAACGTCGTCTTCTCCCAGGAATCGGTGGCGTCATCCGGTGCTTGAGAGCGGTAGCCGCGCACGCGCTCGATGCACCGCTGCATCGCAGGGGAAGACTGGGGGCCGTCCGGGCCCGCGGCTGGTTCCATACCCGACTCCCGCAGCGATTCCAGAGACAATGGGGTGGTCGAGTCGCGGCTGCGACGTTGACGGTCCTTGCTGGCGTACTTGAAACTCGCCTTGTAGATCGCGGTGACGACATGACTGTCGGTGAGTGCCAGGTGCCCTTTGGCGAGCTTGTTGGCGACGGTGGTGATGGCTTTCTCGTAAGCCAGTGGAGCGTCGAACAGAAACGCTCCATTGCTCAGGCCGAGTTCATCTTCCACCGGTTGGAGAGAGCCGTCGGCAGCGTGCCTTGTCGGTGGCAAAGCTCCATCGCCCCAGTGACGTGCAACGTCGCGAGTCGCCTCGGCCATTACGATCGCGCGGGCAGTCTCGCGATGATCCTTGTCGTGACCTTCCCGGGGTGGCTGTCCGACTCGGTCGGCGAGCCGGTCGGCGTGAGCATGCCATCGTAAAGCATGGTCGTCATCGGCACTGTCGGCGGCGAGATCGGCAAGCCATCGCAGCTTGGTGATGTAAGCGTGCACGACTGCCCGATACGGTGCGGCGATTTCGGGGCAGGGGTCATCGCCAGCAGCGTCGTCTAGCTGGTAGCCGGTTCTCAGGTACCGGTTCGTAACCGTGCGGTCGGCCAGGATCCCTGCACCGACGAGCGCATGACGGGCCGCCGGGGGAAGGCGGTCGGCGAACTGCTTGTGCTTCTCGTTGTACAGGCCACGCGGGATGCCCGCCACGCGAATTCTGGCGAAGACCTGGCGGTAGGAGCAACTGCGGTGTGCCAGCGGCGAAACCAACTCCTCGACGAGCGCCGCGTACTGCTGCCATGTCGAGGGTTCGGCGTTACTCAGGTACTCGTCGACGGCTATGGCACAGACCGTCGCGCTGAACACAGCCCTCACCCAATCGCGTTGCCCCAGCGCCGTCGACCATCCGTGAACTTCGCGCTGCTGCACCCGATTCGGGCACGCGGGAGATAGAGGAGAGGTCAGCACCCACGCCTGCAGCACGGAGTTGCGAGACAACCCCGGGCTATGAACGTCGAACCAGGCTGCGCGCTCGTCGACCGGGTCATTGTGTGCGGTCACGGAACTGGACACTTCCCCTTCGAAGCGGCAGGGATCGTCGTTGCGGCCCCGCCTGCATCGACTGCGCCCCAGCGTATCTTACGAAAATGGGCCCGGGACCGGATCGAGATGATCCGGTCCCGGGCCCGAGGAGCGCGGCGGCGGGGACAGTGCGTCAGCGGCGGTTGAGAACCGTGCCCAGCAGCCGATCGATCTTGTCAAGCGTGCGGCGGGCATCCCGGCGCCGCTTTTCGGTGCTCGCTGCGACGGCCACGATCACAACCGCCAGAACGACGGCGACGATCGCGCACACCACAGCGGCCGCTGCGATGGGGTACACGGTGAACAAAGTACTGAGCAAGGTGAACAGAGCGGTGGTCATGACGTCCTTCGGTCGGTGTGAGCCTGACACCAGACACACCGCCGCACCCCACGCCTTCCGGATGTAGAGGTAGCAAAGCGCGCCATGGGAATCGGCCGGGCGAAGCGAAGACCCCGTGTACGGCCGATCTCGCGAACAACCTCGTGTGCACCGTTCCGCCCCATTGGAAGTGGCCGCCGAGATGGCGCTCGTGGGGCCGACCCGCAGCAAAGACGCGGTCGGCTCCAATCTGATCTGGCCCGCGTCACCCCGCGACTGCATGACGAAACAAGTTGTCCGCACCCGGTCGCCGATCGTGCGGAGACGTCTGGGCCACCGCATCGGAGTCGGGTATCAGATCCGTAACCGAAGGCGCGCCCACTCCGAGACGAGACCTTCCCCTACATTCCTACGCCGCCGCCACAGCGAGCCTCGACACCCATTCCGCAGCAGTCGCGAACGCGACACGATGCCCGGCCTGGCAGGCCCGGATCCCCAGCCCGATCGACAGATGCGTCTTGCCGGTCCCGGGCGGACCCAGGAACACGACATTCTCCTTGGCAGTGATGAAATCCAACGTCCCCAAGTGGGTGATCGTGTCCCGCTTGAGGGACCGTTGATGGTCGAAGTCGAACTCTTCCAGCGACTTCCGAGACGGGAACCGGGCCCCGCGGATGCGGCCCTCGCCGCCGTGGGACTCCCGCGCGGAAACCTCCCGCTGCAAGCAGGCTGCCAGGAACTCCTCGTGACTCCAGCCCTCGGTCCGGGCCCGCTCGGCCAGCCGCTCGACCGCGTCAGCCAACGACGGCGCTTTCAGAGCTCTTGCCAGATAAGCGATTTCAGAAGAGACGTTTCGCGTTGCCTTCGCCGCGGTCTTGGTGGCCATCAGGCGATCTCCTCGCTGCCGCTCGCCTCGTCGAGGTCGAACATGCGGTCGTAGTCGGAAAGACTTCGGTGCTCGACATCGGTGTCGATCGCGGGAACCGCGACCAGGCGCCGGGACCTGCGAAGATCAGCGGCCGCGGCCGCGTGCTCCGGATCGGTGATGGTTTGATGAGCTGCCCAACACCTTTGATGCCGAGCAAGTTCGGCCCCTGCATGGGTGATCACCACCTCGGCAAGATCGGCGCGGACCTCCACTCGCCGGCCGATCGCGGCCGGATGAACCGAGTAGTCGTTGGAATCCAACCGGACGTAATGGTCGCGCGGCAGCCGTGTGGTGAGCCGCCAGCCGACCACCGGATCCACCGGCGGCAACTCGAGCATCGCCTGCCGGTCGGCCTCCCAGCGGTCGATCGGACGACACTCCAGCCGGCGATGGTGACGATGGTTTGCCTTGGCCAGCCATTCACCGAGCTGAGCGTTGAAGTCAGCTGGCCCGGTGAACGCGCGGCCGGGCAGGAACGAGGTCTCCATATATCCGTTCGCCCGCTCGACCAGGCCCTTCGATTCAGGGTCGCGAGGCCGACACTGAATCACCCTGATGCCCAACGTTCCCCGGAACGCGTTCATTGTCTCGGTCAGCTGGGGTTTGCCACCGCGCCATTGCCCGACTGCGGATTCGTTGTCCCAGACCAGCACTCGCGGGACGCGACCCCAACCCGAGATCAGTTTCCAGTGCCCAGCCAGCAGGTCCGGGCTCTGTCTGGTCGGGATCATTGTCGCGGTCATGATCCGCGAATAGCCGCTGACCATCACCAACACCGGCGGATGGCCGGCATGCCCGAAGCCCAGCGGGACATCGACCGGCGGGAACCAGAGGTCGCACTGGGCGAGCTCGCCGGGCTGATACTCGGTCCGCGATGCCGGGTCGACCGGCTTGAACAGTGGTCGTAGTTGCCCGACCCGCTCGAAGAACACGGTCTTGCCGCGCTGCCAGCCGACGCGTTCCATGATCACCGTGGTGGGCATGTCCGGGAACTCCGCCAGGACCGCCCGGATCAGCGGCTCGAACTCATCGACCGCCGATCCTCGTGGTTTGCGCTGGTACTGCGGTGGCTCGTGGGAGCCCAGCGCCTTCTTCAGCGTGTTCTTCGAGATCTTCATCCGACGAGCGATCGCGCGAATGGCCATACCTTCAGCGCGATGCAACCGGCGGATCTCCGCCCAGTCCTCCACGTTCAGCACCTCATGATCGTTCACGGGGTGGGTCAGCATTCACCCGGAATCAGAGGGTCAGTCTTCAGGCGGAAGCGACATCTCGTCGAGGCGGCGTGCATCGCGCTCCAGGTCATCCGGCCATGTGGGGTGTCAACCAGGCCGATTCCACGAGTGGGTAGACGTCACGCCAATTAGTGGTGACTTAGTAGGGGGAAAGAGTCAGGCCGGGTTCCGATGAGTTCTCGGAACCCGGCCTGACCTGCGCATATTGTGGAGCTACGGGGAATCGAACCCCTGACCTTCTCGATCCATGGTTCACGTCGTGGGTTCCTTCGGTGATCAAGGCGCGCTGATCGCGCCTGACATCTCAGTTCACCAACCCAGAGGTCCTCGGCCAGCGCGGACCCGACCCTGTGCGGTTGGACCAGTCGACCTCGACCGATCACACAGCCAACGCCAAGCCCGTACCCCGACCTTCGAGAGACTTCGGGCGTTTCACCATGCTGTCGGACTAATCCCCCGCTCGCGCGGTGTGCACAAGGCTAAGACCGACCTGGCTGCGTGGTTCAAGGGCTCATCCCCGCTCGCGCGGGGAGCACTACGCGTCTACGCCTTCTGTAGTTACGAGCTAGGGCTCATCCCCGCTCGCGCGGGGAGCACAGACGGCGGAAGAACGTTCGCGCCGTGGTCGTGGGCTCATCCCCGCTCGCGCGGGGAGCACGTACCCCGTCTCGGGTACCGGGGCCGTCTGCTGGGGCTCATCCCCGCTCGCGCGGGGAGCACCGAGAAGCTCGGAGGTCTGCGTGAGTCGGTCGGGGCTCATCCCCGCTCGCGCGGGGAGCACTAGGTGTGGTTGGTCTGCTCGGGTGTTCCACCGGGCTCATCCCCGCTCGCGCGGGGAGCACGAGGACCTCGAGCAACAGCGGGAGGCGCTTCGGGGCTCATCCCCGCTCGCGCGGGGAGCACGCCTGGCTGGCCGTCGCCGTCATCCTGATGAAGGGCTCATCCCCGCTCGCGCGGGGAGCACTCCATGCGCTGGGCCAGGCGGAGGCCGATGCCGGGCTCATCCCCGCTCGCGCGGGGAGCACCGCACGCTGCTGGTGCGCCACGACCCACACGAGGGCTCATCCCCGCTCGCGCGGGGAGCACGTCGTCTTGACGTAGGCGGCGGTCTGGCCCTTGGGCTCATCCCCGCTCGCGCGGGGAGCACCCTGTGCATCACCGCCGGCATCCTCCAGCGGCGGGCTCATCCCCGCTCGCGCGGGGAGCACGGCGAACACTGTGGCCATGGCCACCGGCACCAGGGGCTCATCCCCGCTCGCGCGGGGAGCACCAGTTCCGCCGAAGGACGGCGGGGTGATGGAGGGGCTCATCCCCGCTCGCGCGGGGAGCACACTAATTGACCTGCGCCTTCACGAAGCAATCAACCGATTTTCATTCACTTTCGATCGTCCTCCCACACCTAGACCCCCACATGCTCGCAAGGGACGCCACACCTACCCGATCACGACACCGCGAACGGCTCACCGTGACCTTTCGCTCTGTGGGACGACAACACCCAACCTACGGTCAGTTGTCGCTGTCTGGCCGCTGACGCTTCGACTGATGGGCACGGCGATATCGGCTCGCCTTGATCCAACCTGGCCGTGCGCTACCACCGCTGCCGTCACTGGTGTGGGGACGGAGCATTAGATGGATGCCGTCGATGTCGATCGGTTCCCAATCGTGGCGGTGGGTCTTGAACGCCATGCGTTGTTCGCCGCGGGTGGTGTGGATCATGATCGCGCGGCCGTCCTTGCAGAGCTCGATCACACGCTGCCAAGCAAGATCCCGCACCCGCGCGCTGACCACACCGACGAACACACCCGGGCTGACCTCCAGGAACCAACGAGTCAGGTGCCCGCGAAGCCCAGCAGGACAGGCGGTGAGGACCAGAACTACCACGGCGGGTCCTCGTCGGCATAGGAGATCCCCGCTGCGAGGTTGCCTTTGCGGTCCCACAGTTCCACGACGTCGCTGTCCCACTCCTCGGCGTCGCCTTCACGGTCGGGCACCAGCAGCTCGTAGATGTCAGAACAGCAGCGTGCCAACAGGTTTCCTGCATGAACCGCGTCGCGGACAGCCCGACGGGTGACTCCCCCGATATCGTCGCCGCCTTCGGCCGCGATCAGTGCTGCAGCATCGAACGCCGCCGGAATCGCGTACTCGGCCTTGTACAGATCGGCCAGGTCGAACACGAAGGACCGCTCGTGTCCGGTGTGGACGAACCCGAGTCCTGGTGCGCAGCCGAGGGCGACGATCACCGCATGAGCCACCCCGTACAAGCACGTCGTCGCGACCGAAAGGGCTTGGTTGACCAGGTCGGAGGCGCCGAATCGTTCGGGTTGTAGTCGCGGCGTTGCCATTCGATGCCGGTGCGTTGAGCGTGCTCGCGGTAGATGCGGCGTACGCGGGCGCCTTCGCGCCCACGCAGTTGCTGCATGGTCAGGCCGGCGACGTCTTCGCCCGGGAACCGCATCTCATACATCTGCCGGGCGATCCGCAGGCGGCTGGTCTGGTTCGACACCGCTGCTGCTTGGGCTTCGAGCAGGCGTGAGCTGCGGGCCAGTGACCGGCCGTGGGCATAGTAGCGCACACCCCGCTCCCCTACCCAGACGACGGTGGATCCGCTTTCGGCGAGCAGCATCATCGCCTGGTGGGTGACACGGGTGCCCGGACACAGCAGAAGAGCACCGATGGCGGCGGCGGGGATGTGGACGACTCCGCGTTCGTCGGTGGAGGTGATCGCGTTGGCGTCGCGGTGCACGGTGGCGCGTTCGATGTAGATGAACGACAGTCGATCCCGCGCACGGACGAGTTCCCCGATCCGTGGCGGCCGCGTACCGGGGATGTCTTTCACGCCGGCGCCAGCGTGAGCAGTCCGCAGCCGTACCCTTTCGCGCGGCCGATCCCACCGACAAGTGCTCCACGCAGTGCTTGCGGGTCCGTGACCTGCAGGGTGCCTTCGAACGTGGCGGTCGACAACGACACCCTCTGCGAATGCCGTTGGAACGTCACCGATCTACGGTCAGTGATGACGACGTCGGGTTCCTTGCTGTCTCCGCTGACGCATTGCCCGAGCTCGAACCCGTGATCAGCGGACTTACGCTGCAGCCATTGCAGTTGGCCTTCCGAGTCGAGACCGGTGGTTCGGCCGCGTTCGGTCGGGTCGTTGCGCTGCCGGTCCATGGCGCGGCGCACGGGATTGGCGGTGAGCCGGAAGTGCCATTGTTGTCCCGTGGCGAGGCCGTCGAGCAGGTCTCGATAGTCGCGGGTGGCCCAGGTGCTGGTGGTCGGCCAACCCGCCTGCTCGACCACATGGGTGAAGTCCGGTCGCGTCGGGGAGACCACGTAGAGGTGAATCGTGTTCTCGGAAAGGTCAATTCGCCACAGCACTCGACCATCACCGGTCGGGGCCACTGCGTCGATCGTCTCCGAGGGCGGGAAGGACGTCATTACCGCGGCGTGGGTGACCTGAGGTGAGCTAAGGAACAAGCGAGTGCTTTTGCGCGCTGGGTTGAGCGGAATTCGCGACAGGTACATTAGGCGCCTCCCAGCGCGGCGAACGGGTCGTGAGGTTTGGTGGTGACGGCCTTGGTCGCTTCGATCGCGACGATGCCTCTGTCGCGTTGATCATGTTCCCGTCGCTGGGTGTCCCTCGGTGCGGGCGGGGATTCGCGGAAGTCGATGAGCGCGTCGAGATAGCTGGTTCCGAGGCCGACGCACAGCGCCGCGGGCAGTTCGTGGGTCGTGTGCCACGTGGTGTGGGGCTCGTAGGCGCGCGGACCCGCGAAGCTCAGCGGCTGTGCGGGGTGGGTGTATCTGCGCACCGGCGCTGCGTCTTCGGGTGGGTGTTCGGTGATGAATTCGACTGATACAGAAGGGGCGTCGCGCGGCCTTTCTCTTGCCAGCGGCACTCTGTCGAACAGTGCGGTGGCCGGGTCGCTGTCGCGGATGATCAACAGCGGGCCAGCGGGTGGGCAGGATCGGCGGCCGAGATGGACTCCGAACGTAGGGGCGTGGAGAGCTGCCTCGAGATCGGTGACCAACTCCTCGTCGACGCTGCTGACTGCAACGGTGAAGGCCGCGTCGGACAGGTAGTACCGCTCGGAGATGATCGTCGACTTGCCTTCAGCTCGGCGTCCGCCGCCTGCCGTTGGTGGTGTCTGCTCGCGGGGTCGACCACCACCGACAGTATGGAAGTCAGCTATCGACTGCCCTCGCCGGTCGACCCTGATGGTGAACTCGAGGGTGCTGAAGCGGTGCAGTGGCTTACATCGGTCGTGACCCAGCGCCGCGCCCAGGAGACCGATCAGACCGGAACGGCTCGGGTGGGGCAACGTTTCGCGAATGTTCCAGTGAGAGCGAGTGCCCCACGACTGCATAGGCCCTGACAATCGCAGCACGAGTCCGCTCATACCGTGGCCTTGGCCGACATCGCGCCGCAGACGGCCTCCGAGGCGTGGGCGGTCAGGTCTGCGAGCGAGGCGTAGTGGGTGCCGAGCCCGTTGGTGTCGATATCTGTTGTGCCGGAATGCCCGGACCACGATCCCTGGTCTCCCAGGAAGCGGTGCAGGCGTTGGGTGTAGTTGTCGAGTGTGGAGACGGCGCGGTCGAGGTAGCCGTCACCATTGGTGTAGATGGGTTTTTCGAATCCGCCGGCCAGCGACATCGGTGCTGTGCGCACCGCGAGATACACCAGGTCCGGCGTCGTGTGCGCGGCGGTGGAGTTCGCCTTGCCCGATGGCACGACCGTCAGAAATGTTCTGGTCCATGCCTCGATGACGTCGAGTGCGGTGCCGAAGTCACCGAGTTGGTCGACGAACTGGGCGATGTTTACCGTGCAGTATCGGTAGAACGTCCCGGAGGCGAATTCGGCGGTCGCGAGATGGCCAGCCCCGGAGTTGGGCGCGAGATCGTCGACAGCGGTGAAGTAGTCGAAGTCCGGGGCTGCCTCGTGCACGGTGAAGGCATGCGCCACCTGGGTTGCTCCGTCGACGGTGTGATCAGGGGTGTCCGCGAGCATTCGTCCGAGCAGCGCAATCGTCGAACTACGCTGATTGAGGATCTGAGTCACCGGTCGGGCGAGCGACGACACTGCAGCTTTGGTCGCGGTGACCTTGGCTTCTCTTTCCGCCTTCGAGAGCCGTTTCGGTTTGCCGCCGGCGTCGAGCTCAGGCAGTGGAAGGGCAGTGATCAGATCGCGGTGTTCGTTGGCCAGATCCGCCAGATCGCGGGTGACCGTGGAGGGCAACCACAGCAGGACTTTGGTGATGTCGGTATCGTCCTCGGCGGTCAACCCGTACGCTTCGACAACCGCGCGCCCGGCGCGGCGTGCATCGTCGGGTGACCAGCCCTGTTCGACGAGCATTGTCCGTACTTCGACTGCGATCTGGCGTGTGCGCACCGTCGGTGAGTCGATGCGGCGTTCCAGTTCCAGCCGTGCTGCGCGTTTCCAGCTCTGGCTGGAAACCCGGATCCGTTGAGTTCCGCCGTAGATGCAGCTCTTGGGACTTCCGAGTCCGTCCCTGTTGACGTTGGAGTAGGGCAATGTATGCAACGCGTGAATATCGAGGAACACCGGTTCCCTTTCTCGAAGGTGTGGTGACGAGCTAGTGCGACACGGATACCTGGTGGCCGATCATTCGGCAGCTATTGATGTTTCCGCGTCCTGGTCGAGGTTCTGTGCGCGGTAGAAGGCCTGCAGCCACCGCCGGGCGGTGTCGTTGCGGTATCGAGGCCATCGGGTCGCGTCCTGCAGCAAGGTGGCGAAATCGATCGCGACATCGTCGCTTCGCATCGGAACCACGATGCGGGTGAGCATTCGACACAGCGCCCCCGCGGGCTGGCGGCTCAGCAGGTGAACCGAAGATTCCCGGGTATTGGCGGCGACCGCCGTGTAGCGGGCGATGCTGGCGCCGATATTTCCTGGCGCCTTGCCCGGAATCGCTCCGACGGGTCGGTGCGCGATCAGTGATGCCACGGTGTAGCGGACAGCTTCTTCGTGGGGTTTGCTGCTAGTGGTCCACGGAGACAGATAGGCATGCATCCGGTCGGCTCGCTCGACCGGGCGGCCGAGCCCTGATCGCAACGCCGCACGGACACCGAGGTCGTCGGTGAGATCGGTGATGTATTCGACGAACTTGATGTTTCCTGGGGGTGCCGTCACTGGTCTTCCTTCGCTGGAGGGTTCTTCTTGGCGACGTATCGACGCAGGTACGTGACAACACCGGCGGTTTCGCGGGCGACTGAGGGATGGTGGCCGAGGTGCCCGGTGGCGGCATCAACGGCCTGCAACGCTGGTCCCAGAAACGCCCGGTAGGTCCGTTCGAATCGGCGCTGCTCGAGCAGCTTCCAGAACAGAGCCTCCGCCTCGGGCCAATAGCATGTTTGCGCAGGAGCGATCCACGGGATGTCGTCCGTTTTGCGCGCCGAGGAACTACCTGTCCCCAGATTCTTGTACGCCCGCCGCAACGCAGTGCACAGCACATCGTGGACATCTTCTGCCGCCACGTGAAGTTCGGCTGCACCGTCGGCGGCATCCGGGTCGTTCTCGTAGGACCATCTCAGCAACTCCGGAGTGGTCGCGGTGAACACCAACCGATCTGTGGACTGTCGATCCTGGTCCCAGCCGTGGACGCGGACCCGCAGCGCCGATTGCCAGTCGATGGGCAGGGTCGATGTCGCAGCCAGCACCGCCGGTCGGCGCTGGCCGTCTCGGTCGGCCAGCAAGGCATCCAGATCACGCCAGACCGCGCGCGCAGCGCGCGCTGGGCGCGCCCGCCACGCATCGTTGGTGCGGTCCTGGATGGTGTAGGGGTCAGCGATCGGAAGGTGCCGGTTCTTGTAGGACCAGGTCAGGTAGCAGCCCCGCACCGATGCCTCGTCGTTGGTGGGCACCATCAGAACGGCATGGCGGGATTGGCCGGTGAGGAGTCCGCCCGGCCAGGTCGCCTCTGGCGGCTGCGCGAGTGGATCGTGTCGGTCGCGTACCTCCCATGGGGCCAAGTCATCACCGGCTCCATGAGCGGTGCCCGGCGAGGGAATTCCGGCGACTAACGTCTCGAACAGGCTGCGTCCCAATGGGTAGAAGCTCACGGTTCCGCGCAGTGGGCCCGCCGACATGTGGTGATCGCTCACCGCGCCGACCGTGCGGGTACCGCCGGTGCCACCCGAGCCGTACCAATGGTGGGCCAGCAGGCACTGCAGCGCATACTGTGCTGCGATGTCGGGGGCATGGGTATTCGATGTGTGCTGCCACCAGATCGGTGTGTTGTCGGCTGGTCTAGCCGGGTCCAACACATTGACCGATTTCCGTTCTGCTTGCTCGGCCAGGCGCGGGTCCTGCAGCCATGGCCACACCGGGTCGAACAGATCCCAGCGCCCATCCAGATCCTCTCCATACAGGTAGCCGTCGATCGCGTCGACGGAGAACTGGCCGGTCTCTGCGACGTCGAGTCGGCGTTCCTCGAACTCGGGTCGATTTGTCGCCTTGTCGAGGCCGGTGATCCGCGCCGCTATCGTGAACAACACGCGCAGCATCCCGGCAGCAGCCGGCGGGCTTGTTATGGCGAGATCGGTGTACAGGTGCGCATTCAACAGGAGCTCACGCAAGCCCACCCATTCGACGGTTTCTGGGCCGGAACCCGCTTTCGCCGAAGCGAACACAGGGATCGCGGGCTCGACGCGCAGATCAAAGGGCATCGGACAGACCTTCTTTCACCAGGCCAAGTTCAGGGTCGAGATGCAGACCGCCGTGTTCGGGAGCAGGAAACAGGTAGGCGTCGACCAACGGGGTCTTCTTCCATCTCGCCCGGTATGGGTTGTCCCATCCTCGAACCCAGCCGAGCGGACACCGCACCGAGGCGGCGATCATGGTCATCACGTCGCTGTCGCTGAGACTGCCGCCGGGAAACGGGATGCGGTGGTCTGCGTCCAGCCAATGTCTGCCGTCGGTGTCGGTGTACTGCGGTATCAGCCACACGTTGTCGACACCGAGGCGTGTCGAGGCGTCCACGTCGTCTTCAGCAACATGCGGATTGGTCAGCTCCAGCAGGTCCCCCAGCAGGTGAGGCGCCGGAATGGTGACGAACCCAGCCATCGACTTGCCTTCGAGCGCAGTCGAATTGCGCTTGCTCCATGCGGTCGCGTCAGCGCCGTCGATCGGCGGCAGGTCTCGGTTGTGAACTTGCTGAACCAGTCGATCCACGTCATCGGGAACTACCAGGTCTGGTCCGTGCTCGGCGAGCAGACGCCGTGTCGCCGCGAGTTCGTACTCCGGATAGATGCTGCGCCACTCGGGCGGAAAGCCGGCGAGTTCGGGATCGAGCACCACCAGCGTCGGCTGCATCACCCACGCCGGCCGTGTATAGACGGCGTGCCGCCACACCCGGCCCAGCCGCTGGATCAGCTGCGCGATCGGCACCAAATCGCTGATGATCAGGTCGAAGTCCACGTCGAGAGACTGTTCGAGAATTGTTGTCGTTACAACGATTCCGAGGTCGGGCCGCGGATATTGCTCGGTGGGGCTCTTGCCGAACCTGGTGATGACTTCGGTTTCGATCTGCAGCCGCTGCTGGTAGGGGAAGCGAGCATGCAACAGCCAGACCGGGGTCTTTCGCGACGACGACCCGTCGTGGGAGTTCAGTACCGCGTTGATCTGTTCGAAGGTGTGTTGCGCAGATGCCACCGTCGAGCACACCACCGCGACACAACCACCCGATGCCACCGCGGATTCGAGGTAGCCGAGGATGCCGTCGACCCGACGACCCGGTTGATACCGGCAGTAGTCGATGCGCGTGCGCCGCCGGCCGAAGTCGTGCATCCGGGAAACCGAGTCCTGGGCCGGGCGTTGAACCGTCCCGTCCGATCCGACGTACAGCCAGCCAGGATAGGACAGCTCTTCCACCGCTCGCGAAGCGTTGGCATCAAAATTGTTGAGATAGGAGGCCGCCAGTTCACGCGTGATATGGCGGGGCAGCGTCGCAGAGATCAGGATCACCGGTACGCGCAGGAAACCACACCACGACAGCAGGCGTGCGAGCAGCGTGAGCATGTACGGGTCAGCAGCGTGGACCTCGTCGACAACCAAAGTCTTGCCCAGCAGCCCCCACAGGCGGAGCATATTGAACCGCGTCGCCAACGCTGCGAGCAACACTTGATCGATGGTGACCACCGACATGCCCGCCAGCAGCGGCTTACGTGGCCCGTTCAACCAGCCCATGACGACATCATCAGCGCAGTAGTCGCGGTACGGCTCGAAGAACGCACTCATCGTATGAGCCAGCGTCACAGGACGATCCGACGAGGCGGCCGCGCCCGCGAACGACGTTCCGCGTATCCACATAGCATTGGTTGTCGCCTGGGTCGGCAAGCACATGATCATTCCCGGGCGCCCCGTCGCTACGCCGAATCGGTGCACGCCGACGAAAGCGGCTTCCGTCTTTCCCGATCCAGTGCCTGCGGTGATCACCAGCAAGCCGGGCCCTGTCGGATGGAAGTCGTGCTCAATCGATTCTTGCAGCGGATTCGGCGGCCCGCTGACGAGCAACTCGATCGACACCAAGCCAGCCAGCTCGGGCACCCCCAACCCCAAGCCTGGCAGCCGGACTCGCATCGACGTGATGGTGTGGCTCCAGCGCTGTGTGGGATTGGTGGGCGCCGACAGTTGCGAGTTCTTGATCCAGTCGGTATCGCTCGCGATCCAGTCGGTCAAGATGACGAACCCCGCGAGAACACCTGCCGCGGGGCCACCGATGTGCTCAGGAATCGTCGGGTCGCCCAACACCGACCGCAGACCGTCGACAAGCTCACGCCGCCACTGATGAAACCCCGGACCGCCCAGTTTGCCTTCCAGGCGAGAGGTGCGTCTGCCGATCGCGCCGGTGTTGCGTTCCTGGAACACGCCGTGGTGCCCACCGAGAAGCTCTGCCATCCGATACGGACTGGAGCGGAACGGGATTCGATGCTCCCGGCCGGAGTAGCTCAGCAACTCAGGCAACGTCAAATAGGTGACATTGGCGTGGTGAATCCAACCTACCGTGCCCGGCGGCGGATCCTGATTCTGAAAGCAAGGGCAGGCCTTGCCGACATCGTGCAAGCCAGCCAACAACGCCACGAACCGACGAGCCTCCTCGGGGCTCAATCCGAGCTGAGCACCGATCCACTCACGCACCCCAGCTGGCAGGTGCACATCCCACAACACATAGGCCACTGCAGCTGTGTCGAGCAGATGCCACTTCAGCAGGTATGGCCGCGGCAGTCCCCACCGCTTGCCCCACGGGTCAGCCACAGTGCCACGACGGGTCGCAAATACGCTGGGGCGCAGAGCATGCACCGGCCGCTGAGCGGTGCCGTGTCATGGGGTGGCGACCCGCCGGCAGCCACCGCGCGACCGTCGCGACGCCAGGCAGGCCGTTAGCCAGCAGCATTCGAGCGTCCTGCGGCAACCACTGGTCCCATACCGAGCCAGCCATTGCAAACGAAACCACAACTCCCCCTTCGCGAACCCGCCCAATCAACGCGACTGCCGACCATACCCACAACCACCGACATTTACACTCCTGCTGCGGAACTCGTCGAAAACCCGCTACCGCACTTCCTCATGCCCACGGGCAGCACGTGTCGACCTTGAGGTCGTCGCCCTGGCTCGACCCATCCCCGCGCGGGACGAACGGCAACGACATCAAAGGCGTTGCGCTGGAACCGTTCCGCTCATGCGGGGAGAACTGGCTTCGGCCTGCTCCCCGCGCAAGCGGGGAGAAGCCCGATTGGCCGGCCGCGGGGAGCACTCGTTCATGATCCACAGGTCCCGGGGATCCACGGGCGCATTCCCGCTCGCGCGGGAAGCACCGCGTCAACTTCGAGTCGGGCCGCTGGATCGGGGGCTCATCCCCGCTGGCGCAGGGACCATTAGTGGGCGTATTGGGTCGAGCGGAAGGCCTCGGGTTCATCCCCGCTGGCGCGGGGAGCATATTGATTGACTGGGGTTCCCCCGAAGGAGACCGCGCTCGCCGCCCAGGGCACATCCCCGCTCGCGCGGGGAGCACATCGCCTCCACCGTCGTCGTCAACGCCTGCGCGGGCTCATCCCCGCTCGCGCGGGGCGCACCGAAACATCCTGACCAGCCGTGGCTTTCGCTAGGGTTCATCCCCGCTCGCGCGGGGAGCACCCCGACACCCGGCGGGATGTAGACCGAATCGAGGGCTCATTCCCGCTCGCGCGAGGAGCACCCGATCAGGTCCCGGACGATGACTTCGTCGAAGGGCTCATCCCCGCTCGCGCGGGGAGCACACCGGGTACCAGATCTCAGCCTCAAAACCCCAGGGCTCATCCCCGCTCGCGCGGGGAGCACCCGGGGTGCTTGCTCCACGGACCAGCGCTTGGCCGCCGACACCGTCCGCGTCGTCGCGTACCCCGGCCACGAGCCAATCACGAATGGTCGAGTTCTCGGTGTGCGGCGGGCCCAGCAGATAGTCACCGGCACGTTTGCGCTGATCAGCCACGTGAATCTCCCACGCCGACTCGGCGTCTGCGAACGTCTCCGCCCAGCCCTCTGGAACAGTGAAACCCTCGGCATAGGCGTGCGCCACCAGGCCCGGAATGTCTGCGGGCACATCGACACCCGACGAGCGCCTACCGGTCAGGACTGCGGCCGCGCGGAGCAAACGTGCTCGGCCGTAGACCTTTTCACATCCCTTGTCCAGCTTCGGGGGGATCGATCCCCATTGGGCGCCGCGGATCCAGCAGCGCGGTCGGCTCACCCGGGTGGGGCGGCCCGAACGCAGGTGACGGTGCAGCCGGCCGATCCGCTGCAGAATCAGGTCCACCGGCGCCAGATCGGTGACCAGCAGGTCGACATCGATATCGAGGGACTGCTCGATGACCTGTGTCCCGATGACCACCAACCGCGCCGGGCGATCCCCGGTGCCCGGCGGGCCTAGTAGCCGACGCAACCGGTTCTCATACCGCGCGCGGTCCACCGACACGAACCGCGAATGCAGCAGCAGCACCTCGCCAGTGCCGAATCGTTGGTCTGTGGTCATCACCTCGAACAGGTGTTGAGCACGAGCGACCGTGTTGCACACCACCCCAGCAGTCCCGCCCTCGGCGAGCGCCTCGGCCAACCTGTTGGTCAACAGCTCAGCGTCGTCGTCGATGAAGTCGAGCGCGATACCGTCGATCGACCTACCCGATGCAGGGACCCTGCAGGACAGCTCGGGATGCGGCCACACCGAGATCGCGGGATAACCGACCGCGGCGGCGTCAACGGACTCGGCCCCCTCAGCGCGACCACTCCGATAGGCTTCCAGCAGGGCTACACGCTGCGATGGCGGCAGCGTCGCGGACAACAACAGCACCGGAACACGGTAGGCGCCAAGCCATTCCAGGACCCGACAGAGGTAGGTCGACATGTAGCTGTCCGCAGCATGGACCTCATCGATCACCACTACCTTGTTCGCCAAACCCAGGTGCCGCAGCATCACGTGACGAGTCTTGAGCGCACCTCGAAGCACCTGATCGATCGTGCCGACAACAAAGTTCGCCAGCGGACCCTTCTTCCCGACGAACCAGCCATGCGCAAGCACCGTGCTGTCTTCACAGTCCGAACCGATATCGACGAAGCTCTGCCGCTTCAGCTGCGCATAGTCCTCGTTCAGCGCCGCCTTGCCGTGCGCGAGGATCATGCTGCCCGGCGTTCCCGACACCGAGTCCACCCACTGGCGCACCCTGGCGAACATCGCATCCGAGGTCGCCATCGTCGGTAGTGCAACGAATACCCCACCCGCACCGAACCTTTCAGCAAGAACTTCGGCAGCGAGCAGCGCGGCTTCGGTCTTTCCTTCCCCCATTGGCGCCTCGATGATCATCAAACCCGGCTCGGGCAGCTCGCAGGCGATCCGCAGGCACTCCTGCTGCAAGGGCCGCATCGGATCCTCACGTGCGAACCGCGACCGGAACAACTCCTGACGGGTAGGCTCCGAATCCGTAGCCGCCCCCGCCGGAGACCACGCCTCGGGCAACCCGAGCAGCGTCCACGCCTTGACAGCCTCGACGCTCGATACCCGCTGACTGTCCAGCGGGAACAGGTCTTGGTTGCTGGCGATCCAGTCGGTCACGATCACCGCTGCCGTCAGAAGTACCTGCTGCATCGTCGACAACCGGACCGTGGCCCAATCAGCTACCCGATCCGCAGCACCGGTCCGGACTGTTACCAACGTGATCAACTCGCTGCGAGCATCACCCCACTCCGGCCCACCCCACAACGAACGCCCGCCATTGATCGCGGCCTGAATCTGGCCCACTGTCGCGGGAACTCCATGATGGCTTCCTATGACCACCGCATAGGTCGACGCCACTCGCTTCGACCAGCCTTGGTCGACGAGGAATTTCTCCAGAACTATTTGGCCGGCCAGTCCATGCGGCAACAACTTCCGGTCCACCGGCATCCCCACTGCAGGCAAACCGTGATCGTGCATGCGATCGAACAGCTCTGGCACTTGACACGCGAAGGACGGAGTCAGCTTGCCGACGTCATGCAAGCCAGCCAACCAGCAGAACAAGATTCGCGCGTCTGCCAGTCCCCCGGGCAGACCATCAGCCAACAGGGCCCGAACATGTTCCGGCAGCCAGTGATCCCATACCAGACCAGCCACCGCCGACGAATCAGCCAAATGCCGAAACAACGACAGACTGCCTCCAGCACGATCGCTCTTTGCCCACGCAGACATCACCGCTGACGAAACCACTACTCCCCCCTTTCGCGAACCCACCCGACCAACGCGACTGCCGACCATACCCACGCCCACTGACAATTACACTCCCCCAGCAAAATTCGGCGGAAACCCGCTACCACCCGGAGCGCCTCGTCTGGATCACGAAGGTGGGGCGGGGCTCATCCCGCTCGCGCAGGGAGCACGGGCCGGGGCGACGTCCAGCCATCGTTATTCAGGGCTCATCCCCGCTCGCGCGAGGAGCACGCTGGCATGGCATCGCGATTCGAAACCGAGCTGGGCTCATCCCCGCTCGCGCGGGGAGCACGGGCTCGTCCACGCCACCTGCACCTCGTACAGGGGCTCATCCCCGCTCGCGCGGGGAGCACGTGCCGTCGTCCGTCTTGATGACGCCGGTGCCGGGCTCATCCCCGCTCGCGCGGGGAGCACAACCCCGGCAAGGCCTACAGCAGGCCCAAGGTGGGCTCATCCCCGCTCGCGCGGGGGGGCACGTGATACCCGAGTCGCCGTTCAGAATCCCGAGGGGCTCATCCCCGCTCGCGCGGGGAGCACTTCAGGTCGCGCTGCGAATCCTCAAGATCCTTGGGCTCATCCCCGCTCGCGCGGGGAGCACCCCGTAGCTGTCGGACTGGTCCTCGCCGCTGTAGGGCTCATCCCCGCTCGCGCGGGGAGCACTCCTCGAGGACGTCGAGGTTCTCGCGCTCGACGGGCTCATCCCTGCTCGCGCGGGGAGCACGCGAATCCACGGTGCACCGATGCAGGCGGCTCGGGCTCATCCCCGCTCGCGCGGGGAGCACGAACACCGCTCGCTGCCCGCCGGCGACTTCGAGGGCTCATCCCCGCTCGCGCGGGGAGCACCACACACAAACGCGAAAAGGGGCTGAAGCGTCGGGCTCATCCCCGCTCGCGCGGGGAGCACAACGTGCTGCGCCGGGCCTACATCATCGGCCTGGGCTCATCCCCGCTCGCGCGGGGAGCACGTCATCATCTGTGTGGTGCGAGCGATGGTCGCGGGCTCATCCCCGCTCGCGCGGGGAGCACACGCAGTGTGCAAAGTCGATGGCGTAGCTCGCGGGCTCATCCCCGCTCGCGCGGGGAGCACGGTGAGCATTTCGAGTCGACCGGCGGTACCGGGGGCTCATCCCCGCTCGCGCGGGGAGCACCGCGCGTTACGCTGGGACGATTCACGTTCACCGGGGCTCATCCCCGCTCGCGCGGGGAGCACTTGAGGAGTTCGGCGCGGCTGACGCGGATCTGGGGCTCATCCCCGCTCGCGCGGGGAGCACTATGTTCATCGTGTTCTCCTTCTTCGCGATCCGGGCTCATCCCCGCTCGCGCGGGGAGCACCAGCCGGTCACCGATACCGGCAAGGTCGGCGCGGGCTCATCCCCGCTCGCGCGGGGAGCACCCACATGGTTTGACGCAAGCCGGGCGAATTCGGGGCTCATCCCCGCTCGCGCGGGGAGCACGACCACTCGGCGATTTCCAGCGCCGCCAGTCGGGGCTCATCCCCGCTCGCGCGGGGAGCACTCACGGGTTCACGAGAACTCAAGTACAGCTCCGGGCTCATCCCCGCTCGCGCGGGGAGCACGCGGGAGCACAACTGCGCCGGAGGGTTCGCCAGGGCTCATCCCCGCTCGCGCGGGGAGCACCGGCGTAACCCAGTCACCGAGTCACGTCGCAAGGGCTCATCCCCGCTCGCGCGGGGAGCACATCAGGTCATTCGGGTTCGGCAGACTCCCTTTGGGCTCATCCCCGCTCGCGCGGGGAGCACTCGCGGGTGATGAGGACGTATTCGCCTTCGTCGGGCTCATCCCCGCTCGCGCGGGGAGCACCGGTCCAGGTCTGCGGCGGTGCCGCGGAACGCGGGCTCATCCCCGCTCGCGCGGGGAGCACGACTGGGCCCGCGAAGACGGTGTCGCGACCTGGGGCTCATCCCCGCTCGCGCGGGGAGCACCTAACCGACCTGTATGTTTACAAGCCAAACAGCGAAATCTTTTCACTTTCGATCAGTCTCCTCGCTAGCCTGGCGACTGCATCCCGTCCCTAACCCTCCCCCTACACCGTAGCGTCAGCGGGACCCGGAAACGGCCTAACAACCTTGGTTCAACTGTCTTCCTCCCGTCGCCGCAGGTAAGCATCCGCGTCAGGTGGTCGGTAGTTACAGCCCGACAGGCGTCAACGCCAGAGCCTTCGGCACGATCGTTCCTCACCCCCTCAGGCGGCCAGGCTGCGAGGAGGGCCCTACGGTCACGCACTTCTCCACGCAAACGAGTGAAGAATCGCGTCCATGCGGTGCTCGCCGGCCACCGCAACCCACGGTCGACGTCAGAACAACCGTAGCCACAGCCATCCGAGGCACCGTGAAACCTGGTGAGACCTTAGACGCGAGTGCCGAAGAGCATGGAGCACAACACCGAAGAACCTGGCGGGACCGTCACCGCAAATGCGAGGCTGACAAGGTCTCGAACCAGCGCCCGTCGCATACGTGCGGTCTTTAGGCACCTTGAGTCAGGCACCTTCGGTCTCACTTGACACAGCCGACCGCAGGTCTGACAACGCAGCACGAGATCGATTGCATCTCAAGGTGATCCCATCGCCCAAGCCGACGGCCACATGAACGTCTTCCGAACCCACCACCGCCGCTCCAGATCACAGGAAGTCGTCGACAGCAGCTGCCATCGCGTGTGCCAACGCCAGCGCGTCAGGCTCGATCCGGCTGTCGCCCAGCAGATCTGCGGAGCAGACATTGCCTTCGAACTTGTCGTATCCGACGCGGACACTGCGCGTATGAGGATTCTTCGAACCGACGGCGAGTTCTACGAGGAGGCGGCGATCAGCCTCGCACGTACGCCGGAGCTCTGGCTCGAGCAGGAGCTCGTTGATTTGCGCGCAAGGCTGCTCGATGCGAACGGGGTGTGTCGGCCGCACGCGGTCGCGCCGGACGGTGTCACCTACATCGACACCAGACGACCATGGAAGCAACGGAACTGGGCTGTATTCAGACGGGTATCGGTGTCCCTGCGGAACCGGCCACACCTTTCCAATTACCGGCTCGTCGGCGAGTGGGAGCTGCTGCGCACCACCACGAGCGTGGAGCGCCCACGCCTGTCTCACAACGAGAAGGCCTCCCGAGTCCAACACTCGATCGCCGCCGCCGAAGAAGGCGCTCGCAGGCGAGCGGCCAAGGCACTCAAGCAACTCGACAACGACCTCATGCTCAGGGCTCTGGTCGAGCGGCTGACACAGCTCGACCGTAGCGAGTGGGCACGACTGTCCGACTACCTTCCTCCGGGGTTGTCCCAGGTCAAGCTTCGGCGGGTCATGGTGGAGCTGTTACTCCACCACCAGTGCGGCTGCTGCGCGGTTTGTGGCCGGCGCCTGTACGGCAAGATCTCGCCTTCTCGCCGTTTCCGCCAGGCGGTTCTCGATCACGACCACGACACCGACCTCGTCCGCGGTGCGCTCTGCGTCAGTTGCAACAATGCCGAAGGCGGTTCGCTGATCAACTGGACACCCGAGCTGGAACTCCTGCTCGATGCCTACCGCGCGAACCCGCCCGCTGCAGCCTTCGGATGGAACTACGGGCAACCCGAGGCCCTCTCACCGTGGTGGTGAGCGGACCGGCACCGGGGCTGCGGCCATGTCGGTACCTCGTCCATGGTGAAGCCGTCGATGGTCACCGGGCAGAGGAGAACAACGTGGCCGATTCAGCCCGTGCCCTCCTTGCCCGACTGTTGTCGCGTTAAGCCTGTTCGAAGAGAAGTCGGCTGCTATACCCGACAGCACGTCAGCGGACAGATCGGCCAGCAGCTCGGAGACACGAACCCCCGACGGTGATGCCGACGTGCTGCAGCGGCCATCCGAGAAGGTTTCCCGACTCCGAGATCGACTGCGGTGAATCTGCCAATGGCCCGTCTTTTGCCCCCAGTGGAACCAGAGCCCCGGGTTCGATAGCTTGTATCGCTGAAGGGTGTCCGAGGGGAGGGGGAACAGGCATGCCCGAGGTCGAGGTTGACTCTGCACGGTTGCGGTCGGAGATCGCCGCGTTCTACGCCGGGTTTGGAGCGCCGAGCGAGCTGACGGCGGCGTTCGAGTCCTCGGCGCTGCTGGTGCCGCTGACCGGCCCGGAAGACCGGGTATTCACCCTGGAATCCGGTGGCATCGCCTGGTTGTGCGCGTTCACCGGAATTCCCGAATACGCGCGGTTCATGACCGCGCGGGGAGTGGTCGCCGACCAGGAGTACCGGTTCCACACCTTCCTCGGCCGCCGCCTGCGAGAGTTCGCGGCCGCCCAACCGGAGCCGACCGGTGTCGCGGTGGACATGCTCGGCGCCCACCCGATGACCTTCCCGCCGGACGTGTCCGAAGACCCGGCCGATGTCTGATCTGAATGTCGATCCCGCCCTGCTGACCCAGGCCGCGAACGGGATCACCGGCATCATCGACGAACTCTCCGACCTCGGCGTCGGCGAAACCGGCGCCGTCGGGCGTGGCTTCTCCCAGTTGGCGATGTCGGCGATGGAAGCCGGAAAAGCCAACGTGCAGACCACCTTCGAGACTTTCACCGAACGCTGGTCCTGGGGTATCAGAGCGCTGGTGCAGTCCGGCAACGAGATCGCCAAGATCCTGGATCTGTCGGCAGGCCGCTACTACCTGATCGATCAGCAGGCCTCCAACGCGCTCAAGCAGGCCTTCACCCACCTCGCCGGGAACCCGCACGCGAGCAAAGAAGACATCGAGAAGATGGACTGGGGCCAGGTGCTGTCCAACAACACCTGGAACCTCGCCGCGCAGCCCAACTACAGCGCGTCCTCGTTCGGCGACGCGTTCTCCCATATCGGTGACAACGTGTCGACGTTGGGATCGGCAGGTCAGTACCTACTCGAGAATCCGGACAAGGCCTACAGCCTCGACACCGGCGTGGCCGCCCATGTCGCCGAGATCAAGCAATCACAGCAACCTGGCGGGGGAACGCAGTAGATGGGCATCGGGGACTTCCTCAACAGTGTCGGTGACGCGATCGAAGACGGTGTCGAGTCGGCGACCGAGAAGGTCGGGCAGGCCTACAACACCGTCCTGGACGCGGAGTCGAAAGTCGCGAAAGCTGTTGGCGCCGACGGCTTGTCGGAATGGCTCGACGATCTGGGCGACAAGGTCGTCGACGCCACCGGCGGCGCGGTGCCGGAGAAAGAACTCGGCCAGACCACCGATCCCAAAGAACTGATCCGCGGCGATGTCGGCAAGATCAACGAGGTCACCGGACATCTGGGCAAGATCGGCACCGCGATCGAACAAACCGGTGACGCGCTGCGCAAGATCGACACCGCCGACTGGACCGGTGAAGCCGCGACAGCGTTCGACGAGGAGTTCGCCAAGCAGCCGAAACTGTGGTGGGACGGCGCCGACGCGATGGGCAAGGCCAAGACCGCGCTGGACGCGTGGGCCCACGAGGTCAGCGCCGCCCAAGCCAAGGCCGCCGACGCGATCGCGAAGTGGGAGCAAGCCGACCGGGAGGAACGCGACCGCAAGAACGCGTGGAACGCACTGTCCGACGACGACCGCAAGGGCAAGAACCTCACCGACACCTGGACCGACATCCGCAACGCCGCGAAAGCGATCCTGACCGGCGCCCGCACCCAACGCGACAACGCCGCCGATACGGCGGTGGCCGCGATCAGCGCCGCGACCGCGACCGCCCCGACCGAACCACCGTTCCTCTCCCGCTGGGGCTCGAATTTCGAAGACCTGAACGCGGCGATAGACCAGGCGCGGCTGAACTTCAGTACCGGGTTGTTGACCTCGCTGACCGGGATGGTCCAGTTCGTCCGCTCGATCTCTCCGATCGACGCCTACAACATCACCCACCCTGCCGAGTACATGTCGAGCATGTCGGACCTGGGCACCGGCATGGTGCTGGCCGCGGCCGACCCGAAAGCGACCGGGGCGGCGATGCTGGCGGGGTTCAAAACGAACCCGTCCGAAGCATTAGGCGCGCTTACCGGCGACGCGTTGTTGACCGTGGCGACCGGTGGTGCGGGTGGTGCGGCCAAGGCGGGTGCGACTGTCGTCGACAAGGCATCCGACGCCGCCCGCCTCGGCAATGCGGGCCGCAACGTCGTCGACGACGCGGCCGGGGCTGCCGGGAGAAACGTCCCCGACACACCCGGCACCCCGGCCTCACACCAAACTCCGGACAACCCGGCCGCGCCAACGACGAATCCCGCAGCGCACAACGGTGATTCACCCGCCACCAACCCAGCAGGCGCCACACCGGACTCCCCACGCTCGGACCTGCTGGACGGAGATTCGGCCCCGGCAACCAATGGCCTCCACAACGGCGAGGCAGGGCCGAATCCCGACGCGGGCTCGCCGGATTCACCCCAAGCTCTAGACCCGGATTCACCCACGCCGCAAGATAATTCACCCGACACCGCGCCTGCCACGAAACCGGACGGCGCAGATGACGCTCCCTCTGGTCGCCCGAGCCCCGAAAGCGATGGAGCGAACCCGAACCCGGCAGCGACATCACCTGACGTCCATTCCTCCGACACCCACGACAACACACCGGACAACCACGACGGCGATAACAGCCCGGGGAACGGAGACTCCGGCAAGCCGGGTCCGCACCATGACGGCGCCGACGACAACGCCGACCGGACCCAGCCAGGTAGTCGAAACGACGACGAGGGCAACTCAGCTGGCCAACCCGACAACAACAGTAGGCCCGAGCTACGATCCGACCACGACAACGGCGGGAACGGTGAGCCCAGCGCGAGCGAGGCAGCCCAGAAGAACCCGCCTGAGACCGACTCGACCCGCGACCAGACATGCGAAGGCGGCGATCCGGTAAATATCGCGACCGGCGAATTCCTGCTCCCGGTCACAGACCTCGACCTGCCTGGCATCCTCCGGCTGGCTCTCAAGCGTGCCCACCATTCCAACTATCGGTTCGGTCGATGGTTCGGCCCCTCATGGTCGGCCACCCTCGACATGCGTGTTGTCGTCGAATCCGACTGTGTAACCGTCGTCTTCGAAGACGGCATGCTCTTGGCCTACCCACACGCCGAGGTAGGTGTCGGTGTCGAGCCGATCACCGGTGGTCAGCGCTGGAAACTGACCCGTACCGACCTGGGCGGCTACCGGTTGTGGGATCCGGATCGAGAACTGGTGTGGCACTTCGCACCCGAGCCCGTTCTCAAAGGGCTGGATAACCTCCTCGGAAACTATGCGATCTCGGCGATCACCGACAGGCACAACAACCGGATCAGATTCCACTACAACAGCAACGGCGATCCCACTACCGTCACCCACTCCGGTGGCTACCGCGTAGTTCTGGATTCAGCCGACGGCCGAGTCACTGCAATCTCGGTGGCTGGCGAGGTGGACGGGATCGAATCCATCACCCGTGTACGCGAATTCGGCTACGAACGCGGCGAGTTGACAACGGTCACCAACGGTGTCGGCGGCATCACCCGTTTCGTCTACGACGACCACCATCGGATGCTGTCGTGGACCGATTCCAACGGTATTTGGGTTGCCAACACCTACGACCAATCTGGTCGTGTTGTCGCGCAGCGCGGCACCGACGGAATCATGGATGCCGACTTCGAGTACCTCGAACTCGGCAACGGCACAGGCCGTCTCACCCGCCACACCAACTCCCGCGGTGGCGTCACCGGCTACGGATTCGACAACGACCTACGCCTTCGCGATGTCCGCGCCCCGGACGGCGGACATCGCCACATCGATTACAACGCCGCCAGAAAGCCCCTCAACGTCACCGAACCCGACGGTGCTGTCACCACCTACCAATACACGCCCGAGGGCGAGATCGCCAAGATCACCCGCCCTGACGGCACCAACATCAGCGTCGACTACGCCTACACCAACCGCCCCGCCATCATCACCAACCCCGACGGCACGAGCATCCACCGCGAGTGGGACAAAGACGGCAACCTCCGCGCGCTCACCGACGCTGCCGGAGCCCGCACCCAGTACACCTACAGCGCATGTGGTGCGACAACCGAAATCCGCGATCCAGACGGCGCGGTAACTCGCATCCAAGTCGACCCCACCGGGCTACCCGCCGCGGTGACCGACCCTCACGGTACAACCACCAAGATCTGCCGCGATCCGTTCGGTCGGCCCGCCAAGGTCACCGACGCGCTAGGTCACACCACTGTCTACGAGTGGACTCCGGAGGGTCGACTTTCCCGGCGCGTCGATCCGGACGGATTCGCCGAAACCTGGACCTACGACGGTGAGAACAACCTCCTCACCCACACCGACCGCAACGGTGGCATCACCCGCTACACCTACAGCGGCTTCGACAATGTGGCCTCCCGTACCGGCCCCGACGGGGCAACCACCCATTACCTGCACAACACCGAACGTCAGCTGGTCGCCGTCATCAATCCCCTGGGCCAGCGATGGTCCTACGAATACGACACCTTCGGGCGCCTGATCGCCGAGACCGACTACACCGGCGCGACCACCACCTACACCCACACCATCACCGGCCGGGTCGCCACCGTCACACCCGCCACCGGAATCACCCGCCGCCACAGCTATGACACCCTCGGTCATCTCACCACTGTCACAGCCGACACCGGCGAATACATCCACTACACCCGCGACGGGGCGGGCCGTGTCCTCACCGCCAGCAACGGAAACTCCGAATCCCGGATCCACACACTCGAATACACCTACACACCCACCGGCCTCGTCGCCACCCAAACACGCGACCACGGGCCGGCCCTGCGCAACGACTACGACCGCCGCGGCCGCCGGATCCGACGCACCACCCCCGCCGGCAATGTCACGACCTGGCACCACAACACCCTCGGCCAGACCACCGCACTCGACGCCGACGGCCACGCGATTTCCTTCACGCACGACCGTGCGGGCCGCCTGACGCAATGGCGTATCGGCGAAGTCCAGATCGAACGTACCTTCACCAGAAACGGCAACATTGCCGCCCAACACGCCACCGGATTCCCCGCCGCACAGTTCTCCCTGGACTTCGGCGAGAACCCCGACATCCGCCCCGCCCCGTTCACGATCCGCCACGACGACTACACCTACCGTGCCGACGGCTACCTCACCGACCACACCATCCAGCGTCCCGACACCACCCCGGTTCACGACAGCTTCGGGCTGGACCGAATCGGCCAAGTCACCACCATCACCCGCGACCGCCTCGTCGCCGACGCCTACGAATACGACGCACTCAGCAACATCACCGCCCGCCGGACACCCGGTTCAGCCGTCGACGACGAGCAGCACACCGGGACCGAGAGCCGCGAATACCACAACAACCTCCTCGTCCGCGACGGACGCAATCACTACTACTACGACGCGTCCGGGCGCCTCATCCGCAAAGTCACCACCCGACTTTCCCGCAAACCGGCGGTATGGCACTACCGATACAACGCCTTCGACCAACTCACCGACGTCTACACCCCCGATGGCCAGTGGTGGCAGTACACATACGACGCTGCCAACCGGCGCACAGCCAAGTATCGACTGAACAGTCGAGGCGAACGCCTCACCCACACCACCTTCGAGTACGACGGTTCTCACCTCATCGAAGAATCCAGCGGTGACCGCACAATCAGTTGGCAGTACCTGCCCGCCACACACATCCCGATCCTGCAGATCGAAGGATCGCCTGGCTCGACCGTCTCGAACCCCTGCGCGGTCCTGACCGACATATCCGGGATTCCCCACCACCTCGTCGATCCCAGTACCGGCCGAAGTCTCGCCACGGGTTCGGTCGATCTGTGGGGCAACACCTCCTGGAAGGGCGACTGCTCGACGCCGATCCGGTTCCCCGGCCAGTACCACGACCCCGAGACCTCGCTGCACTACAACATCCACCGATACTTCGACCCGAACCAGGGCCGGTACCTCACACCAGACCCACTGGGTCTGTCGCCAGCACCGAATCAATACGGATACCCGCACAACCCGATCCGCTGGTGCGACCCACTCGGACTGGCACCCGACGAATGCACAGGCGGAAACCAAAACGCCCCGTCGACCCAACCCCCGGATGAACCGCCCCGGACTTTGTATCACTACACCAACCAGGAAGGTCACGACGGGATCCTTGACAGTCAAGAACTGCGGCCGTCTCTGCGCGAACAGAACCCCAAAGACGCCCGCTACGGCGACGGCCAATACTTGACCGACGTCCAACCAGGCACGCGCACACTCGGCCAGCTTTCCTATGACTTCCTCCGAGTACCCTGGGCTGGACAGAAATTCACACACTTCTTGGAAATCGACGTCACCGGACTCGAAGTCGTGCAAGGAAGACCCGGGGTCTTCGTTGTCCCCAACAGCGGCCCACTCGATCTCGCCGGGCGAATCATCCGATCAGGAAGGAACTAGGACATGAGGTATGTGAAGGTCACCTGGCACCACGATTTCACCGACGAACCGACAGTGTTCTTCCATGAAGTCGGTGAAGACAACTGGGAAACTCGGCGTGTTCAGCTGTATCGCGACGGCCGCGCGGAGTGGGCAGACGAAAGCCGAGACACCCCCACCGTCGGACTGGCCGAAATAGAAATAGCACCGATCCAGGAAATAGCATCGCAACCAGAGTTCGACGCGGAAGAAATCTCCAAGCGCGAGTTCGAAACGCAATGGTCTGCTGCCCGCAACCAGTCCTAGTAGCAGCAGGGAGCCCGTGGCTAGCTGACGTAAGCACTGCCAGGCATCGTTCGGACCCAAAGGCAAGCTAGGATGGCACGGACCCGAAAGACGCCGAGGTATGGGACCGCCTGACCGGCAACTTCTGGCTGCCTGAGAAGGTGCCGGTGTCCAACGACATCCCGTCCTGGGAGTCGTTCACCGCCGACGAAAAGCAGCTCACCATGCGGGTCTTCACTGGCTTGACCCTGCCCGCCACCCATCCAAGGCACCGTCGGCGCGGTCGCGCTGTTCCCCGACGCGGTAACCACACAGAGGAGGCGGTGCTCAACATCGCGTTCGTGGAGTCGGTGCACGCCAAGAGCTACAGCTCGATCTTGTGCTCCACCAAGGAGATCGACGAGACGTTCCGCTGGTCGGACGAAAACAGCCGACGCTTGGAGATGACCACCAGTAGATCGTCGTACCGTCAACCGCCTGCGATCGACAGCAGGAAGTCCAGGCCATCGACGTTGTCGCGCGGTTCGACAGCAGCAACTGCAAGTTGAAGAGATACGTCGAAAGCCGCAGTAAGAGCTTCAGTTCCGTGGTGATGCTGGCAGGCTGTGGGTATGGCGCCGAATCCTGATAGGTACTTGGTTAGCAACGGGACAGCCGATCGCGTCTCCCTCTTCTATGACGGACGGGTGAAGGTCTGGTCTCGCTTCCATCTGTGGGAGATCCTCGAATCGGGTCGGCACAATGCGTTGGGCGAGTTCGTACGGATCGGAGTCGGACGTGAGCTTCAGGTGGCGGCACCTACAGGCGCTCGCCAACAACCGCACTTTGTCGCTACGACGGACCCATCCCTCGGTAGCGCCGAGGCGGCCACGATCGCTGCAGACAACGGAACGTTCGTGATCCTGCATCACGATGGCTCGATCACTGTCGGGAACGACGGCCGCGATATTGAGGAGACCTTCAACGCCGGCCGTGAAAGCCTTGCGGGCGGCAAGTCCGGTCGCGGCGGCTCTGTGATGATCTTCTTTGTTGGAAGGTATCGCCGGAAGGCGGTCCGTGCCAGCCACTTCCAAGTCGAAATACCTGAGGACAGGCCGCGCGGCCGCGGGCTCTACCCCGGCGAATACGAGATCCTTGAAGGCAAGATCGGCCCGCGTCCACCAACTGGCTAACCTCGGGATATCAATCGATCGAACCGACCGATGCGACATGAGACGCCCGTAGCCAGGTCGGCAAGCGCGTCAGCAGCTTCCGACAACGGCCGACGGTAGGATTCCGCTCCCGGATCGGATCCCGGCAGCTGTTTGCCGATGTTGTAGTCCTCGGCGTTCTCGGACCGGTCGTGATTGGCACCGCTCTGGCGGGTCAGTGCGGCCATCTTTGGCCAGGACATCGGTCGCTTTGCCGGACGTGACAAGAGCTTCGATACCCGAGGCCCAGTAGCCCTGGCCCACAGTGTGCCGCTGTTGTCGTTTCCGCTCATCAAGGTCGCGTCGTGAATCGCCTTGTACGTGTTGGTTAATGCGGTCGTCGCGATCCGGCTGGCGAGACTGTAGGCGCCGGCCAGGTCGTAGAAGGCCTCTGGATCGACGTCGAGTTCTGCCAGGATGGTCAGCCCCGCAGTTCGAGCCACCACCCACAGGAGCCCGACGGTGAGGCGGGGTAGACCACTGCGGCCCCTCGAGTCGCCAGCAAGACGACGAGAGCATCACCGAAACCATAGCCTGAGGACAGATGTGCGTTCTCGAAGACACTTCGCACGCGAACTCGGCCTCCACTCGAACAGCCACCATAGGCTCATGCCCGCTCGCGGGGAGCACGCTGGGATCGGAGGAAGGGTTCGACCATGGCAGGGCTCATCCCCGCTCGCGCGGGGAGCACATTTCGCCACATGGGTTACTACAGACCACCCGGGGCTCATCCCCGCTCGCGCGGGGAGCACAGACCGCCCGCCATAGTTCTGGCTACGATCGCGGGCTCATCCCCGCTTGCGCGGGGAGCACATCTCAGCGAGGCGCTGCGCCACGTAATCCATGGGCTCATCCCCGCTCGCGCGGGGAGCACACTAACTCACCTGCGGGTTTGCACGCCAAACACCCGATTTACATTCACTTTCCACCGACCACCATCAGCCTCCAACATAGTTCAGCCCTTCCGCCACCTCACTGCAGATCCCGCAGCTGCCAACCACCTGCATCTCGTCAGGTTCGCTGGTCTGTCGGATGCTGCGAGGACTCAGACTGTCCATCGCCCGCAGACAACGGCCAAGCCATTGGGCCAGGGCCCAGCGGATCCTGGTGTGAGGGCGCTTTGGAATTGCACGCGAGTGAAGCTTGCATGATCCTCCTCGCGGACATCGAGCGGCAAAGTTGCCTAGCCGACCTGTACTGGCTTCGGACCACGGGACGAGCGAGCCCGGACCAAGGTGGTCCGGCGCCGACTCGACCGCGGCGGCCAGCCGCATGCGCACCGCGGCGAAGTCGGCCAGCCCGGTATCGAGGCTGGCCAGCGCATGGGTACCGATATCGGAGCGGGTAGCGGCCGCCAGCGTTGCCCACCTGTCGAGTCCGGCCCACTGCCGCAGCGGGACTTGAGGAATCGAGAAAGTACACGATCCACTCGCACTCGCGGGCGACCGGGCACCTGATAGATGCGTTGCCAGCGGCGAGGAATGGGCCATTGTGCGTTACGAACGTCCGACTCGGGCACTGGCGGCAAGGCCACCCGAGACAGGTACACGTGATCGGTCCAGAATGCGGTGCGCTATCGCCTACCTTGATGGGCGACCGGCTCCCCTATGGTGCAAAGATCACCGAAAGCGAGCTTTACGCACGAAATTTGGTCATGGCATAGTCAAACAAGCGCAGGCTTCCCAGAAACCGGGCGGCAGCGTTGGCCAATTCATCGAGCAGACAGGACAAGCCGCATGGCACGCAAAGTGGTAGTCAACATCGTCGACGACATCGACGGCACCACACCCGCTACCGAAACGGTCACCTTCGGCGTCGATGGCGCCCTCTACGAAATCGACCTCTCCGACAACAACGCAGCCAAGCTGCGTGACACCATGGAGCAGTGGGTCCCACACGCCCGCAAAACCGGCCGCACGGCCAAATCCACCAGCCGAACCATTCCATCCCCGGCCAAGCCTGCGCGAAACCGCAACGATCTCACCGCGATCCGCACCTGGGCCGCAGAAAACGGCCACAAAGTTTCCGCGCGCGGCCGCATCGCCGCCGAGATCGTCGACGCCTACAACGAGGCGGTCGCCTGACCGACCTGCTCGTGCCCGGACAATCCGGGCACGAGCAGCAGGGCACGGATCCAGCGGTGGTGGCACCCGTCGGTGTGCCAAGTCCTCGACGACAGCTACTCGAACGAGACCCGACACCCTGTCACCGATCGACAGAACATCGGCTTCGTCGCGCCGAAACACTCAACCCTGACTTCCATGAGGAAGGAAGGAGCTCGCGCGTTGCGCGCGGTAGATATCACCGACTCGCGGGTGATCAAGGACTTATAGCGACTCCGTCATCCCAACCGTTATGTTCGAGCGCACGATCAGGACGGCCGAACGTCAGGCACCGAAGGACCCAGTCGAAGGCTTCGCCGTCGGCATTTCCACGGTGTAGTCGGAACCCTTGACCTGATCGGGTGAAGTGTGGGAGCTACCGCAGAAGCCGCTGAGCTGGTAACGACCTGGAGCCAGACCCCAGCGGACAGGACGCACGGTACTGCCTGGACCCGCTGAACCGGCGCCGATCACCGCAAAACACACCCCCACTTAATGTGTGGGCCGAGTTCAAGCAGACACGGTGATGTGAAGGTGCGCACGAGTCCGCTCATCAGCCCCTTACCGTGTGCTGACTACCGCCTCAATTTTGTCGCCAATCGTTTTATTTCGCGGCGCTGGGCAGCCAGCACCGCGGTCAGCATCTCTTCGGCGGCTCCAGGAGGAAGTCCAGCTATCACCTTACTGGCAGCCCCAGGTTCCATGTCAGCGACCAATTCCGCAGCAATTGCTGGCCGCTGTGCAGCCAGCGCGGCGGTGGCGGCCGTTGAGTGTCGCCCCACAGCAGGGACTCGGCCGACGCCGCCATCGGATGAGCTCGCAGGGTCACGGCTCGGCTGTACCCGGTTGAACTCTGCTCGACTCCAAGCTTCGATCCACTGATGTTCGTCGAGCCACGGCTCGCTTTGAGCCCGCGCCCCGTGCATCGAATACGAACGCAGGACCATCACTTTCACGAGACCTCGGTACATGCCAATCACGATCCATCCCCTGGAAACGACGCCCCGAAGCCAACAAACTGCTCCAACTACTACGCGACCCCGACCGCGGGTTCGACGCCGTCGTCATCGGCGAACGCGGCAGTTTCAGCCCCAAACCGAGCTCAACATGCAAAGTCACTGCAGCACAGGCGGTTCAGAGCACGCCTGCGGCCACCGATTAGCAAGCGTGTTGGAGCTCATCGAGCCCGCGCAGGGTTCAGTTGGCGAAATTGGAACAGGCCGACCAGTCATGGGCGGCAGATTCCCGAAGGCGAGTGGCTGACCCGGCTATGGCTGGCGCCCCTACCCACTCAATCGGCCGTGCCGCGCCCAAATCGTTCGATGAGGGCGGGCCCGGGATGATCGACGATGCGGGACCGTTGCGCCGGACCGAGATGCAGCACCACCGCGACCGGCCCACGGAGGCCAATGGTCGGCCTCCTCAGCTGACTGAGTCAGTGACTGTCGGATTGTTCGACACCAGCCGATAGTCGAATCATGATTAGATGCACATATCTATACCCCTTACTACCATTTGCGCGCTCGGTACCCCGACCGTTTCCAGCTGAGCCTGTGCCGGACGCAGGCTTCGCTGAAATACGAACCTGCCCGGCATCACCGCATTCCTCCAGGTTTGACACCAACGCATCCCGGGGGCTAGCGACCCGAACAGCCAGCTCCCACCTTGCCCCGGCCATCAGCGCCACACCGCACGCTGGCCCGGCGGTACCACTACGCAGCTATCGTTGCCGACGCAGACAGGCGGTCGCCGTCACCACCGTGAGTGATTGTCAGAGCGATCAGCCAGCGAGGAAGACGAGCGCCTGACCCGTGCGCACCATAGGCATCGCGCACCACATTTCCTATCCCGATTGGCGTCGGCACGTCGGTCGCACTCGTCGACTCGCTGCCCCGCGCGGACCAGATTGGCGAACGGCCGAGGATACCCTATCTGGTTGGTAAGCAACGCCGCACAGGTTCACAAGTGAGCGAGGACGCGGGCGCGGCAACCGCAAAAAAGTTAGCTGCCTGATTGCTGTGCACTGAATTTCCCCCGCGTGTCGTACTCCGACACGCCGACGGCCGGGCGACTTCAAGGCGAGCGTCTACATGCACTCACCCGAGTATCGGGCAGTCCGTGAAGCGGTCTTGTAGAGAACACCGGGTGGCCACAAGACCACGCCGCATCGCCGCAAGGTCAGCCCGGAGGGAGAGACGCGAATCCGCTGGTAGACCACTTCTGCGGACGATGTCGAGCGCGTTCCGTTTGTGACCGTTTATGTGACCGTTTTGAGGCTGACGACCCGGTATCCACGATGATCTCCAGTGACGGCAGCGGCCCCGCCTCGGATGTCTCCGACGCGGGGCCGCAAGCGAAAAGAGCTGCTACGAGCTACTTTTCAAGCACTCGACACCACTACTTCTGCGCGGCCTTGAACTCGCGACGGCGGCGGTGCAGGATCGGCTCGATCTACCGCGACGGCCGCATCCTCGAGATCCGACCCCGGCTGGGCATCGAGACGATCGCAGCATGGGCAGGTGCGGCGTTGAACGTGCGCATCGTCCCCGATTCGGCCGAACACGGCCCCTCCCCCGGTTTCGTCGCTGAACTCCTCGCCGCCGCCTGGCGTGCCACCGTCACCAGCGCCGCACTCCACGGGCCACCAGCACTCCGTGCACCAGTGCGTCACGTATCACCCCACGTACGTGGCCGTTTGGACATACCGGCGACACTGGCGTTGAGGTCGACGCGCAGCCCCAATGTGGTCTCGACGAGCCGGCCCAAACAACTCGACAACCTAGTCGCTTCGACGATCGTGCTCGCCGACCGTGTGCTCGATCGCGCGCTGCGCCGCACAGGATGGCGTGGGCAACGCATCGACGAACTGCTGCCGCAACTCAAAGCCGCCATCGGCAGCCGGCCCGCCCTCCCCACTCAACGCAGTCTCGCCCGCGTCCGATACACCCCGACAACGCTGCCCTTCGCGGCGCCGCCGAACTGTCATGGCGCATCGCACGCCATCGCGGTCTGCTCGCAAACGCCGCCGACCACACCGACAGCGGGCTCCTTATCGACGTCGCCGAACTATGGGAACTATTCGTCCTGCACTGCGCCCGCCGCGTTTTCGGCTCAGCACACGTTACTCACGGCACCCGGCTCACTAACTCGGGCGCACTCCTGCGCGCCATCGACAACCCCGCCCGCACACTAGGACGGCTCTACCCCGACCTCGTCATCGGCCCACTGCACCACCCGTGGGCAATCGTCGACGCCAAGTACAAGCGCCTGATCGACCCTGTCGGTGTCGTTCGTGAAGACCTCTACCAGATCAACGCCCACCTGGGCACCCACACCAGCGCACCCCTCCCGCTGGGCATGCTGGCCTACGTCGAATTCCCCGGACAGCCACTACCTCGCGAGCAGAAAGACTCGGCCCATGGACCACCACCATCGGCCACCCAGTCAGATTCCAACGCCTGCCGGTCACCGAAGACGGCTGCGTTGCAGCACTACAGCAGCTGGTTCGGCGTCCACCCCACCATGCGCCGCGCTGACAAATCCTGCTGCCAAGTCCTATCCGCAGCGGCAAGCTCCCGAAGCCCTGTCGGGCACGACGTCGCAAGATGGGCAACGATCTTGTTCAAATGACAATGGCGAGCGAGAGCCTACGACGGGTCGAGCTTCTCTTCTCTGGCGGTGTCAGCCGGGAACTCGGAAGGGTTTTTGATCGCTGCGATCAGGTCGCGGGCTGCGTGTACGACCGGAAGGCAGGCGCGCAGCAGGTCGGCCACGGCGGCGGGGATCTGGGCGGCGTTCTGCAGGATGAGCACGATGACGGCGAGGAGTGCGATGATTTCGACGGCGTTCATGCTGGTAAGCGTTGTTCCGGAGGGGAATTCGGTGCATCCGGTGCGGCCAAGTCCCCGCTCGACCCCAGGATGGAGGCTATGGGCAGGCCTGGTCTGCCGAACGTCACCGAACGCCGACCGGGTAGATCGAGGGGAACATTGGTAGCCGACCCGCACGATATCCACAGTCGCGAGGATCTGCAGCACGCGATGGTCGAGCTCTACACCACCGCAGGGCTCAGCTACATGAAGCTGAGCGGGCGTCCGGGAGTCACCGCCTCTTCCAACACGATCAACGACTGGATCCACGGCAAGTCCTTCCCTCAGTGGGGGAACCTGTCCCCGGTCCTGCGGGCCTGGGGTATCACCGACGACGACCTGACTGCATGGAAGGACGCGCACAAACGCGCCGACAAGGATGCCCGTCTCCGGCCAGGGCTGCCACTGGAGGACGTGCGCGATGCGTACGCGCTGGAGGTGCACGTGCCGATCACCGTCACCGCCGCCGATGATGCTGCGATGGCGTTGCCGCCGTATGTGCGTCGCGCCCACGACAATCGGCTCGCCGAGGTGGTGGAACGGGCGTTGGCGGGCAGCAGCGGGACCGCTGTGCTGCTCGCGGATTCGTCGACCGGGAAGACCCGCGCACTGTGGGAAGCGCTGGAGCCGCTACGAGCTCGGGGCGGCTGGTGGCTGTGGCATCCCTCGCCGCATCGTCCAGAAGAACTTCGCGAGCAGCTGGACCGGGTAGGACCGCGGACGGTGGTGTGGCTCAACGAGACTCAACGCTACTTTTCGCCCTTGGACGAGCAGGCCCGCGGCCGACTCGCCGAGCATCTGCAGACCGTACTAACCAACACACGCCGGGCACCGATCCTCGTCCTGGGATCCCTGTGGCGCGAGCACTACCGCACGTTGTGTTCCGACGGCACCAGCTCGGCGACCCGCGCACTGCTCGAACCGGCCACGGTCACCCTGCCCGAGAACTTCGCCGGCGCCGATATGGACGCTATGCGGGCCGCTGCTGGGCAGGACCCGCGCCTGAAGATGGCAGTCGATAGGGCAGAGAACGGCACGATCGCCCAATACCTGGCCGGGGGCCCGGAATTGGTCCACTACTACGACAAGCAGGCGAGCGCGCCGGAGCGGGCGGTGATCGAGGCCGCGATAGACCTGGTGCGTATGGGCCACCCAAACGCTCTACCGTTCGCTCTGCTGCACGACATCGCCGCCGGCTATATCGACGACATCACCTGGGACACCCTCGACGACAACTGGTTCGAAGCTGCCCTGACCGAGACCGGCCGCAAACGCAGAGGCGCGCGCGGGGCTGTCACCCCCATCGGGGCCCGCCCGCTGGACTCACGCGCCTCTCAAGCACGCGGCAGTCGGGGACATGGCCGCAGATTCACCGCCGGTCCTGGACAGCCGACGTATCAGCTGGCCGACTTCCTCGACCAGCACGGCCGACGTACCCGCTCGCAGAAAACTCCGCCGTGGATGTTCTGGGACGCTGCCGCCGTGCATGCTGACCCTGACCATCAGCACATCCTCGCTCGCTCCGGCTGGGATCGAGGGCTCTACCGCGAAGCCGCTCAACTGTGGAAAAACGCCACCAGCCGCGGTCATAGCGCCGCAGCAAGCAGCCTCGTCACAGAGTTGTTTCCCCTGTTTCCTGCTGAACACCACCCGCTCAACTGGGCCATAACCCACATCACTCTCGACGACCCGCACGGGGTGGCCGACCTGCTGGAAAAGTTGCAGCAGTCGGGGGCCGACATCCAGGCACTCGCACTGGCTGACCGCGCCGCCGCGCATATCGCCCTCGACGAACCGGACGAGCTGGGATTGCTGCTGGAACGATTGCAACGGTTGGGGCTCGACGCGCAGGTACTAGTGCTGGCTGACCGTGCCGCTGCGCACATCGCCCTCGACAACCCATCCGCGGTGGCGTCGCTGCTGGCATGGATGAAGGTGGTGGGGGCCGACGTCCAGGCACTGACGCTAGCAGACCGCGCCGCCGCGCACACCGCCCTCGACCATCCGCACGAGGCGGCCTTGCTGCCGGAACAGTTGCGGCAGGACAACCTGCGTGCGATGGCTGACTTGCTGGAGCAGTTGCAGCATTCGGGGGCCGACATCCCGGCACTGGCCGACCACGCCGCTACGCACGTCGTCCTCGACAACCCGCGGGGAGTGGCCTTTCTGCTGGGACAGTTACATGTATCCAAGGCCCACGGTCAGGCACTAGCGCTGGCTGACCGCGCCGCTGCGCACGTCGCCCTCGACAAGCCGGGCGAGGTTGCTTATCTGCTCGAATTCATGCGGCTGTCAGGGGCCGATGTCCAGGCACTGACGCTGGCTGACCGCGCCGCTGCGCACGTCGCCCTTGACCGCCCGAGCGAAGTGGCCTTGCTGCTGAGACAACTGCTGGATTCGGGGGCCGACGTCCAGGCACTGACCCTGGCCAACCGCGCCGTGCACATCGCCCTCGACCATCCCCGTGGGCTGTCCGACCTGTTGGAGCAGATGCGGCGATCGGAAGCCCACTCCCAGGCGCTGACGCTGGCCGGCCGCGCCGCTGCGCACGTCGCCCTCGACAGCGCTCGCGAGGTGGCCTCGCTGCTGGAACAATTGCGGCAGATGGGGGCCGACGTCCAGGCACTGACGCTGGCTGACCGCGCCGCTGCGCACGTCGCCCTTGACCACCCGAGCGAAGTGGCCTTGCTGCTGAGACAACTGCTGCAGTCAGGGGCCAACGCCCAAGCGCTGGCGCTGACCGACCGCGCCGCTGTGCACATCGCCCTCGACAATCCGGCCGGGCTAGCCTTCCTGCTGGATAAGCTGCATGCGTACGGAGCCCATGTTCAGGCAAAGGCGCTGGCCGGACGCCTACCAGCGGTGGGGATGTATTCGTTGTTCATAGAATATGCACCTTATTTGGACAAGCGATTCATGTTCGGTCGTGAACCGGATGACGACCTCACTCCTGCAGAGGCCTGGTCGTGGACCGACCTTGAGTAGCGGCCGATGTAGATGTCGTTGCCGGCTTCTGCAGGTGAATTCCTTACTCTCGCTTTCCTATTGACTGGTCATAAGCCCACCGGCAGGGATCCCTGGTAGCCCAAACCGCGCCGTGTGGCAGGCCAGCTGACGCGCCCTGTGGCAGGCCAGCTGACAGCAGTTCGTCGACATCGGCCTCGCGGCGGGTGAGCCTGCGCTGGGCCGGCTTGGATGAGTCGGTGATGGTGTCGCGTTCGGCGCCACGGGATCATCGCCGAGACCCGGTTGTCTGCGATGCCGCTCGCATCGGGAGTCCGCACCAACACCGGAACCGGATGCAGGCTCAGCGAGGATCGCCTCGCCACGGTCGCCCTGGTATCGACGGTTCCCCCGCTCCGACAACACCGATCGAAAGGGACTAAGCGACCGAAGCCCGAATGCCGCGTCGCTGGCCGCACGGCACCCCTTCGATCAGCGTGGTCAGAGACGACAGAAATGCGTCGGTACGTCGTTCTACGATCACCCACACCCAGCCGGTACTCCGGCCCAGTCTGACAGCGCCACCACCGGCCACACACACGAAGGACGCAGCTGACGTGGCGATCATCAACAACGCCTTCAACAACGACGAGTCCCGATTCAGCCGCCTCCTCAACACCATCGCCCACCTGATTCTGTACGGACTCGCAGCAATCGCGGCGGCACGCATAGCCACCTACTTCGGCTACACAGGCACCCTCATCGAGCTCACAATCCTGCTCGGCAACCTCGTGCTGTTCATCGGGCTGATGCACAACGACTTCCGGCGCCTGTGCGTGCAGTGCATGCGCGAGGTACCCGCCGACGCCGGTCAACGCGCCGATCGACGACAGTGGCTGCTGTGGATGCGACATGCCGTGACCACCACCCCTCGTATGGTGGTGGCATTGCTGATACTCAGCGTGCCGGTGTACCTCGTCCACGTCGTCGGTCTGCCGCGAGTGGTGTCGCTGCCGGTCGACGCACTCTGGGCGACCTTTATGTACTCAGTCTGGTTACATCACAAGCTGCGTCCGTGGTGCCCGTACTGCCGCGACTGGGACCAGGACGGTGAACGCGAACCATCACCTGACCCGGTCACGAAGGCAGCGTTGTAAACCTGCCGCAGGACCCGGATATCGATCGCCCGATCATCCTCATCGGCGCGAATCCGAAGCGGCCCGCAGGTCTTGTTGAGCGACGAAGGTGTCGCGAGTACGGCGGCCACAACGACCTGCCCGCAAAGGATCCGCTCCGCTCGCTAGCCGACGGCTGGCCAAATGAACTCCAGCCCTGGCGACCGGTACGGAATACTGATCGCTGGTCAGGCCACCGGCCGACGCCCCCGTCGGGTGCGTTCAGTCTGCCGATCCACCACCCTGACCCGCCTCGCCCGACAGCCAGAGCGCCGAATATCCTTTGCTCACAACGAGTTCGGGCTTTCGTCATCGGGTAGTCGGCCGCGCAGAGGCTGAGAGTCCTTGAAGCGAAGGCGATCCGCTCGGCGACCTGGGTGCGGCTCAGGTAGACCGCTGCCATCAGCGCCTCACGATCCACAAGACAGTCGCGAGTACGACGATCGCGGCCCAGATGACCCAGTAGCCCACCTGCGCACCAACCACGGCCAGGACAGCCGCGGCGACGGCGAACACGACGATTTGAGTTGTTCGCACAGGGCGGTGTCTCCTTCATCGTTGTCCTGCAGAGCGAGTCGACGACGGCCGGGGTGCCCTCTCCCCCAGGCCCTTCGATCACTGTGCCTTCAGGCTATCTCTGTTCCTTCCTGCTCCGCTCCGAACGAGACCAGCCCACACCGCCACCGGATACGCACCTGAAACCGACACACAACAAACACACACTTTTGACCGGAATCGACGGGAATGAGAACAGGCCAGCGCGATGCATACATGAAATATGTTGACTACCAGCATTATTGGGAACGGCTAAGTAGCTTCCGAGGAACTGGAACCGGCGCCAGGTGGTTGCAGGTTCTAACCCGTCGGCCCAACATAGCTGTTCCGAGACTTGTCTAGATCGTCGTTGTCCAGTTCAGGCGTCGTCGTGAGCGGGGGGCGCCATGATTGCCGGAACCCCGCACGAGTCTGACGGTGTGACTATTGCGGACCGAGATCCTAGGCCGGTTGTGTATGTTCGCCTGCGCGGCAATAGGATTCTTGCCGCTCAGACCGAGCCTGACATCACTTCGTGACCAGCCAGAAGATCATGCACGCCTATACTCGGTAGCGGAAGAGCCATTGATCGGGACCCATCACAGAGGTACCCCATGGACTCTTCCCGATTCTCTGCCTCCCCCGGCTCGAACTCCCTGCGGCTTTTTCGCCGGTCCCAGACCCCCACGGCAGGATTCGGTCGTGTAGCAGCGCCTACACCTGCACCGGCGCCGAACACCCCGACCAGAGCCAGCAGCCGCAAACAAGACATGAAGACTGCCGCGACCACGGCATGGCGTGATGTCGCGTGAGCGCGACGCGGGAGTGCCGGCGGAGCATGACCGGCGCCAGGTCGAGACGGCGTGCCCCAGCGAACCGCCCCCACTCACCCGGCCAGCGGTCCGTGCCCTTGTGCGCCTGCTGCGCCAAGCCAGACGCGGTCCCATATCGAAAGACCCTCACGACAAGGAGCTCTGATGACCGAGCAGGTCAACGAATGGGCCGTCCTAGACGACCTGTACGGCCTGGAAACCACCGACCTCGACCCCGTCGGCGAACAAGAACTGGCCTTCTACGGGCGCTGCAGCACCGAGGACAACCAGGACCCCGAAACCTCCTGCCAGTGGCAGCTCGGCAACGCCGAGAAGTTCGTCAGCGGACGAATCGTGAAGAGCTACTTCGACATCGGACAATCACGCTCGGTGCCATGGCATCGGCGCACCGAAGCCGCTAAACTCCTCGACGATCTTCGTGACCCTGGACGCGGCTGGGCCGGCATCGTGGTCGGTGAAGGTACTCGCTGCTGGTTCGGTAACCAGTTCAGCCTCGTCGCACCCCGCATCCACGCCTACGGGGTGTCGATCTGGGTGCCCGAACTCGGCGGCCGTTACGACCCCGACAATGTCACCCACACGATGATGATGAACATGCTCGGCGGGCTCAGTGAGTCCGAACGCCAGCATGTTCAGCAGCGCACCCGGGCGAGTATGAACGCCCAGGTCCTCAACGAGGGACGCCACCAGGGCGGGCGAGCACCCTACGGCTACCTCGTCGTCGACGGACCGCCACACCCCAACCCGAACAGGGCCGCCGACAACCTCAAACTCCGCATCCTGTCCCTCGATGCCGCTACGGCGCCTGTCGTGCAACGGATCTTCCGCCTCTACCTCGAGGGCCGAAGCGACAGAGCCATCGCGACCGAACTCAACCGCGAGAACATCCCGTGCCCATCCGCACACCGTCCCGAGCAGAACCGGCATCGTTCCGGTGACGGCTGGCAGGCCACGACAGTGGGGGCGATTCTGCAGAATCCCCGCTACACCGGTTACGCCGTCTTCGGACGCTGGACCAAGACCGAATTGCTGCTCGACCCTGACGATGTCGCCGCCGGCAACATCGTCAAGTTCAAACGCTCACCCGCGCAACGCATCGTCCGCTCCCGCAGGCCCGCGCACGCAGCGATCGTCTCCGTCGAAACCTTCACCCAGGCCACTCTCGAACGCAAGAAGCGCGCGGGGGCCGGTAACCGTGCCCGCAGCCGCCTCGAACGCACCAGACCTATCAACTCCGGCAACACCTACTTGTTCCGAGGTCGGGTCTACTGCGAGATCTGCAATCGCAAGATGCAGGGCGAGATGCTGCGGAAAGCGGTCTACTACCGGTGCCGGGCACGCACCCTCCCGCCCGGTAGTTCCGTCCGGGAAATCCACCCTCCGACGGTGAACCTGCGCGAAGCCGACATCATCGAACCTGTCGACGAGTGGCTGTCCACGCTGTTTCACCCCGAGCACCTCGACCGCACGATCGCTGTACTCCTCGCGGAACAAGACGACATCGACAGTGATACACGCCGGGCTTCGCTTCGCCGTCGTATCGAGCTCGCATCGACGCGGATCGAACGCCACCTCGCCGCGATCGAGGCGGGCGTCGACGCGCAGATGATTGTCGATGCGATGAACGCCGCCCAAGCCGACAAGGCCTCCGCGCAGGTCGAACTGAACAACCTGCCCACGCAGGAGCTGTTCAGCGAGACCGAGCTCCGCAAGCTCATCGAATCGCACGGCGATATCCGCTTGATCCTGGCTGGGGGCGCTCCTGAGAACAAGAAGGAGCTCTACAACGCAATCGAGCTCCAAGTGCGTTACGCGCACTTGGAGCATCGAATGATCATTACGACATCCCCTGTTGGGGATAGCGCTGGTGTCCGGAGGGGGACTTGAACCCCCACGCCCTAATACGGGCACTAGCACCTCAAGCTAGCGCGTCTGCCATTCCGCCACCCGGACTTGCTGGTGTGCCAAAAGATTATCCGACGCGGTGACGGAAACCAAATCGCCTAGGTGACCTGCTGTTTTGTTGTGGACATCGTGATGGTTCGATGCGGTGGGCATGTCCCACGGAGGGTCTCTCTCGGACTGTTCGGTGGGTCATCTCCGACCCGAGGAGCCTGGCGAGGGGTTGTGAGAGCGGGTGATGCTGAATGTGATCTTGGTCGCGCATGCCGGGTCGGCGGACTCGGTTGTCCCACAAGGCTGCTCCTGCAGCGCGGCAGTTTGCCGGTGCCATGGTGTTCGCGCCGCGCTGCGGACAGCAGTGAGTTGCGGCGGTACCGCGCACAGAGCTGCACGGGGGGCGGAGCTGCTCGGTTGCGCCCGAGGCGGACGTGCCGCCCCTGCCTACACCGCGATATACGGCCCTCCCCCGCTACGCAGCGCGGGCGGGCTCCTCGACCTTGGCGGGCTCCGCCGCCGTGCTCGGCGCAGGCCGACGGCCGGTGAGTAGGAAGAGGGCGACCAAGACTACGGCGAGCCAGACGTAGGTGTCACCGACGAGGTGTTGCCACCAGGCCCAGGAGGTCTCTCGGTGTTCGCCGTCGGGGAGGAAGCTGTGGGGGGCCATGACGAAGACGGCGGCGACGGCGACTGCCGTGGCGTACCAGCCGCGGGCGCTGCTCGCGGGGAGGGTGCGGGCGTGGCAGACGATGGCCAGGAGGGCGGGGGCGATCCAGACCCAGTGGTGGGACCACGAGATGGGCGAGAGCAGGAGGGTGAAGACCGCGTTGAGGGCCAGGGCGATCGCGGGGGCGTCGGCGGCCTTGCGCATGGCGGCGACGACGAGGGCCAGCAGGAGGGCGCCGAAGACGAGCCAGAGGGCGTCGAACGGGAGTCCGGTGATGTGCAGGCGGGCCAGGACGGCCTGGATGGACTGGTTGGTATGGAAGGCCGAGCCGCTCAGGCCGGAGACGTTGCCGAGGCCGCCGAACCAGTAGCGGGTGGACTCGCCGGGGAGCAGCGCGAACGAGGCGATCGTGGCGATCGCGCCGGTGGCGGCGGCGGTGGCGGCGGCCTTGTAGTCCTTGCGGACCAGGAAGAACAGGACGAACGCGGCGGGGGTCAGCTTGATCGCGGCAGCGAGGCCGATGAGCATGCCGCGCGGGTAGCGGGTCTTGAGGAGCAGGCAGTCGGTGGCGACGAGCACCATCAGCAGCAGGTTGACCTGGCCGAAGTCGATGGTCGATCGCACCGGTTCCAGCAGCAACGCCGCGGGCAGCGCGCACGCGGTCACCAGCAGCGCGGCCTGACGGTTGTCGCGGTGGTAGCGCCGGGCGACGAGGAACAGCGTCCAGCCGAGCGCGGCGATCGACGCCGCGACATAGAGGATCTTGGCCGCACCCCAGGACAGCAGCGCGAACGGCGCGAGCGCGATCGCGGCGAACGGCGGATAGATGAAGGGCAGGCCGATCCCGACGGAGGTCTTGGGCAGCTGGCCGTACATGTCTGCGCCGTCGCGCATGGCCTCGATGCCGAGGCGATACACCTGCAGGTCGATGAAACCATCGGAATACTGCTCGAACGGCCAGAGCGGGATGCGTACGCACGCGATCGATACAACGGTGAGCAACACCGGCACCAGCCACCATGCTCGATTGATCGGGCGTGGGGAATGCTGCTGCACAGGGTGGGTGGCGTCACTACTCATCCGCGGCGACTATACCGACTCACGTGCTATACCGCGTCATCGCCCGATCGCGGCGGTGACGTGCGCAATAGCCAGCCGGATGCCCGATCGTGCGTGGTCGCGGGGTTGCCGGGGCCGACCGTGGGGTCTGCGGGATGCCGGTCAGTCGCCGCGGTTGTAGCGAATGAGATAGGACGCCATCGCCTCGACATCGGCGTCGGTCCAGTCGGCGAATCGGGCGGTGAAGGCCTCCCGGCGGCGGCGCTCGGCCTCCTTGGCGACCACTCGGCCCGCCGCGGTGGCGTGCAGGATGTGGTTGCGCCGGTTGCCGGGATCGACCTCGCGTTCGAGGTAGCCGAGCTTCTCCAGGGCGCCGACCTGCCTGCTGACCGTCGATTTGTCGAGCAGGAACTGTTCGGCCAGGTCGGTGGCCTGGCATCCGCCTCGCTCGAGGACCAGGTCGAGGATGCTGTAGGCGACCAGGCTCAGCTCGGGGTGCAGTTCGGCGGCGCGGCCGCGGGCGCGCCGGGCGAAGGCGGTGAGCTCCCGCTGGATGGCGTCGACGGCGGCGGCTCTTGTGTGTCGCGCATTCATAGTTGTATGCTACAACAATTATAGTTGCATTTACCAACTGTTTGGAGATTCTCCTCGATGACTCGCCTCCAGCTCCGGCACGTCGCCGGGCATCTGCTGACTCCGTTGCTGATGTGCCTCGGGATGGCCTTCGCGTATCTCGGCGCGTTCCACCAGCCGACGCCGAACCATCTCGAGCTGGCCGTCGTCGGTGACTCCCCGGAGGCGATGGTGCTGGCGCAGACGATGAAGGACAAGGCCGGTGACGGCGTCGACATCATCACGGTGCCCACCCGCGAGGCGGCGATGGACGCGCTGGACAACCGCGATCTGGTCGCCGCATTCGTGCCCGACGCGCAGCGGCCCGAGCTGCTGGTCGCCACGGCGGGGTCCGATACCAGCGCGATGGCGGCCGAGGTGGTCTTCCGGCAGGTGTCCGATCATCAGGGCGTGCCGCTGGTCGTCACCGATGTGACCACGAAGGCGGGTGGCGATCCGACCGGGCAGGGGCTGTTCTTCCTGTTGGTCGCGTTGAGTGTCGGCGCCTACGGCAGTGTCGCGGTGATCGGCGCCGCGGGCGCGACCTTGCGGATGCGGGTGCGCGCGGCGGTCGGGGTGGTCACCGCGCTGGTGGTGAGCCTCATCGGCATCCTCGTCGCCGGACCGGTGTTCGGCGTGATCGACCACGGCTACGCCGCCGGGTTCGGTATCGCCTGGCTCTACAGCGCGGGCATCATCCTGATCGGCATCGGGTTGCACACCTTCCTGAAGCGCTGGACCACGCTCGCGCTCATCACGCTGTTCGTGATGCTGAACTTCACCACCTCGGGCGGTGTCTACGGGCCGCAGTTGCAGAACGGGTTCTTCGGCGCGCTGCACTCGTTCTGGAACGGCGCCGACTTCGTCGAGGGACTGCGCAGCCTGCTGTACTTCGACTCCGCTGCCGGTTTCGGGATGCGACTGCTCGGTCTGTTTGCCTGGCTGGCCGTCGGTGTGGTGCTGGTCGGGGTCGCGGGGCGGTACGAGGCCCGCTATGCGCCGACGCCGGTCGCGCCGGCCGCGGTCGAGGAGGAGATCGGGGAATCGGTCGCCGTCTGAGCCGGCGCCCCGGCGAATCCTCTTGCCGACCACCCGGATCCATTGTTCGGGACCTGGTCGCCGGGTTCGCCGGGGCGTTGCGTCGAAACAGTCGCGGTATCGCGTAGACGCGAGTACGGTGTAGCGCGCAACCGCGGCCAGCGCCAGACGCCGCATGGGGGTCGAATCGCGGAAAGGGTGGGCTGCACCGATGAATGATCCCGGCGCGCGACATCCTGGCGACCATATCCCGCTCGATCAGCGCTATACCGGCGCGGATCCGATCGAATGGTGTGGCGCCGCGGTCTATCCGATGTATACAGAGGCGCTGCCCGCGGGCACCACCGCGGTGCGGCTGCGCGCGGTGTCGGTGATGCCGCCCGCCGATGTGTCCGGTCTCGGGCTCGGGCTCACCGTGCAGGACGGGCATGTGACCCTGAACGGGAAATCACTGGCAGGCGTCGACATCTGGTCCGACGCGCTCGCCGAAGGCGTCGACATCTCGGTGACCGCGGACGCGCCCGACGCGCTGTTCACGCTCACGCCGGTCTGGGTGGCCGGATCGGGGACGCAGCAGTCCTGGACCGGCAATTACGGGATCGTGGTGGATCTGCTGCCCGAAGGTGCGTCGACACTGTGGTGCAGCACCGGGCCAGGGACGCCGGATTTCAACGAGCTCGTCGTCGAACTGAGCACTGTTCCCGGAGTGGATTCCGGGAACGCAGCGGATTCGATGCCGTCGGCGCTGGAGACGATGCCGCTCAGTATCCGGCCACCCGCTGTCATGCCACCCCGGGCGCCGAGCGCAGCCCCGCTCGAAAGCCGTGCGTCGGCAGAGCCGCCACCGAATCCACCGACTTCAGTCGCGACCTCATCGAATCCCCCAGCGTCGACGGGCATGCCGTCGTTTCCCGGCGCGCCGTCCGCGACGCAACCGAGCTCCCCGACTCCGACCGGCCAACGGCTCGCTCCCCCGGACCCGATCGCTACGCCGACGGATCCTCCCGCGGCAGACGCGGTGACCTCTGCTTCGCCGGTGCAGGCCGTGGCGTCATTCGGCCCCCCGGCCCCTGTCATTGCCCCGGCCGAACCGGAATCGTCTCCGATCACAGCTCCCCCGGCCCAGCGCGCACCGCAAGCCGCGAGCACCGGGCAGGGTATCGGGCGGGCGCTCTATGACCTCGGGACGGCTATGAACGAACGTGGCGAGCATGATTCGGCGCGTGCGCTGTTGACGCAGGCCGCCGAGGCGGGGCACAGTGCCGCCGCCTATGAGCTGGGTGTGTTGTTGTTGCGTGCGGGCGACCGCGAAGGGGCAGAACGCTGGTGGAAGGCCGCGGCCCACGATGATCCGCGGGCCGCGGCCTCCCTGACCGAACTGCCTCAGCTGCGCTAGCGCGCCTGATCGGCCAGCGCCGCGACCGCTTCCGGTACCCTACGCACCGGGGTGACCTCGCGGGCCGCGATGTGCGCCGGCCTGCGCCGGGGCGCCGCGTACGGCTCGTCCAGCGCGTTCTCGACGCTGTTGAACACCAGGAAGATGTTCGACCGCGGGAACGGCGTGATGTTGTTCGACGAACCGTGCATCAGATTCGAATCGAACAGCAGCGCCGAACCGGCTCGCCCGGTGAACTGGGTGATGCCGAAGCGGGCGGCGAGGAAGGTGATGTCGTCGTTCGTCGGCACCCCGAACCGCTGCTCCCGCAACGACTCCCGATAGTGACCATCGGGGGTCTCACCCAGGCACGGCACGAAGGTACGGTGCGAGCCGGGCATCAGCATGAGACTGCCGTTGAACGGGAAGTTGTCGGTCAGCGCGATCGACAGACTCACCGCCCGCGGCGCGGGCATCCCGTCCTCGGCGTGCCAGGTCTCGAAATCCGAGTGCCAGGCGAATCCGCTCCCGCCGAAGCCGGGCATGTAGTTCACCCGGCTCTGGTGCAGGTACACCGCCGAACCGAGGATCTGCTCGGCGAGGCCGACGATCCGCGATTCGGTCAGCAGCTCCGCGATCGGCTTGCTGAGCTTGTGCACCTGGAACACCGAACGCACCTGCCCGGCAACCGGTTCCACCACGACCCGCTCGTCGCCGTAGAGCACGGGATCGGCGGCGAGATGACCGATCTCCGCACCGAACGCCGCCACCTCTTCGGGGCTGAGCAGGTCGGGGATCATCGCGTAGCCGTTGGCGTCGAACCCGGTCAGCTCGGGCGAGGTGATCCGGCCCCACACGGTGGGGTCGGTGCGCTCGAGATGCGGTGCGGGCTCGGTCAGCCGGGTCGGGTAGCGGTCGGACCGATCAGACACTTGCTGCCTCCTCCTCGACGACGAGCGGATACACCCCGTTCTCATCGTGTATTTCGCGGCCGGTGACCGGCGGATTGAACACACACAGCATCCGCAACCGGGTGCGCGCGTTCACCTGATGACGTTCGTGGCCGTCGAGCAGGTACATCGAGCCGGGGCCGAGCTGGTGGACGGTCTGGTTGTCGAGATCGAGCAGACTGCCCTCGCCCTCGATCAGCCAGACCGCTTCGACATGGTTCTGGTAGTGGAACTCGTGGACGGTCCCGGCCTCGATCGTGGTCTCGTGGAAGGAGAACCCGACCCGGTCGCCCGCGAGGACGATGCGCTTGCTGCGCCAGCCGGGGCCCGCCACGTCACGGTCGGTGCCGGTGATCTCGGCGGTGGTGCGCACGATCATGCGGCACCTCCACAGACGGCGTCGATCGAGGCCGACAGCACGGACAGGCCGCGGTCGAGCTCGTCGCTGCCGAGTGTCAACGGCGGCAACAGCTTCACCACCTCGTCCATCGAGCCCGAGGTCTCCACCAGCAGGCCCTGCTCGAACGCGGTGCGGCACACCTTGCCCGCCTGCGACGGGTCGTCGAAGACGATGCCGTGCACCATGCCGCGGCCGCGGGTGCTCACGCCCTCGTAGCGGTCGGCGACCGCGGACAGCTTCCTGCCGATGTATTCGCCGTTGGCGGCGGTGTGCTGGGCGAGGCGGTCGTCGGACCAGTACTCGCGCAGGGCGGCCGTCGCGGTCACGAAGGCGGGGTTGTTGCCGCGGAAGGTGCCGTTGTGCTCACCCGGCGCCCACTGGTCGTGCTCGGGCTTGAGCAGCACCAGCGCCATCGGCAGGCCGTAGCCGCCGATCGACTTGGACAGGGTGACGATGTCCGGGGTGATGCCGGCGATCTCGAAGGAGAAGAACGGGCCGGTGCGGCCGCAGCCCATCTGCACGTCGTCGACGATGAGCAGGATGTCGCGCGAGGCGCACAGTCCGGCCAGGTGACGCAGCCATTCCGCACGGGCCAGGTTGACGCCGCCCTCACCCTGCACGGTTTCCACGATCACCGCGGCGGGCCGGTCGAAGCCGGAGGAGCTGTCGTCGAGGACGCGCTGCATCCAGCCGAAGTCCTCGATGGTGTTGTCGAAGTAGCCGTCGTAGGGCATCGGGGTGGCGTGCTCGAGCGGCACACCCGCACCCGCCCGCTTGGCGGCGTTGCCGGTGACCGACAGCGCGCCCAGGGTCATGCCGTGGAAGGCGTTGGTGAAGCTGAGCACCGTCTTGCGGCCGGTGACCTTGCGGGCCAGCTTGAGCGCGGCCTCGACGGCGTTGGCGCCGGTGGGGCCGGGGAACTGCACCTTGTAGTCGAGGCCACGCGGCGACAGCAGCGTGTCGCGAATGGTCTCCAGCAGTTCACGTTTGGCGACGGTCGACATGTCGAGGCCGTGGGTGATGCCGTTGCTCGCCACATAGTCCAGCAGCGCCCGCTTGAGCACCGGGTTGTTGTGGCCGTAGTTCAGCGCGCCCGCGCCGGCGAAGAAGTCGAGGTATTCGCGACCCTCCTCGTCGCGCAGCCAAGCGCCCTCGGCGGTGGCGAAGACGGCGGGCCAGTCACGGCAGTATCCCCGCACATTCGATTCCATCGCCTCGAAAATGCTGGTGTCGGTGGTCGTGATCATCGTCGTTCCTCCTGGCGCTGAGCGGGTGCGATGACATACAGCTGCTCGGCCTCGTGTGAATCGGGGAAATCGTGCGTTTCGAACAAAGAGACGGTGCGCAAACCCGCACCGCGCTCTCGGGCCACCGCGGCGAACAGCGCCTGGGAGGCGGTGTTGCCGGGTGAGATCGTGGTTTCCAGCGTGGTGATACCCGCGGGTGCCACGGAATCCAGCAGCGCGTGCAGGATCGTGGCGGCCAGGCCACGGCCGCGGAACTCGGCGTCGACGGCGATCTGCCAGACGAACACGGTGTCCGGCGCTTCCGGGCGAACGTAGCCGATGACGAATCCCACGGCGCGACCGTCGCATTCGGCGACGATCGACGTCGCGGCGAAATCGCGACACCACAGGAGGTAGGCGTAACTGGAGTTGACGTCGAGCACCTGCGAGTCGCGGGCGATCCGCCACAGCTGGGCTCCATCACCCAGTCGTGGGGGTCGCAGTGTCGGTTCCGCACCGAGAACCGCAGGGGCGGTAGCGGATTCGCTGGACATGGTGGACGAAGGCATACATCCACAGTGTCGAACAGACTTTGCGGTCTTTGTGTCGAGCTCTTTGCAGTTGTATGACGAGTCTTTTACTGCGATTGCAGATCGAGCCGATAACCGAGTCCACGCACGGTGACGACGATGCGCGGGTCGGACGGGTCGCGTTCGATCTTGGTGCGCAGCCTGCGCACGTGGACGTCGACGATCCGCTCGTCACCGAAAAAGCCCTGGTCCCATACCCTTTCGAGCAGCACGGCGCGACTGAGCACGCGGCCGGGGGTTTCGGCGAGTTCGCACAGCAACCGGAATTCGGTGACTGTGAGGTGGATCTCCTCGGCGCCGCGGCGCACAGCGCCCGCGTCGGCGGCCAAGATCAGTGGCGCGTCCGGATGCGCGTCGAGCACCGCTTCCGGAGTGGTGTCGCGATCGGCGGTGATCCGGGCACGACGGCGCAACGCGCGCATCCGTGCGGTGATCTCCTTGATCTCGAACGGCTTGCTGACGAAGTCGTCGGCGCCCGCTTCCAGGGCCGCGACGACATCGTGGGTGTCGTACCTGGTGCTGATCACGATGATCGGCACGTCGTGATCGCGGCGGATCTCCCTGATGCAGTCGAAGCCGTCGGTCTCGCCTCGCATCAGGTCCACGATCATCAGATCGGGCGGGCCGTCGATCCGCAGCCGATCCAGGGCGTCCTCGGGGACGCCCGCCTCGGCGACGGCATAGCCTTCGTCTTCCATCGCACGGCGTAGATCACCGCGCATCTGGACGTCGTCGTCCACGATCATCAAGTTCGCGCTCATGCCCGCACCTCGCTGTGGCCGGCTTCAGGCATGACCGCCGAGGCGGCTGTGTTGTTTCGCCGCTCGTTGCGCTCGCTCATGTGCACATCCTTTGCTGACACGCCGGGACGTGCGCCGGATCACCTGGGGAGTTCGCGTCCCCAGACCGACACGACATCCCGTCTTCGAGCTCGTTACCGATCCGTTATGTACCCAGGCTCGGGGCAGCGTAAACCCGCCGTAACAATTCGCCCGGTCAGCGGCCGATCCGAAGGGCGGTCCGCGGGCCCATCGCGGTGGCATAGTCGAGTGGTGACACCGACCTATGACGACATCGAAGCGGCCGCCGCGCGGATCGACGGACTGGTCCGCCCGGTCAGCGTCGCACCGGCCGCTCCCGGCACCGATCCGCTGTGGTTCGCGCTGGAGTTCCTGCAGTTCACGGGCTCGTTCAAGGCGCGCGGCGCGCAGAATTTCGTGCGTGCGCACGCCGCGGCGGGGACGCTGCCCGAGGCCGGTGTGACGATCGCCTCAGGCGGCAATGCGGGGCTGGCGTGCGCGTGGGCCGCGCGCGAGGCCGGGGTGCCCGCGACGGTATTCCTGCCCGACACCGCGCCCCCGGTGAAGATCCGTCGATTGCGTGACTACGGCGCCGAGGTGCGACTGATCGGTCCGGAGTACAAGCAGGCGCTGGCGGCATGCCAGGAGTTCGCCGCCACCAGCGGCGCGCTCTCCTCGCACGCCTTCGACCATCCGCTGATCGCCGCGGGCGCCGGCACGCTGATGCGCGAGATCCACGCGCGGGTGCCCGATCTCGACACCGTGCTGGTCGCGGTCGGCGGTGGCGGCCTGTTCACCGGAACGGCGATCGCGGCGCAGCACGCGGGAATTCGCACGGTGGCGGTCGAGCCCGCGAACTGCCGGTCGCTGAACGCGGCGCTCGAGGCGGGCAGGCCCGTGGACGTCACGGTCGACTCGATCGCGGCCGATTCCCTCGGCGCGCCGCATGTCTCGGCGATGGCGCTGGCCGCCGCACAGCACGAGAGTGTGCGCTCGGTGCTCGTCGGTGACGACCTGATCCGCGCTGCCCGCAGGCAGCTCTGGGACGAGCATCGGATCGCGGTCGAATACGGTGCGGCCACCGCGCTGGCGGCCCTGCTCGACACCGGGTCGGGGGCGGCCTATCGACCCGAGCCGGGCGAGCGGGTGTGCGTCATCCTGTGCGGAGCCAATACCGACCCCTCCGACCTGGTCCGCTAGGCGGTTCAGCGCGGTCTCGGCCTGTCAGCGGACCAGTTCGTTCTTGGTGGCGTAGTTGGTCATCGCCGAGTTGAGGCCGCGCATGGCGAGGGTGTAGCCGAAGGGGAAGTAGCGCTGGCCCCAGTGGGCGAGGTGGATGTCGCGGGAGGTGTAGACCCAGTACCGGTTGCGCTCGACGCCCTTGACGACGGCGGCGGCGGCCTGCTCGGGGGTGACGGCGTGGCGCAGGAACAGGCTCATCGCCTTCTGCAGGGCGGCGCTGTCGCGGTCGACGCCGGCGATGTCGAGGCTGTCGACCATCGGGGTCGCCATCGCACCGGGACAGACCAGGCTGACGCCGATCTTGTGGCGGCGCAGATCGAATCGCAGGACCTCCGAGACGCCACGCAGGCCGAACTTGGTGGCGCTGTAGGGCGCGTGCCAGGGCAGTCCGAACAGGCCCGCCGCGGAGGAGACGTTCACCAGATGGCCGCCGCGCTTGGCCGCGATCATCGGCGGGACGAACTCCTCGATGACGTGGATCGGGCCCATCAGGTTGATGTCGACGGTGCGGCGCCACTGCTGGTGGGTGAGCTTGTCGACGGTGCCCCAGGTGGCGATGCCCGCGACGTTCATGACGATGTCGACGTGGCGCACCGCTTCGAAGGTGTGCGCGGCCAGGCCGACGACAGCGGAATGGTCGCTGACGTCGGCGGCGTGGGCCAGATGCACCGTCGCACCCGCGGCGCGCAGTTCGGCGGCCGTCTCGTCGAGCGCGGCCGCGGTGATGTCGGTGAGCACGAGGGCAGCGCCCTTGGCGGCGGCCGCGAACGCGGTGGCGCGGCCGAGGCCGCTGGCGGCGCCCGTGATCAGGCAGGTCTTCCCGTCGAACTTCGTCATGGCCCCGACCCTACGGTTTGGTGAACAGATACGTCTATGGCCCGGTGCCGATCGCGATGGTGGTCCAGCCGCCGACATGGATCCGGCTGCCGTCGCGCAGCGCGACCGCGACCTGGGGTGCGATCGGCGCGTCGGCGCCGTCCAGGCTGGTCCCGTTGGTGGAGCCGAGGTCGGTGATGGTGAGTCCGCCGCCCGGATCCACCTGGATCATCGCATGCGCGCGCGAGACCCCGATGTCGACCGGCGCGATCCCGAGGTCGATCTCGGGCACGATGCCCTGCGATGCCGACCGCTTCCCGATCAGGAACTGGTTGCCGCGCAACACGATCCGGCGTTCGGGATAGAAGTCGGGGAAGTCGACCCGCTCGGCGTCGGGACCCTTGCGCGCACGGACCCGGACGTAGAAATCGCGGTCGGCGAAGACGCGCGCGACCCAGACCGGCGCCGCGCTGTCCGTCGCGTGGACCTCGTCCGGGCCGGGGGTTCGGAGCACGGTCGGGTCCGCACCGCGGTGCTCGACGGGCGCTGCCTGCGGGGGTGCGGGCAGGGCCGAATCGTGTCCGCAGACCTCGCAGAATCTGCCGCTGGTCGGTGTGGCGCAGGACGGGCACAGCCGCAGACCGGCCTGATCCGGCGCGGGGGCGCCGTCCAGGGCCGACCCGCACACATCGCAGTAGTCGATCGACTGCGACAGATGTCCGTCCGCGCAGACCGGCATGTCAGGAACCCTCCGGCCGGACCCGCGCCGTCTTGGTCGAGCGGATGTCGAGTGCGAGTTCGTCGGCGGCGGCGACCTCGCCGCGCAGCTTGACCGTGCCGTCGCGGTCGTCGACCTCCACCACGCCGCGCAGCAGCTTGGCGGTGGATTCGTGGCCGGACGCGGCCGCCAGTTCCACCGCGCGGCGCAGCTTGGCGGTGGCGGTGGTCAGGTCGCCGCTGCGGCGCGCCGCCAGACCCTCCTGCACGGCCTGGGCCAGTTCGACCTGACCGGTGTAGTGGGCGACGCGGGTGCTGATCCGGGTGGACAGCGTGGTGTCGGTGGTCCACACCGCCCGCACAAGGCCCTGTCCGAGGACGTCGTCGCCTGCCAGCACGCTGAGTCTCGCGGCCAGCTTCTCGCGGCCGGGCGCGGCCGGTTCCAGTTCGATCTGCACGTGGTATTCGCGTTCCTCGGCCGCCCAGGACGACAGCGGGTACTCCCCCACCTGCGGGCCGGTGTCGACGCGGCGCGCGGTCAGGTCTTCCAGGACCGGCGAGACCTGCTTGACCATCCGGACCCGCGCGCCCGCCGGGGTCCATACCTTCAAGGTCAGTTCGGGGATCACGCGGGCCACCGAGGAGCGCATCATCTTCGCGAAGTCGGCGGCCAGGTCCTTGGGGTCGGCCACCATGTCGGCGTCGCCGGACAGCTTCGAGGAGATCTTGTGCAGGTCGGCGGCCATCCAGTCGTCGCCGACACCGCGGCAGTCGCAGACGAAAAGGCCTTCGGCGCGGTCGAGTTCGGTGGTCAGCTGCTCCGGTGACTCGTGTTCGTTCTTGCCGTCGGTGAGCAGGATGGCATGCGCCTGCGCGCCGGGGTGCGCGGCGGCGACCTGGCGGGCCAGTGCCAGCCAGGAACCCATCGCGGTGCCGCCGTCGGGCCGCAGCCGGTCCAGTGCCCGGCGCGCGGCGCTGCGGTTGCCGCGGTCGGCGGGAGCCGACATGCCCTTGGTGGGGTAGATCATCCTGGCCTGCTCGGTGCCCTCGATGATCGCGAACGCGGTGCCGTCGGGGATCTCGTCGAGAGCGGTGCGGGTGGCGTTGCGCGCGTTCTCGAACTTGCGCTTGTTGCCCATCGAGCCGGAGCAGTCGATGATCAGGATCTCCAGCCGCGGTGGCGGAGTCGCGGCGACGGCGAGCTCGGGGCCGGTGGTCACCGTGAGTACCGCGTCCACCACACTCGCCCCTTCGGCGAGGAACTCGTTCTGGTCGACGGCGATCGAAATACCTTCGGTCCCTGTAGAACTCATGACACTCCTGGATCGGGCGATACGGCGCCGGGCGCGGGCACCGGGGCCAGCGCGACCGTGATGTTGTCGCTGCCGCCGCTGTTCAAGGCGAAGTCGGCGAGCGCGCGGGCAGCGGCCTGCGGTGAGGTCTCGACGGTGAAGCCGGCGAGGGCGACGGCGTCGGGCAGGTAGTTCCACAGGCCGTCGCTGCACAGCAGCAGGGTGCCCGGTTCGGTGGCGACCATGCGCTGCAGGCAGTGCGCCGACCACGGCGCTTCCCCGCCGTCGGCGCCGAGCCAGCGCAGCAGGGTGTGCGCGCGGGGGTCGTGCATGGCGGCTTCCTCGTCGAGGGCGCCCGCGTCGACGAGGGCCTGGGCCCAGGAGTCGTCGACGCTGAGCCTGCGCGAGGCGGTGGGATCGCCCGCGGCGAGCCAGAAGGCGCGGCTGTCACCGACATTGGCGACGGTGATCTCGGTGCCCTCGGGGGTCTCGCGCACGATCGCCGACACATACGTGCACGAGGGCGCGTATTCGCTCGAGCGCGACATTCCGCGCACGGCCGCGGTCGCGGTCGCCAGGCCCGCCATCGCGCTGTCCTGCGCGGAGCGGCCGTCGGCGAGTGCGGCCAGTGCCGCGTCGACACCGGCCCTGGCCGCGGTGCCGGAGGCGGCCTGCGGGTCCTGGGAGGTGGACACGCCGTCGCTGACCACGATGACGCGCGTGCCGTCGCCGTCACGGACGGCCGCGGCGACGGCGTCCTCGTTGCGGGAGTGACTGATTCCGCGGTCGGTGAGGATGTACACCGCGCCGAGATCGTCCTCGAATCGGTCGGGAACCGGTTTCGGGCTGCCGCACTGTACGCAGCGGCCGCCCTCGTAGCGTCGTTCCCCACAGGTCGAGCACTGCGGCACCGTGGCCGGATCGTGGATCGGCAGCGCGGCTTTGCGCACGCCGAGTTCGCGCCCGCACCCCTCGCAGAAGCGGTGCCCCGCCCTGGCCGATCCCGCGCAGTCCGGACAACCGGGCGCGCTCACAGCGTGGTCCTCGGCCGCACCGCGTTCGCCTGATCCACCAGCACGAACCGGGTCCACATGTCGTCGGCTTCCCGCGCCAATGTCCGCAAGCATCGTTCCAACCCCGTCCGCACTCCCTGCTCGGTGAATTCCACGTCCAACAGCTTGCCTGCCGCGCTCGGTCGCTGTCCCGACCGGATCCAGTTCAGTGCCGCCTCCAGCACATGCATGCGTACCTGGGCGGTGCGGGCGCGCGAGTCCAGGCTCAGCCGTTCGACGCGCTCACCCGCCTCGCGCAGCAGTGTCTCGTCCAGGTCGGCCGGGTCTCGGCGCGCCAGCAGGGTTTCGACGGCGGAGACTCTGGCCTCGGTGAACATCGACGAGGTGCGGTCCACCTGGTCGAGGACTGTCACCGCGCCGGTCCGGTCGCCTGCCGCGCGGCGCAGGCGGGCGGCGCCGAAGGCAGCGGAGAGGTAGGTGTGGTCGGTGCGCCACACCAGCTCGTAGAGGGCGAGCGCGCGGCGCAGATCGGCCTCGTCGCCCTCGGCGCCGAGTTCCAGCGCGGCCGCCAACGCGAGTTTGGGGGCGGGCTCGCCGGGCAGTGCGGCGTACACGGCCTCGAAATCGGCTGCGGCGGAGGCGTGGTCGCCGGTCAGCAAGGCGGCCTGGGCGCGGTACCAGACCCGGCGCCAGTCGTACTCCAGCTCCTCGGCCAGTGCGTCGAGGCGGGACAGGGCGGCCTCCGGTTCGCCTGCTTCCAGTTCGGCGCGCACGAGGCGCAGCGGAATCTCCACCGACTCACCGGATCCGGTGACCACCGCGCGCAGACCGGCGGTCAGCGCCGCTTCCAGTTCCGCGGGGGTCGCCGCGTCGGTGGTGGCCAGCAGTGCGGCGCCGCTGTCGCCCGGATCGACCAGCGGGGCGGGCAGGCCGGTGATGAGCGCGGCGGGTTCCGGTGTGGTGCTGTCGATACCGAAGACCGCGCGGGCCGGGCCGAACGAGCTCGACATGCCGGGGCGCGGGATGCCGTCGCCGGTGGCCAGCACCTCCCGCAGCACGCCGGTGAGCTGGTCGGCCATCTCCGACATCGAGCCGAAGCGGGCCAGCGGCTCGTCGTCGGTGGCCCGCAGCAGGAACCGATGCAGCGAATCATGCTGGGCGAGAATGGGTTCGGTGTCGGGCGTCGGCAGTGGGCCGAGCTTGCCGCCGGCCGAAGCCACCCGCATCATCAGCACGGCCAGGGTGCGGCCCGCGGTGTAGACCTCGGTAGCCACGGTGGGGCCGGTCTCGGCGATCTCGGGCGCCTGATAGCCCAGGGTGCCGTAGATCGGGCTGGTGCGGTCGTCCATCGAGATGACGGCGCCGAGGTCGATCAGCTCGAGCCGCTCCTCGGTCTGCATCACGTTGTCGGGCTTGAAATCGCAGTACGCCCAGCCGCGGGCGTGCAGATAGCCCAGCGCGGGCAGCATTTCCAGCACGTAGGCGATGGCCTGGGCGGGCGGCAGGTAGCTGTCGTGCTCGGCGCGGTGTTTGCGCAGGATCTGCTTGAGCGAGGTGCCGCCGACGTAGGCCATGACGATGTAGCCGACCGGCTCGCCGTCGGCGTCGGCGTGTTCGGTGAAGTTGTGGATCTTGACGATGTTGGGGTGGTCGACCTCGGCCAGGAACCGCCGCTCGGCCAGTGCCGCCGCCAGCGCGTCGCTGTCGCCGGTGTCGATGAGGCCCTTGAGGACCACCCAGCGCTTGTTGACCCGGTGGTCGACGGCAAGGTAGATCCAGCCGAGACCGCCGTGTGCGAGCGCACCCGCCACCTCGTATTGCCCGCCCACCAGATCGCCTGCGCGCAACCGGGGCACGAACGAATAGCGGGTGCCGCAGTGCGGGCAGAACCCGGAGGTGCGACCGGGCACGCCGTCGTGGCTGCGGCCGACCGGCTTGTCGCACTTGCCGCAGAAGCGATCGGATTCGGGGACCTGCGGGTCGGTGAGCACCGCCGTGGCCGGGTCGACGCGCGGCACCGGCGGCACCTCGACCAGGCCCGCGCCGAGCCTGCCGCGCGCGGCAGAGCGGGCCGAACCGGAGCGGTGGGTGCGCACCGAGCGGCTCGACGTGCGGCCGCTGGCGCTGACGGTCGGCGCGGACGGGCTGTACACGGCGGTCGCGGTCGGGGCGGTGCCGCAGGTTTCGCAGTAGCCGTCGGCGATCGTTCCGCCGCAACCGGGTTCGGCGCACACGCCGGGCGCTGGTGGCGGGGTGCCGTTGCGTGGCTGTGCGGTGGTGCGCGAGGACCGGCCGCCGTTGGCCGCGGGCGCCGGGGTCGGCGGTGGCGCGCTCGCCACGGGGGCGGTGCCGCAGACGGCGCAGTAGCCGTCTTCGACGGCGCCGCCGCACCCCGGTTCACTACATGTCATGCTGTCCGCCCCGCTTTCTCCCCGATGATCGAACGATAGTCCGCGACCGCCCGGGTGACAGCGGCCAGATCGCATGGTGTCCGGCTGAGCAGTCCCGCGGCGATGCGGTCGGCGGCGAGCACGTCGCGGTTCTCGCTGAGGCCAAGACGTGCCGCCTTGGCGCGGTAGGCGGTCAGCCTGCCGCGGAGCTCGGCCCGCCGGTCCAGCAGTCCGCGCGCCAATTCTTCTCTCCGCATTGCGGTTTCGCCTGCCTGGGTGGCGCGTGCGCGCAAGGCCAGGAGGTATTCCACCGTCGGGCGGGTGGGGTGCGGGCCGAGCGTGTCGAGCTCGCCGCGCAGCCGCGCAGCCGGTTCGCCGCCACCGGGTAGTTCGCCCGTGGTGACTTTGTGTTCGGCCTGCGCGACGGTGTCGTCGGCGCGGCGCTGCAGCTCGTCGAGTCCGGTCAGTTGCCTGCGCAGGGTCTCGACCGCGCCGGGCAGATCGGCCGCGACGGCGAGATGTTCGGCATGGCGGGCCGATTCGGTCTCGACCAGTGCGGTGAGCGCGGCGAGTGCGGCGGCGACCTCACCCGGCGCGAAACCGAGCGGGTCCGTTCCCGCCCGGCTCAACAGCGCCGTCAGCGGCTCGGCGGCCGCGTCCAGCGCGCCGTGCGCCCGCTCGACGCGCTGCTGCAGCGGGGCGAGCGCGCCGATGACCTGCCGGTCCACCGCCTCGACCTGTTCGGCGAACGGCGCGACGAAGGCGAACGCGGCGCGCATGCGGTCCAGCGAATCCGCGATGCCGACGGTCACGATCGTTTCGGCGGCTCCGGTGAGTCCACGCTGCGCCAACGGAATCGGGATGCGGGCGATCTCATGCGGGCGGCCGCGCAGCAGTTCGGTGAGGCGGGCGCGGGCGCGATCGTCGACCCGGCCACGACCGCCGCGGACTTGCTCGGCCTCGGCCACGATGGCGCGCACCCGGCCCAGGTCCTCCCAGAGTTCGCCGAGCGCCTTCTCGACCGGCGCCCAGCGCCGCGCGGTCTCCCCCGTCGGCGGATACCGGCGGACCAGGGCCAGGCCGGGGTGGCGGTCCAGCTCCAGCAGCGTGGTCGTCACAGTCGCCAATTCCGCTGTGCGCGCCGCCAGTTCACGATCGATCTCGACGATGCCGAGCATCGGCCAGGTCATCCCGCGTACCGGGGCACCGGCGGGCCCTGCGACGGGCCGAGTACCGCCAGGTGCTGCTGGTAGATCCGCTGCCAGGTGCCGTCGGCGCGGGCGCGGTCGAGCACGCCGTTGACGAACCGGACCAGGTCGTCGGTGCCCTTCGGGACGCCGACCGCGTAGGCGCCGGCGCCGATCGGGTCGCCGACCAGCTCCAGGTTGCGGTCCTGGGCAACCAATCCGGCGAGGATCGGCTCGTCGCCGCTGATCGCGTCGACCGTGCCCTGCTGCAGGGCCACCAGGCAGTCGGTCCAGTTGGTCACGCCGAGCACACTGGGCGGCGTCGGCAGCGAGAACAGCGGCGCGGCGGCCGTGGTGCCCTTGGTGACACACACCCGCTTGCCCGCCAGACCAGCGGCGTTGGTGATCCCCGCGCCCTTCGGGGCGGCGATGCGTTGCGCCGCACGGTAATAGACGCTGGAGAAGTCGACATCGCGTCGTCGTTCGCAGGTTGCCGAGAAGGTGCGCACGATCATGTCGACCTTCTTCTCCTGCAGCAGCGGGATCCGGTCGGCGGCGGCGACGGAGCGCAGTTCGATCTTGTCGGGATCGCCGAAGAGGTCGCGCGCGATCTCCCGCGCCAGGTCGATGTCGAAGCCTTCCAGCCGTCCGGTGGACGGATTGCGGAACCCGAACATGTAGGTGTTCTGATCGACGCCGACCCGCAGCCTGCCGTTCGCGACGATCACGGCCATCGACGACCCGGCGGGCATCGCGCCGGGCCGCGGTTGACTCGTCGGCGCCAACGTCGCCTCGGTATCGCAGGCACCGGTGCCTTCCGCGGCAGGCGCCGAGGTGATGGCCTCCGCACCGGGCAGCGGCGGCGCGACCGCGGTCGCCGGAATCGTCGACGGCTCCGGCGCGCCACCACAACCGGCGACCAACACGACCGCCGCGGCCAGCGCCGCCATCAGCAAGGGACGCCGCGTGCTCATAGGAATTCCTTGATTCGGGGCCACAGGCCGGTGATCACCGCGCCCGCGGCGGCCAGCAGCAGGATCAGGGTGCCGAAGGGGCTGAGGATGAAGGTGGTTCCGGCGGCGTCGACGCCGTCGCGCAGGTCGGTGCGGGCCTGGGCGAGGGCGTCGCGGAGTTCGTGGTCGAGGCGGGCGAAGCTGGTGGCCGAGCTGTCCGGGCCGGTACCGATCGCCTGGGTGACGGCACCGGTGTAGTCGGCCTTCTCGTAGGCGGTGCGCTGGGCGTTATGGCCTGCGGTCCAATTCGTCAGTGCGCGACCGGCTTCGGAGTCGGCCGCCCCTGCGGCGGTGAGGCGCTCTTCCAGGTTGGTGGTGTGGGTCTGGAAGGCCGCTTCGGGCGCGGTGATGTCGCCGCGGGTGATCAGGGCCAGTGTTTCGTCGGTGCGGGCCTGCTGGGCCAGAATGCGGGCGCCTGCCAGATTCTCCACGCGCGCGCCGGCTCCCGAGTCGCCGGTGTCGAGCAGGTGCGCGGCGGTCAGCGTGGCGCCCACCGACCACAGCACGGCCAGCAGCGCGGCGGCCGCGGCCAGGGCGACACCGGCATTCACCAGCCGGTTGGTGCGGCGCAGCAGCACCACCGAACCGACGGCGCAGGCGGCCAGGACCAGCAGCAGGAGCACGATCGTGGTCCATGGAAGCGCGCCGATGCGGTGCTGGTCTTCGCGCACCGCGGCGAAACGGGCCTTGTTGAGCTGTTCGGCGTTGGGCAGCAACGAGGTCTGCATCAGGTCCGAGGCCTGCCGCAGGTAGGCGGAGCCGACCGGGAAGCCCTGCCGGTTGTTGGCGCGGGCGGTCTCCACCAGACCGGTGTAGGTCGGCAGGTCGGCGGCGATGCGGGCGACGATCGCCCTGGTCTGCGCGTCGGTCGCGCCCGCCGTCGCTTCCGCCAGTGCCGCGGCGGCTTCGGCGAGCGACTGCTCGTAGGTGTCGCGCACCTGCGGTGATTCGATGCCGCCGGACAGGAACGCCGTCGCCGCGCCGGCATCGGCCGCCGACAGCGAGACGTAGAGGCTTTGCGCGGCGAATGCCAGCGGTTCGGTCCGGTCCAGCACCTGTTCGGTGCGCCCGACCTTCGCGTCGAGCTGTTGTCCCGCAGTCGATCCGGCGACCACGCAGGCCACCGTGAGCACCACGAGCACCACACCGAGCACACCCGGTGTCGTCGCGGCGAAACGCCGCAGCCACATCCCCGCGTCACGGATGGTCGCCGGTAGGCGAGATCCCACACCGTCCTCCTTCATCTCCCCGGGCGGTGTCTTCGATCGCGATAGTACGGGAGGCACTGACAATTCGCCCGGGCGACCGAAATCGGCTCCGCACAAGCGGATCGGGCCCCTGGATGCGAAAAGGCCCGCCACACCGATGGTGTGACGGACCCTGTCAGGTTCGACGTAGCGCCAGTCAGGCGCCGACGACCTTCTCGCCCGGCTTGACGGCGGTGCCGACCTTGCTGAACCGCAGCACGCCGTCCTCGATCGGCGCCTTGTGCATCAGCGTGCGGTCGCGGTAGTAGTTGTTGACCAGCTTCCAGGCGCCACGGGCACCCTGCCGCGGCATCGCGTCGTTGCCGCGCTGGATGTAGCCCGAGGTGAGCGCGCCACCCATCAGCGACTCGTCGGCGATGTCCTCGGGGTTGGCGTGCACCTCGAAGGTGGTGTAGCCGCGGTCGCGCATGATGTTGAGGACGCGGCACAGGTAGGCGGCAGCGAGGTCGGCCTTCAGCGTCCAGGACGCGTTGGTGTAGCCGATGATCATCAGGAAGTTCGGGATGTCGGAGTACAGGACGCTCTTGTAGGCGACGGTCTCGTTGAACTTCACCGGCTCGTCGTCGATGCTCAGGGTGATCCCGCCGAGCATCTGCACGTTCAGGCCGGTGGCGGTGACGATGATGTCGGCCTCGAGCTCCTGGCCGGACTCGGTCAGGATGCCCTTCTCGGTGAACTTGGCGATGCGGTCGGTGACGATGTCGGCCTTGCCGCTCTTGAGCACCTTGAACAGGTCGCCGTTGGGCACCACGCACAGGCGCTGATCCCACGGGTTGTAGCTCGGGGTGAAGTGGCGCAGGTCCACGTTCTTGCCGACTTGCAGCCGCACCTGGGCCAGCATCAGCTTCTTGGCCAGCTCGGGGTTGGTGCGCGAGAGCTGGAAGCTGGCGCGCTGCAGGGCGATGTTGCGGGCGCGGCCGATCTTGTAGGCGATCTGGTCGGGCACGCGCGACTTCTTGAAGCCGACCGCGACCGGGTCCTCCGACGGCAGCGCCTGGATCCAGGTGGGCGAACGCTGCAGCATGGTGACGTGCGCGGCGTCGTCGGCCATCGATGGGATCAGTGTGATCGCGGTGGCGCCGGAGCCGATGACGACGACCTTCTTGCCCTTGTAGTCCAGGTCCTCGGGCCAGTGCTGCGGGTGCACGATCCGGCCCTGGAAGTCGTCCTGACCGGGGAAGGTGGGCTGGTAGCCCTCGTCGTAGTTGTAGTAGCCGCTGGCGCCGACCAGGAAGTTGGCGGTCCAGGTCTCGGTCTCGCCGGTCGCCTCGATCAGGGCGGTCACGGTCCACAAGGCCGAGGCGCGGTCGAAGGCGGCTGTGACGACCTTGCGGCCGAAGGTGATGTGGTCGGTGACGCCGTATTCCTTGGCGGTGTCCTCCACGTACCGGCGGATGCTGGCGCCGTCGGCGAGCACCTTGGTGCCGATCCAGGGACGGAATCCGAAGCCGAAGGTGAGCATGTCCGAGTCGGAGCGGATGCCGGGGTACTTGAACAGGTCCCAGGTGCCACCGATGTTCTCGCGGCGCTCCAGGATCGCGTAGCTGCGTCCGGTCTGCTCGCGGGTGAGGTGACAAGCCGTGCCGATTCCGGACAGGCCAGCGCCGATGATCAGTACGTCGACATGCCGCGTCATTGAGGAAACTCGTTTCGTAGGGTCCGTCGCCGCTCGCGCATCGTCGCCCGAGCCTCCGGCAAGATTACGTGTTTCGCATAGTTACGTCTAGTTCGGCTCGGTCGCGCCGCGGCGTGTCGGGGGTTGCACGCACGCTGATCCGAATCCGTGACGTCGCCGCCTTCGCCGGTCAGAGTCGATAACCGACTCCCATCACTGCGACGAAAAGGCGGACATGACCGAGCGCGGACTGTCGTTCCACTGGTTCCTGCCCACGTATGGCGATTCGCGCGGGCTGGTCGCCGGCGGACACGGCAGCTTCATGTCCGGCGATCGCCCGGCCACGCTGCGCTATCTGAACCAGCTCACGGCCGCGGCCGAGGACAACGGCTTCGAGGGCGTGCTGACCCCGACCGGCGCGTGGTGCGAGGACGCCTGGCTGACGACGGCGATGCTGGTACAGACCAGTGAGACGCTGAAGTTCCTGGTGGCGCTGCGTCCCGGCCTGGTCAGCCCCACCCTGGCGGCGCAGATGGCGGCGACGTTCCAGCGGCATTCCGGCGGCAGGCTGCTGCTCAATGTGGTCACCGGCGGTGAGCCGCGCGAGCAGCACGCCTACGGCGACTTCCTGGACAAGGCGCAGCGCTACGCCCGCACCGGGGAGTTCCTGCGCATCGTGCGCGAGCTGTGGGAGTCGACCGAGCCGATCAGTTTCAGCGGTGAGCATCTGCAGGTGCGCGACGCGCTGCTCAGTGCCCGGCCCGACCCGGTTCCGCCGGTCTTCTTCGGCGGCTCCTCCGGTCCCGCGGGCCCGGTGGCCGCCCGCTACGCCGATACCTATCTGACCTGGGGCGAACCCCTCGACGCGGTGGCGAAGAAGCTCGACTGGATCCGGGGCCTGGCCGCGATCGAAGGCCGCACCGTCGACTTCGGTCTGCGCATCCACGTCATCAGCCGCGATACCGCCGCCGAGGCGTGGGCGGAGGCCGACCGGCTGCTGGCCGGCATCGCGCCGGGCGAGATCGCGCGGGTGCAGGCCAGCCTCGCCAACAGCGAGTCCGAGGGGCAGCGCCGGATGGCGCAGCTGCACAACGGGAGCACCGACGGGCTCGAGATCGCCCCCAACTTGTGGGCCGGGGTCGGTCTGGTCCGTGGCGGGGCGGGGACGGCACTGGTCGGCTCGCACGCGGAGGTGGCCGAGCGGCTGCTCGAGTACGCCGCGCTCGGGATCGACCATTTCATCCTGTCCGGGTACCCGCATCTGGAGGAGGCGTACTGGTTCGGGGAGGGTGTGCTGCCGATTCTGGAGCGCAAGGGCGTGTGGCAGCATCCGTCCCGGCCCGCCGCGGTGCCGGTGGTCGCGCCGTTCACCGCGGCGGCCAGTAGCTGAACATGGCAGTCGATGCACAGTGGCAGTCACTGCTCGTGACCGTGCATTCCTGACTGTCGAACCCGCGAACGGGGTGGTGACCTGGCATAGCCGCGCCGGCTCCGAAATCGCCATACTTTCGACCATCGGTGCTGTGATGCACGCTGTGCATCACACAACCGAACTCCCCCAAGCGTTTTCGGCATCGAGTGCATCCGGCGTTCCACGTGAATCAGCCCGTAACCAGGGGTTCCGGGCGTCGGCGATACGCTCGGTCTCGTGACCCTCATCGTCGGCTTCGATCTCGACATGACCCTCATCGACTCGCGTCCCGGTGTCGCCCTGGCGATCGACACCCTGGCGCGCGAGTTCGATCTGCCGATGGTCGGCAGCCACTTCGCCGACCACCTCGGGCCGCCGCTGGCCACCCTGCTCGCCGACGCGGGCGCCCCCGACGACCTGATCCCCCACCTGGTCACCCGGTTCCGCGCGCTCTATCCCGATGTCGTCGCGCACATCCCCGCGCTGCCCGGCGCGAGCGCCGCGCTCGACACGGTGCGCGCGGGTGGCGGACGCACGCTGGTGGTCACCGGCAAGTTCGAGCCGAACGCGCGACTGCACATCGACCATCTCGGCTGGACCGTCGACCGTCTCGCCGGTGACCTGTGGTCCACCGGCAAGGCCGAGGTCCTGCGGGCCGAGTCCGCGCACGTCTTCGTCGGCGATCACGCCGGGGACATGCGCGGCGCCAAGGCCGCCGAGGTGCTCGCGGTGGGTGTGACGACGGGCCCCTACGATGCCGACGGATTGCGGGCCGCCGGCGCCGATGTCGTTCTCGACGACCTCACCCAGTTCCCCGACTGGCTGGCCGGCTACGCGGCGGCCCGCGGATAGGACCGGAACCGCCGGTGCGCGGGCGGGTGTACGGCCAGGAACCTCCGCACGGTCCCGCCCGTTGTCGTGGCATGTCGACGGACCCCTACTGGAATCACAACACGCACTACCACCCCTGGATCCTCGAGCAGGTCCCCGCCGGGGCCCGCACCGCACTCGACATCGGTTGCGGCGACGGCCTGCTCGCCCGCAAGCTCGCCACCCGCTGCGACGCCGTCCTCGGCGTGGACATCGACGACACGGTGATCGCCACCGCACCGCCCGCGCCCAACGTCCATCTCGAACAGGCCGACTTCCGCGAACTCGACGACACCTTCGACATGGTCACCGCGGTCGCGACCCTGCACCACGTCCCGGTCCGCGACGGCATCGCGGCGCTACGCCACCTGGTCGCGCCCGGCGGCACCCTCGCGGTGGTCGGCCTGTGGAAGATGCACCCCCTCACCGACTTCCACTACCTGCCGTTGCTGCCCGCGATCCGCGGCCTGGACTGGTGGCAGCGCAAGTCGCTCGGCGGACCGCAGGCCGCCGTGCGCGATCCGCAGGAAACGCTGTCCGAGATCCGTTCGGTGGCCGGCGAATTGCTGCCCGGCGCGCAGATCCGCCGCCGCCTCATGTGGCGGTACACCCTCGTATGGCGCCGACCGCGTCAGCTCGGATAGGCCGCCACCAGACCGCCGTCGACGATGATGTCCTGGCCGTTCACATAGGACGCGTCGGCGGATCCGAGGAAGGCGACAAGGGCGGCTATCTCGTCGACCCTGCCGAAGCGGCCTGCCGGCACCCGGCCCGCCGCCATCGCCGCGAAGTCCTCGCTCATCGCGCCCGCCGACATGGGGGTGTCGATGTAGCCGGGGCTGATCGAGTTCACCCTGATCCTGCGCGGGGCGAGTTCGGTGGCCAGGGTGCGTGCCAGGTTGTGCACGGCGGCTTTCGTCGCAGCGTAGAGGGTGAGGGCGTGGTCGGCGCGGTGCAGGGTCCACGAGGCATTGAGGACGACGGACGCGCCCGCCGTGAGCAGCGGCAGGGTCTTCTGGACGGTGTAGAAGACACCTTTGAAATTGACGTCGACGGCGTGGTCGAAGGCGTCCTCGGTGATGTCGGGAAACGGTGCGAACGTGCCGGTGCCCGCATTGGCGAAGACCAGATCGAGGCGGCCGAAGCGGGTGGCGATCGCCTCGGTGAGCGCATCCAGGGCGGTGAGGTCCGCGGTGCCGGCGGCGATACCGGTTGCCTGCGGGCCCAATTCGGCCGCGGCGGCCTGCACCCGGTCTTCGGTGCGGCCGGTGACGACGACCCGGGCGCCTTCTTCGATCAGGCGGCGGGCGGTGGCCAGGCCCATGCCGCTGGTGCCGCCGGTGACGAGGGCGATCTTGTCGGTGTAGCGGTGCATGCAAATCCTTCGGTGAGATGGTCGGCGACGGCGGGGAGCCAGGCCTGCTGGTTGTTGCCGACGAGGTGATCGCCGCCGGGGACGCGGAGATAGCGCCCGTTCGGGGCCTGGTTGGCCAGTGCCGCGCCGTCGGCGACGCCGGGGATGTGGTCGTCGCCGCCGTCGACGACCAGGAGCGGACAGCGCAGTGTCGGTGCGCGCTCGGCGAGGTCCACGGTGGCGGCGAATGATGCGGCGGCCGAGGGTGATCCGGCGCGACGGGTCATCAGGTCGCGCACCGGGTCGGGCAGGGTCGACCAGTCCAGGCGGTAGGGCCCGCTCACGGTGGCGGCCACGATGATTCGCGGGTCTCGGGCAGCGGCTGCCGCGGCGTAGTAGCCGCCGAGACTCAGCCCGACGACGCCGACCCGGGCGACACCGAGAGCGTCGATCGCCGCGCCGATGACCGCGGGATAGTCACCGGTGAGCGTCGATGTTCCGATGCGGGCGCCTTGCCCGGGACCGTCCATGGCGAAGACCGCGACGCCCCGCGCGAGGAGTGCGTCGGCGAGGACGTGGAATTCGTCCTTGCTCGAGTCGAGGCCGGGCACCACGATCACCGTGCCCACCGCGTCGGCGGGGCCGCGCAGGATGCCGGTGAAATCGGCACCGGTAATCCGTCGCGCTGTCGGTTCCAGCAGGGAAAAGCCGTGTTCGGCAGCGGAGTCCGCCGCTTCGGCATGGGCCACGTGGTTCTCGTCGGGAACGAGTGTCGCCAGGTGCGACCAGCGGGCCGACATCAGGAGGTGGTGGCCACGGGTGATCGCCGAACCCGGTGCTGTCCGGTACCTGGCCGCGGCCGCCGCGCACGCCGGCGCCCAGTCGGCGGGGGTGGCGATCTCGGCGCAGGTCCGCCGGTAGTCGTGCGGATCGATACCGGCACCGGTGGCCCGGCTGAACAGCGCCTCGACCAGTCCGTCGCTCATCGGGTGGAGCTCGTGGTCAGCACGGCTTTGCCGCGCACCCGGCGTTCCCGCAGGTCCACGAGCACACGCGCCGTCTCGGACCAGTCGGCGACCAGCCCGACCTCCGGATGCAACCGGCCCTCGGCCACCAACCGCACCAGGGTGCCGAGATCGCGGCCGTATGGTCCACCCGCGTAATGGAAGTGGCGGATCGTCGCGTTCTCGGGACCGGCGAAGAAGTCGAAGAAGTTCAGCGTCGCCGGGATGCGGCCGGCCTGCCCGAACCAGATCAGGGTGCCGGCGGGCCGGAGCCGGGCCAGGCACGCGGCCACCGCGGAACCACCGGTCGACTCGAGCACGAGGTCGAACGGGCCTGCCGCGTCCGCGATGTCGTGCACCACGTGGGTCGCGCCGAGTGCCGACAGCCGGCTGCCGCGTTCCGGCGTCGCCGTCACCGCGGTGACCTCGGCTCCCGCACCCGCGGCCAGTTCGGTGACGTAGTGCCCCACCCCGCCGGACGCCCCGGTCAGCAGTATCCGCTTACCCTGCACGGCGCCCGCCGCGCGGAGCAGGCGCACGGCCGTGATCCCGGCCAGCGGCAGGGCCGCCGCCGTCACCGCGTCGAGCGCATCGGGCAGCACGGCGAGCGCATCGGTCGGCACCGCGACGTAATCGGCCCAGCCACCCAGCGGCGGATGACCGACCACCCTGGACCCTATCCGCGGACCCGACCCGTCGGCCGCGGCCTGCACGACCAGCCCGGCGACGTCCTTGCCCGGCAACAGATCCGGGCGCGGATTCTCCAGCAGGAACGTCTCGCCGCGGTTCGGGGCGAAGGCTTCGACGCGCACCAGCGCCTCGTCGGAGCGCGGCACCGGTTCGGCCGCCTCGGTGAACGCGACCGGTCGCTCCGGATCGCCGGTCGGAATCAAACGCTGCATGCCCCGAGGTAACCGCCGCGCGGGCCCGATCGGCCAACAACCCGACGGTCATCCCGACAACGATCGGTTGTCGCCGCTGGGTACGGCTACAGTCGACGACCGTGGATCTGGATCTGGCGACGGTGCGCGCCTTCGTCTTCGTCGCCGAGGAACGGCATTTCGGCCATGCCGCCGCGGCCCTCGGGCTCAGCCAGCAAGCGCTGTCCAAACGGGTGGCGCGGCTGGAATCGACCCTCGGTGTCCGGCTCCTGGACCGCGACCATCACGGGGTGCGGCTCACCGACGACGGTGCCCGCTTCCTGCCGGGCGCACAGGAGACTCTCGACGCGAACGACCGTGCCGTCGCCGCACTGCGGGCGGAGCAGCGTCCCCTACGCGTCGATGTCTGGGGACATCTCTACGCGCCGCTGCGCACCCTCGCCGGGATCGCGACCGCGCCGGGCGTGCCGCCACTGGAACCCGGCCACGGGCGCGACCTGCCCGCCGTCGCCGCCGCCCTGACCCACGGTGACATCGATGCCGGATTCGGCCGGGTCCACCCGCCCCTGCCCGCGGGCCTCACCCATCGCCTGATCCGCCTGGAACCGGTCGACGTGCTCGTCGGCGCCGACCACCCGCTGGCCACGGCCACCGAACTGCGCCCCGACCAGTTGCGCGGCAGCGTCCTGCACACCCCGGCCGCGCTGGACCGGCTCGATTTCCTGGCCCGCTTCACCCACCGATTCGGCATCGACGATCATCGCGCCACCCCGAATCTCGGCCTGGCACCGATGCTTTCCGTGCTGGCGGACGACCCGCGCGGCTTCGTGCTGCTGCCCGCCGACGTGCCGACACCGGAGATCACCGGGGTCCGCGCGATCCCCCTCGTCGATCCGACGCCGCTCTACGCGTGGTCGCTGCTCTGGCGCACCCGACCCGAACCGCCGCAGCTCGACGCGCTGCTCACCGCCCTGGTCCGGGCGGCGGGCGAACGGCGGTGGCTCGACTACGATCCGGCCCGCGACTGGCTGCCCGCCGAGGGGTAGCCACCGCACCGCGGGGCGGAACGGTTTTCGCCGCGGGCGCACGGGTGATACAGTCCGGCCAGTTTTTCACGGGGAGGGTTTCTCATCAGCGCATCGCCGACAGTCGTGCGGCGCACCGGTTCCGGGGCGCCGTCGTGACGATGAATCGCACCAGATGGATCGTGGCGGGCATCGTCGCCGTGGTCGTCGCCATCGTCGCCGTGATCGTGGTGGTCGTGGTGACCCGCGACAAGGATCCGCGCGACTTCGTGGCCGAGCGCTACCAGCGCGCCCGCCAGCTCGATCAGGCCAACGACGGGCTCGCGTTCACCGCGGCCGCCGCACCGGCCGCCGTCGCCGCCGCCATCGCCAAGGCCACCGACCCGCGCGACCGCCGCAACACCGGCGACAACCACTACCTGCGCTTCGACTCCGATCTCGTCGCGGTGTCGCCGCACGCGGGCGGATCGCTCGTGCTCGTCGACAGTCTCGCCAACGGCACCCGCCGCCACCACGCGCACACCAGCACCTACGGCTGGAACAGCGGCTCCGCGGCGGGTGATTTCCGCGGCGGCGGCAGCGACAACGGCGGCAAGTAGTTCATCGAGGCGGCTCGCCTCACACAGCACAGGAGGACCTCATGCTCGCCGACCTGGCGGCGGACGCGGGCGCCGCGCTCGCCTATTCCGCGGTGGGAATCGTGTTGATGGCTGTCGGTTTCGGCATCGTCGACCTGCTCACGCCGGGCGATCTGCGCGCCCAGATCTGGCTGGAACGCAACCGCAACGCCGCGATCCTGCTCGCCTCGAACCTGTTCGGCGTCGGCATCATCGTGGCCACCGCCATCTGGACCTCCGAGGGCAAGATCCTGCAGGCGCTGCTGGCCAGCGCGATCTACGGCGTGATCGGCCTGGCCGCGATGGCGCTGGCGTTCGTGCTGCTCGACGCGCTCACCCCCGGTGACTTCCGGGCCGTCGTCGCCGATCCGGAACCGCATCCCGCGGTGTGGGTCACGGCGTCGGCGCACGTCGCGGTCGCGCTGGTGGTGGCCGCGGGCCTCACCTGATGCCCGTACACCGCCTGGCCAGGGCGGCGCTGCTGGCGACCGTGTTCGTTTGCGCCGCCTGCGGTCTGGTGTACGAGCTGTCGCTGGTCACCCTCGGCAGCTACCTGATCGGTGACACCGCGGCGCAGGCCTCGATCACGCTGAGTGTGATGGTGTGCGCGATGGGTGTCGGGGCGCTCGCCGCGAAACCGTTGCGCCGCCACGCGGCCGCCGCGTTCGTCGCGGTCGAGCTGGCGCTGGCCGTGATCGGCGGGCTGTCGGTGGCGGCGCTCTACGCCAGCTATGCCTGGCTCAACGTCTATACCGGCATGCTGGTGCTGGCCGCGGCCGTGATCGGGATGCTGATCGGGGCCGAGATCCCGCTGCTGATGGAGTTGCTCCAGCAGGTCCGCAAGCAGGAGGCCAGTGGCGCGGTCGCCGATCTGTTCGCCGCCGACTACGTCGGTGCGCTGTTGGGCGGGCTGGCGTTCCCGTTCCTGTTGCTGCCGGTGTTCGGGCAGATCCGCGGCAGTCTCGTGGTCGGCGTGGTCAATGCCGTCGCCGGACTGGCGTTGGCGTTCTTCTTCTTTCGCGCCCAGATGACGCGCGCGGCCCGGCACGTGCTGGTCGCCGCCACCGTGGTGGTGGCCTGCGGGCTCACCGGGACCTATCTCTACGCCGACCGGTTCGAGGCGACCGCGCAGCAGGCGCTGTTCGCCCATCCGATCGTCTGGCAGACGCGCACGCCGTACCAGCAGATCGTGCTCACCGAATCGTTCTCGCCCTTCGCCACCACCGATACCCGGCTCTATCTGAACGGTGGGCTGCAGTTCTCCTCGGTCGACGAGTATCGCTATCACGAGGCGCTCGTGCATCCGGTGCTCGCCGGTGCGCGTCGCTCGGTGCTGGTCCTCGGCGGCGGCGACGGCCTCGCCCTGCGCGAGATCCTGCGCTACCCCGATGTGGGCCAGGTGACGCTGGTCGAACTCGACCCGGCGATGATCGAGCTCGCCCGCACCGACGAACGCCTGACCACGCTCAACCAGCACTCCTTCGACGACCCGCGCGTGCAGGTCGTCACCGCCGACGCGTTTTCCTGGTTGCGCGGCGCGCCAGGGCTTTTCGACGCGGTGATCGTCGACCTGCCCGACCCCGACCAGACCTCGGTCGCCAAGCTGTACTCGCAGGAGTTCTACGCGATGACGGCGAATGTGCTGGCGCCCGGCGCCCGCATGGTGGTGCAGTCCGGGTCGCCGTTCTTCGCCCCGCGCTCCTTCTGGACCATCGACGCCACCCTGCGGTCGGCGGGGCTGCGCACCACGCCGTACCACGTGGACGTCCCGAGTTTCGGCGACTGGGGGTTCATCCTCGCCGCGACCGGACAGAGCCCGGCACCGGCGCTGCGCTCCCCCGGCCCGCTGCGTTCCCTCGACGAGCGCACGCTCGCCGCGGCGACGGTGTTCCCGCCGGACCGCCGCGCGGTCGATCCCGAGGTGTCGACCCTCATGCACCCGGTGATCCAGGACCTGCAACGCCAGGAATGGCGATGACGGTCAGTGGTTTCCGGCCGCGGCGGCAGCGGGGGCGGGCCGTCGGCCATCGGGCGCGTTGACGAGGCCGAAGGCGATCAGGCTGTCGGCGGTGTCGCGGATCGTGTCCTCGATCGGGCGCATCGTCCAGCCCAGTTCCCGCCGGGCCTTCTCGGCGCTGACGTGTTCGGTGCGGCCCAGGACCGGCACCGTCAGCCGGACGCCCTTGTCGAACACCGCGACCAGGCGGACCAGCCAGTTCGGCAGGACCCGGGTCGGCACCCGGAAGCCCTGCGGGTCGTAGTCACGTGCCAGCAGCCGGGCGAGCTCGCCCATCCACAGCGGTTCGGCCGCGCAGATGTACCGGTTGCCCGCCGCCGCAGGCACTTCCATCGCCAGCCGATGGGCGACGGCCAGGTCGCGGACGTCGACCGGCGTCCAGCCGGTGCGCACCGAACCGGGCACGTCGCGGTTCAGCAGACGGCGCACCGGTTCGTGCGAGGTGCTTGTCGTCGCGTCGAGCAACGGACCGAGCACCATTCCCGGATTCACCGAGACGAGTTCCATGTCGCCGCCGAGTGATTCGACGAACTCCCAGGCGGCGCGCTCGGCGAGGGTCTTGCTCTTCTGATACGCCGGGATACGGTCGACGACCGACCAGTCGGCCTCGGTGCGCACCGCGTCCACGTCGTGGCCGTAGGCGACGGCGGCCACCGACGAGGTGAGCACGACGCGCCGCACCCCGGCCGCCGCGGCGGCGCGCAGCACCCGCAGAGTGCCCTCGACCGCAGGCCCGATCAAGGCCTGCTCGTCGTCGGGCGGCGTGGACGGGAACGGCGAGGCGACATGCAGCACCGCGTCGCAACCCGTCACCGCCTCGACCCAGCCGGTGTCGTCGTCGAGCGTGGCGGCGACGAACTCGAGCTCACCGCCGGCGCGGCGGGCGAGCTCGGTCAGGTGGGCGCGCTTGGCGTGCGCGCCGAGGTCTCGCACGGTGCCGCGGACGGCGTAGCCGTGCGCGAGCAGTTCGGCGATGCAGTGGCCGGCCACGAAACCTGTCGCGCCCGTGACCAGTACCCGTGTGGTCATGATGTTCACCCATTCGTCCGACGGTGCAGCCGCACATCTGAGCGGTGCTCAAATCATCTAAACACTGCATAGATTTCCTGTCCAGTGCCGATTCGCGTGGACTGCTCGCATACGCTCGGAGGGTGAAGCGCACCAGTTACCACCACGGCGACCTGCGGGCCACCCTCATGGACGCCTGCCTGCGCCTGATCGAGACCGAGGGCCTGGCGGCCGTGAGCCTGCGCCGCGTCGCCAGGGAGGCCGGGGTCAGCAGCGGCGCGCCGTATCACCACTTCGCCGACCGGGCCGCGCTGCTGTCGGCGCTGTCGATCGACGGCTTCCAGCAGCTGGCCGCCGAGCTCGCCGCGACCAGGGCAGCGGCCGCGACGCCACTGAGCGCGCTCACCGACCTCGCCCGGACCTACGTGCAGTTCTCCCGCACCCATCCGGCCCAGTTCCGGCTCATGTTCCGCCCCGAGCTGTCCCAGCCGGAGAAGCACCCTGATGCCGCCGACGCGGGCGATGCCGCGTTCCAGATACTGGCCGACACCGTCGCCGAGTGTGTCGCGGCGGGTGCGCTGCCCGCGGACCGCGCCGATACCCTCGCCGTCGCGTGGTGGGGTCTGGGCCACGGCCTGGCCTCGCTGTGGCTGGACGGGCATCTCGAGAAGCGCAGCGAGCAGATGGGTACCAGGGCACCGGAACTCGTCGACGCGATCATGCAGGCGTTCACCACGCTCGTCACGCCGCGGGCCGGAGCCTGACGCGCCGTCGCTTTCCCCCTGCCGAGCCCGCGCACTCACCTACAGTGGTACTGCCCCTTCGTTGCGTGCCCACCCGAGCAGGAGACCGGATGTCTGCCACCACGAAACTCGACCCCGTGGTCGAAGTGTTCGTCGACGCGCTCAACGCCCAGGACACCGATCGTTTCTACGGCATCCTGACCGAGGACGCGACCATGTCCGACGACGGCGTCGAACGCAATCTCGCGCAGTGGACCGAAGCCGAGATCTTCAGCAGCAACGGGCATCTGGTGGTCGAGTCGGTCGACGCGGACGGCCTCGAGCTGACCGCCGACTACACCAACAGCCGTGGGGGCTCGATGCGCACCACCTGGCGGTTCGTCGTGCGCGACGGGCTGATCAGCCGATTCGAAACCGGACAGGCGTGAACGACAATCACTTGCTGACCCCGCGGTACGGCGAGGGCTCCCTCGCCGATCTGCTCCCCTCCGTACTCGCCTGTCTCGGCGTCGACGGCGAAACCGACCGGCTCGGCTTAGGTCTCGATGTCGACCGGGTGTGTGTGCTGCTGATCGACGGACTCGGCGCGCAGGCACTGGACGCCCATGCCGATGCCGCGCCGTTCCTGTCGAGCCTGCCACCGGCGACCATGACCGCGGGCTTCCCGAGCACCACCGCCACCAGCCTCACCACCCTGGGCACCGGGCTGCCGCCGGGCGAGCACGGCGTCGTCGGCTACCTGCTGCGCCTGCCCGACGAGGACCGGCTGTTCAACACGCTGCGCTGGACCCTCACCGGCGACGGCCCGAAGGTCGACGCGCTGACGGCGTTCCCGCCCGACCGAATCCAGCCGCAGCCCACCGCCTTCCAGCGCGCCACCGCGGCCGGGATCGCCACGATCCAGGTCGCGCCCGGCTATCAGGACGGCTCCGGCCTGACCAAGGCGGGCTGGCGCGGCGGTGGTTTCCGGCCGACCTTCTCGGTCGGCGATCTCGTCGACGGTGTGCTGCAGGCGATCACCTCGGCGCCGAAAACCCTGGTCTACACCTATCACGCGGATCTGGACACCACCGGCCACGCCCGCGGCCCGGCCTCGCGGGCCTGGCGGTTCGAGCTCGCCAACGCCGACCGGATCGCCGCCGAACTCGCCGCGCGGCTGCCCGAACGCACGGCGCTGATCGTCACCGCCGACCACGGGATGGTCGAGCTCGTCGAACGGATCGACTTCGACACCCACCCGTACCTGCCCGAGGGTGTGGTCACGCTCGGCGGCGAACCGCGCGCCCGCCACGTCTACACCGTCGAGGGCGCGACCGCCACCGTCGCCGACACCTGGACCGGGTCGCTCGGCCACGACTTCCTGGTCAGGACCCGCGCCGAGGCCATCGAGGCAGGCTGGTTCGGGCCGCGGGTCACCGCCGACGCCGCGGCGCGCATCGGCGATCTCGTCGTCATCGCGCGCGGTGACGGTGGCGTGGTGCGCACCGGAGCCGAGCCGTTGCAGTCGATGATGGTCGGCCACCACGGCTCGCTGACCGCCGCCGAACAGCTCGTTCCGCTGCGGATCCACCGCACCTGAGCCGTACCGCCTAGTCTGAAGGCCACTCGACGCGCAACCGCGCTCGGCGAACACTCCAGGAGGAATCATGCACGCCACCACCCGAACCGGCGCGCTCGCGGTCGGCGTCGCGGTCCTGGCGGTCCTGGCGAGCGGCTGTGCCGAGGTCGAGCGGGTGCTCAACCAGGGTGGCGACACGCCCTGCCGCGACTACGTCAACCAGGATGCCGACACCAAGCGGATCACCATCACCAAGGCGATCAAGGAGCGCAACGGCACCGACAACGAGCCGGCCGGAACCCTGGTCGACTCGATGATCGTGCAGGTCGACCTGCTGTGCGCGGGCCAGCGCAATATCGACACCCCGATCAAGAACGCCGACATCGCAGGCCTGTTCCTGAACAAGTAGCCGACGGCGGCGTCAAGCCGCCACGACAGGGCATGCGCCGGTGCCCCGGTCGTCCTCCGGCAATCGGCGCACAGACCGGTGGCGCAGCTGATAGACAGGAAGGCGCCACCGACGAGCAGGGAGTGAACGTGGGCGCACACGACCCGATCGCCGGATCGCCCAGGCCGGACCGGCTCGCGGACTATCGTGGCGCGCTCGAACAGCAGTGGAACCGGCTCGCGGCTCCCTCGCGTCCCCTGCAGTTGCCGCGCGACACCGGTCCGGTGCGCGAGGAGGTGGCCAAATCGTGGCAGCGCTCGCTGAACACGGTGGACCCCGCCCAGACCGTCGCCCCCGGTTTCGACGACATCAGCGACCGCTGGTCGGAGTCGCCGCTGCGCAGGCCGGTCACCGAACTCGCGGGTCAGCTGCGCGGAATCGCCGAGGACTCCGGCTATCTCGCTGTCGTCAGTGACGAATCGGGCACCATCTTGTGGACCGCGGGCGATCGCACCCTGCGCCGCCAGGGTGAGCAGGTGAACTTCGCGCCGGGCGGCGTGTGGGACGAAAGCCATATGGGCACCAACGGATTGTCGCTGGCGTTGCACGACGACAAGGCCGTCACCGTGTTCTCCGCCGAACACCTCGTCGCCGCCCTGCACGGCTGGGTCTGCTATTCCGCACCCATCCACGGCCCCGACGGCAGGCAGGTCGGCGTGCTCGACCTGTCCTCGAGCTGGGAACGGTCGCATCCGATGGTGATGACCTCGGTGCGCGCGCTGGTGACCGCGGTGGAGACCATGTTGCGCGCCGAAGCGCCCACCCCCGCGCCGGGCGTCCGGCTCGAATGCCTCGGCGCCGCACGGCTGTTGCGCGACGGCCGACCGGTGCCGCTGCCACCGCGGCAGCTCGAGATCCTGGCCCTGCTGGCGCTGGAACCCGAGGGCTATACCCCCGAACAGCTGCATGCCGCGGTCTACGGTGACCGGTCGGTGTCGCTGAACACGCTCAAAGCCGACGTCTCGCATCTGCGCCGGGCCACCCGCGGCGAGATCGCCAACCGGCGCTACATGCTCACCGGACCCGTGTCCTGCGATGCGGTGGACCTGCTCGCCGCCATCGAGGGCGGCGATCTCACCTCGGCGCTGTGGCTGTATCGCGGTCCGCTGCTACCCGGTTCGGACCTACCCGGCGTCGAACAGTGGCGGGCGCACCTCGATGTCGGCATCCGCAACGCGGTGCTCGGCAGCGACCGCGCCGAACACGCGGTCGCGTTCGGCCAGCGCTGTCCCGGCGATGCCGCCGTGCACGAGCACGCCCTGCGCCTGCTGCCACGCGACGACGTCCGCCGGGCCGTGGTCACCGCCCGTCTCTACACCGCACGCCAGGGCTGACCTGCGCAAACACGCTCCCCAACCTCGTACCAACCTTCGCCGACCATAGTGTGTTCCACCACGCACGGGTCGCGAGGAGCGAGGCGCATGATCTACGGCAAACCCGGATCGGATACCGGCATAGTCAGCTATGCCGCCCGGTACGACAATTTCATCGGAGGCGACTGGGCCGCCCCCATCGAAGGCCGCTACTTCGACAACACCTCCCCCGTCGACGGCGAGACCTTCTGCGCGGTGGCCAGATCCACCGCCGCCGATATCGACATGGCGCTCGAGGCCGCGCACCGGGCCACCGACCGCTGGGCCGCGACCCCGGTCGCCGAGCGGGCCGACATCCTGAACAAGATCGCCGACCGGATCGAGAACAGCATCGAACCGCTGGCGGTCGCCGAGACCTGGGACAACGGCAAGCCGGTCCGCGAGACCCTGGCCGCCGACCTACCGCTGGCGGTCGACCACTTCCGCTACTTCGCCGGTGTCCTGCGCGCCCAGGAGGGCGGGATCTCGCAGATCGATCCCGATACCGTCGCCTACCATTTCCACGAGCCGCTCGGCGTCGTCGGCCAGATCATCCCGTGGAACTTCCCCATCCTGATGGCGGCCTGGAAACTGGCTCCCGCGCTGGCCGCCGGCAACTGCGTGGTGATCAAACCCGCCGAACAGACGCCGGCCTCGCTGCTGCTGGTGGTGGAGCTGATCGCGGATCTGCTGCCGCCCGGAGTCCTCAACGTGGTCAACGGTTTCGGCGTCGAAGCGGGCAAACCGCTGGCGCAGAGTCCGCGGGTGGCCAAGATCGCCTTCACCGGCGAGACCACCACCGGCAGGCTGATCATGCAGTACGCCGGCGAGAACATCATCCCGGTGACGCTGGAGCTGGGCGGCAAGAGCCCCAACATCTTCCTGCCCGATGTGATGGCCGCCGACGACGACTATCTCGACAAGGCGATCGAGGGTTTCGTGATGTTCGCCCTGAACCAGGGAGAGGTGTGCACCTGCCCGTCGCGGGCGCTGATCCACTCGTCGATCTACGACGAGTTCCTCGCCCGCTGCATCGCCCGCACCGAGGCCGTCGTGTCCGGTCATCCGCTCGACACCGAGACGATGATCGGCGCGCAGGCCGGTAACGACCAGTACGAGAAGATCCTGTCCTACCTGGACATCGGCAGAGCCGAAGGCGCCCGCGTGCTCACTGGAGGGGAAACACGCAAGGTCGACGGACTGCCGGGTGGGTATTACATCGAACCCACCGTCTTCGAGGGTGAGAACACGATGCGGATCTTCCAGGAGGAGATCTTCGGCCCCGTCGTCGCGGTGACGCGTTTCGACACCACCGACGAGGCGATCCGCATCGCCAACGACACCCTCTACGGCCTCGGTGCGGGCGTGTGGACCCGCGACATCAACGCCGCCCATCGACTCGGCCGCGGCCTCAAGGCCGGCCGGGTGTGGACCAACTGCTACCACGCCTATCCCGCGCACGCCGCGTTCGGCGGCTACAAGAAGTCGGGATTCGGCCGGGAGAACCACGCCATGACGCTCGGGCACTACCAGCAGACCAAGAACGTGCTGGTCAGTTATTCGACGACGAAACTCGGGATGTTCTGATGCAGAACCGGGTCCACCGTGTGGAGATCACCGAACGGGCACAGACGCTGTTGCGCAGGCTGATCGAGGACAACGGCCCGGTGCTGTTCCGCCAGGCGGGCGAGGGCTGCGACCCCGATGTCGCGCCGGTGTGCCTGTCCGCCAAGCAGTTCCCGATCGAGAAGGCCGACGTCCTGCTCGGCAGGCTCAGCTGGCACACCGAGTTCTGGATCAGCCCCGAGCAGTTCGAATGCTGGAAAGGCACCCACCTCACCGTCGACGCGGTGCGCGGGCAGGCCAGCGCGGAATCGCTGGAAGCGGGCCAGGGCATGCGATTCGTGTTGCGGGCCAGGCAGTTGACCGCGGCCGAGAACGCCGCGCTGGCGGCCGCGCCGCCCCCACGAACCGGCGCCGACCGCACGCTGTAGCGGCGCCACCGACCTGACCTGGCTGGACCTTCCCGGCACTGCCAGGCCACGGCGAGCCCCCGCCGACTGGGCCATCGCGGCTCAGCCGGCGGGGCGAGCTCGCCGTTTTCCGTGTCGGACCCCACATAGCAAATGCGTTCGGGCACAGACCAAATCGCGTCTCGCTCAGCGAGACCCACAGGGCAAGACTGCAACGATTCCGTTACGTTATGGCGATGTTCTTAGCGAGACTCGGTGTTCGTACCCGGATTCTGGCGATCGCTCTCATTCCCAGTCTCACCCTGGTGGTGGTCGGCGTGGGTACGGCGGGCTACCTGGTCGAGGAGAGCAACAAAGCCAAGACCTGGGCCTCGGAGATGCAGGCGGCGGTTCCCTACACCCGCGAGCTGATCGAAGCGGTCCAGTCCGAACGCCAGCTCACCCTGGCGCACCTGGCCGGCGACGAGACCGCCCAGCTCGCTCTCGGACCGGCTCGGGCCCGGCTCGACGCCGCCTTCCGCGGTCTGATCGAGATTTCCGCGGGCATCCGCGCGGTCGACGATTCCAATATCGGTGACGACAAGGGCGGATTCGCCACCCTCGGCACGCATCTGGCGGGTGTGCGCGGTGGCGCCGACGCGGGGGTGCTGCCCGCCTCCGACGCGTTCACGTTCTACAACCGCTTGCTCGACGTGTTCACCGAGGGCACCAAGGTCGCCGAGCGCGCCGCCCCCGACGCCGTCGTCGCCTCCGGCGTCGCCGAGGGCTTTCGCATGCTCAATGCCGCCGAGGCGATGTCCCGCAGTACCGCGCTGGCCATGCACATCGTCACCGCCGGCGGACCGACCACCATCCCGATCGGCGACTTCCTCCGCCTCAGCGGCTTCTATCACGCTGAAGTCGCCAATCTCGCCGCCGAACTCGACGACACCCGCGGCGCCCCGATCACCGCGCTGATGGCGGCGCCGCAGTGGCAGCAGCTCACCGCGATGGAAACGGAGCTCACGCAGCACTTCACGACGCCCGCGACGCCGAGCACCGGCTCCTCGTCCAAGCCGAGTTCCACCACGGCGCCGCCGGTGAGCATGTCCGAATGGCACAGCGCGGCGGCCGAAGTGAACCGGGCTCTGCTCGATGCGTACGGCGCGCACAACCGGCACGTCCAGAAGCTCGCCGAGGACACCGCGAAGCGCGCCGAGGTCACCGCCGCCCTGGCCGGCGGCGGGGTGGTCGTGCTCAGCTTGCTCGTGTTCCTGGTCGCGGTGATTCTGGCCAACCGGATCATCCGCCGCCTGCGCAGGCTGCGCACCGAAACCCTCGCCCTCGCCGACGAACAGCTGCCCGCCACCATGCGCGAGCTGCGGGAGGGCGGCGACATCGACGCCGTGCAGACCTCCCCCACCCTCGACTTCGGCAAGGACGAGATCGGTCAGGTCGCACAGGCCTTCGAGCACGCCGCCTCCGCCGCGATCCGCGCCGCCGTCGACGAGGCCCGCACCAGGGAGGGTGTGCGCGCGGTGTTCCTCAACATCGCCCACCGCAGCCAGATCGTGGTCCACCGCCAGCTCGAGATTCTCGACGAGGCCGAGCGCAGCCAGGAGGATCCCGCGCTGCTGGAGACCCTGTTCCGGCTCGACCACCTCGCCACCCGCGAACGCCGCAATGCCGAGAACCTGATCATCCTGGGCGGCGGACGGCCAGGCCGCCAGTGGCGCAAGCCGGTTCCGGTGATGGACGTCGTGCGCAGCGCCATCGGCGAGACGCTCGACTACGCCAGGGTGCGCGTCACCAAGCTGCCCGAGGTGGAGGTCGTCGGCACTGTCGTGGCCGACCTCGTGCACCTGCTCGCCGAGCTCGTCGACAACGCCACCGCGTTCTCCCCGCCGCAGTCGCGGGTGGAGGCCAGCGGCAACATCGTCGGCAAGGGCGTGGTCGTCGAGATCACCGACCAGGGCATGGGCATGAGCCCCGAGGACTTGGCCAAGTACAACACCATGCTGGCCGACCCGCCGGACTTCGGTGTCGGCACGCTGTCGTCGGACTCGCGGCTGGGCCTGTTCGTCGTCGCCCGGCTGTCGACCTCGCACGGTGTCTCGGTGCGGCTCAGCGAATCCGACTACGGCGGTATTCGCGCCATCGTGCTCATCCCGTTGTCGCTGCTGGCCGGCGACTCCGACACCGCGATGATACCGCCGGTGACGACCGGACCGCTGCGGCGCGGGCTGCCCGCCCCGGCGCCAGAGCCCGCTCCGGTCGCCGCGATCGAATCGGCACCGGCGCCCACCTCGGTGGCCACGCTCGTCGCCGATCCGCCCACCGCGCCGCGGCCGGTGGCGCCCGCACCGGAACTGCCCCCCGTGCAGACCAACGGCTCCGAAGAGCGTCCCGCCCTGCCGCGGCGCCAGCGGCAGACGAACCTGGCGCCCGAGCTCACCGAAGAACCTGCCGCCGAAGAAGCGCGCCGCGCGCCGGAGCGGCCACGGACGGCCGAACAGGCGCGCGATCTCATGTCCGCGATCGAGAACGGCACCAGGCAGGGGCGCAAGCCCCTGACCACATCGAACCAGGACGAACAGGAAGGCTGAGGTGAACTCTCCCCACCCAGGTGATCTCAACTGGCTGCTCGACGATCTCGTCGACCGGCTGGCGGGGGTCCGCTACGCGGTCGTGCTGTCCACCGACGGGCTGCTGCTCGGACGGTCCTCGCAGATGAAGCGTGAGGACGCCGAGCACTTCGCCGCCATGTCGTCGACCCTCTACGGTCTCGCGCGCAGCGCGGGCAGCCGCTTCGACGGCGGTGGCGTGCGGCAAGCGGTGATCGAGCTCGATCGCGCCGTTCTGTTCGTCACCTCGGCGGGCGACAACGCCTGCCTGGCCCTGCAAGCGAACGAGTCGGCGAATCTCGGCATGGTCGCCTACGAAATGAATCTCACCGTGCAGCGGGTCGGCAGCTATCTGTCGACCGAACCGCGGCACGGACTTGCGGAGCTATAGGAAGCCTCACATGACTCGACTCGGCGATCCGTGGTTCGACGACGCGGCCGGACCTCTCGTCCGGCCGTACGCGGTGACCCGCGGCCGCACCATGGGTGCGGCGCACGACCTGGACATGCTCACGGTGGTGGTGGCAGTACATCCCGCACCCACCTTGCGACGACCGGAACCCGAGTACGCGACGATCGCACGGTTGTGCAAGCGTCCGCAGTCGGTGGCCGAGGTCTCGGCCGTGCTGAAACTTCCTCTGGCGGTGACCAAGATCCTCGTCGGTGATCTCATCGGCGAGGGCCACCTCATCTTCCGGTCTCCGGTAGCGGCCGAGGCCGGCACCGGAGACCTCAACATATTGCGAGCGGTTCTGGATGGCATCCGAAAACTTTGACCCCACAGCACCGGGCGGGCAGCACCTGGCCGCCTCGGTGAAGATCCTCATCGCCGGCGGCTTCGGCGTCGGCAAGACCACCATGGTCTCCTCGATCAGCGAGATCGCGCCGCTGCGCACCGAGGAGCTGATCACCGAGGTCAGCACCGGCGTCGACGACCTGTCGGGGGTGGAGCAGAAGTCGACGACCACGGTCGCGCTGGACTTCGGCCGCATCACCATCGACCGCGATCTCGTGCTGTACCTGTTCGGTACCCCCGGCCAGGACCGGTTCTGGTTCCTCTGGGACGAGCTGTGCCGCGGCGCGCTGGGCGCGATCGTGCTCGCCGACACCCGGCGCCTGAGCAATTCCTTTGCGGCCGTGGACTTCTTCGAACGGCGCGGGCTGCCGTTCCTGATCGCGGTGAACTGCTTCGAGGGCGCGCCGCGCTACACGATCGACGAGGTCCGCGACGCGCTCGACCTCGATCCGAACACCCCGGTCATGCTGTGCGACGCCCGCGACCGGCCCTCGGCGAAGGCGGTGCTGACCCACCTCGTCGAGTACCTCATCGCCCGCGCCACCCGCACCCCGGTGACCACCTAGCCGGTGGTCGACCGGGGGGCGGTCCCGGTCATTCTTCTGTGCGTCCAGATGTGCACTATGCGGCTGTGGCCGACTTGCCCGGAAATGCTTCCGCTGCCATCTGGAACGAGTAATAATTTGGACTGTGTCCACCACGTCGGACTTCGAGCGGATGCTCCGCGCGGCCTCGCTGCGCGTCACTTCGCCGCGCCTGGCGGTGCTGACCGCCGTGCACCAGCATCCGCATGCTGATACCGACACCATTCTGAGCCGGGTGCGGGACACCCTCGGCGCGGTGAGTCATCAAGCGGTCTACGACGTGCTGCGTGTGCTCACCACGGCCGGACTGCTCCGGCGGATCCAGCCGATGGGCACGATCGCCCGGTACGAGACCCGGGTCGGGGACAACCATCATCACCTGGTGTGCCGATCCTGTGGCGTGATTGTCGATGTCGACTGCGCAGTCGGCGATGCGCCCTGTCTGACCGCTCTCGACGACACCGGTTTCGTCGTCGACGAGGCCGAGGTCATCTACTGGGGCCGCTGCCCCGACTGCCTGACATCACCATCACTCTCCTGAAAGGAATCACCGTGCCCGAGGAACATCCACCTATCGCGGAAGCCAACACGGAACCCGGTGACAATGGTTGCCCTGTCGCGGATCGTCGCCCGTTCGGGTCCGCCGATACCCGTGGCAGCAACCGGGACTGGTGGCCGCACCAGCTCAACCTGACAATCCTGCAGAAGAACCCGCCCGTGGCGAACCCGATGGGCGAGGACTTCGACTACGCGGCCGAGTTCGCGACCCTGGACCTGGCCGCCGTCAAGCAGGACATCGTGCAGGTCATGACGACCTCGCAGCCCTGGTGGCCCGCCGATTTCGGCCACTACGGACCGCTGTTCATCCGGATGGCCTGGCACTCGGCGGGCACCTACCGCGTCGGCGACGGCCGCGGCGGCGCAGGCTCGGGCATGCAGCGGTTCGCGCCGCTGAACAGCTGGCCCGACAACGCCAGCCTGGACAAGGCCCGCCGCCTGCTGTGGCCGGTCAAGAAGAAGTACGGCAAGAAGCTGTCCTGGGCCGACCTCATCGTGTACGCGGGCAATGTCGCGCTCGAGTCGATGGGCTTCCCGACATTCGGTTTCGGTGGCGGCCGTGTCGACGCGTGGGAGCCGGAGGAAGACGTCTACTGGGGCCCGGAGCGCACCTGGCTCGGCGACGAGCGCTACACCGGTGAGCGCAATCTCGAGCGTCCGCTCGCCGCGGTCCAGATGGGCCTGATCTACGTGAATCCGGAAGGCCCCAACGGCAATCCGGATCCGCTCGAGGCCGCGATCGACATCCGCGAGACCTTCGCCCGGATGGCGATGAACGACGAGGAGACCGCCGCGCTGATCGTCGGCGGCCACACCTTCGGCAAGACCCACGGCGCCGGTCCGGCGGACCTGGTCGGTCCCGAGCCCGAGGCCGCCCCGCTGGAGCAGCAGGGCCTGGGCTGGAAGAGCGGTTTCCGCACCGGCGTCGGCGCCGACGCGATCACCAGCGGCCTGGAAGGCATCTGGAACAGCACCCCGATCACCTGGGACAACAACTTCCTGGAAACGCTGTACGGCTACGAGTGGGAGCTGTCCGCCAGCCCGGCGGGTGCACATCAGTACATCCCGAAGGACGGCGCGGGCGCGGACACCGTGCCCGACCCGTTCGATCCGGCGAAGAAGCGCACCCCGGTCATGCTGACCACCGACCTGTCGCTGCGGATGGACCCGATCTACGAGCGGATCACCCGTCGCTGGCTCGAGCACCCGGAGGAGCTCACCGACGCGTTCGCGCGCGCCTGGTACAAGCTCACCCACCGCGACATGGGTCCGGTCACGCGCTACCTCGGCCCGCTGGTCCCGTCCGAGGAACTGCTGTGGCAGGACCCGGTGCCCGCGCACACCGGCCCGCTGATCGGTGACACCGAGATCGCGACGCTGAAGAGCCACATCCAGGCCTCGGGTCTGACTGTCGTGCAGCTGGTGTCGACGGCATGGGCGGCGGCCTCGTCGTTCCGTGGCAGCGACAAGCGTGGCGGCGCCAACGGCGGCCGGATCCGGCTGCAGCCGCAGGCGGGCTGGGAGGTCAACCAGCCCGACGAGCTCGCGCAGGTCGTCCGCACGCTCGAGGGCATCCAGTCGACGTTCAACGCCAACGGCGGCGCCCAGGTGTCGTTCGCGGATCTGGTCGTCCTCGGTGGCGCGGTCGGCGTCGAGCAGGCCGCCAGGGCAGCCGGTTACGACGTGAGCGTGCCGTTCACGCCGGGCCGCACCGACGCCACCCAGGAGCAGACCGACGTCGAGTCGTTCTCGGCGCTCGAGCCGAAGGCCGACGGGTTCCGCAACTATCTCGCCAAGGATGCCGGTGTCCCCGCCGAGTACCTGCTCGTCGACAAGGCGAACCTGCTGACGCTGAGCGCGCCGGAGATGACCGTCCTGGTCGGTGGTCTGCGCGTGCTCGGCGCGAACTACCAGCAGTCGCCGCTCGGCGTGCTCACCGCCACGCCGGGCGCGTTGACGAACGACTTCTTCGTCAACCTGCTCGACATGGGCATCGAGTGGGTGCCCTCGACCGCCGACGACGACACCTACGAGGCCAAGGATCGCGCGACCGGTGCGACCACCTGGACCGGTAGCCGCGCCGACCTGGTGTTCGGCTCGAACTCGCAGCTGCGCGCCGTGGCCGAGGCCTACGCGACCGACGACGCGAAGGAGAAGTTCGTGCACGACTTCGTCGCCGCGTGGACCAAGGTGAGCAACCTGGATCGGTTCGATCTGGTCTGACCCGCCAGAAGCGAAACACCCCGTGGCTCGGTGCGAGTCACGGGGTGTTTCGTTGTCGGCCGATCACGCGGTGGCGTCGGCTTCGGCGATTTCGGCCAGGCGGTCGACCGACGCCTGCAGCTTGTCCGAGGTGGTCGCCCTGGCCCGCACCTGACGCAGTTCGTCGTGCAGCTCGGTCCAGTCGTAGGTGTGGGTCACCCGGGTGTGGGTGTCGTCGATCGGCTCCAGCTCCCAGCGCCAGAGGTGTCCGGGCGGGGTCTTGTCCCGCTCGGACGGGTTCCAGGCGATCCGGCGGCCCTCCTCGAACTCGACGATGTGGTTGTCGCGATCGGCGCCGTTGGTGAGGGTGGTGGTGAAGACGTCACCCGTCGCGCGGACCCGTTGGCCCGCACTCGCTTCCGCGAGATTGTCGTTGCCGTCCCAGCGCGGCTGCTGGGCCGGGTCGGCGATCAGTTCGAAGATCGCGGCGGCGCTCGCCGCGATCTCGCGGGAGGCGTGGACGATGCGGGGCGCGTCGATGGTTTCGGTCACCTGGCGATCGAACCAGCAGCTCACCCGCCACGGCAACCATTGCGCTCGAGCCCGCGACTAACCCGCTCGGTACACCGCGAAAACGGGGATCTCCCTGCTCGTCTTGTCCCGGTATTCCGCGAAGCCCGGCATCAGCTCGACCATCCGGTCGAACAGCGCCGTGCGCTCCGGATCGGCGACGAGTTCGGCCTTGCCCGTGAAGGTTTCGGTCGGCAGCTCGACGGTCAGCTCGGGGTCGGCGACCAGGTTGTGGTACCACGCGGGGTGCTTGTCGGCGCCGCCGTTGGAGGCGATCAGCACGATGCGCTCGCCGTCGGGCAGGAACACCAGCGGATTGGTGATCGCGCGACCGGACTTCGCACCGGTGGTGGTGATGATCACCATGTTGTCGCGGCCCTCGAACATGCCGCCGACCCGGCCACCGTTGGCCCGGAACTCGGCGATCACCTGGTCGTTGAATGCACTCATCCTCGTCCTTTCGCGATGCGGTCCCCTGCGCCAACCACCCGGACACGCCGTACATTCCCGCCCGCGTACCGGCCTGCCTCGGCATATGCGCCGAAGTAGTGAGCTCCTCTAACGTTGCGGGGTGCTAGGACATTCACATGCGACCAGTGGCGCGCTGGCCTGGGCGGGTACCGCCGCGGCGCTCCCGCTCACGGTCGCCGCGTTCCCCCTGTTCGACAGCGACACAACCCGATTCGGGATCGCCGAATTGATCATGGGTACCTTGCTCACCGCGGGTGCCGCCTTGTTGCCGGACGCGGATCACCCGAGCGGAACCATCTCGCACGTGCTGGGCCCGGTGTCACATCAGTTGTGCCGGTTGATCTCCTGGGTCTCGGGCGGGCATCGCCACGGCACCCATTCGCTGCTGTTCGTGGTGGCCGCGGTCGCCGCCACCTGGGCCGGGGAGCACTACCTCGGCAGGCCGTTCACGCTGAGCCTGGTCTTCTTCCTGCTCGCGCTGGCGGTGCGGTCGCTGCATCTGTGTCCGCCGGGAAAGAGCGTGCGGACCTACGGGACGGTCATCGTGCTGGCCACGGCGGGCACCTTCGCCGTCGACCACTGGATCGTCGACCGGCCCGCGTGGCTGCCGATCTGTGTCGGGCTGGGCTGCCTGGCGCACCTGCTGGGCGACTGCCTCACCGATCGGGGTTGCCGGCTGCTGTGGCCGTTTCCGCTGCGGACCAGGGTGCCGTTGATCGACCGCACCGGGAACCGGGTCGAAACCTGGGTCATCTCTCCGCTTTTCGTGCTCGGCACGATGGGTGCGCTCTGGTACGCGATCATGCATCGGCCGTGATCAGCGATCGTTCGTGAGGACGGCGGGCCCTCCCCGCCGTCCTTGTCTTCTTCTGTGGTTCGATACGGCCCAATACATGTTTAGATGCGCATATCGCAGTAGCAGCATGTTGATTGTGATCGGTAACGAAAGCGAGCGGGAGACTCCCTCCATCTTCCCGAAGCAGCCCCAACCCCAGCACCTTTCAGTGCACAGTTGTACTCTCACCCTCGTGACCGAGCAGCTCCCCCAATCCCAGGCCGAAGTACAGGCGCTCACGCGGCTGGCGGGCGACGAGTTCGTCGGCGCCGTCGACGGGATCGCGGCCATCCACCGCGCCATCTCCGACCGGGTGTTCGCGGCCGTGCGGGTGGGCGTCGGCCCGGCCGCCGATCCGGTGAAGATCGTGCACGACGCGATCACCGACGGCGTCTACGCGGTGGTCGGCGGGACCGGGTTCGTGGTGGGCGAGGTCGCGAGCGCGGTCCAGGTTCCCGGTGTCACCGCACCGTCGCGCACCGTGTGGGGCGCGGGCATTCTGGCCGCGGTGCAGGGGCTGATCGGCGACGCGCTCGAGGACGAGGCACCGATCCTGGCCTCCCCCATGACCTTTCGCGTCGACGGCGAGCCGGTGCCGCCCGAGCTGCTGGCCGCCCATTTCGCCGTGCCGACGACCCGGCTGGTCGTGCACCTGCACGGGCTCGTGGAGACCGAGCACGCGTGGCGCCTCGGCGGGCGCCCCACCTACGGCGAACGGCTGGAATCCGAGCTCGGCTACACGCCGGTCTTCGTGCGGTACAACTCGGGCCTGCACATCTCCGAGAACGCCGCACAGCTCAGCACCCTGCTGACGCGCCTCGTGACGTCCTGGCCGCTGCCGGTGCACGAGATCTGCCTGATCGGCCACTCGATGGGCGGGCTGGTCGCGCGCAGTGCGTGCCATCAGGCCGACGAGGCGGGCCAGGCGTGGGTGCGCGCGGTCCGGCAGGTGGTGTGCCTGGGCTCCCCGCACCTGGGCGCACCCTTGGAGCAGCTCGCCCACTACGCCGCGGCCGCGTTCGACCTGCTGCCCGAGACCCGTCCGCTGGGCAAGCTGCTGCGCAGGCGCAGCGCGGGGATCCGGGACCTGCGCCACGGTTCCCTGGTCGACGAGGACTGGCGCGATCTCGACGTCGACACCCTGCGCGCGCGAGCGGTACGCGAGGTGCCGTTGCTCGCCGGCGCCGAGCACTACTTCGTCACCGCGACATTCACCCGCAGCCCGAAGCATCCCCTCGGCCTGATCGTGGGTGACGGCATGGTGCTGACCGGCAGCGGGTCGGGTCGCGGCCGGGCCCGCCGGATCGGCTTCGACGGCGTCAACAGCCTGCATGTGCCCGAGGCGAACCATTTCAGCCTGCTCAATCATGAGGCGGTCTACGCGGCACTGCACAGCTGGCTGTCGAGCACGCCACGCAAGCCGGTCCGGGTGGATACGCTGTGGCCATGACTCTCGACCACGGCGACCCCGGCGACGCACCCTCCATCCCGCTGCCGACCGCTCCCCTGGCCAACGAGGCCCGCCCCTCGGCGGCCGAGGAGGCCAGAACGATTGCGGCGGCGACGAATACGGGCACCCTGGCCAGCCTGACGGCCGACGGGGCGCCGTGGGCGTCGTTCATCACCTACGGACTGCTCGACGGCGCGCCCGTGCTGAGCGTCTCGCAACTGGCCGAGCACGGCCGCAATCTGGCCGCCGATCCGCGCGCCAGCATCGCCATCGTGACGCCGGACATCCCGGCCGATCCGCTGGCGGGGACCCGGATCACCCTGGCGGGCGTGGTGGAGCAGCCGGTGGGCGCCGAGGCCGAGGCCGCGCGCGCCGCGCACCTGGCCGCGATCCCCGCCGCGAAGTACTACATCGACTACAGCGATTTCACGCTGTGGATCCTGCGGGTCCAGCGGGTGCGCTGGGTCGGCGGATACGGGCGGATGGATTCGGCCTCGGCGCAGGAGTACCTGAACGCGCAGCCGGACCCGATCGTGCCGCACGCCGCGCCGGGCATCGCGCACCTCAACGCCGACCACGCCGACGCGCTGCTGGCGATGGCCCAGCACCTCGGCGGATTCCCCGACGCGACCGCCGCCTCCTGCGAGCGCGCCGACCGCTACGGGCTGGAACTCCGGGTCGAGACGCCGCGCGGCGTGGCTCGCACCCGGGTCGGCTACGCCGAACCGCTCTCGGAGATCGGCGAATTGCGGTCGGCGACGGTCGAACTGACACGCCGGGCCCGCGCGGCGGGCTGATCCGCGCGGTCGATCCGCCGGTCCGGGAGCATCAGGTCCAGAGCGTGGCGACGAGCACGTTGACGATCGCGAGTCCGCCCGCGACGTCGGTCATCCAGTCGATCTGCTTGCCACGCTTGGCATCGGCCCTGCCCATCTCGGCGAGCGCGACGACGATCACCGAGATCGCCAGCTTCACCGCCAGCTTGGTGGTGTCCGGGTCCTTGTCGAGCGAATCGACACCCGAGGCCAGCCCGGCCAGGATCACCCCGGTGACGAGCTGCGCCCGCGCGCCCCAGACCATCAGCTCCGACACGACAGGACGCGAGGCGGCGAAGCCACCGACGACGGCGGCCATCCCGAGCAGGTGCGTGACAACCACCAGGTTGTAAACGAATTCCATGAATGCCGAGCGTAGTTCACACGAAAGCGGCCGACGCCCGAAGGCGCCGGCCGCTCTCCGACGAACTTTCCCGGCCGGCTATCCCACCACCTGCTCGTCCAGCAGGTGGGCGTCCTTGCGGACACCGAAGGCGGTGATCATCTCCATCACGCCGATGACGATCAGGAAGATGCCGACCACCAGGGTGAGGGTCGTGAGCGAGCTGATCGGCCATACGATCAGGATGACACCGGCGATGGCGCTGATGACGCCGTAGAAGATCTGCCACCCGCGGCCGGGGACGCCCTTCTCCGAGGCGGCGGCGAACAGGATCGCGATGCCACGGAACAGCCAGCTGATGCCGATGAACAGGCCGAGCAGCACGATCGAGGTGAGATCGTCGCGGAAGCAGAAGACACCGATGATCAGCGACAACACGCCACTGATGAAGGAGAGCACCCGGAAGCTGGTGCTCGGCAGGTGGGTGAAGGCGGCGACCAGCTGGAAGATGCCGCTGACAACCATGTAGATACCGAAGAGAATGCCCGCCACGAGCAGCGACGGACCGGGCCACACGAGCACGATGATGCCGAGGACCACCGCGAGGAGGCCGGTGACCAGAATTGTTTGCCAGGTTTTCTTGGCAAGAGCCGCCATCGGGCTCTCCAGCACGGTATTTGACGTCATGACGAGATGCTATGCCCGCCCGCACCGGTTTTCCGGAAATTAGCTGGGGCCGTGATCGTGTCGCGACCGCCGGTATCGCGCTGAGCGGGGGTTCCGTGACAGCCGCCACGTCCTTGCCCACGCGAACGTTTGGCTTCCCCGGCTCCCGGGTAGGTCATGGAAGTGTCGGTTGTACTCGTGCTGCAAGCTCGGGGCCTCGGTGATCTCCTCGCCGCGGTCCCGGCTCTGCGTGCTCTGCGCCGGGCCGAACCACGCAGCAAGATCGTGCTGGCGGCGCCGCATCGATTGGAGCAGATCGTCGATCTGATCTCCTCGGTCGATGAACTGGTGCCCACCGCCGATCCGGCCGCACTGATCTGGGACGGGCCTGCGCCCGAGTTGGCGGTGAACCTGCACGGCGCGGACGGCGCGAGCGCGCGAGCGCTGGCCGATACCGGCGCCGACCGGATCATCGGCCACCGCTCCCCCGCCCTCCCCAAGCTCGCGGGTCCCCGCTGGGATCCGGAGGCGCACGTGGTGGATCGGTGGTGCCGGCTGCTGGAGTCGGAGGGAATAGTGGCCGATCGCCGCAATCTCGGGCTGGTGCCGCCGGTGGCGTCGCTGAGCCGCCGCGACTGCGTCGTCGTGCACATCGGCGCGGGCGCCCCCGCCCGGCGGTGGCCGCCGGAGCGGTTCGCGGCCGTCGTGCGGCATCTGCTGGTGCTCGGCCGGGACGTGGTGCTCACCGGCGATCCGTTCGAACGCGAGATCGCCGTGCAGGTGGCCGCGCAGGCGGGCCTGCCCGACGACCGAGTACTGGCGGGCAGGCAGAACCTCACCGATCTGGCCGCCACGGTCGCCGAAGCCTCCCTGGTGATCAGCGGTGACACCGGTGTCGCGCATCTGGCGACCGCCTTCGGCACCCGCACCGTGCTGCTGTTCGGACCGACACCGCCGCGCCGGGGTGGGCCGCCCGCCCATCTGCTCGGCAGGCATGCGGTGTTGTGGGCCGGGCAGGTGGGCGACCCCGATGGCCGGTCGCCGGACCCGGGTCTGCTGCGGATCGGCGTGCCCGAGGTGGTGTCCGCGGTGGACGCGCAGCTGGACAAGCAGGACTGGGCGGACTCGACCCGCTCGCGTTATCGCCGGGTGGGCTGAGCAGGGGCGGTGGCTTCGCGCAGCGCGGCCGCATGGGCGGCCAGCGCGCTGGGCCAGAACTGCTCGAGATAGTCGCGGGCGTCGCTGAGGCCGCGGGGGTCGAGGGAGTACAGGTGACGGTTGCCGGCGCGGCGCATGGTGACCAGGTGCGCTTCGCGGAGCACACGCAGGTGCTGCGAGGCCGCCGAGCTGGTGATGCCGGTGGCCGCAGCCAGGTCGGCGACCGAGCGTGGACCCTGCGGTAACGACTCGAAGATCGCGCGCCGGGTGGGGTCGGACAGGGCCGTAATGGCCCGAACTCCGTTAGTGTCCACTGAATCAGTGTCCTCCGGATGGAGATATTCGGCAATGATCTTGCGACCTGGGAATTCCTCCCGGTCGATCCCCGGAATTTCCGGTTTTGTTATGCTGCTGTTATAGATCAACTGGGGTTATAGCCAGTCGTGATGGCAGCCACATCACTCGCCGTCGACATCACGGTTTCGCTACGTTCGAAACATGTTCGTGACCAACCCGTTATCCGCTCGAGTCTCCGACGCGCTCGCCGGCCGTTGGGGAGGCGTTGTCGCGGGTGCGGTGGCTTTGTCCGCACTCGTGGGAACCTCCGTCGCCACCTTCGGTGAGCCCGAGACCCCGACTTCCGACACCAGCATCACCGCGGGCGCCACCCAGGCCATCGCCGCGGGCCAGTCACCGTACCGTTTCGTCGCCTACACCCCCGCCGAGGCCCAGGGCCCGCAGGGCGAGACCCCCGCCTCGGCCCCGATCGCGTGGGAAGAGCACCGCGAAGCGGTCGCCCTCGCGCTGCCCGAGCTGCCGCCGCTGCCGGTCATCGCACCGCCCCCGCCGCCGCCGCGCCCGCAGACCGTTCGCCCGGTCAACGGCAGGCTGACCTCCTACTACGGCGCCCGCTGGGGCGAGGCGCACAACGGCATCGACTTCGGTGACCCGATCGGCGCGCCGGTCTTCGCCGTCACCGACGGTACCGTGATCGAAACCGGTCCGGCCTCCGGCTTCGGCCTGTGGGTCCGCGTCCAGCAGGACGACGGCACCATCGGCGTGTTCGGCCACGTCAACGAGATCCTGGTGCAGCCGGGTCAGCACGTGAACGCCGGTGACGTCATCGCCACCGTCGGCAACCGTGGCCAGTCCACCGGCCCCCACCTGCACTACGAGGTGCACGTGCCGGACGGCTCCCTCTACGGCGCCCCGATCGACCCGCACCCGTGGCTCGCCGCCCGCGGCGTCGACGCCGGTGTCGCCCAGGACTGATCCGCATCACAGACTGATCCGCGCCGTGTGCGCGATCAGGAAATCCCGAAGCCGCGCGACCGCGAGCGTCGGCCCATGGTCTCCCGAGACCAGGCCGATCTCGCGGTCGCGTTCGCCATCGATGGGCACCACCGCCAGATCGGGATGCGGGATCTCCGCGGCGGGCAGCAGCGCGACGCCGAGACCGAGCGCGACCAGTTCGCGCAGGGTCTCGAATTCGGTGATCTCGAACAGCACCCGCGGCGTGAAACCCGCAGCGGCGCACCAGGTGTCGAGCAGGGATCGCAGCTGGTAGCTGGGCGGGTTGGCGATGAACGCCGCGTCGGCCAGCTCGGCGAGGTCGACGTGGGCGCGAGTGGCCAGCGGGTGCGTGCGCGCCACGTGCAGGTCGATGCGCTGCCTGCCGAGCGGCACCGTCGGCAGATCGGCGGGCGGCGGGATCATCACCGCCAGATCGAGCCGGCCGTCACGGACCTGCTCGGCCAATGCCTCGCCGTGCGCCTGCACCAGGTGCAGCCGGATCTTGGGCGCCCTGGTGTGGAACTGCGCCAGCAGCGTCGGAATGCTCACCGGGCCCAGGGTGAGCGGAAACCCGAAGCGGACAAGGCCGCTGTCGGGATCGGCGTCGGCGCGGACCCGGCGCACCGCGTCGTCGAGGGCACGTACCAGGTCACGGGTGTGTTCGTAGAGCTCGCGCCCCTGCGGGGTGAGCGTCACGCCGCGCCCGACCGGCTGGAACAGCGCCACGCCCAGCATCTGCTCCATCGTCTTGATCCGGCGGCTCAGCGAGGACTGCGGCACCCCGAGCCGCTGCGCCGCCCTGGTGAAGTGCCCTTCGTCGGCCGCCGCGTCGAAGGCCGCCAGCAGCGGTGCCAGCGCTTGCGCACCCCCGTCGCCTGAATCATCCATATTCGGATCATAGCTGCGGCGATTCCGTATTGGACGGATCACTCACTCCGGAGTGACGATGGCGGTACACAGCTCACGGGAGGTTCGACGATGACCGAGACGACACCCATCCACCCCGAGTCCGCCGGTGGCGACGACGTTCTCGACGCCGTGCTGATCGGCGGCGGCATCATGTCCGCCACGCTCGGCGCCCTGCTCAGCACGCTCGCGCCGGACTGGTCGATCGCCCTGTTCGAACGGCTCGGCGAACCGGCCGCCGAGAGCAGCCATCCCTGGAACAACGCGGGCACCGGGCATTCGGGCCTGTGCGAGCTGAACTACATGCCCGATCCCCGCGACGGCAGCAAGGCGGCCGGGATCGCCGAGCAGTTCGGGCTCTCACGGCGGTTCTGGTCGGCACTGGCCCGCCGCGACGAGCTCGACCCGGCCACCTTCGTCACGGCGACCCCGCACGTGACGGTGGTGTTCGGCGACGACGACATCGCGTATCTGCGGCAGCGGTACGCGACACTGCGCGACCAGCCCGCGTTCGCGGACATGGAGTACACCGAGGATCGTGCCGTCATCGCCGAGTGGGCGCCACTGCTCGTGCGCGGGCGCGCCGACGGCGACGCGATGGCGGCCACCCGGCACACCGCGGGCACCGATGTCGACTTCGGTGCGCTGACCAGGTCGCTGCTGTCGACGATGTCCGCGGCGGGCAATGCGGTCCGGCTGCATCGCGAGATCACCGGACTCACCCGCGGCAAGGACGGGCTGTGGACGGTGCGCGGACGAGACCTGGACAGCGGCAGGCGTTTTCGGGTGCGCACGCGGTTCGTCTTCGTCGGAGCGGGCGGCTACGCCTTGCGGCTGCTGCAGCGGGCCGGGCTGCCGGAGGTGCGTGGCTACGGCGTGTTCCCGCTCGGCGCGCAGTTCCTGCGCACCGACAATCCCGACGTGGTCGCCGAGCACCACGCGAAGGTCTACAGCCAGGCCGCACTCGGCGCTCCGCCGATGTCGGTGCCGCACCTGGACCGTCGCGAGGTCGACGGCAGCGCATCGTTGCTGTTCGGTCCCTACGCCACCTTCAGCACGCGGCTGCTGCGCCACGGCAAGCTGACCGACCTGTTCACCACGCTGCGACCGCACAACATCGTGCCGCTGGTGGCCGCCGGTCTGCAGAATCTCGATCTGGTGCGCTTCCTGATCTCCGAACTGCTGGCGTCGCGGCGCCGGAAGTTCGCGCAGCTCCAGCGCTTCTATCCCACCGCGGATCCCGGCGACTGGGAGCTGATCCAGGCCGGGCAGCGCGCCCAGCTGGTCAAACCCGATCGCAAGCGCGGCGGTGTGCTCGAATTCGGCACCGAACTGGTGACCGGCGCCGACGGCACCGTCGCCGGGCTGCTCGGCGCCTCGCCGGGCGCCTCGATCGCGCCGTCGATCATGCGCGACCTGCTGGAGCGCTGCTTCCCCGAGCGGCGCTACGAGTGGTCGCCGCTGCTGGCGGAACTGCTGCCGGAGCCAGCGCCGGTCAGCGCGGCGCGTTGACGAGGGCCCCGATCAGGCGGTGGCTGCGGGCGCTCATCTCGCCCGCCGTCTGCTCGGGGTGGCGCAGCCACCACAGCACCAGCGAGGTCACCGACCCCATCCAGACGTCGGTGAAGGCGGACAGGTCGTCGGGGTCGGTGAGGGCGAGCGTGCTGAGGGCGTCGGCGACGCCACGGGCCGCCTGGGCGGCGATGCGACGGCGGGCCGCGCGCACGGCGTCGGCGGCGGCGCCCTCGTCGGGATGGGAGCGGTCGAAGACGACGGTCCAGTCGTGCGGTCGCGGGGCGAGGGCGACGAAGAGCGCGTCGAGGGTCCGTTCGGCCTTGCTCAGCCCGCTCGCCCCGGTGATGGCCGTTTCGATCGCGTCGTAGATGACGGTGGCGGCGCGCTCGACGCAGGCGATGTAGAGCCCGTCCTTGGACTGGAAATAGGTGTAGACCAGCGGCTTGGACACCCCGGCCCGCCGCGCGACATCGGCGGGCGACAGGCCCGCGTAACCGACCCGCCCGATCTCGGCGACCGCGGCGTCGAGGATCTGCTGCTCACGCTCGGGGCGCGGGACACCTTTGGTTCCAGCTGTGCTCACCCGACCCATCCAACCATCACGGTGGCACCGGTTGACACTCAATTGACTGGTTTGTAATTTACTAGATAGTAAATTGAATCGGTAGCCCCACGACGCCCAGGAGTCCCCGTGCTCGACCGCCTCGCGCAGTCCCTGCTGCTCAATCCGCCCGCGTTGTCACGCACCGTGGCGCGCCTCGTCCTCGGCGAGCGGCACGAGATCGCGGGCAAGACCGTCCTGCTGACGGGCGCGTCGTCCGGGGTCGGCCGCGCCGCCGCGTACGCGCTCGGCCGCCACGGCGCCCGGCTGATCCTGGTCGCCCGGACCGCCGAGCCGCTGCTCGAGGTCCGCGACGCGGTGCGCGCGGCGGGCGGGGTCGCCGAGAGCATCACCTGTGATCTGTCCGAGCCCGGCGAGGTCGACGACCTGGTCAAGACCGTGCTCGAGCAGTACGGCACGGTCGACGTGCTGGTGAACAACGCGGGCCGGTCGATCCGCCGTCGCGCGGCCGAGGCCACCGACCGGTTCCACGACTACGAACGGACCATGGCGCTGAACTACTTCGGCGCGGCGCGACTCACCATGGGCCTGCTCCCCTCGATGCTCGAGGCGGGCAACGGTCATGTCGTCAATGTCGCCACCTGGGGTGTCGCGGCGGGCACGATGCCGATGTTCACCGCCTACCACGCGTCCAAAGCCGCGCTCGGCGCGTTCGGGCGCAGCCTCGGCGCCGAAACCCGGTCGCGCGGCGTGCATGTCACCACCGTCGGGTTCCCGCTGGTACGCACCGAGATGATCGCCCCCACGGGCGCCTACGACGAGTCGGCCGCGCTGACCGCCGAGCAGGCCGCCGACTGGATCTGCACCGCGATCCGGACCAGGCCGATCGAGCTCTACCCCCGCTACACCCGGATCCTGCAGGCCGTCGCGACCGTGTCGCCTCGTGCGGTCGACGCCGTCATCTGGCGCCTGGGGATCTGACGACCCCGCCGTGACCGCACCCAGGTAGGGCACGACCCCTACCCGGGTACGGGGCCCGAACCGTTCCGCAGCGGGAGGCATTGCAGCACACCGGATTTCTACCGTCGAATCATGGCGACGATCGATCTCTCCCGCACCCTGTCCCGCATCCGGTTCCCCGCCGCACCGGCACGCGACGGCGCCGACCGCGCGCCCTGGCACGGCCCGCTGCTGGTGAACTCCGCGCTGATGGCCGGGCTCATGATCGTGTCGGTGATCGGCATGCTGGTCGACGACCGCCTGCTGCTCGGCGAATCGGTGTGGCTCAAACCGGCCAAGTTCGGGCTCGCCTTCGCCCTGTATGGGGTGACGCTGGCGTGGATCCTGCGGCTGCCACATCGCGGGCGGCGGGGCACCTGGTGGCTGGGCACCGTCGTCGCCGTCACCGGCGTCGCCGACGTCGGCTTCATCGCGCTGCAGGGCGCGCGCGGCACCTTCAGCCATTTCAACACCGCCGAGGACACGATCAACCGGATCGGTCAGCAGGTGTTCACCTCCACCGTCCCCGGGCTGTTCCTCGCCACTCTCCTGCTGGCGGTGGTCATCTCGTGGCAGAAGCTGGCCGACCGGCCGACCAGGATCGCCCTGAAGGCCGGGCTGTGGCTCGCGGTGGCGGGCATGGTGCTGGGCTATCTCATGGGCTACACCGGACCGCAACTGGTCCGCCAGTCCGACGGCACCGTGGTCGGCCTGATGGCCGGGCACACCGTCCGCGCTGGCGGCGCGCACGGTGACGCGGCGCGCGACGGCGTCGGCGCCATGCCGATCACCCAGTGGAGCACCACCGGCGGTGACCTGCGGATCCCGCATTTCGTCGGCCTGCACGGCATCCAGGTGTTGCTGCTGCTGGCCGTCGTCCTGGTCGCTCTCGCACCCCGGTATCGCTGGCTGCGCACCGAGACCGTCCGTGCCGGCCTGCTCGGCGTCGCCGTACTCGGCTACTTCGGGCTGCTCACCCTGGTGCTCTGGCAGGCGCTGCGCGGGCAGCCGCTCACCAGCCCCGATCTCGCGACCGCCGGGGCCGCAACAGCACTCGCGCTGCTCGTCGCGGGCGGTGTGACCGCCGTGTACCTGCGGGCCCGCGAAACCTCGACAGGGTTCGAAGATCGCCGCTCCGAGGCGTGACCGCCGATCCCCCTGGCCGCCCACTCACCGTGGGCGCCACGGGAATTCAGCGCAACCGTTCGGCTTCCCTGGCCAATTTCACCAGCGTGGCGCTGAGCTCGGCCAATTCGACGTGCTCGGCGCCTTCGGCCACCGCCGTGGCGACGTCCTCCGCGGCGCACCTGGCGGCGAACCAGCGATCGGCCAGATCCGCGGCTTCCTGCGCGGATAGCACCACCGCGTCCTCCGGAATCCCGGTTCCCTTGAGGCTGGTGCGGTGCTCATAAGCACGTTGACGACACGATTGGCGGCAATAGCGACGACGGCGACCCGACTCCGAATCCACGATCTCCCGCCCGCACCACAGGCAGGACAGCAGGCGACTGCGCGACATGGTGCGAAACCCTATCGGTCCGAGGCCCGATCCAGCGGCTCAGGTCTCGCTCAGCGGGCACCGTGCCCGGCCCGCGACTCAGGGCCCGCTCGGTCAGATCACCATTGCGACTACAATGGAACAGTTCAGACGTCCCGCGCGTTAACGGTAGGACCACGACCAGTTCGCAGGCCCGAGAACCGCCGAAGCCGCGAACCCGCGGCGCCAGCCGCCAAAGACAGGGAGCACACATGGCAGATCGCGTACTCCGAGGCAGTCGGCTCGGAGCGGTGAGCTACGAGACCGATCGCGACCACGACCTGGCCCCGCGCCGGATCGCCCGCTACCGCACCGACAACGGTGAGGAATTCGACGTCCCGTTCGCCGACGACGCGGAGATCCCGCCCACCTGGCTGTGCCGCAACGGCCAGGAGGGGCAGCTCATGGAGGGCACCACGGTGGAGACCAAGAAGGTCAAGCCGCCGCGCACCCACTGGGACATGCTGCTGGAGCGTCGCAGCAAGGAAGAGCTCGAGGAGCTGCTCAAGGAGCGCCTCGACCTGCTGAAGACGCGCCGCCGCGGCTGAGAGCTCAGCGCCACAAACGGCGAAGGCCGCCTCCCGATCGGGAGGCGGCCTTCGCCGTTGTCGGTCGCGCAAGCAGTCAGTGGCTGGCGACCTTGCGGTACTGCAACAACGCGGCAGGCATGGCTATCGCCAGGATGACCACCGAGCAGATGATGGCGTAGAGGATGCAGTTGTCGGCTGCCCAGCCGGTGGCAGGCGCGAACGACGGTGGCGCGTCGTTGTCGAACAGCTTGCGGCCCGCCGCCGAGACCGCGGTGATCGGGTTCCATTCGGCGATGGTGCGCAGCGGGCCAGGCAGGGTCTCGGCGGAGATGAACGCCGAGGAGATGAACGACAGCGGGAACATCCAGATCAGGCCCGCGCTCTGCGCGACCTCGACGGTCGGTGAGATGAGGCCGGTCAGCGCGCCGACCCAGGACATCGCGAACGCGAACAGCAGGATGATGGCGAAGGCCAGCGCGGCGTCGGCGGCGCTGCCGTGGATGCGCCAGCCGACGATGTAACCGCAGATCACCATCACACCCAGGCTCAGCACGTTGACGACCAGGTCGGACAGCGTGCGGCCCATCAGCACCGCCAGCCGCGACATCGGCAGGGTCCGCATCCGGTCGATGATGCCCTTCTGCAAATCGCCGGCGAGGCCGACGGTGGTGAAGGCGGCATTGAACGCGACCGTCTGGGTGAAGATGCCCGCCAGCAGGAACTCGCGGTACTGGTCGCCACCGAGGGACGCGCCGAAGATGTAGGCGAACAGGAACACGAACATCAACGGCTGGATCGTGGCCGTGACCAGCAGCGTCGGCACCCGCAGAATCGTCAGCAGATTGCGGTGGGCCACGATCGCGCTGTCCCGGATGAACCTGGCCCGCGGCTGCGCCCCGCCCGCAGCGCCGGGGCGCGGCGGATTCGTCTGGATCGGCATTTCGCGGGTCTCGTGTTCGTCCGAAACCTCCGGTGCGACACTCACGACTGCACCTCGCTGACGCTCGGCTCCGTCGTGCGCGTCCGCACGCTGTGCTGATGGTTCGCTCGCCGAGGCTCGCTCACGACAGAATCTCCTCTTGCACATCGTCGGTTTCGGTTTCTTCGACGGCCGGTTCGGCCGGAGCCCCGGTGAGGGAAAGGAACACGTCGTCGAGGGTGGGCCGGGCGACGACGGCGTCGACGACGCACACGCCCGCGTCGTCGAGGCGGCGCAGCGCTTCGACCATCGTGCGCGATCCGTCGCCGACCACCACCGACACCTCCGCGCTGCCGGGTTCGTGGATCGGTTCACCGATGCCGACCTGCTGCAGGATCTTCACCGCCGGCCAGGGGCTCTGCCCGGCGGCGAGGGTGACCGTGAGCCGGTCACCGCCGATGGAGGTCTTGAGTTCGTCGGCCGAGCCCCGCGCGATCACGGTGCCCTTGTCGATGACCGTGATCCGGTCGGCGAGCAGGTCGGCTTCCTCGAGGTACTGGGTGGTGAGCAGGACGGTGGTCCCGTCGTCGACGAGCTCACCGATCACCTGCCACATGTCGAGCCGCCCGCGCGGGTCCAGGCCGGTGGTCGGCTCGTCGAGCACCACCACCGGCGGCCGCGCGACCAGCGCGCCCGCCAGGTCGAGCCGCCGGGCCATACCGCCGGAGTAGGTGCCTGCGCGCCGGCCCGCCGCGTGCTCGAGGCCGAGGGCGCTGAGCAACTGCTCGGCCCGCGACACCGCCTGCTTGCGGGACATGCCGTACAGGCGCGCCACCATGCGCAGGTTCTCGTAGCCGGTCAGGTTCGCGTCGACCGCCGCGTACTGACCGGACAACCCGATCCTGGTCCGCGCCGTGGCCGGATCGGCCAGCACATCCACCCCGGCGACCCGGATCGAGCCCGCGTCGGGCCGTAGCAGCGTGGTGACGACCCGCACGGTGGTCGTCTTGCCCGCGCCGTTGGGCCCCAGCAGGCCCAATACCGTGCCCGCCGGGATCTCCAGGTCGATCTCCTTCAGCACGCGCACCTTGCCATAACTCTTGGCCAGGCCACGTACTTCTACCGCCAAACTCACGGACGCATCTCCTTCTGGCCGCCGCCGCACACGGTGATCGCCGGGACCGCGTCGAGGTGGCGATGCAGCACGGGGCCGATCACCGCCAGCGATTCCGGCGTTGTCATCGCCGCATGCCTGCAGGGCAGGTCGTGGTTGTGGATGTTGCCGGTGACGAACGGCTGCCAGGCTTCGGCACGCCTACCGGGATCGGCGGCGTTGATCTCGTCCGCCGCGGCGGTGAAGAACACCAGGTCGCCGTCGAAGGTGCGCGGCCGGAACCGGTTGGCCATCACCGTGCCCTCGGCGTACCCGGTGTAGAGCCGTTCCAGGTTCTCGACCGAGAGCGCGGCGAACGGGCCCGGCTGTGCCCGCAGCAGATCGGCCGCTTCGTGCAGGTCGAGGTCGGCGGGAAGCGGTGCCCCGCCGACGAGGTCGGCGCCGAACTCGCCGAGGATGTCGGCCACGCTGGGCATCGCGGTGTCGAGCCAGCGGTCGCCGAGCTGGTAGCTGTCCATCATGGCCAGCAGCGCGACGTCCTCCCCCGCGTCCTGCAGCTGGACCGCCACCTCCTGCGCGATCAGGCCGCCGAGCGACCAGCCGAGCAGGTGGTACGGACCGTGCGGCTGGATCGACTTGATATGTGCCACATAGTGTCCGGCTGCTTCGGGGATCGAGGTGAACCCGTCCTCCCCGGACACGTGCGGCGCCTGCAGGCCGTACACCGGGCGCTGCGGTGCGAGGTGCGCGAGCAGACCCGCGTAGCACCAGGCCAGGCCGATCGCGGGATGCACGCAGAACAGCGGGGTGTCGTGCGGGCTCGTGGACGGCCGGATGGCCAGCACCGGACCTGTCGCCGCTGCCATCGCCGCGCCCGCGTCGGCGCCGTCGAGCCGGGCGGCGATGCCGGCCGGGGTTGCGTCGCCGAACATCATCTGCACCGGCATGTCGTAGCCCTGCTCACGCAGTGCGGCAACGACTTTGGTGGCCAGCAGCGAGTTACCGCCGAGTTCGAAGAACCCGTCGTCGGCGCCCACCCGCTCGATGCCGAGCACCTCGGCGAACACCGTGCACAGCGCCGCCTCGGCGGGAGTCACCGGCGCGCGGTAACCCTCGGTCGCGACGAACACCGGTTCGGGCAGGCGAGCCCGGTCGAGCTTGCCGACAGGAGTCAGCGGTACCTCGTCGAGCAGCATGACCGACTGCGGGACCATGTAGTTCGGCACGTGCGCGCCGACATGGTCGAGCAGTTCGCGCACCGTCGGCGCGGCGCCTGCGCGTGCCTTCACGTACGAGACCAACGCGGTGACACCCGCCTGGGTGGTGTGCCCGATGGTGAGGGCGAACTCGACGTCGGTGTGCCTGCCGAACGCGACGTCGATCTCGCCGAGTTCGATGCGGAAACCGCGCACCTTCACCTGGTGGTCGGTACGGCCGACGTACTCCACGTCCAGCGCCGACTGCGCGCCCTTGCGCCAGCGCACCAGGTCGCCCGTGCGGTACATCCGTTCGCCCGGTGCGCCATAGGGATTGGCGACGAAACGCTGCGCGGTCAGGCCGGGCCGGTTGTGGTAGCCGCGGGCCAGCGCCGAACCGGCCAGCTGCAACTCGCCGGTGACGCCGATCGGGGTCGGGTGCAGCCGCCGATCCAGGACGGTCGCACTGACGCCCCGGATCGGGCCGCCGACGGTGATCGGGCCCTGCGGGCTCATCGGCTGCGGCATCAGCGTGACGATCGTGGTCTCGGTGGGGCCGTAGACGTTGTAGAAATTGCGCCCCGGCGCCCAGCGGGCCAGCAGGTCCGGCGGCAGCGCCTCGCCACCGACCAGGACGTGCGCGAGCGAGTGCACACCCGCCGGGTCGACGGTGCCGATCGCGGCGGTGGTGACGAAGGCGTGCGTGATCCGCTCGCGGATGAACAGCTGCCGCAGATCCTCGCCACCGACGATTCCCGTCGGCGCGATCACCAGGGTCGCCGCACCGCCGAGCGCGAACAGGATGTCGAGCATGGAGCCGTCGAAACTCGGGGTGGCGAAGTGCAGTACCCGGCTGCCGGGGCGCACGTCGTAGCGGTCGGCGGTCTCGGCGGCGAAGTTCGAGATGCCGCCGTGGGTGACCACCACGCCCTTCGGTGTGCCGGTGGAACCGGAGGTGTAGACCACGTACGCCGGGTTGGCCAGGCGCAGCGGCCGGATCCGGTCGGCGTCGGTGACCGGCGAATCGTCGGTGCCGAGCACGGTGGCGCGGGTCTGCGGGTCGTCGAGGACCAGCCAGCGGCAGTCGCCGGGCAGCCGATCACGATGCGCCAGCAGGGTCAGGCCGACGGCGGCGCCGGAGTCGGTGAGCATGTGGCTGATCCGCTGGGCCGGGTAGTTCGGGTCGACCGGGACGAACGCCGCACCGGCCTTGGCGACGGCGAGCATCGTCGCCACCGATTCGACCGATCGCGGAACGCCCAGCGCCACCAGGCTTTCCGGCCCGATGCCCTGACCGATGAGGACCCGGGCGAGCCGGTTGGTCCAGCGGTCGAGTGCGTCGTAGGTGACCACGGTGTCGCCCGCGGACAGCGCCACCCCGTTCCTGGACCGTGCCACCGCGGCGCCGAACACCGCGGGGAAGGTGACCGGCCGATCGGCGCGGGTGCCGTGCACCGGCGCGAGCGCGGTCCATTCGACCGCGTCGAGCAGGGCCAGATCGCCCACCGCCGTGTTCGGGTCGGCGGCGACCGCGGTGAGCAGCCGGACCAGCCGTTCACCCAGCCTGCGTGCGGTCCCCTCGTCGAACAGATCGGCCGCGTAGTTCACCGCCAGGGTGATGCCGTCGCCGACACGCTCGGCGGTCTGGGTCTCGGTGAAGGTGAACTGCAGGTCGAACTTGGCGATGCCCGCGTCGGCGTCGACGGCCTCGATCCGCAGACCGGGCAGTTCCAGCATCCGCACCGGGGTGTTGCGCACCGACAGCATCACCTGGAACAGCGGGTGATGAGCCTGGGAGCGCGCCGGATTGAGCACCTCGACGAGCCGTTCGAAGGGCATGTCGGCGTTGGCGAACGCGTCCAGGTCGCGGTCGCGGACGGTGCGCAGCAGGTCGACGAAGGCACGCTCGTCGGCGACCTCGGTGCGCAGCACCAGGGTGTTGACGAACATGCCGATCATCGAATCCAGCGCCGGATGGCCACGGCCCGCGGTGGCGGTGCCGACGGCGATGTCGTCGTCACCGGTGACGCGGTGCAGCAGCACGGCCAAGGCCGCGTGCAGCACCATGAACATGCTGACGTTGTTGGCGGTGGCGATGCTGCGCAGCGCGCGGTGGGTGGCCGCGTCGACCTGGCAGTCGACGGTGCCGCCCCGGTAGGAGGGCACCGGCGGGCGCGGGCGGTCGGCCGGGACGGTGAGCAGTTCCGGCAGGCCGTCGAGCACCTCGCGCCAGTGGGCCAGCTGCTTGCTGATCAGCGAGTCCGGGTCGTCCTCGGTGCCGAGCAGTTCCTGCTGCCACAGGGTGTAGTCGGTGTACTGGATCTCCGGGATCAGTTCGCCGAACTGTTCGCCCGCCCGAATGCTGCGGTAGGCGGCGGCGATCTCGCCGGCCAGCGGTTCCAGCGACCAGCCGTCCATCGCGATGTGGTGCACGACGAGGACGAGCACGTGCTCCTTCGACCCCGCGACGGCGAGCTTGGCCTGGGCGGGCACGGGCAGACCGGTGTGGTCGACCGTGATCAGCGCCGCCCGCATCGGGACCGAGGCCGACAGATCGAACCCGGGGGCGACGAACCGGGTCACCGCACCCTCGACCTCGTCCGGGCGCGCCGTCGCGTGGAACAGGGTGACGGCGGCGATCGCCGGGTCGAGCACGAGCTGTTCGGGCTCGCCCGAGCTCTCCGGGAACACCGTGCGCAACGTCTCGTGCCGTCGTTGCACCGTGTGCAAAGCGGCAATGAGTGCATCCAGGTCGATCGGGCCGTGCAGGCGCAGCACCACCGGGATGTTGTAGGCGCCCGCCGACTGGCTCTCGCCCTGCGCGCCCGCGTTGAACCGGTTGAGGAACCACAGCCTGCGCTGCGCCGCGGACAGCGGGATCCGTTCCGGGCGTTGCTGCTTCACCAGGTCGGGGCGGCCCTCGTCACCGGACGGCCCGGACTCGATGAGCGCGGCGAGTTCCTCGACGGTCGGCGCGGCGAACACGGTCCGCACCTCCAGCCGCACATTGCTGGCCGCGGCCAGACGTGCCACCAGCTGGGTCGCGAGCAGCGAGTTGCCGCCGATGTCGAAGAAGCTGTCGGTGGCGGAGATCTTCGTGGCGCCGACCAGGTCGGCGAAGACCTGGGCGACCAGCCGTTCGGAGGAGGTCTGCGGCTCCCGGCCCGCGGTGACGGTGAACTGCGGTTCCGGCAGTGCGCCGCGGTCGAGCTTGCCGACCGGTGTGAGCGGCACGCGGTCGAGCAGGGTCAGCGACGCGGGCACCATGTGCCCGGCCAGCCGGCCCGCCGCGTACTCGCGGACGGCCGCCAGGTGCGTCGGCTCGGTCCCGTCGGCGAGCTGCACCCAGGCGACGATCCGATCGTCGCCGGAGATCCGCCGGACCTCGGTGTGCGCGAACCGGACATCCGGGTGGCTGCCGAGCACCGCGCTGATCTCGCCGAGCTCGATCCGGAAACCGCGCACCTTGACCTGGTGGTCGCTGCGGCCGAGGTACTCCAGTTCGCCGTCGGCGGTCCACCGCACGACGTCACCGGTGCGGTACATCCGGGTACCCGCGGGCCCGGCCGGGTCGGCGACGAAACGAGCTGCGGTGAGGCCGAAGCGCTCGTGGTAGCCCTGGGCGACACCGGGCCCGCCGAGGTAGAGCTCGCCCGGCACCCCGGTCACGACCGGCCGCAACCGCTCGTCGAGGACCAGGGCCCTGGCCCCACGCACCGGTGTGCCGATGGCCACCGGCACGCCCACCCGCATCTGCGACATCGCGGCGATGACGGTGCATTCGGTAGGACCGTAGGCGTTGACGAACCGCCTGCCCGGCGCCCAGCTCGCCACCAGATCCGGCGGCACCGCCTCGCCACCGGCCATGAGCGCGCGCAGATGCGGCAGCGGCCAGCGGGTGGCGTCGATCGAGGCCAGCACCGCAGGGGTCAGGAAGGTGTGGGTGATGTCCTCCTGGTCGAGCAGCGCGCCGAGCTCGTCGCCGCCGTAGACGTCGATCGGTCCGATCACCATCTCGGCGCCCGACCAGACCGCCAGCAGCAGGTCGAGGACGGAGACGTCGAAGCTGGGGGTCGAGAAGAAGAACGTGCGGGCGAAGCGGTCGAGACCCGTCCGCTCCTGCAGGTCGACCGCGAGGCTGACCAGTCCACTGTGGGTGACCGCCACGCCCTTCGGCAGACCGGTGGAGCCGGAGGTGTAGATCTGATAGGCCGTGTCGGCCGGGCGCACCGGGCGGACCCGCTCGGCATCGGTGATCGGGGCTGTGTCGTAGCCCGCCAGTTCGGCGTGCAGGTCGGGGTCGTCGACCAGCAGCCACTGGGTGTCCAGCGGACCGGCCGCCTCGCGCAGTGCCTCGACATCGGCCGAGGTGGTGAGAACGGCGCTGGCACCGGAGTCGGTGAGCATGTGCTGCACCCGGTCGGCGGGGTAGCGCGGGTCGACGGGCACGAAGGCCGCGCCGCTGGCCGCGACGCCGAAAATGGCCAAGGCGCACTCCAATCCACGGGTCAGGCCGATGGCAACCCGGTCACCGGTGCCGATGCCACGCGCGATCAGCGCCCGGCCGAGCCGGTGTGCCCGGAAGCCGACCTCGTCGTAGTCGAGCTCCCCCACCGCACCGGCGACGCTGCCGCCGGCGAACCAGCGCAGGGCTGGCCGGTGCGCGAACTTGGTGGCCGCGCGTTCGATGATGTCGGCCAGCACCATCGGCGTCACCGGGGCCGGCCCCTGCGCGGGCACCAGGGCACGGTGTTCGGCGATGGTGAGCGCCTCGATCTCGCACACGAGCTGGTGCGGGTCGGCGGTCGCCTGGGTGAGGATCTGCACGAAGCGTTCCGCGAGGGTCTCTATCGTGGCGGCGTCGAACATCTCGGCGGCGTACACGAAGTCGAACCGGTAACCGCCGCCGTCGGCGGGCGCCACCCGCAGTTCGAGATCGAACTTCGCGCGGGCGATGTCGAGTTCCTCGGCGGTGAGCCGCAGACCCGGCAGTTCCAGCTCCGGCGCCGGGTCGTCCTGCATGCTCAGCGCGACCTGGAACAGCGGGTGCCGGTTGCTCGCCCTGCTGTCGCGGCCGAGCGCGTCGACGACCCGTTCGAACGGCAGGTCGGCATTGGCGATCGCGGCCAGTTCGTCGTCGCGGTCGGCGTGCAGCAGGTCGACGAAGCTGCGGCCGGGGTCCACGTCCGAGCGCAGGACGAGGGTGTTGACGAACATGCCGACCAGGTCGTCGAGCTGGATGTCGGTGCGGCCTGCCACCGGGGTACCGAGGGGGATGTCGCGGCCGCCGGTGACGCTGCGCAGCAGCACCGCCAGCGCCGAGCGCACCACCATGAACAGACTCACGCCGGTGTGCGCCGCCAATTCGTGCATGGCCTTCTGCAGCGGAGCCGAAACCTCGCATCCCACACTGCCTGCCACGCCGACGGGGTCGAGCGGGCGCGGCCGGTCGAACGGCAGCGGCAGTTCGTCGGGCAGTTCCGCCAGGGCTTCGCGCCAGTGCGCGAGCTGGGAGGCGGCGATGCTGTCCGGATCGTCCTCGGCGCCGAGCACGGCACGCTGCCACAGGCTGAAGTCGGCGTACTGCACCGGCAGTGGCGCGCGCACCGGCGCGGCGCCACCGCACCTGGCCACATACGACAGCGCCAGGTCCCTGGTCAGCGGGCCGAGCGACCAGCCGTCGGCGGCGATGTGGTGCACGATCACACCGAGGCGGTACTCCCCTGGCGCGACCCGCAGCAGCTGGACGCGCAGCGGCGTCTCCCTGGTCAGGTCGAAGCCCTTGCGCGCCAGCTCCGTCAGCGTGGCTTCTGCCTGTTCGGGATCGCTGTCGACGACCTCGATCGCGGGAATCGTCTGGCTGATCGGCAGGACCACCTGCTGGGCGCCGGAGAGGTCCTCGGGGAAGATCGTGCGCAGCACCTCGTGCCGCTCCACGAGGTCGGCGAGGGCATCACGCAGGGCGCCGATTTTCAGATCTCCGCTGATTCGCAAGACGAATGCGATGTTGTAGGCGCTCGATTCGGGGGACAATCTGTTGAGGAACCACAGCCGCTGCTGCGGCAGCGACAGTGGTATGCGTCCCGGGCGTGGGGTGTGTACCGCCAGCGCCACCCGCTGCGTCCGGGGCGCTTCCGTGATCAGCTGGGCTATGCCGGCCACGGTCGGCGCCTCGAAGATCTGCCGCACGGGCAGGTCGACACTGAAGTCCGCGTGCAGCGCGGCCGCCAGCCGGGTGGCCAGCAGCGAGTTGCCGCCGATCTCGAAGAAGCTGTCCTCCGCACCGGGCACCGGGTTGCCGAGGACCTGGTGGAACACCGCGGCGACCCGCATCTCCAGATGGGTACGCGGCGCGCGGGTGCCCGTGGTGACGGCGAATTCCGGTGCGGGCAAAGCCTTTCGGTCCAGCTTGCCCGCCGGGGTCACCGGCATCTGCTCGAGCACGGTGACGGCCGCGGGCACCATGTACCCGGGCAGCCTGCCGCGCGCGGTGGCCAGGACCTCGACCGGATCGACCGGACGGTGGGTGGTCACGTAGGACGCCAGCCGCTGCTGGCCCTGCTCGTCGACGTGCACGATGGTCAGCGCCGACTGCACCCCCGGGTGCTCGCGCAGGACGTGGTCGATCTCGCGCAGTTCGATGCGGAAGCCGCGGATCTTGATCTGGTCGTCGGCGCGGCCGAGGAACCGCAACCGGCCGGTGGGATCGGTGACGACGAGATCACCGGTGCGGTACATGCGTTCGCCGACCCGGCCGTGCGGGTTGGCCACGAACCGCTGCGCGGTGAGCCCGAGCTTGCCGAGGTAGCCGCGGGCCACACCGGGTCCCGAGACATACAGCTCGCCGGGTGTGCCCGGCGGAACCGGGTGCAGGCGGCGGTCGAGCACGAACAGCCGCATGCCGCGCACCGGCGCGCCGAGCGGAACCGGCTCCTTCACCAGCATGGCCGCACTCGCGGTGACGGCGACGGTCGCCTCCGACGGGCCGTACATGTTGTGCATCCGGTACTTCGACGCCCACGTGTCGACGAGCGCGTCGGAGCAGGCCTCGCCACCGACGATGACCGTGCTCAGATCAGGGAAGGCAGTACCGGCGGGCACGGTGGCCAGCGCGGCAGGCGTGATGAACGCGTGGGTGATCCGCTCCGACCGCAGGAAATTGGCGAGTTCCGTGCCGCCGTACAGGTCGGCGGGGGCGACCACGATGGTCGCGCCCGCGGCGAAACCGAGCAGCAGTTCCAGCACCGAGGCGTCGAAGCTCGGTGACGAGAAGTGCATGGTTCTGGCGGCATCGGTCACCTTGAACAGCTGTGTCTGCTCGCTGGCGAGCGAGGCGATGCCCGCGTGGGTGACGACGACGGCCTTCGGCGTACCGGTGGACCCGGAGGTGTAGATCAGGTACGCGGGCTGACCGGCCCGCATCGGGTGCCTGCGGTCGGTGTCGGTGAGCGGGGTGGCCGAGCGGCTCGCGCAGTCGGCCTCGAACTCGGCGGTGCCGAAGACCAGCCATTCCGGCGCCTTGCGGTGCTTGCCGGTCGTGGTGGGCAGCGCGGCGAGATGTTCGGGCAGCGTGAGCCCGAGTACCGCACCGGAATCGCCGATCATGTGCGCGATGCGCTCCGCCGGGTAGGCCGGGTCGACGGGCACGTAGGCCGCGCCGGACTTGGCCACCGCCCAGATGGCGATGATCGATTCCAGGCTGCGCGGCAGCGCGACCGCGACCACCGCTTCCGGACCGGCGCCGTGCGCGATCAGGCTGCGCGCCAACCGGTTCGAGCGCTCGTCGAGCTCGCGATAGGTGGTGTCGAAGCCGAGGTAGCGCACGGCGACGGCGTCGGGCAGCCGCTGCGCGGTCTCCCCGAGCAGGCGGGCCAGCGTCCCCGCGGGTTCGGCCGGTGCGCCCGCGACGGGGACCAGCCGTGCGGTCTCGCGGCGGTCGAGCAGCGCGAGGTCACCGGTGGGCTTGGCCGGGTCGGCCACCATGGCGGCCAGCAGCGTGGTGAACCGGCGGGCGATCGCCTCGACCGTGGCCCGGTCGAAAACATCGGTGGCGAAACCGAATTCGGCGTGCAGCGGCCCGTCGGCGTGATTGTCACGGACCTCGAGCTGCAGGTCGAACTTGGCGACACCGGTCTCGACCGGCACCAGTTCGGCCGCGACACCGGGCAATTCGACGCGCAGTTCCGGGGTGCGGTCGTAGGACAGCATGACCTGGAACAGCGGATGCCGCGAGGTCGACCGATCCGGGTTCACCAGTTCGACGAGCCGCTCGAACGGCACGTCGGGATTGGCGAAGGCGTTGAGGTCGGTCTCGCGGACCAGGTCGAGCATCCGGTCGAAACCGGCACCGAGGTCGACCTCGGTGCGCAACACCAGCGTGTTGACGAACATGCCGACGAGATCGTCGAGGCCCGGGTCGGAGCGACCCGCGATGGGCGTGCCGATGGTGATGTCGGCGCTGCCGCACAGGCGGGCCAGCAGGGTCGCGAGCGCGGCGTGCAGCACCATGAACATGCTGACCCCGCGACGCTGTGCGAGTTCGCCTGCGGCACGACGGGTCTCGGGGTCCACGGTGAAGGCCACCGTCTCGCCGCGGGTGCCGCGCTGTAGTGGCCGCGGCCGGTCCAGCGGGAGGTCGAGCTGATCGGGCAGGCCGGCCAGCGCGTCGCCCCAGTGGCGGAGCTGCTTGCCCAGCGGCGACTCCGGGTCGTCCTCGTCGCCGAGCAGTTCCCGCTGCCACAGCGCGAAATCGGCGTACTGCACCGGCAGCGGCTTCCACCGCGGTGCGACGCCCTGGGCGCGCGCGGCGACCGCCGCCATCAGGTCCCTGGCCAGCGGGGCGACCGACCAGCCGTCACCACAGATGTGGTGCAGCACCACCAGCAGCACGTGGTCGTCGGCGCCGACCCGGTACAGCGCGACCCGCAGCGGGGTTTCGGTGCGCAGGTCGAAGCCGCGCCCGGTCACCTCGGCGACCAGGCCGGCGAGATCGGCGGCGATCACGTCGACCGGCTCCAGTGCCGGTTCCACCGCGGCAGCCGGGTGGATCAGCTGGTAGGCACCATCCGGACCGGCCGGGAAGCTGGTGCGCAGGCTCTCGTGGCGATCGAGCACGTCGCGCAGGCCAGCGCGCAGCGCGTTCAGGTCGAGCCGTCCGGTGAGCCGCAGGGCCATCGGCATGTTGTAGGCCGCGGCGTGCTCGGCGAACCGGTTGAGGATCCACAGCCGCTGCTGGGCCAGCGACAGCGGCACCCGTTCGGGCCGCACCGCCGGAACCAGCTTCGGCGTCGAGGACTCGGACCGATGCGTGCTGAGGTAACCGGCCAGCGCCGCGATGGTCGAGGTCTCGAACAGTTCCCGGATGGTCAGGTTCGCGTCCAGGGTGGTGTTGATCCTGGCGACCGCGCGGGCGGCGACCAGCGAGTTGCCGCCCAGGTCGAAGAAGCTGTCCTCGACGCCGATCGCGGTGCCGTCGAGCGCGAGCACCTCGGTGAAGATCTCGGCGAGCGCGCATTCCAGCTGGGTCTGCGGCGCAGCGGCGCCGGTGGTGAGCCGCACCCCGAGCGTGGGCGCGGGCAGCGCCTTGCGGTCGACCTTGCCGTTGGCGCTCAACGGCAGCTCGTCGAGCACGACCAGTGCCGAGGGCACCATGTAGGACGGCAGGCCGCGGCGCAGCCCCGACAGCAGCACGGCGGGCTCGAGCGGCGACCTACCCGGCTCGGCGACCACGTACGCGACGAGTTCGTCGTCCCCGGTGCGAGCGGCTCGCGCCACGCAGACCGCGCGGGCGACGTTGTCCTGGGCCAGCAGCGCGGACTCGACCTCGCCGAGTTCGATCCGCAGGCCGCGGACCTTCACCTGGAAGTCGGTGCGCCCCAGGTATTCCAGGACGGCGCCGTCGAGCTGCCAGCGCGCCAGGTCGCCGGTGCGGTACATGCGCTCACCAGGGGTGAACGGATTGGCGACGAACCGGTCGGCGGTCAGGTCGGGACGGCCGAGGTAGCCGCGGGCCAGCTGCGCACCGGCCAGGTACAGCTCACCGACGACCCCGGGCGGGACCGGCTGCAGCTGTGCGTCCAGGACGTAGGTCTGGGTGTTCCACACCGGGGAGCCGATCGGCACCGTGGTGGCGTCGGCCGGGCACGGCCAGTAGGTGACGTCGACCGCGGCCTCGGTGGGGCCGTAGAGGTTGTGCAGCTCGGGGCCGCCGGACGGTCCGTGCAGCGCGGCGTGGAAAGCGGCGACGGTGGCGCCGGGCAGCGCCTCACCGCTGCAGAACACGCGCCGCAGCCCGGCACCACCGGCGGCGCGCGGATCGGTGACGAACAGCGACAGCATCGACGGCACGAAATGTGCTGTGGTGATGGACTTCTCGGTGATGATCCGCGCCAGGTACGCCGGATCGCGGTGTCCGTCGGGCGCGGCGATCACCAGGCGGGCACCCTCCTGCAGCGGCCAGAAGAATTCCCACACCGACACATCGAAGGTCGCGGGGGTCTTCTGCAGGACCGCGTCGGTGTGGTCGAGCGGATATTCGGCCTGCATCCACCGCAACCGGTTGACGATCGCGGCGTGGGTGACGCCGACTCCCTTCGGCTTACCGGTCGAGCCGGAGGTGAAGATGACGTAGGCGAGCTGCTCGGGCCGCAGCGGCGCGATTCGGTCGGCGTCGGTGATCGGCGCGCTGTCGCGCCCGCTGACATCGAGGGTGTCCAGATCGACCCGCTCGACGCTGTCGGGCAGCCGCACCCTGTCACGCGCGGCGGTGAGCACGCAGACCGGACGGGCTTGCGCCACCACGGCTTCGATCCGGTCGGCCGGGTGTTCGGGGTCGAGCGGCAGGTACGCGGCGCCGGTCGCGAGCACCGCGTACATTCCCACGACCATCTCGATGCTGCGGTGCAGGCACACCCCGACCGTGGTCTCCGGACCGGCACCGCGGGCGATGAGCTCGCGCGCCAGCCGGTTCACCTGATCGTCGAGCTCGGCGTATCCGACGGCGCGGTCGCCGAATTCGAGTGCGACGGCGTGCGGGCTGCGGCGCACCTGGTCGGTGAACAGCGACACCAGCGTGCCGGTGGGCACCGGCATCTCGGTGGCGTTCCATTCCCGCAGCACCCTGTCCTGCTCGGCGTCGGTGATGGCCGTCAGTTCGCGGGTGGGCGTGGCCGGCTCGGCGGCCAGGAAGCGGGCGAGGAAGTCGAGGTAGCGGCCGTGGTGCGCGGCGACTTCGGCTTCGCCGTAGAGCTTGGGATTGGCTTCGAAGTCGAGATGGGTGCGGCCGCCGTCACCGTTGTAGATGTTGATCGAGAGGTCCTCGACGGGGCCCGTCGCGAGCACGTTCAACTGGCCGGTGATGTCACCGAACTTCAGCTCGTCGTGGAACAGCATGATGTTGACCATCGGTCCGAAGAAGCCGCGGGCGTCGCGGGAGTAGCCGCAGTCGCGCCGGATGTCGTCGGAGCGGTAGCGCTGGTGGCGTAGCGCGCCGGTGATCTGCAGTTCGGTCTGGCGCACGACGTCGGCGACGGTGGTGTGCTCGTCGAACCGCACGCGCAGCGGCACCACGTTCGACACCACACCCGCCGAGCGGCGCAGCGCCACCGTGGTGCGGGCCGAAACAGGCAGGCTCAGCACGACATCCGAGTGGCCGGTGACCGTGCGGACGTAGGCCGCCAGCGCCGCGACGATGAGCGCGGAGTTGGCCGAACCGTGCGCGGCGATCGCCTCGGTGAGCAGGTCCTCGACGTCGTGGTCGAGGACAGCCGCGGCGCGGTGCCGGCCCGGGTCATGGGTGTCGCCTGCGGCGGTGACCGAGGACAGCGTCATCGGCTCGCCGACACCGGCGAGCTGTTCCATCCAGTACTCGCGGTCGGCGCGGAACCGGCTGGACTCGCGGTAGCGGGATTCGTCGGCGTAGAGGTCGACCAGCGCGGCGGCACGGGAGACCGACGGTTCGCGCTCTTCGCCGATGGCGGTGTAGATCTCGGCCGCGCGCGAGAGCGCGTTCATCGCACCGTAACCGTCGATAACGATGTGATGTCCGCGTTCGTACCAGAACCAGTCCTCGTCACCGATTCGCAATATGACATTGGTGGTGAGCGGTTCGCGCTCCATGTCGATCGGCGTGCTGGCGTGCTCGTTCATCCAGCGCAGCGCGGCCGCCCGCGGGTCGGGCTCACCGCGCAGATCCATCCGGGCCCAGCCCGGCCGCCACGCCATGTCCACCCGCTGGTGCGGCACCCCGTCGATCTCGAGTAGGCGCACGTGTCCCACCTGGGATTCCGCGCCGAAGCGCTCGATCGCGTGCAGTAGCCTGCCCGCGTCGAGATCACCGTGCAGTTCGACGTAATGGGCGATGGTGAGCGGAATATCGGGCCGGATCCGTTGCGCATACCACAGGGCCGTCTGACCGGGCGAGAGAGCGAACGGCTGGCCCGGATCGTCGTCTGTGACGCTTGAGCTGACGCGGTCGGTGGCCAATGAACTCATCAAGCACTCCGTTCTGCCTTTGTGTCACAACTCCCCGAGCATTCGCCCGGGCGCACGACGGCCCAGGGCGTGGCTATCCACGCCCATTGATTCGGAGTACTGCGGCGGCCGGATGGCTACCGATCTTGATTTGTTTTCAAGCTGAACGGATCGGACCCCTGAGCGACCACATTCGGCCGCCTCCCCCGGGTTAAAACAAACCGCTTATTCAGAATTCTGCGAGTTCCGCATAGCCCGCGCCTGATTCGCTCGCCGACGCCGGAAAAACATCAGCGCCACGCCGATTGCGGTCAGAATAACGGACACCAGTTCTGGCGCCGCGCCGATTCGCGTCGCGATCGTCGTCGTGTCGCGCAATGGTAGCTGGGCGACGACCGCGGCGGGTGCGAGTTGGGCGCTCTGCTGCGCGATCGCACCGTCCGCGGTGATGATCGCGCTGACCCCGGTGGTTGCCGCCACCACCAGCGCCCGGCCATGTTCCACCGCCCGCACCCTGGACATGGCGAGTTGCTGGTAGGTCATCTCGCTCTCGCCGAAGGTGGCGTTGTTGGTCGGCACAGTCAGCAGTTCGGCGCCCGAGGCCATCGATTGCCGGAATGCGCGATCGAAGGCCACCTCGTAACAGGTCGCCACGCCGATCCGCACGCCGGCCGCCGTGACCGAACCGTCACCATTGCCCGGCACGAAATGTCCGGCTTGGTCGGCGTAGGACGAGAACAAGCGGAAGAAACTGCGCATCGGCAGGTATTCACCGAAAGGCTGGATGATTTTCTTGTCGTGCCGGTCTTGCGGTCCCGCCGCGCCGTTCCACACCATCACCGAGTTCGTGGTCGTGCGGTCACCGTTCACCAGGACTGCGCCGACCAGGATCGGCGCGCCGATCCGCTGCGAGGCCTCGGTGATCTCGCCGGCGGCGTCGGCGTTGCGCAGTGGGTCGATATCGGAGGAGTTCTCCGGCCAGATGACGACGTCGGGCCGGACCGCCTCCCCGCGGTCGACGGCGGCGGCGAGCTCCTCGGTGCGCCGGACGTGGTTGTCCAGCACGGCGCGGCGCTGGGCGTTGAACTCGAGGCCGAGCCGCGGCACGCTGCCCTGGATCGCGGCGACCGTGATCGACCGGTGGCCTTCATCCGGGGCGGGCAGCGTCGGCCGGAGGATCACTCCGGTGAGGGGCATGATAGCCACAGTGACTGCCGCCGTGGCAAATCCGATCCGCGTGGCCCGGCCCGTCACGCGCGGCGCGGGCCGGCGTGTCCACGCGAGAACACGCAGGGCGAGCGCGGCCAGGCCGGTGCCGGTCAGGGCGACGGCGAAGCCGATCAGCGGGGCGCCGCCATAGGCGGCCAGCGGCAGATACCAGCCGTCGGCCTGACCGAAAGCGATTCGGCCCCACGGGAATCCACCGAAGGGGAAGCTCGACCGCACCCACTCGGTCGCCGTCCAGGCGATGGCGAGCCAGAACGGCCAGCCGGGCAGCGCGCTCAGCCACCGGGCGAGCACGCCCCACAGGCCGATGAACACCGCGCAGGTCGTCGAGAGCGCCAGCCAGGGCAGCGGTCCGACGTAGATGCCGGTCCACGGCAGCAGCGGCACGAAGAACCCAAGGCCGCCGAGGAAGCCGTACCCGAATCCGGCGCGCAGCGAACCGGGTCCGCGCACGGCGATGGTGAGCAAGGCGATGGCGATCGGGGCCAGGAACCACCACGGCCTGGGCGGGAAGCTGCCGAACAGCAGCACGCCGCCCGCGGTGGCCGCGAGCATCCGCAGCAGCACGCCGTACCCGCGACCGCCCGGCGAGGTCTCGGGCGTGGCCGCCGCATCGGCGGTCACGGCGTCGGGCCCTGGTTCGGTAGCGGGGTGGATCATCGTGTCCTGTTCCGTGATTCGGTGCCGGTGCGTCGTGGTCAGGCGGTGTAGATCGTCGTGCCGTTGCGCACTGTGCGCAGGCAGGTCGGCAGCTCGGCGCCGGGATCCAGGCGCGGCAGGCCGGGCACCCGTGAGCGCGGGTCGGTGGACCAGCGCTGCACCGTGTCGGCGGCAGCCGCGACGACGAGGTCACCCGCGTCCCACACGGCATACGAGGCGGGCGCGCCCGGCACCAGCGTGCCCGCGACACCGTCGCGCACGCCGCCCGCGCGCCAGGCGCCGCGGGTGGCCGCCGCGAAGGCGGCGCGCGGCGACAGGCCGTGGCCGGGGGTCCGGTGGTGGACCGCGGCCCGCACCTGTTCCCACGGGTTCAGCGTGGTGACCGGCGCGTCCGAGCCGATGGCCAGGGAGATGCCCGCGGCGGCCATGGCCGAGAACGGATTCAAACCGGCGGCGCGCTCGGCGCCGAGGCGGGTCGCGTACATCCCGTCGGGTCCGCCCCAGGCGGCGTCGAATCCGGGCTGCACGGACAGGATCACGCCGAGGGCGGCGAGCTGCTCGATCGCGGCGGCGTCGGTCATCTCGGCGTGTTCGACCCGGTGCCCGCGCGCGGCGATCGCCGGTCCGCCGAGTTCGGCGGCGACCGCGGCGAATCCGGCGACCACGATGTCCATGGCGGCGTCCCCGATCGCGTGGAAGCCTGCCTGCACGCCGACTTCGGTGCAGGCGCGGATGTGCGCGGTGACGGTCTCGGCGTCGAGGAAGTTCTTGCCGCAGCCGCTCGCGTCGGCATACGCCGCGCGCAGCAGTGCGGTGTGTGAGCCGAGCGAGCCGTCGACGAACAGGTCACCGCCGAGGGCGGCCACGCCGAGTTCGTCGAGCAGCGCGCGGGCTTCGCCGGCGGTGCGCACGGCTTCGCCCCAGTAGGCGCGCACCTCGACGCCGTGCTCGAAGGCGAGGAGTTCGCGGACGTCGTCGCGGCCGGAGATGTCGGGGCCCGCGCATTCGTGGACGGCGACGACGCCGTGCGCGGCGGCCGCGTCGAGAGCGGCGGCGCGGGCCCGATCACGGTCTGCGCGACCGAGTTCCGCGAGCGCGACGGACCGCACCCGGTGGTGGGCGTCGGCGCGCAGCGGTTCGCCGCGCCGGTAGCCGTCGCCGAGTTCTCCGGCCGCGTCGAGCAGCGCCGAGGAGGCGACGGCCGAGTGCGCGTCGACGCGCGCGAGGTAGACGAGCCTGCCCGGGCCGGCCGCCTCGTCGAGTTCGGCGACGCTCGGCGGCCGCTGTTCGGGCCACGCCGTGTCGTCCCAGCCCTCGCCGATGATCACCCCGTCGGGCTGTGCGGTGGCGTGCGCACGCAGCGCGGCGAGCAGGTCGGCCAGCGACGCGGTGCCGCTGACGTCGAGTCCGGTCAGTTGCAGGCCGAGCGCGGTGACGTGCACGTGCGGGTCGACGAACGCGGGCGCGACGAAGGCGCCGTCGAGGTCGACGATCTCCGCATCGGGGTGCATCGCCCGGCCGGGCGCTTCGGCCCCGAGCCACACCACGGTGCCGTCGGTGACCGCCATCGCGGTCGCGTCCGGGGAGCTCGAACTGTAGAAACGACCGCCGATCAGCAACTGGGTACTCACGGTGCCCCAGTCTGCCGTATCGGCCGATCGTCAGGTCGGCAGGGACAGCACGGCGCGGACGTCGGCGTCGCGTAGCCCGGCGGGAGTATGCCCGCCGGTGTCGACGGCGATCAGCTCGAGTCGCCACGCGGCGACCGTGAAATCCGACATGGACTGTCCGGCAGCGGTACTCGCCCTACGTACCGCGTCGGCCAGTTCCGCGCTCACCGTGACGGTGATCTGCTCGGTGGCCATCGGCACACTGTAGACCGTTCACCGCCACGGGGTGGCGTCATCGGCGCGAGCGGTCCCGAGAGCGCGCGGGCCGGTGGCGTGTCCGTCGTCGTACCACTGTCCGACGACGACGCCGTCGACCACGTCACCGCTGTCGGCGTCGACCACCATCCCGCGATACGGCGAGGGCGCGAACGACGGCAGCGGGCCGAAGCGCCGGGTGCCGAGCTTCTCCAGGACCGGCCGCAGCAGCGCCCTGGTCGGTGGGAACAGCGCCAGCAGCCCGATCACGCCGGTGACCAGCCCCGGTACGAACAGCAGCACCGAGCCGGTGGCGACGAGCAGCCCGTCCGCGACCGCGCTCTCGGCGGTGACCTCACCGCGCGCGGCCCGGCGGAACCGATCGAACACCCGCCTGCCCTGCGCACCGAGCAGCAGCAAGCCGACGCCGGACACGGTGATCAACGCGAGCAGCGCCCAGCCCGCACCGATCAACTGGGCGAGGCCGACGAACGCGGCGATCTCGACGACGAGGTACAGCACGAACAGCAGAGCGGTCATGGGCGATCCTTTCGGACGATCTACCTGTCCAACGCGCGAGCGCCCGATTTTTCTCCCGACCGCCTCAGCCCCCCGGGCGAACCAGTCCGGTCTCGTAGGCCAGCACCACCGCCTGCACCCGGTCGCGCAGCCCGAGTTTGGTGAGCACCCGGCCGACATGCGTTTTCACCGTCGCCTCGGACAGGAACAGGGCCGCGGCGATCTCGGCGTTGGACCGGCCCGCGGCGATCTGCTCGAGGACCTCGCGTTCGCGGGCGGTGAGGACGTCGAGCACGCCGGGGTCGCGCAGACCGGCCGGGTCCTCGGCGACGAGCCGGTCGAGCAGGCGCTTGGTGACCTTCGGGGACACCACGGCGTCACCCGCGGCGACGCTGCGGATGGCGGAGACGAGGTCCTCGGGCGGGGTGTCCTTGAGCAGGAATCCGCTCGCGCCCGCGCGCAGTGCGCCGAGGGCGTGTTCGTCGAGGTCGAAGGTGGTCATCACGAGCACGCGGATGCCGTCACCCGCGGCGACGATCCGGCCGGTGGCGGTGACGCCGTCGACGACCGGCATCCGTACGTCCATCAGCACCACGTCGGGGCGCAGCTCGGTCGCGCGCCGCACCGCTTCGTCGCCGTTGCCCGCCTCGCCGACGACCTCGATGTCGGGGTGCGCCCCGAGCACCATCTTCAGGCCCATTCGCATGAGTTCCTGATCGTCCACCACGAGCACGCTGATCGGCATTTCCCAACCTTAGCGGGCGTATCAATCGGTTTCGGCGCGCAGCGGGAGGGTGGCACTGACCCGCCAGCGACCGTCTCCGGTGCGGCCCGCGGACAGTGTTCCGCCGAGCACGGCGACCCGTTCGCGCATGCCGACCAGGCCCATGCCGGTGCCGGGGATGTCGGGTTCCTCGACCGGGACACCACCGCTGTCGGTGACCTCGATCAGAATGTCGTCCGCGCGCCGGTGCACCCGCACCGTCGCCTTCGGGCTCGACCCGGCGTGGCGCAACGTGTTGGTCAGCGATTCCTGCACGATCCGGTGCACGCCGAGGCTCACCTCGGGCGTGATGTCGTCGAGTTCCCCGGTCAGTTCGAGTTCGACGGCCAGGCCCGCGTCGCGCATCATCTCGGCGAGCCGCGCGATCCCGGCGCTGCCGTGCTGCGGGAGCAGTTCCGGCGCGTGCTCGGTGCGCAGCAGCGCGACGGTGCGGCGCAGTTCGCGCAGCGCGTCGCGGCCGGTGCCGGCGATGGTCGCCAGCGCGCGTTCGGCGGTGTCCGGGTCGTGGCGCAGGGCGTATTTCGCGCCGTCGGCCTGCACGATGATGACGCTCACCGCGTGCGCGACCACGTCGTGCAGTTCGCGGGCGATACGGGTGCGTTCGGCGGCGACGGCCTCGTGGGCGCGGCGTTCCTTGTCGTAGTCGGCGACGGCCAGGCGCGCGGCGACCTCGGCGTCGTAGGCGTGGCGTGCGCCGTTGAACTCGGCCAGCGTCCAGCACAGCGCGTAGATCGCGAAGACGAGCGCGATGTCGCCGCCGACCGGTTCACTCAGGATCAGCAGCGAGAGCCCCAGATCGACGGCGAGGCAGACGAGGTAGATCAGCCCGTCCCGCCTGCCGACGTAGGCGACCAGGGTGTAGAGCATCACCCCGAGCCCGATCAGCGCGACGTGCCCCGAGGTGTCGTCACCGACCAGATACCCCACCAGCGTGCACAGCACCGAGAGCAGGAACATCGCCGCGGCCATCGCTCGCGGATAGATCCGGCGCAGGATCAGCGGCACCGGCAGCAGTAGCGAAAACACCAGGTAGGAGGCCTTGTGGTGTTCGTTGCCCACGCCGAGCGCGTCCAGCACCATCAGGAAGGCCGCGAGGAGGGAATCGGCGACGATGGGTCGGCCGCGGAGCCACAAGCTGAACCGGCGCACCGGGCCAGCCTAATCGCCGCAGGTGATGAAACCGTCCACGGACGTGCGCGGCCCGGTTGGCTTTCCGCGCGTGATCTTGATTGCCTGGACGCGTGCAATTAGGAGACTGGGCGGTCCTACTGGTGGCCGCGGCCGCGGCGGGCTGGGTCGACGCGGTGGTCGGCGGCGGCGGATTGATCATCCTGCCGACGCTGTTCCTGGTCGCGCCCGGCATCGCCCCGCAGACCGCGCTCGGCACGAACAAGCTGGCCGCGCTGTCGGGCACGGCGACCGCGGTGCTGACCTTCGCGCGCCGGGTGCCGATGCAGTGGAAGGTGCTGATCCCGGGCGCGATGATCGCCGCGGTCACCTCGGCGTGCGGTGCCGCGGCGGTGTCGCTGATCGACCGCGACCTGTTCATCCCGCTGGTGATGGTGGTGCTGGTCGCGGTGGCGGTGTTCGTGACGGTGCGCCCGTCGGTCGGCATGACCATGGCGACCCATCCACCGACCCGGCGCAAGGTCATCCTGGTGGTGGCGCTGGCCGCGGGCCTGATCGGCCTCTACGACGGCTTGCTCGGGCCCGGCACCGGCACCTTCCTGATCATCACGTTCGCGACGCTGCTCGGCACGGAGTTCGTGCGCGCGGCGGCCATGGCGAAGGTGATCAACTGCGGGTCGAATGTGGGCGCGCTGCTGTTCCTCGGCGCGACCGGCCACCTCCTGTGGGGCCTCGGCGCGGGCATGGCGGTGGCGAATGTGGCGGGCGCGCTGGTCGGCTCGCGGATGGCGCTGGCCAAGGGCGCGGGGTTCGTGCGGATCGTGTTGCTCGTCGTGGTGGTGGTGATGGTGATCCGGTTGGGCTGGCAGCAGTTCGGTTAGCGCGCCGGTTCGGCCGATGCCGAGGCGGCGAGCCAGGGCTGCAGCACCCGCGAGGTGGTCTCGTGGATCTTGCGGTGCAGGCGTTCGCCGTCGTCGATTCCGTGCTGGGGCTGCTGGAACAGCACTGTCAGCGCTCCCGACACCGCGCCGACGACCGCGCCGACCAGTGCCGCGGCGCCGACCTCGTCGAGTTCGTGCGGGAACGCGAGGTGCAGTTGCCTGGCGATCTCGCGCTGGGCGACGAGCTGGGCGTGCGCGGCGCGACCGCTCACGGCGGGCACGGTCCGCGAGACCCGCGCGCGCAACGCGGCGACGCGGGAGTTCAGGTCGTCCACCCGATGTTCGCCGGGGTTGTCGCCCGCGGCGCGCAGCGCACGCAGCAGCACCTCCACCGGACGCTCCCCCGGCCGCCTGGTCGCGATGGCGGCGACGGCCGCGCGGACCCGTTCGTCGGGCTCGGGGAAAAGCAGTTCTTCCTTGCTGGCGAAGTAGTTGAAGAAGGTCCGGGTGCCGACCTCGGCCTCGGCCGCGATATCGGCCACTGTCGTTTCCTCATAGCCTCTGGCCTCGAACAATTCGACGGCGGCCACGAGAATCGCACGACGGGTTCGTTCCCTTTTTCGATCGCGGAGGGCGGATGGCGGCACGGCGGGCACCCTACGGCATCCGGGCGGTGCGCCGCGGGAGGACCGGGATCAGCGCGTCACGGTTGTCGCTGCCCGAACCGGGATTTCGCGCGGGTAATCCTCGGCGGGGTCCCGCGTGTCGGCGGCACCGGCTAGCGTAGGCGGGGTGACTACCGCGACTTCCAGAGAAGTGGACGAGGAGTTCCTGACGCTCGGGTTGCGCGCGCTGGCCGAGGCCGCGCTCTCGGCGGCCCGTGCGGCGGGCGCCGAGCACGCCGATCTGCGGGTGCAGCGGTTGGTGACGCAGTCGATCCGCTTGCGCGACGGGCGCGTGGAGGCCGTCACCGATTCGACCGAGCTGGGTCTGGCCGTGCGCGTGATCGTCGACGGCACCTGGGGTTTCGCCTCCCATGCCGCGCTCACGCCCGACATCGCCGCCGAGGTGGCGCGGCGCGCGGTCACCGTCGCGACGACCTTGCGCGCGCTCAACCGGGAGCGGGTGGAGCTCGCCGACGAGCCGCGCTACGCGGACGTGTCGTGGGTGTCGGCCTACGACCTCGACCCGTTCGCGGTGCCGACCACCGACAAAGTGGCGCTGCTGCAGGACTATTCGGAACGGCTCTCGGCGGCCGACGGTGTCGACCATGTCACCGCGTCGGTCCTGCAGGTCAAGGAGCAGGTCTTCTACGCCGACACCGCGGGATCGTCGATCACCCAGCAGCGGGTGCGGTTGCATCCGCAGCTGGAGGCGATCACCGTCGACTCCGCATCCGGCGTGTTCGAGACCATGCGCACCCTGGCCGCACCGGCGGGCCGCGGCTGGGAATACGTCACCGGCGCCGACGGAACCTGGGACTGGGCAGGCGAACTCGCGCAGATTCCCAGCTGGCTGGCCGAGAAGGTGAAGGCGCCCAGCGTTGTCGCCGGTCCGACCGATCTGGTGATCGACCCGACCAACCTGTGGCTGACCATTCACGAATCCATCGGTCACGCCACCGAATACGACCGGGCGATCGGCTACGAATCGGCCTACGCGGGTACCTCGTTCGCCACTCCCGACAAGCTCGGCACGCTGCGCTACGGCACCCCGATCATGCATGTCACCGGTGACCGCACCCAGGTCAACGGCCTGGCCACCGTCGGCTACGACGACGAGGGCGTGGCGGGCCAGCAGTGGGACCTGGTGCGCGACGGCATCCTTGTCGGCTACCAGCTCGACCGCGTGTTCGCCCCACGGCTCGGTCTCGACCGTTCCAACGGCTGCTCGTACGCCGATTCCCCGCATCACGTGCCGATCCAGCGGATGGCGAACGTGTCGCTGCAACCGGATCCGGAGCGCGACACCACCACCGCCGAACTGATCTCGCGGGTCGAGAACGGCATCTACATCGTCGGCGACAAGTCGTGGTCGATCGATATGCAGCGCTACAACTTCCAGTTCACCGGTCAGCGGTTCTTCCGTATCCGCAACGGGGAGCTGGACGGTCAGCTGCGCGATGTCGCCTATCAGGCGACGACCACCGAGTTCTGGGGTGCGATGGAAGCGCTCGGCGGGCCGAGCACCTGGCAGCTCGGTGGCGCGTTCAATTGCGGTAAAGCCCAGCCCGGTCAGGTGGCGGCGGTGAGCCACGGCTGCCCGTCGGTGCTGGTGCGCGGGGTCAATATTCTCAATACCCGGACGGAGGGCGGGCAGTGAGCGAGTCGGGTGTGTTCCCCGCGGGCGCGGTGGTCGAGCGCGCGCTGGCGGCGTCGAAGGCCGACGAGGCGATCGTCATCGTCACCGACGCGCACGAGGCGTCGCTGCGGTGGGCCGGCAACTCGATGACCACCAACGGTTCCTCGGTGTCGCGGGACTGGGCGGTGATCTCGGTGTTCCGCGACGGTCCGAACGCCGCGCGCGTCGGGAGCATCAGCTCCACCAGCGTCGACCCCGCCGACATCGAGGCGGTGGTGCGCGCGAGCGAGGAGGCCGCCCGCACGGCGACCCCGGCCCGCGACGCCATGCCACTGCTCGAGCCGACTCACGACGACACCGCCACCTGGGATCACGCGCCAGGCGCCACCGAGATCGACGTGTTCGCAGGCCTGGCCCGTGACCTGTCGACCGGTTTCGACGGCACCGACCGCCTCTACGGCTTCGCCCACCACCAGCTGCACACCACCTGGCTCGGCACCTCCACCGGCATCCGCCGCCGGTACAGCCAGCCCACCGGATCGGTGGAGATCAACGGAAAGCGCGGCGACGGCAGCGATCTCGCGAGCGCGTGGGTGGGTGTCGGCACCGCCGATTTCACCGATGTCGACACCCCCGGTCTGCTCGCCGAACTTTCCCGGCGACTGGACTGGTCGGCCACCCGCGTCGACCTGCCCGCGGGCCGCTACGAGACGCTGCTGCCGCCGTCGGCCGTGGCCGACCTGATGATCTACCTGGCCTGGACCATGGAGGGCCGCGGCGCGCACGAAGGCCACACCGCGTTCTCCCGCGCGGGCGGCACCCGGATCGGTGAGCGACTCAGCGACATTCCGCTGACTCTCTACTCCGACCCGAACGCGAGCGGCCTGGAATACCGGCCCTTCGTGGCGACCCCGTCGTCGTCGGAATCGCTGTCGGTCTTCGACAACGGCCTGTCCGCGCAACGCGTCGACTGGATCGGTTCCGGCGTGATCGAGTCGCTGGTCTATCCCCGCGCCACCGCCGCCGAATTCGCCGCTCCCGCCACCCTTCCCGGCGAGAACCTGCTCCTGACCGGCGGCTCCGACGCCTCGCTGGACGACATGATCGCCCGCACCGAACGCGGCCTGCTGCTGACCTGCCTCTGGTACATCCGCGAGGTCGACCCCGCCACCCTCCTGCTGACCGGGCTGACCCGCGACGGCGTCTACCTGGTCGAGGACGGCCGGGTCACGGCCGCGGTCAACAACTTCCGCTTCAACGAAAGCCCCCTCGACCTCCTGCGCCGCGTCGCCGAGGCAGGCGCCACCGAGATCACCCTCCCCCGCGAATGGAAGGACTGGTTCACCCGCACCGCCATGCCACCGTTGCGCATCCCCGATTTCCACATGTCCTCGGTGAGCCAGGCGACCTGATCGTCCCTCGTCGACCGACCGCCGATCTCGCTGTCGGTCAACAACTCTCGAGACTTCCCTGGGTCCCACTGAATGCCCGAACCGCCACCCGGCAAACCACTAGAGTGTCGTCGTCGACGACGGTGTCGATCGCAGGAAAGCGGGCACGCCGCTGACGTGCCCGCCCGGGTCCTGGTTCAACCGAGCGCTCACGCGTCTCCGGCGACCAGCGCACCACTCTCCGCGATATGCAGGATCGCGTCGGCGCCGTCGATGGTCTCCTGGTCGAGCGGGAAGTAGCTGGGGTCCGAGGTCGGGCCGGTAGGCGTGGCGGTCAGACCGGCGGCAGGGAACAGGCCCCACGGGACGGAGCGGTCGCGGAGTCCTGCCTCGGCCGGCTCGTTGTCGGCAAGACCGGACGGGCTGGGTCCGAGGCTGCCCGCGAGGAAGGTGAAGCGGTCACCGAACAGCGAGCTGAGGACGGCGCCGGGGCCGTACCACCGCAGGGTCATGCCTGCCATCGACATGGTGCTGAGATTGCGCTGCAGGTGCACGTTGTGGCCGTAGAGCAGCGTGGGGCCGCGCTGGGCTTCGATGTCACGGATATCGCGGATGTTCTCGGTCATGAGGACGTCGCGGGTGGCGAGCAGGCCCGAGATCCGGGTGGTCTCGTCGACGCGGCGCGCGGACTGGCGGTGGTAGCGCAGCAGCCCGCGCGCGGCGGTGAGATGGACTGCCGCCCTGCGCCATTCGGCCTCGGAGGTCGCGGGAATCAGCTCGGGTGCGCGGGCGTAGAGAGTGTTGAGCAGGTCGTCGGCGAGCGCCTGCAGTCGCCGCGCTTCCTCGGTGTCGCCGGGCGACATCGCCGGGTCGAGGATCGCTGCGTCGCGATGCCAGCGTTCGTCGTCGCCGGCGAGGTCGGCGATCTCCGTCTCGAGGTGCAGATAGTCGCGGGCGAACTCGAGATAGCGGCGGGGACTGGGGGCGCTGGTGTTGTCGAGCGGCGCGTCGAAGCCGTAGAAGGCCACGTGCTCGGCCGGTGGCCTGTTCGCGTTGTAGTCACGAATCCAGGCGACCAGTTCGCGGTTCGCGGCCAGGTCTCCGAAGTGTGAGAAGCCGGTGCGCATCACCTCGTCGAGACTGCCGATGCCGTTGCGGACGTAGTCGTCGACGGTGAGGGCGGCGACCCGATCGGACTCGAGGGCGATGGAACGGAAGCCGAGCTCGACGAGTTGGGCGAACAGCGCGTTGCGGAGAAGGGGGAAGGCGGGTTCCTGATGCGTCGGCTCACCGAACGCGAGGAGCTCACACGTGGACGGAACGAAGTCGCGAATGTTCTGGCTCATGTGTCTCAATCGTATCGTTGAACATTCGGTTGAGGCTTTGTCCCGGTCAGCAATCAATCAGTGGCGTAAAGTCTCCAAGCCGTGGGAGACATGCGACCTTCGGACCTGGCGCGCGAACACGGACTCTCGACGCAAGCGGTCCGCAACTACGAGCAGGCGGGGTACCTCCCCGCCGCCGAGCGCACACCGAGCGGCTACCGGATCTACACCGAGGCCCACGCGGCGGCACTGCGCGCCTACCTCGCCCTGATCCCCGCCTACGGCCATGCCGCGAGCGGCCGCATCATGCGGGCCGTCCATCACGGCGAACTCGACGACGCGCTGGCCGTCATCGACGCCGGTCACCACCAGTTACTCCGCGACCGCGCCACCCTCGACACGGTCCGCAAGGCGATCACCCACCTGACCACCCCCACTCCCCGGGCGACCGAGTCCCGAACCATCGGCGAACTCGCGCACCTGCTCGAGGTCACCCCCGCGACCCTGCGCAAATGGGAGGACGCTCGAATCCTCACGCCGCCACGCGATCCCGCCACCGGATACCGCCGCTACGGCCCCGACGACATCCGCGACGCCGAACTCGCCCACCTGCTCCGCCGCGGCGGCTACCCCCTGCATCGCATCGCCCTCGTCGTCGAACAGATCCGTGACGCGGGTGGCACCGATGCGGTGACCCGAGCCCTGGACGACTGGCGCGAACGCCTCACCACCCGAGGTCTCGCCATGCTCGACGCGGCCGCGCACCTCGGCCGCTACCTGAGCCATATCTCCTGATTCGGGAATTGTGTCTTGCCCGGTTCGTCGGAATGTCTTGGATGCGGACCAACCACGCTGGTACTGTAATCGTCGCCACATGAAGCGAATTCAGTAGTTTCACCAATGTGACCATCCTGACGGGTTCAGGAATTCGGCGTTTTCGGTGTCGGAATTGCAGATGTTGCCCCCGGAACACCTCATCACAGGAGCGTGGCCGAATGCTGCTCGCAATGTCCCGTGACGATCGCGAACAATTCCTCGCCGACCCCCGCGTCGGCATTCTGAGTGTCACCGATCCCAGAAATGGCGACCGCGGCCCGCTGGTCGTGCCGGTCTGGTACGGCTACGAACCCGGGGGTGAGATCGTCGTCGAGACGGGGCGGGAGACGATCAAGGCCCAGTTGCTGCGTGCTGCCGGTCGATTCAGCCTGTGCGTGCAGGACGAGCGGCGGCCGTACCGGTACGTCAGTGTCGAGGGGCCCGTCACCGCCGTCGACGACCCGATCGATCCCGCGGTGCGCGCGACACTGGCCGTGCGCTATCTGGACCCCGACGAGGCGGGCGCCTATCTGGCGGCGACCGCGGACCAGCTCGAGCACGACATCACCTTCCGCATGCGCCCCCAGCGCTGGCGCACGGCCGACTTCGCCGCCTTCGCGGCCGGATTCGCGGAAGTCGGCGCGCATCGCGACGCCGGCGCCGTCTGAAACAGCATCGCACCGAGCAACCGAAGCCGTAGGAACGGAGAAGGACTTGGTGACCTACCTCGACGGTTCGGCACGCCCGCGCACCGCATCCCCGGCGCCACCGATCTACCCGCGCGACGCGAGCATTCCAGAGTTGTTCCAGGCGCAGGCCGCCGCCCGGCCGGACGCGCCCGCGGCCCGGCACGGCGAACGCATCCTGAACTACGGGCAGCTCGCCGCCCAGGCCAAGGCCCTGGCGGCACAGTTGCGCGCCAGGGGCGTCGAACCGGGCGAGCTGGTCGGCGTATGCGGGAGCCGCTCGCTGGACGCGCTGGTAGCGCTGCTCGGCATCCTCGAGGCGGGCTGCGCGTACGTACCGCTCGACGAGGACCTGCCGCCCGCGCGATGGCGGGCCATGGCCGAGGACACCGGGCTGCGGGCCGCCGTCATCCTCCCCGGCAGCACTCGCCAGGTGCGTGGCCTGCGCGTGCGCATCGAACTCACCCGCGACACGACGGGCTGGGAGATCCCCGACCCGCAGCCGCGGCACGACTGCGCCACCGACTGCGCCTACGTCGTCTTCACCTCCGGCACGACAGGTCGCCCCAAACCGGTGGCCATCCCCCACCGGGGTGTGGTCCGGCTCGTACTGTCCGATCACCGGCTGCCCTCGCCAGGACCGGGCGACCGGGTCCTGCACGCCTACGGCCTGTCCTCCGACGCCTCGACGATCGAGATCTGGGGCGCGCTGCTCACCGGCGCGTGCCTGGTCATCGCGGACCGGGAAGAACTGCTCTCGCCCACCGCCCTGGCGGAGTTGTTCCGCGCGCGGGACGTGACGATCGCGTACTTGACGACGAGTGTCTTCCATCTCGTCGCCCGCACCAGCCCCGAGACGCTGGCCGGGCTGCGTTTCGTCTCGGCCGGTGGGGAGGCGATGGACCCGCTCCTGGCCAATGCCGTGCTGGCGGCCTGTCCTGGCACCACCGTGGTCAATTTCTATGGTCCGACCGAGAATTCGGTGGTCTCCACCGCCCACGTGCTCGGCCCGTTGCCTGCGGAGGAAACGCACGTCCCCCTCGGCCTTCCCTTCGGCGCGTCCACCTGCCACGTCGTGCGGGCCGACGGCTCGGTCGCGGATCCCGGCGAAGAGGGCGAGCTCTATGTCGGTGGGGACGGGCTGGCCCTTGGCTACCTCGGCGACCCGCACCTGACCGCCGAGCGGTTCGTGCGACTGCCCGCGGTGGAACCGGGCGGACTGCTGTACCGGACCGGCGACCGGGCGGTGTGGAACCGCGGCCTCCTGGAGTTTCGTGGGCGGCTGGATCGCCAGGCGAAACTGCGCGGCGCGCGCATCGAACTCGACGAAGTGGAGACCCGGCTGCGAGCGCACCCGGCGGTCGGCGAGGCCATAGTCGAGGCCACGGACGGGACGCTGACCGCCTACGTCACCGCCGCAAGGCCGGGTCGCCCACTGTCGCTGCCGGAGCTGCGCGCGTACTGCGCGCAGTGGCTGCCGCCGCAGGCGGTCCCGGTGCTGGTGCCCCTCGAGCATTTGCCGGTGACCAGCGGTGGCAAGGTGGATCGGGCGAATCTGCCGGCTGCCGCCGGTGCGGGGACGGCGGAGCAGCCCGTGGTCGACGGCCTGCTCGGCGTCCTCACCGAGGTATGGCAGCAGGTGCTGCGTGTGCGCCCCGCACCGCACGACGACTTCTTCCTCCTCGGCGGCGACTCCCTGCTCGCCTCCGAGACGGTCACCCGCACCCTCGCCGTCCTGAACCTCGATGCCGCCTGTGGCTCCGGCCTGATCAGGGCGCTGCTGGCCACACCCACCCTGGCAGGATTCGCGGCTGCCGTGGACACAGCGTGCTCGGGCGCCATGGCCGCGACGGAGCAGGTCGACTTCGAGAAGGAGACCGAGCTCGGCTTCGACCTCCCACCAGCCCAGAGCCCGGCTCCGCGCCCGCACGCCCCGCGGGAGGTATTGCTCACGGGCGCTTCGGGGTTCGTCGGCGCCTTCCTGCTCGATCGGCTGCTGCGCTCGACGGCGGCGCGCGTGCACTGTCCGGTGCGGGCGGCCGATCGGGCGCGCGCCGAACAGCGGGTGCGCACGGCGCTCGCCCGCTATGGACTGCATCCGGACGAGGCCGCGTGGCGCCGGGTGGAGTGCTTCCCCGGCGAGCTGACCGAACCCCGGCTCGGCCTGTCGCAGGCGCATGCGGACGAGCTGGCAGGCGCCCTGGATCTGGTGGTGCACAACGGCGCTCACGTCAACTTCCTCTATCCGTATGAGCATCTGCGCGCGGCGAACGTGGGCGGTACCAGGGAGATAGTCCGGATCGCGGCACCGAGGCGGGTGCCGGTGCACTTCCTCTCGACGGTCGCCGTCGTCGCCGGATTCGGCGCGGCCGGGGTCCGCGAAGTCGCCGAGGATCTCCCGCCGGCCCACGCGGACGGGCTCACCATGGGTTACGCGGAAAGCAAATGGGTCGCCGAGGGCGTCCTGCGACAGGCGGCGCAGCAGGGTCTGCCGGTGGCGGTGTACCGGCCGTACGAGGTGATGGGCGACCGCGCGCACGGTGTGTGCAACACCGACACCGCCATCTGCTCGCTGTTCAAGACGATCGCCGAGACCGGCCTTGCCCCCGACATCGAGCTGCCCATGGATTTCGTGCCGGTGGACTATCTCGCCGAGTCCGTCGTCTACATCGCCACCCACCGGCCTGCCGAGGGCCGGGTCCACCATCTCACCAACCCGCGCCGGGCCATGCTGTCGGACGTGCTGGCCCGGATGCGTGCGGCCGGCTTCGTGCTGCGGACGCTGCCCTACGCGCGGTGGGTCGACGAGCTCGTGCGCCATGTCGCCGAGCATCCGACAAGCGCGACAGCGCCTTTCGTGTCTCTGTGCATCGACCGCAGCCGCACCGCCGACATGTCCGTCAAGGAGATGTACCTCGCGGACACGTTCCCGGTGCTGGGGCGGGCCAACACCGAGACGGCGCTGTCCGGCAGCGGATTACAGTGTCCGCCGGTCGATTCCGACCTGCTGGACCGCTATCTGGAGTACCTGGTCACCTGCGGCTACCTTGCCCGCCCCGCCGCCGAGTCTTCGATGGCGAGCCGATGAGCGGCGTCGACACCCTCGCCGGAGTCCCCGCCGTCGAGCCGGGCACCGCAGGGCCGCCGTGCGCCTACGCCCGGCTGCGCAGCGAAAACCCCGTCATCCGAACGCAACTGCCCAACGGCGAGACAGCCTGGCTGCTCAGCCGGTACGCCGATGTGCGTGCCGCGTTCGCCGACCCCCGGCTCGAGCGGCCGCTGCTGTCCGCCTGGCCGCCGCGCGACGGCGACACCGCACCGCCGCCGTGCCTGCCGACGTTTCTGGAAATGACCGGCGCGCACCACGAGCGGGTGCGGCGCGCGGTCCTGCCGCTGTTCGGCCGACGACGGCTGGAACCCGTGCGGCCGCGGATCCGGGCGATGGCGGAGGAACTGATCGACACGATGGTGGCGGAGTCCGTCGACGGCACAGCCGATCTCGTCGCCTCCTACGTCGAGCCGCTGCCCCTGCGGGTGCTGTGCGAGACCACCGGATTGCCGCACGAGGACCGCGACATCTATCTTCCGCACACCCTCACCCTCCTCGGCGCGTCGGGGGTGCCGATGGCAGAGGTGCTGGCGGCCCTGTACGCGCTGCAGGACTACGCGGCCGCGCTCATCGATCGCAAGGAGCAGGAGGATGGGGGCGAGGACCACATCCGGCTACTGCTCGCCCAGAGCCGTTCTCCCGGTAGCGATCTGACCCGCGACGACGTCGTCAGCTTCGTCGTCACGATGCTCATGGCCGGTTACAAGACCACCATGCAGCACACGGGCAACGCCCTGCTCGCCCTGCTCACCCACCCCGGCGCGCTGCGGCGGCTGCGCGCAGAGCCGTCCGGGATCGGCACGGCGGTAGAGGAGTTGCTGCGGTACGTGCCGCTGATGAACGCGATCAACATCCTCGTCGCAACGGAGGACTTCACGCTGCACGGCAAGCACATTCGCGCCGGTGACGCGGTCGTGCCGGTGCCCGCGTCGGCCAACCGCGACCCCGCGGCGTTCGCCGATCCCGACCGACTCGACCTATCCCGATCACCCAACGCACACGTCGCGTTCGGGCACGGCCCGCACGCGTGCACCGGCGGGCACCTGACGCGGTTGCAGCTCGCCACCGCGATCGAGGTGCTGCTGGAACGGCTGCCCGGCATCGAGCTCGCGGTGCCGGTCGATTCGATTCGCTGGGACGAGTCGACCCCACTGCGCGCTCCAGCACAGCTGCCGGTGCGCTGGTGAACGATTCGAACGAACCGCCGACGACGTCGAGAGAGAGGTCTGCACGCCGTGACCGTCGACTACCGCTATCCGTTCAGCACCAAGGGCGACCGTCTCGCCCCCGAGCTCACCGACTTGCAGCGCCGATGTCCCGTTGCCAGGGTCGGCACCAACTCCGGGGAGGAGGCGTGGCTGGTCACCAGCTACGAGCTGACCAAACACGTGCTGCGGGACCGCGCGTTCGCCCGCTCCGTGCTCGCCGACGCCGACAGTCCGGCGCAGGACACCCCGATCCTGGCACCTGAACTGCTGGACGCGATGAACCACCTCCACCAAGCCGGGCTGCGCGACGAGGTGCTCCGAGCCCTCGGCCGCAACCAGCCCGATCTCCCCGCCGACTGGGTCGCCGCGATCACCAAGGAGGGCCTCGACGCCATGGTCCGGGAGGGGCCTGTGGGCGATCTGCAGCGCCACTTCGCGGAATGGGTCGCCGCACAGTGCCTGTGCCGCCTGCTCGGCCTGTCCTTCGCGGACCACCGGTGGCTCGCCGAACGAGCCGATATCGACCTGACGATGGTGACGTATTCCCCGGAGGAGCTCGCCCGCAACTGGGCGGAGATCCGCACCTATATGCAGGAGCACATGGCCGCCCGCCGCCCCGGCGAACCGCGCGGCCTGGCCGACCGCCTCGCCGATCTCAACGCCGGGCAGCACGGGCTGACCGACCAGCAGTTGGCGAACATCGTCGCGGTGCTGTTCGTCAGCGGCTACGAGGATTTCGCGAGCTTCCTCGGGGTCGCGGCGCTCAACCTGCTCCAGCGGCCCGAGGTGTTCGACGCGGTGCGTGCCCGGCCGGAGACGATGCCGCAGTGCGTGGAGGAGTTGCTGCGGTGCAGCGTCGTCCTGGGCAATGCGATCCCCCGCTACGTCACCAGGGACGCGGAGCTGGGTTCGGTGACTGTCGCCGAAGGCGACCTGGTGCTGCTGTCGCTGGACGCGGTCAACGTCGACCCGGCCGCGTTCGCCGATCCCGAGATCTTCGACCCGACCCGCACACCCAACCCGCATCTGCGCTTCGGCTACGGTCGACACCATTGCCCCGGTGCGCATGTGGTCCGCCGTCAGTCCGACACCGCGTTCCGGGTCCTGCTCGACCGGCTGCCCCGTATTCGGCTGACGGTGCCGATGGCGCAGGTGCCCTGGCATCCGCACCGAATGGCGATCATGCCTGCCGAAATCCCGGTGGATTGGTGAATATATCGCCCTACCTCCGGAAATTAATTTATGTAGGGGAGTTGACCACATTCGGCATCGTGTTTAAAGTACTTGCTGCAAGTACGCAGGTCTCCGAGATGTAGTACACGACTACAAATTTGAGGAGCACAAATGCGATTCATCAAGACCAGTGCATTCGCTGTTGCTTTTGCCGCTGTATCGGTTTTCGGCGTGGGAATGGCACAAGCCGCCCCGGCCGCCCCCGCTCCGGCTGCTCCGGCTGCACCGGCTGCCCCCGCTCCGGCCGCTCCGGCTGCACCGGCTGCCCCCGCTCCGGCCGCCCCGGCCACAGCCTCCGCCTCCGTCGAAGTGACCGAGGATCTTATCGGCTGTGCTCTGGCTGCCGATGCGAGTGGGGAAACACTCGCGGAATTGCACGAGGGTTTCGGCGAGACCATCGAACTCACCGCGGTTGCAGAAGCCGAACTCACGGCGGGTGACTGTCTCTAGCCGTCTCGATTTCGCGCAGGTAGGTCCGGCCACCGGAACACGGTGGCCGGACCTACCCGTTTCCTCGCCGTCGACAGCCCTCCGCCACGCTCACACGCGCTCGAGCACCGCCGAGGCACCGATCCCGCCCGCGGCGCAGATCCCGAGCAGCGCAGTCTCCTTCCCGGTCCGCGCCAGCTCGTTCGCCATGGTCGTCACCATGCGAGCGCCGGTCGCGCCGAAGGGGTGGCCCAGCGAGATCGACCCGCCGTGCACATTCAGCTTGTCGATGTCGACCGAACCGACGGCCTCGTCCCGGTCGAGCCGGGTCTTGGCCCATTCCGGGCTCTCCAGCATGCGCAGCACCGACAGGGTCTGCGCGGCGAACGCCTCGTGGATATCGACGAGATCGATATCGGCCAGCGTCAGGCCCGCCTTGTCCAGGGCCCGCGGCATCGAGATGGCGGGGCCGATGAGGACCTGGTCGGCCGGGTCGACGCTGACGAAACTCCACGAACGGATCGCCGCCAGCGGAGTGAACCCGAGGGCGCGCGCCTTTTCCTCGCTCATGAGCAGCACCGCGGCGGCGCCGTCGGTGAGCGGGCTGGCATTGCCCGCGGTGACCGTGCCGCCCTTCGCGAACACCGGGCTCAGGGTGGCGAGCTTGTCGACGCTGGTGTTCGCGCGGACCAGGCCGTCGGTGTCGATCCGGGTGCCCGACGGGGTCGTCACCGGCACGACCTCGTCGTCGAAACGGCCCGAGGCGATGGCGGCCGCGGCACGGTGGTGCGAGCGGGCGGCGAACTCGTCCTGGTCGGCGCGGCTGATGCCGTTGATCCTGGCCATCTTCTCCGCCGACTCGCCCATCACCTCACCGGTGGTGCGCTCGGAGATCTTCGGCTGGCGCGGCAGGATGTCGGTGTACGGCGCGAGCCGGCGGACCACGTCGAGGTAGTCCTTGGGCTTGGGTTTGCCCAGCGCCACCGGGGCCACCGCGTGCACGACCTTCTGCGGGAGTTTGATCTCGGCATTGCTGGTGGAATCGCTGCCGCCGGCGATCATGATGTCGTATTCGCCGCGTTCGATCGCCGCCGCCGCCGAGGTGACCGCCTGCAGGCCCGACGCGCACGCCCGGGTCACCGTGTAGCCCTCGCACCCGAAGTCCAGGTTCAGGTCGAGCGCCACCTCGCGCGCGATGTTCGGCGCGTGGCTCGGCAGGATGACCCCACCCCAGACGATGGACTGGATCTCGCCGGGCGCGATACCGCTGCGCTCGAGCAGACCCCGGACCGCCGCACCGGCGAGGGCGATGCTGTCGAGACGGGTGAAGTCGGTGAACGCGCGCACGAACGGGGTGCGCGCGCCCGCGACGACGACGGCGCGGGTGCGTTGGTCGGCCATGTGAGTCCCCTCGGAAGTTCCGCTGAGCCCACGGTATCCGATACCCGCGGTACTGGATACTGGTTCGAGGTAACCAGGGAGGTCAGGCCGGGGTGATCTCGATGCCGATGGTGCCCGCCTTGCCACGGCGCAGGTTGCTGGCGAGGATGACCAGCGGGCCGGTCAGCCAGTACTTGCGGCGCAGCCAGGAGCGCACCTGCTCGGTCTCGGTGGCATCGAGCAGCCGCGCGGTGCCACCGGTGACGACACCATGCGCTTTGCCGCGCGCATCGCAGGGTTGCACCGTCACCTCGGGATTGCGGCGGATCCGCTTCACCTTCCAGCTGTCGGTGACCGTCCAGACGAACAGTTTGTCGTCGTGGGCGACGGCCCAGACCGGGGTGCCCACCGGTGAGCCGTCTTTGCGGAAGGTGGTGAGCAGCACGAAGTTCGCGGTCTGCAGTTCGCCGAGCCTGTTCGTCATGCCCGCAGCCTAGCCGCCGAACAAGTTATGGGCGCTCTCGCGAAAGTCTTCCTAACCTCGGATCCGGACAACTCACTCTCCGGAAGGGCTACCGATGACAGACACCGCAGTGCCGATGCTGTGGAGCGGCGACCTGCCGAGCACTCTCGACTTCTATCGAGCGCTCGGCTACACCGTCACCTACGAGCAGACCCGGCCCTATGTCTACGGCGCGGTGGAGGGGCACGGGTGCGCGCTGCATTTCGCGGACGCGCCGCCCGGGATCGAACTGCCCGCCGAGCATGTGGGGGCGCTGGTGATGGTCGACGACGTCGCCGCTCGCCACGCCGAGTACACGGCGGCGTTGCGCGCGCACTACGGGAAGATCCCGGCCAAGGGCTGTCCGCGGATCACCCGGTACCGGCCCGGTCAGTCCCGGTTCTCCCTGGTCGATCCGGTCGGCAACACCCTGCTCGTGATTCAGCGCGACGAGCCCATGGAGCTCGAGTACGGCGGCTCGCGGGCGCTCGATGGTCTGGCGCGGGTGCTCGACAATGCCCGCATTCTGCGTGATTTCAAGAACGACGACCGGTCGGCGATCCGCGCCCTGGAAGCAGGTCTACATCGTTTCGGCGCCACCGCGTCCGTCGTCGACCGGGCCCGCGCCTACGCCGCGCTCGCCGAACTGGCCGTCGCGGCAGCGGATTCCGATCGGCTCGCCCACTGGAAGGCAGAACTCGAGGCCGTCGAGCTCACCCCGGACGAGCACGCCGCCCTGTCCACCGACGCCGCCGCCTCCGAGGTCCTCGCGACCTGGCTGATCGCCACCACACCCGGCTGAGCACGCGCCACGGAGCCGGGCGGCGGTTAGGCTTCGGCCATGCTCCGACGCTCCGGCCCGCGGGTGATCCGCTGTCTCGCAACCGCTCTCGCCGCTGTCGCACTGACCGGCCTCGGCCCTATCGCCCCGGCGCACGCCCAAGCGGGGTGCGCGCAGGGCTGGCAGGCCGACATCATCGCCGCCGATCTCGGCGGCCTGGAAAACCTCGAGTACGACGGCGCGGGCGGGTTCTATGTCACCGGCATCGTCGAAGGCGAACTCCTGCACGTCGACGAAGACGGCAAGGTCACCACGATCCTCACCGGCCTGGACGCCCCCGCCGGGCTCCGATTGTCCGGCGACATCCTCTATTTCATCACCGGCGACGGCACTACACCCCAGGGCGGCGGCACCCTGCGCCGACTCCACCTCCCGACCGGCGAAGTCACCGTGCTGCTGCCCGACCTGGTCCAGCCCAACGGCCTGCTCCTGCTCCCCGACGGCGACCTGCTCATCTCCCAGCTGTCGATCCCGTGGCCCCCGGTCGGCATCAGCCGATACCGCCCCGCCACCGGCGAATTCACCCTCGCCTGGTCTCCGGTCCCCCGCCCGAACGGCCTGGCCCTCACCCCCGACCGCGCAGCGGTGTTCACCGACGACGTGGCCACCTCCCACATCCTGCGCGTCCCCCTCGACGCCCCGCACAACCCGACAACGGTGGCCACCGTGCCCGACGGCCTCTTCCCCGGCCTCGACGACCTCGACGCCACCGCCTCCGGCCTGGCCTTCGTCGCCGGCGACTACTCCGGCAGCGTCTACCAGATCGACACCGCCACCGGCCACCGGTGCACCATCGCCACCGGCTGGACCACCCCGCGCGGACCCCTCCCGGAGCGCCCGCCGATCGGCCCCACCTCCGCCCGCATCGCCCCCGACGGCAACTCCTGGGCCCTCTTCGTCACCAGCATCGACGGCACCCTGCGCCGTCTCCGCCCACCCGCCACCATCGACCTGACCCCACCCCTGCCCCGCTGACCGGACCGCGTCAGCGCCTGTCGCGCAATCGAGCGCGCCGGCGCTGTCAGCCGTCGGCCGCAGTCGCGCCGCACCGATCGTCCGCGGCCTGCTTACGATCAGGATGATCTCAGCGCTGGAACGGATGCGATGGTCTTGGCGGACTGGCGGATTCGTCGATCGAGTGAGGGGGAGGCAGCGTGCAACCGGCACCGGAGTGGTCGCAACAACAGGGATTCGGAATCAGGGTGGAGTGGGGGCGTGCGGGGGCCGGCGCCGTCGGGGTGGGAGCTGTTTGTGTGGTGGTGGTCGACGTGTTGTCGTTCACCACCTCGGTGTCGGTGGCGGTCGGTGCGGGCACGGCGGTGTTTCCGTATCGGTGGCGGGACGAGTCGGCGCGGGAGTTCGCCGACCGGCACGACGCGGCCCTTGCCGTCGGGAGGCGTCAGGTCGGTGCCGCGCAGCCCTGGTCGCTGTCACCCGCCGCGATTCGCCGCGGGCCGTTCACCGAGCGCTTGGTTCTGCCCTCCCCCAATGGTTCTGCCATCGCGGCCGGTGTCTCCGGGGCGACGGTGGTCGCGGCATGTCTGCGTAACTACCGCGCCGTCGCGGAGTGGCTGATCAGCCGGAACTGGGGCACACCCACCCGGCCGATCGCGATCATCGCGGCGGGCGAGCACTGGCCGGGCAGCGAGGTGGCACGGCCCGCCGTGGAGGATTGGCTCGGTGCGGGCGCGCTCGCCGCCGCGCTCCTCGATCGCGGCGCCACGGATCCTTCGCCCGAAGCACTGTCGGCAGCAACCACTTTCACGTCATCGACGGACGTCCCCGCCCTGATCGCCACCTGCGCGTCCGGCCGTGAGCTCGCCGCCATCGGTTTCGCCGACGATGTCGCCCTCGCGACGGAACTCGACGCCGATCCCATCGTTGCGGTCCTCGTCGACGGCGCCTTCACGGCCCGGCAACCGTCCTGACCGACTCTGCGGAACAACACCGTTCGAGCCGGTCAGGACGGAGTGGCGGGCGACGGGTGGATCCCCACCACCCGTCGCACGTCGGCGGCTACTGGTTCGCGCCGATGATCCCGCCGATCACCGCACCGATCACACAGCCGGGAATGGCGCTGACGAACAGGAAGATCAACCCGATCAGCGCGCCGACGACACAGCCGATCGCGATACCGGCGACGATATTGCCGGTCTGGTCGATGTTCTGCAGCGCCACCGGATTCGGCGCCGGTGCGCCGACGGGGGTGAGGGTGAGCGTCGTCGCCGCGGCGTCGACCTCGGGGATCACCTGCACCGCGGGGCCGGCCACGGTCTGCACGGTCGTCGGGATGAAGCCGACCCGGCTCCCGTCGGGCGCCAGCACGGCGACCCCGGCATCGGGCGTGAGCTCGAAGGTGCCCGCCGCCAGTGCCACGGTCGCCGCCGACCCGTCCGGGGCGACGGCCGCGGTATAGGTGAGGGCGCCGTCGACACCGGCCACCCCGGGGCCTGCGAGGGGGGCGCCGTGCGCGGTGGCCGCGGTGATGCCGGTCGCTGCCACGGTGAGCACACCGGCAGCCAGCAACTGCTTGAACTTCATGGGATTTCCCTCCGACTTGCCGACCCGACCTGCCCCGGGATCAGCGTGTTACCCACCCATGATGCGCCATGGCTATGTCGCATAAACCCAGTTCGACCGAATCCGGATCAGTCTGCGGCACAGGCGGATTCGCAATCCATGGGCAAACCGATCGGTCTCCCCCGAATCACCTGCCGAAATCGACGACCCACTCAGCGGGACAAACGCGAAATAACACCAACCTAACGCTCGCTAGGTCACATACTCCGTGGCGGAACATGTGCGATCTACATCACATCGAAGCGCACGCGTTCCACTCCATTTCGAACAAAGTTCCCGAACAACGGAGCGTGGCAATGTCCACCATTCCTCAAGATCCCCCCACGTCAGAGGGCCCCGAACTCACCAAGGGCAACGACGACACCGGACGACTCGACGGCGCATCCCGCGCCCGGATCTTCACCGTCCTGGCGGTCATCGTGCTGTTCACCGAGATCGCCCCGATGCAGTACACGATCGTCTCGGCGGCGCTACAGAAGATCTCCCCGACCTTCCCCGGCGTCGGCGCGAACATCAACTGGGCCATCATCGTTTTCGGCCTGATCGGCGCGGCCGCGTCACCACTCATCGGCAAGATGAGCGATGTCTGGGGCAAGAAGCGGATGTTCCTCATCTGCGGCGTGCTGTTCGTGATCGGCTGTGTGCTCGACGCGACCACGTCGAACTGGGGCATCTTCCTGCTCGGCCGCTGTCTGCAGGCCACCGCCATCGCGACCGCGGTCATCGCCTACGGCCTGATCCGGGACCTGATGCCACGCAAGTACGTCCCGCTCGGCCTCGGCGTCACCGCGACCGGCTTGGGCGTGTCCGCCATCGCCGGACCGCTGCTCGGCGGCTTCCTCGTCGACAACTACAGCTGGCGCGCGATCTTCTGGTGCCTGGCCGCGTTCACCCTGGTGATGCTGCCGCTGGTGTACTTCGTGGTGCCGGAGTCCAAGCTGCGGGTGCGCGAGCGGATCGACATCGTCGGCGCGCTGCTGCTCTCCGGCGGCGCCGCGCTGATCCTGATCTACGTCGACAAGGGCCACGACTGGGGATGGGCCGAGCCGACCACCCTGGCCTGGGTGATCACCGGCGTCGTCCTGCTGATCCTGTTCGTCCTGGTGGAAACCCGGGTCGCGCAACCGATCATGGACATGAAACTGCTGTTCCACCCGCGCGTCGCGCTGGTGCTGGCCGGCGCGCTGTTCGCCTCGTTGCAGATCGGCGTCGTCTCCTACGCCATCGCCTACATGTCGCAGACGCCCGACGAGGCGACCGTCACCGCGGGCGCGCAACAGGGCATTCTCGCCAAGGTGCAGGCCGCGACCGGTCAGCCACTGCCCGCCGAAGCCGTCCAGGTGACACTCGACCCGGGCTATACCTACGGCAGCGGCTACACCCTGCTGGAGTTCGCGCTGCGCATCGCCCTGCTCGGCGCCGTGGTCACGATGATCTGCGGCGCGCTCGCCGGTGTGATCGCACGCCGGGTCGGCGCCAGGATTCCGCTGGTCATCGCCCTGGTGATCTTCGTCGGCTCGGCGGTGGCCTTCGCCGTGCTCCCGCACACCAGCACCGTGTTCCTGCTCGTGAACGCCGTGTTCAGCATCGGTTTCGGCTTCTACTACGCGGCCATGCCGATTCTCATGGTGGAGGCCGTCCCGCAGGAGCAGCAGGGCGTCAGCCTGGGCATGCTAGGCGTCATGCAGTCGATGGGTGTGGCCGTCGGCCTGGCGATCGTCACGGCGTTCCTGCACGCCAACGGCATGACCGCGCTGGTCAGCGTCGGCGGGCAGGCGCAACCACCGGCGCCGATTCCGGATGTCTTCGGCGATCGCGGCTACGAGCTGGGCTTCTGGGTCTGCGGCGCCGCGGCGGCCGTGGCCCTGGTCCTCGCCGTGATCATGCGACACGGCCGCACGCCCGCCACCGGCGGCACCGCGCACTGAGCCCCATGGACGGGTCGGTACTCACCGGCCCGTCCGCGGGTTGCGGTATTTAAATACCCCACCTACCCTCGGATCCATGGTGCGTCTCCCTCTCAGCCCGGCCCAGGTCGAAGCAGGCCGTCGCCTCGGCCGCTGCCTGCGCTCCGCGCGCGGCGAGCGCGATCTCGCCGAGGTCGCCCACGCGGCGGGCATCTCCCCGGAGACGCTGCGCAAGATCGAATCCGGCCGCCTGCCCTCCCCCGCCTTCGGCACCGTCGTCGGCCTCGCGGAGGCGCTGTCGCTCCCGCTGACCGAGCTCGCCGAGGTCTACCGCGCCGAGCAGGTCGCCGAATCCGCCTGACCCGCCCGGGTTTTCGGCTCAGTCGCGGAGCGTGAGAACGCTCGGCCCGTCGGCGGTGACCGCGATCGTGTGCTCGCTGTGCGCGCACCGCGATCCATCGGCGGAGCGGATCGTCCACCCGTCGGCATCGGTCACGACCTTCGCGGTGCCCGCCGCGAACCAGGGTTCGATCGCCACGGTGAGACCGGGGCGCAAGCGGAAGCCACGACCGGCCCTGCCCGCGTTGGCGACGTGCGGATCCTCGTGCATGGTCCGGCCGATGCCGTGTCCGCCGAATTCGGTGTTGACCGGGTAGCCGTAATCGTGCGCGACCGCCGAGATGGCGGCGGAGATGTCACCGATGTGGTTGCCGGGCTGCGCGGCCGCGATCCCGGCAGCAAGCGCCTCCTCGGTCGCCTGGACCAGCCGCCGATCGGCCGGGTCCGGCGTGCCGACGATGGTGGTCACCGCGGAATCCGCGGCCCAGCCGTCGATGGAGACGGCCAGGTCGGCGGTGAGCACATCACCGTCGCGCAGGACGTAGTCGTGCGGAAGTCCGTGCAGCACAGCGTCGTTGACCGCCAGGCACACGGTGTTGCGGAACGGCCCGCGACCGAACGAGGGCGCGTAGTCCCAGTAGCACGACACCGCGCCGCGCTCGCGGATCCGTTCCCGCACATACATTTCCAGCTCGAGCAGATTCACGCCGACGGCGGCATGCGCATGCACGCCCGCCAGCACATCGGCCACGAACCGGCCGGTCACCCGCATCCGCTCGATCTCCGCGGGTGACTTCAGCTCCACCATCACGCCTCCAGTTGGTATTTTCATACCAGCCTAGTGACGGCGGTATAAAAATACCAATCGGGCGATCAGCGGTTCAGGTTGCCCATGTCCACCGGGATCTGCGCGCCGGTGACCTGTCCGGCCTCGTCCGAGCACAGCCACGCCACCGTGGCGGCGATCTCCTCGGGCTCGGTGAGGTAGGTGGGCAGCGCGTTCATGAAGATCGGCGACAGCGTGGCCGCGTGCTTCTCGAACAGCGGGCCCATCTCCGCCATCTGCATGCCGGTCGCCACCCCGGCCGGGTGCACGGTGTTGACCCGGATCTTGTACTCGCCGAGTTCGTTGGCCATCGTCTTGGCCAGGCCGGTGATGGCGTGCTTGGTGGCGACGTAGTGGCCCGTGAACGGAATGCCCTTGAGCCCGGCCACCGAGCTGATGAACACCATCGCGCCACCCTCACCCTGCTCGATCAGGTGCGGAATCGCGGCTTTCGCGGTATGGAAGACGCCGGTCAGGTTGACATCGATCGTCTCCTGCCACTGCTCGGCGGTGATCTCCCAGGACATCGCGGCCGAACAGATACCGGCGTTCGCGACGACGACGTCGAGCCTGCCGAACTGCTCGATCCCCGCCGCCAGCGCCGCCGAGAGCGCGGCGAAATCACGGACGTCGACCTTGCTCGCGGCGATCTTGCCCCCGGCCGCTTCGACGAGGCGAACGGTCTCGGCCAGATCCTCTTCCGTGGCGCCCGCGTAGCTGGTGCTGGCGAAATCCGCGCAGGCGTCGATCGCGATGATGTCGGCGCCCTCCTCCGCGAAGCGAACCGCCTCGGCCCTGCCCTGACCGCGGGCCGCGCCGGTGATGAAGGCGACCTTGCCCTCGTAGCGTCGCGTCATGTCCTACTACCTCCGAACGTCGATGTGCACTATGAACACCACACCATTGCCGGGCGTCTCGCGGTGCGGAATCAGCGGATTGGCCGCGGCGAGAAGTCAGTCGCAGGCGAAGGTCGCCCACGCCCGGACGACGACCTCGCCCGCGGCATCGGCCCCGGACAGGGTGACGTCGACGCGCGATTCACCGTCTTGCACATAGCTCTGCGTGACATGCCCCGAGCAGGTCATGACATCGCCGGGCGGCAGCGGACGCACGACCCTGGTGCGAAAACGCCGGATGTTCTCCGCGCCCAGCCAGTCGGTGGCATAGGTGGCCAGCAGCGCGGCGGCCTGCGGCGAGGCCGGTTCGCCGGCAACGGGTCCGGCGGCGGCCCACGACTCGGCGACGAGGCCACCGGTGCGATCGAAGTAGCGGGTCAGCGATTCGGCGGCCGTGACAGCGGGCGTGTCCACCGGATCGCCCGCGACCGCGCGGATCGCGGTCAGCCGGTCGCCCGCGCGCGGGGGCGGGCCGAAGAACCGGTGATCGGTCTCCACCCGTTCGCCCACCGCGGCGCCGAATCCGTCGGCGGGCAGGAAGGTCGGCGGGACCACCGGCCGGTCGGCGAGCCGGTAGGCCGGATTGTGGGAGCGCGCCGCCTCGGCGAACAACCGGATGGCATCGGTCTCCAGAACCACCGCGACGTTACCCATGATCATTCCTCTCGTCCTGCCTGCAGGTGCCGTCACGCTAATGGCCGCGCACAGGCTGTGATCGGTTCCTCTCCCGCTGATCGGGACACCGGCCGTCCGCGCCGAAAACATGTCCGCTGACCGGGAACACGGCAGCCCGACGACCCCCTCGCGGCGTGACCATCAGCACAGCTCATCCCCACTCCGTCCGATACATGGAGGTTTCGATGCCGGAGAACCCGCCGAACGGCCGATCACTGGACGCCACCGCCGACTACCGTCAGATCGAGGCTGCTGCCGCGCCTGCCCGCTTCGCCCGCGGCTGGCACTGCCTCGGCCTGCTCTCGTCGTTCCGCGACGGCACGCCGCACGAAGTGAAGGCCTTCGGCACCACCCTGGTGGTGTTCCAGTCCGAATCCGACGGGGCGCTGCACGTGCTCGACGGATTCTGCCGCCACATGGGCGGCAATCTGGCGCACGGCACCGTCAAAGGCGACTCGATCGCCTGCCCGTTCCACGACTGGCGCTGGGGCGGCAACGGCAAGTGCACCGCCATCCCGTATGCGCGCCGGGTGCCCCCGCTGGCCAAGACCCGCTCGTGGCCGACCCTCGAGCGCAACGGCCAGCTCTACGTCTGGCACGACCCGCAGGGCAGCAAGCCCACCGACGAGGTGACCATCCCCGAGATCGAGGGCTACGGCACAGCGGAGTGGACCGACTGGACCTGGAACTCGATGCTCATCGAGGGCTCGCACTGCCGTGAGATCGTCGACAACGTCGTGGACATGGCGCACTTCTTCTACGTGCACTACGCGTTCCCGCGCTACTTCAAGAACGTCTTCGAGGGCCAGGTCGCGACCCAGTACATGCGCTCGACCCCGCGTCACGACATCGAGGTCGGCACCAGCTACGACGACCCCAACTCCACCTTGCGTTCGGACGCTTCGTATTTCGGCCCGTCGTACATGATCGACTGGCTCTGGAGCGAGGCCAACGGCATGACGATCGAGACGGTGCTGATCAACTGCCACTACCCCGTCAGCGAGAACTCGTTCGTGTTGCAGTACGGCGCGATGGTCAAGAAGCCGCAGGGCATGTCCGACGACGACGCGAACGCGATGGCCGCCCAGTTCGCGCAGGGCGTCGAGTACGGCTTCGAGCAGGACGTCGCGATCTGGAAGAACAAGGCGCCGATCGACAACCCGCTGCTCTCGGAGGAAGACGGACCGGTCTATCAGCTGCGACGCTGGTACAAGCAGTTCTACGTCGACGTCGAGGACGTCACCGACGACATGACCAAGCGGTTCGAGTTCGAGATCGACACCGAGCGCGCGGTGACCAGCTGGGAGGCCGAGGTGGCCGACAACATCGCCCGCGGCGCCGTCATCAACACCATGTCCTGACCCTCACCACCCCGAACAGAAAGCACCACCTGCGATGACCAAGGTTCTCGACAACATCGCCGCGATCGCGGACCAGCTGCGCGATCAGGCCCCGGAGGCCGAGCGGCTCGGACAGCTGCCCGACGCCACGGCCCAGCTGCTGAAGTCGGCGGGCCCGATCCGCCTGCTCCAGCCCAAGAAGTACAGCGGGTACGAGGCGCATCCGCGCGAGTTCGCCGAGACGGTGATGGCCACCGCGGCGCTGGATCCGGCCAGTGGCTGGATCGCCGGCATCGTCGGCGTGCACCCGTGGCAGCTGGCCTTCGCCGATCCGAAGGTGCAGGACGAGGTGTGGGCCGACGACCACGACACCTGGATGGCCTCGCCTTACGCGCCGACCGGCATCGCGCGCCCGGTCGACGGCGGCTACATCTTCAACGGCCGCTGGCAGTTCAGCTCCGGCACCGACCACTGCGACTGGATCTTCCTCGGCGCCATGCTCGGCAACCCCGACGGCTCGATGGCCCTGCCGCCCACGATGCTGCACATGATCCTGCCGCGCCAGGACTACACCATCGTCGAGGACTCCTGGAATGTGGTGGGCCTCAAGGGCACCGGGTCCAAGGACATCATCGTCAAGGACGCCTTCGTGCCCGACTACCGGGTGATGAACGGTGACCACGTCATCGACGGCACCGCGCAGAAGGAGTACGGCGTCACCGAGACGCTGTACAAGATGCCGTGGTCGACGATGTTCCCGCTGGGCATCAGCTCCGCGGTGGTCGGCATCGCCGAGGGCGCGCTGGCCGCGCACCTGGATTACCAGCGCGACCGGGTCGGCGCCCAGGGCACCGCCGTCAAGGACGACCCGTACGTGCTGTTCGCCATCGGCGAGGCCGCCGCCGACATCAATGCCGCCCGCCAGGAACTGCTGTCCAACGCCGACCGGATCTTCGACGCGGTCGACAAGGGCCAGGAGATCAGTTTCGCCGAGCGGGCCGCGGTGCGGCGGACCCAGGTCCGCGCGGCCTGGCGCGCGGTGATGGCCGTCGACCAGATCTTCGCCCGTTCCGGCGGCAACGCGATGCGCATGGACAAGCCGCTGCAGCGCTACTGGCGCGATGCCCACGTCGGCCTCGCGCACGCCATCCACGTGCCGAGCACGGTCTACCACGCCTCGGCCATCAGCTCCCTCGGTCTCGAGCCCGCGGACCACCTCCGCTCGATGATCTGACCGAATACCAAGAAGGACAACGGAAATGACAGACATCAAAGGCCTCGGCTACGTCAAGATCCAGACCGCCGACATGGACCGGTGGCGCACCTTCGCGTTCGACGTGCTCGGTTTCGCCGAGGGCAGCGGACCGGACGAGAACGCGCTGTATCTGCGGATGGACGAGCGCGCGGCGCGCATCACGGTCGTGCCGGGCGACACCGACGCCATCGTGACCATCGGCTGGGAGGTGCGCGACCACGCCGCCCTGGTCCGCGTGCAGGAGGCCGTGACGGCGGCAGGCATCGCGGTCAAGCCGCTCTCGGTCGAGGAGGCCGACGCGCGCCGGGTCGAGGAGGTCATCACCTTCCAGGATCCGACCGGCGCGACGCTCGAGATCTTCCACGGCGCGGTGCTCGACCACAGCCCGGTCGTGACGCCGTTCGGCGCGAAGTTCGTCACCGGCGCCCAGGGCCTGGGCCATGTGGTGCTGCCGACCATGGACCCCAACGGCGCGTTCGATTTCTACACCGATGTGCTCGGGTTCCTGCCGCGCGGCGCGTTCCGCATCCCGGCGCCGCCGGAGTTCGGTCCGATGCGGGTGCGCTTCCTCGGCGTCAACGAGCGTCACCACAGCCTCGCCCTGTGCCCGGCGCCGCACGGTGGCGCGCCGGGTCTGGTGCACATCATGGTGGAGGTCGACACCCTCGACGCCGTCGGCCAGGCGCTGGACCGCGTCACCAAGGACGGCTTCTCGGTGTCCTCGACGCTGGGCAGGCACACCAACGACAAGATGGTGTCGTTCTACGTGCGCGCGCCCGGTGGCTGGGACATCGAGTTCGGCACCGAGGGCATGAAGGTCGACGAGACCTACTACACCGCCGAGGAGATCACCGCCGACAGCTACTGGGGCCACGACTGGTCCGGTAGCGAGCCGCTCGCGGCCATGTAACTGCCCCGCACAGCCCCTTCGACGGCCCCCGTGCCGAGCACTCCGCTCGGCACGGGGGCCGTCGTCGTTGCACGCAGATTGCGGATTCATGTGACAACGAACACACGGGATGGTATCAATAGGTATATGCCTAATCGAAATATGCGAGTGGGCATCAGCTCGTAGATCCGAAATGGAGCGCCCGATGGTCATCCAGGCCGAAGCCACCACCCCCAGCGCGATCCTCGATCGCGCGTCCCTGCTGCTCGACGCCTTCGACGGCCCGGGCAGGCTCACCCTCGCCCAGATCGTGCGCCGCACCGGCCTACCCCGGTCCTCGGCACATCGCATGCTGGAGCGGCTTGTGCAGCTGCGCTGGCTACGGCGTGAGGGGCGCGACTACGAGCTGGGTATCCGGCTGATGGAGCTCGGGTCACTGGCCGTGCACCAGGATCGGCTGCATCGCGCGGCCATGCCGTTCCTGCACGAGCTGCACCGGGTGACCGGTTTCGTCGTGCACCTGGCCGTCCTCGACGGTTCCGACGTCGTGTATCTGGACAAGGTCGGCGGCGATCTGGCCGCGGCGGTCCCGACCCGCGTCGGCGGCAGGCGGCCCGCGCACTGTACGGCGGTCGGCAAGGCGATCCTGGCCTACTCCGACGAGCGCCGCCTCGCCGAGGTCGTCACCGGTCAGGCCGGTGCCCGCACCAAGTACTCGCTGACCACCCGCGCCCAGCTCGACGCCGAACTGAACAAGGTGCGAGCACACGGCATCGCGGTCGAGCGGGAGGAATCGCTGGCCGGCTTCGGCTGCATCGCCGCCCCGATCGGCGACCTCGGTGAGTCCGCCGTGGCCGCGGTGTCGGTGTGCGGACCGGTGGATCGCATGGTGTTCGACCACCGCCTCTCCGCGCCGATCCGCACGACAGCGCTCAATATCTGGCGCCACGTCGACGACGGCCGGGTGCGGGTCCGCCCGACCCTGCAGCAGCATCCGCGCCCGCTGGGCGTCGGCCCGGCGACCCGCGTCGCCACCGATCACCGCACGCACCGCTACGCGTGACCCCGGTGCGCCGCCCGGCGGGAGCGGGCGGCGGCCGGAATCAGGCGAGCTCGTTCACGCAGAAGCTGTGACAGATACGGTCGCGCACGATCACGTCCGGGCATTCGGGATCGAACCACCGGTCGACGTGCGCCCAGTGCACCGGGTGCATCAGATAGGGCCCGTCGAGCCCGTCGAGATCGGTGAACTCCTGCTCCCAGACATGCGTCCACGGCGCGGACCCGATCCCGCGGATCACCCGGCTCAGCTGCCAGGACCGCATCGTCTCGATGTAGCCGGGCATCCGCAGCAGGTCGGCCTCGAAGCGGTCCACCACCGTGCGCGCGGTCCCCGGCGCGACCCGCAGCAGCAGGACCCGGTACACCGATCCCGGTGAGCGCGGCTCGGCGAACCCACCGACACCGCCTTCGTATTCGGCACCGTCGACGTGGGTCACGAGCGGATCGGCCAGCACCGCGTCCACCCGCGATGCGCAGCCGGACCAGTCGGCGGGCTCATCGAATCGCAGGTGCACCAACACATCTCCGCCGTTACGCACCCCCGGCAAAGTGGGCTGAACCAGCACCCGCCGCGCCACCCCGGCCGCCGCCGCGCGCAGTTCGGTCATCAGATTCGCGGCGTCCGAACCGGCCGCAGGGGAAAGATGCACCAGCCGAACAACATCAAACATTGCCGAGCCTCTCGATATCGGCGGCCTCGGCCCCGGTCGACCGCGTGCGACGAACGATCAGGTCGTCCACGCCACCCCACCACCCCCGCACCGCCGGATCCGACCGCCCCCGCCACGTCATCTCCCACCACCCCTCGGCCCCGTCGAGCACCCACGTCGCCATCACCGTGTTCGATTCGTCGGGAAACCACACCGGCGGACTCACCACGATCCGCTCGAGCGTCATCCCCCGCTCCCGCGCCCCCGGCGCGTACTCCCGCAGATAGGCGTCGACGAAGTCCCTGGCCCGACCAGGTTTCGTCACCACGGTGTCGATCACATAGACCTTCGCAGTGTTCATGCGCCGACGGTAGGCACCCACCGACACGTGGCGACCAGGTATTTCCGCCCAGCGGGAGACCCGGCGCCTGCGTATCCGCGGTACTCAGCCGGCGAGCGGACCGGGACCGTACAGGACACTGATGCACATGCGCGTGCACTCGGCGGCCAGTTCGGCCGTCGTCATCGCGATGACGCCGTCGAGCCAGCCTTCGATGAGCTGATTCACCCCGCCGGTGATGAACATCGCCGCGCGGCGTAGCTGATCAGGGTCGCGCTCGGTGTCGTCGATCTCCGGTGCGTGCTGCACGACGAGGTCGGCGATCGTGGTCAGCACATCGTGCCGGCGTTCGGCGAGGCCGGGGATGCCCGCGGTGTCGCTGGTGACGATGTGCAGGATGTCCGGGTCGGTGGCCACGGTGTCGAGAAAGGCTTGCAGCGCCGCTTGCAGCCGCTCGAAAGCTGTCCCCTCGGCAGTGAGCCCCGCCTCGACCATCACGGCCAGCAACTGGTCGCGCACGTCGTCGGCGACGGCCACCAGCAGCGCCTCGCGGTTGGCGAAATGTTCGTAGAAATAGCGGTCGTTGAGCCCTGACAGCGCGCATATCCCGCGCACTTTCACCCCGGCGGGCCCGGATTCGGCCCACGCGGTGCGACCGGCGGCGAGCAGACGTTTGCGGCGTTCCGCGCGCCGGTCCTCGGCGCTGATCCCGCCGTAGGCCCGCACCACCCCAACCCTGGTCATTGACTCACTCTAGGCCACTCCGTAAATTGGAGGACGAACGTCACCAGATATTCCGGTTCAAGGGAGAACCATGACGATCGCCACCGAAAACCTGTACCGGCGGGTGTACGCGCCACTGCTGGACGAGCACGACTACCGTGTCGCGCAGATCGATGGGGCGTTGCCGAAGGATCTGACCGGCACCCTGTACCGGATCGGGCCTGGCAAACATCAAGTCGGCCGCACACTGCTGCACAGCATCTTCGACGGCGACGGCATGGTGTCGCAGTTCAGGCTCGACGGCACGTCGGTGCACTACCGCAACCGGTATGTCCGCACCCGGCATTTCGAGCACGGCCAACGCTCGGACCGCATCCGCTATCGCGGCGTCGGCACCCAGATTCCCGGCGGTCCGGCAGCCAATATCGGTCGGCGACCCGGCAATGTCGCCAACACCAACATCGTCAATTACGACGGCGGCCTTTTGGCGCTCTGGGAGCTGGGCAACCCCCACCGGGTCGACCCGGACACCCTGGACACGGTGGGCGCTGTCGATTTCGACGGCACACTCGGATTCCTCGGCGCGTTCTCCGCGCACCCGAAATGGGACCCGGCCACCGGCGAGATGTACAACTTCGGCCTCGACCTGCTGCCGACGCCCCGGATCCGGACCTACAAAGTCGACCGCCGCGGCACACTGCACCGGCTGACCACGGTGCCGATGTCGGACCTGAGCTGGAACCACGACTTCGCACTCACCGAGCGGTACTTGGTGTTCGTGCTCGATCCGCTGGTGCCCGATATCGCGAAAATCGCGTTGGCTCGCCATTCGTATATCGACTCGTTGCGCTTCAAGAAGTCCAAGGGCACCCGATTCCTGTTGGTACCCAAGGCCGGTGGCCGGCCGCGCATCGTCGAGCACGAGGCGCTGCTGCACTTTCACCTGACCAACGCCTACGACGACAGCAACGACGTCGTGATCGAGTTGGTCCGCTTCGACACCCGCTGGAACGAAGTCCGCAGACTCACCAATACGGTCAACACCGAATCGGCCGAAGGCCCACAATTCCCGGCATCGCGGTTGATGCAGTACCGAATCACCGCGGGAGGCACGGTAATCGAGCGCGAACTCACCAACCGTTCGGTGGAGTTCCCGCAATACGATTGGCGGCGCTCCACACATCGACACCGCTACAGCTACCTCTCGGGCAAGAGCGCGGGCGCGGCGGTATACGACTCGATCGTCAAGGTCGACCACCAGACGGGCGGAGTGACAAGCTGCGACTTCGCCGTCAGCTCCGTCGGCGAACCACTGTTCGTGCCCCGCACTCCCGATGCGGGCGAGGACGACGGCTGGCTGCTGTTCCTCAACCACGACCTCACCGAACACCGCTCCCAGCTGGTGATTCTCGACGCCCGCGATGTCGAGCACGGACCGCTGGCGACAGCGTGGCTCGAGCACCACATCCCGTGGGGCTTCCACGGAACCTTCACCCGCCGCATTGCGGAACCGGTCCCACCACCCGGCGCCCTGCGATAACCCGAAACCGGTTCGCAGTCAGGGCAGTTATCGCCGGTCTTCGATCGAGGCCTCGACCCGTGCGGCGAAGGCATCGAGCACCTCGACGTAGGCCGCCGGGACGCCGACCCGCATGACCAGGCCGGTGCCGGTGGTGTCGAAGTCGAAGGTGAAGAACGAGCAGCACGGCGATTCCCGCGCCGCGAGATCCAGGGCGGCGGCTTCGGCGGCGGCGGCCACGTGCAGGTCCAGCCGTGTCGGCGTGGGCCGGGCCATGCCGCACACCGACTCGGCGAAGAACCGATCGAACTCGGCGACTCGGGTCGGTTGTTCCGCGATCGGCAGGGTGCACGCGTCCGGCACCCAGTCGTCCTGACCTCGGGAAACCATGGTCAGCTGCAGCAGTTGGGATCGAGCACCGTGCACAGCGCGGAGAGTGCGTCGCGGCGGGCTCGGTGGAAGGTGTTCATCCCGCGCCGCTCGGACTCCACGAGCCCGGCCTTGCGGAGCTGGCCGAGGTGATGCGACACCGTGGACTCGCCGAGGCCGACCGCGGCGGCGAGGTCGCCGCCGTTGCGTTCGCCGAGCGGGGTGGTCAGCAGCAGCGACAGCAGCTTGACCCGGACCGGGTCGGCGATCGCTTTGAGCCGCAACGCCACCTCGAGGGCGGCGGCGTCGTCGACCGGTCCCGCCGCGACGGGAGCGCAGCAGACCGGGGCGGACATATCAATCACGGGTAGCGCCTTGGGCATGAAATCGAGACTACCCGCGGTATTGACATATGTCGAAAAGGTGAGCAGACTCGGCATCAGAAGTTCTTCGATATATGTCACACAAGTGGAGGTTCGATCATGTCTCGTATCCAGCTGGCCCTCAATGTCGACGATCTCGACACCGCCGTGCAGTTCTACTCGACCCTGTTCGATGCCGAACCGGCCAAGCGCAAGCCCGGCTACGCCAACTTCGCGATCACCGAGCCGCCCCTCAAGCTCGTCTTGATCGAGAACGCAGGCCAGGGCGGGTCCATCAACCACCTCGGCGTCGAGGTCGAAACCTCCGAGCAGGTCCACGGCGAGATCGCCCGACTCTCCGAAGCGGGCCTGTTCACCGAGGAGCAGATCGCGACCACGTGTTGCTTCGCCACCCAGGACAAGGTGTGGGTGACCGGCCCGGGGTCCGAGCGGTGGGAGGTCTACACGGTGCTGGCCGACAGCGAAACCTTCGGCACCGCACCCGAACTCGGCCGGACCGACGCCGAAGCGGTCGACGTGTGCTGCGGCACTGCCGCCGAAGCCGAGGCCGAGGGCGCCTGCTGCGGCACCGAGGCCAAGCAGAAGGCCGTCGCCTCCGGCGCGAGCTGCTGCGGCTGACACGCCTCGGCAGTGAGTGAGTTCGCCAGGGCGTAGCTCCCGCCACCTCGGCGGGAGCTACACCCCGGTTGAGCTTCGGAGTGCTCCGCCAACCGCAGGCGCGCGCAAGCGGGCGCGGCCTGGTGTTTCCGCCCAGCGGGAGAACGCGGTTCCGGCCGCGCCGCCCGAACCTACCGTGACCTGCATGACTGCACGAGTTTTCCCGACCACAGGCCCCGGCGCCGTTCGCGATCCGGAAGTCGCGGCGATGCTCGCCGCGCTCGACGCCGGATTTCCCGATGTCGCCGCGATGGAGGCCGCCGAGGTGCGGGCTGCGATCCGCGCCAGACGTGCTCCGCTGCAACGTCTTCCCGATATGCGTGCGGCGCGCGACCTCACTGTCGACGGGCCCGGTGGGCAGTTGCCGCTGCGGGTGTTCCGGCCGCATCACGATGGTGACGCGCTGCCGGTGATCGTGTTCGCGCACGGTGGCGGGTTCGTGTTCTGTGATCTCGACAGTCATGACGAGTTCTGTCGTTCGATGGCGGCGGGGGTCGGTGCGGTGGTGATCTCGGTCGATTACCGGCTCGCGCCGGAGCACCCGGCCCCTGCCGCCCACGACGACATGCTTGCCGCGTTGCGGTGGGCAGCCGAGAACGCCGGCGCGTTCGGCGGTGATCCGGCCAGGATCGCGCTGGCCGGTGACAGTGCGGGCGGAAATCTTGCGGCCACCGTGGCGATCGCCGCCAGGGACGGTGGTGGCCCCGAGGTCGCGGCGCAGATTCTGATCTATCCGGTCATCGACGACGATTTCGAGACCGAGTCCTATCAGCGGTTCGGCACCGGGCACTACAACACGACCAGTGCCATGCAGTGGTACTGGCAGAACTACGCACCGCACGGGACCGACGACGTGCGTCTTGTGCCGACCAGGGCGTCGTCGCTGGCCGGCCTACCGCCCGCGGTGGTGGTCACCGCCGAACTCGACCCGCCCTGCTCGGCCGGGGACGCCTACGCGCAGCGCCTGGCCGGTGACGGCGTCGCGGTGCGGCATCGCCGCTACAACGGGCTGTTCCACGGCTTCCTCACCATCCCGTCCTTGGCCGCTACCCGAGCTGCCCGCACGGAGGTCTGGGCGATGGTGCGCGACGTGCTCGGTCCGGCGTAGCGGTTGGCCTCGACGGCGATTCGCGGCCGAAGGAAGTCGCCTACGGTCGCGACCCGCTGCGTCGCCCGGGGACGATCATCGGCGCCCCGGTCAGCGGATCGTCGATGACCACACAGTCGAGATCGAACACCTCCCGGACGAGTTCGGGGGTGACCAGCTCACGCGGCAGTCGCCGGTCCACGACGAAGAACCGGTCGAGCCTGCGCCGCGGATGACCGGTCACGACGTCCCACAGCGCCCGCGGCCCGACCATGTACTCGCCGACCATGTGCGACACCAGCACCAGGACGACGACCAGCCCCAGCAGGATCGCGGTGACCGTGGTGGCCCTGCGGTCGAAGCGCACGGTGTAGCGGCCGACGAGCAGCACCTGATCGGTGCGCGTGATCCCGGCCCGCGCGAACCGCCGTGCTCGCCCGCCCCGACAGTAAGGCCGTCACGCTTCGGCTCCCATCCGTGGACTCCAGACGATGAGGGCGATCAGCGCGGACTGCCGAGAAAGGCCGTCATCACCCCGACCGGAACTGGTTCACCACCGCCGATGACCCGGCCGCCCAGCACGTCGTCCAGATCGCGGGCCGCCAGCGAACCGATCCGCCAGAACCGGAACGAAACCGCCAGTCCCCGATGATCACGCGCACGCTGCCGTCACCCTGCCCGAACAGCGCGGCGACCACCTCGCGCATCGGAATCGACTTGGCGCCGATAGCCAGGCTGGCGACACACACGCCGAACAACACGACCGCGGCGACCGTGCTCGCGCAGCCCCAGCGCATCGTCGTCCTCGATTCCCCGCACCTCGACGCGCTCGTGTCACCGGGCATCAGCTGGCCGCGATCACCGAGCGGGCCGAGCAGTTCGAGCAGATCAACGGTGAGGTGGTCTTCCACGCCGACCAAGAGCCGGGTGGTGTCGCTGTGGGGCTCGCTGCCCGCGGTGACGGCGGGACGCGCCTACGAGGTCTCCGACGACACCTGGATGCCGGGCATCGGCGTCATCGGCGCGGGCCAGATCATCGACGAGATCGAGCGCGTGATGGCGTGATCGCCGCGGCGGCCCGGCCGGCTCACCGGTCGGCCGGGTCGTGCATGCCCTCTTCTTCGCGCACGCGCTGCTCGATCTCGCGCCAGCGACCCGGCGTCGGATGGGGATAGTCGGCGCGGTCGTCGTGCTCGGCGCCCGCCAGCACGGTGGCCGCGTTGTCGATGTCGTCGATCAACTGCTGGGCGAGTTCCCGTTCGGCCGTGTAGTGGCGCTGCGCCCACTGCAGCACGAGCTGCGAATAGGCCCAGCCCGGTTCGGACTTCGCCGCTTCGGCGTCGATCGCGGCCCGCTGTTCGAGCTGTTCGACGTCGGCGATGTGGTCGCGCAGGATCTGCTTGATCCGGTCCGGTGAACCGAGATGGCCGAACATGACGCGCAGCAGCACATGGTGTTTGAGCACCGAGGCGTCGACCGGCGCCTTGTTCCACCACGCGGTGACGGCCGCGCGGCCGGCATCGGTGATCTGGTAAAGCCGTTTGCCCCGCATGGCGTTGTCGTGGTCGAGCCGCGAGCTCGCGAACCCGTGGTTCTCGAGCTTCTTCAGTTCGGCGTAGATCTGGCTGTAGGACGGGGTCCAGTAGAAGTAGCGCAGACTCCAGTCGGCCCACTTCTTCAGGTCGTAGCCGGAGACTTCCTCCTCGTAGGAGAGCATGGCGAGCACCGCCCAGCTGGTCGGCGGCAGATTGGGCACGCCGGGATCGGGATCGGGAGTCGCCATCGCTGAATGTTAGCAACCGCGCGTACCACTATTTACCCGCCGACAACCGCTGACCGGGAGAACGTCTTGAGCCGCCCACCGCTGACCCCGGATCGTGGGGGCATCGAGTTCCGTTCGGGAGGACCCCTATGAATGCAGACAACGTCGCCGTCGACGCAGGTATCCCAGCACCCGCCGACCTGCGCAGAGTGCTCGGTCACTTCGCGACCGGCGTCGCGGTGATCGCCGCCCACGACGGGACGCGACCGCTCGGTTTCACCTGTCAGTCGGTGGTGTCGGTGTCGCTGGACCCGCCGTATGTGTCGTTCTGCCCGGCCAAGAGCTCCACCAGCTGGCCGCTGCTGCGGGAGGCGGGCGCCCTGTGCATCAACATCCTGGCCGAGGAGCAGAGCGCGCTGTGCCGTCAGTTCGCGGTGAGCGGCGCCGACAAGTTCGCCGGCGTCGAGTGGGATCGCGCGGGCAACGGCGCACCAGCGCTGGCCGGGGCGCTGGCCCATATCGAGGTGAGTGTGGAGCTCGAGCACGACGCGGGCGATCACACGGTGGTGCTGGCCCGGATCGGTGACCTGCGCGCGGCCGAGGACGGCAGGCCGCTGCTGTTCTATCGCGGCGGGTTCGGCGGCTTCGCGGCCTGAACGACGACGACGGGGTGGTCCGATCAGCTCGGACCACCCCGTCGCCGTGTCTCACGCCTCGATGACGTCGAAGCCCTTGTATCCGGCGGCCGCGACCTCGGCGATGATCTCGCCGTAGACGCCGAACCCGCCGACGAAGGGCATGAACACCCGCGGCCTGCCCTCGATGTTCGCGCCCAGGTACCACGAATTCGCCTGGGTCATCAGCGTTCCCGCGGCCCGCGTCGCGCATTCGCGCACCCAGTCGGCCACCGCGTCCGGGCGCGCCTCGAGTGCCGTCGCTCCCCTGCCGTCGAGGAAGGCGATGGCCTCGGCCACCCAGTCGACGTGCAGTTCCGAGTGCAGCACCATGTTCGCCAGCACCGAGGGACTGCCGGGCCCGGTCAGGTTGAACAGGTTGGGAAAGCCCGTCATCCCCAGTCCCAGATAGGTTTTCGGCCCTTCCCGCCACGCCTCGTTGAGCGATTCACCGCCGCGGCCGACGATGTTCATCCGCGACACCGATCCGGTCATCGCGTCGAATCCGGTGGCAAGTACCAGGGTGTCGATCGGGTAGTGCGTGTCGCCGGTGTGCACGCCCGCCGCGTCGATGCGGGTGATCGGCGTCGCGCGCAGGTCGACGAGCTCGACATTGTCGCGGTTGTAGGTCTGGTAGTAGTTCGTGTCGGTGCAGATGCGCTTGGTGCCGATCGGGTGATCGCGCGGGACCAGCAGGTCGGCCACCCGCGGGTCGTCGATCACGGCGCGCACCTTCTCCTCCCAGAACAGCCGCGCGGTGTCGTTGGCGGCCAGGGTGACCAGCTGGTCGGGGAAGGTCTTGCTGAACAGCACGCCGCCCAGCGCCCAGCGCTTCTCGTAGGCCTCGCGCAGTTCCTGCTCGCTCACCTCGAGCGCGGACTTCGGGTGCGCCTGGTGCGGGGAACCGCCGCCGCTGGCCATCGACAGCCGCCTGCGCTCGGCGTAGTTCGCCTTCTGCGCCTGCCGATCCTCCTCGCTCAGCGGTGTATTACCCGCGGGCACACTGTAATTGGCGGTCCGCTGGAAGACGTGCAGTCGCGCGGCCTGCTCGGCCAGGCACGGGATCGTCTGGATACCGGAGGATCCGGTGCCGATGACGCCGACCCGCTGCCCGGTCAGGTCGACGCCCTCGTGCGGCCAGTGCGAGGTGTGCAGGATCTGACCGGCGAAGGTGTCGAGGCCGTCGATGGCGGGGGTGTTCGCGTTCGACAGCGGCCCGGTGGCCAGCACCACGAACCGGGCCGACACCGCGCGCCCGGTGTCGGTGGCGACCTGCCAGCGCAGGGTCTGCTCGTCGAGCACGATATCGGTGACGCGCGTGCCGAATTCGATGTCGCGGCGCAGGTCGTAGCGGTCGGCGACGTGCTCGAGGTAGGCCAGGATCTCGGGCTGGGTGGCGTACTTCTCGCTCCAGTTCCACTCCTGCTGCAGCGCGTCGTCGAAGGAGTACGAGTAGTCGACGCTCTCGACGTCGCAGCGCGCGCCCGGGTAGCGGTTCCAGTACCAGACGCCGCCGACGCCCTCGCCTGCCTCGAACACCCGCACGGTCAGGCCGCTGCCGCGGAATCGGTGCAGGGCGTACAGGCCGGCGATGCCGGCACCGACGACGACCACGTCGACGTCGGCGGGGCGGATCGCTGGTGCCGATGGGGTCTCGGGGTTCACAGTGCCTACCTTTCGATGGAGACCGGTTCTCTGCGGGCGACGCTAGGGACGCGCGGGCCGCGAGAGCAGATGTCCTTCCCGCTGACCGGCACGTTCGCGCATCGATCGCCTCCCGGTGATCGGGATGCTCCGCTGCGTGACCGCCGTCACCGGACCTACCGTCATCGGCACTACGAGGTGGTACCAGGAGGAAACAGTGGTGGACTGGAACGACGAGGTGGATGTGCTGGTCGCGGGCTCGGGCGGTGGCCTGGCCGGTGCCTATACCGCCGCCCGCGAGGGGCTCAGCGTCGCGGTGGTCGAGGCGACCGACAAGTTCGGCGGCACGACCGCGTACTCGGGCGGCGGTGGGGTGTGGTTCCCGTGCAACCCGGTCCTCGAGCGAGCGGGCACCGACGACACGATCGACGACGCGCTCACCTACTACCGCGCCGTCGTCGGTGACCGCACCCCCGACGAGCTGCAGCAGACCTATGTCCGGCGGGGTCGCGACCTCATCGAGTACCTCGAGGCCGACAACCATTTCGAGTTCCAGATGCTGCCGTGGCCGGACTACTTCGGCAAGGCGCCCAAGGCCAGGCTCGACGGGCAGCGCCACATCATGCCCACACCGCTGCCCGCCGCCGAGCTGGGCGAGCTGCGCGAGTCGCTGCGCGGACCGCTGGACACCGATCGGCTCGGCGCTCCCCTGCCGGAGCTGCTGATCGGCGGGCAGGCGCTGATCGGGCGCATGCTGCGCGCGCTGTCGACCTACCCGCACGCCAAGCTCTACCTGGAGTCGCCGCTGGTGGAGCTGGTCGTCGAGGACGGTGTGGTGACCGGTGCGATCGTCGAACGCGACGGCGACCGGGTCGCGATCCGCGCGCGCCGCGGTGTGGTGCTCGCCGCGGGCGGCTTCGAGCAGAACGACGAGCTGCGCAAGCACTACGGCGTGCCCGGCGAGGCGCGAGACACCATGGGGCCCTGGGGAAATCAGGGCTTGGCGCACCAGGCAGGCATCGCGGCGGGCGCCGACACCGATCTCATGGATCAGGCGTGGTGGTCGCCCGGGCTGACCCATCCGGACGGGCGCTCGGCGTTCGCGCTGTGGTTCACCGGCGGCATCTTCGTCGACCAGGAGGGCAACCGGTTCGTCAACGAGTCGGCGCCCTACGACCGCCTCGGCCGCGAGGTGATCCGGCAGATGAACGACCGCGGTCTGACGCTGCCGTTCTGGATGATCTACGACGATAAGGAAGGCGAGGTTCCGCCGATCAAGGCCACCAACGTGTCCATGGTCGAGACGCAGAAGTACGTCGACGCGGGCCTGTGGCACACCGCCGACACCCTCGCCGAGCTGGCCGCGAAGATCGGCGTGCCCGCGGCGAATCTCGAGGCCACCGTGGAGCGGTTCAACGGCATGGTCGCCACCGGCGTCGACCCGGATTTCGGGCGCGGTGACGAGGCCTACGATCGCGCCTTCTCCGGCGGCGAACCGCCGCTGGTGACCATCGACAAGGGCCCGTACCACGCGGCCGCGTTCGGCATCTCCGATCTCGGCACCAAGGGCGGCCTGCGCACCGACACCGCGGCCCGGGTGCTCGGCCGCGACGGCGAGCCGATTCCCGGCCTCTACGCGGCGGGCAACACCATGGCCGCGGTCAGCGGCGAGGTCTACCCCGGCGGCGGCAACCCGATCGGCGCGTCCATGCTGTTCAGCCACCTCGCCGTGCGGCACATCCTCGGCGACTGAGCGAGCACGGGTCCCTCCCGCTGGCCGGGAGGGACCTGTCCGCAGCGGCCACAGAGTGTGGTTCCGTTCACATATCCCCCTTCTCGACATTTCAGGAGCAACACGATGGCTTCAGCGGACGACATTCGCGCGACGGTGCGCAAATATGTGGAGGCCGTCGGCAGCGGTACGGCTGCCGACGTCGTCGCCCTCTACCGCGAGGACGCGACGGTGGAGGACCCGGTCGGCACCGAACCGCACGTCGGCCACGCGGCGATCACCAAGTTCTACGAGGCCATCGAGCCGCTGAAGCGCTCGACCGAACTGTTCACCGTGCGCGTCGCGGGCAACAGCGCCGCGTTCAGCTTCCGCGTGGTCACCGAGTTCGGCGACCAGAAGTTCACCCTCGATCCGATCGATGTCATGACCTTCGACGAGGACGCCCGCATCACCAGCATGCGCGCGTTCTGGTCCCAGGACGACATGGTCGTCGGCTGAGCTGAGGCGAGAATGACTGCGACCGAACAACACTGGGATCACGAAGTCGGCTTCCTCGTCGTCGGCAGCGGCGCGGGCGGGCTCACCGGCGCGCTCGCCGCCGCCGACCGGGGGCTCGACACCCTCGTCATCGAGAAGGCCGCTGTCTACGGCGGCAGCACCGCGCTCTCGGGCGGCGGCATCTGGGTGCCCAACAATCCGGTACTGCTGCGCGAAGGCCTCGGCGATTCGCGCGCCGACGTGCGTGCCTACCTCGACGCCGTCGTCGGGGACCGGGTGCCGTCGGAGAATCTCGACGCGTTCATCGACGAGGGCCCGCGCATGCTGGCCTTCCTCGAGACCAGCCCGCACCTGCGTTTCCAGTGGTGCACCGGCTATTCCGACTACCACCCCGAGGCGCCGGGCGGGCGGCCGGCGGGCCGGTCCATCGAGCCGCTGCCGGTGGACCTCAAGCAGCTCGGCGACGACGAGGATCTGCTGCGGCCCGCCGCGCTGGCGACACCGCCGGGACTGTTCATCACGTCCAAGGATTTCGTCCAGCTCAATATGGTGACCCGCACCTGGAAGGCCCGCTGGACCGCGCTGCTGACCGGTCTGCGGGCGATCAAGGCGATCGTGTTGCGCAGGCACATGGACACGCTCGGCCGCGCGCTGATCGCCCGGCTGCGGCTGGCCCTGCGCGACGCGGGTGTCCCGCTGTGGCTCAACACGCCGCTGCGCTCGCTGATCACCGACGACTCGGGCGCGGTGCTCGGCGTGGTCGCCGAACGCGACGGCCGCGAGATCCGGATCAGGGCGCGCGACGGCGTGCTGCTGGCCACGGGCGGTTTCGAGCACAATCAGGCCATGCGCAAGCGCTATCTGCCCGAGGGCGGGCGCGACAACTTCAGCGCGGCCTCGACCGACAACACCGGTGACGGCATCGTCGCGGGTGAGAAGGTCGGCGCGGCAGTGGATCTGATGGACGACGCGTGGTGGATGCCGTCGTTCCAGCGGCCCGACGGCATCAATCAGGTGCTGGTCTCGGAGCGGTCGATCCCGCGCTCGATCATCGTCGACAGCACGGGCAAGCGCTTCACCAACGAGGCGTCGCCGTATGTGACGTTCGTGCACGCCCAGCTCGCGGGCGGCCACGACCCGGCGTGGCTGATCTTCGACGCCAAGGCCAAGAGCCGCTACCCCATCGGCGGACTCGTGCCTGGCCAGAAGTTCCCCGCCTCGTGGACGTCGACCGGTCTGGTGCAGATCGCGCCGGACATCGAGGGACTCGCCACCGCGATCGGTGTTCCCGTCGCCACGCTGCGCGAAACCGTCGACCGTTTCAACGGTTTCGCCCGCGACGGTCACGACGCGGACTTCGGCCGCGGCGTCAGCGCCTACGACAACTACTACGGCGACCCGACCCTGGACACCCCGGCGCTCGACGTCATGGACAAGGGCCCGTACTACGCGCTGCGGGTGCGGATCGGCGACCTGGGTACCAAGGGCGGACTGGTCTACAACGCCGACGCCCAGGTCCTGCGCGCCGACGGCACACCCGTTCCCGGTCTCTACGCCGCGGGCAATACCTCGGCCGCCGTGATGGGCAACGACTACGCGGGCGCGGGCGCGACCATCGGCCCCGCGATGGTGTTCGGTTACGTCGGCGCGCGGCATGCCGCGGGCGAGCGATGAGGCGGTAGTCATGCAACCCGTCGAATGCGGTACCTGCGGCAACAAGGTGCTGGCCGAGAAGTTCAGTCCCAGCCACACCAGCATCCAGTGGCTCGACGACGCCGAGTCCGCGTGCCCGGAGTTCGCCCGCCGTGCCGCGCTCGGCGAGCACAGCAGCTGGATCCCCACCTGCCCCGCCCTGCGCGATTCCATCGAGAACGCGGTCCGCGCGGGCGCTCTGGCGACCGATCAGTTGCGGCACGAGCCGGTCCCCGGCCGGCTCGGCTGACCCCACAGACAAGGAGAGAAACCCATGAACAGACTCGACGATCACCGCACGCTGGTGACCGGCGCCGCGTCCGGCATCGGCCAGGCCACCGTGCTGCGGCTGCTCGACGAGGGCGCCACGGTCGTCGGCGCCGACGTCTCGGCCGACGGCCTGGCCGCCACCAAGGCGCAGGCCGCCGAACGCGGCACCGCCGACCGGCTCACGACGCTGACCATCGATATCGGTGACGAACAGTCGGTCATCGCGGGTGTCCGCTCGTCGGTCGAGACCCTCGGCGGTCTGGACTCGCTGGTGAACGCGGCGGGCATCCTGCGCGCCTCGCACACCGAGCAGACCTCCCTGGACCTGTGGGACCTGATCATCCGGGTGAACCTCACCGGAACGTTCTTGGTGGTCCGCGAGGCGCTGCCCGCGCTGCTGGCGAACCCGCGCGCGACCGTCGTCAACTTCAGCTCCACCTCGGCGGCCTTCGCCCACCCGTACATGGCGGCCTACGCGGCGAGCAAGGGCGGCATCCAGTCCTTCACCCACGCACTCGCCCTCGAATACGGCGGCAAGGGCCTGCGCGCGGTCTGCGTCGCCCCCGGCAGCATCAAGTCCGGAATCACCGACGCCACACCGGGATACGTCCCCGCCGACGCCGACTGGGCGCTGTTCTCGAAGCTGTCCCCCGTCCTGCCGACCGACCGGGAATCCGGCGGCGCGGGCATGGGCGACCCGACCGCGGTGGCCGGCGTGATCGCCATGCTGGTCTCCGAGGACGGCGCCTTCATCACCGGCACCGAGATCCGCATCGACGGCGGCACCCACGCATGACCGAGCTGAGCTACGAGGCGACCCTGCGCGAGATCCGCACCGACGCGGGCGTGCTGCGCTATCACGAGGCGGGTGAGGGTCCGCCGCTGTTGCTGTTGCACGGGTCGGGTCCCGGTGTCACCGGGTGGCGCAATTTCCGCGGCAATCTCGCGACGTTCGCGGACCGATTCCGTTGTCTGGTCCTGGAATTCCCCGGTTTCGGGGTGAGTGACGACTTCGGCGGTCATCCGATGGTGACCGCGCTGGACGCGGTCGTCCGCTTCGTCGACGCGCTCGGCCTGGACAGTGTCGACATCATCGGCAACTCGATGGGTGGCGGGGTGGCGCTCAATTACGCCATCGCGCATCCGGATCGGGTCGGCAAGCTGGTGACGATCGGCGGTATCGGGCGCAATCTCTTCAGCCCCGGCCCCGGTGAGGGCATCAAGCTGCTGCAGGAGTTCACCGAGGAACCCACCCGGGAGAGGTTGATCCAGTGGCTGCACTCGATGGTCTACGACCCGGCGATGGTGACCGAGGAGCTGATCGAGGAGCGCTGGACCCAGGCCACCGATCCGGCCACCCTCGACAGTGCGCGGCGGATGTACGGCAAGACCGCGTTCGCGATGATGGTGCGGGCGATGGAGGCTTCCGACGCGCCGCCGCCGTGGGCGATGCTGCACAAGGTGCAGGCGCCGACGCTGATCACCTGGGGCCGTGACGACCGGGTGAGCCCGCTGGATATGGCGTTGATCCCGATGCGCACGATTCCGCGCGCCGAACTGCATGTGTTCCCGAACTGCGGGCACTGGGCGATGATCGAGCGCAAAGACGAGTTCGAGTCGGCGGTGCTGGCGTTCCTGACCCGCAAGGATGTCGACCGGACGGTGTGATCGACGGTTCTGCTGCCCCCTGTGACGCGGGAAGGAGGAGTCCTCACTCTCTTCCCTTTCCAACATATAGCGCACAGGGGGCCTTGCCGCAAGGCCCCGTGTGTGCCGCATAATCGTCGGCCGAAGCCAGAAGCTGCGGAAATGGGAGTGATCGACGCGCTCCGCCGGGATCGACGAACCGGGAAAGTGAGGGCATGTGTCAACTCAGGGGTATCAGGACGAACTGCGGTCCGAGCAGAACTATGTGGACGGGCTGTACGCGCGGCTCGATGCCGAGCGTGCCCGGGTGAAGGGCCGTTACAGCGCGGCGCTGCGCGGCAAGGGCGTCTCGGCGATGGAACGCGATTTCGAGGTGCGGGCGCTGGGCAAACAGGCCAAGCGCCTGGATGTGGCCGACAACGGGCTGTGCTTCGGCAGGCTCGACTCGCTGTCGGGGGAAGCGTCCTATATCGGCCGGATCGGCCTGTTCGACGAGGCGAACGAGTTCGAGCCGCTGCTGCTCGACTGGCGGGCGCCCGCGGCGCGCGCGTTCTATGTCGCGACCGCCGCGACGCCGGAGGACATGCGCAGGCGCCGCCAATTCCACACGCGCGGGCGGCAGGTGACCGACTTCACCGACGAGGTGCTCGGCAGGCCAGACGGTGACGAGCGGGGCGACGCGGCCCTGCTCGCGGCGGTCAACGCGCCGCGCGGTGCGGGCATGCGCGACATCGTCGCGACGATCCAGGCCGAGCAGGACGAGATCATCCGGCTCGATCATCCGGGCGTGCTCGTGATCGAGGGTGGCCCCGGCACCGGCAAGACGGTGGTGGCGCTGCACCGTGTCGCGTACCTGCTCTACACCCAGCGCGAGCGGATGGAGCGCCAGGGTGTGCTGGTGGTGGGCCCGAATCCGGCGTTCCTGAATCACATCGCGCACGTGCTGCCCTCGCTGGGTGAGACCAATGTGGTGTTCACGACCGCGGGCGATCTGCTGCCGGGACTGCACGTCACGGCGGAGGACGCCCCAGCAGCCGCGCGGCTCAAGGGGTCCCTGCGGATCCTCGACGTGCTCGCGGCCGCCGTCGCCGATCGGCAGCGGCTGCCGGTGGAGCCGGTGCCGATCGAGCTGGCGGATGTCACCGTGCGCATCGACGCCGAGACCGCGCAGTGGGCGACCGAGGAGGCGCGAGCGAGCGGGCGGCCGCACAACGAGGCGCGGGAGGTGTTCCGCGAGATCGTCACCTATGTGCTCACCGAGCGGGCCATCGGCCGGATCGGGAAGGGCTGGCTGACCCGCGACGACCGTGAGGCGTGGGAACAGCTGCGCACCGATCTGGTCGCAGAGCTCGCCGAGAGCGAGGCGTTCACCGCGGCTCTGGACGACCTGTGGCCGATCCTGACGCCGGAAACCTTCCTCGCCCAGCTGTATTCGTCGCCGGAGCGGCTGCGCGCCGCCGGCGCCGACGAATCGCTGTACCGCGCCGAGGGTGACGCGTGGACGGTGTCGGATGTCCCGCTGCTCGACGAACTCGTCGACCTGCTGGGCCGGGACAAGCCCGTCGACGACACCGCCGAGCGGGAACGCAAGGCCGAGGCCGCCTACGCCGCGCGCGTGCTCGAGGACACCATGGTCAGCCGCGAAGACCACATGGACGACGAGGACCACCTCTTCGCCCAGGACATGCTCTTCGGCGAGGACCTGGCCGAACGCTTCCTGGAGCGCGACACCAGGGAACTCGCCGAACGCGCTGCCGCGGACCGGGATTGGACCTACCGGCACGTTGTGGTCGACGAGGCGCAGGAACTGTCGGAGATGGACTGGCGGGTGCTGATGCGGCGCTGCCCCGGCAAGTCGTTCACCGTGGTGGGCGACCTCGCCCAGCGCCGCTCGGCGGCGGGCGCGACATCGTGGGCCACCGTGATGGAGCCCTACGTCCCCGGCCGCTGGGCCTACCGCGCGCTGACGGTGAACTACCGCACCCCCGCGGAGATCATGGCCGTCGCCGCGGCGGTCCTCGCCGAGTTCGCGCCGGAGGTCACGCCGCCGGAATCGGTCCGCGCGTGCGGCGTGCAGCCGTGGGCCCGGCGCGTCGATCCGGCGGACTTGTCCACTGCCATCGCGGAATTCGTGCGTGACGAAGCGGAGCGCGAGGGCACCAGTATCGTGATCGGCCCGCCGGATGTGCCGGGCACGGTCGCCGCGTCGGAGACCAAGGGCCTCGAATACGACGCGGTCCTGGTGGTGGAACCGGAACGCATCCTCGCCGACGGGCCACGCGGCGCGGCCGAGTTGTATGTCGCACTCACCCGCGCCACCCAGCGCCTCGGCGTGCTGCACCGCGGCGAATTGCCGCCGGCGCTGCGCGGACTTGCCGACGCCCCCGCGCCCGTTCCGGCGCGTTGACGCCACCCGCACCGTGCGGACCGGAGGCACCCGGCGACCTGTCCAGCGCTGACGCCACCCGCGCAGCCGCATCGGGCGGGACCTCGGCTTCCGGTGGGCCGACGCCCGCGCGGGCTGCTGATCGGCAGCCCGCGTAGGCGGCGCTAGCGCTGGGTGCTGCCCGCGTCGACGGGCAGAGTCACCGCGGTGATGTAGCGAGCCTCGTCCGAGGCGAGGAACAGCGCGGCGTTGGCGATGTCGACCGGTTCGACCCAGGGGATCGGGAGCATGTTCATCGATCGCGCCGCCTCGGCGAATTCTTCGCGCGTCGGATTCTCGCGGTCGGGCCGGAACACTTTGCGCACCATGTCGTTCTGGATCATCGGGGTGTCCACATTGGTCGGGTGGACCGAGTTGACCCGGACGTGATGCGGGGCGAGCTCTTTGGCGAGTGAGCGCATCAGTCCGACCACCCCGTGTTTGGCGGCGGTGTAGTGCGCGACGCCGACCAGGCCGCGCAGCCCCGCGATCGAGCTGGTCAGGATCATCGCGCCACCGCCGCGGGTGATCAGGTGCGGAGTGGCGGCCTTGCAGGTCTGCCACACGCCGGTCAGGTTGACGTCGATCATCGTCTGCCACTGCTGTTCGGTCAGGTCCAGTGCGCCACCGCTGGAACTGATTCCCGCTGTGGCGCAGACGATGTCGAGGCCACCCAGTTCGCCGGCCGCGGCGTCGACGGCGGTCCGCAGCGCCGCGCCGTCGCGGACGTCGACGGTGGCGGCCACGATCCGTGCGCCCGTCGCCTCGACGGCGCGCACGGTCTCGGCGAGGTCGTCGGGGGTCGCCCCCGGCGTCACGACGGTGTCGACCGGTCCGCAGATGTCGATCGCGATGATGTCGGCGCCCTCCTCGGCCAGCCGGATCGCCTGGGCGCGGCCGATGCCGCGCGCGGCGCCGGTGATGAGCGCGATCTTGCCCGAAACCCGTCCCATGTCACACCTTCTGAGTCAGTCCGGCATCCACCACGAGCTGGGTTCCCGTCACGTAACGGGACTCGTCGGATGCGAGGAAGAGCACGGCATTGCTGATGTCGACCGGGTCGACCCACGGCACCGGCAGCAGGGTGCGGGCGGCCAGTGCCTCGGCCGCGTCCTGCTGGGTCGGGTTCGTCAGGTCGGGCCGGAGTTTGGCGTAGACCGTGTCGTTGAGGATCATCGGCGTCGCCACCGAGCCGGGATGCACCGTGTTGACCCGGATTCCGCGCGGGCCGAGTTCGTTGGCCAGGGTGCGGGCGAGCCCGACCACGGCGTGCTTGCTGGCCGAATAGTGCGAGGCGGTGGCGGCGCCGGTGATGCCGTTGGTGGAGCTGACGATCACGATCGAGCCGCCGTCGCTCAGCGCCGGGACACCGGCGCGCACCGTGTGCCACATGCCGGTGAGATTGATGTCCATGGTGCGCTGCCAGGCGTCATCCGACAGTTCCCAGGACAGGCCCAGGTCGCGGTAGATCCCGGCGTTGGCCACGATCACATCGAGGCGGCCCAGCGCGGCGACCCCGTCGGCGACGGCCACGTCCAGCGACGCCTGGTCGCGCACATCGGCCACCGCGGTCACGCACAGGCGACCCGTGGCCTCGACCTCCGCCGCGGTCTGCGCCAGTTCGGCGGCCGCCGGCTCGATGTCGAGGGCGATGATGTCGGCGCCTTCCTCGGCCAGGCGGCGGCAATGGGCGCGGCCCATCCCGCCGGCCGCGCCGGTCACCAGCGCGACGGTGTTCTGCATGCGATTCATCGGGCGCCCCCGGAAGGTCGAGTGTCCACGGCGCCGACGCTAGGGTCGCCGCCCGAGGTCTCCGACCTGGTCTTCCCGGTCAGTGGGCAGTGCGCGGCGATCTCCCGTCCACCGGGAGCCACCGGCCACGGGATCGCGCAGAGCTGCGACGGTAGCCCGCACACCGGTTCTGTGATCGAGGAGGACACCAGTGACGAGGGCGACTGTCGACGTACCGCGTGGCTCGCGGGTGGTGACGCTGCGCGTAGCGGCCGTGATCGAGGAGACCGCGGACGCGCGCACGCTCGTGTTCGACGTACCCGACCACGCCGCCGACCGTTTCTCCTACCGGCCCGGCCAATTCCTCACGCTGCGCATCCCGAGCGAGCAGACCGGACCTGTCGCGCGCTGCTATTCGCTGGCGAGCTCACCGTTCACCGGTGAAGCACCGCAGGTGACCGTCAAGCGCACACCCGGCGGCTACGGCTCGAACTGGTTGTGCGACAACATCTCCGTCGGCGACACCCTCGATGTGCTGCCCCCGCTGGGCACCTTCACCCCGGCCTCTCTCGACACCGATCTGCTGCTGTGGGCGGCGGGCAGCGGCATCACCCCGGTGATGTCGATCCTGCGGTCCGCCCTGGCCCGCGGCTCGGGCCGGGTGGTGCTGTTCTATGCCAATCGCGACCAGGAGTCGGTCATCTTCGCCGCCGCCCTGCGCGAGCTCGCCGCCCGCTATCCCGGCCGGGTGACCGTGGTGCACTGGCTCGAATCGCTCCAGGGCCTGCCGAGCACCGACCAGCTGGCGCGGTTCGCCGCGCCGTATTCGACCTACGAGTCGTTCGTGTGCGGGCCGGGCCCGTTCATGTCGGCGGTGACCGACGCGCTGGCCGGTGCCGGGTGGCCGCGTGAGCGCGTCACCACCGAGGTGTTCGTCTCGCTCTCGGGCGATCCGTTCGCCGAGCCGGAGCCGCTCGATCCCGCCGACACCGAAGACGCCGCCCGCGTCGAGGTGGAGCTCGACGGCACCGTGCACGCACTGAGCTGGCCGCGCTCGCGCACCCTCGTCGACGTCATGCTGGCCGACGGACTCGATGTCCCCTATTCCTGCCGCGAAGGCGAATGCGGTTCGTGCGCGTGCACCGTCGTCGACGGCGAGGTCAGCATGACCAATGCCGCGATCCTCGATCAGGAGGACATCGACGCCGGCTACGCCCTGGCCTGCCAGGCTCGTCCGCGCACCGACCAGGTCCGCATCCGCTTCTGACCCGAGAGGTGTTCTGTGGCAACCGATACCGCCCGATCCGAGGTCGGGTTCGGCTCGGACCGTGGCCCCGTGCTCGCCTCGCTGATGCTCGCCACCGGACTCGTCGCGCTCGATTCGACGATCCTGGCGACCGCGGTGCTGTCGATCACCGACAACCTCGGTGACTTCGCGCTGTTCCCCTGGCTGTTCACGAGCTACCTGCTCGCCCAGGCGGTGACGGTGCCGATCTACGGCGCGCTCGCCGACACCTTCGGCCGTAAGCCGGTGATGCTGTTCGGGATCGCGGTGTTCGCGCTCGGCTCGCTGCTGTGCGGGCTGGCGAGCAGCATGCTCGCGCTGATCGTGTTCCGCGCCGTCCAGGGCATCGGGGCCGGGGCCATCCAGCCGACGACCATGGTCATCGCGGGTGATCTGTACACGCTGGCCGAACGTGCCACGATCCAGGGCTATCTGGCCGGGGTGTGGGCGGTGGCATCGGTGACGGGGCCGCTGCTCGGCGGCATCTGTGCCGACTATGTCGGCTGGCGGTGGATCTTCCTGGCCAATCTGCCGCTGGCCGTGCTCGCCGCCTGGATGCTGGTCCGCAATTTCCACGAGTCCGTACCCCGGCGGCACCGCAGCGTCGACTACGCGGGCTCGGTGTTGCTGACGCTCGGCGCGGGGGCGCTCGTCCTCGGCCTGCTCGAAGGTGGCCGCGCCTGGGCCTGGGGCTCGCCGGCCGGTCTGGCCGTCTTCGCCTGCGCCGCACTGTCGCTCACGCTGTTCGTGATCGTGGAATCACGGGCCGCGCAACCGATTCTGCCGCTGTGGGTGTTCACCCGGCGCGTGGTGATCGCGAGCAGTGTCGCCGCCATGCTGGGCGGGGCACTGCTGTTCGGATTCACCACGTATGTGCCGATGTTCAATCAGGGTGTGCTGGGCTCGAGCGCGCTGGTCGCCGGGGTCGTCACCGGTGCGCTCACCCTCGGCTGGCCGTTGGCCGCGGCCAGGGCGGGAAAGGTGTACCTGCGCTTCGGGTTCCGCACCTGCGCGGTGCTCGGCAGTGCGGTCGCGGCGATCGGTGCGGCGACGACGCTGCTGCTCGGCGAGAACTCGGCGCTGTGGCAGGTCGCCGTCTCGTGTTTCGTGGTCGGCGCGGGCATGGGGTTGGTGGCGACGCCGACGCTCATCGCGGCACAGACGAGCGCGGCGTGGACCGAGCGCGGTGTCGTCACCTCGGCGAACATGTTCGCGCGGTCACTGGGCAGCGCGGTGGGCGTCGCCGTGTTCGGTGCGATCGTCAACGCGCGCCTCGGGAGCGCGGACGCGCCGTCGCCGCAGACCTTGTCGGCCGCCGTGCACCTGGTGTTCGCGACCATCGCGGCGATGACCGTCGTGCTGGTGGCGGCGTGCGCGGCGATCCCCGGCCGGGCCGCGCAATTTCCTGCCCATCCAGCGGGAAGGGCGGGCCCGCTGCGCCGTCTCGAGCACGAGCATGGGGTGGCATCACCAGACGAGAAGAGGGAGCCAGGATGCTGACAACCAGCATGCGCGCCGAGCTCGCCGCCGAACTGGCGCGGGCGGAGCTGGATCGGGTGGCCGTGTCGCCCATCGCCGACCGGTATCCGGGCATCGACGTGGTCGACGCGTACGAGATCCAGCTCCTCAATATCCGGCGCAAGCTGGATGACGGCGGGAAGATCGTCGGGCACAAGGTGGGGCTGTCGTCGAAGGCGATGCAGCAGATGATGGGCGTCGACGAACCCGATTACGGTCACCTGCTCGCCGACATGGAGCTGTCCGAGGACGTCCCCGTCGACACCTCGAAGTTCCTGCTGCCGCGGGTGGAGGTCGAGGTCGGTTTCGTGCTCGGCGCCGATCTGCCCGGCGAAGACTGCACCGAGGCCGATGTCCTCGCCGCGACCGTCGCCTACGCGCCCGCGATCGAATTGATCGACTCCCGCATCACCGATTGGCGGATCGGGTTGTGCGACACCATTTCCGACAATGCGTCCTCGGCGGGATTCGTGCTCGGCAAGGAGCGCGTCGCCCCCGCCGACATCGATATCACCGGCATCGACGCGACCCTGACCTGCAACGGTGCGGTCATCGCCGAGGGCCGCAGCGACGCGGTGCTGGGCGACCCGGTGATCGCCGTCGCCTGGCTGGCCCGCAAGGTCGCGAGCTTCGGTGTGCGCTTGAAGGCCGGTGACGTGGTTCTGCCCGGTTCCTGCACTCGCGCCATCGACGCCCGTCCGGGTGACGCCTTCCATGCCGAGTTCACCGGACTCGGTTCCGTCCGTCTGCATTTCGCGTAGACATCCACTGCCTTAGGAGGCCGACGTGTCCGATACCGGGACCGTCACCGCCGCGATCGTCGGATCCGGCAACATCAGCACCGACCTGCTCTACAAACTGCTGCGCTCGGAATCCATCACGCCGCGCTGGATGATCGGCATCGACCCCGACAGCGAAGGGTTGAAGCGGGCGCGCGGGCTGGGTCTGGAGACCTCGGCCGAGGGTGTGGACTGGCTGCTCGCCCAGGACGAGAAGCCCGACATGGTCTTCGAAGCCACCTCCGCCTACGTCCATCGCGCCGCCGCGCCGCGGTATGCCGAGCTCGGTATCCGCGCCGTCGATCTGACTCCCGCCGCGGTGGGTCCGGCTGTCGTGCCACCGGTCAACCTGGCCTCGCTGCTGGGTGCGCCCAACGTCAACATGATCACCTGCGGTGGACAGGCGACGATTCCGATCGTCGCCGCCGTTTCCCGCGTGGTGCCGGTGACCTACGCCGAGATCGTGGCGTCGGTGTCCTCGGTGTCGGCCGGTCCGGGTACCCGCGCCAATATCGATGAGTTCACCAAGACCACCAGTCGCGGTGTGGAGACCATCGGTGGTGCTCAGCGAGGTAAGGCGATCATCATCCTGAACCCGGCCGAGCCGCCGATGATCATGCGCGACACCATCTTCTGCGCCATTCCCGAGGATGCCGACCACGACGCGATCAGCGCCTCGATCCATCAGATGGTCGCCGATATCCAGCAGTACGTGCCCGGCTACCGGCTGCTCAACGAACCGCAGTTCGACGAGCCGTCGGTGGTGTCCGGTGGTTTGGCGAAGGTGTCGGTGTTCGTGGAGGTCGAAGGCGCGGGTGACTTCCTGCCGCCCTACGCGGGCAATCTCGACATCATGACCGCTGCCGCGACCCGCGTCGGTGAAGTCGTCGCCGGTCAGATCCTGTCGGCCCGGGTGTAAGGAGCTCAAATCATGGTCTACTCCGCAGATCTCGACATCCGCGTCACCGACACCTCGCTGCGTGACGGTTCGCATCACAAGCGCCATCAGTTCACCGCCACCGAGGTCCGCGACATCGTCGCCGCCCTCGACGGCGCCGGTGTGCCGGTCATCGAAGTCACCCACGGTGACGGCCTGGGCGGTTCCTCGTTCAACTACGGGTTCTCCAAAACCCCTGAGCAGGAACTCATCAAGACCGCCGCGGAGACAGCGAAGACCGCCAAGATCGCCTTCCTCATGCTGCCGGGAGTCGGCATCAAGGAAGACATCAAGATCGCGCAGGACAACGGGGCGGCGATCTGCCGCGTCGCCACCCACTGCACCGAAGCCGACGTGTCCGTGCAGCACTTCACCGCGGCCCGCGAGCTCGGCCTGGAAACGGTCGGCTTCCTGATGATGTCGCACACCCAGCCGCCGGAGGCCCTGGCCAAGCAGGCCCGCATCATGGCCGACGCGGGCTGCCAGTGCGTCTACGTCGTCGATTCCGCGGGCGCCCTCGTCCTGGAACAGGTCTCGGACCGGGTGTCCGCGTTGGTCGCCGAGCTCGGCAACGACGCGCAGGTGGGCTTCCACGGCCACGAGAACCTGGGCCTGGCCGTCGCCAACTCGGTGTACGCGGTGCGCGCGGGCGCCACCCAGATCGACGGCTCGGCTCGCCGCTTCGGCGCGGGCGCCGGCAACCTGCCGGTCGAAGCCTTCATCGGCGTCTGCGACAAGCTCGGCATCAAGACCGGCGTCGACTTCTTCGCCGTCACCGACGCCGCCGAGGACGTCGTCCGCCCGGCCATGCCGTCGGAATGCCTCCTCGACCGCCAAGCCCTGATGATGGGCTACGCGGGCGTCTACTCCAGCTTCCTGCGTCACGCCGAACGCCAAGCCGAACGCTACGGCGTCTCCGCCGCCGAACTCCTCGTCCGCGCGGGTCGCCGCAAGCTCATCGGCGGCCAGGAGGACCAGCTCGTCGACATCGCCCTGGAACTCCAGCGCGAGGCATCGGTCAGCGCGTGAATCGTGCGCCGCGTGGTGATCCCACGCGGCGCGCGATCAGCGGTGGTGCATCGACTCCTCGTTGTCGTAGCCGAGGGTGACGTCGTGGGTGATCTCGCCGCGGGTCACCGACACCTGGCTGGCGACCGGCGGGTAGCCGCGCGCCACGACGGTGTACTCGCCTTCCGGCAGGTCGGGGACCAGGTACCGGCCCTTCTCGTCGGTGCGGGTGGTGGCCGCCGGATCGCCGCCCGCGGCGAGGACGGTGATCTGGACATCGGCGACGGGGCGGTCACCGTCGACCCAGGCCGAGCCGACCAGGATGGCCATCGGCTCGAGATCGATGTCGTGGTGCAGCGAGCCCGTCTCCGGGACGGTCAGCGCGACCGCGGACGGGCGCATATGGTCGGCGACCGCGACCAGCGTGTACGTCCCGCTCACGACATCGCGGCACACGTACACTCCGTCCTCGCCCGTGATCGCCGCACCGACGACGTCACCCTCGGGATCGGTGAGGGTCACGGTGGCGCCGAACAGCGGTTCGCCGCGCCGCGCCGACCGCACGGTGCCGGTGAGTTCACCCGCCCCGGTGAGCATCAGGTCGACGTGCAGCGCCCGCTCCCCCAGTGACACGCTCACCGCCTCGGGCTGGTGTCCCGCCGCGGCGGCGATGAGGACATAGTTTCCCGGCTGCGGCGCCGCGATGACATAGGCGCCGTCGGCGTCGCCGTTGCCGCGCGCCACCTGATGACCGTGCTGGTCGATCAGGGTGAGGATGGCCGCGGGCACCGGGCGGGCATCGTCGCGGCGCAACAGCCCCGCGATGACCCGGCCGGTCGCGGCGGGCCGCAGGTGATCGACCATCTCGTGCGCGTCGTGCAGGCTCACGTCCCGCAGCAGCGTGCCGTCGGAACCCTCCTCGGGCGCCGGATCCTCGCGCAGCGGAATCTCTTTCATGAACACCATCACCAGGCAGGCCACGATGGCGAGATCCGCGGCGAGCAGGAAGACACCCTGCATCGCGTCGGTGAAACCGGCCAGGATCGGCATCCGCAGCTCGTCGGGCAGCGCGGCGATGCCGGAGGTATCCCGTTGCAGCGCATCCAGACCCGCCGCGTCGAGACCGGCGGGCAGGCTGCCGCCGAACGCGGACAGGATCGATCCGGGCAGCCGATCGAACAGGACGGTGAGGAACACCGCGACACCCAGGGTGCCGCCCAGCTGGCGGAAGAAGGTCGCCGACGCGGTCGACACCCCCATCTCGGTGCTCGGCACGGCGTTCTGCGCGGCGATGATCAGCGTCTGCATGCAGCCACCGAGGCCGAAACCCATGATCGCGCTGTAGGCGAGCGGCTGCCACAGCGGGCCGTCGTAGCCGACGTGGGCGAACAGCGCGCAGCCGATCGCCAGGATCAGCGCGCCGAGGACCGGCAGTACCTTGTACCGTCCGCTGGCCTTGGTGATCAGGCCCGACAGGTGCGCGCCGACCATGATGCCCAGCACCAGCGGCAGCATCAGCAGACCCGCCTCGGTCGGCGAGAAACCACGCACGACCTGCAAGTACTGCGGAACCATGGTGATCGCGCCGAACATCGCGACACCGACAAGGAAGCCGCCGAGGATGGCGATGCTGAAGGTCGAACTGCGGAACAATCGCAGCGGGATCAGCGCCGCGTCCTTCATGAAGAACTCGACGATCAGGAACAGCACGAGCCCGCCCGCGCCGATTCCGTAGCAGAGCAACGACTTCGGCGAGGTCCACCCCCACACCCGGCCCTGCTCGGCCACGAGGAGCAACGGCACGACAGCGACGACGAGGGTGAGCGCGCCGAGCCAGTCGATCCGGCTGCGCCTGCGGATGTGCCCCACATTCAGCACCCGCGCGACGACCAGGAACGCCAATACGCCGACCGGCACGTTCACCAGGAACACCCAGCGCCAGCCCTCGATCCCGCCCAGGCTCTCGTATTCGGACAGGAACCCGCCGACCACCGGGCCCAGCACCGTCGCGATGCCGAACACCATGAGGAAATACCCCTGGTAGCGGACCCGTTCGCGAGCGGGCACGATATCGCCGACGATGGTGAACGCCAGCGACATCAGCCCGCCGGCGCCCAGTCCCTGGAACGCGCGGCAGGCGGCCAGCTGGTACATCGTGGTCGCGAAGCAGCAGGCCGCCGAGCCGATGACGAACAGGGCGATCGCCAGCAGATAGAACGGTTTGCGCCCGTAGATGTCGGCCAGTTTGCCGTAGAGCGGCGTGGTGACGGTGGCGGTGATCAGGTATGCCGTTGTCGCCCACGCCTGTTCGTCGAAGCCGTCGAGACTGTTCGCGATCCGCACGATCGCGACGCTGACGATGTTCTGGTCGAGCGCGGCGAGGAACACCCCGAGTAGCAGGCCGGACAGAATCGTGAGTGTCTGGCGGTGCGTGAGGCGTGGTTCGGCAACGACGGTATCGGTCATGGAAAAGCCCTGGTTCTGATCGGCTGGCAAGTGGGGGTCGATCATGCGGCCCACACGAGGGCCGACAACCCCGCTGCGAGGAAAACTTTGCGCCGCGGGTGGAACTCTTCATGCACTGGTGCGCAGAGCTTACCCACGTCGAATACGCCGCCGTCAACGAGGGATCAAGTGACCGCTCATTTCGCACCGAATCGATAGGCCGCGGCGATCAGTACTGCCAGTTCCGGATCACGCGCCTCGGCCATGGAATGCACGACGACCAGGTGATTCCAGCGCGATCTGCCGACCTGATTCACCCGATACACCGGTGGTCGCGCCATTTCCTCGTCGATCGCGAGCATGATTTGGACGGTGCCTTCCGGATTCCGGCCGGTGATGTTGTAGAGCGATACCCACGCGAACTTGCGGACGAGTCCGAAGGTGATCTGCGATGCCACCGACAGTTCCGCCGGACCGTCGGCCGCGATCAATTCCCGCAGCACGGTGAAGATCTCGAGAGAATGCGGTTTGCCCGCGAAGAAGGTTTCGATCGCGGCGTCGACGGAATCGCTCATCGCCCGGCGACCGCGCTCGGTGTGGTGAGCCGTTCGGCCAAGGCGCACAGCGTCTCCGAGCAGCCTGCGTCGATGCGCACGGCGGCCAGTTCGTCGGCGCGGGTGCCGCCTCGGTTGATGATCACCACCGGCACACCGTTTTTCGCGGCGCGCCGCACGAAACGCAGGCCCGACATCACCGTCAGCGACGAACCCGCCACGAGCAGCGCCTGCGCGTCGTCGACCAGGTCGAAGGCCGCGGCCACCCGGTCGGCGGGCACGGATTCACCGAAGTAGACGATGTCGGGTTTGAGCATGCCGCCGCAGGTCGCGCAGTCGAGCATCCGGAACCGCGCGGTATCGGTCACCACCGCGTCCGCGTCGGGGGCGACTTCGATACCGGTCGCCGCTGAAACATGTTCGGCGAAACCGGGATTCGCCTCTTCCAGCCGCTCGGCCAGCGTCATGCGCGAGATCATCGTGGGGCAGCGCAGGCAGCACACCCGCGCGTAGGTGCCGTGCAGGTCGATCACGCGCCGCGCGCCCGCCTTGGTGTGCAGGAGGTCCACGTTCTGGGTGATCACGCCGGAGACCACCCCGGCGCGTTCCAGCTCGGCGACGGCCCGGTGTCCCCGATTCGGGCGCGCGGCGTCCATCCGCCGCCAGCCCAGGTGGTTGCGGGCCCAGTAGCGCTGCCGGAACTCGGCGTCGCCGACGAACTGCTGGTAGGTCATCGGGTTGCGCGGCGGCGAGTCGGGCCCGCGATAGTCGGGGATGCCGCTGTCGGTGCTCAGGCCCGCTCCGGAGATCACCACGAGGCGGCGCCCGGCCAGCAGGTCGGCCGCGCGCTCCACCGCGGTGTCGTCCGGGGCGGGATCCACCATTAATCCACTGTACGAGCGGTCGCCGGGACGGCGGGCGGCCGGGTCGCGGCGGTGAACACGCCGGACCGAGTTGCGTGCCGCGCAGGTCGGGCGACATGATGGCTCATCTGCCCGGCAGCACGCACCGCGTGCGAGATCGACCGTCAGAGGAAACCTGTGTCCGACAACGACGAGTACGGCCGCGCCGCGCTCAACGCCGCGGTCGACGGGACCATCGTCGCCGTCCGCCGGATGTTCTACGTCCTGGGCGACGACATCGACCGCACCGAGGGCCCGATCGAATTCACCTTCCACAACGGCTCGACGCTGCTGCTCGACGCCGGCGTCGACGGCGCGGAACTACGGATCGGCGCGGCACCGTGGCGTGACCCGTTCGAACCGCTGGTCGACCCGGTGAACATCGAATACGTCGCCATCTCGGGCAAATACACCGCGTTCGACGTCACCGACGAACCGCCCTACGACGTGCTCGCGGGCCGCCGGGTCGACGCGGTCTCGGTCGTCCCGCTCCCCGACGGCAGGCCGCAGGCCGCCACGCTGTACCTCGGCGAGGGCATGGTGAAGGCGGAGTCCATCGCCGACGAGCTGATCGTGACCCTGGTCCCGGCATGAGTTCGTCGGCCCTGGATCGACTACGCGGACTGTTCCGTCGCCGCGGCGCCGCGCACCCGGCCTTCGCGACGACACCGCTGCGCCCGGAGTTCAGCGGCGAAGACCTGCCGGGGAACCGGGTCTGGCACGACAGTCACGTCGCCTATCTCGGCGCGACGGACCGCGCGCGATTCCGCCTGCACGCGCGCGACGGACTCCTGTACACCGCCGACGGCACCCTGTTCGACACCACCGAGGCGAGCACCCTGTGGTCCCCCACCGGCGGTCGCGCGATCTTCGTCATGGACGCCGACGGCGTCATCTACAGCTCGCCCCGCCACCTGCTCGGCCGATTCCACCATTCCAGTTTCCTGGCCGGTGGCCCTGTCGCCGCCGCGGGCGAGCTGGTGGCGCGCGACGGCTGGATCATCCTGGTCTCCGATCACAGCACGCACTACCGCCCGGCTCCCCGGTTCACGCACCAGATTCTGGACAGCCTTCGCGCACAAGGCATTCCGACCGACGCCGTGTCCGTGGAATTCCATTTCGCCGAGCAGACCGGCACCTAGGGCCTGTTCGGAGTCCGCCGTCGCGGCGGTGACACGGTGCGCGGTTACCCGCGTCGGGGCGCTGCTCGAGGCAGCATGAGGCGCGGCGGAATGGGTGAACCGGGTGGCAGGGAAGGTGTGTGGGCGGGTGCGGGCAGCGGTTCCTGGGCAGGTCAGGTGGCGGGCGGGCTGGGGCGTGGCGGCGGGATTGTTCGTCGCCGTATTCGTGCTGGTGCCCGCGACCTTCGCGGTGCAGGACGCCTGGGAGGTGCCGGTGCCGCGGACGATCGCATTCGCGGAGATCGAGCCGATCCAGACCTCGTACTGGCTGAGCTGGGCGCTGACCCTGGCCGCGCTGCTGACCCCGACCCTGCTGCTGGCGCTGCTGCCCGCGGCCCGGATGATCGCGCTCGGCTATCTGCTCACCACCACCGCCACCGGGTTCGTGCTGTGCGCGACCACCGTTGGCCTGACGTTCAGCGGCCTCGATCCGGCGTGACCTGGGTCAGGGCGAACTCCTCGGACAGGGTGTCGATGACCGAGCCGTGGATCTGCCGGTGCTCGTTGGCCAGCGCCGTGGTGGTGCAGATACCGAACGCGCCCTCGGCGTCGTAGAGGACCGCAGCGCCCGCGGCGATGCCGTCGTCGCTGAGATGCGATTCCGCCTCGATGCCCATCTCGAGCCCGATCGGCATGCGCGAGAACGTGATCGAGACGTCGGTGTTGATGAACCCGATGCCCTCGGTGCCCCAGTTGGTGACCAGGCTGGTCTGCTCACCGGCCATGGCGGCGAAGCAGAACGGGGAGGACTCCTCGCCCGCGACCACGGGGATATTGCGCACCCACTTGCGTTTCCTGGCGTCGTTCTGGTGCTCGGTCATCTTCACCGACCACCCGTTGCCGTCGCTGCCGAACAGGTGCATGGCCGCGTCGACGGTGGCGAGCGCGTCACGCGGCGGCAGCGGCCGTTCCCGCTCGGGCCGCCACACCTCCCCCGGCGGCTGGGTCGACCGCTTCAGCAGCAGCGCACTGCCCCGCGCGACCGGCTCGCCGCCGGAACGCAGCACGATCGCCACCGCGCGGACCCGTTTGCCGTCGCGGATCAGTTCGCTGTCGACGGTCAGCGACACCGCGGGCACCGCCCGGTGCAGATCGACGGTGAGCCGGGCGGGCGCGAACCCGTCGTCGCAGTAGCGCGCCTCGACTTCGCGGGCGATCAGCCCGCACACCGGCGGCCCGGACAGCGTGCTCGGGGCCCACAGGCTCATGGAGAACCGGGTCGGCTGGAAAACGCCGTCGTCCTGCGTGAAGTACGCCGGAGAATTGCTCATTGCGACTCTCTTCTGCCCTGCTACCGGCACCCGCGTGCCGTGGTGCGCCCACGCACCACGATCAGAGTAGAACGCGTTCTAGTTTTCCGGCAAGTCGGGCAGCTCAGGCGCGCTGCCTGCCGCCGCGCTGCGGAATGTAGGCGTCGATGGCCGCGCCGCTGATCTGTCTGCGCTCGTTGGCGACGGCCGACACGGTGCACACACCGAATTCGCCGTCCGCGTCGTAGAGCACGGCCGAGCCCGCCGCGATGCCGTCGTGGCTGAGGTGATTGCCCGCTTCGATGCCCATCTCCGGGCCGATCGGCAACCGGGCGAAGGTGATCGAGACATCGGTGTTGATGAAGCCGATTCCCTCGGTGCCCCAGTTCGTCACCAGGCTGGCCTGCTCGCCCGCCATGGCGGCGAAGACGAACGGCGACCCGGCTTCCCCGGCCACCACCGGGATGCCGCGCACCCACTTGCGTTTGCGGGTGTCGTTCTCGTGGCGGGAGATCTCGACGGACCAGCCGTCGCCGGACCCGTCACTGTCGAACAGGTGCACGGTCGGTGCGACCGAGGCCAGCAGCTCCGCCGGCGGCAGCGGCGGCCGCCGCACCTCGCGCCACACCTCTCCCGGCGGCTGCGCCGAACGCTTCAGCAGTACCGCCGAGGCCCGCGCGACCACCACGCCCTCGGCGCGCAGCACCGCCTGCGCCGCGCGCACCCGGTTGCCGTCGCGGGTCAGCTCACTGTCCACGGTCAACGGGACGGCGGGCACGGGCTGATGCAGGTCGACGGTGAACCGGGCGGGCACGAATTCGCCGGTGCGGTACCGGTTCTCGATCTCGCGGGCGAGCAGTCCGCACACCGGCGGGCCGGACAGGATGCCGTCGGCCCACAGGCTCCGGCCCCACGATGTCGGCGTGTACACCTCGCCGTCACGCCGGAAATACGCGGCGGGCTGCTCGGTACTCACTCCAGCTCGCCCTCGGTCTCGAGGTAGATCTGCCGCAGCTTGTCCAGGGTCTCGGCCTCGGGGTGCTCCCACAGCTTGCGCTCGGCGGCTTCCAGGAGCCGCTCGGCGATGCCGTGCAGGGCCCAGGGGTTGGACTGCTCCATGAACTTGCGGTTCACATCGTCGAAGACGTAGCTCTCCGACAGCTTCTCGTACATCCAGTCGGCGACGACATTGGTGGTGGCGTCGTAGCCGAACAGGTAGTCGACGGTGGCCGCCATCTCGAAGGCGCCCTTGTAGCCGTGCCGGCGCATCGCCTCGAGCCAGCGCGGGTTGACCACGCGGGCACGGAACACGCGGGCGGTCTCCTCCGAGAGCGTGCGGGTGCGCACGGCGTCGGGGCGGGTGGAGTCGCCGATGTAGGCCTCGGGGTTCTTGCCGGTCAGCGCGCGCACGGTGGCGACCATGCCGCCGTGGTACTGGAAGTAGTCGTCGGAATCGGCGATGTCGTGTTCGCGGGTGTCGGTGTTCTTGGCGGCCACCGCGATGCGTTTGTAGGCGGTGCGCATGTCGTCGGCGGCGGGGGCGCCGTCGAGATCGCGACCGTAGGCGTAGCCACCCCAGGTGGTGTACACCTGCGCGAGATCGTCGTCGGTGCGCCAGCTCTTGGAGTCGATGAGCTGCAGCAGGCCCGCGCCGTAGGTGCCCGGCTTGGAACCGAAGATGCGGGTGGTGGCGCGGCGGGCGTCGCCGTGCTCGGCCAGATCCGACTGGGCGTGCGCGCGAACATAATTCGACTCGGCCGGCTCGTCGAGCTCGGCGACGAGCCGGACCGCGTCGTCGAGCAGGGCCAGCACGTGCGGGAAGGCGTCACGGAAGAAGCCGGAGATGCGCACGGTGACATCGATGCGCGGGCGGGCGAGTTCGTCGAGCGGGATCACCGCCAGGGAGGTGACGCGGCGGCTGGCCTCGTCCCACACCGGCCGCACACCCAGCAGCGCGAAGACCTCGGCGATGTCGTCACCGGAGGTCCGCATGGCCGAGGTGCCCCACACCGACAGGCCCACCGACTTCGGGTATTCGCCGTGGTCGGCGAGGTAGCGGGCCAGCAGCGACTCCGCCATCGCCTGGCCGGTCTCCCAGGCCAGTCGCGACGGGACGGCCTTGGGGTCGACGGAGTAGAAGTTGCGGCCGGTGGGCAGCACGTTGATCAGGCCGCGCAGCGGGGAACCGCTCGGGCCTGCGGGGATGAAGCCGCCGTCGAGAGCGTGCAGGACGCGGGCGATCTCGATGCCGGTTTCCCGCAGGCGGGGCACGACCTCGGTCGCGGCGAACCGCAGGATCATGGCGACCTTGTCCAGGCGCTCGGCATCGCGGTGTCCGTCACCCGTCGCGGCGCGGTGCCCGTCGAGGATCGCGGTCTCGAAGTCGGCGACCAGTCGCTCGACCGCGTCGACGGCCCAGTCCGCCGCCTGCAGGGCAGCCAGCAGTTCCCGGGCGCGGCCCTCGACCACGTCGACCCGCTCGCGGGCTTCGTCACCGGCTTCGCTGAGCCCCAGGGCTTCGCGCAGGCCGGGCACGTTCTGCTCGCCGCCCCACAGCTGGCGGGCGCGCAGCATGGCCAGCACCAGGTCGAGTTCCATCTCGCCCTCGGGCGCCTGGCCGAGGATGTGCAGACCGTCGCGGATCTGGACGTCCTTGATCTCGCACAGCCAGCCGTCGACGTGCAGCAGCATGTCGTCGAAGACGTCTTCCTCGGGGCGTTCGGCCAGGCCGAGGTCGTGGTCCATCTTGGCGGCGCGCATCAGCGTCCAGATCTGCTGGCGGATGGCGGGCAGTTTCGCCGGGTCGAGGGCGGAGATGTTGGCGTGCTCGTCGAGCAGCTGCTCGAGCCGGGAGATGTCGCCGTAGGTCTCGGCGCGCGCCATCGGCGGGATCAGGTGGTCGACGAGGGTGGCGTGCGCGCGACGCTTGGCCTGGGTGCCCTCACCCGGGTCGTTGACCAGGAACGGGTAGATCAGCGGCAGGTCGCCGAGCGCGGCGTCGGTGCCGCAGGAGGCCGACATGCCGAGGGTCTTGCCGGGCAGCCATTCCAGGTTGCCGTGCTTGCCGAGGTGCACCATCGCGTCGGCGCCGAAACCGTCGGGCGCGGACAGCCAGCGGTAGGCGGCCAGGTAGTGGTGGCTGGGCGGCAGGTCGGGGTCGTGATAGATGGCGACGGGGTTCTCGCCGAAGCCGCGGGGCGGCTGCACCATCAGCACCACATTGCCGAAACGCAATGCGGCGATGACGATCTCGCCCTTCGGATCGGCCGACCGGTCGACGTACAGTTCGCCCGGCGGCGGGCCCCACGCCTCGACCACGGCTTCGCGCAGGTCCTCGGGAAGGGACTCGAACCAGCGGGTGTAGGTGGCGGCGCCGATGCGGATCGGGTTGCCCTCCAGCTGTTCGGCGGTGAGCCAGTCCGGGTCCTGGCCGCCCGCGGCGATCAGGGCGTGGATCAGAGCGTCACCGTCGCGTTCCACCAGGCCGGGGATCTCCCCGAGATCGCCGAGATCGTAACCGGCGGTGTGCAATTCGGTGAGCAGGCGGATCGCGCTTGCCGGGGTGTCGAGACCGACCGCGTTGCCGATGCGGGCGTGCTTGGTCGGGTAGGCCGAGAGCATGATCGCGATCCGCTTGTCGGCGGCCGGGATGTGGCGCAGGCGGGCGTGGCGCACGGCGATGCCGGCGACCCGGGCGGCACGTTCAGGATCGGGAACATACGTCGACAGGCCGTCCGCGTCGAATTCCTTGAACGAGAACGGGACCGTGATGATGCGGCCGTCGAACTCCGGCACCGCGACCTGGGTGGCGACGTCGAGCGGCGAGAGGCCGTCGTCGTTGGCCTCCCACTGCGCGCGGCCGCTGGTCAGGCACAGGCCCTGCAGGATCGGCACGTCGAGGGCGGCCAGCGCGGCCACGTCCCACGCCTCGTCGTCGCCGCCCGCCGAGGCGGTGGCGGGCTTGCTGCCGCCTGCCGCGAGGACCGTCACGACGAGGGCGTCGGCGCGGCCGAGCAGGGCGAGCAGTTCCGGTTCCGCGGTGCGCAGCGAGGCACAGTAGACGGGCAGTGCGCGGGCGCCCTTGGCCTCGATCGCGGTGCACAGTGCGTCGATGTAGCCGGTGTTGCCCGCGAGGTGCTGGGCGCGGTAGTAGACGACGGCGACGGTCGGGGCGTGCGGTTCGAGGATGCGGGCGGTGCGGTCGAGCTCACCCCAGGTCGGCAGTTCCACGGGCGGTTCGAAGCCGTGGCCGGTGAGCAGGACCGTGTCGGAGAGGAAGTTGTGCAGCTCGCGCAGGTTGTCCGCGCCGCCTGCGGCGAGGTAGTTGTGCGCGTCGGCCGCGACGCCGACCGGGACGGTCGAGCACTCCATCAGTTCCGCGTCGGGGGCGATCTCGCCGCCGAGCGCCACCATCGGCACCCCGCTGGCCCGCACCGCGTCCAGGCCCTCTTCCCAGGCGCGCTTGCCGCCGAGGATTCGCACGATCACCAGATCGGCGCCGTCGAGCAACCCCGGCAGATCCTCGACCAGCAACCGGGCGGGATTGCCCCACCGGTAGTCGGCGCCGCTCGCACGCGCGCTGAGCAGATCGGTGTCGGAGGTGGACAGCAGCAGGATCACAGGGTGTGGCCTTCCTCGGGTGACGCGCCCATCGGGATGCGGTGTGGTGCTCGCCGGAGAGGGTCTGGCTGTTCACAGTGGCGCGACCGCACCGGATTTCCACCGGTTTCCTCGACGCCCGCCGAGCATCCCGATCGTACTGGCCGCCCTCGAACCGCAACTTTCCAGCCCGCATCCCGCGACTGGACAAACGATCACCACGCGCTGGTGCGAGCGACGGCCGAGAGCGGACCCGCACCGGAGCGGGGTGATCTTGATCGGTGCGGGCGGCGGGTTGAGGCGCGGGCGGCGGTCATCGGGAGGTCTCCTCGGTGTCAGGGCGGCACGGCATGGCCAGGGTCAGCTGGTCGCCGTCGTCGGCGGAGCGGATGCGGGCGGGCAGGTCGGGGGCGATGAGGTCGAGCATCACGTCGGGGCCAACGGCGCCCGCGACGGCGGGATAGAGGGTGATGACGGCGAAATGGATCGTCATGCCGGGGCCGGTGACGGTCGCGGGCAGTTGCACGGCATCGCCGTCCCTGGTGATCCGCACCGCCCCTGCCGGATCGGCGGTCGCGCCACTGCTCGATGCCGCGCGGACCGGGTCGGGTTCGCGGCCGAGGGTGGCGGGGGTGGCAACGGCATCGGTCTGCGCGAGCTCGTCGAAACCGCACCCGGAGGTCACGTGCAGGGTGATCGTGGGTGAACCGGTCTGTTCGAGCGCGTCCAGCAGTTCGGCCCTGTTCAGAACGACGCGGGTGACGACGGCGGGCAGCGCCGCGAGCATCGCGCGGTAGTCGGGAAACTCGTCGGCCGCCCGGCGGCAGTGTCGGCGATCCGGGCCGGGTGCACCTGGTTCACCGCTCTCGGCGGTCCCCCCGACCGACTGCGCTCCTGCTGTCTCGGCGGATCCACCGGCCGGTTCTGTGCCTGGTGCCTCGACCGGATCGCCGGAGGTGATCTCGAGGTGGGTGGCACCGGGCCGGAGCGCGACCGTGTGCCGACGGCGTAGCCAGGATGCGGCGGCGCGCAGGTCGTCGGCGTCGACGGTCGCAGTCCACTCCGCGGTGGTCGCGCGAGCGGGCCGCAGGCTCCGGGTCGCCAGCCGGTAGCGGTCGGTGGCGGTGAGGATCAGTTCCTGTCCGCGTGCCTCGAGGTGAATGCTGTTGAGTACCGGCATATCCGGATCCATGACCGTCGCGGTCGCGATCTGGTCGACCGCGGCCGCGAGCATCGGCCCGCGCACCCACAGGACGCCGTCGGCACAGGGGTCCGAGTCGGCGCCGGCTACCGCGCCGATCGCCGGCACCGAGCCCGTCTCTGCCACTGGGCTAATCGCCGAAGTCGGATCCGATACCGATGCCGGGCGCGGGCCGAGATGCACTGCGGCGCGGGCCGCGTCGGCCGCCGCGCGCACCGCTTGCAGTTGGCGGTCCAGGCCGGCGAGGTGGGCGTCGACCAGTTCCGCGGCTCGGGCCGGGTCGTGCTCGGCGAGGACTGCCACGACCACGGGCAGCGGCATGTCGACGGCGCGCAGGTGGCGGATCAGCTGGGCGGTGCCGGCTTGGTCGGGCGCGTAGTAGCGGTAGCCGGTGGCCTCGTCGACCACGGCGGGGACGAGGACGCCCGCGTCGGCGTAGAAGCGCAGGGCGCTGGTGCTCAGACCGCACGCGCGGGCGAAGGCACCGATGGTGAGCAGTTCGGATTCGGACATCGGCTCATCATCGGGGTTCGAGTGGCTCGAAGGTCAAGCCGACGCGAGTCCGCGCTTCGCCGCGACGGTCCGCCCGCTCAGCTCGATGTGCGGCGGCGTCGAGATCGATGCCGCCGTACGGTCAGTCGCCGCGGGTGGTGCCCGCGGCGAGCATCTCCGGGGAGCCGGTGCCGAGGTTGCGGTACACGTTGGCGACCACCATCTGGCCGAGGGCGTTGTTGCCGACGCCGCCGATGACCGCGCCGATGCCGGCCGGGATCAGGGTGCCGAACAGCAGCAGCGTGCGTTTGACGAGGTAGTTGACGAGGAAACGCTTGGCCGGTGAGTCCGGCATGCTCGCCAGGCCGGGAATGTGGTCGGTGACGACCGAGAGCCACTGGCCGGTCTTGTGTCCCGCGGTCTCGTCGAGCAGCTTGGTGCCCGCGTCACCGAGCACCACCTTCGACACCAGCTGCGCGCGGCGCGGATCGGCGGGATCGAGATCGTAGGCCGCGGCGGCGCCGACGGACAGCACCGAGGACGCCTCCAGGAACACGACGGTATCGACGCCGGTCGCGGCCAGGCCGAGCAACGTACCGACACCGGGCACGGCGGCGGTGAGCCCGACCACGACGCCGCTGGTGGTGACGACGACCAGGTACTGGCGCGAGAGCCGCCGCAGCGTCTCGACCGGCGCGTCGCCCGGATGCCTGCGTTCGAGCCAGTCGACATAGCGGCCCACCGCGGCGGTTTGCGCGTGCGCCGCCTTGTCCAGTGCGGGAACGACACGCTTGTCCACGAATTCACGCAGCATGCGGCGACCTCTCCTGTCGGCGAAGGATTCCCCGCCCACCCTAGGCGACGCGGCCCGGCAATGCCTGGCGTAGCCGCCCGCGTCGGCGGTCGTAGGCTGGACGGATCATGACCAGGAGCACTCCCGACTCTTGCCCCGGCGTCCTGCGACTGCACCAGGCCGCCGACGGGCCGCTGGCCCGGATCCGGGTGCCCGGCGGCAGGCTCGAACCCGAGCAGGTGCAGGCACTCGCGGACGCGGCCGTCGAACTGGGCAACGGCCACCTCGAACTGACCTCCCGCGGCAATATCCAGCTGCGGCAGGTGCGTGACGCCGCCGCGCTCGCCGACCTGCTCGACGCGGCCGGTCTGCTGCCGAGCCGCACCCACGAGCGGGTCCGCAATATCGTCGCCTCGCCGCTGTCCGGCCGGGTCGGCGGTTGGGCGGATGTGCACGGACTCGCCGTCGGCCTCGACGCCGGTCTGCGCGCGGATCCACGGCTGGCGGATTTGCCAGGCCGGGTGCTGTTCACGCTCGACGACGGTCGCGGCGATGTGAGCACGCTGCGCGGCGACATCGGTGTCCAGGCGGTCGGCGCGGACGAGTTCGCGCTCCTGCTCGCCGGCGCCGACACCGGCGTGCGGGTGACGGCGAGCGAAGCGATCGACGTGATGCTCGACGCGGCGCGTGGCTTCCTCGACCTGCGCGGCACCGGCGACGACGGGCAGTGGCGGTTGCACGAGATCCCCGGCGGCGCCGAGCGCGTCACCGAGACCCTGGACCGCTCCCCCGCCGGTGACCGGCTCGAACTCGGTGCGACACACACCCTTCCGATCGGCTGGCTGGATCAGGACAACGGCCTGGTCAGCCTCGGCGCGGGCGTGCCGCTGGGCACCCTGCCCGCCCGCACCGCGGAATTCGTCGCCGCCGTCGAGCGGCCCGTCTATGTCACCCCGTGGCGCAGCCTGGTGATCACCGATCTCGACGAGGGTCCCGCCGAAACCGTCGTGCGGGTGCTGGCGCCGATGGGCCTGATCTTCGACGCGCAGTCGCCGTGGTTGCAGGTCAGCGCCTGCGCGGGCCGACCAGGATGCGCCAAGTCGCTCACCGATGTGCGCGCCGACCTCACCGCCGCCGTCGACTCCGATCGCGTCCTGCCCGGCGAACCGGGCACGGCCGAGATGCTCGTGCCCGCCGAGGACGTCACCGTGGCGGGCCGTCAGCACTGGTCGGGCTGTGAGCGCCGCTGCGGCCGTCCCACCGGGCCGGTCACCGATGTCGTTGCCACACCCGACGGCTACCGCGTCGACCCGTCGTGACCGCGCGCCCGCTGGGTGGTTGTCCCGCAGGGAAATTCGATCGACCCTGTCGGTGCGGGCTCCTACGCTGACCTTCTCATCACGAGGGGGTTTCCATGTCCACACTGCGGGTGACGGCCGAGCGGCTCGTCGTCCTTCCACATCCGAACGCCGATCGGCTCGAGCTCGCCCAGGTCGGGTTGTACCGGGCGGTGGTCGCCAAGGGCCAGTTCACGACCGGGGATCACGCGCTCTACATCCCGGAGCAGGCCGTCCTGCCCGAGGAGCTGATCGCCGAACTCGGGCTGACCGGGAAACTGGCCGGGTCGCAGCGCAATCGGGTGAAGGCGGTGCGGCTTCGCGGGGAGGTGTCGCAGGGCATCGTGTGCACGCCGGTGGCGCTGAGCGGGGTGGATCTGGCATCCGCCGCGCTCGAGCGCACCGACTTCGCCGAGCGGCTCGGGATCGTCAAATGGGTTCCGCCCATTCCGGTGTCGATGGCCGGGCAGGTCGAGCCCGCCCCGGACCTGCTGCGGTGGATCGACGTCGAGAACATCAAACGCTTTCCGGATATCTTCACCGCCGGGGAGCCGGTGGTGGCCACGGAGAAGATCCACGGCACCGCCTGCCTGCTCACCCACGTCCGCGCCGACGACCGGATCCTGGTGTCCTCCAAGGGCGTCGGCGGGAAGTCGCTGTCGCTGACCGCGTCCGAGGGCAACCTGTACTGGCGGGCGATCCGCGCCCACGAACTCGACGAGGCCGCCAGGAAGATCGCCGCCGAGCTCGACACCGATCGGGTCGGGCTGTTCGGTGAGGTCTACGGCGCGGGCGTGCAGGACCTGCACTACGGCGCCTCGGCCGCGCACGACGAGTCACTGGGCTTCGGCCTGTTCGACATCGCGGTGGACCGCGCCGGCGAGCCGGTGCGCTGGCTCGACCACCACGAGATCGGCACGCTGCTCGGCGAACTCGGCATCACCGTGCCGCGGGTGCCGGTCCTCTACGAGGGCCCCTACGATGCGAACCTGCTGCTTACGCTGGCCGAGGGGACCGAGACGGTCAGCGGTGCGGGCGCGAACATCCGGGAGGGCCTGGTGGTCCGCCCGGCTACCGAGCGGCAGTCGCCGGTGCTCGGCGGGCGGTCGATCGGCAAGATCGTCTCCGACGCGTACCTGCTCCGCGACGGCGGCACCGAGTTCGAGTGAGGACCGACGGACTACGCGGGTGAGTGGGGCGGCGGCGTGTCACGGCGGGTGTGTAACTCCAGCACGCAGCACTTCACGCCGCCGCCGCCCTTGCGGAGTTCGGACATGTCCACCGGGATCGGCGCGAACCCGCGGGCCCGTAGTGCCGCGATGAGGTTGGTCGCGCCCGGGTCGAGGAATACGTGGTGGCCGTCGCTGACGCCGTTGAGTCCGAAGGAGAGGGCGTCGTTCTCGTCGGCGAGAATCGCGTCCGGGTAGAGGGTGGTCAGGACGTCGCGGGCGGCGGGGCTGAACGCGGCCGGGTAGTAGGCGATGGTGGTGTCGTCGAGAACCATCAGCGCGGTGTCGAGGTGATAGAAGCGGGGGTCGACGAGTTCGAGGGAGACCACCGGCAGATCGAAGTACCGTTCGACCTCGGCGTGCGCGGATAACGAGCAGCGGAAGCCGACACCGGCCAGGATCCGGTGCCCGGCGAAGGCGAAATCGCCCTCGCCCTCGTTGGTTTCGCTCGCCGGCGCGAGGGAGCGCAGTTCTCTGGCCGCGAACCAGCGGTGGAACGCGGGGCCCTCCGCGGCGCGTTCGGGGTGGGCGAAGCGCGCCGACAGCGCGTGCCCGCCGATCACGATTCCGCTGTTGGCGGCGAACACCATGTCGGGCAGGCCGGGTTCGCAGGGCACCGTCTCCACCGAATGGCCGTGATCCTCGAGCACGGCGCGCAGGATCTCCCACTGGGCCAGGGCACGCGGCCGGTCGACCGGGGTGGCGGGGTCCATCCACGGATTGATCGCATAGGCGACCTCGAAGTGGTCGGGCCTGCACAAGACATAGCGGCGCGAGGTGGCGACCCGCGCGGGCGCTGTGGCGCGAAGGGGGGCTGCGGCGGTCATCAAGACTCCCGGTGGCTGCGCGGTTCGAGTATTCCTACGAAGGTAAATGTCGTCGCATTGCACAGGGAACACCGATTTGTTGCGCATTCCGATGCCAGAATGAGGAATCATTGCGTCTGAGCGAGGGAAGAGTGACATGGACGATATCGATCGGCGCATCCTGGCAGTGCTGCTCACCCACGCGCGTGCCTCGTTCCAGGAGATCGGCTCGGTGGTCGGGCTCTCGGCGCCCGCGGTGAAGCGGCGGGTCGACAAGATGGTCGCCAGCGGGCAGATCACCGGCTTCACCGCGCAGGTCAATCCGGCGGCGCTGGGCTGGAAGACCGAGGCGTACGTGGAGGTCTACTACCGCGACAACATCTCCCCCGCCGAACTGCGCCGAACGCTGGAACCGATTCCGCAGGTCGTCGGTGTCTGGACCATCGCGGGCGAGGCCGACGCGCTGGTGCACGTGATGGCCACCGACATGGCCGAGATCGAGGTGACGGTCGAACGGATCAGGGAGAACGCGCGGGTCGGCCGCACCCGCAGCTCCCTGGTGATGTCGCGCATCCTCGAGCGACCACGCACCTGAGCGACCCGCGACGAACACCACGTCCGGCCCAGGTTCTAGGGTTGACCGCATGTCCGACGTGCGTGCCAGCTACCTCACCGACGGGGCCGAGATCTATCGGCGCTCGTTCGCGACGATTCGCGCCGAAGCCGACCTGGCCGGTTTCCCCGCCGACATCGAGCGGGTGGCGGTCCGGATGATCCACGGCTGCGGACAGGTCGACCTGGCGGGCGACATCGCCTACTCCCCCGGCGTGGTCGCCGCGGCACGCGCCGCCCTGCACGCGGGCAAGCCGATCCTCTGCGACGCCAACATGGTGGCCTCCGGTGTCACCCGCAAGCGGCTGCCCGCCGACAATCCGGTGCTCTGCAACCTCGCCGACCCGCGCGTCCCCGCGCTGGCCGCGCAGCTGGGCAACACCAGGTCGGTGGCGGCGCTGGAACTGCTGCGCGACCAGCTCGACGGCGCCGTCGTCGCCATCGGCAACGCCCCCACCGCGCTGTTCCACCTGCTCGACATGCTCGACGCAGGCGCACCCAAGCCCGCCGCGGTCATCGGGATCCCGGTCGGCTTCATCGGCGCCGCCGAATCCAAGCAGGCGCTGATCGACTTCGGTGGGATCGAATTCCTCACCGTGCGCGGCAGGCGGGGTGGCAGCGCGATCACCGCGTCGGCGCTCAACGCGATTGCGAGCGAACAGGAGTGAGTGAGATCAGCACCGGCAAACTGTGGGGTATCGGCCTCGGCCCCGGCGATCCCGAACTGGTGACGGTGAAGGCGGCCCGCCTCATCGCCGAAGCCGACGTCGTCGCGTTCCACAGCGCGCGCCACGGACGCAGCATCTCGCGCGGCATCGCGGCACCGTATCTGCGGGAAGGCCAGATCGAGGAGCACCTGGTCTACCCGGTGACCACCGAGACCACCGATCATCCCGGCGGCTACCAGGGCGCGATCGACGAGTTCTACGAGCAGGCCGCCGCCCGCCTGGCTACGCACCTCGCGGCGGGGCGCACCGTCGCGCTGCTCGCCGCGGGTGACCCGCTGTTCTACAGCTCCTACATGCACATGCACCGGCGGCTGGCCGACCGGTTCGAGGCCGAGATCGTGCCCGGCATCACCTCGGTCAGCGCGGCCTCGGCCGCCCTGGGCACCCCGCTCGTCGAGGGCGAGCAGGTGCTCACCGTGCTGCCCGGCACCATGCCCGTCGACCAGCTGACCGAGCGCCTGCGCAATACCGACGCGGCCGCCATCATGAAGCTGGGCCGCACCTATCCCGGTGTGCGCCAGGCACTCTCGGACTCCGGACGGCTCGCCGACGCCTACTACGTGGAACGCGCGAGCAGCACCCGCGAACGCGTCCTGGCCGCCGCCGATGTCGACGACGCCGACGTGCCGTACTTCGCGATCACCCTGGTACCCGGACCGAAGCCGACCACACCGATTCGCGCCCATTCCGCCGCCGAGCGCGTCGACGGCCACGTTTCGGCGGGTGAATCCGGCCGCGCGGCACACACCGCCGGCGCCGGCGCAGCCGAAGCAAGCCGACCGACCATCGACGCCGAGCCCCACGAGGCCGCCGAATCCACCGGTCTCCCGGGCGAAGTCGTCGTCGTCGGCCTCGGCCCCGGCGACACCGCCTGGACCACCCCGCAGGTCACCGCGGCGCTGGCCGAGGCGACCGATCTCGTCGGCTACACCACCTACATCAACCGCGTCCCCGAGCAGCCGGGTCAGCGCAGGCACGCCAGCGACAACAAGGTCGAATCCGAACGGGCCGCCATGGCACTGGATCTGGCCAAGCGCGGTGCGCGCGTCGCGGTCGTGTCGTCGGGTGATCCCGGTGTCTTCGCGATGGCCGCCGCGGTCTTGGAGGTGTCGGCCGAACCGCAGTTCAAAGACGTTCCGGTGCGGGTGCTGCCCGGACTGACCGCGGCCAATGCCGTCGCCAGTCGCGTGGGCGCGCCGCTCGGGCACGACTACGCGATGATCTCGCTCTCGGACCGGCTCAAGCCGTGGGATGTTGTCGTCCAACGACTTTCGGCGGTCGCGGCCGCGGACATGGCGATCGCGATCTACAACCCGGCCTCCTCGCAGCGGCGCTGGCAGGTCGGCGCCATGCGCGATGTGCTGCTCGCGCACCGGCCGCCGGAGACGCCGGTGGTGCTCGGTCGCGATGTCGGCGGACCGACCGAGTCGGTCCGGGTGATCACCCTCGGCGCGCTCGATCCCGACGAGGTGGACATGCGTACGCTGCTCATCATCGGCGCGTCCACCACCACCGCCTTCGACACCGCCGAGGGCACCAGGGTCTTCACGGCGCGCCGGTACGGCACCGGCGAGTAGCGAACACACCGCAACACCGGCAGTCTTGGTTGCCGACACACCCAGGGCGTAACATTCCACTTAGGAATGTAGTTCGAAGGGAGTTGACCGTTGACCGACACCGCGACTCGACGCCGCCCGCTGAACTCCACCGCGGCCTCGCTACTCGGGTTCCTGCACGAAGGTCCGATGTCGGGCTGGGACCTGGCCACCCAGGCCCAGCTCCGCATCGGCGACTTCTGGACCATCACCCAGAGCCAGGTGTATCGCGAACTGTCCGCCATGGATTCGGCCGGTCTGGTCACCAAGGGCGAGCGGGGCGCCAGGGAGCGCACGCCGTACCGGATCACCGACACGGGGCGCGAAGCGTTCGCCGAGTGGATCGCCCGCGATCCCGGCGCCGAGACGATCCGAGTGCCACTGCTGCTGACGTTGTCCTTCGGCGAGCACCTCGAACCGGCCCATCGCGATCGGATCATCGCCGCCAACCGCAACATCCATCAGGATCGCCTCGACCGCTACCTCGACGAGGACCCGACCGCCCTCGCGCCGCACCAGCGCGCCACCCTCGAATTCGGCATCGCCTACGAACGCGCGGTGCTGCACTGGTTCGACCAGCTCCCGCACATCTTCACCCCGCCGAACCTGGACTGACCGCGCGCTCAGCGCACCCGGTGCGAGGCGGCGTCGTGCAGCCAATCCACGGCGGCGGCAACCTCGTCGACGGTCACCGCGTCCACGGGCAGCGGCGGCCGGTCGATCATCACGACCGGGAGCCCGGCGGTGCGGGCGGCGAAGATCTTCGCCTCGGTCTGCTCACCACCGCTGTTCTTGGTGACGAGCACATCGATCCGATGCCGTGACATCAGGACGAGTTCGTCGTCGAACGTGAACGGTCCACGCGCCAGCAGCAATTCGTAGCGCGGGGGCAGCGGAGCCGTGGGCGCGTCGATCGAGCGGATGACGAACCGATGCCTGGCGCAGCCGGCGAAGGCGCCGACCCCCTGACGGCCGATGGTGAGCAGCACGCGTTCACCGTGGGTGGCCAGCACCGCGGCCGCCGACGTCAGATCGGGCACGCGCGTCCACAGGTCACCGGGGCGCTGCACCCATTCCGGCCGCCGCAGGTGCAGCGCGGGAATGCCGAGTTCGTCCGCGGCGGTCGCCGCATGGGCGCTGACCTGGGCCGCGAAGGGATGGGTCGCATCCACGACGGCGTCGATCGCGTTCTCACGCAGCCAGGTTCGGAGGCCCTCGACACCACCGAAACCGCCTATGCGTACCGGACCGACCGGCAGCCGCGGATGAGCGACCCGTCCGGCGAGGGATGACACGATGTCGAGCCCCCGCTCGTCGGATGCGATCCGGGCCAGCTCCCGGGCTTCGCCCGTGCCGCCGAGGATCAGGACCCTCAGGGCTGCCTGCCGACGCCGGCCGAACCCGCGCCGACCAGCGACGTGCCGCCGCTGCCGGTCGTAGTGGTGTCCGCGAGCGCGGTGAAACTCGAGTATTTCATGTAACTCCTCTACCGGAATGGCCACGACCCTACCCCCGAGGCACGCGTTTTACACCTTCGGTTCGTAACTCTCATGGCCTCACGACCCTGCACGAACGGTTTCACCGTGATCTGCGCGTGATCTGACTGTGATCGAACCAACGCGCCCGTCCTCCGCTAACCAGCGGGTTTTCCGACGATCCACTGGGCGACCGGCAGGTGCGGCCGCCACGCCGTGAACCCACCGAGTGCTTCGCCACGGTAGACCTGAAACTTTCGCAGGACGCCACCGTAGGTTGCTGACCAGTCCAGCAGCTGCGCTTCCGATTCCGCGGTGACCGCGTTGGCGACCAGCCTGCCGCCGGGGCGCAGACGCTGCCAGCACTGCGCGAACATCCCGTCCTGGGTGAGACCGCCGCCGAGAAATATCGCGTCGGGCGCGGGAAATTCCGCCTCGGCAAACTCCGAGCGCACTTCGCCGCGGATCGTTATTCCGGGGACGCCGAGGGCGGTGGCATTCGCGGCGATCTGTTCCCGGCGGGCGGGAAGGCGTTCGAAGGTGACGGCACGGCACAGCGGATGCGTGCGGCACCATTCGATGGCGATGCTCCCCGATCCCCCACCGACATCCCACAGCAATTCCCCCGGCGCCGGCGCCAGCGCGGTGACGGTCAGCGCGCGGACCTCGGCCTTGGTGAGCTGACCGTCACCGGTGAAGGCGGTGTCGGCCAGGCCGGGCAGGCGGGTGTCGCGGCGGCGGCCCTGGTCGGCGACGCACTCGACGGCGACGAGGTTGAGCGGGTCACCGTGGGGGTGCGACCAGGTCGTCGCGGTGCCGGTGAGCAGGCGTTCGGCGGGGCCGCCCAGTTGTTCGAGGACGGTCAGCGTGGAGTCGCCGAAACCGTTGTCGGACAACAACTGTGCCAACCGGGTCGGGGTGGACTCGTCCTCGCTGAGCACGAGGACGCGGCGGCGGTCGGCCAGCTCGGGCAGGACCGTCGGCAACGGCCGGGCAACCACGCTCACCACGGGGGTCTCGGCCAGCGGCCAGCCGAGTCGCCCGCAGGCCAGCGACGCCGAGGACGGCTGCGGGAACACGCGCAGCGCCCTCGCGCCGAAGCGACGGGCCAGGGTGACGCCGATGCCGTAGAACATGGGGTCGCCGCTGGCCAGCACGCCGATACGCCGATCGGCATTGCGCCCGAACAACTCCGGCAGGGCAGGCAGCAGCGGGCTCGGCCACGGCACCTGTTCGGCAGTGCCGGGCGGGAGCAAGGCCAGTTGACGCGGTGAGCCGAAGACGACGTCACACTCCAGGATCGCCGTCCGCGCGGTCTCGCCGAGCCCGGACCAGCCGTCGGCGCCGATCCCGACCACCACGATCGGCCGACCCGCCCATTCCGCCTCGGTCACCGCGGCATCCGGCGCCAGACGAACTGCGGCAGCAGCCGCATCACGAAGAACGCCACAGCGAGCCTGCCGGGTACCGCGACGCGGGTAGCGCCCTTGTGCAGGCCGCGCACGACGGCCTCGGCGACCTGGTCAGGCGTGCTCGACATCGGTGCGGGGTCCATGCCGGTGGTCATGCGGCCGATCACGAAACCCGGCCGGACCAGCAGCAGCTGCACGCCGGTGCCGTGCAGAGCGTCACCGAGGCCGCTGGCGAAGCCGTCCAGGCCCGCTTTGGCCGAGCCGTAGACATAGTTCGCCCGGCGCACGCGGACGCCCGCGATGGAGCTGAAGACGACGATCTGGCCTGAGCCCTTGGCGCGCATCAGGTTCGCGAGAGTGGTCAGCACGCTGACCTGGGCGACGTAGTCGGTGTGCACGACGGCGACCGCGTGGGCCGGGTCGTGTTCGGCGCGCTCCTGGTCACCGAGGACGCCGAAGGCGAGGACCGCGGTCGCGATGCCGCCGTGTTCGGCGGCGAGCTTGTCCAGCAGCGGTGCGTGGGTGGCGGTGTCGTCGGCGTCGAATTCCACGGTGTGCACGGCGCTCGCGCCTGCCGCGCGCACCTGCTCGATCTCGGCGTCCAGCGCGTCGGACCGGCGGGCGGCCAGGATCACCACACGTCCGGGGGCCAGTCTGCGCGCCACCTCGAGGCCGATCTCACTGCGCCCGCCCAGGACCAGCACCGGTCCCTCGTTCTGCTGCTTTCCCATAGGGTCAGTCTGCCCGATCCGACCGAGGTCGCCGATCCAGGTCGAGGGCCGAAACCCGCGGACCCGGCCGCCGGTGGGCCCGGCTACCGTTTCCCCATGCCGACCGCCACCGCACAACTGTCCCCCGCCGCCCTCGAATTCGTCGCCGAGCGGCACCTCGCCACCCTCACCACCCTGCGCGCCGACGGCACCCCGCACGTGGTCGCGGTCGGCTTCACCTGGGATCCCGAGAGCGGGATCGCCCGCGTGATCACCGACGGCGCGTCGGTGAAGGCCCGCAATGCCGGACGCGGTGGCTATGCGGCGGTGAGCCAGGTCGACGGTGCGCGCTGGCTCACCCTCGAAGGGCCCGCGACGGTGCTCGACGACGCCGCCGATGTCACCGAGGCCGTGCGCCGCTATGCCGAGCGCTACCGGGTACCGCGCGAGAACCCGACGCGGGTCGTCGTCGCGATCCAGGTGCGGCGGGTGCTGTCGTCGAGCACGCTGAAATAGCCTGCGCGCGAACCGCTTACAGGACCGTCAGACCGTGCGGCCGGTGGTTCATCGACTCGGCGCCGTCCTCGGTGACGACCACGATGTCCTCGATGCGGGCGCCCCACTTGCCGCGGAAGTAGATACCAGGCTCGATGCTGAAGGCCATGCCCGGCTCGAGCACCAGGTCGTTGCCCGCCACGATGTAGGGCTCCTCGTGCACCGACAGGCCGATGCCGTGGCCGGTGCGGTGCACGAACGCGTCGCCGAGGCCCGCGTCGGCGAGCACGGTGCGCGCGGCGGCGTCGACGGACTCCGCGGTCACCCCGGGACGCACAGCGGCCACAGCGGCCGCCTGGGCGGCCTCGAGCACGGCCACCTGCGCGGCGACCTGCTTGCCCGGGGAGCCGAGCACGTACGTGCGGGTGGAGTCGGAGAAGTATCCGGGCTCGACGGGACCACCGATGTCGATGACCACCACGTCGTCCTTCTGGATCGTCCGATCGGAGACCTCGTGGTGCGGGTCGGCACCGTGCGGGCCACTGCCGACGATGACGAACGCCGCTTCGGTGTGGCCCTCCTCGACGATCGCGGCGGTGATGTCGGCGGCTACCTCGGCTTCGGTGCGCCCCGGGCGCAGGAACTCCCCTATCCGGGCGTGCACCCGGTCGATGGCCGCGCCCGCCCGGCGCAGCGCCGCGATCTCGGCGTCGTCCTTGATCATCCGCGAGCGCCGCAGCACCGGTGTCGCCGAGGCGGGCAGCCCGCTCGTCGACTGGGCCAGCGGGATCAGGTGCAGGGCGGGCATGGCCTCGGCCACCGCGATGCGGGAACCGGCGTGCAGCGTCGAGTGCACCAGCTGGTAGGGATCGACGCCGTCGACCCAGTCCAGCACCCGCAACCCGAGTTCACCGGCTGCCGACTCCGCCAGCGACGCCAGTTCCAGTTTCGGGATCACGACCGCCGGGGTGGCCCCGTCTGAGGTGATCACCAGGCAGGTGAGCCGCTCGAAGGACTGGGCCCTCGAACCGATCAGATACTGCAGGTCGGGGCCCGGCGTGATGAGCAGGGCGTCCAGATGCGCCGCGCGCATCGCCTCGACCGCCCGCTCCAGTCGCCTGCCGTAGACCTCCGCCGCGAACCGTGTCTCCGTCTGCGCGCTCATAGGATGCGACGTTACCCGCCCCGCGTCGACCGTCGCAGTATCGGCAACCGGAGCGGAATCGGATCGTGCCACGGTCCCGTCGCGGCGCAGGACGGTGCCGTCACGGCACCGGGACCCGTCTTCGGGGCACAATCACCGGTGTGACCGTTGACCAGACCTCCCGCGGACCCCTGCTGATCCTCGACGGCGCCAGCCTCTGGTTCCGCGCCTACTACGCGATCCCCGACAAGCTCAGGGGCGCCGACGGACGCTCGGTGAACGCGCTGCGCGGTTTCACCGACATGGTGGCCTCGCTGATCACCAAGCACCGGCCGAGCAGGCTCGTCGTCGGGCTCGACCTGGACTGGCGGCCACCGTTCCGGGTGGCGCTGGTGCCGTCCTACAAGGCGCACCGGCTCGACACCAGCAGCGGCGCGGCGCCCGGCGCCGAGGAGGTGCCCGACACGCTCACCCCACAGGTGGAGATGATCCTGGAGGTGCTCGCCGCGGCGGGCATCTGCACCGGCGGCGCGGAGGGGCTCGAGGCCGACGATGTGCTCGGCACACTCGCCAGCCGGGAACGCACGGACCCGGTGGTGGTCGTCAGCGGTGACCGTGACCTGCTGCAGCTGGTCCGCGACGAACCGGCCCCGCCGGTGCGGGTCCTCTACGCGGGCCGCGGGCTGGCCAAGGCCGAGCTGTTCGGCCCCGCCGAGGTGTCCGCGAAATACGGTGTGCCCGAACAGAACGCGGGCCCGGCCTACGCCGATATGGCCACCCTGCGCGGTGACGCCTCCGACGGCCTGCCCGGTGTCGCGGGCATCGGTGACAAGTCGGCCGCCCAGCTGATCTCGAAGTTCGGCTCGCTGGACGCGCTGCTGGCGGCCGTGGACGACCCCGGCTCCGACCTGGCCAAGGGCGCGCGGGCGAAACTGGTTGCGGCACAGGACTATCTGAAGGTCGCCGCGCCGGTGGTCCAGGTCGTGCGCGATGCCGAGGTGATCCTGTCCGGCCCCGACACCCTGCCCGCGACGCCGGCCGACCCGGACCGGCTGCTGGAGCTGGCGACCACCTACAACGCCGAGAGCCCGATCACCCGCCTGGTCACCGCGCTGACGGCGGTGCACCGCGTCGTCGAGTGACCCGGAGACGACGCCGGGCCGCCCGCGTGCTCGCGGACGGCCCGGAACCCGGGGTGCGCCAGCCTAGTTCGGGCGGCCGACCTCGTAGGTGCCGTCGTCCTTGGTGATCTTGACGGTGACCTTCTTCGCCTCACCGCTGACCTTCAGGTCGCACGTGAAGGTCGCGTCGACCTTCACTTCCTGACCGGAAGGGCACGACACATCGGTCACGTCGGCGATGCCGTAGGAGTCCTTCAGCACGCGCGAGACGCCGTCCTGCACCGCGGCATTGTCGAGTTCGTCGGAGGAGAACACGAACAGGAGCAGGGCGACAACGGCGGCGAGCACCAGCACGCCTGCCGCGACGAGGCCGATCACCAGGCCCTTGCCCTTGCCACCGGAGGACGGCTGCAACGGGGGCTGCTGGCCCCACTGCTGCTGCGGCTGCTGGCCCCACTGCTGCGCGGGCGGCTGCTGGCCCCACTGCTGTCCGGCGTTGCCCGCCTGGGCATTCCAGTCCTGCGGCGGCGGCTGGGTCTGGCCCCACTGCTGCTGTGGGCCGGTCGGCTGCTGCGGCACGCCACCCTGCTGCGGCTGCTGCCCCCACTGCGGCTGCTGGCCGGGTTGCTGCGGCTGCTGTCCCCACTGCTGCTGCGGCTGCTGCTGTGCGTTCGGGTCACCCCAGTGCTGGGTGGGCTGGGCCTGCTGCGGCTGCTGCGGTGGCTGTGCCGCTCCACCCCAGTGCTGGGTAGGACCGGCGCCACCGGCCCCTTGCTGACCTCCCCAGTGCTGGGTGGGATCGTTGCTTCCCTCCCCTGGGCCGTTCGGTCCGTACGGGCCGCTCATCCACTCGCCTCCACTCGCATCGTTGTACATACGGTAGCCCCCCGCGCCAGGCCAGCCGCTTTCGCACGACTCCGCCATCACGGTCGGTACGCCAGGAAATCAAATCACAGACGAATCGACTACGCGGCGTCCACCGCGACGACACCCCGCCGGACGGCGCGCACGGCCTTGGCCGCGGTGGCCGCGATCTCGGGATCGTCGGCGGTGTTGTGGATCTGGTCGAGCAAGTCGATGACCTGCCTGCACCAGCGCACGAAATCACCGGCCGACAGCGGCGTGCCCTGATCACCGCTGGCCAGCAACGCCTCGGCCAATGCGTCGCCACGGGCCCACTTGTAGACCCCGGTGACGAAGCCGAGGTCGGGTTCGCGGGTCGGCGGCAGCTTGTGCCGTGCCTCGTCGGCACGCAGCTGCGTCCACACCTCGATGGTGGCCCCGACGGCCCTGCGGATCGGTTCGGTGGGGCCGGACGCGGTCAGGAAGCCGCCTTCCTGGCGCGACTCGTAGACCAGCGTGGACACCACCGCGGCGAGCTCCGCCGGGCCGAGTCCGCGCCACAGCCCCTGCCGCAGCACCTCGGCGACGACCAGGTCGCTCTCGGCGTAGATCCGGGCCAGGCGCCTGCCGTCGGCGGTCACTTCACCATGCTCGACGAACCCGCGTTCCTCGAGCAGCCCGACGATCCGGTCGAAGGTGCGCGCCAGCGAATTCGTCGTCGCGGCAACCTTCTGGCGCATCGTCTCGGTCTCGCGCGCGAGCCGGGCGTAGCGCTCGCCGGTGCGGCTGAGCTGTTCCCGATCGGGCCGGGTGTGCGCCGGGTGCGAGCGCAGGCTGCGGCGCAGGGTCGACAGTTCGCGGTCCTCGCCGGCGCGGGTGTGGTCGTTGCGCCTGCGCCTGCCCGGCGCGGAGATGCCGGTGCTGCGCAGCGCCGAGGCGAGGTCGCGGCGGATGCGGGCGGTCCGGTGGTCGACGCGCCGCGGCAACCGCATGTGGCCCAGCGCCTCGGCGGGAACGGGGAAGTCCGCGGCCGAGACCCGGCCCGCCCAGTGGTCTTCGGTGAGCACCAGCGGACGCGGGTCACCGGGGGTCTGATCGGGTTCCAGGATCACCGCGAGGCCGGCGCGCCTGCCCGACGGGATCGCGACCACGTCACCGCGGCGCAGTTCGATCAGCGCCTTCACCGCGGCGCCGCGCCGGTCGGCCCTGCCCTGCTGCTGGATCTCGCGCTCGCGCTGTTTGATCCGCTCGCGCAACGACAGGTATTCCATGAATCCGCCGTCGACGCCGCCGAGCTGACTCTCCAGCTTGCGCATCGCGCCCTGATTGCGTTCGATGCCACGCACCAGCCCGACCACCGAGCGGTCGGCCTGGAACTGGGCGAAGGACCTCTCCAGCAGTGCTCGCGCCTCCTGCGCGCCCATCCGGTCGATCAGGTTGATCGACATGTTGTAGCCGGGCCGGAACGAACTGCGCAGCGGGTAGGTGCGGGTGGAGGCCAGGCCGGCGACCGCGCTGGTGTCGACCTCGGGCTGCCACAGCACCACCGCGTGACCCTCGATGTCGATGCCGCGCCTGCCCGCGCGCCCGGTGAGCTGCGTGTACTCGCCCGGGGTCAGCTCGGCGTGGGATTCACCGTTGAACTTCACCAGGCGCTCGAGCACGACGGTCCGCGCCGGCATGTTGATGCCCAGCGCCAGGGTCTCGGTGGCGAACACCGCGCGCACCAGGCCCTTGACGAACAATTCCTCGACGGTGTGCCGGAATGCGGGCAGCATGCCCGCGTGGTGGGCGGCCAGACCGCGCTGCAGCGCCTCGCGCCACTCCCAGTAGCCGAGCACTTCCAGATCGCCCTTGGGCAGGTCACCGGTGTGCTTCTCGATGATCTCGTCGATCTGTTCGGCCTCGCCCGGCCTGCTCAGGTCCAGCCGCGCCCGCAGGCACTGCGCGAGCGCCCCGTCGCAGCCCGCGCGGCTGAAGATGAACGTGATCGCGGGCAGCAGGCCTTCCTCGTCGAGACGGGCCAGCACCTCCGGACGCGGCAGCGGCCGGAAATTGCCGCGCGCGCCACGACCGCGCGGGCCGCCGTAGCCCTGCATCCGGTCGGCGGCTTCGCGCTGGCGGATGAACCGCACGAGGTCTTCGTCGACCAGTACCTTCTGGTCGCTGGATTTCGTGTCGAACAGGTCGAACATCCGCCGGCCGACCATCACGTGCTGCCACAGCGGCACCGGCCTGGTCTCGTCGACCACCACCGCGGTGTCGCCGCGCACGGTCTCCATCCACGCGCCGAACTCCTCGGCGTTGGACACCGTCGCCGACAGGCTCACCAGCCGCACGTCCGGCGACAGATGCAGGATGACTTCCTCCCACACCGCGCCGCGGAACCGGTCGGCCAGGTAGTGCACCTCGTCCATCACCACGTAGGACAGTCCGCGCAGCGAATCCGAGGACGCGTAGAGCATGTTGCGCAGCACCTCGGTGGTCATCACGACCACCGGTGCGTCGGGGTTGATCGACTGGTCGCCGGTGAGCAGGCCGACCCTGTCGCGGCCGTAGCGTGCGGTCAGGTCGGCGAACTTCTGGTTCGACAGCGCCTTGATCGGCGTGGTGTAGAAGCATTTGCCGCCCGAGGCCAGCGCCATGTGGACCGCGAATTCACCGACGATCGTCTTGCCCGCGCCGGTCGGGGCGCAGACGAGCACGCTGTGCCCGTCTTCCAGCGCCGCGCAGGCGGTCCGCTGGAACGGGTCCAGTTCGAAAGAGATTTCGCTGGCGAACTGCGCCAACTCGTTGGCCCGCGCGGGAGAATCGGTCACCCGTCAGAGCGTATCGGAGTAGTCCGACACCGGACGGGTGGTTTTCTCCGGGTCGGCGACCGGGTCGGCGGGCCGAACGGGTTCCGGGGTGTCCAGCGGCGAGGCTTCCTCGTCCGAGAGCGCGCCCCAGCCCTCGTTCGCCGCGCGGCGGGCGCGGCGGGCGTCGTTGAAGCGGGCGAACTGCACCGCCAGCTCGAACAGGACCGTCAGCGCGATGGCCAGCGCCAGCATCGAGAACGGGTCCTGCGGTGTCACGATCGCGGCGAAGACGAACAGGCCGAAGATGATGCCGCGCCGCCACGCCTTGAGCTTGACGTAGGGCAGCACGCCGACCAGGTTCAGCCCGATGATCACCAGTGGCGTCTCGAAGCTGACGCCGAAGATGATCAGCAGCTGGATGATGAAGCCGAAGTACTGGGTACCGCTGAGCGCGGTGATCTGGACGTTGTCACCGATGGTCAACAGGAACGACAACGCATGCGAGACGACGAGGTAGGCCAGCACGGCGCCCGTCACGAACAGCACCGTGCCCGAGACCACGAATCCGACCGCGTACTTGCGTTCCTTCGCGTACAGGCCGGGGGTGATGAACGCCCACAGCTGGTACAGCCAGAACGGCGCCGCCATGACAACGCCCGCGGTGAAGCCGACCTTCAAGCGCAACATGAACTGCTCGAACGGCGCGGTCGCCAGCAGGCGGCAGGCGCCGTCGGGGCTCAGGCTCGCGCGCGCCGATTCCGGTAGCGAACAGTAGGGCCCGCGCAGGATCTCGCCCAGGCTCTCGATGCCGAAGAGGGAATGCGCGTACCAGAAGAAGCCGATCAGCGTGGTGACCGCGATCGCGGCCAGCGCCAGCAACAGCCGGGTGCGCAGTTCCTGCAGGTGCTCGACCAACGACATGGTGCCGTCGGGATTCGTCCTGCGCTTGCTGCGCCGTGGATCGAACGGAATGCGCATGGTGGGTGGTGGCCTCTAACCCTCGACTTCGGCGGATGCTCGGCGAAACAGCACTCAACCCCGGAGCAGTCGACGCCACCCCGGGGAGAATACCGAGGTCAGAGCGACTTGTGGCTCTGCTGCGGATCCGCGATCGGTGCCTGCGTCTGCGGTGCGGACGCGGGCAGCTGCTGCGGCGGCGCGGGAGTGGCGGCCGGATTCGCCGGCGTGGCCGACTCCGACTGCATCTGCCCGACCTCGCTCTTGAAGATCCGCAGCGACCGGCCGAGACCGCGCGCCGCGTCCGGCAGCCGCTTCGCGCCGAAGAGCAGGACGAACAGCAACGCGATGATCAGCAGGTGCGTCCAGCTGAACGTGCCCATTATCAGATACCTCCAAAGACTGTGGTGATTACCGATGCTACCTGCACCGTGACGGTGGTGACCGGTCACCCGCAGCGGTGTTCGCCACTCGTTCAACCCTCGACGGCGGCCGCCGCCCCGGTCAGCTCCGCGAACAACCGGCTTCCGCTGAAGCGTCGGGTGTCCCCGGATTCGGCGTTCCTGATCAGCTCGGTGAGCCTGCGGTTGACCGGCGTCGGGCGCCCGACCATCTCACCGAGCCGCACGATTTCACCGCACAACCACGCGATTTCCGTGCGCCTGCCCAGGGCGAGGTCGTCGGCCATGGACGAGCGGGCGAGCGGGTCGATGGCCAGTACCCGGCCGAACACCCGGCGGAAGATCGAGTCGGGCACGCGCAGCAGATGCACCATCAGCTCGGGCGGTACCGGCGTCAGCTGAGCGGGCCGAATTCGCGCAGTGTTCATCACTGCGAGTGCCTCGGCCTGGGTGAGTGCGAGGCAGCGCCGGTAGTCGCGCTCGGCGAGTTCTTCGCGCAGCGGACGTCCCGAGAGCGCGTTGATCGGGTTGTTCAGGTTGAGCAGCAGCTTGGCCCACTGCACCGGCCGCAGGTCGCGATGGCGGCGCAACGGCAGGCCGGCGGCCCGGAAGCGCTCGGCGAACCGGTCGACGACCGGGTCGTCCTGGATCGCCACGACGCCGTCGCTGGCCCGGTGGAAACGGCCGTGGCCGCTGTGCACGACGTTGAACATCACCATGCCCGCCAGCACGATGCTGGTGGGCAGGATCTCCCGGATCAGGGTGTCGTTGCCGATGCCGTTCTGCAGGCTCACCACCGGGGTGCCGGGGCGCAGCCTGCCCGCGACGGTCCTGGTGACGGCCGCGGTGGCGGCGGATTTGACCGTGACCAGGACGAGGTCGGCCAGTTCCGGTTCGTCCGGTTCCAGGGCGAGCCCGAAACGGTCGGGCGGGACATCGGTGACGCCGCCGTCGAGGTCGGTCAGCTGCAGACCGTGCTCGGCGATGTCGTCGAGGACGCGCTGACGGCCGACGAAGATCACTTCCATGCCCGCCGCGGCCAGATGACCGCCGATGAAGACCCCGATGCTGCCCGCGCCGAGGACCAGTACTCGCTGGTTCACGCGGGTTCGGTCTCCCCCGGCAGTCCGGCGGCCGCGTACGCGGCCAGCGCCGCCTCGGCCCGGTCACGCACCGCCGTCACCAGCTCCGGTGGTCCCAGCACGCTCACGCCCGTGCCGAAACCGAGCAGCAGTCGCGCCATCCAGTCCGCGGTCGCGAACCGCATGCCCGCCTCGATGCTGCCGTCGGGCCTGGACTGGATGCGGTGCATCGGGTATTGGTCGAGCACCCAGGCGTAGTCGGCGCGGATCCGCAGCCGGGCCAGCGGCACGTCGGGATCGTCCTGGAACAGGTCGAGGGCGGCCGCGTCGGCGGCGGCGTGACTGGGCGGGCGGGCGGGTTCGTCGAGTTCGGTGGCGTCCTCGATCCGGTCGAACCGGAACAGCCGCACACCCTCGGCCTGCCTGCACCAGGCCTGCAGGTAGCTGTTGTTGTCGACCAGCACCACCCGGATGGGGTCGACGATCCGTTCCGAGACCTCGTCGCGGCTGGCCGAGTAGTAGACCAGGCGCACGGCGCGGGTGTCGGCGAGCGCGGCGCGCACGGTGGCGACGACCGGCTGCTCGACGGGCACGTCGACCGGCTTACCGGTGACGACGGCATCGCTGCTGGCGATGGCCGATTCGATCTTGGCGATCGCGGCGTGCGCGGCGGTCGGGTCGACCATGCCCGGCATCTCCACGATCGAGCGCAAGGCCACCAGCAGCGCGGTCGCCTCGGTCGAGGTCAGTTGTAGTGGCCTTTCGATGCCCGCGGAGAAGGTGACCTCGATGCTCTCCTCGGAGAACGACAGGTCGATCAGGTCACCGGGCCCGTAGCCGGGCAGCCCGCACATCCACAGCTGATTGAGGTCGCTCATCAGCTGCTTGGTGGTCACGCCCAGCTCGGCGGCGGCCTCGGCCGCGCTGATGCCCGGGTGCGCGAGCAGGTACGGCACCATGTTCAGCAGGCGCGAAAGGCGTAGGGACAGACGTGAACTCACGACGCCACCTCCGTGTGGTCGAGTACCGACCGTAGCCGGTTCATCACGTCGGCGCGCAGTTCCGGCGGATCCAGCACGAGCACATCGGGGCCGAGGCCGGTGATCAGCCGGGCCACCCAGTCGCGCGAGCGGACCGGCACTTCCACGACCGAACCGTCGCGGCCGCCGAGTTCCCTGGTGCCGACCTCGGTGCCGATGCGGCGCAGCTCGCGGCCGCGGCCCTTGGCGACCCACACGGTGGCCGATCCGGTGACGGGCGCGTCACCGGTGACCCGGTCGACGATGGCGCGCAGGTCGGCGTCCTCGGGTTTGCGGACCGCGTTGTGCGGACCGTACGGGGTGACCTCGCCGCCGATGCGGGAGAGCCGGAAGGTCCGCACGGCGTCACGCTCCCGGTCGTGCCCGACCAGGTACCAGCGCCCGTGCCGGGTGACCACACCCCACGGCTCGACGTCCCGGGTGACGAACGGGTCGGTGACCGCGCTGTGGTGCCCGAAGCGCACCGCCTGCCCGGCGTCGATCGCGGCGAGCAGCTCGCGCAGCACCGGTTCCGAGCCGCGGGTGCGGGCGGGGACCGCGGGCACCGACACCCCGACGTTCTCGGTTTCGACGGTGACGCCCGCCGCACGCAGCTTCAGCAGCGCGCCCTCGGCGGCGCTCGCGAGTTCCGGCGACGCCCACATCTGCACGGCGACGGCGACGGCGGCCGCTTCCTCGCTGGACAGGTCGATGTCGGGCAGTTCGTAGGCGTCCCGGTTGATCCGGTATCCCTCGAGTGTCGAGAACCGCCCCACCGGACCGACTTCCAGCGGAATGCCCAGATCGCGCAGTTCGTTCTTGTCGCGCTCGAACATCCGGCTGAACGCCTCGTCGGTCGCGGAGTCCTCGTAACCGGCCACGCTGGCGCGAATGCGCTCCGCGCTCAGGAACTGCCGGGTCGACAGCAGCGCGATGACCAGATTCATCAGCCGCTCGACCTTGGATATCGCCACGCGATAGAGGGTAATGGTCGCGCTGCGGTCACGGCGCGTCGGCGCACGGTTGCGGGCCCGGCGGGGCGGCATGATGATCCGGGTACCCGTAGCGAAAGGATCACTATGCTTGTCGCGTTCTCCGTGGCGCCCAGTGGCGCGGCCAAGGCCGACGGCTCGGTCGGGGAAGCCGTGGCGGCGGCGGTGCGCGTGGTGCGGGCCTCGGGGCTGCCGAACCGCACCGATGCGATGTTCACCACGATCGAGGGTGACTGGGACGAGGTGATGGCCGTGGTGAAGGCGGCCTGCGACGCGATTCTCGCGGTCGCGCCGCGGTGCAGCCTCGTGCTCAAAGCCGATCTGCGGCCGGGCGTCACCGACATGCTCACCGCGAAGGTGGAGACGGTCGAGCGGTACCTGGCCGACGACCACTAGCGACCGGCGACACTATCGCGTCCGTGCCGCCGGTCGGCTAGCTCAGCTCAGGTAGCGGGCGATGGCGTCGGCCACGCAGGCGGGCCGTTCGGCGCCTTCGAGTTCGACGGTGACGCGACGGTGCACCTGCACGCCGCCGGGCACCTCGGTGACCTCGGTGAGCGCAACGCGGCCGCGGATCCGGCTGCCGACCGGCACCGGAGTCAGGAAGCGAACCCGGTCCAGGCCGTAGTTGATCGCGGCGCTCGCGGCGCTGACGGTCATCACCTGCTGGGTGATCGGCACGATCAGCGACAGGGTGAGGAAGCCGTGCGCGATGGTCGCGCCGTACGGGCCCGCGGCGGCGCGCACCGGGTCGACGTGGATCCACTGGTGATCACCGGTGGCCTCGGCGAACCGTTCGATCCGGTCCTGATCGATCGTGATCCAGTCGCCGGGGCCGAGTTCGGTCCCGGCGGCCGCGCGCAGGGCGTTGAAATCGGCGAAATCCGTGGTCATGCTGCTCCTCCGAATCGACGGCGCAGTTCGCGCTTGAGCACCTTGTGCGTGGGCCCGAGCGGGAGTTCGGTGACGAACTCGACGCGGCGCGGGTATTTGTACCTGGCGACCTGTTCCTTGCCGAACTCGATCACGTCGCGCTCGGTCAGCTCGCCGTCCGGCACGACGACGGCCACGATCTCCTCACCGTAGTGCTCGTCGGGCACCCCGATCACGGCGACCTGCGCGATCCGCGGATGCCGCATCAGCGCCGCTTCGACCTCGGTCGGATAGACGTTGAATCCGCCGCGCAGGATCATCTCCTTGATCCGGTCGACGATCCGCACCCGGCCGGTCTCGTCACGTGTGCCCAGATCGCCGGTACGGAACCACCCGTCGACGACGGCCGCCGCGGTCGCTTCCGGCCTTCCGGTGTAGCCGCTGAACACGTTGTGCCCGCGCACCACGACCTCACCGGTCTCGCCCACCGGCAGCAACACGATCCGGTCGGTGATCGCGGGGTCGGCGATCTCCACGTCGACACCCCACACCGGGTGTCCGACGGTGCCCGCCTCGGTGCCGTAGATCGGCTGGTTGACCGCCGCGGTCGGCGAGGTTTCCGACAGGCCGTAGCCCTCGAGTACCGGTGCGTGAAACACCCGCTCGAAGTCCTCCAGCACGGCCACCGGCAGCGCCGCGCCGCCGCTGACGCACAGTTTCAGCGCGGGCAGTTCGGGCGCGCTCGACGCGGCCTCGATCAGCGCGATGTACATCGTCGGGACGCCGTGGAAGAGGTTGACGTTCTCCGCCGCCATCAACGAGACCGCCGCGGCCGCGTCGAATCGCGGCATGAGCACCAGCGTGCCGCCGACCCGCCAGTGCGAATTCATCGACACCGTCTGCCCGAACACATGGAACAGCGGCAGGGCGCCCAGGGCGATGTCGTCGCGGTGGATCTCGTTGGCGTCGAAGGTGTTCACCGTCGCGCACATCACCATGTTGAGGTGGCTGAGCTCGGCGCCCTTGGGGGTGCCGGTGGTCCCGCTGGTGTAGAAGACCACCGCGGTGTCGAGTGGTCCGCGCGAGACGAACGCCGGAATCGGTTCGCCGACAAGCTCGTCGGGGGCGACGATGTCGATGCCCGCGCCGCTCGCCGCCGCGGCGCCGGTCTGCGCCACCATCGGATGACAGACCAGCAGCGATGCCTCGCTGTCGCGCAGCACGTACTCCATCTCCGGCGCGGTGAGCAGCAGATGCACGGGCACCACCGTCGCGCCCGCGGCGAGGATCGCGAAGTACGCACGTGGGAAGTCCGCGGTGTTCGGGCACAGCAGCGCCACCCGATCACCCGGACGGACCCCGCGCGCCATCAGGGCGCCCGCCTGTTCGCGCGCCTGCCGCCACAGGTCGGCGAAGGTGATGCGGTGTTCGCCCTCGATCAGCGCGAGATGGTTCGGGCGGCGGCGGGCCGGTTCGGCGAGGATGCTCGCCAGGGAGAGAGTGGCATTCACAGGGTTTCCTAGTGTCGACTTCTTCGGCGAAGCGGCGCGCACCGGCGGTGCCGCGCCGTGGTGAGACCACATCGGGTCGGCGATGGGAACGGGCTCGCCCACACCGGGCGCGTGCTCGGTGCGGGTACACGGCCCTGCCCCGTCGACGTCGGCCATAGCTCGGCCGACGTCGAACCCGGTCTCAGCGTCGGAGATGGACCGCGAGGCCCTGCCCGACGCCGACGCACAGCGTGGCGACGGCAAGCCGGGCATCGCGGTCGGCGAGCTCGATGGCGGCGGTGAGCGCCAGGCGCGCGCCGCTGGCCCCGAGCGGGTGGCCGAGGGCGATGGCGCCGCCGTTCGGGTTCACGTGTTCGGCGTCGTCGGGCAGGCCGAGTCCACGCAGCACGGCCAGCGCCTGCGCGGCGAAGGCCTCGTTGAGTTCGACGACATCGATGTCGCCGATACCCAGACCGGTTCGCGCAAGCAGCTTTTCGACGGCAGGGATCGGGCCGATCCCCATGGTGCGCGGCGGCACACCGGCAGTCGTGACCGCGCCGACCTCGGCCAGCGGCGTCAGGCCGTAGCGCCGCACTGCGGCTTCCGAAGCCAGCAGCACCGCGGCGGCACCGTCGTTGATCCCCGAGGAGTTGCCCGCGGTGATCGACCCGCCGGGCACCACGGCCCGCAGGCCGGCGAGCGCCTCGATGCTGGTCTCGCGCGGATGCTCGTCGCGCTCGACGACGACGGGTTCGCCCCGCCGCTGCGGCACCGGGACCGCGGTGATCTCGCGGGCGAGCCTGCCCCGCGCGATCGCCGCCGCCGCCCGCTGCTGGGAGCGCAGCGCGAACGCGTCCTGATCGGCGCGGGCGATGCCGTAGTCGTCGGCGACGTGCTGGGCCGTCTCGGGCATCGTGTCGATGCCGTACCGCTCCCGCATCCGCGGGTTCACCAGCCGCCAGCCGAGCGTGGTGTCGGCGAGCTGGGCCGCACGCTCCCAGGGTGCACCGGTTTTGGGCAGCACATAGGGCGCCCGCGTCATGGATTCGACGCCGCCCGCGATCACCAGATCCGCATCGCCCGACTTGATCGCCCTGGCCGCGTAACCGACCGCGTCCAGCCCCGACGCGCACAGCCGGTTGACCGTCACGCCGGGCACCTGCACCGGCAACCCCGCCAGCAGCGCCGCCATCCGGGCGACATTGCGATTGTCCTCGCCCGCCTGGTTCGCGCACCCGAACACGACGTCGTCGACGGCCGCCCAGTCCACAGCCGGAAGCCGTTGCGTCAGCGCGGTGATCACGTGGGCGGCCAGGTCGTCGGGGCGCACGGCGGCCAGCGCGCCGCCGTAGCGGCCGAACGGCGTGCGGACGCCGTCGATCAGGTACGCGGGGCCGGTCACAAGCCCATGTCCTTGGCGATGATCATCTTCATGACCTCGCTGGTGCCGCCGTAGATGCGGTTCACCCGGTTGTCGGCGTACAACCGGGCCACCGGGTACTCGTTGATGTAGCCGTAGCCGCCGTGCAGCTGCAGGCAGCGGTCGATCACCCGCGAGGCCATCTCGGTGCAGAACAGTTTCGCCGAGGCGGCGTCGGCCGGGGTGAGTTCGCCGCGGTCGAGGGCGTCGAGCGCGCGGTCGACCACGGCTTCGGCGGCGTCGACCTCGGCCCGGCAGGCGGCCAGCTCGAACTTCGTGTTCTGGAAATGCGACACCGGCTGACCGAAAACGGTGCGGCCCCTGGTGTATTCGAGGGCGAACCGGATGGCGGACTTGGCCTGCGAGTAAGCGCCGACCGCGATGGACAGCCGCTCCTGCGGCAGGTTCTGTCCGAGGTAGCTGAAACCCTGATGCGGTTCGCCGAGCAGATCGGTGGCCGGCACCACGACGTCGGTGAAGGACAGTTCGGCGGTGTCGGACACCTTCAAGCCGAGCTTGTCGAGCTTGCGGCCGACGGTGTACCCCGGCGACTTCGTGTCGACCACGAACAGCGAAATGCCGTGGCGGCGATCGGACTCCGAGGGCGGAGCCGTCCGGGCGCAGACGATCACCCGATCGGCGTGCACACCACCGGTGATGAAGGTCTTCGCACCGTTGAGCACATAGTGCGTGCCGTCCTCCGACAGCTGCGCGGTGGTGCGCATGCCCGCCAGATCGGATCCGGTGCCCGGCTCGGTCATCGCGATGGCGAACATGATCTCCCCGGACACGAAGCCCGGCAGCCACCGCTGCTTCTGCTCGTCGGTCGCCAGGGTCTTCAGATAGGGCAGGCACAACCCGACGTGGACGCCCGAACCACCGAAAGACACACCGGCACGGGCGGTTTCCTCCATGAGGATCGCCTGGAACTTGAACGAGTCGATCCCGGCGCCGCCGTACTCCTCCGGCACCTCGATGCCGAAGACGCCCAGATCGGCCAGGCTGCGGTAGAACTCGCGCGGCACGATGCCCGCCTCGTACCACTGCTCGTACACGGGAACGACCTGCGATTCGATGAACGCGCGCGCCGTCTTGCGGAACGCCTCGTGCTCATCGGTGAAAACTGTGCGCTGCATGATGATCTCCGGAAATCTCTTAGAGACGGCGTCCGCCGTCGACGTACACGGTCTGGCCGGTGACGAACCCGGCGTCGTCGGAGGCGAGGAACGCGACGACATTGGCGATGTCGTCGGGCGTGCCGACCCGGCGCAGTGGGGTGATCTCGGCCGTCTTGGCCTGCAGTTCCTCGGCGCTCACCCCGATCCGCGCGGCGGTGGCGGCGGTCATCTCGGTGGCGATGAAGCCGGGCGCGACCGCGTTGACGCGGATACCGAACGGGCCCAGCTCCATGGCCAGCGTGCGGGTCAGGCCCTGGATACCCGCCTTGGCCGCGGCGTAGTTGGCCTGCCCGCGGTTGCCCAGCGCCGACACGCTCGAGGTGTTGACGATCGCGCCGCCACCGCGTTCCACCATGTGCTTCTGCGCGGCCTTGCTGCACAGGAAGGCGCCGCGCAGGTGCACCGCCATCACGGTGTCCCAGTCGTCCACCGACATCTTGAACAGCAGGTTGTCGCGCAGCACGCCCGCGTTGTTCACCAGCACGTCCAGCGAGCCGAGATCGGCGACGGTGCGCGCCACCGCGTCGGCCACCGACGCTTCCTCGGCGACATCGCAGCCGACGCCGATGGCGATGCCGCCCGCCGCGTTGATCTTCCTGGCGGTCAGGACGGCGGCATCGGCGTCGAGATCGACGACGGCGACGGCGAATCCGGCCGCCGCCAGCCGGGCCGCGGTGGCCGCGCCGATTCCGCGGGCCGCCCCGGTGACGAAGGCAGTTCTGTGGGTCATGGGTCGTACTCCTGTGTCAGACAATGGCGTTCACGCCGGTCAGCGCGCGGCCGATGAGCAGTTTCTGGATCTGGGTGGTGCCCTCGTAGAGGGTCAGCACGCGCGCGTCGCGCAGATACTTGGCGACGGGGTACTCGTCGATGTAGCCGTATCCGCCGAACACCTGGATGGCATTGTTGGCCGCCTTCACCGCGGCCTCGGAGGCGAACAATTTCGCCATCGACGCCGCGGTGCCGAACGGTTCGCCCCGGTCGACGAGATCGGCCGCGCGCCAGGCCAGCAGGCGCGCGGCCTCGGTCTCGACGGCGATATCGGCGAGCAGTTCCTGCACCAGCTGGTAGCCGGCGATCGGCTTGCCGAACTGCTCCCGCTCCCCCGCGTAGCGCACCGCCGCCTCGAGGCACGCGCGCGCCAGACCGACGCACCCCGCGGCGACGCCCATGCGGCCCTTGTCCAGCGCCGCCATCGCGATCCGGAAACCCTGCCCTTCCTCGCCGAGGCGCAGTGCGTCCGGCACCCGGACCCGGTCGAAGACCAGTTCGGCGGTGGCCTGGCCGCGCAGACCGAGCTTGCCCTTGATCTCGGTGCGGCCGAAGCCCGGCGCATCGGTCGGCACGAGGAACGCGGTCACGCCCTTCGGTCCCGGTCCCCCGGTGCGGGCGAACACCAGCGCGATATCGGCCCAGGTGCCGTTGGTGATGAAGATCTTCGTGCCGTCGATGATCCAGTCCGACCCGTCGCGGGTGGCGCGGGTGATCAGGTTCGCGGCATCGGACCCGGTGCCAGGCTCGGTGAGCGCGAAGCAGCCGAGCTGCTCGCCGGCGCACAGCGGCGGCAGGAAGCGGCGCTTCTGCTCCTCGGTGCCGTACGCGGCGATCGACTTGCCGACCAGCCCGAGCGAGACCGACACGATGCCGCGCACCGCGCTGTCCCCGCGGCCGAGCTCCTCGAGCAGCACGCAGTAGGCCAGGGCGTCGCCGCCGGAACCGCCGTACTCCTCGCCGATCCCGATTCCGAGGAACCCCAGCGCGCCGAGCTTGCCGACGATCGCCGGGTCGACCGATTCCTCCCGGTCCCAGTGCGCGGCATGCGGCACGACTTCCTTGTCCACCCACGTGCGGGCGAGCTCGCGCAGATCGCTGTGCGCTTGTGTGAGTGCGAGATCCATCGGACCACTCCTGAACCAAACGGTGTTAGGTTTACTCGGGCACCGTATCCTAACGCCGTTCGGTTAATCAAGTGCCGAAATGCCCATCGGTGATAGCGTTCGAATCCCGACCGGACCCCGAGCAGACAGGAGTGGCACATGGCGCGGCCGCGCGTACCGCTGTTGAGCCGCGAGCGCATCCGCGACACCGCGCTGACCCTGATCGACCGCGACGGCCTCGCCGAGGTCTCCATGCGCAAGCTCGCTGCCGAACTCGGCGTGCAGGCCGCCTCGCTCTACGGCCACTATCCGAACAAAGACGACCTGTTCGACGACATCGCCACCGGCATCATGAGCCACGTCGACACCTCGGCGTTCGACACCGTGGGCTGGGACGAGGCACTGGCCGCCTGGGCGCGCAGCTACCGGTCGGCGCTGGTCGCGCACCCGAATTTCGTGCCGTACCTCGCCGCGGGCCCCGGCCGCCGCGCCGAGAACCTGCGCGCGGCCGACGCCGTGCACGGCGGCCTGGTCGGCGCCGGCTGGCCGCCACGCTACGCGACCATGATCGGCGCGGCGACCCGCTACCTGGTGATGGGCTCGACGGTCGGTTCGTTCGCGGGCGGATTCGCCGACGACGTGCAGGTCTACCGCGACCGCTACCCGCACCTGAACCAGGCACATCTGCTGCGCGCGGTAGCCGAGGAGATCGACGACGACAGCTTCGAGCTGGCCCTGACCTCGTTCATCGCCGGCCTGAGCGCCACCTACGCGAGTGTCGTCACCGACGGCTGAGCCCGCACGCGACAACGGGACCGGTGGCGCCTACGCAATCGCTCCCATGCGCCGCCGGTCCCGTCGCCGATCCCCCCGGCTGAGGGGGTACGCCTACATCGAGGCGATCAGCCGATCGACGCGCTCGTCGACCGACCGGAACGGATCCTTGCACAGCACGGTGCGCTGCGCTTGATCGTTCAACTTCAGATGCACCCAGTCGACCGTGAAATCGCGGCCTGCCTCCTGAGCAGCGGTGATGAAGTCACCGCGCAACTTGGCTCGCGTCGTCTGCGGCGGGGTCTCCACCGCCGCGTCGACGGCCTCGTCCTCGGTGATCCGCTTGGCCAGACCCTTGCGCTGCAGCAGGTCGAAGACGCCGCGGCCGCGCTTGATGTCGTGGTAGGCCAGGTCCAGCTGGGCGATCTTCGGATCGGACAGCTCCATGCTGTAGCGGTCCTGGTAGCGCTGGAACAGCTTGCGCTTGATCACCCAGTCGATCTCGGTGTCGACCTTGGCGAAGTCCTGCGCCTCGACCGCGTCGAGGGTGCGGCCCCACAGGTCGACCACCGCGTCGACCTGCGGATCGCGGTCGCGATTGCGCAGGTGCTCGACGGCGCGGGCGTAGTACTCGCGCTGGATCTCGAGCGCGCTGGCCTGGCGTCCGCCTGCCAGCCGCACCGGGCGGCGACCGGTCAGATCGTGGCTGACCTCGCGGATCGCCCGGATCGGGTTGTCGAGGGCGAAGTCGCGGAACGACACACCGGCCTCGATCATCTCCAGCACCAGCGACGCCGTGCCCACCTTGAGCATGGTGGTCGGCTCGGCCATGTTCGAGTCGCCGACGATCACGTGCAGGCGCCGGTACTTCTCGGCGTCGGCGTGCGGCTCGTCGCGGGTGTTGATGATCGGGCGCGAGCGGGTGGTCGCCGAGGAGACACCCTCCCAGATGTGCTCGGCGCGCTGCGACAGGCAGAACGTGGCCGCCTTCGGCGTCTGCAGGACCTTGCCGGCACCGCAGATGAGCTGGCGGGTGACCAGGAACGGCAGCAACACATCGGAGATCCGGGAGAACTCGCCGGCGCGGACCACGAGGAAGTTCTCGTGGCAGCCGTAGGAGTTGCCCGCGGAGTCGGTGTTGTTCTTGAACAGGTAGATGTCGCCGCCGATGCCTTCCTCGGCGAGACGCTGTTCGGCGTCTATGAGCAGGTCTTCCAGGACCCGCTCACCGGCCCGGTCGTGGGTGACCAGCTGCACCAGGCTGTCGCATTCTGCGGTGGCGTACTCGGGATGCGATCCGACGTCGAGGTACAACCTGGCACCGTTGCGAAGGAAGACATTAGAGCTACGGCCCCAGGACACCACCCGGCGGAACAGGTACCGGGCTACCTCGTCGGGGGACAGCCGACGGTGACCGTGGAAGGTGCATGTCACACCGAACTCGGTCTCGATCCCCATGATTCGTCGCTGCACATTATCGACACTACAGCCATGACCAGTGCCCGCGCGGCGCTCCGGACAACCCATCTGCATACGTGTTCACAACGATTCGGACAGCGAACGACCGGGCGGGCACGACGAGAACGGGCCCGCGAACCATTGCGTCCGCGGGCCCGTTCATGATCGTGACGGCGGGATCTACTCCCCCGCGCCGTCCTCCTCGGGCTCGGGCAGCTTCGCCTCTTTCACGGCTTTCGCCTTCGGCGTACCCAGCGCCTGCTCCAGCGCGGGACCCTGCAGCCTGCGGAACGCCCGCCGCGGCCGCGCCTGCTCGAGCGTGGCCACCTCGAGGGAGGCCTCACCGAGCGAGCGCTTGTCCTTGTCGGCCTCGGGCTGACCGGCCTGCAGCGCCCCGATGGCCACCTTCAGCGCGTCGTCCAGGGACAGACCCGGCTTGTAGGCGGACTTGAGCGCGGTCAGGATCGGCTCGGTGGTGCCGCCCATGACGACGTACTCGCGTTCGTCGACGATGGACCCGTCGAAGGTGATCCGGTACAGCACCGAGGTCGGCGCCTGCTGCTCCGGATAGCCCACTTCGGCGACGCACAGCTCCACCTCGTAGGGCTTGAGCTGATCGGTGAAGATCGAGCCCAGGCTCTGGGCGTACAGGTTGGCCAGCCCACGACCGGTGACGTCGCGCCGGTCGTATTGGTAGCCCTTGAGGTCGGCCTGCAGGATGCCGCCACGGCGCAGAGCCTCGAACTCGTTGTACTTGCCGACCGCGGCGAAGCCGATGCGGTCGTAGAGTTCGCTGACCTTGTGCAGCGTCGCCGAGGGATTCTCGGCGACGAACAGCACGCCCTTGTCGTACACCAGCACCACCACGCTGCGACCGCGACCGATGCCCTTGCGGGCGAGCTCGGTCTTGTCGCGCATGATCTGCTCGGCCGAGGCGTAATACGGCAGCGTCATCGGACGGCGCCCCCTTCTTCCGCGGCTTCCCGATCGGCGATCACGGCCCTGGCCACCTCGGCGAGCAGATCCTCGCCGACCTCGGCCGCACCGTCGGCGTCGATCACCACCGCTGTCGGATAGATCCCGCGCAACAGGTCGGGACCGCCGGTGGCGGTGTCGTCGTCGGCGGCGTCGAACAGCGATTCCACCGCGATCCGCAGCGCCCGGTCCTGATCGATGCCGCGCTGGTAGAGCTTCTTCAGCGACGACTTCGCGAAACCGGAACCGGACCCGACCGCGGTGTAGCCGAACCGCTCCTCGCTGCGCCCGCCGACCACGTCGTAGGACACGATGCGGCCGGTGCGGTCGGCGTCGGTGGCCTGGTCGTCGTAGCCGACCAGGATCGGGACGACCGCAAGGCCCTGCATGGCCGCGGGCAGGTTGTCGCGGACCATCTTCGACAGCTTGTTGGCTTTACCGTCGAAGGTCAGCGGCACGCCTTCGATCTTCTCGTAGTACTCGAGCTCCACCGCGAACAGCCGGATCATCTCGATCGCGATACCCGCGGTGCCCGCGATACCAGCCGCCGAGAAGGTGTCGGTGATGTACACCTTCTCGGTGTCGCGGCTGGCGAGCAGGTTGCCCATGGTGGCCCTGCGGTCGCCCGCGATCAGCACGCCGCCCCGGTAGGTGACCGCGACGATGGTGGTGCCGTGAGGCGCCAGATCCTTCGCCGCGGTCAGGTCCGAGGCAGCAAACCTGTTGCCGGGCAACAGGTCGGGAGCGTGCATTCGCAGATGTTCGGTGAACGAGGAGAGAGCCTGCCCCGCATGGAGGCGCAACGGATCACCTGAGGTCACTGGCCGCCCTTCTGCACATATGCCCGCACGAAGTCCTCGGCGTTCTCCTCGAGCACGTCATCGATCTCGTCGAGCAGGTCGTCGGTCTCCTCCGCGAGCTTTTCGCGGCGCTCCTGACCCGCCGCGTCGACACCCTCGGGACCCTCGTCCTCGTCGCCACCCCCGGCGCGCTTGGTCTGCTCTTGTGCCATGGCAGCCGACCTCCTCTTTCCTCATCATGACCGCGACCTTGGGGATGAGCACGGTCGACGATCATGAGCAATGTTCGTGCTCGTCCCACAACCCTACCGAGCGGATCCGACAAGGTGGTCTATTAGCAATCGGATTGTCGCCCTGTCGTGCCGGAAATCGCCTCAGTGGGTGAGCTGGTCGACGAGTTCGGCCGCCGACTGGGCGGCATCGAGCAGTTTGCCGACGTGCGCTTTCGTCCCGCGCCGCGGCTCGAGCGTCGGGATTCGCACCAGCGAATCACCGCCGAGATCGAAGATCACCGAATCCCAACTGGCGGCGGCGATATCGGCGCCGAACCGGCGCAGGCACTCGCCACGGAAGTACGCGCGGGTGTCGGTCGGCGGCTTGGTCATCGCGTCGAGCACGTCCTGCTCGCTGACGAGCCGCTTCATCGAGCCGCGCGCGACCAGGCGGTTGTAGAGGCCCTTGTCCAGGCGCACATCGGAATACTGCAGATCCATCAGGTGCAGCTTCGGCGCGGCCCAGCCCAAGCCCTCACGGCTGCGCATTCCCTCGAGCAGGCGTAGCTTGGCGGGCCAGTCGAGCAGGTTCGCGCATTCCATCGGGTCGCGCTCGAGCAGGTCGAGCACCATGGCCCAGTTGTCGACGATGTCGCGCACGCGCGGGTCGTCGTTGCCTTCGCGGTCGATGAACTTGGCGACGCGCTCGTGGTAGAGCCGTTGCAGCGCAAGGCCGGTCAGCTCGCGGCCGTCGGCCAGCGCCACGGTGGCGCGCAGCGACGGATCGTGGCTGATCTGGTGCACGGCGGTGACCGGACGGGCCAGCTGGAACTCCGAGAGGTCCTCGCCCGCCTCGATCAGGTCGAGCACCAGCGCCGTGGTGCCGACCTTGAGGTAGGTCGACATCTCGGCCAGGTTGGCGTCGCCGATGATCACGTGCAGGCGCCGGTACTTGTCGGCGTCGGCGTGCGGCTCGTCGCGGGTGTTGATGATGCCGCGCTTGAGCGTGGTCTCCAGGCCGACCTCGACCTCGATGTAGTCGGCGCGCTGGGACAGCTGGAAGCCGGCGTGGTCACCGGACTGGCCGATGCCGACGCGGCCGGACCCGCAGATCACCTGGCGGGAGACGAAGAACGGCGTCAGGCCCGCGATGATGTGGCTGAAGGGGGTGTCGCGGTTCATCAGGTAGTTCTCGTGGGTGCCGTAGGAGGCGCCCTTGCCGTCGACGTTGTTCTTGTAGAGCTGCAGGCGCGGCGCGCCGGGGACGCTGGAGGCGTGCCGGGCGGCGGCCTCCATCACCCGCTCGCCCGCCTTGTCCCAGATGACCGCGTCGAGCGGGTCGACGACCTCCGGCGCGGAGTACTCCGGGTGGGCATGGTCGACGTAGAGCCGGGCGCCGTTGGTGAGGATCATGTTCGCCGCGCCGACCTCGTCGGCGTCGATCACCGGGGCAGGCCCGCTCATCCGGCTCAGATCGAAACCACGCGCGTCACGCAGCGGGGATTCCACCTCGTAGTCCCACCGGGTCCGCTTGGCCCGCGGCACCCCTTCGGCGGCCGCGTAGGCGAGCACGGCCTGGGTGGAGGTGAGGATCGGGTTGGCCGTCGGCTCCGTGGGGGTCGAGATGCCGTACTCGACCTCGATTCCGATGATGCGCTGCATGCTGTCGAGCCTAGGCGACGCGCCGGACACGCACCGGCATCTCGGCCCAGCGGGCTCTGTGGGCCCCGGCTCAGGCCCGCGGGCGCAGACCGGTCAGCAGCTGCGCGATGTCGCCTGCGGCCTGATCAGGCCGCACCGCACTGTGTTCCACGAGCAGCCGGTACCAGAACAGCCCGAACAGGTGGTCCGCCGCCCGATCCAGGTCGATGTCCGCGGCGAGCTCACCGCGGTCGACACCCCGCGCGAGGATGCCCGCGACCACGGCCCGGCGGGTGCCGACCCATTCCCGGAAGTGCCGCGCGAATTCCGGATCGAGCTGGGCCTCGGCCGTCATTCCGCGCAAAGCCTGCGCGCGAACAGGGAATTCGGTGACGCGGTAGAGCTCGGTGACGAACTCGACCAGGTCGGTCTCGACCGCGCCGGTGTCGGGTTCGGGCATCCGCCGGGCGACCGCCTCGGCGTAGGCGTCCATGGCCAGTTCGGCGCGCGAGCGCCACCAGCGGTAGATGGTGCTCTTGGCGACGCCGGAGCGCGCCGCGACGCCCTCGATCGTCATCCGGCCGTAGCCGCGCTCCTCCAGGATCTCGGCACTGGCCCGCAGCACGTCGGCGCGCGCCGCGTCGCTGCGCACCCGTCCACCGGTCCGCGAGCCCGCGGTGTTACCCATGTCACCTCCGCGTCAGCCTTTCGACCACCCTAATTCGCTGCCATTTCAATTCAAACGCTACGTCGCGTTTCGATTAATGAAGGACAGGTCACATGTCAACGTGCTGCGCATGCTCGAGCAGTACGAGGGCACCCCGTTCGCGGGCGCGGTGCCGGTGTCGACGTCGGCGCACGAGGTCGGCTACGACATCCTCGCCGAGTTCTTCGACGGCCCCTTCGACTGGTCGCGCATCCGGTCCGCGGCGGGCGATTTCCGGCTGCTGTCGGCCATCGACGACCCGGTCAACGCCGCCGACCCGATGGAGCATGTCGAGCTCCTGGTCCGCGGCCTGGGCGCCCGTGCCGTCGTGCTGCCGAGCGGTCGCCACCTCGGCGCCTACGCCGACGACCGCATCGACCTGCCGAGGCGGTCACCCTGGTGGAAGAGGTTCTGGCACACCGCGACCGAGTGCGGTGTGCGCCCTTAGGTCCACCTCCGGGGGGACCTGAGGGTGGTCCTCGCGGGCGATCCGATCGGCAGGCCCGGTGGCGATACTCGGACCATGAGCGAATCCGTCCAGCAGCTCGCCACCGACGTCCCGAACCGGCCCGGCCGGCTCATCGCGCTCGATGTCCTGCGTGGCATCGCGATCCTGGGCACCCTCGGCACCAATATCTGGATCTTCACCGATCCCGAGGGGCTCGTCGGCTATGTCGGCGGGCTCGGGTCGGCGGCGGAGACCGGCTGGATGTGGTCGGAACGGGTGTTGCAGCAGCTGGCCCAGGGCAAGTTCCTCGGCCTGCTGACGGTGATGTTCGGCATCGGGCTGGCCATCCAGCAGTCCTCGGCGCAGCGCGCGGGCCGGCGCTGGCCGGGCAAGTACCCGTGGCGGGCCGCGCTGCTGTTCCTCGACGGTCTGCTGAACTTCCTGCTGGTGGCCGAGTTCGATGTGCTGATGGGCTACGCGGTCACCGGCCTCGTCGTCGCCTATCTTCTCGCGACCAGCGAACGGGCCCGACGCCGTTGGCTGATCACCGCGGCCTCGATCCACGTGACGATGCTGACGCTGATCGCGGCCGCCCTCGCCTTCGCACCCGCCCAGGAGCCCGCCACCTCGGAACCGCTCGACCCGAATCCCTATGCGGACGGCTCCTTCTGGGATCTGGTGCTGTTCCGGCTCGACCACGCGCTCGAGTTCCGGCTGGAAGCGGTCTTCGTGTTCCCGATGTCGGTGGCCCTGTTCCTCGTCGGCGCGCGACTGTACCGCGCGGGTGTGTTCCGGCCGGAAGGCACGCGAATCCGCCGGTGGCTCATGGTGATCGGCTTCGCGGTCGCGGCACCGCTGGATTTCACGATCGGCGTCTTCGGCGGCGGCGATCTGGTGCTGTCGACCCGCTACGGCCTCGCGCCGTTCGTGGCACTCGGCATCCTGGCGGCGGTCGCGGAGTTCTACCTGCGCAGGCCGCGGGTCGGCTTCGCGGGATCACGCCTGAGCGAGGTCGGCAAGACGGCGCTCAGCTGCTACATCCTGCAGAACCTGCTCGCCGGAATCCTCTGCTACGGCTGGGGTTTCGGACTGGCGGCGCGGGTATCTGAATCCGCACGCGTCCCGTTCACGATCGGGATCTATGTCCTGGTCGTCGTGCTCATCACGGCCTTCGCCCACCTGTGGCTGCGCCGGTTCGAGCGCGGGCCGGTGGAGTGGCTGTGGCACCGCAGCTATCAGCTGCTGGCCGGCTGAGTCAGCGCAGCCGCTCCGCGGGCGGCGGGGCGGCGTCGGGCGCGACGAGCAGGTCGGCGACGAGCGAATCGCGTTCCAGCGGAACACCGAGACTGCGGGCGTTGCCCTCGAACAGCGACAGCACCGATTCGGTCAGAATGCCCTGCACCTGTTCGGTGGTGAGCACCGGCTCCGGATCGGCCCGCCAGCTGGCGACCACGCCGTCGACGAGCCCGACCATGCCGAAGGCCATCGGCCTGGCGCGCGCCGGGTCGATACCGAAACGGGCCAGGCTCGCGGCGAACATGTCGGCCAGCTGCCCACCCACCTCGCGTCCGGCCCCGGCCAGGGTGCCGGTGCCCTCAGGCGCGGCGTCACCGAGGAAGCGGTGCAGATTGGGGTGGCGTTCGATCCAGCCGAGGTAGGTGCCGATGGCGCCGCGGACCGCGTCCTTGAGGGTCCCGTCGGGCTCCAGCGCGGGCAGCAACTCCGCGAGCAGCAGTTCCAGGATGCGCTGACGGGCCAGTGCGTCGAGTTCGGCGCGGCCGCCGACGTGCCGGTACACCACGGGCCGCGGCAGCGCGAGGTGCTCGGCGATCAGCTGTACCGAGATCTCGAGCCCGTGTTCCTCGATCACCTCGATCGCGGCATCGATCATCTCCGCGCGGCGGCGCGCCTTATGGCCGTGCCAGCGGGTGGCGCGGCCGTCGCCGACGGGCTGCTCGGCCTGGGCGAAGGGTGCAGTCACAGTGCCAACGATACGCGTGTCGATATTGACCGTGACATGACGTTCCACTAACCTTGGTGATACGGCCTGTAACAGTTAGTGCGGCACTGCTGCCGAGAGTGAGCCCGCGATGCGCAACGCTACCTCCCCGCGCGATTCCTTCGCCCAGCGCCTGCTGATCGGGTCGGTGCGAAAATCCTACGATCCGGTGGTCGACATCGACTGGGCCGAGCCGCTCGACCCGGACAAGCTGTTCCTGCCCGCCCGCGTCGTCTCGCTCTGCGGCACCGAGCTGTGGGACGCGATGTCGGCCGCGGAACGGCGCGAGCTGTCCCGGCAGGAGCTGGCCAACATGCTCTCGGTCGGCATCTGGTTCGAGAACCTGCTCGAGCGTCTGCTGCTGCGCGAGCTGCTCGCCGGCGACCCCACCTCGGCGACCTCGCACTACACGCTCACCGAGATGGCCGACGAGTGCAGGCACATGATGATGTTCGGCAAGCTCATCGAACGCAACGAAGCGCGGCCGTACTGGCCGCGTCCGCCGGTGCGGCCGGCGATCACCGCGCTGCCCGCCCTCCTGCGCGGCAGCATGGTCTGGGTGGCCGCGCTGGTGGGCGAGGAGATCTTCGACGCGCTGCAACGCCGGGTGCTCGACGATCCGGATCTGCAGCCGATCGTGGCGCGCACCATGCGCATCCACGTCACCGAGGAGGCGCGGCACATCGGTTTCGCCAGGGACGCGCTGACGCGCCGGGTACCGACGATGTCGCGTGGCGAGCGGGTGTACGCCCGGCTGTGTGTGGCGGTCGCCGGACCGCTGTTCGTGTCGCTGGTCCTCAATCGGCACATGTACGAGCGTGCCGGACTCGACGGCCGACGGGCGCACGGCATCGCGTTGCGCAATCCTGTCGCCAGGGAGGCCAGGGCCATCGGGGCGGCCGATCTCGCCGCGTTCCTCGAGGAGCACGGTCTGCTGGGGCCGGTCGGGCGCCGGTGGTGGCGGGCGGTGGGTCTGCTGTGACCGTCGCGATCATCGGTGCCGAGGCCGCGCCGCTCACGCGTGCCTTGCGGGCGGTGCGGGTCGTCGACGTCGTCGTCTACCAACCCGCCGCGGCGCCGCCACCGATACGGCCATGGGCACGAGGGCGCACCGACCCGCCGCCACCACGGCACCGGATCGATGTCCTCGGTCTCGATTTCGACGAGCAGGCCGATCGGTGGCTGATCCAGCTCTCCGGTGGCGAGCAGGCCACCGCCGATATCGTCGTCCTGACCGCGGACACGGTCGACGCGTCGCTCCCCACCGGACGCGGCCGCCCGGCCCGGCCACTCCCCGTCACCGGTCGCGACGGCCGCACCCTGGACGCCGCGTGGGCGGACGGACCGATCACCTTCCGCGGCATCGCCGTCCACGGCTTTCCCAACCTGTTCCTCCTCGGCGGTCCCGATCCCCTTGCCCCGCTTCGGCATTCCCGGCAGCAGACCCAGATCGACCACATCACCGCCTGGATCAGCGCGCTGCGCAGGCACTCCGGCACCCGCATCGAGGTCAGGGCGAGCACCCAGCACGAGTACCACCGCAGGCTCGCACTGCACCGCACCGACAGGCGCCCGCGTCGCCTCGGCGGACCGAAACCGCACCACTTCGACATCACCGTCGCCGCCGACCGGCACCCCGCCCACGACTATCAGGGCCCGGCCCTGCTCGACCTGCCCGGTGCGGAGTATCCGGTCATCGCGACACTCGCCGGGCACGCCGATCCGATCGACGGCCGCTACCACTGGTACGGACGCCTCGACCCGGTCGACGGCGCACTCCCGGAGCCGACCCGGGTGACCGCCCTGCTCGCGCTGCCGGGCCAGACCCCCACCCCCGCCCGGCTCACCGAGCGCGACCCGTGGGGAAATCTGCGGATCACCGGTACCGGCGTGCCGCCCTACCCGCTCGAACAGCTCTGAGGCACCCGCCGCCGACCGGTATGCTCGACGACATGCAGGCACGGGCAGTGATCTTGGCGTACGCGGTTCTCGCGTGCGTGCTGCCTGCCTTCGTGCTCCTGTCCACGCCCGGTCACGACACCGCGCGCATGCTCGCCTTCGGCGCGGTCGCCGCGGCCATGGTGTGCGCGCTGGTCGCGATCACCGGCCACCGGCAGCTTCCGGTGCGCGTCGCCGTCGCCGGTCCACCGGGATCGGCGCAGCGCCGGTTGCGTGGTTCCTTTCTGCCACAGAGCAATCCGGATACCGCGGGCAGGCCGCGGCCACGAGCACCGGGGATCGATCACCGCTGACGGGCGCAGCGCTGTCCGCGCCGCCTGTCGGATTCCGTGATCCCACTCCCCTTCTCGTGCGTTCACGCACGCCCTCCGGACAGGTCGTTCCGTCATGCTCGATGTCGTGTACTTTCCGGTGTCCGCCGCCCTGTGGTGCTGGCACCGGCTCTTCGCCCTCCCCTTCGGACCCGCCGACGGGCTCGGCTGGCTCCTCGCCGTCGCCGCGCTCGTGATCACGGTCCGCGCCCTGCTGGTCGTTCCCGCAGTGCGCCAGGCCCGTTCCCAGGCGGTCCTGCGTTCCCTGCAACCCCGGATGGACAAGATCCGTAAGAAGCATCCCGACGATCAGCGCAAGCAAGCCGAGGAGATCAGGGCGCTGCACCGCGAACACGGTGTCCGGCTCTTCGGCGGGCTGGTCCCGATGATCGTGCAGGGCTTGGTGTTCCTCGGCCTGTTCCACGTGCTGCGGTCGTTCGACCGGACCGGCGCCTTCGCGGTCGGCCCGTTCGCCTCGACCGGGACGCCGATGTCGGTCGAGGCCAACAGCACGACGCCGAACTATCTGCTCGGGATCTCCGAGGTCCAGGATTTCCTCGACGCCCGAGTGTTCGGCGCACCGCTGTCGGCGACCATGACCGGGGCCGGTGATCTGTTCGTCTCCGTGGCGGCGCCGGCCATCCCGCTGGTGCTGATCACCGCGCTCGCCACGCATCTCACCGCCCGGCTGACCCCGCCCGCGCAGGACGGAACCGCTGCGCTGCTGCGTCGGTTGTCACTGTGGGTGTTTCCGGCGGGCGCGCTGGTCAGCGGCGCGATCCTGCCGGTCGCGGTGCTCGTCTACTTCGCCACCAATGCGGCGTGGACGTGCGGCCAGCAGTATCTGATCCGGCGCAAGCTCGATGCCGAGGCGGCAACCGTGGCGGCGAAGTCGGGCGCGCGAGCCCGAGCCGCCGCACCGCGTCCGGGGGTGAAGCCACAGCGACAGCCCCGGTGAGCCGGGGTTACCCTCGGGCGGTGTCTGTGAACCCGGAGTCGGAACTGCTCGCCGTCTACGACGCCGCAGGCCAGGTGATCGGCGAGGCAGATCGGGGCACCGTCTATCGCGAGGGCCTCTGGCACGGCAGCGCCGGGGTGCTGGTGCGGTCCGGGGACGGCAGCCGGATCTACGTGCATCGGCGCACCGACAGCAAACTCGTCTTCGCCGGCCTGCACGACTGCCTGGCGGGCGGGGTCGTCGACGCGGGCGAGGACCCCGCCGACACCGCGGCCCGCGAACTGCACGAGGAACTCGGCATCACACTGCCCGCGGGCACCGCACCGACCTTGCGCGCCACCGCGGCGTGGGACGGCGTCTGGGCGGGAAAACCGCTGCGCTGCCACCTGTTCGGCTACGAGGTCCGCTACGACGGCCCGATCCGCCACCAGCCGTCCGAGATCGCGGACGGCTGGTGGTGGCGCGACGCCGAACTGCGTGCGCACCTGCGCGATCCGGCATGGCCCTTCGTCCCCGACACCCGCGTCATCCTGGACGACCTGCTCGCCGACTGACTGCGCGGGCTCAGTCGAGCGAGCGCAGGGATTCCTCGTCGCGGGCCACGACCGCGCCGCCGTCGGCGGTGAGCACGATGGGTCGCTGGATGAGTTTCGGATGCTCGGCCAGCGCCGCCAGCCACCGGTCGACATCGGCGTCGGTGCGACCCCAGCTCGCCATGTCCAGGTCCTTGGCGATCTGCTCGCCGGTACGGGTGATATCCCACGGCTGCGCGCCCAGCCGGGTCAGCACCGCACGCAGTTCGTCGACCGTCGGCGGGTCGTCGAGGTAGCGCCGCACCGTGTACTCGACCCCGGCGGCATCCAGGTGCGCGGTGGCATTGCGACTCTTCGTGCAGCGGGGGTTGTGCCAGATCTCGGTCATACTCGCAGCGTAATAGGCGGGCGAGAACACAGAATGCGGGCGCGGGCGCACCGCCCGATACTGGGACCATGACCGATTCCGCGCCCTCCGAAAACCCGTACGGCACACCGACAACCACCGGCCCCGAACCGATCCGGTCCTACCAGGCCAAGGTCGACACCGTCGTCCGCAGCCTGCTGAAGGTCCCGGTACTCGCGGGCATCATCGGCAAGCGACTGGCCACCCTGCACGTCACCGGCCGCAAATCCGGCAGGGTCTACGACGTCCCGGTCGCCTACACCGTCCACGACGGCACCCTCCTGATCGGTACATCCCTGCGCCCGTGGGTGAAGAACCTCCAGGGCGGCGCGGAAGTACGTATCTCCCGCGGCAGCACCCCCGAAACCTGCACCGCCACCGTGTATTCCGACGAGCACAGCGTCCTCGACCTCTACACCGTCATCGCCCGCGACAACAAGCAGAACGCCAAGTTCAACGGCATCGGCTACACCTCCGGCGGCGAACCCTCCAAGGCCGACATCTACCAGACCTGGCAACAGGGCGGCGTGGTCGTCCAGCTGACTCCACACTGACCTTCGAGGGCCCAATCGAAGCTTCGGCACCGCCCTGCCCGGTGACGGCGGGCGGCGATGCGGCAGACTGGACGGTTCCTCCCCTCGAAAGGCAGCAGTGGTGACGCTCGGCATGGTCCTCGGCGACGCAGGCTCGCGCATTTCGGCGCGGTAGCGAAAGAGGCGTTCCCTCTCGCCCCCGGCGTCGAAGTGCTCGTCGTGTCACCAGCACCGCCGACTACCGGGAGATACCCGTGTCCACCATCGACTGGACCGAAGACCATATTCAGCACACCGCACGCTGGCATTCGGAGAACGGCGCGCCCGCACCGGCCGCCGTCTCGATCGCCGACGACCGGCTCTCCGCCGACCAGGCCTATCGCCGGATCCGGGCGGGGGAATCGCTGCTCTGGCAGGGCGATTTCCACAACGGCCGCCAGCTGTTGCAGGCGCTGGGCCGCCGCGCCGATCGCACGGCCACCGCACCGCCCGTCGGTGAGCTGAGCGCGCGCTACGACCACGAGCGGGCCAGGAAGCGCAGTCGCGCAGACATTCTCGGCGCCCTGCTGGTCCAGCTCGACGACGCCAACGATCTCGACCTGCGTCGCGCGCCCGATGTCCAGGCGGCCTGCACCGCCGCCTACGGCCCGGCGAGCGCGGGCCGGGTCGTCGCCTTCCCGGAGCTGCTCGGCGTCCTGAGCGCGTATCGCTGGCAGCAGCAGGGGGTCGAGGTGCCCGCGCTCGGCGCCCGGATCTACCCCGGCTACGGCGTCTTCTCCCCCACCCGCAGCGAATACGTCGATCTCGTCGCGGACGCGCCGCTGGATCCCGAGGTGCGCACCGCCTTCGATCTCGGCACCGGCACCGGTGTGCTCGCCGCGCTGCTCGCCCAGCGCGGCGTCTCCCGGATCACCGCCACCGACATCAACCCGCGCGCGGTGCGCTGCGCGACCGGCAATCTGACCCGCCTCGGTTACGCCGACCGCATCACCGTCACCGGTCCCACGCTGTATCCGGACGGGCGCGCCGATCTCGTCGTCTGCAATCCGCCGTGGCTGCCCGGCACGCCGACCTCCGACCTGGAACGTGGTGTCTACGACCAGGATCAGTCCATGCTCACCCAATTCGCGCACGGCCTGCGCGCGCACCTCACGCCCCATGGCGAGGGGTGGCTGGTGCTCTCCGACCTCGCCGAGCTGCTCGGACTGCGCCCCGCCGAGCACATCCCGCGCCTGCTCGACGCTGCCGGACTGCACGTCATGGGCCGCCTCACCACGCGTCCGCGCCATCCGCGCGCCGCCGACCGCGACGATCCGCTGGCCGCAGCACGCACCGCGGAGACGACGTCACTGTGGCGGTTGCGGGCGCGTTAGCCGCGAGCGGCGAGTTGCCGCGGTCCCTCCCCGCGCGGCCTCCGGGACTGGCAGGATGCGCGGTACATCGTCCGGCAGCACCCCAGTTCGAGGAGACACCGTCCAGGTGAGCAGTCATTCGCAGGACCGTTCCATCGCCGGCACCGCCCGGCGCGCCGCATTCGGCCTCGGCGCCGTCGTGGCCACGCTGGTCGCGATCGCCCCCGCCGCGCAGGCCGTGCCCGTCCACCAGGCGGTCGTCCCCGGCTGCGCCCCGGCCGCCGCTGGCGCGCCCAACGGCAAGCAGTGGCCCACCGAGCCCGCCCTCACCATCGACCCCGCCGCGGCCTACACCGCGACGCTCGACACCACCTGCGGCACCGTCACGATCGAGCTCGACGCCGCCGCGGCGCCGCGCACGGTGAACTCGTTCGCCTTCCTCGCAGGTGAGGGCTACTTCGATCACACCCGCTGTCACCGGCTCACCACCCAGGGCATCTACGTGCTGCAGTGTGGCGACCCCACCGCGACCGGCATGGGCGGCCCCGGCTACAAGTTCGGCGACGAGAACCTCGCCGGCGCGGTCTACCCGGCGGGCACCGTGGCCATGGCCAACGCGGGCCCCGGCACCAACGGCAGCCAGTTCTTCCTGGTCTACCGCGACACCCAGCTGCCCCCGAGCTACACCCCGTTCGGCCGGATCACCGAGGGCATGGACGCGCTCACCACCATCGCGAACGCCGGCGTCGCCGGTGGCGGCGGCGACGGCACCCCGGTGGCCGATGTGGTCTTCAACGCGGTGACCACCGCACAGGGCTGAGCAACGGCCGAGGGCCGCGTCTCCCGGCTGGGAGACGCGGCCCTCGTCGTACGGCTGGTGGATCAGCCGGCGCTGATCGAACTGAACAGGTTCTGGATGGTCTGCAGGATGATCTCGGTCAGCAATTCAGCGGCGGAACCGGCCATGACAACACTCCTCGTTTACGTGTCCTCATCAGGTGTAACGAACATGTGAAGCGTGCCCTATCCACACTGAGTCGCGTGGCGTTTTCGTGAAAAAAAGTCACAGAACTCCGGACGCACGGAAGGCCGCGTCCCGGCGGAACGCGGCCTTCCGTGTCGATCTCTACAGGTACTGACCCGTATTCGACTCCGTGTCGATCGCCCTGCTTGCCGAGGCGTTCTTGCCGGTGACCAGCGTGCGGATGTAGACGATCCGCTCACCCTTCTTGCCCGAGATCCTGGCCCAGTCGTCCGGGTTGGTCGTGTTGGGCAGGTCCTCGTTCTCGGCGAACTCGTCGACGATCGAATCGAAGAGGTGCTGTATCCGCAGACCCGGGTTACCGGTGTCGAGCACGGACTTGATCGCGTACTTCTTCGCCCGGTCGACGATGTTCTGGATCATCGCGCCGGAGTTGAAGTCCTTGAAGTACAGGACTTCCTTGTCACCGTTGGCGTAGGTGACCTCCAGGAACCGGTTGTCGTCGCTCTCGGCGTACATCCGCTCGACGACCTTCTCGATCATCGCCTCCACGCACGCGGCCTTGTCGCCGTCGAACTCGCGCAGATCGCTCTCGTGCAGCGGCAGCGTCTCGGTGAGGTACTTGGAGAAGATGTCCTGTGCCGATTCCGCGTCCGGCCGCTCGATCTTGATCTTCACGTCCAGGCGGCCCGGCCGCAGGATCGCGGGGTCGATCATGTCCTCGCGGTTGGACGCGCCGATCACGATGACGTTCTCGAGCCCCTCCACGCCGTCGATCTCCGAAAGCAGCTGCGGCACAACGGTGGTCTCCACATCGGAGGAGACACCCGAACCGCGGGTGCGGAAGATCGAGTCCATCTCGTCGAAGAACACGATCACCGGCGTGCCCTCGGAGGCCTTCTCGCGCGCCCGCTGGAAGATGATCCGGATGTGGCGCTCGGTCTCACCGACGAACTTGTTGAGCAGCTCGGGGCCCTTGATGTTGAGGAAGAAGGACTTGGCCTCCTTGGCGTCCTCACCGCGGGCTTCGGCGATCTTCTTGGCCAGCGAGTTGGCGACGGCCTTGGCGATCAACGTCTTACCGCAACCGGGCGGACCGTAGAGCAGCACGCCCTTGGGCGGGCGCAGCGCGTACTCGCGGAACAGATCCTTGTGCAGGAACGGCAGTTCCACGGCGTCGCGGATCTGCTCGATCTGGCGGCCCAGGCCACCGATGTCGGTGTAGTCGACGTCGGGAACCTCTTCCAGCACAAGGTCTTCGACCTCGGCCTTGGGAATGCGCTCGAACGCGAAGCCGGCCTTGGTGTCGACCAGCAGCGAATCACCCGGCCGCAGTTTGCGAATCGGTGAGTCGGGATCGTCGAGATCGTCGTACTCGGCGACCTTGGACAGCGGCCCGGACAACCAGACGACACGCTCCTCGTCGGCGTGGCCGACCACCAGGGCGCGCCTGCCGTCGTCGAGAATCTCGCGCAGCGTGCCGATTTCACCGATGGCGTCGAACTTTCCGGCTTCGACGACGGTGAGCGCCTCGTTGAGCCGGACCGTCTGGCCGTACTCGAGCGTCGCGACGTCGATGTTGGGCGAGCAGGTGAGGCGCATCTTGCGACCGGAGGTGAACACGTCGACCGTCTGATCGTCGTAGCTGTGGATGACGATGCCGTAGCCGCTGGGCGGCTGGCCCAGGCGATCGACTTCCTCCCGCAGGGCGATCAGTTGCTGGCGCGCTTCCTTGAGCGTGTCCATCAACTTGCCGTTGCGGATGGTCAGCGAATCGATCCGTGCTTCCAATTCGCGTGCGCGATCCGGCGAGTCGGCGAGTTGCCTGCGAAGAGCAGCCGCCTCGGCGCGTACCGCCTCGAGCTCTCGCCAGGCCGCCGAATCCGAATTCTCGTTGGGGCTCATGATGCTGCTCCTCCCAGTCCCGGTCTTTCAACGCTACCGGGCGCGGTCCGTTCTCGCTTTCCGACATGGTTTCGTCGTGATCACATCTTGTACGGCGATGGGCCGGTCCGGGGCCGTGTTAGGCTCCCCTAACACCCCGCCCCGGGGCACTCGGCGAGTGCACTCGCCCATCGAGCCGAAAGGTTGCTGAGCATGCTCCTTCCTACCCGCACGATCCGTGTCACCGTCGCTACCGCCGCTGCGGCACTCGCCGTCACCGTCGGACTGACCGGTTGCGGCGGCTCCGACGATTCCTCGACGAACGCCAACAGCAGCAGTACCAGTATCGCGGCCGCTCCGTCCAGCATTTCGGCAACCCCGGCTCCGTCCGGTGACAACGCCGCCGCCCCCACGGCCGATTCCCTGAAGGCGACGTTGATCAAGTTCGCCGATCCCGCGCTGTCCACCGACGAGAAGGCGAAGCTGATCGTCAACGGCGATGCGCGCAAGTCCAACATCGACCAGATGAACGGCATGCTGGCCGGCTACACCCTTACCTTCGCCGTCGACAACGTCGCGACCAGCGGAAACACCGCGACCGCCGATGTCACCATCACCTCCCCGCACGGCACCGCGCCCGCCTTCCCGGTCACCTGGGAGCAGGTCGACGGCACCTGGAAGCTCTCCGACGCCAGCGGCTGCCTGCTGCTCGGCTTCGCCCAGGCCCCCTGCACGCCCGCCTGAGGCCCGCGCGCGCCCCGGGTAGTCCGCGAGTACAGCCGGGGCCTTTCGCTCGCTGTGAACTGCACAGAGAACCCGCGGTCGCCGTTTCCCGGTGACGGCCGTCCCTAGCGTGTCGCGAGACATGACCGTGTGGGCGAAGGGCTGGACGCGATGCCGGGTACGCGAGAGAAGCTGGAGCAGCTGCGGGAGGCGCTGGCGCAAGCCGCCGAACCCGCGGGGGCGAGCGGGGTCGCCAAGCGCGCGGCCAAGGGGATCCCGAGCGTCCGCGAACGGGTGCGCGCGCTGCTCGACCCCGGGAGCTTCCTCGAGATCGGGGCGATGGCCCGGCAGCCGGGCAATCCGAACGCCATGTACGGCGACGGGGTGGTCACCGGACGCGGCCTGATCGACGGCAGGCCCGTCGTGGTGATCGCCCACGATCAGACCGTCTACGGCGGCACCGCGGGCGAGATGTTCGGCCGCAAGGTCGAGAACGCGCTGCGGTTCGCCTTCGACAAGGCCTGCCCGGTGGTCGCGATCAACGATTCCGGTGGCGCCCGGATCCAGGACGCCGTCGCCTCGCTGGCCTGGTTCGCCAAGATGAGTCGCCGCCAGGAGCGGCTGTCGGGTTTCGTGCCACAGGTGTCGATCATGCTCGGCAAGTGCGCGGCGGGCGCGGTCTACGGGCCGGTCAACACCGATGTGCTCGTCGCCACGGAGAACTCGTACATGTTCGTCACCGGGCCCGAGGTGATCAAGGCCGTCACCGGCGAGGACGTGAGCATGGAGGAGCTCGGCGGCGCGCACAATCAGGTCCGCAACGGCACCATCCACCACGTGAGCTCCACCGAGGAGGAGGCCTTCGCCTGGGCCAGAGCGTATTTGAGCTTCCTGCCGTCGAGCTGCCTGGAGCAGCCGCCGATCGTCAATCCCGGTCTGGAACCCGAGACCACCGTCACCGACCGGGAACTCGACTCGATCATCCCCGACTCGGATCGGGAGGGTTACGACATGCACGAGATCCTGCTGCGGATCTTCGACGACGGCGATTTCCACGAGATCCGTTCCGGCACAGCCCAGAACCTGATCACCGGCTTCACCCGCGTCGACGGCAGGCCGGTCGGTGTGGTCGCCAATCAGCCGCTGGTGCTCGGCGGTGCGATCGACGCCAAATGCTCCGACAAAGCGACCCACTTCATCCGCCTCTGCGACGCGTTCGGGCTGCCGTTGGTCTTCGTCGCCGACACCCCCGGCGTGCTGCCCGGCATCGAGGAGGAACGCAACGGGGTGATCGTGCGCGGCGGCCGGGTGTTTCGCGCCATCATCGAGGCGACGGTGCCGATCATCAATCTCGTGGTGCGCAAATCCTACGGGGGCGCTTATGGATTCATGGCCTGCAAGCAGATCGGCGCCGATGTCAGCTTCGCGTGGCCGACCGCGCGGATCGCCGTGATCGGCGCCGAGAGCGCGGTCGACCTGATCGGGCGCAAGCAACTCCAGCAGGTGCCCGAAGACCAGCGCCCGGCCGTGCGTGAGGCGATGATCGACCATTACAACGCCACCGTCGCCACGCCCTGGGTGGCCGCCGAACGCGGCTACATCGATGCCGTCATCGAGCCGTCCCAGACCCGCCTGGAGATCCGGCACGCCCTGCGCCTGTTGCGGGAGAAGGAGCAGTCCGTGGAACCGAATCCCCGCAAGCACAGCCTGTTTCCGGTGTGAGGCGCTCAGTCCGGCAGCCGCCGGACATAGAGCTGCTGGGCGGCGCGGGCCACGAGTGTGCCGCGCCCGTCGACGATCTCGGCGCTGTGCTCGGTGATCGACTTCGCCCCCGATTCGGTGGCCTGCCGGATCTCGGCGACCTGCTCGCGCGACAGGCCCATGGTGGTGGTGACGGTGCCGCGGCCCGGGACGAGGAACTCGATGGACCCGGTGATGTTCCAGATCCGGTAGCCGCGGCCGAGCTGGCCGTAGGCCATGATCGCGAAGAACGGGTCGGTCATCGAGTACAGGGTGCCGCCGAACGCGGCCCGGTTGGGATTGTTGCGGTTCCACGGGCGCACCGTGTAATCGACCCGGACCGAAGTCCAGTCGGCGGCAATGTGTTTCACCCGTACCCCGCCGAACAGATACGGCGGGAAGACGTTGAACAGCGCGCGGTAGATCCGCGGCGACTCACCGGGATACAGCGTCCCGGCGGACGGGTCCTTCGCGGCGGTCGGTTCGATTCTCGACATGGGGTTCCCTCCCTGTGCCCCGGCCGATGAGCCGGATTCACACCGCTCCCCCCCGGGAGGCGGCTTTCGATGTGGGCGCTCGCGCGCCCACATCGAAAGCTGCCCCGGATCCGAGGTGCCGAAACCTCGTCAGCCCTTCGACGGACGCCGCTGCGGCTTGGGGGTGACGGTACCTTCGGCGAGCCGGCGCGCGCTCACCAGGAACGCGGTGTGGCCCTGCATCCGATGTTCGGGGCGCACAGCCAGGCCGACGACGTGCCAGCCACGGACCATCGACTCCCAGGAGCGCGGTTCGGTCCAGCATTCCTGCTCACGCAGCGACTCGACAACCTTCGACAGCTGGGTGACGGTCGCGACGTAGACGATCAGCACGCCACCGGGCACCAGCGCCTTGGACACGGCGGGCAGCGCGTCCCACGGGGCGAGCATGTCCAGGACCACGCGGTCGACCTGTTCACCCTCGTACTGGGCGACGTCGGCGACGGTCAGCGACCAGTTTGCCGGACGTTCGCCGAAGAACGTCTCGACATTGCGAATCGCGTGCTCGGCGTGGTCGTCGCGGATCTCGTAGGAGACAACTTCGCCCTCGGGACCGACCGCGCGCAGCAGCGAGCAGGTCAGCGCACCCGAGCCCGCACCTGCCTCGAGCACCCGGGCGCCGGGGAACACATCGCCCTCGTGGACGATCTGCGCGGCGTCCTTGGGGTAGATGACGGCCGCGCCGCGCGGCATCGACAGCACGTAGTCGACGAGCAGGGGGCGCAACGCCAGGTAGGGGGTGCCGTTGGTGGACTTCACGACGGTGCCCTCGTCGGTACCGATGAGGTCGTCGTGCTTGATGCCGCCGCGGTGGGTGTGGAATTCCTTCCCCTCCTCCAGCACCACCGTGTAGAGGCGCCCCTTGGCATCGGTCAGCTGCACCCGGTCCCCGATGGCGAATGGACCGGTCCGTCTGGCCGTCATGTATCTCCGTTCTTCGAATGAAGCCTCCAGCCTGCCAGGTCCGCGTGACCACCCACCGAACGGGGTGACCGGCTCCGGCTACCCGTTGTCGTCGGAATGCCGCGATCTCGGCAGCGGGCGCCGCGCGCACCGAATCGTCGCGATCGGTGTCGGTGGCTGCCGTTACCCTGCGCAGTATGTCAGTGCCCGTGTCCGTATCCCTCGCCGCCGACACCGCCGACGAACCGGTTCGCCGGTCGCGTCCGGCGTTGTCGCCTTCGCGGGCAGCCGATTTCAAGCAGTGCCCGTTGAAGTACCGGTTGCGGGCGGTCGACCGGATTCCGGAGCCGCCGTCGCGGGCCGCCGTGCGCGGCACCGTCGTGCACGCGGTGCTCGAGGACCTGTTCGGGCTGCCCGCCGCCGATCGTCATCCGCAGCGGGCCGCGGAGCTGGTGCCCGGTGCGTGGGATCGGGTGCGCGCCGATCGCGACGATATCGATCAGCTGGTCGCGGCCGGCGGCCCGGAGGCGCTGTTCGAGGAGGTGCGGCGGCTGGTCGAGAGCTACTACGAGCTGGAGGACCCGACCAGGTTCGAGCCGCACGCGCTCGAGGAGCGGGTGGAGGTCGATCTGGCCGGTGAGATCCCGCTGCGCGGGTTCGTCGACCGCATCGATGTCGCCCCGAACGGTCTGCTGCGGGTCGTCGACTACAAGACCGGCCGCGCCCCCGGACCGCTGCACGAGGCGCGCGCGCTGTTCCAGCTCAAGTTCTACGCGCTGATGATCCTGCGCACCCGCGACATCGTGCCCGCCCAGCTGCGCCTGATCTACCTGGCCGACAAGGTACTGCTCACCTACGCCCCCGACCGCGAGGAGCTGGAGCGCTTCGAGCGCATTCTGATCGCGCTGTGGCAGGCGATCCTCGAGGCGGGCCGCACCGGCGACTTCCCGCCGAACCGCAACGCCATGTGCCGCTTCTGTGATTTCCAGAGCCTGTGCCCGGAGTTCGGTGGCACCCCGCCGCCGTATCCGGGGTGGCCGCAGCAGGATTCGGCACCGGTCGAGCTGGGTCTGCCGGACGTGCGGCCGCCCGAGGACGTCTGAGCGCCGGGCTCCCCCGCCGGACCTGCACGGCGCGGCCGCCGATCACCGACGGCCGCGCGACGGGATCACACGCTGAAGTCGCGGAACAACAGCACCGAGAGACCGAGGCCGACAGCCAGGTTCACCACGGCGGCCGATCCGAAGACTGCGATCGGCCGCCAGCCCGCCTCGCGCAGTCCGCGTAGCGAGAACTCCAGGCCGATGGAGACGAAGGCCAGGATCAGGAACCAGGTGCGCAGATCGTTGACGATCGCGATGTGCGCGGCGCCGGTCTTCTTGTCGACCGACTGCAGATACAGGGTGCCGATGATCGAGGCGGCGATGAAGCCGAGCACGAACTTCGGGAACCTGGACCAGAATTCGCCCAGGCTCGGCCTTGCCGCGCCCGGGGTGCGGTCGACATGGAAGGCGAACCAGGCCGTGAGCGCGATCGCGACGAGCCCGATCAGCGCGTTCTGCGTGGTCTTGACGATCGTGGCGATCTTCAGCGCGTCCTCACCGGCGAGCGCGCCCGCCGCGGCCACCGCCGCCGTGGTGTCGATATTGCCGCCGATCCAGGCGCCCGCCACCGCGTCGGACAGGCCGAAAGCCTCGGCGAGCCAGGGCAACAGGAAGATCGACGGCAGCGCGAAGATGATCACCAGCGACGCCGCGTAGGCGATCTGCTCGCGCCGCGCCTGCACCGCACCCGCCGCGGCGATCGCCGCGCTCACCCCGCAGATCGACACCGCCGAGGACAGCAGCGCCCGCAGCTTGTCGTCGAGCCCGAGTTTGCCGCCGAACCACCAGGTGAACCCGAAGACGATGGTGATCAACGCCAGCGCCTGGATGATCGACGGCCCCGCCGCCGTCACCAGGATCTTCAGGTTGATCGACGCACCGAGCAGCACCACCCCGGTCTTGATGAAGAACTCGGTCCGGAACCCGGCCGAAAGCCGTTCCCGCAGACCCAGTTTGCTCAGCACCACATTGCCGGCGAGCCCGATCGCGATCGCGTACACGGGATACTCGATCGTCTTGGCCACCCGTTTGAACGGCGTGTCCGCCGCCCACTGCGGCACCTGCGTATCGAAGAACCGGGTCAGCGCGCCGAGGGCGAGCACCAGCAGGATCCCCGCCACGATATCGGTCACCGTCGGGCGCGGATTGGCCTGCAGCGCCGCGGTTTCGGTCGTCGTCTTCGGCTCGCTCATCACGGAACCAGCCACTCGGGAATCGCCCCGACCAGCACGAGGCTGATCAGCGCGAGGCCGACGGCCGTGGCCAGCCAGTCCTCGTTCCAGGTGAATGCGCTACCCGGCCGCGGCTCGGGCGGTGTCTGCGACACGGTGACTCCTTGTGTTCCTCATCGAGAAACCGCAAGGTAGCAACGCACTCCCCCACCCCACACCGATTGTGCTCACCCTGAACCGATCTCGCGCAGCACGGCCCCCACCCGGCTGACTACGCGAACGGCCCGACGAGCGAATCTAGCTCGTCGGGCCGTTCCTCGCGGATCGGGGCGAATCGGGTCAGAAGGCGCGGCAGGAGCGGATGTCGGTGGCCAGGATCGCCTTGGCGCCGAGGTCGGCGAGGCGGTCCATCAGGTCGTTGCCCTGCTTGCGCGGGACCAGGGCGCGCACCGCGACCCAGTCGGGGTCGGTGAGCGGGGAGACCGTCGGCGACTCCAGGCCCGGCGTGATGGCGACGGCCTCGTCGAGCAGCGACTTGGGGCAGTCGTAGTCGAGCATCAGGTACTGCTGGGCGAACACGACACCCTGGATGCGGGCGATGAGCTGATTGCGCGCCCGGTCGTTCTGGTCGGAACCGGTGCGTTCGATCAGCACACCCTCGGAATCGCACAGCGAGTCACCGAAGGCGACCAGGTTGTGCTGACGCAGGGTGCGGCCGGAGCCCACCACATCGGCGATCGCGTCGGCCACGCCGAGCTGGATCGAGATCTCGACGGCGCCGTCGAGGCGGATCACCTCGGCCTCGATGCCGAAGCGCGCGAGGTCGGCGCGGACCAGGTTCGGGTAGGAGGTGGCGATGCGCTTGCCCGCCAGATCCTCGACCTTCCAGTCCGCACCCGCCGGGGCGGCGTAGCGGAAGCTGGAGCGGCCGAAGCCGAGCGAGAGGCGCTCGCTGACCGGCGAACCGGAGTCCAGGGCCAGGTCGCGGCCGGTGATGCCGAGGTCGAGCTCACCGGAGCCGACGTAGATGGCGATGTCCTTGGGCCGCAGGAAGAAGAACTCGACCTGGTTGACGGGGTCGAGAACGGTCAGCTCACGGGAGTCGGTGCGTTTGCGGTAACCGGCCTCGCTCAGGATCGAGACGGCGGATTCCGACAGCGAACCCTTGTTGGGAACTGCGACGCGCAACATGGGAATGGGGTCCTTTCGGGGAGAAGACGGGAGGAGGTGTCGACCGGACGGATCAGCCGTCACAGATGTCGGTACACGTCCTCGAGCTTCAGCCCGCGACCCACCATCATCACCTGGACCCAGTACAGCAGCTGGGAGATCTCCTCGGCGAGGGCATCGTCGCTCTCGTGCTCGGCGGCCAGCCAGATCTCGCCGGCCTCCTCGAGCACCTTCTTACCCTGGAAATGGACGCCGGCGTCCAACGCGGCCACGGTGCCCGATCCCTCGGGACGGGTCTGGGCACGCTCGGTCAGCTCGGCGAACAGGGATTCGAAGTTCTTCACGAGGAAAGATTGTTTCACACGCCCGCCACTACATTTTCCACACCGCACCCACGCCCGCGGGAAGCGCCCATGACCGCATCCCCAGCCCCGCACCCGCGACCCCGAGGAGCGGCGGCCACGAAGTGGCCGGTTCGCGGCCGGGTCGCCGGTCAGGCGCCGTTGCGTAGGCGACGAAGGAGCAAGCAACGGTGCCTGACCGGTGGCCCTCAGGGGCCGCGAACACGCGGCGCCCGCGCCGCCGACTAACTCAGCAGCTCACGGAGGTCGGCGACCGCGGTGCGCAGGTGGTCGGCGAAGGCGTACATCTGGTCGGCCACGGACTTGGGGGTGGCCAGGTAGATGTTCCAGCGGTCCGGCAGCAGCACGTAGGCGATGCCGATGCAGGTGGGGCTGGTGGAGCCGAAACCGAAGTAGCGGATGTGCACCGACGGAGCCGAGCTGGTGCTCAGGTAGTCGTCGCGCATGATCGTCCAGCCGGGGCTGTCGAACAGCGCGATCTGCTCGTCGGCGACACCCAGTTCCGCACCGCGCCGGCGCTGGATCCACTGCAGTTCCCACAGGTGCTGCTCGGGCGCCTGCCCGGCCTGGCATTCCTTGGCCCGGCCGACGTGCGCGGACGCCGCCGTGCGGGCCGCGGCCAGCTTGTTCTCGCGGTCGACGGTGTCGTCGACCATCGCGTCGACGAACGCCACCATCTCCGGGGTCACCACGCGCATGGCCTCGGTGCGGCCGTTGCGGAACTGACGGGTCGCGATGGACTCGTAGGTGGCGCCGGTCAGGCCCTTGCTGCGCCGGTGCGCGAGCTGGTAGGCCAGCTGGGCGAAAGCGTCGGGCGAGATGCCGAGCTTCTTGGCGTCGCCGGTGCCGAAGTCGTCGAACGAGACCAGCGCGGTCGCGGTGTCGGCGGCGAAGCGGGCGAAGTCGGCGCCCGCCGCGGCGATGTCGGCGCGCGCGGCCGAGTCGAGGACGAACTCGATCGGCTCCACCGGCGGCAGTCCCTGGGCGCGGGCGCCGCTGGTGGCGGCGTGATCCTGCGCGGTCCGCTCGAGCAGCGCGTCCACGAACGACAGCACGGTGGTGCCGTCGAGCCCGCAGTGCTCGATATTGATGCCCGCCTGGCCGTCGGCGAAGACGATGAACGACACCGACTTGTCGAAGTACCGGTTGGCGCTGTCACCGTGCAGCAGCTGATCGCAGGCGTGCAGTTCGTCGCGCGGGGCGAAGTCCTCCAGGCACACCGCGAACAGCGCGGTCTCGATCGTGTCGAACGCCGCGACATTGGCCGCCTCGGTGCGCAGCGCGGCCCGGCTGCGCGCCCATTCCGCCCTGGCCTTGGTGGTCAGGTGGCCGACGGAGGTGTCCGTCGACGCGGGCCTGGTGCCACCCTTGATGACCGCGCGCAGCCCGTCGGCCACGTCGTCGAACGCGTACGGCGCGCCGTCGGGTCCGATCACGTCCATCCGGAAGATGTTGCCGCGGTAGAAGACCGCGATGTGGCGGGCGTCCGACGGTCCCGGCCATTCCGGGCTGTAGGGCTTGCGGACGGTGTCCTGCACCTCACCCGGAATGCGGGTCTCCGAGAACAGGTACTTGTTCTGCCACATCGACAACTGCTGCCCGCGCTGGGTGACCGGCGGGATCTGCTCCTGATCCAGTGCCAGCTTGTAGTCCACGGCGGCGCCGATGAGCGCGGCGGCCCGCTCGGCCTGGCCGGCCACGGTCGAGGCGGCCAGCGGTGTGTCGTCACGGAACAGGAACACGAAGTTGGCGTTCAACGCGATCCGGTCGCGGCGGCCCAGATACCGCGACGGCCAGAACTCGTCGAGCCAGCTGCCGACCCCCGGCGTGGCGTCGTACTCGGCGAGTGCGGCGTGCAGGGTCCGGCCTGCCCCACCGGGCCGCAGCAGTTCGTCTACTGCGGCCTCGGTGGTGGCGAGTTCGTCGGCGCCGAGCAGCGGCTGACACCACTGCAGGAACCGCGCACAACTGTCCTCCAGTGTCGGCAGCGGTACCCGGGGCAGGCTGTCTTCGGCGGCGAACGTCGGTTGGTTCAATCCAGATCCTCAGGTCTCGATGGGATGCGGGCGTGACACGAACAGGTTGGCGTAGAGCCAGCCTTCGGCTTCGTGGTCGGTGGTGTCGATTCCCTTGGCCGCCAACGCTTCCAGCACCTGTGCACGTTCCTGGTCGGAGGCGAAGCGACGCTGCTGGAACATACCGGGACGCTGCTCGCTGCGATAGCCGAGCGCGGCGAGTTCCTCGGCGATGGGACCGAAATCGAACATCCGCAACACGAAATGCGCCATCCACGGTCGCCGGTGCGGATCCGCCTGGGCGACCCTGGACAGGGTTTTCTCGGTGATGTAGCCGACGCATCCGGTGGAGATCACCAGATCGGCGGAGGCGAGCACACGGCGCTGTGCCTCGGTCGGCTCGGTGGCCTCGAGGTCGGCGTGCACGTAGTCGTGCAGGAATCCGGCGGCGTGGGCGTAGGTCAGCGCCGGGCGTGCGGCGTCCATCCCGACGAAGCGTACGTCGGGCATCAGATCGGCGCGTAACCGCTCCCGGTCCGCCGCGATCAGCCCGACCTTGTCGGTCTCGGCGTGGTCGCGATAGTGCCCGGCCAGCTCGTCGACCGTCGTGTCGGTCCGCAGCAGCGCCGCGTTCACCCCGTAGGAGCAGCCCAGGTCGAGCACCGTCGGGATCCGGTCCGGTCGCGCCGCCCGCAGCTGCCGCAACTGCTCCTGGAAGTGCGGCTTGGCCAGTTCCGGGATCCGGTAGTCCAGCTCGTTCATCCGCGCGAAGTAGGCACGCGGATCGGGGCTTTCGTAGATGTCGTCGAAGGATGCTTTGCCGGTGGTGTGCAACGGAACGGACATGGGCGGTTCCTCTCAGTCGAGCAGTCGGTCACCTCGGACGGCGTCGGCCGCGGCGGCCACATGGTCGGGCAGAACACGGCCGAACAGCTGCCTGGTGCGTTCGACAGTGCCGATCACCCCTGGCCGGTCCGTGTAGGCGAAGATCGCCGAATGTCGTTGTCCCGCACCGGCCACCTCGGTGACGCGGTGCAGCGAGAAGCGGCCCTTGAACAGCTGCAGGTCGCCGGGACGCAGTTCCAGCGCGCGGATGAACCGCTCGCCGTCACTGGTGAGCACGGCGCGCACGTCGTCGAGGTGCTCGGCGTGCGGGTCTCGGATGTTGGGGCAGTATTCGAAGACACCGCCCGATTCGGGACGCCGGGTCAGCATGCTGACGGTGAACTCGTTGGTGTCGAAATGCCAGGGGTGCGACATGCCCGGCTCGACCACGTTCAGGCACAGACCGGCCAGCGGGTCGGCGAATTCGTGCAGTTCGTCGAGTTCGAAACAATCGGCGACGAACCGCTGGAAAACCGGATCGGTGTAGAGGCGCTGGATCAGCGCGTCGGCGGGGATGCGGTCACGGGCCACGAAGGCGTTGCCGCGGTCGAGCACGATCCGGGCCGGATGATCGGCGGGCAGATCGGCGTCGAGCGGGATGTTGTAGGCGTTGACCCGCTCCACCTTGTAGTGGGCGTGCGGGGCGATCCGCTCCCCCTCGACCCGCAGCGTCTCCCACAGCTCCGGGCGGATGAATTCCCGCAGGACCGTGCAGCCGTCCTCGGCCAGTTCCGCGCGGGCGGCCGCCACCGCAGCTTGCCGGCCCGGACCACCGAGATCGGTGAGCGGATACCGTGCGATGTCGACGATTTCGTCAAGCCCCCGCGTCCCTGTCATGTATTCAGTTTGCGGGAACTTTCGTCGACACGCCCGGGGTTTCGGCAAATCCGGACTATCCCAGGCAGATCACAGCGTCATGAAATCGACTGTGCGGCAACAGTTTTCACACATTCCCTGTCGGTAGCGGAATAATCACGGTAGGCTATTTCGCCCTATCTCGCTGCGCTGCCGAAATGTTCGTCCCGCGCCGCCAGCGCGGCACCCAGATCAACGACCGACAAACCCACCAGCGACTCCCGGAATACCCGTCCAGGGGCCTCGGGAACCGCGATTTCGCACGGAATCACGATCAGGCCGCAGCCCGCGCCCTGTGCCGCGAGTGCCCCGGTGGGCGAATCCTCGATGGCCACGCAGTCGAGCGGGTCGAGTCCGAGCAGGTCGGCGGCCTTGCGGTAGCTGGCGGGATCGGGTTTGCCGTGCGGCACTTCGTCACCGCAGACCGAGGTGTCGAAGAAGTCGCGGCCGAGTGTGTCGAGGCCGTATTCGGTGAGCGAGCGCTTGGTATTGGTGACCAGCGCGCAGCGCAGGCCCTCGGCGCGCGCCATGGCGAGCGCGTCCTTGGCGCCGGGGCGCCACGGGATCGGCCCGAGCATCAACTCGGTGACGCGGCGCTCGAGGAACTCCCCCGCCTCGCCGATCACCTGCGGCGTGGCCTCGACGCCGATACCGGCGAAGAGCATGCGCAGCGCGTTCGGGCCGGAGGCGCCGATCAGCGCGTGGCGGATCTCGTCGGTCAGCTCGCTGCCGTGTTCACGGGCCAGTTCGCGGACCGCTATGTCCCACAGCTTCTCCGAATCGAGCAGCGTGCCGTCCATGTCCCACAGCACCGCGGCCGGTCGCGCGCTCACCTGTTTCTCGCCTCGTTCTCGTCGGGGTCGGACCGGCGGTCACCGGGCCGCGTTCAGGGTAGCGGGTACGCCTCAGACTCCCGAGCCGGCGATCTGCAGCGCGTTGCCGGTGCCGCTGACCTGAATCCAGCGATTCTCCGAGCTCACGGTGCCGTTGGTGAGGTGGTAGGTGAGCGAGACGACCGCCCGGTTCTCTCCGTTGGGCGTGATCGAGCCGACAGTCACCGACCGCACCGTCGACCAGAACGAGGAGTACTGGCCGAAGCCGCCGGTCTGCGCCTGATAGCCGGGGGCGAGCTGAGCCCAGGCGCCACCGATGTTGCCGGGCAGCATCCCGTAGTACCCGGCGATGAACTGGGCCACCCGGTCCGGGGTTGGCGGGCCGAACGGCGTGGTGGTGATCGTCGTGCTGGTCGGCGACGGCGTGGAGGTTGGCTTGCCCGAGGTGCTCGTTGCCGGGGCGCTCGAGGTGGGGGCCGTGCTTGTCGGCCCGTTCGCCGATGCGGTCGCGGGCGCGGACACGGTGACCGTCTCCTGCTCGGGCACGATCACGACGGTGCTCACCTTGCCGTCGACCATCGTGGTCACGGTGACCGGATTCTGCGCCCGCTGACCGGGATCGGCGCCGCGATCGCGGGTGACGACCAGGACGACGAGCATCACCGTGAAGGCGGCGACGGCGGCGGCGAGCAGCAGGATGGCCCGGCTGTTGTTCGGCGAATCGGTGCGCGCGGGCGGATTCGGGCCGAGCGGCGGTGGACCGGAAGGGGACCCGGCGCGCTCGCGGGCGTCGGCCTGTGCCCCGCGCGGTTCCACACCTGCCCGGTCCGCGTTCGCACCTGCCGCCGACGTCGTGTGGTCCGAGCCCGGCGCGGATTGCCGCCCCGCCGACTCGGGCAGGCCGACGTCCCCACCGGTTCCCGCGGCGGACGACCCGCCCGTGATCGCCGACCTGGCCGCCTTGGCCAGCGCCAGCCCGCTGCCCAGCAGCCCGGCCGCACCGGATTTCGGCGCCCCGTTCGCGGGCGTACCGGGCCGTGGCAGCAACGTCGTGGCCGCCTCGCCCACCGGCAGCACCTTCGTCGCGGTGGCGGGCAGCGCCGGAACACGCCCTGCCGCAACATCTTCCAGCGCCTTGCGGGCCTGCGCCATGGTCGGCCGTTCCGCGGTGGACGCGGTCAGCAGCCACATCAGCACCGGCCCCAGCGGGCCGGCGTGCTTCGGTTCCGGCACCACGCCGCGAGCAACCGCGTGCAGCACCGCGAGAGGGTTGTCGCCCTCGCCGAACGGCGGCGCGCCCTCGACTGCGGCGTACAGGGTCGACCCCAGCGCGAACACATCGGCGGCGGGTTTCGGATCGTCGCCGCGGGCGATCTCGGGCGCCAGATAAGCGGGCGTGCCCGCCAGGAACCCGGTGGCGGTCACCGTGACGTCGCCGGTGGCATGCGAGATGCCGAAGTCGGTGAGCTTCACGGTGCCGTCGTCACCGACGAGCAGGTTGGCCGGCTTCACATCCCGGTGCATGATCCCGGCATCGTGCGCCGCCGACAGCGCCGCGGCGGCCTGCGCGCCGATCCCGGCCACCTCGATCGGCGGCAGCGTCGCACCACCGGCCAGCTTCACGGCCAGGCTCGGCGCGTTCATGTATTCCATGACCAGCCACGGCTGGCCGTCTTCCTCGGCGACGTCGAAGACGGTGATGGCATTCGGGTGGTGCAGACGTGCGGCGATGCGGCCCTCGCGCATGGCGCGCAGCTTCGCTTCCAGCGCTTGCGATCCGGTGAGCCCCGGCGCGAGCAGCAACTGCTTCACCGCGACGGTGCGGCGCAGCCGGACATCGGTGGCGCGCCACACGACCCCCATGGCCCCGGTGCCGATCGGGTCGGTGAGTCGATAGCGTCCCGCGATCAACCGATCCGATGTCATAACGTGTGCCCCTCCTGCAATACCGCCGAGTCGTCCAGCCCTCCGCGCCACAGCGGGATGAAACTTTCGAAAATCCTACGTGCTGAACTGCTTTGCCCCAGTCTCCGGCGGCCTCGGTCCATGGACTCCCGGCCGCTTCGTGACCAGACTCACAACCGGCCCAACGACTTCGGACCGGTCCCGCGGGGACCGGTCCGATCAGCCGTCGCCTGTCAGTGTCTCAGGCGTTGAAGTATTTCGCCTCCGGATGCAGCAGCACGAACGCGTCGGTCGACTGTTCCGGGTGCAGCTGCAGCTCCTCCGACAGGGTCACTCCGACCCGGCCCGCCTCGAGCAGGTCGACCAGCTTGGCCCGGTCTTCGAGCTCCGGGCAGGCGCCGTAGCCGAAGGAGTACCGCGCACCGCGGTAGCCGAGCTTGAAGTAGTCCTGGATGTCGGCGGGATCGTCGTCGGCGACCGACTGGCCGTCCAGGGTCAGTTCCTCGCGCACCCGGCGGTGCCAGTACTCGGCCAGCGCCTCGGTGAGCTGCACGCCGATGCCGTGCACCTCGAGGTAGTCGCGGTAGTTGTCGGCCGCGAACAGCGCGTTGGCGAAGTCCGCGATCGGCTGACCCATGGTCACCAGCTGGAACGGCAGCACGTCGACCTGGCCGGTCGCGCGGGCCTGCTCGCGCGAGCGGATGAAGTCGGCGATGCACAGGAACCGGTCGCGCTGCTGCCGTGGGAAGGTGAACCGGTACCGCTCCGGCGCATCGGCGTCCGGCTCGGTGAGCACGATGACGTCATCACCCTCCGACACCGCCGGGAAGTACCCGTAGACCACGGCGGCGTGCTGCAGCACACCCTCGGTGGCGAGCCGGTCGAGCCAGGCCCGCAGCCGCGGACGGCCCTCGGTCTCCACCAGTTCCTCGTAGGAGGGCCCGTCGCCGCTGCGCTGACCACGCAGACCCCACTGCCCCAGGAACAGCGCCCGCTCGTCGAGCAGGCCCGAATACTCCTGCAGCGGCAGGCCTTTCACCACACGGGTGCCCCAGAACGGCGGGGTCGGCACCGGCAGATCGGCGGCAACGTCGGACCGCGCCGGCACCTCGATCGGCACCTCGGCGGCCTTGCGCTCGGCGGCGATCCGCTTGGAGCGCTCGTGGCGCGCCTTGCGCTCGGCGGCCTTCTCCTTGGCGGCGATCGCCTCGGGGCTGTCGGGATCGAGACCGCCGCCGCGCTTGACGGTCATGATCTCGTCCATCAGCCGCAGGCCCTCGAACGCGTCGCGGGCGTAGTGCACGTCGCCCTCGTAGACGGCGGTGAGGTCGTTCTCCACGTAGGCGCGGGTCAGCGCGGCGCCACCGAGCAGCACCGGGAACTGTTCGGCCACACCCTTGGCGTTGAGTTCCTCGAGGTTCTCCTTCATCACCACGGTCGACTTCACCAGCAGCCCGGACATGCCGATCACGTCGGCCTTCTTGTCCTGGGCGGCGTCGAGGATGGTGGCGATCGGCTGCTTGATGCCGAGGTTGACCACCTCGTAGCCGTTGTTCGACAGGATGATGTCGACGAGGTTCTTGCCGATGTCGTGCACGTCGCCCTTCACCGTGGCGAGCACGATCCGGCCCTTGCCGGAGTCGTCGGTGGCCTCCATGTGCGGTTCCAGATGCGCGACAGCGGTTTTCATCACCTCGGCCGACTGCAGCACGAACGGCAGCTGCATCTGGCCCGAGCCGAACAGCTCACCGACGGTCTTCATACCCGACAGCAGCGTCTCGTTGATGATCTGCAGCGGCGGCACCGTCTGCATCGCCTCGTCCAGGTCGACGTCGAGGCCGTTGCGCTCACCGTCGACGATGCGCCGCTCGAGCCGCTCGAACAGCGGCAGCGCGGCCAGTTCCTCGGCGCGCGAGGCCTTCGACGACGCGGTCGAGACACCCTCGAACAGCGCCATCAGCTTCTGCAGCGGGTCGTAGTCCTCGGCGCGGCGGTCGTAGATCAGATCCAGCGCGACCTGGCGGTGCTCGTCGGGAATCCGGCTCATCGGCAGGATCTTCGAGGCGTGCACGATCGCCGAATCCAGTCCGGCTTCGACACATTCGTGCATGAACACCGAGTTCAGCACCTGCCGGGCGGCGGGGTTGAGGCCGAAGGAGATGTTGGACAGACCGAGGGTGGTCTGCACGTCCGGGTGCTTGCGCTTGAGCTCGCGGATGGCCTTGATGGTCTCCTCGCCGTCCTTGCGCGACTCCTCCTGACCGGTGCCGAGGGTGAAGGTCAGCGTGTCGACGATGATGTCGGACTCCAGCAGACCCCAGTTGGTCGTGATGTCCTCGATCAGCCGCTCGGCGATCGCGACCTTGGCCTCGGCGGTGCGCGCCTGGCCCTCCTCGTCGATGGTCAGCGCGACCACGGCGGCGCCGTGCTCGGACACCAGCCGCATGATCTGCTGGAACCGCGAATCCGGGCCAGCACCGTCCTCGTAGTTCACCGAGTTCACCGCGCAGCGGCCACCCAGGTGCTGCAGACCGGCCTGCAGCACCGGCGGTTCGGTGGAGTCGAGCATGATCGGCAGGGTCGAGGACGTCGCCAGGCGCGAGGCCAGCTCGTTCATGTCCTTGGTGCCGTCGCGGCCGACGTAGTCGACGCACAGGTCGAGCATGTGCGCGCCGTCGCGGGTCTGGTCCTTGGCGATCTCGAGGCAGCGCTGCCAGTCCTCGGCCAGCATGGCGTCACGGAAAGCCTTGGAGCCGTTGGCATTCGTGCGCTCACCGATCATCAGGATCGAGGCGTCCTGCTCGAACGGGACCGCGGTGTACATACTCGACACCGACGGCTCGTGCTCGGGCGTGCGCCGCGCCTCGATCGGGGGCAGCGTGGTCTCGACCTCGCGCACCGCCTCGGCGACCTGGCGGATGTGTTCCGGCGTGGTGCCACAGCAACCGCCGACCATCGCGAGGCCGAACTCGGAGACGAAGCCGCTCATCGCGACCGCGAGCTCCTCCGGGGTCAGCGGGTACTCCGCGCCGTTCGCGCCGAGCACCGGCAGGCCCGCGTTCGGCATCACCGACACCGGGATCTGCGCGTGCCGCGACAGGTGCCGCAGGTGCTCGCTCATCTCGTCGGGACCGGTCGCGCAGTTCAGGCCGATCATGTCGATGCCGAGCGGTTCCAGCGCGGTCAGCGCCGCACCGATCTCGCTGCCGACCAGCATGGTGCCGGTGGTCTCCACGGTGACGTGGGTGATGATCGGGATCCGGCGGCCCGCGGCGATCATGGCCCGCCTGCTGCCGGTGATCGCGGCCTTGACCTGCAGCAGATCCTGGCAGGTCTCGATCAGGATGGCGTCGGCGCCACCGTCGAGCATGCCGAGGGCGGCCTCGGTGTAGGCGTCGCGCAGCGAGGCGAACGGCGCGTGGCCCAGCGTCGGGAGCTTGGTGCCGGGGCCCATCGAGCCGAGGACGTAGCGCGGGGTGCCGTCGGCGGACGGGCCCATCTCGTCGGCGACCTCGCGGGCGATGCGGGTGCCACGCTCGGACAGGTCACGGATTCGGTCGGCGATGTCGTAGTCGGCGAGGTTGGGCAGGTTGCAGCCGAAGGTGTTGGTCTCCACCGCATCCGCGCCCGCCGCGAAGTAGGCGCGGTGGATGTCGGCGAGGACATCGGGGCGGGTGTCGTTGAGGATCTCGTTGCATCCTTCGAGGCCACGGAAATCGTCGAGCGTCAGATCCGCGGCCTGCAACATCGTGCCCATCGCACCGTCGCCGATGACGACACGCCGTCGCAGCGTGTCGAGGAGCGTGGTATCGAACCCGGTGGGCAAGGACGCAGACATGAATCAAGACTAATGGGCGGCTCCGACGCACAGGACCACTGCGGGTGAATCGAGTGGCGCCGGACACAGCTTTCGCGGGAAACACGCAACAGCGCCGGTCACCGCAAAACAATTCGCCGAAGACACTAGGCTGACCGGGTGGATGCCAGTGAAACCCCCGAGACGGAACTGCCGACGTTGCGCAATCCCGTGCTGGTCGCGGCCTTCGAGGGCTGGAACGACGCCGGTGACGCCGCCAGTGGCGCGGTCGAACATCTGGAGTTGATCTGGGACGCGGAGCCGCTCGCCGAACTCGATTCCGAGGACTACTACGACTACCAGGTGAACCGCCCGACGGTGCGCCAGGTGGACGGGGTGACCAGGGAGATCCAGTGGCCCTCGACCATGTTGTCGGTGTGCTCGCCCCCCGGTAGCGACCGCGACGTCGTGCTGCTGCGCGGGATCGAACCGAACATGCGGTGGCGCAGCTTCTGCAACGACCTGCTCGAGTTCATCGAGCAGCTGGGCGTGGAGACCGTCGTCATCCTCGGCGCGTTGCTGGCCGACACGCCGCACACGCGGCCCGTTCCGGTGACCGGTTCGGCGTACAGCCCGGAGGCGGCCGAGCGGTTCAGCCTGGAGCAGACCCGGTACGAGGGCCCGACCGGGATCACCGGGGTGCTGCAGGACCAGTGCGTCAAGGCCGGGGTGCCCGCGGTGTCGTTCTGGGCGGCGGTGCCGCATTACGTGTCGCAGCCGCCGAACCCGAAGGCCACGATCGCGCTGCTGCACCGCGTCGAGGACGTCCTCGACATCGAGGTTCCGCTCGGTGAGCTGCCCACCCAGGCCGAGGAATGGGAGGCGGCGGTCAACGAGATGACCGTCGGCGACGAGGAGATCAACGAGTACGTGCGCTCGCTCGAGGAGCGCGGCGACGCGGCGATCGACCTCAACGAGACGATGTCGAAGATCGACGGCGACGCCATCGCGGCGGAGTTCGAGAAGTACCTGCGCAGGCGCGGACCGGGCAGTTTCGGCCTCTGACCTTCGTTCACCAGGAGTTCGCCACGGGGGAGCCTTCCGGTTGCCGGCGGCACGCCGCCTAGACTGCCTCGGGTGCCGAACCACCCGATCGTCGCTCATCTCCGGGGATTCGACGACCGGATCGCGGTGCTGCACCGGCACCCGGCAGCGCCCGCCGACACCCTGCAGCGGGTGACCTATGCCCAGCTGGCCGACCGTGTCGCGGCGTTCGCGGCGCGGCTGGGCCCCGCGCGGCGGCTGGTCGCGCTCACCGCGGGCAACGACCTCGACTCGCTCGTCGCCTACCTCGGCGCGCTCGACGCGGGGTGCGTGGTGCTGCTGACCGGCGCGCTCTCCGGTGAACTCGCCGCAACCTACGAGCCGGACGTCGTCGTCGACCACGGGCGGATCGTCACCGAGCGCGCGAGCTCGGCGCACCGGCTGCATCCGGAGCTGGCGCTGTTGCTGAGCACGTCGGGATCGACCGGGTCGCCGAAGCTGGTGCGGCTGTCGGCGCGGAATCTGCGCGCCAATGCCGACTCCATCGCCCGCTACCTCGAGATCGAGCCGCGGGATCGCGCGGCGACCACGCTGCCGCTGTTCTACTGCTACGGGCTGTCGGTGGTGCACAGTCATCTGCTGCGCGGCGCGAGCCTGCTGCTCACCGACCGCTCGGTGAGCGACCCCGAGTTCTGGGACGAGTTCCGCGCGCACCGGGCGACCTCGTTCGCCGCGGTCCCGTACACGGTGGAACTGCTGGACCGGATCGGTTTCGCGGACATGTCCCTGCCCGATCTGCGCTCTGTCACCCAGGCGGGCGGCAGGCTCGAACCGGACAGGGTGCGCGCCTACGCGCGGCTCGGCGCGGCGGCGGGCTGGCGGTTCTTCGTGATGTACGGGCAGACCGAGGCCACGGCCCGAATGGCCTATCTGCCACCGGAACTGGCGGCCGATCATCCCGACTGCATCGGGATACCGGTGCCCGGTGGGCATTTCACGCTGGAGCCGGTCGACGACGGCGCCGCCGACGAACTCGTCTACCACGGTCCGAACGTCATGCTCGGCTATGCGCGCCGACCCGCCGACCTCGCGCTCGGCCGTACCGTCGATGCCCTGCGCACCGGCGACCTGGCGCGACGCACCGCCGACGGCCTCTTCCAGGTCGTCGGCAGACGCAGCCGCTTCGCGAAGCTGTTCGGGCTGCGCATCGACCTCGGCCGGATCGAATCCGAGCTCTCCGCAGCCGGTTTCGGCGCGGCTTGCGCCGAGGACGGTGCGCGGTTGATCGCGGCGGTGACCGGCACCGGCCGTGGTGATCCCGCCGCGCTGATCGCCCGGGTGTCCGGGCTGCCCGCGACGGCCATCGCGGTGGTGACCGTCGGCGAACTGCCGCGCCTGGCCAACGGCAAGATCGACTATCCGGCCGTGCGGGCGCTGGCCACGGAACCGGCCTCGACGGGCGACGATATCCGCTCGATCTACGCCGATGCGCTGGCGATCCCCGCCGAACGGATCTCACCGGAGCAGAGTTTCGTGGAGCTGGGCGGCAATTCGCTCAGCTACGTCAGCACGGCGGCCCGGCTCGAACGGGTCATCGGCCGGTTGCCCGCCGACTGGCCGCAGCAGCCGATCGGCCGGCTCGAGCGGACACCGCGCTCGCGCACCGGCTTCGGCCGGGCGCTGGACACGTCGACGGCCTTGCGCGCGATCGGCATGGTGCTCATCCTCGGCTCGCACATCCAGCTGTTCGAAGTATGGGGCGCGGCGCACGTGCTGCTCGCGGTGGCCGGCTACAACTTCGCCCGCTTCGCGGTGAGCTCGGCGCCCGCCGCACAGCGGCTGCGGCACACGGGCCGCGCGGTGGCGATGATCGCGGTGCCGACGGCGCTGTGGGTGCTGATCACCATGATCGTCCAGCCCGGCTATTACAGCTGGCAGAATGTGTTGCTGCTCAACAAGATCCTCGGCCCGCGCAACGACACGGCGGGGCATCTGTGGTTCCTCGAGGTGCTGGTCTACTGCACGGTGGCCGCGGCGCTGCTGCTGCGGATCCCCCGGATCGACCGGTGGGAGCGGCGCGCGCCGTTCTGGTTCGCCCTCGCGCTGCTCGGTCTCACCCTGGTGCTGCGCTGGCACTCGTTCGGGCTCTACCCCGAACGCGATATTCCGTTGTCACCGCTGGCCTGTTGGTACTTCGTTCTCGGCTGGGCCGGAGCGAAGGCGACGGCAGTCTGGCAGCGGCTGATCGTCAGCGCCGTGCTGCTGGCAAGTGTGCCCGGGTATTTCGGCGTCACCGATCGGGAACGCCTGGTCATGGCGGGCGTCCTGGTGCTCGTCTGGTTGCCCGCGCTGCGCGTGCCCGCCGTCGTCGCCGTGGTGGCGGTGACGGTGGCCGACAGCTCCTTGTTCGCGTACCTGCTGCACTGGCAGGTGTACCCGGTGTTCGGCGACCAGCGACTGCTCGCACTGTTCGCCTGTCTCGCGGCCGGAGCCGTCGCTACCGGGATGGTGGTTCGGTGTCGGCGGAGGTGGCCACGGCTAGCGCTCCAAGGTCAGAACCTGGGCGGCCGCTTCGTGCGCCAGCTTCGCGATCAACATGTCACGCGGGATCGTCTGGCCGGCAAGGTGATCGAGTGACGGCACCACCACATGGTGGGCGTCGGCACGCTTCAATTCCTGAGTGAGCTCGGCGAACGCCGCACCGTCACCCGCGGTCGATTCATGGAACGTCGCGGCGAAACACATCCCCGCAGTGCGCGCCAGGCTGCGTAGCGCGTCCTCCAATTGGTCGCTCTGGCCATCGGCCAGGTCGTCCCGCAAGTATCCATAGATCAACGCTTCCACCCGAACCTCCGTTGGATAGGGATCGCTGTTCTGTTGTCGGATCCCCCCGCGCCACGCCGTGCGTCGCGCGGGGGTACTGCGTTGCCCTGCAAGCTCTCCTGCAAAGCGGGTGTCCGGTCTGCGGGCCGAGCACCTGCTTACAGCATGCGTATTCGCGGCCCGCCGCAGCAGATGTCAAGCCGATGACATCTACATGCCCTATTCGGGACGCCGAACGTTAACTGGTGGGATACTACCGCCGTGACCGCAACTGATGATCGACCCGTCTGGGCTGTTCGGATGCGTTCGGAACGTGACGCGAGGGGATGGTCGCAAGCCGATGCCGTCCGCGCGATGCGTGCCAAGTCCTCCCACAACCTGCCGACGGACAGTACTCTGCTGCGCAACTGGCGGCGCTGGGAATCCGGGGAATCGCGCCCCGACGAGTTCTACGCGCCGATCATCGCGGCCGCGTTCGACACCGTCACCGCCGCGTTCTTCCCCAAGTCCCGGCCCAACCGCGATGACGAGCTGTTATCGGCAACCGGTATGGACACCCTGGAGTTCATCGGCAGGCTCCGGATGTCCGATGTCAACAGCGCGACGCTGGACGCGGTGCGGATCACCGCCGAACGGCTGTGCTGCGAATACGCCTACGCCGACCCGCGCGAGCTGCACACCGAGGGCACCGCGTGGCTGCGCCGGATCACCTCGCTGCTCGACGGCAGGCTCACCCTGAGCCAGCATCGGGAAATCCTCGTGCTGGCGGGCTGGGTGGCGTTGCTGGTCGGTTGCGTCGACTACGACCTCGGGCAGCGGGCGGGTGCCGAGGCGACCCGCCGGGCCGCCGATTCGCTCGGGCGCGAGGCGGGCAATGTCGAGATCTCCGCGTGGGCGGCCGAGATGTCGGCCTGGTTCGCGTTGACCCAGGGCAATTTCCGGGGCGCGATCGAGGTCTCGGAGAAGGCGATGCCTGGCACCACCTCGATGAGTGTCGGGGTGCAGCTGGCCGCCCAGCGCGCCAAGGGCTGGGCCCGGCTCGGCGACCACCGCGCCGTGCAGACCGCGCTCGACGAGGGCAGGGCCATCCTGTCGCGGATGGGTCATCCGGCCGATCTGGCCAACCACTTCGTCATCGACGCGACGAAGTTCGACTTCTACGCCATGGACTGCTGCCGCGTCGCGGGTCAGGACCGGCTGGCCGAACGCTATGCCCAGCAGGTGATCAGCGATTCGACCAGGCCCGACGGGTCGATCCGCAATCCGATGCGGGTGTCGGAGGCGCGGCTGACGCTGGCCGTTGTCGCGGTGCGCGACCGCGATCTCGAACGCGCGGTCGAGGAGGGCGTCGCGGCCTTCACCGCGGGTCGGCGCTCGTTGCCGTCGCTGGCGTGGATCGCGGGCGAGGCGGCCAGGGAGATCATCGAACGCTACCCAGGCGACCCGCGCACCCAGTCGTTCCTCGCGCAGCTGCGCTCGCTCAACGTCGGGTGAGCGGTGAATACCAGACGCGGGAGGCGCGCCGATCCGGGACGGGTCCCCATGACCTCCCGGCGGCCACCACTAACCTGTCTACGGTGACCGACCTCGCCGACGGCCTGCCCAGCGCCGTACCCGCCCTGTGGGACGAGCGTCTGCGGTTGTTCTCGTTCGCGACCGCCGAGAAGCGCGCCGACTACCTGCGGGTGCTGCGCGCTTTCGACAGCGCCCGCGCCGCGTACGTGGTGTTGTTGCACGCCGACGACGTCGCCGAGTGGATCGCCAGGGCCGAGACGGGCGCGCACGCGGGACCGGCCGGCGTGCCGTTGCCCGCCGTCGAGATCGGCCCGCTGCTCGAGCAACTGCATCGCTGGGGCGTGCTCGAACGCAGCTACGACGGCACCCGCGCGGCCACCCTCGCCGAGTACCGCAACCGGCACTACGTCTACCAGTTCGCCCAGGCCGGTTTCCAGGCGTACCGGGCGGTGGCGGGCGTGCTGACGGCGAGGATGGACGACGCGTCGCTGTCGCGCCTGGTGCTGCCCGAGCTGCTCACCGATCTGCGCACCCTGGCCACCGCCAACCGCGACGGCGACGCCGAGCGCGTTTACACGACGCTGCGCAGGCTCGACGCGACCCTGACCGACATGGCGGCCCGCGCGGCGCACTTCTACCTGTCGCTGGGTGATCTGGTGCGCACCACCGAGATCACCCCGGAATCGTTTCTCGCGCACAAGGATGCGCTGCTCGCGCACATGCGCGAGTTCAGCATGGACCTGGCGCGTTTCGCGCCCCGGCTGGCGGCCGCGATCGGTGAGGTCGAGGACACCGGCGTCGAGCAGCTGATCGGGCGCGCGGCGAGCTGCGACGAGCGGGTGCTGCTGAGCCCGGCCGAGCGGGAAGCGGACTGGCAGTCGCGCTGGGACGGCCTGCGCACCTGGTTCGTCAGCGCGGGCAGCGGCGAGGCGAACGAGTCGTGCGAGGCCGACCGGCTGCGGGAGGCGACGATGAGTGCGATCGCCGCGGTGTTGTCGCTGTTGCGTCGGGTCACCGAGACCCGCCGCGGCGGGGTCAGCCGGGAATCGGCGCTGCGGCATCTGGCCGCCTGGTTCGTCGACACCCCGACTGCCGGGAGCGCGCACGCGCTCTACGACGCGGTGTTCGGCCTGGGCAGGCCGCGGCATCTGGCGCTGGAGCATCCGGATGCCGAGGTGATTCCGGCGGGTCGATCCTGGTGGGAGGCGCCACCGTTGGAGATCTCGCGAACGCTCGCGGAAACCGGTCGCGCGCCGACCGCGGGCGCGCCCGCCCGGATCGCGCGCAACGACGCGGGCATCCGCAGGCTGCGCGAGGCACAGCTGGCCGCCCAGCGCGAACGCGCGCAGGCCGCGGCATCGCTGGCCACCGGCGCCGTGCACGAGCGGGTGCTCGACCAGCGTGAGACCGAGGTGCTGCTGCGACTGCTCGACGCGGCGTCGACGGCGTGGGTGCCGGTCAGCGGAAAGGTCGACGGCACAACGGGTTCCGACAACGGCGTCACTTTGACGGTCCGTCCCTGTGACGGGTCGACGATCATCCGCACCGCGGCGGGCCTGCTGCATCTGAACAATCGCCGCCTCGAGGTCACCGCGACGACGCGACGGGGGACGCCACGATGAGACAGCAACGCCGCATCGACGCCCTCGCCCTGGACAGCTACCAGCGCGCCGCCCGGGTGATGCTCGCCAACCACCTGGTCACCCGGGTCTATCCCGACCGGATCGCGCTGCCGTTGATCCGGCGCTGGGCCACCGAACTGCGCGAGGACCTCGCCGAACTGTTCGGCTATCGCCTGGAGGTCACCGAGACCACGGCGCGCCTGTATCCGGTGCACGACCGGCTCGACGACACCATGCCGGCGCGCAGCGTCAACGATCGCGTCTTCGATCGCCGCCGCTACGCCTATCTCGCCCTGGCGCTGGCCGCGCTCGGCCGGGCGGGCGACCAGATCACCCTGTCCGAATTGGCCGAGCACGTGGCCGATTACGCGAGCCGCATCGACGGCCTCGAGCTGTCCACCGACCGCGCCGCCGACCGGGACGCCTTCGTCGACGCGGTCGGCTGGCTGGGCACCAGGGGCGCGCTGACGCTGGCCGACGGTGACGCCGGCGGCTGGGCCAGCGATCCCGAGGCGGGCGAGGCGCTCTACGACATCGACCGGCCGGTGGTGTTCGCGCTGTTCCGGCCGCCGCGGGCGCTGCAGCACCTGCACAGCGTGCGCGGCCTGCTCGCCGACGACACCGAGCAGGCGCCCGCCGAGCAGGCCCGCCGGGTGCGCCGCGCCCTGGTGGAGCGGCCCGTCGTGTACCTGGAAGACCTCCCGCCCGCCGAACGTGCCCTGCTCGGCCAGGACCGGCTGGTGGGTGAGGTTGAGTACTGCACGGGTCTGCGCGCCGAGCGCCGCGCCGAGGGTGTCGCGCTGATCGACATCTCGGGCAGGTTGTCCGATACCCGCTTTCCCGGCACCGGCACCCTCGCGCAGGTGGCGCTGCTGCTCATCGGCGAGATCGCCGACGTGGTCCTCGACATCGACAATCCGGTGCCGCACCGCCCCGCTGCCGCCGACGAGGACGCACTGCTGGACCAACTCGACGCGGCCATTCCCGAGGCAGGGGTGTTCGCCCCGCTGGCCGAGGACGCCGAGACCCTCGACACCACAGCGGATTCCCTCGACGCGGACCTCGAGAACACCGGGCCGGTCACCTACCCGTTCCTCGAAGACGCCTGGGTGCGCAGCACCGTCACCGCGCTGACCGACCGCTACGGCGCGACCTTCGCCGCGCAATGGCAGGCCGACGTCGGCGGGCTCACCACCGAGGTGCTCGCCCTGCTCACGAAATTGCGGCTGATCCGGCCGGTCGAGGGCGGGCTGCTCGTGCTGCCGGCGCTGGCCAGATACCGGGGCGCGGTGGTCACCGTGCGGGTCCGGCAAGCCGAGGAATTGTTCGTCACCGCCGCCGACACCGACGGCAGCAGCACCGGAACGGGAGGGAACTGAGGAGATGTCGCTCATTCACGGCGGAGTGCGTTTCGTCCCGACCCGCGCGGGCATCGTCAACCTGTGGGACTACCGCGACCAGGAGTTCTGTTTCGCCGACGGCCGCCTGGTGCTGCGCGGACCCAACGGGTCCGGCAAGACCAAAGCTCTGGAAGTGCTGTTCCCGTTCGTGCTCGACGGGCGGATCGAACCGCGCAGGCTCAACCCGTTCGCCGGTGAAGAACGCACCATGAAGTCGAATCTGCTGTACCGCAAGCAGGAATCGGCCTACTCGTATGTGTGGATGGAGTTCGCGCGCGGCAGCTGGGACGATCCCGAGGTCGTCACCGTCGGTATCGGTATGCGCGCCACCCGGTCCTCGGACAAGGTGACCCGCTGGTACTTCGTCGCCGACGGCCGCGCCGGCGTCGACTTCTCCCTCATCGGTCCCGACGACCGCCCGCTGACCCGCAAGCAGCTCGCCGAGCAGATCGGCAGCGACGCCATCGTCGACCGGCCGGTGGAGTACCGCGCCGCCATCGACGCGCGCATGTTCGGGCTCGGTGTACAGCGCTACGACCAGCTGATCAACCTGATCCTCACCCTGCGCAGGCCGCAGCTGGCCAAGAACCTCGACCCGCGTGGCCTCTCGCAGGCGCTGACCGACGGCCTGCGCCCGCTCGACGAGCAGCTGATCCTGGACGCGGCCCGCTCGTTCAGCGATATGGAGGAGGTCGGGCGCACCCTCGACGGGCTCGTCCAGGCCGACACCGCGACCCGCCGTTTCGTCGATGTGTACCGCAAATATCTTGCGGTACAGGCGAAGACCGATGTCGACCAGGTCCGCACCCGCCTCGACGCGGTGACCAACGCCTCGACCGCCCTGTTCGCGGCGACGGCCCTGCGCACCCGCCGCGAGGCCGACCGCACCGAAGCCGAGACCAGGGCCGAAGAGGCCGACCGCGCCTACGAGCAGGCCATCGCCGACCGCGAGAACCTGCAGCGTTCCAGCGCCTACGAGGGCAAACAGCAACTCGACGACCTCGCCGACGCGGTCCGCAGGCTCGAGACCTCCGCCGCCGTCCACCGCGACAAGGCCGCCGAGGCAGGCCAGACCCTGCAGCGTCGCGCCGAAGAGGCCGAGCGGGCCGCCGAGGCGGTGCGCACGGCCGCCGCCGCGCTCGTCCGGGGCGAGGACGCCCTGCGCGCCGCCGCCGAGGAAGCCGGCATCGAGTGGGTGACGCCGAGCGCCGACGGCCGCGGCGACCAGATCACCGCCGCCGTGCGCGGGCACGCCGAGGAACGCGATGCCGACGTCCGCGCGGTACGAAAAGCGTTGAGCCGCTGGGAATCCCTGGCCGCCGACCGCACCCGCGCCCAGCGCCTGGCCGAACGTGCGGTCGAGTTGCGCGATGCCGCGGCCGCCGAGGTGGCCCATGCCGAGGCCGCCGTCGCCCTGGCTCGCACCGAATCCGCTGCCGCCCTGCGCACCTGGTGGCAGACCAACTCGGCGGTCTTCGCACCGATTGCCGACGGCATGGCAGGCGCCGACACACCGCTCATCGCCGATCCGAATCGCCCCGGCCTGTTCGCCGCCTTGGAATCGGCTGTCGCCGCGGCGGGCGCCGAGGACGCTCCTTCCGCGCACGAGGTGCTGGCCGAGTATTGCGAGCCCCTGCAGGAGCAGATCCGCACCCGCCGTCAGGAAGCCAAGGCCCGAGCATCGGCTGCCATCGCCCGCCGGGAAACCCTGGTCGCCGAGCGCAAGAAGGTCGCCGCCGAACGCGACGACGCGCCGCCGGTGCACCCGACCGACTCCCGCGAGCGCGAAAACCTCCCCGGCGCACCCTTCTGGCGATCCGTCCGCTTCGCGGACACGGTGACCCCGGCCGAAGCCGCGGGAATCGAGGCAGCCCTCCAGGCCTCCGGACTGCTCGACGCCTGGATCTGCGATCCGGCCCTCACCCCGGACGCCGACGGCGTCCGCTCCCTGCTCCCGCTGCCCGTCGCCGATCGCCCCACCGGCCGCACCCTCGCCGAAGTCCTTGTCGTCGAGGAGAATTCCGACGACCTGTCGATCCCGACCGCGACCGTCGCCGACGTCCTCGCCTCGATCGCCCTCGACGACGCACCGGCCTCGGGCGACGTGGCAATCATCGGCACCTCCGGCGCCTATCGCCACGGCCTCCACGTGGGCCGCCACACGAAGTCCGAGGCCGAATTCCTCGGCGCGACCGCGCGCGCCCGCCGACGTGAACAGCGCCAAGCCGAGCTCGATGCGGCGATCGACGCCGCCACCGCCGAGGCCGACGCGGCGAAGGCCGACGAGGCCACGGCCACAGCCGAATTGGCGGCCATCAGCGCGGCGACCAAAGCGCTCCCCCGCCCCTCGGCGATCACCTCGGCCCTCCGCGCGGTCGCCGAGACCGCCGGTCTCATGCGGTCGAGGTCCGAGACCGTCACCCAGACCGAACGCGAACTCGATCAGGCGGTCGGCGAGGCCACCGCGATGGACAAGAAGCTGCGCGCCACCGCCCAGGCGCACCGCACCCCGACCGAAGCGCGCGAACTCGACGCGCTGGCCGCCGCGATCCGGCACTTCGAGAACACCGGCACCGGCCTGCTGCGCCTGCGCGCCGAGCACGAGCGGGAACGCGAACGCGAACGCGAGGGCGCCGACCGCCACGACGAGGCGCGGGCACTGGCCGAGGCCTTCGCCGAGGAGGCCGAGGCCGCCCGTCTCGGATACACCGAGCAGCAACGCAAGCTCGAGACGCTGCGTGAGGCACTGGGTGCGAGCGCCGCCGATATCGATCGGGAACTCGAGGCCGCGCGCGCCGCGATCGAGGCGGCCAAGGCCGAGCAGCGGGCCGCCCGCAAGGCCGCCAATGCCGCGATCGAGGCCGTCGGCGACGCCGAGGCCGCCTATCGCACCGCCAACGAAGCCCTCGCCACCGCCCTCACCGAGGTACTGGCCGAGGTACGCTCGCTGGCGCCCTATGCCCGGCCCGACCTGCTCAGTCTGCTCGGCGCGTCCGTCGAGCACCGCTGGCCGAGCACCGACGCCGCCTGGTCGACCCCGGAACAGCTCCAGTACCGGATCGTCGCCGCGGGCCCCGACTTCGACCCTGTGGTCCTGCCCGACGAGGTAGCCGCCCTGTTCACCGATCTCGACACCGCCACCGCCCAGGTGCGCGCCACCGAGGCAGGCCGCAAGTCCACCCGCTCGGCGGTCACCAGCGCGCTGCAGGAATTCGACGCCGCGCTCACCGCCTCGGGCCGCGACTACCGGCTGCACTGGGACGCCGCCGACGGGCTCACCGTGGTGGCCGTGCACGACGAGAACGGCCAGGCCGCCCTCGCCGATTTCGCCGCCCGCATCGATGCCGCGCGCCGCGATCAGGAGCTGCTGCTCACCGACGCCGAACGCCGCATCCTCGAGGACGCGCTGCTGACCGGCCTGGCTCAGCAGATCCACGAACGCACCAGCGACGCACGCGAACTCATCTCCCGCATGGGCGCGGAGATGAAGCAGCGCCGGATGTCCTCGGGCAACACCATCGGGGTGCACTGGGTGCTGGCCGACGGCCTGTCCGAGGCCGCCCGCGCCATGTGCAAGCTGCTCGACCGCGACACCGCGGCACTGAGCCCGGAAGATCTGGGTTCCGTGCGTGCCCATTTCGCCAGCGAGATCCGCGCGGCCCGCACCGCCCACCCGGAGCGGTCCTACCCCGAGATCCTCGCTGCCACCCTCGATTACCGCACCTGGCGGGTGTTCTCGTTCACCCTCGTCAACGGCGACGGCAGCGAGGACAAGCTGACCGTGGCCCGGCACAGCGCGCTCTCCGGTGGCGAGCAGTCGGTCTCGCTGCACCTGCCGCTGTTCGCGGCGGCGCACGTGATGCTCGACTCCGCCGACCCGCAGGCACCACGCCTGCTCGCGCTGGACGAGGCCTTCGCCGGTGTCGACGACAACGGCCGCAGCGAATTGCTCGGCCTGAGTGTGCAATTCGACCTCGACCTGTTCATGACCGGCTACGACCTGTGGATCACCTACGGGCACGTCCCCGGCTGCGCCCACTACGACCTCGCGCATTCGACCGCCGAGAACACCGTCAGCGCGACGCTGCTCGTGTGGGACAGCGGCGAACTGCTGGCCGAACACGACGGCGGCGACCTCACCACCGCACTGGGCTCACCCAACCGGCGTCGTGTCCCCAACACCATCGAGGGCGGACTCACCCTGGAGGGCATGCCGGGCGAGCCGGCCCCGGTGGGCTGAACACCCCCGGTTCGCCAACCACCCTTGACGCCACCACGCGGCCCCGGCGGCGTGGTGTCCAGGGAATTGCCGGACACCCGAGACCGACCGGTTTTCTCTAGCGGGAATTGTCGACTTTAATTTCGCGGAATCGGTTGCTCGAAATCCTCGGTGCTGCCAGGATTTTGCACACGTGACGGCGACGACCCGGTCGAGCCGGCACGATCACGGTGCGGGCGACACCGCACGCCGTCAGCAAGTCTTCAGGGGATCGTCGTGCGATACCGACAGAATCAACACCTCCCGCCCCGGTTCGACCGGCAGATTTCCACTGCCGCGCGGGGCCGCGCACTCGCGTGTTCCGACCTGTCGTGGTCGCCGCATTCACCGATGCGCTGAGTTCGCCGGAACTCGGCCCATCAGCCCGATGAAGGTGCCGGAAATGCTCGCCGGAATTGGTCGGTGGCCGTTGCTGGCCCGCCTGCGCCGCGGTCGACATTCCCTCGATCCGGCGCCGACCTTCCCTTGCCCACCGCGGGATGTGACCACCATGCAGCTCCCTGTCCCCCTGCGGGACACCACCCTTCCGCTCGACACCGCACTCATCGACGCGGGCACGGGCCGGCGCTCCGGCATCCTGCGGGTCACCGGCGAACCGGGCGGTGACATCCGGTTCGCCGACGGCCGGGTCATCGCCGTGAACACCTGCGGCGCACCGGGTTTCGATGCTCTCGACCGTGAAGCGCAGCCGCTCGGCGCGGCCCGTACCCGCCTGCTGCGGATGACGGCGACCGTCGACGGCCTGTTCGCCATCGCGGCGGGCTGGATCGATCGCTGCCACTGGATCGACGCCGACCCGGAGGTCCTCGCGGCCGAGGATCCCGGCTACGAAACCGGGTGGCTGCTCGGCGAGACCGCGCGCCGACTGGCCGCACTCGCCCACGCCGGCTTCTCGCCGCACCGGAACATCTTGGCGCTCACCGAGTTCGGTCAGACACGGCGTGACAACGATGACAACGCCGCCATTCTGCGCCTGGTCGACGGCACCCGCAGCTGCCGTGATCTGGCGTTCCTGCTCGGCCGCCCGCTCTACCCGGTCACCGTCGAGGTCGCCCGCCTCCTCGCCGGCGACCAGCTGACCATTCCTGCCCGGCACGCCGCCGACCGAGCACCCGGCACCGCGGACGCGGGCATGGTCGACCCGGCACTCCCGCGCCGTCGCCGTGGCGCCAGCGGCATCAACGACACCCTGCGGCCGCGCCCACCGCAGCCCGCTCCCCCGTCCACGACCGCCGTGGACGTGCCCGACTCTTCGCCACGGCGGAGAACCGAGAGGATCTCATGAACCCCAACGGCACCCCCGCCACGATGACCGAACACCTCGGCGCGACAGTGAAATCGCTGCGCGCCGAGGTACCCGACTGCGTCGCCGCGGGCATCATCGACATGTCGACCGGCATGCTGCTGTCGGTGGAGACCGTCGACAATCACCCGCCGGAGGTCCTCGACCTGCTCGCGGCCGCCACCCTCGACCTGTTCCAGGGCCGCAATGTGGTGATGATCGAGGACATCTGGAAGGAACGGCGCGGCATCCGCAGCGACGACCACTATTTCCAGGAGATCCTGGTCAATTCCAACAACCTCACCCACCTGTTCCTGCGTGCCGAGAGCCGCGACGATCTGGTGGTTGTGGTGGTCTGTCGCAAGACGGTCAACGTCGGCATGCTCTTCGCCCAGTCGCGGCGGGTACTCAAGGACGCGGGCAGGTTGTAGCTCGGTTCATTCTTCCAGCGCGGACGCGACGCGCCCTGCCAGCTGCCGCAACCTGGTGCGCAGCTCGGGCGACTCGGACACCCGGAAGCGCACGCCCAGTGATATCAATTGCACCGCAAGCCATTCCGGGTCGTCGTCGCGGGTCTCGGTGAGCCTGCAGGCGGTGTCGCCGTCGGCGACCAACGCGTCCACGGACTCGCCGAGCCTGCCCGCGACCCGCCGCAGCGGCGCGTCGATCGTCACGTCGACCCGGTATTCCGGTGTGCCCCAATCGGTCCGGTTGCCACCGACGAACTCGGCGGCATCCGCGGCGGGGAGCCGCCGGGCGACGATGCGAACGCCCGTGGGCTGCGGATTCTCGATGCGGTCGGCGCGAAAGCTGCGCCACGCCTCGCGATCGAGGTCGTAGGCGACGAGATACCAGCGCTTGCCCGCCGCCGCGACGCCCACCGGCTCGACATGGCGGCGCGACTGCACCCCGGCCGCGTCCCGGTAGCGCAGCCGCAGCCGTTCCCGGTTGCTCACCGCGGCGGCGAGGTTGGTCAGCACCTCCGGATCGACCGCGGGCCCGGTGCCCGCGCGCACCGCGACGGCGGCGCCGACCACCCGCACCCGCCTGCGCAGCTTCGCGGGCAGGACCTGTTCGAGCTTGGTCAGCGCGCGCACGCAGGCATCCTCGATGCCCGCGACGGCTTGTCCGGCCGCGACCCGCAGGCCGACCGCGACGGCCACCGCTTCGTCCTCGTCGAGCACCAGCGGCGGTAGCGCCGATCCGGCGGTGAGCCGGTATCCGCCGGTCGCGCCCATCGCCGCCACCACGGGATAGCCCAGCTCGCGGAGCCGGTCGACATCGCGGCGGACCGTGCGGTCGGTGACGCCGAGCCGCTCGGCGAGCTCGCTGCCGGGCCACTCGCGCGGCATCTGCAGCAGCGAGAGCAAACGGAGCAGGCGGGCGGCGGTATCGGTCATGCCGAAAATTCTCCCTTACATCTAGGACCGAAACTGTCCTAGATGTCTTTTAACGTGGTGAACACAACCGACCGAGGAGTTCGTATGACGACCATTCGCCCCTTCCGTATCGACATCCCGCAGGCCGACCTCGACGACCTGCGCGACCGCCTGCGCCGGACCCGCTGGGCGGCGCCACTGCCGGGTGCGGGCTGGGACCGTGGCGTGCCGACCGATTACGTGCGTGAGCTCGCGCAGTACTGGGCCGAGGACTTCGATTGGCGCGCACAGGAATCCGCGCTCAACGAGTTCCCGCAGTTCGTCACCGAGATCGACGGGCTCGACGTGCACTTCCTGCACGTCCGCTCCCCCGAGCCGGAGGCGGTGCCGCTGCTGCTCACCCACGGCTGGCCGATGTCGTTCGTCGAATTCACCCGCACCATCGGCCCGCTGACCGATCCGCGGGCCCACGGGCTCGATCCGGCCCTCGCCTTCCACGTCGTGGTGCCGTCGGTCCCCGGCTTCGCCTTCTCGGCGGCGCCGCGCGACACCGGGATGAGCACGGCCCGGGTGGCCCGCATGTGGACGACCCTGATGGACCGCCTCGGCTACGACCGCTACGGCACCCAGGGCGGTGACCTCGGCGCCTACATCGCCCCCGAGATGGCGCTCGCCGCGCCCGAGCACGTCATCGGCGTGCATCTCGACGGCGGGATCGGGATGCCGACAGAGGCCGACGTGCCGACGATGTCGGACGAGGACCTCCTGCAGTGGGAGGAGATGCAGCAGTGGATGACCGGCGGCGTCGACCACCACACCCTGCTGCGCGCCGCGCCGCAGACCTTCGCGCTGGGCTGGAACGATTCCCCGGTGGCACTGCTGGCCTGGATGATGCAGAAATTCCAGGAGTTCACCCCGATGGCCGACCTGGCCGAAGACGTGATCGACCGCGACCATCTGCTCACCAACATCGCGATCTACTGGTTCACCCAGACCACCGGCACCTCGTCCTGGCCGATGTACAACGGCCTGCGCGACGGCGGTTTCGCCTGGCCCACCGGCCAGAACCTGGTCCCGACCGGCGTCTACGGCGGCGGCTCACCCCTGATGCGCAAACTCGCCGACCGCGACAACAAGATCACCCACTGGCCCTCCGGCAACCCGGGCAACCACTTCGTCGCCATGGAGGAACCCACGGCCCACGTCACCGACATCCGCACCTTCTTCGCCGCCCTGCGCTGAGCCGCATCGAGCCGGGCACGCGTCACGCTGCCCGGCTCGGTCGGCTACCGCAGACCGGCCACCCGGCGTCACCGCATGCTGGCGTCGGGCACCCGGGGCGGGCACGGCGTGCCGGGGGCGGTGACCAGCTCGAAATGCCACCATTCGTTGTCGAAGGTGCGGCACAGGCCCCAGCGGTTGCCGTTGGTTTCCAGCCAGTGGGCGCCGGTCTGGGGGCCGACGTCGACGGCGTGGCCGGAGACGTGGGTGGACTCCTCCGGGGGCAGGACCCAGCGGCGGGCCTCGTCGGGGGTGCCGTAGGTGGCGAGGCCGTCCTGCCACAGCATTTCCTGCTGCTCGTGGGTACGGTAGCCCGAGGTGATCGACAGCGGTACGCCCTCGGCGTGCGCCTGCTGTTCGGCGAGGGTGTAGGCCAGGGCCAGCGGCGGGTCGAGGCCCTCGGTGCCCGCGGCGGACTGGAACTGTTCGCGCTGGTCGGTGGCGCCCGGCTGGGCCTCGGCGATGCCGATGCCGACGGCGGTCACGGCCGCGGCGGCCGTCATCGTCACCAGCATCCGGTCGGCCACCCGGCCGAGCACAGTAGTCATGGCAGGAGTCTATCGACCGGCCCGCGCCCGAGCCGACCACCGAGGGGGCTCGAGCGCGGTGCACGGCGGTCACGGCGGATCATTCCGCCGGGTCAGCGACCGTCACGGTGTGCGGGTCAGCTCGGCCGAGGACGCACCGGGTGACCGGACCGGCCAGCGGCCCGGTGCCGCGGTGTAGGCGGGCAGTGCGCCGGGCTGGCGGTGCCGACCGGCAACCGGCCGGATAGCGCGATGCACCGCGAGGGCGGTCAGCCCGCCGATCAGCGTCAGTCCCACCCACACCAGCCGGTCGGCGCCCGCCGAGCGCGCGACGTCGAGGACCGCGCCGGTCCCCAGGTTGCCCGCCAGGATGGCCACCCCGACGATCGTGTTGTAGAACCCGTAGTGGGTCGCCACCAGCTTGCCCTCGCTCAGCGAGACGACTGTGTCCATCTCGAACGGGAAGACCGCCGCCGTCCCGACCGCCAGCACCGCGGCGGACAGCAGCAGCGCCACGGCCGCGGCCACCGTCCCGAACGGCCCCGCCCCGGGTACCAGCGCGAGCGGGAGGAACGCCGCGGCCAGCACACCGACGCCGAGGACGAGACCGCGCCCGATCCCCCAGCGCGCTCGCAACCACGCGGTGATCCGCACCTGACCGGCGACGGCGACCACACCCGATACCACGAACACCAGCGCGGTCAGCTCCTGCGCGCCGGCGCCCGAGATAGCTCCGGCGTGCAAGGGCAGGGCCAGATACACCTGGAACGACAGCACATAGGTGCCGCCCATCGCCACCGCGAACGCCACGAAGCGCCGGTTACCGGCGATCCTGCGCCAGTCGGTCCACACCGACGAGGTGGTGCTCACGCCGGAGCGCTGGGGTAGCGCGCACAGCTGCGCCACCGAGAGCACCGCGAACACGGCGGCCGCCGCCGCGGCGGTCCAGCGGAAATCCACGCCGAGCAGGGCGATGCCGACGAGCGGACCCGCCAGGATGCCCGCCTGATAGAACACGTTGAACACCGCGAACGCCTCGACCCGCCGCTCGCCCGCTTCGGCGGCCAGGTACGCGCGCACCGCCGGGTTGAACAGGGCCCCCGCGAATCCCGTTGCGGCGGAGGCGATCAGCAGCATCGGCAGCGAGGTGGCGAAGATCAGGGCGGCGAATCCCGCGGTGCGCAGCACACATCCGGCGACGATGAGCGGTTTGTAGCCGAGGCGGTCGGCCAGTGTGCCGCCGATCAGGAACATCCCCTGCTGCGAGAAGTTCCGGACGCCGAGCACCAGCCCGACCGCCCACGCGGCCAGGCCGAGCGGGCCGGACAGATACCCGGCCAGATACGGCATCAGCATGTAGAAGCCGAGGTTGATGCCGAACTGGTTGATCATGAGCAGCCGGGCGGGTGTGTCGAAACCGGCGAAGGCCCGCAGCGTCTTCATGCGCGCACCGGTCCTGCCGCGTTCTCGGCCGCGAGCGCGCCGGGATCGAGCACCGTCGTGCAGCGCGTCCAGGACTCGACCACCCGCTCGGCCGGGTGGGCGATCGTGTCGGGGTCGGTGGCGGGTGGCCCCGTCAGCAAGCCGTGCTCCCGGCAGTAGCCGTCGTTGTAGACCGTGTCGAAGTAGCGGTGCGGGCCGTCGGGAAAGATGGCGACGATCCGGGTCTCCGCGTCGGCGGTCCTGGCGGCCCAGCCGGCGACGAGGGCGACCGCGCCGACGCTCCACCCGCCGGAGGCATAGTGCGTGGCGGCCAGTGTCCGGCAGGCCCAGACCGCTTCCGCCGGTGCGACCCAATGGATTTCGTCGAAGGCCCGGTAGTCGACATTGGCCGGGTGGATGTTCGAGCCGAGGCCACGCATCAGCCGCGGCCCCGCGGGCTGGCCGAAGATCGTGGAGGCCACCGTGTCGACGCCGATCAGGCGAAGCCCGGGATACCGACGGCGCAATTCCCGTGCGACGCCCGCGGAATGGCCGCCCGTGCCGACCGCGCAGACCAGTACGTCGACGCGCCCGACCTGGTCGATCAGTTCGTGCGCGAGCCCGGCGTAGCCGTCGGCGGCGTCGGGATTGCTGTACTGGTCCGGGCACCACGCGGTGGGCTCGGCGGCGAGGAGTTCGGCGACCCGGTCCCGGCGCGCCTGCTGCCAGCCCCCGGTGGGATGGGCCCGCTCGACCAGCTCGACCCGGGCGCCGAAGGCGGCGAGCATCCGCGCGACGATCGGTTCCAGCCCGGGATCGGTGACCACGGTGACCGGATGAGCGTGCACAAGCCCGGCCAGGGCGAGCCCGAGCCCGAGTGTGCCGCTGCTGGATTCGACGATCCGCGCACCCGGGGCGAGGTCGCCGCGCTGTTCGGCCCTGCGCACCATGTGCAGAGCGGGACGATCCTTCATCCCGCCGGGGTTGAATCCTTCCAGCTTGGCCCAGAACCCCCGGTCGGCGGTGGCCAGCGGCGCTCCCACCCACATCACCGGGGTATTGCCGACGAGTCCCTGTGGACGCTCGGCGATCGAGGCAACGGTCCGGTCGAGCACGTATTCCTGCATGTCTGTCACTTCCTGTGTCGGCCGCCGGGCACGACGGCGCGGACGAGAACGGGCACGCGGACTCCGGCCTGCCACGGGTGTGGCAGGCCTGGCGCTGACCGATCAGCGTCGACAGATGCAGAACTGGGTGAGGATGTCGCGGCCCTGGCGGTACCGCGGACCCGCGCGCGGCGGTGCGCGGGGTGCGGCCGCTAGATGACCGAGGCTCGCGAGAAGAACGACGACCAGCGCCCCGAACACGCCGAGCAGCGGGAGCACGAGGCCGGAATCGGGCGCCGCGGTACCGACCAGGCAGTGGTCGGGCAGCGGATGATCGGGAACGGCGAGCCCGGCCCCGTCGGCGACGGCGGCGACCACGCCGAGCGGCGCGTCCACACCGTGGTGGTCGTCGTGATGCACCGTGGCGCAGTCGATCACGAGCGCGCACACGGCGGCCACGATCATGACGAACGCGCACAGGACACCCGCGCGGCGAGGCGAGAGACGGTCAGTCCGATGACCCACCGTGCCTCCTTCCGCTCGTCGCCGGTGACCTACGCCGACCAAGCTACTACGTCATTGCGTAGACACAGGTCAGCGCCGTCGGACCGGGCGATCCGGGCGTGGTGGAGGCTAGCGGCCCGCCCGCCACCGGGCGATCGCGCGGCCGATCCCGGTGGCGGGCGGCTCGCCGTAGAGCCATTCGCGAGCCAGCTGGTGCCAGTTGGCGCGCACCCGCAGCTGGCCGAGGGTGGCGAAGGTGAACAGGTCGGCACGCCGGGAGAAGACGTGTTCGGGCGGGAGCAGTTGCTGACGCATGCCCTGGAATTCGACCGAGCGCGGGTCGACGGCGAGCAGGACGGCGCTGGTGGCCAATTCGGGGGTGATGGTGACTTCTTCGTCGAGCAGATGCCACCCGCAGGCCGCCCAGACATACGCCAGGCATTCCTCGACGGTGACGCCGGCGTCCGGGTCGATGATGCCGCGGCCGACCCAGGCCGCGTACAGGTCCTCGGGCCGGTCTTCGGCGGCGGCCCGCAGGCAGGAGCGCTCGAAATCGACGTGCTCGGGGTCCATCCGGTTGTAGAGCCCGAAATCGACGAAGGCGAGCCTGCCGTCCTCGGCGAGCAGCACATTGCCCGGATGCGGGTCGCCGCAGAACTCGTTGTCGGTGAACAGGGTTCCGAGGTAGAAGCGATAGATCAGTTCGCCGTAGTGGTCACGGTCCGCGGCGGGCAGCGCTTGCAGGTGCGAGAAGCCTTGGCCCGCAACATATTCGGTCACCAGCACGTTGTGCGAGCAGTGCTGCTCGATCGCGTCGGGCACGGTGATGTAGGGGTGGCCGCGGTAGCGCTGGGCGACCCGGTGCTGGGTCCGCGCCTCCCGCAGGTAGTCGAGCTCGCTGCGCAGATTGGCGGCGATCTCCTCCAGCACTCCGGTGTCGGCCATGCTCGGGAGTACGGATCTGGCCATCTTGCTGAGGAATTCGAGATTGCCGATATCGGCGTGGACGGCGCGTTCCACGCCGGGGTACTTCACCTTGACCGCCACCGCGCGGCCGTCACGCAGGGTCGCCCGGTGCACCTGACCGATCGAGGCCGCGGCGATCGCGGTCTCGTCGAAGTCGGCGAAGATCCCCGACAGCGGGCCGAGGTCCTCCTCGATCACGCGGCGCATGGTGGGGAACTCGACGGCGGGAGCCCGGTCGCGCAGCGCCGCGAGCTGGCGGGTGAACTGCGCGCGGTGCGCTTCGGGGACGAAGTCGAGATCGAGCACCGACAGCATCTGGCCCAGCTTCATCGCCGAGCCCTTCATGCTGCCGAGCACCGCGACGATCTGCTGCGCGGTCTTCATCGCCGACCGCTCGGCCAGTACCTGCCTGGCCTCCTCGGTGCGCCCGATCATCGACAGCCGCGTCCCGACCCCGCGCACGGTCTGCTCGGCGGCCAGCCTGCCCAGCTTCCCGCCGCGCGCCACTCGGCCGGAGGGAACTCCGGAGGTCGCCATATCCACCCCCGTCGAGCCGGTCCAGCGCATGTCGCGTCACCCTACACCGCACCGCGACCGCGCACGGCCGGACGCACGAAGACCCCGGATCGCACCGTGGCGAGGCCGGGGTCTTCGGGCTCTGCGACCGATTACACGCGTTCCTTGGAGCGGGTGCGCACGCGCAGGGCGATGGGCTTGGAGGTTTCGGCGAAGAAGTCGTTGCCCTTGTCGTCGACGACGATGAAGGCGGGGAAGTCCTCGACGTCGATCTTCCAGACGGCTTCCATGCCGAGCTCGGGGTATTCCAGGACCTCGACGTTCTTGATGCAGTCCAGGGCGAGGCGGGCGGCGGGGCCGCCGATCGAGCCGAGGTAGAAGCCGCCGTGCTCGTTGCAGGCCTTGGTGACCTGGGCGGAGCGGTTGCCTTTGGCCAGCATGACCATCGAGCCCCCTGCGGCCTGGAACTGGTCGACGTAGGAGTCCATGCGGCCCGCGGTGGTGGGGCCGAAGGAGCCCGACGCGTAGCCCTCGGGGGTCTTGGCCGGGCCCGCGTAGTAGACGGCCATGTCGCGCAGGTACTGCGGCATCGGCTCGCCCGCGTCGAGGCGCTCCTTGATCTTGGCGTGCGCGATGTCGCGGGCCACGACCAGCGGGCCGGTGAGCGAAAGCCGGGTCTTCACCGGGTATTTCGACAGTTCGGCGCGGATCTCGTCCATCGGGCGGTTGAGGTCGATCTTCACCACGTCGCCGCCGAGGATGTCCTCGGTCTGCTCCGGAAGATACTGGGCCGGTTCGGTTTCCAGCTGCTCCAGGAAGATGCCGTCCTTGGTGATCTTGGCCAGCGCCTGGCGGTCGGCCGAGCAGGACACCGCGATGGCGACCGGGCAGGAGGCGCCGTGGCGGGGCAGGCGGACCACCCGCACGTCGTGGCAGAAGTACTTGCCGCCGAACTGCGCGCCGATGCCGAATTCACGGGTGAGCTGGAAGACCTCTTCCTCGAGCTCGAGATCACGGAACGCGTGCCCGGTGATCGAGCCCTCGGTGGGCAGGTTGTCCAGGTAGTGCGCCGAGGCGTACTTCGCTGTCTTCAAGGCGAATTCGGCGCTGGTGCCGCCGATGACCACCGCGAGGTGGTAGGGCGGGCAGGCCGCGGTGCCCAGCGAGCGGATCTTCTCGTCGAGGAACTGGAGCATCCGCTCGGGGTTCAGGACGGCCTTGGTCTCCTGGTACAGGAACGACTTGTTGGCCGAACCGCCACCCTTGGCCATGAACAGGAACTTGTAGACCGGGTTGTCGGCGTCGCCCTCGGTCGAGTACAGCTCGATCTGCGCGGGCAGGTTGGAGCCGGTGTTCTTCTCGTCCCACATGGTGATCGGGGCGAGCTGGGAGTAGCGCAGGTTCAGCGTGGAGTAGGCGTCGAACACGCCGCGGCTGATCCACTCGGCGTCGTCGACACCGGTCAGCACACCCTCGCTCTTCTTGCCCATCACGATCGCGGTGCCGGTGTCCTGGCACATCGGCAGCACGCCGCCCGCGGAGATGTTGAGGTTCTTGAGCAGGTCCAGCGCGACGAAGCGGTCGTTACCCGAGGACTCCGGATCGTCGATGATCTTGCGCAGCTGCCGCAGGTGCGCGGGGCGCAGGTAGTGGCTGATGTCGTGGATCGCCGTCTCGGTGAGCAGCCGCAGCGCTTCGGGCTCGACCTGCAGGAAGGTGCGACCGTTGTGCTCGAAGGTGCTGACCCCCTCGGTGGTGAGCAAGCGGTACGGCGTGTCGTCGGCGCCGATCGGCAGCAGATCGGAATAGCGGAACTCCGGCGCGGTCACGAATCGCACTCCTCGGGTGGCTGGTCACAAAGCACTCGGAAGCCTATCCACCACCCGCACCCACCTGCTGGTTAGGCAACCCTATGTGACGCACGACAATTGCCTGAACCAAGATCGAGGTTGCACGTTCAACCCAAACGGTGCTACCCATTCTCCGGACGGTGGCGGGGCGTGCACCGTTCCAATCCGAAGCCTGCACCGGAGAATCTGGAGCTCGATCGTGACCGATCCACAGTGGCTCGATGATGTCGAAATGCGTGCCTGGCTGGGCTATGTCCGGACCCGCGACCTGATCGCCGCGGCGATCGGGCGTGACGCGGGCCGGGCAGCGAACCTCAGCTGGGTGGAGTACTCCGTGCTGGTCTATCTGGCCGACGCACCGGGCCAGCGGCTGACCTTCGCCGATCTGGCCGGCGCGCTCGAGTGGTCGCAGAGCAGGCTCTCGCATCAGATCACCCGCATGCAGAAGCGCGGGCTGGTGGCCAGGGAGACGATGCCGCACGATCAACGCCGCACCGTCGCCCGGCTGACCACGGCGGGCGGGCAACTCCTCACGACCGCGGCGCCGGCGCACGTACGCAGCGTGCGGCGGCACATGATCGACGTGCTCGATCGTGGCCAGCTCGCCGCGCTCGCCGAGATCTACGACGTGCTGATCAACCATCACCGCAGTGCGGCAGACGGATTCGGGCCGACCGGGCGCGGCGCCCCGGCACAGCCGTCCGACGAGCCCGCCGCGGATCTGGCCTAGGCGCCCGCGACCGCGAACGACCGCGGCGACGGACCTCGTCGTAGACGAGACCCGCCGCCGGCGGGGCAGGTGCTACTGCTGGACGAGATCCGCTGTGGTGAGCGGTCGTTCGAGGTCGGCGGGCACGCCGAGGGCTCGTTCGAAACCGGCGGGCACGATGATGTCGCCGCGGTCGAGGTCGGCGATCGAGGTCTTGCGCAGGCCGAGCAGCGCCGAATCGATACCGCCGCGCAGGATGTCGAGCACGTTCTCCACGCCCGCCTGCCCGTTGGCGGCCAGGCCCCACAGGTAGGCGCGGCCGATCAGCACCGCGCGGGCGCCCAGCGCCACGGCCTTGACGACGTCGCTGCCGCGGCGGATACCGCCGTCGAGCACGACCTCGATCTGGTCGCCGACCGCGTCGGCGAGCACCGGCAGCGCCCGGATCGCGGCGGGGGTGCCGTCGAGGTTGTTGCCGCCGTGGTTGGACACCGAGATGCCCGCCACGCCCGCGTCGACCGCGCGCAGCGCGTCGTCGACCCGCATCACGCCCTTGAGCAGCACCGGACCGTCCCACTGCTCGCAGATCCAGGCGACGTCGTCCCAATCCGGCGCCGGTGTCTGCATCCATTCGCCGTAGGCGCCGAAGAAGCCGGGGGCAGCGCCGCCACCGACCGCCATGTTGGGTGCGGTGAGGTCGGGGATGGAGCCCGAGCGCAGGTAGGTGGCCAGCCAGCGCGGGCGGGCCAGGGTCTGCGGCGCGAACTTCATCATGGTGCGCAGGTTCAGCGATTCCGGGATGACCGGGCTGCCCCAGTCCCGGCCGTGCGAGAACGACCAGTCCAGGGTGAGGATGAGCCCGACCGCGCCCGCCGCCTTCGCCCTGGCCATCCGCTCGAGGATCTGATCCTTGTTGCCACACCAGTACAGCTGGAACAGCGTGGACGGGTTGGCCGCGATGACCTCTTCGATCGGCTTGCTCGCGAACGAGCTCAGGCCCATCGCGATGCCGCGCGCGGCAGCCGCCCTGGCGACGGCGACCTCACCGTCGGGGTGCACCGCCTGCACGCCCGTCGGCGAGATCATCACCGGCATCGACAGCTGCTGGCCGAGCACGGTGGTCGACTGGTCGCGCTCGCCGATCGGGCCCGCGCAGTGCGGGGCGAAGCCGAGTTCGGTGAAGGCGGTCTGGTTGTCCTCGATGGTCTGGCCGCGCTCGGAGCCCGCGATCAGCGCCCCGTACACCGATTTCGGCAGGCGCTTGCGGGCGCGGCGCTGCGCCTCGGCGACGGTCTCGAACCAGGGGTTCATCGAAGTGGTCCTTCCTCACGATCCTGTGGCCACCATCGGCCCAGGTCTTCCAGTAGTGCGGTGGTGGCCGCGCGCAACAGCGCGGCGCCTTCGTCGGCGCTCGACCCGGTGGGGTCGCCGAGAATTCCGTTGGGGCTCACGGCCCGGACGCCGCCCGCGCGCAGCAGCGGCAGCAGGTCGATCAGCGGGCGCCGGTCCCCCGGTTCGGCCAGCTCGGCGCGCACGTGCTCCGGCGACAGCGCGAGCTGGATCGAGGTTTCGGTGCGGCCCGCGTGCGGGTCGCCGCCGTAGCCGGGCGAGAACAGCCGCACATCGCGTGACTCCGACCGCAGCAGCGCCACCGCGCGGCGCAGCGCCTCGACATTGCCGCCGTGTCCGTTGACCAGCACGATCCGCGAGAAGGTGTCGGTGGCCGACCGGCACAGCTCGACGACAAGCAGTTCCAGCGCGGCCTGCCCGATCGACAGGGTGCCCGCGAACCCGGCGTGCTCACCGCTGGCGCCGTAGGGCACAGCGGGCGCGACCACGACATCGGCCCGCTCGGCGGCGACCCGGGCGCACACGGCGGCGGCGATATCGGTGTCGGTGGACAGGGGCAGGTGGGGGCCGTGCTGCTCGGTGGCGCCGAGCGGGATGACCAGGATCACTCCCGCGGCGGCACATGTGCCCGCCTCGGGCCATGTGAGGTGGGCCACGAACATGGTTCCGACATTAACGACAGTCACTGACATAATCAAGAGCGCGCCGAGTCCCTAGTCTGTATCCATGTCAGCCCCGACACCGCGCGCTCATCGCGGTCGCCCACCGCGCACCACGCGCCGTGAACTCGAAGTCATCGCGATGAAGTTGTTCGCCGAGCACGGGTTCGACGACATCACCGTCGAACGCATCGCGGCCGAGGCCGGTGTCAGCGAACGCACCTTCTTCCGGTACTTCCCCAGCAAGGCCGAGGTGCTCTGGCACCAGTTCGACAACGAGGTCGCCGACCTGCGCGCCGCCTTCGCCGCGGTACCCGACGACGAGCCGATGATGGCCGCGGTGCGCCGAATCGTGGTGGCGGCCAACAGATATCGCGCCGAAGACATCCCCGAGCTGCGCACCAGGATGCGCCTGGTCTCCGGCGTCCCCGCGCTCTCGGCCGGCGCGGGCGCGCACTACGACGCCTGGGAACGCGCGGTCGGCGAGTTCGCCGCCCGCCGGCTCGGCACCACCGCGGGCGACCTGGTCCCCCTTGCCGTCGGGCGCACCACGTTGGCCGCGGCGCGGGCCGCCTTCGACGCCTGGCTCGAGCGCGGTGACGCCGATCTGACGGTCTATCTCGACCGCGCGCTGCGTGCCCTGGAACGCGGGTTCGCCCCGGAGTAGCCCGCGCGCGGCGAAAACCCGCAGGTTTGGGCGGCATCAGGGTTGGGGTATGAGTAGGCTCGGGTCAACGCGCGCTGTGCGCACCGAGAATGTCCGTCGAAAGGGGCAGGAGTTTCCATGTCCGAGGTGTCCATGAGTCTTTCGGCGGATTCGCTGCCGGCGCGCCCGGTAGACAACTTGCTGCCGCAACTGGTCGAGCACCTCCGGCAGAACCGCACCGGACTGCGCGAGGAGTGGGCGCGGCGCATCACCGAGGCGGAACTCCTGACCGCGATGACCCCGGAGGAGATCTTCTCCGAGGCCACCTCGATGTACGACAACTACGTCGAGGTGCTGGTCACCGGTAGCGTCGAGGCCCTGCAGGCCTATGCGCGCGACCTGTCCGAGCGCATCATTCCGCGAGGCGTCGAGACCGACGAGGTCCTCGGTATCGTCCTGCTCCTGCGCGACGTCCTCGCCCGCTCACTGTTCGAGAAGTACCAGGCCGACTTCGACCTGCTCAACCAGGTCCTCGACGCCTACGAACCCGCGGCCAACCGCATCGCGAGCACCGTGGCCATCTCGTTCGTGCAGGAGCGCGAGCGCGTCATCCGCCAGCAGCAGGAAGCCATTCGCGAGCTGTCGACGCCGGTGCTGCAGGTGCGCGAGCAACTGCTCATCCTGCCGATCATCGGTGTGCTCGACTCGCAGCGCGCCCGCCAGCTCACCGAGCAGCTGCTGCGCGCCATCCGCGCCAATCGCGCCAAGGTCGTCGTCATCGACATCACCGGTGTGCCCGCGATCGACTCGGTGGTGGCCAACCACCTCGTGCAGACCGTCGACGCGTCGGGCCTGATGGGCGCCAACGTCATCATCACCGGCCTGTCCTCGGAGATCGCACTCACGCTGGTCACCATCGGCCTGGATCTGTCCAAGATGAACGCGGTCGGCGACCTGCAGGGCGGTATCGAAGAGGCCGAGCGGCTGCTCGGCTACGAGGTCTCCCGTGGCACCGAGCGTCTGAGCGAGCGAGACGGGCGCTGAACAGGCCACCATGCCGGTACCCATTCTCAAACAGGGCACGTTCCTGATCGCTTCCGTGCAGTCGGCCTTGACCGACGCCGATACCGAGCGACTCCAGGACGACCTGATGAAGCAGGTCAGCTACTACCGGGCGACCGGCATCGTCGTCGACGTCACCGCGATCGACGTCATGGACTCCTTCGCCGCGCGCTCGCTGCGCACCATCGCGCACATGACCCAGCTGCGCGGCGCGGAGACCGTCATCGTCGGTCTACAGCCCGAGGTCGCCTTCGCGATGGTGCAGCTCGGCCTGACCTTCGAGGACATGCACACCGCGCTGGATCTGGAAGAAGGCCTCGCCTGGCTGAACCGGCACCCGCGTCGACGAGACGGCCGTGACAGTGGCCGCTGAGCAGGTGGCGATCGCGGTCAAGGTGTCCGGTGACATCGTCATCGCCCGGCAGGCCGGACACGAACTGGCAGCAACACTCGGCTTCACTCTCACCGACCGCACCATGATCTCCACCGCCATCTCCGAAATCGCCCGCAACATCACCAGTTACGCGGGCAGCGGGGAGATTCGCTTGCTCGTCGACCTGCGCGAGGGCAGACGCGCGCTCGTCGTCCAGGCCGAGGACCAGGGTCCCGGCATCAGAGACATCCCTCGTGCACTGGAGGACGGTTACTCCACCGGCCGTGGCCTCGGTCTCGGCCTGCCCGGCGCACGCAGGCTGATGGACCGGCTCACCATCGATTCCGCCCCGGGTCGCGGGACGTTGATCGAGATGTGGAAGTGGGTACCCGACGGTGCATGAAGACGGGATTATCGGCCGCACGGAGTGGTCGACGGCCGGTCGGGCACTGCCCGGCCAGGAAGTCTCCGGTGATCGTGCCGTCGTCCTCGACACCGGCGACGGCGGCGCGCTCTTCGGCGTGCTCGACGGGCTCGGGCACGGCGCGGCGGCGGCCGACGCGGCCGACCGCGCGATGGTCATCCTGTCCGACAACCGCGGCGAACCGCTGGATGTGCTGATGGTGCTGTGTCATCGCGCGATGGTCGAAACCCGCGGCGCCGCGGTCTCGTTGGCGCTGATGGGTCCTGGCGAGACGTTGCAGTGGCTCGGTGTCGGCAATGTCGAGTCGCGGCTGCTGACGCTTGGCCCGGCAGGTCCGGAACTCCGGGCGACGATGCTGCTCACCGGCGGTATCGTCGGCTACCGGTTGCCCTCGCATCTGCAACCGCAGACGCTGCCGATCCGCCCCGGCGACCTGTTGCTGATGGCGACCGACGGGATCGTCTCGGTCGGCCCCGAGTCGATCGACCTGGCCCGCCCCGCCACCGCGATCGCGGGCGATCTACTCGCCCGCGACGCCAAGGACACCGACGACGCACTCGTGCTCGCGGCCCGCTTCCGCGGAGCCTGCCCGTGAAAGGTTGCCGATGACCGCTGGCCTGGCCGCATTTCTGGACGACTACTCGGCTGCCTTGCGCCGCCACGTCGCCGCGCCCGGCCAGGCGGGCCTGACCGACGGCTACGACCTCGGCAGACGTGCCCTCGTCGAGGGCATCAGTTTGCTCGACCTCACCGAGCACCATTTCCGGGCGGTCGCGGAGTACACCGGCACCGAGGGGGATCCACGCAGCGCCGAGGTGGCGCTGGAGTTCCTGCTGCAGACGATGGCCGCGCTCGACATCGCCACCCGCGGCTATCTCGACGGCACCCGCCGCTACGAGCAGCAGCGCTCGCGGGCCGAGGATCTGGCGGGCCGCGACGCGTTCCGCACCGCGCTGGTGGAGTCGCTGCAGGACGGGTTCTTCGTCGCCGATTCACAGGGCACCATCGTCGAGGTGAACTCGGCGTTCGGGGTGCTCACCGGGTACGGCGCCGACGACGTGCCGTACCGGCTGCCCCATCCGTGGGCGCTGTCGGACAAGCCGGGCTATCCCCAGATCGGTACGGAGGCATCGCGTTTCGTGATGCCGGTGCGTCACCGTGACGGCCGGGAGCGCTGGCTGGCGGTCAGCGCCAGCTCGCTGGTGAGGCAGGAGAACAACGAGCAGATCTTCGTCGGCACCGTGCGCGACGTCACCGCCGAACACGATGCGCAGGCCCGCGATCAGGCGGCCTCACGACTGGCCACCGCGGTGGGCGCGGCGACGAGCATGGTGGAGGTGCTCGCGGTCGGGCTCGACGAGTTGCGCCGGACGATGGGCGCGCAGACCGCGCTCGTCGCGGTGTGGCCGAGCCGGACCGGGCAGCCGGACGTGTATTCCTGCGGCGAGCCGCCGTTCCCCGACCCTCCTGCCACCGAAAGCATCGAGGGCGCACCGCGATTCGTCGCCGCTCCGGTCTCGGACCCCACACGCCGGGTCGTCCTCGACGACGAGGTGCGGACGCTGCTCGATCGCTCGCGCAGGCAGCCTGCGCGCGGCCTCTCGGCCATCACCGGCGAGGAAGGCGGCGTCGACGCCGTGATCGCGCCGCTCGGCGAGACCGGCGATGCCGCGCTGTGGGTGCGTTTCGGTGCGCCGCGCGCGATCAGCGCGGCCGACTGGGCGCTGTATTCACTGCTGGTCGGACATCTCAGTGTCGCGCTGCAGCGTGCCCGCAACTTCGATCAGGCCCGCGCGACCTCGCTCACCCTGCAGCGTGCGATGCTCGGCCCGATCGAGCTGCCGCCGCGCTTCTCGGTGCACTACGAGCCCGCGTTGCCGCCGCTCGAGATCGGCGGCGACTGGTACGACGTGGTGCCGTTGCGGGACGGCACCATCGGTGTCGTGGTCGGCGACTGCGTCGGCCGTGGCCTGTCGGCCGCGGTGGTGATGGGCCAATTGCGGACGGCGGCACGGGCTCTGCTGCTCCGCGGCGCCGGTCCCGCACAGCTGCTGGCCGAGCTCGACGCCGTCGCCGCCCGGATCCCCGGCGCCATGTGCACCACCGTGTGCGCGGCCGTGCTCGATCCGGAGCGCGGCATGGTCCGCTACTCCAACGCCGGGCATATGCCCCCCGTCCTCGCGCCGCCCGGCGGACCGGGCCGGGTCCTCGAAGGCGGACGTGCTGTGCCACTGGCCACCTTCGACACCCCGCGCAGGCCGGAGGCCACCACGGCGCTGCCGCCGGGCGCGACCCTGGTGCTGTTCACCGACGGGCTCGTCGAGCAGCGTGGGTACGACATCGAAGAGGGCTTCGTCAAGATCGCCGGCGTGCTCAGCGAGACCGGCGGCGCACTCCCCCGCGATGTCGCCGACGCCGTCCTGTCCCGGCTGTGTCCGCCCGCGGGCTACGACGACGACGTCGCGATGGTCGTCTACCGGCAGCCGCCAGAGCCGCTGCACCTCGACATCCCCGCTGCCGCATCGGAATTGACCGGCCTGCGGCGCAACCTCTACCGCTGGTTCGCGACCGCCGCCGTCCCGCACGACCTGTCCGCCGATCTGGTCGCCGCCGCCAACGAGGCGTGTAGTAACAGTGTCGAGCACGCCTACCGCGATACCGAGCCCGGGCGCGTCACGCTCACCGCGACGTGCGAAGGCGACCGCGTGGTCATCGAGATCAGCGACTTCGGCCGCTGGATTCCCACACCGACCGATCCCGGTTATCGCGGCCGCGGCGTGGAGATGATGCGGGTACTGACCGAGGATCTGGAATTCAGTCACGACGAGAACGGCACCCGGGTCCGCATGTGGGTGACCCTGCCGTCGATCACATTTCCGACAGCAAATCCCCTGCGTGGGTCCACGCGCGCACCCGAACAGTCACCCAACAATACATTCCGATAACAGCCGGGAACCCGCCGCGGCGACGAGGACAGCCGGTCACATCGACATTCCGTGACCGGGTCCAAATCGGCGTCCATCGCAAATAAGCGCCCTGACCAGGCCATTCAGTAGAAATACAAGATTCCGTTAGCAGTACTCACGATCCTTGAACGCGTGAAACCACGTTTGCTACGGTGTGAACGCGATTCCACACCATCCCGGTGTGACCCAGAAAATTCCAGCGATCTCCCCGCAATCTGAATTGCAGAGTTTCGCCAGTCTCTACAGCTTCGAAGAAGTCGACATTCGCACGTCGATTTCGTGCACGCCTGCGGGACGATCATCCGACCGAAAGGAGAGATTCATGTTTTCTGCTTTTCTCGGTGACCTCCTCGATGTAATCGTGACGTTGGTCGAAACGCTGTCGGCCGCCGCGTAGTAGCGCAGCACTGACCCCCGGGAGGGCCAAGCGCCGTCCCGGGGGCAGCTGTCTCAGGAGGTCGTCGCGGCCTGCTCGCTGTGCGTGGTCGTCTCGTAGGCCTCGACATCGAAGGAACGCAGCATCCGATGGAATCGGAAGCTGAAGTCCGGCCACAGGCGGGAATGCTCGCCCCGTTCGTCGACGAACCAGCTGGTGCAATCGCCGTTCCAGACGGTTCCCGCGAATTTGGTCTGCAGGTCCCGGTTGTAGTCGGCCTGTGCCTGTTCGCGGACTTCGACGGTCCGCAGGCCCGCAGCGTCCATCGTCGTGATCGCATCGAGGATGTAATTGATCTGCGATTCGATGGTGAACACCGCCGAGGTGTAGCTCAAGGCGGCGTTCGGGCCGATCATCAGGAACAGATTCGGGAAGTTCGCGATCGTGGTGCCCTTGTACACGCTGAGACCGTCGGCACCGAACACCTCCGCCAGGGTGCGCCCGTCCCGGCCGCTGATCAGGTCATAGGTCGGCGAGTCGGTGATCCGGAACCCCGTCGCCAGCACGATCGCGTCGACCTCGCGCTCGGTGCCGTCGTTCGCGACGATCGAGTGCTCTCTGATCTCCTCGATGCCGTCGGTCACGACCTCGACATTCTCGCGCGCCAGCGCCGGGTAGTACTCGTTCGAGATCAGCATCCGCTTGCAGCCCAACCGGTAGGCCGGGGTGAGCTTGCGCCGCAGCGCCGCGTCCCGGATCACCCACCACAGCTTCAGGCGAGCGCCGAAGGCGAAGAAGTCGGCCAGCGGCGGGTATTTCGACTGCCAGAGCACGAAGGACTCACGCAGCCAGTAGACGCCGGCGCGGGCGACCCGTTGTGCCCCGGGGACATGCCGGTAGGCGAGGCGTTCCAGCAGGGTGTACCGGTGGCCGAGGCGGGGCAGCACCCAGGGCGCGCTGCGCTGGTACAGGTCGAGCCTGCCGACCTCGCCCGCGATCGACGGCACGATCTGGATGGCCGAGGCGCCGGTACCGACGACCGCGACCCGCTTACCGGCCAGATCGACGTCGTGATCCCACCGCGCGGAATGGAACAGCGCACCGCGAAACGTGCTGATGCCCTTGATCTCCGGCAACTTCGGCGCGCTCAGCGGACCCGCCGCCGACACCGTGATGTCGGCGGTGAACGCGCCCTTGCCGGTCCGGATATCCCAGCGCGCGGTCGCGCTGTTCCAGCGCGCGTCGGTCACCTCGCAGTCGAGCAGGATCGCCTCGCGCACCCCCGCGCGGTCGACGACGTCCTGCACATACTGCTGGATCTGCGGCTGCGTCGAGAACGAGTGCGTCCAGTTCGGATTCGGCGCGAACGAATACGAATAGAGCTGGGACGGAACATCGCAGCCCGCGCCGGGATAGGTGTTGTCACGCCAGGTGCCACCGATGTCACTCGCGCGCTCGAACACGACGAAGTCGGTGATCCCGAGCCGGCGTAGCCGCATGGCCACGCCGAGCCCGGCGAACCCGGCCCCGATGATCGCCACCCGCACGTGGCGGCGGGGAATCTCGGTCACGGCGTCTTCGCCGTGGTTTCGTAGGCCTCGATGTCGAACGCGCGCACCAGCTTCCGGTATCGGAAGCTGAAGTCCGGCCACAGCGCGGAGTTGTTGCCGTGCTTGTCGAGGAACCAGCTGGTGCAGCCGCCGGTGACCCACACGGTGCGGGCCATCTTGGGCGCGAGCCCGCGGTTGTATTCGTGCTGTGCGTCCAGCTTGACCTCGAACGACTGCAGGTTTCGCTGGCGCATCGTGGTCACCGCGTCGACGACGTAGTTGATCTGGGACTCGATGATGTAGATCAGCGAGGTGTAGTTCAGCCCGGAGTTGGCGCCAAGCATGAAGAACATGTTGGGGAAGTTGGCGACCGTGGTGCCCTTGTACATCTGGTAGCCCTCGGCGTCGGCCGCCTCCGACACCGTCCGGCCGTCACGGCCGGTATAGAGGTTGAACGTCGGCGAATCGGCGACGTGGAAGCCGGTGGCCAGCACGATGGCGTCGACTTCACGCTCGGTGCCGTCCTCGGTCACGATCGAGCGCGCGCGCACCTCGGCGATACCGTCGGTGACGAGATCGACGTTGTCGCGGTCGAGCGCGCCGTAGAACTTGTTCGACACCAGCATGCGCTTGCAGCCGATGCGGTGCTTGGGCAGAACCTTGCGCCGCTTCTCCGGGTCCCGGATCTCGAGCCACATCTTCACCCGCCCGACCGTTTCCAGCAGCAGGCCGGTCCACGGGAGCTTCACCTGGGTCACGACGAATGCCTCGCGGGCGATGTAGATCAACGCCCTGATCATCCGCTGCAGGCCTGGAACATGCTGGAAGGCGAAGCGCTCCGGCGCCAGGTAGGGCCGATTCAGCTGCGGCATCACCCAGGTCGCGGTGCGCTGGTACACATCGAGTCGCTCGACCTGCGGTGCGATCGACGGGACGATCTGGACCGCGGAGGAGCCGGTGCCGATGACGGCGACTTTCCTGCCCGCCAAGCTCGCGTCGTGGTTCCAGCGCGCCGAATGGAAGATCTCGCCCTCGAAGCTCGAGATCCCCTTGATATCGGGAACATTCGGCTCGGCGAGCACGCCGGCGGCCGACACCACGAAGTCGGCGGTGAAGGCACCGTTGCTGGTGTCGACCTCCCACCGGCCGTCGGCATCGATCCAGCGCGCGGCTGTCATCGTGGTGTCGAACAGATGCTTGTCGCGCACGCCGTAGCGGTCGGCCACCTGCCGCAGGTACTGCTCGATCTCGGCTTGCGGCGAGAACGAGCGGGACCAGTGCGGGTTCAGCGCGAACGAATACGAGTAGAGGTGGGACGGTACGTCGCAGCCCGCCCCCGGATAGGTGTTGTCACGCCAGGTACCGCCCACGTCGGCGCCGCGTTCGACGACGAGGTAGTCGGTCACGCCCCGCTGGCTCAGCCGGATGGCCGTGCCGAGTCCGGACAGTCCGCTGCCGATGATCATGACCTGGATGTGCCGCCGCGACGTCGACGTGTTGCTACTGCTCATGTGGCGACCTCAGCGGGATTCGTAGATGCGTTTGTGGCCGGAGACGGCGGCCAGCCGGTATGGGCGTCGGGTTTCCTCCGGCATGGCGTGGTACGCGCCGTCGCTGGGCGAGGTGGCCTCGTGCAGCTGCAGGTAGTGGTCGTAGTCCAGCAGCTCCCGAGAGCTGATCGCCGCCCGGTTGGCCTCGGTCCGCAGGTGCTCGCGGTAGCCGGGCTGCACTGTGCCGCTGAAGAATTCGGCGACGCTGCCCGATCCGTAGCTGATCATGGCCAGCGCCCGGTCGGTCAGATCGCCCGCGTGGTCGAGCAGCGAGGCCAAGCCGAGGTAGAGCGAGGCGGTGTAGCTGTTGCCGACCGTGCGGTTGTAGAGGGTGGTGTCGCCGATCGCGGCCTCGATCTCGGCGGCGTCGACGGTGTGGCCCTGGCTCTCGAGCAGGTGGCGGTGCGCCTTGTAGGCCATCTTGGTGAAGGGCTGGTGGTAGCAGAACGCGGCGAACTCCGACAGGTCGCGCCCGCCCTGGCGGCGGTAGTCGGTCCACGCCTCCTGGGCCGCCTTCTGGTAGGCGTTGACCGAGGTCTTGCCGTCGACGATGGCGGCGGTCCGGTAGTTGGGCCGCCAGAAGTCCATGATGTCGGCGCTGTAGAGCCCGGACTGCGGATCCAGTTGCAGGATGGCCGGATTCGCGCTGACGAGCATCGCGACAGCGGCCGCGCCCTGAGTCGGTTCGCCCGGGGTGTCGAGCTCGTACTTGGCGATGTCGGCGGCGATGACCAGCACCCGCTGCGACGGGTCGCGCGCGATCAGGCCCGCGGCGAACTGCAGACCCGCCGTGCCGCCGTAGCAGGCCTGCTTGAGCTCGACCACACGTGCGGCGTTGGGCAGCCCGATCAGCGAATGCAGGTACAGCGCAGCGGCTTTGGACTGGTCGACACCGGTCTCGGTGGCCAGCAGCACGGTGCGGATGTTGTCGGTGCCGTGGCGCTCGATGATCGGCTGCGCGGCGGCCGCGGCGATGGTGACGATGTCCTCGTCGGCCGCGGCGACGCTCATCTTCTCCTGGCCGATGCCGAGGTAGAACTTGTCGCGGTCCACCCCGAGCCTTTCGGCGAGGACGGCGTGGTCGAGGGCGTAGTGGGTGGTGGCGAACGACAGGTCGTGGATGCCGACCGGAGTTGTATTCATCGTTGTGTTCCGTTGCTCGTGGTTGACCGCTCGAATTGGGTGTGGGCGCGCATCAATTCACCGCGATTGGTCTGTGCGGCCATCAGCGACAGCTCGCCGCACAGCACGGTCGCCGCGGCGATGACGGCGAGGCGGCGGGCGTTCTCGCCGGGCTCGCGGTCCTCGCGGCAGCCGAGGCGCTCGAGGTTCTCGTCCACGAAACTCGCGTGTTTGCCGTTGCCGACGGTGCCGACGATCAGGTTGGGCAGCGTGCACGAGAAGTACAGGTCACCGTCGCGGTCCTCGGCGTGGGTGACGCCCTGGGAGCCCTCGACGATGTTCGCGGCGTCCTGCCCGGTGGCCAGGTAGAACGCCAGCAGCATGTTGGCGTAATGCGCGTTGGCGGAACGGATTCCGCCCGCCAGCAGCGTGCCGATCAGGTTCTTGCGGATATTGAGTTCCACCACCTGCTTGGCGGTGGTGTGCAGGCGCTGCTGCACCACCTCGCGCGGGATCAGCAGCTCGGTGACGACGTTCTTGCCGCGCCCGAGGATTCCGTTGACCGCGGTGGCCTTCTTGTCGGTGCAGAAGTTGCCGGAGATGGAGCCGTAGCGCACGCCGGAGACCGTGGCCAGGATGTGGTCCATCAGGTGGTCGCTGGCCAGGGTGGCCATGTTGTGACCCGACGCGTCTCCGGTGCTGAACTCGAACCGCAGGAACAGCAGGTTGCCGTTGATCTGGTGGTGCAGGTCGATCAGGCGGGCGAAGCGGCTGCTGCCGGTGACGACCTCCTGCAACTCGGCGAAGCGATCCTTCAGCTGCCGGACCGCGGTGAGCGCGGTGTAGGCGTCGTCGGCTTCGAGCAGGATCGAGCGGGTCATCCGCTCGTCGATGAGCGTCGAGACGATGCCGCGCTCGGTGAGGGTGGAGATCCGGGCGCCGCGGCCGACCGAGGGCCACAGGGGCGTTTCGTAGGTGGCCAAGGGGACGTCGACGGCATCGTCGACGATACTGCCCGTAATGCGCAAGGGCCCCACCCACTGCAGCGGGACCGCTGCGTACGACATGTCATTCATGGATGACTCCTCCTCGGTCGTTCGATTCGTGCCACCGGGGACTCCGGTGGGCAAGTGCTGCCACGTCGATGCCGCGCAGTGCGCAGAAGGTCGCCACGTCCCCGGTGATCAGCAGGTCGCAGCCGGCCAGCTCGGCCGGAGTGCGGGCGCCGAGCACGGTCAGGATCTGGCGCAGCTGATCGAGCCACGTGCGGATCTGCGTGACCAGCGCGTCGGTGTCCTGGCGCACGATCGTGTCCAGGAACGCACCCGCCACACCGGTAGCGTCGGCGCCCAGCGCCAGCGCGCGGGCGATGTCGAGCGGTGACCGGATGCCACCGGACGCGGCGATACCGATCCCGTCGAGGCCTGCGCTGTCCAGCAGGCAGTTGGGGGTCGACTGGCCCCAGCTCTCGATGAAGGCGAAGTCGGCGGCCGGGCGCCGCTCGTTCTCGATGCGCGCGAAGTTGGTGCCGCCGCGGCCACCGACATCGGCCACCGAGACTCCGGCGTCGCGCAGCCACGTGACCGTCTGCCTGCTCAGGCCGAACCCGACTTCCTTGACGATCACCGGGACCGGCACATTGGCGGTGATGTGCTCGATCTGGCGGGGCCACGATCCGAAGGACCGGTCGCCCTCGGGCATCACGACTTCCTGCACGGCGTTGAGGTGGATCTGCAGCGCGTCGGCCTCGAGCAGATCGATCGCCCGCCGCACCTGATCCAGCGAGGCCGTCGCGTTGACGTTGGCCATGACGAATCCGTGCGGATTCTCCTGGCGCAGCACGCGATAGGTGTCGGCGACCGCGGGGTCGCGGAAGTAGGCGCTCATCGAGCCGGTGGCGATGGGGATGCCGGTTTCGCGAGCGGCGATGGCCAGTTTGCGGTTGATCTCGCCGGTCTTGGCGCTGCCGCCGGTCATCGCGTTGACGTAGAGCGGTGTGGCCCACTGCTTTCCGGCGACATCGACGGCCAGCGACACGTCGTCGCTGTCGATGCCCGCCAGCGCGTGGTGGACGAAGGTGACGCAGTCGAAGTCGTTGGCGGCGGTGTCGGCGCTGCGCTGGTTCACCGCGTGGCGAACGTGGTCATCCTTGCGATCGGCGATCATGCGGTCTCCCCTTCGAACGGGTGGGTCCGCAACGGCAGCGGCTGGATACCGGCGGCGATCCACCGGCCGGTGAGTTCGGCGATCGCGGCCGTGCGGGTGCGGTCGACGAGCGCGATGCCGCAGTCGCCGCCGCCCGCGCCGGACGGTTTGGCCGCCGCGCCGACGGCGATACCCGCCGCGCACAGCGCGTGCAGGCGTGGCGTCATGATGCCGAGTCCGGAGGTCTGGTCGAGGTCGAGCAGAAGCTCACGCGCGCGGTCGATCTCGCTGCCGACTGCGGCGGAGTCGTCGGCTTCGATCGCGGTCAGCAGGCGCTGGACGCAGTCGTTGCTGCGGGCGTTGAACGTGGCACGATCACCCGGCGTGCGCGTGGCCGTGCCGAGTCCTGCGACCAATGCCGGTGTGGAGGCGGGGTTTCCGGTCCAGCCGACCTGCAAGGCGAGTCCGGTCGGCGTGGGCAGCGGGCGTACGGACAGCCCGGGCCACGGTGCATGCACGGCGGCGTCGATGCCGTCGGCAGCGGCGATCTCGGCGACGGCCGCGCGATCGGGGGAACCGTAGGCGAGCCAGCCGCCCCAGGTGCTCACGGCCACATCGCCGCCGGACGCGCGCGGGTTGACCGCGATGGTGGCCAGCATGGCCAGCCGGTACCGCTGCATCGCCGTGAGTTCGAGCTCGTGGAACTGCCCGAGGGCGGCGATGGTGGCCACCGTCACGGCCGCGCTGGAGCCGAGACCGTACTTGCGGCCGTCGGCATCGCCCAGATCGGCTACGATGTCCACTTCGTAAGGGCGGGAAGGGATTCCACGCTCGGTGAGCAAACGATCGATGACCGACGCTGCGGCGAAAACATAAGCGAATGCCGCGGGCACAACGGCATCGGGCGTCAACGGGACCAGACGCTCACCGTCACGGCCGCAGTCCAGCGTCACGCCGCCGTCCAGATCCGACCGCAGCGTCACCGCCACCCCGGCGACCGCGCCGGTCACCGCGGCAGACGCCTCGTGCACCCCAACGGGCGCGCCGATCGCTGTGCCGAATTCCCCTGCCACCCCGGCAGCCGCGTCGGCGACCGTGGCGGTGGCATAACGGTCGACGGCGGTGAGCACCGCGAGATGCCCGGGCTCGACGACGGCGTACTCACCTGCGATGAACAGCTTTCCTGGTGCGCGACAACTGATCACAGGCCCGTCGCCATCCGCGCTCCCGAGCCGACCTGCGGGGCCGGTCGGCGATCGCCGGCTGTCCGCAGTCAGGGTCCCGGAAAGATCTCCGCTGCTACTCACCGTCGCCACCCGTCGTCAGCCGTGCGCCCGGACCGATGTGCGCGGTCCGGGTGGTCACGAACTCCCCCAGGCCCTCGATCGTGGCGGCCACCAGGGGCGCATCGGCGCGGGTGCACAGCACCTTCACGTTGGGACCCGCGTCGATGGTCGCGTACGCGACGATGCCGTCGGCGCGCAGCGCAAGCACCGCGTCCAGGATGGCGAGCGAGTGTGGGGACAGGTAGCGGATGGCCGGTCGCGCCGTGAGCATGGTGGCGTGCATCCCGAGGGCGTTGCGCTCGGCGATCTCACCGATCGCGGGAAGATCCTGGCGGGCAACAGCTTTGCGCATCTCGGCGAGGTCGAGCACCGAAGATTCGGCCCACGGCCGGTAGAACGGCGAGGTCTCGGTGGTCTGGCGCATGGCGACGCGGCTCGACACCGCCTTCGCACCCGCTTCGACGACGGCCACCACGAGCGCCGGGTCGAGTTCGTCGCCGCCGATCGGCTCCGCGTAGGAGCTCAGATCGCCCGCTTCGCCGTCGCCGTCACCCGCGTGCCAGACGACGAAGCCGCCGAAGATGGAGCGAGAGGCCGAACCGGAGCCGCGGCGGGCCAGGCGCGAGAGGGCGCGACCGTCCAGGTCCAGGCCGTAGGCCGCGGCCGCCGCGGTGGCCAGTGCGGCGAACCCGCTCGCCGAGGACGCCAGGCCCGCACCGGTCGGGCCCGCGTTGGCGGTCACCACCGCGGCCCGATCGGTGCGGCCGGCCTTGGCGCGGACCAGGTCGAGGAACTTCTCGACGCGGGCGAGCGCGGTGCCGGTGGCGGCGGCGTCGTTGAGCTCGACGGTGTCGGCGGGACCGTCGATCAGCCGCACCGATGTCGTGGTCGGGAAGATGTCCAGCGTCATCGACAGACTCCCCGTGACGGGGAGGAACAGGGTTTCGTCGCGCTTGCCCCAGTACTTCACCAGGGCGATGTTCGGGTAGGCGACCGCGACGGCCTCGCCGTCGCGATCCTCGGACCGCTCGGACGCTACGGATACTGCGGAGGGGAATGTCATGGGCGTGTATCGGGTTCCGGTCTCGAGGCGGAGGGGGACAGGGAGGCCGAGCGCAGGCTCGCGGTGCCGACCGTCCAGGTCTGCACGGCACCGGCCCGGCGCACAGCGGCGCTCACCGCGGGTGCGGCGCCGGTCTCGGTGAGCGCGAGGACGCAGCCGCCGAGGCCGGCGCCGGTCAGCTTCGCGCCGTACGCGCCCGCGTCGAGCGCCGCGGTGACGAGGGTGTCGATATGCGGTGTGCTGACACCGAGCTCGGCGAGCAGACCCTGGAACTCGAGCATCGTCGTGCCCAGCGACTCGGCGCGCCCGGCCGACAGGTCGGCCGCGGCGGAACCGATCAGGTCTGCGGCCCTCGCCATCAGTCGCTCCGCGGCGCGCGGATCGCGCTCCAGGGTGCGCCGCACACCGGCCACCGCGAGCTGGGTGGAACCGGGCACGCCGGTGTCGGCGATCACCAGCGCCGCGTCCAGGCCGATATCCATCGGACGAGCCGAGCCGCGGTGGAACAGGATCGGGCCGCTCGCCAGGACCGCGCCGGCGTCGATGCCGCTGGCCCGGCCGTGTGCGACCTGCTCGCCGCACTGCACGAGCTCGTAGAGCGTGCCGGGATCGACGGTGCGGCCGTACAGGTCGGCGACCGCGCGCACCGCCGCGCCCGCGCAGGCGGCACTGGAGCCGAGGCCACGTGCGAGCGGGATATCGCACTCGACAACGACTTCGACGACATCGCCGTCGAATCCCCACCGCCGCAACGCTTCTTCGACCGCGACCCGCGGACCGGAGGCAGTCGTCACCGTGTGCGGATCGCCGGCGAGGAAGCGGAAACCGCCCTCGGCAGGCACATCCGATTGCACACCGACCGCGCCGCGACGGGCGAGGGCGCGCACCGGCAGTGCGGGCAGCGGGAACGCGATCGCGGGAGTGCCGTGGACGACGGTGTGCTCACCGAGCAGGATCGCCTTGGCATAGGAATGGCCGACGCCGGGAACGAGGCCCGTGCCGGTGGAGTTGTGTCTGATGCGCTCTCGAACAGGATGACCGTTCACGTCGATTCCTCTCCCGAACTCGGGCAGGGTCCGCCCGGCGCGTCCCCGAACGGGAAACGCGCCGGGCGGCATGCCTTTACGGCTGCCGAGTCGATCGGCCGAAGATGCGGAGCACGGACGGGAAGAAGGCGGGAACCTGCGCGGCGTAGGCGCGGTAGGACGCACCGAAGCGCGCGATCAGGTCGCGTTCCTCCAGGTAGGTGCCCAGCAGGATGTAGCCGGTCAACCCGAGTGCCCACACGAGGTGCCCGACGGTGAACGTGCTGGCGAACCAGAACGAGACCAGCAGGCCGGTCATCAGCGGATGGCGCACGAGGCGGTAGACCCCGTTCACCTGCAGCCGATCCACGGTCGCGTCGGGCACCTGGATGACGTACTCGCGGTAGGCCTGGCTGATGCCGAGCAGGTGGAAGTGGTTCAGCAACAGCGTCGCCGCGTAGACGAGCACGAACCCGAGCCAGAACCCGGCGTCGAGCACCAGCCCCGCGGTGCCATCGGCCGACCAGATCACCGCCGGAATCGGCTGCCAGGCCAGCATGATCACCCACATGACCAGGCACACCATCACGATGTACACAGTCCGCTCCAGCGCCTCGGGCACCCAGCGGGTGACGAAGGCCTTGAACGCGGGCCTGGCCATGCCCGAGTGCTGCAGGCCGAACAGCGCCAGCAGCAACACGTCGATGGCGATCGCCGGGACGGTCGACAGGTGCGGGCCCTTGTCGATCGTCTTCGGCAGGAACCAGCCGCCCGCGAACAACAGCATCAGCGGCACGGTGATGCCGGCGACGCCGTAGACGGCGAAGGAGAACAGGAACGGGACGAGCCGCGCACGGCTACTCAGCACGTCCCGCGCCTGGCTGGGAGTCGGCGTGATCAGATCCATGCGAACCACGGCAGGTACCGCGAACGCACGGTCCCCTCTTCGATGCGCTGCTCCAGCCTGGCCTTCCACTTGGTGCCGTAGCGCTCGTTGAGGAAGCCGCCGGGCCAGAACAGGCGCCAGCCCGACTGGGCCACCATCCAGTAGGGGACGATGACGCCGGGGTTGACATCACGCATGTAGTCGAGCTTGTCCGGGATCTGGCTCCAGTGGATACCGGGGTATCGGTGGTGCACGCTGTGGTAGCCCTGGTTGAAGATCAGGAAGTTCAGGATGTTGCCCGCGTTGTTGAGCGAGGTGCTCGGGTCGTCCTCGAAGCCCTTGGCGGGCGCGTGGCTCAGCCAGGCGAAGTAGCCCGCGTTGACCTGGGTGATCAGGAACGGCACCCAGTAGAAAAGCACGAAGCGATCGAAATCGACCAGGTACCAGACGGTTCCGATGACCACGGCGTAGAGCGCCATGTCGAGCAGGAACTGGTGGCGGGTCTTGCGGCGACGCGGCGCCGGATCGGCCGCGAAGATGGTGCGCATCGTGTGGATCTTGACGATCACGCCGTAGCGGACCCAGTACCAGATGGCACCAAGGCCCTTCTCCATACCGGTGGTGGAGGTGACGTCACCGGGCCCGTCGTTGAACCGGTGATGGTTGAGGACGTGGACCTCGCGCATCTCGGCCGCGGTCAGGTTACCGGGCAGACAGCACAGGAAGTCGACGACGCGGTTCGGGAACTTCGACACGAACAGCGGCCGGTGGGTGTGCATGTGCATCACGCCGATGGTCAGCGAGAGGTTCAGCAGCGACAGCACGATGATCAGCGGGATCGCGATGTACCAGTTCGTGGCGATCGGCACGAACAGGCCGAGGGCCAGCATGCCGATCCACAGCGCGATGTGCAGCAGCGGGCCGACATTCGAGGCGTGCTCGAGCTTGAGCACGCGCTTGCTGAACGGGGTGTGCTCCGGCGCGACGGGCGTTTCGGTGCTCATAGGAGAGCTCCTTCGCTAGTGGTGTCCAGGACGGTGAGCGCGGGTCTGGTGACGATGCTCATGGGCGGCTCCCTTGGGTGCTGGTGTCGAGGGCAGCGAGTTGGAGTCTCGTGGCGAGCGCCTGCAGCGCTTCGGGTTCGTGCGGTGGCACCCGTTCCATGGCGCCGAAGGCCAGGTGATCGGCGATCATCATGGTGCGCACTTCGGCGTCGGGGAGCTCGCCGGTCAGCGGGCCCTCCGGCAGGGTCTGCACGAGCGCGAAGGTGGTGTCGACGATCAGCGGGACCAGCGAGGTCGGCATCGAGCGCGGGTCGCCCGCACCGAGTACCTGGGTCGCCTGGTTCGCGCCGTCGGCGAAATCCGGTGAGGCGTCGAGCATCCGGTGGATGGCCAGGTCGGCGGTGCGGCGCAGCCGGTCCAGCATCTTGTCCCAGTAGGTGGCCGACGACGCGGCCAGCAGCGCGGCGCCGACCTTGCGCCGGTAGGGTGATGGCGCGTCGACGACCGAGCACAGGAACGCGGTCGTGGTGATGGTCATGTACGCCATCGCCGCGCGCGCCCCGCGACTCGGCGTGCCGGGGCCGAGGCGGGCGAGCAGGGCGAAGCCACCCAGCGCAGGCGCCAGCAGCTGCAGCATCACCATCCGCTTCAGTTCTTCGTGGTCGGCGACGCCGTAGATCTCGAACTCGTTGTCGCGCAGGTCGTTCGCGGACTGGGCGATCACTGCGACACAGCCGGTCAGTTCACGCAGATCCGCTTCCGAGAGCACGTCTTCGGCGACCAGCGCGCACGCGTAGTGGGTGACCCGCCCGAGCACGCCTTCGCTGTAGGCGACCCGGGACAGGGGCGCGTCGATATTGCGGGCCATGACACCGGCCACGTCGACGATCACCGCATCGACCCGTCGGCGGCCCTCCGCCGACAGCGCCGACAGCAGCGCCCTGATGTCGCCGATGCGCTCGGCCAGCAGCCGGTCGACGGCCTCGCTGTCGCGAGCTTCCGCGGCGACGGCGGGCAGGGCGGGCGGCGGCGTGTCGGTGGCGCCCGTGAGGTAGTCGGCGGCCGCTGTCACGGCGCTGCTCGCGACCGCGCGATCGCTGAGATCCTCGAAGGCGTCGAGCACCCGGCAGGCCAGCAGGGCGGCGGTGGCCTCGGCCCGCAGGTGCGCGGGCAGGAAACTCACCGAGATGCCGAGGTTGCGGCCCGCGGGGATCAGCGCCAGCCGTGCCAGTTCCTCGGGCGAGGACGCGGCCCGCAGCGCTGCCATGTCCGGTGCGCGCCGCAGGTGGCGCAGGCCGTAGGCCAGGGAGCCGATTCTGGTCTGTCTCATCGGTTGATCACCTGCTGGAGGAGTTCGCGGAGGTCCGCGCGCGCCGGCGTGGACGGGAAGATGTCCAGGGCCGCGCTCGCGGTCTCGGTGGCCTGCACCGCGACGACGCGCGCGGCCTGGGTGGCGCCGCTCTCGACCAGGTCGGCCTGCAGCGTGGCGCTGGACGTTTCCGCCGAGAGCCACATGTCGCGCGCGCCGGGGCGCATCGCCAGCCATTCGATGACCGGCCAGGTCGGCACCCGCCGGTCGAGGTCGCCGCAGGCGTCCTTGCCCAGCTCGGGGCCGCCCTCGATGTCGCGGACGTCGTCCATGATCTGGAAGGCGAGCGCGAGCTGGTCGGCGTACTGCATCAGGGCATGGAGCCGGTCGTGGTCGGCCCCGCCTGCCGTCCCGCCGTAGGAGCACGACAGCCGGAACAGCGTGCCGGTCTTCGCGCCGGCCACGAGTTCGTAGTGGCGGCGCAGCGCGGTCGCGTCGACCGCGGGGGGCAAGGTCTCGATGAGCTGGCCGTACGACAGGTCCGACAGCCGGTCGGCATAGGTCACGCCCGGCGCGTCACCGATCCCGGCGAACACTGCCTGGTTGTCGGTCAACACCTCGGCGACCACCTGCATCGCGGCACCTGCCATGTGGAATCCCGCCCTGGCGGCGACGCGGACGCCGAACGCGGCGGGCACCGAGGGTGCGCCGCGGCGCAGCAGGGAACCGTCACAGATGTCGTCGTGCAGCAGCGAGGACTCGTGCAGCATCTCCATCGCACAGGCCAGGTCGACGGCGGCCTGCTGTGGGGCGGCCGCGGCATCGGGCAGCAGGCCCGCGCACGCGAGTACCAGGCGGGCCCGGACTCGCTTGCCGGGAGCGGCGAGGACGTGCCGGTAGATGTCGTCGAAATCGCCACCGGTGATGAGTATTTCGTGCAGTCGCTCGGTGACCAGCGGAAGCAGTTCGACCGGGGTGACCGACGGCCTGGGCAGCACCGCCACCTGATCGCCCGAGTGCTCCGGGTGCACTGTCGGACGAGCATCCTGACGGTGCGCTGAGGGTAGCGCGGGATTGTCCATAGCGCTGAACTCCTTTGGTGTGGTCACGGTGGCAGTGAGGTTCACCCCGACTGGTGCACAAGGGTTCACGGGGGTTCAGGCGGGGCAGTCACGGGGAGTGACGTGTCACAACTACCGGTCCTGAGCTTCCCGATCGCCGGCTACCGACGGGTAGTTTTGTAGACCGCTAGCCGACTTGTCAAGCGCTACAACATGTTTCAATCTATGAACGTGGTATTGGACAGTGCCACAAGGTAACTCGCGCGTAATGTGCGCTGCGAAAACGCTGAACCTGCCCCGAAAGCGGACCCAGCGGTATTGAAATAACCAGCGCCCCAACCGATTTCGTGACCCTAGCCGACGGATGGGTAGACGCGTGTTGCACGAAGGTAAATACCGTGGGCTGACGCGGCGCTGCGACAGAGATGTTCGGACGTGACGACCCCTTGTAGGGTCACGCCGACTACGAGGCGCGTCCCCGGGATGCCGGGAACCGCCTGTTCAGACCGTTCACCGAGGACATCATCGTCCTGCGGGCGGTCACCGGGGGAACGTGCGAACGACGCTCGAATGCCGACTCTACGGCCGCGACCGCGATGCCGCGAATCGAGCCCGGCGCTTGATGAGATCCCCTTGGATCGAAACGCGGCGTTTGGCGTCTTTCCCAACCCGATCGGACACGGTCTCGAGATATGTACGGGTACTGGACAATTCACCGATCGCTGTCAAAGCAGCACAGCGAGATTTTCAGATTCGGCTCCGGGACGGCGCTACCTGCCGGCCGGTGGAACCGGTGGCCGCGCCTGCTCGCGCATGCCGCGGCCACCATCGGCTCACCTGCCCGTGAGGGAGGCGCCGGAGCTCGCCCAGAACCCGGCGTAGCGGCCGCCCGCGCGCAGCAGCTCGTCATGGGTACCGTGTTCCACGATGCGCCCGCCGTCGACGAACACGATCCGGTCGGCGCGCTGGACGGTGCGCAGGCGGTGCGCCACCGTCACCACCGTCCGGCCTGCCATCAGGCGCTCGATGCCCTCGTGCACCGCCGCTTCGTTCACGGGGTCGAGCGCGGAGGTGATCTCGTCGAGCAGCACGATCGGCGCGTCCTTGAGCAGCGCGCGGGCGATCGAAACACGTTGGCGCTCACCGCCGGACAGGCGGGCGCCGCCCTCGCCGACATGCGCGGCCCAGCCGCCGGGCAGGCGCTCGATCACCTCGTCGAGCCGGGCCGCCGCGGCTGCCGCGCGCACCTCGGCGTCGGTGGCGTCGGGGCGGCCGAGCCGCACGTTGTCCTCGATGGTGCCGTCGAAGAGGTAGACCTCCTGGAAGACAACGGCGATCCGGGACATGAGCTCCTCGGTGCTGATGTCGCGCACGTCCACTCCCCCGACCCGGACGGCACCCGCGTCCGCGTCGGCGAAGCGGGCGAGCAGTTGCAGCAGGGTGGTCTTGCCCGCGCCCGACGGGCCGACGACGGCCAGGGTGCTCCCGTCGGGCACCGTCAGCGACACGTTGTCGAACACGGTGCGGTCACCCTGTCGGAAGCCGACGGAATCGAAGGCCAGGTCGTGGCGGGCGGGCAGCGCCGGTTCGCGCGGTTCCGGCAGCGGTTCGGTGCGCAGGACCTCGTCCAGACGCGCCAGCACCGACCGTGCGGCGCGCAGCTTGCCGCCGATGTCGGCCAGCGACAGCAGCGGGTCGGCGCAGCGGGCGGCCAGCACCAGGATCGCCAGAATCTCTGCGGCACCGATACTTCCGTCGAGGACGAGGTACGCGCCGAGGACCAGCAGGACGGTGAATATCGCCTGCACGGTCAGCGCCAGGCCGACCACGCCGGGCAGCGCCGACAGGGTCGACCGGCGCGATGCCCGCTGCAGTGCGGTCAGGGAGTCGTCGAGCAGCCCGAACCGTTCCCCGGTCCGGCCGCCCGCCCGCAGCACCGGCTGGGCCTGCAGGTACTCGATGACCCGCCCGGTGGCTTCGGCGCCGCGTGCGGCGGTGTCCGCGTCGCTCGCCGCCGTGGACCGGCCCGCCCAGATCTGGACGGCCGCGACGACCGGTGCGCCGAGCGCGGCGGCCAGGCCGAGTTGCCAGTTGTAGGCGATCATCACGACGACGATCGTCAGCGGGGTCACCGCGGCGGAGATGAACGGCGACAGCAGATGCGCGATGACGCCCATCGCGTCGAGCACACCGCGACTGGCCAGCGCCGACACCTCACCGACCCGGCTGGCGCTGTACCAGCCCAGAGGCAGCCGGGCCAGATGGTCGCCGATCCGGTGATACATCCCCGCCAGCAGGGTCGTTCCGCTGCGGAAACCGGCGAGATCGCTGAGGTAGCGCAGCACCGCGTAGGCCGCGACCGCGGCGCCGAAGGCGATCAGCCACGGCCGGACCTCGCCGGGATCGCTGCCGAACAGGGTGTGCAGAACGGGAACCAGCAGGGCGTAGGACAGTCCTTCGACGATCGCGGTGACCGTCATCAGGGCGACGGTGCGACGCACCGGCCCGGCGTACTCGTGGCCGAGCACGCGCAGCAGCATCCGGATCATCGGCGATCGTCTCCTCGAGGTCCGTCGGCGAGCGCCGATCGATGGGCGTGCCAGAGCGCGGCGAACCGGCCGCCTGCGGCCAGCAGGTCGGCGGGCCTGCCCCGTTCGACGATCACCCCGCCGTCCAGGACGACGACGGTGTCGGCGTCGGCGATGGTTTCCATGCGGTGCGCGATGACCAGCGTCGTGCGGTCGGCGGCTCCCGCCGCGAGCGCGCGCCGCACCGCCAGCTCGGTCTGCGGGTCGGCGAAGGAGGTCGCCTCGTCGAGGACCAGGACGGGTGTCGCGGCGAGCAGGGCGCGGGCGAGCGAGATCCGTTGCGCCTCACCGCCGGACAGTGCCACCTCGGCGCCGAGCACGGTCTGGTAGCCGTCGGGCAGTTCGACGATGCGATCGTGGATGCCGGCCTGCCTGGCGGCGCGCACCACGTCGTCGAGGTCGGCGTGCGGCACCGAGAGCGCGATATTGTCGGCGATCGTGGCGTGCAGCAGGGTGCTGTCCTGGAAGACGAACGACACCCGCCGGTAGAGCTCGTCGCTGCCGAGCTCGCGCACGTCGACGCCGCCGAGGGTGACCGTGCCGTGGGCCGGGTCGAAGAATCGCGGAAGTAGCTGGACCAGTGTGGATTTCCCGCTGCCCGACGGACCGACGAGCGCGGTGGTCGTCCCGGGCTCCAGCACGAGATCGATACCGCGCAGGACTTCGTGGCCCGCCTCGTAGCCGAATCGGATGTCGCGCAACTCCACTCGATGGCCAGTGGGCGCGACCGGGTGCGCGGGCTCGGGCAGCGGCGGCACAGCGAGCACGTCGGTGATCCGGCCGACGGCGCGCTGGGCGGCCTGCAGGTCGTCGAAACCGTGGCCGAGCAGGGCTGCCACCGGCGCGGTCAGGCCGAGACCGAGCAGGACGAAGGGCAGCAGATCGGCCGGGGCCATGCTTCCACTCGTGATCAGCCCCGTGCCGCCGATCAGCACGACCAGCAGGACGAACGGCGGCGACAGCGCCAGCTGCATGCCCGCGGCGATCACCGAGAGTCCGCGCACCATCCGGTAGAAGGCGCCGACGAAATCGTCGGTGGCCGTGCGGAATGCGCGATGGGCGCGTCCGGATCCGCCGAACACCTTGACCACCGGAATGCCCCGGACGAATTCGATCACCGAATCCGCGATGCGACCCATGGCGGCGTCGAATTCCTCCTGCTCGCGCTGCCGGGTCGGGGTCATCAGCAGCGGGATCAGCGCCATCGCCAGCACTACCGGGATCAAGGTGATCAGGGTGAGCCGCCAGTCGATGGTGAACAGGTAGACCAGCGACACCACCGGCACCACGAACGCGGCGACGAGTTCACCGGGAGCGTGGGCGATGAACGGGTGCACCGCGTCCACGTCCTCGCCGACGACCTTCGCGAGTTCACCGGTCCTGCGCTGCCCGAACCAGCCGATCGGAACACGGCCGAGCCGCGCGGCCAGCTGCCTGCGGAACGACAGCTGCACCCGGCCGTCGAGCAGATGCCCGAGACCGGCGGAGGCGGCGGTGAACACCAGCCGGACGAACAGGCCCGCCGCGCCGGCGAGGACGACGAGCCAGACGTGTCCGTGATCGATCGGACCGGGCGACAACACTGTTCGGCCCAGTTCGACCACGGCCAGCAGCGGCGCCAAGCCCGCCACGGCGCCGATCACCTGCAGGATCACCACAGCGGTGAAGCCGCCCAGGTAGGGGCGAAGCAGGCCCGCGACGGTCGGTCCCGCTGGCGCGGCGTCGGCCACGGGTGGGGATTCCCGCACCTCGGCCACGTCGGTGATGGTCATGGTCGTTCCTCTCGCGTCTGTGCGGCCGCGCAACGGGCGGCGTATCGAATACTGTGACGTCGCGGTCAGGCGGTGCGCTTTCGGAAACGTGCGGTCCTCTTCAGCGGAGGGCGACCAGGGCGCAGGCGGCGAGGAAGAGTCCTTGCAGAACGGTGCGGGCAGGTAGCGGCATGGACTTGATGCCCAGATCCGCCCGCGCGGCCCGGATATTCGCCGGGAACATGCCGAGCAGCAGCGCGAACAGGCAGGCCGCGGCGAGGCGCGAGGTCGCCGGAATCAGCAGACCGACGGCGCCGGCCAGTTCGAGAACGCCGGTCAGGGTCACGAGAGCCGGGGCGTTGGGGAGGCTGGGCGGGACCATCGCGATCAGGGCCGCGCGGCGGGGTTCGACGAAATGCGCGCTCGCGGTGAGGGCGAACATCGCCGCCAGGCCGACAGCTACCGCGCGGGGCCACGAATCCAGCCAGGCGAGGCCGGTGAGCCGCCCGAGCACCCTGGCAAGGACGGTGACGACGGCGAGAACGATGAAGGGGGCCATGGGAACTCCTCGAGGCGAACGTCGACTGGCCTACCGCCAATCTTGACACTGGAAAGATTGACAGCGGCGACGTAACTTGTCAATGACAAGTTTGTGCGTCAGGATCGAGACATGACGAAAACCGGGTATCACCACGGGGATCTGCGGACCGCGCTGCTCGACTCGGCGGCCGAGCAGATCGCGGCCGAGGGCATCGAGGCCGTGTCGTTGCGGGCGCTCGCCCGTCGCGCCGGGGTCTCGCACGCGGCGCCCGCGCATCACTTCGGTGATCGGGCCGGGCTGTTCACCGCGCTGGCGATCGAGGGATTCGACCTGCTGGCAACGGAATTGGCGGCGGCGGGCGAGGACATGCGGGAGGTGGCCCTGGCCTATATCCGCTTCGCGCTGAGCAATCCCGGCCGGTTCGACATCATGTACCGGCGGGAGGTGCTGCGCGCGGACGATCCGGAGCTGGTGGCGGCACGGGAACGATCGGGGGCCGCCTTGCGCGCCGGGATCGCCGAGCTGCAGTCCGATCAGGATCCGGGACGGCAGCGGGCGACGCGGCTGGCCGCGTGGTCGCTGGTGCACGGGTTCGCGACGCTGTGGCGGGAGGGCGCGCTGGACGGGTCCGAGCTGGCGACCTCCGCGGATCCGGAGCTGATCGCGCGCGAGATGCTCGCGACCGTGGCCTTCGACTGAGCGAGGGCCCGATACGCTGGCAGCCGTGACCGGTGTGCTGTCGGAAGAGTGCGGTCCGGCGCGGTCGCCGGTGGTGTGGATGCGGCCAGGGCACGTGGGCTATATCGGGCCCGAACTCGGCGTCGACCTGCACGCGCCCTCGGTGGCGGTGCTCAGTGTCGGCCTGGACGGGCCGTTCGTCCTCGACACCGCCACCCACGGCGAGATCTACACCGGCAGCTGCTTCGCGCCCGCCCGCTCGGTCCATCGGGTCAATGCCCCCGGCGGCTGGATCCTGCTGCTGTTCGTCGATCCCGCCGGTGCGCCCGCGATGACGATCGCCGACGAGATGACCGCCGTCGCCGGACCGTACGGACTCGCCCACCGGCGCGAACGCGAGCTAGTCGAGCTGTGCCGCGCCACTGTCGTCGAGCCGGACCGGATCTTCGCCGACGCGGTCGCGGGCCACACCCCGGTCGCCGATCCGCGGATCGCCTGGGCCGCGTCCACGATCAACCGCAACCCCGACCGGGCCTTCCGAGCCGAGGCGATGGCCGCCCACCTCGGCCTGTCGACGACGCACTTCCTGCGGCTGTTCGCCCGGCAGTGCGGCACCACCTTTCGTGGCTATCAGCGCTGGACCCGGGTCGTCCACGCGATCCGGGACGCCGCCGCGGGCCGCGACCTCACCCGCTGCGCCGTCGACGCGGGTTTCGCCACCCCGTCCCACTTCAGTGAGACCTTCCATGACCTGTTCGGCATGTCCGCCTCCGGATTCCTGCGCACGGGTGTCCGCTTCGACCTCGACCTTCCGTAGCCGCACTGCGGGTCCGGGCCGGGCAATCGGCCAGAAAGACGTCGTACTCGCTCATTCCGTCGATCCTGCACCGGAGAAGTCCGGAGTGCGACACTCAGCTCGCCGCGCGACTTCCCGGCATGCCTGGACTCTTGTCGCCGTACGATCGAGGCCCCTTCTCGCACAAGCATTGTCGGCACAGGAAAGGAAATGGGGCAGCATGGCGCAGGATCGGGAACCCGACGACTGGCGGAGCGATCGGGTCGGCGCGGCGGCGGCGGGGACGAATCCGACGGTGCTGTGCCGGCTGACCACCGGGTGGGCCGTCATCGGGGATACTCAGCACCTGCCCGGATATTGCGTGCTGATCCACGACGGCGATGCCGATCAGCTCACCGAGTTGCCGCGGCCGGAGCGGGTCGCGTTCATGGCGGACATGGTGGTCCTCGGGGAGGCGGTGGAACGCGCTTGCCGCGCAGCCGATCCGGCGTTTCTGCGGATCAACTACGAGGTGCTCGGCAACACCTGGGGGCACCTTCACGGGCATATCCACGCGCGCTATGCCTGGGAACCCGAGCAGCTGCGGGTCGGCCCGGTCCACCTGTACGGTGCGGAACGCTTCGCACCGGAGCACGCGCTGAGCGCACGGCACGACGGGCTGCGCGCAACGATCACCGCGGCGGTGACCGAGATTCTCGCCGAGGGATAACCGCGGGTCAGCGCGCCGCGGAACCGCCGACGACCAGCAGCTCCGGCAGCGGGTGATCGACGAGCGGGGTGGCCGGCACGACCGGCGCGCCGCGACGCAGAACCGTGCAGCGGCGGACCAGGACGGCACCGCAGGCATGGATCGTCGTCGTGATCAGGTCCTCCGCCAGGGGCAGGTCGTCCTCGCGGTACCCGTACACCGAAAAGCGCACGGCGCGTGGATCGTTCATCGGGTCGGACTGGCAGATCACCGCCGCCGGGCAGCTCGACAGCAGCATCACCGCGGTCGCGAAGTCTGCATACGGGTCGTCCGTGGCGATCTCCCGACCGGCCGCGACCGCCGCGAAAAGCGGTCGCAGGCAGGGCTGTTCGGGCACCTGCTGGGCGTCCTGGATGCGCGACCAGCGGCACAATGCCGGATGGTCGGCGATGTCGGGCCGCGCGCGCCAGCGGCGGCGGCCGCAGTCGAGCAGGCGCGCGGCGGCCGAGTGCCACACCGCGGAGTCGTCGATGCGGGCGACGATGCGCAGGCGGCGGCATTCGTCGACGTCGGGAGTGTGGATCGGATCGATCGCGGGGACGGCGGAGCCCGTCGGACGGTGCGTCTGCATGGCGAACTCCTACCGAACGAGGGAACCGAACGAGTGCTGCCCGGTGGCCGCGCCACGGCGCCACGCGAGCCGGAACGCCATGGTCGCGGCCACGACGGCGGCGCACACCACGGCCGCGATCAGCAAGAGCACCAGCACACCCGACCGGCCGACGCCGGCGTACCTGGCGATCAAGGCCGAGGCCGCGATGGGGCCGGCGGTAGCGAGAACGGGAATCAGCAAGATCAAGCCGACGGTCACCAGAGCCGACGGCGACATCGACGATTTCAGTGCGGAAATGCCCTGCCGGGAGGTCATCCTGCGCGGCCCCGACTGCCGTGCGACTGTAGCCATTTCCGCCTCTCCGTTACCTGAATGGAACCGAGCGAACCATGGGCTACTAAACGTACAGCCCGGACCAGGGCCCCCAGGCGATTCGTCACGAAACAGTGATAACCCGAGATGGCTGGTCACCCTGCCGCAAATTGTATTCCCAGTTCAGGGGCACATTTGTAGTTAGCGGACAATTTGCTGACAGCCAATTGCATTCAGATCGCGTAACAATTCCGAGCGCACGGGAAGGGCCACCGGCCGGTGCGCACACTGCGCCCGGAATCGCGCGGCGAGTTCGAGGTTCTTATTCGGCATGATTCGACCCGGAACCGAAGCTGCCTTCCAGCCGATTGCGTGATCCCGGGTGGATCAGCCGAGCCGCACTCACGAGCCCACCCGAAGACCAGGTGCGGCGCCGGATGAGCAGGCACGGCTCGTCGCGGTCGATATCGAGCAGCTTGCACTCCTCCCGGCTGGCCCGCACCGCCTCCACGACATGTTCGCCGCGGATCAGCGGCGCGACCTCGCTGAGGTAAGTGTTCGGCGTGACGGTGGTGAAGTCCTGGGCCAGGTAGTCGGGGGCCTGGGCCGGATTGACGTAGCGGTCCTCCACCTGAATCGGCACGTCGTCCTCGATGTGTACCAGCAGCGAATGGAACACCCTGCCGCTCATGGCATTTCCGAGCACCGGATGCCGGTCGCCCGCCTCCTCCGCGCGAACGAACACCACTTCGGTGCGATGCCGGTGCCCGCGCCGGGAGATCTCGTCGGCGATATTCCTGACCTCGAACAGCGGCGAGGCAGCCTTGGTCGGCGCGACGAAGGTACCCACGCCCATCACCCGGTTGAGCGCGCCGTCGGCGGTGAGATCACGCAGCGCGCGATTGATCGTCATCCGGGACAGGCCGAGGGCGTTGACCAGCTGATTCTCCGAGGGGATCTGCTCGCCCTCGACCCACCGGCCGCCCTTGATCTGCGCCATGATCAGCTGCTTGACGCGTTCGTACGCCGCGAATTCGGTCCCCAGTTCGCCGTACAGCGCGGCCAGGTCCGCATCGACCACTTCGATCGCCACCACCGGTATCCGTTCACTCAGTTTGTCCAGAGAATACGTTGCGCCCGGACGGCACAGCACGCTTGACAGCTACTTGTATATACAGGACTATACCACTAGTCTGGATTTCAGTGACCCAGGACACAGCCGTCTTTTCGAGGAGTGAACCGATGACCGACGCCGCCACCCCGCCACCTTCCGGCCCCCGGCCCGTGTCCGCCCCGCGCGGATCGCAGCTGCACACGCTGGGCTGGCAGCAGGAGGGCGCCCTGCGGATGCTGATGAACAACCTCGATCCCGAGGTCGCCGAGCGTCCCGACGACCTGGTCGTCTACGGCGGCACCGGCCGTGCGGTGCGCAGCTGGGCGGCGTTCGACGCGATCGTGCGAACCCTGGAGACCCTCGCCGACGACGAGACGTTGCTGGTGCAGTCGGGCAAGCCGGTCGGGGTGTTCCGCACCAACGAGTGGGCGCCGCGCGTGCTGCTGGCCAACTCCAATCTGGTCGGCGACTGGGCGAACTGGGAGGATTTCCGCAAGCTCGAGCAGCTCGGGCTGATGATGTACGGCCAGATGACCGCGGGGTCGTGGATCTACATCGGCAGCCAGGGCATTCTGCAGGGCACCTACGAGACCTTCGGCGCGGTGGCGCGCAAGCGATTCGGCGGCACGCTGGCAGGCACCATCACACTCACCGCGGGCGTGGGCGGCATGGGTGGCGCGCAGCCGTTGGCGGTGACGATGAACGAGGGCGTCGCGCTGTGCGTCGACTGCGATCCGGCGCGCATCGATCGTCGGATCGCGCACGGCTACCTCGACACGAAGGCCGAATCCTTGCAGGAGGCACTGGATCTCGCGATCGCGGCACGCGACGAACGCCGCGCGCTGTCGATCGGTCTGGTCGGCAATGCCGCCGAGGTGTTCCCGCAGCTGCTGGCCATGGACGCGCCGATCGATATCGTGACCGACCAGACTTCGGCCCATGATCCGCTGTCCTACTTGCCGATCGGTGTCGTGCTCGAGGATTGGCACACCCTCGCCGAGAAGGATCCGGCGTGGTTCACCACCGAGGCACAGGCGTCGATGGCCAAGCATGTCGAGGCGATGGTCGGGTTCCTGGACAAGGGCGCCGAGGTGTTCGACTATGGCAACTCGATTCGTGACGAGGCCCGAAAGGGCGGCTACGAACGGGCTTTCGCGTTCCCCGGTTTCGTGCCCGCCTACATCCGCCCGTTGTTCGAGGAGGGCCTGGGCCCGTTCCGCTGGGCCGCGCTCTCGGGCGACCCGAAGGACATCGCGGCCACCGACCGCGCGATCATGGAGCTGTTCCCCGAGAACGAGCACCTGAAGCGCTGGATCACCATGGCGGGCGAGAAGGTGCAGTTCGAGGGCCTGCCCGCCCGCATCTGCTGGCTCGGCTACGGCGAACGCCACCGCGCGGGCCTGAAATTCAACGAGATGGTCGCCTCCGGGGAACTCTCGGCACCACTGGCCATCGGCCGCGACCACCTCGACTCCGGTTCGGTCGCCTCCCCCTACCGCGAAACCGAGGCGATGGCCGACGGCTCCGACGCCATCGCCGACTGGCCCCTGCTCAACGCCCTGCTCAACACCGCCTCCGGCGCCTCCTGGGTCTCGATCCACCACGGCGGCGGCGTCGGCATGGGCCGCTCCATCCACGCAGGCCAGGTCTGCATCGCCGACGGCACTCCCCTGGCCGCCCAGAAGCTCGAACGGGTCCTCACCAACGACCCCGGCATGGGCGTCATCCGCCACGTCGACGCCGGCTACGAACACGCAGCCGACGTCGCCCGCGAACGTGGAGTGCGAATCCCCATGCAGGAGAACTGATCCCCGTCCGCCGCCCGCACCGCTCGGTGCGGGCGGTGGATCGGTCACCGCGTCAGATCGAGGCAGCCGACGCCGACCGGCGTATTCGTCGCTACTGCGCTATGACAGGGCGACTCTTCGGCGATCGAATCCCCGTCGGCCGCGCCCTGCACTGGGTCCACGCCACACTCGCCCACTCCACCGACGCACCGGCCTCTCAGGTAGCGAGAGCGATCGGCTCGTCGGGTGGCCGCCGCTCAGGCCGCAGCAGTCGGTCGTGGTGGTCCAGTAGCAGCAGGCGAATCGAGTGCCGCACAGTCGGTTCGGGGTGTCGCAAATTCACGGTTTATTATGACTGACCAGTCAGACATAATAAATCCATGCCGAAGATTGTGGATCGGGCCGCGCGGCGGGAGGAGATCTTGCTGGCCGCGGCTGCCGTGTTCGCCCGGAAGGGTTTTTCTGCTGCGCGGATCGAGGATGTGGCTGCCGAGGCGGGGATCGCCAAAGGCAGTGTCTATCTGTACTTTCCGAGTCGGGATTCGCTGCTTGCCGGAGTGTTCGAGAGCTATGCGCGGCGGTCGGCGTCGGTGCTCGAGGAGATGGGTGACGGGCCTGCGCTCGAACGGCTGGAGCGGCTGATCCGCGGGGCCGTGGCGATGCTGGCCGAGCACCCTGATCACGCGCGGGTCCTGCTGGATGTGTGGGCCGCGAAACCGCCCATCGATATGGTCGCCGTCTATCGCGAATATCGGGCGGCTGTCACCGCATTGCTGCGTGCGGCTGATGCCGAGGGCGCGCTGCGCGACGGGATCGATGATCGGCACGCGGCGGTGATCATCGGGGCCATCGAGGGGTGTCTCATCCAGACATTGGTTGACCCGGAGTTGTCGCTGCCGGATCTCACCGAGCCGGTTCTGCAGGTCTGCGTGGAAGGGATCCGGCGATGACACTCACCGATCGGCTGATCGCGCCGGGTGCGACCAGGGCCGAGGTCACCCTCGGATTCTCCGTCGCGATCGGCGGAGCCGCCGGTGCAGCGGCACTGGCGATTCGGGCGCACCATCCGTGGCCGGTCGTCGCCGTGATCGCGGTGCTCGCGTTCGATCTGTTCGGTGGATCCGTCGTCAACGCGATGGGTTCGGCCAAGCGTTGGTATCACCGCCCGGGGCGCACCGCCGTCCACCATCTCGGCTTCGTCGCGATCCACATCCAGCCGTTCCTTCTGGCCTGGGTGGTGCCCGCGTTCAGCTGGACCGCCGCCGTCACCATCTACGTACTGGCGATAACCGGAGCGCTGATCGTGACCGTGGCACCCGCCCCGCTGCGCAGGCCGATCGCCTTCGCCGTCACGGCTTTCGCGCTGCTGTGGGTCACCGGCGTTCTCGCCGTCCCGGCCGAGGTGGCCTGGTTCGCGCCGGTACTGCTGATCAAACTTCTTCTCGCCCACCTGCTTCCGGAGGAAGCGAGCCGCTGATCCTCCGACTTCTCGCAAGCACGAGCCGGAAACAACGGCGCCCCTGCCGATTTCGACAGGGGCACCGTCAGTGATACGAGTCAGCCGAGCGGGCCGATGACCGATTCGGCGCCGGCGAGGAGGGCGCCGGAGGCGGCGAGGCGCACCGCCGCATCGATTTCGGGCGCGAGGTAGCGGTCGGCGCCAGGGCCGTCGACGTGCGCGCGCAGAACATCACGGACCGCCGCTGTCGCCGGGGCCGGGGTCAGCGGGGCGCGCAGGTCCAGCGCACGCGCGGCGGTGAGCGCCTCGATGGCGAGGACCCTGGTGAGACCGTCGATGGAGCGGCGGAGCTTGCGGGCCGCCGACCAGCCCATGGAGACGTGATCTTCCTGCATGGCCGAGGACGGGATCGAGTCCACCGAGGCGGGCGCGGCGAGGCGCTTGAGCTCGGAGACGATGGCGGCCTGGGTGTACTGCGCGATCATGTGGCCGCTGTCGACGCCGGGATCGTCGGCGAGGAACGGAGGCAGGCCGTGATTGCGGGCCTTGTCCAGGAAACGATCCGTGCGGCGTTCGCTGATGCTGGCGACATCGGCGACGACGATGGCGAGGAAGTCCAGCACGTAGGCCACGGGGGCGCCGTGGAAATTGCCGTTGGACTCGACCCGGCCGTCGAGGGTGACCACGGGATTGTCGACAGCCGACGCCAGCTCGTACCCGGCGACACGTTCGGCGTGGGCGAGGGTGTCGCGGGCGCCGCCCGCCACCTGCGGTGCGCAGCGCAGCGAGTAGGCGTCCTGGACGACGGTGCAGTCGGGGGTCGCGTGGCTGGCCACGATCGCCGAATCGGCGAGCAGCCGGGTCATGTTGGCGGCCGCGATGGCCTGGCCGGGCTGCGGGCGCAGGGCCTGCAGGTCGGCGGCGAAGACCTTGTCGGTGCCGAGCAGGCCCTCCACGCTCATGGCCGCGGTCACGTCGGCCAGCCGCAGCAGATTGCGCAGGTCGTGGCAGGCGAGCACCAGCATGCCGAGCATGCCGTCGGTGCCGTTGATCAGCGCCAGGCCCTCCTTCTCCGCCAGCTCGACCGGGGCGATGCCCGCGGCGGCCAGCGCCTCGGCGGCGGGCAGCAAGGCGCCGTCGGCGTCGCGAACCGCACCCTCACCGAGGACGGCCAGCGCGACGTGGGCCAGCGGTGCGAGGTCGCCGGAACAGCCGAGGCTGCCGTATTCGTAGACCACCGGGGTGATCCCCGCCGACAGCAGCGCGGCATAGGTCTGCGCGACGACCGGCCGCACGCCGGTCCGGCCGGTGGCCAGGGTCGACAGGCGAAGCAGCATCAGCGCGCGCACCACCTCCCGCTCCACCTCGGCGCCCGAACCCGCCGCATGCGAGCGAATCAGGCTGCGCTGCAACTGCTTACGCAATTCGAGCGGAATGTGCCGGACCGCCAGCGCACCGAACCCGGTGGACACGCCGTACACCGGCTTCGGGTCGGCCGCCAGCGCCTCGATCCGCCGCCTGCTCTCCCCCATCGCCGCGAGCGACTCGTCGGACAGCCGCACCGCGGCGCCGTCCCTGGCCACCCGCACCACGTCCTGCGGCGCCACCGGACCCGTGCCGACGACGACCGGTTCCACGGTGACCGGCGCGGACCGGTCCGAGTCGATGCTCACTATGCTTCTCCATTCCGAACTATCTGCGGGACAAAACTTTCAGGCGATATCGGCGACGGGTTCCGGCGCGGGAACCGCGTCGGGCTCGGCCGGAACGGGGCGCACCCACAGGCGGTAGGCCACGCACAGCAGTGCCAGCCAGACCGCGCCGACGACCAGCGCCACCCGACTGTCGGCGTCGAAGGCGATCACCGCGATCACGAACACCAGGAAGCCGATCGTGATGAGCTGCCCGTACGGCCAGAACGGCACGGGGAACTTCAGCGCGGCGACCTGCTGCGCCGACATCCGCTGTCGCGAGCGGTACTGCGAGAACAGGATCATCAGCCAGACGAAGATGGTCGCGAAGGTGGCGATCGAGGCGATCACCAGGAACACCTTGTCCGGGATCAGGTAGTTGAGCAGCACGCCGACCAGCAGGGTGACGGTCATGACGACCACCGTCATCCACGGCACGCCGTTGCGCGAGACCCGCTGCATCACCGCGGGCGCCTGACCACGCTGGGCCATGCCATACATCATCCGCCCCGCGCCGAAGATGTCGCTGTTGATGGCCGACAGCGCCGCGGTGATCACGACGATGTTCAGCACCGCCGCCGCGGGACCGAGGCCGAGGCTCTGGAAGATCTGCACGAACGGGCTGCCCTCGTCGCCGATGCTCTGCCACGGATTGATCGCCATGATCACCGCGAGGGTGAGTACGTAGAACAGGATGATCCGGATGGGCACGGTGTTGATCGCGCGCGGGATCGTGCGCTGCGGGTCCTCGGCTTCTCCCGCGGTGATGCCGATGATCTCGGTGCCGCCGAAGGCGAACATCACGATGGCGAAGCAGGCGACGAAACCGCCGAAGCCGGTCGGGAAGAATCCGCCGTCGGTCCACAGATTCTGTACGCCGCCGCTGGTGTCGTGGATGCCGAAGCCGAAGATCAGGATGGCGATGCCGCCGGCGATCATCGCGACGATGGCGACGATCTTGACCAGGCTGAACCAGAACTCGACCTCACCGAACACCTTCACGCTGAGCAGGTTGACGGCGCCGATGAAGAAGATGATCGACAGCACCCAGATCCAGCGGGGCACGTCGGGGAACCAGAAGCCCATGTACACGCCGAACGCGGTGACGTCGGCCAGGCAGACGATGAGCATCTCGAAGGTGTAGGTCCAGCCGGTCAGGAAGCCGGCCAGCGGACCGAGGTGCTTGCTGGCGTATTCGCCGAACGAACCAGAGACCGGGTTGCTGACCGCCATCTCGCCCAGGGCGCGCAGCACGAGGTAGATCGCGGCGCCGCCGATCAGGTAGGCCAGCAGCACCGACGGGCCGGCGCGGTGGATCGCCTCCGCCGAGCCGTAGAACAGGCCGGTGCCGATGGCCGAGCCGAGCGCGATGAAACGGATGTGGCGCGCGGTGAGTCCACGCGTCAGCACAGCAACGGGCTTGTTCAAACCATTCTCCCGGGATCGGAAAGGCGCACGGAGCGGGTGATGACCCGATGGATTCGCCTGTGGGGCCGGTCACAGCGACCGGTACATGTATAAACCTGTATATACAGCCGTGTCAATGCGCGACGGGTCGGTCGGCAGCCTAGCGCTTGACGTACCTGTCTATACAGGCATATACATATCGAACGTGACCCAGCGCACACGCTCGGGTCGACGGCGTCCCCGCAGAAAGACAGGCCGCTATGACAACGACCGGCTCCGAGGATCTCCTCACGCCCGAACGCCGAACCATCGACGTCGTCCCCGACAACGAACGGCACGGCACACCGCGCAGCCAGTTCACGCTCTGGTTCGGGGCGAACATGCAGATCACCGCGGTCGTGGACGGCGCGCTCGCGGTGGTGTTCGGCGCCGACGCCCTGTGGGCGATCATCGGCCTCCTGCTGGGCAATGTGTTCGGCGGCGTGGTGATGGCGCTGCACTCGGCGCAGGGACCGCGCATGGGCCTGCCGCAGATGATCTCGAGCCGGGCCCAGTTCGGGGTCAAGGGCGCGGTGGTCCCGCTGGTGCTGGTGATCCTGATGTACCTCGGCTTCGCCGCGACCGGCACCGTGCTGGCCGGGCAGGCGGTGAACAACATGCTGCATGTCGAGAATCCGGTGATCGGCATCGTGATCTTCGGTGCGCTCACCGCGTTCGTCGCGGTCACCGGGTATCGGCTGATCCATGTCGTCGGCCGGGTCGCGACGGTGATCGGGATCGTCGGCTTCACGTATCTGACGGTCCGGTTGTTCGCCGAGTATCCGGTCGGCGACTTCGTCGGCGTGATCGGGTTCGACGCGGCGACCTTCCTGCTCGCGATCTCCCTCGGCGCGGGCTGGCAGCTGACCTTCGGACCGTATGTCGCCGACTACTCCCGGTATCTGCCGCGCAGCACCAGCGAGCGCACCACGTTCTGGTCGACGTTCCTGGGCAGCGTGCTCGGCTCGCAGTGGGCGATGACCTTCGGCGCGCTGGTGGCCGCGGTCGCGGGCAAGTCGTTTCTCGCCGACCAGGTCGGGTTCCTCGGCAAGCTCGCCGGGCCCGCGGTGCTCGCGTTCTGCGTGTATCTGGTGATCGTGGTGGGCAAGCTGACGGTGAACGTGCTCAACGCCTACGGCGGGTTCATGTCGATCCTGACCACCGTCACCGCGTTCGACGGCCGCTCGCAGATCTCCACCCGCGCCCGCACGCTCTACATCGTCGGGTTCGTCGGCGTCTCGATGCTCATCGCGCTGGCCGCGAGCGCGGACTTCCTCGACAACTTCAAGAACTTCGTGCTGGTGCTGCTCATGGTGTTCACGCCGTGGAGCGCGATCAATCTGATCGACTACTACCTGATCTCGAAGGAACGGGTCGACCTGCCCGCGCTCTACGATCCGAACGGGCGCTACGGGGCATGGAACGTGCCCGCGTTGCTCTGCTACGGCCTCGGCGTCCTCGCCCAGATCCCGTTCCTCGCGCAGAAGCTCTACACCGGTCCGATCACGCACCTGCTCGGCGGCGCCGATATCTCCTGGATCGTCGGCATCGTGTTCACCGGCGCGATCTACTACCCGATCGCGCGCCGCACGGCCAACCCGCCCGCGCGGATGATCTACCCCACGCACACCGAGATGGTCGACACCCGCAGCTAGGAGGACTCCCCCAGTGCCCACCACCGCACTGACCGATATCGGCACCCTCGTCACCAACGATCCCGCCCTCGGTGACGGTCCGCTCGGCATCCGGCGCGACGCCGCCGTCGTCTTCGACGACAAGACCGTCGTGTGGGTCGGCGACAGCGCCGCCGCGCCCGCCGCCGACACCGGCGTCGACCTCGGCGGGCGGGCCGTGCTGCCGGGATTCGTCGAGACCCACTCGCACCTGGTGTTCGCCGGTGACCGCGCCGAGGAGTTCGCGGCCAGGATGGCCGGGCGCCCGTACGGGGCCGGTGGCATCCGGACCACCATCGAGGCCACCCGCGCGGCGACCGACGAGCAGCTCGCCGCGAATGTGGCGCGGCTCATGGACGAGTCGCTGCGCGCGGGCAGCACGACGGTCGAATGCAAGAGCGGCTACGGCCAGACCGTCGCCGACGAACTGCGCAGCGTGGTGATCGCGGGCCGGTTCACCGACGAGGTGACCCTGCTCGCCGCGCACGTGCCGCCGCCGGAGTACGCCGGACGCGCCGACGATTACGTGGCGATGGTGTGCGCCGAGATGATCCCGCTTTGCGCGCCGCACGCTCGATGGATCGATGTCTTCTGCGAGCAGGGCGCCTTCGACCGCGAGCAGGCGCACGCGGTGCTCTCCGCGGGCATCGCGCACGGTCTGGTGCCGCGCGTGCACGGCAATCAGCTGCATCAGGGTCCCGGTGTGCAGCTCGCGGTGGAGCTCGGCGCCGCGTCGGTGGATCACGTCGCGCATGTGAGCGCCGCCGATATCGACGCGCTGGCAGGCAGCGAGACCGTGGCCACGCTGTTGCCGGGCGCCGACTTCTGTACCCGCAACAGCTATCCCGACGCGCGGGCCCTGCTCGACGCCGGCGTCACCGTGGCGCTGGGCGCCGACTGCAATCCCGGCACGAGCTACACGACGAGCCTGCCGTTCTGCATCGCCCTGGCGGTCCGTGACCTGCGCATGACGCCTGACGAAGCGGTCTGGGCGGCGACGGCGGGCGGCGCACAAGCATTGCGCCGCACCGATATCGGCGCCTTGCGGCCCGGTGTGCGGGCCGACGCGATCGCGCTGGACGCGCCATCGCACCTGCATCTGGCCTACCGTCCCGGAGTCCCGCTGATCAGCCAGGTGTGGCGCGGCGGCGTGCTCGCCTACTCGAAATGAGGTCTGCCCGATGACGTCCGAATCCTCGTGGACCGGCCGGATCGACGGCACCACGCCCGAGCATCTGCGCTGGCACCAGGCGGTCACGTCGTACGAACCGGGCACCGATCCCGGTGCGTGCGTGTTCGTCGGCTTCGCCAGTGACGAAGGGGTGCGGCGCAACAAGGGTCGCCAGGGTGCGGCGCACGGACCGGAGGCGCTGCGCCGCGCGCTGTCACCGATGGCGCTCGGCGCGCCGGTGCGCGCGTTCGACGCGGGGACCGTCGCGGTCACCGACGACCGCCTCGAGGACGGCCAGCGCCGGCTCGGTGCGACGGTGTCGGACCTGCTCGACGCCGGTGCGTTCCCGGTCGTCCTCGGCGGCGGGCACGAAGTCGCCTACGGCACCTATCTCGGGGTGGCCGGTGCGGCGCGCCGCACGCCGGGCACCATCGTCGGAATCCTCAATCTGGACGCGCATTTCGACCTGCGCCCCGATCCGGTGCCCAGCTCGGGGACCCCGTTCCGGCAGATCCTCGAGGCCGACCCCGACGTGCGCTACGCGGTGATCGGGATCAGCCAGCCCAGCAACACCAACGTCCTGTTCGACACCGCCGACCGATTCGGCGTGCGGTATCTGCTCGACGACGACTGCGAACCGGCGCGGGTCGCCACGTTCGTCGAGGATTTCCTGGCCGGGATCGATCTGCTCTACCTGACCATCGATCTCGATGTGCTGCCCGCCGCGGTCGCACCCGGCGTGAGCGCGCCCGCCGCCTACGGCGTCGCGCTGTCGACGGTCCAGGCCGTCTGCGATCAGGTCACCGCCAGTGGCAAGCTCGCCGTTGTCGATGTCGCCGAACTCAACCCCGGTCTCGATATCGACCAGCGCACCGCCCGCACCGCAGCGCGACTGCTGCACCGCATCATCACCCGGCACGGGGGCAGCGGAATCGACGGTCTTGCGCATTAAGGCTTGCCTACCCTAATGTTTGCCGCGATCCGGTTCGCAACCTTCGCATCTCGGCGGGGGTGACGACCGCGCCGTCGTCCCGCACCCGCACCTCGACCGATCCGCACTGCACCACAGCGTCCAACGCCTGCCCGACGGCCAGGCGCGCTCGGTCGTGCGCGATGAGGGAAATCCACCGTGTCCACTCTCGCTCTGAGCCGTCCGGCGCTGCGTCATGCCGCGGTGTTCGCGCTCGGCATCGCCGCGCTGGCGCTGTGCGTCGTGCTGAGCCTCGCGCTCGGATCCCGGTCGGTGCCCGTCGGCACCGTCGTCGACGCCGTCCTCGGTCACGGCACCGATCGCGATGCGGCGGTGATCACCGGCATGCGGTGGCCGCGCACCGTCGTCGGGCTGGTCGTCGGGGCGGCGCTGGGTCTGGCGGGCGCGATCGTCCAGGGGGTGAGCCGCAATCCGCTGGCCGCGCCGACAACCCTCGGCATCAACGCGGGCGCGGCGCTCGCGGTGGTCGTCGCCATCTACGCGCTGGGACTGAGCCAGCCGGCGCAGTACGTCTGGTTCGCGTTCGCCGGCGCCGCCGCGGCCGCCATGATCACCCTCACGCTCGGGCGCAGGGCGGGCGATCTCGACCCGATCCGGCTGGTGCTCGGCGGCACGGTCGTGCAACTGGTGCTGGCCTCGTGGACCTCGGCGGTCCTGTTGCTCAGCGAACGCACACTCGACGAGGCCAGGTTCTGGCTGGTCGGTTCGATCGCGGGACGTGAACTGCCGATCCTGATTCCGCTCCTCCCGCTGTTCGCGGTCGGCGCCGTCGCCGGGCTGGTGCTGGTGTCCGGTCTCAACGCGCTCGCGCTCGGCGACGAGGCCGCCGAAGCGCTCGGCGTTCCGGTCACCAGGATTCGGGTGACCGGGATGGTGGCGGTGGTCCTGCTGGCCGGGTCCGCGGTGGCCGTGGCCGGGCCGATCGCCTTCATCGGGCTCGCCGCGCCGCATCTGGTGCGGCTGGTCGCCGGCACCGATCATCGGGTGCTGCTGCCCGGCTGCCTCCTCGCGGGTCCGCTGTTGCTGCTCGGCGCCGACATCGTCGGCCGGTTGATCGTGCGGCCCACCGAGGTCGAGGTCGGGATCGTCACGGCGTTCCTCGGTGCGCCGCTGCTGGCGGTGCTCGCCACGAGAAAGGTTCGCCGATGACCACTGTCGTGACATCGATGGCCACGCGCGTCCGGATGCTCGCCGCCGGGCTCGTCCTCGCGCTCTGCGCGATCGTGACGGTCGCCCTCGCCACCGGTGATGTGCCGATGGACGCGGTCACCGCGCTGCGAGCCGCCATCGGGCTCGGTGATCGCGGTGACATCTATGTCGTCCAGGAGTTCCGGGCGCCCCGGATCGCGGCCGGGCTGATCGCGGGCGCGGGGCTGGCCGTCGCGGGCGCTGTGCTGCAACGCCTGTTCCGCAATCCGCTGGCCTCCCCCGACGTCATCGGCGTGACCGGCGGCGCCTCCCTCGGCGCGGTGGTCGTGCTGGCCGCAGGCGCGAGCCAGTACTCGATTCCGGTCGCCGCGCTGGCGGGCGCGATGGTGGCCGCGGTCGCCCTCGGCGCCATCGGCTGGCGCACGCAATTGTCCACGGCCAGGCTGGTTCTGGTCGGTCTGGCGATCCAGGCCGGGCTCGCCGCCGCGGTGAACCTGGTGATCGTGCGATTCCCCAAGGAACTCGCCGGATCGGCGATGCACTGGACGGCCGGTTCGCTCTACGGCCGGACCTGGGCGGAGGTGACCGGGGCTGCCGTCGGCTCCGTGCTGGTGCTCGCGGTGCTGTGCGTGCAGTACCGCACCCTCGCCGTGCTCGATCTCGGCGACGAATCGGCGGGCGGGCTCGGCGTCGGAGTCTCGGGCGCGCGCTTGCGACTGCTGTTCACCGCGGTCGCGCTGGCCGCACTGGCCGTGGCCATCTCCGGTCCCATCGTGTTCGTCGCGCTCGCGGTGCCGCAGATGGTGCGGCTGCTGTGCGGGCCGCCGACGGCGGCGACCCTCGCCGTCACCGGGCTGGCCGGGGCGACCTTGCTCACCGCCGCCGACTTCGTCGCGCAGAACCTGCTGCCGGTGCAGGGACTCCCGGTCGGCGTCGTCACCACGACCGTAGGCGCACCGTGGCTGCTGTGGCTGCTGGTGCGCGACAGCAGCCCGGCGAATCGGAGGACCGCATGACCGAGCACCCAGCCAACGAACTCGCCACGCGCGCACTGGCTCTGCGCTACGGCGATCGCACCGTCATCGACGGGCTCGACCTGGTGCTGCCCGGTCACGCGGTCACCGCGATCGTCGGTCCCAACGCCTGCGGCAAGTCGACGCTGCTGCGCGGGCTGACCCGGCTGCTGCGCCCCGCGGGCGGCACCGTCACCCTCGACGGCGCCGACATCCACCGGATGCCCGCGCGCACCCTGGCATTGCGGCTCGGCCTGCTCCCCCAGCAACCGATCACCCCCGAAGCGATCACCGTCGAAGCGCTGGTACGGCTCGGGCGCTATCCGCATCAGAAGCTGCTGCGCCCCTGGTCCACCACCGATCAGGCGGCCGTCGAGGAGGCCATGGCGCGCACCGGCACCACGGCCCTGCGTGACCTCCCCGTCGACCAGCTCTCCGGCGGGCAGCGCCAGCGTGCCTGGATCGCACTGGCTCTCGCGCAGGACACCGACCTGCTGCTGCTCGACGAGCCGACCACCTTCCTCGATCTGCGCCATCAGCTCGATGTGCTCGATCTGGTGGCCGACCTCAATGCCGACGCGGGCCGCACCGTCGTCATGGTGCTGCACGACCTCGGGCAGGCCGCCCGCTACGCCGACCACCTCGTCGTGCTGCACGACGGCGCACTGGCCGCGGCGGGACCGCCGGCCGACGTCCTCGACGCCGATCTCGTGCGCACCGTCTTCGATGTCGAGTGCCGGGTGATCCCCGATCCGGAAACCGGTACCCCACTGGTTGTTCCGCTCGGTCGTGCCGCGAGGGCCCGCGTCTGAACTCCCGCACCACACGGCGACCCGGCTCGGGTCGCCGCTTCCTCCGACCAGAAATGAGGACCTCATGTCCCTACGACGTCTCCGCACCCGCGGATTCGGCCGGGCAGGCGCCGTGGCCGCGGGCGCGCTCATCGCGCTCGGCACGCTCGTCGGCTGCGGTGCCGACACCGCGCAGACCGGTACCGCGAACACCGGCGCCGACGCGGCGAGCTTCCCGCGCACGCTCGACACCGTCATGGGGCAGGTGACCATCCCCCGCGCCCCACAACGCGTCGTCGTCCTCGACACCGCCGAACTCGACTCGACCACCCTGCTCGGGGTGACCCCGGTCGGCGCGGTCGTCCCGCACACCAAGACCGCCGGCGGGTTCCCCGACTACCTGAAGGCGGGCCTGGCCGACGTCACCGATGTCGGTCCGCTGCTCGAGCCGAACCTCGAGCGCATCGCCTCGCTGAAGCCCGATCTGATCCTGTCCTCGAAGATCCGGCACGAGAAGATCTACGACAAGCTCAGCGGCATCGCACCGACCGTGCTCACCGAAACCACCGGTGGCCCGTGGAAAGCCAACCTCGCCGTGCACGCGTCCGCGCTCGGCCTCGACCAGCGCGCCACCGACGCACTGCGCAAGTACGAGTCCCGCGCGCACGCGCTGGGTGAGCTGATCAAGGCCAAGCACAACGGCACCGCGCCGACCGCCTCGGTGGTCCGGTTCCTTGCCGGCCCGACCCGGCTGTACCTGACCCAGTCGTTCAGCGGCGTGGTCCTGGCCGATGTCGGCCTGAACCGCCCGGCCAACCAGATCTCGAGCGACCCCAAGAAGATCATGGTCGAGGTGAGTCCGGAGCAGATCGACAGCGCCGACGCCGACATGATCTTCGTCGCCACCATCGACGATCCGGGCAAGACGCCGAAGAACGCCGTCACGGGCAGCCCGGTGTGGCGCGATCTGGCCGCGGTCAAGGCCGGCACGGTGTTCGAGGTGCCGGACGAGACCTGGATGTCGGGTATCGGTGTGCAGGCGGCGCAGCGGATGCTGGCCGACATCGCGCAGGCGACCGGAGTGACGCTGCCCGCCGAGTGAGATCGCGGGGTCAGAAGTAGCGCAGCCACACATAGATCCAGGCCATCGTCGTGCTGACCACGGTGACCAGGATGCCGTACTTCGTGAACTGCCAGAAGGAGATCCGCTGCCCGGCGCGAGCGGCGATACCGAGGGCGACGACGTTCGCGCTGGCCGCGACCGCGGTGCCGTTGCCGCCGAAGTCGGCGCCGAGGGCGAAGGCCCACCACAGGGAGCGGCCGGTTTCCGGGTCGGGGGCGTCGGCGACGATGCCCTCGACCACCGGCGCCATGGTGGCCGTGTACGGGATGTTGTCGACGAACGCGCCGAGCAGCGCCGAGCCGAACACCAGCGCGGTGGCGGCGAGGAAGTAGTTGTCACCGACCACCTCGGTCGCGGCGGTGCCGATCGCGGCGATCACGCCGGTGTGGACCAGTCCCGCGACCATCACGAACAATCCCAGGAAGAACACCAGGGTCGGCCATTCCACCTCCTGCAGGATGTCGCCGACGTCGAGCCCGGAGACCAGCACCATGGTGCCCGCGCCGACCAAGGCGATCACCGACGGCGACACGTGCACGATGCCGTGCAGGCAGAATCCGACGATCACCCCGGCGAGCACGATCAGCGAGCGGACCAGCAGTGTCGGATCGCGGATCGCGCGACGCTCCTGCAAAGCCATCACCGCGTCGACCGATCCCGGCTCGGTGCGCAGGGCCGAGCAGAACAGCAGCCGGGTCATCAGGACGAACACGGCGAAGGTGAGCACGACGATCGGTGCCATGTGCACCAGGAAGTTGTTGAAGGTCAAGCCGGCGCGGCTGGCGATGATGATGTTGGGCGGATCGCCGATCAGCGTCGCCGCGCCACCGATATTGGCGGCGAGTACCTCGGCGATCAGGAACGGTTGCGCGGCGAGCCCGAGCCTGCGGCACACCACCACCGTCACCGGCGCCACCAGCATGATGATGGTGACGTTGTCGAGAAACGGCGAGGCCACCGCGGTGATCAGCATGAGCATCACCATCAGGCGATACGGCTTGCCGCGGGACCGCTTGGCCGACCAGATCGCCAGGTAGTCGAACAGGCCGGTCTGCTTGACGACGCCGACGATGATCATCATGCCGAGCAGCAGGAAGATGACGTTCCAGTCGATACCCTCGTGCGGAGAGAAGAACACCCGCTCGCCGGGGATCAGCCCGAATACCGCCATCAGGCCCGCCGCGATCAGCACGGTCTTGACCTTGTCGGCCTTCTCCGTGGCGATGAAGAAGAACGCGACCACGAAGATCAGCACGGCGAGGGCTGCGGCCATCGGTCCTGCCTCAGTCGCCGGGACCGGCGACGGCCAGGCTCGTCAGCAGCCGCTCCAGCGTGATCGCGCCGCGCAGGATGCGCGAGCGGTCGACCACGGCGATGAGCGGACTGTGCTTGCGCGCCATCAGGATCGCGATCTCTAGCAGCGTCGCGTCCGGGGTGACGGTGGCCGGGGAGACCGCGCCGTCGGGCAGGCAGTCACCGACGGTCAGGCTGCCCGGTTCCTGCCAGAACAGGTCGGCGTGCACCTCGTCGATCGTGCGGACCAGCGTCGGATCATTCTGGTAGGAGCCGGGAATCACCAGGCGCAGCACCTGGGTGCCGGGTAGCACGGCGACGGGCCGGTCGGCGTCGTCGACGACGATCAGGCCGGGCAGCCGGTTGACGACCATCAGCCGCACCGCCTTGGCGACCGGGTCGGTGGGCCGCACGGTCGGCAGGTTCATCGCGATATCCCTGGCGCGCATCGTGATTCATCCCCGATCGGTGAGGTGCTCGATGCGCTGCTCCAGCCGAGCGAGCCGGTCGCGGACGGAACTGCTGTGCAGGAGTTCGGCGATCTGATCGGCTTCGTCGGGCGTCAGGGCGATATCGGCGGCCGGTTCGTCGCTGCCCGCGGTGTAGGTGAGCAGGTGGCGGGTTCCCGTCGACTCGGTCAGCAGCGCGAAGCGGGTGCCGGCGCGGGTGCGGAAGTTGTGCAGCACGCCGGTGCCGGGGATCGTCGTGCGATCGGTGTCCATCGGAGAGCGAGTCCTTCCCGACGTGATCGAATGCGTCTACCCACCGAGTCTCGGTGGACGTGGCCGTCGCCACCATCGGCCGTGACACCCATTTCCCCCTGCTCAGGGGCAGGCGGGGAGAGTGCCGAATGGGTGCCGGACCCCATGGACACAGCGCAGGCGCACCAGCATGCTGGGTCGTATGAACCGTCTAGCAGCCCGGACACCGGTGACGGCCTTGTTCTGGCGGGTCTGCTTGCTCAACGGTGTCGTGTTCACCCTCGGCACGCTGGTCCTGGCGCTCTCCCCCGCCACCGTCTCCGCCAGGGTCCGGCTGACGGAGGTGCCCGTGCTGGTCATCGGGCTCGCGGTGATCCTCACCGCCAACGCGATCGCGCTGCGCACCAGCTTCGCGCCGCTCGACGAGCTCGTCGCCTCGATGCGCCGGGTCGACCCACCTAATCGGGCCGCCCGGCTGGACCGGCGCGCGAGCGGCGACTTCCATCACCTGATCGAGACGTTCAACGCCATGCTGGACCGGCTCGAAGCCGAACGCTCCGTCGCCGGCGCGACCGCGCTGGCCGCGCAGGAGGGCGAGCGGCAGCGCATCGCGCGCGAGCTGCACGACGAGATCGGGCAGAGCCTGACCGTGGCGCTGCTGCGGCTCAAACGGGTACTCGACCGTGCGCCCGCCGGTTTGCGCGAGGAGGTCGAGGAGGCGCAGGAAACGGTCCGCGGATGCCTCGACGAGGTCCGCGGGATCGCCGCACGCCTGCGGCCCGACGTGCTCGAAGATCTGGGGCTGCACAGTGCGATCAACGCGCTGTGTCACGAATTCACCCGCACCGCGGGCATACCCGTGCACCGTCGGCTCGACCCGGACATCGACCGGCTCGACCCGAATGTCGAACTCGTCTGCTACCGCATCGCGCAGGAGAGCCTGACGAACGTGCTGCGCCACGCGGGCGCCGACGAGGTGCACCTGGAGCTGACACCGCGCGCGGACACCGTGATCCTGCGGGTGTCCGACAACGGCCGCGGCGGCGTGCTCGAGAACGGGACCGGCATCCGTGGCATGCGTGAACGCGCCATGCTCATCGACGCGACGCTGACCATCACCTCCCCGATCGCGGGCGGCACCGCGGTCGAACTCGCGATTCCCGTGCGGCAGAACGGAGCACCGTCATGAGCGAGCCGACCCGGATCCTGCTGGCCGACGACCACGCCCTGGTCCGCAGCGGGCTGCGGATGATCCTGGACAACGAGCCGGATCTGCGCGTCGTCGCCGAGGCGGCCAACGGATACGACGCGGTGACCGCGCTGGCCGACGACCGGATCGATCTGGTGATCCTCGACATCGCCATGCCGCGGATGACCGGCATCCAGGCCGCCCGCGAGATCACCCGTACCCGGCCCGGGGTGCGCATCCTCATGCTCTCGATGTACGACAACGAGCAGTACTTCTTCGAATCGCTGAAAGCGGGCGCGTCGGGCTACGTGCTCAAATCGGTGGCCGACCGCGACCTCATCGAGGCGTGCCGGGCCACCATGCGCGGCGAGTCCTTCCTGTACCCGGGCGCGGTCACCGCCCTGGTCCGCGACTACCTCCAGCTGGTCAGGCAGGGTTCGGCGTTACCCGAGGCGATTCTGACTCCGCGCGAGGAGGAGGTGCTCAAGCTGATCGCCGAGGGCTGTTCGGCCCGCGATATCGCCACCACGCTGGTGATCAGCGCGAAGACCGTCGACCGGCATCGCGCCAACATCCTGCAGAAGCTGGGGCTGCGCGACCGGCTCGAACTCACCCGCTACGCGATCCGGACGGGGCTGATCGAGCCGTGAGAACGTCGACGGCCCCCGCGCCGGACGGCTGGGGGGCCGAGGACGTGCCTCACTCCGCGGTCGGGTCCACCGCGACGCGCTGCTTGCGGCCGACCGTGGCCCGCATGACCGGCTCGACCACGCGCGCCGCGATCGGGCCGATGATCGCCATCAGCAGCACATACGTGGTCGCCAGCGCGGCGAACCCGTCGGGCACCGCACCGGCGGCCACGGCCAGACCGGCGATGACGATCGAGAACTCGCCGCGGGCGACCAGCGCCGTGCCCGCCCTGGCCCGGCCGAGCTGGGACGCGCCCGCGCGTTTGGCAGCCCACCAGCCGGTGGCGATCTTGGTCGTGGTGGTGACCACGGCCAGCAGCACCGCCCAGCCCAGGACCGGCGGAATCGTGGCCGGATCGGTGCTCAGCCCGAACAGGACGAAGAACATCGCCGCGAACAGATCGCGCAGCGGTTCGAGGATCTTGGTCGCGTCGTGCGCGGTGGAATCGGAGATCGCGATGCCGAGCAGGAACGCGCCGACCGCCGCCGACACCTGCACCGCCGAGGCGACACCGGCCACCAGCAGCGCCGAACCGAGCAGCTTGAGCAGGAAGATCTCCCGATCCTCGCTGGCCACGATCGCCGAGACGTACTTGCCGTATCTCAGCGCGACGACGAGGACCACGGTCACCGCGACCAGCGCGATGCCGACGGTGGTCAACCCGGCCACGAAGCCGAGACCGGCCAGCACGGCGGTGAGCACCGGCAGATAGACCGCCATCGCCAGGTCCTCGAACACCAGGATCGACAGGACCACCGGGGTCTCCCGGTTACCCAGCCTGCCCAGGTCGTTGAGCACCTTCGCCACGATGCCGGAGGAGGAGATGTAGGTGACGCCCGCCATCGCGATCGCACCGGTCGGCCCCAGCCCCAGCATCAACGCCACGATGACGCCCGGTGTCGCGTTGAGCACCAGGTCGAGCAGGCCCGCCGTCCACGACTTGCGCATGCCGGTGACCAGTTCCCCCGCCGTGTACTCCAGGCCGAGCAACAGCAGCAGCAGGACGACGCCGATCTCGCTGGCGATGTGGATGAAGTCCTCCACCTCGTGCAGCTCGATCAGGCCGCCGGTCCCGAAGACCAAACCCCCGAGCAGGTAGAGCGGGATGGGTGAGAGGCCGACGCGGGCCGCGATTCGCCCGAGCACACCCAAACCGAAGAACACCGCCCCGAGCTGGATCAAAGCCAGCGCGGATCCACTGATCTGCACCGGCTCAGCCGTCGGTGAGGATCGCGGCGGCAGCGTCGAGTCCGGCGTGCGTGCCGACCACGACGACCATGTCACCGCCGAGGAACTCGAACTCCGGTCCCGGTGAGGCATGGACCTGCCCGGCCCGCAGTACGGCGACGATCGAGGCGCGGGTCCTGGTCCGCATCTCGGTCTCGCCGAGGCGCCGTCCGGCGTAGGCCGAGTTCGACGGCACCGGCATCGACCGCGTGCTCACCCCGTCGAGGTCGCGGTGTTCTTCGCGCAGCTGCGCGACCAGCTGGGGCGCGCCCAGCAAACCGGCCAGGGCACGGGCCTCGGTGCTCGACAGCGGAATCTGCACGGTGGCATCCGGGTCGCCGACCTTGGTGAAGATCAGATCGGTGCCACCGTCGCGATGGTCGACGACGCCGATGCGGCGGTCCACCTTCGTCAGCGAAAACTCTTTCCGGACACCGATTCCCGGCAGGGAAGTCACATCTACATTCATTGGATCACCTAACCTCAGCTAGGCAACACCTTACCTTCTCTTTACCATCCGCACGGCCGCTCAGCCCTGGTCGAGCAACCTTCCGGCGGCCTCGAGCCCCTCGTCGGTGCCGACGACGACGACGAGATCACCGGCGATGAAGGTGAAATCCGTTCCCGGCGAAGGGGTCACATCCCCCGCGCGGACCACCGCGACGACCGAGGCCTTGGTGCGGGTGCGCATCGCGGTGTCCCGCAACGGCCGACCGTCGAACGGGCTGCCGCGATCGATCGCGAACTGCCTGGTCGACAGCTCCCCGACGCCATGGACGTCCGCGGTCTTCTGCACCACCTGCGGCGCACCGAGCAGCCCGGCCAGCACGCCGATCTCGGTGCTGGACAAGGGAATCGACGTGGTCGTGTCGTAGTCCCCCGCCCGCGAGACGACCAGATCGACGCTGCCGTCCCGGTGTTCGATCACGCCGATCCGGCGACGCGCCTGCGCCAGCGGGAAGTCCTTGCACACGCCGATCCCCGGTAATGGCGTCACATCGATGTTCACGCCCTCACAGTACGACGACTTCCGGATAACACCAGCCGTTGCCCCCGTCGGCAGTACAGCTCACGACGGCTGTGTGAACCGCCAGCGGGTGGCGCCGTGCGGATCGGTCAGGGCGACGCCGACCGCGGCGTGGACGGTGAAGCGGTAGAGGTGCCAGGGGGCCGGGCCCGCGCTCTGGGCGCTGAAGGGGGCGGTGACCGCGTCGCCCTCCCGTTCGGCGGGCCAGCCGGTGGCTCGGTAGTCGGCGGTGACCAGATCGATCTCGGCGTGGTCGGTGGTGCGGACCGCTGTGCCTTCGAAGACGAGGTCGACGTCGTCGGGGAAGCGGAACGACAGCGTGCATGCCGGGTTCGCGGCCAGGTACCGGGACTTGTGGGTGCCCGGGCCGCTGGTGAAGTAGAAATGCTCGCCGACGAGGGTCGCGCCGATGCCTGCCGAATGGGGTCGGCCGTCCGGGCCGACGGTGCCGAGGAACTGGGCGGTCTCCAGGGCGGCGAGGCCGTTCTCGATGGCGGCGCGCGCCCGGCTCCAGGGCAGCTGGTCGGTGCCGTAGATGTTGAGGTCGGTCGCGTCGACGGGATCGGGCAGCATCGGTACTCCCTTGACAAAGGCGCTGGCCCGGCGGGTCAACGGAGGACTCACACAGGTTTTCCAGTATAGGTGCGACCGGGTCGGCACCGGCAATGGCTTGCGTATTCGGGCGAAGTTGTGTGTTGTTGAGTCGTGACCAACTCATCCGGAGACGCGTATCCACTCACGGACACGATGACCACCACGACGGCGGTACACGACGGCGTCACGGTGCTGACGGTGACCGGCGAGGTCGACCTGGCGACCGCACCCGCGCTCGATGCCACGATCGAGGCCATCCTGGCCGACAAACCGGCAACGCTGGTGATCGACCTGACCGCGGTCGGGTTCCTGGCCTCGGCGGGCATGGCGACCCTGGTCGCCGCGCATCAGCGGGCAGGCCAGACGACAGCGATCGCGATCGTCGCCGACGGGCCTGCCACCAGCCGTCAGCTGAAGATGACGAGCCTGGACCAGGTGTTCGCCATGCACACCACGCTGGCCGCCGCCTTGGCGTCGTTCACGTCCTGACCCCAGAAGAACGCGCCGCCGCCCGGAGAGTTCTCCGGGCGGCGGCGCGTTGTCGTCGGCAGGTCAGCAGAGCGCGCGCAGCTGCTCGATCAGCTTGACCCGGCCCGCGGCGTTCTCGGCGAGCGGCGTGACGTTCAGCGTGGTGACGCCCGCCTCGGCCATGGCCGCGATGCGGTCCTTGACGAAGCCCTCCGGGCCGATCAGCGACACGTCGCGGACCAGGTCGTCGGGCACGGCCTGCGCGGCGGCCTGCTTGTCACCGGCCAGGTACAGCTCCTGGATGCGGTCGGCGGCCTCGCCGTAGCCGTACTTGGTGGCCAGCGTGTGATAGAAGTTCTTGCCCTTGGCGCCCATGCCGCCGATGTAGAGCGCAAGGTGCGGCTTCACGAAGTCCAGCAGCGGGGTGACGTTCTCGCCGATCGCGAGCGGCGGGCCGGCGAAGATCTCGAGCTCGCCCAGCGACGGGTCGCGCTTGGCCTTGCCCGCGGCCAGCGCGTCGCCCCAGACATCCTTGGCCTTCTCGGGCAGGAAGAAGATCGGCTGCCAGCCCTCGGCGAGCTCGGCGGCCAGCTCGACGTTCTTCGGGCCGAGCGCGGCGAGCAGCACCGGAATGCGTTCGCGCACGGGGTGATTGATCAGTTTGAGCTCTTTACCCAGCCCGGTGCCGCGGTCGGCGGGCAGCGGGATCTGGTAGTACTTGCCCTGGTAGTTGAGCTTCTCGCGGCGCCAGACCTTCCGGCAGATCTCGACGAGCTCGCGGGTGCGGCCGATCGGGGCGTCGTAGGGCACGCCGTGGAAGCCCTCGATGACCTGCGGGCCGGACGCGCCGATACCGAGGATGAAGCGGCCGTCGGAGACGAAGTCGAGGCCAGCCGCGGTCATCGCGGTGAGGCTGGGGGTACGGGTGTAGAGCTGCAGGATGCCCGAGGCCAGCTGCACCCGCTCGGTGCGGGCGGCCAGGAAGCCCAGGGCGCTGACCGCGTCGAACGAGTACGCCTCCGGCACGAAGACGATGTCGAGGCCGGCCCGTTCCAGGTCGGCGACCTCGGCCGCGACCTCCTTGAAGCCGCCCGAGTAGTTGATGCTCAATCCGATCCGCATGACACCCAACATAGCCCCGGCGCACACAGCGACCCCGACCGGTCGGTCTGTCGACGCAGGTGCTGGTCGGGCGGGGTGTTCCGGTCGCCACGCGGTAGCGTTAAAGGCGAGTACCACCGCAGTTCTCGCCGCATCGAAAGGTCACCACGTCGTGTCGCAGCCCACCGCCTCGCCGCAGCAGATCGCCCCTTCGTTCGGGTCGGTGACCCTGGAGCACTATCTGTCGGAGCTGGGCGCCAAGGTGCCCGCACCGGGCGGCGGGGCCGTGGCTGCCCTGCACGCGGCCCAGGCCGCGGCGCTGGTCGCGATGGTCGCGCGCTACACCACCCGCGCCAAGGATGCCGTGCACCGGCCGATCGTCGACCGGATCATCGAGGCCGCCGATGCCGCCCAGGCGCGGTCGCTGGCGCTGGCCGATGCCGACGCCGCCGCGTTCACCGCCGTCGGCGCCGCCTACAAGCTGCCCAAGGACACCGACGACGAGATCGCCGCTCGCACCGAGGCGATCAATGCCGCGCTCGTCGAGGCGGCGCGGGTGCCCGCCGCGGTGGTCGACGAGGCCGACGAGATCCTGTCGCTGGCCGCCGAACTCCTGCCGATCGGTAATCCCAACGTGGTCACCGACATCGGCGCCGCCGCCGATGCCGCCCGCGCGGCGGCCATGAGCTCGCAGCTCAATATCGAGATCAATGTCGGCTCGCTGCCCGCGGCGCTGGGCGACGCGTTCGCCGCGGCCCTGCTGCGCGTCGACACGATCGCCGCCCGGGCCGATGCCCTGCACGCCGATGTCCTGCACGCGGTACGCAGCTGAACGACGTCGATCCGGGAACGATTTCCCGAGTTCCGCACCAGCGCAAACACAAGACGACACACCGTAAGACCTGTCGGCCGTTACCACTTCGATAGGTCTAGTTGATCATGGCGGCCTAGACTTGGAATCCGCCTACGAGTGACTGAAGGGGTGGCGTTTATGAGAAACGCACTTCGTTTCCTGTTCGTCGCGGCCATGGCGGCCCTGCTGGCCGCATTCTGGTCCGGTTCCGCATCGGCGGCTCTGATCAGCGGAACTCCGACCGCGACGGTCACCGCGATATCACCGGCGAACGGACAGGTCGTCGGCGTCGCCGCGCCGGTCACGTTCACCTTCGCGGCGCCGGTCGCCGACCGCGCGAGCGCCGAACGCGCCGCCGCGATCCGGTCCACCGACGCGCTGCCCGGCACCTTCGCCTGGGTCGACGACACCCAGTTGCGCTGGACACCTACCGGCACGCTGCCCGCGAGCTCACCGATCTCGGTGCAATTCGGCAACCAGCGCACCGAGTTCCAGACCAACCAGGGTGTCTACGCCGAAGCGAACCTGTCGTCGCACCGGTTCATCGTCAGCATGGGCGGACAGGTCGTCCGCGACATGCCCGCGTCCATGGGCAAGCCCGGTTTCGAAACGCCGACGGGCAATTTCACGGTGCTGGAGAAGTTCCGGTCGGTGGTCTTCGACTCGCGCACCATCGGCATCCCACTCGACGACCCCGAGGGCTACATCATCGACGGCGAGTGGGCCGAAAGGCTCACCTGGGGTGGCGTATTCGTGCACTCCGCACCGTGGTCGGTGGACTCGCAGGGCTATGCCAACGTGAGCCACGGATGCATCAATCTCGCCCCCGGCGACGCGGCCTGGTACTACGAAAATGTCGGCATCGGTGACCCGGTCTACATTCACTGGTGAGTAATTCCCTCGTGGCATTCGGCGTTCCCACCGTCAGCGCAGTATCGTGCCCGTAACGAAATCGTTGCGGGACGGAACCTGACGGCGACTCCCCTGATGAAGGTGGGGCGATGGATCGACCGGATGCACACAGACCGACCGGGGCTCGACAGCACGACCCCGGTTCGGCCGGTGATCCGTTCACTGCTGCCACGCCGTGGCGGCCCGGTCGTGACCGGGGGGCGCCGCGGCCGCGCAGGCTGACCGAAACGTCTGGTCCGCAGCCGGTGACCGGCCCGCGGCACCGGATCGAGGGGCCTGCGACCCCGGCGGGCATTCCGGTGATCTCCCTGTCCGCGGCGCACGCGCCGGAGCGGACCGGGCAGTTCGCTGCCGTGCACAGTCTCGCCCCGGCGGACAATTACGCCACCGATCGGCTGCCCATCGTCGGCGGACCTTTCGATCCTGGTGCGCGCCACGCACTTCCGGATCCGCCGCAGGCGAGACCCGAACCCGACAACGGGCCGACCACCGACAAACTGCCGATCCTGGCCCCCGCGCCCGAAGGCACCTGGGTGGACTGGGTCACGGCCGACCAGGAACCGCGGCCGACACCCGACTATTCCGGTGACGACGAGGTCTTCGCGCGGATGATCGACCGTGCCCGGCGCAAGCGACGCCCGCCGCGCTGGGCGGCGCCGCTGGCCGCCTCGGTAGCCGGCGCGCTGCTGATCGGCGGCGGCTACTACCAATTGCGCGGTCCCGCACCGGAATCCGCGGCCGCGAGCACCGTGCTCGAGCCCGCACCAGCGAGTGCGGCTCCGGTCGCCGGTGACTGTCCCCCCGAACAGGTCGGCAGCAAGATCCAGGGCAACGGTCCCGGCGGCACCGAGAACGGCGTCGCGGCCATCCTCGCGTTCCAGCACGCGTATTACGTTGCGCGCTCCGGCGATCAGGCCCGGACACTCGTATCCGGCGATGCGGCACTGCCGTCCGGCGCGGAGATCCAGGCAGGCATCGACACCATCCCGGTGGGCACCACCCACTGCCTGTCGATCACGCCTTCGGCGTTCGCCGGACAGTACTTCGTGGTGATCACCGAGTTCCGGCCCGACTCGGCGCCGATCATCTACAACCCGCAGCTGGTCGGCACCGCCAAGGTCGGCGGGAAGACATTGATCACCTCGATCGGGCCGGTGCGCTAGACCCGATCGAGGCCGACTCGAAACCTGCTCAGGCGCGGGCCTTCTCGGCCGCCACGACCACGTGGCGCATCAGCAGCGCGGTGGTCACCGGGCCGACGCCGCCGGGGACGGGGCTCAGCGCCGCCGCCTTGCCGTCGACCGAAGCCGCGTCCACGTCGCCGACGATGCCACCGTCGGCGGCCTCGTTGGTGCCGACGTCGATCACGACGGCGCCGTCACCGATGTGCTTGCCGGTGACCAGCCCGATCCGGCCCGCGGCGGCGACGACGATGTCGGCGGGGGTGGTGACCGCGGCCAGGTCGGCGGTGCGCGAGTGCGCGACGGTGACGGTGGCGTTCTCGGCCAGCAGCAGCTGGGCCAGGGGCTTGCCGACGATGTTGGAGCGGCCGACGACGGTCACCAGGCGGCCCTGCAGCGCGATGCCGTGATGCTTCAGCAACTCGACCACGGCCTCGGAGGTGGCGGGAACGAAGCCGTCCAGGCCGGAGGCGAGCAGGCCGAGGGACAGCGGGCTGACGCCGTCGACGTCCTTGCTCGCCGCGATCGCCGAGCTCACGTCGTCGAGGCTGACGCCTGCGGGCAGCGGGGTCTGCAGCATGATCGCGTCGGTGGCGGGGTCGGCGCTGCGCGCGGTCAGCTCGGCGCGGATCGTCTCCGCGCTCGCGTCGGCGCCGAGATCGATGCGCTCGCACGCGATCCCGAGCCGTTCGGCGGCCTTGCGCAGGGAGCTCACGTACCAGGCGCTGGCCGGGTCGTCGTTGGCCACGATCAGCGCCAGCGTCGGCGCGGTGCCCGCGGCGGTGAGCGCGGCTGCGCGCTCCTTCGTGTCGGCGTTGATGGCGGCGGCGAGTTCCTTGCCGGTCAGCGAAGCGGTATCCACGGTGGGTCAGCTTATCCGCCGTTACCCCCTGCGCGGTCCACCGGGCGGCGACGCGCGGAACGTCGTCGGGATCCGGGGTGCCCGCCGCACGCGGTCGTAGGGTGTCGGCAGCTCTGCCAGCAGCTTTACCAGCACGTGCCGAAACCGTTCGCGGGAAGGGTGTCGACTGTCGTGAAGATCTCGAGGCATTGGAAACAGGTGGCTGCCGCGGTCGCCGCGGTCGCCGCGGTCACGAGCGCCACCATCGGCCCCGCCGCGGCCGAAGCGGACGTGACCGCGCTCTACAACTCCGCGCAGCGGCATTTCACCGACGGTGACGATGCCGCGGGCCGCGCCGACCTGCGCGCCCTCATCGCCGCCGACCCGAACGACGCCGACGCCCTCGCGCTGCAGGCCATCTGGTCGCACTACGCGGGCGACCACGCCGGGGTCGGCGAGGCGATGGCCCGGCTCGGCGCGGTCGACGCCGGCATGGCCGCGGGCACCGCCAACGTGCTGCGCGCGGTCACCGCGGCGGCGTCGACGCTGCCCAACCCGCTGCCGGCGCTGGTCGGTCCGCAGACCGGGATCGTGGTCCTCGGCTACGGGCTGCTGCCCGACGGCGCGCTGCGGCCGGAGCTGGAGAACCGGCTCACCGCGGCCTGGGTCCAGGCCGTCGCGGCGCCGCTCTCGCCGGTGATCGTCACCGGCGGCAATCCGCAGAACGGGATCTCCGAGGCGGAGGCGATGCGGCACTGGCTGGTCGGGCGTGGTCTGCCGAGCGCGCGGATCTACGTGGAGGACCGGGCGGGGTCGACGGTGCAGAACGCGCTGTTCAGCTCCCGCATGCTGCGTGAACTCGGCGCGACCGGTGCCGTGGTGGTGACCTCGCCGAACCACATCCGGCGCGCGGTAGCCGACTTCATCGTGGCCGGTACGCATGTCGTCGGGGCGATGACCTCGCTCGAACAGCTGGTCTCGGAGCTGCCGCCGCCTGCCAGGGCCGCGCAGCGCGGGATCTACCTGGACGCCACCCGCACGTTCCAGCTCGACAGCGCACGCTGATAAATCGGTTGTCCGCTCAGGGACAATCGCTGCATGAGTGTTTCCGACCCCGCCGACGTGATCGTCGCGCTGCGTGCCGCAGGGTGTGTCTTCGCCGAGGACGAGGCCGCCCTGTTGCTGGCGGCCGCCGCCGGGGACGCGGCCCGCCTCGACGCGCTCGTCGCACAGCGTGTCGCGGGGACACCTCTGGAATATCTGCTCGGCTGGGTCGAATTCCGCGGGGTACGGGTCGGCGTGCGGCCCGGCGTTTTCGTACCGCGGCAGCGCACCGCGTTCCTGGTCGAGCAGGCGGTGGCCGGGGTCGCGCCGGGGACGGCCCAGGCATGCGTGGTCGATCTGTGTTGTGGCTGTGGGGCGCTCGGGTTGACCGCGGCCACCGAACTCACCGCCCGCGGCTGCGCTGTGGAGCTGGTCGCCGCCGATATCGATCCGGTGGCCGTCGCCTGCGCGCGGGAGAATCTGGCGCCGTTGAGCGCGCCGGTGTTCGGTGGTGATCTGTTCGACGCGCTGCCCGGCGATCTGCGGGGGCGCATCGATGTGCTGCTGGCGAATACGCCGTATGTACCGAGCGAGCGGGTCGCCGATATGCCGCCGGAGGCGCGCGAGCACGAACCGCTCGTTGCACTCGACGGCGGCGCGGACGGGCTCGACGTGTTCCGGCGGGTCGCCGAGGGCGCGGCGAGCTGGCTGGCGCCGGGCGGGACGGTGCTGGTGGAAACCTCGACGGGACAGGTCGACACGGCGTGTGCGGTGCTCGCCGAGCGTGGTCTCGTGCCGCGGGTCGAGCACTCCGAGGAGTACTACGCCACCGTCGTCCTCGGTATCCGCTCGAGGTAGCGGAACGACGATGTCCCCGCCGACAACCGCATCCGCGGCCGGTCGACGGGGGCATCCCCCACCCGGTGCCTACTTGCGTCCGGTGAACTGATCCATCGAGTGGTACACGCCCACCGCGTTGAGGTAGAAGTCGCGCACCTTGATCGGCAGCAGACCCGTCAGCGCGCGGTTCATCCGCGAGGTCCACGGCAGTACCACCAGGGCGCCACCGTTCTTCATCTCCCGCCACGAGGTCTCGACGACCTCGTTCTGCTCGAGCATCGGCGTGAACAGGATGCCCTTGGCGCCGTCGAACATGCCGGTGTTGATGTAGGTCGGGCAGACGGTGGTGAACTTGACGTGGTCGTGGCCCGCCTGCTCGAGCTCCAGGCGCACCGAGTCCGACCAGCCCAGCGCCGCCCACTTCGACGCCGCGTAGACGGCCATGCGCGGGTTGGCGACCAGACCGGCCGAGGACGCGATGTTGAGCACCCGCGCCTGTCCGGCACCGGCGACCATGCCCGGCAGGAACTCCAGGGCGATGTACATCGGGGCCAGCGAGTTGATCGCCATGGTCATGTCGATGTCAGCGCGGTTCTCGGTTTCCCAGAAGTAGGTGTTACCGCGCACGATTCCGGCGTTGTTGACCAGGATGTCGATCCCGCCGATCTCGTTGCGCACCGCGTCGGCGGTCTCGCGGATCGAGTCCTGCGAGGACACGTCGACGACGTAGGAGTGCACCTTGCCGCCCTGGGCGGTCAGCTGCGCCGCGGTCTCGCGCAGGGCGATCTCGTTGACGTCCCACAGCACCACCGCGTCGGCGCCCTCGCGGACCGCCGTCTCGGCGAACAACTTGCCAAGGCCCATGGCGGCGCCGGTGACCAGCACCCGCTTGCCCGCGACCGTCTCCAGTTTCATGTAATGCCTACCCCTGCTTCGTTTCCTGCTTGCCGCTACTTCTGGCGTAGCGTCTTCATGACGCCGAAGACCAGCGTCATCGTCTTGGCCCACATCTGCTCGGACATGCCGGGCAGCGGCGCGATCGGCAGCACCCGCTGGACGGCGATGGTCTGGGTGTCGATGTACTTCAGCAGCCCCTCGGGACCGTGGCGACGGCCCTGACCGGAGATGCCGAGGCCACCCGAGGGCGCGTCGACGCTGCCCCAGGCGGCGCTGAAGCCCTCGTTGACGTTCACCGAACCGGCGTTGATCCGTGCGGCCACCGCCTTGCCGCGCTCGGCGTCCTTGCTCCACACGCTGGCGTTGAGGCCGTAGGCGGTGTCGTTGGCGGCCTCGATGGCTGCCTCGTCGGAGTCGACCTTGTACACCGACACGACGGGGCCGAAGGTCTCCTCGCGGTAGACCGTCATGCCGGGCGCCACGTCGGCGAGCACGGTGGGCTCGTAGAAGTACGGGCCGAGGTCGGGACGGGCGCGGCCACCGGCGAGCACCTTGGCGCCCTTGGCGACGGCGTCGTCGACGTGCGCGGTGACGGTATCGAGCTGACGCTGGAAGGTCAGCGAGCCCATGTCCTTGCTGTAGTCGAGGTCGCCGCCGAGGGTCATGTTCTTGACGTTGCCGACGAACTCGGCGACGAACTGGTCGTAGACCGAGGCGTCGACATAGATGCGTTCCATCGACTCGCACAGCTGACCGGCCGAGGAGTAGCAGGCGCGCACGGCCAGCTTGGCGGCCTTGGAGACATCGGCGTCGGCGAGCACGAGCAGCGGGTTCTTGCCGCCGAGCTCGAGCGAGTAGCCGATCAGGCGCTCACCGGCCTGCTGGGCGATGGTGCGGCCGGTGGCGCTGGAACCGGTGTAGTCGACGTAATCGGCGCGCGCGATCACGTCGCCACCGATCTCGCGGCCACGGCCGAGCACGGCCTGCCACAGGCCGCGCGGCAGACCGGCGCGCTCGGCGGCGTCGATGGCCCACAGAGCCGACAGCGCGGTCTGGTTGTCCGGGCGGGCGATGACGGCATTACCCGCGACCAGGGCGGGCAGCGCGTCGGAGGCCGACAGCGCGAGCGGGTAGTTCCACGGCGAGATGACCGCGACGACGCCCTTGGGGCGGTGACGCACGTCGACCGAGGTGAGCACCGGCAGCACGCCGCGGGGCTTGCGGTCGGCGAGCAGCTTGGGCGCGACGGCGGCGTAGTAGCGCGAGTTCAGCGCGACGTCGGCGACCTCGTCGAACGCGTGCGGGCGCGACTTGCCGGTCTCGGTCTGCACGATGTCGAGGATCGTGTCCTGCTCGGCCAGCACGATGTCGTGGAAGCGGCGCACGATCTCCACGCGCTGCTTGACCGGCACCTTGGCCCAGTCGCGCTGCGCGTGGCGGGCCACGGCGAAGGCACGGTCGATGTCGGCGATCGAGGACTGCGGCAGGTCGCCGATCTTGTGTCCGGTGGCCGGGGCGAAGACCGGCACCGACGCGGCGCCACCTGCCACCGCACGGTCGAACAGGGGCTTGACCAGCGCGGTCGGCAGCGCGGTTGGTTCGGCGGTCAGCTCGGGGGCTGTCGTCATTGTCGGCCCTTCTCCTCAACAGATGGGTCGCGCGGATCGATCGCGCAGGTTCGGCTATTTGCCTGAACACTAGTGTTAGATTAATGGTTGATGGCGGTACCGTGTCAAGCTTTCCGTGGTTGACCCGCGGTTGTGAGGGAGGTGCGATGTCCGGTGATTCCGCCACGGTGCGCCGTGGGCGCCCGCCGCAGACGCAAGAGCAGGCCGAGGAGGTCCGCGCCAGGATCGTCGAGGCGACCGCCGCCGTGTTCGCGCGTAACGGTTCGCGCGGGTTGAGCGTCGCCCAGATCATCGAGCAGGCCGGGCTGGCCAGGCCCACCTTCTACCGCTATTTCGGCAATGCCTCCGAGCCGCTGCACGTGGTGTTGACCGCGTCCAACGACGGCCTGGTCGGCGCGATCCGGGAGGCGTTGACCGGCACCGACGAGCCGGTCCAGCTGGGTATCCGGCTGATCGACGCCTATGTCGACTGGGCGCGCGGCCACGGCCCGATGCTGCGTCCCCTCTTCGCCGAGCTCCACGACCCCGGCTCCCCCGTCTCGGCCTACCGCGAGCGTGCCCTCGACGACATCCGCGACCTGGTGCGCAAGACCTTCGATGAACTGGACCGCCCTGTCCCCGCGCCCCTCGACATGGACGCGGCGCTGCATGTCTGCGAATACATCGTCTACCGCCTCACCGCGGGCACCGAACCCGGCAGCGATCCCGATCCGGCGCTGGATTCCGAAGCCCGCGTCACCATGATCCGTGTCCTGCTGGTCACCCTCGGCACCCGCGACGACCTCGCCTACGCCATGGAGCTGCCCGGCCTCTTCCGCGACGCCTGACCCGCGCTCACCCCGGAACCGCCGCGCCTGAAGTGTTCGGCGAGGACGAGGCCGATGGCGCGGAGGGCGTCCGGGTCGGTCATCCGTTCGTGCCGGACGGGAATGCGGTGTTCGGTGATCCGGCCGGTGATGTGGTCGTGCCAGGCGAGAGCAGGCGAGGCGCCGTCGTCTGTGTGGTCCGCGGCGGAGCTGAAGTAGATCAGGTCACCGTCGAAGAGTGCGGGCCGGTGGTCGCGGGTGTGGTCGACGAGCCGCGTGTAGTCGCGGTGCAGGGTCACCAGATGCTCGGCGGTGAGGGCGGTGAAGAGGCCGCCTTGCCGGTGCAGCAACTCGGCCGCGACCTCCATGGTGGGCTCGGCGGGGAGCTCCGCGGCGGTGAGGCCGCCGAACTCGGTGAGCAGGTCCACGGTGGTGGGTTCGGGAGTGCGGCTGCTGCGGTCGGTGACGACGCGGGTGTCCATCATGGCCAGCGTGGCGACGGGTTCGCCGGCGCGGCGCAGCCGGACGGCGATCGCGTGGGCGATGGTGCCGCCGAGCGAGTAGCCGAGCAGGTGGTAGGGGCCGTGCGGCTGGACGGACCTGATCTCGCGGACGTAGCGGGCGGCGAGGTCGTCGAGCGAGCCGAACTGCGCGGTGGGGTCGCTCAGCGCCGGGGATTGCAGCCCGAGCACAGGTCGGTCGTGGTCGAGGTGCTGCACGAGTCCGCTGAAACCCCAGGCCAATCCGATGGCCGGGTGGACGCAGAACAGCGGTGGCTCGGAGCCTGCGGCACGCAGTGGGAGCAGGACCGCGAGTGCGTCGCCGGGTTCCTGTTCGTCGAGGCCGCGCAGGCGGGCGTCGATGCGGCGGGCCAGCGATTGCGGTGTCGGATCGGTGAAGACCCATTGGATCGGTACGTCGGCACCGGTCGACTCCACCAGCCGCGCGACGAGTTGGGTGGCGGCCAGCGAGTTTCCGCCGAGGGCGAAGAAGCCGTCGTCGACGCTGACGCGTTCGATCTCGAGGGTCCGCGCGAAGGCGTCGCAGACGGTGGCCTCGAGCGGGGTGGACGGTGACCGGAACCGGGACGGCCCCAGCGCTGGGGCCGGGAGGGCCTTATAGTCGAGTTTCCCGGTGGGGGCCAAGGGAATTCGCTCGAGGGTGAGGATGGCGGTGGGGATCATGTGCGTGGGCAGCCGGGTCGCGAGGTAGCCGGTCAGCGCGCCGGTGTCGGGTGTGGTGTCCGGGACGGGAACGACGTAGCCGGTGAGCTGGTCGGTGCCGTTGGGGTGGGTGTGGACGGTGACGGCGGCGTAGCTGATGTCGGGGTGGCTGCGCAGCGCGGCTTCGATGTCGCCGCGTTCGATGCGGTGGCCGTGGATTTTGAGTTGCAGGTCGCTGCGGCCCCTGTAGTGCAGTGTGCGGTCGGCGGTCCAGGTGACCAGGTCGCCGGTGCGGTACATCCGTGTCCCCGGTGGTCCGTAGGGGTCGGCGACGAACCGGGCCGCCGTGGTGGTGGGCTGATTGTGGTAGCCGCGGGCGAGGCCGGGTCCGGACACGTACAGTTCGCCCGCGACGCCGGGTGGGACAGGACGCAGCCTGCGGTCGAGGACGACAGCGGTGAATCCGCGAGTCGGGCCGCCGAAGGTCATCGGGGTGTCGTCGGTGCTGGTCCGGGGAGCTTCGGCGCAGCTCATGATGGTGGTTTCGGTGGCACCGTAGGAGTTGATCACCGTGCGGCCCGGAATCCATTGCCGGGCCAGGGCCGGTGGGCAGGTCTCGCCGCCGAGGATCACGGTGCGCAAGGTGTCGAGTTCGCCGGAAGGCAGCGACGCGAGCACCGTCGGGGTGAAGGCGGCATGGGTGACGTGTTCGGCGGCGATCGACTCGGCCAGTTCGGCGCCGGCGACCACCGATGCGGGAGCGAGCACCAGGGTGGCGCCTGCCGCTGCGGCGCTGAGCAATTCGAGGACCGAGACATCGAAGGTCAGCGCGGCGGCGGCCAGCACGCGCGAGTCCGGAGTGAGGCCGAACCGCTCCCGGATTTCGGCGGCGAGATCGGCGATCCCGCTGTGGGTGACCAGGACACCTTTCGGAATTCCGGTGGAGCCGGAGGTGTAGATCAGGTAGGCCGGGTGCTGTGGCCGGAGCGGGCGCGGACGGTCGGCGTCGGTGATCGCGGCGGGCGACGCCGACGCTGTCGCCGCGGCGAAGGCAGGGTCGTCGAGGGCGAGCCAGCTCGTGGTGTCCGCCAGCCGATCTCGGTAGGAGTGCCGTGTCAGCCCAACGGCCGCACCGGAATCGGTGAGGATGCGGGTGATCCGGTCGTGCGGATGGGCGGGGTCGATCTGGACGAACGCGCCGCCGGATTTGGCAACCGCCCACACGGCGACGACGGCGTCGATCGAGCGCGGTAACGCGATGGCCACCAACGATTCCGGTCCGATGCCCGCATCGATCAGTACCCGCGCCCATCGGTTCGAGGTGTCGTCGAGTTCGCGGTAGGACAGCCGGACACCGTCGCAGACCACCGCTTCCGTGTCCGGCGTCATCGCGGCCGTCAGCACCTGCGGCATCACCGACATCACCGCGCTCGGCCTGCCGTGCACTGGTACCAGCGTGGCTCGCTCGGCCGGTGACAGCAGATGCAGCCGGACCAGCGGGAGGTCGATGTGTTCGGCGATGGTGTCGAGCACGCGCAGCATCCGGTCGGCGATGACGTCGATCTGGTTCCGGGTGAACAACTCCGGCAGATACTTGAACGTCAGGTGCACCTGGGTGTCGTGGTGGACGACGAGGCCGAGCGGATAGTGCGCGGCGTCGCGGCCGTGCACGTCGAGGACCCGCATGCCCGCGATGTCGGTGTCCGCGGACAGCCCGGCCCGATCGACCGGGTAGGACTCGAGGACGGTCACGGTGTCGAACATCGCGCCGGGTCCGGCCACGCGCTGGATCTGCGCGAGCCCGAGGTGCTGATGGTCGAGCAGCGAGGCTTGCTCGGTCTGGATGCGCCGCAACAGTTGAGCCAGGGTTTCGCGATGGTCGAGCCGGATCCGGACGGGCACGGTATTGACGAACAGCCCGACCATCGATTCGATGCCGGGAATCTGCGGATGACGCCCGGAGACGGTGGTGCCGAAGACCACGTCCTCGCGGGCGGTCGAGGTGGCGAGCACGATCCCCCAGGCCGCTTCGACGACGGTGTTGAGGGTGGCCTCGTGCCGGTGGGCCGCCGCGATCAGAGCGGCGGTGCGCTGTTCGCTCAGCCGCACCCGGACTTCGCGCGCGGCGACGGTGGTCCGGCGGCCGCGGTCCGCGGGCGCCAGCAGGGTCGGCTCGGCGACACCGTCGAGTGCCCGCGCCCAGGCGGTTTCCGCCACGTCCTGGTCCTGCGCGGTCAGCCACCTCAGGTAGTCACGGTAGGGGCGCACCGGGGGCAGCATCGTGGCGTCGCCCGCACCGGCGTAGAGGGTCAGCAGTTCCCGGATCAGCAGGGGCGTCGACCAGCCGTCGATGAGGATGTGGTGCATGCTCACCAGCAGCCGGTACCGCTGGGGTGCGGTGCTGATCAGCGTGAGTCGCAGCAACGGTGCGGTGGTGAGGTCGAAGCAGGCGCGGCGGTCGGTGTCCATGAGCTGGTCGAGCGCGGCCTCGATGTCGTCGCGCTCGGTCCAGTCGAGCTCGGTGAACGGCACATCGACGTACCGGTGCACCACCTGGACCGCGTCGCCGATGCCCTTGCGCAGGAACGCGGTCCGCAGGTTCGGGTGCCGTCCGAGCAGCGTCTGCGCCGCGCGGCGCAGCCGGTCCGGGTCGACGTGTCCGCCGAGTTCCACCCAAAGTTGCACCAGGTAGGCGTCGATGGTGCCGTCGGCGAGCTGGGCGTGGAACAGCAACCCCGTCTGGAGCGGCGTGAGTGGCCAGATGTCGTCGAGCGCCGAACGTCCCGCCTCGAGCTGGTCGATCGCCTCCTGGTCGAGGTCGACGAGGTCGAGGTCGGAGGGAGTCAGGCCGCCCGCACCGGGCCGGGACGCGTGGGTGGCCAGCGCGGTCACCGCGTCCCGCCACAGTTCTGCGAGCTCGGTGACTTCGGCGGCGGTGAGCAGGCCCGTCGAAAACTCCCAGGCGGCGGTCAGCGTCGGCCCGTCCGCGGTGTCGACGGTGACCGCGTTGACACCGAGCACGGCCGCGACGGGTGCGTCGGGGTTCTGGATGCTGCCGCCGTCGGTGCCCTCGCCCGCGGGCAGCCACCCGGCATCACGCACCGCGGCGGGCGTGGTGTCCAGCCTGCCGAGGTAGTTGAAACTCACCTGCGGGGAGGGCAGTTCACGCAGGATCGGCGCGGTGTCGGCGTTGAGATAGCGCAGCAGCCCGTAGCCGATCCCGCGGTGGGGGACCTGCCGGAGTTGCTCCTTGACCGACTTGACGACCGCCGCCGCGGCGGCACCGGCGGCGAACGCGTCGTCGATGTCGATGTCGGACAGGTCGAGCCGCACCGGGTAGTTGGTGGTGAACCATCCGACGGTGCGGGTGAGATCGGCACCGGGGAGCACCGTGTCGTGGCGGCCGTGGCTTTCGAGGGTGAGCAGCGTCCCGGTGACAGTGTTGCCGCGGCGGCGCCGCCATCGAGTCAGCGCCAGCGCGAGACCGGCGACGAGGGCGTCGTCCACGTTGCCGTGGAACGCCCGGGGCAGGGTGGTGAGGACGGCGCGGGTTACCGCGGGCGGTAGCGCCACCTCGACGGTGGCGGCGGTGGCGTGCACGTCCACGGCCGGATCGATCGGGCGGGCACCGATCGGCGGATCGGCGGCGCCGAGCGTGGACCGCCACCAGTCGAGTTCGTCGAGGTCCTCGGCGGCGGTCTGCAGGGCATGCGCCCAGCGCCGCATCGAGGTGCCGACCGGCGCGAGCCGCGGCCGTTGCCCGACGCTGCGCTGTGCCCAGGCCGCGGCGAGATCGGGAATGAGGATCCGCCAGGAGACGCCGTCGATGACCAGGTGGTGTGCGACGACGAGCAGCCTGCCCGGCTGTCCGGCCCGGTCGAACCAGACCAGCTGCACCGTGATTCCGGCCGCAGGGTCGAGGCGCTCGGCCGCGGCATTCGCCTCGGCATCCAAGAGCGCGCCGAAGGCGCTGCTGCCGGGCGCCGCGTCCACCGGCACGTGCCGGATCAGTTCGCCGGCGGGCGGCGCGGTCGGCGGCACCCGCAGCGCCCAGCCCGAGCTGTGCGCGGTGTCCGGGTGCAGGCGGGCCCGCAGCATGTCGTGGTGGTCGAGCACCGCCTGGACGGTGGCGTCGATGCCGGTGGCATCGATGTCGACCGGCAGTGTGAGCAGCACCCACTGGCAGAACCGGTCGAAGCCGCCGCGCTCGAACATCCAGCACATGATCGGCGTCAGCGGTATCGGCCCCACTCCCCCGCCGGGCAGTTCCGCGGGCAGGGCGGTTGCCGCCGCGCTGTCGTCGAGAACGGCGATCTCGGCCAGCCCGGCAACGGTTTTGCGCTCGAACACCTCGCGCGCGGAGAACGCGACACCGGCCGCCCTGGCCCGGGTCACCAGCTGGATCGACATGATGCTGTCGCCGCCGAGCGCGAAGAACGAATCGTCGAGACCGACCGTGTCGATCCCCAACACCTCGGCGAACAGACCCGCCAGCGTCGTCTCCACCTCGGTGGCCGGTGCCCGGAATTCGGTTCGGCCCGTGGTGAAGTCCGGCTCGGGCAGCGCGGTGCGGTCGAGCTTGCCGTTCGCCGTCACCGGCAGCGCGTCGAGGACGACGACGATCGCGGGCACCATGTGCGAGGCCAGCCGCTCGCCGGCGAACGCGAGCACCGCGGCCGCGTCGAGATCGGCGGCGGGCTCGGGCTCCACGTACCCGATCAACCGGTCGCCGATGACGGGGTCCCGGCGCAGCGTCGCCACCGCGTCGGCCACGCCGGGACAGGCAACCAGCGCCGATTCGACCTCGCCGAGCTCGACACGGAAACCACGGACCTTGACCTGGAAATCCGACCGGCCCACATAGTCGAGCGCCAGACTCCCGTCCGGTTGCCGCAGCCACCGGACCAGGTCACCGGTCCGGTACATGCGCTGGCCCGGACCCGCGAACGCATCGGCGACGAACCGCGACGCGGTCAAACCCCTCGCGTTGCGGTACCCGCGAGCCAGACCGGGGCCTGCCAGATACAGCTCCCCGATGACCCCGACCGGCACCGGCCGCAACCACCCGTCGAGCACGACCTGCCCGACCCCGCGAATCGGTCCGCCGATCGTCACGGCCGCGCCCGGCGCCAGCGGCGGACCGGCATCGGTGAGAATCGTGGCCTCCGCCGGACCGTAGGTGTTGAAGAATCTGCGGCCGGGCGCCCACCGCGACACCAGTTTGGGTGAGGGCGCCTCGCCGCCGACCACGACGGTCCGGAGGTCGTCGAGACCCTCCGGATCGACCGTGCCCAGCGCCGCGGGCGTCAGCGCGGCGTGGGACACCTTCTCGCGCACCAGGATCTGCGCCAATTCGCCCCCGCCGTAGACGGTCGGGGGTGCGATGACGAGTCGCCCGCCCGCCCCGAACGCCCAGAGATGTTCCAGCACCGCCGCATCGAAACTGGGCGACGCGAAATGCAGCACCCGCGCGCTCGGCCCGATACCGAATCGCGCACATTGCTCGGCCACCAGATTCGCCAACCCTCGATGCGACACCACCACCCCCTTCGGCACACCGGTCGAGCCGGACGTGTAGATCACGTACGCCGCGTTGTCGGGCCGCACCGGCGATGTTCGCTCGGCATCGGTCACCGGTCCCGCGGGCAACTGCGCGGCCTCCGCTGCGAAGGCCGGTTCGTCGAGAACCAGCCATCGCACCGGCCCGGGCAGCCGAGCACACCACTCCGACAGGGTGATTCCCACCGTCACACCCGAATCGGTGAGCATGTGCTCGACCCGGCCTGCCGGGTACTGCGGATCCACCGGTACGAACGCTGCCCCCGACTTGGCCACCGCCCATACCGCCAGTACCGCGTCGATCGATCGCGGCAATCCCACCGCGACGCTCGACTCCGGCCCCACTCCCCGGCCGATCAACACGCGAGCCCACCGATTCGACTCCGCCTCCAGCTCGCCGTAGGTCCACCGCCGATCCCCGCAGACGACGGCGACCGCCTCCGGATCCCGCTGCATTGCTGCCGCCAGCAACTCCGGCAACACCCGCTCCGGCCCAGCTGGATCACCCGACACCGGCGTCAACTCGCGATGGTCGGCCGGAGACAGCAGATCCAGCCGGGCCAGCGGCAGATCCGGGTCGGCGACGGCGGTCTCGATCACGCGCAGGACCCGCTGCAGGGTCGCCGCCATCGTGTCCTGGTCGAAGAGTTCGGGCAAGTACTTGATGTCGAGGTGCAGTCGCGTGTCGACCCGCGCGATCACGCCCAGCGGATAGTGCGCGCCGTCGGTGCCGGTCACGTCGAGCAGGCGCATGCCGGCGATATCGGTGTCCGCGGTCAGCCCACCACGATCGATCGGGAAGGATTCGAACACCGTGATCGTGTCGAATATCGTCCCCGGCCCGGCCACCCGCTCGATGTCGGTCAGGCCCACGTAGTGGTGATCGAGCAACGCGGCCTGCTCGGCCTGGATCCGGTCGAGCAGCTGCCCCACGCGCTCGGCGGGGTCGAGCCGGACACGCACCGGCAGGGTGTTGATGAACAGCCCGATCATCGATTCGATGCCCGCGACCTGTGCGGGCCGTCCGGACACCGTGGCACCGAACGTCACATCCTCCCGGGAGGTCGACGCGCCCAACACGATCGCCCAGGCCATCTGGATCACGGTGTTGACGGTGATGCCACGGGCCCGCGCGAACTCGGTCAGCGCCGCGGTCTGTTCCTCGGTCAGTTCGCCGAGCACCGCGCGTGATGCGGTGTATCGGCGGCCGGGGTCGGGCGGGGCCACCAGGGTCGGCCCGTCGGTGCCGTCGAACGCGCGGGCCCAGGCGTCGAGCGAGGCGGCCGTGTCCCGCCCGGCGATCCACGCCAGGAAGTCCCGATAGGGACGGACATCCGGCAGTATCGCGGGGTCGCCGTCGGTGGCGTAGAGGATCAGCAACTCCTCGAGGAGCAGCGGCGTCGACCAGCCGTCGAGCAGCAGGTGATGGTTGGTCAGCACCAGCCGGTAGCGCTGCGGCCCCGTGGTGACCAGCATCCAGCGCAGCAGCGGGGCCCGAGCCGGGTCGAACCGGGTCGCCCGGTCCGCGGCCATCAGCCGATCCCACTCCTCGCCGCGTGCAGCGTCGTCCAGTCCGGACAGGTCGACCTCCGACCAGGGGGCCTCGGCGTCGTCGTCGACCACCTGCACCGGTCCCGCGGCGGTGTCGGTGACGAAGGCGGTGCGCAGGTTCGGATGCCGGTCGAGCAGTATCTGCGCGGCTCGGCGCAGCCGTCCCGGATCGACCTGCCCACCCAATTCGAGGACCAGCTGCACCAGGTAGGCGTCCGTCGAGTCCTCGGACACGAGCGCATGGAACAGCAGCCCCTCCTGGAGCGGCGTCAACGGCCAGACGTCGCTCAGTGCCGGATAGCTGTCTTCGAGTCGCTCGATCTCGGACTGTCCGAGCCGGACCACCTCGAGATCCGACGGCGTCCGGCCGCCTGCCCCGGCACGGTGGATGTGTGTCGCCACGGCGGTCAGTACCCGGCACCACGATTGCGCCACCTCGCGCACCTCGTCGGCGGTCAGCACCCCCTCCGGGTACGACCAGGCCGCCCGCAACCGCGGCCTGCCGTCGCTGTCGAGGGTGCGGGCATGGATGTCGAGCGCCGCCGACACCGGCATCTCCGGATTCTGCGCACCGGCGAGGTCGTCGTCCGCCGGCATCCCTCCGGCCGACTGTGTTCCTTGGCGGACATGGTCGAACCTGATCTGCGGTGCCGACAGAGTCGCGAGTAGCGGGCCGGTGTCGTCGTTGAGGTACCGCAGCAAGCCGTAGCCGATTCCGTGGTCCGGGACAGCGAGGAGCTGTTCCTTGACGGACTTGACCGCCGCACCCAGCGCCTTCCCACCGGTACCCGCGTCGTCGAGATCGATACCCGAAAGGTCCAGGCGCATCGGATAACTCGTCGAGAACCAGCCGACCGTCCGGCTCAGATCCGAGCCGGGGACGGCGTCTTCCTCGCGACCGTCCGCTTCGAGACCGATCACCACATCCGTGAGCTGGCCGCCGGAGGCCGCCGAACGCTCGCGCCGCCACTTGGTCACCGCTATCGCCAGCGCGGCCAGCAGCGCGTCGTCGACGCTGCCGTGGAATGCCGCGGGCACCTCGGTCAGCAGTGCCTCTGTCACCTCGGCGGAGACTTCGACCTCGACGGTGCGGGTAGTGGCAGCCACGTCGACGGCGGGGTCGAGGGGCCGGGACCCGATCACCGGATCGTCCCCGACGGTCATCGCTTGCCACACTTCGAGTTCGGCGGCCCGTTCCGGGCGCCGGGCCACCTCGACCAGCCCGTGCGCCCACCTGCGCATCGATGTCCCGACGGGGGCCAGGTCGGGTAGCTCGCCGGAGGCGATCCGCGTCCACGCGGCCGCGAGGTCCGCCACCAGAACCGGCCAGGAAGCCGTATCGATCGCCGAATGATGCACCAGCACAAGCACTCTGCCCGGTTCTGCCGCGTCGGCCGGATCGAACCAGACCACCTGCAGCACAGTCCCGGTGCCCGGATCGAGCCGGTCCGCGGCGGCTTTTAGCTCCGCCGCCGCCGACGCACGGAACTCGACGCTGCCCGGCATCGGCACCCGGTGGACAACGTCCTCGGCTCGAATCGTCCCGACCGGGAGCGCCTCCCACATCCAGCTCCCGTCGGCGCCCGGGCGCAGCCGCGCGCGCAGCATGTCGTGCCGATCGAGTACGGCCTGCACCGCGCCCGCCAGCTGCCGCCGGTCGATCCCCACCGGCAGCTCCAGCACTACTCCCTGCGAGAAACGGTCGAACCCCGACTCCGCGCGTTCGATCAGCGATCGCATGCTCGGCGTCAGCGGTATCGGCCCGACACCCCCACCTTGCAATTCCTCCGGAAGGCCGGTCGTCACGGTGCTGTCGCGAACGGCGATCGCGGCCAGCCCGGCGACCGTCTTACGCTCGAAGACATCGCGTGCGGAGAACACCACACCCGCCGCCCTGGCGCGAGTGACCACCTGGATCGACATGATGCTGTCGCCGCCGAGGGCGAAGAACGAATCATCGAGACCGACACTGTCGATACCCAACACGTCGGCGAAGGATTGGGCGATCGCGCGTTCGATCGGGGTCTCGGGTGCCCGGAACGGTGTATGGTCGGCAAATACCGGTTCCGGCAGCGCTTTACGGTCCAGCTTCCCCACCGGCGTCAACGGAATACGGTCCAGCACCATGATCGAAGCCGGAACCATATAGGACGGCAACCGGCCGCCGAGGTATTCGGTGAGAATCGTCGTATCGATCGAACGACCCGGTGCGGCAGCGACATACGAAACCAGCGATACCGCCCCGGAATCGCTGTGATGACCGATGGTGGTGGCGAAACCGACGGTCTCGTGCGCCGCGAGCGTCTCATCGATCTCACCGAGTTCGATCCGCAGACCACGGATCTTCACCTGGAAATCAGAGCGGCCCAGGTGCTGGATCGTCCCATCCGCTGTCCACCGGACCACATCACCGGTGCGGTACATGCGGTCACCCGGCATCCAGGGACACGCGACGAAACGTTCGGCCGTCAGCGCCGCCCGGCGATGATATCCGCGCGCCAGCAGCGGACCCGCGACATACAGTTCACCCGCCACACCCACCGGCACCGGCTGCAGCCGCTGATCCAGCACCCATTCCGACACCCCGCGAATCGGGCTACCGATCGTGACCAACTCACCCGCCACCAGCGGAGCACTCTGATTCGTCGTGATCGTGGCCTCGGTCGGTCCGTATTCGTTCACCATGTCGCGAGCGGTGCCCCACCGCTCGACCAACTCGGTGCCGTAGTCCTCACCACCGACCGCCAGGTGCCCCCAATCCGGTAGCGGCCACCGGGTGTGGTCGATGGTGGACAGTGCGGTGGGCGTGATGAGGACGTGGGTGACGTGTTCGTGGTCGAGCAGTTCGGCGAGTTCGTCGCCGCCGTAGACATCGCTGGGCGCGATGACCATGGTCGCGCCCGCGCACGTCGCCAACAGCAATTCCAGCACCGAGACGTCGAAGCTCGGTGACGCCAAATACAAAGTCCGGGAATCGGGTTCGATGTGCAGGGCGATCTGGTGCTCGGTCGCGCAGTTGCCGAGTCCGCGATGGGTGACCGCGACACCTTTGGGTAGCCCGGTCGATCCGGAGGTGTAGATGACGTAGGCGATATCGTCGACGCGCAGCGGGCGCACCCGGTTACTGTCGGCGACCGGACGGTTCTCCCCCTGGTCGAGATCGTCCGGTGTCAACCACTCGATATCGTCGGGCAATTGCGCGCGCACCGACGACACCGTCAGACCGATCGCGGTTCTCGACTCGGCCATCATGTGCGTGATGCGCTCGCCGGGGTGGGTCGGATCGATCGGCAGGAACGCGGCGCCCGATTTGGCGACAGCCCACACCGCGAGCACGGAATCCGTGGAACGTGGCATCGCTATCGCGACAACATCTTCCGGGCCGACACCGCGTCGGATCAGTAGCCGGGCCCATCTGTTCGAACGCTCGTCCAGCTCCTGATAGCTGAGCTGCTGCCCCTCGAACACGATCGCGGTGGCGTCGGGATCCCGTGCGGCAGCTGCGGTCAGCAAGTCGGCCAACGTGGTGGGCACGGTCATGGGCGCACCGGAATGTGCCAGCAGATCGGCTCGTTCGGCGGAGTCCAGTATCTCGACGGCCCCCACCGACACCGTCGGATCGGTGGCCACCGACTCGAGTATCCGAATCCACCGCTGCATCAGGGCATCGATCGTGCCGGGGTCGAACAGATCCGTGGCGTAGGTGACCGCCACCGCCATCTCGCCGCCGACCTGGTTGTCCGACAGCACCATCTGCAGGTCGAAGCGCGACACCGCGGTGGGCAGGTCGAGCACTGCGATGTCGAGACCGGGCAACGTCAGCCGCACCTGTTCCAGGTTCTGGAATGCCAGCATTACCTGGAACAGGGGGTGCCGGGACGGGGAGCGTTGCGGAGCGAGTTGATCCACCAGTTGTTCGAAGGGAACGTCGGCGTGTCCGAAGGCATCCAGATCGATCTGCCTGATCCGGTCGAGCAGGTCGGTGAACGATTCATCGAGCTCGATTCCGGCCCGCAAGACCAGGGTGTTGACGAACATGCCGATCACGTCGTCGAGTTCGGCCGCGCCGCGTCCGGCGATCGGTGTGCCGATCGGAATGTCGGTGGTACCGCTCAACCGGGCGAGCAGCACCGCCAGCGTGCCGTGGATCACCATGAACAGGGAGGCATTGCGTTGCCGCGCCAGCGTTCCCAAGGCCTGGATCACCTCGGCATCGACCGTGTAGTCGACGGTGGCACCCCGATGGGACGCCACCACCGGCCGCGGCCGGTCAGCCGGTAGCCGAAGTTCCTCGGCGACCCCGTCCAGCGTCGCGGTCCAGTATCGGATCTGCTGGGCACCCAGCGATTCCGGATCATCGGACGAGCCGAGGGCGGCTCGTTGCCACAGTGCGTAGTCCGCGTACTGGACAGGCAGCGGTGTCCACGAAGGGGCCTCTCCGCGGATCCGAGCGGTGTACGCGGTCGTCACGTCGCGGGCCAGCGGTGTCATGGAGAAGCCGTCCGCGGCGATGTGGTGCACCACGACGACCAGCACGTAGTCGGGCTCCTCGCTACCGGCAGCGCGGAACAATCGGGCCCGCACCGGCACCCGAACGCTCACGTCGAAGCCTTCGGTGACGAATTCGGTGATCGCTGCGTCCAGTTCGCTCGGCAGCACCGAGACCAGGGCCAGTTCGGGGTCTACCTCGTCGGCGGGTTCGATCAGCTGAATCAGCATTCCGTCGTTATCCGGGTACCGCGTCCGCAAGGACTCGTGCCTGCGCAGCACGTCGCCCATGGCCGATCGCAGGGCCTCGACGTTCAACTCGCCACGCAACCGGAGGGCGATCGGCACATTGTAGGCACCCGAACCGGTGTCGTACTGGTTGAAGAACCACATCCGCTGTTGGGCCGGCGCCAAGGGTACGAGATCGGGGCGCGGCCCGGCGGTCAGTGGTGGGCGTCGTCGCCCGGTGCCGGAATGCTGCGCTATGTGGGCCGCGAGCGCCGCTACCGTGGGGGCCTCGAACATCACCCGCACCGGAATCTCGGTATCCAGCGTGGCTCCGAGTCGCGCCGCCACCCGGGTCGCGACCACGCTGTCGCCGCCGAGGGCGAAGAACGAATCGTCGAGACCGACCGAGTCGATACCCAAGACGTCGGCGAAAGATTCGGCGATCACGCGTTCGATCGGTGTCTCGGGTGCCCGGAAGGGTTTGCGGTCGGTGAATACCGGATCCGGCAGCGCCTTTCGGTCCAGTTTGCCCACCGGCGTCAACGGAATCCGGTCCAGCACCATGATCGAAACCGGAACCATATAGGATGGCAACCGGCTGGTGAGGTACTCGGTGAGGACCGTCGTATCGATCGAAGCACCCGGTGCGGCAACGACATACGAAACCAGCGAGGCGGCCCCGGATTCGCTGTGATGGCCGATGGTGGTAGCGAAACCGACGGTCTCGTGCGCAGCGAGGGTGGCATCGATCTCGCCGAGCTCGATCCGCAGACCACGAATCTTCACCTGGAAATCGGACCGGCCGAGATGCTGAATCGTCCCCTCGGCCGTCCACCGGACCACATCACCGGTCCGGTACATCCGTTCACCAGGTAGCCAAGGGCACGCGACGAAACGCTCGGCCGTCAAATCGGCCCGGCGATGATATCCACGGGCCAGCAGCGGACCCGCGACATACAGTTCACCCGCCACACCGACCGGCACCGGTTGCAGCCGTTGACCCAGCACCCATTGCGAGACACCGCGAATCGGCCCGCCGATCGTGACCAGCTCACCCGTCACCAACGGTGCGGACATCGTCGCGGCGATGGTGGTCTCGGTGGGCCCGTACTCGTTGAACACGCTCCGGCTGCCGTTCCAGCGCTGGACCAGCTCGCTGCCGTAGTTCTCGCCACCGACCAGCAGATACCGCAAATCAGGTAGCGGCCACCGCGTGTGGTCGATGGTGAACAATGCCGTGGGTGTGATGAGGACGTGGCTGACCTGTTCGCGGTCGAGCAGTGCGGCGAGTTCGTCGCCGCCGTAGACATCGTGGGGTGCGATGACCATCGTCGCGCCCGCACACAAAGCCAGCAACAATTCCAAGACCGACACATCGAAGCTCGGGGAAGCCAAATGCAAAGTACGGGAATTCGATTCGATGCGCATGGCATGGCGATGCTCGATGGCGCAGTTGCCGAGTCCGCGGTGGGTGACCGAGACACCTTTGGGTAGCCCGGTCGAACCGGAGGTGTAGATGACATAGGCGATATCGTCGACACGCAGCGGGCGCACCCGATCACCGTCGGCCACGGGACGGTCCGCACCCGCGTCGAGGTCCTCCGGCGTCAACCATTCGATGGTGCCGGGCAACCGAGTTCGCACCGACGAAAGCGTCAGACCGATCGCGGTTTTCGAATCGGTCAGCATGTGCGTGATGCGTCCGCCGGGGTGGGTCGGATCGATCGGCAGGAACGCGGCGCCCGATTTGGCGACAGCCCACACCGCGAGCACGGATTCAGGAGAACGCGGCATACCGATGGCGACGACATCCTCGGGGCCGATACCACGCTGGATCAGCAGTCGGGCCCATCGATTCGAACGCTCGTCCAGCTCGCCGTAGCTCAGCCGCTGCCCGTCGAAAACAATCGCCGCAGCCTCGGGATCGTGCGCAACTGCCGCCGCCAGCAATGCGGCCAGCGTGGTAGGTGGCGCGGTGGGTGCGCCGGAGCGCGACAACAGATCGGCTCGCTCGCCGGGATCGAGGATTTCGATCATCCCGACCGGCACCGTCGGATCGGTGGCCACCGACTCGAGTATCCGAATCCACCGGCGCATCAGAGAATCGATCGTCGCCGGGTCGAACAGATCCGTGGCGTAGGTGATCGCTACCGCCATCCCGCCACCGTCGTCGTTGTCCGACAGCACAATCCGCAGATCGAGCGGAGGCGCCGCATCGAGCAGCTCCGGCGTCTCCCCATCCGGACTCTGGAATGCCAACAGCACCTGGAACAGTGGATGCCGGGACTGCGACCGCTGCGGGGCGAGTTCATCCACCAGTTCTTCGAACGGAACGTCGGCATGCTCCACGGCATCCAGATCGATGTGTCTGGTCCGGTCGAGCAGATCGGTGAACGTTTCATCGAGATCGATCTCGGTCCGCAGAACCAGAGCGGCTCCGTGCCGCCCGGCGACCGGCATGCCGATCGGAATATCGGTTGTACCGCTCAACCGGGCAAGCAGGACAGCCAGCGCGCCCTGAATCACCACCGACAGTGACGAACAATATTGCCGCGCAAATCTTTCCAACGCCCGGGTTACCTCGGCTGCCACCGGATAATCCACGGTGGCTGCCCGATTCGACAGCACCGCGGGCCGCGACCTGTCGGCCGGCAGACGAAGCTCCAGGGGAAGGTCCGCGAGCGTGGCTCGCCAGAACGCCAGGTTCTCGCGCCGGCGCCTAATCCCGGCGCCGTGGCGGGCGCTGTCGGGGTGGACCTGCCCGAGATCAGCGTCCGGCGCGGCGGCGGCGAACGCGTCGAGAAACTCGGTGAACCCGGTGTGATGCGCCGACAGTTCCTGCTCCGTATAGCGGTGGGGATTGGCCAGGAAATGGAGGATCGTCTGCGGCGGGTCTCCGGTCTGATACACGTCGACCAGCAAATCGTCGACCGGCCCCGAGCTGAGAATGTGGAATTCCGCGGTCATCGACCCGAGCCGGAGTTCCTGGGGAAAGAACATCACGTTCACCACCGGGCCCGCGAAACGCCGCTGCCCGTTGTTCCCCGCGGCGGCGCGAATGTCGACGAGGCCGCACCGCTGGTGCCGCAATGCCCCGATCAGGTCGGCCTGCACCCGCCGCACCAGCGACGCGACCGTGTCCCCCTGGCCGAGCACGATCGGCAGCGGCACAACGTTGACGAAGACTCCTCCGGACCGCCGCAATACCGCGGTGGTGCGACCGGAAACGGGAATATTGACCATGACCTCGTCTTTGCCGGTCATCCGGGCCAGATACATTCCGAATGCCGCGATCACCACCGCGGCCGGGGTCGCCTCCAGCAGGGTCGCGGAATGATCGATCCGTCCCACCGTCACGGTGGGCAGTTCGGCTTTCGCGACCACACTGTCCGCACTCGCGGGTGCGGACCCGGCGGCCAGGCTGGAGTCGCCATCGACGTCGGCGAGTCTGTCCACCCAATAGGCCTGGTCACTGGTGAACCGCGTCGACTCCCGGTAACTGCGGTCGGCCTCGTAGAGGGTGCGCAGGTCCGCCGCCCGATTCGGCTCGGCGGTCCGGCCCTCCACCGCCGCTGTATACAGCGCCGCGACCCGGTTCACGATCGTCATCGCAGCGTAACCGTCCACAGCGACGTGGTGAACCCTGAGGTACCACAGGAAATGCCGATCCCCGACCTGCACCACCACCCAGGCGACCAACCGGTCCCTGGTCATGTCCAACGGCGTGGTGTACTCCCTGTGCATCCACCGCAAGGCCGCCGCCATGGGGTCCGGTTCCCCACGCAGATCGATGAGCGGTCCGCGCGACGCCAAGGACGGGTCGAACAACTGATACGGCTCACCGTCGATCTCCACCAGCCGCAAATAACCCGATTGAAATTCGTGACCGGTCTGAATTGACACCTTACGCAGTATCTCGAGATCCAGATCCCCATGAAACTCAAGATACTGCGCCTCGCAGATCGGCACGTCAGGGCTCCATTGTTGCGCCATCCACAGCCCCCGCTGCCCTGCCGACAGTGGCACCGGCCGATGACCACCGTCGGATGGAAACTGTTGTCGCGCAATGGCCATCAGCCGCCTCCAGACCCCACCGCGCCAGTCTAGGCCGACTGATCGGCCGCGGTTACCCCCGACCGACGATCCTGACCGCGAAGTAATGAACAAATTTACGAAAGCGATATACAGCGAAAATTCGATACCCCACTGCAATTACTTCGACGCCTAATTGCCGAGTACATCTGCCACACTCGCGGTCGTCTATTACTCCCCAGAACTAATGATCTGTTCGATATTGCGCTCGGCCAGCGCACAGATCGTCAACGACGGGTTCACCGTTCCGGTGCTACCGGGCACAGCCGCACCGTCCATGACGTACAGGCCACGATAACCGCGCACCCGGCCATATCCGTCGGTCGCGCGACCGATCACCGCGCCACCCAGCGGATGTGAGGTGAACGAGGCGTCCCCACCCGAGGCCGGTTGGCCGATGGGCACGCAGTCGCAGGCCGCGGTTATCGCGCCGTTGACTTCCTGCGCTCGCGCGAGGTAGCCCGCCTGGCCGTTGGGCGGCCACTGCAGGTTCACCCGCCCATCGGCCGGGTTGTAGGCGAACCTGCCTCGGGTGTCGTCGAGCACCATGCCCAGCGATCCGAGCGTGCCGATGTCGAACGGCGGCGCGCCGGGAATGAACCAGCTCTCCAGCGACACCGGTGCGCCCGCCTCGTCCAGAATCCGGCTCGCGGACGGCGCGCCCTGGGTGCCCACCTCGAGCGAGGTCAGGGGCCGCGCCAGGCCGACGTCGCCGTTGGTGCCCCAGCCCTCGCCGATGTGCTCGTTCAGGTTCGGCAGCGCGCCGGTGTCCCGCGCGCGCACCAGCAGCTCGGAGGTGCCGATGGAGCCCGCGCCGAGAAACAGCTTGTCGCAGGTCAGCGTCCGGGTTCGGAGCACCTCGCCGGTCGGTGCCAGTTTGGTCACGCCGACGACATAACGACCCGCCCCTCCCGCTTCCACGGCGATGGCGTCCACCCGGTGGCCGGGGTAGATCCGGGCACGGCCGGTGGCCTCGGCATAGCGCAGGTAGTTCTGGTTGAGATCGAACTTCGCGCCGTTGGAATTGCCGAGGTTCGAACAGCCGACTGTCGCCGACGGCATCGATCGCCCGGCCAGCTCGTCGCGGATGATGTGCCAATTCCACATGCCGTCGGTGCGCTGCGGCGTGTAGCCGGCCGCGCGGACCTGACCGTCCCAGGCCCGCGAGTGCGCGAACGCGATGGAGTGGTAGATGTCGTCCGGTATCGGGCTCGGCCGCAAGGTCTCCCGGACCCTGGGGTAGTAGACATCGTGCATCTCACGGTAGTCGACCACCCCGCCGAACACCTGCTCGAAGAACCGCTGCTCGGGTTCGATCATCACCCCGGTGAACACCACCGAGCCGCCGCCGACACACGCACCGCGCCACACGTCGATGCCCGGGTAACTGGTGACGTCGAGGACCCCGCCGAACGGATCGAGCGCGATGGGCCTCCCGGTCACGGCGGTGAAGGCGGTGCGCTGCCAGAAGCCGCGGCCGTCCGGAAACGTGTCGACGGCGAAGATGTCACGCCACGGATCGTTCGGCCAGCGTGACCCGCGCTCGAGCACGGCGACCTCGGTCCCGGACTGTGCCAGGCGCAGCGCGGTGATCGACGCCCCGAATCCCGAGCCGATGACGATCGCGGGCACATGGTCGGCCGGGTCCGGCAGCGGCGCGAAGATCTCCGGCACCAGTGCGCGGTACACCAACGCATGCGGGCCGAGACCGTAGTCCTGCGCCCACGCCGCGGACGTGCCTGTGGACGTGCCCGTGGTAAGCATTGTCGCTGCCAGGCCGACACCTTTGATGAAACCGCGCCTGTCCATCGTGCCCCTCACCCGAGCTGAAGGCTTGTCGATCCAGGCTAGCCGAGAATTAGCCAACCATGCCTGAGGCGCTCTACCATGGGGAGATCCTGCGTGGGAGGTGACGACGATGTTGACACGCGCATGGTTTCGGTGGCTGGTCGTCCATCGCCTGTCCCGGACGTATCTCCTGATGTCGGCGCGACGCGGCGATCCCCTCGCGCTGATCCTGGCCGGACCGGATCGCGGGCGTGGCGCGCCGCGCTCCATCGAGGAGATCCGGCAGCTGGGCCGGATGCCCACCGTCTCGAAGGTGCGCGTGACCGCGGACCACGAAATATGCAAGCTCATCCTGCGGGACCGTCGCTTCGGCGTGGTCACCCCCAACAATCGGGCCCTGCCGCAGCTGATGCGCTGGGTGATGACCAAGACGGATCTGGAACTCCCCAACCTCGCCGAACCGCCCTCGATGCTGGTGACCGATCCGCCGGAACACACCGTCTACCGCCGCCTGGTCGGGCAGGCCTTCGCGCCGAAGGCGATCACCAAGCTCAGGGAGCGGGTTGTCGAAGTGACCGACGACCTGCTCGACGGCTTGACATCGACGCCGCGACCGGATCTGATCGACGAGTTCTGCGAGCGGTTGCCCATCGCGATCATCGCCGAGCTGCTCGGGTTGCCCGCCGACATGCATTCCACCCTGCTGCGGTGGGGCGACACCGGTGCGCCGCTGCTCGACCGAGGCCTGACCTGGGCCACGTTCCGCCGCGCCGTCGAAGACATGGCCGAGGGGCAGGCGTACTTCGACGAGCAGATCGCCAAGCGCACCGAGGAACCGGGCGACGATGTGCTCAGCACGCTGGTGACGGGTGGCGAGCTCACCCACCGCGAGCAGGTCGCCAACGCGGCCCTGCTGCTGGATGCCGGATTCTTGACGACGGTGAACATGCTCGGCAACGGAATCGCCCTGCTGACAAGACATCCGGACCAGTTGCAGATGCTGCTCGAGCAGCCGGAGCTGTGGCCGGGCGCGGTCGAGGAGATCCTGCGCTACGACGGTCCCATCCGGATCACCGGCCGCATCGCGAGCTCCGACATCGACATCGCCGACCAGCACGTCGAATACGGATCGCTTGTCCTGCTGTTGCTGGCGGGCGCCAACAAGGACCCCACCGTCTTCCCCGATCCCGAACGATTCGACGTGACCAGACCCAATGCCGCCGAACATCTCTCGTTCAGCGGCGGCGTGCACAGCTGCCTGGGATCCAGCCTCGCCCGCCTGGAAGGCACCATCGCACTGCGAGCACTCTTCGAGCGGTACCCCGACCTCCACCTGGACGGCCCACCGATCCCGCGCGGCCTGGTGAACCTGAACAGCTACCGCTCCATGCCCGCCAAACTCCATGCCGCCTAGCGGTCGCCGGCATCGGCGGTCACCGGCTCTCGCGCGGTCGTCGTCGCGGTCAGCACCAGCGCGATCGCGAGGAGGCCTGCGCCGGTCCAGGCCACGGGAGTCAGTCGTTCGCCGAGGACTATGACGGCGAGGACGGTGGCGGTGAGGGGTTCGAGCAGGGTGAGAACGGCGGCGGTGGCCGCGCCCGCGGCAGGGAGTCCGTGGAAGAACAGGGCGTAGGCGACGGCGGTGGGTGCCAGGCCGAGGGCGACGACGGCGAGCAGGGTGGCGGGCGCGGGGGTGATGGTGAGGCCGGTTCCCGCGGCGGGGAGGGTGAGAAGGGCCGCGCCGCCCAGGAATCCGTAGCCGGTGGCGGTGACCGCGTCGAGATCGGGGACGGGGCGGGCGGTGACGATGGTGACGGCGGCGAACGCGGTGGCCGCGATCAGCGACAGCGCCGCGCCCGCGATCAGCCCGGCCGCGCCGGTGGTGGGGACGCCGACCAGGATCGCCAGGCCGGTCACCGCGAGAAAGAGCGTCGCGCCGCGTCGTCGATCCACCGGTCTGCGGCCGGTGACGTGGTCGAACAGAGCCACGACCACGGGTGCCGCGCCGATCGTGACGAGGGTGGCCAGCACCACCGAGGAGGCCGCGATGGCGGCGAAGTAGCACGCCTGGAAGATCGCGGCCAGCGCACCGACGGCGCCGATCCGGTGCCAGGCGGCGCGACCGCGCGGGATACCGCGGTGGACGAGCAGCGAGACCAGGACCAGGATCGCGCCGCCGACACCGAGGCGATAGGCCGCGACCGCGATCGGGGCGAGGCCGGTCCGATCCTGGACCAGAGCGCCGAGCAGGCCACCGGTGCCCCACAGGATCCCGGCGGCGACGAGCGCAAGCAGGCCACCGCAGGCGGGTGCGGACACGGAAAGGGAAACAGACATCAGGGAATTCGCTCCTGCGACAGAGGGGGTGGGGGTCGCGGAAGCGAGGTGCGAACAGTTGCCGTCCAGGCACGGGCCATCGACGCCCGAGCGACTCGCGTACCTACCCGGCGACGGGCGATACGGGCGCTCGGCGCACCTCGCTCAGGAGGCGGGCGGCGGCGTGGAACGGAAGCACTGAGGCACGTCGTCATCGTACACAGCGCGCTGCACACAGAATCTCCACAATTGGCGACGCAACCCTCCACACCCGCTCGCTAGGGTCTGACCATGGAGTTCAGTGGGGGCGGGACAGGACAGCCCGCGCGGCGGATCCTCGTCGTCGACGACGAGGTGACGATCGCCGAGTCGGTCGCGGCGCGGTTGCGGGCCGAGGGGTTCGTGGTCGACCTGGCGCACGACGGTCCGGGTGCGGTGGCTGCGGCTGCCGCGGGGGAACCCGATCTGGTGGTGCTCGATGTGATGCTGCCGGGGTTCGACGGGCTCGAGGTGTGCCGGCGCATCCAGGCCGACCGGCATGTCCCGGTGCTCATGCTCACCGCGCGCACCGACGAGACCGACCAGCTGATCGGGCTGGGTGTCGGCGCCGACGACTACCTCACGAAACCGTTCTCGATGCGGGTGCTGGCCGCCCGGGTGCACGCCCTGCTGCGCCGGGTCGAGCGGGCCGCCGAGCGCGGTGACAGCGCGATCGTCGTCGGTGATCTGCGTATCGACCTCGACGAACGACGTGTCTGGCGCGGCGCCACCGAGGCCAGGCTGACGCCGCTGGAGTTCGATCTGCTCACCCGTCTCGCGCAACGGCCGCGGGCGGTGCTGGCCAGGGAGCGGCTGCTCGAGGACATCTGGGATTGGTCGGACGCGTCGGGCACCCGCGCGGTCGACAGCCACATCAAGGCGTTGCGCCGCAAACTCGGCGCCGATCTGATCCGCACCGTGCACGGCGTCGGCTACGCCTTGGACGCGCGATGAGCGAGCTGGCTACCGAGGCGCCGCGCAGCTTCCTCGATCGGGTCGCCGACCGGATGCCGCGACCGCTGGACCCGCTGCGCTCGATCAAGCTGAAGCTGGCCGTGCTCATGGTCTGTTCCGGTGCGGTCGCGTTCGCCTACTTCTGGTTGCGGATCGGCTGGCTGCCGACGTTCACCACGCTCACCGCCATGATCATCGCGCTGGTCACCTCGCAGTTCCTCGCACATGGCATCACCCGCCCGCTGCGCGAGATGACCGCGGCCGCGCGGCGAATGGCGCACGGCGACTACAGCTTCCGGGTCAGGGCCAGCTCCCGCGACGAGGTGGGCCAGCTGGCTACCGCGTTCAACCAGATGGCGGCGGATCTGGCCGCGGCCGATCGGCAGCGCCGCGACCTCATCGCCAATGTCTCCCACGAATTGCGCACGCCGGTGACGGCGCTGCACGCGGTGCTGGAGAACATCGTCGACGGGATCAGCGAACCCGATCCGGCGACACTGCGCACCGCGCTGGCCCAGACCGAACGGCTCGGCCTGCTCGTGTCCGAACTGCTCGATCTGTCCAGCATCGAGGCGGGCGCGTTCACGCTGGACCGCGAAAACCTGCCGCTCGCACCGCTGTTGGCGGAGGTGATCGCCGAGGCCGAGGTGATGACGGCCGCGCTCGGTCGCGGTGTCCGCTTCACCACCTCGATCGAACCGGCCGACGCCACCGTGCACGCCGACCGCGCTCGGCTGCACCAGGTGCTGTTCAACCTGCTCGACAATGCCGCCAGGCACGGCCCGGCGGGCGGTGAGGTCCGGATCTGGGCGCGCACCGTGCCGGGGGCGACCGTGCTCGAGATCCAGGACGACGGCCCCGGCATCCCGGAAGCCGACCGCGCCACCGTCTTCGACCGTTTCACCCGGGGCGGCCGCACCGACGGCGGCGGCACCGGCCTCGGCCTCGCCATCGCCCGCTGGGTGATCGACCTGCACGGCGGCACCATCGCCGTCGCCGACCCCGGCTCCCGCATCCGCGTCGTCCTGCCCGCCGACTGACCCGACCACATCCAGGCACACCATCCCGGACCTCAGGTCCCGGGACGATCCAGCACACCCACGTGAGGGGACACCATGACCGACAAGCCCGCGACCCCGCGAACACCCGACGGGCCGGAAGCAACCGTCACCGTCGCCGACAAGCCGAGTTCCGGCACGACATCGCCTGCGGGACAAAACAGTACCGACACACCACAGCCATGGACCGCGGGCTGGCAGGCCGCCGCCACGATGTCCCCAGTACGCCCCATGTCACCCCTACCTCCGCCACTACCCCCGGCCCCGCAGCGCTGGCAACGTGTCGCCCGACCTGCGGGGGTCCTCCCGGCTGCCGCCGTGGCCGGAATCGTCGGCGCGACAGTGATTCCGGTCGACCGCCCCGGCATCGGCTGGCTCTTGGCCGGTGGCGTGATCACCGGTGCCCTGTGCGTCGTCGACTACCGCGCCCGCTCCCGCAACACCGACGACGATGCCCCGGCATCCGCCACCGAAACCGCTGAGAGCGGTGCGGTAGAAGCACACTCGACCACTCCACCGATGCCTGCGACAGGTGAGGCCACCGCGGAGGTCCAGGCAGCGGCGCAGGAGCCCGCCGGCAACGCTCAGGCTGCCGCGTCGACATCGGCTGTCGAGGGGTCAGCCGATGTCGAAGCGGACTCTGTCCCGAGCACCGACGAAGGCCACGTGGCAGCGAAACTGCCTGCGAGCGTGGGGGGATCCTCCCGCACGACGGAATCGTCCCGCGAAACGTCCGCAGCTGCAGTGGACGCGACCGACACCGATCGGCCGGCAGTGGTCGACAAGGATTCAGCTGCCGCGGCGCCGGGCAGCTCTTCGCCCGCGGTAGCAGCAGGTCACACCTCGTCGGCAGAAGCCGGGAAGCCTTCGCTTGCAACCCCGCCCGGGGAATCCTCGCGCACAGCACCCGACAACGCATCGGTCCAGAAGCAAGCGCAAGGCGCTGACGACGCCACCGGCCGTGGCAAGGCGCCGAGCGCCGAGCCCATCACCGCTCGTGATCGCCTGTGGTGGACCGTGGCCGCACTCGTGCTGCTCGGGGTCGGCACGGTCCGCGCCGCCGGGTGGCTGTTCGTGCTGTGTGTGCTGGCGGCGTGTGTCGCGGGTTCGCTGGCGGTGCTGGGCCGGCGGACGTCGCGGGGCATCGTGCACGACATGGTGGCGGTGCCGTTCGCCTCGTTCGGTGCTGTGCCGTGGGCGTTTTCGGGGTTGCGGGAGGCGCGGCCCGCGGAGTTGTCGAGTGTGCGGCGGTACGGGGTGTCGGTCGCGGCGACGGTGGCGTTGCTGGTGGTGTTCGTGCCGTTGCTGGGTGGGGCGGATGCGACGTTCGCCGACTTGTTGAGCGGGTTGGTGCCCACCGTGGATGCGGCGACCGCCTGGCAGTGGATTCTGCTGTTCGGCGTGGTCGCTGCGGGTGCGCTCGGTGCGCTGTATCTGCTCGCCGGTCCGCCTGCCGCGGCGGCGGTGTCGCCGCGGCCCGCGCGGTTGTGGTCGCGGAGTGAGTGGGTGCTGCCGGTCGGTGCGCTGACCGTACTGTTCGGGGTGTTCGTCGGTGCGCAGTTCGTCGCGCTGTTCGGTGGTGACGACTACGTGCAGCGGACCGCGGGCCTGACCTACGCCGAGTACGCGCGCAGTGGGTTCTGGCAGTTGTCGGCGGTGAGCATCCTGACGCTGGCGGTGATCCTGGCGGTGCTGCGCTGGTCCTCGCACGAGACGGCCGCCGACCGGCGCTGGCTGCGGATTCTGCTGAGCGCGGTGAGCGTGCTGGCGCTGGTGATCGTCGGGTCGGCGCTCGCGCGGATGTGGACCTATCAGCAGGCGTACGGGTTCACGGTGCTGCGGCTGCTGGTGGAGGTGTGTGAGCTGTGGGTGGGCCTCGTGTATGTCCTCGTGCTGGTCGCGATCACCCGGTTGCGATGGAGCTGGGTGCCACGCGCCGCGGTCGGCACCGCGCTCGGCACGCTCATCGCGCTGGCGGTCCTCAACCCGGAACATCTTGTCGCCGATCGGAATATCGATCGCTGGGAGCACGGCAAACGCCTCGACACCGCCTATCTGAGCGACCTCTCCCCCGATATCATTCCCGCGCTGACGCAGCTGCCCCCCGAGCTCCGCACCGAGATCGAGGACCCCATCCGCGCCGACCTCGACGACGACCACTGGTGGTCCTGGAACTTCTCGCGCAGTTCCGCCCGCTGACCGCTACGACGGCGGGGTGCTCCGGGACAGTCCGCTGGCCCGCAGCACCCGCCGTCCGATGGCGGCGCGAATCGACTCCTCGGTGCCGATGATCCGCACGTGAACCCGCGCGCGGGTGATGGCGGTGTAGAGCAATTCCCTGGTCAGCAGCGTGGATTCGGGCTCGGGCAGCACCACCGAGACGGTGTCGTACTGGCTGCCCTGGCTGCGGTGGATGGTCATCGCGAACACGGTGACCACCGCGGGGAACTGGGTCGGGTGCACCAGGTACGGCTCGCTGCCCCGCTGCAGGGCCGCGCGCAGGGAACCGTCGGGGCGGCGCACGATCACCCCGGTGTCGCCGTTGTAGATGCGGGCTTCGTGGTCGTTGGCGGTGACCAGCAGCGGCTGGCCCGGGTACCAGACCGAGTGCGGCCCTTCCGGTCCCGCGCCACCTGCCGCCGCCCAGTCCGCGGCCATCCGGTCCCAGCGCTCCACACCGAACGGGCCCTGCCGGTGGGCGCAGAGCAGTCGATGCGATTCCAGTGCGGTGAGGGCGCCGACAGCGTCGCCCGCGTTCGCGGCGCCGGTGACGGCGAGGGCCGCGGTGGTCACGTCCGCGCGCACCGCGGCGGTGTCGTCGGGCGCGCACAGCGAGACGTCGTCTCCGCCCGCCCGCAGAATCGCCAGCGCGGCATCTGCGTCACCCGCGCGCACGGCGACGGCCAGGTCCGCGATCCGGCCGCCGAAGCGCCTGCCCCGCGTCAGCCGGACGATGCCGCCGCGCAGGCGGCGCTGCTCCAGTGCGCTGAGCGACTCTGTCTCCGATTGCGCTCCAGACAGATTCGCTGACGCGCCCGTCCAGAGCGACGACTCGTCCTCGCTGGCCGACCCCGCCGCAATCCGGCTTTCCGTCGCGGGCAGACCCGACACCCCAGGCGTCTGGTGTTCCGTCGCGGATGGAGCCGCCGTCCGGTGTTCCGTTGCGGGCGAACCCGCTACCGCCTGTTCGACCGCGTCGGTCCCCGTCGCAGCCTGCGCGCCGAGCGTCGAATCGGACTGAAGCAACTCTCGCAGTGCCGGGTTCGGCGCACCGCCGATCGGCCCGGCGACCAGATCCGCCAGCACCGCGCCGGCGTCGACGGAGGCGAGCTGGTCCGGGTCACCCACCAGCACCAGCCGGGTGTCGGGCCGCAGCGCGGAGAACAGGTGGCTCATCATCGTGAGCGACACCATGGACGTCTCGTCGACCACCACCACGTCGTAGGGCAGCCGATTGTGTTCGTGATGCCGGAACCGCGTGGTGCGTCCGCGCTGCCAGCCGAGCAGGCGGTGCAGGGTGGCGGCGGTCAGCTCGGGCAGTCCGAGCTCGGCGGCCTGCTCGCGCACCGCTTCCTGGAGTCGCGCGGCGGCCTTGCCGGTCGGCGCGGCGAGCGCGATGCGCAGGGCGGGCAGTTTCGGGGTGGCGCGGCGATGCGCGGTGAGCAGGGCGAGGATCCGGGCGATGGTGTGGGTCTTGCCGGTGCCGGGTCCACCCGCGACGACGGTGGTCCAGTGGGTGGCGGCGAGCGCGGCCGCCAGTCGCTGCCGGTCCGGGCCCGCACCGAGGGGGTCGGCGAAGAGCCGATCGAGTTCCGCGCGCACCAGTTCGGTGTCGACCGACGGGTGATCGGCGCTGCGCTCGGTGAGCACCCGCCGCAGCGTCTGTTCCTGCTGGTAGTACCGGTCGAGGTAGAGCAGCGCGCCGCCCTCGGCATCGGCTTCGACGATCCGCAGCGGCCGCAACGGCCCGGCTTGCCCACCACAGATCAGCGGACTGCGACGCAAGGCGGCGAGCACGCGATCGGTGTCCGGCCACGGCAGCGTCGCCGGGTCGATTCCCGTTGCGGTGTCGCGGCTTTCGTCGGCGTCGATGCCGATCTCCCGCATCCGCGCCAGCTCCAGGCACACCGACCCCGACCGCACCGCACGCACAGCCAGCGCCGCCGCGAACAGCACGTCCTCGTCGTCCTCACGACCCATCCGTCCGAGCCGCACCGCGACGTGGACATCGGCTGCGGAGAGCACGCCCGCCTCGTTGAAGACGCGCAGCAGTCCGGTCCCCCGCTGCGCCACTTGGATAGACGTCATCGCGGGCCGTCCTCATGAGCCGCCGTGCACAGCGGTTTCGGCATTGTCATCGCGCACCTCCGGCGAGCAGGTCCGACAGTGCGACGACGAGTTTCGCGGGGGGATGCCAGTCGAAGACGCCGTGGCCGGGCGGGGTGGCCGCGCCGATCATGCCGCGCACGAACAGGTACCGGGCGCCGCCGAGGTGGCGGGCCGGGTCGTAGCCGGGCAGTCGCCACCGCAGGTAGCGGTGCAGCGCCACCGCGTACAGCAGGGCCTGTAGCGGATAGTGGGAGCGGACCATCTCCGTCACCATGTGTTCGCGCCGGTAGTGCTCGACGGTGAGATCGCCGGTCCCGAGCCGGTTCGTCTTGTAGTCGACGATGAGGTAGCGGTGCTCGCCCGTGGCATCGGGTACGCGCAGCACGGCGTCGATGCTGCCGGTGAGGTAGCCGCGCAGGACAGTGTCGGGCAGCGCCGCCAGGTGGTCGGCGTAGCCGGACAGCACGTCGTCGGCGGGCAGGTGGGTCCGGAGCAGGTCGGCGATCGCGTGCATCCCTGCCGACCGGGTGCCGGGGGTGTCACCGCCACCGAGCGGGAGTTCGAATTCGAGCTCGCACAGTCGATCACGGGTCGCGATCGCGGCGAGGGAGCCGAAATCGGCCGGGGTACGCAGGACTTCGAGGAGGGCGGTGGACAGCAGGTCGACGTCGAGTTCGGCCATGGTGTGCTCGACCGCTTCCACGCAGCGGGTGTGGACCTCGGCGGCGAGGTCGGGCGCGGAGGTGTCGACCGTTTCGAGCACGCTGTGCACGAGCGTGCCGAACTCGGCGCCGTAGGGCAGGGCATTCATCAGGGAGGGCGCGCCCGTGCCGCCGGTGGGGGCGTCGACGGGAGCTTCGGCCGGTTCGTCGTCGGGGCCAGGGCCGTCTTCGGGCTCCTCCTCGGTGACGCCTGCGATGTCGTGGGCGCCCGCCGTGAGCGCGGAGTACGAGGTCCGTCGCCACTGCTGGTCGAGTACTCGCGTGAAACCGGCCGCGGCCAGCTCACCGGTCGGCAGTTCGGTGCGGACCCGCCGTGGCGCGACGTCCTCGGGACGGTCGACGGCGGTCACCGAGATCACCTCGGACGCGGGTGCGGCCCACTCCGAAATCCGTTGCACCGCTGCGGCATCCGCAGGAATCTCCGCCCGCCGCGGCACCTGCGCCGACCCCGGCCGTCTCCCGAGGATCATCCGGTGCAGCGGCGCGGCGCCGGTGGTGACCGCGGGCGCCCACCAGGCGACGACCTGGCACATGGCGCGGGTCAGCGCGACATACAGCAGGCGCAGCTCCTCCCCCGATTCCTCGGCCTCACAGCGCATTTGGCGTTCGCTGTAGCCGGGCGCCTCCTTGCCCCCGATATCGAGGACGCGGGTGCCGTTGTCGTCGTGGAACAGCAGCGTCGCGGGGTAGGGGTTCTTGGCGCTGTCCCACGCGAAAGGCAGGTAGACGATGGGGAATTCGAGGCCCTTGCTGGCGTGCACGGTCGCGATCTGCACCGCCGCGGCGTCCCGGTCCAGGCGCCTGCTGCGGCCGCTGATGCTGCCCGCCTCCGGGTCGCGCACCCGGTCGGCGAGCCAGCGGGTCAGCGCGGTCAGGCCGAGCCCGTCGGCGAGGGCGACCTCGTCGAGCAGCTGGGCGAGATGGCGCAGGTCGGTCAGTTCGCGTTCGCCGTTGTCCACCGCGAGCAGGCGCGGCGCGAGATCGGTTTCGGTGGCGAGCTTGTCGAAGACCGCGGCGAATCCCGCGCGGCCGAACAGCCGGGCCGCCTCCCGCAGCTGGGTGGACACCCGGCCGACGAGATCGGCTCCGCCGGAGTCGATCTCGGCCACGGTCACGCCCAGGATCGGCGTGCACGCGGCCAGCCGCACCCGGTCGCCGCGATGCGGCTGCTCCAGCGCCCGCAGCACCCACAGCCAGTCGGTAGCGGCCACCGTCGCGAAAACGCTGGTGCCACCGGCCAGGACGGAGGCGACACCGACCCGGTCCAAGGCGGCCCGCACCACGTCGATCTGGGTGCGGGTACGCACCAGGACCGCGATATCGCCGGGCCCGATCGGCCTGCGAACCCGTCCGTCGCCGACCTCGGTGAGCGAATGATCCGCGCCCCGTTCGGGTTTGGCCTCGATCATCGCCCCGGACTCGAGCAACGTCACGATGTCGGCGGCCAGGTCGTCGGCCACCTTGGCCCGCTGCCTGCCGACCGAGGGAAACCCCGACCGGTTGCGTGGCCCTGCCCCGGTGCGTGGCAGCACCCGCAGCCGCAGCGGCGTGATCACCTCGGGGTCGCCGTGCAGGCGGGTCGCGGGCCGGGTCGGCGTGACGGGGTAGACGCTGATCTCGGGGTGGCCCAATTCCGCACCGCCGCACAGATGGTCGACGGCGCGCAGCAGGCCCGCGTCGCTGCGCCAGTTGCGGGTGAGTTCGCTACGCTGCTCGGCGAGGGCGACGGCGTCGAGATAGCTGAGGACCTCCGCACCGCGGAAGGCGTAGATGGCCTGTTTCGGGTCACCGACCAGGACGAGGGTGGCATGGCCGTGGAAGGCAAGGCGCAGGATGTCCCACTGCAGCGGGTCGGTGTCCTGGAACTCGTCGACCAGCGCCACCCGGTACCGCTGCCGGATCCGCGCGCAGGCCCGCGGACCGTGCTCCGGGTCGGCGAGGACCTCGTGCAGCAGGACCAGCAGATCGTCGAAATCACGCAGTCCCGCACGGCGTTTGCGGCGTTCGGTTTCGGCGCGGACCGCCGTTGCGAAGGCGACCCGCTCACCGGCCGCGCCGTCGGTGCGTGGCGCGAGGTCGGCGTGCCGGTCGTGCACGGCGGCCAGGGCGAGGGTGTGCGCGTCACGGAGGGTGAACGGCGCCCGGTCGCGGGCGTAACGCGCCAGGTAGAGGTCGTCGGCGACGGTGGCGACGAGTTCGTCGACCGATTCCACCAGCCGGGCGCCCGGATCGTGCTCGCCCGCCAGGCCGAGTTCGTCGAGCATGCGCTGGCAGAACGAGTGCGTGGTAGCGATGGTGCCCGCGTCGAAATCGGCGAGGGCGGTGAGCAACCGGTGCCTGCGCAGCCGCAGCGTCGCGGGGTCGGTGTCGGCCAGTGCGCGCACCAGCTCGTCCGGGTGGGCCCGCGCGATGTCCTGGTCGGCCAGGGCGGCGGCGACGGTGACGAAGCGGTCCCGTGTCCGTTCGCGCAGTTCCTGGGTGGCGGCGCGGCTGAAGGTCACCAGCAGCAGTTCGGTGATGCCGATCCCCGCCTCGGCGACATAGCGGACGGCGAGACCGACGATGGCGTGCGTCTTGCCCGTGCCCGCGCTGGCCTCGAGCACGGTGGTGCCCTCGGGCAGCGCGCCCGCGGCGTCGAAGGCGGCGGGCGCCGACATCGTCCCGGTCATGGCTGTCCCTGACTCTCGGCGGCGAGCAGCGGCGCCCACCAGCGGCGCGCGACCGCGCCGAAGCGGGTGCTCTCCGCCTCGCCCGCCCGCGCGGATTCGGCGGCGAGCTGGGCGAATCGGGGTGCGCGGCCCCACACGTAGCGCAGGTAGCGGTCGGTGTGGTCGCCGAATTTGTCGGGGCCGTTGGGTCCGCCGTCGAAGGCGTGTTCGGCGGCGAGCAGGGCATCGGCGACGCTGTCGCCGCGGAAACGGCGCTCGGCGTAGGCGGCGGTGGCGGCGGGCGCGACCGGCAGCGGTTCACACAGCCCCTCGTCGCGCAGGCGGACCAGGTCGCGCAGGACGGCCAGCGCGGCGGGAGCCTCCGGCGCCACGATCACCGAGCGGGCGACCGGCCTGCTGCGGAACTGGCCGCGGCCGGTGCTGATCGCCCGCCACGACCTGTCCTCGGTCGCGGCGAGCGCGAGCAGCGAAACCCACGCCGCCAGACGGTGTTTGGGCGCCAGCCGGGAGTAGGTGGTGCGCACCAGCGTCTCACCACGTACTTCGGGGACGGTGCCGGCGAGAGTGCGGCCGTTGCCGAGATCGATCGCGATGTCGACGGCGCGCGGGGATGCTTCGTAGTCGGGCAGTGCCGTGCGAACGAGCGTGTCGACGGTGCCTTCGACCTCGTCGAGGACCGCGGCACCGAAACCGAACGGCGGCAACGTGCCTCGTCGCCATTCGGCGGCACGCAGGCCGGCGGGGTCGGCGCCGGTGAGTCGCGCCGTCAGCATCCGTTCGCCCAGATCCCATTTCGCCAGGCCGTCGAGTTCGATCGGCAGCTGATCGGCGATGTCCTCGGCTTCCTCGGGCACCCGCAGCCCGAGCCGCTGCCACAGGAACGCGCGCACCGGGTGTTCGGCGAACGCGATGAGTTCCGCCAATGCGACATCCGCGAGCGGGGCGGGCGGCAGCGGCGCGGTCAGCAGCGGCGGACGCGGCTGGGACGGGCGCGCGGCGGCCCTGGCACCGGCCAGGGCGACGGTGTCGAAACTGCGCGGACGGTCCGGGGCGAAGTTGCGACGATCGAAGGACTGCAAGGGGTGCCGGACATGGACCGCGTCCATCGCCGCCCGGCCCACATGGGCGGTGAGAACGTCGAGCAGCTCGGCCACCGGCACCGCGGGTGGACGGGCGGCGCCGGTCACCGGGTCGGCACCGGTGTGCAGGATCAGCAGCTTCTCCCCTGCCGCCATGATCGCGTCGAGCAGCAGCTGGCGGTCCTCGCTGCGGGCATCGCGCTCGCCGACCAGCGGATCGCGGGCCAGCAGGTCGTCGCCGTCGACGGTGCCGGGGCGAGGGAAGACGTCGTCGTCGAGACCGAGCAGGAACACGACCTTGTGCGGCACCGACCGCATCGGGACCAGCGTGCACACGGTGAGTTCGCCGGTGCGGAAATTGGCGCGGCCCGGCCCGCCCGCCAGGCGCCCGGTCAGCAGCACCGCGACATCGGCCAGCCGCAGCGGTGTGGCACCGGCGTGCTCGGTGGCGGCGACGATCTCGCGGCGCGCCTCGGTCCGGATCCAGGAGTGCGCGTCCGGCACGTCGGTGAGCAGGTCGACCGCGCGCAGCAGCACCGCCGTCCATTCCGCGGCAGGCCGCGGGCCGCGCAGATCGCGCAGGCAGACGGCGAGCCGGTCGACGAATTCGGCGAACCGGCCCGCCAGGTCGACATCGTTGGAGTCGACGTCGTCGAGCGGCAAGGCCAGATCCAGCCAGTCGTCACCGGACTCGTCGGCGGTGACGCCGAGCAGGATCCGGTCGACGGCGGCATTGAGGGTGTTCTGCGCGAAATCGGCGAGGCCGAACGCCTCGCGCTGCCGCTGCCCGATCCCCCAGCGGGCGCCCGACTCGGCCGCCCACTCGCGCAGTCGCTCGATATCGTCGTCGTCGAACCCACAGCGGCGGCGCACGGTCTCGCTCGCCGCCAGGTCCAGCACCTGCGTCACAGTGACGCGTCCGTCGGCCAGCTCCAGCAGCTCGATGACCACGGCCAGCATCGGGTTGGTGACCGCCCGCCCGCGATCGGCGAGCCGGACCCGCAGCTGGTGCGCCGGATGCTCGCCTTCGACGGGCAGATCCACCGCGCCTGCCCCGCGATGCCCGAAGGCCGCGCGCACCAGCGGGGCGTAGGCCTCGACGTCCGGGCACATGATCAGCACGTCACGCGGTTGGAGCGTGGGGTCGGCCGAGAAGGTGGTCAGGAGCAGGTCGCGCAAGACCTCCACCTGCCGGGCGGGTCCGTGACAGGCGTGCACCTCGACGGTGCCGTCCGGCAGCACGCCCGCGCCCGGAACCCGGTCGTCGCGGACAGCGGTCTGCACGGCGCCGAGCAGGGTGATCGCCGCAGGCTCGGCGGGGAGGTGACTCTCGTTGTGCAGCAACGGGTTCAGACGCTGTTGCAGTTCGCGAACGTCTCTGGCCAGCCCGGACAGGAGGGGGTGGTGCACCAGATCGACGGTGTGATCGGCCGATCGCGGGGCCACGCCGCCGCGCTGCGGCGTTCCCATCGCCTCAGCCAGCGCCGTCCACATCGCGGGGCTCGGATGCGCGAGCCACAGGTGGACCTCGCGATGTTCGGCCAGGGCGGTCAGCACGGCGAGCTGATCGGCGGGCAGCCGGGTGAGACCGAACAGGGACAGGCGTTCGGGAAGATCGACGGAACCAGGTTCGGCCCGCAGCCGGGCGCACGCGACCGCCAGGCGTTCGGCCGGGCTCGGCGAGCCGACGGCCGTGCGCAACGCCCGCCAGAGCAGGGGTTGCCAAGCCAGATCGTCGGGCACGGTCCCGCCCGCGCCGTCGGTATCGGCGCCCGCCGCCCAGTCGAGGAGCAGTTGCGGTCGCTGCGCGGCGTAGGAGTCGAACAGTGTCGCGAGGTGCGCGGCGGTGGCGTAGCGCCTGCCCACCCGATGCCCGGCACCCGGCAGGCCGAGATGACGCGCCAGAACAGCCGCCCACGGCTGGTCCGCGACCTCGTCGATCACCCGGAGCAAGGTCCACACCAGCCGCTGCCCGGCCCACGGATCGTCGGCGGGCGCGATCCCGCTCGCCGCGGCCAGCACCTCGGCTACCAGCGCCGTCGGCGCGGGAAACGCGATATTGGCGGCCACACCGTCACCCGTGCCCGCCACCCCGAGCACACCCGACAGCCGCTGCGCCAGCCAGCGCTCCACGCCCTTGGCGGGCACCGCGACCACCTCGGTGGTGAACGGGTCGGCCGGAACGGCGCCGAGCACACCCGCCAGTCCGTCGGCCAGCGCGTCGGCGCGTTCGGCGCGATGGAGGTGCAACGGCATCCGTTGTTTATACGCCCAGCGACCGACCCGCAATCGTGCGGCCCCGCCGTCGCCACCGACCAGGGCAAGTGAAATAGGCCACACCGCAAGGCGTTACCGGCCGCGCCTGCGCTACCAGGAAAACCGACCGTGGGATCGTTGTCGTTCGGGTGGGACAGTTCGGCCGCAGGCGAAAGGCTGGTCCGGTTCATGATCGCGCAGGTGATTCCTCTGGTTCCCGATGGCGGTTTCATCGTCCGCCGCGCAGGCGCCCGCTGGGAGCTGATCAATTCCCGGCGCTACGGGCCGGAGCAGGTAGTGCACTCCTGGCCGCTCGATCAGCACGGCGAAGCGTTCGAACACTGCCATCGGCTCAACGGGTGCGCGATCGCGACACCGCACGCCGCCCATCACTGAGCGGAAAACCCGTGCGGCGCAACGGTGCTGTCACAACATCGCGGATTTCTTCGCAAATAGTGCGCTCGGGCGCCGGGTGTGCGAGTGTGGTCCCTCGTGCGTGACCGTTCCCCCTCCACCCGCGTCGTATCCCGGGTCGCAGCAACCGCCTGTCTCCTCGCCGCCGCGGCCGTCCTCACACCGGGCCTCCCCGTCCTGACCGCTCCGGCGCACGCCGCGCCGCCCGCGCTGACCCAGGTGTCGCTACCCGGCTTCGACAACGACATGAGTTCGCGGATCGCGCGGGTGAACGCCTACCTGGCCGGGCGCCCCGGCGTCGTCGGCTACGTGCTGCGCGACCGCCAGACCGGCGGGATCTACGCCAACGAGCACGCCGAGAACCAGGTGTGGACCGCGTCGACGATCAAGCTCGCCATCGCCGCCGACCTGCTCAACCGGGCCAGGGCCGGCGCCATCGGCCTGTCCCCCGAGGACCGCACCAATATCGAGTCGATGCTGGCCACCTCCAACGATGCCGCCACCAACGTGCTGTGGAACAAGTACATCGGCCTCGACCGGATGGCCTACAACAACGCGTTCCGCGCCTACGGCATGGTCAGCCTGATCCCGCAGCCGACCATGTCCGCGATGTTCCCCGACTGGTCGTTCCAGAAGTGCACCGCCGCCGACCTCGACCGGCTGATGAACACCATCCTCGACACCATGCACCCCGACGATCTGGCCTACCTGCTCGACCGGATGCGGTCGGTCGACTCCAACCAGCACTGGGGCGTGTGGGGCGCGGGCTCGCGGATGCGTCCCGGTCTGAAGAACGGCTGGTCGGCCGAGGCCGACGGCTGGGTGGTCAACTCGGTCGGCGTCGCGGGCAACGGTGAGCGCTACACCCTCGCCATCATGAACGCACTCGGCGCCGAGGGCGGCTACACCGAAGGGGCCGAGACGGACACCAAGGTGGCCGAGCTTCTGCTTGCCGGTCGCTGACCCTCCCCGTCCCGTATTCTCGATCTTGTCAGCCGGTCCGGGCGCCCTGGTGGATCTCACCGCGGCGCCCGGCGCCCGGTGAAAGAACGCACCACAGCAAGATCGGAACCGGGATCTCGTGGCGACGTCGCATCCGGAGCCGACTACGGTTAACCCTGTCACCACCATTGCGGGGCCCACCCCAGTCTGTCGAGGAGCAGGACGATGAGCACTCAGTCTGTCGGGAACCAGCGACACCGTGTGGTGGTGATCGGTTCCGGGTTCGGCGGTTTGTTCGGCACCAGGCACCTGCGCAAGGCCGATGTCGACATCACCCTGATCTCCAAGACCTCCACCCACCTGTTCCAGCCGCTGCTGTACCAGGTGGCCACCGGCATCCTCTCGACCGGCGAGATCGCGCCCGCTACCCGGCTGGTGCTGCGCAAGCAGAAGAACGCGCAAGTTCTGCTCGGTGACGTGCACGATATCGACCTGGTCAACAACACGGTCACCTCGCGACTACTCAACCGCGACACCGTGACTCCCTTCGACAGCCTCATCGTCGCCACCGGCGCGCAGCAGTCGTACTTCGGCAACGACCACTTCGCCACCTTCGCGCCCGGCATGAAGACCATCGACGACGCGCTCGAACTGCGCGCCCGCATCCTCGGCTCCTTCGAGCAGGCCGAGCTGGCGACCACCCAGGCAGAGCGCGACCGGCTGATGACGTTCATCGTCGTCGGTGCCGGCCCCACCGGTGTCGAACTCGCGGGCCAGATCGCCGAACTCGCCGACCGCACGCTCGACGGCACTTTCCGCACCATCGACCCGCGCGACGCGCGCGTCATCCTGCTCGAGGGCGCCGGCGCGGTGCTCGGCCCGATGGGGCCGAAGCTGGGCGCCAAGGCCGCCAAGCGGCTCGAGAAGATGGGCGTGGAGATCCAGCTCAACGCCATGGTGACCGATGTCGACGCGCACGGTGTCGTCGTCAAGGACGCCGACGGCAGCACCCGCCGGATCGAAGCCACCTGCAAGGTGTGGTCGGCCGGTGTGCAGGCCAGCCCGCTGGGCAAGATGATCGCCGAGCGTTCCGACGGCACCGAAGTCGACCGGGCCGGTCGCGTGATCGTGGAACCGGACCTCACCGTCAAGGGTCATCCGAACGTCTTCGTCGTCGGCGACCTCATGTCGGTGCCGGGTGTGCCGGGTCAGGCGCAGGGCGCGATCCAGGGCTCGACGTATGCGGCCAAGGCCATCAAGGCCGGGCTCAAGGGACAGACCCCCGAGCAGCGGGCGCCGTTCAAGTACTTCAACAAGGGCTCGATGGCGACGATCTCGCGCTTCGACGCCGTCTGCCAGATCGGCAAGATCGAGTTCAGCGGTTTCCTCGCCTGGCTGGCCTGGCTGGCGCTGCACCTCTACTACCTGGTGGGATACCGCAGCCGGATCGTCACCGTGATCGGCTGGTTCGTCTCGTTCCTCGGCCGCAACCGCGGTCAGATGGCCGCCACCGAGCAGTGGGTCTTCGCCCGGCTGGCGATCGAGGAGGTCCAGTCCGACCAGGCCGACGCCGACGAACTCGCGGCGGCGCTCGGCGCGCCGCCCGGCAACAACAGCAAGCCGGCGCGGGTGCGCGAGCAGCAGCGCGAAGTCGGCTAGTCCACGCCTCAGGAAGGCCGGGTGGTTCCCCGAACCGCCCGGCCTTCGTCGTTCCGGTTGCCTTCGCGCACACCGGCATTCCGGGGTGCCATCGTTTCGCACCCATCCGAGTCCGGCACCGGTCCGAATGTCGGAGGTCATATGTGAGACCAATCCCCAGGATGAAAGGTGATCTATGGCGACGGGGAAACACAGGGCACCGAGCCCGCAGCGACAAAGGGTAGGTTCGGTCGTCGCGGCTGGAGCGGTCCCCCTGGTCATGGCCCTGATCGGCACGGGCACCGCGAATGCCGATCCCGCGCAGGCGGCGGTGACCCAGTCCGAACACCCGGCCGGACCGGAGTTCGACGCGGTGGCGCCCAACGCCACTCCGTATGTGGGCCAGCAGATGCCGGAGAATACGCGCAGCTCGCTGCAATGGTCGCGGACCGGCCCGGAAACGGATTACCTGTCGCCGGTGGGCACGCTGCACGCGCCGACCCCGGTCGCACCGGTGCCGCCGATCCTGCCGCCGCCGGGCCAGTTCCGCTTCGGTGACCAGCTGGTTCCGGTGCCGGACTTCGTTCCGGTCGACACGTCGATCCAGATCAACGACGCCTCGGCCAACACCGAGGCCAATCTCGCGACGTTCCTCGACTCGGTCGGGCTCGAGCGCAGCCGTTCGGACCGGATCGCGTCGTCGACCCTCGGCTCCGCCGCGCGCGGCGCCGCGGTCGGGTCGACGGTGGCCACACCCTTCGCCATGGCGGCGAGCACGGCAGGCGCGGTGGCCGGCCTCGTCACCGGTGTCGTCTTCTTGCCGATCGGCCTGGTCGCAGGCCCGATCCTGGGCGGAATGGCCGCCTACACGGCGGTGTCGGTGCCGTTCACGATCGTCGGCGCCGGAATCGGCGCGGCGGTGGGTGCGGCGAGCGGTTTCCTCGCTCCGCCGCGAGCGGCGACGCCGGATTCGATCGCCGACGACGCGGTGATGGTCAGCGCCTGATCCTCGGGCACACAGCAGTGGGAGCCGGATATCCGTCCGGCTCCCACCGTTGTTTCGTGCGCTATCCGACGGCCGCCGCGACCGGCACGCCGGCACTCAGACGAGTACTCGTGCGGGTCGCGAGGGAACCACCGGCGGCCAGCGGCAACCGAACCGCGTCGATACTTCCCGCCGAGGCGGCTCGCTCGTCCGGATAGACCAGTTCGCTGTCGAGCGCGCGCGGCGCGCGCAGCCGGTCATCGGTGGACGCCCCCGCACCGAGCTCGAGGCGGTGCCGCAGCAACGGGATCTCCCCGAGGTCGGCCACCAGGTCACCGCGCCATCCGCCGCTGTCCTCCCCGCTGCGCCCGACCTGCACGCGCTCGCGCAGTCGCAGCCGGGCATCGGGCGCCAGCTGGACCATGGTCACCGTGTGATGGTGCGCGCCGCCTGCCACGATCGTGGGCTCCGGGTCGAAATCCAGTTCGGCGCCCGCCCCGATCTCGAATCGCCAGTGCGCCACCGACAGCGGGGTGCGGGTGCTCGGCAGCGCGATCGTCGCGGCCACCGACCGGACGATCAGCCGCGCGCCGGGCAGCACCACGATGCTGATGGCGAGTTCGTCCCCGCCGAGCGGGGTCGCGGCCGTGCCGATCAGATGCACGGTGTCGGCACCGGTGTACCGCCCGGCCAGGCCACCCACCGCCTCGATGCGGGGCAGCCTGCCCGGCGCGGCGACGATGCTCAGCTCAGTGCGCAACGCCGGTGGCCGCGTCCTGCTCGGCGACGATCCGCAGCTGCTCGCGCACCCAGGCCAGCACCGGGGTGGCGGCCGGGTCGTCGGTCAGCGACACCAGGGCGGTGGGGCGGCCATCGCGCACCTTGGCCGCGTCGCGTTCCATGACGCCCAGATCCGCGCCGACCAGCGGCGCGAGGTCGGTCTTGTTCACCACCAGCAGGTCGGAGAAGGTGACGCCGGGGCCGCCCTTGCGCGGCACCTTGTCGCCGCCCGCCACGTCGACGACGAAGATCTGCACGTCGATCAGGCCGGAGGAGAACGTCGCGGTGAGATTGTCGCCGCCGGATTCCACCAGGATCAGATCCAGCGGCGGGTTGGCCGCGACCAGGTCGTCGATGGCGTCGAGGTTGGCGGTGATGTCGTCGCGGATGGCAGTGTGCGGGCAGCCGCCGGTCTGCACGGCGGTGATCCGCTCGTCGGGCAGCACGGCGTGCCTGCGCAGGAAGTCCGCGTCCTCGGTGGTGTAGATGTCGTTGGTCAGCACGGCCAGGGACAGTTCCTCGCGCAGCTGCCTGCACAGGGCGGCGACCAGCGCGGTCTTGCCGGAGCCGACCGGGCCGCCGATGCCGATGCGCAGCGCCTCACCCGGCGCGCGGTGGCGCTTGGGGCGGTCGTGGCTGTGATCGTGCGGTTCGCCATCGATCAGATGGGGAGGCATGGGAACTCCTTCTCGTGGGGACGGGATTCGGGGCGGCTAGGACGCGAACAACGGCATGTCGCGGTGCAGATGACGTTCGGCCAGCGCGTCCTGCACCGGATCCGACAGTGCGGCGAGACCGGTGGCGGCTTCGGCGGCGATCCGGTCGCACAGCGGTGCGAGCCGCATCGTGCCCGCGGCGATGGCGGCGGGATCGAGGGCGAGCAGGCGCTGGGCGGCGGTGGCGGCGCCGGTGAGCGTCGTGTAGACGACCACGCCGGCGAGCTGTTCGGGGTCGGCCGCACAGGCGGCGCCGACCATGCCGAACACCGTCGACAGATGCGGCCGGGCTCCGGCGGGAGCCCAATCATGGTGCGGCCACAATTGTTTGGCCAGTCGCAGCAGCCCGCGGCCTTGGGCGCGCGAGGCGGCGCGGGCCGCGGGCGACGGCGTGCGCGCGTCGGCTTCGAGCTCGGCGCGTTCCGGGGTCAGCGTCGCGGCGCACACCGCGGCAGCGAGCGAGGCGGCCACGAGCCCGGAGGTCGCGATCCGCCGGCGCAGGTACAGCTCGACACTCGCGGTGTCGCGCACCAGCCCCGACGACACCGCTTCCTCGACACCGCCGGAGTGCACGTGCCCACCGATCGGCAAGCGCGAATCGGCCAGCGCGAGCAATGTCGCCAGGCCGGCCGCACCCTCGTTTCGCATCCGCCGATCCTATGCAACGAACCTGGACATCCGCCCGGTGAGGCCGATCGGTGGTCGTCGCTCAGCGGGTGTTGCGTGCCGAGCGCCAGGCCAGCACCGCCATCGCGATCAGCAGCAACGCGCCGCCCGCGGTCGCGACATGCATACCGCTGACGAAGGATTCGCGCGCGGCATCGATCAGGCCGGTGTCACCGTTCGCGTGGGTGAGTGTCTCGCCGAGAGTGTCGCCGAAGTCGCCGCCGGACCGGAAGACGAGCGCGGCAACCGAACCCAGCAGTGCCAGGCCGAGCGCGTTGCCCAGCTCGAAACTGGTCTCGGAGATGCCGACCGCCGAGCCTGCCCGTTCGGCGGGGACGGCCGACACGGCCACATCCGACACCAGCGTGAACGAGATGCCGTAGCCGATACCGGCGATCATCGAGCCCAGGATGTACCAGACCAAGCCGCCGTCGACACCGACGCCGAGCAGCATCAGATTGCCGACCGCCGACATCACCAGGGCGAGCGTGAACGTCGCCCGCACGCCGAGCCTGCGCCCGACCCGCGCGCCACTCATCGAGAACACGAACACCGCGACCGCCATCGGAATACCCAGCAGCGCGGCCTGCAACGGATCGCGGCCGGTCACCGACTGCAGGTAGACGCTGGTCAGATAGCTCAGCGCGGCCAGCGACATCATGCCGACCAGGCTCGCCCCGATCGCCACCCGGAACAGCGGCCGGGTGAACAGGCTCAGGTCGAGCAGCGGCTCGGCCAGGTGCCGCTGCCTGCGCACGAACGCCACCAGCACGACGACACCGATCGCGGCGATCACCAGCGAGGTGAGGTCGAAGCCCTCGGCGGCGATGTGCTTGATCCCGTAGATCACCGGCAGGATGCCGCCGATCGACAGCGCGACGCTGGGCAGGTCGAGCGGGCCGAGCGCGGCCGACCGGTGCTCGGGCAGCAGAATCGGCCCGAAGACGAGCAGGATCGCCAGCACCGGGATGTTGATCAGGAACACCGAACCCCACCAGAAGTGGTGCAGCAGCAGCCCGCCGATGATCGGCCCGACGGCCGAGCCGCCGGCGAAGAACGCGGTCCAGACGCCGATCGCGGTCGCGCGCTCGCGGGCATCGGGGAACAGGCTCGAGATCAGCGCGAGGCTCGACGGCAGCAGGGTCGCGCCGCCGATGCCCATCAGCACGCGCGCGGCGATGAGGATCGCGGCGGTCGGGGCGAACGCGGCGAGCACGGAGGCGAGGCCGAAGACGGTGGCGCCGACGAGCAGGATGTTGCGCCTGCCGATCCGGTCGCCGAGGTTGCCCATGGTGATGAGCAGACCCGCCAGCATGAAGCCGTAGATGTCGAGGATCCAGAGCTGCTGGGAGGCACTGGGATCCAGGTCGGCCGTGAGGGTCGGCATGGCGAGGAACAGCACCGAGATGTCCATCGACACCAGCAGCACCGGCAGCAGCAGCACGCCCAATCCGAGCCATGCGCGGCGTCCACCGGCGACTGCGGTGGGCACCGCCGGTTCCAGCTTCGTCATTCCGACATCCTTCCAGGGGTTTGCGTACACCGTACGCGGGGAACGGGTACAGTGTACGCACGCAAGGGCAAAATCGAAAGTGAGTCATGGGATGACTGATGCGAAACTCACTCGCACCGCGATCGTCGACGCCGCGATCACCCTCGCCGACGCCGACGGATTGGACGCGGTGTCGATGCGCCGCATCGCCGAACGGCTGGAAGTCGGCACCATGTCGCTGTACCGGCACGTGGCGAACAAGGACGAGTTGATCGCGGCCATGACCGACGAGATCGGCGCCCGGCATCCCTACCCCGACCCGACCGGACAGGGCTGGACCTGGCGCGACCGGGTCCGCATCGCCGCGGAGATCGATTGGGAGCTGTACCAGCAGCATCCCTGGGTGCTGCTCACCTTCGCGGTCCCCCGCTACAGCTTCGGCCCGCAGGGTCTGACCAGCCTGGCCTGGCTGGTCGAGGGCCTGCGCGCCCTCGACGTCTCGGCCCGCGAGGCCACCACCATGGCGTTCACGGTCTGGAACTACATCTCCGGCGCGAGCCTGCCGGTGATCGGTGGCGCGCTGCTCGCGGAAAAGCGCACGGCGACCGACGACGCGAACGGCTTGCGCGATCTCCTCGACGGCAACCCGTCGTTCCCCGTGCCGCCCGCCCTGGCGGAACTGAACGGCGCAGGCGTGAGTGAACTCACCTCCGAAGACCTGCTGTTCCTCGGCCTCGACGCCCTCTGCGACGGTTTCGCCGCCCGCGCCGAACGCCGGGCCGCCGCGATCCCGAGCCGGGACTGACCGCTCGGGACGGATGGCTTGACCTCGAGCACTGTTCAGGTTGAACAGTGGTCCCATGCACGCAATCCGACTGCACGAATTCGGTCCGGCCACCAATCTGCGCTACGAGTCCGTTCCCGATCCCGAACCCGCGCCCGGTCAGGTGCGGATCGCGGTGGCGGCGAGCGGTATCCATCTGGTCGACACGGCGCTGCGTCGCGGCGAACCCGGCCCGTTCCCCGTCCCCGCCCTGCCGACGGTGCCGGGTCGGGAGGTCGCCGGGACGGTCGATCGGGTGGGCGAGGGTGTCGACCCGGGCCTGCTCGGCACCTCGGTGGTCACCCATCTGGGCGCCGCGCCCGGCGGTTACGCGGAACTCGCGACGGCCGACGCCGATCGACTGCTGACCATCCCGGACGGAGTGCCGGCCGCCACCGCGGTCGCGATGCTCGGGACCGGCCGCACCACCCTGGGCATCCTGCTGTTCGCCGATCTCGACGCGGACAGCGTCGCCGTGGTGACCGCGGCGGCGGGCGGCATCGGGACCCTGCTCGTGCAGTACGCCCGCGCGGCGGGAGCGACCGTGGTCGGCTTGGCGGGCGGCCCGGAGAAAGTGCGCCAGGTGGCGGCGAACGGCGCCGACATCGCGGTCGACTACACCGCCGACGACTGGCCGGGGAAGGTGCGCGCCCAGCTCGGCGGCCGGGCGGCGACCGTGGTGTTCGACGGTGTCGGCGGGGCGGCCGGGTCCGCCGCGGTCGATCTGCTCGGCCCCGGCGGCACGCATCTGATCTTCGGCTGGTCCGCGGGCACACCGACCGTCGTCGATCCGGCCGCGCTCGCGTCCCGCGGCATCACCTCACGCTCAGTGCTCGGTCCGCCGATGATCGAGCGCGCGGGCGGTGATCTGCTCACCCTGTCCCGGCGCGCGCTGACCGCGGCGGCCGACTCGCTGCTCACCCCGGCGATCACCGAGTTCCCGCTCGCCGAGGCCGCCCTGGCCCACGAGTCCCTCGAAAATCGTGCCACGACAGGAAAGGTCGTGCTGATTCCCTGATCTGGGCGATGCTCGTGCCGTAGATCGCAGTATGGCGTGCGGCGGGCGGCGGCGCGGTGGTGGAGACTGAGGTCATGACCGACGCGCAGCCGTCCGCCGATCGTCGTCTCGCCGCCCAGGCCTTGGCGGCGAACGATCCGACCGGATGGTTCGAACCGCTCTACGCCGAGGCCGCGGCCTGCGGCGCGGTCGTTCCGTGGGACCGCGCCGAACCGAATCCGCTCCTGGTCGACTGGCTGACCTCCGCCTCGATTCCCCAGGGCGCTCGCGGCCTGGTCATCGGCTGCGGGTACGGCACCGATGCCGAATTCGTTGCCGCTCGAGGAATTCGAACCACCGCGTTCGACATCTCCCCCACCGCGATTCGCGGCGCCCGAGCCCGTTTCCCGCAATCCCCGGTCACCTACAAGGTCGCCGACCTGCTCCACCCGCCTGAGGCCTGGCTCGGCGCCTTCGACCTGGTGATCGAGTCGATCACCGTCCAATCGCTGCCGCCCGAGATCCGCCGCGCCGCCGTCACGAGCATCCAGAACCTCCTCGCCCGCGACGCCACCCTCCTGGTCATCGCCGACATCGCCACCGCGCCTGCCCTCGGCCCGCCCTGGCCGCTCACCGCCGACGACATCGGCGCCTTCACCGCCCCCGACCTCACCCCGGTCCGCATCCAATGCCTCCCCCGTCCCGACGCACCCGGCCGCCACCGCTGGCGCGCCGAATTCCATCGCCCGGCGTCCTGACTCCCCGCCCGGACCAGCAGGAGTCCGGCTACCGGCCGAGACCGCCACCAGCACTCACTTGGTTTGCGCCGCAGCCATTTCCGCGGGCCGGCGCCACGCCGGGACCTGCAGGTAGGTCGCCGCGCGCAGCACCCACTCCACCGGACCGTACGGATGTCCGCGCAACCACCACGCGCTGATCGCGAGCTGGGCGGCGAAGGTGACCAGCGCGATGGCGACGACACCGAGCGGCGGGACCTTGTCGGCCAGCGCGAAGCCGTACCCGGTGTAGACGACCATGAGCACGATCGACTGGCCGATGTAGTTCGAGGCCGCCATCCGGCCCGCCGGGGCGAGCAGGGCGGCGAAGCGGCCGGTGCGGGCCGACTGGGCGAGCCGGACGACGACGGCGACGTAGGCGAAGGTCATGGCCGGCCCGACGAGGTACTGCAGGCCGTGGATCAGGGCGGGCGCGTTCCACCAGTTCATGATGTCGGCGAAGGTCAGCGCGGAGATCGGCAGGCCGACTCCGAAACCGAGGACCATCGCCCGGGTGGACCAGCGGCGCTGGGTTTCCGGGTCTTCGAACAGGTTCCGCTTGCCCGCCGCCATGCCGAGCAGGAACATGGCCAGGCTCGGGATGCCCTGGGCGAACCAGATCAGCAGCAGGAACAGCGGCGCGAGGGCCGTCTGCGCCGCGAAGGTGCTGGCGAAGCTGCCCGTGTACTCGGCGGACAGTTTCGGCAGGTCCAGGAACTGTCCGAGGCCGAGAATGCTCGTCTCACCGGGTGCGAAGCTCCACACCGACCACACCGTGTACAACACCACCGCGGTGATCACCGCGGTACGCGGCCGCAGCTTGCGCAGCAGGATCAGGTGCAGGCACAGGAACGCGTACAGGGTGAGGATGTCGCCGATCCACAGCAGACACACGTGCACGAGCCCGATCGCCATCAGCGCGGCACAGCGGCGCAGCAACCGCCGGGCCGGCGCGGCGCCCGCCCGCTCGGCGGCCGCGATCTGGAGGGTGAACGAGTAGCCGAACAGGAACGCGAACAGCAGGTAGAACCGTCCGGTGAACAGCGCGTCCACGGTGGCCCGCACCAGGTGGTCGACGGTGCCGTCGAACAGCGACACCGGTTTCTCCTCGGTGCCGACCGCCGACCACAGGGTCGTCGCCACGATCACGTTGGTGATCAGGATCCCGAACAGGGCGAACCCGCGCAGGATGTCGACCTCGGCGATCCGCCGACCGGAAGCCGCTGCGGGCGAACGTGTTCCGAGTGCCTCTGCCATGGGCTGAGCGTAGGCCTACCGGCAGGTCGACTTCGTCCACCGCGCGGGCTATTTCCGTGCGATGCCGGCGTCCACGCTCATCAGCGGCGTATTGACTTCCCGTCCCCGGACTGCGTCGGCGGCTGCCACCTAGACTTCGGGCGTGTCTCACCCCACCCCTGATGTGCTGACCGCCGTCGAATCCCTGCATGCCGACCTGGCGCAGTGGCTGGGAACGGCTGCCCCCGACGAGGTCTTCGACCGCTTCGCCGCCGCCCAGCATCCGGCATTCACGATGGTCACCACCGCGGGCGCGGTGGTCGCCAGGGACGAACTGCTGACCGGCCTGCGCGGCGCCCGCAACGCGCAGCCGGGACTGACGATCGAGATCACCGAAGTCGACACCCTCCTCGACGACGGCACCACGGTGGTGATCCGCTTCCTCGAACGCCACTTCGCCGGCGGCACCACCACCGCCCGCCGGGTCACCGCCGTCCTCGTCACCGACGGCCAGGACGGGCTGCGCTGGCGCACGGTCCACGAGACGCCCCTGCCCTGACCGGCCCCGGCTCGGCCGCAGTGCCACAATGGGACAAGGCTCGTGCAGGACTCGCAACCACCACGGAGGCGGACATGCAGGCAGTTGTCATCGACCGGTTCGGCGAACCGAAGGACGTGCTCACCGCGCAGGAGGTGCCGCCGCCCGCACCGGGACCGGGTGAGGTGCGGATCGCGATGACGCTGTCACCGATCCACAACCACGATCTCGCCATCATCCGCGGCGTCTACGGCTACCGGCCCCCGCTCCCGGCGATTCCCGGCACCGAGGCGGTCGGCGTCGTCGACGCGGTCGGGCCGGGCGCCGGGATCCAGGTCGGCCAGCGGGTCGCGGTCGCGGGTGCCCGCGCGACGTGGGCGGACTTCTTCCTCGCCCGCGCCGAGCAGGTGGTCCTGATGCCGCCGACGGTGTCCGACGAGACCGCCTGCCAGCTGCTGGCCATGCCGCTGAGTTCGCTGATGCTGCTCGACGATCTGCGGGTGCAGCCGGGACAGTGGATCACGGTGAACGCCGCCAACGGCGCGGTCGGCCGCCTGGTGAATCTGTTCGCGCAGCAGCGGGGCGTGCATGTGCTGAGCCTGGTTCGCGGGCCCGGATCGGTGCGGGCGATGGAGCAGTTCGGCTACGGGCCGGTGATCGACACCGAGGTCGAGGGCTGGGCGGCGCGGGCGGCCTCGGTCACCAACGGCGAGCCGATCGTGCGGGCGGTCGACCAGGTCAGCGGGCAGGCCGCCGGCGACCTGATGTCCCTGCTGGCCCCGCGCGGCGAACTGGTCTCCTTCGGCGCGCTGTCGGGTCAGCCGCTGATCATCGACACCGGCGCCGTCATCTTCAAACAGGCTGTGGTCAAGGGCTTCTGGGGACAGCAGCGCAGCGCCGAGATCGATCACGCCGACTACGTCCGTCTCGTGCACGAGCTCGTCGGCCGCGCCGCCGACGGCACGCTCCGCCTGGAGGTGCAGGCGGAGTTCCCGCTCGACGGCGCCGCCGACGCGGCCGTCCTGTCGGAGACTCCCGGTCGCAACGGCAAGGTGGTGTTACGCGCGGGCGCGCGCTGACACCGCCATACACAAGTCCGATCCGACGATCGAAGCCCACGGCGAGCACGCGCCGTGGGCTTCGCCCGTTGTTACGGTCCGACTGTCCGGCTGGCGGATTCCGAGCTGACGAGGATGAGATGACGCGAGACGACACCGTGCCGCGGAAGAAGACGATCAGCACCCCCTACATCCACCGGCTGCAGCGCAGGCACTTCCTGCTGTTCGACGTCGCGCCGATCGCCGGAACCGTCGCCGCACTGGCTTTCCTGTTCGTGCGGCCGTTCGGGGTCGTCGAGTTCGCGCTGCTGTTCGGCATGTGGCTGGCGACCGGTCTCGGCATCACGGTCGGCTATCACCGGCTGTTCACCCACCGCACCTTCCACACCACCTCCGCGGTCGCCGCCGTGCTGGCGGTGCTGGGGTCGATGGCCGGACAGGGCCCGGTGGTGTCGTGGGTGGCGCTGCATCGGCGGCATCACGAGTACAGCGATCGGGCGGGAGATCCGCACTCCCCCAACCTGTCCGGTGACGGTGTGCGCGGTGCGCTGCGCGGGCTGGCGCATTCGCATTTCCTGTGGATGCGCCGGCACGAATACCCGAATGTCGTCCACTACGCGCCCGACCTGATCAAGGATCGTTCGCTGATGCGGGTCGCCAGGTTGTACTACTGGTGGGTGGGTCTCGGCCTGCTGATTCCCACCGTGCTGGGTGGGCTGCTCACCCTGAGCTGGACGGGCGCCGTCAGCGGGCTGCTGTGGGGTGGGTTCGTGCGGATCTTCCTGCTCGAGCACATCGTCTGGGCGATCAACTCGGTCCTGCACATGGTCGGCACCCGTCCGTACCGGTCCAGGGAGAACAGCCGCAACGGCGGTGTGTTCGCGCTGATCACCCTCGGCGAGTCCTGGCACAACAACCATCACGCCTTTCCCGAGTCACCGTCGTTCGGATTGCACTGGTACCGGCTCGATCCCGGCTACTGGCTGATCTGGACGCTCGAAACCTTCGGTCTCGCCTGGGATCTCAAGATCCCGTCGGCCGACCGGCTGGCCGCCAAACGCGCATGAGGAGCTGACATGGACACCAGCAGAGAAGCCATCGTCACGTGGTGCCAGGAGTATCTCGGGCAGCTGCTCGAGGTGCCGGCGGCCGCGATCGACCCGCTCGCCGATTTCGACCGTCTCGGTGTCGATTCCGCCCTGGCGGTCGCCCTGCTCATCGAGGTGGAGGAACGCTTCGGCGTCGACCTGTCGCCCGACGACCTCTACGAGAACCCGACGCTGGACGCGGTCGCGGGGCATCTGCACGAGCAGCTGACCGCTCCCGCCACGCACTCGTGACCGAGGTGGCCGACACCGCCCGCGCCGACGCGGCGGCCGCGGCGATTCGGCACCACTACGACATCGGCAACGACTTCTACCACCTGTGGCTCGACGAGTCGCTCAGCTATTCGTGCGCCATGCCCGAATCTCCGAGTGACACACTCGAATCGGCGCAGCAACGCAAGCTCCGGCACCACCTGGGCGCGGTCGGCGCCGATCAGGCGGAGTCGGTGCTCGACATCGGCTGCGGGTGGGGTGCGGTCCTGGCGCGGGGCAGCAGGGAGCACAGTGTTCCGCGCATGGTCGGCTTGACGCTCAGCGACGAACAGGCAGCCTACGTGCGTGCGTTGGCGTTGCGCGGTGTCGAGGTCCGTACGCAGAGCTGGGTGCACTTCGAACCCGCGTCGCGGTTCGACGGTATCATCTCGATCGGCGCGTTCGAGCATTTCGCGCGCCCCGACGATCCGCCTGCCGCGAAGATCGCGGTGTACCGGGAGTTCTTCACCCGCTGCCGGGACTGGCTGACCACCGACGGCACCTTGTCGCTGCAAACGATCGCCTACGGGAACATGCGCCGCGACCAGGCCAGTGCGTTCATGCAGCAGGAGATCTTCCCCGACGCCGACCTGCCGACGCTCGCCGAGATCACCGCGGCCGCCGAGGGCTTGTTCGAGATCGCCACGCTCACCGACGACCGGCTCGACTACGCGTGGACCTGTGAGCGGTGGGCGCGGCGGCTGCGCGAGCACCGGGCCGAGGCGGTCGAGCTGGTCGGCGCGCAGACCGTCGCCCGCTACGAGCGGTATCTGAAGTTGTCGGCGCTGGGGTTCCGGATGGGCAAGCTGGGGTTGCTGCGGATCGTCGCGCGGCCGTACCCCGACACCTTCTTCCGGAGTCCGCGATGACGCTCTCGCAGGCCCGGCCGCCGATCCGGTTCAACCCGTTCAGCACCGAGTTCCGCCGCGACCCCTACCCCGTGTACCGCGCGCTGCGCGAGACCAGGCCGGTGCACAAGACGCTCGGCATGTGGGTGCTGACCCGCCATGCGGACGCGCGCGCTGTCCTGCACGACAAGTCGTTCAGCGCCGGGTTGATCCCGAAGCTGGTCACCGAGCAGGCGCGCCGGCTCGGTCAGCCGGAGGTGGCGCGGATCGAACGACTCGGCCGCACCTCGCTGGTGTTCACCGACAATCCCGAGCACGCCCGGCTGCGCGGCCTGGTGAACAAGGTGTTCACCGCGCGCACCGTCGCGACGCTCGAACCCCTGGTCGCCGCGGTCGCCGAACGCCTGCTGCGTCCGGCCGTCGCGGCGGGCGGCGCGGACGCGATCGCCGACCTGGCCGCGCCGCTCCCGGTGGCGGTGCTGTGCGAGTGGATGGCGCTACCGACGGCCCTGCACGCCTGGGTCGGCGGCTGGACCCACGACATCCGCTTCCTCCTCGAACCCGGACTGATGAAGGCCGAGGATCTGGCGCGGGTGCGCACGGTGGTCGAGCTGTTCGCCGACGCGCTGGCCGAGGTGCTCGCCGAACGCCGCGCCCGGCCCGGTGCCGATCTGATCAGCCGGCTGCTCGCCGCGCGCACCGCAGGCGGCGACCACCTCGCCGACGAGGAACTGATCTTCGTCTGCATCATGTGCTTCGTCGCGGGCACCGAGACCACCAAGTCGCTGATCGGCACCGCGACGCTGGCCCTGCTGCGGCATCCGGATCAGGCCGCCCTGGCGCGCCGGTCCCCCGAACGGCTGGGCGCGGCCGTCGCCGAGGCCCTGCGCTACGACACGCCGCTGCAGTTGACCAAACGGCAGGCGACCCGGGACGTGGCGGTCGGCGGGGAGACGATCCGCGCGGGCGATCACGTCCTGGTGTGCCTGGGCGCGGCGAACCGGGATCCCGAGGTGTTCGCTCGTCCCGACGAATTCGACATCACCCGCACCCCTGGCGCGCACCTCGCCTTCGGGCACGGCATGCACGGCTGCCTCGGCGGCGCGCTGGCCGAGCTGCAGACCCGCATCGCACTGGACGCCCTGCTCCGCAGGCATCCGCGGCTCACCACGCCACACGCCGAATTCGCCTGGCAGGAGCACAGTTTCCTGCTCCGCGGCCTCGCCGGTCTCCCGATGTCGTTCGGGGCGAGCAGATGACCAGGCCCGTCACGTCGCTGCCCGATGTCCTGCGCGAGCGCGCCCACACCGATGCGGACCGGGTCGCCTACCGCTTCCTGGACGACACCGGCGCCGAGGCCGACCGGCTCACCTACGCCGCCTTGCACGCGCGGGCCTCGTCCGTCGCGGCACAGCTGCGGTCGGTGTGCGCGCCGGGTGAGCGTGCGCTGCTGGTCTTCCCGCCGGGGCTGGATTTCCTGGCCGCGTACTTCGGCTGCCTGTACGCGCGGGTGATCGCGGTCCCGGTGAATCCGCCGCGCCGTGACCACGTCCAGCACGCCACCCGCTCGATCGTGCGGGACTGCGCGCCCGCGGCGGTCCTCACCGTCACCCAGACACTGCACCCGCTGCGCACCGCGTTGGGACCGCTCCTGCCGCAGGCACACTGGGTCACGGTGGATACCGTCGGCCCTGCCGAGTTCGCCGCCGAACCGCTCGAACCCGACGCGGTGGCGTTCCTGCAATACACCTCCGGCTCCACGTCCACACCCAAGGGCGTCATGGTCTCGCACCGCAATCTCGCCGCCAATCAGGCGATGATCCGGCAGGCCTTCGGTCATGACAGCAGCTCCACCGTCGTCGGCTGGGCGCCGCTGTTCCACGATCAGGGGCTGATCGGCAATGTGCTGCAACCACTCTGGGTGGGCGCGACCAGCGTGCTGATGTCGCCCGCCACCTTCGTGCGGCGGCCGCTGCTGTGGTTGTCGGCGATCAGCGAGTACCGCGCGCATTCCAGCGGCGGCCCGAACTTCGCCTTCGACGCCTGTGTCGCCAGGGCCGCCGCCGAACCACTGCCCGACCTCGATCTCACCAGCTGGCAGGTCGCGTTCAACGGCGCGGAGCCGATCCGCCCGACCACCCTCGCCCGGTTCACCGAAACCTTTGCCCCACAGGGATTCCGGGCCACCTCACTGTATCCGTGCTACGGACTGGCCGAGGCGACGCTGCTGGTCACCGGCAGCGACAAGGGTCGCGGTCCGCGCACGCTGACCGTCGACAGCGCGGCGCTCGGCGCGGGCCACTACCTGCCTGCCCGGCGCGGTAAGGCGCGCACGCTGGTGAGTTCGGGCCGAGTGCTGCCCGGTGAACGGCTACGGATCGTCGACACCGCCACCTTGCGGCCGTGCCCGCCCGGCCGCGCCGGGGAGATCTGGGTGGCCGGTGACCATGTGGCGCGAGGCTATTGGCAGCGTCCAGAGGCAACCGACGAACTGTTGCGGGCACGCACGGCCGACGATCCGCGCACCGAGTGGCTGCGTACCGGCGATGTCGGGCTGCTGGTGAACGGCGAACTGTATGTCGTCGGCCGCACGAAGGACATGGTGATCATTCGTGGCCGCAACCACTACCCGCACGACATCGAGGACACCGTGCAATCCGCGCACCCCGCGCTTCGGCACGGGAGTTCGGCGGCCTTCGCCTACCCCGGCGACGCGGGCGAGCGGCTCGTCGTCGTGCAGGAACTGCGCCGCGACCGCCTCGACGCCGACCCATCCGAGGTGATCGGCGCGATCAGGGCCGCCGTGATCCGCGAACACGAACTCGCCGTCGGCGACCTGGTCCTGACGCTGCCCGACCAGCTGGCCAAGACGAGCAGCGGCAAAATCATGCGATCGGCCGCCCGCGCACGCTACGCGGCGGCAGGATTCGCAGCATGGCCGCACACCCCCGAGCAGAGGAGCCGAACCCGATGACGACCCAGGCCCCGAACCCCGACTTCGCACAGTTGGTCCCCGCCGCGGTACTGTCCATGCCCGCCGCCGCCCACCTGGGCTTCCACTTCGGCCGAATCGAACCCGGTGAGGTCGAGATAGTCCAACCCCACCGCCCCGAACTCACCCAGCACGACGGCTATTTCCAGGGTGGTGTCCTCGGCTCCCTCGCCGACTTCGCCGCCGGATCGGCCGCAGGCACCCTGCTGCCGATCGGCTGGGTCAACATGACCATCGACTACACCGTGAAAATCCTCGCCCCCGCCAAGGGCGCCACGGTGATCGCCCGCGGCCGGGTCATCAAGCCCGGCTCCCTGCTCACCATCGCCGCAGCCGACGTGTTCTCCGTCGAGGAATCCGGCGAAACCCTCTGTGCGACAGCGCTGGTCACCATGCGCAACGTCCGCATCGCCACCCCGTGAGGTCGTGATCTCGAGACCGACCTCAGCATCCCCTCCGTGATCCAGCGCGACTCGCCGATCATCGAGTGGCCTTGCAGCGCTTCGAATTATCGTGGTCGGTCGACCGCCACAGCCGAGTAGGAAGTGGCCGGGGTGGGGGCCGTGTCGAAGCGGGCGTTCGGGAGGTACAGGCGGTCACCGTAGGCGGCGATGGTGGCGGGGACGTCGAAGCGCGGGTCGGTGATTCGGCGGGTGACGGATCCTGTAGTGCCTGCGGGGTTGAGGATGATGGTCGCGATGGCGTTGCGGCGGTTCTGGACCGCGAACAGGGTGGTGTTCTGGAGGAGTAGTCCGTCGCCGTCGGTGAGGGATTCGCCGCCGAGGTCGACCTGGCTTGTGATGCCGGTGGTGGGGTCGACTCGGAACAGGTGACCGGTGGCCGACTGGACGATCAGGAGTGCGGTGCCGTCCGGGGTGCGGACGATGCCGTTGGCGTTGAAAGCCCCTGGTAGGTAGGCGATGTCGCCGGTGAGGGGGATGCGGATCACCGCGTCGGGTGGTGGGAGTGCGCCGTCGGGGCCGATCGGCAGGTGGTACAGGACGGGGGTGAACGAGTCGGTGACCCACGCGCCCTCCGGGGTGAGGACAATGTCGTTGACGAATGTCTGTGGGCCGGTGGCGAAGTGGTAGGTCGCCAGTGTCGCGCCGGTCCAGGCGTCGATGACGCGGAAGTCGCCGCCGGTGCCGCCCGCGACGAACAGCCGGCCGCGGTCGTCGAGTTGCAGGCCGAGGGCCTGCGTGCCGGGGCCGCGGGTCAGCAGGTCGCCGTGGCCGGTTATCAGGTTCGCGCGGTAGAGGGAACCGTCTGCCATGGAGCCGAAATAGGCGATCGGGAGGGATCCGATGGCGATGCCCTCCGCTTGGAACCCGGCGGGCAGCGCGATGGTCGTGGGGAACAGTGGGCCGTCCGCGGTTGCCCGGTGCGATGGCATCAGCACGGTCGCGGCGACACCGACCAGCGCAGCCGCGGTCGCGAGAACTCGCTTCATCTCATCCTTCTCTCTGGGCCCGCCTTTTCGGGAAGCCGGCCCCACCCCGGCAGGCGGCAGCAGTTCGGTCGTCGCCACGTAGGTCGTGCCCCAGGCCGCGGGCGCGAGGGCGGTGACCGCGGTACTCGACAGCCTCCCGCCGTGGCCCAGGGAAACCGGCTGAGCCACTGGTGTTTTCATGGGTTCCATCTCACCGCGTGACGATCAATGAATCCAACACATGTTTGTCACCGCACCGATCGTGATTCACGATGGATCCATGGAGCTCCAGCAGATGCGCTATGTCCTGGCCGTCGCCGAGACGAACAGCTTCACCAGGGCCGCCGAACGCTGCCTGGTCGTGCAGTCCGCGCTGAGCCACCAGATCGCCCGCCTGGAGCGGGAATTGGGCGCGAAGCTGTTCGAGCGCACGAGCCGACGGGTGCGGCTCACCGCGGCCGGGGCGGCGTTCCTGCCCGCTGCCCGCCAATGTCTCGACGCGGCCGAGCGGGCGGCGGCGGAGGTCGCGGCCGCCGTCGGCGAGGTGCGGGGCAGGCTCGCGGTCGGCCTGATCCCCACGGTCGCCGCGGTCGACCTGCCCGCCGCGCTGCGCGAGTTCCGCGCGCGATATCCGCATGTGCGGATCAGCCTGCGGGTTGGCGCCAGTGAGGACCTCGCCGACCAGGTCGAGCAGGGGACGCTCGACGTCGCCTTCCTCGGCCTGCCGACCACCGTGCGACCACGCGGCGTCGCCGTCCACGAACTCGCCCGCGACAGACTCGTCGCGGTGGTCGCACCGAACCATCCGCTGGCCACCGAGCCGACGGTCGACCTGCGCCGGCTCTCGACCGAGGTGTTCGTCGACCTGCCCGCGGGCACGGCAGGGCGGATCCAATCGGATCTCGCGTTCGCCGCAGCGGGCCTGACCCGCGACGTCGCCTTCGAAGTGACGACCGCGGACTACATCGCCCGCCTCGTCGGGCAAGACCTGTGTGTGGCCATGATGCCCGCCGCCCACGCACCGCAGCTCACCGGCGTGCGCACCGTCGAGGTCACCGACGCGCCGACCCGCATCGAGTACGTCGTGTGGAACCGCACCGACCGCAGCCCGGCGGCAACGGCTTTCCTTGCGGCACTGGATATCCCGACAGGACAGCACTGACAGCCCCGCCGGCGGGACCGGCGGGGCTGTGCAGAATGCGGATCAGGCGGGGGTGACCGCGACCCGCAGCGACTCCAGTCCGCGGATGACGACGTTCGGCTTGAACGGCGGGTTCTGCGACCGCAGCTCGAACGTGCCGACCTTGCGCAGCAGCACGTCGAGCAGGATCTCCATCTCCAGCAGTGCCAGCGGCGCGCCGAGGCAGTAGTGGATGCCGAGGCTGAACCCGAGATGCTTCTTGGCCGGGTTCATCGGATCGGAGTAGCGGGTCAGGTCGACCCGGTCGGGGTCGGCGTAGGCGGCCGGATCGTGGTTGGCCGAATTGATCAGCACCACAACACCTTCCCCCTTCTCGAACTCGTGCCCGGCGACGGTGATCGGCCGGGTCGCGGCGCGCGTGGTGATCTGCACCGACGGGTCGAGCCGGAGCAGTTCGTCGGGGGCGACCGGTAGCAGTTCGGGACGGTCGCGCAGCAGCTGGATCTGATCGGGGTTGCGCAGCAGGCGCAGCATGCCGGTGCCGATGAGATTGGCGGTGGTCTCGTGGCCCGCGACGAAGGTGGTGATGCAGGTCGCGAGGAGTTCCTGCTCGGTGAGCACATCACCGCGGTCCTCGACCTGGGACAGCACGCTGAGCAGGTCGTCGCGCGGGGTGACGCGCCGTTCGTCGAGCAGTTCGCGGAAGTAGCCCATGAAGCCGCGCGAGGCGGCGCTGCGGGCACTCAGGCATTCCTCGGGCAGCGTGTAATCGTGGTCGAAGCCGCGGGCCAGGTCCTGGGACCACCGGTGGACCTGGTCGTAGGCGTCGTCGGGCACGCCGATCAGCTCGCAGGCGATGATCAGCGGCAGCGGGTAGGCGATCATCTCGACGAGGTCGAATTCGCCCGCGGCCAAGGCGTCGTCGACGAGCTGCTCGCACAGCTGCTCGATCCGCGGACGCAGCCGGGTCACCATGCGCGGGGTGAAACCCTTGGTGACGAGGTTGCGCAGGCGGGTGTGGTCCGGCGGCTCCATCCACAGGAACGAGGTGGGCAGTTCCTCGGCCGCGTTCTCCGGCGACACCGTCGGGTGCATCATCGCCGCTTCTTCGGCATGGCTCCAGGCGGTGGTGGACAGCACCGCGGCGCAGTCCTCGTACCGGGTCAGCACATGATGGCCGAGCGGGGTCTGGTGGATGGGTCCCGCTTCGCGCAGCACGCGGGCGGGGGCATACGGATCGGCGCGGCCGTCCGGCCCGAACAGCTGGACCAGCGCGGACTGTACTGCCTGGGCATCGATCGGGGAAGTCGTGGAGGTCATGCGTGGGTCTCCTGTGTTCTCCGTGGGTGGTCAGGAAAGGAGGATTCGGCGCAGCGTGCCCGGCGCGGTGAGCGCGGCGGGCGGGTCGACCAGGTGGGCGACCCGCAGGAAGGTCCTGGCCACACGGGGATCGTGGTGCGCGACGCGCTGCACCCGGGTGACGAAGACGTTGGTGAGCCGGGTCCGCAGCGTGCGCCTGCCCTCGACGCCCGGGTGGCGCAGGTCCGAGCCTGCGGCCAGCTGCCAGGCCACCGTGAGCGCGTCGGCGGCGGCCGCGTAGTAGCGCGCGGGCAGGTCGGCCGCACCGGCGGCCAGGCACTCCCGCAGCGCCGCGGCCTGCAGCGCGGCGACCGTCATGCCCTGGGCGTAGAGCGGATTGAAGGCGCACAGTGCGTCGCCGAGCACCACCAGCCCGGCAGGCGGGGAGCTCTGGTGGTCGAAGCGGCGCCGTACCGCGGTCCGGAACCGGTAGGGCACCGCGTCGCCGAGCGGTTCGGAGCCCACGATGATGGCGTGGATGTCGGGGGCCGACAGCGACGCGGCGTAGTCGCGGAAACCCTGATCGTCGACCGGCGGATGGTCACCGAGCATCCCGGCGAGGGTGACGTGCCACCGGTCGCCCTCCACCCGCACCGCGCCGCCGCCGCGTCCGTTCGCGCCGGTCGAGACGATCACCGAGGCCTGCCCGCCGAGCTGTCCCGGCCGGTGCCGGAAGAACCGCGACGCATAACCGAGATCGACGTCGAGCCGCTCTTCTTCGGGAGCCTCGGCGCCGATCTCGGTGAGCCACCGGGTGATCCGCGAGCCACGGCCGCCTGCGTCGATGATCAGATCGGCGGCGAGCGTCTGGGTGCCTGCCGGACCGAGCACCGTCACCGCGCGGACGCGCTGCGCGTCACCGACCAAGCCCTGTGCCGCCGTGCGGGTCAGCAGCTCGATGCCACGCAGCCGCAGCGTGCGCCTGCGCAGCAGCGTCTCGAGCAGCGACCGCGTCGCGATCACCGAGGTCAGCCCGGTGGAACCGGCCGCGAGCCGGGAACCGCCCACGTACCACCGGGTGCCGATCAGCACCTCGGCGACGGTCGCGCCGTCCGAGACCGCCTGTTCGGTGAAACCGGGATACAGATCCTCCATGATCCGGCGGCCGCGGTCGAGCAGGCCGTGCAGATGCCAGGCCTGCGGAACACCGCGGCGCACAGTCTCTTTCGCGTCCAGCTCGTCGCGCTCCACGATGGTGACTCGTTCGAAGGTGTCGGCGAGTACCCGCGCGGCCAGCAGCCCGGCGATCCCGGCGCCGATGACGATCGCGTGCCCGCCTGGCGCGGTCACAGTGTCACCGGAAGATGCCGGATGCCCCGGTGGATCAGGCTCGGACGGTATTCGATCGGCTTGTCGGCCAGTGCCAGGTCTGGTGCGCGGTCCAGCAGTGTACGGATGGCCGCCTCGGCTTCGATCCGGGCCAGCGGCGCGCCGACACAGTAGTGGATGCCGAGGCTGAACCCGAGATGCTTACGCGGGGGCCGGTTTCCGGTGAAGCGGGTGATGTCGAAGGTGTCGGCGTCGCGGTAGACCCGCTCGTCGCGATTGGCCGAGCCGGTGAGAACGACGACGCCGTCGCCGCGGCGGAAGGTGTGCTCGCCGACCCGGGTGTCGTCGAGGGCGACCCGGATCGTGAACTGGGTCGGCGCGTCGTAGCGCAGCATCTCGTCGATCGCGGGCCCGATCAGCTCGGGGTGGGTGCGCAGCAGCGCCAGCTGGCCGGGGTGGCGCAGCAGGGCGAGCAGGCCGTTGCCGATCAGGTTGATCGAGGTCTCCATGCCCGCGACGAGCAGCAGCAGCGACATCCCGATCACCTCGGGTTCGGTGAGGAAGTCACCGTCCACGCTGGCCGCGACGAGTTCGCTGAGCAGGTCGGCGCCGGGCTGCTGCTTCTTCTCACCGATGAGCCGCGCGAAGTGCCCCATGCAGGCGATGGCGGCGTCGGTGCGGGCGCTGATGTCGTCGGGTCCGAGCAGCGAGTCGGGGTCGCTGCCGCGCGCAATCGCCAATTGCCAGGCGCGGAAGCTGTTTCCGTCGGCCGCGTCGGCGCCGAGCAGGCGCACCGCGACCATGGCGACGGCCAGCGGCACCGCGAGATCCTCGAGCACATCGAGTTCACCACGATCCAGGGCCGCGTCGACCAGCCCGTCGACCACCGTGCCCGCGACCGGCGCCATCTCGCCGATCATCTTGGGGGTGAACGCTTTCGCCACCAGCTTGCGGTAGCGGCCGTGCTCGGGCGGGTCCATCCGGACGAAGGAACCGGGGATGGCGGCGGTGGTGTCGCGGAACGGGCTGATGCCCGCCGAATAGCCGTGGCCCCAGTCGTTTCCGGTGAGGACCGCAGCGCATTCCTCGTAGCGGGTCACCAGCGTCACCGGGACGTCGCCGAGGGCGTAGGGAAACAGCGGTGTCGCCTCGCGGACGCGGTGGTAGGCGGGGTACGGGTCGGCGCGGTGGTCGGGCGCGAACGCGTCGAAGGTGAGGTCGGCGGGGACAGCGGTACTCATCGGCCCTCCAGGCTGATTCGCAGTTCGGACATGCCGCGCACGACCACGTTCGGGCGATACGGCGGTTCGGCGAGCAGATGCATCCGCTCGACACGGGTGGCGACGGCCCGCAGCACCGTCTGCATCTCCAGGCGGGCCAGTGGCGCGCCGAGGCAGTAGTGCAGGCCCAGCCCGAACGACAGGTGCCGCTCGGGTCGCCGACCCGGCAGGTAGCGGCCGATGTCGAAACGGTCGGCGTCCGGGAAGGCCTCTGGGTCGCGGGCAGCCGAGCCGATCAGCACGATCACCGCGTCGCCGGGGACGAAAGTCTTTCCGGTGAGCTCGATCTCGTGGCGGGCGGTGCGGGTGGTCAGGTGCACGGGCGGGTCGTAGCGCAGCACTTCGTCGACCGCGGGCACGCACAGCGCCGGGTCGTCGCGCAGCAGCTGGAACTGGTCGGGGTGGCGGATCAGCGCCAGCAGGCCGTTGCCGATGAGGTTGACCGTGGTCTCGTGTCCGGCCACGACCAGGATCAGCAGGGTGCCGATGAGTTCGGTCCTGGTCAGCCGCACGCCGGCGTTCTCGGCCTGCACCAGGGCGGTGATCAGGTCCTCGCGCGGGTCGCGGCGGCGCTGGGCGATCAGGTCGCCGAAGAAGTCGGTGAACGCGTGCACGGCGGTGGTGCGCGCGGCCAGTTCCGCCGGGCTGAGCAGGGTGTCCGGGTCCAGGCCGCGGGCGATGTGCGCCGAGATCTCGCGGACGTGGGCGTGGGATTCGGCGGGGACGCCGAGCAGTTCGCAGATCAGCGTCAACGGCACCGGGTAGGCCAGCGCCTCCAGGACGTCGGTCTCACCGTCGGCCAGCATCGCCGTGAGCAGTCCGTCGACCAGCTGCTCGGCCCGCTCGTGCAGTCCGGCCACGGTGCGCGCGGTGAACGCCTTGCCGACCAGGCCGCGCAGCCGGGTGTGGTCCGGCGGCTCCATCCAGAGGAAGGACCCGGGCAGTTCGACCTCGCTGTCACCGTGCAGCAGCTCCGGCTCCTCCGCGTGACTCCAGCGCGGGTCGCTCAGGATCGCCTGGGCCTCGGCGTGCCGCGGCACCAGGTGGGTGTCGCGAGGCCCCGGGACGAACGGACCGGCCGCGCGCAGGGTCTCATAGCTCGGATACGGGTCGTGGCGGCAGTGCGGTGCGACGCTCTCCAGCACCGCGATCTGCACCGGGGTCGGGTCGTCGACCGCGACATGATCGGAAGTCACCGGCAGCTCCTGGGCGATATCGGTGCGGGGGTTTCGCCGCTCATCGTCACCGCCGACGCGACCCGAATTCGTGCAGCATTGCCTGCTCCGATCGGGCGATAGCCGAATATCTTTATCAGGCAGTGCAATTGGGCGATCGACTGTGATTATCGGCGCGCGTATTTCGGAATTCGTTCAGCGCGATTTCATATGGCACTGTTGTCGTTTCGGTCATGAATTCCTCGCGTTCGAGCGACACGCTCACCACGCTGCTGGCCGGGGTCGCCGCCGCGCATCCGCAGGTGCCCGCGACATTCTGGTCGGTGTCGGAACGAGTCGGCTACGCCGAGCTGCAACGACGCTCCCACACCACGGCGACCGCACTGGTCCGGCGCGGTGTCGGACGCGGTGAGCCGGTCGGCATTCTGTGCCCGAACGCACCGGAATTCCTGGTCTCCCTCTTCGGCATCGCCGCGGCCGGCGCAGCGGCCACTCCCCTGCCACTGCCCGCCGGTGCGCGCGCGACCGCGGCCTACCCCGCCAAGCTCGCCGCGATCACCGCGGCCGCCGGGATGCGCACCGTCCTGGTGTCGCCGCGGTTCGCATCGATGATCCCGCTCATCGGTGACATCGGCGTGGAATTCGTCGACACCACCGATCTCGTCGCCGAGGTCACCGCGGACCCGGACACCCTGCCCGAGCACAGCGCCGACGATCTGGCGATCGTGCAGTTCACCTCCGGCAGCACCGCGCTGCCCAAGGGCGTGCGCCTGACCCACGCCAATGTGGTGAGCGGGCTGGCCGCGATCCGCACCGGCATCGACCTCGGACTCGACGACCAGGGCGGCTTCTGGCTACCGCTGTTCCACGACATGGGCCTGTTCGGGACGCTGTCGGCGGTGCTGCGCGGTATCCCCGCCCACGTCTGGTCGCCGCTGGCCTTCGTGAAAGACCCCGCCCGCTGGTTGAGCGAGTTCGCCTCTACCGAGACCACGATCACCGCCATGCCGAACTTCGGGTACGAGGCACTGCTCGGCGCCATCCCGCCGGAGCAGGTCCGTGACTACGACCTGAGTCACTGGCGGATCGCGTTCAACGGCGCCGAACCGATCTCGGAGTCGGCCGTCACCGCGTTCTGCGAACGGTTCGCGCCCGCCGGTTTCGCGCCCTCGACGATGTTCGGTGTCTACGGCATGGCCGAGGCGACGCTGGCCGTCGCCTTCCCGCCGCTGCTGCGTGAGCCGGTCTTCGAGTGGGTCGACCGCGCGCGACTGTCGGATTCCGCGGTGGCCGAGCCGGTGTCGCGCACCGCGGACGGCGCCAGGGCGGTCGCCTCGGTCGGCGCCGCGGTCGAGGGGATCGCGATCAGGATCGTCGACACCGAGACCGGTTCGGACCTGCCCGACGGCCGCGTCGGCGAGATCCTCATCCAGGGCGCCCCCGTCACCGACGGCTATCTCACCGGCGACCCCGACTCGGTCGCCGACCGGTTCACCGACGGCTGGCTGCGCACCGGCGACCTCGGCTATGTCCGCGACGGCGAACTGTTCGTCACCGGCCGCTGCAAGGACATGATCACCGTGCGCGGCGTGAACTACTACGCCCAGGACGTCGAGGCCGCGGTCCGCGATCTCGACGGAATCCACAAGGGCCGCTGCACCGCGGCCGTCGACCCCGACGGCGACGATGTGATCGCGCTGATCGCCGAGACCGAACGCACCGGCGCCGAGGCCGACGAGCTGGCCGCGGCCATCGGCGCCGCCGTCACCGCCCACCTCGGGCTCACGGCGGTGCAGGTGCATCTGGTCGCGCCACGCAGCATCCCCCGCACCAGCAGCGGCAAGCTCCAGCGGCTGGCCGCCCGCGACCTGATCGGTGCGGCGACGACGCCGCCCCGCTCGCCCCTGCGATCGAATGGGAGTGCCTAGTGCACAGCTTTGATGTCTTCCGCCACTACGAACGCCTGCACTGGAAACTGAGCGACCTCGACCTGGCCGCCGTCGACCCGGCGCTGGTCCGCCCGGAGTACATCACCCTCGCCAAGAGCGCGGCGATGGGCGAGTCCAATGTCATCGCGGCCGTGCACGGGTTCCTCGACGAGTTCGTCGACGACTACGACTTCTCCACCTTCGCAGTCGTGTGGGGCTATCAGGAAGTGCAGCACCACTACGCTTTCCGGTCCTGGCTGGGTGCCGTCGGGGAGGCCGTCGAGGATCGCGCGGTCGACGCGATGCGCGAGCCGTACGCGCCGGGCAGTACGCCTTCGGCGACGCTGGCCACCAACATCATCTCCGAGCTCACCGTCAACCACGTCTACCGCGCGGTGTCGAGCTGGGTCGGCGAACCGGTGCTCAAAGAGCTGCTGCTCAACGCCAGCCGCGACGAGGCCGGGCACGCGCGCGAGTTCATCCACTACACCACCGAACGGCTGAAGAAGCGCCCTGAAGAACTGCCGTCGGTGCTGGAGACGCTCTACGTCTACAGCTCCGAAGCCAAGATCAAGCACCCGGTGAGCACCTTCAAGGCCGGCATCGCCGAGCTGAGCGACCACGAGACCATCGACACCGGATTCGATCTGTTCCTCGAGCAGGTCGCCGCCGAGGGCGAGCTGGAGGTGCTGCACGACAAGGTGCGCCGCACCTTCGCAGGCATCACCGGTCTCGACCTGTCCAGCAATGCGAAGGTGCGCCGCGCCCTCGCCGACGCCATCGCCTGATGACTGCCGTCGAGCAGCCGGGCGCCGTGCAGGTGCCGTGGTCGGTGATTCCCGACTACCACTGCTTCGGCTGTTCCCCGCACAATGCCACCGGCCTGCGCCTGCGCTTCACCCCGCGCGCCGACGGTGCGCTGGTGGCCGCGTTCCGGCTCGGGCGCGCGTTCGAGTCCTATCCCGGTGTGGTGCACGGCGGCCTGATCGGCGTCGTATGCGACGAGGTGATGGGCAACCTGATCGTGCTGGCCCGCAATGTCCCCGCCTTCACCGTCTCCCAGCGCACCCGCTTCCTCACGCCGCTGCTGATCGATCGTGAATACCGCTGTGTGGCAACGCTGCCACCCGAACGCGGCGACGGCCCGATCCAGGCGCACGCCGAGATCCTCGATGCCGACGACGCGGTGTGCGCGTCGTCGACGGCGACGTATCAGCCGTTCGACCTGCACGCCGTCCGCGACCAGCTGACCCTCGACGACGACGAAGTCGCCCTCCTCGACCACGCCCTGTCCACGGCGAACACCCTCTCCCCGAACGGAGCCCGGCCATGACCACCACCTCTGCCGACACCATCCTGCGCACGGTCACCGAGATCGCGATCACCGAGACCGGCCTGACCGCCGCCGACCTGACCCCCGACGCCGACCTGCGCGCCATGGCGGGCGTGGACTCGGTGCGGGTGCTGCGGATGATCGCCCGCATCGAGCGCACCTTCGACATCGAACTCGAAGACGAGGATGTCTTCGGGATGTCGACCCTGGCCGAGGTGACGGCCGTCGTGGAGCGGTCCGTGCGTGAGGCGTCCGCATGACCGCGTCAGGGCACGGAGGCGGCAGCTTGCGTAACCACGGAGTGCCCCGCGGGCATGCGCAGGAGGAGACAGCATGACCGTCGTCGCGGATACCAACCAGCACTACGATCTCGATCCCGACATCTTCGGGCAGTTCCTCGACCCGCTGCGCAAGTACAGTTCGGCGCTCTACGAATCCGACAGCGACACACTGGAACTGGCGCAGCGCAACAAGCTGCGGTTCGTCGCCGAGCGGCTCGGGCTGCGCGGCGGCGAGCAGCTGCTCGATGTGGGCTGCGGCTGGGGTTCGCTGATCCTGTACATGGCCGGTGAGCTGGGCTGCCGAACGCTCGGCGTCAGCCCGGCGCCGCGCCAGCACGACTACATCGCCGAGCAGGCGGCCGCGCGCGGCGTTGCCGATCTGGTCAGCACCCGGGTCGGGCATTTCGAGCAGCTCGACCTGCCCGCCCGCGGCTTCGACGCCGTCACGCTGCTGGGGTCGATCGTGCACATGCCCGACCCCGACGACGTGTTCCGCCGTGCGCGCGCCGTGCTGCGCCGGGGCGGCACGCTGTACGTGTCGGAAAGTTGCTTCCGAAACAGGGCCACCCGCACCGCGTTCGACGATCGCGACGGCACCGGCTTCGTCCGCGAGGACATCTTCGGTTTCGGCGAGCTGCGTCCGCTCTCGGAACTGATCGCCGCCGCCGAGAACGCCGGCTTGTCGGTGATCTCGGTCGACGATCTGACCGAGCACTACCGGCGCACGATCGAGGACTGGATCGGCAATGTCGACGCCGCCGCCGAGCGCATCGACGCACACGGCCCGGGGCTGGCCGCCAAGCTGCGCCACTATCTCGAGATCGCCAACGCGGGCTGGGGCTACACGACCAAGCATTACGCGCTGGTCTGCCGGAATGCCAGGTAGGACATGATCACCACACCGGGACTGCTGCCCGTCGGTGACCTGGTCGCGGCCGTCGACGGCTTCCTGGCCGCCTCCCCCGCGACCCGCGCCTGGGACGTGGAGACCGCCTTCGACTGGGCCGCCGCCGACGCGGGCAGGCTCACCGAGGGGCAGCGCTCCGCCGTCCAGTTCGTCACCCTCATCGAGGACCATCTGCCCGGCTACTTCGACGTCTACCACCGGCATTTCCCCGTCGACGACAGCGTGGATCTGCCGACCTTCGAACACAATCGGGAGCTCTACCACTTCACGGTGCGCTGGGCGCTCGAGGAGGACACGCACGCCAGGGCACTGGCCCGCTACCAGGAGGCAGCCGGCATCGCCGACCGCGACACGCTGCGGTCGGAACTCGCGGTCGAGGGCCACAAACCGTTCGACCTGCCCTACGACCATCCCGTCCAGTTCTTCGCCTACGCCCTGGTGCAGGAGAAGGCGACGCAGATCTACTACCAGCAGTTGCGGGACGTGGTCGCCGATCCCGTGCTGGCGGCGGTGCTCACCCGGTTGTCGCGTGACGAAGCACGGCATTTCAGCTTCATGGCCGACGTGGTGACCCGGTACCTGCGCCACGACGGTGACGCGGTGGTGGCGCCGATCCGCGATGTCGTCGCCAATTTCCGGATGCCACTGTCGGATACGTTGCGCGGCTACTGGCGGTGGGCATTGCGGATCGCCGATGTCGCCGACTACGACCACACCGCCGCCTACGAACACCTGGTGAAGGTGATCGACCGCGCGGTCGACGCCCGCACCGAGCCGGTCGACGAGCTCGTGGCCTTCGTCGACAGCTGCCGCACCCTGGCCTGAGCCCACACGACAGCGGCCCCTTCTCCGGGAAGTCCACGGAGAGGGGGCCGGTGTCGTTGTGTCAGTTGCCCTGGGCCAGCACGAGAATCGTGGTGGTGCCGTGGGCGATCAGCTTGCCCGCGGCGTCGGTGATCCGCCCTTCGGCGGTGGCGGTGCGCCTGCCGACGTGCACGGCGGTGGCGTCGCAGGTGAGCCTGCTGCCGTCGAGGGTCACCGCGCGGATGAAGTTCACCTTCAGTTCGAGCGTCGTGTACGCGACACCGTCACCGAGTTCGGTGAACACCGCGCTGCCCATGGCGGTGTCCATGAGGGTGGCCAGCACGCCGCCGTGCACCGTGAACATCGCGTTGATGGTCGCCGGATTCGGGTCGAGATAATACCGTGTGCGCCCCTTCGACGCGCTGTCCAGCCGAATACCCAGCGAATCGCCGACGCCCAGTTTTTCCTGCAGCCCGCGCTCGAATACCGCGGTCAATTCGGCGACCCGCCGGTCGGCGGTCGCGTCGATTTCGGTACTTGTCATGGTTTTCCTCCCTGCGGACGATTCCTCCGGCATTCGATCAGCACAGGGTGAATTCCGTCTTGCCACAGGACATTCCATCTTGAGCTCCGATCGGCTGATCGGGATCACGCGACGTGGGTGTGTCGTTCACCGGGCGCGGGTACCGTCGGTCAGATGGCCGACACCACCGCTGCTGCCCGCGTCGAGTCCATCGGCGCCGACTTCTTCGACGATCCGCACGCCCACTACCGGCGCTGGCGCGCCGCGGGCCCGGTCCATCGGGTCCGTTTCCCCGACGACGTCGTCCGCTGGGTGGTCGTCGGCTACGCCGAAGCCAGGGTGGCACTGGCCGATCCTCGGCTGCGCAAGGACATGGCCACCGCCGCCGCGATCCTCGACGGCAAGCGCACCGCCCCGACCGATCCGAATGCGCTGGCGCTGCTCACCCACATGCTCAGCACCGATCCGCCGGGTCACACCCGCCTGCGCAAACTGGTGAACAAAGCGTTCACGACCCGTCAGGTCGCCGCCCTGCGCCCCCGGATCGAGCAGATCACCGCGGAGTTGCTCGACGCGATGGCAGGCGCCGACGAAGTCGACCTGATGGACGCCTTCGCCAATCCGCTTCCGGTGACGGTGATCTGCGAACTGCTCGGCGTCCCGTTCGACGATCGCGACGACTTCCAGACCTGGACCAGGGCCCTGGTCGGTGTCGTCGGCGAGGAAGAACACCGGCCCGCCGCCGCGGCCGCGATGGCCGAATACCTCTCGGAGCTGGTGCGCGCCAAGCAAACCCAGCCCGCCCACGATCTGCTCTCGGAGCTGGTGCTCGCCGACGACGACGGCGACCGGCTCACCGATCCCGAACTGGTGGCGATGGCGTTCCTGCTGCTGGTCGCCGGGCACGAGACCACGGTCAATCTCATCGGCAACGGCGTCAACGCGCTGCTGCGCCACCCCGATCAGTGGCAGGCCCTGTGCGCCGACCCCACCGGCATCCCCGCGGCGATCGAGGAGTTCCTGCGCTTCGACGGCCCCGTCGACATGGCCACCGTGCGCTACACCGACGAACCGGTCACCCTGGGCGGCACCGAGATTCCCGCCGGCGAACTCGTCTACGTCGCCCTGGCCGCCGCCAACCGCGACCCCGCCCGCTTCACCGACCCCGAGGCCCTCACCACCGACGGCCACCCCACCGGCCACCTGGCCTTCGGCCACGGCATCCACTTCTGCGTCGGCGCTCCCCTGGCCCGTCTCGAAGCCGAGATCGCCTTCACCGCCCTGCTCCGCCGCTTCCCCGGCCTGCGCCTGGCCGAATCCGCCACCACCGTCCGCTGGCAGACCAGCACCCTCATCCGCGGTCTGCTCGAACTCCCGGTCCGCGTGCGCTGAACCGTGTCACCGGCTCAGAAGAGGCTGGTCTGGGCGGGTCGTGGCGCCGCGGTGATCGCGGCGTCGAGTTCGATCCGGCGGCCGATGAGCCGGGTGTCGTTGACCAGCACCAGTTCACCGGCACCCGCTTCGTCCACGCAGGCGATGGTGTGCCCGTGCGCGGTGACCGCGTCGAGGACGTATTCGCCGGAGTCCTCGGTGAATTCGGTGGCGTCCGGGAAGCGGCCACGCGCGAGGATCGTGGCGTAGAAGTCGCGGCCACCGGACCACACGGTGTCGGTGCGGGTGATGTCGGCGGGCAGCGCGCCCGCGGCGTGCTCGGCCGCGTCGGCGACGGCGGCCTCGAGGGCCGACCACGGCCGCAGCGGTTTGGTCAGGATGCGGGTCTTCGTGACACCGGCGACCGCCTGCCGCAGCCCGGCCCGCTCCGACACCACCCGCTCGAGCTCGCGCACATGCAACCCGTCCGGCGAATCGGTGATGAATCGCGCCACCAGCGCGCCCTGTTCGAAGAGCCGGCGCTGCCGCCGCGACGCCGAGGCCGTCCCGACCTTCGCCATCCCGTCACCGAAATACGCGACATACAGGTGATGCGGCTGCGCCACATAGTCACGGACCTGCTCGGGCAACGCCGTGAGCGGACCCCGATGACTGTGCACCGCCGACCACCCCTCCGTGATCCGGCACTGCGCACACTGCTTGCCGCTGTCGACCCGCGCCCGCCGCGGACACGCCTGCCGCCCCCGCCGCCCGCCACCGAACCCGTGATACCCGAGACAGAACCGACCCGGCTCGCTGACCCGGAACGCCAGCCGGGTACCGATGCCGGGCAGGGACTCGGTACTGCCGTCCGCCCGAATCAGCTCGTAGCACCACCGCCCCTGCTCATCCCAGCGTGTCCCGCAATACAGGGCGGTGGAGGTCGCGCTCATCCGTCGAACCTACTGAACGCGCACCGGCGCCCACCGCCCGGACGACGGAAAGACCCCGCCCGATCGGATGATCGGACGGGGTCGGGTGTCCCCCGGCGCTCTAAACCGGGTCTTCGCCCACCTTCTACTTGGCCGGTGCGTTGAACGGCTGGTTGATGGTGGTGAAGTACTGGATGGCCGCGCCGATCGCGAACGGGGCGGTCACGAAGATCTGACCGGCGATGGCGCCGACCGGACCGACGAGCAGCGCGCCTGCGATGCAGCCGACGGCGGCGGCGGGCAGGAAGGGGCCGAGCAGACCGACGATGGTGCCCAGGGCGACCGTGCCGGCGAGGACGCCGCCGAGGACGCAACCGACGGCGGCGCCACCGAGGCCACCGACCAGGGTGCCGATGCTGGCGCCCATGGAGATGGTGCTGGTCAGACGGCTCCAGGCCGCGACCTCACGGTCGTACTCGCTCTTCCAGGGCGCCTTGTCCTCGTAGGGCAGGGCGACCGGCTTGTAGACGGCCTTCGACACGTCGAGCTGCGGAGTCAGGGTCGCGGTGGTGCCCGCGATCTCGGCCGCGATCGGCAGTTCGAAGTCGTCCAGACGGAAGGTCAGCGGGGTGGCCGCGATCGTGGTGCCGTTGGGGGCCTTCAGCTTGAAAGCGCCCTCTTCCACGACCATCGAGCCCGCATCGGTGGTGATGACGGACTTGCCGGCCACTTCCTGCGCGGTGAAGTTCACCGGCGCATCGGCGTCCGCGGAAGCCGAACCGGTGGCGCCGGCGGTGATGCCGATCGCGACGGCGAGCATGGCCGCAGCCGCAGCAGATTTCCTCATCGTGTATTTCTTCCTCTCACATTCCCGGACGGGAATCGGCGCGTCCGATACGCGCACGTTCTTGGGACGCCGATTCCGCGACGCGCTCACAGGTCGAGAACCAGCACGCCGGAGCGGGCACGCGAGACGCAGAGCATCATCGTCGCGCCGCTGTCGCGCTCCTCTGCGGTGAGCAGCGAATCGCGGTGCTCCACCTCGCCGTCGAGCACCGGGGTCTCGCAACTGCCGCAGGTGCCCTCGCGACACGAGGTGATCACCGAGATGCCCGCGGATTCGAGGACGTCGACGATGGAGCGGTCGGCGGCGACCCGCAGGGTGCGCCCGGTCTGCGCCAGCCGGACCTCGAAGGCCTCGTCGGTTCCGGTGCGCTCGACCGGCCGCGGCACGAAACGTTCCGTGCGCACGGTGACGCCCTGCCGTGCGCCCTCGGCTTCGACGGCGGCCAGCAGCGGTTCCGGTCCGCAGCAGTACACGGTCGCCGCCGGCCGTGCGGCCAGGATCTCCGCCACCGGTAGCAGCCCCGACTCGTTCTGCGGCACCAGCCGCACCTGCGGGTAACGCTCGGTGAGCGCGTCGGCGAAGGCCATGTGCGCCGTGGTGCGCGCACCGTAGTGCAGCGTCCAGTGCGCGCCCGCCTGCTCGGCGGCGGCGATCATCGGCAGGATCGGGGTGATCCCGATCCCGCCCGCCACGAACGTGTACTCCGCGGCATCGGCCAGCTCGAAGTTGTTGCGGGGCACCGAGACCGACAGCGTGGTGCCGGGCAGGGCGGTCCGGAACAGATGCGCCGACCCACCACGACCCGCGGGTTCATGCAGAACGGCGATCCGCCACCGGTCCCGCTCGGCGGGATCGCCGCACAGCGAGTACTGGCGGACCCCGGCGGAGCCTGCCGCGACATCGATGTGCGCACCCGGCGTCCACGCGGGCAGATCGCCACCGTCGACCGCGGCGAGCACCAGGGCGAATACCGCATCGGCTTCGTCGGTGCGCTCGATCACCCGCACCCTCACGTCGGTCATGCCCATCCCCTCGGCGGAATCATTGTCGAGATCACCGTGCTGCACGCCCGGCGAGTGCGCCGCCGGGGCGTGGCGAGTCGATTGGACCGATCGACATTCACTATCGCCCCGGCTCCCGACGCGCGCCCCGCCCGAGACTGGCGACATGACTCCAGTGGCGGAACTGGTCGACAAGACCAGGCAGTTCGTGCAAGACCACGTCATCCCGGTGGAACGCGAGGTCGTGGTCGGTGGCCGGGTCACCGACGACGCCCTGCGCCTCGACCTGCAGAAGAAGGCCAAGGAGGCCGGCGTCTTCGGCCCGCTCTCGGATCCCGTATACGGCGGCCTCGGCCTCGACACCAGGGCACAGGCCGAGGTCCTCGAAGCGGCGGGCGCGAGTCTGCTCGGGCCGCTCGCGGTCAACGCCTGGGCGCCCGACGACGGCAATATCCACCTGCTGGCCGCGGTCGCGAATCCCGAGCAGAAGCAGCGGTATCTGGCCCCGCTGGCCTCCGGTGAGGTCCGCTCGGCCATCGCCATGACCGAACCGGCCCCCGGCGCGGGCTCGGATCCGCGGATGCTGGCCACCGTCGCCGAGGAGACCGACACCGGCTGGGTCATCAACGGCCGCAAGCACTTCACCACCGGCGCCCAAGGCGCGGCGTTCACGATCTGTGTCGCGTCCACCACCGACGGTCCGACCATGTTCCTGGTCGACCAGGACAATCCCGGCCTGAAGGTGGGCCGCCGGATGCCGACGCTGGACCACACCAGCGCACCCGGCGGGCACTGCGAGGTCGAGTTCACCGACTGCGAGGTCCCCGAGTCGGCGATCCTGGGCGCTGTCGGCCGCGGCCTGGACCTGGCGCAGGTGCGGCTGGCGCCTTCACGGCTGGTGTTCTGCATGAACTGGCTCGGCCTGGCCGTGCGCGCCCAGCAGCTCACCGCCGACCACATCACCGGCCGCTACTCCTTCGGCGTGCCGATCTCCGAACATGGTCTGGCCCAGGGCCTGATCGCCGACAACGAGATCGACATCGCCGCCGCCCGCAGCCTGATCCGGTCCACCGCCGCCACCATCGACGAGCACGGCGCCGCCTCCTCGCAGGCCCGCCACGAAGCCTCGATCACCAAGACCTTCGTCTCCGAGGCGGTCTGGCGCGTCCTGGACCGCTCGGTGCAGCTGCACGGCGGACTCGGCGTCTGCGAGGACTACCTGGTGGCCCGATTCCTGGTGGAAGCCAGGGCTTTCCGCATCTACGAGGGCCCGTCGGAGGTGCTGCGCTGGTCGATCGCGCGGCGTGTCCTGCGCGGACCGCGCTGAGAGGACACGAGGATGACCACGCGCAGTATCGCCGGTTTCGGCGCCGCCTACCCCGCCCTGGATCCCGACGCCGTCGACTTCGAGTACCTGCGCGACGCCTCGCAGGCCCTCGTCCCCTTCGGCGCCCACGTCGGCACCAGGATCACCGAGATCTCCCCGGCCCGTTCGGTGGTCGAGATCCCCGCCGAGCCGGTGATGTGCAACCACATGGGCACCGTGCACGCGGGTGCGTTGTTCACCGCCGCCGACATCGCGGGCGCCGCGGCCTTCGTCGGCGCCGCCGCGCACCGCCTGCACACGATCGACCGGCTGGTGCTGCGCGGGGGCACCGCCGCCTACCGCAAGCCTGCCCGCGGCCGCATCCGCGCCGTCGCGACCGTCGACGCCGAGCAGCTGGCCGCGGTCCTGGCCGCCACCGAGACCACGCGCTTCGCACTGTCCGGTCGCGCCGAGCTGCTCGACGACAACGACGTGCGCACCGCCGAATTCACCTTCGACTACGTGTGCGATGTGCGCATCGCCGGAACGGACGAACGATGACCACGACCACGCCCGACACCACGACGGTCGAGACCGCCGACGGCGTGCGTTTCACCGTGCGCTGGCTGGCCGCCGACGACCCCACCGCCCCGGTGGTGCTGATCCTGCCCGCCATGGCGATGAAAGCCCGCAACTACCAGTCGCTGGCCAAGGCGCTGCACGCCACCGGCCTCTCGGTGGCGACCTGCGACCTGCGCGCGCACGGCGAGGCCGAGCCCGCCCTGGGTGAGCACACCGACTTCGGCTACCGCGAGATGCTCGAAATCGACCTGCCCGCCATCGTTTCCGCGGTCGAGCAGCGGTTCCCGCAGGCGCCGCTGCACCTGTTCGGGCACAGCCTGGGCGGTCAGCTCGCGCTGCTGTTCGCCGCCGCCGAGCCCGAGCGGGTCGACGGGATCACCGTGATCGGCACCGGCACCGTGTTCTGGTGGGCGTTCGGTCCGCGCCGCTGGTTCGAGGCGCTGAGCCAGATCCAGTGGATCGGCCTGGTCTCGCGGGTCAAGGGCCACTGGCCCGGTGGCGTGCTGATCCCGGCGCCGATGCCGGGCGGGGTGATGGTCGACTGGTCGATCCACTCGCTCACCAGCTACTACCGCCCCAGCGGCACCAAGCGCCGCTACAACACGCTGCTGGCGAACATGACCCTGCCGGTGCTGGCGATCTCGCTGTCCCAGGACGTGCTCGGCCCCAAGTCCAATGTCGACTTCCTGGTCTCGCGGATGCCCTCCGCCGCGGTGACCCAGTGGCACATCGACGAGAACTCCGCGGTCGAGCACCTGGATCACTTCACCTGGCTCAAGGACTCGCCCGCGATCGCCGCGGGTGTGTCGCAGTGGATCACGGCCGGCACCGCGCCGTCCTGAAGGAGAGACGTGGCACGACTGCAGATCGAAGCGGTGTCGAAGAAGTTCGACACCGACTACGCCGTGCGCGAGGTCAGCCTCGACATCGCCGACGGCGAATTCATGGTGCTGCTCGGCCCCAGCGGCTGTGGCAAATCCACCCTGTTGCGGATGATCGCCGGGCTGGAGGAGCCGAGCGAAGGCCGGATCCTGGTGGGCGGCACCGATGTCACCGACGCGGCGCCGCAGCGCCGTGACCTGGCGATGGTGTTCCAGAGTTACGCGCTGTACCCGCATCTCTCGGTGGCCAGGAACATCGGCTTCCCGCTGCGGGCCCGGCGCAGACCGCGCGCCGAGATCGCCCAGCGGGTCGCCGAAGTGTCGGCCACGCTGGAGTTGTCGGCCCTGCTCGACCGCAAGCCCGTCGCGCTCTCGGGCGGACAGCGGCAGCGAGTCGCGTTGGCGCGCGCGATGGTTCGCGATCCCGGCGCGTTCCTGATGGACGAACCGCTGTCGAATCTGGACGCCAAGCTGCGCAGCGCGACCCGCGCGGAGTTGATCTCCCTGCACCGGCGCCTTGGCGCGACGTTCCTGTACGTCACCCATGATCAGGTCGAGGCGATGACGATGGCCTCGCGCATCGCCCTGCTCAACGAGGGCAGAGTCGAGCAGTGCGGCACCCCCGCCGAGCTCTACGACCAGCCGCGCTCCACCTTCGTCGCCGGGTTCCTCGGTTCGCCGCCGATGAACCTGTTCCCCGCGGTCGTGCAGTCCCGCGACGGCGGACTGCGAGTGACGGCCGACGGCGTCGACGCCGCGCTCGACATCACCGACGAGCTCGGCGACGCGGCCGCGGTGATCGGGGGTATCCGCCCCGAACGCCTGCGCATCGACGCCGGGGCGAGCGATGTCACCGGCACGGTGCGGATGGTCGAGAACCTCGGCAGCGAGGAGCTGGTGCACCTCGACGCGGGCACGACCAGCCTGTGCGTGCGCGCACCGCGCCCGGCCGGGGTCCGCGTCGGCCAGGACATCGCCCTGCGCGTCGATCCCGCCGACATCCATCTGTTCGACCCCGATACCGGCCTCCGGCTGACCTGGCAAGCGCCGCAATCGGATTCGACCCCGAGCAAGGACGCGGCGGCAGTGCCCGTCCCCTGATTTCCGCACGACCCGTTGATGAGGAGAACTACCATGAAACGCACCCTGCCCGTCCTGGGCGTGGTGTTCACCACCGCCGTCGCCCTGAGCGGCTGCGGTCTGGGCGGCACCGTGTCCACGGACACCACGACGACCGCGCAGATCCCCGAGCTGAAGCCCGACCAGCAGGTCTCGATCACCTTCGAGTCCTACAACTACGGTCTCGCCGGTGCCTGGACCGACACGTTCAACGCGCTGATCGCCGACTTCGGCAAGAAGTACCCCAACATCAAGGTCACCGCGCAGAAGCCGCAGGGCAACAGCCCGAACCCGGCCACCGACACGATCTCCAGCATCCAGAATCAGATGGTCGCGGGCACCCCGCCCGACGTCGCCCAGCTCGGCTTCTCCGACCTGGACTTCACCGTGCACCAGCTGCAGGCCAAGCCGCTCGATACCCTGGTCGGCAAGCAGGAGGTGGCGAAGAACTTCGACGGCCGCCACGCCTACGCCCCCCGCGCCCGCGTCCTCGACGACTGGAACGGCCACACCTACGGCGTGCCGTTCGTGTTCTCCACCCCCGTGCTGTACCTGAACGCGTCGCTGTTCACCGAGGCCGGTCTCGACCCGGCCAAGCCGCCCGCCACCTGGGCCGACGTCGCCACCGCGGCCAAGCAGATCGCCGACCGCACCGGCAAGGGCGGTGTCTACATCGACTGCCTCACCAAGACCGCCAAGGACTGGTGCTTCCAGTCGCTGGTGCGGTCCAACGGCGGCCGGGTCATCTCCGAGGACCGCCGCACCCTCACCTACGCCGACGCCCCCGTCGTCGAGGTGACCCAGATGGCGCAGAACCTGGTGAACACCGGCGGCATGCCCAAGCTGAACCAGAAGCAGGGCTACGAGGCGTTCGCGCGCGGCGAGATCGGCATGATCCTCGAGACCAGCGCCATCCAGGGCACCTTCGTCACCGGCGCCAAGGACAAGTGGGACCTGCGGTCGGCGCCGATGCCGTCGTTCGGCAGCAAGCCGACCGTGCCGACGAATTCCGGTGCCGGCCTGCACATCCTGTCCAACGACCCGGCCAAGCAGCGCGCCTCGTGGGAACTGATCAAGTTCCTCACCAGCGAGGAATCCTACATCAAGATCTCGCAGAACATCGGCTACCTGCCGCTGCGCACCGGTCTGCTCGACCAGGCCGACGGTCTGAAAGACTGGGCCGCGAAGAACCCGCTGCTGAAGCCGAACGTCGCCCAGCTGGCGAACATGGAGCCGTGGGTGTCCATGCCGGGCAACAACTATCTGCAGATGCGTGACGGCATGATGGACGCGGTCGAGGCGATCGTGTTCCAGGGCAAGGATCCTCAGTCCACGTTGACCGCTGCGCAGGCAGAGGGCACCAAACTCCTGCCGGTCGCATGAGCGATCTGACCATCGTCCAGCTCACCGATACCCACCTGCGCCCGGCCGGTGAGCTCGTCCACGGTGTCGTCGACACCGACGCGAACCTCGCGCGGGTGCTCACCCACCTGCGCGAGGCCGGGCAGCACGTCGACGCCCTGGTGCTCTCGGGTGACCTGTCCGACAACGGGTCACCCGAGGCGTACCGGCGGCTGCGCGCGGCCGTCGAACCGGTCGCGGCCGAGCTCGGCGCCGAGATCGTCTACGTCATGGGCAATCACGACGAGCGTGCCGCCTTCGGGGAGGAGCTGCTGGATCTGGCTCCCGGTTCGGTGGACACCACGCTGCCGCACGACCGCAGCGTCGAGATCGCCGGCCTGCGCATCATCGTGCTCGACAGCACCACGCCGCAGCGGCACGAGGGCAGGCTCGAACTCGAACAGCTGGCCTGGCTGACCGATCAGCTCCGCACGCCGGCCCCACGGGGCACCGTGCTGGTGCTGCATCATCCGCCGCTGCCCTCGCCGATCGCCACCGCCGACTTCCTCAAGCTCACCGACGCCGATCGGCTGGTGGAGGTGCTCGACGGCTCGGATGTCCGGATGATCCTGTGCGGGCACAACCACCTGACGGCCGCCGCGGCGGTCGCCGGTATCCCGGTGTGGATCGGGCCGGCGCTGTCGTACCGCATCGATCCGATGGCGCCGGCGGGCAGGCACCGCGGGCTCACCGGATTCGGGTACAGCCGCATCGATCTCGTCGGATCGACGGTGCTGGCCACCGCGATCGAGGCGACCCCGGCGACCCCGGTCTACGACCGGCCCGAAACCGAGGTGCTCGACCAGCTCGCGGCGATCGCCGCACGGACGCGGTGACATGTTCGTCATCGACGACAGGCAGGACCCGGCGCAGGCGGCGGTCATCGCCCCTGCGCCGGGTCCGCGCCGGTTCACCCGGCGCAAGACGGCCCGGCTCATCGCGCCCTATCTGTATCTCGCGCCTGCCCTGATCCTGCTGGTGGTGTGGACCTACCAGCCGCTGGTGCAGGCCGTGCAGTTGTCCACGTATTCGTGGAACCTGCTGCCGACCGCACCCATGACGCCGGTCGGCACGGCCAATTACTCTCGGCTGCTGGATCTTCCGGCGTTCTGGGGATCGCTGGGCCGGACCGCCACCCTGATTCTCGGGCTGCTGCCGTTCACGGTGCTGCTGCCGGTGCTGATCGCGCTGGCAAGCAGGCGGGTGCACGGCCGGGCCCGCACGTTCTACCAGGCGCTGGTGTTCGCGCCGTTCCTCGTCGCGCCCGTCGCGGCGGCGGCGGTGTGGCGGTGGCTGCTGCATCCGGGTTCCGGATTCGTCGACCAGCTCGTCGGCACCGGCCACAACTGGGTCTACGACTCCTCGACCGCGCAGGCCGTGATCATCGTGATCACCGGCTGGCAGCTGCTCGGCTTCGCGGTGCTGGTGGTGTGGGCCGGTCTGGCCGGCATCAGCGGCGACTACAGCGAGGCCGCGCAGGTCGACGGGGCGACACCGGGCCAGATCCGGCGCTGGATCACCCTGCCGCTGCTGTCGCCGACGCTGCTGTTCCTGGTGCTCACCACCGTCCTGCTCAGTCCCACCCTGTCGTTCCCGCTGATCGACTCGATGACCCAGGGCGGACCGTCGCAGGCCACGACCAACATCTACTACCTGCTCTGGGACTACGCGTTCCACAGCTTCGATGCCGGCCTGAGCGCCGCGGCGGGTGTGCTGTTGTTCGTCGGGTTCGGCGCGCTGGCCGCCGTGCTGGTCTGGATCTCGGAAAAGGTTGCCGTTCATGATGATTGACCGTCTCCGCCTGGCGGGCAGCCATCTGCTGCTCGCCGGGGTGGCGCTGGTGTGCGTGTTCCCCATCTACTGGCTGTTCGCGACGGCACTGCGGCGGCCCGAGGACGTCACCTCGCTCGCGCCGCTGCCGTGGCCGCTGTCGATCGACAACTACCTCGACGCGGCGCAGAAGGTCGACGTCGCCGGCCTGATCGCCAACACGTTCGTCGTGGCGATCCTGTCCGCGGCAGGCCAGCTGCTGATCGCGCTGCTGGCGTCCTACGCGTTCGCGATGTACACCTTCCCGCTGCAGCGGCTGATGTATCTGGCGTTCGTCGGCGTCTGGCTGGTGCCGTTCCAGGTCACGATGCTGCCCAACTACATCCTGCTCAACCGGATGGGCCTGATCAACACACTCATCGGCTGTGTCCTGCCGACATTGTGCTCGGCACTGGGGGTGCTGCTGCTTCGCCAGCACATGAACGCCTTCCCGAAGGAGCTCATCGCCGCCGCCAAGATCGACGGGCGCTCCTCCTGGGCCATCCTGTGGACGGTCGTGGTACCCAACCTGCGCCCCGCCCTCGCCGCCCTCGGCATCCTGCTGTTCATCAACGCCTGGAACGAATACTTCTGGCCCGCAGTGGTTCTGCGCCAATCCAACGACGTCCTGCAGCTCGGCCTGCGCAGCTTCATGGGCACCGAGGGCGACCAGTGGGGCCCGATGATGGCACTGGCCAGCCTGGCCTGCCTGCCGGTCCTGCTGCTCTACCTGGTGTTGCAGCGTCATATCGTCAACGCCTTCGTGCGTTCGGGACTCAAGTGAACTGCCCACCGCCGCAACAGCAATGGGGCCGAGGACAGCAATCCTCGGCCCCATTGCGCATGACCCGGCGATCATCCGAGCGTCTACTCGGGTTCGCCGAGTAGTTCGATCAGTTCTGACACGACGGCCTCGACATCAACCTCCAGGTCGGCTCCGAGCCGGCGATACTGAACCCCCTTCAGGAACTCGGGAAGTTCCAGGTGTCTCAGGCGAACCGGTAACAGCGTGACACGCCCTTCGATACTGGCCTGGAAAAGTCGTTGGGCCTCGGTGAGGCAATACGGGCTGGCCACATAGTCCGGCGACAGCAGAAGGACGCCGACCGCGGTCTTCGCCAGACTGTCCATCAGCTCGTCGAGCCAGTTCTGGCCAGTCCGGATCGACCCGTTCTTCCGATAGTCGAATACTTCCTGGAACTTCCCGGACAATTCCCGATTGAACACTTCGGCGACACGTCCGTCCTCGTGGGCATAGCTCAGGAAGACCATCTCCTTGCGACGAGCTGCCGCCGTGAAGTACCGGATTGCCTGGTCGGCATCAATGATCAGCCGGGGTTGACGTCCGATCACTTCCAGCGTGTCCTCGAACGACTTCTCGAGATCAGCGGGTTCCGCCCAACTCAGCACACGGCGCGGGTGATGGGGCTCGATACTTCCGATGGTGGATTGGAAGAGATCGTCGACCGCTTCCTCCGCAGACTCGCGAGCCAGGAGGAGACATGGCACACCATGCCCCAAGGCAAAACTGGCCACCACGTAGGACAACGCGGAGTCCAGCGGTATCACCACCCAATCCAGCTCCCGGAGCCGGCTGATGAACGACAGCTCGAGTTTCGGCGGCCACGGCGTATACACCGGTTGCCACACGGCGTTCTCCAGGCTGCCTTCCAACGTTGCGCCGAGTTCCACCCTCGTGCCAGGGTCGAGCATGAGCCCGACTTCCCTCCTGCGATAGGAACGCACACCCGTGCGGGCCGCGATGCTCACCCGCAGACGATGCACGAACGCCGTGAACGCTGTCGTGCAGCGTGCCGCCAGCGGCGAATCCTCCGCCTCGACGATTTCCTGCGGGTCGTACTCGACAACGAGAATCTCCGGCGGACAACGCAAGACGATGCCGTACCGGTGGTCGCAGAATATGATGCAGGGACGTTGCTGACGTGCCGCGATGCTCAATTCGAGCAAGAAGTAGCGTGCCTGCTGTTTCAGCGCCGCGAGATCCCAGATGGCTTGCGGATCGCCCGGTAGCGGGTAGATCCCCACGAAACCGTCTGCGTCCCTGATCATCCGTTCGAGCCGCGTGGGGCTGGTGAAGGTCAGCCCTTCATCCACGCGGAAGGCAACCGGCTGCACTGTCCTGATGATCTGCCAGAAGAAGAGGTTGACGGCGGGAGACCGATACCGGTGACTGAGGAATACGCGCGGTCTACTCGGCGGATCGATGTCACCGGTCACCGCTGTGTTCCTGCCCGTCGGGCAGCACAGACTGTAATCCCGTGCCGTGCAGCGCATCTTGTTGCCGGACTTTGGCGTAGACAGCGTCGAACGTGAACCCGGCGATGAAACCCACCGAAAGCACGAAGAACAGAAGACGCCGCGCATCCGGTCCGCTCAACAGATCCGGCGACGTCGCCAGCTGCGCGGAAATGAACAGGAGTACGGCAATCGCGCCGGCGGACATCCCCAGAACCGCGGCCCGCCCCCAGCCGTCACCTCGGTCGACTGCGGTCCGGCTGATCGCACCAGCGGTAGCAGTGAGCAGCGAGCCCGCGATCAAACCGATCAACGTCAGCGACGCGTTCCCATCACCTGCGTACACCAGCGGAATGGTGGCCAGACCAGCTACCAACAGGAGAGCTCCGAGCACCAAACCGGCGTTCGCCCGGTAGGCAATCCGGCGCTGGGCGGTCTTGCGCTGGGATTCCAGGGATCGGTGACGTTCTCCCTGCCCCGTCAGCGCGGCCACGACGCTCTCCGCCGAACCTGTACGCCACGCCGCGCCGAAAGTCGAGATCTCTTCGGGCGTCGCGCTGTTCGCGTTACGCCCCAGCGTCACCCAGGCCTTCCGCGCGCCACCGCCGAATGCAGCGACGGGTGCAATAGGGATATCGAAGGCCGTCGCCACCATCGCCGTGATCAACGTGGTGCGACCCCCACCGAGCAGAACAACCCCTTCCGCTTCGCGCAGCGATCGGTAGTAGGCGATTTCCCAGTCGGTCCCCGCTTCGTGGCGAACAACGAACGCATCGGAATGTTCCGGCGCGTGCGGGAAGTCGATACGTGGACCTACGTACGGAGGACGAACGTGGATCGAACCAGCTCGGACCGGCTCGACGGAAAGATAGCCGCCCACCACATCGCGTTCGACGAACTTCTCTGCGCTGGAATAGACGATGAGGTCGTAGCCTGCCTTCGCCAGCGCCGCCCCGATCTCACTCGCCGCACGAGCACCCGCTTCTTCGCTCCACGGCGGCTCGTCCCCTGGACCGCAGGGCCGGATACCCCCGACAATGGCTATTTTGCCACGCCTACCGGCCGAGCCCGATGCGCCTGACGTCACCCCACACCCCTCGCTGAATGCGCAAACAGTACGTCGGATAGTAGCTAGCGGACAGGCGCTTTCGCTCAGTTCCAGTCGACACCGCCTAGCTCTGCCTCGTCCTGCAGCGCCACATCGTCACTGCGTTCGTCCGCTCGGGTCTCGAGTGAGATCGTGGCGGCGGAAGGGCTCGATCAGCTGGTCCAGGTAGTCGACCGGATAGTCGGGATGCGCTGCCATGCCGAGCTGTTCGGAGGTGAAGCGGCGACGTGGATCGTAGCTGTAGGTGCGCAGCAGGTGATCCCAGAGCAGCGTGAACAGGCCGAAGTTGACGTCGCCGACGCCCGCCCATTTGAGGTGGTGGAAGCGGTGGCCCTCGTTGAGGGCGAGCACGTACTTCAGCGGACCGACGCGGTAGTCGGCGTTGGAATGCTGGAGCAGCAGCTGGATGGCCACGGCAAGGGCCAGCGCGGCGGCGACGTCGACCGGCAGGCCGATCAAGATCAGCGGGGCCACCCCGGCGGCCATCTCGGCGGTCTGGTGCAGCGGGTGTTTCATCAGGCCGTTCAGGCCGTAGAACCGGGTGACGCTGTGGTGCACGGCGTGAAAGCGCCACAGCACGCCGAACTTGTGACTGGCCAAGTGCACCACCGTGATTCCGGCGTCGGCGATCAGCACGGCGAGGACCACCTGGAGCGGGAACGCCCAGTCCCCCGGCCACAGGCCCGGGGCGGGCACGATCGCGGCGAGCAGCGGGATCACCGCCACGCTCACCAGGATCAGCGTCTCGTTCACGACGGCGTGGACGCGGTCGCGGACGCTGTCGGCCTTGGTGCCGTTCCAGCTCGGTTCGTACGGGATGACGCGTTCGACCGCGAACGAGGTGGCGATCGCCACGGCGAGTACGAGCAGCAGCCAGGGTTTCGGGGCGTTGGCGGCAGCGAGGGCGATGCCGATTCCGTTGAGCCCCAACAGCATCAACGGAACGTAGCCGTGGCGGGCGAGCCGGCGCAGAGCGATGTTCATGCCCCTCAGCCTGGGCGCCGGTCCCCTGTCGGCGCTTGAACGATTCGGCTGCCGCCGACGTCCCAGGCCACGGCGCCGGTCAGGGCCGACGGCGGCAGACCGAAGATCTCCCGGCAGGTCCGGGTGAGATGCGCGCTGTCGGCGAAGCCCGCCGCGTGCGCGATCGTGGTCAGATCCTGCCCGTCCCGGGCCAGGTGGACGGCGTTCATCAGCCGCAGCCACAGGATGTAGCGGCGCAGCGGCAGCCCGACCTGGGCGGTGAACAGGTGGGTGAGCCGGCTCGCCGAGAGGCCGACAGCCGCGGCGACCTCGCCGGGTCGCACCGGCCCGCGGGCCACCATCGCGGGCAGCGCGGCCACCGCGGCCACGACACCCGGATGCCGCGCGGTGACAGCACCGCCACTCGCCGTCGCGAGCGTGATCAGCAGACCGTCGACGAAATCCGCCGTCGAGGTGGCCGGTCGGGCGGGATCGCGCAGGGCGGGCCCACCGGACCACCCCGCGGTCGCCACTCGGCGCACCGCGCCGCGACCGGCGGCGGAATCGGGGTCGAGGAACACGACAGTCCCTGTCGCTCCGCCGGTTTCGACGCGGTGCTCGGTGTCGGGTGGGATGACGATCTCGGCCCCGGTGTGTGGTCGGCCGTCGCCATCGAGCACGGTGACCGGCGCGTCGGCCACCACGATCTGCACGGCGTGGTGAGCGTGGCTTCGGGTGCCGCCGATCGTTCCGGTGAACGCGAGGACGCCGGGACGGATCAAGGCCCCGGCACCGCGCCACGCGGTCTCGCTCACGTCGGATACCCGGGCAGTCGACGCGTCACTGCCGGTAGGTCGCCAGGAATCGGCCTATCCGTTCGATGATGGCTTCGAGTTCGTCGGCGTGCGGCAGGGTGACGATGCGGAAGTGGTCGGGGCGCGGCCAGTTGAAGCCGGTGCCCTGGACGATGTGGAGTTTCTCCTGCAGGAGCAGGTCGAGGACGAACTTCTCGTCGTCGTGGATGGGGTACATGTCCAGGTCGATGCGGGGGAAGGCGTAGAGCGCGCCCTTGGGCTTGACGCAGGAGACGCCGGGGATGGCGTTGAGAGCTTCCCACGCGCGATCGCGCTGCTCGCGCAGGCGGCCGCCGGGGAGGGTGAGGTCGTAGATGCTCTGATGTCCGCCCAGGGCGGCCTGGATCGCTTGCTGGGCAGGCACATTCGCGCACAGGCGCAGGCCGGCGAGCATGGTCAGGCCCTCGAGGTAGCTCGCGGCGTGCTGAATGGGGCCCGAAACCACCAGCCAGCCCGAGCGCAGGCCCGCGGCGCGGTAGTTCTTGGACAGGCCGGAGAAGGTCAGGCACAGCAGGTCGGGGGCGAGCGAGGCGATCGCGGTGTGCTCGAGGTCGTCGTAGTAGATCTTGTCGTAGATCTCGTCGGCGAAGACGACCAGGTTGTGCCTGCGGGCGATCTCGAGGATCTCGCGCAACACCTCCGGTGGATACACCGCACCGGTGGGGTTGTTCGGGTTGATCAGCACGATCGCGCGGGTGCGGTCGGTGATCTTGGCCGTGATGTCGGCCAGATCCGGGTACCAGTCGGCGCCCTCGTCGCAGAGGTAGTGCACCGGTGTGCCGCCGTTGAGGGCGGTCGCGGCGGTCCACAGGGGGAAGTCGGGGGCGGGGACCAGGACCTCGTCGCCGTTCTCGAGCAGCGCGGTCATCGCCATCATGATCAGTTCGGAGACGCCGTTGCCGAGGAAGACCTCCTCGACGTCGACATCGTCGACACCCAGGGTCTGGTAGTACTGCACCACCGCGCGCCGAGCCGAGAGCAGGCCCTTCGACGAGGAGTAGCCGGTGGAACTCGGAAGCGTGCGGACCATGTCCTGCAACAGATCCGGGGGCGCGTCGAAGCCGAAGATCAACGGGTTACCGGTGTTGAGCTTGACGACGTGATGCCCCTCGGCTTCGAGCCGGGCAGCCTCCTCCGCGACGGGGCCGCGAATCTCGTACGACACTCCCGACAGCTTGCTGGACTGCTTGACCTGCATGAACATCCCTCCGAACCGTGGTTGCCGCACACACTACTTGGTATTTCCAAGATTTCACTTGGTTTTTCCAAGCTCCTGGTTAAGGTAGTACACGTGTCCCGCCGAAGCTACGACCACTACTGCGCTGTCAGCCGCGCCCTCGACTTCGTCGGCGACCGGTGGAGTCTGCTCGTGGTCCGCGAGCTGTCCGCCGGACCGCGCCGCTACAGCGACCTGTTCGCCGACCTCCCCGGCATCAGCACCGACATGCTCGCCACCCGCCTCAAGGGCCTCGAACGCGACGGCGTCATCATCCACCGCCGCAACGGCATGCGCTCGAGCTACGAACTGACCGACACCGGCCGAACGCTGCGCCCCGTCCTCGATGCGCTGGCTGCCTGGGGCACACCGCTTCTCGGCGACCGCAAGCCGACCGACGCCGTCCGCGCCCACTGGCTGGCGCTCCCCCTGGGCCGCGCGATCGCGACCGCACTGCCCGAGGGCACGGTGACCGTCCACATCGGTGACACCGTGCTGCACTACGTGATCACCCCCGACGGCATCACCCACCACGACGGCCCGGCACCCACGCCCGACTGGGAGCTCCGGCTGGATCTGGCCGAGGCCACCGAGATCACCACCGGCGTTCGGGGGCTGACCCTGGAGACCTTCTCCGCAGCGCCCGCGCACTGAACCGACGCAGCCATACCTCGGCGTCGTCGTCACACGTGTTCGAGCACCAGGCCGTGGTGTGCTTCGGTCGTCGCCGATGCCTCGCCGGCCGCCCGATCGCCGCTGGAAAGTCCGGCGGCAACGAGCGCACCGACAGCGAGCACCGCGACGACCAGTGCCCACACGTAGGCAGCGGAGGTGTTCGCCGCGAGCATTCCCGCCGCCAACGCACCGGCGCTGCCGCAGATTCGCAGGCCGAGCGACTGGACCGACATGACGGTGGCGCGTTCCCGGGCGGTCGCGGCGCGGTGAGTCAGCGTGTCCAGCAACGGTTCCGGGGCTCCGAGCGCGAGGTAGACGCCCACGTATCCGGCGGCGACCAGGAGCAGCATCGGGGTACCCAGTGCGGCGACGGCGACGGCGGTCACGACGAGAGCCACGACCACCGTCCCCGCGGACGATTCCGATCGGTCCGGCTTCATCTACGCGTACCGGTACTGATCACCTGTTCGGTCGTCGTCGGGGGCGCGGCAGCCGGCTTCGCCCCCGACCGCGGAGGTGGGAATAGGGACGCCCCGGACAATTCCGGGGACGTCAGCGAGCGGCGGCGGTGGCCGGGGCCGTGTGGGTGCCGATGAGGGCGGTGTCGTGGGTGGCGGCGCGGAAACGAGGGTGGTCGAGGATGTCGTGCAGGAAGTCGGTGGTGGTGGCGACCCCGGTGCCGGTGATCGTGGTCTCGGCCAGGGCGCGGCGCATGCGGGCGATGGCGGCCATACGGTCGGGGGCCCAGACGATGACCTTGGCGAGCAGCGAATCGTAATGCGGGGGAACGGCGTAACCCGCCGCGATGTGGGTGTCGACACGGACGAACGGGCCTGCGGGTAGGACGCAGTCGGCGAGTGTGCCTGGGGCGGGGGCGAATTCGCGTTCGGGGTCTTCGGCATTGATGCGGCATTCGATGGCCACGCCGTCGGGGCGGATGTCGGTGCCGAGGCGCAGTGGTTCGCCTGCTGCGATGCGCAGCTGCTCGGCGACCAGGTCGACGCCGGTGACCATCTCGGTGACCGGGTGTTCGACCTGCAGCCGGCAGTTGACCTCCATGAAGTAGAACTGGCCGTCGGGGGCGAGCAGGAACTCCACCGTGCCCGCGCCGACGTATCCGGCCGCCTCACAGCCACGTACGGCCGCGGCGCCGATCCGTTCGGCGAGTTCGCCGGACAGGCCGGGGGCGGGCGATTCCTCGACCAGCTTCTGGTGCCTGCGCTGCAGCGAGCAGTCGCGCAGGCCCAGGTGCACGACCATGCCGTGGGTGTCGGCCAGGATCTGCACTTCCACGTGCCTGGCCGATTCCAGGTAGCGCTCCAAATAGAGCCTGCCGTCGCCGAAGACCGCGGCGGCCGTGGCCTTCGTGTGCTGCCAGGCGGCGCCGAGATCGTCGCCGTCGCGGACCACCCGCATGCCGCGTCCGCCGCCACCGGCGACGGCCTTGATGATCACCGGGTAGCCGATCTCCTCGGCCAGCGCCCGCGCCGCGTCGGCGTCGTCGATCGCGTCGCGGCTACCCGGCAGCAGTGGCAGGCCCGCGTCGGCCATCAGCGCCCGTGCGGTCGACTTGTCGCCCAGCCGGGCCATCACCGCGGCGGGAGCGCCGACGAAGACGAAACCCTCGGCCTCGCAGACCTCGGCGAAATCCGGGTCCTCGGACAGGAATCCGTAACCAGGGTGGATGGCGTCGGCGCCGGTGGCGCGCGCCGCCTCGATGATCGCGGGGATCGACAGGTAGCTGCGCTTGGCCGGGGCCGGACCGATCTGCACCCGTTCGTCGGCCAGCCGCACCGCCGCCGATTCGCGGTCGGCGGCGGAGTGCACGGCCACGGTCGCGATGCCGAGTTCGCGGCAGGTGCGGATCACCCGCACCGCGATCTCGCCGCGATTGGCGACCAGGACCTTGCGCAGGGGGCGGGTCACCGCAGCGCCTCGAACACGATCAGCGGCTGGCCGTGCTCCACCGCGTCACCGTTGTCGACCAGCAGTTCGGCGACGACGCCCTCCTTGGTCGCGGTGACCGGGATCATCAGCTTCATCGCCTCGATGATGCCCACCTGCTGACCCGCGCGGACCGGGTCGCCGACCGAAACGAACGGCGCGGCACCGGGTTCCGGCGACCGGTAGAACACGCCGACGGTCTCCGCGGTCAGGGTGAAGGTGTTCGCGGCGGGCGCGCCATCGGTGCGGTCCGCGGGTGCCGGGGCGGCGGCCGGGGTGACCGGCGCGAGCCGCCCGGCCTCGACCGCGGTGGGTTCGTGGCCGACGGCGGGCGCCGAGGCGGGTCGGTCGTCCCAGGTGATGCGGAGCAGCACGGGGCCGTTGGCGACGGTCACCGAGGTCGGGGCGGACGCGGTGGCGCGCACGGACATCGCATGCCGGGTGAGCACCGCGAGGCTGTGATCGGCGTCGGTGGCACTCACGGCCCGCTGGGTGGATTCGCTGGTCGCTGACTCGGTCATCGGGTCTCCTGGCTCTCGGTGCGGGCGAGTCGAAGGGTCGGTGTCGGTCCGTGCCGTGCGATGCAGGCCCTGCCGCAGCACCGTCCACGGGTTGCGGATCAGGAAGTCGGTCATCGGTTCTCCGGCCGGGTCAGACCGTAGGCCCGAAATCGACTGTGGCGCTGGCCGAGCAGGTCGGCGGTCGGCCAGGCACGCAGTTCGTGCACCGCCTGGCGGACGGCTCGCCGCAGCAGTGCGGCCGCGCCGACGGGGTCGCGGTCGGCGCCGCCCGCCGGTTCGGGGACGACCGCGTCGGCGATGCCGAGTTCGAGCAGCGCGGCCGCGTCGACCCGCAGAGCGGCGGCAGCGCGCGGCGCGGCGGCCGGGTCCTTCCACAGGATGGCGGCGCACCCTTCCGGACTGATCACCGAGTAGACGGCGTTCTCGCACACCAGGACCCGGTCGGCCAGTGCCAACGCGAGCGCTCCCCCGCTGCCGCCTTCGCCGGTGATCACGGTGACCACCGGAACAGGCAGTCCGGCAAGCAGTTTCAGCGATTCGGCGATGGCGACCGCCTGGCCCTGTTCCTCGGCTTCGATGCCGGGATAGGCGCCCGCCGTATCGACCAGCGCGACGACCGGGCGGCCGAGTTTGGCGGCCAGCCGCAGCACCCGCACCGCCTTGCGATAACCCGCGGGCGTCGGCATGCCGTAGTTGCGTTCGGTCAGTTCGGCGCCGGTGTGGCCCTTCTGGGTGCCGATCACCACGACCGGCAGTCCGTCGAGCCGGGCCAGGCCGGCGATCATGGCGGGGCAGTCCGCCGACATGCGGTCGCCGTGCAGTTCGACGAAATCGTCGAACGCGGCGGCCAGATAGTCCAGGGTGGTCGGCCTGGCGAGTCGGCGCGCGGCGCGCACGCGATCCCATGATTCGCCGATGGTGAGCGCGGCCGGGTCGGTGATGACCGCGTCCGCGTCGCCGGGCTCGGTGCGGCGCAGCGGGCGGGTCGTCATCGCCACGAGTCGCGACAGCCGGGCACGCAGCGCCGAGCGGTGGCAGATCATGTCGACGATGCCGTGTTCCAGCAGGAACTCGGCGGTCTGGAAGCCGGCGGGCAGGGTCTGGCCGATGGTCTGCTGGATCACCCGCGGACCCGCGAAGCCGAGGCGCGCACCGGGTTCGGCGACGATGATGTCGGTGGAGGTGGCGAAGGAGGCGGCCACGCCGCCGTAGGTCGGGTCGGTGATGATCGAGATGGTCAGCACGCCCGCGTCGTCGAGGCGGCGCAGCGCGCGGCTGGTCTTGGCCATCTGCATCAGCGCGAGGATGCCCTCCTGCATCCGCGCGCCACCGGAGGCGGTGACGATCACCAGCGGCGCGCGGTCGGCGAGTGCCGCCTCGGCCGCGGCGGTGACCGCTTCGCCGACGGCGCTGCCGAGACTGCCGCCGAGGAAGCGGAAGTCCATGACGGCCAGCACGATCGGAGTGCCGTCGAGGGTGCCGCGCACGCAGCGGATCGCCTCGGGCATGCCGGTCGCCTCGCGTGCCTGCGCTGCCCGCTCGGTGTAGGCGCGGGTGTCGGTGAATCCGAGCGGGTCGGTGAGCGTCGCGGCGGTGGCGATCGGCTTGGCCGAATCCTCGTCGAGGAGCTGGTCGATGCGCTGATCGGCGGTGAGCATGCCGTGGTCGTCGCATTCCGGGCAGACCCGGTCGGCGCGGTCGTAGCGTTTGACGTAGATCACCGTCTGGCATGCCGGGCACAGCATCCAGGCGGTGCCGGTGGTGGCGGTTCCGGTCTCGACGATGGTCATCGGTCCTCCAGCGGGCGTGGGACGTAGCGGGCGCATGCCGCGGGCAGCCGGACGCCGGCGGTCCGCAGCTGGGCGACGCGGGTGAGGTAGGCGGCGCCGAACATCAGCTGCCCCGCGATGTCGGCGACGGCACGGTTCTCCGCTGCGGCCAGGTAGGTGCCCGCCGCCCAGGTGTTGAAGGCGCCCATCGCGGGCCCGCACCAGATCTGGTAATCGGCGACCCGGTCCGCTTCGCCGCGGATGCTCCAGCCCGAGGACAGTCCGAGATACCAGCGGAACACCAACGCCATCTTGGCTTTCGGGTCCTGTTCGGCGCCGGTGAGCTGGGCCGGGTCGCGTTCGGTGAAGTACCGGACGCACTCCTGCCACACCTCGTCGAGTGGCCTGCGGAACAGCGTGGACTCGAGCTCGGCGCGCAGCGTCGCGGGCAGGGCGTCGAGCCCGTCGTAGGCGCGGTAGGTCTCGTAGAGGCGCTGGGCGCGCGCGGCGAACAGGGTGCCCCGGCGCAGGACCTGCACCTGGACGCCGAGTTCGAACATGTCCGAGGACGGCGACATGGTGCAGTCGGCGAATTCGGCACGGGCCAGCAGGTTCTTGGTGGCGGTGCACTGCGCGGCTTCGATGGCCGACTGGTTGACCGATCCCGTCACCACATAGGCGGCGCCGAGTCCGAACGCCGCCGCGACGGCGTCGGGGGTGCCGAGGCCGCCCGCGGCGCCGATACGGACCTGACCCGCGCCGGTGACCGTGGCAGCCAGGCGGTCGCGGGCCGCGATCAGTTCGGGCAGCAGGACGGTCAGCGGCCTGCGGTCGGTGTGCCCGCCCGAGTCCGCTTCTGCGGTGATGTCGTCGGCCATCGGTACCTGCTCGGCGAGGCGGGCCTGCTCCTGGGTGATCCGGCCCGCCGCGACCAGCTCGCGCAGCAGCCGGACCGGTGCGGGGCGCAGGAACAGGTCGGCCACTTCGACCCGGGAGACCTTGGCGATCACCCGGTGTCGTCGTTCGATGCCGCCCTGCCGGTCGACCGCGAGTCCGGCGGCCCGGTAGCGCACCACCTCGGCGGTGAGGTCCATGAAGGCCGAGGCCTCCACACAGCGCACGTCGTGGCGCAGGCAGGCATCGATGATGGCGCGTTCCAGCGCGGGTTCGCTGGGGCTGTGGATGAGGTTGCAGGCGAACGGCTGTGCGCCCAGTTCCCCGGCCAGCTCCCCCAATGCCGCGTCGACCGCGGCCGGCGCGACGCCCGCCGCACCATAGGCAGCCAGATAGCCGTTGCGCGCCATGGCTTTCACCAGTGCGGGTGAGGCGATGCCGTTGGCCATCGCGCCGGCGGCGTAGGCGGCCCTGACACCGTGTGCCGCGCGGAAAGCGCTGTCGCCGAGGCGTTCCGGCGGCAGTGGCGCGACGGCCGCCAGCACCTGGGCGCTCGCCGCCACCGTCTCGTCGGTGGTGGCGCCGACGCGACCGTTCGTGCGGACGATCCAGACCGGGGCGTCCAGGTCGAGCAGCAGTGCGGTGATCTCCTCGGCGGTGCTCGCCACCGCGGCGGTGCGCATCGTGGTCATCGCGCCGCCCGATCGACGAGTTCGACGGCCAGGTCGGTCACTTCGTAGATCCGCAGGCCCGGTTTCCACAGTGAGCCGTCGACCACCGCGATCACGCCGTGCGGGCCGCGGCGCAGCTCCTTGATGTGCGCCTCGAGTTCGACGGTGCCGTCGGTGGGCAGGAACTGGCCGCGGTAGCGCCAGCTGAACGGGATGTCCGCCGGGATGCGGAACACCGGATCGGTCATGCCTGCCGTGTGGCCGCCGTCGACGAGCCATTCCTGCACTGCGTGGATCACCGATTCGACGCCGAGCGAGCCGGGGATGACCGGGTCGAGGTGGAAGTGCCGGGTGAAGAACCAGTCGTCGGGGTCGATGGCGCGCAGCGAATGCAGGTATCCCGCACCGTGTTTCCCGCCGCCGTCGACCACATCGACCCGGTCGATGAGGGTGAGGGTGCGGCGCGCGCACAGTGGTGCGGCCGGGTCGGCGCGGCGGGCCGCCACGTCGATCGAGCGGACCGGTGCCTGCGGGTTCTCGGCCAGCCAGGAGGGGGCGGGTCGGCCTGCGTCGAGGCCGGTCTGGTTGGCCAGTGCCTCGTCGCTGAAGTAGCCGAACATGGTTTCGCCGGTGTAGAACGGTTCGCCGTCGACGCGGAGGGTGTAGTCGAAGGTCTGCAGCGAGGATCCAGGCAGGATCGTCGTCGACAGCATGCGCGAGGACTGCTCGATCGTGCGGTCACGCAGGTCGACCTGTTTCAGCACCGTGGCCGTGCCACCCAGGTTGCGCAGGCTCAGGGTGGTGCCGGGCTGGGTCAGGGTCGGTCCGGCGTAGTAGCCCATGAGCAGCGCCGCCTGCAGCGAGGTCTCCATGTACACGAAGTGCGGCATGGATTCGTTCGCCGTGTCGGCGTAGTACCAGGAATCGGCGGGCGAGTCGTATTCGGTGGTGTAGGAAGCGGCGTCGAGCGCGCCGCGCGCACCGTCGAAGTCGCGGACGCGGTCGACCAGGAGCAGACCACCGGTGGGCAGGCGCGTCGCGCGGACGCCGGTGTACTCCGCGAACTCCGGGCCCATCGCGATCGCCTGGTCGCCGCGGGCCAGGTGGGTCATGTGGAACTCGTTGAGCAGCAAGCTCGGTACCGCTCGGCCGGGGCCGACGCCCGAGCCGGCCGGTTCGGTGACCGTGACCTCGACGCCCACGCTCGGCTCACCGCCGGCGAAGCTCACGGTGCCGGTGACATGCGGGCGGGGAACGAGATCCAGGCCGGTGACGACGAGCTCCAGGGCGCCCTCGGCCGCCCCGGTGGCGGCAGCGGCGGAACCGGTCACGACCGGGGAGGCCGCGGTTGCGCCGGTCAGCGTGCTGCCCGACAGGCACAGGTGCATGCCGGTGAACAGCGCGAAGACCTCGGCTGCCTGCCGGGCGGCCGCACCGGGAGTGCCCTCGTAGCGAGCGACCACGCGGCCGTCACCAGTGCCGCCGTAGAGCTCGATCAGCTCGATCTCGGTGAGCACCAACGGTTCTCCGGCGGCCAGGCGGACCGCCACCTCGACCCCGTCGCGCCGATAGGCGGGCCCGAAGACCTCCGTGACCGCGCCCTCGGCCAGCAGCGTCAGCGCCGCCCGGTCGAGATGGGTGCGGCCGGTTCGCGCCAAGGGCTTGAACGCGCCTTCCCGCGCCGCGATCCCGGTGACGCGACCTGGGGCAGCGTCGTATGCGGTCGTCGACGGACCAGTCGCCCGTGCCCACAGAGCGCGCTGCATGGCGACCTGTGCGGTGAGGGCGGCGCGGTGCGCGGTGACCACTCCGGTGCGCAGTTCGGCGATCGGGCTCGGCATCGAATCCATTACTGCTGCAGCGGAGTACAGCGCAACCTTGGTGGTGGGCGCAGGCTCCGGCGCCTGTGCGGTGGACGTTGTGGACGGCTCGGCCTGCGTCGGGGTCCGTACGGGGGCCGCACCGACCGGGTCGAAGGCGATGCCGTCGAATTCGAGGACTGTCATCGGGTCCACTCCCTCACCGAGGTCTGGAACTTCTCCGTCAGATCGGGCGTCGTGAGGACGGTGACGTCCGAGAAGTGCTGCAGCACTGTGCCGTCGGTGGCCAGTGCGGTCGCGTCGATGCGGGCTTCGAGCCGCCCGGCGCGCGGGTTGTCGACCACCACGACGAACGGTTCGCTGGTCGGCAGCGGGTGGTGGTAGTCGATGCGGCCCACACCCAGGGGCAGGCAGGCCGCGCCGAGCAGGCGGTGGCCGAGGACCGGCGGACCCTGCAGGATCAGGTCGGCGGCGACCGGATCGTGCAGCAGGCCCGCGTAGGCGCCGTCGGCGACCGGGCCGGTGGGCAGGAAGCACTCCAGGACGATCGCGCTGTCGCTCTCGGACCGGATGGTGCGCAGGCCCTGCAACGCGGGTCCGTGGAACTGGATGGCGTCGGTGTAGATCCGCTCGGCGCCGGTTCCCGGACCGGCCACGATCGACCGCGTGCCTGCCTCCTCGGGGCCGCCGGCGAGCAACAGGGTCGCCCGGAAATGCGCCGCCTTGTCACCGAACACGGTGGCGCGCAGCGCGGTCTGTCCGTCGATGTCGGCGACGGGTTCGAGCTCGATCTCCAGCGCGGTGACCGGGTGATCGAAGACGAGCCCCTTGAGCACCTGATAGTCGCGAACCCCGATCACGGTGCGGCCCGGACGGGTTCGCTCCGCGAGATTGATCATCGCGCCCAGACCGAAGGTGGCGGGCAGCACGATGTGCTCGCCGATCCGGTGCGCGGCGATCACGGGTTCGTCGACCAGGCCGGTGACATCGCGCCGGGCGCGCACCCGGGCGGCGGGACGTTCGCCCGTCGACAGTGCGGTCGCGGCGCCCACCAGCAGCACCGGTTCCGGTCGGCGGTGCTCGGTGAACTGCGTCGTGAACGCGGCAGCGCCCGCGGCGGGGGCCAGCAGCGGAATGCCGCGGTCCCGGAAGTGCTCGCGCAGTTCGGCCGTCACCATGCCGCCGTCCCAGGCGCCCCAGTCCAGTGCGGTGACCCGATGACCGGGGTGCCTGCGCCGCCAGCTCACCGCGAACCGGCACAGGGCCTCGTTCGCGGCGGCGTAGTCGGCCTGCCCGGTGTTGCCGAACAGCCCGGCCACCGAGGTGAACAGCACCAGGTCCTTGGGCTGCGCCACCGCGGCCAGGACGGCGGCCAGACCGCCGAGCTTGGGGCGGAGAACCCGCCCGACCGAGTCCGCGGTCTTGTCCGGGATCAGCGAGTCGGCCAGCACACCCGCGCCGTGCACGACACCGGTGATGGTCTCGCACCACGGTGCGATCGCCTCGGCGAGCGCGTCCGCGTCGGTGGCGTCGACGGCCAGATAGTCGGCACGATCGCCGAGAGTGGCGAGGGTGGAACGGATTTCGCGGACCGCGCGGATCTCGCCGCACGCCCGGTCGATGTCCTTCGGCTTCACCCCGGTCCCGGCCAGTGCGCGCACCGCCGCCGGCTTGAGCTCGCTGTCGGCGATGCCGACTGCCCAGTCCGGTTCGTCGGTGAGCTGGGTTCGTCCGAGCAGGACGAATCGTGCCGGGCTGTGTTCGGCGAGGGCGAGCACGCAGGTGGCGGTGACGCCCCTGGCGCCGCCGGTCACCAGCAGCACGTCGTCCTCGGTCAGCACGGTCGGTGCGAGGGTCGTTCCCGCGCTGACGGTCTCGGTGGTGACGGCGTCGCCGTGCCTGCTGGGCACCGGGGTGCGCCGCTGTCCCGATCCGTCGATGCCGACCTCGACGGTGTCGACGGCCGCATCGCACAGCTCTTCGAGCACGATCTGCGCCACCCGCCCCGGCGTCGCCGCCGGGGCGATGTCGAGGGCACGGCAGAACAGTGCCGGCTCCTCGGCGGCCAGGGTCTTCACCAGGCCACCGAGGCCGCCGAGCAGGGCAGGCACCGGATCGGCGTCACCGAGCAGACCCAGGTGCCCGTCGAGCCGGGTGACGGTGACGAAGCCGGCGCGGTCGGTCGCGCCGCGCAGGGCGGGCACCACCCGGCCGGTGAGCAGGATCGCCTCGGTCAGGATGCGCTCGGCCTGGTCCCATTCCGACGCGACACCCGCCACGACCACACACATGTCCGCGGAGCCGGACACGGCCTCGGCCGGACCTAGCCGCTGCACCGTCCAGCTGCGTTCGCGCAGGGTCTCCTCGATCGCCTCGGCATCGGTCTCGGCCGAGGGATCGAGGCAGACCACCAGCGCGCGGCCGGCCAGGCGATACGGATCGACCGCCAGGTCGATCGGCGCGAGCTCGACGAGTTCGACGACGTGCCGCGGCGTTTCGGCCGCGGCCTCAGCTTTTGGGTGGACATCACCCCCGGCCAGCTCGGCCACGATCTGATCCAGTGATCGCAGGGTGCCGAGCTGCTCGGGTCCGAGACTGGGCAGGTTCGGGAACCGTTCCTGCAGTGCGCCGATCACCTGGACCCGCTTGATCGAGTCCACGCCGAGATCCGCTTCCAGATCCATTGTCGGATCGACCATCTCGACCGGGTAGCCGGTTTTGTCGGCGACTACTTCCCGCAGCGCCTGGCGCAGGGTGTCGGCGGTCGCGGCGCCGTCGGCCGGGGCGGCCTCGGCGGTGGTGGGTGCGGCTGCGACGGTGGCAGCGGTGGCAGGTGCGGCGGTGGCACTGTCCGCCTCGGCGAGCAGGTCCGCGATCTGGTCCAGCGTGCGCAGGGTGCCCAGCTGCTCGGGACCCAGGCTGGGTAGCGACGGGAAGCGTTCCTGCAGTGCGCCGATGACCTGCACGCGCTTGATCGAGTCGACGCCGAGGTCGGCTTCCAGGTCCATGGTCGGGTCGACCATCTCGACCGGGTAGCCGGTCTTGTCGGCCACGACCTCCCGCAGCGCGGCGCGGATCGCATCGCCGGTGACCGCGCCGTCGGCCGCCGCGCCGGAAGTGACTGCCTGCGGTGCGGTGGCAGCCTGCTCCGCCGGAGCGGCCTGCGGGGCCGCGACAGCGGGCTGAGCGGTCGCCGGAACTGCCACGGGGGCAGCACCATTCGCCGCGGGAGCGACCGGGGTGGCCTGCCCGTTGGTGGGCGCGGGCTCCGGCGCAGGCGCCGGTGCGGCGATCGCGGGCACGGCGGGCGCGGCGGTGATCGCCCGCGGGGCCTGCCGGGTAGCGGTCACGGTGCGGGTGCGGGTGCCGGTCACCGGTGCGCCGCCCTCGAGCTCGGCCAGCTGAGCGAGCACATCGCTTGCCCGCGAGTGGCTTTCGCTGATCGCGATGCCGTGGTCCTTCACCGCTTCGATGGCGCGCAGGGTGTTCTCGTCGAGCCTGCCGCTGCTCAGCGCACCCGCCAGGCCACGGGCCAGGTCGAGCTGGCCGTCCAGGTACTGCCGGTGGGTGTCGAGGTGCTGCACCAGAGCGGTGTCGAGCGAGTCGCTCGTCCGGTACTCGGACGAGCCGGGGGCGGGGATGGTCACGAGCTGTTCCTCCACGGGCGGGGCTACCACCGGTTGGGGCGCCGCGAACGAGTGCGGCGCGGCTGTTGATGCGGGGACCGCGGCGACGACGGCTGCGGGTTCGACGGCCGCCGCGGGCGCGGCGAGCTGGACGCGGTAGTCGCCGGCCAGCGCTTCGGTGTAGGCGGTACGGCGACTGTCGGGCACGTATTCCGGCGCCGACAGGGTCACCGTCATCCGGTTCGCGGCCGGGACGGCCTGGTGGGGTTCGGGCGCGGCATAACGGTTGATTCCCGCGATCTCGACACCGAGGACGGCCAGGCGCACCGCGGCGCGCTTGAGCGCCACGTCACCGTTGCCGATGGGGCCGGAGTCGGTGGCGAAGGCGATCACGTCGTCGCCGAGGGTGCGCCGCACCAGTGAGGTGAGCACCTGCTTGGGACCGCATTCGACGAAGACGGTGCATCCGTCGGCGTGCATGGCCCGCAGCGCGTCGACGAATTCCACCGGCTTGCTCAGCTGGGCCGTGAGCGTGGCCCGGTTGGCCGCGACATCGGCGCCGTAGGACGCTCCCGCGGTATCGGCGTAGACCGGTGCGTCGGGCTCGGTGATGTCGACCTCGTCGACGGCGGCGCCGAATTCGGTCACCGCGTGCGCGACATAGGGGGTGTGGAAAGCCGCTGCCACGGGCAGATCGCGGGTGGCCCAGCCTTTTCCGGTGCTGCGCGCGGTGAAGGCGGCGATGCCCTCCGGTCCGCCGCCGACGACGATCTGGTCGGGGGCGTTGTGATTGCAGATCCACACGTCGTCGAGATCGGCCAGCGCCTCGGCGACGTCCTCGCGCGGCGCGTTGACGGCCACCATCGAGCCCGCCTCCACATCGTCGGCCACCGTCATGGCCTCCCCGCGAGCCCGGGCGAGGGCGAAGAAGTCCTCGGTGCTCAGCGCACCCGACGCCCACAGGGCGGTCAGCTCGCCGAAGCTGTGGCCGAGGTAGCCGTGCGCGCGCAGGCCGAACTCGGTGAGCACCCGGAACTGTCCGACCGCGAGCGCGCCGATCGCGGGCTGCGCGAATTCGGTACGGCGCAGGGCGGATTCCTGCTCGGCGCGGGCCTGCTCGGTGAACGCGGGGGGCGGGAAGACGACCGCGCCCAGCCGCTGCCCGGCGCCGGCGAACGCGGCGTTGGCGGCGTCGAAGGCCGCGCCGACCGGCGGGTTGTTCAGCGCCGCATCCAGACCCATGTCCACGTACTGGCTGCCCTGGCCGGCGAACAGCACACCGACCTTCGCCTCCGGCAGCGCCGCGGCGCGGAAGTAGACGCCTTCAGGGTGATCCCACTGTGCCGCTTCGGGATTGCGCACCATCTCGTCGACGGCCAGCGCGCGCAGATCGGCGGCGGTGTCGGCGTCGACGGAGACGAAGCCGATGCGGGCATGATCGGCGGGAATGTCGCCGCCGTCGGTGCCCGGCGTGCTGCGGACCACGTCGATCAGGCCCGCCACGTCCGGCGCGTGCCACAGATGGGCGCGGGGCACCCGATGCAGCACCGGCCCGCGCTCCCCGTCGGCTTCCTCGAGCACGAGGTGGAAGTTGGTGCCGCCGAAGCCCATTGCCGACGCGGCCGCGCGGCGCACAGGGCGCTGCGGGTCGCGCACCCACGGCCGGGTCCTGGTGTTGACGTAGAACGGTGTCCGCGTGGCGTCGATCTCGTTGTTGGGCGCGTCGACATTGATCGTCGACGGCAGGATCTTCTGGTGCAGGGCGAACGCGAGTTTCATCACGCCCGCGGTGCCCGCGGCGCCCTTGGTGTGCCCGATCTGCGACTTCACACTGCCCAGCGCGGCAAACCCGGTCTCCGAACTCGCCTCGGCCAGCAGGCCTTTCAGTGCGGTCAGTTCGGTCTTGTCGCCGACCGCGGTGCCGGTGGCGTGCGCCTCGATCAGCTCGACATCGGCGGGCGAGCACTCGGCGTCGGCGTAGGCGCGATCCAAGGCGACGCGCTGTCCCTCGGCGCGCGGCGCGTAGATGCTCTTGGAGCGGCCGTCACTGGAGGAGCCGAGCCCACGGATGACCGCGTAGATGCGGTTGCCGTCGCGCCGGGCGTCGGCCAGCCTGCGCAGCGCCAGCATCGTGATGCCCTCACCCAGCAGGGTGCCGTCGGCTTCGGCGGAGAACGGGCTGATCCGGCCGGTCGGCGAGAGCGCGCCGACCTTGCTGAAGCACAGGTAGATGAAGATCGAGTTCTCGGTGTCGACGCCACCGGTGATCATCATGTCGGCGCGGCCGTCCTGCAGTTCGGCGATCGCGGTGCGGATGGCGGCCAGCGAGGCCGCGCACGCCGCGTCGACGGTGCAGTTGATGCCGCCGAGCCCGAGCCGGTTGGCGACGCGGCCCGCCACCACATTGGCGAGCAGACCGGGGAAGGAGTTCTCCTCCCACGGCGCGAACGCGGCGACGAAGCGGCGCGAGATCTCCTTGACATCACCGTCGGACAGGCCGACCGAGCGGGCCGCCTCCTCGAGCACCGGGGTGGACAGACGCGCGGCCAGCGGATGCATCAGCGGCACCGGGCCGGTGGTACCGAGCACCACGCCGGTGCGCGCCGGGTCGTACCATTCCGAGCCGGTCGCGCCGGCATCGGCGAGCAGGTCACGGGCGACCCCGAGGCTCAGGGTCTGCATGGTGCTGGTGACCTCGAGCTGGTTCGGCGGCAGGCCGAACTCCAGCGGATCGAACTCGACGTCGGGCAGGAATGCCCCACGGCGCGAATAGGTCTTGTCCGGCACCGAGCGATCGGCGTCGTAGTAGTCGTTCAGGCTCCAGCGCGACGCGGGCACCTCGGAGGTGCAGTCGACGCCGTCGATGATGTTCTGCCAGTACTCGCGGTGGGTGTGTGCCTTGGGCAGCAGACCCGACATCCCGACGATGGCGATCGGGTCGCGTGCCAGGCGTCGTTCGTCTGTCACGGAAGGTTCCTCTCAGGCGGCGACGGTGGTGGCGGTGGCCGAGGCGATCAGTTCGGCCGCGGTGGCGGCGAACAGGCGGTGGCCTACCGGACTCGGATGCAGACCGTCGGCGGTCCACACCTCAGGCCTGGCCCATTCGGGCCGGGCGGCGATATCGAGCAGCAGGGTGCCGGTGTCGTCGGTGACCCGGGCAAGGACGTCGTTGGCGGTGGCGAAACGCTCACGCAGCAGGGCGCGGAAACCGTCCGGCACGGGCAGGCGGGCGGGGATGTCGGGGTAGCTCGCGGTGAACACGGTGGCTTCCCTGGCCCGCAGGGTCGAGAAGATGGTGTGCAGGTTGTCGGCGAAACGATCCGCGTCGTACGCGCTGACCAGGTCGTTCACGCCGACAACCACACCGTAGAGGCCGGCCCGGGCCGACGAGGTCGCGTCCGCGAGCTGGCTCGCGACGACATCGCCGGTCGTGGCGCCGTGGGTGCCGAAGTTGCGAATCGTGGTGGGCCGCAACCCCAGCTGACCGCCCAGGCGCGAGACCCAGCCCCGGTAGCCACCCGCCGCGGCGGGGTCGCCACGGCCCTCCACGAAGCTGTCTCCGAGCGCCGTCAGGCCGGCCGCGATCACGCTGCCACCTCCTGCGGCGTGCCCGGGCGCCCTGCGTGGTGACGCTGCGCTACCGCCTCCGGGCGCTGACCGTTCACGCCGAGACCGCCGCGGTATTCACCACGTGCCGGTCGGCGACGGGGAAGTTCACCTCTTCGTAGAGCGCGCTCAGCTCGGCCTCACCGAAGAACTTGTCCGGCGGATACAGGCCCGCGATCAGTCCGAAGAACTTCTTGGAGTAATGCGGGCTCAGGCTCGCCGCGCGGAACACCGAGTCGTAGTACGGAGTCAGCGTGAGCTCGGAGATGGACTGGGTCAGCTCGTAGGTGCTGGCGCTCTGCGCGTCGCGCTCGCGCTGGTACTCCGGCATGGTCTCCTCGAACGGACGCGCGCCCGAGAGGCTTTCGTGCACCAGATCGGCCAGCAGCTGGCTGTACTTGAAGGCGTCGGTGATGCCCCAGCCGGTGAACGGGTCCTTGTGGTAGCCGGCGTCGCCGACCAGGGCCCAGCCGGGACCGAAGGACTGGCGGCGGTAGTTGTCCGGGTACAGCATCGGCCGGAACGGCTCGACGCGCTTGCCGGTATCCCGCAGGCGCGCACCGATTTCCGGGTCGATCTGGTCGACGATCTCCTGCACGCCGGCATCGGGATCGGTGCGGAAGTCGCGGAACCGGTCGCGCTTGCGCATGACCGCGACCAGGGCAAGGCCGTCGTTGGTGGGCCAGGAGGCGAACTGCTGCTCACCGAAACCGGTGCGGTGGTGCATGCCCCAGTCGACGCCCTCGTAGTACGAGTAGTAGATGAAGCAGGCCGCGGCCGAGCCCTCGTAGGTGGCCGCACCGACCTCCTTGGCGACGACCGAGTTCGAACCGTCCGCGCCGACAACCATTTTCGCGCGGAACTCCTGCTCGGGGCCCTCGCCGACGCGGCCGCGGATACCGGCGACCCGGTCGCCGTCGCGCAGCAGGCCGGTGACGGTGAAGCCCTCGATGACCTCAGCGCCGGACTCCCCCGCCGCGTCGACCAGGATCTTGTCGAGCACGGTGCGGCGCGGGCAGTACACGGCGTCGATGCCGTCGGCCGACGGATCGGCCATGCCGGGGATCTCGATGTCGGTGTAGGTGAAGTTGAGGTGGCGGATCGGCGGGCAGCCGGTGGCCACCACGGCGTCGAGCAGACCCCAGGACTTCAGAAAGCCGAGGCCGGCCTGGTGGATGTAGTGCGTGGACGGGGTGTCGCTGGGAAAGGTCGCGCGATCCACGGCGAGCACCCGGTAACCCTGACGGGCCAGCAGCATGGCCAGAGGCGAACCCGCGACCCGGGTTCCGACGACGATGACGTCATACATGATGTGATCACTTTCGGTGGTCGAATTCCGATTTCGAGTCTGTCGCCGGTGTATTGCGGAAACCACGGCGGGCCACCGCAATTCATCGGCCGATCGGTCCCGGCTATCGTCGGCGAGACCGTGGGTGGAATTTCGCGCCGCGTTACCCGCGCGACACGTACAGCTGATCTATTTCCGCGGAATAGGTGTCGGCGATCGCGGCCCTGCGCAATTTCAGGGACGACGTGAGCAGCCCGGCGTCGACGGTGAAATCGCCGTCGACGACACGGAATGCGCGAATGGATTCCGGCCGCGACACCAGCGAATTGGCGTCGTCGACGGCGGCCTGGATCTCGGTGGCCGGGTCGTCGTCGGGATGGTCGATGCGCCACTTCGCCGCGCGGTCGGCGTCGAGGGTGATCAGCGCGGTCACGAACGGGCGCCCGTCACCGACCACCATGCAGTTGCTGACCAGTGGATGCAGCCGGACCCGGTCCTCGAGCGGCGTCGGCGCGACGTTCTTGCCACCGGAGGTCACCAGGATCTCCTTCTTGCGCCCGGTGATCCGCAGGTGGCCGTCGTCGAGTTCGCCGATGTCACCGGTGTGCAGCCAGCCCTCGTCGTCGACGGGCCGCTGGTCGGCGGCCGCGCCCCAGTAGCCCGGCGAGACGTGCGGGCCGCGAACCAGCACTTCACCGTCGGCGCCGATGCCGACCTCGGTGCCGGGGATCGGGCGGCCGACGGTGCCGAGCCGGTTGGTGGCCGGCGCGCTCACGGTGACCGCGGTGGCCGCCTCGGTGAGGCCGTAGCAGTTCAGGATCACCACGCCGAAGCCGGCGTAGAAGCCCGCCGTGGTGTCGTCGAGGGACGCGCCGCCGGAGATCACGTAGCGCAGCCGACCGCCGAACGCGGCGGACACGGCGTCGTGGCCCGCGGTGGGCGACACGCCCTCGGCCAGCAGCGTGAGGCCGCGCTCGACCGCCTCCGCCTCCTGCTCCCCGGTGAGCAGCGCGCGCGTGTGCTTGCGAATCTTCTCCAGCGCGTAGGGAATCAGCGCCAGGAAGGTGGGACGTAACCGGGCCAGCGCGGGCACCAGGTCGGGAACGCCGGGCAGCAGGTGGGTGCGGCTGCCACCGTAGAGGCAGGCGAACAGGATCGTCTGGCCGAACACGTGCGAGAGCGGTAGCGCCAGCACCGTGGTGCCGTCGAACAGATCGCCGGTCTGCCGGGAGGTGTTCGCAGCCGTGACGTACATGTTGCGGTGGCTGATCATGCAGCCCTTGGCCAGACCGGTGGTGCCGCTGGTGTAGACGATCATCGCCAGATCGCCGGCCCGCACCGCCGCGATCCGCGCGTCGAGCTCGGGGTGCTCCTGGCCCGTCGACCATGCGGCGAGGTCGTCGAAGGACCACACCGCACCCTCGGCCGCGCCCGCCGCGACCAGACGAGCCGCGTCGTCGGCGGTTTCGGCCGCGAAGAAGCCGCTGCCGCTGTCGCGCAGGATGTGTTCGATCTGCGCGGGCGAGGAGGTCGGGTACACCGGCACGATCACCGCGCCGACGGCCAGCGCCGCACAGTCGAGCAGTGCCCATTCCAGGCTCGTGCGGCCGAGCACGGCCACGCGATCACCCGCGGCGACCGATCGGTCGAGCAGTGCCGAGGCGAGCGCGCGGACCCGGGTGTCGAGTTCGCCGGTGGTCAGCTGGGTTCCGTCGGCGGCGCACAGGGAATGACGCGCCGGGTCACGCCGCGCCGCTTCGGAAACTATCGCGTACAGACTGGAGGTATCGGATGGAACGAATCCGTTCGCGGTGACAGACACTGTGTTCACGAATTGAATTCTTCACGGCGGCAACCATTCCCGTCGCCGCCGCCATCGCTGTTCCTACCGCGCGACAGTCATGTCCTATCGACGGCTTCAGGCCGACAATGCCCGGACATCATCTATCTGTGCCGATTCGATGCATTCCAGGAACAGCGACACGGCGGGATTCGGTTCGTCGGCACGCCACACCGCGTGCAAATCCAGTGTCGGCACCGGATCGAACAATTTCACCGCCACCGAACTACTGCCCGGCACACCCATTCCCATCGAAATCGCCCGCGGGAGCGAGGCGAACCCGACGAGCGGGCGAACCGAGACCATATGCGCGGTGGCGCCGGGGTCGTCGGCCGAATGCGTGACATTGAGCGAGATCCTGGTCTCGGCCGCCGAGCGCAGGATCGTGTCGTACATCGCGGGACACTGTTCCCGCGCGAACAACACACAGTCCTGGTTCTGTAGCTCGGCGAACGGCACACCTGGCCGGTCCGCCCACCGATGTCGTCTCCCGACGACGGCGACCAGCGGAACCCGGTGCAGCAGACGGCGATACCGGAAGTCCGCGGTGCTGGGGTGACCGTAGACAAGGGCCAGATCGAGTGAGCCGTCGGCGAGGCCGGCCAGCTGTGGCCCGGTCCGCTTCTCCCACAACGAGACGACGATGTCGGGATGTCGCTCGGTCATTCTGGTGAGCGCCTCCGGCAGCACGTGTCTGCTGGCCGGCAGGTTGTATCCGATGTTCAGACTGCCCGCGCGACCTTCGGCGGTCGCCTTGGCCGCCTGGGCGGCGCGGTCGAGCTGGGCGACGATCTGGCGGGCCTGGAGTTCGAACTCCCGCCCCGCCGGGGTCAGCCGCACCTCATGGGAGTTGCGGGCGACCAGTTGGACGCCGAGTGACTTCTCCAGCTTCTGTAGCTGGGCACTGAGACTTGGCTGGGTCAGGTGAAGGCGCTGCGCTGCGCGACCGAAATGCAACTCTTCGGCGATGGTGATGAACGAAATGAGGTGTCGGAATTCCATGACGCCGGGCTCCTTCCGAGTACCACCACGCTATCGAGGGCGGATAACCGGTGATGAATACCGATCGCCCAGTAGTCGCCGCGCGCGTTGCCGGTGGGTGAACCCGTCCCGGGTGCGGCGTGGCCGATGCGGCGCGCCGTCGATCCCCGGTCAGCGGAACTCCCCACTCTACCGCCTCGGCCGTCACCCGGCCGACTTCAGGAAGTGGGCCCGTTGACGACCGCGTAGGCGAATCCGTCCCAGCCCTTGGCGCCGACCGTCTGGAGGACCGTCGCGTCCAGGCTCGGCTCGGCGGCCAGCAACTCGACGAGTTCGCGGCTCGCGCGCACGTTCGGATCCTCGGAGTGCTCGTCGGCCACCGCGCCGCCGCGCACGACATTGTCGACGATGATCACCGACCCCGGACGGGTCAGCCGCAGCGCCCACTGCACGTAGTTGGCGTTGTTGACCTTGTCGGCGTCGATGAAGACCAGGTCGAACGGTGCGGCCGCGTCCTCGGCGACCTCCGGCAGGGTGTCCAGCGCCGCCCCGACCCGGATGTCCACGCGCGCACCGACGCCTGCCCGGTCCAGGTTCTCCCTGGCGACCTTGGCGTGGCGCGGCTCGAATTCGAGGGTCACCACGGTGCCTTCGTCCCCGACCGCACGCGCCAGCCATTCGGTGCTGTATCCGCCGAGCGTGCCGATCTCGAGCACGCGCCGCGCACCGGCGCTGCGGGCGAGCAGATGCAGGAACTTGCCCTGCGGCGGGGAGACATCGATCGCGGGCAGGCCCGCGTCGGCGTTGGCGGCGAGCGCCGGAGCGCCGTCGTCCCCGATGAGCGCGTCCACGAGATAGCGGTCGACACTTGCCCAGTCGTTGTCCATCATGGGCGTCAGTCTGCCACCATCGGGCCGCTGTTTCGCGGTGCCGACCTCCCGATTGTCGCGGGGGTGCCCGCCCGTTGCGGCCGAGAGCCGACCCGGTCTTTCCCGCGTTCGGTAACCGTGTTACCGTCCGGTACGCCGCTGCGCCGTGACCTGGGTCATGATCTACCTCCGCTGCGGCTCAGAACACGTCCGCGACGGCGCGGAGGTGGCATCGATGGGAGTGATATGCGGCAATCACGATCGCTGGCGCGCCGGGCGGCGCTGACGGCGGTGGCGTGTCTGGCGGCAGTAGCGGGTCACGGAGCAGGCGCCTTGCCGGCGGCCGCGGAGCCGATGAACGCCTTCTACACACCGCCCGCGGCGATTCCGGAGACGCCGGGTGCGATCGTGAAGACGCAGCCGATGACGATTCTCGCGACGCCGCCGACCGCGGCGGGCTGGCCGACGCAGGCCCAGCACGTCATGTACACCTCGCGGCTGCAGGACGGCTCCCCCGTCGCGGTGAGCGGCACCTACATCGAACCGAAGAATCCCTGGCAGGGCGCCGGGCCGCGGCCGACCGTGGTCATCGGGCCCGGAACCTCGGGTCAGGCGGACCGGTGCGCGATGTCGGTGGCGTTCTCCACGGGCGTCTCGGTGACCGCCGATCCCCTCGGTTTGTCGGCGAATCAGGAGCTGCCGTCCTCGGCCGTGTGGACCGCGCTCGGCGCGCGGGTGCTGATCACCGACTACATCGGGCTCGGCACGCCGGGAATCCACACCTACGCCAACCGGTTCGAAAGCGGCCACGCGATCCTCGACGGCGCGCGCGCCGCCAATGCGCTCGGCGGTGTCGGACCCGAGACTCCCCTGGTCCTGTGGGGTTACTCGCAGGGCGGTGGCGCCACCGCGGCGGCCGCGGAGATGCAGCCCGAGTACGCGCCGGAGCTGAACCTGAAGGGCACCTGGGCCGGCGGTCCGGTCGCCGACCTCTCGGCGATCCTGGAACGCATCGACGGCGCGCTGATCGGCGGCGCGATCGGGTTCGCGGTCAACGGCATGCTCGCCCGCTACCCCGAACTCCACCAGGCGGTGGACCGGGTGATCAGCCCCGAAGGCCGCGCCATGCTCGCGACGCTGAGCGAATCGTGCGTCGCCGACCTGATCACCTATCACCCGTTCCTGAAGACGAATTCGCTGACGGTCGACGGGCGTTCGCTCACCGAGCATCTCGCCGAGATTCCCGAAGCGGCGCCGGTGCTGGCGGAACTGCGCATCGGCAGCTCGAAGCCGGCCACCCCGGTCCTCATCACCAGCGGCCGCAACGACGACACCGTTCCCTACGGGCAGGCCCGCCGCCTGGCCGAGGACTGGTGCGGTCAGGGCGCCACGGTCACCTTCCGCACCAACGAGCTGCCGCCGATCCTGCCCGGCACGACCATTCCGAACCACTTCGGTCCGGAACTGATCGACGGCTTCGGTCCCGACAACGCGGTGACCTACCTGCTCGACCGGCTTGCGGACAAGCCGGTCGGCGGCTGCTCGTTCGACTGAGCGCCGCACGCGAAACCCCGCCGACACCGTGGTCGGCGGGTTTCGTCGTCAGAACAGGAAGTAGCGCTGGGCCATCGGCAGTTCGGTGGCCGGTTGCTCGGCCCACACCTCGCCGTCGACGCGGACGGTGAAGGTGTCGGGGTCGACCTCGATGTGCGGCATGGCGTCGTTGAGCGGCATGTCGGCCTTGGTGACCTTGCGAACGTTCTTGACCGGCACCAGCTTTCGGCGCACATCCAGCCGGTTCGCGAGGCCGTCGTCGATGGCCTGCTCGGAGACGAAGTGCAATGACGTGGCCGCGGCGGCGGGGGCCGCGGCGCCGAACATGGGGCGCGGCAGCACGGGCTGCGGGGTGGGGATGGACGCGTTGGCGTCACCCATCGCGGCCCAGGCGATCATGCCGCCCTTGAGGACCGCGTGCGGGCGGACACCGAAGAACGCGGGCTCCCACAGCACCAGGTCGGCCATTTTGCCGACCTCCACCGAGCCGATCTCGGCGTCGAGGCCGTGCGACACCGCCGGGCAGATGGTGTATTTGGCGATATAGCGCCGCACGCGGGCGTTGTCGGCCGCGCCGTCACCGGGCAGGGCGCCGCGGCGGCGTTTCATCACGTGCGCGGTTTGCCAGGTGCGCAGGACCACCTCGCCGATGCGGCCCATGGCCTGGGAGTCGGAGCCGATCATGGAGATGGCGCCCAGGTCGTGCAGCAGGTCTTCGGCGGCGATGGTGGACGGGCGGATCCGCGATTCGGCGAAGGCCAGGTCCTCGGGGATCGACGGGCTCAGGTGGTGACAGACCATGAGCATGTCGAGGTGCTCGTCGAGGGTGTTGATCGTGTGCGGCCGGGTGGGGTTGGTGGAGCTGGGCAGCACGTTGAGATGCGAAGCGACGGTGATGATGTCGGGTGCGTGCCCGCCGCCGGCGCCCTCGGTGTGATAGGCGTGGATGCCGCGACCGGCGATGGCGGCGACGGTGTCCTCGACGAACCCGGCCTCGTTCAGCGTGTCCGAGTGCAGGGCCACCTGCACGCCCGCCGCGTCGGCCACGGTGAGGCACGCGTCGATCGCGGCGGGTGTGGAACCCCAATCCTCGTGCAGCTTGAAACCCGAAGCGCCTGCGCGCAACTGCTCCCACATGGATTCCTGGCTGACCGTGTTGCCCTTGCCGAGCAGCACGATGTTCATCGGCCAGTGATCGAGGGATTCCAGCATCCGCGCCAGATGCCAGGAACCGGGGGTGACGGTGGTGGCCTTGGAGCCCTCGGCCGGGCCGGTGCCGCCGCCGATGAGCGTGGTGATGCCGCCGCCGAGCGCCTCGTCCATCAACTGCGGGCAGATGAAGTGCACGTGACAGTCGATGGCGCCCGCGGTGAGGATGCGGCCGTTGCCCGCGATGATCTCCGTCGACGGGCCGACGACGAGGGCCGGGTGCACGCCCGACATGGTGTCGGGGTTGCCCGCTTTGCCGATGCCGCAGATTCGGCCGTCGCGGATGCCGACATCGGCCTTGATGATGCCCCAGTAGTCGATGATCACGACGCCGGTGATGACGGTGTCGGGTGCGCCGTCGGCGCGGGTGGCCCGCGACTGACCCATCGATTCGCGCAGCACCTTGCCGCCACCGAACACGGCTTCGTCACCGGCGAGTCCCGGTCCGCCGCTGCGGTCTTCGGTGATCTCGATGATCAGGTCGGTGTCGGCGAGCCGGAGACGGTCGCCGGTGGTGGGCCCGAACAGTTCGGCGTAGCGGGCGCGGCTCAGTGCGGTCATCGAATCTCTCCCGAAGGGGTCGTGTGGTCACGCATCGAGGCGCCCCGGCGGGTTGGCGCTGATCCCGTACACCTCGCGGGTGCCGCCGAGCGGGACGAGCGAAACACGCTGCGGCAGGCCGGGTTCGAACCGAACGGCGGTGCCCGCGGGGATGTCGAGGCGGTGGCCGTGCGCGGCCGCGCGGTCGAAGTCGAGTGCCGCGTTGGCCTGCGGGAAATGCACGTGGCTGCCCACCTGCACCGGCCGGTCGCCGGTGTTGACGACCTCGAGTTCGATGCGGACCGCGCCCGCGTTCAGCTCGATCGTGCCCTCGGCACAAAGGTATTCACCGGGAATCATGGCCTCGCCTATCCGATCGGGTGGTGCACGGTGACCAGCTTGGTCCCGTCGGGAAAGGTCGCCTCGACCTGCACGTCGTGGATCATCTCCGGCACGCCCTCCATCACGTCGTCCCGGCTCAGCACCGACCGCCCCGACGACATCAACTCGGCCACGGTCCGCCCGTCCCGCGCCCCCTCGAGCACATGATCGGTGATCAACGCGACCGCCTCGGGATGATTGAGCTTGAGTCCCCGCGCCTGCCTGCGGCGGGCCAGTTCGGCCGCATAGCTCAGCAGCAACCGTTCCTGCTCGTGCGGCGACAGGCGCATCGGGTCTCCTCACGGATCGCGGACAGGTGTCCGACATTCTGGCATGCCCGCCGACCGCCCGCCTGTCCAGCCGACCCGAGCTCCGACCGTTCGGTTTACCGATCCGGATGGCACCTCAGCACACGAATGCGTCCGGCGACACCAGGTCGATCCGGTACCGCGTAGTCGATGCACCGCACGCCATGAAAACGACCGTGCGCCGATCGCCGCGGTAGGCGAGCACGAAATTCGGTGGCATGGGCGGGGATCGGCGCTCTAGCGTCGCCGTTCATGGAGGAACGGACCGGGCTGCTCAATGTGGTCGATGTGGAGGCGACGTGCTGGGCCGGGGCGGTGCCCGTGGGGCAGAGCAGTGAGATCATCGAGATCGGGCTGACCGTGGTCGATCTCGCGGCGCGGACACGGGTGAGCAGGCACGGGATTCTTGTGCGGCCTGCCCGTTCCGCGGTGAGCGAGTTCTGTACGGAGCTGACCGGGCTGACGCAGGAGCAGGTCGACGGTGGGGTGGAGTTCGACCAGGCCTGCCGGCTGCTGGCTACCGAGTTCGCGGCGGGGTCGCGGGCGTGGGCGAGCTGGGGTGACTACGACCGCAAGCAGTTCCGGGTCCAGTGTGCGGCGACGGGGGTACGGTATCCGTTCGGGCGGCGGCACACCAATGCCAAGCAGGTGTTCGCCGAGTCGTACGGGTTGCGCAAACGGCCAGGGATGGCCGGCGCGCTGCGGATCGCGGGGCTGCCGCTGGAAGGCCGCCACCATCGCGGCGAGGACGACGCCTGGAATATCGGGGCACTGGTCGTCGACGTCCTCGGCCGCGACGGGTGGCGGATCACCACCGAAGACTGAGTCAGGCGGCGAGGTTCTGCAGGCGGACCTGGCCGCGGGCGACGGCGCGACCCTCGGCGTCGGTGATCACCACGACCCATAGCTGCTGGCTGCGGCCGCGATGAATGGGGGTGGCCTCGCCGGTGAGGATGCCCTCGCGGACCGCGCGCAGGAAGTCGGTGTTGTTGTTGACACCGACGACGGAGCCGCGCTCACCGAACCAGACACCGGCACCGACGCTGGCCAGGGTTTCGATGACGGTGCAGTAGACGCCGCCGTTCTGGATGCCCGCAGGCTGGTGCAGCTGCGGGCGCACCTCCCATTCGCCGCGCACCCGGTCGGGGCTGACCTCCGTGAAGCGCAATCCGATGAGATCGGTGAAGGTGCCTTCGCTGGCCTTGGTCATCAGCTCCGGGGTGATCTCGGCCAGGGACAGGGTGTTGTCGGTCATACGTTCCGGTCTACACCATCGCGTTCGGCGCCCCGCACCCCGGGAGACGAAGCGGCGGACCCCGTCACTGGGACGGAGCCCGCCGCGGCAGGAATGAGGGGGTCGACCGCAGCCCTCGGGACCACCGGCTCATCCATACGCCGAGATGAGCATAGGTCAGGCTTACCTAAGTGGTCAAGTGCCACGCCGACAGCGGCGTCGCGGGCTTGCTCAACACGATCGCAATACTTCATGATCTCTGATACCTCTATGTTTTCCGAGGCTTGTGTCGATGTTGAAAGCTCATGTTCTGGGCGCACGACGGCCAGGGGTGGGCGCGGCGAGAGAGGCAAGATTTCGTGAGTAGTAGTCGTATCCCCCGCTGGGCTGTGCAGGCGGCGATGTGCGCGGCGGTGGCCGGCGCGGCCGTCGCGGCGCCGGTGCAGGCCGAACCACTGTGGCCCGGCGGTCCCGATGTTCCCGGTGTTCCGGCCATCATTCCGGCTCCCCCGCCGGAACCGGTCGTCGCGCCGTGCAGTGAGAAGGCGCGGGCGTGCCTGCAGCTGTCCACCAACAACGCCTGGCTGATGGACAACGGCAAGGTGACCTTCGGGCCGAGTCCGATGTCGCACGGCAGGCCCGGGTACGAGACCCCGCCCGGCGTCTTCAAGGTCGCGTTCAAGAAGCCGTTCCACTGGAGCACCCTGCACAACGCGCCGATGGAGTACGCGGTGTTCTTCAACGGTGACATCGCCTACCACATCGGACCCACCGAGGAGCAGTCCCACGGCTGCATCCGGCTGACACCCGAAGGCGCCAAGGCGCACTACGAGTGGCTGGAGCCGGGCGACATCGTCGAAGTTGTGCCGTGAGTTCGTCGCGGTGAGCGAGGGGAGGCCGGATCGCCGGCCTCCCCTTTCTCATGGGGTCGAGGCGGCGAGCGCGTCGAACAGCCACAGGTGCGCCGCGCCGGAGGTCACCATCTCGCCGGTGAGGGTCGCGGTGAGCCGCCAATATCGCCGGAGCTGGTCGGCGCCTTCGGCATCCGCCAGGAGTTGCCGCCGGAAGGCGGGGGTGTCGGCGAGACCGCGCGCGGTGGCGTGGGCGTCGACATAGTGGTCGAGTTCGGCGCCGGGCGTGGGTGCGCGGCCCGCGGCGACCAGCGGCGCCGCCGACAGACAGGCATCGGCCACCTCGGCGAGCAGGCGGCGTTCGTCGCGGATGCCGGGGGTGCCACGATGGCGGATGGTGTCGAACATGGCTGCGCTGAGCGCCGGATCCGTCACGGTGGCAACGAGTTCCGCGTAGGCGATGAGGTGTTCCGGGCGGGCGTCGGCGGCGGGTTCGGGAACATTCATGTCGATGAAGTCGTCGATCACCGCGGTGGGCAGCGGGGTGAGCTGACGGCGCCAGAAGCGGCCGAGCGCGTCGCGGGCCGCCTGTGGATCTGTCACGGCGGCAAGCAGATTCAGGCTGTCGGGCGCGCAGTGCTCGACGGCGCGGAGCAGCGATCGGCGGCGGCTCAGCGCGTCCAGTTCGTGATCGAGGGCGGCGCGTTCGGCCGCGATCACCTCTTCGATCGACCGGGCACCGGCCAGCACGTCACCGATCGCGACCAGGCCGATGCCGAACGAACGCAGGCGGCGCAGCAGCATCAGTCGTTCGGCGGCCGACGGGTCGAACACCCGATGGCCGGCCGAGGTGCGCTGGACATCGAGAAGGCCCTCGTCGCAATAGAACCGGATGGTGCGGACCGCGACGCCTGTGCGCGTGGCGAGTTCGCCGATCGTCAGACGTGTGCTGTCGGTCACAATCGCTGGCACCTCCACCTCGGTGGAGTTCCTACGGTACCCACATGACTGAACAGCACACCACCGCCGAGACGATCTGGCAGGCGGTCGCCACGGAACGCGCGAGCCTCGTCGCTATGCTTCGCGACCTGCCCGAACCGGCCTGGGATACTGCCTCGCTGTGCGACGGCTGGCGGGTGCGGGATGTGGTCGCGCATCTCGTGCTGGCCACGCGGGTCACGATCGGCTCGCTCGTCGTGAACGTGATCCGGGCCCGCGGGAATCTCGATCGCCTGATCCACGACACCGCTGTCCGGCTCGCCGACCGGACGTCGACCGCCGAACTGCTGGACGCCTTGCGCGCCACCGTCGACTCCCGGATCACGCCGATCGGGACGACGCCGATCGACCGCCTGATGGACCTGCTGGTGCACGGTCAGGACATCGCGATCCCGCTCGGCATCGACCGGGTCATGCCGACGTCGGCCGCGCAGTGGTCGCTGGAACGAGTGTGGACGATGGGCACCCCGTTCCACGCCCGCAAGCGCCTCGCCGGATACGCCCTCACCGCGACCGACACGGGCTGGACCGCGGGCACCGGCACTCCGCTGTCCGGTACGGCGGCGGAGCTGCTGCTGGTCGTCACCGGACGCACGGCACCGGACCGCTAGGCGGAGCCTGCCTCGGGCCGACGCCCACGTGACACGTCGATGATCGCGGCACAGCGAAAGGCGGGCCGGATCGCGTGGTCGAGGGTAGTGACGACAGGCAGTCGTGATCAGACTGCGGCGGTGGCGTGCTCGGCAACGCCGTCACCCGGAATATCTACCGCAGCTTCGGAATCCGGCACCGAAGTCGCACCAGCCGGGATCCGGCGCAGGAGCGCGACCGCCAGTACCGCACCCGCGGCCGACAGCACGGCGGCGGTCCAGGCCGCGGCATTGAGTCCGTTCGTGAAGGCCTCACGCGCCGCGGCCACGACGGCCTCGGCGACCTCGGCGACCTCGGCGGGCAGCGACTCGGCCGAACTCAGCGCTCCGGGCAGGGTTTCCGCGGCCGCGCCCTCGGCATCCGCCATGCCGCCGCGGTACACCGCCGCACCCACGCTGCCGAGCAGCGCGACACCCAGTGCCACGCCGAGGTCGCTGGCGGTGCTGTTCACCGCCGACGCCGCGCCCGCCTTCTCCGCGGGAGCCGCGCCGATGACCAGGCCGGGGATCAGCGCCATGGCGGGCGCGATGCCCGGGTACAGGACGTAGAACCCGACGATGAGCAGCGGCAGGCCCGCGACGCTGTCGACCTGGGTGAGCACCAGGTAGCCGACGGTCGAGACCGCAAGCCCCGCGGCGATCAGGTAGGCGGGGCGCACCCGGCGGGCGATGGCGGGGGTGACCGTCGAGACGATGACCAGGCCGATCGCGGCGGGCAGGATCCACAGGCCGGCTTGCAGCGGAGACTGAGCGGCGACCAGCTGCAAGTACTGCGTGAACAGCAGGTAGACCCCGCCGAGTGCGATGGCGGCGAGCATGTAGACGCCGAGCGAGCCGCTGAAGGTCCGGTTCGCGAACAGCCGCACGTCGAGCAGCGGGTCGGCCAGACGCAGCTGCCTGCGGACGAAGACCACCGCGAACAGCACGCCCGCCAGCAGGGTGAGCACCGATTCGGCGGCGAGTCCGGTCTCGGCGAGCTTCTTCACGCCGTACACGAACGGCAGCAGAGCGGCCAGCGACAGCGCGACACTGACCGGATCGAGGCGACCGGCCTCCGGCGCACGGTATTCGGGCACGAGAACCGGCACCGCGAGCACGACGAGCAGCATCACCGGCACGCCGATCAGCATGGACGCGCCCCACCACAGCGAGGCCAGCATCAGCCCGCCGAGCAGCGGGCCCAGTGCCACACCCGCCGACACCGACGCCGCCCACAGGCCGATGGCGGTGGCGCGCTGCCGGTCGTCGCGGAACATCGTCGTGATCAGCGACAAGGTGGCAGGCATGACGGCGGACGCGCCGAGACCCATCAGCGCACGCGAGGCGATGAGCAGGTCCGGGCTCGGCGCGAACGCGGCAACGACCGAGGCCACGCCGAACAGTGCCGCACCGGCCAGCAGCAGTCTGCGGCGGCCGAGCCGGTCACCCAGGGTGCCCATGGTCACGAGGAAGCCCGCCATCACGAACCCGTAGATGTCGTTGATCCACAGCAGCTGACCGCTGCTCGGCGACAGGTCGGCGGCGATGTACGGGGTGGCCAGGAACAGAACGGTCATGCTGAGGAACAGCAGCACCGTCGGCAGGAGCAGGACGGCCAGCCCCAGCCATTGGCGGGCTCCGGCCCGCTCGGGGACATCGGTGAACGCGGACATCAGGAGGTTTCCCTTCGAGGAGGATTCGAACGAGACCCACCGTGCCGACCTGCCCTTCGGAAACCCTTCGGATCGACTCAGGATCGCCTCGAGCGCACCGTGTCCCCGCCCCCGTTTAGGGTGGGTGACATGCGTTTCGGGGTGCTTGGGCCGTTGGCGGTGTGGACCGACGACGGGCAACCCGTCCGGGTTCCCGAGCTCAAGGTCCGGGTGCTGCTCGGTGCGCTGCTGGCCGAACCGGGCCGAATCGTGCCCGCCGACCGGCTCGTCGAGGAGCTGTGGGGCGGGGCGGCGATGCCGGCCAATCCGGCGGGTTCGCTGCAGACCCGCGCCTCCCAGTTGCGGCGCGTCCTCGGTGACGCCGAAACGGGCGGTCGCGATCTGCTGGTGTCGCGCTCCCCCGGCTATCTGCTCGACGTCGCCGCCGACGCGGTGGATTCACAGGTGTTCCAGGAACTGCTGCGCCAGGCGCGCGCCACCGAGGACATCGCCACCCGCGCACCGCTGCTCACCGAGGCGCTGGCGCTGTGGCGCGGTCCCGCACTGGCCGACCTGGCCGATCACGACTTCGCGCGAATTCCGGTGGTGCGGCTCGAGGAACAGCGGCTGACCGCCGTCGAGGAACTCGCGCAGGCCAGGATCGCGCTCGGCGAACACGATCAGGTCGCCGACGAACTCGGCGCACTCACCGAACGGCATCCCCTGCGGGAAAGGTTGCGCGCGGCCCACATGCTGGCGCTGTACCGCTCAGGCCGCCATGGCGAGGCCCTCGACTCCTATCGACGACTGCGTGAGCATCTGGCCGAGGAACTCGGTCTCGATCCGAGTCCCGAGCTGGCTGCCCTGCATCGCGCTGTGCTGGAACAGGATCCGGCCCTGGGCGCCCCGGTGCGCCCCACGCCCGTCGTGCCGGTGACGCCGCGGCCCACCGTGCCGGTTCCGCCGACGACGCTGGTCGGACGCGAAGACGACCTCGCCGGGATCGATGCGCTGCTCCGCGCCGAACGGCTGGTGACGCTCACCGGACCGGGCGGGGTCGGGAAGACCCGGCTGGCGCTGGCCGCCGCGGCCACCCATCGAGCGCGCGACGGTGTCCTGTTCGTCGAGCTGGCCGGTCTGTGCCTCGGCGCCGAGCAGGACAGTGCGCTGACCGCCCTCACCGAGGTGGTGGCCGCGGCGTTGGAGGTTCGCGACGATTCCGCCGGGTCGAGTCCGTTCCCGGTGCCCGACAACGGCACTCAGCTGGCCAGGCTCGCCGAGGCGGTGCGCGCCAAACAGGTGCTGCTCGTCCTGGACAACGGCGAGCATGTCGCCGAAGCGGCCGCCGCGCTGGTCTCGCGGCTGCTCGGCGCCGCACCCGAACTGCGGGTACTGGTGACCAGTCAGGTGCCCCTGTCGATCGCGGGCGAGCACCTCTGGCCGGTGGCACCGCTGGCGGTGCCCGCCGCCGACGCCACCACCGCCGAGGTGGAACAGTCCTCTGCTGCACGACTTTTCGCCGATCGCGCCCGCTCCGCCGCACCGGATTTCGCCGTCACCGACGACAATGCCGCCGCGGTCGCCGCCATCGTCGCCCACCTCGACGGTGTGCCGCTCGCACTGGAACTGGCGGCGACCCGGGTCCGCGCGCTGGGCGTGCACACCCTGGCCGAACGGATCGAAGACCGGTTCACGCTGCTCTCGGCCGGGTACCGGGACGCACCGGACCGGCAGCGCACGCTGCGCGCGGTGATCGACTGGAGCTGGGAACTCCTGGACGATCCCGAACGCGCTGTGCTGCGGCGCCTTTCGGCGCACGCCGACGGCGGCACGCTGGGGTCGGCCGAGGCGGTGTGCGCGGGCGGCGATGTGGACCCGTCCGACGTCGCGGAACTCCTCGCCCGCCTGGTCGACCGGTCCCTGATCATCACGCCCGCCGCCGAGGCCCGGCCGCGCTACCGGCTGCTGAAATCGGTCGCGGCGTACGGCGTCGACCGATTGCGTGACAGTGGCGAGGAATTCGACACCCGGCTGCGCCATCTCGCGTACTACCTCGACCTGGCCGAACGCGCCGACCAGCAGCTGCGCACCGCCGATCAGCGCAGATGGCTGGCCCGGCTCGACGCCGAGTCGGCCGATCTGCGCCGCGCACTCGAAACCGCCAGGGCCGCGGGCCGATCCGCCGACGCGCTGCGCCTGGTCAACGCGCTGGCCTGGTACTGGGTGATGCGCGGACGGCTGGCCGAGGGCATCCGGTCGATCGGCATCGCGCTGGCACTGCCCGGTGAGACCGGCTCGACCGCGCGCCGGATCGCCCTCCTGTGGCGCAGCGCGCTCGAGCTGGGTCGCGGCCAGGCCGTCGAGTCACTGCCCGCCGTCGGCGCCAGGCCGACGCCGGACGAACTGCGCGCCCGCTGGTATCTCGCGCACGCGCACACCGGATTCTCCGCACACCATCGCATGGACAGCGCCGCCGACCTGCGCACCGCCTTCGCCGATGCGGGCGACGAGTGGGGTGTCGCCGCTGCCTCGGCCTCGCTGGCCCGTGACGCCTTCGGACGCGGCGACCTGACCGGCCTGCGCGAACACGCCGAGCACAGCCGCGCACTGTTCGCCAGGATCGGCGATCGCTGGGGGCTGGGCATCGCCGGCTACCTGCTCGGCAGCCACGCCGAGGTCACCGGGGATCACGGCACCGCCCGCGAACACCATCGGGCGGCACTGACGACCGCCGAGGAGCTCGGGCTGTGGACCGAGGTCGGTGAGCGGCTCACCTCACTGGGCCGGATCGCGTTGCTGCGCGGCGAGTTCGAGCACAGCGCCGAATTGCACGAACGGGCCCGTCAGGTCGCGGTGGACCAGGGGCATCTCGTCGGGGAGGAATCCGCCGTACTCGGGCTCGGCCTCGTCGCCCGGCGCCGCGGCGATCTGCGCGCGGCCCGTGAGCACCTCGGCGCGTGGCTGGACTGGCACCTGCGCGCCGGATCGCATTTCGGCGCCGCGCTGATCCTCGTCGAACTGGGCTTCACCGCCGAGCTGGCCGGTGACGCGGACGAAGCCGAACGGCTGCAGCTGCGCGGGCTGGACTCCGCGCTGCGCACCGGCGATCCACGCGCCCACGCACTCGCGCTCGAAGGTCTCGCCGGATCACGGTCGCTCGCCGGGGATTCCGCGTCCGCCGCCCGGTTGCTCGGTGCCGCCGACACACTGCGCCGGTCGGCGGGCGCACCGCTGCCCGACGCCGAACGCGGGGATGTCGCACGCATCGAGGCGCGCATCGTCGGCGACATCGGCGCCGGACCGTTCGCGGCCGGTTTCGCCGACGGTTGCGGTGCCGACCCCCACACGCTGCACGACGCCAAGGCTTCGACTCGACCCTGAACCCGGCGCAGCCCGCGGCCCACATCCGGCGCAGGCGCCGAGCCGACCGGCGGCCTCGAGTCGACCCTGAGTCCATCCGAAGTCCACCCGGTCACGGTGGACCCATGAATTACACCGTGACCGACCACATCCGCCGCTACCTCGCCACCGACGGCCGCGACGGCTACCTCGAAGGCGGCACCACCAACCTCGTCATCACCATCGAGGAGCAGCAGTGAGCAACCGAACCCGCGCCCAGGTCCACACCTTCGCCGACATCAAGCCCGACTTCGACACCATCGTCGGCTCGATCAACTACGCCACCATGACCACCGTCGACGCCAAGGGACGGCCCAGGTCGCGTGTGCTGATTCCGGTCTGGGAGACCGACACCGAGCAGCCGATCGGCTGGCTCGGGACCTACCGCACCCCGGTGAAAGCCGCCCATATCGCGGGCAATCCGCATGTGACGTTCTCCTATTGGAGTCCGGCGCAGAACACCGTCGCCGTCGACACCGTGGCCGAGTGGACCGACGAACCGGACGAACGCGCGCACGTGTGGAACCTGTACCGGCACGGTAGCCCGCCCGGCGCGGGCTACGACCCCGGCCAGTTCTGGCGGGGCCCGGACGATCCCGCCTTCCAGGTCCTCCGCCTGTCTCCGTGGCGCATCCAGGTGCTGCGGCGCCGCGATCTGATCGGTGGAATTCCGGCGCGCATCTGGCGTGACCCGCTCCAGGGGGATTGACAGCGCCTACGGCGAACGCGGTCGTTCACTGGTGGATCTGACAGGACTGGACGTCCGTACAGGTCACGGCGCGATCCGCTGTGACGGGTACCAACACCGGCCGGTACTTCCACCGGGAAGGATCTGTTGTCGAATTCGGCGAATCGGGCGATTTCCTTGCCGGAGGAAATGAGCGGAGCTACGTTACCCACATCCCGGCCGCGGGTTCCCCTCTTTTCCGGCGGGATGCTTACCAATCATGCAAGGAGATTCACCATGGGTTCATTGACCGAGTTGATGATGGCCGCCATTGCGGGAATAGGTTCCGCAGCCGAGGGCGATGGCCTACTCGCCGTATTCCTGGGCTCGGTCGAGGCTTTCTTCCCGTAAAGGAAGAGGCACATTCACGGTCCGCCACCGGACCTATTTCCACAGGCTAGCCGAGCGGTTGTTGCGCATCATTGATAGCTATGCAACATGATATAGGAACACCGCCAGGCCCAAAGAAGGAGGGCGGTCGAGTCGTCGCGACCCCCCCAAAACCAGGGTCTGTCGCACCAGCCGGCAACGAACAGGTTCACCGCAGGTCATCGCCGTGTCGTCCCAGACAGTAGCGATAGCCACAGGTCACCCGCAGTGCGGCTGCGTGCCATGGCAATCGGCGAGCAGCTTCCATCAGGAAAGAAAAAACGAACGAATCGCAGCATGTGAAACACCGGGTTGCCACACAATGAAAGTGGCGCTACGTTACCGGCATCACATCAGGACAGGAGATCGACCATGGGTTCACTGACCGAGATTATCCAGGCGGCGATCGCGGGCCTCGGTTCTGCGGCCGAGGGCGACGGCCTCCTCGCCGTCTTCCTCGGATCGGTGGAAGCGTTCTTCCCGTAAATCGCGCACTCTCCCACAACGCCCGATTCGTCGGGCTGATTCACCAGCATATCCAGGAGTAAAACAATGGGTTCTCTCTACGAATTGTTGCAGACCGGTGCCGGTAGCCTCAGCGAGGCCGCCCTGCCGTTCATTCAGGCACTGATCACGGTGAGCGGCGGAACTCCCACACCGGGTAAGTAACTCGTCGCCGACGAAGAAGGGGCGGGCCGTTCAACGGCCCGCCCCCATTCCCATTTCGCCCCCGAGAGAAGTCAGCAGGCTCGTATCACGATGAACAATCACCTCCTCCGCGCAATCATGGTGGCCGTCTGCGCCGCGGCAGTGGCCACGACGCCCGTCTTCGCCGAGGGCGCGCACGCGGGAGCCGAACCCGGTGCGCGACTGGTGAGCCAGACCCGGTCGGGGCAGGTCACCGACATCAGCGTCTACTCGCCGTCGATGGACCGCACGATCGCGCTGCGGGTGCTGCGTCCGGCGGACACGACCGTTCCCGCGCCGACGCTGTACCTGCTGAACGGCGCAGGCGGCGGCGAGGATTCGGCGAACTGGCCAGGGCAGACGGACGCGGCCGGGTTCTTCGCGGGCAAGCACGTCAACGTCGTCATCCCGATGGAGGGCGCGTTCAGCTATTACACCGACTGGCAACAGCCCGACGCGGGCTTGGCCAAGAACCTCGAGAACAACGGCCACAACATGTGGACGACGTTCCTCACCCGGGAGCTCCCGCCGGTGATCGACGCCGCCTTCGCCACCACCGGGGTCAACGCGCTGGCAGGCATCTCGATGGCGGGGACATCGGTGCTCGACCTGGCCATCCAGGCACCGGACCTGTATCGCAGCGTCGCCTCCTACAGCGGCTGCGCGATGACCAGCGACCCGATCGGGCGGGCGTTCGTCTCGCTCGTCGTGCGGATGGGCGGCGGCAACGTGGAGAACATGTGGGGGCCGGCCACCGACGCGGCCTGGCGCGAGCACGACCCGTATGTGCAGGCGCACCGGCTGCCCGACATCCCCATCTACATCTCCAGCGGCACCGGATTGCCGGGCGCGCACGACACGCTCACCAATCCGCGGGTGCACATCAACGGCAAGAACCCCCACTCGATCCTGATGAATCAGATGCTCGTCGGCGGCGGCATCGAAGCCGCGGCCGCGTACTGCACCGCGAGCATGGGCCAGCGCGCACGCGAACTGGGCCGCACGAACGTCACCGTCAACGTCCGCCCGACCGGGACCCACTCCTGGGGCTACTGGGAAGACGACCTGCACACGTCCTGGCCGATGATGGCGACGGCGCTCGGCCTGTGAGCGCCGAATTCCGGGTGGGCACCGAACAGCTGCGCCCGCGCGACGCGGTCTTCGTCTACGACGAGACCGACCGGCACCTGTCGAACATCGTCGCGGTGTATTTCGCCGACGCGCCGGGGCACCCGCCGCTCACGCGCGAGCAGGTGCTGGACTGGGTGCGGGCAGGCATCGGGCACGCGGCGCTGTTCCACCGGCGGCTGCAGCGCGTGCCGATGGATCTCGACCTGCCGTACTGGGTGCCCGATCCAGCACTGTCGGTGCGTGAGCATGTGGTGCTGGACCGCCCAGGAACCTGGGACGACGCACGCGCGCGCATCGCCGAGATCACCTCCACCCGAATGGATCTGACCCGGCCGCCGTGGGAGATCCACGTGCTGGATCGCGTCGAAGGCGTCCCGGCGATGGGCGGCGAAACCACGATCGTGGTGCTGAAGTTCCACCACAGCGTCGGCGACGGTGTGGCGACCCGCGCGCTGGAGCACCGGTTGTTCGGTGGCGCACCCGCGCCGGCCGTCCGGCTCGACGAGCCTCGGACACTACCGGCCGCGGTGCGCACGGCGGCCGCGCTCGTCACCCAGCCCGCGCGCTTCGTCGCCGGACTGCGGCGGTCGCGCGCGGCGCAGGAGGAGTTGCGTGCCCTCGTCGAGGCGGGCACAGTGCACGAACCTGTCGCGCTGCGACCGGCGACCCGATTCAATCGGGACATCCACGCGGAGCTGACCTTTCACCTGCTGCCGATTCCGCTGCCGGAAGTCCTCGCGGCCAAAGCCGCCGCCCCACAGCGGGTCACGGTCAACGACCTCATGCTGACCACGATTTCCGGTGCGCTGGCCGCCTACCTCGCCGAGCACGACGAGGTGCCCGCGGGGTCACTGGCCGCGATGGTGCCCATGTCGATGCGCGGTGTCGCCGAATGGGATTCGGCGAATCAGCTCACCCAGATGGTCGTCGACCTGCACACCGACATCGCCGATCCGCTCGACCGGCTGGCCGCGGTCGAGCACTCGGCGAGCCGAGCCAAACAGCGCCACGCCGACCCGGTGGTGCTGCGCGGCGACCGCAGGGTCGAGACCGCGCCCGCGCTCCTGCTCCGCGCGGCGGGATGGGCACGCGCGCAACGACGTTTCGACGACTCGGCGACGGTGCCGTTGTGCAACACCACGATCAGCAATGTGCCGCCGGTCGCCGACTCACTCGCCTTCTGCGGCAGGCCGATTCGCCGCGCGGTCGGCTCGCTGCCGATTCTCGACGGCGACGGCCTGCGTCACCTGATCACCTCGCAGGGCGACGAGATCGTCATCGCGGTCACGACGAATGCCGCGATGATGCCGGACCCCGAGCACTACGGCGAGCTGCTGCTGCGCTCGTTCCGCGAACTCGCCACCGCGCTACTCGCCCAGGATATTCCGGCTGAGCACTAACGCTGCAGGCAGCTGGTGCGCCGCACCGGCAGGCCACGGTCCTCGAGCGCACCGAGCAGCAGCTGACCACGGCGCGCACCCGCGGCGCTGTCGGCGCGGGCCAGATCCGGTACGTAGGTGGCGGCGCCGACGACGGATTCACCGACCAGGGACCAGAATCGGCGCGCGGGCAGGCCGGAGCAGCGGGTGAGGACCGACTGCAGCGGAATCAGCGAGGACGCGCAGCGCTGGGCGAGCCAGACCGCCATCGCGGCCTCACACGGCAGCGCGACCGCGTCGCGCTCGTCGACCTCGGGATCACCGTCGACGATGCGAATCGTGGTGTCGGACAGGCCCGCCCAGTCGATGCCGCCGTCGTTGTCGTGATGGATCCACAGGTTGTCCCGGCCCGGATCCCACGCCTGGGCCGACATCACGAACAGCGCGGTGACCCGGCCGACCACGGCGTGGATGAGCGCGGTCGCCACCACCTCGGCGGCGATGTCGTCATTGATCATCTCGGCGGCGTGGCGGCGGTACATCAGCTCGACGCGACCCTCGGACAGCCCGTTCGGCACGTGCCACCATCGCCGTTTGCCCTGACCGGCCATCGCCGCCACGGCATAGACCCGCGGATGTTCGGGTTGCAGCGATTGCAACCGGGCGCAGGCGCGGTCGAACGCGGCGGTGGTGCGGGACGGGGCGGTGGTGACGGGCTCGGACATCGAACCTCCTCGAACGTTGGTTCCCGTGACGATGATGTCTCGGAACATAGGTTAGGCTTACCAGACTTCACAAGTTGTGTCCGGTTTCGAGGCAGGAGAAGTTCGTCGCCGTGATCCACCCTGGCACCGTCAGACGTCGTCGTCTGACCGGGCTTCTGCTGCTCGTCTTGCTGCTCACCGTCGCGGTGGTGGCGAGCATTGCCATCGGCACCCGCTCGCTCGCACCGGCCACGGTGTTCGACGCCGTCACACACGCTCTCGGCTGCGAGGGCGGCCCGTTCCGATGCCCGGCCCGCTCCACCGCCGAGGAAATCGTGCGTGAGCTGCGTCTGCCGCGCACCGCGTTGGCCCTGGTCGCCGGGATGGCGCTGGGGATCGCGGGCGCGCTCATCCAGGGGTATACCCGGAATCCGCTCGCTGATGCCGGTTTGTTGGGACTCAATGCGGGAGCGGGGTTTCTGGCCGCGCTCAGTATCTTCCTGTTCGGCTTCACCGCGCCGAGCCAATACATCTGGTTCGCCTTCGCCGGCTCGGCGATCGCGGGCGTGATCGTGTTCGGAGTGTCCTCGATCGGCGGCGGCAAGGCCAGTCCGTTGAGCCTGGTCCTGGCCGGCGCGGCGGTCACCGCGTTCCTGCAGGCGATGACCAACGCGGTCGTCGTGCTGGACAACGCCGCCCTGGACACCTACCGATTCTGGGTGGTCGGCACCGTGAACGGGCGCGAGGCCGGAGTGTTCTGGCAGGTGCTGCCGTTCCTCGTCATCGGCATGGCGATGGCCGTCGCGGCGGCGCCCGGGCTGAATCTGCTGAGCCTCGGCGACGATGTGGCGCGCGGGCTCGGTGTCGATGTCGGCCGGGCGCGGGCCTTCGGGTTGTTCGCGGTGGTGCTGCTCAGCGGCGCGGCGACCGCGGCGGTCGGGCCGATCGCGTTCCTCGGGCTGGTGGTGCCGCATATCGCGCGCACCATCACCGGACCGGACAACCGCTGGCTGATCCCCTACTCCGGACTGCTCGGCGGCCTGCTGCTGGTCGTCGCCGATATCGCCGGACGGGTGGTCGCCCGGCCGGGCGAACTCCAGGTCGGGGTGATGCTGGCGGCGATCGGCGCGCCGTTCTTCATCGCGCTGGTGCGCCGCAAGAAGCTGGTGACGCTGTGAGCACGATCGAGACCGACAAGCAGGACGACCAGGTCGGCGCCGAGCTGCGGAAGGTGCGTCCGGCGCTGCGCGTCGGGCCGGTGTCGCTGGTGCTGCGACCGGTGATGCTCGGCGTCGTCCTCGCGCTGGCGGTAGCGGTCTTCGCGCTGTTCTGCCTCGACATCGCCGTCGGCGACACCACCATTCCGCTGGGCCGGGTACTCGATGTGCTCGGTGGCGGCGGCACCAGATCGCAGCGGTTCATCATCATCGAATCGCGGCTGCCGCGGGCCATCACCGCCGTGGTGGTCGGGGCGGCGCTCGGGCTGGCCGGCGCATTGATGCAGTCGATCCTGCACAACCCCCTGGCCGGGCCGGATGTTCTCGGTATCACCACCGGCGCCAGTGTCGGCGCGGTCGCGGTGCTGGTCGGCAGCGGTGGCGCGACCACCGGCCTGATCGCCACGATCGGCGCGCCGCTGGCCGCCCTGACCGGCGGGCTGCTCACCGCTGTCGTCATCTATCTGCTCGCCTGGGGACGCGGCAGGGCCGGGGAACGCGGGGTCACCGGGTTCCGGCTCGTGCTCATCGGCATCGGCGTCAACGCGGTGCTGATGTCGGTGATCAGCTGGCTGCTCACCCGCGCCAGCCTGACCGACGCCGCCAGGGCGCAGATCTGGCTCAACGGGTCGCTCAACGCCGCCGACATGGCCAGGGTCGTGCCCGCCGCGATCGCGCTGGCCGTGGTCACGGTGGTGTCGCTGGTGTCGGCGCGGACACTGGCCGCGCTGCGCCTTGGCGAGGAGTCGACGCGGGTGCTCGGCGTGCGGATCCAGGCGCAGCAGGCGCTGCTCATCGGAGCCTCGGTGGTGGCGGCCTCGGTGGCGACCGCGGCCGTCGGGCCGGTCGGCTTCGTCGCGCTCGCGGCGCCGCAGATCGCCAGGATGGCGCTGCGCACGCCCGGTGAACCGCTGATCGCCTCCGCGCTCACCGGCGCCGGGCTGGTCGCCGGGGCCGATATCGTCTCGCGCACACTGCTTCCCGTCGACCTGCCCGTCGGCATCGTGACCGCCGCGCTCGGCGGACCGTTCCTGCTCTACCTGCTCGTCCGCATGAATCGGAAGGCCACGCTCTCATGACCAGCCCCGACCGTCGCCTCGCCGCCGACAGCGTCTCCCTCGGCTACGGCGAGCGGGTGATCGTCGACGAGCTGAGCCTCGACATCGCCCCCGGCGTGGTCACCACCGTCATCGGGCCCAACGGCTGCGGCAAGTCGACGCTGCTCAAATCGCTGGGCAGGCTGCTGCGCCCGCGCGACGGGCAGGTGGTGCTCGACGGCAAGGCGATCTCGTCGATGAAGACCAAGGACGTCGCCAGGGTGATCGGCATGCTGCCGCAGACCCCGGTCGCTCCCGAGGGCCTCACCGTCGCCGACCTCGTCGCCCGCGGACGGCACCCGCACCAGTCCTGGCTGCGGCAGTGGTCGGCCGACGACGAGACCGAGGTCGCCGCCGCCCTGGCCCAGACCGGCATCGCCGACCTGGCCGAGCGCACCCTCGACGAACTCTCCGGCGGCCAGCGCCAGCGCGCCTGGATCTCCATGGCCCTGGCCCAGGGCACCGACATCCTGCTGCTCGACGAGCCGACCACCTATCTCGACCTCGCGCACTCGCTCGAGGTCCTCGACCTCGTCGACCGGCTGCACGCCGAATTCGGGCGGACCGTGGTGATGGTCCTGCACGATCTCAACCTCGCCATCCGCTACAGCGACGAGCTCGTGGTGATGTGCGCTGGCCGGATCGTGGCGCAGGGCAAGCCGGCCGAGATCGTCACCGCCGAGCTGCTCGCCGAGGTGTTCGGGCTCGAGGCCACCGTGCTCACCGATCCGGTCTCGGGGCGGCCGATGATCGTCCCGATCGGCACCAGGCACGTGCGCGGCGCCGCCGGGTATGACGAATAACACACCAGCAAACACCCCGTTACGACATTCTGTAGTACGCATCTTTGTCGTTGATTCCGTAAAATTGTGGGATGGCAGGACTCGGCGAACTCGAAAAAGCGGTCATGGACCAGTTGTGGTCGGCCGACGAACCGCAGACGGTGCGGCAGGTCCACGAAGCACTGGCCGCGCGGCGTGAGCTCGCGTACACGACAGTGATGACGGTGCTGCAGCGGCTGGCGAAGAAGAATCTGGTGGTGCAGCGACGCGACGATCGCGCGCACCGATACGCGCCCGTGCACAGCCGCGACGAGCTGGTCGCGAGCCTGATGTTCGACGCATTGCAGCAGGCAGACGCGGCGGGCAGCCGCGCCGCCGCCCTCGTGCACTTCGTCGAACAGGTGGGCAAGGACGAGGCCGATGCGCTGCGGGAGGCACTCGCCAAGCTCGAATCCGACGAGAAGAGCAGCTAGACTCCCTGGCGGCTCTCACAACGACGTGAGCGCCCCTGGTCCCACAACGCAGTGAGCAGAGTCGATGAACGCAACCGCGGCAGTCTTCGCCGGTCTCGCCTTGCTTCTCGCAGGGCCGGTACCAGCGCTGCTCAGTCGCGCGACCTGGGTGCATCGGTCCCCGCGCGCGGCACTGGTGTTGTGGCAGGCGATCGCGCTGGCCGCCGTGCTCAGCGCCTTCGGATCCGGGCTGGCCATCGCCAGCCTGCTGCTCGTCCCCGGCCCCGACGGTAGGCCGACCACCTCCCCCACCAAGGAGATCGACGCGCTCGGTCTGCCGCTGTGGACGGTGTATGTCACCGTGTTCGCGCTGACCCTGATGATCGGCGCCCGGCTCATGTTCTCCATCGTGCGCGTCGGCGTGCACACCCGCCGCCGCAGGTCCCGGCATCGCATGCTGGTCGATCTGCTCGATCAGAGCGGCCCGGTCCGGCGCGCCGCCGACATCCGCGTGCTCGCCTCGACCGAGCCCATCGCCTACTGCCTGCCCGGGCTGCGCCAGCGCGTCGTGCTCAGCGAAGGCACCCTGACCAGCCTCGACGACGCCGAGGTCACCGCCATCGTCAGCCACGAGCGCTCGCATCTGCGGGCCCGCCACGACCTGGTGCTCGAGGCGTTCACCGCCGTGCACGAGGCCTTCCCGCGGGTGGTCCGCAGCAAGGCCGCGCTCGGCTCGGTGAAGCTGCTCATCGAACTGCTCGCCGACGACTCCGCGGTGAAGGTCACCGGCCCCAAGCCGCTGGCCCGCGCGCTGGTCGCCTGCGCGAAGTCGACCGCGCCGCAGGGCGCGCTCGCCGCGGGCGGTCCGAGCACGCTGATCCGCATCCAGCGGCTGGCCGGACACTCCGGCGACGTGAGAGTCGCCACCGCCGCCTACCTCGGCTCGGCCGCGATCCTGGTCGTGCCGACGCTGGCCGTCGCGGTGCCGTGGCTGCAGGAGCTGAACCGGCTCTTCCACGGCTGACCTGGCGATTCGCCACCTTTTCTCCGACCGGGTAGCCGTTCCGCCGCAGCACTGCTCGACTCAGTGTCTGCGGTCGCACAATCACCAGTACAAACGGTCGTCTGACCAGCATGTTTACCCACGCGACCGCAATCCCGCCTATCCTGGGAGATCGGTCCTTCCTGCTGGGCCGCACCCCGTGCACGCCACGTGCGTATCCGGGTCATCGGCGCCGGTCATCTTCCAGCGCGATGCGCAGCCCAACGAAAGGCCATTTTGTCTACCTCTCCGCGTCCCGACGCCACCTTCGCAGAACTCGGTCTGCCCGTCGCACTGGTGCAGACCCTGCGCAATGCCGGCATCGAGAAGCCCTTCCCCATCCAGGCCGCCACCATCGGCGACGCGCTCGCCGGGCGTGACGTGCTCGGCCGCGGCCCGACCGGCTCCGGCAAGACCCTCGCCTTCGGCCTGCCGATGCTGACCCGCCTCACCGGCGCGTCCGCCAAGCCCGGCCGCCCGCGTGGCCTGGTGCTCGTCCCCACCCGTGAACTCGCGACCCAGATCGAACGCGCCCTCGACGAGGCCGCGCTCTCGCTGGGCCTGCGCGTGGCCTCCGTAGTCGGCGGTGCGCCGATCAAGCGCCAGGCCGACCGGCTCGCGCGCGGCGTCGACCTGCTCATCGCCACCCCCGGCCGCCTCGACGACCTGATCAAGCAGCGGGCCGCGGATCTGTCCGACGTGATGATCACCGCGCTCGACGAGGCCGACCACATGGCCGACATGGGCTTCCTGCCCCAGGTCACCCGCCTGCTCGACCGCACCCCGAAAGACGGTCAGCGCCTGCTGTTCTCGGCCACCCTCGACGGTGACGTCGACAAGCTGGTCAAGCGCTACCTGAACAACCCGGTCACCCACTCGACGGCGCCCGCCGAGGCCTCGGTGACCACCATGACCCACCACCTGCTCTACGTGCGCGACAAGAACATCAAGCGCACCGTGGCCACCGAGATCGCCGCCCGCGACGGCCTGACCATCATGTTCGTGCGCACCAAGCACGGCGCCGACCGCCTGGCCAAGCAGCTGCGCGGCGCCGGTGTCGACGCCGGTTCGCTGCACGGTGGCAAGGCGCAGAACAACCGCGTGCGCACCCTGGCCGCCTTCGCCGACGGGTCGGTGCCGGTGCTGGTCACCACCGATGTCGCCGCGCGCGGTATCCACATCGACGGTGTCTCGCTGGTCGTGCACTTCGACCCGCCCGCCGAGCACAAGGCCTACCTGCACCGCGCGGGCCGCACCGCCCGCGCCGGTGAGGACGGTGTCGTCGTCACCCTCGTCACCGACGAGGAGCGCAAGGACGTCGCCGCGATGACCCGCAAGGCGGGCGTGCAGACCGACGGCGTCGAGGTCCGCCCCGGCGACCGGAAGCTGGTGGAGATCACCGGCGCCCGCAAGCCGAGCGGAATCGCGCTGGCCGCCCCTGCCCCGACCCAGGTCAACGCGCCGAAGTCGGCGAACGGTGGCCGTCCCAGGCGTGGCAGGTCCGGTGGCGCACCGGCTTCCGAGGCCGCCCAGGGCCACAGCCGTGGCGCGGGCGCACCGCGCCGGGAGCGTCCGGCCGGTGAGTCGCGGAGCCGCAAGCCCGCGGGCGCGGGCGGACACGCCCGCAGCGGCGACACGCCGACGAATTCGCGTCGTCGCGCCGCGCGTCCGGCGGCTCCGGCAGCCCGCCGCAACCGCTCGGCAAACTGAATCAGCGCGTGGCCGAACCGATTACGGTTCGGCCACGCCCCTCTTTCCTGGACGGCTGATCGGGGACCGTGCGCGCCCGTCGACGAGCGGCCGCCACGCAGGTGGCCCGGGTCGCTCGGTCCGATCGATCAGGGCATTGCGGCGCAGTTCAGCGTTCCTGAGCGGACACCGACGGCGACTCACCGACGCCGGAGGGTTCCCACCGCCCACAGATCCGCCACACTGACCTCGTGACGAACCGTCCGATCGCCGCGATCGTGTGCGCCCTCGTCGCCGCGCTCCTGTTCGCGGTGGCGTCGGTAGCGCAGCAACGGGCAGCAGCGGCCGTCCCGGAGGGATCGGCGCTGATGCGGTCCCTGCTCCGGAGCAAGCGGTGGTGGGCCGCGATCGTCGGTGACGTCGGCGGGTACGGCATGCAGGTGCTCGCCCTCAGCTTCGGCGCGGTGCTGGTCGTGCAGCCGATTCTGGTGAGCTCGCTGGTCTTCGCGCTGCCGCTGTCGGCGCGGTTGAACCATCAGCGGATCACCGGGCGAGCCGCCGCGACGGCCTTGGTCCTCGTCGCCGCCCTGGTGACGTTCCTGATCGTCGGTGACCCGACCGCCGGCGAGGAGACCGCGCCGCTACGAGAGTGGCTGGTGCCCTTGGCGATTCTGCTGAGCATCGTCGCCCTCGCGACCCTGGCCGGGTTCCTCGTCCCCAACCCGTCGGGGCGGGCGCTGGCCCTCGGTCTCGCCGGTGGCGCGCTGTTCGGCCTGGCCGCCGCGCTCACCGACCGCGTCGTCACCCTGTTCGGCGACGGACTGGGCGCCGTGCTCACCGGCTGGCAGACCTGGGCGCTGGTAGCGGCCGGCCTGCTCGGCTTCTACCTGCAACAACGGGCCTACCAAGCCGGACCGCTGGCCGCATCGCTGCCCGCCGCGGCCGTCGCCGAACCGCTGGCCGCCGCGTTCCTCGGTCTCACCGCCTTAGACGAGCACCTACGCACCGACGGCGCCGGTCTGATCGTGGTCGCCGCCAGTGTCGTGGTGATGTGTGTGGCCACGGTCGCGCTGTGCCGGACACAGACGGCGCCGCTGCCTGATGCCCGTGAGCCCGCGCGCTGAGGTCTTGCCCACGGCGACCCTCACGGGGCTATCATCGGCCAAGTGCGATTTCTTCCGGGACCCCAGCCGCCGTATGACCTGACCTACGACGACATCTTCCTCGTCCCGAACCGGACGGATGTCGCGTCCCGGTTCGATGTGGACCTGGCCAGCGTCGACGGGTCCGGCACCACCATCCCCCTCGTGGTCGCGAACATGACCGCCGTCGCGGGCAAGCGGATGGCCGAGACCGTCGCCCGCCGCGGCGGCATCGTCGTCCTGCCCCAGGATCTGCCGATCCCGGCGGCCGCCGACACCATCGCGTTCGTGAAGAGCCGCTCGCTCACCGCCGACACCCCCGTCACCCTCGACCCCGACCGGTCGGTGTCCGACGCGATGGCGCTGATGCACAAGCGCGCGCACGGCGCTGTGGTCGTCGTCGAGGACGGCAAGCCGGTCGGTGTGGTCACCGAGGCCGCCTGCGCCGATGTCGACCGGTTCGCCCGACTACGCGAGGTCGCGGTCACCGATTTCGTCCAGGCCGCCGTCGATCTGTCCCCACGCGAGATCTTCGACCGGCTCGCCGAGGCGCACGCCCAGCTCGCCGTGCTGACCAACACCGACGGCACCCTGGCCGGCGTGATGACCCGCACCGGCGCGATCCGCGCGGGCATCTACACCCCCGCGGTCGACGCCAAGGGTCAGCTGCGCGTCGCCGCCGCCGTCGGCATCAACGGTGACGTGGCCGCCAAGGCGAAGGCGCTGGCCGAGGCGGGCGCCGACGTGCTCGTCCTCGACACGGCGCACGGCCACCAGACCAAAATGCTCGAATCATTGCGTACCGTCGCTGATCTCGGCCTCGGGCTGCCGCTGGTCGCGGGCAATGTGGTCTCGGCCGAAGGCACCCGCGATCTGGCCGAGGCCGGCGCCACGATCATCAAGGTCGGTGTCGGCCCCGGCGCCATGTGCACCACCCGCATGATGACCGGCGTCGGCCGCCCGCAGTTCTCCGCGGTGGCCGAATGTGCCACGGCGGCCAGGGAACTCGGCGTGCATGTCTGGGCCGACGGCGGCGTGCGGCACCCGCGCGACGTCGCTCTGGCGCTCGCGGCGGGCGCGTCGAACGTGATGATCGGCTCGTGGTTCGCAGGCACCTACGAATCCCCCGGCGACCTGCGCGTCGACCGCGACGGCAACGCGTACAAGGAAAGCTTCGGCATGGCCTCCAAGCGCGCCGTCGCCGCGCGCACCGCCGCCGACAGCGGCTTCGACCGGGCGCGCAAGGCCCTGTTCGAGGAGGGCATCTCCAGCTCGCGCATGCGTCTGGACCCCGAGCGCCCCGGCGTCGAAGACCTCATCGACCACATCTGCTCGGGTGTGCGCAGCTCCTGCACCTACGCGGGCGCCCGCACGCTGCCGGAATTCCACGAGCGCGCCATCCTGGGTGTGCAGTCCGCGGCCGGTTTCGCCGAGGGCCGTCCCCTGCCCAGCGGTTGGTGATCGCCGCCTGACTGTGGCCGACCGGAACTCGTGTTCCGGTCGGCCACAGTCGTTTTCGGGCCTCCTCGACCGGAATTCGTTCACGCTGAGGTTTACCCGTTGATTTGTCCCGGAGTTTCCTTACCGTGCAGGAGTGGCGGCACACGACATGACTGCACCCGACGGCCTGCTCGCGACCATCGAAGCCGAGCGAGCGATCTACCGCACCTTCCACCACTTCTTCCGGGTCGCCGACACCAACGAGCACGAGCGGTTCGTCGAGTGCTTCACCCCGGACGCGCTGATCGAATACCGGATCATGCCCGGCCCGGTCCAGCGCTTCGACGGCCGCGACGCGTTCACCGCGCACATGTGCCGGGTGCCGAAGGCGCGGCGGAGCCTGGTCGCCCACGTCATCGGGCAGAGTTCCATCGAATGGACCGGCGCCCGACCGCTGCTCACCGCCTACGCGACCGTGTGGCACTGGTCCTCGGCGACCGACCACCATCGCCCCGCCGACTGGACCGTCATCGGCCTCGTCCGCGACGAGTTCGAACAGTACGAAGGCGAGTGGCTCATCGCCCACCGCGACGTCCGCCCGGTGGCGGGTCGCGTGGCCGCCGGACGCGGACCGGTCTGATCGTGCTCGACGCGCACGCGGGCGAGCGCAGGTGAGCTGACCGCGCCGCTGACGCATCATCGGAGGGGACCGATTACTATGGAGTTGCCGATCTCGGCAGCGCTTTCTTCCCCACCGCGAAAGGATCCAGTTGTCACCCGCGTCCAAGGGCGCCACACAGGAGGGTTCCTCTACGGAGCCGGGTGACCAACCCGGCGTCCTCCTTTTCGCAGCGTCCGTTCGATCTCTCGATTTCCCCACCGCACCGCCCGGGTGGTGCTGAGGATGTCCACCGTTCTGACCGTGCTCAGCCTGATCGGCTTCGTGGCACTCACGCTCGGCACCGCACTGTTCGTCGCGGCCGAATTCTCCCTCACCGCGCTGGAGCGCAGCACCGTCGAAGCGGCTGCCCGCGCCGGTGACGTCCGGTCCCGGCTGGTCAAGCAGGCCCATCACACCCTGTCGTTCCAGCTCTCGGGCGCCCAGCTCGGCATCACCATCACCACGCTCGTCACCGGCTTCATCGCCGAACCCGTGCTGGCCCGGCTGCTCGACCCGCTGCTGGACGCGGCCGGGCTGAGCCCGAGCGCCGCGCACGGTGTCGCCCTCGTCCTGGCCCTGGTGCTGGCGACCTCGCTGTCGATGATCTACGGCGAGCTGGTGCCCAAGAACATCGCCATCGCCAAGCCGATGGCGACGGCCCGGCTCACCGCGGGCCCGATGATCGGGTTCTCGGTCATGTTCAAGTGGCTGATCCGTTTCCTCAACGGCTCCGCCAACTGGATCGTCCGCAGGCTGGGCATCGAGCCCGCCGAGGAACTGCGCTCGGCCCGCTCACCGCAGGAGCTCGGTTCGCTGGTGCGCACCTCGGCCCTGCGCGGCGCCATGGATCAGCGCACCGCGCTGGTGATGGACCGCTCGCTGGAGTTCGGTGAGCGCAGTGCCGAGGATCTGATGACACCGCGCGTGAAGGTCGAGTCGCTCGATCGCGACGACACCATCGCCGACCTGATCGCCGCCTCTGCCCGCACCGGATACTCCCGGTTCCCGGTCATCGACGGCGATCTCGACAACACGCTCGGCGTCGTGCACGTCAAGCAGGCGTTCGTCCATCCGGTGCACCTGCGCAAGAAGATCCCGTTGAGCAGGCTGGCCGTCGCCGTGCCGATCGTGCCGGCGAGCCTCGACGGCGACGATGTCATGGAGCGGGTCCGCGCCGACGGCATGCAGGTGGCGCTCGTCGTCGACGAGTACGGCGGCACCGCGGGCCTGGTGACCATGGAGGACCTCATCGAGGAGATCCTCGGCGACGTGCGCGACGAGCACGACGAGGAGGAACGCGATGTGCGCCGGGTCTCCGACGGCTGGGACTGCTCGGGTCTGATGCGCATCGACGAGGTGTCGCGGGCGACCGGATACGAAGCGCCGGAAGGTGAATACGAGACATTGGGCGGTTTGGTGCTGACCCAGCTCGGCCGGATTCCGGCCACCGGCGACGAGGTGGTGCTGCCCGAGTCCCGCGGTTCCGGCGGCGGCTGGATCGCCAGGGTGGAACGGATGGACGGGCGGCGCATCGACCGGGTGCGGTTGATCCCCGTCGACGCGGCGTACCTGGCGGCACGGGAGCACAATCATGGGTGACCTGTTCGGCATCGTGCTGACCTTCGTGCTGCTGGCGGGCAACGCGTTCTTCGTGGCCGCCGAGTTCGCGCTGATCTCCGCCCGCCGCGACCGGCTGGAAGCCCTTGTCGCCCAAGGCAAGAAGAAGGCGCAAACCGTCATCGAGGCGGGCGAGAACCTGTCGATCATGCTGGCGGCGGCCCAGCTGGGCATCACCATCTGCTCGATCCTGCTCGGCCGGGTCGGCGAGCCCGCGGTGGCGCATCTGCTCGAGCGGCCGTTCGAACTCGCGGGCCTGCCCGATCAGCTGCTGCATCCGGTGGCGTTCACCCTCGCGCTCACGATCGTGGTGATCCTGCACATCCTGCTCGGCGAGATGGTGCCGAAGAACATCGCGCTGGCCGGTCCGGAACGCTCGGCACTGCTGCTGGTGCCGATCCATCTGGTCTGGTTGCGGATCGCGCGCCCGCTCATCGCGCTCTACAACTTCCTCGCCAACGTCTCGCTGCGGGCGATGCGGGTCGAGCCGAAGGACGAGCTCGACGCGACGGTGTCGACGGTGGAACTGGCCGAGATGATCGGCGAGTCACGCTCGGAGGGACTGCTCGACGAGGAGGAACACCGCAGGCTCACCCAGGCGCTCGGCACCTCGGAGCGGATCGTCGGCGATGTGATGGTGCCGTTGGCGCAGGCGCGCTCGGTGCCGTTGCGCGGCAACGGAACAACGCTCGGCGACATCGAGGCCGCGGTCGGCGAGACCGGCTTCTCCCGGTATCCGGTGCGCGCCACCGACGGGTCGCTGGTCGGCTACCTGCACGTCAAGGACGTCCTGGACAAGGTCGCCGACGACACGGCGGGCCCGGAGACGCAGATCCCGCGCACCGATATCCGGCCGCTGCCGACGGTGAGCACGGGCACCACCCTCTACGAGGCACTCGCCCGGCTGCGCCGCACCAACAGTCATCTGGGCCGGGTGGTGGACAGCCGGGGCAACACCGTCGGTGTGGTGGCGATGGAGGACCTGATCGAGGAGTTCGTCGGCACCGTGCGCGACGGAACCCATCGCCTCACCGAGTAAGCGCTGCGCGGCGGTCGCCGAGGTGTTACCCGGTGACCGCTCCGTGCGCGGCCGAGCTGACGAGCTTGCGGTACTTGGCCAGCACCCCGGAGGTGTACCTGGGCGGCAGCGGCTCCCAGCCGACCTTGCGTCCGGCGAGTTCGTTCTCGTCGATCTCGACGTCGAGGATGCGGTTGGCGACGTCGAGGACGATCGGATCCCCGTCTCGGACGAAGGCGATCGGGCCGCCGTCCACGGCTTCGGGTGCGACATGGCCGACGCACAATCCGGTTGTGCCGCCGGAGAATCGGCCGTCGGTGAGCAGCAGGACATCCTTGCCGAGGCCTGCCCCCTTGATCGCGCCGGTGATGGCGAGCATCTCGCGCATGCCGGGGCCGCCCTTGGGTCCCTCGTTGCGGATGACGACCACGTCACCGGCGACGATCGTGCCGTTCTCGAGCGCGTCCATCGCGGCGCGCTCCCCGTCGAACACCCGCGCCGTCCCGCGGAAGACGTCGGAGTCGAACCCCGCGCTCTTCACCACCGCGCCTTCGGGTGCCAGTGAGCCATGCAGGATGGTGAGCCCGCCCGATTTGTGGATCGGGCGATCGAGCCGCCGGATGACCTCGCCGTCAAGGCCCAGCTCGAGGTGCGCGAGGTTCTCGGCCATGGTCTTGCCGGTGACGGTCATGACGTCGCCGTGCATGAGGCCCGCGTCGAGCAGTGCCTTCATCACCACGGCAATGCCACCGACCCGGTCGACGTCGTTCATGACGTAGCGGCCGAACGGTTTGAGGTCGCCCAGGTGCGGCACCTTGTCGCCGACCCGGTTGAAGTCGGCGAGGGTGAGGTCGACCCCGGCCTCGCGGGCGATGGCCAGCAGATGCAGCACGGCATTGGTGGACCCACCCAGTGCCATGACGACCGTGATGGCGTTTTCGAACGCCTCCAAGGTCAGGATGTCGCGCGCGGTGATGCCCCGGCGCAGCAACTCGACGACGGCCTCACCGGACTTGCGGGCGTAGTCGTCGCGGCGCCGGTCGGGCGCGGGCGGGGCGGCCGATCCCGGCAGGCTCATGCCGAGCGCCTCGGCGGCCGAGGCCATGGTGTTGGCCGTGTACATCCCGCCACAGGCGCCTTCGCCGGGACAGATCGCCCGCTCGATGCGGTCGACCTCGTCCCGGGTGATCAGACCCTTGATGCAGGCACCGACAGCCTCGAACGCGTCGATGATGGTGACGTCCTTGCCGTCGACATTGCCCGGCAGCGTCGAGCCCGCATAGAGGAAGACGCTGGCCAGGTCCAGCCGTGCGGCCGCCATCAGCATGCCGGGCAGGCTCTTGTCGCACCCGGCGAGCAGCACCGACCCGTCGAGGCGCTCGGCCATCATGACGGTCTCGACGGAGTCGGCGATGATCTCGCGACTGACCAGCGAGAAGTGCATGCCCTCGTGGCCCATCGAGATGCCGTCGGACACCGAGATCGTGCCGAACTCGAGCGGATAACCACCCGCCGTGTGGACGCCCTCCTTCACCGCGTCGGCCAGGCGGTCGAGCGAGAGGTTGCAGGGGGTGATCTCGTTCCAGCTGGACGCGACACCGATCTGCGGTTTGGCCCAGTCCTCGTCGCCCATGCCGACAGCGCGCAGCATGCCACGGGCAGCGGTTTTCTCGAGTCCGTCCGTGACATCGCGGGAGCGCGGCTTGATGTCGATCGACGGGTCGGTATCGGATGCCATGGGACAAGCCTACGACCCACGAAACGCCGACCCGCGTCCCGCACGCAGGGCGTGTCCTTGCGAGTCGCGGTCGGCGGCATGCCACTCCAGCTGGTCGACCCCGACGGCACCGGCGCCGTGACACTCACCGACGACGGGTGGGACCCCGAGTTCTCCGCCGACGGCACCCAACTGCTGGTCACCCGGTTCACCGAGGACGCCCCGAACGGATTGCGCTCCGAGATCTGGGTGATGAACAGCGACGGCAGCAATCCCCGCCGCCTGACCCGCTCAGCAGGGTGATTCGCCCGTCCCGTTGGCGCCGCTGATCACCAGCCGGTCCCCCGAGTCCAGCGACAGCTCGACCGGTGCGGTCAATCGTCCCGCGACCGTCACGCGCGCAGGTCGCGGACACGCGTCGACGGTGTTTCTCGCCGCTGGGCGGCGGTTCCGCTAGTGTCCGAGCAGATCGCCTCGAATGGCGCCGGTCGGAAGGAATCCGATGTCGCTCTCGCGTCGACAGTTGATCACCGCGGCCGCGGTAGGCGGTTCGCTGGCCGCGCTCGGAATGCCGGTCGGCCACGCGCAAGCTCCTGTTCTCGGTGCGGGCGAGTTCGCGTCGCTCGCCGCGCGCGGCTACAACCGGCGATTCCAGGCCCAACCGGCAAAAATCTACGTACCCACCACTGCCGAGGAGGTGCGCAGCGCTGTCGCCAGGTCGGTCGCCGAGGATTCGAGGATCGCGGCCCGTTCGGGCGGACACTGCTTCGACGACTTCGTCGACAACGCGCAGACCCGATCGATCATCGACCTCGGCCGGCTGAACGCGGTGTATTGGGACGAGCACCACCGCGCCTTCTCGGTCGACGCGGGCGCCGATATCGGCACGGTGTACGACGCCCTGCACCGGTGGGGCGTCACGGTGCCGGGCGGGATCTGCCTCGGGGTCGGTATGGGCGGTCATCTCTGCGGTGGTGGCTACGGTCCGCTGTCACGCCGATTCGGGCTCGTCGCCGACCATCTGGCCGGGGTGGAGGTCGTCACGGTCGACGACGACGGTGGCGCGAAAGTCGTTGCCGCGACCAAGAATGGACCCGGCCGCGACCTGTGGTGGGCGCATACGGGCGGAGGTGGCGGAAATTTCGGTGTGGTGACCCGGTTCCTGCTCCGCTCCCCCGAGTCCGACGGCTCCGACCCGGCGAACGCGCTGCCGAAACCGCCGGGCGCCATGCTGAACGCGCGGCTGATCCTGCCCATCACGACGGAGGATTCGTTCGTCCGCTTCCTCGGCAACTACCTCGGCTTCTTCGAACGCCACAGCGCACCCGGCAATGCATTCGCCGGTCTCTACGCGCCACTGATGATCAGGACGACCGGCACCGGCGCGGCCGAGATGCTGATCCTGTTCGATTCCGAAAAGCCCGATGCGCGAAGCCATTTCGACGATTTCGTCGCCACCGTGAGCGACGGCGTATTTCCCCCGCCCTTCCTCACCCCGGTCACCCAACTGTCCTACCCGGACACCGTGAACCAGGTGTACTACGCGAAGGGCGTGAACACCACGCGAGTCAAAGTCAAGGCCGCCTACCTGCGCAAGTCCTACTCCCCCGACCAACTCCGAATCTTCTACCGCTACGTCACCGACCTCCGCTTCCTCGGCGAATCCCAGCTCGAATTCCTCCCGTTCGGCGGCGCGATCAATGCCGTCGCGGCCGACGCGACAGCCATGCCCGCGCGAAATTCGTTCATGAAGATGCTGATCCACGCGTCCTGGCGCTTCCCCTTCGACGACGACCGGTACCTGCGCTGGTCCCGCGAGATGTACCGCGACGTCCACGCCGACACCGGCGGCGTTCCGGTACCGAACGAAACCTATGGCGGCAGTTACATCAACTACCCCGACCCCGATCTGGCCGATGCCGCCTGGAACACCTCCGGCCTCCCGTGGCACGCCTTCTATTACGGCGACAACTACCCGCGACTACTCCGGATCAAACAGGCCGCTGACCCCAGAAATGTCTTCCAGCACAGCCTTTCGATCGGCCGACCGGACTGGTGACAGTCACCCGTAGTGCACAATCGGGCGTATGGCACGAACTCTGCCCGAGGGCGAATCGCTTCTGGTGCGTACGGACTTCACCGACGACACGGCCTGGGCCCACGTTCTCTCCGAGGTCATCGCGTCCTACGACGAAGACATGATGACCGGGCTGACACCCGTCGACGATGTGACCTTCGACGGGCTGACCCCCGCCGACCTGGCTGATCTGGTCGATGGCCAGACCTATGTGTTCCTCGCCGACACCACCACGATGACCGACCCCGAGCACCCACTGCTGGCGGTCGATACCAGCGACGAGGATGTCCGAGGCGACGGCGACAGGGTGTTCCGCATCGCGCCGATCGCGATGGCCGAGGTCGAGGTCAACTTCTTCCTCTCCAACATGGACTTCGAGGACTACGCCGGCAGTGTCGACGACGACGGTGTTTTCCGCGGCTTCGATCGGTGATCAGGTGAGGGCGAGTACCCGGCATGGCCCGCCGGTACCGCCCGCGTGTTTCGGAGCGCCGACGACGACGGTCGCACCCGTCACCGGTACGGCGGCGAGGTTGGCGAGCATTTCCACGCCGTAGTGACCGGCGCCGAGGATGGCTGTGTGCGCGCCGAATTCGGGGTCGGCACCGGAATCCAAGCTGAGTGTGTCGACGCCCACGCCGACGATTCCGCAGTGCGTGACAAGGTATTCCGCGGCTTCGGCTGAGAAGCCCGGCGCGTGCGGCCTCCCTCGCTCGTCGAGATTGAGGAAGGTCGACGGTCGGGGGATGCGGTCTTCCCAGCCGGAATACATCGCGACGAAGGCGCGCTCCGGGATATCCCCGTGCTGCGAGCGCCACCTGTCGATGTCGGCGACAGTCACCATCGCGTCGGTGTCGATGGCGGCCTTGGCACTGATGTCGATGACGACGAGCGATGCGACGAGGTCGTCGACTGCGAGGGCATCGGTGGTGGTGGCGCCGGGGATTCGGTGTGCCGGAGCGTCGACGTGGGTGCCGGTGTGTTCCCAGTACCCGAGCGCGAACTGGCCGAACCCGCCCGAGGCGTGCCAGGCCACCGGGACCTTGACCATCGGCGGATTACCCGGCCAGACCGGCAGCTCGGGTGTCAACGTGTGCGTGAGATCGACGACGCCACCCGAGCGGGGCGCGGCGACGGCAGGTGCGGGCGCCACCGCGGCCAGTGCGGTGAGCCCCGCCAGGCCCAGCAGGGCTCGCCGGCTGGGTCGTGGCGCACCGTCGTGGGCGAGACGAACGATCTCGGGCGTGCACATCGGACTCAAGATAGCCGAACAGGCCGGGCCCGGCGCCTGATCAGGGCCGCCGTGTCACATCACCCCGAGCAGGTCTTCGAGACGGATCGGCAGGTCACGGATGCGCACGCCGGTGGCGTGGTAGATCGCGTTGCCCACCGCCGCGGCCGAGCCGACGATGCCGATCTCGCCTATTCCCTTGGAGCCCATGGGGTTGACGTGGGGATCGTGTTCGTCGATCCAGCTGACGTCGATGTCGCCGATGTCGGCGTTGACCGGGATGTGGTACCCGGCGAGGTCGTGGTTGACCACCTGACCGAACCGCTCGTCGAATTGGCTCTCTTCGAGCAGTGCCATCGACACGCCCATGGTGACGCCGCCGACGAATTGCGAACGCGCCGTCAGTGGATTGATGATGCGGCCTGCCGCGAACACACTGACCACGCGCGGCACCCGGATCTCGGCGGTGTCGATGTCCACCCGGACCTCGACGAAGTGCGCGCCGAAGGCGTGCGTCGAATAGTCCTTGCGCGCAGGATCTTTGGGAGCCTCCACGGTGATCTCGGCACCGTCGGCAGGGTCGGTCCCGTGTCGATCCCGGAAGGCTTTCGCTGCCGCCACCACGGCAGAACCCCAGGATGCCATGCCGCTCGAGCCACCCGCGACCGTGCCTGCGGGCAGGCGGGAATCGCCGATACGCAGATCGATCCGGTGCTGGTCGACACCGAGGGCATCGGCGGCGATCTGACCGAGGGTCGTCCAGGTACCGGTGCCGATGTCCACGGCGTCGATGGCGACTTCGTACCGCTCGCCGGTCCATCGCACCCGGGCACTGTTGCCTCCGGCCACATCGGCCGGATAGGTCGCCGCCGCAACCCCGGACCCGACCAACCATCGACCCGCGCGCCGCGATCGCGGCGCCGGATCGCGATCCGCCCAGCCGAAGCGCTCGGCCCCCGTGCGGAGGCACTCGACCAGACCGCGGCTGGAGAACGGCCGCCCCGACTCCGGGTCGACCTCGGGTTCGTTGTGGACGCGCAACGCGATCGGGTCCATGCCGAGGGCGACCGCGAGCTCGTCGATCGCCGTCTCGGCGGCATACATGCCCGGACAGTGTCCCGGCGCGCGCATCCACGACGTGACGGGCACGTCCAATGCCGCGAGGCGATGGGAGGTCGAACGGTTGGTGGCCGAATACATCATCCGGGAGGCGACGGCGGACTGCTCGGCGAATTCTTTGACCGTGGAGGTCTGTTCGATGACATCGTGGGCGATCGCGGTCAGGGTGCCGTCCCGATGCGCACCGAGCCGCACCCGCTGGATGGTAGGCGTGCGGTAGCCCGTGAGCGAGAACAACTGTTGTCTGGTCAACGGCAGTTTCACCGGACGGCCGTCGGCCAGTTTCGCCGCCATCGCCGCGAGCACGATATTGGCGTGCGGTTCGCCCTTGGACCCGAAGCCGCCGCCGACGTAGGGCGCGATGACCTGGACCTGCTCGGGGGCCAGCCCGAACAACGACGCGATCGTGGACCGAACCACATGCGGGCCCTGGGTGGAGTCGAACAGGACCAGCGTGTCGCCGGTCCACTGCGCGACGGTGGCGTGTGGCTCCATCGCATTGTTGTGGACCATCGAGGTCGTATAGGTGTGGTCGATCGTCACCGGTGCGATGGCGAGCGCGCTGTCCACATCACCGATGGACGTGTCGGTGGCGAAGCCGCCGCTGACGTCGTCGGGCGCGTAGAGGTCGTCCCGGTCCGCGGTCAGGGTGACATCGGCGGGGCTCTCGTCATAGGTCACCCTGACCTGAGCTGCCGCTGCACGGGCCACCTCGGGGCTGGTCGCGACGACCGCGCCGATCAGCTGACCCCGGAAGGCCACGTCGTCGTTCTGCAGGATGAACAGTTCGTTGTCGTCGTCGCTGGCCAACCGCGCGGCATTGTGCCGGGTGAGCACGGCGACGACGCCGTCGATCCGCTCGGCCGCGCTCGTATCGATCTCCCGTACGCGGCCACGGATGATGGTCGCCTGGATCGGATAGCCGTGCAGCGGGTCCTGCTGTGGGTGTTCCATCGCGTAGGGCGCGCGACCGCGCAGCTTCGCCGGGCCGTCGATCCGGGTAGGCGAAGTGCCCATCGCCCGTGGGCTGATCGAGAAGCTCATCGCGCCTCCTGCTCGGTCAGTTCGCGCAGTGTCGCGACGAGGACAGTGCGCGCCAACGGGATCTTGAACGCGTTCTGGCGCTGCGGTCGTGCGGCGGCGAGCTCGGTGTCCGCGGCGGCGGCGAAGTTCTGCTCCGTGGCGGCGGTGCCGCGCAGCGCGTCCTCGGCGGCGCGGGCCCGCCACGGTTTGTGCGCGACACCGCCGAAGGCGATCCGCGCGTCGCGCACGACACCGTCGGCGATATCGAGCGCCGCCGCCACCGACACCAGTGCGAACGCGAAGGACGCGCGATCGCGCACCTTGCGGTAGGTGGACCTGGTGGCCCAGTCCAGCGCCGGCACATCGACAGCGGTGATCAGGTCGCCGTGTTCGAGCACGGTGTCGCGCTCGGGTTCGTCACCGGGCAGCCGATGCAGGTCGACGACGGGGATTTCGCGTTCGCCGTTCGCGCCGAGCACCCGCACCACCGCGTCCAACGCGACCAGCGCCACCGCCATGTCCGACGGATGGGTGGCGATGCACGCGCTGGACGCGCCGAAGATGGCATGGTCGCGATCGAAGCCGCCGATCGCCGAGCAACCGCTGCCCGGTTCCCGTTTGTTGCACGGCGTCGACGGATCCTGGAAGTAGGGACACCGGGTGCGTTGCAGCAGATTGCCGCCGGTGGTGGCCAGGTTGCGCAGCTGTGCCGACGCGCCGGCCAGCAGTGCCGACGACAGCATCGGATAGCGCGCCCGGATGATCGGGTGGGCGGCCAGATCGGCATTGCGCACGGCCGCGCCGATGCGCACGCCGCCTTCCGGACGCTCGGTCACCTCGTCGAACGGCAGCCTGCTGACGTCGACCAGCCGGCCGGGAGCGATGATCCCGAGCTTGAGATGATCCACGAGATTGGTTCCCGCACCGAGGAATACCGCATCGGGCTGGGCGAGAACCGCGGCGACGGCCCCGGCCGCGTCGTCGGCGCGCTCGTAGGCGAACTCCCTCATCGCCCGGCCTCCAGGATCGCCGCGACGATGTTCGGATAGGCCCCGCAGCGGCACAGGTTTCCGCTCATCCGCTCCCGGATCTCCTCGGTACTCAGTTCGATCCCGGCGGTCGCATCGGCGGTCACCAGACTCGGTGCGCCCGACTTCATCTCGTCGAGCATGCCGACCGCCGAGCAGATCTGGCCCGGCGTGCAGTACCCGCACTGGAAGCCGTCGTGGGCGAGAAACGCCTGTTGGATCGGATGTAGCTCGTCACCGTCGGTGAGCCCGTCGGCGGTGACGATCGTCGCCCCGTCGTTGGCCACGGCCAGCGCCAGGCAGAGGGTGGCCCGGCGCCCGTCCAGCAGGACCGTGCACGACCCGCACTGCCCGTGATCACACCCCTTCTTCGGGGTCGTCACGCCCAGCTGCTCGCGCAGGACGTCCAGCAGCGTGGCTCGGGTGTCGACGGTGACCGTCCGGTTCTGTCCGTCGATGGTCAAACTGATCTGCGCGCGCATCGAAGATGCCTCTCGCCGGGGGACACCGATTCCACATCGACCAATGCAGCTGAGCTTTTCGGCCCGCTACCAGTTTCTGTCCATCCTTGTGCTCACACGCCCGTCCGCCACGCTACCAATGCACGGTCCCGCCGAGTGAGTACCGCGCTCTCGTTTGCGCTGTGCGGCGCCGGGTATGGGCCGCACTGTACGAGAAACCGAATCCAGCCCGTGGCGGCGACGCAGTCGGGCTGGGGAAGGAGTACCAGTGAGCACGGTAGCCGCAACTGTCGATGTGGATGTCCCGATCCGGACGGCCTACAACCAGTGGACCCAGTTCGAGACGTTTCCGCAGTTCATGGAGGGAGTCGAGCAGGTTCGCCAGCTCGACGACCGGCACACGCACTGGCGCATCCACGTCGGCCCGTCGACGCGGGAGTTCGACGCCACCATCACCGAGCAGCACCCGGACGAGCGCGTCGCGTGGAAATCCGACAGTGGACCCGAGCACGCCGGAGTCATCACCTTTCACCGCCTCGACGACACCCACACCCGGATCACCGCGCAGATGGAGGTCGACCCGGAAGGGTTCATCGAAACCGCCGCCGACAAGCTCGGCGTGCTGAAGCACCGCGTGAACGGTGACATGAACCGGTTCAAGCACTTCATCGAGAGCGAGGGCCTCGAAACCGGCGCCTGGCGCGGCGACATCCCGCGCCCCGACGCCGGATTCTGACCCTGGATCTCGACACTCCGGCGGTGGGGGGCCACCGCTGTGTCGGCGTACGCCGCGATAAGATTGATCATGCCTCGGAGTTCGCCTCGGAGGGGTGTGCGATGACCGAACCGGCAGAGGATGCCACGGCTGCTGTCGATCCGCGGTCGATCGCGTCGGTCGCCGGTGAGGAGCTCGAAACCGGAGACCGGATCGACGACTTCGACTTGCTGCTCGAGCTGGGCCACGGCGCGTTCGCCAGGGTATTCCTGGCGCGGCAACGCTCGATGCAGCGACTGGTCGCGGTGAAGATCTCCGCCGACCACGGCACCGAACCCCAGACCCTCGCCCGGTTGGAACACGAGTACATCGTTCGGGTCTATGACCAGCGTCTGCTCCCCGACCACGCGATGAAGCTGCTGTACATGCAGTACCTGCCGGGCGGAACGCTGGCGTCGGTGCTGGACCGGGTCCGCGAGACCGCCCCGGAACAACGCGGCGGACAACTACTGCTCGACACCGTCGACGACGCGCTGGCGGACAAGGGCGAGATCCGTACCTCGGGCGCCCGGGTGCGTGAGGAGATCGCCGCCCTGTCGTGGCCGGAGACGGTGGCCTGGCTGGGCCGCCGACTCGCCGAGGCGGTGGACTATGCCGAGCGCCGGGGTGTGCTGCACCGCGACATCAAACCGGCCAATGTGCTGCTCTCCGCCGACGGTGTGCCGAAGCTGGCCGATTTCAACATCAGCTTCAGCGATCACCTCGCGGGCAGCAATCCGGTGGCGTACTTCGGCGGATCCCTCGCCTACATGTCTCCGGAGCACCTCGAGGCGAGCCACCCGGCGCTGCCCGGCACGGTCGACGACCTGGATACGCGTAGCGACATCTACGCCCTCGGCGTCATGTTGTGGGAACTGCTGACCGGGCGGCGACCCTTTCCCCAGATCGACGCGAAAGATTCGCAGGCAGCCGTCGAACAGCTCCTGGAACTGCGTCGCCGTCCGATCGCGCAAGAATTCCTGGACGACCTCCCCGCCGACTGCCCGGCCTCGCTGCGCCGAGTACTGCTGACATGTATGTCGCCGAAACGGGAGGATCGGTGGGCCCATGGCGCGGAGCTGGCTCAGCAATTCGAGCTGTGCCTCGACCCGCGTGCCCGGGATCTGGTCGACCCGCCACAGCGCAGCCACCGACCGACCGGTCCACTGTGGCCGATCCCGATCCTGGTGATCGCGATCGGAGTGCCGAATATCGTGGCGGCCGGGTACAACTACTACTACAACAAAACGCTCATCGTCAGTACGCTCACGACCGAGGCCCAGTATTCGTTCAACTATGTCGCCGCGATTCTGTATCCACTCGCCATTGCGGTGGCCACAGTGATGATTCTCTACGTGGCGCGCCGCCTCATTCTGGTACTCCTGGGTTTACGTCTCGGACGCAAATTCTCCGATGAGACTCTCACTCGAGCACGGATCGATGCGCTACGCCTCGGCAACCGGGTGGCCGGGATAGCTTTCGCGTTCTGGGCTCTGGGTGGCGTCATTTTTCCGTTGCTGCTCAATCTGATTGCCGGCGGGGTTCCAGGTGGCACCTATGCCCATTTCCTTCTGTCGGTGGTCGTGTGCGGCGCGATCGCCGTGGCGTATCCCAACTTCGCGATCACCTGGTATGTGGTGCGGAACCTGTACCCCGTTTTCCTGGTGCACGGACGATCCGACGCCGCCGATGTCGAACACCTGCGCCGGCTCGCCGCGCGCACCGGCTTCTACCTCACGGTCGCGGCCGCGATACCACTGGTGGGCGTCACCGGTATCACCTTCCTGCCCGGGACCGCGATCGATTCCATTGTCTGGGCGGTCCGCATACTGTGCGTCGGCGGCATCATCTGTTTCGTAGTCGCCTACTTGTTGTTCGGCATCATCAAGGAGGATCTCGCAGCGCTGGAACGCGTAGCGACCGCGTCCAGCATCGCCTCGACCACCCAGTCGCCTTCTGCCGACGACTAGCTCGCCACCACTCCGATCACGCGGGTTCCTGGACGTAGTCGGCAGGGTTCTCGGCGTACAGTTCGGCGATCTCGGCCGCGTACTTCTCGGCGATCACCTTTCGCTTGAGCTTCATGGTCAGCGTCACCTCGTCGCCGCCGGCTTCCCAGAACACCGGCAGGATCCGGAATCGCTTGACCTGTTCGACCCGCGAGAGTTTCGCGTTGCCCGCGGCGATGCCCGCGGCGATCTGCTCGAGCACCTCGGGATTCGTGGCCAGCGCGGCGGCCGAGGCATCGGGGAGATTGTGCTGTGCCGCATACGGTTCGGCGCTTTCGGCGTCGAGCACGATCAGGGCGGTGTTGTAGGGCAGTGCGTCGCCGATCGTGGCCATGGCACCGATCAGCGGGGTCGCCGCCTTGATGGCGTGCTCGATCGTCGTCGGCGACATGTTCTTGCCCGCCGCGTTGATGATGAGTTCTTTCTTGCGGTCGACCACTCGCAGGTAGCCGTCGTCGTCGACGGTCACCACGTCGCCGGTGCTCAACCAGCCGTCGGCGTCGACGGCTTCGGCGGTCTTCTCCGGCTCGCCGCGGTAGCCCTTCATCACCAGCGGGCCCCTGACCAGCAGTTCACCGTCCTCGGCGATCCGCGACTCCATGCCGGCCAGCAGTCGCCCGACCGTGCCGAGCCGGGTGTCGTTCGGATGGCTGACGCTACAGATGCACGACAGTTCCGACATGCCCCAGATCTCGGAGATCGGCACGCCGAGCCCGGCGAAGAAACCGAGCGTCTGCGGCGGGATCGGCGCGGCGCCCGACAGCGCGAAGCGCAGGCGATCGAAGCCGAGCTTGGCCCGCAGTGTCGACAGCACCAGTTCGTCGGCCTTGGCCCATTCGGCGGCCACGTCGTCGGGGATCGGCTGACCGGCCAGCTGGTATTCGCTGCGCTTGGCGCCCACCGACAACGCCCACTGCATGCCCTGCCTGCGCGTGTCGTCGGGTTCGTTCGCGACGACGAATTCGATGGCGGCCTTCAGCTTTTCCCACACCCGCGGCACCGCGCCCCAGATGGTCGGGCGCAGGTCCGCCAGCGCGGCGGCGATCAGCTTCGGGTCCGGCACCGCGGTGACCTGCGTGCCGAACACTTCCTGCAGGTAGAGCGCGGTGAGCCGGTCGGCGATGTGCGCACTCGGCATGAACGAGGTGATCGAATCGCCGAACTCGAAGCCGAGCACATCGCCGAGGCCATAGGCCTGGAACATCAGGTTCGCATGCGTCGTCTCGACGCCCTTGGGGTTTCCGGTGGTGCCCGAGGTGTAGATCAGGGTCGCCACATCGCCCGGCTCGACCGCACGCCAGGAGGCGTCGAAATCGAAATCGGGTGCGCCACCGGCGATCATCTCGGCCACCGGCACCGTGCCCTCGACGGTGTCGTCGATACAGACGATGTGATCCAGCGGCACTCCGCTGTCGCGCAGCCGCGGTACATACTGCGCCTCGCAGATCACCACGCGCGCACCGGCATTGCCCAGGACGTGCGCGAGCTGTTCGGCGGAGAGAGTGTTGTAGACGGAGAACGACGTCGCGCCGACATGCTGGGCACCCACTTCGAGGGGGTAGAACTCGACGCGGTTGCTCATCATCAACGCGACGGTGTCGCCGCGGCGCACGCCGAGTGCCGCGAGTCCGGCCGCGGCGTCTCGCACGCCGGCGGCGTATTCGCGCCAGGTCAGGGTGTGGGCGTCACCCGGGGTGCGCAGTGCGACCGCGTCGGGATCGATGGAGGCATTGTACTGGAATGCGGCACAAAGGGTTTCGAAGCGAGGCGTCGACATAGTGTGGTGTGTCTTCCGTGTTCAGACCGCGGTGGCGGCTTCGGTATCGAGGAGAGAAGTGATGAATCGGCCCGCGGCGCCGAAGGCGAACCGGGCCTCGGGCGCGAGCGCGGGCATGACCTGGAATACGTGCATCTGATCCGGCCACACCTGCAGTTCGCACACCGCGCCCGCCTGGCGCAGGCGTTGCGCCAGTTCGACAGCGTCGGCGGCGAAATACTCCGCGCTACCGGTCTGGATCAGGGTGGGCGGCAACTCCGTGCCGTGCTCCGGCCGGAGTTCGAGGTGTTCGCTCGTGAAGTGGGCGACTGCTTTGGCCGAGAGCGTGTAGGAGATCACCCCGTCGCGGTTTCGGTTCCCGGTGTGGGCGATCCGCAGCCCGAGGTCGGCCATCGGCGAGAACAGCACCAGCCCGCCCGGCCCGGGAATTCGCATGCGGGCGTTGGCGAAAGCGAGGTCGGCGGCGAGGAATCCACCGGCCGAATCGCCCGCGACCACGATCCGGTCCGGCGAGTATCCGCGCCGCAGCAGCCACCGGTACGCGCGCGCCACGTCCAGCTGGGCGCACGGGCTCGGATGTTCCGGCGCCAGGCGATAGTCGACGACGAACACGCTGGTGCGGGTCGTCGTCGAAAGCCGGGATGCCACACCGCGATACGCCGCGACCGACCCGGCGACGAACCCGCCGCCGTGCACGTACAGGATCACCGCATCGGCACGGGTGGCTTTGGGGCCGGTGACGAACTCACCGTGGACCGTGCCGTCGTCGACTCGATCCACCACCGTCCCGATCAAGCTCGGCCCGACGACCCGCATCGCGGCATCGATGGCAAGGCGGGCCATCGACAGTGTCGTGGTGTTGACCGGGATCGCGGCCGCCAACGGCCGCACCGTCCGCTCCGCCACCAGCCGGGCGGCCCTGGTCCGCAACGAACCCCGCGCGCTCGGCGTCACCCGAGGGTCCGTTGCTCGACCCGCTCGAGCAGGTCCTTGACCTTCGCGCTGCCGGCGAGCTGTGCGTCCAGGACCACGTTGACCGCGCCGCGCAGCAGCGCGTACGGCTCCCACCCGCTGGGGGCGATGGTCCGGGCCGCGCGCCGCCCGATGCCGTCGGCGATCACGGTCGCGGCGTGCGCGGCGGTGATCCGGACGTTCAGCGGCCAGGGCAGCATCTGGTCCAGTTCCCGGCCGAGGTCGTCCTGGTCGAGCATGGCGTGGGTCATCTCGGTCTCGACGACACCGAAGTAGGCCACCCCCGCGCTCGCCCCCGCCGCGGCGAGTTCCACGCGCAGCGCGCGCCCGAACTGCTCGACGGCGGCCTTGCTCATCATGTACGGCGACCCGGCCATACCCGGCGCGAACGACGCGCACGACGACACGACCACCACGTGACCACGCGCCGCGACGATGTGGTCCAGAGCCGGATGCACGGTGTTGAAACAACCGTCGAGGTTGATCGCCATCACCCGGTCGAAATCGCGCGGGTCCATCGTGCGCACGGTCGCGGGTTTCGGCGTGACCCCGGCATTGGCGACCACGACGTCGAGGTGACCGAAAGTGTCCATGGCGAGATCGGTGGCGGCCACCATCGCCGCGCGGTCCCGGACGTCGGCCGCGATCGCCAGCGCACGTGACCCGAGACCCGCGGCGGCGGCTTCCGCGGCGATCGCGTCGACGTCGACGACGACCACGAAAGCGCCACGGGAATAGAGAATCCCGGCCAGCTCGCGCCCGATCCCCTGTCCTGCGCCGGTGATCAGGACCACCTTGTCGCGCACGTCGTAGGACCGCCGGGCGAACAGGCCGACAGGATTGAGCGAGGTGAGGTCCATCAGGCACTCACCTCGTAGGACTCGGCGTCGAACGCACTGGTGCGCTTCCGGTACTCGAAACTCCAGTTCGGATAGAGACCGGCGTTCTGCCCGTCCGGCGTCGTGTAGTAACTCTCGCAACCACCGGTGAGCCACACCGTGGACGCGCTGCGCCGGTGCATCTCCTCGATGAACTCGTCCTGGGTCTGCTGCCGGACCTCCACCCGGTGAGCGCCCTTGTCGCGCAGGGTCTTCAGCGCGTCGACGATGTAGGCGACCTGGGATTCGATCATGAAGACCGCCGACTGGTTGCCTGCCGCGCCGAACGGCCCCAGGGTGAGGAAGAAGTTGGGGAACCCGGCCACCGCGGTGCCCAGGTAGGTCCGGCGGTGCTTGCGCATGAGGTCGCCCACGGACGCCTCGCTGCCGACGATGCGGTCGTAGACCGACGGCGCCGGGTCGAACCCGGTGCCGTAGATGATCGTGTCGACCGGGATCTCGGCTCCGGCTCGGGTGACGACGGAATGCGGGCGAACCTCGGCGATGCCGTCGGTCACCACCTCGACGTTGTCCTGGTCGAGGGCGGGCAGGTAGGCGTCGGAGAAGATCGCCCGTTTGCAGCCGATCATGTAGTCCGGCGTCAGCGTCCTGCGCAGCTCGGGATCGCGCACCTGGCGGCGCAGCTGCCAGCGTCCCAGCAGCTCGTAGGGGTGCCGGAAGCGGTTGTCGACGAACCCGACCAGGCCGAAACCCTCGATCGCCGCGTACCACGCGCCGCGAACAGCCTTGCCCGCCAAGGGAAGCTTGCGCAACAGCAAACGCTCCGCCCCCAGTGTCGGCCGATCCATGCGCGGGATGATCCACGGCGCGGAACGCTGGAAGACGGTGAGCGCGGCCACCTTCGGCTGGATCTCCGGCACGAACTGCACCGCCGAGGCTCCGGTGCCGATCACCGCCACCCGTTCACCGGTGAGATCGTGTTCGTGGTCCCAGTGCAGGGAGTGGAATGTCTTGCCCGCGAACGTGTCAAGGCCGGGCAGTGTGGGGTACTTCGCTTCGGCGAAGACTCCGGCGGCCGAGATCAGGTAGTCCGCGGTGAGCGCACCCTGCGAGGTCTCGATGTGCCACAGCGAGCGTCGCTCGTCCCAGCGGGCCTCGAGCAATTCCGTATTCAGCCGGATATGCCGGACGACATCGAATTTCGTCGCCACCGAACGGATATAGGCCAGGATCTCGGACTGCTTGCCGTAAGTCCGTGACCACTCCGGATTGGGCGCGAACGAGTAGCTGTAGAGCTGCGAGGGCACGTCGCACGCGCACCCCGGGTACGTGTTGGCCTGCCAGGTCCCGCCCAGATCCGCGGCGCGTTCGAGGATGACGAGATCGTCGAAACCGGCCTCGCGCAATTTGATCGCGAGTCCGATGCCGCCGAATCCGGCACCGATCACGACGATGTGACGGTGTTCGGTCATGGTTACCGGTTCCTTCCGTGCAGCTGTGTGACCAGGCGATCCACGAGGGCGTCGGTGGTCTTGCTGCGAGTGAACGTGGTCAGCGCCAGTGGCAGCGAAAAGCGCTGGCGCGTGGTCGCCTTGGCGTAGGTGAATTCCTTGAGACCGTCCGCACCGTGGACACGGCCGAAGCCGGAGTCACCGACCCCGCCCAGCGGCAGGCTCGTGATGGTGGCATGGGCGACATAGGCATTGATGGACGTGCCGCCCGCGCGGATCCGGTCGGCGATCTGCCTGCCGTTGTGGCGCGAGAAGACGGTGCTGCCCAGACCGTAGGACCCGGCGTTCACCCGCTCGATCGCCTCGTCCATGTCCCGCACCCGGGCGACGGTGAGGGTCGGGCCGAAGGTCTCCTCGGTGACGGCGGCGGCTTCCTCGGGGACATCGACCAGGATGGTGGGCTGCACGAACTGTCCGTCGATCGCGTCGGCACCGCCAAGCAGTGCCCGCGCGCCGCGCGCGAGCGCGTCCTCGATGTGGTGGCGGATGATCGCGATCTGCTTGGGCATGGTGATCGGCCCGATCTTGGCCGCGCCGGTACCCGCACGCAGATTCCGCGCATGGGCGACGAGTTTCGTCAGGAACTCGTCGTAGACGTCGGTGTGGACGTACACCCGCTCCACGCCGAGGCAGGTCTGGCCCGCGTTCGACATCCCGCCCCACACCGCGGCATCGGCGGCCGCGTCCAGGTCCGCGTCGGCATCGACGATCAACGCATCTTTGCCGCCGAGTTCCATCAGCACCGGCGTCAGCGTCTCCGCGCACGCGGCCATGACCCGCTTGCCGGTGGCGGTGGACCCGGTGAACCCGATCTTGCCGACACCGGACCGGCACAGGGCGGCCCCGGTCTCCCCCGGACCCGTGATCACCTGGAACACCGGCTGTTCCGGAACGACCTCGGCGAACCGCTGCGCCAGCCACAGCCCTACGCCCGGCGTGAACTCGCTCGGTTTGAACACCACGGCGTTGCCCGCGGCCAGGGCGAACGACACCGAACCCAGCGGCGTGAACACCGGGTAGTTCCACGGTCCGATCACGCCGACCACTCCGAACGGGCGGTATTCGAGCGTGCATTCCTGGTTCACGGCGAGCAACCCGGGCCGGACCGAACGCGGGCCGAGTACCTGCCGCGCGTTGTCGGCCGCCCAGGCCAGATGTTCGAGCGCCATGGCGATTTCGAGCCGGGCGTCCGAGAGCGGCTTGCCCATCTCTTGATGAATGATCCGGGCGAGCTCGGCTCGCCCGCTGACGATTTCGCCCCGCCAGGCATCCAGCCGCCGGGCCCGCTCGGTGAATCCCAGCCCCGCCCACCAGTCCGCTGCCCGGCGCGCGTCGGCGACGGATGCCTCGACCTCGGCCGCGGCGAAGACCGGATAGCTGCCGACCACGGCGCCGGTCGCCGGCGAGATGACGTCGAATGTCGACTCGGTCCGCGTGTGCACAGGTGCCGAAGGAATTGTTGTGCGTCCCATGGACGACCTTTCTCGTTCGTGCCCTACTCAGAGATCGAGTACGAGGGATTCGCCTGCTGCGCGCGACACGCAGGTCAGCATGTGGCTGCCACGCTCGGCATCGAGGAGCTTGCGGTCGCGGTGATCCACTCGACCGGCCAGGACCCCGACCTTGCAGGTGCCGCAGAAGCCCTGTCGGCACGAGTACACGACGTCCGGCTGCACCCGGGTGATGGCGGCCAGCGCGGTTTCGTCCGCCCCGACGCGAACCGTGGTCCCCGAACGGGCCAGGGTCACATCGAACTCCCTGCCGTCGACCACCGGCGGCGCCGAGAAGCGCTCGGTGTGCAGCGAACCCGTCGGGTTCACGGCGAAAGCATGGCGTTGCGCGGCGTCGAGCACAGGCGGCGGACCGCAGACATAGATCGCCGCACCCGGTTCGGCTCTGCCGAGCAGTGCGCCCACATCGGGGGTACCGAACTCGTCGTCCGGGCGAAGGTCGACCCAGCCGCCGCCGAGGGTGACCAGTTCGTCGAGGAACGGCATGGTTTCCCGCGAGCGGCCCAGGTAGATCAATTTCCAGCGCGCCTGCGCGCGGACTGCGGCCCGGACCATGGGCAGGATCGGCGTGATCCCGATCCCGGCCGCGATGAACAGATACGACGGCGCGGCGATGAAGTCGAATGCGTTGCGCGGTCCGCGAATTCGAAGGTCGTCGCCCACTGCCAACCGGTCGTGGACTTCGAGCGATCCGCCCTCACCGTCGGCGATGCGGCGGACCGCGATCCGGTAGCGGCGGCGGTCCTCAGGGTCACCGCACAGCGAGTACTGGCGCTGTTTGCCGGAGGGCAGCACGATGTCGAGGTGCGAGCCGGGCCGCCACGGTGGCAGGGGTGCACGGGTCGGCGAGGTCAGCGTCAGAGCAACAACATCCACTGCGACCGGATCGATCCGGGTGATCGTCAGCGGAATCTCGAAACCGCTGTGCCGCACCGGATTCGGCCGCGAGATCAAGCCGGCGGCGCGACCCTCCACGAACAGGTGCCGGTAGCCGTCGGCCACGGCGCCCAGCGCACGCAGCGCGGCCGGCGGGGTGTATTGCTCCACCATCGCCGCCGTCACTGCTCGGCCGCACGTGCCGCGGGCGAATGCGCGAGGTAGCGCAACGCGCGATCCATCGGCCCCAGCTGTGAGGGATGGAAGCCAGGCCGCAGGTAGCGCGGGATCTCGCTGATGAACAAGCCGAAGTTCGGCACGATGCCACGGGCGGTCGCCCGAGCCAGCTGCACCGGCCAGAACGGACCCTTCCGCGGGGCAGGGTCTTTGGCGTACAGGTAGGCCGACGACACCAGGAAGGTGGCCAGCAGCGTCGCACTGGCGGCCACCGCCGTGCGCGCTTTGCGCGCATAGCTGCCGTCGACATACATGTAGGCGTCGTAGACCACGCTGCGGTGCTCGACTTCCTCGGCGCCGTGCCAGCGGATCAGATCGAGCATGGTCGGATCCATGCCCAGGTCTTCGAACTTGTCGTTCTCGAGCAGCCACTCGCCGATGACGGCGGTGTAGTGCTCCATCCCGGCGAACAGCGCCAGCCGCTCCTTGAGCCATTCCTCCTTGGCCCGGCCGGTCAGGCCGTGGTCACCGAGGATGCGATCGACGAACCAGGCGAAGGTCTTGATCATCGAATCGACGTCGAGGCCGATGGACTGCAGATGATCGCGCGCACCGGCGTGACTGCTGGCGTGCATCGTCTCCTGACCGACGAAACCCTGCACCTCCTCGCGCAGCCGCTGGTCGTCGATATAGGGCAGCGCCTCGGCGAGCGCCTGTGCCATCGCGCGCTCGCCTTCCGGCAGCACCAGGTGCATGACATTGATGACGTGGGTCGCGAAGACCTCGCCGGGGATGTAGTGCATCGGCACATCACCGAAGTCGAAGTGCACGTCCCTCGCATGGATCGCGTGCGCTTCCTCGCGGTGATGACGCCTCGTTGCGTCAGAGGAGTGAGCCATGCCTCAACCGTACGATGCAACACAAATGATTGCAATGTTGCAGCGACAAATTGTGCAGATCTGTTGCATCGGCCCGGTGGTTGATACCGTGGTCCACATGACCGCCCCGCCCGTCACCTCGACGAACACACCGGAAACCGACGATTCCGCGGCGGCGCGCATCCTCGATGCGGCGCTGATCCAGTTCGAGCAGGTGGGCGTCAAGAAGACGACGATCGAAGACATCGCCCGTCAGGCCGGCGTCGACCGGGCCACCGTGTATCGCCGGGTCGGCTCCCGCGACGACGTGGTCACCGCCGTGTTCGCCCGCGAAATCGCCCGGGTACTGACCGACCTGCAGAGCCTGCCGAGCAAGCACGACAACCTCGACGACCTCGTCGCGGACATCCTCGTGACCGTCGTCGGCCGGTGGCGCGCGCACCCGCTCGTCCAGCGCCTCCTGGTGCTCGAGCCCGACCGCGTGATGCCGCACCTCACCACCGACAGCGCGCCGACCATCGCCACGTCGATCCTGACCACCGAGTCCATGCTCCGCGAAGCGATCGCCGCCGGAATGCTGGCCGAGCCACCGGACCTGCTGGCCCGCGCCGAAGTCCTGTGCCGCATCGTGCACTCGATGATCCTGGCGCCGTCCGGCCTGCTCCCGCTCCACACCGACGAAGAACTCGACGCCTTCGCCCGCGCCTACCTCGTACCGGTCATCACCCACTGACCGCCTGGAGATAGCCCCCCAGGGACCGACCTAGGCCGCGTGGGTGAGTCGCGCGGCGGCCGCGCCGACGGTCGGTCCGGCGCTGACCAGCGTGCGCATGAACCGATCCTGTTCGCGCGCACCGCGAGTCGCCGCGCGGTCGAGCCCGCCGGGAAGCAGGCGGGTGGCCGAGCGCACCACGTTGGTGGGGATCCGCAGCGCCGGGTACCACGGCACGATCACCGTCGGCAGCCCGAGCGCACGCATGGTGTGGCGGCCGAGGAAGGTCCCCGTCACCGACAGATGCTGGGCGTAGGCGAGGCGACGCCGGATCGTGGGCAGCCGGTCGTAGTTCCACGACAACGGATCTCGTGACATCGGCACCGCGAGTTGACGGGTCGACTCGTCGGGGTCGGCCAGGGCGGACAGCGTGTGCACCAGCACGCGCACGCCGTCACGGAAGGAGCGCGGCAGCCACTGGTCCTCGACACCGAGCAGCCAGCCGACGTAGCGGACCAGGTGCGCGATCGCGTCGGTTTCGGCGGGGGTGAGCAGCAGGCCGAGCCCCATCCCGCCGATCGCCGGTGCGATGAAGGCGCCGACCAGGGTGGCCGCCATGTCGGTCTGGTTGATGGGCAGGCCCCAGTCGTCGGCCTGCCAGTCCGGCATGGCCGCCACGTGCCTGCGGACGAAGGCGTGGATGAGCCGCACCCGGATCGTGGACTGGTACCCCAGACCCAGCGGGGACAAGCCATCCTCGGACAGGACGTCCATCGCCCACTGCATCGTCTCGGCCCATCGCTGATTGGAGCCCTTTTCCAGTGCTCCCGTGCGCAACAGCGTCTTGTTGAAGCCGGAGAACTGGTAGCCGCCCAGCATGGCGACATCGCGCGCGATGTACATGCCGTCGGATCCGGCGGTGAGCATGACCTTGGCCCCGCGCACGAGTTTGTCGTGATCGACCCAGGCCGGAACGGTCTCGACCGCGGCGAAGAACTCGCGCAGCGGTTCGGGCGCCTCCGGAACCTCGGCGATGCCGTGGGTGAGCGCTCGATCGAACAGCGGGCGCATCCGCTTCGTGCCCGCGGTGACCATCCAGTCGACCAGCCGGTCCATCGGGTCGTCGCCGGCGAGCAGGCCCTCGCCGAGCCGCTGCCATTGCACCGGGTCGGGGGCCCCGACCCCCAGCATCGCCGCGAAGCCGCCGACGACTGCCGGGGCGCGGTGGGGCCGATCGGGATGACGGGTGGGAACGGTGGCCATCGACACTCCTCGTTGAGCGACGCAAACTGGATAACGAATGATATCCAAAGTAGGTCGGCTGCTAAAGTCCTGTCAATGGCGCGCGCAGAGGTGGTCCGGTCCTACCGGGGAATCAGCGCGGCGAATCGACGCGACGAACGCCGCGACAAGCTCCTCGCCGCGGGTCGGCGGATCTGGGGCGAGGCAGGCCTGTCCGACGTCACCGTGCGCCGCGTGTGCGCCGCGTCGAGCTTGACGCCGCGCTACTTCTACGAGCACTTCGCCACCAGGGACGCGCTGATCCTCGCTGTCGCCGAGCAGGTGCACGAGGAGCTGTTCACGACCATGGTCGAGGCCAGTCAGGCCGAGCCGGGTGGACTCAGGCGCAAGCTGCTGCGGGCACTGACGACCTACCTCGACGCGATCGCCGACGACCCGAGCGTCCACCGCATCCTCACCAGCGACGCGCACGGTGTCGCCGGACTCGAGGAACTCCGCGCCCGCGCCGTCGGCATCGTCACCGATCTCGTGGTGCAGTACAGCGCGGAGTTCCTCGACGACCCGGCGAATCCGGAGATCCGGCGCAGGGAAGCGCTTTTCGTCGTCGGCGGGGTCAACCAGCTCGTCGATACCTGGCTGCGCGATCCCGGCCAGTCGACCACCGAAGTGGCCACGCTCTGCACCGAGCTCGCCCTCGCCGTGGTGAACAGGTCCGCCTGACCCGGTCGTCCGACACCGCCATCCTCGCCGAGGCGATCCGATTCACCAGGGAAGTGAAAGTTTGATCTGCCTCCTCGCCGCCACGGCAGTGCCTGAAAATAGGAACAGACACAGAGCTCAATCGCCTCTCAGGAGTCGTTGACAGACTGTCAACAGCACGGCTATGTTAACGCTCATTCTCGCCTGTCGCTGAACGGACGGAAACAGCGAGGCCTGACCCCAGTTCGAGGAGAGCATGTCCGAGACAGACGAGATCGACGCCGATGCCGTTCTCTCACCAGCAGATCTGACAGCGCTGGCGACCTGGATGGATGCCCACGGTCTCGGTTCGGGCCCGTTGCTGTCTGTCGAACCGGTGACCGGCGGAACCCAGAACGTCATGGTCCGCTTCGAACGTGCAGGGCGCGACTACATTCTGCGTCGTGGTCCGCGCCATCTCCGTCCGCGGAGCAACGACGTCATCCGGCGCGAATTCAAGATCCTGAACGCCCTCGCGACCTCGGATGTGCCGCACGCCGACCTCATCGCCGCGTGCGGCGACGAATCGGTGCTGGGCGGCGCGGTCTTCTATCTCATGGAACCGATAGCCGGTTTCAACGCCGGCGTCGAACTTCCCGCACTCCACGAGCGCGACGTCGCCGTCCGACAAGACATGTGCCACAGCCTGATCGACGCACTGGCCCGGCTCGGCGCCGTCGACCACACCGCGGTAGGGCTCGGGGATCTCGGCCGGCCGGACGGGTTCCTCGAACGTCAGGTGCCCCGATGGCTGAGCGAACTCGACTCCTACGCTGCCTTCCCCGCGTATCCGGGCCCCGCGATCGGCCCGGTCACCGAGGTCGCGCGATGGCTCGACGAACACCGCCCCACCTCGTTTTCCCCGGGAGTGATGCACGGCGACTACCACGCGTCCAACGTGATGTTCTCCTACTCGACGCCCGATGTGGTGGCCGTCGTCGACTGGGAGATGTGCACGATCGGTGACCCACTGCTCGACCTCGGCTGGCTGCTGGCGACCTGGCAGTTGCCGGGATCGCCCCACGAGTTCGCGGGCCGATTGACCCGGGCCGGCGGGCTGCTCACCTCCCGCGAGCTGGTAGCCCGCTATGCCGAGCAGTCGAATCGCGATGTCTCGGCGATCGATTGGTACACCGTCCTGGCCTGCTTCAAACTCGGCATCGTGCTCGAGGGGAGCTACGCGCGGGCACTCGCGGGCAACGCGCCGATGAGTATCGGTGAGCGACTACACCACACGACGCTGCGCCTGTTCGAACGCGCGCAAACCCTGATGAGTGGAGAGTGATGATCGACTTCGAGATCCCTGCCGATGTTGCCGAACTGCGTGACCGGGTACGAAAGTTCGTCGACACGGAAATCGTGCCGTACGAGAAGGACTCCCGCGTCACCGCGCACGGCCCGACCGACGAACTTCGCCGCGAGCTGATAGCGAAGGCGAAAGCGGCAGGCCTGCTGTCGGTCCAGCAGCGACCCGAGGGCATGTCGCACCTCGAGCAGGCAGTGATCTTCGAAGCCGCCGGTTGGTCGACGCTGGGTCCGGTCGCCATGAACTGCGCCGCGCCGGACGAGGGCAACATGTTCCTGCTGTCGAAGGTCGCCGACGCCGATCAGGCCGCCGAGTACCTGGACCCTGTCGTAGCGGGCACCACGCGTTCGGTGTTCGCCATGACCGAGCCCGACGGCGCGGGTTCCGATCCCAGCCAGTTGTCGACGACCGCGGTTCGCGACGGCGGCACCTTCGTGATCAACGGACGCAAGTGGCTGATCACCGGCGCCGTCGGCGCCGACACGTGGATCATCATGGCCGATGTTCCCGGCGAAGGCGCGACGCTGTTCCTCTGTCACGGGGACACGCCCGGCATCGTCATCGAACGGGTCATGAACACGATGGACCGCAACTACGTCGAGGGACACTGCGTCGTCCGGTTCGAAGACCTGACCCTGCCGGAATCGTCGGTCCTCGGCTCGGTCGGCCAGGCCTTCCGCTATGCGCAGCTGCGACTGGCGCCGGCGCGCCTCACCCACTGCATGCGCTGGCTCGGCGCCGCATCCCGCGCCCAGTCGATCGCCATCGAGCATGCGAAAACCCGGACGTCGTTCGGCAAGCCGATCGGCCGGCATCAGGGCGTCGGCTTCCTGCTGGCCGAGAACGAGATCGCGCTGCAGCAATGCCGGCTGATGATCTGGTGGGCGTGCTGGCACCTGGACAAGGGCGCCAAGGCGCGACACGAGTCATCGATGGTCAAGGCGATGGTCTCCGAGGAGCTGTTCAAGGTGGCCGACCGATGCGTGCAGGTCCTCGGCGGCATCGGGATCAGCGACGAGACGCCGGTCGCGGCGATCTTCACCGACATGCGCGCGTTCAGGCTCTACGACGGGCCGACCGAAGTGCACAAGTACGCCATCTCGCGCCAGCTGTTGCGGGACGCTGCCGAGTAACGAGACCTGCACGGAGTCGGGCGACGCCCCTTCGACCCGATCGAAGGGGCGTCGCCTTCCCGGACCGCGTGGCCTGAGGTCAGCTCAGGTGGTGCACCTCCTGTTTCCCGTAGACCGGGGTCGGGATCCCCTCGAAGCGGGCCTTCAGCTGCAGTGCCAGATACAGCGAATAGTGGCGGGATTGGTGCAGGTTGCCGCCGTGGAACCACAGTCCCCGCTGCTGGGTCGGCTTCCACATATTGCGCAGCTCGCCCTCCCACGGTCCGGGATCTTTGGTGGTGCCGGAGCCGTAACCCCAGCATTTGCCCACGGTGTCGGCGACATCCTGGCCGATGAGGTCGGCGGCCCAGCCGTTCATCGAGCCGTATCCGGTCGCGTAGACGACGAGGTCGGCGGGCAGCTCGGTCCCGTCGGCGAGAATCACGCTGTCCTCGGTGAGTTCGCGCACCTGCCCGTGGGCCAGCGCGATGTCACCGTCGGCGACGAGTTCGGCGGCGCCGACATCGATGTAGTAGCCGGAGCCGCGGCGCAGGTACTTCATGAACAGTCCGGATCCGTCGTCGCCCCAGTCGAGGTCGAATCCGGCACGCTCGAGGCGCGCGTAGAAGTCGGCGTCGCGTGCGCGAATGGCGTCGTAGACCGGGATCTGGAACTCGTGCATGATCCGGTACGGCAGGGAGGCGAAGGTGAGATCGGCCTTCTGCGTGGTCATTCCGGCCGCCAGGGCCCGCTCGGAGTACAGGTCACCGAGTCCGAGTTCCATCAGCGAATCCGATTTGACGATGTGTGTGGAGGACCGCTGCACCATGGTCACCTGCGCGCCCGCTTCCCACAGTGCCGCGCAGATGTCGTGGGCGGAGTTGTTCGCCCCGATCACCACCGCGCGTTTGCCCGCGTACCGGTCCGGTCCCGGGTGCTGGCTGGAGTGATGCTGATCGCCCCGGAAACGGTCCATGCCAGGGAAATTCGGGACATTCGGTTTGCCGGACATGCCGGTCGCGAGCACCAGGTGCTCCGGCCGCAGCACCACCGGCTCACCGTCGCGTTCGACCTCGACGGTCCAGGCGCCGCTGCCCTCGTCGAAGCTCGCCGAGGTGCAGGTGGTCTTGGACCAGTACGGCACCTCCATCACCTTCGTGTACATCTCGAGCCAGTCGCCGATCTTGTCCTTGGGCGCGAACACCGGCCAGTTGTCCGGGAACGGCAGATACGGCAGGTGGTCGTACCAGACCGGGTCGTGCAGACACAGCGACTTGTACCGCTTGCGCCACTGGTCACCGGGCCGGTCGTGCTTGTCGACGACGAGCGCGGGCACACCGAGCTGCCGCATCCGCGCACCGAGAGCGATGCCGCCCTGTCCCCCACCCACGATGAGCACATACGGCTGGCGGGCGTAACCGAGCTCACTCTGCTCGCGTTCACGCTGCTCGGACCAGGTCACCCGAGCACGGTCGGCGCCGTGGCGCGAACCCTGGGGCCGCCGAACGCCTTTGCTCTCCTCGAAGCCTTTGAGTTCCTGCATCGCGGTCAGCAATGTCCACGCGCCGTCCTCGGTGAGCCGCAGGTGCCCGGTGCCGCGGCCCGCGCCGGTCTCGAAGCCGATCCACGCGCTGATGACGCCGTCGGCCTCGGTCGGCGGCTCGGTGGTGTGGAATCCCGACGGGTCGGCGGCTGCCAGCTGGGCCCGGAGCATGTCGGCCACGCCGGCCCTGCCTTCGACGGTCTTGATGTTCCAGGTGAACGCGATCAGGTCGCGCCAGAAGCTGTCGGTGGCGAACATGCTCGCCGCGGTGTCGACGTCGCGGGCGGCCAGCGCCGCTTCGAATGCCGTCAGCCAGGCGTCCACGCGCTGCTGCGGTCCGACCGCGTCCGATCCGTCCACGACGGGATCGAGTGTCTGGGTCATCGAATCCTCCTCCACAATCTGTGACCTAGAGCACACGCCACGGACCAGGGGTGGCACAATCGTTGCAGTGCGTTGCAACGCGCGCCGCGCCAGGGACACAACGGATGAAGGGCGGATGGTGGGCGATTTCAGCGCGATCGAACCCGGCACCGACCTCTCCGGCTACGCACGTCAGCTGATTCGCATGCACGATGCCGTGATCGCCGGTGGCCGTTCGCCGCTGCGTCCGCGGCCGCTCGTTGCCCGGTCGTGGTCACGGGTGATGGCAGCGGGGTTGGTCCCGGACCAGCCGAGGGCGCGATCGATGCTCGCCGTCGACGATGTCGAACGCCGGCGCCGCGAATCCTCGCTCAGCGCGGTGATCGAGGACCTGACCCAGGCGGTCTCCGGTCTCACCGACACCGCCTCCCCGCTGATGCTCGTGATCGCCGATGCCGAGGGCGTCGTCCTCTGGCGATACGGTGCGGCGAAGGTCCGGCACCGGGCGGATTCGCTCGGCTTCCGCGAGGGCGCGCGCTGGACCGAGGACGCGGTCGGCACGAACGCGATCGGCACCGCGCTGACCGAAGCCAGCCCGGTCCAGCTGTTCTCCGGCGAGCACTTCGAGCAGTTCCAGCATCCCTGGTTCTGCACCGCGGCGCCGATCCACGACCCACGCACCGGTGACCTGCTGGGAATCGTCGACATCAGCGGTCCCGCACTGGCGCTGCACCCCGCCATCACCGCACTGGTGGCCACCGGAGTCCGGCTCGCGGAATCGCAACTGTGGCGTCATCACGAGAACCGGCTCGAACGACTTCGTTCGGCGGCCGGGCCCGCGCTCGCGACGCTGACCGGTCCGGCTGTGGTCGTCGACGAGCACGGCTGGGTCGCGCACGCGATGGGTGTGGCCGCCGGTCGCCGGGTCGCCGTGCCCTCCGCCGGTCGAGCGATCAGCGTGGCAGGGCTCGGCATGTGTACCACCGAGCAGCTCGCCGACGGCTGGCTTCTCCGGCCGGACACGCGTTCGCGCGTCACCCGTGTCGAACTCGACCTGTCCGGCCCACCGACTCTGCGAGCTCTCGGCGGCGAATCCGGTTGGTGCAGTGCGCTGTCGGCTCGCCACGCCGAGATCTTGCTGCTGCTGCACCTGTCGGGTCGTCGCGGCATGACAGTCGGCCAGATGAGCGAGGCGCTCTACGGCGACCCGGATCACGCGGTCGCGGTGCGGGCGGAGGTTTCGCGTCTGCGGCGCGTGCTCGGTTCCGTTCTGGCGAGTCGCCCCTACCGGATCGCCGAATCCGTCAGCCTGACCATCGATCTCGGGTCCGCCGATCGGCTGGCCGATTGCGATTTCCTGCGTCACACCGCCGGGCCCGGACTTCGCGCGCGGTGCGGAATCGACTTCGGCCGTTGACTGTTTCTCCTCGGCCGGCCCACAGGGTCTTGCCAAGGTAGTGACGATCTCCTAGCCTGTACCGCCATACGAATATTCGAATATTGGCTTTCGAATATTCGTTGGTAGGTGGAGTTCCCGGGTTGGGTGCCACGCCTGCACTACATCCCAGGGAGTCGCCCGTGTTCGAGAGAATGGGTCGCGCCGCCGCGACCGCCGCACTCAGCATGACCGCGTTGCTGATCTTCAGCACCGGCACCGCCACGGCAGGCTTTGGTTCGCTACCACCCGCGAATCCCCATCTCGGCCCGCCGGGGACCGCGACCATGCACGGTGACGCCGAATCCTCCGACGCCACACCGTTCGCCGGGCCAGGCACGGGGAGTGTCGACAGCGACTTCCGCGAGCTCGCGGCGGCCTGCCCGACCATTCTCCAGGGCGCCGACGGGATGCCGCAGGCCCTGTGCACGAAGATCATCGACCGCGCGCCGACGGTGTTCCTGCTCGATCCCGCCAACGGTCAGCCGCTCGCCTCCCTCGATTTGAGCAAGGGCAGCCTCCTCGGTGGCGTGTACGCCTACCTCGACAGCAGCGACCGCATGGTCACCGTCGACGGCAGCGGCAAACTGCTGCGCATCGGTCACCGCCGAGACGGTGGCGACTGGACCGTCTTCATCGACTCGGCCACCGATATCGCCCAGGCGGTCACCGGCCACTGCGGCGGCGGGGACTGCGACGCCGTCAGCTCGGTCATGCCCGATTTCGACGGCCGGGTGTGGTTCGCGACCGACAATGCCGTGGCCGGCTTCTCCGACCCGGCGATCGGCGTGGCCCGCTCGATCGTGCTCGGTCCCGGCGAGAAGGTCGCCAACAGCATCTCCACCGCGCCGGAAGGCGTCGCCGTCGCCACCACGCACGCGTTGTACCTGGTCGACGTCGACAGCTCCGGCAACCCGCGCGTGGTGTGGCGCCAGGCCTACGATCGCGGCCCGGCGCGCAAACCCGGTCAGCTGTCCTGGGGCACCGGCGCCACCCCCACCTTCTTCGGACCCGGCAGCGGCACCGAATATCTGGCGATCACCGACAACGCGGTGCCGAAGGAGAATCTGCTGGTCTTCGACACCGCGACCGGCAACCGGATCTGTTCGGTGCCGACGGTCGACGGCACCGAGAACTCCCCCATCGGCGCGGGCAACAGCCTGTTCGTCGCAGGCACCTACGGATACCCGTACCCCGCCGTTCCCGAGGGCGCGGGACCGAGCGAACCGGCGAACGCCCAGTTCACCGGCGGCATGGTGCGGGTCGACGTCACCGGCGCCGGATGCCGGGTGGTCTGGACGAACAAGGCGCTGTCCGCGGCGGTGCCACGCCTGTCGGTGGCCGACGGCAAGATCTACACCGTCACCCGGCACACCGTCATCCCCACCGGCAGCGTCGGATTGACCGACAACTTCCGCTACACCGTGATCGATGCCGTCTCCGGGCGCATCGAAGCGGAGAAGCTGATCGGGGCCACCGCACTGCACAACACACTCCAGATGGTCGGCACCATCTCCCCCGACCGCACCCTCTATCAGGGCACGATGAGCGGGCTGTTCCGCATCGCACCGCGCTGAGCGACGCATGCGATCCGATTCGTCTCGCCCCCAGGATGATTCACCGCCGACCAGCCGGGTCGTCGCCGTGGTCGAGCTGCTCGCGGCCCGCGGCACCGCGCTCTCGGCGGCCGAGATCGCGCAATCACTCGCACTGAGCCGGTCGACGGTGGGAGCCATCCTGTCCACCCTCGACCGGCACGGGTGGGTCCGGCGACACACCGACCTGACCTACCAGCTGGGTCCCGGCCTCGCCCGGGTCGGGCTCCTCGCGCCCGCGGCGGTCACCGAGAGTGAAGCGATCGGTGCGGAACTCGAGCAGCTGGCCACCCGGGTCGGCTGCGGCGCCGCCCTCACCGCGCTGAGCGGGGACGACCTCGTCTTCGTGACGGTCGTCGGCGGACACGGCCTCATCCCCGCCGGCATCGAGAACGGAACCCGTATCCCGCTGCTCCCGCCCGCGGGCGCGACCCTCATCGCCCACGCTCCGGTCGCCACCCAGAACAGTTGGCTCGATCGCGGTGATCCCGCACGCCGCACCGAGTTCCGTGAGGTCCTGGCGACGATTCGCACCACCGGCTGCTGCGCCTGGAGCCTGCGCCCCGGCGCACTCACCGCGCTGCGTGTCCTCGCCGATGTGGTCGATCTGCTGTCCGGCCGACCCGCCGCCGACGAACTTCGGGGGCGTGTCCTGAGTCTGCTCGGCGACATCACCGGCAGCGCCCATACCGAAGCCGACCTGAACTCTTCGGCGTCGCTGTCGCTCGGCTATCTGAGCGCCCCGGTCCTCGCCGCCGACGGCCGCGCCCTCTTCGAAGTCCAGATCGGCCCGCTCCGTACCGAAGTCACCGCCGAGGCGCGCCGGCGCTACATCGACGAACTGCTCGCCACCGCGCGCCGCGTCGAACGCATCGCCGCCGACGACCAGTAGGCAGGTCCGGTCCCCGGATCAGCCGAGCTCGCGAACGAACTCCTCGACGAGCCTGTTGTAGGTCTCCAGCTGCTCCGTCTCATGGCTCCCATCGACACGCCCACCGGCACCGCGGGACCCGCATCGATATGCCGCAGCAAGGCCGCCAGATCGTCGGTGTGCCGGAAAGGCATTGTCGCGTTGGCGGGTTCGCCGTGTCCCCGCGCGTCGGGAGCGATCACACGATGCCCTCGGCGCGGACCAAACAGCTGAGCATCGAACATCGCCGAGCCGAGAAAGGCGGCATGGAGCAGCACCAGCGGGGCGCCCGGACCTCCGGTGTAGCGGTTCGTCCAGCGGATGGTCAACGACGCCATGGCCGCCGACCTCGTCGCCACCCTCAGCAACCCCCGGCATCGACGTTCACCGCTGATCACCTTGACGGAACAGGGGCGAGCGGCGATGGCAACGACGAGCGCCCGCGAACACGCCAGGCTCCGCGATGTCCGTGGCGACCTCACCGCGGCCGATATCGACACCTGCCTGCGCGTCCTGCGTCACCTCCGTGAACCCTTCGCGAAGGTGGACCTGAACGACGACATGGTCGGCGGTGACACCGTGCACAGTTCGACCGCCGGTACCGACCGCGACTAGCCGACGTCGCGCGACATTTCCGGGAAGCGTGCCAGACTGGCTGCGTGAGCGGGCCGGTGAAAGAACCCAGTGGGGCACAACCGAACGGAAAGTCGTGGCGTGATCGCGGGGACGTGATCGGAAGCGGGATCCTGTGGGTGGCCAAATGGTCACTGTGCATCGTCGCGATCGCGGCGGGCGCCTGGGTACTCGGTTCGGTCACCGCCCGGCTGTGGGTGGTGCTGCTGCCGGTCGCGCTGGCGATCGTGGTGACCACGATCCTGTGGCCGCCTACCCGCTGGCTGACCCAGCACAAGCTGGCGCCCGCGCTGGCCGCGACGATCACCCTGGTGGGATTCCTCGCGCTGCTGTCCGGGGTCATCGCGCTGATCGTGCCGTCGGTGGCCGATCAGGCACCCGAACTCGCCGACAAGGCCACCGCGGGCGTCAACCAGGTCCGCGACTGGATCCAGGGACCGCCCTTGCGCCTCCGCGACGAGCAACTCGACTCCGCGGTCGAGGCGATCGTCGCGCGGCTGCAGTCCAGTGGCGCGCAGATCGCCAGCGGCGTGTTCACCGGTGTGAGTACCGCGACATCGGTCCTGATCACCGTGTTCCTGGTGGTGGTGCTGGTGTTCTTCTTCCTCAAGGACGGCACCCGTCTGCTGCCCTGGATGCACACGGTGTTCGGCACCCGCAGCGGCCGCCACGTCGAGGCCGTCCTGGAACGGGTCTGGGCGACCCTGGGCGGATTCATCCGCACCCAGGCGATCGTCAGCCTGGTCGACGCCGTCTGCATCGGCGCGGCGCTGTTCATCCTCGATGTTCCGCTGGCGCTGGTGCTGACGGTGATCACCTTCATCGGTGGATTCATCCCGATGGTCGGCGCTTTCGTCGCCGGTGCGCTCGCCGTCCTCGTCGCGCTGGTCGGCAACGGCTTCACCACGGCGCTGATCGTGCTCGGCGTCGTCATCGCGGTGCAGCAGCTGGAAGGCAATGTGCTGCAACCGGTCCTGCAGAGCCGCAGCATGGAACTGCACGCCGTCATCGTGCTGCTCGCCGTCACCGCGGGCGGCTCGCTCTACGGCATCACCGGCGCGTTCCTCGCGGTGCCGGTCGTCGCGATGATCGCGGTGGTCATCCGCTATATCGGCGAGCAGATCGACGCGGCCACCGGACCGCCCCCGGAGGTAGACGAGCCGGACAGTGGCGAGGCCGTGGCGACCCCACCGTCGCCCGAGCCCGCCACATGACCCTGATCGACCTGACCCTGCCGATCCACACCGGTATGCCGGTGTTCCCGGGCGATCCGGAAGTCCGGCTGGAACCGGCACTTCGCGTCGCGACCGACGGGGTGAACGTGCTCGGCCTTCACCTCGGATCGCAGACAGGGACCCATGTCGACGCACCCGCCCATCTCGACGACAGTCTGCCGACACTCGACGAGCTACCCCTCGAGCGCTTCACCGGGCCCGCGCAGGTCGTGGACGCGCGGGCGGTCGCGGCGCGCGGTGTGATCGGGGTCGACATGTTCGACATCGATCTCGTCCCGGGTTCGGTCGTGCTGATCGCCACCGGATGGTCCGCCCGCTGGGGTACCGACGACTATCTCGCCCACCCATACCTTGGCGCGGATGCCGCACAGATGGTGGTGGACGCGGGGATTCGGACCATCGGCATCGATGCGCCCAGCATCGACCCGTCCGACGCCGATGATCTCGACCTGCCCGCGCACCGGATCCTGTGCGGGGCGCACGCGGTGATCGCCGAGAACCTCATCAACCTCGACCAACTGCTGGTCGCCCAGTCAGCAGGCGCGTCGATCGAGGTTTCCTTGTTCCCGCTCCGGCTCAGCGGGGCGGACGGAGCTCCGGTCAGAGCGGTGGCACGAGTCTCGAGCCGCTGACGCTGCGCCGGACGTGGCCGCCGGAGACGAGCGCATAGCCCCAGGTACCGTTGCGCGGTGAACCCAGCTGACGCGCGACTCCTCGAAGACGGTGACCTCGAGACCCGCGAGGAAAATCTGCGACTCCTGCTCGCGCGGGCTACCGACGGCGACGCATCGGCCAAGGAAGCGCTGTGCGCGCTCGTCCGCGACTATCCCGACTACCACCGCTCGCTGTACAGCCGGGCGCTGAACCGGGTCGCGGTCTTCGGCGACGACAGCCTGCGGGCACCGCTGCTCGCGTCACTGGCCGACACCCGGTACAACTGCCAAGCCTGGGCCGCGATGGGCTGCGCGGCGCTCGGCTTCCGCGACGCGGTTCCCGGCTTGATCGCCCTGCTCGACCACCCACAACAGATGGCCCGCGAGCAAACGGTGATCGCACTCGGCATCCTCGGCGACGAATCGGCCGTCCCGGCGCTCACGCCCCTGCTGCGCGACCCGATCACCGGTCTGCGCGAACGTGCCGCCGAGGCCCTCGGCCGCATCGGTGGCGACGCCGCCCTGGCCGCACTCTGGGACGAATTCGAGAACCGCCGGTACTACCGCATCGGCTATATCGCCAGCGCGCTGGCCACCTTCACCCCGGACATCATCCCGAGGCTGTGCGAAGCGGCCACCAGCGACGACCCGGACCGGCGATACTGGGCGGCAGTCGCTCTCGGTTCGACCGGCGACGATCGTGCCGTGCCGACGCTGGAACGGCTGATGGCCGGCGACCGCGGCTCGACAGTCTTCGACGGCATGGTGAGCGTCGCCGCGAAGAAGGGCCTGCGCACCCTACGCCGAATCCAAGCCGCGATCGCCGCCCGCGAATCCTGACAGCAGTTGCGTTCGTCGAGCGCGGCCGGTTACCAGGGCAGCGGACCGTCTTCACCGAAGAATCCGGCGGTAGGAGCGGCGCAGTAGCGGCAGCATCGCATCGGTCACCGCGATCACGCCGAAGACGTTGGTCTCGAATACCGCCCTGACCGCGAATCCCGAGCGCCGACCAGCACCGTGATGCCCAGAGCTGCCAGTTGTTCGGCGGCCGCACGGCCGATTCCCTTGTTCGCCCCGGAAACCAGTGCAACCTTCTTGTGTGCGTTCATGTCTCGCTCTCCCTGCTGGGTGGATGTGGTCGACGCACACAAGACGCCGGTGCCCGCGCTCTTGTGACAGGACAACGACGTGCCCTGTGCCACTGGGCGGCCACGCGATCTCAGGGTTGCTGTCCCCCGAATGGGGGACGACACCCGGCGCGCCCGGCATGACCATTGTTCGCATGCCAACTCCGACATCGATCGTCTGCGGTGTCATCGCCGCGCTGACTCTCGTCGCCGGCGGCTGCACCTCGATCGACCAGGTTGCGGCCGGCGCGGGCAAGAGCGTCGCGGAACTGGTCGCGCAGGCCGATGCCGTGCCCACACCTCGAGTCTCGTGGACGCCATGTGCGGAGGAAGCCCTGCGGCGATACGAATGCGCAAGCGTGCCTGTGCCATTGGACTACGCCCGCCCCGACGGACCGACCATCGCACTCGCGATTCTCCGGCAACGCGCATCAGACCCGACGCGCCGGATCGGTACCTTGTTCACCGCGGCGGGTGGACCGGGTGGTTCCGGAATCGATTGGGCCGCCGACGGCGAACTGTTCCCCGGCGAGCTGAGTCGGCAGTTCGACGTGATCACCTTCGACCAGCGTGGAGTCGGGCGAAGCGCCCCCGTCCGCTGCTTCCCGAATTCGGCTGTCCAGAACGAATTCTGGCGCAATATCGCCATCCCGCCGATCGACGACCGGCAACAACACGGCACCGAGAACGCCAGTCGACAATTGGCAGCCGGCTGCGCGGCCGAGAGCGGCGAACTGATCTCCCACCTGACAACCGTCGACGCTGCCCGGGATCTCGATCTGCTTCGACGCGCGGTCGGTGACGAAAAGCTGACCTATGGAGGCAGCTCCTACGCCAGCTACTTGGGCATCGTCTACGGCACACTGTTCCCCGATCGTGTTCGCGCCCTGCAGCTTTCCTCGATCGTCGATCCCGACGCCTACACGACCGACACCCGTTCCCACATCGCCGATACGGCACAGGGCACCGAAGAGGTACTCACCGAACTCCTCCGGCTGTGCGCAACCGCCGGACCGCGACACTGCGCATTCGCCGGCTCGCCGAAGTCGAGTGCCACGGATCTTCGGGCGCGCGACACCGCTGTGCTCGACCAGTCGAAGGTGGCGCCGATTCAGGTCGGGCAAGGCAGCGAGTCGGTGTCGGTGACCTACAACGAGATCGTCCAAGCGCACGCCATGCTGCTGTACAGCCCGGCCCGAGGGTGGCCTGCACTGGCCACTTTGCTGACCGAACTCGAGCTCGGTTCGGCAGGCCACCCCGACGTGGTGCGCGAAATCCTGGCCGCCGTCGGAATGACCGGAGACTTCCTGGCCTCCTTCGTAGCGATCTCCTGTGCGGACAACACCTTCACCCGACAATCACACCGATGGCCGGAATTCGCGCAGGAAAGCGCCGAGCGATCCCCCGTGTACGGACCGTTCTGGCTCTACCTGCGCCAGCCCTGCGCCGCGTGGCCGGCACCCGAGACCGGCTACCCACAGCGATTCACCGGCCCCTGGACCCAGCAGTCGCCGGTACCCGCGCTGCTGCTCAACAACCGTTTCGACCCGGCGACGCCGCTGACCTCCGCGCGCCGCGCAGCGCAGGCGATGGGCACGGCACGCCTGGTGGTGGTCACCGACGGCTACGGCCACGAGCCGACCGGCGAGTGCGCCACCACACTCCGGGAGCGCTACCTCATCGACCTGCGGATCCCCGAACCGGACACCACGTGCACCACCGGACAGACTCCCTTCGCCGAATGACCCGTCCAACGCTCGTCGAGGCGAGGGCATCGTGGCGAAGGCGTCGTTTCGCGAGGACACTGAGGGCGTAGCCCCCACCTCGTCCTCAGGAGGACATGCGATGGCAACCAACGGGCCTTTCGGCATCGATCCGGAAGATTTCGAACGCGCACTACGGGAGGCGGGAAACGAGCTCCGCGGCCTTGTCGGGAAGGCCGGCGGATACCTGGAGCGCGTAGATCAGGTCGGAGTCGGGTCCCTGACGTCGCTGCTCGGGCAGCTTGTCCAACAGCAGCGTCAACCGGAACCCGAGCCGGCGACGGCCGGGGAGACCGGCAGCGGGGTGTGGGCGATCTACACCATCGAGGACGACGGCCAGGCCAGGGTCGATCAGGTCTTTCCGAACGAGCTCGAGGCTTTGCGCGCGCATCGTGACAACACCGACGATCGGCGTCGGGTGCGTTTTCTGCCGTACGGGGTTCCGGCGAGTGTGCTGGATACGCCCTGACCGCGGCTGACGGAGTCGAGCGTCACGGAAGTGTCCAGAACACCCGAGTTACCAGGTAGAAGAACACCGCGGCGAGCGTCAGAAAACCCACCGACCAGGCGAGGCCGATCAAGTCGGTGCGAGTATCGCGGCCCGATCGCATCCAGAACCCCAGCGCGCGGGTGACGACCGGCATCACCACCCAGGTCAGCAGGCTGACCGACAGGATGTTCCCGATCAGCAAGCTGATCCACAGCTGTCCGCCCGGCCAGATCTCGGTGATGATCAGGGTCAGGATCACCACCGTCGGATACAGCCCCACCAGGACCGACATTGCCGTCTTCCACGACGCGGGACCGTCTTCCTCGCCGGTCTTGCTCGGCGGAAACCACGACCCGTAGGGGTTGGCGATGCGGTGCACCTCGAAGTCCCGGAAGTCCGGGGCTTCCGCGAGCAGCGCCTTGCGCTGGGGCGATTCGAGCCATCGGTTGAGGTTCTCGGCCGACGAGAAGGAATAGATGATCGTCCACTCGTTCTGAACACCCGGAACCGGCCGATGCAGCTCGGATCCGCGAAAGCCCCTGAACGTCCGCTCGACCTCGGTCATGCGGTCTTGCCAGGCGATGAACTCCGTTTCCCGATCGGCCGCCACCGGATGTGACACGACGACGGTCACTCCCGCGTCGTCCGGCTCGTCGACCAGCACATGCTGCGTCGAGGGCCGTTCGAAGAACTCGGTTCCGCTCGCGAGCAGCTCGGCCCGCGTCTCGCTGCCGAGCCAGCGCTTCAGGTTGACGATGTCATCGAACCGGTACACGACCGACCACTCGGACTGAGCGTCACCCGGGGGTGTGACGTCGGCACCGAGAAACCCCGGGAATTCCGCCGCGGCATCGTTCACCGCCGTCTGCCACCGCCGGAACCCGGCCTCGCGGCCTGCTCGAAGCTGCTGGGTGATGACCACCGTCGCCGGGGCAGGCCTCGGCGCTCCAGCCTTCGCAGCCGACATGTCAGTACGGGTGCTTATCGGGTTTTTCGGCCCAGGTCTTGTACGCCTCGGCGCCCAGATCCCTGCGGAACTGTTCGATTTTCACCCGCCGCTCCGACAGCGGTCTCGTAAAGTCCTCGTATTGAAACGCGTCGTCGAAGCCGATTTCGCTGGTGTCCGCCAGATCGCTCGCGAAATGCACGGCATCCAGACGAGACCAATAGATCGCGCTCATACACATGGGACAGGGAGCGCCACTGATGAAGATCTCCATCCCCATCAACATTTTCGCCCGCTCCGGCAGCTTGTCGGCCGATCCCGCAGGCCGCGGGACCAATTCGAGCGTCGACTCGTTCTGGTGTTCTTTGGCAATGCTCGGCGCTTCGGCATTGACTACCTGCGTCGCCTTGCGGATGCATTCGATCTCGGCGTGCGCGGTGGCATCGCCGGTGAGTAGCACCCGATTCTGCCCCCGCGCGACGATCACACCGTCCTTCGCGATGACGGCGCCGAACGGTCCACCCCAATCATTGTCGACCGACTCTATCGCCAGTCTGCAAGCCTCTTCCATGAGTTCATCCGGTGTCATCGGATTACACCTCGCAGTGTGGATTTTCGCGGCTGCTGTTCGCTTCGCGGACAGCGAAGTCGAGAGTATGGACGTGATTTCATGAGCACACGGAATACGCTCCGGCGCCCTTCCCGACGGCGATTTCTGCCGTAGCGGCTATGGCCTACACGAGCACCTCGACCTGCGCCGCACATTGAATCTACCTCCGGCCTGACCGGTGCGAAATAGCTCGCAGAGTGGCCGATGCATGAAAGCAACGTCCGGCCCTGGATCGGTCTCCGCGGGCCGGTACGGGAGAATGGCCTGGTGAGCGCGTACTACGACCTGGACCCTGCTGTCGACCTGCGGGTCTTGCCCGCGGTCGAGTGGCAGGCGCGTGCGCAGCTGCATCGGGAGCGGCTCGATCGGCTGGTCGGGCCGTATCTGGAGCGGCGGGCGGCGGGTACCACGCATCCGGTGATCGACTTTCTGTTCACCTACTACGGCAACAAGCCGTCGCAGTTGCGGCGCTGGCATCCCGGGTTCGGGATCGGGTTGGGTGATGCGGGGGACTACGACGGTGCGCGCGGGTATCACCGGGTGGAGGGTGAGGTGTTCACCGCCGATCCGGCGTATCTGGTGAAACGGCGGGACACCATCGAGTTCGTGGGCCGGCTGCTGGGCGCGACGGCGCGGCGCCCGGCGCAGTTGTCGTGTTTCGGGCTGCATGAATGGGCGATGGTTTATCGCACCGAGGACGTCCGGCATCAGCAGGTGCCGTTGCGGCTCGGGCATGCGGGGACCGATGCGGTGGTGGAGTCGATGTCGTTGCGTTGCACGCACTTCGACGCGTTTCGGTTCTTCGCTCCCGAGGCGGTCGGCCGTAATGCCGAACCGCTGACTCGGGCCGATCAGGTGCTGCGGGAACAGCCGGGGTGTCTGCACGCCAATATGGATCTCTACAAGTGGGGGTTCAAGCTCGCGCCGCTGATCTCGTCGGATCTGCTGCTCGACTGCTTCGAACTCGCCTGCACCGCACGCGAACTCGATATGCGGGCCAGTCCCTACGATCTGCGCGAGTTCGGCTATGAGCCGGTTCGCATCGAAACACCCAGTGGGCGAGCCGATTACGTGCGCGCTCAGGCCGCGATCGCCGAGTCGGCCGACGCGCTGCGGGGTCGTCTGCGGCAGGCCTGTGCCGACCTCTCGGCGGTGCTGGAGCGGGTCGTAGCGGGCTAGCCGGGGTCGGACTGTTTCTCGACGTCGTCGTCGGCGGGTTCGGTGACCAGCGCGAAGTCGCCTTCATGGCGTTCGGTGCCCTTGTCGACGGCGATCTCGACGAGCTCGATGCCGCGGTCGGCACGCAGGATGAGCGGATCCTCGCGCAGATCCTTGTACAGCGAGACACACATGGCCGCCATCACCACCAGGAACGGCAGCGACACCACCGTCGTCAGCGCCTGCAGGCCGGTCAGCGCGCCGCCGAGATCGTCGGAGTCGGCGATCACCAGCATGATCGCGGCGACCGCACCGGTGGCCGCGCCCCAGAAGATGACGATCAGCCGGGACGGTTCGATGCTGCCGCGTTCGGACAGGGTGCCCATCACGATGGAGGCCGCGTCGGCGCCGGAGACGAAGAAGATGCCGACCAGGATCATCACCACCACCGTGGTGACCGAGGTGATCGGGTACTGGTCGAGCAGGTGGAACAGGGCGAAGTTCGAGTCGACGGAGCCGTCGGCCTCGGTGAGCGCGCCGTCTTCGGCCTGCTCGGCGATGCCCGCCCCGCCGAAGACCGCGAACCACAGCAGGCTCACCGCGCTGGGCACCAGCAGCACGCCGGTGACGAACTGGCGGATGGTGCGGCCACGGCTGATCCGGGCGATGAACATGCCGACGAACGGCGTCCACGAGATCCACCAGGCCCAGTAGAAGATCGTCCAGCTCGACAGCCACCCCTGCATCGCCTCGTCACCGGCGCCGGTGCGCGAGGCCATCGTCGGCAGCAACTCCACGTAGTCGCCGATCGAGGTCGGGACCATATTGAGCACGAACAGGGTCGGCCCTGCGACGAAGACGAACGCCGCGATCGCCAGTGCCAGCACCATATTGATGTTCGACAACCACTGGATGCCACGCTCCACCCCCGACACCGCCGACAGCACGAAGGCGACCGTCAGGCCCGAGATGATGGCCACCAGGCCGATTTTGCCGATGCCGTCGATCCAGCCGTTGAACTCCATTCCCGCGCCGATCTGCAGGGCGCCGAGGCCGAGGGAGGCGGCCGAACCGAACAGCGTCGCGAAGATCGCCATCATGTCGATGGCGCGGCCACCGATGCCCTCGGCGTGCCGGCCCAGCAGGGGCTGGAACACCGCGGAGATCAACTGCGAGCGGCCTTTTCGGAAAGTGCCGTACGCGATGGCCAGACCGGCGACGGCGTAGATCGCCCACGGGTGCAGGGTCCAGTGGAACAGCGTGGTCGCCATCGCCACCTCGGCGGCGGCGGGGGTGCCGGGCTCGGCGGTGTGCGGCGGCGGACTCACGTAGTGCGACAACGGTTCCGCGACACCCCAGAACATCAGCCCGATGCCCATGCCCGCGCTGAACATCATCGCGATCCAGGAGACGGTGCGGAATTCGGGTTTCTCGTCGTCGGCGCCGAGCGGGATCCGCCCGTATCTGCTGACCGCCAGCCAGATCACGTAGACAACGAACGCCGTCGCCACCAGAACGAACAGCCAGCCGGTGTTGGTGATGACCCACTTCTGCGCGGATCCGGCGGCCGAGGCGAGGCTCTCGTCGTCGAGGACGCCCCAGGCGACGAAGGCCAGTGCGCCGATCGCGGTGGCGCTGAAGACGAATCGGTCCAGCCGGGGCTTTCCCGGCGATCGACCCGCTACTATCTTCTCGGTCGTGTCCGCGCCCTCGGAACCGCCTGCGACATGGTTCGACATGGAATCCGAGTCCTTTCCGGTCGCGGAACAGTCCCGCCAGCTGCACCTGTCGTAACTCAGGCAACCGTACAGCGTTCCGTCACCGGGGTGGGGGATTCGACCCGCCGGGCGAGCGGCCGGTTCGGCGAAACTACCCGCGCGGACACACCACTCGATTTACCATCCACAGCAACGGACAGCTGTCTGGGTCAGTGGGGGCTGGGTAATGGTCGGGAGGCAACGGATGCGCGGACGTTCGGGTAGGGCGGTCTTGCGGTATGCGGCGCTGGCGGCCGTCACCGCACTGGTCTGCATCGGGTTGCCTGCCGGGTCAGCGGCGGATCCGTTCGCCGAGCTCAGCGGTGCGGTGCAGGAATTCCTCGAGGTCGGGCGGACCGCGGTGCCACGGGCGGACTGCGGGCCGGGATCGCTGCCGGAAACCGGAATGCAGGGCGATGTACCCGCCGGTGACCGAGACAGTGGCCGCAGCACGCAGGGCTACCGCTGCAATATGTCGATGGTGGGCAACTATCAGGGCCGCGGTGCGGGCATCACGTCCACGAGTTTCGAGCACTGCGCCTATGTCGGCACATTCTTTCCTGGCAACATGCTCAGCGAACAGCAGGGCGTGCAGGTACTCGACGTGTCCGATCCCGCGAACCCCCGGCTGACGGCGACGCTCGTCGAGCCCGCGATGCTGGCGGGGACCTGGGAGACGTTGAAGGTCAACACCACTCGCAAACTGCTCGTGGGAACGGGCGTCCCGGCCGCTCTCGGCGCGGGATATCTGTCGGTGTACGACATCTCCGAGTGCGCGCATCCGCGGCTGCTCAACCCGGGCACCGGGTCGAATCTGCTGATGCCGCTGCCGATCACGACCCACGAGGGCGGCTTCTCCCCCGACGGCCGCACGTACTGGGCTTCGGGACTGGTGCCCGGCTTCCTCAGTGCCGTCGACCTCACCGATCCGGCGCAGCCGCGTGTCGTCTGGCAGGGGCTGACCGGGATCGAGGCGCACGGGCTCGGCGTGAGCCCGGACGGGAACCGGCTCTACCTCTCCGCGCTCGGCGGTTTCACCGTGCTCGATGTGAGCGCGGTGCAGCGACGCGACCCGAATCCGCAGGTGCCGCACCTTGGCCGGACGTTCTGGACCGACGGGTGGGCCACCCAGCACAGCGTGCCGGTCACCTACGACGGCGTGCCGCACCTCTTCACGGTCGACGAAGGCGGTTCCGGCGGTGTGAAACTCATCGATGTCTCCGACGACAGCGCGCCGCGGATCGCCGCGAAGATCAAACTCGAGATCAATCTGCCGGACAATATCGACGCCAATGTCGGGTCGTCGATGGGTGGTTCGGCGTTCTCCTACGAATCGCACTATTGCGCGGCCGATCGCCCCGACAATCCGACGGCGCTGGCGTGCGGCTGGATCTCGTCCGGGATCCGGGTGTTCGACGTGCGCGATCCGGACGCCATCCGCGAGATCGCCTACTTCAATCCGCCGGCGCGGACCGGGCGCAATCTGGAGGTCTGGAACTCACCGCACGCGCTGATCTCGATCATCGGCGTTCCGTTCATGAGCGCGCCCGCCGCGCTGCGCGCGATGGCGGAGGGCCGGTTCGATCCGGCGCAGGCATTGACCTCCCGCGCAGGCGATATCGCGTTCGGTGATATGTCGACCGACTGGTGTTTCTCGCCGCCGGAGTGGCGTGGTGATCAGCTCTACGTCGCCTGTTCCGACAACGGGTTCATGGTGCTGCAACTCGACAACGAGGTGTATACGCCGCCGGCGGATCAGCAGTCCACCGTCGGGTCGTGAGTATGAGCCGTGCGATCCGCGTAACCGCGCTGTGCGCCGCCGCCATGTTCCTGCTGGTGCTCGGCGCGGCACTGCGTCCGCTGCTGATTCCCGAAACCACCATGCCCGCACCGGTACTCACCGCTGTCGAGCTCGGCTTCGCCCAGGACATGACCGCCCACCATCAGCAGGCGCTGATTCTCACCGAACGCCTCGACCCCGCTGCCGATCCGACCGTGCGCAGGCTGGCCGATCAGATCGCCGACACCCAGCGGGTGGAGATCGGCACACTCCTCGGCTGGACACAGCTCGCGGACGCGCCGCCGACCGCCGCTCAACCGATGGTCTGGATGGCGGCATCCGCAGGGCACCACCATGATTCGCCGACAGCGATGCCGGGCATGGCGACCACCGCCGACCTCGACGCCCTGGCCGCCGCGCGGGGCGCCGAGGCCGAAACGCTGTTCCTGCAATTGATGTACCGCCACCACTCGGGCGGCGTCACCATGGCCCGCGCCGCCGACGTTCAGATCACCTCGGGACCGGTGAAGCAGGCTGCCCGCGCCATGGCCCAGTCCCAGAGCCAGGAACTCGGCTACCTCGGCATGCTCCTCGACGCCAGGGGCATCCGCCCCTGAACCGTGCGTTCTCGCACCGGCCTCGACCAGTCGGGATTCGGCCCAGGATCACCGGGTGCCCGCCTCCGATCACCGCCGCGACGGCGATGTGTCCGAATGCGCACCGGATTCGGTCCGTCCTGGTGAGCACAACGTCACCGTGGGGCAACTGCCCAGAAAATCGCAGGCAACGGCCCATGCGGACGATGTGCAGGATTGTCGGTGAACTGTGGTCGGAGGCTGGACGTGGTGGTGAGCGCACGAGCGGGCGTGGTTGTTCCGGCCGTGGAATGCGGCCTGGCCAGGGTGCGCGCCCAGATTGCCGAACGCCTGCTGCCGATCGGCGTGCGGGAGCTGCCGGTGGCCGATGCGGTCGGCGCCACGCTGGCCGTCGCCCTGACCACCGGCTCCCCGCTCCCCCGTGCCGACAGCGCGGCGATGGACGGTTACGCGGTGTCTGGTCCCGGTCCGTGGTGGCGTCTGCATCAGCAGGTCAGGTATGCCGGACGCAGCTGTTCGGTGGTGCTGGCGCCCGGTGAGGCGGTGCGCATCGCCACCGGCGCGGCCACGCCGCTGGGGACCACCGCCACCCTGCGCGACGAGCACGTGGTGACGACGACGGTGTCGGGCAAGCCGGTGGTGATGCGGGCGCCCGGCGCGCCGGTGCGCGACGACACCCGGCGGCAGGGCGAGCACTGGGACACCGGTGTCGAGCTGGCGGGCGCTGGCACCCGGGTGTCGGCCGCGCTGGCCTCGGCGGCCCTGAGCGCCGAAGCCGAGACGGTCACTGTGCGCGGGCCGTTACGGGCCGATGTGGTGATGACCGGCGACGAGATCCGCGCGGTCGGCCCGCTCGGGCCAGGGGAGACCAGGGACTCGCTGGGACCGGTACTGCCGGAGTTCCTGCGCTGCTGCGATATCGAGAGCACCGGACTGTGGCACCTCGCCGACAGTCATGACCTGCTGCGCTCCTGGCTGACACTGAAATCGCATGCCGACCTGGTGGTGATGGTCGGGGCGACCGGCCGCGGCGCCGCCGACCACCTGCGCACGCTGCTGGCCGATCTGGGCGCGCGCATCGTGATCGAACGGGTGGCGATCCGTCCGGGCGGCTCCACGCTGGTGGCACAGCTGCCCGACGGCCGCGTCCTGCTCGGCCTGCCCGGCAATCCGTTCGCCGCGGTCGCGGCCCTGCTGGCCATCGGCCCCGCCGTCATCGACGCGCTCACCCTGCGCACGCCCGGCCCGACCATGTGGGGCAGGCTCTCCGACGCCGGGGTGGCGGCCGGTGAGGCGACGCGGATCGTCCCGGTGCAGCAGCAGACCGGCGGTGTCTGGCGCAGCACCGGCCCCGCGCACACGCCACACCTGGCCGGCCTCATCGGCTGCCAGGCACTGGCCGTCCTCCCACCCGGCACCGGCCGCGGCACCCTCGTCGAACTGCTCCCGCTCCCCCACTGAGCCGCGCTACTGCCATCGCGCGTACCGGGGAAAGACCGCCCGCGCGGCCTCGTCGGCGACTTCCACGAGGACCCGGGCCAGACTGCTCGTGCCGGGGGCGCGCACACCGCCGAGCCTGCCCGACAGCGACAGCGCGGCGACCGCACCGGGCGCGCGGCCCCGGATCGGCACCGCCACGCACACGACTCCGGCGACCGACTCCTCCCGATCGACGGCGACCCCCTGGTGACTACGGACGCGGTCCAGTTCGCGATGCAGTTCGGCACGGTGGCCGATCGTGCGCGGCGTCAGCTGCGGCAGCCGCTCCCGGAAGGCCAGCTCGACGATGCTCGGTTCCAGGGTGGCGAGCAACGCCTTACCGACAGCGGTGCAGTGGGCGGGCATCCGGCCACCGAGGCGGGTGGGGATGCTGTCGCAGGAGCGGCCGACCGCCTTGTCCAGGTACAGCACTTCGGGGCCGTCGAGCACGCCGAGGTGCCCGACCATGCCGGTCCGCTGACAGACCTCGTGCAGCAGCGGGCTCACCACGTCCCGGATCTCGTTGTGCTCGACGGCGAGTCCGCCGAGTTCGAGCGCCCGCGTACCGAGTCGGTAGCCACCGGGTACGTGCGCGAGCCAGCGCAGCCGGACCATCTGATCGATGATGCGGTGCACGCTAGAGCGTGGCAGCCCGGTGTGTTCTGCGACATCGATCAAGGTGCGGACCGGGCTTGCCCCGTCGAACGCGTCCAGGATCAGCGTCATCCGCTCGATCATCGATACCGGCGCCGGACCGCCGCGCTGCGCGGACCCGGCCTGGACGAGCACGTCGACCGTCATGGCTCACCTCATCTACTTCGCACTGCTGTCCCCCATCACAGTGCCGTCCCGCCCGCGTGCGGGAATCCAGGAAACTACGGAGATCACGCGGCGACTACGGATCTTGTCCGGTCCCACTCAGCGGCTGGCCGACTCCGCCCACCGGGATCGCCGCCCCCTCCTTCGCGCGGAAATGGCAGTGTCAGAGGGTGTTCCGGTTGACCCAGGCGGCGATCTGGGTGCGGGAGGTGAAGCCGAGTTTGGTGAGGATGTGGTCGACATGGCTCTCGGCGGTGCGGATCGAGATCACCAGCTCCTGCCCGATCCGGCGGTTACCGTAGCCCAGGCCGATCAGGCGGGCGACATCGCGTTCCCGGCGGGTCAGCACGCCCGGCCCGACCGGTTCGACGGCGGCGATCGGGGGCGGCGAGCTGTCCATCGCGTAGTCGACGGCGTCGTCGAGGGTGAGCGAGGCGCCCGCGTCGAAACAGGCGCCGAACTCCTGCTCCCCCAGCGCGGCCTGGACGCGATCGCGGACCCGCTGACCGATGAGCTGGGTCATCGCGTGCGCCAGCCGCTGCGAACTGCCCTGGCGCACAGTCGAAGCCGCCCCCATCAGGCGGGCGGCGCGCACCAGGTCGCCGTCGGCGGCCGCCGCCCAGGCCAGGCCGTCCACACTGGTGGCGAGCCAGGCGCACCGATCGAAGAGCTGGAACAGTTCGATCGACCGGCGCAGCGCCGCGACCGCGCCCTCCTGATCACCGTCGCGCCACCGCTGGGTGCCGACGGCCCAGTACGCGAGACCACCGAGCAGGTGGGAGTCGTGCTCGGTGGTCAGTGCCAGCAGGCCTTCGGCCATGGCGCCGGCGACCGGGTCGTCGAGGGCCAGCGCGCAGACGGCGGCGAAGGCCAGGCTCTCCATCTCCACCCGCGGATGGGCGCAGTCGCGCGCGCTCACCGACGACGCCACGGCGATGTCGAGTGCGGCGCGCAGGTCGCCCGCCCCGAAGGCGAGCACCGCCCGCGCCATCTCGGCTTCGACCAGCACCTGCGCCGACCCGGATTCGGCGGCGATCTCCGCGCTGGCACGGACGAAATCCGTCGCGGTCTCGGTATCGGACAGCATTGCCGCGATCACCGAGCTCGCCGCCAGCGCCCTGGCCCGGTCGACGCTGCGCTCGGTGTCTTCCGCCAGTGCCTCGGACAACCAGCGGTAGCCCTCCAGCAGAAAGTGACAGTGCTCCCAGAACGGCCACAGCTCGGTCGCGATCTCCAGCGCACGCCGGGCGCCGGCCGGATCGGCGAGTGAGAATTGCAGTGCCGCACGGAAATTGGCGTGCTCGCGGGCGACATCGCGAAACCAGTCGACGTCGGTGGCACTCCAGTAGTCGGTGCGCCCGCGTCGGGCCAAACGGTAGTAGTACTCGCGATGGCCGACGCGGACCGCGTCTTCGTCGCCGCGCGCCCGCAACAGGTCGCGGGCGAACTGACGCAACGGCTCGAGCATCGAGTACCGTCCGGCACCGTCGGCGCCGGGTCCGTAGGCCAGCACCGACTTCTCCACCAGCCCGGTCAGCGCGGCCAGCAGCGCGGACGGCGAACCGACCAGGCAGACCGCTTCCGCGGCGTCGAGGTCGAAGCCGCCCGCGAAGACCGACAGCTGCTCCCAGAGCCGCTGCTCGTCGGGCGTGCACAGGTCATAGCTCCAGCGGATCGCCGAGGCCAGGGTCTGCTGACGGTGCGGTGCGGTCCGCGGGCCGGTGGTGAGCAGGCCCATCGCGTCGTCGAGGCGGGTGAGGACCTGGTCGGGGGTGAACATCCGCATCCGCAGGGCCGCCAATTCCAGCGCGAGCGGAATGCCGTCGAGCCTGCGGCAGATCGCGGCCAGGGTCGCCGCGTTGGCCGGGGTCTTGCGGAAGGCCGGGTCCGCGGCGGTCGCGCGGTCGACGAGCAGCCGGGCCGCGGGGCTGTCGAGGTCGCCGGAGGCCGGATCCGGTACCGACAGCGGCGCGACCGGCAGGACCTGTTCGCCCGGCACGCCGAGCGGTTCGCGGCTGGTCGCGAGAATCCGCAGACCGGTCGTCGCTGGGATGATCCGGTCCGCGAGCGCCGCGCACGCGTCGATCACGTGCTCACAGTTGTCCAGGATCAGCAGCAGGTCCCGGTCGGCCAGGAAGTCGGTGAGGACGGCCAGCGGCGCGCTGGTGTCGTCGCGCAGGCCGAGCTCGCGTGCCACGGTCGCCGTGACCAGGTTCGGATCGCTGACGTGCGCCAATTCCACCAGCCACACACCGTCGGGAAACACCCGCTGCACGGCCTCGCCGACCCGCCTGCTCAACCGGGTCTTGCCGACGCCGCCCACCCCGGTCAGCGTGAGCAACCGGGTACCGCCGAGCAGTTTCCTGGCCGCCGCGACATCGTCGTCGCGGCCGACAAAGCTGGTCACTTCCGCCGGGAGGTTCCCTGACACACGCCTGCCCACGCCGCCTACTGTCGCACGCACACCGACCTCGGCGGCGGCTTTCGGCACACTCGCGGGGCGGTCGGCCCGACCGCCCCGCTCGGCTCAGCCGTGCTGCGGCGGCTGCCAGGGGCGACCGTACGGGTCGTCCGGACGGGGCGCGGGCGGCTGCTGCTCGGGGGCGATCGGCGGTGGCGTCGGCAGCGTCGGGTGCTCCACCGGCGCAACGGTTTTCGGTCGCGGCGGCTCGAAACCCTCGACGGGGGTCCGGGCGGTCGCTTCCGCGGCGCGCACGGCCTGCTCGATCTTCGGGTCGGATGCCGTCTCGAACCAGTCGGCGACGTCGGAGTCGTCCTCGATCTTCACCGGCGGATGCTCCTCGGTGGACGGTTCGTACCGGAAGACGCCGTCCTCGCCCTTGGTGGCGAAGTTCTGGGCGAAGCCCTCGAGTGCCTTGCCGAAGTCGCTGGGCACCAGCCACACCTTGTTGGCGTCGCCGCGGGCCACCATCGGCAGCGTCTGCATGTATTGGTAGGCAAGCAGTTCCGGCGTCGGCTTGCCGTTCTTGATGGCGGCGAACACCTTCTCGATGGCCTTGGCCTGGCCCTGCGCCTGCAGGTACGAGGCGGCGCGTTCACCCTGGGCGCGCAGGATGCGGCTCTGGCGCTCACCTTCGGCCGAGAGGATCGCGGACTGCTTGCCGCCCTCGGCGGCCAGGATCTGGGCCTGCTTGGCACCCTCGGCCGTCTTGATCTGCGATTCGCGGGTGCCCTCCGCGGTCAGGATCATCGCCCGCTTCTCGCGGTCGGCCTTCATCTGCTTCTCCATCGATTCCTGGATCGACGGCGGCGGATCGATGGACTTGAGCTCGACGCGGGCCACGCGCAGGCCCCAGCGGCCGGTCGCCTCGTCGAGGACGCCGCGCAGCTGGTTGTTGATCTGATCGCGGGAGGTCAGCGTCTCCTCGAGGGTCATGCCGCCGACCACGTTGCGCAAGGTGGTGACGGTGAGCTGCTCGACGGCGGCGATGTAGTTGCTGATCTCGTAGACGGCGGCCTGCGGGCTGGTGACCTGGAAATACACCACCGAGTCGATCTGCAGGGTGAGGTTGTCCTGGGTGATCACCGGCTGCGGCGGGAAGGACACGACCCGCTCACGCAGGTCCACCTTCGCGCGGATGCGGTCGGCGAACGGGACGAGGAATGTCAGCTGACCGGACACGGTGCGCGAATACCGCCCGAGCCGTTCGATCACCGCCGCCTCGGCTTGCGGGACCAGGGCGATCGATTTGAAGACCACCACCACGACCAGCAGGACGAGGACGGCGGCCACGATCAAGGCAACCATTGCTAAGGACCCTTCCAGACGACGGCGGTCGCGCCGTCGATCTTCATCACGTAGACGGTCACGCCGGCGTCATAGACATCGTTCGGGTCCAGCGGCCGCGCGGTCCACACTTCACCACCGAGCTTGACCTGACCCGAATGTTCGGCGACCTGTTCGAGCACGAGCGCCGACTTCCCCGGCAGCGCATCGACATTCGTCGGAATGGGGGGCGGGGAACCGAACTTGCGGCGCAGCACCGGCCGCACACCCAGGAACAGCACCCCAGCGACCGCGCCGAACACCAGCGCATCGCCCCACAGCGGTAGGCCTGCCGCAGCGCTCACGGCCGCGGTGCCGAGTGCGGCGACACCGAGCATGAGCAGCGTGAGATCCCCGGTGAGCATTTCCGCCGCCGCCAGGACGATGCCCGCGATCAGCCAGATTATTGCGGCCACGACCCCAGACTAGCCCCGAATGCGGGTTTCTGGGCGGGCTCGCCGCCCACGAGCGCGATCTTGGCGTCCAACCGTTTTCGCGCGCCGCTACCGCCGGTGCGGCGTCCACGCCTCTAAGCTCGGCCGGGTGAGTGGGCGTGACATGTACGGCGGCGACATCTATTCCGGACACCAGCGGACCAAGAAGACACCGGTACCGAAAGTGACTGCCGAGCGGGACCTGGTGGTGGAGGACGCGGCGAGCGGATTCTGCGGCGCGGTAGTCGGTTTCGACCGCAGCTACGACGGCGACTTCGTGAAACTCGAGGACGGGCGCGGCGCGGTCCGGCTGTTCGCGCTGCGCGAAGCGGCGTTCCTCATCGACGGCAAACCCGTCACGCTGGTGCGCCCGACCGCGCAGGCGGCCAAGCAGCCGGCCCGGTCGGCGTCGGGGTCCACCCGGGTCGAGGGTCTGCGGGCCCGGGTCGCCAGGACCAGCCGGATCTGGGTGGAGGGCGTGCACGACGCGGCGCTCGTCGAGCGGGTCTGGGGGCACGATCTGCGGGTGGAGGGCGTCGTCGTCGAGCATCTCGAGGGCCTGGACAATCTCGGCGTCCGGCTCACCGAATTCGGGCCCGGTCCCGGCGCCAGGGTCGGCGTGCTGGTCGATCACCTGGTGACCGGTTCCAAGGAGACCCAGCTGACCACCGGCCTCGGCCCGCACGTACTGGTGACCGGACATCCGTTCATCGATGTGTGGCAGGCGGTGCGGCCCGCCGCGGTCGGCATCGAGGCCTGGCCGACGGTGCCGCGCGGCGAGGACTGGAAGACCGGCATCTGCGCGCGCCTGGGCTGGGGAACGCCGCAGGAAGGCTGGCGGCGGGTCTACAACGCGGTCGGCTCGTTCCGCGATCTGGAGGCGCCGCTGATCGGCGCCGTCGAACGGCTCATCGACTTCGTCACCGAACCCGAGTAGTCGACCCGCAGGTCAGACAGGTCCTCAGTGCCCGCACACGAAGCCGGGCAAACCTTTATGCTCGTTGATTATGTGCTCTCCCAGTGCCACGCTGACGCTGTGGGCCGGCTCCTGGCTGGCCGGTACCAGCGCGCCCGACGACCTCCTGGAGGCACTGCACGCCTGGGCGGCGCGGCACACACTGGCCGCCGGCGATCCGGTCACCGGCGGGCGCAGCGACCTGCCGTGGACCTCACGCGACGAGGGCGCCGGCACCGGGGTCATGCCGCTGCTGAAGGTGATCCGGGAGGCGATGGCGCCGCCGGGCGCGCAGCTGCGCCTGGTGCTGCCCGCGCCCGGTGACGTGCGCGGACTGCCGGTCGGCACCGCGTTCGCGGCCGACGCGATCGAGGCCGAGGAAGGCCTGCTGCTCGGTGTTCCCGGCGAGGAAGGCACCGGTCTGATCCCGCAGTGGGACGACGACGAGAACCTGCAGTGGACCGTCTACAGCGTCGACATTCCGCGCGTCACCGGTCCCGACATGTCCCTCGGTGAGGCCGAGTACACGATGCGCGAGGCCGTCCGCGACGCCGCCGACGCGCTCATGCAGCTGCACACCACCTCCGTCGGCAACACCGACGCCGACCCGCGCGAGCAGATCGAAGCGCAGCTGGCGGCGTACTCCCGGCACGCCTATCCCGACTCGATTCCGTTGCGCGCCAAGCGCATTCTCGACACCGCCGACCACGTGGCGGCGATTCTCACCGTCGCCCAGCACGAACCGGCGTCCTCGCCGACCTCGGCCACCGCGATCGGTGCGCACGAGTCGTTGCTGCGTCCGCTGTGGAACACGATCCGCGAAGCCCGGCTGGTGGCAGTGCATGCCGCCGCCGGGCCCGCCCGCTAGCCTCGCCGGTCCGTCAGCGCCGGTAGGGCTGCTGGTACTGCGGCTGGCCCTGGTACGGCCCCGGCTGCGGATACGGCATCGGCTGCTGCGGCGGGTACGGCTGAGGGTAGGGCGCCTGCTGGTACTGCGGCGGATACTGGCCGTGTGGCTGCTGCGGGTATCCGTGGGACTGCTGGTACTGCGGCGGGTACGGCTGGTGCGGGCGCGGCTGCTGGTACTGCTGCGGCGGCATCTGCTGGGGCGCACCGTTGTTCGAGCCGCCGCTGAACTTGCGGATGACCACGATCAGGATGATCACCGCGATCACCGTGAGAATGGTGATCCAGACCCAATCGGGCAGGCCGATACCGATACTCACCCCGTCACCACCGCCCCCGCGGCGAGCGTCGACAGCGTCCGTCGCGGACGCGAGCACTAGTGTGCTGACCGGTATTTCGGCATGGTTCATCGGGCCTCCCCCGTCGCGAATCTCCACCTTCCGTCGAAGGTCTGCGGGCGATGCTAGCGCAGCAGGCGTCCGAAGTGACAAGCGCCGGTTCAGAATCCGCCGATCGCGGTCTTCAAGTCGGGCTGGTCGAGGACTTTCAGTGTGGCGGTGCGGACTTCGGGGCATGTGCGGGTGGTGACGGTGTCGACGATGTGGCGGTTCCAGGAGATCGCGGCGTTCGCGGCCGGGTCCTGCACCGTCCACAGTTTCATCGCGCCGGTGAACGCCACCCGGGCGACCGGTGGGCCGAGTGCCTTCCAGGTGCCCTTCTGGCCGTCGAGGATGCCGCAGAGTTCGTCCACCGACGCCTGCGAGATGGTGGGTTCGGTGGGGGCCGGGCCGACGGTCTCGTAGCCGGAGTCGCCGCCGCAGCCGCTCAGTCCCAGCGACGTCGCGGTCAGGACCAGGAGAACACCCGCCGTCCGTCCGCGGCGGGACATCGTCGAACGCATCGGAATCCTCCGATCTGTCGAGCACAGTCCCGCAAAAGCCTACTCCCGGCACCCCGGTAGCCCGGCGAATGTTTATCCGGTTGTGTTCATGGCCGGGCCGGGCGCGACGGTGGCGCGCAGCAGCCGGGCGCGCACAGGGCGCCGTCGACGGTGCATCCGTAGCCGGGGACCTCGCCGAGTTCGCGCACTGCTCCCCCGCCGAGGCGTTCCTGGATCAGCTCGACGATCATGCGGGCGAAGCGCGGGTCGGTGCCGGGGGTGGCGGCGCGGGCGAAGGCCATGCCGAGTTCGGCGGCCCTGGCCGATGCCTCGTTGTCGAGGTCCCAGATCACCTCGAGATGATCGGAGACGAAGCCGACCGGGCAGACCACCACGGCGTCGATTCCCTTGCCGTGCAGCACATCCAGATGGTCGACGATGTCGGGTTCCAGCCACGGCACCTGCGGCGGGCCGGATCGGGACTGCCACACCACGTCGTAGTCGGTGAAACCGGTTGCCGCGGCACACAATCGGGCCGCTTCGGCGACTTGCCTGCTGTAGAGGCGGCCACCGTCGGCGGGCGGGCCCGCGGCGATGTCGGCCGAGACCGGGATGGAGTGCGCGGTGAACACCAGGCGCACGCCCGCGCGCCGGTCGGCCGGAATCTGTTGTACCGCCGCGGTGATCGCGTCGGCGAAGGACTCGATCAGCAGTGGGTGGTCGAAGTACTGGCGCAGCTTCACCAGTTCGGGCGCGCCTGCCCCGACCGCGGCGCGGGCGCGGGTGATGTCCTCGTCGTACTGGCGACAGCCGGAGTAGCCGCCCCACGCCGAGGTCGGGAAGACCAGGGCGGAACGCACACCGTCGGCGGTCATCGTGGCGACGGTGTCCTCCACCATCGGATGCCAGTTGCGGTTACCGAAGTACACCGGCAGGTCGAGCCCGGCGGCGTCCAGTTCGGCCTCGACCGCGGCGATGATCTGCCGGTTCAGCGCGTTGATCGGCGAGACACCACCGAAATGCAGGTAGTGCTGAGCGACCTCGTCGAGCCGGGCGCGCGGGATCCCGCGGCCCCGAGTGACGTTCTCCAGAAAGGGGATCACGTCCTCGGGGCCCTCGGGACCGCCGAAGGACAGCAGCAGCAGGCCGTCGGTCATCAGTTGGCGGTGAAGCCCTCGGGGAACCACATGTTGTGGCTGGCGCCGCCGTCGACGTAGATGATCGAGCCGGTCGTGGCGGGCAGCCAGTCCGAAAGCAGCGCGACGATCGACTTGCCGACGGCGCGCGCGTCGGCGCCGTCCCAGCCGATCGGCGACGCGCCGTCCCAGTACTCGTCCAGCTGACGCAGTTGCTTGGCGTCGTCGGTGGCGGTACCGGCGATGGCCTTGGCCGCGAGGGTCTTCACCGGACCCGCGGCGATCAGGTTGGAGCGGATCTTCTTGGCGTAGCCCACTTCCCGGGCCACGTACCGGTTCACCGACTCCAGCGCGGCCTTGGAGACGCCCATCCAGTTGTAGTACGGCATCGCCACGCGCGGATCGAAGTCCATGCCGACGATGGAGCCGCCCTCGTTCATCACGGGCAGCACGGCGCGGGCCAGCGAGGCGTAGCTCCACGCGGAGATCTCGAACGACTTCGCCACATCGGGGCCGGGGCCCTCCAGGAACGGCACCGCCTCCGGACCCATCAGGGTCTTGGGCGCGAAGGCGATCGAGTGCAGCACACCATCGATGCCCTCGGGCGCCAGCTCGCGCAGGGCGTCCGCCAGCGCGCCCAGGTTCTCCTCGTTGGTGACGTCCAGCGGGATCGCCGGCGGCACCTCCTGCGGCAAGCGCTTGGCGATGCGGTCGATCAGCCGCAGCCGTTCCGGGATGCCGGTGATGATCACCTTCGCGCCCTGCTCCTGCGCGACCGCCGCCGCGCTGAACGCGATCGACGAATCGGTGATGATGCCGGTGACCAGGATGGTCTTGCCTTCGAGCAGTCCGCCCATGAGTTTTCGGTTCTCCCTGAAATCAGTATGGTTGCCGCCACCTTGTCGGTGGCGCGGGGCAATCCGTTAGCGGATCAGTGACCCATGCCCATGCCGCCGTCGACCGGAATGACGGCGCCGGTGACGTAGCGCGAGTCTTCCGACGCCAGGAAGCTGACCACCGCGGCGACGTCCTCGGCCTGGCCCAGGCGACCCAGCGGAATGAACTTCTTGGCGGTTTCCTTCAGATCCTCGGGCAGCTCGGAGGTCATGTCGGTCTCGATGAAACCGGGAGCGACCACGTTGGCGGTGATCGAACGCGAGCCCAGTTCGCGAGTGATGGAGCGCGCCATGCCGATCACGCCTGCCTTGGAGGAGGCGTAGTTGATCTGACCGGGGCCACCGCCGAGACCGACGACGGAGCCGAGGAAGATCATCCGGCCCCACCGCGCGCGAAGCATGGCGCGGTTGGCGCGCTTGGCACAGCGGAAGGCGCCGGTGAGGTTGGCGTCGATGACGCGCTCGAACTGCTCCTCGGTCATGCGCATCAACAGGGTGTCGTCGGTGATGCCCGCGTTCGCGACCAGCACCTCGACCGGGCCCTGGTGCTCCTCGACCTCGGTGAACGCACGGTCGACCGACTCGCTGTCGGTGACATCGCACTTCACACCGAACAGGCCGTCGGGCACCCCCGATCCGCGGTGCGTGACGGCGACCTTGTGGCCGTCGGCGAGCAGGCGCTGGGCGACCGCGAGACCGATACCGCGGTTACCACCGGTCACCAGGACCGAGCGGGGTGTGACGTTCGACATAGGGTCCAACCTATCTGTTCCGGTTCGTGTGCCCCGCGTCAGGGTCGCGCCACTGCGACGACTCACAAATGCGGGGCCGGGGGTGCTAGGGCAGGCGTTGACGATAGAGCAAACTGACCACGACGCCCGCGGCGATGAACAGCATGCCGAGCAACAGCCACGGCCTGCTCGCGTCGCCACGGGTGGTCTCGTAGCCGATCTGTTCCTCGAGCGTGTCGTAGACGGCGCGCAGTTCGGCCAGCGAGGACGCGGTGTAGAACTCACCGCCGGACAGTTTGGCGATCTCCTGCAGCGAGGCGTTGTCGACGGGCACCTTCACCCGCTGCGAACCCTTGCCGTCGGAATCCGGGATCTCGACCGTGCCCCATTCGGTGCCGAAGGAGATGGTCGAGACCGGGATGTTCTTGTTCTTGGCCAGCCGGGCCGCGGTGAAGCCGTGGCGGGGGTTGTCCACGTCCTTGTCGTCGGGCACGGTCTGCTTGCCGTCCGACATCAGCACCACGCGCGCGGGCGGCGGGGTCTCCGCGCCACCGAGCACGGCGGCCAGGGTGTCGATCGACTGCAGGGCGGTCAGAATGCCCTCGCCGGTCGCGGTGCGCTCGGCCAGCTTGATGTTGTCGATCGCGTGCTTGACGGCCTCGCGGTTGGTCGTCGGCGACACCATCACCGACGCGGTGCCCGCGAAGGTGACGAAACCGAGGTTGATGCCGGGGGTCAGGCCGTCGACGAATTCCTTGCCGGCCCGCTGCGCGACCTGCAGCCGGTTCGGTTCGACATCGGTGGCCTCCATCGACAGCGACACGTCCATCACCAGCACGACGGTGGCCCGGTTGCGCGGCACCTTCTGCACGGCGGTGGGACCGGCGGCGGCGATGGTCAGCAGCACGAGGCCGACCAGGATCAGCGCGATCGGCACGTGCCGCATCGGGCTCGGCCGCGACGGGGCGACCCGCTCGAGCACGGACATGTTGCCGAACTGCAACATCCGCTTGTGCCTGGCGCGCTGCACCAGCACGTAGCCGAGCACCAGCAGGGCGACGACCGCCAGGAAACCGAGCCAGACGACGGCCGTGAAATGCGAAATACTCACTGGCGAGGCACCCGCCCGCTCGGGGCGCCGAAGCTGTGGCGCCGGGTGGACACGAACCGGACCACGTCGGCGATCCAGTCCCGATCGGTCTGCAAGGACAGCACCGGCGCGCCGCAGTTGCGCAGTGCCAGGTGCACCTGTTCACGCTGGGCCATGGCCGCGGCCGCGAAATCGGCACGCAGCGTGGGGGTCACGCTGAACTCGCGGGTGCGTCCGGATTCCGGATCGTGCAGCACCACGTCACCGCCGTCGGGCAGGGCGACGTCGAGCGGGTCGAGCACCTCCACCGCGAGCAGGTCGTGGCGTGCCGAGATCGCGCGCAGGGAACGCTGCCAGTCGACGTCACCGAGGTAGTCGCTGATCACCACGGCCAGACCGCGTTTGCGCTGCGGACGGCGCAGCGATTCGATCCCGGCCTTCAGGTCACCGCGGACGCCGTCGCGGGCGTGCGGGGTGGTCGCGATGCCGCGCAGCATGGTCTGCGCGTGCAGGCGACCACTGCGGGCGGGGATGCGAACCAGATCCTGACCCGTCGCGACCACGGCGCCGATGCGGTTGCCGCCACCGGAGGTGAGGTGGGTGATGGCCGCGGCCGCAGCGATGGCGAGATCGCGCTTCTGCACCCGGCCGGTACCGAAGTCCAGGCTCGACGACAGGTCGACGACGAGCCAGGTCTCGAGTTCGCGGTCGGCGATCATCTGCCGCACGTGCGGATGGGTGGTGCGGGCGGTGACCGACCAATCCATCTGCCGCACATCGTCACCCGGCTGGTACAGGCGTGCCTCGCCCGGTTCCGAGCCCGGTCCGGGGATGAGTCCCTGATGGTCGCCGTGCAGGACGCCGTCGAGGCGGCGCCGCACCGTCAGTTCGAGCGTCTTGAGCGCGGCCGACAGCTTCGGGTCGGTCAGTTCACCGGCACGGAACGACGGCGGCGCGTGCGACGACAGGGGCACGCGGACAACGGGTTCCGGCGCACTCACTGGGGCGCGACGTGGCCGGCGGGCTGGGACTGCTGCCCGTTCACCGGCTGCGGGACGGGCTGTTGCTGGGCGGGCGGCTGCGGCACCGCGGGCTGCTGCGGGGCGGCCTGGCCGCCGACGGCCTGCGGCGCGACCTGCGGCAGACCGACGGTCTGCAGGACCCGCTTGATGACATCCTCCGGGGTGACCTCGTCGGCGAGCGCGTCGTAGGACAGCACCAAACGGTGGCGCAGCACGTCCGGGATCACCTCGACGACGTCCTGCGGCACCACGTAGTCACGGCCGCGGATCAGCGCGACCGAGCGCGCGGCGGCGATGATGCCGAGGCTGGCACGCGGGGAGGCGCCGTAGGCGATCCAGCTGGCGACATCGGCCATGCCGAAGTCGGCGGGCGTGCGGGTCGCGGTGATCACACGGACGACGTAGTCGACCAGAGCGTGGTGCACGAAGACGTTGGCGGCCAGCTTCTGCAGCCGGATGATGTCCTCGGGCGCCAGGATCTGCTTGGGCTCCGGCGGGGTCACGCCCATCCGGTAGATGATCTCGCGCTCTTCCTCGACCGAGGGGTAGTCGACGACGACCTTGAACAGGAAGCGGTCACGCTGGGCCTCGGGCAGCGGGTAGACGCCCTCGCTCTCGATCGGGTTCTGGGTCGCCATGACCAGGAACGGATCGGGCATCGGGTAGGTCTTGCCACCGATCGACAGCTTGCGCTCGGCCATCACCTCGAGCAGTGCCGACTGCACCTTGGCCGGCGCGCGGTTGATCTCGTCCGCGAGCACGAAGTTGGCGACGACCGGACCGAGCTCGGTGTCGAACTCCTCGCGGCCCTGGCGATAGATCCGGGTACCGATGAGGTCGGTGGGCACCAGGTCCGGGGTGAACTGCACCCGGGAGAACGAGCCGCCGACGACCTTGGCGAACGTCTCGACGGCGAGGGTCTTCGCGACGCCGGGCACACCCTCGAGCAGCACGTGACCACGCGCCAGCACGCCGACGAGCAACCGCTCCACGAGCCGATCCTGACCGACGATGACCCGTTTGACCTCGTAGATCGCCTTCTCGAGAGTCTGGACGTCACGCTCCAGGGTGCTCGGCGTTGCCGTACCGGCGTCCTTCGCCAGCTTCGGCCCGCTCACACCTTCCGTCGAAGTCACCAACATCCCCGCTTTCGCTTTGGTCCTGTGCGTGCGGCACCAACTATTCCAGGTAACAGCCCGGCGCGCCGCAACCGGCCAGGAGTGGACGTGAATTCGTCGCATTACCGCCGGGCCCGGTTGCTCGTCACCCTACGCATTTCCAGCGCCGACCGCACCGCACGACGCGGGCAGCCGTCTGCTGTTCATCGACGGCTACGGGCCCGCCGGAGCGCCTCTCCGCACATCTGGTTGTCTCGCAGTTTGCTGTCGACCACTGCCCTCGCCACCGGCAGCGCCGAAGCGAGGTGCGGCGGCATTTGTCCACCGTCATCGGACGTATGTCGCGTGACCTGGAATTCCAGGTCACGCGACAACTCGTCGGCGGATCAAGGCACCGGCGTCTCCTGCGCTTCCTGGCTCGGCCGCGATTCGAGGTCGGGAGCAGTGGGGTCGAGGACGAAGTCGCGTCGGCGAATCAGGACGAATGCCGCCGCGCCGACCACGACGCAGGCGATTCCGCCGATCATCGCGACATCGGCGAACGCTCCGAGGAACGCCTCGGCCGCGGCCGCGCCGACAGCGTCGGCGCGATCCGGCGGCACCGTGGCCACGAACGGTCCGATCGCGCCGGCCGCCACCGCGTCCGAGGCTGTCTCCAACGCGGTATCCGACAAGCCGAGGTCCTCGGACAGTGCCGTGTTGATCGATGCGTGCGCGACCGCACCGAGCACCGCGATGCCCAGAGCGGCACCGACCTGCTGAAAGGTCTCGTTGGCTCCCGAGCCCATGCCGGAGTCGTCGGCGGAGACCAGGGCCACCGATGCGTTGGCCCGCGGCGGATTGAACAGCCCCATGCCGAGGCCGGCGACGAGGAAGGGAACCAACGCCGCCGTCCAGCTGTCGTTCGCATCGACTCCGAGCAGGAGCAGGAAACCCGCCCCGGTGAGCACCAGGGCCGCACCGATCAGCAGATTCGTCGGCACCCGCGCGCTGAGGACACCGCCGACGGTAGCCGCGAGGAGCAGCATCACTGTCAACGGCAGGAACCGGATGCCCGTTTCGATCGCCGACAGTCCCAGTACACCCTGCATCCACAGCACTCCGAACAGGATCACCGGCAGTACGGCGAAGTTGATCGTGAATGTCGCGGCCGACAGCGCGTCGAACGTACGGTTGCGTAGCAGCGCCAGGTCCAGCATCGGGTAGCTGATCCGTGACTGCACGACGACGAACCCGATCAGCAGCGCGACCGATGCGGCCAGGGCGACACCCGTCGTCGGCGAGATCCATCCGACGATCGGTGCCCGGATGATCGCGAAGACCAGGGTGAACAATCCCGCCGACAGCAAGGCGAGGCCCGCGTAGTCGGTGGGACGGTCACCGCGCCCGGCACTCTCGGGCACCATGGTCAGGACGATCAGCAGCGCGAGCAGCCCCACCGGCAGGTTGATGTAGAACACCCAGCGCCAATCGAGTTCGGTGAGCGCCCCACCGATCAGGGGACCGGCGGCAACGGCGACGCCGGCGATGGCGCCGAAGATTCCGAAGGCGCTACCGCGTTCCCTGCCGTGGAACTCGGCGGCGATCAGCGCCGGCCCCACGGCGTACAGGATCGAGGCGCCGATTCCCTGGACCCCGCGGGCAACGATCAGCAACGACGGTTCGGTAGCCAGACCACAGGCCACCGAGGCCAGGGTGAACACGACCAGACCCAGCGCGAACAGTTTGCGCCGACCTACGCGGTCTGCCAGTGACCCCGCCGACAGGAGAAACGCGGCCAACCCCAGCGCGTAGGCATCGATGACCCATTGCATGTCACCGAAGGTCGCGTCGAGATCCACCTGGATGGCGGGCATCGCGACGTTCACCACGGTGAGGTCGAGCATCAACATGAACGTTGCGGCACAGACCGTGGCCAGTGTCCACCACCGATGCACACCCACCCCGGCAGCGCCGGCCTTCCGGATCACCACTGCGGACCTCCCCTTGACGTTCGGGCTTCGAGACTGTTCGACATCAGCCCGAGTACTTGTCGAGCCAGTCGGCCAAGGGGTCGAAAACCCTACTGGGATCGACGGATTGGCCGATGTAGTGCCCGGCGCCCGCGATGACGACGGCCTTGGTCTCCGGTGCGGAGGTGAAGTAGGCGCCCGCCTCCATGCCCGCCGTCACCCGGCGGTCACGTTCGCCGTACATGCCGAGCACCGGCACGGTGATTTCTCCCGCCTTGGCGAGATTGAGGGCAAGACCCTGGCCCTGGCTCATCATGTCGCCGCACGGATGCTGGTTCTGCAGGGGCAAGGCGGTGGCCAGAACGGCGGGATCTATCCCGTCGAAGTTTCCGGTTTCGAACTCCTCGCGCCCCTGATCGAAGTACACGTAGCCGCGCTTGCCCGGATCCTTCTCGTGCGCGGAACCGCCGGCCGCGCACTGGCCTGCCGCCACGAAGAATCGTGGATAGACCTCGGGGGTCAATCCGCGGTCGACCCACGCCATCAGGATGATCGAATCGACGTCGTGGAAGCTGTACGCCTCGATTTCGGCGAGCTGCCCGCCGTTGGACTGCCCGGCGAGGAACACCTTGTCGAATCTGGGCGCCACGGCGCCGTCGCCCCGGACATAGTCGCCACTGCGCAGGGCCTGCACGATCTGATGCGCCATGGTGGCCTGCGAACCCATGCAGATACCCGTGCCTGCCGGAGCATCACTACGGTCGTAGCCGAGGCGGTCGATGGTCAACGAGGCGTGGCCGCGCGCGGCCATCTCGTAGGAATGGTGATACCCCGCGACCGGTAGCCGCCAGTACCATTCACCGCCGGCGATGCCGTGCTCGTACAGGGTGATCGCACCATCGCCGTCGAGCTGGTCGCGCGGAGCGGTCAAGTGTCCGGCGATCGTGTATGTCCCGCCGTCGCCACTGCACGGGACCTGCGTCTGGTTGACGTTGACCACCCGGAACTCGACAGGAATATCCACCACACCCGCGGGGACGGCGGGAGCACCTGGTTGCGCGGAGGTAACGGGCGCGGTGATCACGGCGGCGGCGGAGACGACCACCGCGATGCCTAGGACGAGTTTTCGGACACGACTCATTGCAGCACTCACTACTGACTCCTGTGACAGGGCGCCGGCAAACATTCAGCGCACTGGGATTGCCGTCCGGCGACGGCGGGTGACAGTGACTATCGGACGCTCAAGAACGGGCCACCGGCTGTACGTCGACGGCCTTGGTCACCGACAGCGGTTCGCTGACGGGGATACGGGCGTGCAGGCGTCGCAGCGGCGCAGGCGCCCACCAGTTCCACGGCCCGGCCAGTCGCATGAAGGCCGGCACCAGGATGCCTCGGACGATCGTCGCGTCGACGAGAACGGTCAACGCCATGCCGAGGCCCAGCTGTTGCAGGAAGGTGACACCGCTGGTCGCGTAGACGGCGAAGGAGATCGCCAGGATCAGCGCCGCCGCCGTGACCAACGGAGCCGAGCGGGAAATGCCCTGCACCACTGATTGATTCGCATCACCGGTGCGGTCGTACTCCTCCTTGATCCGGGAGAGCAGGAATACCTCGTAGTCCATAGACAGGCCGTAGGCGATGCAGAACATGAGGATCGGGATACTCGGCTCGATCAGGCCGGTCGGGGTGAAGTCGAGGATGCCCGCGAGATTCCCGTCCTGGAAGCCCCACACCAGCACACCGAACATGACCGAGAGCGAGAGCATGTTCAACACGGTCGCCTTGAGCGGAGCGATCACCGACCCCGTCATCACGAACAGGATCAGGAAGGTCACCAACGCGATGAGCAGGCCGACGAGCGGGAAGCGATCGACGACACCGTCGATGTAGTCCTCCATCATCGCGGGCGAGCCACCCACGATCACCGCCGAGGGCGCTGCTGTGGCTCGAATGTCACGAACGAAGTGATTGACGCCCTCATCGAGCTGAGCTCGGGTCGGCAGGACCGAGAGCCAGGTTCCCGTACCGTCCTCCGCGGTAAATCGTGCGCGAGTGGTCGGGTCACCCGGGACGGTGGCCGTGCCCTGCACATAGGTGCCGAGCGCGCTGTCGACGCGGAGGACACCCGGCACCAGCGACAGTCGCGCCGCGTACTCGCCGATCGAATCGGGACTCGCATCGGGTGCGACGACGGCGACGGCGTCGGCGTCCTCGGTGAGGAACTCGGCTCGGATCGTGTCGTAGACCGTGCGGACCGGCTGCGACGGTTGCAGGACCCGGTCGTCCGGTGCGCCGAACTGAGCGCCGAGCGCGGGCGCACCGAGCACCAGCAGCGCGATCAGGCCGACCGCGCCACCGAGAGCAGGCCTGCGGATCACCGCACTGGTCACCCGCACCCACAGCCCCGTCGCCGTGGAACCGGCACGCTGCGGGTTACGCGGCAGCGCACGGGTACCGAGCAGGGTGAGGGTGGCGGGCAGGATCACTCCGACGCCGATCAACGCGGTGGCGACCACGGCGATGCCCGCGTAGGCGAACGAGGACAGGAAGGGGAACTGAAACACGAACAACGCGGCCAGTCCCGCCGCGACGGTGGCGGCGCTGAAGATGATCGTGTGACCCGCGGCGCGCAACGCCGAGCGCACCGCGTCCGCGACCTCACGGCCTGCGGCCAGTTCTTCACGGAAGCGGTAGGTCAGGAACAGACCGTAATCGACGCCGAGCGCGATACCCATCGTCAGCGCGATATTCGCCGCGAACGGCGAGACGTCGGTGAAGCCGGCGATGATGCGCAGGATCGCCAACGTGCCGACGACCGAGAAGAGGCCGATGCCGATCGTGACGAGGGCGAGCACAACACGTCGGAAGACCAGCCACAACAGGCCGAGAACCAAAGGCAGGATCAGCATTTCGGCGCGCAGGAAGTCCTGACGCGATTGCACGGCCGCCGCGCGGAACACCTGGTCGCTGCCCGCGAGGGTCACCGAGACCTGGGTGGCCGCCTCGTCGGCCGCGACAAGACGGCTCTCGAGTTCCGGCAGCAGCTCATTGCGTACGTGGTTGGCGCTGCCGGGCGCCCACGCGAGGATCAATGCCTCGCCGCGGTTCTCGCTCGCCAGCGTGGGCGAGGATCCCGCGTCCCAGAACGACGTGACGTCCTCGACGCCTGGTTCAGCCCGCAGCAGTTCGGTGAAATCCCTTCCGGCACGGGCGATATCGACATCATCGACCGACCGGCCCGCCTCCGGCGTGACGAGCACCGCGATATTGGGCGTGCCGGTGCCGAACTGCTCGGCCAGCATCCGCTCCGCGTCCGCGGACTCCGCGGTAGCCGACTCGAAGCGGCTCTGCGTCAACGCGTCCATCGCCCCCGCGGCGACGACGCCGAACAGAAGGAACACGATGAACGCGCCGACCAGGACCTTTCGCGGATATCGAGTGACCAATGTGGCAATCATGGAGTGATCCCCTTCGGGGTCGAGTCGGTAGATGAGCACAAACCGGTACCCCCGCGGGGATACGCGCGCTTGCTCACCATCTCAGCGGCTTGTCTCGGCTGTCTATGTGTCGTAGGGAGTAGTCGGCGGGTGCTGCGACGCGGTGACCTGCGTGTTAGCGGTGCGCCGACGACGGCGCCGGCCGCACGCCGATCGTGGGAAAGGCCGAGACGTGACGGCGCCCTCGCACCGAGTCACGCCTCGGCCGCCCACGGACATTCCGGTGGTTTGCCGTGGGTCACCGGGTCAGGAGATCGCCGCTCTCCTCGGGGCTCAGCACCCCTGGCAATCCGTTCAGCAACGCGTCGACGTCCAACGACGAGGTGGCGTCGGCGACATAGCCATCCGGGCGAATCAGCACCAGCGCGCAGCCCGCGAGCTCCGCACGCAGCGCGAAGCCGGGTGGGACGTGGTAGACCTCGGGGAGTACCTGCTCCAGGCCGGTCTCACCGGCGGCGAGAACCAGGACCTGTATCGCGATGCGGTATGCGGCTATTCGAGCCGGAATCTGCCTCAACAGCCGGACGTCGGGCGCACTGGGCTGCGCACCGAGCACGACCAGCAGGGTGTGTCCTGGCGCGTCGAGCAGCGAGCGCAGCGCAACCACCGCGCCGTCCGGCCCGGTCACCTCGACGTTCGGTACCGCGCGCCCGAGTCCGCGGCGCCCGCCCCCACTGCCCACGATGGGACTCTCCCGGTAGTCCAGCTCGAATTGAGCCAGTGCGGGGACCAAGCGCTTCTCCAGCAACCCTGTGCGGCTCAGCGTCGAGAGCAGCAGGTCCCTGGCCCATCTGCCGCGACCGGATCGCACAGTCCACAGCCTGGTCTGCCGGTCGGCGGCGGTGATCACCTGCTGGGCGATCGGCACGCGCTCGGCGGCGTAGCTGTCGAGCAGTATCGCGGAGTCCACCCCGCCGTGCAGGACCGCCGCGAGTTTCCATCCCAGGTTGGCCGCGTCCTGGATACCGGTGTTGAGGCCCTGACCGCCCGCCGGGCTGTGCACGTGTGCGGCATCGCCGGCCAGCAGGCAACGCCCGGACCGGAACCGCTCGGCATGGCGCATGTGCACGAGAAACCTTGTGCTCCATGTCAATGCCCGAACCTTGATCGGATAGGGAGCGCGCACGTCGACCAGCTTCTGGAGGTCGGCGGTCGACGGCGCGGTGTCCTCGGCGCCGAGCTGGGTCGCGTCGGCGAAGACCCGGACCTGCCCGTCCGGCAGCGGCACCACGACGAGCACGCCGTCGGGGTGGAGGTGATAGTGCGCCTCCCCCGGCGGCACCGGTGCCGTGATGTCACCGTCGCCGAGCGTGTAGCGCTGCTCGTACGTACTGCCCTGAAAATCGATGCCCGCCAGGGTGCGCACCGCGCTGTGCGTACCGTCGCAGCCGACCACCCACCGGGCGCTCAGCGTCTCGACACCGTCGGGACCGGTCAGGGTCGTCTCCACCGAGTCCGGGGTGTCGATGAGCCCGGTCAACTCGGTCTGCCAGTGCACGCTCACCCCGAGCGCGCGCAGATTCTCGATCATCGCCGATTCCACGGAGGGCTGGGTGATGATCACCGGCGACGCGGAGTTGGCCGCGGCGGGCCCGAACGGCACATGTGCCACGACCTTGCCGCCGGAGAAGTACTTGGCCGCCGTCATCGGGATCCCGCGTGACCGGACCGCCTCGGCCGTGCCTTGCCGTGCCAGGACATCGAGAGCGCCGTCCCACATCGTCAGCGCGCGCGCCTGATCGGCGGGCCGGTTCGCCGCCCGGTCGATGATGCGGCACGAGACGCCGTGCCTGCGCAGCTCGGTGGCCAGCGTCAGACCCGTCGGGCCCGCGCCTACGACCAGGACATCGACCATTCCCGTCATGACTCGGCCCGCACACGGTGGACGAACGAACTCGCGAATTCGGCGATCGAGGCCAGCTCGAGCGTGCCGGTGGTGAGTACCCGATCGAACTGGCGCAGCTCGACGTCGACCCGGGCCGTGTCCGGCCGTGTCGAGTCGACCGGCGTGCAGACGCATTCCAGCGGCGCGCCGAATTCGCCGAACTGGTCGAACCGCGAGGAGCACGACACCACGGTGGTGATCGGTGAGGTGAGTCCACCGGAGCGCACCGCGGTGTCGATCGCGGCCTGGCGGAACGCCTCGATGATGAACGGCCCTGGCACATGGTCGTATTCGTGATCGAACAGCGCGGGATGCCGCGGATCCGGCAGCAATGGGTACACCCAGCGCGCGCCCTCGTCGGCAGGCTCGGCGATCACGATATTGCGGGAATCCAGCCGTCCCACCCGTTCTGGTGGCAGTGGTGACAGGACCGGCTGTCCTGGGTCGGCTTCGGACTTCCGCGACTGCTGGTAGGCGCGCAGGGCCTCGTAATCGGCGCGCGCCAGGAACACGACATCGGCGCTGAGCTGCATGGCGCTTGTCCCGCCGACGCGCAGCTCACCTTCCAAGGTCAGGTCGGCGAAATCGGCACCCCGGTCTGTTCGCGACACGATCTCGTAGCGCAGGACACCCTCCAGTGGCGATTTCTCGTCGTCGAGAAACGCGGCGCGATCGGTGACCTCGAACTCGTAGCGCAGCATGCTGAACGGCAAGCCGACGGGAACGCCGACATGCCGGTGCAGCACCACGAACGACCCCTGCCGCGCGGCCTCGGCCATGGCGAACGGGTCGTGGTACACCGTGGTCCGGTCGTACCAGAGGCTGTGCGCGCGCGGGATCTGCACGGCGGCATAGAAGGTGGAGTCGCCCTCGGCGACAGAATCGGACACGAAGACCTCGCCCAGCGCACGCCGGTGCGCGTGCGCCCTCGCGACGGTTCGTTCGAAGGTCAGCGTCGGTAGGGCCTGAGGTCGAAGATCGATCTCTGTCATCGTCTATTCCTTGCCTGTCGATCTGAGAAGGTTGCGGCGGATCGTCCGGAGGACACCGGCCTCGGACTGCTCGAGGTAGAAGTGGCCGCCGGGGAACTGGCGCCACTGAGTGGCCGCCGTGGTGCAGTCGCGCCAGGCGTCGAGTTCCTCGGCCGGGGTCGTCGGATCGTCGACGCCGCCGAGCGCGGTGATCGGAGTGGTCAATCGTCCCGGCCGGTATCGGTAGTCGGCGCCGAGCGCGAGATCGGCGCGTAGCGTCGGCGCGAAATGCCTGGCCAGCTCCGGCGATTCCAGGATTTGCGCCGGCACGCCCGCGTAGACCGTGTCGACCAGGCGCAGCAGGTCGATATCGTCCTCGGGCAGGTCCAGCGCGAACTCGCGGCGCGGATGGGCGCGGGCGGAGACGAACAGATAGTTCGGCGGCGCCTGCTCCTCGGTCAGCCGCCGCGCGACGTCGAAGGCGATCAGTCCGCCGAGGCTGTGCCCGAACAATGCCATCGGCCACGGCACATGCGTGACCAGCGCAGCGGTGATGTCATCGATCAGGGGCTCCCACCGGTCGGCGTGGTGCTCCCGCCACCGCTGCCCACGGCCGGGCAGGGTCACCCACCACAGTTCGATCTCCGGCGCCAGCTTCTCGACCCAGTTCTGGTACATCCGCGGATTGCCGCCCGAATGAGCGAAGCAGACCAGCCGGACCGCCGGAGCGGGCTGTGGACGTGGGCAGGTCAGGACGCCGTTGTGGTTCGCCCGCGGGGTGGCGAGCGCGGGCGTACTCATGGCCGCTCCGTGTCCGCGCCGATGATGACCGCGGCCAGATCACGCGCCGACCCACGATCGAGCACTTCGAGCAACTTGTGCAGGGGGACGAGAATGCCCGATTCGGCCTCGAGCTCGTTCTTCATCTCGACGACGACCAACGATTCGAGCCCGAACTCCCGGATCGGGGTCGACTCGTCGATCTCGGCGATCGGACGTTGCAGCGCACGCGCGATGCGTTCCCGGACGAATTCGGTGAGGGCCTGCAGCTGCGCGGGCCGGTCGGCGTGTGCGTCGCGACCGAGCGGGGCCGGTGCGCTCGGCTCGCGCACATCGGTCGCGCCGTCGACAGGGTGCGTATGCGCGATCTTGCCGATATGTTCCGGCAGCCAATATCGCCTGCGCACCCAGGGATAGTGCGGCAGGTCGACCCGAACGCCAGGCGGGTCGAGCACCGCGTTCCAGGTGATGTCGTGGCCGTCGACGTAGAGATCGGCAAGGCTTCGATGCAGCGAGTCCGCGGCGGAGCGCCCCCGCCGCAGGCTCGCGACCAGGGCCGGGGAACGGCCGGCAGCGGCCGCCACCGCGGCGAGGTCGCGGATCAGCACCGGATGCGGGCCCACCTCGAGCACTGTCGTGAGAGTGGAATCGGCGCGCAGTGCGGCCGTCACCGCGGGCGCGAACAGCACCGTGTCGACGAGATTGCGAGCCCAATGCTGCCCGGACAGCTGGTCGGCGCTGACCCGCTGCCCGGTCACCGTGGAGTACACGGGGATCGTGGGGGTGCTCGCCGTGATCGCGGCGAGCTGGTCGGCGAACTCCTCGGCGCAGGGGGCGAGCAGTGTGCTGTGGAAGGCGTAGTCGACCGGCAGCCTTCTGACCTCGGCCGCACGGGCCGACGCCGCGGCGGCCACCGTGTCGACGGCGGCGGCCGGACCGGTGATCACCGTCGACCGCGGCCCGTTGACCGCCGCGATGCCGACTCCGGAGTCCGGGTCGAGCAGCGCCGCGACATCATCGGCAGGCAGCGCGACGGCACACATCGCGCCACCGCGCGCGTACTTCTCGGTGAGTACCGCGCGGCGGACCAGAATATCGAAAGCTTGTTCCCTGGTGAGCATTCCGGCGACCGCGGCGGCCACGACCTCACCCATGCTGTGCCCCACCACCGCGGCGGGTGCCACTCCCCACGAACGCCACAGGGCGGTCAGCGCGAATTCGACCGCGGCGATGCAGATTTGAGCGATATCTGTGCGCTCGAGCCGGCTGTCGGCCGGGCCGGCCAGCAGTTCGGCCCGCAACGACCAGCCTGCCCGCTCGGCCACGACGACTTCGCACGCCTCCAGTTCCGCGGCGGCGACCGGTTCGGCGTAGAGCGCCCTGCCCATCTCCGCCCACTGCGAACCCTGGCCGCTGAACACGAACAGCGTCCGCTGCCGGGGTGCGGCTTTCGGCCGGCTGATCACTGTCGCCGACCCGGCGCGCTGGGCCAACTCCTCGGCAGTAGCCCCGGTCAGGCACAGCCGCACCGGCAGATGGGACCGTCTGGTCGCCGCCGCCGCGCAGATCTCGACGGCCGTGGCGACATCGGCCTCGGCGAGCTGTTCGGCGTAGCGGGCGGCGAGTGCCCTGGCCGCGGGCGCGCTGCGCGCCGAGATCGGCAGGATCAATGTGCCCCGGTCGGCACGCGCGGAGCTCGGGTTCCCGGTTTCGGTATCGGCCGGGGTCCGCGGGCGCGACTCCAGAATGGTGTGCACATTCGCGCCACCGAAGCCGAAGGAGCTGACAGCCGCCAGCTTCGGGCCGACGCGATCGGCCAATGGTGTCGGCGCCTGCGGCAGCAGCAGCCTGGTTCCGGTCAGATCGATCTCCGGGTTCACCCGCTCCAGATGCAAGTTCGCCGGGGCTTCGTCGTGCTCCAGGACGAGGATCGCCTTGATGAGGCCCGCGATGCCCGCGGCCGCCTCCTGATGGCCGAAATTCGTCTTCACCGCGCCCACCGGGCACGGGTCCGAACCCGCACCGTAGACAGTGCGGATCGCATCGAATTCGATCGGATCACCCAACGGTGTTCCGGTGCCGTGCGATTCGATGTAGACCACGTCGTCCGGTTCGGCGTTCGCGTCGCGCAGCGCGCGGCGTAGCAGGTCGGTCTGGGCACGGGGGCTCGGTGCGGTGAGTCCATTGGTCCGGCCGTCGTGGTTGACCGCCGTCCCGCGGATGACCGCCCGCGGTCGTTGTGCGCCGGCCGCGGCGAACGACTCCCTGGTGAGTACCACCATGCCGCAGCCTTCGGCGCGCACGATCCCCTCCGCCGACGCGTCGAAAGCCCGGCACCGACCACGGGGCGCCAGCGGCAGCACCTTCTCGGTCACCGTCGTCGACACCGGCGACAAGATCGTGTTCACCCCGCCTACCAGCGCGATATCGCAGTCACCGTCGCGGAGCGCCCGCACCGCGAGATGCAGAGCCATCAGCGAGGACGAGCACGCGGTGTCGACAGCCATGCTGGGACCGCTCAGGTCCAGCACATACGACAGCCGGTTGGCGACGATGCTGTGGACCCCGCCCGGTGCGGTATAGGCATTGACACCGGAGCTGTCGGCGACCTGCATCATGAGGTAATCGGAGCCGTACACGCCGATGAACACCCCGGTTGTCGCGGTGCGCAGCGTGTCGAGCGTGAGACCGGCGTCTTCGATGGCTTCCCAGGCGACTTCGAGCACCAGCCGCTGCTGCGGGTCCATCCGTTCGGCCTCGGCGGGCGAGATGCCGAAGAACTCGGCGTCGAAGCTGTCGACCGTGCTGAGCAGGCCGCCGTAACGGCCGTTCGGGTCGACGCCGGCCCCGGGACCGCGGCGCCCGTCGGTCCCGCCGAGCAGCTCGGTGACCGCGTCTACGCCGTCACGCAGCGCCGACCAGTAACCGTGCAGGTCTTCGATACCGGCGGGCATTCGCACTGCCGCGCCCAGGACCGCCGCCGGTGCGGAGTGCGCTGCCAGTTGTGCTCGAAGTCGTCGAATCTCCTGCAGCGACTGCTGCAATATCTCGCGATGTGCGCCGGACGTCGTGGTAGTCATCGGGATTCCCCCTCAGAGTTGAGGTCCAGTTCGGCCGACAGCAGGTCGGCGAGTTCGTCGTCGGTGGCCTGGGCGAGCACGGCATCGAACTCCGCCACGACCGGAGCCGGCTGCCGCGACGGCGACATCCGCTCGATCAGTTCGCCGACGAGTTGGTCGACGGTCGGATAGGCGAAGACCATGCTGGCCGACATCGGTTGCCCCAGACCGGCTTCCAGCCGGTTGCGCAGGTCGACCGCCATCAGTGAATCGAAGCCGAGGTCGCGGAACGGCACCGTCGGGTCGATCGCGCCGGTCGCCCCGACGATGGTGGCGACTTGGCCGAGCACGAACTGCCGGACCAGTTCGGCCCGCTCGAACGGATCATCGATTCCGGACAGATCGGGGGCGGCTCCGGCATCGGCACCGATTGCCGAAATCCCTGCCAGGAGATCGGTGAGCAGTTCCCGCGCCGAGGGCGGGGTGTTCGGACCAGCCAGCGCCGTCAGATCGAAGGCGGCGGCGGCCAGTACCGGCGACGGATCCGTCAAGGCCGCCGCCAGCAGCGCCATGGCGTCGTCGGGGGCGAGCGCGGGAACGCCGAGGGCCGCGAGCCGTCGGTCACTCCCGACGGCGGCGGCGAGGCCGATCTCGGCCCACGGACCCCAGGCGATGCTGACCGCGGGCAGGCCGTCGGCGACTCGCGCCGAAGCCAGCGCGTCCAGATAGGTGTTGGCCGCCGCATAGGCGGCCTGCCCCGGTGAGCCGAACATTCCCGCCAGCGAGGAGAACAGCACGAAGTGCTCGATCGGCTGATCCAGGGTCGCGCGGTGCAGATTCCACGCGCCCCGGGCCTTTCCGGCGAACGCGCGGTCCAGCTGCGCGTTCTCGAATTCGCCGATCACACCGTCCTCGAGCACGCCCGCCAGGTGGAAGACGCCGCCGAGGGGGCTCGCACTCGCGACCACCGCTTCGAGGGCGTCGGCATCGGCGAGGTCTACCGCCGCCACCTCGACCTGGGCTCCACGCGACCGCAGTTCCTCGATCACCAGCGCCGCGTGGGGGGTCGGTGCCGACCGGCCGAGCAACATCAGCCTGCGCACCCCCTGCGAGCTCAGCCACTGCGCCAGCCGCAGGCCGAGTCCACCGAGTCCACCCGTGACGAGATAGCCGAGTTCGGCGTCGAAAGCCGGGGTCGAGCGAGCGCGCGGCGCGGGCAGCAGGCGGGGAACCGCCGCGGTCGCCCCGATCGCCCATTGCCGCGACGGATCCGGATGACGCAGGACAGCGACCAGCCGGTCCAGTTCGGCAGCACTCGGCGCGGCCGGGAGATCGACGACACCACAGCGCAATTCGGGATGCTCGGTGGCGATCACCCTCGCGACGCCCCACAGGGCCGCCGTGGAAAGCCCGCCGACTCGTGGATCCTGTTGCGTGTGCGCGGTCAACAGCCACAGTCGAGGGGTGCGGCTGCCCTGGGTGAAACGCTCGGTCAGCGAGCGCGCCAGGCTGATCGCCGCCGCGGCACGGTCTGCCGAGGCGACCGGATCGGGGTCACCCGGATCGGCGAAGCCACGGGCGTCCACGATGCCGGCGAGGTCGTCCCAGTGCACCGGCAGCGCATCCAGTCCGGCCGCGCTGTCGGGGTTTCCGAGCACACAGCTGTCGCCGGGCCCGCTCAACCGGGCCGCCAACGCGCGCAGCGGCGCGGTATCGGCGCCGAGGACAAGCCAACGGCCGGGTTCGATCGGCGCGGGCGCCGATTCGTGTGCTGTCCAGGACAGCCGATACAGCCTGCCACGGTCGACAGCCGGGGCACTGCTCTTGGTGACCTGGAAGTCCATCGCCGACCAGATCGGCGTCCCGTCGCCGGTCAGCACCACCAGATCCGCGGTCAGGTCACGATCGCCGTACTCGACTATCCGCGCGTGACACCAGACCTCGGTGATCGGCTCGCCGGTGGCCGAGAACTGTACGCGGGTCGCGCCGGAGGGCAACGGCAGTGTGCCCGGCTCCAGCTGCCTGCCCGCGGCCGCCGCGATGGTGTGCAGGCAGGCGTCGAGCAGCGCGGGGTGTATCCCGGTGTGTCTGCCCGGACCGAGGGCCGCGCTGAACTTCCCGATCGCCTGGCCGTCGCCGCGTCGCAGCAGCGTCATGGAGCGAAACGCCGGGCCGTAGTGGAGGCCTGCCGCCGCGAGATCGGCGTAGAACTGCTCGATCGAGACGGGCTCGGCGCACCGAGCGAGCAGGTCGTCGAGCGCGGGAACCCGGCGCTCGGCGAGTCGGCCCGGCGCGGCATCGAGCCAGCCGCGCGCGTGCGTCAGCGGGGTGCCCGCCGGATCGGAAATGATCGCGAATTCCGAACGCCCACCCGCGGATTCGATCACGAGCTGCACCGGAACCGGTCCACCGGCACGGACGAGCGGGGCGTCGAAACTGACATTGCTGAGCACGACCGTCGGCGACGCGTCGACGACAGTCCCCGCGGCGGCGGCACCCGCCGCCGCGGCGAGCCAGTACGCACCAGGCACCACAACCACACCATCGACGACGTGGTCGGCGATCTCGGGTGCGGCGTCGAGCTCGATCGGCCACACGCCGAGTTCGGGGTGGGTGCCGACGGAGACCCGAGCGCCGATCAGCCGGCTCGAAGCCGCACCGACGCCGGCGCCTTCCCCGGGCCCGAGAGCCCGGATCAGCGGGAACCGCTGATGGTTCCAGCCCTGTGACGGAACCGCTACTGCCTCCGCGTCCGGGTGAATCGCCTCCCAATCCAGGCTCACGCCGGAGACGTAGATCTCGCCCAGCGCGTGCAGGAACGCGAATACCTCGTCCTCGTCACGACGTGTCGAGGACACCACCACCACATCCGCTGTCGCCGAGGTGGCCTCGGCGATCTCACCGAGTGACCGGGAAAGCACCGGGTGCGGTGCGATCTCGACGAACGTGTCGTGTCCCTCGGACAGCATCCGGCCGACCGCGGTATCGAACAGCACCGTCTCGCGCAGATTGCGCGACCAGTAGTCGCCATCGGCGAGCGTGTCGGCGGACACGGCACCGGTGACCGTCGAATACCACGGCAGCGCGGGAGGCCGCGCCGTGATGCCCTCGAGGCCCGCGCGCAAGCGCGGCCGCAACGGCTCCACCGCTGGACTATGGGCGGCGAAGTCGACCGCGATGCGCCGGGCGAATACGCCGTCGGCCTCCAGCTGCCGGACGATCTCGTCCAACGCCTGCGGCGGGCCGGACAGCACCGTCGCGCGTGGTCCGTTCACCGCTGCCACCGACACTGTGTCGAGGTGCTCGGCGAGCACCGTTTCCAGTTGTGCCGCATCCAGTTCGACGAGCGCGAGTCCGCCGTGGCCGGAGATCTCGGTGAGCAGCCTGCTACGCACCGAGACGACGCGCGCGGCATCGGCGAGCGAGAGCGCCCCACTGATGTGGGCAGCGGCGATCTCACCCATGCTGTGCCCGCACACCGCGGCGGGCTCTACGCCGAAAGCTCGCCAGGTCTGTGCCAACGCCACCTGCATCGCGAACAGCGCGGGCGGCACCTGCGCGGTGCCGTGCGCGACGAGTCCGGTATCGGCCGACCACAGTGCTTCACCCAGCCAGGCCGACAGTTCGGTGTCGGCGCGTTCGATCGCCTCTCGAAACGCCGGAATGCTCTGCGCCAGCCCGCGTCCCATCCCGTCCCACTGCGAACCCTGCCCGGGGAAGATCAGCCCCACCTGACGTGGAGTTGTCGCCCGCGGCCGTGGTCCGCAGATGCCGCGCGCCCGTTCGCCCTCGGCGATCGCGGTCATGCCTTCGACCAAGTCGTCGACATCGCGCACGATCACCGCGGCCCGATGCGTGTCGTGATCGGCTCGCCGGGCCGCCGTCGCAGCGGCGCGGGCCAGCCATCCCGGGTCGTGCCCGTCTCGTTCGGCGACAGCGGCCCAGCCCCGGGCACGGCGGCGCAGGCCGGCTTCCGTCTGCGCCGACACCGGGAAGAGCAGGTATTCGGTGGTTCGCGGTGCCGACCGCGGTACGGGCGTCGGCGCGGTGGACAGCACCACATGGGCGTTGGTGCCGCCGAAGCCGAACGAACTGGTTCCCGCGACAGCACTGCCCGCGGTGTCGACAGGCAGCGACTCGACCTGGGTCTGGACGACCACGGGGACGGTATCCAGGCCTGTTCTCGGATTCGGCCGCTGAAAGTGCAGCGACGGCATCCATTGCCGATGATGCAGCGACAGCGCGGTTTTGATCATTCCGGCAATGCCCGCGGCGGCCTCGAGATGTCCGAGATTCGATTTCGCCGAGCCGATTCGCAATGGTGTGGCCGGGTCACGCCCCGCACCGAGTACCGTGGCGAGCGCCCCGACCTCGATCGGGTCGCCGACAGCGGTGCCGGTACCGTGCGCCTCCACATAGGCGACGGAAGCGGGGTCGACACCGGCGTTGCGATAGGCCGCGCGCAACACCCGTTCTTGCGCGGGGCGGCTCGGCGCGATCAGACCGTTGGTCCGCCCGTCCTGATTGACCGCGCTGCCACGGATCACGGCATAGACCCGGTCCCCGTCAGCGCGCGCCTTGTCGAGTCTCTTGAGGACGACCACGCCCGCCCCCTCACTGCGGACGTAGCCGTCGGCGCGCTCGTCGAACGGCTTGCACCGGCCGTCCGGAGCCATCAGCCGGCCCTTGCTGAAGCTGAGCGCGATGCGTGGCCCGGCGATCACATTGACCCCGCCCGCCAAGGCCAGCTCCGACTCCCCCGCCCGCAGCGACTGGCAGGCCAGGTGCACGGCGACCAGTGACGACGAGCAAGCGGTGTCGACCACCAGGCTCGGACCCGCCAGGTTCAGGCAGTACGACAGCCGGTTGGCGATGACACTCAACGCCGCACCAGTGCCGTCCTGGGCGGACACCTCGGTACCGGGCGCGAGCACGGCGACGCCGTGGTCGTAGGACGATGCGCCGATGAAGACACCGGTCGGGGTCGCCGCCAGGCCGCGCGGTCCGATCCCGGCGTCGTCGAGCGCGGTCCACGCCACTTCGAGTAGCTGGCGTTGCTGGGGATCCATCCGCACGGCCTCCCGGGCCGCGATGCCGAAGAAGTCCGCGTCGAAATGGTCGACGCCGGGGAGAAACCCACCCCACTTGGTGGTCATCCGGCCGGGAGTATCAGGATCGGGATCGTAGAGTTCGTCGGCATTCCAGCGATCTGCGGGCACCTCGCTGATCGCGTCGACTCCATGCCTCAGCAGGTCCCAGAACTGTGTGGGACCGTCGGCGCCGGGGAATCGGCAGCCGATGCCGACGATCGCGATCAGCTCGCCCTCGGTACCGGCCTCGATCGGCTCCTGCAGCCGGTGCGAGGGGCCCGGCCCTTCGCCGCGTCCGCCGGTGACCGGCTGGGCCGCCGCGGCCATCTGCTCCGCGAGCGCCACGGCCGCGGCGGTGATGCTGGGATAGTCATAGGCGAAGGTCGGCGAGAGCGTCAGTCCGGTCCAGCGCTGGAGATCGTCGGACAGCTCCACCGCCTGCAACGAGGACAATCCGAGTGCGACGAACGGGACATCGACCGCCAGGCTCTCCTTCTCCACGCCGAGCAGGGAACCGATCCGCTCGACCAGCCACGTGACAACGTGATCCGCCCGCGACATCACTGCACTCCGACAGTCAGGGACTGCTGTGCCAGGGTCAGCTCGCCCGCCTCGAAGGCGGCACGAGTGCCGCGGCGCTGCAGCTTTCCGCTCGAGGTCTTGGGCACTGTGCCCGCCGGAACCAGCAGCACTTCGGCCGGGGTGATCGAATGGTCCATGGTGATCGCGGCGCGCAAGGTGGCCGAGAGCGCGGCCACGTCGATGCCGGCAGTGTCCGCGCGCGTCTCCGCGACCACGATCAGCTCTTCGCCGCCGGACCGCTCGGACGCGAACGCCGCGGTGCAACCGCGTCGTACCAGCGGGCTCGCGTTCTCGACCGTCGCCTCGATGTCTTGCGGGTAGTAGTTGCGCCCGCCGACGATGATCAGGTCCTTGCGACGGCCGACCACATACAGCTCGCCGTCGACGACCGCACCGAGGTCGCCACTGCGCAGGAAGGGGCCGCGACGTGGCGACACCGTTTCCGCGCGGAATGTCTCGTTCGTCGCGTCGGCGTTCTGCCAATACCCGGCGGCCACATCGGGGCCACCGATCCAGATCTCGCCGACGTCGCCCTCGGCGGCCGGGGTCCGGGTTTCCGGGTCGACGATCAGCAGCTCGCGATGCAAGGCGACGACACCGGAGCTGACCAAGGTATGCCCCTCCCCTCGCACGACCCGGCCTGCCGCCAGCTGTGCCCGGTCCACCGACAGGGTGACCGCGCCGGCCCCACGCACGGCACCGACGGTGAACAACGTCGATTCGGCCAGGCCATAGCAGGGGTAATGCGTGCGCGGGTCGAATCCGTGGGGCCCGAACTCCTGGGCGAACTTGGCCAAGGTCTCGGTGCGGATCGGCTCCGCGCCGTTGAAGACGACCTCGAGCGAACTGAGATCGAGTCCTTCGCGCTCCGCGGCGGGGATGCGACGGCAGCACAGCTCGAAGGCGAAGTTCGGGCCGCCGGTAATGGTGGCCGAGTATCGGGTCACCGCGCGCAACCAGCGCTGCGGCCGTTGGACGAAGGTCAACGGCGGCAGCAGAACGGTGCTGCCGCCCGCGTAGATCGCGGGCACGATCAGCCCCATCAATCCCATGTCATGAAACAACGGAAGCCAGCCGACGATGCTCGATTCTGGGCGGTAGCCCATGGTGTGACACATGAGCTCCTGGTTGTGCATGAGTGCGTCGTGGGTGACGACCACGCCCTTGGGAGCCGAGGTCGAACCGGAGGTGTACTGCAGGAACGACACGTCGGCTCCGGTCGGGAAGACCGGTTCGAACCCTGTGTCGTCGGTCGCGTCGGTACCCACCCAATGCAACGCGCCCAGTTCGGGCGCCGCGGCGAGCAGGGCCTGCCGGGTCTGTTCCGGAGCGCCGGCGAGCACTACCGTGGCCCCGCAGTCCGCGGCGATCGTCCGGAGGGTGTCGATCCGACGGGGCGAGGTGATCGGGAAAGGCGGGTAGACCGGCACCGCGATCACCCCCGCGTACTGGCAGGCCAGGAACGCGAGCACGAAATCGGCCGAATCCGGGGCGATGATGAGCGCCCGCTCACCCGGTGCGACCACCGCCGCCAATCGGGACGCGATCGCCCGGGCGCGCCCGCCGACCTCACCGAATGTCAACGACAGCGATTCGTTTTCGCCATCGGCCAAAAACGTGTAGGCAGTCCGATTTGTATCTTCGGTAGCACGCAGAGAAATAGCCTCCGCGAGAGTTCTTGCCCGGAGTGTTGTCTCCATCGTCATGCTCCTACCCATATCCATCCGGCTCGGGAGAATTCGCATCGCGAACCAGCCGATACCGTCCTCCCCCGACACGATTCGGACATTACCGACGCCAGACCGTGCCGCGACAGGTGAAAGAGTCACCTTCCAATGGGCTGAATTCCTTGTCTCCCAAGGCGTATCACTTCCGGTACGCGACCGGAGGAGACATGTCGCACCATGCGAGGTACCCCGTTCGTCGTATCGCGCGGGCGCCCGGTGCAGAGATATCGTGCCGCTGGCAGGGATAGTTGAATACAGAGTGGAGAGACCGTTGACCGACCTCAGCATGGGACCTTCTGTCGCGATATGGTCAGATTTCGGTGGCGTATTGACACCGCCGGTCGCCGAAACTTTTGCGGCGTTCTGCCGAAAAACCGGGCTGGCGCCTGATCCGCTTCGTTCGGCAATTGCGAACGTGACCGCCACATTTGGCACCGAAGACATGATGCTGCCGCTTGACACACCGTTGGTCACCGAGGACGAGTGGCTGGACCTGGTGCGCACGGCACTGGCCGAGCAGGGGATTCATACCGCGATCCCGAGTTTGGCCGAGACGTGGTTCGCCGACCGGCCGGCCAACACCACCTGGGTGGACGCGCTGCTGCGCTATCGCACCGAGGGCGCGTTCGTCGGCATGCTGTCCAACATGCCGCCCGCCTGGGAGCCCTACTGGCGAAAGATGGTGGTCGCCGACGAACTGTTCGATGCCGTGGTCAATTCCGCGCAGGTCGGTTGCCGAAAACCCGATCGCGAGATCTTCGACCTGGCAGCCGAGCGAGCGGGCATTGCCCCGGATCGGTGCATCCTGGTGGACGACCTGCCCCAGAACTGCGCGGGTGCCCGCGCGGCAGGCTGGCGCGCGGTCCTGTTCGTCGACGCGGAGCAGGCTATCGCCGACCTGGAACGAGCCGTCGACCACTGATACCGAGGCAGCCGAGTGCCTGCCTGCACAACGCACTTGTTGCCGGACTGTCCGCGCCTCGGCGGACAGTCCGGCCTATTTCGCATCTTTCGGGTAGTTCAGGCCGAGTCCTGCCGACCTTCGAGGGTGCGATACCGATTGACCGCGTCGATCCGCGAGACCGCCCCCAGCTTGTCGAAAATACTGCGCAGATGGCGTTTGACCGTTCCCTCGGTGATGGACAGGGCATTGGCGATCTGGCGATTCGTCATGGCCTCGCCGACCAGGCGAACGACCTGTTCCTCACGCGCAGAGAGTCTGCCGCGACTCGATGGTCCGCCGCATGTCAGGAACTCGCGGGGCACGCTGACCGTGATCTGGTTCTCCACCGACGCCACGCCTCGAATCGACGTCACCAGTTCGCTGCGGGAAATCCCCTTGTGGAGAAAACACCGAACACCGATCTCCAGCATGTCGTACAACACGTGTCCGGGGCCGCCCGAATTCAGCACCACGATCGCGGCGTCGGGAAATTTCCGAATCAGCGAGCGGGTGATCCGTACAGCGCCACTGCCGATTTCGTCGATGTCGAGCACGATGACATCCGGGGCCACCGCGCCGGTCCGTCTGTCGGCTTCGTTCCAGGACACCCCGCTGATGACGACGAAGTCGTCTTCGGAACCCAAGAACCCACACAGCATTTCTCGCGTCAGGGAGTTGTCGGCCACCACCTCGATGCTGACCCTCTCCTCGGACAACGCGGTATTCGGGATTACCAGATACCGGGTAGCCAGATCGGGTGTTCGGATCGGAATCCCCCGGCACTCGGAGCCGATACTCGCGCGCTCCGCTACTGCTTGCGTGGGTTCGGTTGGTCTCACTACGCCCCCTCGGATACTGCTGCCGTGGATCCTGGATGCGCGAACTGCGTACTGCCCCAGCCGCCGACTCTCTCCGGCCACGCGTACCCAGGAAGGCTCGGCGATGAACCACAAACCGTCGCCGACCGAGGAGCGGTCTTGCCCCGCGATAGCCTCATTCTGAAACACCCACTCACACTTGATGTTTCGAGGCGCGACTTGGTTATAGGTAGTGACGCTATCCCTCTTCCGAGGCCCCGACAAGCCAGCTTCGCGCAAAACGCCCGGCCACATCTACTGTTCTCCAGTTGTTTACCTCGATCTTTCACTACCCGCAGCCTCATTCGGTGACGATGCGGACCGCGTACGGCATGATGCCGTCCTCGCGGACCGGTGAAATCTTCACCACGTCACCGGATTCGGGCGCTTCGATCATCTGCCCGTCGCCGAGGTAGAGCGCGACGTGGGCGCTGCCGCCCGGGCCCCAGAACAGCATGTCGCCGCGTTCGCGGTCCTCGACGTCGACGCGGGTACCTGCGTTGTACTGGTAGCCGCTGTAGTGCGGCAGGGAGACGCCGATGCCGGCGAAGGCGTAGAGCATCAGGCCCGAGCAGTCGAAGCCGATCTTGTTGTAGTCGCCGTGCGCGTCGCCGGCGCCGCCGTCGCGGATGCCGAGGGTGGGGCCGTCCTCGTCGCCGCCGCCCCAGGCGTAGGTGACGCCGAGTTGCGACATCGCCCGGTCGATCACCGTCTCGATCGCCGCCGAGCCGGTGACCTGCGGTTTCGTCGGTTTGGGTTTGGTCTTGCGCGGCGAGGCCGGGGTGGATTCGAGCTCGGTGTGCGGGCGCTGCCCTTCGCCCAGCTTGGCGGCGCGGTCGCGGGCGGCCTGGTCGGCGGCGGCGCGGGCGGCCGCGGCGTTGGCGGCGGCGAGCAGCGCGGTCAGCTCGGCCTTGCGCTGGTCGTCCCAGGCCAGGAAGACCTCGCGCTGGCTCTGCAGACCCGACACCGTAGCGCGGGCGACGTCGAGGGCGGACTGGGCCGCCGCGCGGTCGCGCTGCAGCGTGTCGCGGGCCGCGGCCTGGGTGTCGAATTCGGTCTTGGCGACGGTGACCGCGGCCTGGGCGGTGTTCTTCTTCTGTTCGGCGGCGTCGGCGGCGCTGTCGGCGTCGGCCTTGGCCTGGCGGGCCGCGGCATTCTGGTTGGCCTGGGCGATCTGGGTGCGGCGCAGATCGTCGAGCACCTGGCGCTGGTTCTTGGAGACCATGCTCAGCACCTGCGCGCGGTCCATCGCGGAATCAGGCGTGGCGGAGGCGAGGTAGGTGACGACGGAGCTGTTCACCGGCCGCACGTAGGCCTGGGTGGCGAGCTGGTCGAAGTCCTGGCGGGCCGCGCCGACCTTCGCGCCCGCGTCGGCGAGCAGGGCCTGCGAATCGGTGACCGCGGCGGCGGCAGCGTCGGCGGCGTCCCTGGCGGTCTGCAGGTCGACCAGCGCCTGGTTGACCGCCTCGCGTTTGGCGGCGAGCGCGTCGTCGAGGGCTCGTAACTGCTGATCGGCCGCGGCGACCCGGTTGATCAGCACGCCGATCTCGCTCACCCGCGCGTCGACCTGCGCGCCCGCGCCCGCGATCTCACCGTCGGAGGGATTGGGCGGCGGCGGTGGCACCGCCGTGACCTGCCCCGCGCCCGCGAGCACGGCCAGCGTCATCAGCAATCCCGCCGCTACCCGTAATAGACCTGGTTCGTCCTGCCTGCCCGCACCGCGCACGGCACCTCCGAGTGACTCGACTCGACATACGCCACTGACGCATCAGCCCACCCACCGACCACATGAGTCGACCAATGCCCCCTGTACCACTGCATTCACGATCGCGATCACCGCAACCGTACGACACATAGTTCACAAAGGAAACAACTGCCACAGCGACACGGGGGTGCAATTAGCGGATTGCCTGAAAATAGCCTGACGGAGGACAGCTTTTCAGGGCAGAAAACAGACCGATGGTCCGGAAATGTTGCTGAAGGGAAACCGGTTACTTAGCGGAACCCACATCAGCCCGGTCGGTCGACGCCGCAACCTGCGTGTCGGCGTCGGGACCGCGGCGCGCCTTCACGACGTACAGCCCGGCGATCACCAGCGCGGTGAGCGTCAGCAACACCGCGGTGATCACGCTCCAGGGCACACCCTCGGGCTGCTCCAACCGGTCGACGAAGGCCTGCACGGCCTCCTCAGGGTGGTTCCCCTTGTACTTGGCGACATCCTCGGCCCACTCCAGCCGGACCCGGCTGATGCTGTCGCTGTAGGTGCCGACCCAGTCGTCGCTGAAGACCGCGACGGTGCCGTCGGTGCTTTTGCCCACCTCGGTGGCCAGGTCACGTAGGCTCGAGTCGTGGCCGGGGTTACCTGGAACAACGACGACGCTCAGCGGGATCCCCTCGGATCGCGCCTCGGCGACGATCGCCGCCAGTTTCTCCTGGTTCACGCCTTTGGGGGCGGCGACATGATTGTCGGCGAGATCGGACCGGACACTGCTCAGCACGGTATTCGGCGGCAGTTCGGCGGCCATCGGCGCAAAGGTGTGCAAGACGGTCATCTTCCATCCGGTCTGTCGAGCCTCGGCCGCTACGTTGCGACGGGCATCCAACACTGCAGGGTGAGCGTCAATGCGTCATTCCCCGACTCGCTCGACTGGCACAGTACGCGACGGCGCGCGCGGACACGCTGGCACGGCACGCCCAACCGCCCCCGCGTATTTCATAGGACAAGCGTACTGTTAGGCTCGTACGGCGAGGAAACCGGCATCTCACGGCGCCGGAACCCCCTCCGAAGACGCGAGTCGCCGGCACAGCCCCGCCGGCGGCACACCCTCACACATGAGTGGAGCTGACGTGACGAAGATTGATACCTTCGGCGCCAAGGGCACGCTCGAGGTCGGAAGCAACTCCTACGAGATCTTCCGTCTCTCGGCTGTTCCCGGCACCGAGAAGCTGCCCTACGCCCTGAAGGTGCTGGCGGAGAACCTGCTGCGCACCGAGGACGGCGCGAACATCACCGCCGATCACATCCGCGCGATCGCGAACTGGGACCCCTCGGCGCAGCCGAGCGTCGAGATCCAGTTCACCCCCGCGCGCGTGATCATGCAGGACTTCACCGGCGTTCCCTGCATCGTCGACCTCGCCACCATGCGTGAGGCCGTCACCACCCTCGGCGGCGACCCGAGCAAGGTGAACCCGCTCTCCCCCGCCGACATGGTCATCGACCACTCGGTCATCCTGGACGTCTTCGGCCGCGCCGACGCGCTGGAGCGCAACGTCGAGCTCGAGTACGAGCGCAACGGCGAGCGCTACCAGTTCCTGCGCTGGGGCCAGGGCGCCTTCGACGACTTCAAGGTCGTCCCCCCGGGCATGGGCATCGTCCACCAGGTCAACATCGAGTACCTGGCCCCGACCGTCATGGTCCGCAACGGCCAGGCCTACCCCGACACCTGTGTCGGCACCGACTCGCACACCACCATGGTCAACGGCCTGGGCGTGCTGGGCTGGGGCGTGGGTGGCATCGAGGCCGAGGCCGCGATGCTGGGCCAGCCGGTCTCCATGCTGATCCCGCGCGTCGTCGGCTTCAAGCTGACCGGTGAGATCAAGCCGGGCGTCACCGCCACCGACGTGGTGCTGACCGTCACCGACATGCTGCGCAAGCACGGCGTCGTCGGCAAGTTCGTCGAGTTCTACGGCGCCGGCGTGTCGGAGGTGCCGCTGGCCAACCGCGCCACCCTGGGCAACATGAGCCCCGAGTTCGGCTCCACCGCGGCGATCTTCCCGATCGACGAGGAGACCATCAACTACCTGCGCCTGACCGGCCGCACCGACGAGCAGCTCGCGCTCGTCGAGGCGTACGCCAAGGAACAGGGCATGTGGCACGACGCCGACAAGGAGCCCGCGTACTCGGAGTACCTGGAGCTGGACCTGAGCACCGTGGTGCCGTCCATCGCAGGCCCGAAGCGCCCGCAGGACCGCATCCTGCTCAGCGAGTCCAAGAGCGCCTTCCGCTCCGACATCGTCAACTACGTCGGCGAGGGTGAGCTGACCGCGCTGGACGAGGCGGGCGACGAGTCCTTCCCTGCCTCCGATTCGGTCGCCGTGTCCGCGAACGCCGCCGACGACACCTACACCCCGGCCCACTCGGCCGCCAAGGGCGCCAACGGCCGTCCGTCCAAGCCGGTCGAGGTTCGCTCGGCCGAGCGCGGTGACTTCGTCCTCGATCACGGCGCCGTCGTGGTCGCGGGTATCACCTCCTGCACCAACACCTCCAACCCGTCGGTCATGCTGGGCGCCGCCCTGCTCGCCCGCAACGCGGTGGAGAAGGGCCTGTCGACCAAGCCGTGGGTGAAGACCAACATGGCGCCGGGTTCGCAGGTCGTCTCCGACTACTACGAGAAGGCCGGTCTGTGGCCCTACCTCGAGAAGCTCGGCTTCTACGTCGGTGGCTACGGCTGCACCACCTGCATCGGTAACACCGGCCCGCTGCCCGAGGAGATCTCGGCCGCGATCAACGACAACGACCTCTCGGTCACCGCCGTGCTGTCGGGTAACCGCAACTTCGAGGGTCGTATCTCCCCCGACGTGAAGATGAACTACCTGGCCTCCCCGCCGCTGGTCATCGCCTACGCGCTCGCGGGCACCATGGACTTCGACTTCGAGACCGACCCGCTGGGCCAGGACACCGAGGGCAACGACGTCTTCCTGAAGGACATCTGGCCTTCGGCCCAGGAGATCGACGACACCATCAAGTCCTCGATCAACCAGGACATGTTCCGCAACTCCTACGCCACCGTCTTCGACGGCGACGCCCGCTGGCAGGGCCTGGCCACCCCGGAGGGCGACACCTTCGCGTGGGACGAGAAGTCGACCTACGTCCGCAAGGCGCCGTACTTCGACGGCATGTCGATGGACCCGAGCCCCGTCACCGACATCAAGGGCGCCCGCGTCCTCGCGCTGCTGGGCGACTCGGTCACCACCGACCACATCTCCCCGGCGGGCCCGATCAAGCCCGGCACCCCCGCCGCGCAGTACCTCGACGCCAACGGTGTGGCCCGCAAGGACTACAACTCGCTGGGCTCGCGTCGTGGTAACCACGAGGTGATGATCCGCGGCACCTTCGCCAACATCCGGCTGCGCAACCAGCTGCTCGACGACGTCTCGGGTGGTTACACCCGCGACTTCACCCTCGAGGGCGGCCCGCAGTCGTTCATCTACGACGCCTCGCAGAACTACCAGGCCGCCGGCATCCCGCTGGTCGTGCTCGGTGGCAAGGAGTACGGTTCGGGCTCCTCGCGTGACTGGGCCGCCAAGGGCACCAGCCTGCTGGGTGTGAAGGCCGTCATCACCGAGTCGTTCGAGCGCATCCACCGCTCCAACCTCATCGGCATGGGCGTTGTGCCGCTGCAGTTCCCGCAGGGTGAGTCGGCCGCGTCGCTGGGCCTGACCGGCACCGAGACCTTCGACATCGAGGGCATCACCGCCCTCAACGAGGGTGTCACCCCGAAGACCGTCAAGGTCACCGCCACCGCCGAAGACGGCAAGAAGACCGTCTTCGACGCGGTCGTCCGCATCGACACCCCCGGTGAGGCCGACTACTACCGCAACGGCGGCATCCTGCAGTACGTCCTGCGCAACATGATCCGCGGTTAATAGCCTCGGAGTCCGGTGGTGCAGTATCGAATGATGCTGCACCACAGGGCATCCGGTAGCGGATGCCCCTTTGCGACAGCCCCCGTCTCGGAATTCCGGGGCGGGGGTCCGTGTATTTCCCGTTGGAGGACTCATGCCCAAGGTCAGCGACGACCACCTCGCCGCCCGCCGCAGCCAGATCCTCGACGGCGCACGGCGCTGCTTCGCCGAATACGGCTACGACGGCGCCACGGTGCGCCGTCTGGAAGAGGCCATCGGTCTGTCCCGCGGCGCGATCTTCCATCACTTCCGTGACAAGGACGCGCTGTTCTTCGCCCTGGCCAAGGACGACGCCGAGCGGATGGCCGAGGTCGCGGCCAACCAGGGCATCGTGCAGGTCATGCGCGACATGCTCGCCCGCCCAGAGGAATTCAACTGGCTGGGCACCCGCCTCGAGATCGCCCGCCGGGTGCGCACCGACCCCGAGTTCCGCGCCGGCTGGACCCAGCGCTCCGCCGAACTCACCGCGGCCACCCTGGCCCGCCTCGAGCGCCGCAAGGCCGCGGGCGCCCTGCGTGACGACGTCCCCACCGACGTCCTGCTCGGCTATCTCGACCTCGTCCTCGACGGCCTCATCGCCCGCATCGCCTCGGGCCACACCGACGAAAACCTTTCCGCCGTACTGGATCTCGTCGAAGCATCGGTGCGCCGCAAGGAAGCCTGAGTTATGCTCAGCGCGGCCATGGAGTAGTTCAGCAGGTAGAACACCGCCTCGACAAGACGGAGGTCGCGGGCTCGAATCCCGCCTCCATGGCCCCTAGAACTCCGCCGATTGCGTTCTGCGGGATCTACGGTCTCGATGTTTGTGGCGGCCGGGATCGGCTAGTCCTCGAGGCTCTTCAGCAGGATGCGGGCGATGCGGTCCAGGGATTCCTGGTCGGCCGGATCGAGTACCGACAGCATCGCCGTCTCGTTCTCGGTGTGCGCGCCGACGACGATATCGACGAGCTCACGCCCCTCGTCGGTCAGCGCGACCAGGACCGCTCGGCGGTCACCCCGATCGGCGATCCGGCGGACCAGGCCCGCGGCCTCCAGGCGGTCGATACGGCCGGTCATCCCGGCGCGCGACAGCATCAGCGTGTCGGCGAGCACCGAGGGGTTGAGTTCGAACGGTGCGCCCGAACGGCGCAGTGCCGCAAGCACATCGAACTCACCGCGCTGCAAGCCGTGGGCGGTGAACACGGCTTCGATGCGGGCCATCGCCACGGTCATCAATCTGCCCAGCCTGCCGAAGACGGCCATCGCCGTGAGGTCGAGGTCGGGGCGTTCGCGCCGCCACTGCGCGGCGATAGCGTCGACGGCATCCGGTTCATCCATGGACATGATTCTATTCGCTGCGATATAGTTCGGTAGCGAATTATCAACCGGCGAATGGAATTGCCATGACGAACACTCGCGACATCGCCCTCTGCCTGCCCGAGGACGCCGAAACCCTCGGCACCGACTCCGTGCGCATGCGCCTGCTCACCGACGCCGACGCCAGCGACGGCACCGTCAGCACCCTGGAAGTCACCATGGTCCAGGGCGCCGACGGCGCGGCACCGCACTTCCACACCCGCTCCGACGAACTCTTCTACGTCGCCGACGGCGAACTTCAGGTCATGGCGGGCGACCGCATCCGCACCGTCGGCGCGGGCGGGTCCCTGGTGGTCCCCCGGCTGATGCCGCACGCCTTCGGCGCCACCCCCGACAGCGGCGCCCGCATCCTCATCGCCCTGATGCCCGGCGTCCAGCGCTTCGAATACTTCCGCTTGCTCGACCGCCTCATCCACGGCCAGGCGACCCACGACGAATTCCTCGCCGCCCAAGAGGAATTCGACAACCACTTCGTCGACGCTCCCGCCTGGTGGGCCGAACGCAACGCCCACCGCCGCTGACCCACCGGCCATACCGAACCGGCCGGACTGTGGTGCAGATTGCAGCCGGATCGGGAACAACAGCGAAGAAGCCACCGGTTGTACGCCGTATGACGTTCTCCGTACCGGTCCTCGTCCGCGGCTATGAGCTCGATACCCAGGGCCACCTCAACCATGCCGTCTACCACCAGTACGGCGAGCATGCCCGCTGGGAGCTGATGCGGGCGGCGGGGATCCCGCAGGACAAGTTCCTCGCCAGCGGCATCGGGGCGGTGGTGCTCGAGTCGACGATCAAGTACCGGCGGGAGCTGCGCGGTGGCGACGAGGTGACCGTGACGTGCGAATTCGATTGGGACGGCGGCAAGGTCTTCAAGTTCCACCACAAGATCATCAAGCTCGACGGGACCGTCTCCGCCGAGATCACCGTGGTGGCCGGCGCGATGGATCTGACCGAGCGCAAGCTGGTCGCGAACCCCGCCGAGCACTTCCGCGGCCTCGCCGAGCGCCCCGAGCTGCTCGGCCTCTGACCTGACCGACACGGCCCGCCGCGCCCAGCAATTCCCGGGCGAGGCGGGCCGTGCTCGCGTCCGGCATAGTTAGCTGATCGATTGCCGGTGCGACGGGGCGATCAGCGGTCCGGTTGTCCGAAATTCTCTCCCCGCTAGGCGATCACGCGCCGCTCGGCGGTTTGCCCGGGGCTCTGCAAATCTTGCGAACCGGCTCGGCGATGCCCGCTCGCGCGCTATGATCCGAAGCACCTTCGGGGGTTCTGGCAAATCGCGAGCAGACGAGAAGATCGGAGTGAGTGCCCATGACCGACGCCATCCACCTCCCCGCTAGCGCGTCGTCCCGAGATCGGGGCCCGGCCTTGCGCGGATTGCTGGTGGCCGAGTCCGATCGCGACATCTCGGTGCGCGTCGACGGTGGTACGTGGACCTTCGACCGGCGGGATGTCGTGCGGCTCACCGAGGATCGCGCCGCGGCGGGCGAGCGGCAGGTGCGCGTCGACATCCGGCCCGGCGCCACCGCCGATTTCACGCGCAGGATGCGCGTCGAGCTCGTCGACCGGCCGTTCACGCTGGCTCCCGAGCCGTCGGAGGCGCTCGGTGACGACCTGCTGGCCCAGGCCACCCGCGCTTGGGCGACCAAGCTGCGGATCGCCGAACGCGGCGGCGTCACCGGCGCCACGTTCACCTTCCGCGACGGCATCAACTGCGACAGCCTCGACTGAAGCGGCCCACCATCATGGAACGCGCGACCGACGCGGTGCTCATCGTCTCCGAAACCGACGACCTGCACGCCGATGCGCTGGCCGCCACCCTGCGAGAACACCACGGGCTCGACCCGATCCGGCTCGACCTGCGTGACTTCCCCACCGAGACAGGCAGTTTCCGGCTCGACAAGGCAGGCACCAACCGCGCGCTCGCCCATATCCGCGGTCTCGACGACGTGCGCGCGGTGTGGTGGCGCAGGCCGCACCCGTGCCGGGTGCCGCACGGTGTTCGCGTCGCCGACGACGAGTTCCGCCAGGCCGAGTGCGACGGGTTCCTGCAGGGCATGCTGTGGTCGATCCCGGCGTACTGGGTCAACGATCCGGCCGCCGAGCGCACCGCGAGCCGCAAGATCGTGCAACTGGAGACGGCGCAGCGGGCGGGCTTCACCATTCCCGAGACGCTGATCACCAACGATCCGGACGAGGCCCGCAGTTTCGTCGAATCCCGTTCCGGCCCAGTGGTGTACAAGCGCACGGGGACGGGCCGGGGCGAGTTCTCCGAGACCCGGATCATCACCAGGCCCGAGCTGGGCAGGCTCGGTTCGATCCGGTCGACGCCCACCACGTTCCAGGACTATGTCGAGGCCAGCTGCGATCTGCGGGTGGTGTGGGTCGACGGCATCGAGTGGACGGTGCGCATCGATTCGCAGGCGGGTGTCGGCCGGGTCGATTCCCGGCTGGACACCTCCGTCGGGTTCACGCGCGACCGGTTGCCCGCCTCGGTCAGCAAGTCGCTGGCCACCCTGATGGGCGCGCTGGGCCTGAGCTTCGGCGTCGTCGATCTGCGCCTCGGCAGCGACGGGGAGTACTACTTCCTCGAGGTGAACCCGCAGGGTCAGTTCGCGTATCTGGAGATCAAGACCGGCCTGCCGCTGTTCACCAGCCTCGCGAACCTGCTCGTCCGCGGGGACGGTGCCGTCCCCGGCTGGTGATGCCGGTCAGTCGGCCGGATTCTTCCGCCGGTTGGCGCCGCCACGGCCGCGTAACTCGACGTGCGATTCGACCAGCACGTTGTGGATGAAGCCGTACGAGCGGCCGGTGGCCCTGGCCAGGGAGCGGATGCTTGCTCCCGCCTCGTACTGCTTCTTCAGCTGGGACTGCAACCGGTCGCGGGACTTGCCCGTGACCCGGGTGCCCTTTCCCAGCGCGGTCTTGCCGATCGTCGCCTTGCCCTTGGCCGACCTAGCGGCCTGTCTCGCACTGTCGCTCATGGCTTCCTCCGAGTCGCCGAGCAGCTGATTCCAGGCTAGACACTCTGGAGTCGGTGATCAACGAAAACAGTGATGAAACTCACCTGAGACCCGCGAGTTCCCTCGCGACACAGCGTTTCACGCGCGACACACCGCCGTCTGGGCCCGCGACGGCTCACGCGAGGTCGATCAGCTCGGCGTACTCGTTTGACCAGTGATCCTCGGTGCCGTCGGGCAGCAGGATGACGCGTTCCGGGTTCAGCGCCTCGGCCGCGCCCGGGTCGTGAGTCACCAGGACGACGGCGCCCGCGTAGGTGCGCAGCGCCTCGAGGACCTGTTCGCGCGAGACCGGGTCGAGGTTGTTGGTTGGCTCGTCGAGCAGCAGCACGTTCGCCGCCGAGGACACCAGCCCGGCCAGGGCCAGACGGGTCTTCTCACCACCGGACAGCGTGCCCGCGGGCTGCTCGAGCTGGGGACCGGTGAACATGAAGGCGCCGAGCAGGCTGCGCAGCTCCTGCTCGCCCGCGTCCGGGGACGCGTGCCGAATGTTCTCCCACACCGAGGCCTCGTCGTCGAGGGTGTCGTGCTCCTGGGCGAAGTAGCCGACCTTGAGGCCGCGGCCCTGCTCGACTCCGCCCGAGGTCGGCGTCTCGACGCCGGCGAGCAGCTTGAGCATGGTCGTCTTACCCGCGCCGTTGAGGCCGAGCACCACGACGCGGCTGCCCTTGTCGACGGCGAAGTTGACGCCGGTGAAGATCTCCAGGGACCCGTAGAGCTTGGTGAGGTTGTTCACCATCAGCGGGGTCTTGCTGCACGGCGCCGGCTCGGGGAAGCGGATGCGGGCGACCTTGTCGGCCACGCGCACGTCGTCGAGCTCCGACATCAACCGCTCGGCGCGGCGCACCATCTGGTGTGCCGCAGCGGCTTTGGTGGCCTTGGCGCCGAGCTTGGCGGCCTGCTGACGCAGCGCGCTCGCCTTCTTCTCGGCGTTGGCGCGCTCGCGGACGCGGCGCTGTTCGTCGGTGGCGCGGGCGTCGAGGTACTTCTTCCAGCCCATGTTGTAGACGTCGGGCTCGCCGCGCACCGCGTCGAGGAACCACACCTTGTTGACCACGGCCTCGAGCAGTTCGACATCGTGGCTGATCACGATGAGGCCGCCGTCGTGGTTCTGCAGGAACCCGCGCAGCCAGGTGATGGAGTCGGCGTCGAGGTGGTTGGTTGGCTCGTCGAGCAGCAGGATGCGATCGGAGCGCCCGCCGGAGCCGTCGGAGGCGGAGAACAGGATGCGGGCCAGCTCGATGCGGCGGCGCTGACCGCCGGAGAGGGTGCGCAGCTGCTGGTCCAGGACCCGGTCGGGCAGGCCGAGGCTGTTGCAGATGCGGGCCGCTTCGCTCTCGGCGACGTAGCCGCCGAGCGAGGAGAACTGGTCTTCGAGGCGGCCGTACTTGCGGATCGCCTTCTCGCGTTCCTTCTCGTCGGCCACCTCGGCCATCAGCGCCTGCTGCTTCTCCATGTCCCGGATCAGGGTGTCCAGGCCGCGCGCGGAGAGCACCCGGTCGCGGGCGATCACATCGAGATCGCCTTCCTTCGGGTCCTGCGGCAGGTAGCCGATCTCGGTGGAACGCACGATCTTTCCGGCGTAGGGCTCGCCCTCGCCCGCGAGGATGCGCAAGGTGGTGGTCTTGCCGGCGCCGTTGCGCCCGACCAGTCCGATCCGGTCGCCGGACTGCACCCGCAGCGCCGGCCCGGCGGCCGAGAGCAGGGTGCGGACTCCGGCCCGGACCTCCAGGTCGGTCGCCGTGATCACAGGGAATCTCCTCGTGTCGGAAAAGGGTGGCCGCCGAACCGACCCATCGTGCACCGTCGGTCTCGGCAAGAACCACTCATTTTACCGTCCTCGAACCCGGCGGCCGAACCGGCGCCGCCCGGTGTGAGCGTGGTTACTCTCGTCGCATGACTACCGATCTTCTGGGCCGGACCGCCCTCGTCACCGGAGCGAGCCGCGGCATCGGCCTTGCCACCGCCGCCGAACTGCTGCGCCGTGGCGCGAACGTGCTGATCACCGCGCGCAAGGCCGAGCCGCTCGAGGCCGCGGCGACCGAGCTGCGCGCCCTCGGGCACAAGGGCCAGGTGAGCACGCTGGCAGGCAACGCGGGCGATGCCGATGCCAGGGCCGAGGCCGTGGCCAGGGCGGTCACCGAGTTCGGTTCGCTGGACATCCTGATCAACAACACCGGCATCAACCCGGTGTACGGCTCGCTGATGGACGCCGACCTGGGTGGGTCAGCAAGATCTTCGACGTGAACGTGGTGGCCTCGCTGGGCTACGTCCAGCAGGCGTACCGGGCGTGGATGGCCGAGCACGGTGGCGCGATCGTGAACGTCGCCAGTGTCGCTGGCATCCGGTCCTCCGGTGTCATCTCGGCCTACGGCGCGTCCAAGGCGGCGCTGATCCGGCTCACCGAGGAGCTGGCCTGGCAGCTCGGCCCGAACATCCGCGTCAACGCGGTGGCGCCGGGCGTGGTGAAGACCAAGTTCGCCGACGCGCTGTACTCGGCGGACGAGGACCGGGCCGCGAGCGCCTACCCGCTGAAGCGCCTCGGTGTCCCCGAGGACGTGGCCAGGCTGATCGCGTTCCTGGTCTCGGACGAGGCCGCGTGGATCACCGGCGATTGCGTGCGGGTCGACGGCGGACTGCTGTCCACCGGCGGCATCTGAAGCTTCCGGAGAACGCGAAGGGCGACACCGGTCCGAGTGGAAACCGGTGTCGCCCAACAGCTCTCGACAGGCCCCGCCGGGTCAGTCCGTGGTCTCGCCGCGGCCCGCGGAGGCCAGGTCTTCCTTGGCCCGTGCCGCCTCCGCCCGCGCGAGCGGATCGTTGACGACGATCTCCACATCCGTGGTCACCGGCTTGCCGGTGGTGACACCGAGCGGATCACGCACCGGGACATCGCGATTCAGCGACCGCCCGGCACCGCCCTCGTCCAGGCCCCAGCGATCGTGCAGGCGGCGCAGGGATTCCGGCGCGTACCAGTTCGCGTCGCCGAGCACCTTCATCGCGGCGGGCAGCAGGAACCCGCGCACCAGGGTGGCGTCGACGATCACCGCCAGCGGCAGGCCGATCCCGAACGCCTTCATGAAGGTGATGTCGGAGGCGAGGAAGCCGAGGAACACCAGCGAGATGAGGATCGCGGCCGCGGTGACGATGCGCCCGATCCGCTCCAGCCCCACCGCGACGGCGGTCTCGTTCTTGCCGGTGCGGTCGTATTCCTCGCGGATCCGCGAGAGCAGGAACACCTGGTAGTCCATCGCGAGTCCGAAAGCGGCGGCGAACAGCATCACCGGCACGGTGGCGGACAGATTGCCGGTGACGGTGAAACCGAGCAGCCCGGACAGATGGCCGTCCTGGAAGATCCAGACCAGCGCGCCGAAGGTCGCCGTGAGGCTGAGCGCGCTGAGGACGACCGCCAGTACGGGCAGCACCACGCTGCCGGTGAGTGCGAACAGCACCAGCAGCATCACGAGCACGACGAAGCCGAGCGCCCAGGGCAATTCGTCCTCGATGGCGGCGATGGAGTCGGCATTGGCCGCGGCGACGCCGCCGACCAGCAGCTCGCTGGGTGTCTGCACCGCGCGCACCTGCTCGACCAGACCGGCCAGCGCGTCGCTGTCGGAGGTGGCGGGCACGATCGACAGGTAGACGGCCCGGTCGGCCCGGAATCGGGCGTTCGCCGCGGTGGGGGCGGTGAGCAGACCGCCCTGGGCGTAGCTGCCGGTGGCGCTGTCGACGCGGCGGACGTGGTCGAGGTCGGACAGGTCGCGGGCGATCGAGTCGATTCCCGTTGCGCTGTACGCGCTCTCGGGCAGGACGGCGACGAGGGTGTTCTGGTCGCTCTCGCCGAAGTCGCGCTGCACGATCTCGGTGACCTGGCGGGAGTTCATCGACTCCGGCAGGGTGCGCTCGTCCGGGAAGCCGAGCTTCACGCCGAGGAACGGTGCGCCCAGGAGCAGCAGCAGCGCGGTCACGGCCAGCCCGATCGGGATCGGCTTGCGCATGACCGCGGTGGCGAGCTTGTGCCAGGCGCCCTCGCCCGGTGCGGGGCGCGGCGCCCGCAGGAACCACCAGCCGAGCTGGCCCTTGTCGATCCGCGGGCCGAGCAGCAGCAGGGCCGCGGGCAGCACGGTCAGGGAGACGAGCGCGGCCAGTGCCGCGACGAGGATGCCCGCGTAACCCATGGACCGGATCGCCAGCAGCGGGAAGAACAGCAGCCCGGCGAGGGCGACGGCGACGGTCAGCGCCGAGAACGCGACGGTGCGGCCAGCGGTGCGCAGGGTGGTCGCCACCGCGCCGGCCGGGGTGCGGCCCTCGGACAGTTCGTCGCGGTAGCGGTTGACGATCAGCAGGCTGTAGTCGATGGCGAGGCCGAGGCCGAGCAGGGTGGCCACGTTCGTCGCGGACACCGACAGCGGGGTGAACAGCGTCAGCAGCCACAGCGCGCCCATCGTCGCCAGCACGGTGCCGAGCGCGACCAGCAGCGGCAGGCTCGCCGCGACGAGGCCGCCGAAGACGAACAGCAGCGCGATCAGGGTGAGCGGGAACGCGATCGCCTCGCCCTTGGCGATATCGGTCTTGCTCTGCTCGACGGTCTCGTGCATGAGCATCGCGAAGCCACCGGCCCTGACCTGCAGGGTGCCTTGCGTGCCGGTGAGTTCGCCGGCGATCGCGGCGACGCGCTGGTCGATCTCGCGTTCGCTGCCGAGCACGCTGGCCACGATCAGGCCCTGCTTGCCGTCGACGCTGCGCAGCGCGGGCTGGTGGGTGGTCCAGTAGGACACCACGTCGGTGACACCGTCGCGCTCCTGCAGGTTGGCCACCAGTGCCGTTGCCGCCGCGGTCGATTCGGGATCCTCGACCGAGGACTCGGTCTCCACGAGCAGCAGCAGATTCGGCGGCGCCTGCCCGAACTCCTCGCGCAGCACCTCGAGTGCTCTGCTGGATTCGCTGCCAGGGTCGGTGTATCCGCCGCCCTCCACCCGCTCGAACAGCGTGGCGCCGAGTGCGCCGAGCACCAGCGCGAGCACTGCGAAAACGCCGAGCACCCAGCAGCTGCGCCGCTTGGTGAATTCGAACACCGGATATTCCCCTAACTCGTCACGCAACTGTGCGGCACGCACGTCGACGTGCGGGGGCTCGGGTGTTTCCGGCCGGTCCGCCTCGCCGGCCCGATCCTGTTGGCGGGTGGGCGCGTTCGCGCAGCGATGGTAGCAACTTCGTGGCGGCGCCGCCGGGCCTCGGGGTGAGCGCGCGCACACCCTCCGATTCCCGGTCAGCGACCGGCCCGCTACATCCCGGCCGGCGCCGGGCCGATTCCCGCTACCGACGTCGCGATCACGCGGCGCAGTCGCGGGGGAAGGGCGGCGAACAGTGCGCGCATTGCCGCGAGTGTGCCGCGTAGGTCGTCGTGTCCGGACAGGTACGACCGCTGCCGTGGGGCGGGCAGCTCGAAGAACGCGTCGAAGAAGACCACGACATCGCGCGGCGGGAGGGCCAGCAGCGCCCGCAAACCCGCCCGGCGCAGGGCGGCCACGGTGCGCGCCTGGACCGTCCACGGCGTCGCGCCGGCGGCGACGAGGTCGGCCGCGCTCAGCGAGGCGGCGACGCTGTACCCGGTGGCGGGATGGGTCAGGCCGCCCGCCGCCCCGAATCGGCCGTGGCCGGGCTTGCCGCCTTGCACCGGAAAGCGCACCCGCTCAACCGGTTCCGCACCGGTGAAGGGGATGCCGCGTGCCCGCAGGCGGTGTTCGAGGCGGTGTCGCAGGACGTCGGGGCCGAGGGCGGGGCGGCCGGCGAGACAGGTTTCCTCGAACAGCATCGTGTCCGGGCCGAGCGGGACCGCGTAGAGGAACGAGGCCGGATCGTCCGGGTCGGCGCCGTTGTCCAGGCGCCAGTCCATGAACAAGGTCGGCTGGTCGAGAGCGTCCCTGGGCAGAACCATGCCATACGCGGTCTGTTCGGCCCGGTGCGGTGACCTGGCCAGACCGCGTGCGTCGATCACCCGCCCGGTGCGGGTCAGTCCGCTCGCGGTGCGCACCGATCCCGCGTCCAGCTCGACGACCCGGTCGGCGATCACCCCCGCGCCGTCGAGGGTCAGCGACCGTTGCAGTCTCGCGGTGTCGAGGACTTGGTAAACGCGGTCGATACGGTGCTCCCGCACGGCCCACGCTGTCGGCCCGTCGACGGTCGCGGCGACGACGGCCGGATCGAGCCAGTCCGGCAGTTCGTCCGCCCAGGCGGCGTAGGTCGGGGTCCACACCCGGTCGGGATGCGGATCGATCACCGTGACGGCGAGGCCGCGGGCCAGGGCGCGATGGGCCACCGCCCGGCCTGCCGGGCCGAGTCCGCAGATGATCAGCTCGGCGTCCACCCGGCAATTGGATCAGACGCAACGATTTCAAGCACCGCCGCGTCACGGACGGGCACCGGTTGGGCGGCGTTGTCTCGCCCCCGCGCGACATTTCGGCAATTATGGGGAAATGAGATCGATCTGGAAAGGCTCGATCGCCTTCGGGCTGGTCAATGTCCCGGTCAAGGTCTATACCGCGACCGAGGACCACGACATTCGGTTCCATCAGGTCCACGCCAAGGACGGCGGCCGGATCAAATACGACCGTGTCTGCCAGGTGTGCGGCAAATCGGTCCAGTATTCCGATATCGACAAGGCCTACGTCTCCCCCGACGGCGACCAGGTCGTCCTCACCGACGCCGATTTCGCGAAACTCCCCGCGGCGGAGAAACACGAAATCCCGGTGCTGGAATTCGTGCCGTCCGAGCAGATCGACCCCGTCCTGTTCGACAAGAGCTATTACCTCGAACCGGATTCGGCCACGCCCAAGGCCTACCAGCTGCTGGCGGCCACCCTCGAACGCATCGACAAGACCGCGCTCGTGCACTTCACGCTGCGCCAGAAGACCCGGCTGGCGGCCCTGCGGGTGCGCGACGGCGTGCTGGTCCTGCAGACACTGCTGTGGCCCGACGAGGTGCGTGCCGTGGACTTCCCGTCGCTCGACGAGGCGCCCGCGCCGCGTCCACAGGAATTGAAGATGGCCGAAACGCTGGTCGAGTCGATGTCGGGGGATTTCGATCCCGGCGAATACACCGACGAATATCAGATCGAATTGCAGAAACTCCTCGACGAGGCGATCGCCAGCGGGACCGGCAAGGTCGAATCCGCCGCGGCCGCCGAACCAGCCGAACAGCCCGATGCCGAGGTCGTCGACCTGGTCGCGGCATTGCAGCGCAGTCTCGAAGCCAGTGGCCGCCGCGACACCGAGGCGGCGCCTGCCCCGAAGAAGGCGGCCAAGAAGACAGCCGCCAAGAAGGCCGCGCCGCGCAAGGCGGCGGCGAAGAAATCCACGGGCAGCAAGACCGCGACCCGCAAGGGGGCGTAGGGCAGACTGGCCCCATGGACTCCTCGATCGTCGTCGTGCCGATGGGGCTGGGACATCTGCGTCAAGTCCTCGACCTCGGCCACCAGGTGTTCGACACGACCACCAAGCCCTACACGTCGTGGTCGCTCACGGCCGTCGCCGAGCATCTGGACAGCCCGGACAACGCCTGCTGGGTCGCCCTGGATTCCGACCGGGTCGTCGGCTTCGTGCTCGGTTCGATGGAATTCGAGCACCGCGACGACTGGGCCTACCTGGAGTGGATCGCGGTCGCGCCCGACATGCAGGGCCACGGCATCGCCCGGCGGCTGGTGAACGTGTGCTCGGAGGCGCTGTTCGCACGCGGGGCACGCCACATCGTCACCGATGTCGAGGACCGCAACAGCGCCTCGGCGGCGCTGATGACCAGCACCGGTTTCGTGCCCGCCGCGACCGTCACCCTGCTGGTGCGGCCGAACCCGGACGAGGCGAGCGGCGAACAGCCGCTGCCACCGATGTCGGCGAACACCCGCCACGATCTCATCCGCCGCGGCAGGCTGTCGGTGGAGCACCCGCGCCGCTGACCGGAGCGCCACTCCGGCATCGCCGCTGGTCGGGCCTATTCTCGACAGGTGGCTCCTACCTCGCAGGACGAGCACGACTCCCCCGCGCTGACCGTCGTCGGCGACATGTGGTCGCCCGCGTGCGCGGCCATCCGCACCTTCCTCAGCCGCAACGAGATCGCCTGCCGCTGGGTGCAACCCAGCGATCCGACCGGCCGCGAACTGCTGGCCGCGCACGGGTTCGCCGCCGACGACACCCCGGTGCTGATCGCCGCCGACGGCCGGGTGCTGAAACCCGCCGACGAGGAGCAACTCGCCCAGTGGGTCGGGCTGCACACCACACCCAGCTCCGGCGGCTACGACCTGCTCGTCGTCGGCGGCGGTCCGGCGGGCATGGCGGCCGCCGTCTACGGCGCGTCGGAGGGACTGCACACGGTCCTGCTGGAGCGCTGGGCGATCGGCGGGCAGGCCGGGCTGAGCTCGCGCATCGAGAACTACCTCGGCTTCCCCGACGGGATCTCCGGCGCCGTGCTCACCGACCGGGCCCGACGCCAGGCGGGCAAGTTCGGCGCCGAACTGGTGATCAGCCTGCGCGCCGACGCGCTCGAGGCCACCGACGAGGACGTCACCGTGCACTGCGCGGGCGGCACAACAGTCTCGGCGCGGGCGGCGATCATCGCCACCGGCGCCACCTTCCGCACCCTCGACGCACCGGGTGTCGAGGACTTCACCGGCCGCGGCGTCTACTACTTCTCGGCGCTCACCGAGGCGCCGCTGTGCGCGGGGTCCGACGTCTACATCGTCGGCGGCGCGAACTCGGCGGGCCAGGCGGCGGTCTACTTCGCCAGCTGCGCCCGCCGGGTGATCCTGCTGGTCCGCGCCGAATCGCTGGCCACCGAGATGTCGGCCTACCTGATCGACCAGATCGCGTCGATCCCGGAGATCCACGTGCGCACCGGCACCGAGATCGCCGGCGCCTCCGGCGGCACCCACCTCGAACGCCTCACCCTGCGCCACCGGCGTACCGGCGCGACGGAAGAGGTGCCAGCCACCTGGCTGTTCGCCTTCATCGGCGCCGACCCCGCCACCACCTGGCTCGGCCCCGGCTTCGCCCGCGACGACCGCGGCTACCTGCTCACCGGACCCGATATCGCCACCGTCGCAGGCGCCGACTCACCCTGGCCGCTGACCCGGCCGCCGCTGCACCTCGAGACCACCGTGCCCGGCGTCTTCGCCGCGGGCGACGTGCGCGCGTTCAACGCCCACCGGGTCGCGGCCGCGGTCGGCGAGGGCTCCATGGCGGTCATGCTGGTCCACGAATACCTGCGCGACTGAGCTACTTGCGGAACTTCGCCTCCAGTTCACGCAGCGTCGCCTGCAGGTCGGCCGGGTCGTTGGTCTTGAAGATCCCGGCATAGCCCGTCTCGGCACGGACCGCGGCCACCACCTCCGGATCATGGTAGAGCTGAGCCAGTTTCAGGTAGGTCGGGTTGTCCTTGTCGGCGGCGCGCGCGGCGAAGACGTTGATGTACTGCTTCAGTTCCGGCCGCGCCGGATCGTCGGTGTAGATGACCTGCTGCTGGGTGAGCCCGGCGGGCTGGGCGAAGGTGTCGTCGACGAACGCCGCGTCGACACTGTCGAGCGACTGCGCGGTCAACGTCGGATCGATGGTCGTCAGCGTCACCTTCGACGCACCGGTGTCGATGTCCTCGATCTTGGAATCCCAGCTCGCGCCGCCCTTCAGCACGATCAGGCCCGCCGCGGCCAACCCCAGCAGCGGGCGCACCTGCTGGGCCGGATTGTTGCTGAGCGTGATCTGGCCGCCGCGGGGGATGTCGGCGACCGCCTTGTGCTTCTTCGAATACAGGGTGAGCGGGAAGATCTCGGTCGCCCCGATCGGCACCAGGGTGTCGTTGTTGGCCACGTTGTAGTTGGCCAGATATCGCACGTGCTGGAACTTGTTGAGGTCGACCCGTTTCTGCGCCAGCGCGGGATTGGGCTGCTTGTAATCGGTGAAGTTGACGTACTCGACCGTGATGCCCTGTTCGGCCGCCTTGCGTTTGTAGACGTCCCAGTGCGGCTGGGCGATGTCGTTCACACCGATCCGCACCACCCCCGCCGGGTGGTCTTCGCCACAGGCCACCACGCCCGCCGCCAGTGCTACCAGGACCGGGATCGCCAGAATACGGCGCAGGATTCGCATCGTCCGCAAATTAGACGGCCGTCCAGGAGTTAGCGAGGGTTTCGCTCGAGCCAACTCAAACCGTTGTCGCAGGTCGGCGGGCCCAGCTTGGATGACCGGGTTCACCCTCAGCGAGCAATTCGGGAGTATCAAGTGAAATTCCGTCGGGTACTGGCGATCCCGGTACTGGTAGCAACCGCGGCCCTCACCCTCACGGCGTGCGGTGCGGACGACGCCGAGTCCGGCACCGTGGTGCGCATCGGCACCACCGACAAGGACCAGGCGTGGGACGTCTTCGAGCAGAAGGCCAAGGAGCAGGGCATCACGCTGAAGATCACCAACTTCTCCGACTACAAGCAGCCCAACGCGGCGTTGTCGCAGAAGCAGATCGACGTCAACCTGTTCCAGCACCTGCAGTTCCTCGGCCAGTACAACGTGGCGAGCTCGGACACGCTGACCCCGATCGGCTCGACCTACATCGTGCCGCTCGGCCTGTACTCCAAGAAGCACAAGGCACTGGCCGACATCCCGGCCGGCGGTGAGATCGCGATCCCCAACGATCCGACCAACCAGGCCCGCGCGCTGTTCGTGCTGCAGGCCGCCGGGCTGCTGAAGCTGACCGGCACCTCCGCGCAGCCGACGCCGGCCGACATCGACAAGGCCGCCTCGAAGGTGCGGGTGACCCCGGTCGACGCCGCGCAGACCGCGCTGTCGCTGGCCTCGGTCGACGGCTCGGTGGTCAACAACACCTTCCTCGAGCGCTCCGGCATCGACCCGCATTCGGCGCTGTACAAGGACGATCCGAAGAACCCGGCCGCCGAGCCCTACATCAATGTCATCGTCACCCGCGCCGAGGACAAGACCAACCCGACCTATCTGAAGCTGGTCGAGATCTGGAAGGACCCGGCCGTGGCCGCCGCGCACGCCCAGGTCACCAAGAACACCGCGGTCGCCGTGACCCGTCCCGGCGCCGAGCTCGAACAGATCCTCGACCGGGTGCAGCAGGGCATCCGCGCGAACAAGTGAGCGCCGACGCCGCCGCTGTCGAATTCCGTTCGGTCACCAAGGTCTTCGGCAGCGGCGCCGAGCGGCATGTCGCGCTCGACGACATCGACCTGCGGATCGAGCGAGGCGAGATCTTCGGTGTGATCGGTTATTCCGGGGCGGGCAAGTCCACCCTGGTGCGGCTGATCAACGCGCTGGAGAAGCCGACCTCGGGCACCGTCACGATCTCCGGCACCCCCATCACCGGGGTGCCGGAGTCGGCGGTGCGCACGCTGCGGCGCGATATCGGCATGGTGTTCCAGCAGTTCAACCTGTTCCGTTCACGCACGGCCGCGGGCAATATCGAGTACCCGCTCGAGGTGGCGGGCTGGAAGCGCGCCGAACGCAAGGCGCGAGTCGCCGAGCTGCTGGAGTTCGTCGGCCTCACCGACAAGGCGCGCGCCTATCCCGATCAGCTCTCCGGCGGGCAGAAGCAGCGCGTCGGGATCGCGCGGGCGCTGGCGACCTCGCCGTCGCTGCTGCTCGCCGACGAGGCCACCTCCGCGCTCGACCCGGAGACCACCGGCGAGGTGCTGCGGCTGCTGAAGAAGATCAACGCCGAACTCGGCGTGACCATCGTGGTGATCACCCACGAGATGGACGTGATCCGCGCGGTCGCCGACCGGGTGGCGGTGCTGGCCGAGGGGCGGATCGTCGAATTGGCCGACACCTTCGAGGTTTTCGCCGCACCGAAGGCGGCGCCGACACGATCGTTCGTGGCGACCGTGCTGCACAACCGGCCCGACGCGGCCGAGCTCGACCGGTTGCGGGAGTTGCACGGTGGCCGGCTGGTCACCGTCGATGTCGACGACGACAGCGGGATCGGCGCCGCGCTGGCCGCCGCGACCGCCGCCGACGTGCGCTTCGAGATCGTCTACGGCGGTGTGAGCACCTTGCAGGACAAGACGTTCGGCAGCATCACGCTGGCGCTGCACGGCCCCGACGACGCGCTGGACCGCGTGGTCGCCGACCTGGCACGGAAGGCGGGCTGATGGAGACCAACTGGGAGAAGCTGCGGCCCACCCTGTTCGAGGCGATCGGCACGACCATCTATCTGGTCGGCGTGACCTTCGTTGTCGCCGGGGTGATCGGCCTGCTCATCGGCACGGCGCTCTACACCACCCGCAAGGGCGGGCTGCTGGCGAACGCGCCGGTCTATCTGGTGCTCAATGTGATCGTCAATGTGGTGCGCCCCATTCCGTTCATCATCCTGCTTGCCGCGCTCGGACCGGTCACCCTGGAGGTCGTCGGTACCACCATCGGCACCGAGGCCGCGCTGTTCGTGATGATCGTGGCGGCGTCGTTCGGTATCGCGCGGATCGTGGAACAGAATCTGGTGACGGTCGATCCCGGCGTGATCGAGGCTGCCCGTGCGGTCGGCGCCGGGCCGCTGCGGATCATCGCCACGCTGTTGATTCCGGAGGCGCTCGGGCCGCTGATTCTCGGCTATACCTTCGTGGTGATCTCGATCGTCGACATCTCCGCGATGGCGGGCACGGTCGGCGGTGGCGGGCTCGGTGATTTCGCGCTGGTCTACGGGTATCAGCAGTTCGATTGGGAAGTCACGATCGTGGCGACGCTGATCATCATCGCCGGGGTGCAGGGTGTGCAGTTCTTCGGCAATTGGCTGGCACGAAAAGTACTGCGCCGCTGAGAAACTCTCGAGCACCGCAGACGAGAAAGGGGCACGGTCCGAATGGTCCGTGCCCCTGTTTCTTTTTCGTCAGACGTTCGCCGTGCAGGCGGACAGGATGACGCTCGCCGCACGCGGCGAGGCCGAACCCGGATCCGGGAACGGCGGGGCGCTGATTCCCAGCACGTCCACCGCGGACCGCTCGGCCGCGGCCAGGGTGTGATCCCAGGCCCAGCCGAAGCGGTAGTCGGCGCCCTGCGCGACGGCACCGCAGGCATTGCGGAACTCGACGACGATCTGGCAGTCCCACACACCGCACTCGGCCAGCGCGGCCTGGCTCGCGGCCGCCCAGCTGCCGTAGTTGACCGCCGAAGCGACCACGGCTTCCTTCGACGACAGCGCCAGCGCGCCATAGAGATCACCGGCGGCGGCCTGGAAGCCACCGTCCCGCGAGACAGCGGTGTAACCCGGTGCCTCGGCAATCGCCACGCCGCTCTCGGCCGCGGCGGCCGAACCGGCGTTCACGACGGTGAACGCGGCTACCGCGGACACGGCGGCCACACCCAGGGCATATTTGCCCACAACAGACATCAGTGAATCTCCCCATCGAAATGTCGGCTTCGCGGTCGAAGCCGAAGCAATCATGAACCGCCACCCGCGCCATCGAGAAATAGCTTTCCCGAATTGATTTCGCCGGTAGCGACGCCCGAATCCTCCCGGTCCGTTCGTCTGCCACAGACTAACAACCCCCACCGACAATCTCGATGTGGTCGCGCCCCGTCTACCGCACCATGCTCCGGGCCCGCATCAGCGCGAAGCCGAGCAGGTTGAGACCCCGCCACTGCGCGGGGTCGGCGGCGCGCGGATCGTCGGCGGCCAACCCGATCCCCCAGATCCGATCCACCGGGCTGGCCTCGACGAGCACACGGGAGCCGGTGCAGAGCAGGAAGTCCCGCAGCGCGTCGTCCTGACCGAACTTGGCCACATTGCCCGCGACCACGATCTCGAATCGAGCCTGCTCCCAGACGGATTCGTCGAACCCGCGGATCTGCCTGCCGAGCTTCTTCGCCTCGCTCGGATGCTTCACCTCGAGGACGCGGGCCGCGATGCGCGCGTCGTCGAACAGCAGCGCCTTGCGCCACATCATGTAGTGCTCGGCGCTCGTGAACTCGGTGCCGTCGACGACGAATACCGCGGGCCACCACTGGCTCAGGCAGCTCGTGCCGATGGTCCCGTCCCGCCTCGGGGTGTGGCCCCAGAACGGCAGGTACTTCGGCGACGCGCCCTGCTCGATCGACTGACGCAACTGTTCGACGGTGTCGACGGTCATGATCCCTCCCGGTTTTGGTCTTATGAACCATATACCGGCGGGTGGACTGTCCGCCAACGATATTCGCGGGCGAGAGCTAGGCCAGGCGGGCTTCCGGGGTGGTGGGGCCGGTGTGGAAACTGCGGGCGATCATGGCGGAGCGGAGTTGCCAGAGGCCGGAGCCCTGGGTGGGATCGAGGCCGGTGAGCTGGGCGATGCGGCGCAGGCGGTAGTCGACGGTGTTGGTGTGGATGTGCAGCAGACGGGCGGTGCGGCGGCGGTTCATGTTGTTGGCGATGTGCACGCGCAGGGTTTCGAACAGTTCGGGGTGGTTGTCGAGCGGGGCGAGCAGTTCGCCGAGGCGGGCGCGGCCGGGGCCGGGACGGGTGAGCTGGTATTCCAGGGCCAGGTCACCGAAGCGGTAGAGGCCGGGCGCGCAGTCGAGGCGCTCGACCATGTCGAGCAGTTCGTGCGCGCGCTCGGCCGCGGACGGGATCTCCTCGGTGGTCGCGGGCACCAGCGCGCCCGTCACGTCCACCCGGGCCGCCCGCGACAGGGCGGCCAGCAGGGCGTCGAGAGCGTCGGAGTCCATCAGCTCGGCCGGGATCAGCAGCGTGCCGCCGTCCACCGACAGCAGCGACAGCACCTGATCGCCGCCGTGATGGGCCAGTGCCGCCTGCACCCGGCGCAGGGTGCGCCGGGCCACCACCGCGCTGTTCACCCGCGGATCGTCGTGGTCGGGATGACGCCGGATCGACAGGGCCAGTACCGAATACGCGTCGGCGACGGCGATCCCGCATTCGCGCGCCATCGTGACGGTCGGCTGACCGGCCAGCAACGCCGAGGTGAGGGTGTGCACGGCCGTGTGATGCTCACCGGCGATATCGCGATGCTCCCGGATGTAGGCGAGGGTGACCGTCGTACACAGCTGATCCGAAATCGTGACGGCCCTGCGGAATCCGTCGATCAGGCTCGTCCGGTCGCCGTCGCCGACCCCGGCGAACACGGCGTCGAAAGCGAGCCGGAAACCCTCGTGGAAGGCGTGCAGGATGGTGTCGATCGGCACACCCTCGCGCGCCCAGCCCGCCGCGGCGACCGAGAGCCGGTTCAGCCGCTCGGTCTCGTCGCGGCCGTCGAGCATCCCGCCGACGATCTCCAGGCACAGCCGGGTGACGGTGGTGACGTCGCCCGAGATCGCGTCACCGGGTAGCGTCCGGCAGGTCGCCACGGTGTCGACGAAGTGGCCGACGAGCGTGCCCGTCAAGGTCCGGACTTCGCGCAGCGGCTGCCACATCGGGGCTCCGTCTGTGGGGACCGTCATCATCATCGTCGACTCCTTCCACACCGAACCGGCGGCACCGGTGGTGGTTCAGCTGCCACACCGCGGCCTCTGTGATGGCCGACACTGCGGTTTCTTCGTGATCATGACTCTAGGATGAGTAACTGCTCACCTTCTACTCCTCTTTCAGCCGAGGTCCCCGAATGCCACCGCATGCCGATAAGCAGCGCAAACGCCCCAAACAGGATCGCGCGAAGGAAACCCGAACCCGCATTCTGACGGTCTCCGCTCACCTTTTCGGCAGCCGCGGAATCGGCAACACCTCGACCAACCGCATCGCCGCCGAAGCGGGCATGAGCATCGGCACCCTCTACCGGTACTTCTCCGACCGCGACGAGATCGTCAAGGAACTCACCGACAGCCTGTTCCTGCAGGTCGAAGACCGCTACAGCAGGCTGCTCACCGTCGCCGCCGACAAGACCCCGCGCGACGCCGTCGCCGACGTGATCCGCACCGCGGTCGAGATCCTCGTCGCCAACGGTCCCCTGGTCCGCGCCCTCGTCGCCGACCTGCACTTCTACGGCAGCGGCATCCCGGAATTCGAGCCGCGACTGCGCATGATCATCAAGCTCTACCTGATCCACCTGCTCGGCCCCACCAAGAACGTCGACATCGACATCATGGCCCTCGTCGTGCTCAACGCCGGATTCGCCACCGCGCTGCGGTCGGTCGAGATGGAGGACGAGGGCCTGGACCGCGACGTCGTCATCGACAACACCGCCGACATGATCGGCGCCTGGATCGCCTCGGTCACCGAACCGGTGTAGCGAACGTCCACCGGACACACGTCGGGCCCGTACCCACCAGGGATACGGGCCCGATCTCAGCCGCGGGTCAGCGGGCGTTGGCCGTGCAGACCACCTCGACGAGCTTGGCACCGCTCAGGTCGGAGGACCCGAAGTTGGCCAGCTGGGCGGTCGGGGTGAGCTCGGAGAGCCGCTGGAACGCGGCGCGCTGCGCATCGCCCGAGTTCGCACCCGAGCCCGCCGCCACGCCCTCGTTGCTTTCGACGATGGCCGCGCAGCCGTTGGCCCACGAGACCAGGATCCGGCAGTCCTCGGCGTCGCAGATCGCCATCGCCTCGTCGCGGGCCTCCTCGAAGGTCGCCGCGTTGATGCCGACCCCGTAGGCCCAGTCGTTGGCACTGAGCGCGATCACACCGTGCAGGTTCGCCGCCTGTGCCGCACCGGCACCGAACACCGAACCGGTCGCGAGGCCGAGCGCGGCGACGGCGAGGCCGGCCTTACCCATGAAACTCATTCGAAAGATCTCCTCTGGAAACAGTTCCGGCGATCCGGAACCTTCAAGATCATCACCGAGCCACCGGGCAACGCCAAACAATTTGACCTAGATCACACCGCGACGGAGGTTTACATCGCCGACACGGCGACGCCTGGTGACACAACGCCGCAGGCCCGGATCCGACGGGATCCGGGCCTGCGGTGGTGGTCGCTGCTAGACCGTGAAGCCGAGGGCGCGCAGCTGTTCGCGGCCGTCGTCGGTGATCTTGTCCGGGCCCCACGGGGGCATCCAGACCCAGTTGATCTTCAGGTCTTCGACCAGGCCGCTGCGCACCAGCGCGTTGCGGGACTGGTCCTCGATGACGTCGGTCAGCGGACAGGCCGCCGAGGTGAGCGTCATGTCGAGGGTGCAGATGTTCGTGTCGTCGACGGACATGCCGTAGACCAGGCCGAGGTCGACGACATTGATGCCGAGCTCGGGGTCGACCACGTCGCGCATGGCCTCCTCGAGATCCGCCAGGTGCTGGATCTGCTCGGGTGTCAGCTCCAGCTCGGGAGCCGCGGCTTCGGTCGCTTCGACGGCCGGTGTCTCACTCATCACGCTTCCCCATTTCCCATGGCAGGCTTGGCATCTTCGGCCGAGGCGATCTGCACGACGGCGTCCTTGAACGCCATCCACCCCAGCAGTGCGCACTTCACGCGCGCCGGGTACTTGGCGACGCCCGCGAGTGCGATGCCGTCGCCGATCATGTCTTCGTCGCCCTCGACGGTGCCGCGGCTCGAGATCATCTCGCTGTAGGAGTCGACCACCTTCAGCGCCTGCTGCACCGGCAGGCCGATCACCTGATCGGCGAGGATCGAGGTGGCGGCCTGGCTGATCGAGCAGCCCTGACCGTCGTAGGAGACATCGGCGATCTCGCCGCCGCCGTCGATGTTCACCCGCAGGGTCACCTCGTCACCGCAGGTCGGGTTCACGTGGTGCACTTCGGCACCGAACGGCTCCCGCAGCCCGCGGTGATGCGGGTGCTTGTAGTGGTCCAGGATCACTTCCTGGTACATCTGCTCCATGCGCATGACTTATGCAACTCCGAAGAAGTTCTGAGCCTTCCGCACGGCCTGCACCAGCGCGTCGACCTCGTCGAGGGTGTTGTACACGGCGAACGACGCCCGCGCGGTCGCCGCGACACCGAACTTGCGGTGCAGCGGCCAGGCGCAGTGGTGCCCGACCCGGATGGCGACACCCTGGTCGTCGAGAATCTGACCCACGTCGTGGGCGTGGATACCGTCGACCACGAACGCCACCGCGCCACCGCGATCCACGTTCTCGGTCGGCCCGATGATCCGCACACCCTCGATCCCGCGCAGACCCTCGAGCGCCGCGTCGGTGAGCGCGTGCTCGTGGGCGGCGATCGCGTCCATGCCGAGGTCTTCGAGGTAGCGCACCGCGGCGGCCAGCCCGACGACCTGCGAGGTCATCGGCGTGCCCGCCTCGAAGCGCTGCGGCGGCGGCGCGTAGGTGGTCTTCTCCATGGTGACGGTCTCGATCATCGACCCACCGGTGATGAACGGCGGGGTCTCCTCGAGCAGCGCCCGACGGCCCCACAGTCCGCCGACGCCCATCGGGCCGAGCATCTTGTGGCCGGAGAACGCGGCGAAGTCGACGCCGAGCTCACGGAAGTTCACCGCCATGTGCGGCACCGACTGGCAGGCGTCGAGCACGACCAGCGCGCCGACTTCCTTTGCCCGGCGGACCAATTCGGCCACCGGGGCCACCGCGCCGGTCACATTCGACTGGTGGGTGAACGCGAGAACCTTGGTCGCGGGCGACAGTTCGAGCGAATCCAGGTCGATGCGGCCGTCGTCGGTGATGCCGTACCACTTCAGGGTGGCGCCGGTGCGGCGCGCGAGTTCCTGCCACGGAACGAGATTCGCGTGGTGCTCGAGCTCGGTGATCACGATCTCGTCGCCGGGACCCACCTTGTAGGGGAACCGGTCGTCGCCGAACGCGTTGGCCACCAGGTTCAGCGACTCGGTCGCGTTCTTGGTGAACACGATCTCCCCGGCATCGGCGCCGACGAAGCGCGCGATGGCGACGCGCGCGTCCTCGTAGGAGTCGGTCGCCTCCTCCGCCAGCTGGTGGGCACCGCGGTGCACCGCCGAGTTGCGGGTGAGCAGGAAGTCGCGCTCGGCGTCCAGCACCTGCAGCGGACGCTGCGCGGTCGCACCGGAATCCAGGTACACCAACGGTTTCCCGTCCCGGACCGTGCGGTTCAGGATCGGGAAGTCGGCCCGGATCCGGGCGACGTCGAGGGCGGGACCCGAGAGAGACACAGCGGTCATCGTTGTCAGGCTCCAGCGGTCGCGGAGGTGAAGCGCACGTAGCCGTTCGCGTCGAGTTCCTCGGCCAGCTCGGAGCCGCCCTCGGCGACGATCCTGCCGTTGACGAACACGTGCACGAAGTCGGGCTGGATGTAGCGCAGGATGCGGGTGTAGTGCGTGATCAGCAGCACGCCGCCGTTCTCGCGCTCCTTGTAGCGGTTGACGCCCTCGGAGACGATGCGCAGCGCGTCGACGTCCAGGCCGGAGTCGGTCTCGTCGAGGATCGCGATCTTCGGCTTGAGCAGACCCAGCTGCAGAACCTCGTGGCGCTTCTTCTCGCCACCGGAGAAGCCCTCGTTCACGCTGCGGTCGGCGAAGGCGGCGTCGATGTCGAGCTCCTTCATCGACTCCTTCACCTCCTTGACCCAGGTGCGCAGCTTGGGCGCCTCGCCGCGCACGGCGGTGGCGGCGGTCCGCAGGAAGTTCGACATCGAGACGCCGGGGACCTCGACCGGGTACTGCATGGCCAGGAACAGGCCGGCGCGAGCACGCTCGTCCACCGACATCTCCAGCACGTCCTCACCGTCGAGGGTGATGGTGCCCTGGGTGACGGTGTACTTCGGGTGGCCCGCGATCACGTAGGACAGCGTCGACTTGCCCGAGCCGTTGGGGCCCATGATGGCGTGCGTCTCGCCGGAGCGCACGGTGAGGTTCACGCCGTTGAGGATCTGCTTGGACTCACCCTCGGGGGTGGTGATCTCGGCGTGCAGGTCCTTGATTTCCAAGGTGGTCATCGAATTCGAATTCCTTCGTGGGGAGTATGAGGGGTGTCAGATGCCGACAGTGGCGAGCTCGGCCTCGATGGCCGCCTCCAGCCGCTCCCGGACCTCGGGGACCGTGATCTTCTGGATGATCTCGTGGAAGAAGCCACGCACCACCAGGCGGCGGGCGACGTCTTCGGGAATGCCGCGAGCACGCAGGTAGAACAGCTGCTCGTCGTCGAAACGGCCGGTGGCGCTGGCGTGTCCGGCGCCGGCGATCTCGCCGGTCTCGATCTCCAGGTTCGGCACCGAGTCGGCGCGCGCGCCGTCGGTGAGCACCAGGTTGCGGTTGGCTTCGTAGGTGTCGGTGCCCTCGGCTGCCGCGCGGATCAGCACGTCGCCGACCCACACGGTGCGGGCATCGCCCTTGGGCGAGGCCGGATCACCCTGCAGCGCACCCTTGTACAGCACGTTGGACTTGCAGTTGGGCTCCGAGTGGTCGACCAGCAGGCGCTGCTCGAAGTGCTGGCCCGCGTCGGCGAAGTACAGGCCGAACAGCTCGGCCTCGCCGCCGGGACCGGCGTAGCGCACGGTGCCGGTGAGGCGGACCAGGTCGCCGCCGAGGGTGGCGGCGAAGTGGCGCACGGTGGCGTCGCGGCCCAGCTTCAGGTGATGCGCGGTGGCGTGCACGGCGTCCTCGGCCCATTCCTGGACGGCGACGACGGTCAGCTTGGCGCTGTCACCCAGCACGAATTCGACGTTCTCGGCGTAGGTTCCGCTGCCGCGCTGGTCGAGGACCACCGTGGCGACGGCGAAGTTGTCCAGGCGCACCTGCAGGTGACCGTAGGCGGTCTTGCCCTCGCCGGGACCGGTGACGGTCACGGTGATCGGGTCGGAGACCTCGGTCTCCTTGCCGACGGTGATCACGGTCGCCGACTCGAAGCCCGAATAGGCCTGGGCGGCAACACGATCGGCGGGGGTACCGGCCTGGCCGAGGCGGGCGTCGGTGCGGTCCACCGTTTCCACGGTGACCCCGGCGACCTCGCTGACCTCGACGGTCGCCTGACCGTCACGCGCGGCCGAGCCGTCGTGCAGGCCGCGCAGCCGGCGCAGCGGGGTGAAGCGCCAGGCCTCGTCACGGCCCGACGGGACCTCGAACTGGTCGACGTCGAACGAAGTGAAGACCTCGCCCTTGTTGACGGCGGCGCCCGCGCCCGGGTTCTGGGTCGGCGTCTCGAGCGACGACATCAGCCAACGGCCCCTTCCATCTGCAGCTCGATGAGCCGGTTCAGTTCCAACGCGTATTCCATCGGCAGTTCCTTGGCGATGGGCTCGACGAAGCCGCGCACCACCATCGCCATCGCCTCGTCCTCGGTCAGACCGCGGCTCATCAGGTAGAACAGCTGATCCTCGGAGACCTTGGAGACGGTCGCCTCGTGGCCCATCGTCACGTCGTCCTCGCGGATGTCGACGTAGGGGTAGGTGTCGGAGCGGCTGATCGTGTCGACCAGCAGCGCGTCACACTTCACCGTCGACTTGGAGCCGTGGGCGCCCTTGTTGATCTGGACCAGGCCGCGGTACGACGCGCGACCGCCGCCACGCGCCACCGACTTCGACACGATGGTCGAGGAGGTGTGCGGGGCCAGGTGCAGCATCTTGGCACCGGTGTCCTGGTGCTGGCCGACGCCGGCGAACGCGACCGAGAGCACCTCGCCGTGGGCGTGCTCACCGGTCATCCAGACCGCCGGGTACTTCATGGTGACCTTGGAGCCGATGTTGCCGTCGACCCACTCCATGGTGGCGCCCGCCTCGGCCTTGGCCCGCTTGGTGACCAGGTTGTAGACGTTGTTCGACCAGTTCTGGATGGTCGTGTAGCGGCAGCGGCCGCCCTTCTTCACGATGATCTCGACGACCGCGGAGTGCAGCGAGTCGGACTTGTAGATCGGGGCTGTACAACCCTCGACGTAGTGGACGTAGGCGTCCTCGTCGACGATGATCAGCGTCCGCTCGAACTGGCCCATGTTCTCGGTGTTGATCCGGAAGTAGGCCTGCAGCGGGATGTCGACGTGCACGCCCGGCGGCACGTAGATGAACGAGCCACCCGACCAGACGGCGGTGTTGAGCGCGGAGAACTTGTTGTCACCGGCGGGGATCACCGAGCCGAAGTACTGCTGGAAGATCTCCGGGTGCTCCTTGAGCGCGGTGTCGGTGTCGAGGAAGATGACGCCCTGCTTCTCCAGGTCCTCGCGGATGGAGTGGTAGACGACCTCGGACTCGTACTGCGCGGCGACACCGGACACGAGGCGCTGCTTCTCCGCCTCGGGGATGCCCAGCTTGTCGTAGGTGTTCTTGATGTCCTCGGGCAGGTCTTCCCAGCTCTCGGCCTGCTTCTCCGAGGAGCGCACGAAGTACTTGATGTTGTCGAAGTCGATGCCGTCGAGGTTGGAACCCCAGTTCGGCATGGGCTTGCGATCGAAGATGCGCAGGGCCTTGAGCCGGATGTCGAGCATCCACTCCGGCTCGCTCTTCTTGGCCGAGATGTCGCGAACGACAGCCTCCGACAGGCCGCGTTGCGCACTGGCACCGGCCACATCCGAATCGGCCCAGCCGTAACCGTAGTTGCCCAGCGAGGCGATGGTCTCGTCCTGGGTCAGCGGTTGCACCTGGTCGGTGGTCGTCGTCATTCGGCACTCCTTCCGGAGTCGTTCGTTCGTCCCGCCGCGGGCTGTGCGGCGGTGATCAGCGGTACGTGGGTGGTGCAGGCGCAATCGCCGTTGGCGATGGTCGCAAGTCGCTGTACGTGGGTGCCGAGCAGGTCGCGGAAAGCGTCCAGTTCGGCGTCACACAGCTGCGGGAACTCCTCGGCCACGTGGGCCACGGGGCAGTGATGCTGGCAGATCTGCACACCGGTGCCGACCTGGCGGGTGGTGGCGGCGAAACCGGCGTCGGTGAACGCTTCCGCGATCTCCTCCACCTTGGCCTCGATCTGGGGTGCGGTGTGCTCGGCGACCGGCTCGATGCCGTCGACGATGGTGCCGACCCGCTTGCGGGCGAATTCGGCGATCGCCGCGTCGCCGCCGATTTCGCCGAGCTGGCGGATCGCCGCCCCGGCCAGATCGTCGTAGGCGTGGCCGAGATTGCCACGCCCCGCCGCCGTGAGCTGGTACTGCTTGGCCGGTCGGCCGCGGCCCTTCTGCTGCCACGGCGCCGATCGGCTCGCCCTGGCCTGACCCGCGTCGATGAGCGCGTCGAGGTGCCTGCGCACGCCGGCGGGCGCGAGCCCGAGCGCGGTGCCGATGGCGGTCGCGGTGATCGGGCCTTCTTCGAGCAGGAGCTGGACGATGGCCGCCCTGGTCTGACCCTCGTGCACGGTCGCGACGGGCACGGCCGACGTCCGGGCGCCGGTCGTCTTACGACCGGTCCCTTCCACGCCTGTCCGCAAACCCACGGTTTTCACAACACCAGTGTGGCGGAATTACTTCCCTAAATCTAATAAGGGTCACCTTGCCAAGGGTGCCCTGACCTGGGAAGTCGCCACGCCTCGTGTCTGCGCCCCGGGTAAAAGCCCAGGTACCGCTCCCGGCGCCGGATCGATTCCGTGCGCCGGGGTGACTCATCGCACAGCGCGCGGATCCGTCACCGGGGTAGCGGTTCGGTCGCCGGGCCCTCGAGCACAGTGCCGTCGGGGGCGAAGCGCGACCCGTGCAGCGGGCAGTCCCAGGTCCGTTCGGCATCGTTCCACTGCACTATGCCGTGCAGGTGCGGGCACACCGCCGACACCTCGGTGGTCACGCCGTCGACGGTGGAGACGGCGGTGGGGCGCAGGCCGTGGCGTTCGGTCCGGCCGCACCCTTCGGGCGGCACCGTGTGGTCGCCAGCGCCGACCAGCCGCAACCACCCGGTCGTCATGTATCTGGCGACCGCCGCGTTGGACTTGGCGCCTGCCAGGACCGAGGTCACCTCGTTGAGACGCCAGGTGGACAGGGTGCCCGCCCACGGCGGCCGCTTGCCGGTCAGCCGCCCGGCCAGCGCGAGTGCGGCGGCGGCGCCGTTGGTCAGCCCCCATTTCGCGAAGCCGGTGGCGACCAGGACATTGTCGCGGCCCGGTAGCAACGGTCCGACGTAGGGCAGCTCGCCGACGGGGTGATAGTCCTGGGCCGACCAGCGGTGCAGCAGTTCGGCACCGGGGAACCAGCGCCCGGTCCAGTCGAGCAACTGCTGGACGTGGGCGGTGGCCGAGCCATCCCGGCCGACGTCATGGCCGCTGCCGCCGACGAGCAGCACGTCACCGTCCTCGGCCGGGAACACGCGCAGCGACCGGATCGGCCGCCCGGCACTGATGTACATCTCCTGCGGCACCGGTCCCGGCACCCGCCACGCCGACAGATAGGAACGCTGCGCGGTGAGACGGGCGAAGAAGCCGCCGCGGTCGAAGATCGGGGTGCCGGTGGCGACCACGACATTCGCGGCCGACACCTCGCCGTGTTCGGTGCCGATCACGACCTCGCCGTCGCGGTGGTGCAGGCTCTGGGCGCGGGTGGATTCGAAGATCGGCGCACCGTGCGATTCGACGTCGGCGGCGAGGGCGGCCAGCATCGCCATCGGGTCGATCTGGGCTTGCTCGCGCAGCCGGACCGCGCTGTGGATGGGAAAGGGAACGTCGATGTCGTCGACCAGCTCGGTGGGTAGTCCCGCGGCGCGGGTGGCCTCGAATTCCGCACGCACAGCGGCGGTTTCGGACTGGTTCTGGGCGTAGGTGAGCGCGGGGACCCGCTGGGCGTCGATATCGTGCCCCGCGCAGAAGTTCAGCAGCCAGTCCAGGCCCTCCACATTGCCCGCGATATAGCGCGACAGCGACGCGATGCCGTGCCTGCCCGCGATGGCCTGGGCCCGGGTGCCTTGCAGCAGCGAGATCTTCGCCGTGGAGGCGGCGGTCGTGCCCGCGCCGACCCGCCTGGCCTCGAGCACCGCGACCTCGCGGCCCTGCTCGGCCAGCAGCAGCGCGGTCGCCAGCCCGACCAGCCCGGCGCCGATGACGACGGTGTCGAAGCGGGAACCGGCGGTGAGCCGCAAACGGGCGGGGACCTCGGCGTTGTTCAACCACAATGACGTCATGTCCCGGTCATAGCCCCGTCGCGCCGGCCGAAACGGCCGCGCGCGACAGAGCGCCCGCCGCGTCGGCGCATGGCACGATAGCGGTGTGTCCACCCCGCCCACACCCACGTGTGTCCGCCACCCCGATCGACCCACCGGACTCGCGTGCACGCGGTGTGGCAGGCCCGCCTGTCCCGAATGCCTGCGGCCCGCCTCGGTCGGACAGCACTGCGTGGACTGCGTGCGGCAGGGGCAGCGGGACGTGCGGCAGGTGCGCACCGTCGGTGGCGGCCGGGCCGGTGGCGGTGCCGTTCCGTATGTCACCTACGGGTTGATCGCGGTCAATGTGCTGGTCTACGTCATCACGGCCGCCCAGGCGGGCAGCGCGATGGACAACTATCGCGGGTCGGCGCTGTTCCGGGAATTCGTGCTGGTTCCGCTGCTGGTGGCCGACGGCGAGTGGTGGCGGTTGCTCGGTTCGGGATTCCTGCATTACGGCGCGATCCACCTGCTGGTCAACATGTTCGCGCTCTATGTCGTCGGGCGCGATCTCGAGCAGGTGCTCGGCCGGGTGCGGTTCGCCTGCGTCTATCTGGTCTCGCTGCTCGGCGGTTCCGCCGCGGTGATGGCCCTGTCGGACACGATCGTCGCGACCGCGGGGGCCTCCGGCGCGGTGTACGGCCTGTTCGGCGCGGTGACCGTGACGCTGATCCGGTTGCGGCAGAGCCCGACGCCGATGTTGGTCGTCATCGGTGTCAACGTGCTGATCAGTTTCTCGCTGCCGGGCATCTCGCTGTGGGGCCACCTCGGCGGGCTGGCCGCCGGCACGCTCGCCGCGCTCGGTTTCCTGTTCGTCCCCGGCTGGCTGTTGGCGCGCAGGCCGGAGGCGGCGCGGACACCGGAAGCGGCGCGGCGCATCGGCTGGGTCGCCCTCGCCGCGGTCGCGGTGGCGTGCCTGGCCGTCACCGTCGCGGCCGCCGCCGCGGTGTCCAACGACCGGCCGACGGCGCCCACCGGGGTGTCGGCGCCCGTCGTCGAGGCGCCGCAACCCCGGTAGCCGCCGCGATCCGCGCTGGTCGACGACGGGCGGCCGACCGGAACACCGCCACCAGCGGCCGACCACACTAGGCTCCGTGTTCGTGGCGGTACTGGAGGGCGCGGCGCGCAAGACACTGGCGTTCGGGAGGCGGGCTCTCGGGCTCGACGTGCCGACGCCCGATCACACCGTCGCGGTGCTGCACCGCGACGAGAGCGAGGTCCCCGGGCTCGACAGGAACGAGCGCGCGCAACTGGACCGGATCCGGCTGATGGGCGCCACCGGCGCGGTGCTGATGGCGATCGCGGCGCTGGGTATCGGCGCGCAGCCGGTGCACCAGAACCCGGTCTCGGGCATGCGGGTGCTCGGCATCTTCGCGCGGGCGCACACCGGGTCGCTGGCGATGTGCATGTTCGGCACCGTACTGGTGATCGGCGCGTGGCTGCTGCTGGGCCGGTTCGCGGTCGGCGGGCTGGCGGGTTCGCCGCTGCACCGGTTGAGCCGATCGCAGCTGGATCGCACGCTGCTGCTGTGGATCATCCCGCTCAGCGTGGCGCCGCCGATGTTCAGCAACGACGTCTATTCCTATCTGGCGCAGAGCGAGATCGCCGCGCGCGGCATCGACCCGTATCTGGAAGGTCCGGTCGCCGGGCTCGGCATCGACAATGTCCTCACCAACAATGTGCCGACGATCTGGCGTGACACTCCCGCGCCCTACGGTCCGCTGTTCCTGTGGATCGGCCGCGGCATCGCGGAGCTGACCGGGGACAACATCATCGCCGGGGTGTGGGTGCACCGGCTGCTGGCGCTGGCCGGTGTCGCCCTGATCGTGTGGGCGCTGCCCCGGCTGTCCGTGCGCTGCGGTGTCGCCCCGGTGAGCGCGCTGTGGCTGGGCGCGGCCAACCCGCTGGTGCTGTTCCATCTGGTCGGCGGCGTGCACAACGACGCGCTCATGCTCGGTCTGATGCTGGCCGGCGTCGAACTGATGCTGCGCGCGATCTACGGCAACGGTGGCAAGCCCGATCGGTTGATCGGCACGAATCCGGCGCCGTTCGACGGCCGTGCGTATGCCCTGCTGATCGGCGGCGCGGTGGTGATCACGTTGTCGTCGTCGGTCAAGTTCACCTCGATCATCGCGCTCGGCTTCGTCGGCATGGCGCTGGCCCGCCGGTGGGGTGGCACACTCCAGGCCGTCGTCAAGGCGGCCTTGTTGCTCGGTCTGATCGCCGGGGTGACGACGCTGCTGGTGAGCTGGCTGAGCGGGCTCGGGTTCGGCTGGATCTTCACCCTCAACACCGCCAGCGCCGTGCGCAGCTGGATGTCGCTGCCGACCGTCATCGGCATCATCACCGGATTCGGCGGCGTGCTGCTCGGTCTCGGCGATCACACGACGGCACTGCTGTCGATCACCCGGCCCATCGCGGCGGCGGTCGCTGCCTACGTGACGGTGCGCATGCTGGTCGCCACCGGCACCGGCAGGCTGCACCCGGTCGGCGCGCTCGGCGTCTCGCTCGGCGCGATCGTGCTGCTGTTCCCGGTGGTCCAGCCCTGGTACCTGCTGTGGGCGATCGTGCCGCTGGCCGCCTGGGCCACCCAACCGGTGTTCCGCGTGCCCGCCGTCGCGTTCTCCGCCGTCGTCTCGATGCTGGTGATGCCGCGCGGTGCGGAGTTCCAGGTCTTCCAGATCATCGGCGCGGCACTGGCCGCCGCGGTCTGCTTCGCGTTGTTCTTCGCGCTCACCCGGCACTCCCTGCCGTGGCGGGCTCAGCCGGGGGTGTCGGCTCCGTCACAGGAGGGCACGGCTTACCGTGTGACATCGTGACAAGTCGCCTTGGACCCGCTGTTAGCGTCGACGGCGTGGTCAAGCGCTACGGCGAGACCACCGCGGTCGACGGCCTGCGATTCGATGTCGAACAGGCCCAGGTGTTCGCGTTGCTCGGCCCCAACGGGGCGGGCAAGACCACCACCGTCGAGATGTGCGAGGGCTTCGTCCGCCCCGACGCGGGCACGGTGCGCGTCCTCGGGCTCGACCCCATCGCCGACTCCGAACAGCTGCGCCCGCGCATCGGCGTGATGCTGCAGGGCGGCGGCGCCTACCCGGGCGCCCGCGCCGGCGAGATGCTCGACCTGGTCGCTGCCTATTCTGCCGACCCGATCGATCCGGACTGGCTGCTGGCGACCCTCGGTCTGCAGGACAACCGCCGCACGCCCTACCGCCGCCTGTCCGGTGGTCAGCAGCAGCGGCTCGCGCTGGCCTGCGCGCTGGTCGGCAGGCCGGAGATCGTGTTCCTCGACGAACCCACCGCGGGCCTGGACGCGCAGGCGCGGCTGATCGTGTGGGAACTGATCGACGCCCTGCGCCGCGACGGGGTGAGCGTCGTGCTCACCACGCACATGATGGACGAGGCCGAGCAGCTCGCCGACCAGCTGGTGATCATCGATCACGGCGAGATCGTCGCCCAGGGCACCCCCGCCGAGGTCACCGCGCACGGCGCCGCGGGTCAGCTGCGGTTCTGCGCCCCGCCCAAGCTCGATCTCGCGTTGCTGAAATCGGCGCTGCCGGAAGGCTTCTCGCCGCGCGAGACCTCGCCGGGCACCTACCTCGTCGAGGGCGAGATCAACCCGCAGGTGCTGGCGACCGTCACCGCCTGGTGCGCCAGGATGGACGTGCTGGCCACCGACATCCGCATCGATGCGCGCCGCCTCGAAGACGTCTTCCTCGAACTGACCGGACGGGACCTGCGCGGATGACCGAGAACACCAGCCGGTTCCAGCCCGGCACGTTCGCCCCCGGCCCGCGCCCGGCATCGCGCGCGACGATGCTCACCGCGCAGACCGGGCTCGAGCTGAAGCTGTTGCTGCGCAACGGCGAACAGCTGCTGCTCACCATGTTCATCCCCATCACGCTGCTGATCGGGCTCACCCTGCTGCCGTTCGGCGAGCTCGGCGAGCACCGGGTCGACAAGGTGGTGCCGATGGTCATGATGACCGCGGTGATGTCGACGGCGTTCACCGGCCAGGCCATCGCCGTCGGCTTCGACCGGCGCTACGGCGCGCTCAAGCGCCTCGGCGCGACACCGCTGCCGCGCTGGGGCGTGATCGCGGGCAAGTGCGCGGCGGTACTGATCGTGGTGGTGCTGCAGGCGATGCTGCTCGGCGCGATCGGCGCCGCACTGGGCTGGCGGCCCGGCCTCGGCGGGCTCGCGCTCGGTGCGCTGGTGATCGCGCTCGGCACCGCGACCTTCGCGGCCATGGGCCTGCTGCTGGGCGGGACGCTCAAGGCCGAGGTCGTGCTGGCGCTGGCCAATGTCCTGTGGTTCATCATGCTCGGCGTCGCCAGCCTGGTGCTGGTCGGCGATTCGCTGCACACCGCGGTCACCGTGCTCGTCCGGCTGGTCCCGTCCGGCGCGCTGGCGTTCGCGCTGGAAGCGGCACTGTCCGGGGCGGTCGACTGGTTCGGTGTCGCGGTGCTCGCGGTGTGGGGCGTGGTGTGCGGGTGGCTCGCGACCCGGCTGTTCCGGTTCAGCTGAGTGATCAACGACGCACTGTAGTAGCCCTGGTATCGGCCGGGAATTCGCGGCCAGTACCATCGTGACGTGCTGTATCGCGCCTTCCTGGGACTCGTCGACCGGCTGCCGCTCCCCTCGCTGCGGGTGCAGCGGCTCATCGCGTTCGCGGTGATCCTCAGCCAGGCAGGCATTTCCGTGACCGGCGCCGTCGTGCGCGTCACCGCGTCGGGCCTGGGCTGCCCGACCTGGCCGCAGTGCTTCCCCGGCAGCTTCACCCCGGTGGGGGTGTCGGAGGTGCCGGTCATCCATCAGACCGTCGAGTTCGGCAACCGGCTGCTCACCTTCGCGGTGACGCTGTGCGCCGCGCTCATCGTGCTCGCCGTGGTCAGGGCGCGGCGCCGCCGCGAGGTGCTCGTCTACGCGTGGCTGATGCCCGGCGGCACCGTCGTGCAGGCGATCATCGGCGGCATCACCGTGCGCACCGGGCTGCTGTGGTGGACGGTGGCCGTGCACCTGCTGGCCTCGATGGTGATGGTGTGGCTGGCGGTCGTGCTCTACGCCAAGATCGGTCAGTCCGACGACGGCATCGACACCGTCCAGGTGCCCGCTCCCCTGCGCTGGCTCACCGCGCTCAGCGGTGTCGCGCTGGCGGGTGTGCTGATCGCGGGCACGCTGGTGACCGCCGCCGGACCGCACGCCGGAGACAAGAGCATCGAACGTCCGGTCGCGCGGCTGCAGGTCGAGATCGTCACGCTGGTGCACCTGCACTCGCAGTTGCTCGTCGGCTATCTGGCGCTGCTGGTCGGTCTCGCGTTCGGCCTGTTCGCCGTCGGCATCACCCCGGCGATCCGCGTCCGCCTGTACGTGCTGCTCGGGCTGGTCGTGTCCCAGTCCCTGGTCGGCGTCGTCCAGTACTTCACCGATGTCCCCGCCGCGCTGGTCGCCATCCATGTCGGCGGCGCTGCGGCGTGCACCGCCGCCACCGCCGCGCTGTGGGCCTCGCTGCGTGTCCGCGAGCAGGTCGACGCGCCCACTCCGGTGGCCGCGGCGCACTGATCTCCTGACAAAAGCAACAGCCCGCGATCTCGACGATCGCGGGCTGTTGTCGTTGCCGGAGTCAGGCGCCGGCGAAGAGCTTCCAGTTGCGCGCCTTCGGGAAGCGGGTCTGGTTGGCGACCCAGCCCGCCATCTTCTTCCAGTGCGACGCGGCCGGAGTCACGACGGAGACCAGTTCGCGGTTCCACTCGTCGGTCTCGGCGAGGCCGTCGACCCGCTCGACGAGGGCCTTCGCGGTCGCCATGTCGGCCACCATGCGGTCACCGAGGATGCCGTCGGCGCCGACCAGCGTGATGCGCACGCCCTGCTCGCCGATGTACTGCAGCACGGCCGTACCCGAACCACCGTGCTCGGCGACGAACTTGACGACGGACTTCTCGACCTCGGCAGGCACCTTCACGGCGACGGGGGCGGCGGTGGTAGCACTCATGGCCGTGAGTTTACCGGCCGGTAGTTGCGAGTCCACCCCCGAGTGGCGTCGAACACGGGGTGTACAAAGGGGACTCATGCGCGCGATTCAGGTTTCCGAGCACGGTGGTCCCGAGGTCCTGCGGTACGTCGAGGTGGCAGATCCGCCGATCGGGCCGGGTCAGCTGCTGGTCGACACCCAGGGCGTGGGCGTCAACTACATCGACATCTACTTCCGCACCGGACTGTATCCGCAGGCGACTCCTTATATCCCGGGCACCGAGGGCACCGGCATCGTGGCGGCGGTCGGCGCGGACGTCACCGAGTTCGCGGTCGGTGACCGGGTGGCCTGGGCCGCGGCGCCGGGCAGCTACGCGGACAAGGTCGCCGTCGACGCGGCCGTGGCGGTGCAGGTACCCGAGGGTGTCGACCCGATCGTCGCGGCGGCCGCCCTGCTCCAGGGGATGACCGCGCACTACCTGGTCGAATCGGTGTTCCGCCCCGAACCCGGCGATCCGGTGCTGATCCACGCGGGCGCGGGCGGCGTCGGGCTACTGCTCACCCAGATGGCCGCCGCCAAGGGCGCGCGGGTGATCACCACCGTCTCCACCGACGACAAGGAGAAGCTCTCGCGCCAGGCGGGCGCCCGCGAGGTCCTGCGCTACGGCGACGACCTGGCCGCCCAGGTCCGCGAACTCACCGACGGCGCCGGTGTCGCCGCGGTTTACGACGGCGTCGGCGCCAGCACCTTCGAGGCCAGCCTCGCCTCGCTGCGCGTGCGCGGCACCCTGGCCCTGTTCGGCGCGGCCAGCGGCGCGGTCCCTCCGTTCGACCCGCAGCGCCTCAACCCCGCGGGGTCGCTGTGGCTGACCCGCCCGTCCCTGGGCGCCTACACTCGCGATCGCGCCGAATTCCTGTGGCGCGCAACCGATGTCTTCGATGGCATCGCCGCGGGCACGCTGACCTTCCGCATCGGCGCGACCTACCCCCTCGCGGACGCCGCGCAAGCCCACCGCGATCTGGCCGGACGCAAGACCACCGGCTCCATCGTCCTGCTGCCTTAGCTTCCCGGGCCACCTCGTTCTCGCCGAACTCCGGCGGCTGTGCCCGCGCGCGTCGAGTGAAAATCGAGCGAGAAGAGCGCAGAATGGGGAGGCAGGAAGGTTGTCATGCGAGCGATACAGGGTCTGCTCAATGTGGTGGTGGGGATCCTGACCGCTGTGCTCGGCACGGTAGTCGGGTTGCTCGCCGCTGTGGTGTGGGTCCTCGGCGCCGTGTTGTGCGCGACGATCCTTCTGATTCCGCTGGGGCTTCCCGTCATCAAGCTCGGTAGCCGCCTGTTCGGCCTTGCCAAGCAGCTGATGCACAACCCCTGATACCACTCGATTTCCCGGATTCGCTGGTTGCCAGATCACGGCTCAGATGCCGAACCTTGGCGGGTTTTCGCAGGCAGAACCCATCGACCCATTCGGTAACTAGGCATACGCTGGAATGCATGTGATCTACCCCACTCATAGCGGTGTCATAGCCGGCGTAATGGGGACGCGTCGGTGCCGTGGCAGTCGAGCCAGCGAGGAGTTGAGCATGAAAGGCGGAACGAGAATTGCGGTAGGGGTGGGAATCGGGTATGTGCTCGGCCGCACGCGCAAAATGCGCTTTGCGTTGGCACTGGCGGGTGCGGCGATGGCCAAGCGGTCCTCGGGTGCCCCCGCGGAGCTGCTGGGACGCGGAGCTTCGCTGCTCAAATCGTCGCCGGAGCTGACTCGGCTCACCGACACCGTTCGCGGCGAGTTGGCAGGCGCGGTCCGGACGGCGGCGGTCACCGCCGCGAGCAATCGCATCGACGCACTCAACGCTCGGTTGCAGCAGGGCTCGACGCTCGTGTTGGACGAGGGCCGAGACGAGTCACCGGAAGCGGATTCCGACGAAGGCGAGTACTACGACGAACCGACCCGGGAGGACGAGCAAGCGTCCGCCGACGAGGCCGAGGACGAGGACCTCGAGGACGAAGACGATTCCGGACGAAGCCACGACGAGGACGACAGCGGTCAGCCCGCAGCGCGCACGCGGGCACGCCGGACAGGGACCGCGGGCGGACGGAAAACCGGCTCCCGGACCGCGGCTCGTAGCTCCGGGTCCGCGGACCGCAAGCCGGCTTCGGCTGTCCGACGCCGTAGCCGTTCCGACCCCGACGAAGCGCCCGTACGACGCGCCAGGAGGTGAGGGCGATGGCGAAGACGTTGCACGATGCGACGGCCGGAGTCGGCAAGGTGGCCACCGATACAGCGGGCCGCGCCACCAAAGCCGCGACCCGGGCTGGGTCGACGGCACGGAAAACGGCGCAAAGTCCCACCCCGACGGGCCTGCTGCAGCAATCCGTGCAGAACCTCGTCGGAACCCTGGCCGAACGCACGGTGTCCGGGCTGTCGAACCGGGTATCGCAGACCGCGGGCCGGTTGAGCGAGTACGGCGAAGGTAACGGAGGGAATCTGCTGGCTGCGGTGACCGGCGTCGAGAAGCTGGCCGAAGGCGCCTCGCCGTTGCGAGCGGCCGTCAGCGGCAGCATGAGCAAGCTCCGGCACTCGGTCGGCGAATCGTTCGAGGCGGCAAAGGAGTCGTTGACCGGCGGCAAAGGCAAGGGCAAAGGCGGCGGCAAGAAGCTGAAGCTGACCAACATCGTCGAACACATCGACGTGGGGGTTCCGGTGGATCTGGCCTACGACCAGTGGACCCAGTTCGCGGATTTTCCGAAGTTCACGAAGAAGGTCGAGCAGGTCGAGCAGGTCGCCGACGAGAAGCTCAGCTGGACCGGCAAGGTGTTCTGGTCCAGACGCACCTGGGAATCCACGATCCTCGAGCAGGTGCCCTTCGAGCGGATCGTCTGGCGTTCCAAGGGCGCCAAAGGCTACATCGACGGCGCGGTCACCTTCCACGAGCTCACGCCGGGGCTCACCCGCATCCTCGTGGTGCTCGAGTACCATCCCCAGGGCGTGTTCGAGAAGACCGCCAATCTGTGGCGCGCGGCAGGTCGCCGGTGCCGCCTGGAACTCAAGCACTTCCAGCGGCAGGTCATGCTCGACTCCGTGCTGCACAGCGACGACATCGTCGGCTGGCACGGCGAGATCCACGACAGCGAGGTCGTCAAAGACGACGAGACCGCGCGGCGTGAGGAAGAAGAGAACACCGAAGACGACCACGCGGACGAAGAAACCCCCGCGGACGAGGAGCCGGACGAGACCGAAGTGGACGAGGAAGACGAGGAGGAAGAAGAAGAAGAACCGGAGCCGCCTCGCCGCCGACCGGCCGCCCGCCGCAAGAGCCCGGTGACCCGCCGGGCGCGTGAGAGCCGAGGAGCAAGCGAATGACCATCGAACCCGCAGGAGGTGGCGGAGCCGGCACGATGGCGCGGCCGAACTCCTCCAGCCTTGCCGATGTCATAGACACGATTCTCGACAAAGGACTGGTCATCGACGCGTTCGCGCGAGTCTCGCTGGTCGGCATCGAGCTGGTCACCATCGACGCGCGCGTCGTGGTGGCCAGTGTCGACACGTATCTGCGATTCGCCGAAGCGGTCAACCGGCTGGAGATCTCGACCAGCGAACCGAAGGGGCTGACCGATATCGTCGGCGAAGTCACCGAGGGCGCCTCGAAGCACAAGACGAAGGGCGTTCTGGAAGCGGCCGGCGAGAAGGTCTCGGATTTTCTCGGCGACGTCGAGGACAAGCGCCAGACAACGCCCCGGTCGTCCAGACGCCGGGAGGAGTAATGGCTGCCGACGCCACCGCTGTGTATGTCTATGGCATCGTGCCCGCCGACGTCGAACCCGAGCCGAACGCGACCGGTGTCGGCGATCCTCCGGGCGAGGTCACCGTGGTGCGGCACGGCGAGATCGCCGCGCTGGTCAGCGCGCTCGAATCCGATCGGCCACTGGGCACCCCCGAGGACCTCACCGTCCATGCCGAACTGCTGGACGGGTCGGCCGTCGTCGCCCCGGTACTGCCGCTGCGGTTCGGTGCCGTCATGGCCGACGCGGAGGCGGTGGAGAACGAATTGCTCGCGACGAACGAGGACGAATTCCGCGCCGCGCTGGAGGAACTCGAGGGCCGGGCGCAGTTCGTGATCAGGGGGCGCTACATCGAGGACACCATCCTGCGCGAACTGCTCGACGAGAACGCCGAGGCCGCCCGGCTCCGCGAGGAGATCCGCGACAAACCGGAGGACGCCACCCGCAATGCCCGCATCGCGCTGGGCGAGCTGATCAATCAGGCCATCGAGACCAAGCGAGCCGAGGATACTCGCACCACAATTTCCGAACTCGAGAAGCTGGAACCGCTGGTCAACCAGCGCGAGCCCAGCCATGAGGAGGACGCCGTCCACATCGCGGTGCTGGTCGAGTTGGCCAGGCAGGAAGAGCTGGAGGATACGTTGCGCCGGCTCGCCGAGCGGTGGGACAGCCGAGTGGAGCTGACTCTGCTCGGACCGATGGCGGCCTACGACTTCGTGACGAAGCGAGCCCCCGAGGGGTGAGGCATGGGTCTGCTCTCAACGATATTGACGTTGCCCCTCGCGCCGGTTCGCGGCGTGATCTGGCTCGGCGAAGTGATCCAGGACCAGGTCGAGCAGCAGCTCCATGATCCCGCGGCGCTGCGAGCCGAGCTCGAGCAGATCGATCGCGCGGCGCAGGCCGGTCAGCTGTCCGAAGAAGAGCACAAGCAGGCGCAGCAGTCGGTTCTGGATCGTATGACCGGCTCCACGAGTGACCTGACCGCGATCGACCGGACAGAGGAGTGACTCGCGTGGCCCGCAAGACTACTTCCGACGATTCCGAGGACGTGTATTCGGCGTCGGACGAACAGCCTCCCCTGAGCGCGGCGCAAGCCGCAGCGGTAGCGATCGAGCATCTCGTCGAACTGACGTCGAAACACGTGCAGGGCGTCACCCGGATGGAACCGACGGAGGATGGCTGGCTGGTGGAGATCGAGGTACTCGAGGATCGCCGCATCCCCTCCTCGGCGGACATTCTGGCGCTCTACGAGGAGGAGATCGATCTCGACGGGAATCTGCTGGCCTACCGCAGGACACAGCGCTTCGGGCGCGGCAACACCGACGTCGGCGGAAACGAGCGGCGATGACTGTGGTCGGAGGCGGATCTTCGGTCCCGCAGCCCTACGGGGGCGGGCATCAGTCCACGAACCTCGCCGACATCCTGGAGCGGGTCCTCGACAAGGGCTTGGTGATCGCCGGCGACATCCAGGTGAACCTGCTCGACATCGAACTGCTCACGATCAAGTTGCGCTTGGTGATCGCGTCCCTGGAGACGGCCAAGGCGGTCGGCATCGACTGGTGGGAGACCGACCCCTGGCTCAACAGCAAGGCCCGCACGCTGGAGCGGCAGGATCGGGATCTCGAACTCGAGAACCGCGAACTTCGGGATCGGATCGCCCAGCTGGAGGCGACGAACGGACGCGGTCAACTCAGCGAGCGCGACCGCGAGCCCAAGGAACACCGATCGTGACCCCTGGTCTCGGGGTCTGGCTGTACGCGGTGACGTCCAGCCGCGACGGGGTGGCGGACCTGAACGAGCTGACCGGAGTCGCGGGCGAGCCGGTGCGGACGGTGGTCTCGGATGATCTGACCGCGGTCGTAGGCTCGGTGCCGCTGGAGGTTTTCGGGGAGCAGCCACTACGCGGGCACTTGGAGGATCTCGACTGGCTGGCGGCGACAGCCCGCACGCACGACGCCGTCGTGTCGACCGTGGTGCGCCGAGGTCCGGCCCTCCCGCTGCGCCTGGCCACCGTCTTCAGCGACGACGACCGAGTGCGCGAGCTGCTCGACGAACGGCGAGCTGAGTTCGGTGCGGCTCTGGCCCTGGTGAGCGGCCGCACCGAGTGGGGCGTGAAAGCCTACGGCGATCGCGCTGCCCTGACCGCTGCCGTGGCCGAAGCCAGGGCCGCGAACGAAGGCGGCGATCGCGCTGCCCTGACCGCTGCCGTGGCCGAAGCCAGGGCCGCGAACGAAGGCGGCGCGACGGGGGCGGGGACCGCGTATCTGGCCCGGCGTCGCGCGCAACTGTCCGCACAGGAGACCGTCGAACGCGACGCGGCAGCGCGCGCCGCGGAGATCCACACACGCTTGGTTCGCCACGCCGCGGCAGGACGACTGCAGGCGCTGACCGATCCAGCGCTGAGTGGGCGCCGGGACTGGATGGTGCTCAACGGGACATACCTCGTGGACGACGATCGCATCGACGACTTCACCGCGACCGTCACGATGCTCGGCTCCGAATTCCCCGGCATCCGGCTCGAACTCACCGGCCCGTGGCCGCCGTATTCGTTCGCAGGCGTAGAACGAGAGCCGGCATGAGCCAGGTCGACCGCACCGTCGACGACGAGCGCCGCGTCGCGCTGGTCGACCTGCTGGATCGGGTGCTGGCCGGTGGCGTGGTGATTTCCGGCGACGTCACACTCGCCATCGCCGACGTCGACCTCGTCCAGATCTCGTTGCGAGCCCTCATCTCCTCGATCAGCACGCTCTCGACGCCGGCCGGGTCCGCGGTGCGCGGTGTGCTGGAACCGCCCGGCGATGACTGAATTCGGCGGCATCCCACCGCGTATCGACACCGAACCGGAATCCGTCGAGCGCGGGCTGGTCACCCTCGTCCTCACGCTGGTGGAACTGCTGCGGCAACTGATGGAGCGGCAAGCGTTGCGCCGCGTCGACGCAGGCGACCTCACCGACACCCAGATCGAACGGATCGGCACCACCCTGATGCTGCTCGAACAACGCATGGACGAATTACGTGACCACTTCGGCCTCACCCCGGAAGAGCTCAACATCGATCTCGGCCCCCTCGGCACCCTGCTCCCGCGTGACCCGACCGACCGCTGACCGCGGTCAATAATCGCGACCGGTGAGCCCCCGGTAGACGAATCGCGTGATCGACTCGATCGCCTCCTCGTCGGTCAACGTCACCGACCCGTCCTCGACCATGCGCAGCGTCCCGTCGACCGCGGCGAACATCATCGCCAGGCTGGCATCGACGGTGCCGGGCAGGTGCAGCCCGCGCTCGGGGAAATCGGAAACGTGGTCGGCGATATCGGCGCGCTGCGCCGTGCCGAAACTCGCGATGATCCGGGCGAATTCGGGGCTGACCTGTGCGGCCTGGCCCATGGCCCGCAGTACCGAGGCGTTGTCGCGGGCGAAGGTCCAGTAACCGCGCACGTGGTAGCGCACCGCGGCCGGATCGGTGAAGTCGCCGTTGTGCTCGGGATCGGCGGCGCGTTCGTCGCCCGCTACGGCTATATCGGCCAGCAATGCTTGCAGCAGTTCCTCTTTGCTCGCGAAGTGGTTGTAGAACGAGCCCGCGGCCCGGCCCGCGGCGGCGGTGATGTCGGTGATCTTGGCGTTCAGGTAGCCGTGTTCGGCGAAGACCTGGCGGGCGGCGTCCTTGAGCGCCTGCTCGGTCTCCGCGGATTTCTCGCGCCTGCTGCCTGCCACCGGAAGCCACCTCCTTGACAAGCACGGTACCAACACTGAAACTGAATTCATATTCACTGAATATTGATTCAGTTCTCATCGCAGGAGGCAGTTCTCATGTCCGACCAGGTACTTGTCGCCGGTGCAGGCCCGACCGGTCTCACCCTCGCCATCGATCTCGCGCGGCGCGGGATCGCGGTCCGGCTCGTCGACCGAGCCGAGACACCCTTCCAGGGGTCGCGTGGCGACGGCATCCAGCCGCGCACGCTGGAGGTGTTCGAGGATCTCGGCGTCCTCGGCGCGGTGCTGTCCGCCGGGCGCGACCTGCCGGCGATGCATGTGTACTTCGCGGGTGCGTTCGTCGGCGAGCGCCGCATGGCGGAACCGGTCGCACCGACACCGGACGTGCCGTATCCGAACGGGTGGGTGCTCGGCCAATCCGACACCGAGGCGATCCTGCGAGCGCGGCTGGCCGAGCTGGGTGGACAGGTCGAATTCGGTACGGCGCTGGTCGATTTCACACACGACGACACGGGCGTCACCGCGACACTGCTGCGCGACGGCGTCCACGAGACGGTCCACGCGAGCTACCTGGTCGGCGCCGACGGCGGCGCGAGCACAGTGCGCAAGGGTCTGGGGATCGCATTCGAGGGCAGCACCGACGACTCGATCAGGATGCTGCTCGGTGATGTCCGCGTCGACGCCATCGACCACGAGTTCGGCTACTGGTTCGCCGGCGCGGCCGACCAGCCGATGGACGGCTTCACGCTGTCACCGCTGCCGGGTGGACGTCGCTTCCAGTTCGCCGCGCCACTGGCCGAGGGTCAGTCCCCCGACTCGGCCACCCTGCAGGGTCTCGCCGACCGCCACGCTCCGGCGCTGGGCCTGACCCTGAGCGAGCTGTCGTGGGTCACGGTGTGGCGCCCCAACATTCGTCTCGCCGAGCGCTTCCGCGACGGCCGGGTGCTGCTCGCGGGCGATGCCGCCCACGTCCACCCGCCGACCGGCGGACAGGGCCTCAACACCGGTGTCCAGGACGCCTACAACCTCGGCTGGAAGCTGGCGGCCGCCCTCGACGGCGATACCGCCCCGCTCGACACCTACGAACCCGAACGCCGCACGGTCGCGGCCCGCGTCCTCGGTCTGAGCACCGAACTCCTCGACAAACTCGTCGACGGCGACGAGGACGCGATGCACCGCGGCCCCGAGACCCGCCAGCTCGGCATCACCTACCGCTCCCCCACCGAGCAGGGTCCGCTCGTCGCGGGCGACCGCGCACCGGATGCTCCGCTGCACGACGAATCCGGCCGCCCGATCCGCCTGTTCGACCTCTTTCGCGGCCCGCACGCCACCTTGCTTCGTTTCGCGTCGGCGGACCGCGCGCCCGTCGACGATCCCGCCGTGCGCACGGTCGAGATCCGTCACGCCGATGCCCCGGCCCACCCCGACGTCGCCGACCAGCTCGCGTCCACAGCACTCGTCGACACCGACGGTCACGCGTTCACCGCCTACGCGGCCACTCCCGGCACCCACATCCTGATCCGTCCGGACGGCCATCTCGCCCGCCGTTGGTAGACCCTGCCGCCGCCAGTCAGCGGGGCAGCACCGAGACGAATACGCCGATGGCCGGGCATCTCTGCCCGGCCATCGGCGTTGGTTCGAGAAGTATCAGAGCCCGACGAGGCTACCGAGCGTGGTCCACCCGAGCACCGAGTCGACAGCCAGACCACAGAACACCACCGCCAGGTAGTTGTTCGATTGAAGGAACAACCGCAGCGGCTTCACCGACTCACCCCGCCGCACCCCGGCATAGAGCTGATGCGCCATCAGCAGGAACCAAGCACCGGCCACCAGCGCGACGGCTGCGTAGATGACGCCGGTCGCGGGGACCAGAGCCAGCGTGGCCAGCACCGTCAGCCAGGTGTAGATGACGATCTGCTTGGTGACAACCTGCTCGGTCGCGACCACCGGCAGCATCGGCACCCCGGCCGCCCGGTAGTCCTCCTTGTAGCGCATGGCCAGCGCCCAGGTATGCGGCGGCGTCCAGAAGAAGATGACCGCGAACAGCACGATCGCGGGCCAGCCGATGTTCCCGGTGACCGCAGACCAGCCGACGAGGGCGGGCATGCAGCCGGCGGCGCCGCCCCACACCACGTTCTGCGAGGTCCGGCGCTTGAGGCCCTTGGTGTAGACGAAGACGTAGAACAGGATCGTGGCCACGACGAGCAGGCCGCTGAGCAGGTTGGCCTGCCACCACAGCCAGGCGAAGGAGATCACGCCGAGGGTGACGCCGAAGACGAACGCGTGCGAGGTGGGCACCGCGTCGCGGGCGAGCGGGCGCCGGGCGGTCCGCTTCATCACCTTGTCGATGTCGGCGTCGGCGACACAGTTGAGGGTGTTGGCGCTGGCCGCGCCCATCCAGCCACCGAACAGGGTGACCAGGATCAGCCGGATGTCGACGGTGCCGCGGTCGGCCAGCAACATCGTCGGGATGGTGGCCACGAGCAACAGCTCGATGACACGCGGCTTGGTGAGCGCGATGTAGGCGAGCGGCTTGCGCAGGACCTTGGAGACGAGACCGTCCCCGGTGAGGCGATCGGCCAGTGCCGTCGAGGAATTGTGCGCACCGCTACTACCCGGCTGGGGATCGATCCGCACTGTTTCTCCTCGCACGCTGTGCTTCGCATCCGGCATTGGAACGAGCAGCGCGCGGCTGCGACGCGGCCACTACTACAGACGATGGTAGACCCACGCCGGTGCCGCTCCACGCCAGGCCCCCGCCACCGTGGGCACGGTCACTGCCGCTCACACGGCCGTCGCCAGGCCCCACGCCGCGGTGAACCGGCATCGACATGCAGGTGAACGGCACCGCGGCGGCGTCACCACCTGCCGTGCGGATCGATGCCGCCCACACCCGGAGACGACGCCCAGGTCCGCACTACACTCACAACCAGGGTTCGCGCCGGTCCCACCGAGCATCACCACTAGGGTATGGATGTACATCGGTACGCACCCCCCGGCCGCGTGCGATCCGTTCGAGACACATCGCAGCTGCCATGTATCGCCGTCGACGAAACCTCAGGTCAGGAGAACCACGGTCGTGTCAGTCACAGACGACATTCGCGCCCTCACTCAGCGGAACTACCCCAGCGACTGGACGGACCTCGACACCAAGGCCGTCGATACCGCCCGCGTCCTCGCCGCCGATGCCGTGCAGAAGGCGGGCAACGGCCACCCCGGTACCGCGATGAGCCTCGCGCCGGTCGCCTACACCCTCTTCCAGCGCACGATGCGCCATGACCCCGCGGAACCGCGCTGGGTCGGTCGCGACCGGTTCGTGCTGTCCTGTGGGCATTCCAGCCTCACCCTCTACATCCAGCTCTACCTGGCCGGTTTCGGCCTGGAGCTGACCGACCTCGAGCACCTGCGCCAGTGGGGTTCGCTGACCCCGGGCCACCCCGAGTTCCGGCACACCGACGGCGTCGAGATCACCACCGGCCCGCTGGGTCAGGGCCTGGCGTCGGCGGTCGGCATGGCGATGGCCGCCCGTCGTGAGCGCGGCCTGTTCGATCCGGAAGCGGCGCCGGGCACCAGCCCGTTCGACCACTTCATCTACACCATCGCCTCCGACGGCGACCTGCAGGAGGGCGTCACCGCCGAGGCCTCCTCGATCGCGGGCACCCAGCAGCTGGGCAACCTCGTGGTGATCTACGACGACAACGAGATCTCCATCGAGGACGACACCGACATCGCCTTCACCGAGGACGTGGCCAAGCGCTACGAGGCCTACGGCTGGCATGTGCAGATCGTCGAGGGCGGCGAGGACGTCGTGGCGATCGAGGCGGCCATCGAGGCGGCCAAGGCCGAGACCGACAAGCCGTCGATCATCATCCTGCGCACCATCATCGGCTTCCCCGCGCCGAACAAGATGAACACCGGCGGCGTGCACGGCGCCGCGCTGGGCGCCGACGAGGTCGCCGCGGTCAAGAAGGCGCTCGGTTTCGATCCCGAGAAGTCCTTCGACGTCGATCCGGCCGTCATCGAGCACACCCGTAAGGCCCTGGCCCGCGGTACCGAGGCCAAGGCGAAGTGGCAGCTGGACTTCGACAAGTGGGCCGAGACGAACCCGTCGAACAAGGCGCTGTTCGACCGCCTGCAGACCCGCTCGCTGCCCAAGGGCTGGGTCGAGGCGCTGCCGACCTTCGAGACCGACCCGAAGGGCATGGCCACCCGCAAGGCCTCCGGCAAGTTCCTGGCGTCCGTCGCCGACGAGCTGCCCGAGCTGTGGGGCGGCTCGGCCGACCTGGCCGAGTCCAACAACACCACCATGCCCAACCAGCCGAGCTTCGGCCCCGAGTCGATCTCGACCGGCATGTGGAAGGCGCAGCCCTACGGCCGCACCCTGCACTTCGGTATCCGTGAGCACGCGATGGGCTCGATCCTCAACGGCATCGCGCTGCACGGCCCGACCCGCCCGTACGGTGGCACCTTCCTGGTGTTCTCCGACTACATGCGCCCGGCCGTTCGCCTGGCCGCGCTGATGCGGGTGCCCGCCATCTACGTCTGGACCCACGACTCCATCGGTCTCGGCGAGGACGGCCCGACCCACCAGCCGGTCGAGCACCTGGCCGCGCTGCGCGCGATCCCCGGCCTCAATGTCGTGCGCCCCGGCGACGCCAACGAGACCGTGCACGCCTGGCGCACCATCCTCGAGCGCGATTCCGACGAGCACATCTCGCACTTCGCGACCTTCGACCCCCCGCACCAGGACGGCCCGTCCGCGCTGGCGCTGACCCGCCAGGACATCCCGACCCTCGAAGGCACCAGCTACGAGGGTGTCAAGAAGGGCGGCTACGTGCTGGCGGAGGCCTCGACGGGTACCCCGCAGGTCATCCTGATCGGCACCGGTTCCGAGCTCCAGCTCGCGGTCGCCGCGCGCACTACGCTGGAGGAGCAGGGCATCCCGACCCGCGTGGTCTCGATGCCGTGTGTGGAATGGTTCGACGCGCAGGACCAGGGCTACCGCGACGAGGTGCTGCCGCCTTCGGTGCGCGCCCGGGTGGCCGTCGAGGCCGGTATCGCGATGCCGTGGCACCGGTTCGTCGGTGACGCGGGTGAGGTCGTCGGCATCGATCACTTCGGTGCCTCGGCCGACTTCAAGACCCTGTTCCGCGAATTCGGTATCACCGCCGATGCCGTCGTCGCCGCCGCACTGCGTTCGACCGACAAGGTGAAGGGGTAAAACCAATGGCACAGAACGAGAATCTCGCCGCGCTCTCGGCCGCGGGGGTCTCGGTGTGGCTCGACGATCTGTCCCGTGATCGGATCAAGTCCGGCAATCTCGCCGACCTGGTCGCGACCCGCAGCGTCGTCGGTGTCACCACGAACCCGAGCATCTTCCAGGCCGCCCTGAGCAAGGGCCACGACTACGACGGTCAGCTCAAAGAGCTTGCCGCCCAGGGCGCCGACGCCGACGCCGCGATCCGCACCATGACCACCGACGACGTGCGCGCCGCCTGCGATGTGCTCGCCCCGGTGTTCGAGGCCACCGGTGGCGTGGACGGCCGCGTGTCGATCGAGGTCGACCCGCGTTTCGCCTTCGACGCAGACAAGACGGTCGCCCAGGCGATCGAGCTGTGGAAGATCGTCGACCGCAAGAACCTGTTCATCAAGATCCCGGCCACCGAGGCGGGCCTGCCCGCCATCACCTCGGTGATCGGCGAGGGCATCAGCGTGAACGTGACGCTGATCTTCTCGGTGCCGCGCTACCGCGCGGTGATGGGCGCCTACCTCGACGGTCTGCGCAACGCCCAGATCGGCGGCCACGACCTGGCCAAGATCCATTCCGTCGCTTCGTTCTTCGTCTCCCGCGTGGACACCGAGATCGACAAGCGCCTGGACGCGATCGGCACCCCGGAGGCGCTCGCGCTGCGTGGCAAGGCGGGTGTGGCCAACGCCCGGCTGGCCTACGCCGAGTACCAGGACGTGTTCGACGGTGGGGCGCACACTTCCACCTACAACCACCTGGCCGCGCAGGGCGGTAACCGCCAGCGTCCGCTGTGGGCGTCGACCGGGGTGAAGAACCCGGACTACTCCGACACCCTGTACGTCACCGAGCTGGTGGGCCCGAACACGGTGAACACCCTGCCGGAGAAGACGTTGCAGGCCTTCGCCGATCACGGCGAGGTCCTCGGCGACACCCTCAGCGGCCGGGCCGCCGAGGCCGCGCAGGTCTTCGCCGACCTGGCGGCGGTCGGCATCGACCTCGACGATGTGTTCGCGCTGCTCGAGCGCGAGGGCGTCGACAAGTTCGAGTCGGCGTGGAACGAACTGCTCGACGCCACCACCGGCGAACTGCGCACCGCGGCGGCGGGGGGCAACTGACCCGATGGCCGGCACAGCATCGACGGATCGGGCGGCGGGGCTGTGGCGCAACCCGCTGCGCGACGAACGAGACAAACGGGTTCCCTTCATCGCGGGGCCCTGCTGCATGGTGATCTTCGGTGTCACCGGAGATCTGTCCCGCAAGAAGCTGATGCCGGCCATCTACGACCTGGCGAACCAGGGGCTGTTGCCCCCTGGTTTCGCCCTGGTCGGGTTCGCCCGGCGTGATTACGCCGACGAAGACTTCGCCGCCGTCGTCCTGGACGCGGTGAAGCAGCACGCACGCACACCCTTTCGCCAGGAGGTCTGGGACCACCTGGCCGAGGGGCTGCGGTTCGTCCAGGGCAGTTTCGACGACGACGCTGCCTTCGCGACGCTCGCCGACACGCTGCGCACCCTGGACGCGACCCGCGGCACCAGCGGCAATTACGCCTTCTACCTGTCGATTCCGCCGAACATGTTCCCGGTGGTGCTCGACCAGCTCTCCGAGCACAAGCTGGCCCAGCCGGCCGGCACCGACGCCGACGGCTACCTGCCGTGGCGGCGGGTGGTGATCGAGAAGCCCTTCGGGCACGACCTGGCCAGCGCCAAGGAACTCAACGCGCTGGTCAACCGGGTCTTCCCGGAGGAGCAGGTCTTCCGCATCGATCACTACCTCGGCAAGGAGACGGTGCAGAACATCCTGGCGCTGCGCTTCGCCAACGAGTTGTTCGAGCCGCTGTGGAACGCCAACTACGTCGACAGCGTGCAGATCACCATGGCCGAGGACATCGGTCTCGGCGGGCGCGCGGGGTATTACGACGGGATCGGCGCCGCGCGTGACGTCATCCAGAACCATCTGCTGCAGCTGCTGGCACTGACCGCGATGGAGGAGCCGACCTCCTTCGAGCCGGAGCAGCTGACCACCGAGAAGATCAAGGCGCTCTCGGCCACCAAACTCGTTGCGCCGCTGGACGAGACGACCGCGCGCGGCCAGTACACCGAAGGCTGGCAGGGCAGCGAGCAGGTGGTCGGCCTGCACGAGGAGGACGGTTTCGACCCGCAGTCGCGGACCGAGACCTACGCCGCGATCACCCTGCATGTGGAGAACCGCCGCTGGGCCGGTGTCCCGTTCTACCTGCGCACCGGAAAACGCCTCGGCCGCAGGGTGACCGAGATCGCGGTGATCTTCAAACGCGCGCCGCACCTGCCGTTCGATCAGACCATGACCGAGGAGCTCGGGCAGAACGCGCTGGTCATCCGGGTGCAGCCGGACGAGGGCATCACCCTGCGCTTCGGTTCCAAGGTGCCGGGCTCGGGCATGGAAGTGCGCGATGTGAACATGGACTTCAGCTACGGCGAGGCGTTCACCGAGTCCTCCCCCGAGGCCTACGAGCGGCTCATCCTGGACGTGCTGCTCGGCGTGCCCTCGCTGTTCCCGGTCAACGCGGAGGTCGAATTGTCCTGGCGCATCCTCGATCCCGTGCTCGAGCACTGGGCGGCCGAGGGCAAGCCCGAACCCTACGAGGCGGGCACCTGGGGTCCCACCTCGGCCGATCAGATGCTCGCGCGCAGCGGGCGGGAATGGCGGCGCCCGTGATCGTCGACATGCCCGACACCACCACCGTCGAGGTCGGCAAGCGCATGGTGCAGTTGCGCGAGACCAACGGCGTCATCACCCAGGGCCGGGTGCTCACCCTGGTGGTGTGCACCTTGGATTCCTCCGAGGCCGAGGACGCGATCGACGCCGCCAACGACGCCAGCCGCGAACACCCGTGTCGCGTGATCGTGCTGGCCCGCGGCGACCGCGACGCCGACACCCGCCTCGACGCCCAGATCCGGGTCGGCGGCGACGCCGGTGCGGCCGAGGTGATCGTGCTGCGGTTGCAGGGTCCGCTGGTGAACCACGAGAGCAGCGTCGTCACGCCGTTCCTGCTGCCCGACACCCCCGTGGTGGCGTGGTGGCCGCGTGGCGCCCCGGAGTTCCCGTCGCTGGACTCGGTGGGCAAGCTGGCCAAGCGCCGGATCACCGACGCCACCTTCGCGCCCGATCCGCAGGCCGCCATCAAGAAGCGCCGCAACTCCTACGCGATCGGCGACACCGATCTGGCGTGGAGCCGCATCACCTACTGGCGCGCGCTGCTGGCCGCGGCGCTGGACGAGCCGCCGTTCGAGCCGGTCACCTCGGTGACCGTGTCCGGGCTGGCCAGCGAGCCCGCCCTGGACACGCTCGCGGGCTGGCTGGCCTCACGCCTGAGTTGTCCCGTCGTCCGCAGGACGGGTGAGCTGCGGGTGGAACTGCACCGCGGCACGGATTCGATCGCCATCAGCCGCCCGCAACTAGGAAGAACAGCAACGCTGACCCGCACCGGTGAACCCGATCAGCGCATCGCGCTGGCGCGCCGGGAAACTCGCGACTGCCTCGCCGAGGAACTGCGCCGGCTCGATGCCGACGAGATCTACGCCGAGGCGCTCGCCGGAATCGAGAAGGTGACCTATGAGTGACCACATCGACGTGCACGACGAGCTCGGTGCCGAATTCCCGGCCAATACCGTCGAGGTCCACGACGACGCCGACGGTCTGGCCGATGCCGCCGCCGAACGATTCGTCGACGTGATCGTCGCGGCCCAGGCCGAACGCGGCACCGCCTCGGTGTCGCTGACCGGCGGCAGCGACGGCATCCGCCTGCTCGAGCGGGTCAGGCAGAACCCGGGCGCCATCGACTGGTCCAAGCTCTACGTCTACTGGGGCGATGAGCGTTTCGTTCCCGCGGACGACCCGGATCGCAACGAACTGCAGGCCAGGAAGGCGCTGCTCGACTTCGTCCCGCTCGACCCGGCCCACGTGTTCCCCATCGCGCCCTCGGATGGCACCTACGGCTCCCCGGAGGCAGCGGCCGCCGCCTATGCCCAGGCGATCCACACCGAGCTCGACGAGCGCGGCGAGATCGACCTGACCGTTCTCGGCATGGGCCCCGAAGGCCACATCGACTCGCTGTTCCCCCACTCCCCCGCCATCCGGGAACAGCACGATTACGTTGTCGCCGTGCATGATTGCCCGAAGCCGCCGCCGACCCGGGTCAGCCTGACCCTCCCGGCGATCCACCGTTCGCGCCACGTGATGCTCGTGGTCAGCGGCACCGCCAAGGCCGCCGCGGTCGCCGCCGCCGTCAACGGTGCCTCCCCCGACGATGTCCCCTCGGCGGGCGCCGTCGGCATCGAGTCGACCACCTGGGTCGTCGACGAGGCGGCCGCCGCCGACCTGCTGCTCGACGAGGAATAGTCGTCCGGCGCAAGGGCCGGGCCCGGACGGGTCCGGCCCTTGCGCATGCCGGGCCCCTCGCGGCGGCCTCCCCCGGCCCATCGATATCGTCGAGGGTGTTGTACCGGCCGAAAGGGTGACCACCAGCATGATCCAGACCGAGACGGTGACGATTCCCGGCCATGTGCACGGCTATCCGCAGGTGGCGTTCGGCGGATATGTCGCCGGAATGCTGGCCCGCCGATCCACGGCCGACACCGTGCGCGTCGATTTCCGCCGCGCGGTCCCGATCGACACCCCGCTCGCCCTTCCCGCCGCCGAACCCGGACACGCGACCCTGACCGACGCGGACGGCACGCTGCTGGCACAGGCCGCCCCCGCCACACTCGGCATCACCGCGCCGCCCGGCCCCTCCTGGTCGGCGGCGAAGCGCGCCGCCGAAGCCGCGCTCGCGAGCCCGAAACGGCCGGTCACCGACTGTTTCGGCTGCGGTATCGAGTGCGCGCCCGGCCACGGCCTGCGCCTGTTCCCCTGGCCGGTGCCGGACCGTCCGGTCATCGCCGCTGCGTGGACTCCGGATCAGGGCCTCGCGGACCACAACGGGGAACTGCCACCGGAGATCGTCTGGGCTGCCCTCGACTGCCCCGGTGGTATCGCCGCCTGGGTGTTCCAGGGAATGGCCCGCGGAGCGGTCACCGCGGCCCTCACCGCCACCCAGGTACAGCCGGTCCTGGCGGGCGCGGAGTACATCTCCCATGCCTGGGCGATCCGCAGCGAAGGCCGCAAATACACAGTGGGCGTGTCCCTTTCCACGCGCGGCGGCGAACTGTGCGCCCTCGCCGAGGCGCTGTGGGTTGCGCCGCGCGAGCAGACCCAGGCACCGGCTTCCGAGCGCTAGCGTGGCCCCGGCTCCCGGGCGATAGCGCAGCCCCAACCCCCGGGCGACCGCGCAGCCCCGCTCCCGGGCGATAGGGCAACCCCGGCCCCAGGCGATAGCGCGGTGCTGGCGGCTTGCCGCGTTCGCGACGCAGAGATCCACCCGATAACTCGACGTCGCCCACGCCCAGGTCAGCGTGGTGTACTTGCGCGCTCCGGCAGGCGGCTGCGCAGGTGGGCGAGGATTTCCTCGCGAGCCGGCCGGGCCGCGGGGACGAGCCGGGGCATGCTCAGGAAGGCGTGGGTCGCTTCGGCATAGCGGGTCAGTGTCGCCTCGACGCCTGCTGCGCGCAGCCGGTCGGCGTAGGCGGGCGACTGGTCCTCGAGGGTGTCGAGACCGGCCGACACGATGAGGGCGGGGGCGACGTCGGTGAGATCCTCGGCGTACAGCGGCGAGATCGTCCTGGCATCGAAGGACGGGGGTAGCGCGATCCGTTGGACCGCACGGCAATTGGCGGGCGACGCGGTCGGGGCATCGGCGTTCTCGGTGAACGAGGGATACCGGAACACGGCCTCGGTCCAGTCGAGCTGCGGATTGATCAGGACTTGGCTGCGCACCGGCAGCCCGAGTTCCACGGCCCTGATCGCGGTGAGGGCCGCCAGCGTGGCGCCCGCGCTGGCGCCGAGCAGGGCGAGGCGGCCCGGATCGGCGCCCCATCGCGTGGCCTGCTCGACCAGGCGAGGCACCGCGTCGTAGGCGTCGTGGACGGGTTCCGGCACCGGATGTTCCGGCGCCAGGCGGTAATCCACGGAGGCGACCACTGCCGGGGTGTGCGCGGCCAGATGGCTGAGCAGCCAATCGTCTTGGGCCGGAACACCGCCGATGAGGCCGCCACCGTGGAAGGCGACGATCAGCGGCAGTCCGGACCTGCCGCTTGTCGGCTGATAGATCCGCACGTCGAGGGTGCGACCGGGGAGCTCGAGGGCATGCGTCGTGATCCGCGCGCCGGGGTCGGGCTTGCCGAGGACGAAGGCGCCGAGTGAGGATCCCAGCGTGCGCGCTTGCGCGGCGCGCAGTTCGATGACCTCGGCCGGGGTGATCGTGTCCCAGTCCGGTTCGGGCTTGAGTGCGGCCAGTATCCGCATTCGCAGGGGAATTCGGCCTCGCATGATGGTCCTCCGGGCGTCTCGTCGTGCTGTTCACCGGCCGCTGAATCAGCGGGTAGCACTACGGTGCCAGGGGTGACCGGCGGTGCGCTTTCGGAAACATGCGGTCCGGAACGATCGCCGCACACGCCCGGCCGAGTTCGGCCGGTGTCACCGCACAGCGCGTCGTACCGGATCCGGCGCGTGCCATCAGCTGACCGACGTCAGGGCCGGATGTTGTGGTCGAGGGACGAGGCGATGCAGGCCGCGCGGTACTGCCCGCGCTGCTGTGGTCGCTCGCCCGGCCGACTGCCCGCACCGCCGCCCGCTCAGTGCACGTACCAGCCGAGGCTCCGGTCGCTCTTCGACATCCGCCGGTCGATATCGGTCCAATGTGGCGGGCCGGAGCGTGCGAGCGCCTAGCATCGGATTCCTGGCATGCCGACGGGATCGGACGTCGACTCGACTGCGGGCGAGGAGTGGGTGCGATGGGCGAAGTGGCGAGGAGCTCGCTCGACCTGGACGCGGCATTTCGGGCCGCGCTGGCCGGTCTCACCGCGGCTGACCGGTGCGATGCCGTCGGCGCGATCGATGCCGCGCGGGGGCTGGAGCTGTTCGAATCCCAAGTCACCAGCAGGCATCTCGATCTGGCGGCGCGGCGGCTCGGCGCCGCCCGGCAGGGGTTCTACAGCATCGGATCCTCGGGGCACGAGGGCAATGCGGCGGTGGCGGCCGCGCTGCGGGTCGACGATCCGGCGCTGCTGCACTACCGGTCGGGGGCGTTCTTCGTCCAGCGGTGCAGGCAGATTCCGGGAGCCGACCCGATCCGGGATGTACTGCTCGGGGTTGTCGCGGCGGCCGCCGACCCGATTTCCGGTGGCAGGCACAAGGTGTTCGGGAGCAAGCAGGCCTCGATCATCCCGCAGACCTCGACGATCGCGTCCCAGCTGCCACGCGCGGTCGGGCTGGCCTTCGCGCTGGATCGCGCTGCGCGGCTGGGCATTCCGTGTCCATGGCCCGCCGACGCGGTCGTGGTGTGCAGCTTCGGTGACGCCTCGGCCAATCATTCCACCGCGACGGGGGCGATCAATGCGGCGGTGCACGCCGCGCATCAGGGTGTGCCGATGCCGCTCGTGCTCGTCTGCGAGGACAACGGGATCGGCATCAGTGTGCCGACACCGCCGGATTGGATCGAACGTTCCTACGGCCCGCGGCCCGGGCTCACCTACCTCGCCGCCGACGGCTGCGATCTCCCGGATGCCCTCGGCGTCGCCGAGGACGCGGTGGACCTCGCGCGGACGTGGCGCGTACCGGTCTTCTTGCACCTGCGCACCGTTCGCCTCGGCGGGCACGCGGGATCCGATGTCGAGGCGGCCTACCGTGGCCCGGCCGAACTCGCCGCCGACCTGGCTCGCGATCCCCTGCTCGGCACCGCCCGCTTTCTCCTCGGCGCCGGCATCGCCGATGCCGTCGACCTGCTCGACCGCTACGAGCGCATCGGCGCCAGGGTCCGCGACACGGCCGACGAGGTGCTCCGCGAGGCCCGGCTCGACTCCGCGGCGGCGGTGACGGCTCCCCTCGCCCCGTCCAGCCCCGACGCGATTCGCAGCGATGTCGAGAGCCGCGCAGCCGACCGCGTTGAGCCGGTCGGCGTGCGTGGTCGCGCCTACGGTCGAGGTGCTGATCGCGGCCAGAGCAGCGGCGCAACCGAGAACACCGGGTCGCAGCGCGTTTCCACCGCCCCCGCCCGGCCTCTGCCGATGACATTGGCCCAGGCGATCAATCACACGCTGGGCGAACTGCTCGCCCGCGACGACGACGTGCTGGTCTTCGGTGAGGACGTGGCGCGCAAGGGCGGCGTCTACGGCGTCACGAAGGGGCTGCGGAAGCGATTCGGGGCGCGGCGGGTGTTCGACACCCTGCTCGACGAGCAGGCCGTCCTCGGCACCGCCCTGGGGACGGGGCTGGCCGGATTCGTTCCGATCCCGGAGATCCAGTACCTGGCCTACGTCCACAATGCCGCCGACCAGATCCGTGGTGAGGCGGCGACGCTGTCGTTCTTCTCCAACGGCCAGTACCGCAATCCGATGGTGGTGCGCATCGCCGGGCTCGCGTATCAGAAGGGCTTCGGCGGCCACTTCCACAACGACGATTCCCTGGCGGCGCTGCGCGATATCCCCGGCGTCGTCGTGGCGGTTCCCGCCCGCGCCGACGACGCCGCGGCGATGCTGCGCACCTGCGTTTCCGCCGCCCGGGTCGACGGACGCGTCTGCCTGTTCGTCGAGCCGATCGCGCTGTACCACACCAGAGATCTTCATCCCGGCGACGAATCCTGGCTCGCCCCACCGACTTCCGAACACGTCCCGATCGGCAGCGCCCGTGTCTACGGCGACGGCACCGATCTCACCCTCGTCACCTTCGGCAACGGGGTGCCGATGTGCCTGCGCACCGCGGACCGCCTGGCGGCCCAGGGCATCCACGCCAGGGTGCTCGACCTACGCTGGCTCAACCCGCTCCCGGTCGCCGACCTGCTCCATCACGCCGAGGCCACCGGCCACGTGCTCGTCGCCGACGAAACCCGGCGCACCGGCGGCGTGTCCGAGTCGGTCTTCGCGGCACTCATCGACGCGGGCTTCCCCGGCACCCTCGCCCGCGTCACGAGCGAGGACAGCTTCGTCCCCCTCGGCCCCGCCGCCGACACCGTCCTGCTCAGCGAATCGGCTATCGAAGCGGCGGCCCAGCGACTCAGGCGAACTTGATCTCCAGGCCGATGCCGAGGATCGCGATCAGCCACACGATGCCGACGAAGATGGTGATGCGGTCGAGGTTCTTCTCGACGACGGTGGAGCCGGACAGGCTCGACTGCACGCCGCCACCGAACAGGCTGGACAAGCCGCCACCCTTGGCGCGGTGCAGCAGCACCAGCAGCACCAACAGGACGCTGGTGATCACAAGGAGGATATCGAGGAACAGCGACATGGCGCCCATCCTATGGGGTCGACGCCCGGCTGGTCTAACCAGGCTCGACGGCGACCAGGTGGGCGACGGTTTCGGCGCCGGCCGACCAGTGGGCGACGGTCTGTTCGATCTCCTGGTCGCGGGCGGTGAGCCGGACCTGGTGCTGGTGCATGTGCTCGGCCCAGGAGCGGACGACGAAGGCTTCGACGAATCGGTCCACGGTGCCGACGTCGCGGTAGAGCCGCCATTCCATCGCGCCGGTGCGCTGCCTGGACCGGCCGACCATGGCCATCGCCGCGGTGAACCCGGCCACGTCCTCGGGCGGCACGTCGTAGCCGCGCATCACCAGGACCGGGCCGTCCTCGGGGTCGGGTTCGACGACGAGCTGCGGTTCGGGCCAGAACGCGGCCGGTGACAGGTCGATGTCCTCGACGTTGTGCCGGATCGGCCACCACAGCGTGCTCACCGCGCAGCAGGCCAGCAACCCCGCCGCGATCAGCAGCGCCGCCACCGCGCTGTACGCACCGGCGACCAGACCCCACACCAGCGAGCCGATGGCCTGCCCGCCCATGAACACCAGCATGTACACCGACAGCCCACGTGCCCGCACCCAGGCGGGCAGCAGCAACTGCATGGTCGAGTTCAGCGTCGCCATGGCGAGCAGCCAGGCCAGGCCTGACCCGACCAGCAGCACCAGCACGATCGGGACGCTCGGCACCAGCGCCGTCGCCACCGCGCCGAGCCCGAACAGCACAGCGGCCAGCGCCAGCCGCTGGGTCGGCGTGAACAGCACCCGCAGCCGGGACAGGCCGAGCGCACCGCACACCGCGCCGAGGCCGAGCGCGCCGAGCAGCAGCCCGTAGCCGTCGGAGGCCAGCCCGAGCCGGTCGTGCGCGATGACCGGCAGCAGCGACCACACCGCGCTGGCGGGCGCGATGAACAGGATCGCGCGGAACAGCACCCGCCGGATCGCGGGCGCGGCGCGGATGAACCGGGTGCCTGCCTGCAGGGCCGCGAGCGGGCGCTCGCTGGGCAGGGTGCGCATCCGGATCGGCCACTGCGACACCAGCAGCACCGCGACGATCCCGACGAACGAGAGCGTGTTGAACCCGAACACCACCGTCGGCCCGGCGATCGACACGATCACCCCCGCCACCGCGGGCCCGACCGCGCGGCCGATATTGACGCTCATGCTGCCCAGCGCCGCCGCGGAGGTGATCTGGTCGCGCGGCACCAGTTCCGGCTGGATCGCCTGCCACGCAGGTGCGGTGAGCGCCTGCCCGCAACCGAGCAGGAACAGCAGGGTCAGCAGTACCGCGGGCGTGGTGTGCCCGGTGGCGGTGAACACGGTGAGGGTGAGCGAGGCCAGCGCCATCCCCGACTGCGCGCCGATCAGCAGCCTGCGCCGGTCGACCAGGTCGGCGAGCACCCCGGACGGGATGGACAGCAACATCACCGGCAACGCGAGCGCGGTCTGCACGAACGACACCAGCGCCGCCGCGTTCGGCTGATCGACCAGGATCCACTGCGCGCCGACCGTCTGCATCCACGTGCCCAGATTCGACACCAGCTGCGCGATCCACAGTGCCCGGAACACCGGCGAGCCCAACGGTGCCCACGTCGACACCGGTCCCGCCGCCACACTGTTCACCCGCCGAGCATATCCCCGGCGACCTCGCCCGACCGTGTGCGCAACGGCGGCAGGCCGGGTGCGGCCGCGAGACGGATTCGCCGCAGCTCGAGCCGAATTCACCCCTCTGCCACGTACGATGGGCTACATGTCGGCAACTCTGCTCCGTCTCGCCGCGCTCTGTGTACTCGCCACCGCCGCGGCCACGGCCTGTTCCTCCTCCGATTCCGGAAAGGCGCCGGACGACACCGCGACCCCGATGGGACACACCTACCTCTCCACCGAGGTCGAGGGCGACCCGATCCCCGGCGGCGGCCCGATGAGGCTCACCTTCGCCGAGGGCCGCATCTCGGCGAACTCCGGCTGCAACACCAGCAGCGGCACCGTCGACCTGAGCGACCACGTCCTGAGCACCTCGCCGCTGGCGAGCACCCTGATGGCGTGCGCCGACGACGTCGGCATGTCCGACGCCTGGCAGAACTCCTTCCTGGAGTCCGATCCCACCTGGCGTCTGGACGGCGACAAGCTGACCCTCACCGGCAAGGACACCACCATCCACCTCACCGACAAGAAGATCGTCACCCCGGACAAGCCGCTGACCGGCACCACCTGGGTCGTCACCACTCTGATCACCGAGCAGGGCCATGTCCGCTCCACCACCCTCGACGAGGTGGGCGCGAACCTGACGATCGGCGCGGGCGGCACCGTCAACGGGATGGCCGGCTGCAACCGGATGACCGGCACCGCGGGCGTCGGCCCCGGCGACGCGGTGAATTTCGCCGTCGCCACCACCAAGATGATGTGCGCACCGGATGTCATGGAGATCGAGAACGCCGTGCTGCGCGCCCTCGACGGCCGCACGACGTCCACCATCGACGGCGACAGCCTCACCCTGCGCAACGACAACGGCAACGGCCTGATCCTGCACGCGCAGTAGCGACGAACGACGAAGGGCCGGAAACCTTTTCGGTTTCCGGCCCTTCGCCACAACTCTACCCGATCAGGGCAGCGGCCCACCCGCGGCGATCGCCGACAGGGTCGCGAACTCGTCCGCCTTGAGCGAGGCACCGCCGACCAGGGCGCCGTCGATGTCGGGCTGACCGACCAGCTCGCCGACGTTCTTGGCGTTGACCGACCCGCCGTAGAGCACGCGAACACCCGCGGCGACCTCCGGCGAGGCCAGTTCGGCCAGCTCGGCCCGGATCGCGCCGCACACTTCCTGCGCGTCGGCCGCCGAGGCGACCTTGCCGGTGCCGATCGCCCAGACCGGCTCGTAGGCGATGACGATCTGCGAGATCTGCTCGGCCGTCAGGCCTTTCAGCGAACCACGCAGCTGCTCGAGGTTGTACTCGACGTGCGTGCCCGCCTCGCGGACGCCGAGACCCTCACCGATGCAGACGATCGGGGTGATCTCGTTCTTCAGCGCCTGCTTGGCCTTGGCCAGCACGATCGCGTCGTCCTCGTTGTGGTACTGACGACGCTCCGAGTGCCCGACCACCACGAAGGTGCAGCCCAGCTTGGCCAGCATCGACCCGCTGATCTCACCGGTGTAGGCGCCCGAGTCGTGCACCGACACGTCCTGCGCACCGTAGGTGAGCAGGAGCTTGTCGCCCTCGACCACCGACTGCACGCTGCGCAGATCGGTGAACGGCGGGATCACCGACACGTCGACCTTCGCGAAGTACTTCTCCGGCAGCGCGAAGGCCACCTTCTGCACCAGCGCGATGGCCTCGAGGTGGTTGAGGTTCATCTTCCAGTTGCCCGCGATGAGCGGCTTACGTGCTGCCATCGCTCAGCCCTCCAGCACCGAAATACCGGGCAGCTCTTTGCCTTCCAGGTATTCCAGGGACGCGCCACCACCGGTGGAGATGTGCGAGAAACCGTCGTCGGGCAGGCCGAGCGTGCGCACGGCGGCCGCCGAGTCACCGCCGCCGACGACCGTGAACGCGCCCTTGCCGGTGGCGGTCACGATGGCCTCGGCCACCCCGCGGGTGCCCGCGGCGAACTTCTCGAACTCGAACACGCCCATCGGGCCGTTCCAGAACACCGTCTGCGCCTCGGTCAGCAGCGCGGCGAACCGCGACACCGATTCGGGGCCGATGTCCAGGCCCATCCAGCCGTCGGGGATCTCGGTCGACGCGACGATCTCGGCGTCCGCGTCGGGCGCGAACTTGTCGGCCGCCACGATGTCGACCGGCAGGTGCAGCACGTCGCCGAAGCGCTCGAGCAGCGACTTGCAGGTGTCGATCATCTCTTCCTGCAGCAGCGAGGTGCCCACCGAAAGGCCCTGTGCGGCAAGGAAGGTGAAGCACATGCCGCCGCCGATGACCAGGGTGTCGACCTTGGGGGCCAGCGCCTCGATGACCGCGAGCTTGTCGGAGACCTTCGAGCCGCCGAGCACCACCGCGTACGGGCGGGCCGGGTCCTGGGTGAGCTTCTGCAGCACGTCGACCTCGGCGGCCACCAGCGTGCCCGCGTAGTGCGGGAGCACCTGGGCGACGTCGTAGACCGACGCCTGCTTGCGGTGCACCACACCGAAACCGTCGGAGACGAACGCACCGTCGTCGCCGACCAGCTCGACGTAGGCGGCGGCCAGTTTGGCCCGCTCCGAATCGTCCTTGCTGGTCTCGCGCGCGTCGAAACGCACGTTCTCGAGCAGCAGCACGTCGCCGTCGGTGAGGCCTTCCGAGCGCGAGAGCGCGTCGTAGCCGACCACGTCACCGGCGAGCTGGACGTTGCGGCCCAGCAGCTCGGCCAGTTTCGCGGCCACCGGGGCCAACGAGAACTTGGCGTCGGGCTCGCCCTTGGGCCGACCCAGGTGGGCCATCACGACCACCTTGGCACCGGCTTCGACCAGCGCCTGGATGGTCGGGACCGAGGCGATGATGCGGCCCGGGTCGGTGATCTGGCCGTTGTCGTCGAGCGGGACGTTGAGGTCGGAGCGCACGAGCACGCCCCGGCCCTCGACACCCTCGGCCAGCAGATCTTGCAGTGTCTGGACAGTCATCGGGCTCAGAGCGACTTGCCGACGAGATCGACCAGGTTGGCCAGGCGGTTCGAGTAGCCCCACTCGTTGTCGTACCAGGACACGACCTTGACCTCGTTGCCGATGACCTTGGTCAGCGGTGCGTCGTAGATCGAGGAGTGCGGATCGGTGACGATGTCGCTCGACACGATCGGGTCCTCGTTGTACTTCAGGATGCCCTTCATCGGACCCTCGGCGGCGGCCTTCATCGCGGCGTTGATCTCGTCGATGGTGGCGGCCTTGGTCAGGGTCGCGGTGAGGTCGGTGACCGAGCCCGTCGGAACCGGAACGCGCAGCGCGTAGCCGTCCAGCTTGCCCTGCAGCTCGGGCAGCACCAGCCCGATGGCCTTGGCGGCGCCGGTGCCGGTGGGCACGATGTTCAGGGCAGCGGCGCGGGCGCGACGCAGGTCCTTGTGCGGCGCGTCCTGCAGGTTTTGGTCCTGGGTGTAGGCGTGGATGGTGGTCATCAGACCCTGCTCGATGCCGAACGAGTCGTGCAGGACCTTCGCGATCGGGCCGAGGCAGTTGGTGGTGCACGAGGCGTTGGAGATGATGTTCTGGCTGCCGTCGTACTTGTCGTCGTTGACGCCCATCACGATGGTGATGTCGTCGCCGGTGGCGGGCGCGGAGATGATGACCTTCTTGGCGCCGGCGGACAGGTGACCCTTGGCCTTCTCGGCGGCGGTGAAGATGCCGGTCGACTCGACGACCACGTCGACACCCAGGTCGGCCCACGGCAGTGCCGAGGGGCCCTCCTTGATCGCGAGCGCCTTGATGCGCTGCTCGCCGACCACGATGGTGTCGCCGTCGACGGAGACGTCCTGCGGCAGCCGACCCAGGATGGAGTCGTACTTCAGCAGCGTGGCGAGGGTGTTGATGTCGGTGAGGTCGTTGACCGCGACGATCTCGATATCGGTCTTGCCGACAGCCTTCAGCGCCTCCACCGCACGGAAGAAGTTTCGTCCGATACGACCGAAGCCGTTGATACCTACCCGGACAGTCACGTTATCGCTCCTCAGCTTTCAAGCGGATTCATTCCGACCGTCACCACACTAGTAGCCGACTGTCGACTTCACGACAGCCACCTGTGATTTGTGAGGTCCCTGCCCCCGGCCTGCGGGAACCCCAGAATAAAGGGCAGAGCGGTCATGCATGACCGCTCTGCCCTAAACGTCGGATTCACCACAGCGACCGGCGAACGACCGCGCTACGCGTCGTCGAGAAGTTCGGCCGTCACGGCCGATTCGGTGTCGGGAATGCCGAGGTCCTTGGCCCGCCGGTCCGCCATCGACAGCAGGCGCCGGATCCGTCCGGCCACAGCGTCTTTCGTCATCGGCGGTTCGGCCAGCTGACCGAGCTCCTCGAGCGAGGCCTGCCGGTGCTGGACGCGCAGCTTGCCCGCGGCGGCCAGGTGGTCCGGCACGTCGTCGGCGAGGATCTCCAGCGCCCGCTCCACCCGCGCCGCCGCGGCGACGGCCGCCCGTGCCGACCGGCGCAGATTGGCGTCGTCGAAGTTGGCGAGCCGGTTGGCGGTGGCCCGCACCTCGCGGCGCATCCGGCGTTCCTCCCAGGTGAGCCTGGTGTCCTGCGCGCCCATCCGGGTGAGCAGCGCGCCGATCGCCTCGCCGTCACGCACCACCACCCGATCGGTGCCGCGGACCTCACGCGCCTTGGCGGTGATACCGAGCCGCCGGGCGGCGCCGACCAGCGCCAATGCCGCCTCCGGGCCGGGGCAGCTCACCTCGAGCGCCGAGGAACGCCCCGGCTCGGTGAGCGAACCGTGCGCGAGAAACGCACCGCGCCAAGCCGCTTCGGCGTCACCGATGCTGCCGCCGACCACCTGGGCGGGCAGCCCGCGCACGGGTCGCCCGCGCACGTCGAGCAAACCGGTCTGGCGCGCCAGCGCCTCGCCTTCCTTCGACACCCGCACGACGTAGCGGGACGTCTTGCGCAGCCCGCCCGCACCGAGCACGTGCACGTCGGAGCCGTACCCGTAGAGCTCGAAGATCTCCCGGCGCAACCGCCGCGCGATGGACCCCATGTCCACCTCGGCCTCGACGATCACCCGGCCACCGACAATGTGCAGACCACCGGCGAACCGCAGCAAGGCCGACAATTCCGCCTTGCGCGAGCTGACCTGCGACACCACGAGCCTGCTCAGCTCGTCCTTCACCTCGGCTGTCATCGCCACGAGACGCGCTCCTTTCCCACCGACCCGGAACGCACATCCGATCCCGTGTGCCGTCCCTCGACTCGAAGCCCTGCCAGTTGCGACCGCGGCTGCCGGATCAGCTGATCCAGTGCGGCGGCTAGTTTTCCGGGATGATGCCGATCCGTTCCCGGCTCGGCGACATCGCTGAACGTTACCCGTGCGCGCAACTGTTCGGCGGCTCTTGCCACATGTTCCCGTTGCCGCCCCTCGGGCACCGACGCCGAGTCGACGAGCACGTCGTCGACCGCGAAATCCGGTGCGTGCTGGGACAATACATGCAGATGACGTTCCGCCGAAAAGCCGGCCGTCTCCCCCGGCTCGGCGGCCAGGTTCAGCACGAGCACCTTGCGCGCCCTGGTGTGCACCAGCGATTCGTGCAGTTGCGGCACGAGGACATGCGGAATGACGCTGGTGAACCACGAACCCGGCCCCAGCACAACGACATCCGCGTGCTCGATGGCCGAGGTCGCCTCGGGACTGGCAGGCGGATCGGACGGAATCAGCCGCACCCGCCGGACCTTACCCGGCGTGGTCGCCACCGCAACCTGACCGCGCACACACCGCCCGATTCGCGGATCCGCTTCCAGGCCCGACACTTCGGCCTCGATGTCGAGCGGGATCGGCGACATCGGCAGCACCCGGCCGGTGATCCGCAGCAGCCTGCCCACCTCGTCGAGCGCGGCCACCGGGTCACCGAGTACATCGGTGAGCCCGGCCAGGATCAGATTGCCGACCGAGTGACCGGCCAGCGCGCCCGTTCCGCCGAAACGGTGCTGCACCGTCGTCGCCCAGACGCCGTCGGCGTCCTCGGCGAGGGCGGCCAGCGCCATCCGCAGGTCACCCGGCGGCAGCATGCCCAGTTCGGCGCGCAGCCTGCCCGACGACCCGCCGTCGTCGGCGACGGTGACGACCGCGGTGATCCGTCTGGTCAGCCTGCGTACCGCCGTCAGGGTCGCGTAGAGCCCGTGACCGCCGCCCAGCGCGACAACGGCCGGGTCGGCTTCCCATCCACTCATTCGCGCCCCAGATCCCGGTGCACGACGCGGACGACGTCCACCGCCGCGTGCCCGGTATCGGCGCCGATGCGCTCGCCGAGCGCCTCGGCGATCGCGACACTGCGATGCTTGCCGCCGGTGCACCCCACTGCCACCGTCATGTATCGCTTCCCCTCTTGGCGGTATCCGGTCGTGGTCAGGTCGACGAGATGGTGGCAGGTCTGCAGGTAGTCCTGCGCACCCGGCCTCGACAACACGTAGTCGCTGACCACCGATTCCTGGCCCGTGTGTTCCCGCAGCTCGGGAATCCAGTGCGGGTTGGGCAGGAATCGCACATCCAACACCATGTCGGCGTCGAGTGGAACACCGTACTTGAATCCGAACGACTGCACGGTCAGTTGCAGCGCTGCGGGCGCGCCTGCGCCGTACACCTCCTCCAGCTTGCGGTGCAGCTGGTGGATCGACAGCTCGGTGGTGTCGATGACGACATCGGCCGCCGCCTTGACCGCGGCGAGCCGGACCCGCTCGGCGGTCAGGCCTGCCGAGAGGGTGCCGTCGGGGCTGTCGCTCTGCAGCGGATGCCTGCGCCTGGCGAAGCCGAATCGCCGGATCAGGACATCGTCGGAGGCTTCGAGGAACAACACTCTGGTGCGGATGCCTGCCGAGCGCAGCTGCTCGGTGACGCCGGAGAGGTCACCGGTGAAGAACCGGCTGCGCACGTCCATGACCAGCGCCAGACGCCGGATCGGTGGTTCGGCTGCGGCGCCGAGCTCGATCATCCGCCCGATCAGTTCGGGCGGCAGGTTGTCGGTGACGTACCAGCCGAGATCCTCCAATACGCGCGCGGCGGTGCCGCGGCCCGCGCCGGACAAGCCGGTCACGATGACCACTTCTACTGGTTGCTTTTTGTCGGTGACCGACCCGGTCTGTCCGGGTACCGCCCCCGCATTGTTGTTCGATTCGACGCGTGTCATGTCCTACCGGGTCCGTTTCTGGGTGCCTTTCGATCATCCCGCACCGGTTCGGGTATCGGGCGCAGACACTCAACGTACGGCACTCGCAATCTTGCGTCCTGTGATCCGCGCCCGTCCTCGCTACGGGCTGTTCAGTGCTTCCAGCACCGCTTTCGCCGTGGAGACGCCGATACCGGGCACCGATGTGATCTCTTCGACAGTCGCGTCCTTTATCCGGGCGACCGAGCCGAAGTGGGTGACCAGCGCGGTTCGTCTCGCCTCGCCGAGTCCACGTACCGAGTCCAGCGCCGATGCCGTCATCCGCCGCGAGCGTTTGCTGCGGTGGAAGGTGATCGCGAAGCGGTGTGCCTCGTCGCGCACGCGTTGCAGCAGGTAGAGGGCTTCGCTGTTGCGCGGCATGATCACCGGGTCGGGTTCGCCTGGCACCCATACCTCTTCGAGCCGCTTGGCGAGGCCGATCACCGCGACGTCGGTGATGCCGAGTTCGTCGAGCACCTCGGCGGCCGCGGCGACCTGGGGCGCTCCGCCGTCGACGACGTAGAGGTTGGGCGGGTAGGCGAAGCGGCGCGGCTTGCCGGTGGCCGGGTCGACGCCGGGGCGCGAGGTCGGCTCGTCGGTGTCGTCGACCTCGACGTCGACGACCTGCTGGCGGTCGCGGGCGAGCCTGGCGAAGCGGCGGCGGGTCACCTCGGCGATGCTGCCGACGTCGTCGGAGCGGCCGTCGCCCGCGGCCTCCTTGATCGCGTAGTGGCGGTAGTCGGATTTGCGGGCGAGGCCGTCCTCGAAGACAACCAGCGAGGCGACGACGTCGGTGCCCTGGACGTGGCTGATATCGACGCACTCGATCCGCAGCGGTGCGCTGTCCAGGTCGAGGAAGTCCTGGATGTCTTGCAGCGCTTGGGATCTGGAGGTCAGGTCGCCCGCGCGCTTGAGTTTGTGCTGGGCCAGTGCCTCGCCCGCGTTGCGCTGCACGGTCTCGGCGAGCGCCTTCTTGTCGCCGCGTTGCGGGACGCGCAGCGAGACCGCGGAACCACGCAGCCTGCTGAGCCAGTCCTGGATCTCCTCGGCATCCGCGGGCAGTTCGGGGACCAGCACCTCGCGCGGAACGACGACGACATCGCCGTCGGCGTTCTGCTCGGCCATGGCGGCCTGTTCGCCGTAGAACTGGGTGAGGAACTGTTCGACAAGCGCCGCGAGTTCGGTGCCGGATTCGGCGACGTCGAGCGCGTCGCCGGACTTGTCGACCACCCAGCCGCGCTGGCCGCGCACGCGGCCGTCGCGGACGTGGAAGATCTGGACGGCGGCTTCGAGTTCGTCGGTGGCGAAGGCGATCACGTCGGCGTCGGTGCCTGAGCCGAGCACCACCGCCTGCTTCTCCAGTGCGCGGCGCAAGGCCTGCACGTCGTCGCGCAGGCGGGCGGCGGTCTCGAAGTCGAGGTCGTCGGCGGCCTCGTGCATGCGCCGTTCCAGCGCGCGCACCATCTTGTCGGTCTTGCCGGAGAGGAAGTCGCAGAAGTCGTCGACGATCTGGCGGTGCTCGTCGGCGGTGACCCGGCCGACGCACGGCGCCGAGCACTTGTCGATGTAGCCGAGCAGGCAGGGACGCCCGATCTGGCTGTGCCGCTTGAAGACTCCGTTGGAGCAGGTGCGTGCGGGGAACACCCGCAGCAGCAGGTCGAGTGTCTCGCGGATCGCCCAGGCGTGGGCGTAGGGGCCGAAGTAGCGCACGCCCTTCTTGCGGGCGCCGCGGTAGACGAACAGGCGCGGGTACTCCTCGTCGAGGGTCACCGCCAGCACCGGATAGGTCTTGTCGTCGCGGTAGCGGACGTTGAACCGCGGATCGAATTCCTTGATCCAGTTGTATTCGAGCTGCAGCGCCTCCACCTCGGTGGACACCACCGTCCACTCGACGCCGGCCGCCGTGGTCACCATCTGCCTGGTCCGCGGGTGCAGCGAGTACACGTCGGCGAAGTAGGAGTTCAACCGGCTGCGCAGGCTCTTGGCCTTGCCGACGTAGACGACGCGCCCGTGCACGTCCCGGAACTTGTACACACCGGGTTCGACGGGAATAGTGCCCGGCGCCGGCCGGTACGTCGCGGGATCTGCCACGCATCCAGCCTAGCGAGGACGTCCGACAGGCCGGTCGCGCCGGCGGACATCGGCTCCCCCTGAGATGACGCGCGGGCACCGATGATCTTGAATGGTGCGCGGGGGGCTTCTGCCGGAATCGATCTGTGCTGCCGTCTCCCGATGATCCACTCGGAAAGGACAGCCGTTGACCGGCCCCGAACACCATCCCGCCGTACCGAATTCCGCACCGGGCGACCCGGCGGCCGCTCAGCCGATCGCACCCGGGCCCGGCCACCAGCCGTATCCCGCGGCGCCTGCCCACCAGACCTACGGTGGTCCGGCGGCTCCGCATCCCGGCCGCCAGCCCGACGGCAGCTACGTGACGTACCCCGGCGATCCCGGATACCCCGGCTATGCCCCGTACCCGGGCGGCCCGTACGGCGGGTACCCGCAGGCGCCGGTGCGGATGCCGGGCAGCGTCCGCGCGGCCCAGGTCCTCTCGTTCGTCGCGGCGGGGCTCGGGCTGGCGCTGATCGTGGTCTTCGGTGCGATGGCGGGCGGCGAGGCCGCCGGGCGGGCAACGGCCGGCTTCGGACCGTTCCTCGTGCTGGGCGGGCTCGCGTTCGCGTTCCCGACCGGCGGCCAGGGGATCAGGACCACGGCCATCGTGGTCGGCTGTTTGACGGCGCTGTGCGGTCTCGGTTCGACAGCGAGCCAGATGCCGCCGAGCCTGCTCGGGATGCTGATCGGCGGTGCCGTCGCGATCCTGCTCGCGCAGCGGTCGGCGCGCGATTGGTTCCACCGGCCGCGCTGATCAGCGCCCGGACGACCGCGCGACGGCAGGCCCGCCGACTCGCCTGTGTAGCGTGGGTGGCCGGCTTCCGTGCCGGAAAGGACCTCCGATGACCAACGCGCCCGCTGCCCCACCCCATGCCGACGACGACCTGTTCGACGAGGGCACCCCGCTGGGGGTCATGCCGGGCACCGTGCGCGGTGCGCGGCTCATCGCCGGGGTCGCGGCCGCCGTCGGCGTCGTGCTGATCGCCATCACCATCGCGCTGGGCACGGGTGGCTCGCTCGGTGCGCTGATCGCGGGTTACCTGCCGACTTTCGCGCTCATCCCGCTGGTGCTGTTGTTCGGCCGCGGCGGTGACCTGGTCCGGAAGGCCACGGTCGGCGCCGCCGCGCTGGCGGGGCTGGTGTCGTGCACCGGGATCCTCACCGGGCTGCCGCCGGGTGCGGTCGGCATCGTCGCCAACGGTGCGGTGGCCGCGCTGCTCCTGCGTCCGTCGGCCCAGGCCTGGTTCACCCGCGAGCGCTGACCTCCTCGGCCCGTGCGGATCAGTCGGCCGTGCGGATGCCGTGCTCGGCGAGCGCGTCGATGAGCGCCCGCGGGCGCTGGGCGGTCGGAACCGCGTCGACGAGGACGAAGCGGGCGCCGAGGGTGGTCGCTCCACCGTCGGCTTCGGTGCTGTCGCCGATCATCAGGACCCGCTCGGGGTCGACGCCGAGACGGTCGGTGGCGTCGCGGAAGATCTGGGCGTCCGGCTTGATGGCGCCGACCTCGTAGGACAGGGTCATCGCACCGATCAGGTCCGCCCAGCCGCGTTGCGCGAAGGCGGGGCGGATGTCGAAGGCGATATTGCTGACGATGCCGATCGGAATGTCCTGTGCGGCCAGGGATTCCAGGACGGTGCCGGTGTCGGGATACGGCGTCCACGCCAGCGGGTCGATGAGCCGCTCGTAGAGGCGCGAAGCCTGCGCGTCGGGAACGCCGGATCCGCGCAGCACCTCGAGATAGGCATGCCGGTGCAGGGCCGGGTCGAGATCACGGTTGTCCCAGGCATGCTGACCTCGCGCGTCGAAGGTCATGAACTGCTCGACCGGAGCCGTCATCCGCCGCAGCACTTCGGCTTTGGCCGCGACGTCGAACGGCGCACCGTCGTCGTCGATCAACTCGTCGGCCCAGGTCCGATCGTCCTCCAAGCGGAAGACCGTGCCGGAGAAGTCGAACAGCACCGCGTCGATATCCATCTCGCCAGGGTAGCGAGGTCGGCGCAGCGCAACGGGCGGAAAGTGGTTCGGCAACCGAACATTCGTGCCGTCGTCACCGGCGCGTCGACGCCGCGGCAACCGTCGCAGCGGGTGCTGCGCCGGAAACGGCGGCAAGGGTGGGCCGTGCGGGGTTACGCTGCCAGGATGACGCCAAGGCGACAGACGTGGATCGGGGCCGCGGCGGCCGGAGTGCTCACGGTGGGGCTGTTGACGGGCTGCTCGTCGACCGACGCCGCGGCAGCCGAATGTACGAGTACACCGAACGGCACGCCCGTCTCGGCGGCGCCGGCGACCGGCGCCCCGACCACGCAGAATCTCAGCACGAATCCGGAGATCGCGTCGGGCTACCGCTCGGGCATGACCGCGGTGCGTACCCACACCTACGCGGTCTCCACCGCCAATCCGCTCGCCACCGAGGCCGCGTGCCGGGTGCTGCGGGCGGGCGGCACTGCCGCCGACGCGCTGGTCACCGCGCAGGCGATGCTCGGGCTCGTCGAACCGCAGGCCTCCGGCATCGGTGGCGGCGCGTTCCTGCTGCACTACGACGCGAAGTCGCGCACCGTCGAGGCCTATGACGGCCGCGAGACCGCGCCCGCCGCGGCCACCGAGAACTACCTGCGCTGGGTCAGCGACACCGACCGCACCGAACCCGCCCCCAACACCCGGGCCAGCGGCCGGTCCATCGGGGTGCCCGGCGTGCTGCGGATGCTCGAACTCGCCCACCGCGAGCACGGGATGACCGAGTGGAAGGAACTGTTCGACCCGGCGATCAGCCTGGCCGACAGCGGTTTCGCGATCAGTCCGCGGCTGGCCGGGCAGATCGCCGAGTCGGCCAAGGACCTCTCCGCCGACGAGGGCGCGCGCGGGTATTTCCTCGAAGCCGACGGCTCGCCCAAGAAGGCAGGCACGGTTCTCACCAACCCGGCCCTGTCGAAGACACTGTCCGCCGTCGCCACCGACGGCGCGGAGGCCCTCTACACCGGCGCCATCGCCCAGGACATCGTCGAGGCGGCGGGCAGCACCGCGGGCGGGCGCACCCCCAGCCTGCTGACCACCTCCGATCTGGCGGATTACCAGGTCAAGAAGCGCGCCGCGCTGTGCACCGGCTACCGCAAGTTCGAACTGTGCGGCATGCCCGCCCCGTCCTCGGGCGGCAGCACCGTCGCCGCGACGCTCGGCATCCTGGCCAACTTCGACCTGCCCGCCCTGCGCCCGCAGGAGGTCGACGCCGACGGCGGACGCCCCGACGCGCAGGCCGTGCACCTGATCTCCGAGGCCGAGCGCCTGGCCTACGCCGACCGCAACAAGTACGTCGCCGACCCGGATTTCGTTCCGCTGCCGGGCAATTCGGTGCTCTCCCTGGTGCACCCGCAGTACCTGAAGCAGCGGTCGACGCTGATCGACCCGCAGCGCAGCATGGGCACCGCCAAGCCCGGCGATCTCGGTCCGGTGCCGCTGGGCAACGGCCCGCAGCCGCCCGAACACGGCACCAGCCACATCTCCGTCGTCGACAAGTACGGCAACGCCGCCGCGATGACCACCACCGTGGAGGCGGCGTTCGGCTCGTTCCACTTCGTCGACGGCTTCCTGCTGAACAATCAGCTCACCGACTTCGCCGCCGACCCGCTCGACCCGGACGGCACCCCGGTCGCCAACCGGCTGCAGCCCGGCAAGCGCCCGCGCAGCTCGATGGCCCCCACCCTGGTGTTCGACCGCGACGACGCGGGCAACCGCGGCGACCTCGCCCTGGTGACCGGTTCGCCCGGCGGCGCGGTGATCATCCAGTTCGTCGTGAAGACCCTGGTCAACGTCCTGGACTGGGGGGTCGACCCGCAACAGGCGGTCTCCGGCGTCTCCTTCGGCGCCGGCAACACCCCGGTGACCGGCGTCGGCGGCGAACACCCCGACATCAATGCCACCGACAACGGCGACCACGACCCCCTCGTCCAGCGCCTGCGCGCCATGGGCCACCAGGTCTCGGTGGCACCGCAGACCAGCGGTCTGAGCGCACTACAACGCGACGGCAAGGACGGCTGGATCGGCGGCGCCGACCCCCGCCGCGAAGGAGCGGTCCTCGGCGACACCCGCTAGCGGGTCAGTCCTCGGACGAATACTTGGCGCCCAGTTCACGCAGGCGCTCGATGGCGTCGGCGGCATGGGCCTTGTCGTTGGAGCGGATCGCCAGCATCGGGACATAGTCGTCGTCGACCAGTTCCAGGCGAGCCCACGACTTACGGTCGGGGAACGCGGCGCTGCGGATGTAGGCCCACGGATACTCGTGATCGCCGAGGATATTGCGGACCGAGACCCCCGCGGCGCCCGCGCGGACCCGCGGCCGGGTGAGCAGCAGGACCGCGGCCGCGCCGAGGACGCCGATCAGGATCATTCCGACCTGGTCGGCGACCCGGAAGTTCACCCCGGTCGAACCGGTGCGCAGCAGCAGACCACCGGCGGTGAAGAAGACGAGGATGACGATCGCGACCACCACCGCGGTCCGGATCGCGCGCCGCGGCCGCACCTCGAATTCCCAGGTCGCCCCGGGTTCGGGGGCACCCGCACCGCGCCGCCAGGTCCGCACGACCGGCACGGTCACGCCGATCGCAGGGCGCGCAGGGTGAGCGCGGCGTCCAAGGCGGCGGCGCAGGCCTGCTCGCCCTTGTCCTCGGAGGAACCGGGCAGCCCGGCGCGGTCGCGCGCCTGCTCCTCGTCGTTGGTGGTGAGCACACCGTTGGTGACCGGGGTGGCCGCATCCAGCGACACCCGGGTCAGCCCGGCGGTCACCGCGTCACACACGTACTCGAAATGCGGTGTGCCACCACGGATCACGACACCGAGCGCGACGACGGCGTCGTGCGTGCGGGCCAGTTCCTGGGCGACGACCGGCAGTTCCATCGCACCGGCGCAGCGCACCACGGTCACCTGCTCGACGCCTGCTTCCTCGGCCACGCGCTGCGCGTTGGCGACGAGGGTGTCGCAGATTTCGGTGTGCCACCGCGAGGCGACGATGCCGAGTTTGACGTCTTTGGCCTGTGCCAGCGCGAAGGACGGGACACCCGTGCCGCTCATCGTTGCTACCTTTCGGAAGTGGTGGTCACTGCGCGGTTTCGCCCAGATCCAGGTCATCCAGGCCGATCAGGTCGTGGCCCATCCGATCCCGCTTGGTACGCAGGTAGTGCAGGTTCTCGGCATTGGCGCGCAACGGCATCGGCACCCGCTCGGTGATCCGCAGGCCGTAGCCGTCCAGGCCGACGCGCTTGGCGGGGTTGTTGGTGAGCAGGCGCATCGACCGGATCCCCAGATCGACCAGGATCTGCGCGCCGGTGCCGTAGTCACGGGCGTCGGCGGGCAGTCCGAGATCGAGATTGGCGTCGACGGTGTCGCGGCCGGTGTCCTGCAGCTGGTAGGCCTGCAGCTTGTGCATCAGGCCGATGCCACGACCCTCGTGCCCGCGCATGTAGAGCACGACACCGCGGCCCTCGGCGTCGACCATCTCCAGCGCCGCGTCCAGCTGCGGACCGCAGTCGCAGCGCAGCGAACCGAAGACGTCGCCGGTCAAGCACTCCGAGTGCACGCGCACCAGCACGTCCTCGCCGTCGCCGATGTCGCCGCGCACCAGCGCGACGTGCTCGGCCTCGTCGAAGATGCTCTGGTAGCCGACCGCCTTGAAGTCACCGTGCGCCGTCGGGATCCGTGCCTCGGCCACCCGCACGACATGCTTCTCGTGCTTGCGCCGCCACGCGATCATGTCGGCGATCGAGATCATCGCCAGATCGTGCTCGTCGGCGAAGACCCGCAGCTCGTCGGTGCGGGCCATGTGCCCGTCGTCCTTCTGGCTGACGATCTCGCAGATCACGCCGGCAGGCCGCAGACCGGCCATCCTGGCCAGATCGACCGCGGCCTCGGTGTGGCCGGGACGGCGCAGCACGCCGCCGTCCTTGGCGCGCAGCGGCACCACGTGACCGGGCCGGGTGAACTCGTCGGCCTTGGCGTCGGCACTGGCCAGCAGCCGCATGGTGACCGCGCGGTCGGCGCCCGAGATGCCGGTCGTGATGCCCTCGCGGGCGTCGACCGAGACGGTGTAGGCGGTGCCGTGCTTGTCCTGGTTCATCGCGTAGGCGGGCGGCAGGCCGAGGCGGTCGCAGTCGTCGCCGGTCAGCGGCACGCAGATGTAGCCGGAGGTGTAGCGGATCATGAACGCGACCAGCTCCGGCGTGGCCTTCTCGGCCGCGAAGATGAGATCGCCTTCGTTCTCCCGGTCCTCGTCGTCGACGACGACAACAGCCTTGCCGGCCGCGATATCGGCGACCGCGCGCTCGATGCTGTCCAACCTGGTCACGTCTGCTTGCTCCGTATTCTTGGCGGCTGGCGCCGCGTATTTCTCGGCCTCTCGGCCTCGATTCTTCCTACACAGTACGGCGTGCTCCAGGCGCTTTCGGTGCCGCCCGGGGCCGCGGTAGGTCAGCCTCGCTGGGCGAGTCGCTCCACGTACTTGGCGATCACGTCGACCTCGAGATTCACCGTGGTGCCGACGGGCGCGGTACCGAGGACGGTCAGTGCCAGCGTCGTCGGGATCAGCGAGACTTCGAACCAGTCGCGGTTGCCGTCGGCGGCGGGCTCGTCGGCGATGCCGAGACCCGAGACGGTGAGGGAGACGCCGTCGACGGTGATCGAGCCCTTCTCCACCACATAGCGCGCGATCGCGTCGGGCAGCGAGATCCGGACGACCTCCCAGTTCTCCGACGGCGTCCGCGAGAGCACGGTGCCGGTGCCGTCGACGTGACCCTGCACGAGATGGCCGCCGAGGCGGCTGTTGAGCGCGGCGGCGCGCTCGAGGTTGACCCGGGAGCCGGCGACCAGAGCGCCGATGCTCGACCGGTTCAGCGTCTCCGCCATGACGTCGACGGTGAAGCTGTCGCCGTCGATCACGTCGACGACGGTGAGGCAGACACCGTTGACGGCGATCGAATCGCCGTGCCCGGCATCGGAAGTCACCAGCTTGCCGCGGATCGTCAACCGGGCGGCGTCGGCCAGCTGTTCGGTGGCGACGATCTCGCCCAGCTCTTCGACGATCCCTGTGAACATGCCTGACTCCCTTGTCGCGTCATCCGTACCCGTTGGGCCCAACAGCAGGTGGGTGGCCGCTATTCCCGGCGGCACCCGCTCGCCGCACAGCCTAGTGGCGGGCCGGGTGAGGCCTGCCGGGTCGGGGTCGAATCGGACCCCGGGCACGGTCACGTCCAGGGAAACGGACAGCCGTGCATCGATCCGGCGGTGAATGTAGGCCGACATGATGAAACCCCGCCGTTAATCATTCCGGCGGTAATTGTTCAATCGAATTTTCGGAGAATCGGTCACAGCCATTCGTCCGGCGGCTCTAACCTGTACTTACCCTTGAATTACGAACTCGAAACACGGTGATTCTAATGCTTGCGCCGAGCAGGCCATTGACGCAATATTGTTATGTCGCCGATTCCTGCTGTTCAACTATTCGTCTCGACCTGGTCGGCGGCGCATTCGGCCCGCGGCAAGGCAGTCGTGGGCAGTTCGACCCAGGGCTAGTCCACCACTCCAGGAAGTCAGACAACACTGTGGGTCACAACAGGTTCGATACATGTGGGGGTGCCGCGTGAGCACATTGGTCGATTCCACGCTCCAAATTCGGTGCGTCCGTTATCGGCGGGAACTGCACCTGCCCGCGACGATCGATCCGGATTCCCGGCGCATTCTGCTGTTGATCGGCGCGCACTACGGCGCGGTCACCATGCCGGGCGATCTGGGCGAGCGGGTGCAGGCCCGGTTGCGGAGCGCCGCGATCGCGGGTCCGGTCGTCGACCACCCGCGGGCCAGGCGCTGGACCTTCCTCACCGGCCCGTGCCGCCCCGACACCCTCACCCCCACCGCGTCCGCCGAACTGTTCCGGCTCTACACGACGGTCGCGTGCCACGGCAGCCAGATCGTGCTGCCCTCACCCGACGACGAGCGCACCGGTTACCGCACCTGGGTGCAGGCGCCCGTCGCGGCCGACACCCGGCCGCCGGTGCAGGCGGTGATCGAAGCGGCGCGGGCGCTGGGCACCCGCACACTCCGCTCGCTCTGATCGAATTCGCGACTTACGGCTGCCAGACGGCAGTCGCGATGTTGCGCAGCGTCTGCACGGCCGCACCGGGATCGGCGGTGTTGTAAACCGCCGAACCGGCGACAAAGCAATCGATGCCCGCCGCGGCAGCCTGCTCGATGGTGTCCAGATTGATGCCGCCGTCGATTTCGACGACGAGCTGCAATTCACCGGCGTCGACCAGATTGCGCACGATCCGCGCCTTCTCCAGCACGCCCGGAATGAACGACTGCCCGCCGAAACCGGGTTCGACGCTCATCACCAGCAGGGTGTCGAATTCACGCAGGATCTCGAGGTACGGCTCGATCGGCGTATTCGGCTTGACCGACAGTCCGGCCTTGCCGCCCGCGGCGCGGATGTCGCGGGCCACCGCGATCGGGTCGTCGGTCGCCTCGGCGTGGAAGGTGACGTTGTAGGCGCCCGCCTCGGCGTAGCCCGGCGCCCAGCGGCCCGGGTCGTCGATCATCAGGTGGCAGTCGAACGGGATGTCGGTGGCCTTGAGCAGGCTCTGCACGACCGGCAGGCCGAGTGTGAGGTTCGGCACGAAGTGGCCGTCCATGACATCGACGTGGAGCCAGTCGCAGCCTTCGACAGCGGCCGCCTCAGCAGCCAGGTTCGCGAAGTCCGCAGACAGGATGGACGGGGCGATCATCGGCTTGGCCGGGCGGGAGAACGTCGGTGTGGACACAGCGCGCAAGTGTAGCGACCAAATGGTGATTGCCCTGCCCGGATGTGGGTAGCCTCCATAGGGTGACCAATATTTCGGCGGAACAAGGGCTGTTCAGCGCCCCGGTGGAGATTCGCGTAGCAGCTTCGTTGACCCAGCTGCCGATCCTGCGCGGATTGGCCGAAACCCTGGTCCTGCTCAGCGATTTCACCCTCGACGAGGTCGCCGACGTGCGCCTGGCCGTAGACGAGGTGTGCTCCACCCTCATCGCGATCGCCGCGCCTGGTTCGACGCTGACCTGCGAATTCGTCGTCGGTGACAGTGAACTGATGGTGCGGGTCGACGGCGTCGCCGCGGCCGAGGGCATGCCCGATCAGCGCAGCTTCGGCTGGCACGTGCTGCGCACGCTCAGCGACGAGGTGACCGCCGACCAGCAGGGCTTCGACGCGGTCGTGTCCGGTTATCCGACGACGGTCCGATTCCGTCGGGTCCGGGGGAAGGCGTAGTGCACGGCGAGGACACCACCGAAGACCACAAGCCCGACCAGGAAACCCGCGCCGAACCGCAGGCCGCCGACAACGGCGCCGCAGCGCAGAACCCGGCCGAGGAGATCGTCGACGAGGACGCCGAGACCGAGGAGCCGGTATCCGGCTACGACGACGTCAGCGCGCTGTTCGAGCGGCTCGCGGCGACCGAACCGGGCAGCGTCGCGCACGCGGTGGCGCGGGACGCGCTGATCAACCGCTGCATTCCGCTGGCCGACCACATCGCCAGGAAGTTCAGCGGGCGCGGCGAACCGTTCGACGATCTGTCGCAGGTGGCGCGCGTCGGCCTGGTGCACGCGGTGGACCGGTTCGATCTGAGCCGCGGCTCGAACTTCCTGTCCTTCGCGGTGCCGACGATCATGGGTGAGGTCAGGCGCTACTTCCGCGACAACACCTGGGCGATGCGAGTACCCCGGCGGGTCAAGGAGACCCACCTACGCATCGGGGCAGCGGTCGATCAGCTGTCGCAACGGCTGGGTCGCTCCCCGACCGCGAAGGAGATCGCGGCCGAACTCGACGTCGACCCCGACGAGGTCACCCAGGCGGTGATCGCGGGCAACGCGTACCAGCCCACCTCGATCGATGCCGCCTCGGTCGGGCGCGACAGTGATGCTTCGCTGCTCGACACCCTCGGCGAGGAGGAATCGCAGTTCGACCGGGTCGAGGAGTACATCGCGGTGCGTCCGCTGCTGGCGGGCCTGCCCGAACGCGAACGTCGCATTCTGACGATGCGTTTCTTCGAGTCGATGACGCAGACCCAGATCGCGTCCCAGCTGGGGATCTCCCAGATGCACGTCTCGCGGATCCTCGCGAAAACCCTTGCCCGCCTGCGCGAATTGTCCGAACGAGACTGAGGTCACCGGGACAACGACGTCCCTACGCGCCCTGCCGTTCGCGCCGCAGCCGAGCAGGCGCCCGCAGCCACCAGGCGCTGTCGAGAAGTTCGGCGAGCTGGTCGGTGTCGACCACGGCGAGATCGACGAGAACGTACGGGCTCCCGTCGTAGTGCGGTGTCGTGTAGAACGCCGGATCACCGGAGGCCAGGAGGGCTTCCTTCTCTCCCGGCTCGCACAGCAATGCCAGCCCACCCTCGGCCTCGACCCGCAATCGCGCGAACCCCTTCCCTCCGACCTTGAGCCCGGGACTGCGCCACCAGGTGCCCTCCTCGACACCCGGCAGCGCCGTCGCCATCGTCACCACCTGCTCCCACGTCATCGCCATGCCCCGATTCTGCGCCTGTTCGGGCGGCGGGCGATTGGACGAATGTCACGTGTCGGCGGGCTCGGACGTGTACGTCGTCGCCCGCCGACCGCTAGTCGAGCGGTTTGCGCAGGGCCGCGAGGAACATCGCGTCGGTGCCGTGACGGTGGGGCCACAGCTGAGCCGACGGGCCGTCGCCGAGGTCGGTGACGCCGGGGAGCAGGTCGCGGGTGTCGAGTTGTTCCGCGCCGGAGCGGCGGACGAAATCGCCGACCACCGCGACGGTTTCGGGCAGGTGCGGCGAGCACGTCGAGTACACGACCACGCCGCCGGGGCGCAGCAGATCCCAAGCGGCGGTGAGCAGTTCGCGCTGTAGGGTGACCAGCTCCGGCACGTCGGCGGGAGTGCGCCGCCAGCGCGCCTCGGGGCGGCGACGCAGCGCGCCGAGGCCGGTGCAGGGTGCGTCCACGAGGATGCGGTCGTAACCGGGGGTCAGACCACTGTCACGGCCGTCGGCGACATGCACGGTGACCGGCAGCCCACGGGTGGACTTACGGACCAGTTCGGCGCGGTGCTCGGCGGGCTCGACGGCGTCGACGGTGAACAGGTCGATCGCGGCCAGCGCGCCCAACATGGCCGCCTTGCCGCCGGGTCCGGCGCAGAGATCGAGCCAGCGGCCCGCATCGGGACCGTTCAGCGGTGCCTTGGTCAGCGCGACGGCGACGAGCTGACTGCCCTCGTCCTGGACAGCGGCGATACCGTCGCGGACGGGTTCCAGCTGACCGGGGTCGCCGCCTTCGAGGTACACCGCGTACGGCGACCAGCGGCCTTCCTCGCCGCCGGTGACCAGCGCGAGTTCCTCGGCGGTGATCTCACCGGGCCGGGCGACAAGGTGCACGACCGGGCGCTCGTCGTCGGCGGCCAGCAGCGCACCCAGTTCGCCCGCCTGCGCGCCGAGCGCATCGGCGAAGGACTGGGCGATCCAGGTCGGGTGGGCGTATTCGAAGGCGAGGCCGCCGACGGGATCGGCGGGCGCCAGTTCGGCCACCCACTCCTCGACCGTCTTCTCCCCCGCCCGCCGCAGCACCGCGTTCACGAAACCGGCACGGCCCTGGCCGAATTCGGCACGAGCCAGATCGACGGAGGTGTCGACGGCGGCATGCGCGCTCGTGCGGGTCCGCAGCAGCTGATAGACGCCGAGCCGCAGGATATCGAGAATCGGCCCGTCGATCTCGGCCACCGGCCGCCCCGCGCACGCCGCGATCACCGCGTCGAGCTGCCCCTGCGAGCGGCACGCGCCGTAGGTGAGTTCGGTCGCGAACGCGGCATCACGCCCGCTGATCTTGCGCTCCCGCAACAACTTCGGCAGCACCAGGTTGGCGTAGGCGTCGCGCTCCCGCACGGCCCGCAGCACATCGAGTGCCACTTCGCGCGCGGGATCGACCGGCTCGCCGCGCCGCTTCCGCGGGCTCGGCACACTCGGATCCGGCCGATCCTCGCGCCTGCGCTCCGCGCCCTGACCGCCGGCTCGCTCACCGGCGGACCGCTTGCCACCGCGGGCGGCTCCCGCACCGCGAGAACGCGAATCCCCTTCGCGCGCAGTGCGCTCCGCGGTGGGCCTGCTTCCGGTGGCGTCGCCACGACCGGCACCGCGTCCCTGCGGACCACCGGATCGTTCCGCGCGGTCACCGCCCGCGCGACCAGCGGAGCGTCCGGTCTCGGCACGGCCGTGCCCCCGCGGACCATCGGATCGTTCGGCGCGGTCGCCGCCCGCACGAGTACCGGAACGTCCGGCCTCACCGCGGCCGTCAGCACCACGCCGCTCAGCCAAGTCGGTACGACGGTCGTCGTCACGACCGTGACCACCCTCGCCGCGACCGCGGAAGCCCCCGCCACGCGAGTCATCGGCACCGCGACCACGATCGTCACGTTGCCGGCCACTCGCACCGCGACCGGCGTCACCACGATCGTCCGCCTGGCGCGAACCACCGGAGCGCTGCGAGGGTCCGCCGCCCGCTCGCACGGTGCCGCCGCCCTTGGCCGCGCGGGCCGCCCAGCCACCGTCGACGTTCTTGCCCGAGACCTTGCGTTCGTCGCGCGGTGTTGTGCCGCTGCGCTGGTCGGCTTCCCGGCGTCGCCTGCGATCCGAGGCACTCATCCGATCACCGTGCCCGGGGCAAGGCGGGCGCCGCGGGCCCAGTCCAGGGCATTCATCATCTTCTTGCCGGGTGGCTGGACCTGGCCGAGCCGGACCGCTGTGGTCGACGTTCCGACGAAGACGCCGGACTTGCGCACCTCGATCTCGCGTTCGGGCAAGGTTTCCTCCACCATCTCCACCGGGCCGAGCTTGAGGCGCAGTCCGTTCATCTCGGTCCACGCGCCGGGCGCCGGGGTGACGGCACGGATGCGGCGGTGGATGGCCAGTGCGGTCTCGTCGAACCGGATCCGGCCTGCTTCCACGGTCACCTTCGGCGCGTAGGACACGCCGTCGCTGGATTGCGGAATCGCTTGCAGCGTCCCGTCTTCCACGCCGTCGAGGGTCTTCTCCAGCAGGACGGCACCCGCCTCCGCCAGCCGGGCGAGCAGCTCGCCCGCGGTGTCGGTGACGCCGACCTTCTCGGTCATCACGCCGTACACCGGGCCGGTGTCCAGGCCCGCCTCGATGAGGAAGGTCGACGCGCCGGTCATGTCGTCACCGGCATCGATGGCCGCCTGCACCGGCGCCGCGCCACGCCAGGCGGGCAGCAGCGAGAAGTGCAGGTTGATCCAGCCGTGGGTGGGGATGTCGAGCACCTGCTGGGGCAGCAACGCGCCGTAGGCCACCACCGGGCAGCAGTCCGGGGCCAGGTTGGTCAGCGCCGCGACGAACTCGGGTTCGGCGGGCTTGCGCGGGGTGAGCACCTGGATGCCGTGCTCGTCGGCCAGCTGCCCCACCGGCGAGCGCATGATCTTGCGGCCGCGGCCCGCGACGGCGTCGGGGCGGGTGATCACGGCGACGACCTCGTGGCGCTCGCTCTCGATCAGCCTGCGCAGCGAGGGCACCGCGGGTTCGGGTGTGCCTGCGAAGACGACGCGCATCAGCGGCCACCGCCGACACCGCTGGACTCGCGGACGGTGATTCCGGCACGGAACCAGTCGGATTCGCGGATGGTGCGCATCGCGTCCTTGCGGTCGGCCGGCTCGAGCTTGTTCACGAACAACACGCCGTCGAGATGATCGGTCTCGTGCTGCACGCACCGCGCGAGCAGCCCTTCTGCCGCGAATTCCACGGGCGCACCGGCACTGTCGACGCCCGTGACGCGCACCCGCATCGCGCGGCGCACGTCGTAGCGCACGCCGGGAATCGACAGGCAGCCCTCGGGCCCGACCTGCTCGTCCTCGCCGATCGCCGTCCACTCCGGGTTCACCACGTGTCCCGCAGCGTCACCGGTGTCGTAGACGAACACCCGCAGCCCGACCCCGATCTGCGGCGCCGCCATCCCGACCCCGCCGTCGTCGTGCATGGTCTCGGTGAGGTCGGCGATCAACTGGCCGAGCTCGGCGCCGAACTCGGTGACCGCATCCGCACGGGAACGCAGAATGGGATCGCCGAACAGGCGAACGGGCTGAATGGTCACGCGGCGGCTCCCGGCTGGACGAAGTGCGGTCAGCCCATTCTATTGATCCCCGTGGTCGAGTCGTCGGCGCACCATCCGGCCGGCCGTCAGGAATTTCCGGCGATGATCACCTGGGGAATACCGGTGCCGAGGGCGACCGGCTTGCAGACCGGAGCCGGGGCGTGGGCGGGGTCGAGCACCCGCAGCAGCAGCTGCTGCACGAACGGGTCGTAGACCAGGTGGAAATGGCCGGTCAGGTCGTCGGCGCACAGGTCCTGCAGGACGAGGTTCTCCGCGCCTGCGCCGTGCAGGGCGATGTTGTCGAAGGGCTGGATCATCTCGTCGACCCGGCTGCCGACGGTGACGTAACGCGGACCGGGCACGGTATCGCCACCGGCATTGAGCTCGACCATCAGCGGCTCACCCTGCGCCTGCTGGACCGCGGCCGTCGAGGTGACCTTCGCGTAGACGTCCATCATGCCGGGGACGGCCTGGCCGACCGGCACGAGTCCGTACATGACGCCGCCGTAGCTGGGCGAGGCGAGCCCGACCCAGGTGCCGACCTTCGGTGCTCCCCCGAGCTTGTTGACGTAGTACCGGCTGACGTTCGCGCCCTGCGAGAAGCCGACCAGGTCGACCTTCGCCGCACCGGTCACCGCGAGCACGTCGTCGACGAACGCCGCGAGCTGCGCGAAGCTGATCCGCATGTCCTCGGTGCCGTAGGTGTCGGCGCCGGGCGCGCCACCATAGTTCAGCGCGAACACGCACATCCCCGCGTCGACGAGCTGCGGACCGATCCCCGCCCAATCGGAGTACGCACTGGAGTCGGTACCGTGCACGAGCACCACCGGACGCGGATGTTCGGCGGTCGGCTTACAGCCGAAGTTGTTGACCCCCACCGGAACTGCGGCCGGGTGCGTGTCGAGATAGCGTGCCGCGGCGAGGTGGTCGGTCTGGCGTGGACCCTCTTCGCTCGGCACGACGGCAGGCCGGTACCCCGCTGGTTCGGCTCCGGCAGGCGAGGCCATGCTCCCGAAAGCCGCGGCGACGGCTAACGCGATCGCGCCCGCCCGTCGCTGTTGTGCCGTTCCCCAAACCCACCTGCGCCGCCGCTGTCCCATATCCCAAAGAAATACACCCTCGGGGTGGGTTTCGCACCTCCATGAACGGGGTATGAATGCCCCGAATTATCGGGGGTGCCGCGGCGGCGCCGATCCCGCACCGGGAGCTCACTTCTCAGAAGTGGCGTCGCCCCCGGGCGTGACGTCGTCTTCGGCGAGGATGCGATAGAGGGCCCGACGGGTCTCGGTGAGCACCTCGGCCGCCTTGGCCGCCTGCTCCGCCGTCCCGACCTGGGCGACCTGACCGACCGCGCCCATCACCTGTCCGACCAGGCCACGCAGATCCAGCGCCTGGGCGCCGATGTCCTGCTTGACCTCGGCCCACGGGTCGCCGAGTTCCTCGCGATTGGCCTCGACATAGGTCTTGCCCTCGTCGGTGAGCTGGGCGGTCTTGCGACCGGCCACCTTCTCGATGAGCACCAGGCCCTCGTCCTCGAGCTGGGCCAATGCCGGGTAGATGGACCCCGGGCTGGGACGCCAGACATCGTCGCTACGCTCGCGGATCTGCTGGATCAGCTCGTAGCCGTGCATGGGCCGCTCGACGAGCAGCAGCAGCACCGCGGCACGCACGTCACCGCGCCTGCCCCGGCCGCCACGGCCGCGTCCACGACCGAAGCCGGGACCGAAACCCGGTCCGAAACCTGGGCCGAAGCCCGGTCCGAACTCGGGACCGTGCCCGTGTCGCCCACCCCGGCGGAACTGCCGCCGATCGGGACCGAATTCCGCGGGTCCGCGACCGCGGCCGAAGTGTCCGAATTCTCGATTCTCTGCGTTGTGCATGACAGCCTCCTCAGGCTCTCTCGTCGTTCTTCACACTATCGACGATATATCGGCAATGCATCGAGTGCAAGAGGTACTCTTGTGATCACCATGACGGAGCCGCTGCGGCCGATGCGGTTGGCCGAACTGATCGCCTCGCTGTCGCCGGCCACCCACCGCGGTCCGCACCGCGCTGCCCCAGGCCTTCGAACGCCGGGACGGCCACGGCGTGCCCGCCGGGCTGCGCGGCGACGCGATCATCCCGGTGATGCGGGTGGTCCACATCGCCGACGACGCCGAGGTACACGCCCGCGTCGGCGGTGTCGACGCGGCCGTGCAGATGTTGCGCTCGCGCCGCGGCACCGAATTCGACCCCGGCCTGGTCGACCTGTGTACCCGCGACGGCGGCGCGCTGCTCGACGGGCTCGACCAGGTCGACGCCTGGCAGCACGTGATCGACGGCTGCGCCGCGCTCGACCGCCCGATCCCCGAGGCCGAACTCACCGAGGTGCTCGCGGTGTTCGCCGACTACGCCGACGCGAAAGCCACCTGGTTCCTCGGACATTCGCGCGCGGTCGCCGAACTGGCCGCGGCGGCGGCCCGCGAATACGGCCTGCCCGCCGACCAGGCCACGATGGTCCGCAGGGCCGCGCTGGTGTGCAGACTCGGCACCATCGGCGTCTCGACCGGGATATGGAACAAGCCGGGGCCGCTCACCCCGAGCGAGCGCGAACGCGTGCGCATGGTCCCCTACCTCACCGAGCGCATCCTGGCCCGCAGTCCGCACCTCGCCGTGCTGGCCGGACCGGCCTCGATGGTCTACGAGCGGATGGACGGCTCCGGGTATCCGCGCGGGCTCACCGGCGCGATGCTGCCGCCGACGGCCCGCATCCTGGCCGCCGCCCAGATGCTGCGCGCCCTCGGCGAGGACCGCCCGCACCGACCAGCCGCCGATCCCGACGAACGTGCGAAGATCCTGCGCGCCGAGGCGACGGCGGGCAGGCTCGACGGCGATGCCGTCGCCGCGGTCCTGGCTGCCGCGCAGGGCCGAAGGCCGCGCAAACGCGCGCTGGTCGCCGGTCTCACCGCCCGCGAACTCGATGTGCTGGCGCTGCTGGTTCGCGGTCGTTCGACCAGGGAGATCGCGCAGGCGCTCGGCATCAGTCCCCGGACCGCGGGCAGCCATGTCGAGCACATCTACACCAAGATCGGCGTGCACAGCCGCGGCTCGGCCGCCGTCTTCGCCATGCGCCACGGCCTCCTGCCGGACGAGGATCAGCCCGCAAAGATCGGGTGATCACCCGATGTCGGGGCGCCGCGTACGGCCGACACTTCCGGTATGACTACTTCGACCCTCCCCCAGCAGCCGACCGAATCCCCGGTCGCCGACCTGTTTCTCGCCGCGCTGACCCGGCGCGACTTCGCCGCGATGACCGCCTGCCTCGCCCCCGAGGTACGCCTGCGCGGCCTCATCCCGCCCGGCCCGTTCGACGCGGTCGGCCCGGGCCCAGCCGTCGACCGGTTCCGCGGCTGGTTCGGCGGGCCCGACGATTTCACCGTGCTCGACGCCGGTAGCGACCGCGTCGGCGGCAAGCTCGCCCTGCACTGGCTGGTCCGGATGCAGCCCGTCCACGCTCCCGGCGCCGCCCGGGTCGCCGAGCAGCGGATCTTCCTCACCACCGAGCAGGACCGGATCACCACCATCGATCTGCTGTGTTCGGGATGGCAGCCGGCCGAGTGAGGTCAGCCCTGACCGGCCAGCTCGTCGATCCAGCGCTCCAGGCGCGCACCCTCGGTCACCATCAGCTCGGGGTCGCGGAAGGTGTTGGTGAGCAAGGAGATTCCTTGATAGGCCGCGACGAAGGCAACGGCGAGCTCGGCGGCGTCAGGCCTGCCGAGTTCGACGAACTGGGCCCGCGCCCAGTCGATGAGCAGGCTCATCAGCCGCGCCGGTTCGCCGCCGAAGGCGTCGGCGCGCTTGTCGAGTTCGGCGGCCAGCGAGCCGGTCGGACAGCCGAAGCGCACGGCCAGCTCGCGCTGGTCCACCCAGCTCGCGACCATCGCCTTCAACCGCTCGGCGGGGCCCGGCAGCGGCTCGATTCCCGCGATGACCTCGCCGAGCACCGCGGCATGGGTATCGATCACGGCCTGGACGAACTGGTCCTTGGTCTTGAAGTAGTAGTAGACGTTGCCGACGGGCACATCGGCCGCGCTGGCGATGTCGGCGATGGTCGTCTTCTCGACCCCCTGCTCGTAGAAGACCCGTGCGGCCGCGTGAACGAGTCGTTCCCGTTTCCCGATCTTCGGCGGGGTCGCTGAGTCAGTCATGCAACTAACTATAGACAGCCCGGTCAGACCTTGCTACGTTGAGTTAGTCAGTCAACTAACTCAAGGAGTTCTCATGATCGTCGTCACCGGGGCCACCGGCAATATCGGCCGTCAGCTGGTCGGGCTGCTCGCCGAGGCGGGCGAACAGGTCCGCGCGGTCTCTCGGGGCAGCAAGCCCGTCGACCTGCCCGCGGGCGTCGAACACGCTGTTGCCGATCTGGGCGACCTCGACAGCCTCTACCCCGCCCTGCGCGGTGCGGAGGCGCTGTTCCTGCTGATCACCGGCGAGCAGCTCATGACCGGGCCGGAACCCGCCCAGGTCATGAAGGCCGCCTCCGCCGCCGGTGTCCGCCGGGTGGTGTTCGTCTCCTCGCAGGGCGCGGTGACCCGTCCTGAATCCGCCGGGTACGCGCGGACGATCGCCTTCGAGCAGGCGCTGGCGGAGTCCGATCTCGAGTGGACCTCGCTGCGGCCTGGTGCGTTCTTCTCCAACACCTATGCCTGGATCGAAGCGGTGCGCACGTCGCGGACCGTCGCCGCGCCGTTCGGCGATGTCGGTCTGCCCGCGGTCGATCCGGGGGACATCGCGGCGGTCGCGGCGGTCGCTCTTCGCGAGGACGGGCACGGCGGTCGCGCCTACACGCTGACCGGCCCGGCGGTGGTCACCCCGCGCGAGCAGGCGGCCGCGATCGCCACGGCCGTCGACGAGCCGATCAGCTTCGTCGAACTCACCGCGGCGCAGGCGAAGGAGAACATGCTGCGATTCATGCCGGAGGCGGTCGCCGACCACACGCTGACCATCCTGGGCACTCCCACCGCCGAGGAACAGCAGGTCAGCGGCGATATCGAGCAGGTGCTCGGACGCCCGGCGACCTCCTACGCCGAGTGGGCACTGCGGCAGCGCGCGATGTACCGCTGAGCGGGTCCGGTGCCGACCCAGCGTGGATCCAGCTCACGCCTTGTCGGCGGAACCAGCGCTCAGCCGGGTTCGGAGCGTGGGCAGGCCGGACCCGGTCAGCTCGTCGGCATAGGTGACGCGGCCTGCCATGACCATGACCAGCGCGATCGTCGGACCGCTGACCAGCGGACCGGCGCCCGTCGCGAAGGTCCCGTCGGTGGCTTCCAGGCGCAGGCCGGCGATGGTGGTCATGCTGGGCACGGTGAAATCGCGGCTCGCGTAGAAGTCGGCGACCGCGGTGGCGGCCTCCGTCGAGGGCGTGGTGGACAGCCCGAGCGGTCTGCGGATGTCCTGCCCGTGGACGACGACCTCGCCGAGCCAGGCCGCGGTGTGCCCGGACGCCGCGGTCGTGCTGGTGATGACCGCCCGGAACAGCGCGAGGGTTTCGGCTGGTGTGGCCCCGCGATGGTCGGCCAGGCGCCGGGCATTGTGCAGGTCGAAGTCGAAGCGGGCGCCCAGGACACTCCGCAGCCAGCGCAGCCTGCCGATACTCGCCGCCGCGGTGAGGTGGGCGACGACCTCCTCGACCACCCAGGTCCCGCACAGCGACGGCCGCGCCCACTGCTCGTCGGTCAGAGAGGCGAGGTCCTCGGCCAGGGCCGCCCGTTCGGCGTGCGCCATTGCCCAGAGTTCGTCACGAGAAAGGGTGTTCGCCAAGGGGACCTCCAGGGCGCGGTTCGGGGACGCGCGGGCGCGCGCCGTCGTCAGTGCAGACGACGCCGACGGCGCGAATTCATCGGGCCCTGGTCAGCCCTCGGCGGTCGCGGGCACCGGTTCGCCGCGGGGCACGGGGACCGACCGGCGCCGGTCGTTGGCCACGGCCGTGATCACGCAGGTGCCGAGGGGGCCTTCGCGGTCGTACATGGTCGCGGTACTCACCGCGACACCGGCGTTCCCTACGTGGTCGAGAGCCTGCATCCCGAGTTCCGGACCCATCGGCAGGCGGGACAGGGTGAGGGTCATGTCGGCGTTGATGTAGCCGACGCCGCGCGAACCCCAGTGGCAGACGAGGTTGGTGAGGTCACCGGTGGCGGCGGCGCGCTGGAAGGGCGTGAACGGTTCCCCGGCCACCAGCGGGGGCAGGTTCTGCCAGGTGACTTTGCGCTCGGCGTCGCGAGCGGCGCCGAAGTCGGTGATCCAGTCGGCGTCACCGGACTTGAACAGCGGTGCGGCGCCCTGCGGATCGTCCCGGCGTTCCGCGGGGGCGGGCAGCGTCCGTGGCGGCTGCCAGACCGTACCCGGCGGGTTGTCGGTGGCGGCCAGGAACGTCACCGTCGCCCTGGCCCGCGTCTGGTCCTGCTGGACGAGCCAGGAATCGACGACCTTGATGCGATTGCCTGCCCGCACCACCGCGCTGTGCAGCGTGATCGGTTCCCGGGTGACCTGCTGGAACAGATCGACCGAGATCCTCGCCGGGACGAATCCCGTTCCCGGACTGTGCTTCTCGGCCTCCAGTGCGAGCAGACCGCACACCCCGACGCCGTGCAGTTGGTTCGGCGACCAGCGGCTCACCGCCAGATCGCTCGCCACGTACATCCCATCGTGCGTCGTGAAGAACTCCACCACGATCCTCTCCGCTCATTCGAGGTCATGGTAGGACAGGGGCGCGCCCGCCGAATCCGACGGGCGCTCGGCCGAGCCCGCCCGGTCACCGCGTCGGCGACCTGAGCGCACGCCGGTCAGCCGATGTCGACCGGGCCCGCGGCTGGCAAATCGGGCGGGCGCTCGCCCGAGTCCGCCCCGTCACCGCGCGGCGACCCGAGCACACGCCGGTCAGCCGATGTCGACCGGGTCGACCTGCACTCGCAGCGGATCGTCGGATCGGTGGGTGCTGCGGACCGCCTGTGCCGCGATCAGGGCGCGGGCCAAGGGCGTGCCGGCGGATCGGCCGACCCGCAGCAGCATGCGCTCGACTTCCGAGGGAGAGTCGCTGCCGGAGAACGGCTTTCGCGCGGTCGGCGGCAGGGGTACCGGGCCGAGCACCTCGGTGCCGTCGGGCAGGGCCGCGGCGTCCAGGAATTCGGCGATCGAGGCGGACGTCCCGTCGACGGCCGCGAGGCGCACGGCGGGCGGGAAGCCGACCTCGGCGCGGGCCTCGAGCTCGGCGGCGGCATGGTGGACGGGGTCCCAGCGGACCAGGGCCTGGACGGTGGGCAGGGCGGGTTCGGCCATCACGATGACCTGTCCGCGCGGCCGGACCAGGGCGGCGGCGCCCATCCAGCGGCGCAGCGTGTCCTCGCTCGCCCGCAGGTCGGCCCGGCCGAGCAAGGCCCAGCCGTCGAGCAGCAGCGCTACCCCGTAGCCGCCGCGCACCAGCGGTTCCGCACCGACCGTGGCGACGACCACCTGGGCGCCCGGCTCGACGGTGTCGAGGACTTCCCCGCCACCCGAGCCCCGGATCGGCACGCCGGGAAATGCCCGGCCGAGTTCTTCGGCGGTGCGCGCCGCGCCGATCACCATCGCCCGCAGAGCCCGCGCCCCGCACGCCTGACAGCGGAAGGCGGCCTCGGTGATGCCGCACCACTTACACTGCGGGCTCGCCGCCTGGCCGTCGGCGGACTGCGGCAGCGCCAGCGGCCCGTTGCAGTGCCTGCACCGGGCAGGCGTCCGGCATTTCGCACAGGCCAGCGAGGGGACGTACCCGCGCCGTGGCACCTGGACCAGCACCGCGGCGTTCTCCTTGATCGCCGCGCGCGCTGCCGCGAAAGCGACACCGGGCATCCGGACCGCCCGCGCCAGCGCGTCCCGTTCCAGGGCGAAGTCGGTGTCGCCGGGCGCGCTGATCCGCGGCATCACCTCGCGCAGCACCTGTCGCTCGGCGAGAAGATCACGGGCCCAACCGGATTCGACGACGGCCTGGATCTCGGCGGTGCGGGCGAAGCCGGCGGCGACGAAGGCAGCGCCCGTCTCGTGGGCACGCAGCATCGCCACTTCGCGCGCATGCGGATACGGGGCGCGCGGCTCGGCGTAGGTGTCGTCGCCGTCGTCCCAGATGGCGATCAGCCCGAGGTCGCGCGCGGGCGCGAACACGGCCGCGCGGGTGCCGACCACGATGCGTGCCTGCCCGCGCAGCACCGCCAGCCAGCGCCGGTACCGCGCCGCGGGCCCCAGCCCCGCCGACAACCCGACCGCCGAATCCCCCACCAGCCGAAAACATTCGGCGAGCAGCCGATCGAGGTCGCGCTGATCCGGCACCATCAGCACCGCACTGCGCCCACTCGCCACCACCGTCGCGGCGAGTTCGGCCAGGCGCGCGGCCCAGTCCTCGCCGGGCAGCGCCTGCCACGCGGCACGCGCACCCCTGCCCTGCCGCAGCGCGCTGACGAACGCCTCGCCGTGCGTATAGCGACCCCACGCCGACGTGTCGACGCTCGGTTCCGTTGCCGCGCCAGGTGTTTCACCATCGGAACCGGATGGTGACGGCCGCTGCTCAGTCGCCGCCCGAGCTCCGGCCACAGCCTGCAATTCGTCGTTCGGGCCCTGATCGTGAGTCGACGATTCTCGCGCTGCCGCCGATCCGGACGCGGTCCGTTTGCCGGGCACATCGTCGACGGCGGCCTCAGCCCCGGACGTCCGCGGCTCCACCCCGGACCACCCGCTCGCCGGCTGCCCACCGCGACCGTCGGCGACCGTGCCCGGCGTCGCCGACGGCCTCGGCTCGGCTGCGTCGGCGGCGTCGGCTACATCAGCCCCGGACTTTCGTGGCTCCGCCTCGGACCGCTCGCTCACCGGCTGTTCACCGCGACTGGCGGCGGCCGTGTCCGGCGTCGCCGACGGCGTCGACTCGGCTGCGTCGGACATCGATTCCGTTGCGGCAGTGGACTTCTTGGTTGGCCCCGCTTCCGTGCGGGCGTGGCGGGGTGGGATGGCCAGGCGCAGGACATCGGCGCGGGTGCCCGCGTAGCGGGCGGCGACGGTGGTGGCCAGGCGCAGGATTTCCGGAGTGAGGACGCGTTCCGGGGAGACGACGCGTTCGAGCTTGACCATCTTGCCCGTGTGATCGCTGCGCGGGAGCCGTTCGAGCAGGTAGCCGTCGACCAGCCGGCCCGCGAAACGGACGCGGACCCGCACGCCGGGCTGGGCGATCTCGTCCAGTTCCGGCGGCACCAGATAGTCGAAATCGCGGTCCAGGTGCGCAGGCGACAGCAGCGGGAGCACCCGAGCGATCGGGTGTCCCGCTGCTGTCGTTGTCTCGTCCGCTGCCACGCGGGCGGTGAGTCTTACAGGCCGACGGCCGCGCGCAGCTTGTCGGCGCGGTCCGTGTGCTCCCAGGGCAGGTCGACATCGGTGCGGCCGAAGTGACCGTAGGCCGCGGTCGGCGCGTAGATCGGGCGCAGCAGGTCAAGGTCGCGGATGATCGCGCCCGGACGCAGGTCGAAGACCTCCGAGATGGCGGCCGAGATGCGGACCGGGTCCACCTTCTCGGTGCCGAAGGTCTCGACGAACAGGCCGACCGGGGCCGCCTTGCCGATCGCGTACGCGACCTGCACCTCGACCCGATCCGCCAGCCCGGCGGCCACGACGTTCTTGGCGACCCAGCGCATGGCGTAGGCGGCCGAGCGGTCCACCTTCGACGGGTCCTTGCCGGAGAACGCGCCGCCACCGTGGCGGGCCATGCCGCCGTAGGTGTCGACGATGATCTTGCGGCCGGTCAGGCCGGCATCGCCCATCGGGCCGCCGAGCACGAACTTGCCGGTCGGGTTGACCAGCAGCCGGATGTCGGAGGTGTCCAGGCTGGGCAGCTCCAGGTCACCGATGACGGCGTCGACGACCTTCGCGCGGATATCGGGCGCGAGCAGGTTGTCCAGGTCGATATCGGCCGCGTGCTGGGTGGAGATGACGACCGTGTCGAGGCGGACCGGGCGGTCACCGTCGTATTCGATGGTGACCTGGGTCTTGCCGTCGGGACGCAGGTAGGGCAGCACGCCGGACTTGCGGACCTCGGTGAGCTTGCGCGAGAGCCGGTGCGCGAGCGCGATCGGCAGCGGCATCAGCTCGGGGGTGTCGGTGGTGGCGTAGCCGAACATCAGGCCCTGGTCACCGGCGCCCTGGCGCTCGATCGCGTCGTCGGAACCGCCGACGCGCGCCTCGTGCGAGGTGTCGACACCCTGCGCGATATCGGGCGACTGGGCGCCGATCGCGATGTTGACACCGCAGGAGTTGCCGTCGAATCCCTTTGCCGAGGAGTCGTATCCGATCTCGAGGACCTTCTCCCGGACGATCCGCGGGATATCGGCGTAGGCCGAGGTGGTGACCTCGCCCGCCACATGGACCTGACCCGTGGTCACCAGGGTTTCCACCGCCACCCGGCTGCTCGGGTCCTCCGCGAGCAACGCATCGAGGATGGAATCGCTGATCGCGTCACAGATCTTGTCCGGGTGACCTTCGGTCACGGACTCACTGGTGAATAGCCGACTACCTGTCGTACGCACAGTTATTCCCTCTCCCTCAACGGGTTACTCGTTCCTTATCAAGACTATTCCAAACCACCGACGAGGTGGCGCAGTGCACACAGACTGTCCCGGACTGTTCACCGAACCGGCGAAGCCGCCCACAGACCGCGCCCGTGCGCAGTACACTGCGCGACGATCATTGCCGCGCAACAGATCTCGCGAAGTATGCGGACCGTACCCCGGTCAGCGCAGCAGCGGGACGAGCGCGTCGAGCACCCGGCTGGCCAGCAGCGCCTTCGAACCGTGGTCCAGGGCCTGTTCGGTGCCGTCGGCGCCGAGCAACCAGCCGTCGTTGGTGTCGACCTCGAACGCCTTGCCCTCGCCGACCGCGTTGACCACGAGCAGGTCGCAGCCCTTACGGGCCAGTTTGGCGCGGGCGTGGGTGAGCACGTCACCGTTGTCGTCCCCGGTCTCGGCGGCGAAGCCGACGATCGCGGTGCCCGCGAGCCTGCCGTCGGTGCGGGCGTCGACCAAGCCGGCGAGGATGTCCTCGTTCTTGGTCAGCGGGATCACGTCGGGCTCGTCAGCGCCCTTCTTGATCTTCGCCGCGGCGACGTGGGTGGGCCGGAAATCGGCCACCGCGGCCGCCATGATCACCGCATCGGCGCCGAGCGCGTGCTTGTCGACCGCGGTCTTGAGCTGGTCGGCGGTGGTGATGTGGACCAGGTCCACGGCGGCGGGCGGCGCGAGTTCGATGGTGTTGCCCGCGATCAGCGTCACCTGGGCGCCACGCTGGGCGGCGACCCTGGCCAGGGCGTAGCCCTGCTTGCCCGAGCTGCGGTTGCCGAGGAAACGCACGGGATCGAGCGGTTCCCTGGTGCCACCGGCGGTGATCACCACGCGGCGACCGGTCAGGTCGCGGGGCAGCGCGTCGGGGCGTTCGAGCAGCAGCGAGGCCAGTCCGAAGATCTCCTCCGGCTCGGGCAGCCTGCCCGGACCGGTGTCGGTGCCGGTGAGCCGGCCCGAGGCGGGTTCCATGACATTGGCGCCGTGCGCTCGCAGCGTCGCGACATTGGCCACCGTCGCCGGATGCTCCCACATCTCGGTGTGCATCGCGGGCGCGAACAGCACCGGACATCGAGCCGTCAGCAAGGTGGCGGTGAGCAGATCGTCGGCGCGCCCGTGTGCGGCGCGCGCCATCAGATCCGCGGTGGCGGGGGCGATGACGACGAGATCGGCCTCCTGGCCGATCCGGACATGCGGCACCTCGGGCACGTCGGCGAACACACCGGTGTGCACCGGTTGGCCGGACAGTGCCTCGAAGGTCGCCTTACCGACGAACTGCAGGGCCGACTCGGTGGGAATCACCCGCACCTGATGGCCGGTCTCGGTGAACCGGCGAACGAGGGCACACGCCTTGTAGGCGGCGATGCCCCCGCCGACCCCGACGACGATCCGCATGGTCTCTACGCCTCCGGAAAAGAGATAGTCACTCGCCCTCGGTGTGCTCGAGCAGGTCGGAGTGGATTTCGCGCATGGCGACCGACAGCGGCTTCTCCTGCAGACCCGGCTCGACCAGCGGGCCGACGTACTCGAGGATGCCGTCGCCGAGCTGGTTGTAATAGTCGTTGATCTGGCGAGCCCGCTTGGCCGCGTAGATCACCAGGGCGTACTTGGACGAGGTGCGCTCGAGCAGCTCGTCGATCGGGGGGTTGGTGAGGCCGATCGGGGTGTCGTACGCGGGCGCTGCGGTGATGTCCGTACTCACTAGGGGAGGCTCCTGCGGGGTTAGTGGGTCAAGAACTCGAATTTGTGCTAACGAACAACGATACCAACTGCTCGCAGGCGGTCGTCACCTCGGCGTTCACGATCACCGTGTCGAACTCGTCACAGGCCGCCAATTCGACCCGGGCGGTCTCGAGCCTGCGCTCGATCACCTCGGGCGTCTCGGTGCCGCGCGAACGCAGCCGCGAGACCAGTTCTTCCCAGCTCGGCGGGGCGAGAAACACCAGCAGCGCTTCCGGCATCGCCTGCCGGACCGACCGTGCACCGGCCAGGTCGACTTCGATCAGTACAGAATGTCCGGCGGCCAGTGCTTCACGCACCGGAGCCGCGGGGGTGCCCGATCGCTGCAACCCCCCGTGAATGTCTGCCCATTCGAGCAGTTCGTCCGCCTCGATCATGGCGTCGAATTCCGCTCGGGAAACGAAACGGTAGTCACGGCCGTCGACTTCCCCGGGCCGGGGGGCCCGGGTCGTCGCCGACACGCTGAAGACCAGTTCGGGCAGGCGTTCCCGCACGCACCGCACGACCGTGGACTTACCCACGGCCGAGGGGCCGACCAGTACAACCAGCCGACCCTTCCGCGTGTGTTCGACCACCTGAATCAGGCGTCGAAGTCGAAGCGAGCCAGCAGCGCCTTGCGCTGACGGTCGCCCAGGCCACGGAGACGCCGGGTAGGGGCGATCTCCAGCTCGGTCATGATCTCGGCAGCCTTGACCTTGCCCACCTTCGGCAGAGCCTCGAGCAGCGCAGAGACCTTCATCTTGCCGAGAATCTCATCGGATTCGGCGTCGGTGAGGACCTGCTTCAGGTTGGTACCGCCACGCTTCAGGCGCTCCTTGAGCTCCGCCCGAGCACGGCGAGCGGCAGCCGCCTTCTCCAAAGCAGCGGCGCGCTGCTCGTCAGTCAGCTGGGGAAGGGCCACGGTTCCTCCGTCTCATCGTTCATTGCTAGATCTACCGCCGGTTACCCGGACGGTCTGTGCGACCGTACCCACGACGCCCGCCGATTGCGAACCCGACCCCCAGGTCAGGGCAGGATTACGGATGCCGTATGGGGCGCGCGGGCCCGATGCGGTAACCACCGATTCCTCCGCACCGATCGTACCGCCGAAATCGAAAAATGCACCCCTACCAGCGGTTTTACCGATATGGGCGATGTTAGCCATCAGGTAGCGTGCGGTGTGGTCATCGGCACGGCAAACCCGGTGATGTCCGACCAGGGACTTTCCCGAAATTCCCCGCGTGTCGCTGGATTTCGTACCGCGTGTCGTCAAGATCGGGAACGGAACCGCTCCAGAACCGCGCCGGTGGCGGTCGCGGTCACCTCGTCGATCCAGTCCGGAATCGGTGCCGCGCGGGCGATGTAATCGCGAACCAAACCGTACGGAATCGCCTTCACCGCAGCCTCGGCGAGCGCCGTCGCGCGCTCGTCCGCGGTCCCGAATTCGGTGACGACGGCGGCGAGCAGGGCCGCGTTCATGGCGTCGTTCACGGTGGCGATCTGCGCCCGCAGATCCTCGGGCCCGACATCGAGCAGTTCGTCGCGATGGAACATCTTCATCGCCCTGGCCTCGGTCGGGTTGGCGCGGCAGTAACGCGGCAGATAGGTGGCAGCGGCGAGCAGCGGTGACGGCCCGGCCAGCGCGGCGAGCAGGCCGACATGAAAGCGCCGGATCGAGCGCAACCACAGTCGGGCGAGCAGTTCGTCACGTGAGGCGAAGCGCACATAGATCGACCCCGTGTGCACGCCTGCGGCCTTGCCGATCGCGGTGATCGCGGGCCGGGTGATCGCCGGGTCGACCAGGAGGTCGCGGGCCGCGTCGAGCACCTGATCATCGGTGAAGAGACGGGGTCTTGCCACCGGCTCAGCCTAATGGCACAGTTTATGAATATGAATTCAAAAACTAGATTTCCGCTGGCCGGCGCCGCTGTGGTGTTCATCGCCACCGTCCACACGATCATGGGTGTCGCGCTCTTCGCGGCAGGCGATCAGGACACCGAGCTCTCGTTCTGGTTCACCACGTTCGGGGTGGCCGCGATCGGTCTCGGGGTGGCCATGATCGAGCTGGAGCGAGCGCGCGGTTTCGTGCCGGGATCGGTGCTCGTCGCGCTGGCCGTGACGACGGTTGTCGGGTTGGCGTACATGCCGGTGTCGGGATTCCTCACCCTGCTGGTGCCGCTGGGCGTCGGCGCGCTGGGCTGGTGGCGGGGGCGGGCGCCCGTGTCGGCCGGGGCCTGACCGGGCCGATCACCCCGGCTGGCCGTCGACCGCGCCCGCACGCAAATGCTGCAGGATGGCGAGAACACGCCGGTTGTGCGCTTCGCCCGCGGGGAGATCGAGCTTGGTGAAGATCGCGTTGATGTGCTTCTCGACGGCGCTGCGGGTGACGAACAGCTGCTGACAGATCGCCGCGTTGCTCAGGCCCTGCGCCATGAGTTCAAGCACGGCACGCTCACGCTCGGTGAGCCGGTGCAGCGGTGAGTCGGCGCGGTTGTGCAGCAGCAGCTGGCGCACCACCTCCGGGTCGAACGCGGTGCCGCCCGCGCCGACCCGCTCGACCGCGTCGAGGAACGCGCCGATCGCGGCGACCCGGTCCTTGAGCAGGTAGCCGATGCCGCCGGTGCCGGTCAGGAATTCGGCCGCGTGCCTGCGCTCGACGTACTGCGAGAGCACCAGAACCGCGATCCCCGGCTGGTTCCGGCGGATCTCGAGCGCCGCCCTGATGCCTTCGTCGACATGGTCGGGTGGCATCCGGACATCGGCGATGACCAGGTCGGGCGGCCGGACCCGCACGGCGGCGAGCAGTTCGGTCGCGGTGCCGACGGAGTCCACGATCTCGTGCCCCTCGGCGGTCAGCAGCTGGGCCAAGCTCTCGCGCAGCAGCGCGGAATCCTCGGCCAGGGTTATCCGCACGGAACCTCCACGGAGACGATGGTCGGACCGCCCGGCGGGCTGTCCACCCTCATCGTGCCGTCCAGCGCGGTGACGCGGGTGGCGATGCCGGCCAGCCCGTGCCCGGTGGGGTCGGCGCCGCCGTTGCCGTCGTCGCGCACGCGCAGGCGCACGAGCGGCCCGTCGCGTTCGACGACGACGGCGATGGTCTCGGCCCCGGAATGCTTGATGGCATTGGTGATGGCCTCGCTGGCGGTGAAATAGCAGGCCGATTCGACCGGGCGCGGGGCACGCTCGGTGAGCGCGTAGTCGAGCCGGGTCGGCAGCGGGGTCCGGTCGGCCAGTGCTTCGAGTGCGGCGTGGAGTCCGTCGCGGGCGAGCATGGCCGGGTAGATGCGCCACGACACCTCGCGCAGTTCGTCGAGGATGTGGCCGGTCTCGACGATCGCGCGCCGCTGTAGCTCACCGCGCCGGTCCTCGTCGGCTTCCCGCTCCACCCGGCCGAGCAGAATCGACAGCGCGACCACCCGCTGCTGCACGCCGTCGTGCAGGTCGCGTTCGATGCGTCGCCGTTCGTCGTCGATCACCTCGATCACCTCGGCGCGCGTGCTGGTCAGCTGCGCGACCCGCTGCGCGAGTTCGTCCTGACCAGGGCGGGTGCTCCGACGCAGACACCAGGTCTCGGCGCGTACGACTCCGAGCAACCCCTGCACGGCGAGAAAGCACAGCACTGCTCCCGGCAGTGCCAGCACCATGACGCTCGCCCAGCTGACCTGCCCGGGTTCGGTGGCGTCGATGATCGGCACGGCGGCACCGGTGGCCGCGCCGTAGACCACGGCCACAGCGACGACAACACCCAGAACGGACAACGCCAGCACCAGCGCGCCGAGCGTGCCGACCAGCGTGCGGACAGCCAGATATCCCACGGCCCGCGGCCCACTCGGCACCCCGTTCGAGCGCACGCCGAGCAGCCGGGTCAGCCGCCGCTGCTCCATCGAGGCGATCCGGTCGGTCAGGGCCGGCGAGATCGGGGCGGCGAGCACCCCGAACAGGTCCAGGGGCACGGTGACCACGCCGAGCAGATACCCCGCGATCGCCGCAGCGGCGCGCGGCGATCGCGCAGAGGTAGAGCTCATATCCGATCCTCCCGGGCCACACCCACATCGACGTGCGAAGGTCGCGCCGGGAATGTGCTCATCGCCTAATTCTCGCGTGCCCCGGCCACACCGACCATCTGGACCCGACGACAGGTAGTCACACCGCGGTCGGGCCGGTTCGGCCTGCGCGGGGATCTCATCGCCCGGCGGTCGACTGCGCCCGCGGCTGACGCAGACGCCGGATGACGAACACGGACACGGCGACGAGCACGGCGACGAGCACGGCCTTCTGCAGGATGCCCGCGTAGGTCTCGACGAGGTGCCAGTTCTCGCCGAGAGCGAACCCCGCGAGCACGAACACGGTGTTCCACAGCAGGCTGCCCGCGGTGGTCAGCAGGGTGAAGCGGGCGCGGGGCATCCGTTCGATGCCGGCGGGGATCGAGATCAGGCTGCGGAAGATGGGGATCATCCGGCCGAAGAACACGGCCTTGTCGCCGTGGCGGGCGAACCAGTCTTCGGTGCGGTCCAGGTCGGACAGGCGAACCAGGGGCAGGCGGTCGACGATGCGGCGCAGGCGGTCGCGGCCGAGGGCTGCGCCGAAGCCGTAGAGGGCGAGGGCGCCGACGACCGAGCCGAGTGTCGTCCACAGCAGGACCTCGGCGAGGCTGAACCGGCCGCGGCTCGCGGTGAAGCCCGCCAGCGGCAGGATAACCTCGCTGGGCAGCGGCGGGAAGAGGTTCTCGAGGGCGATGGCGATGCCTGCGCCGAGGCCGCCGAGCTGTTCCATCAGCTCGACCGCCCATCCCGCGATGCCGGTGAGTTCGGTCGAAGTGCCTGTCGTTTCCATGCTTTCGACGCTAGGAACCGGGCGCCTGGCGATCAGTAGCGTCAACCACCCGGTCGGCGGGGTTCGACCGCAGTCGAGGGGTGGGGTTTTCCGCACCCCGACTGCGGGGCGTGCACCCTCGTGGTCGCCGCGGAGCGTGCCTAGCGTCGAAACCTATGCGACAGAAACTGTTTCGTTCCTCTGTGGTCGTTCTGGGCACCGTACTGACGGCCACGTCGGTGGCCGCCACCGTCCTCGTGACGGCGCGTTGGCAAGTCGTCGGGGACACGGTCGAGGCAAGTGCGCGCTGGAACGACACCGACGTGGTGCTGCGGGTCTCCGACGGGGAGCGACAGCGCCGGTGGCAGTACGGCGGCAGCGGGCAGTCCACGCCGGACCCGGACAGCCGATTCCGGATCGGCAGCATCACCAAGACCTTCGTCGCCACCGTCGTGCTGCAACTGGTCGACGAAGGCAAGGTCGACCTGGACGGTTCGATCGCCGCACAGCTGCCCGACCCGATTCCCGGCGGGGACCGGATCACGGTGCGGCAGTTGATGAATCACACCAGCGGGCTCTACGACTACATGAAGGAACCCGGCATGTCGACGAACCGGTGGCGCGGCGCCGACCGTTTTCGCAGTCACGCTCCCCGCGACCTGCTCGCCACCGCGGTGCGCCACGACCCCTATTTCGCGCCGGGCGCCCGCTTCCGGTACTCGAACACCAACTACATCGCGCTCGGCCTGCTCATCGAGCACGTGACCGGGCACCGCTACGGCGACCAGATCCGCGACCGCGTCCTCACTCCCCTGCGGTTGACCGCCACCACCGTGCCCGGCGACGACCCCCGCATCCCCGCACCCGCCCTCACCGCACATCGGGATATCGACGGCGCGGGCCGGGTGGACGTGACCGAGATGAACCCGGCGCTGGACTGGGCGGCAGGCGAAATGATTTCCACCACAGCCGATCTCGACGCGTTCTTCGCCGCGTTGCTGGGTGGCCGGCTGATCAGCCCCGCCTCGCTGGACCGGATGCGCGAGACCGTCCCGATGGGCATGGGCTTCCACTACGGCCTCGGACTGCAGCGCTTCGCCCCACCGTGCGGTGCCGATCTGTGGGGTCACGGCGGTGAGCTGCTCGGCTACGTCTCGTATGCGTTCCGCTCGACCGACGGCCGTTCGCTGACGATGGTCCTTGGCTCGGCGGCTTCGTCGGACGCGTTGTCGCTGTTCGCCACGGTCACGGCGACGTACTGTCTTGCCTGATCGTGGGACGCGACCAGTGAAAACGACGAGGCCGGGGCAGCGTTTCGCTACCCCGGCCTGTCGCGTTGTCGTCAGCCCTGCAGGAAGGCGAACTCCTCCTGCAGCTGAGCCATCTTGTCGCACAGCGCCGTCACCGACGGGCCCGCGTTGAGTACCTCGCGCGACACATTGGGCACCACGGCGGCCAGGTTCGCTTCGGGGACCAGGGCGCGGATGGAGTCCGCTCCCCCGCCCTGCGCACCGACACCGGGCATCAGGATCGGCCCGTTGAGCGAGGACAGGTCCGGCGCCTCGGTGAGCGTCGCGCCGACGACCACGCCGACGGAGCCGAAACCGTGGCCCGCGTTGCGCGCCGCCGCGTGGTCGACCATCGTCTGAGCGATCGTGCGCCCGTCCGCGGCGGTGATCCGCTGCAGTTGCGCCCCTTCGGGATTCGATGTCGCCGCGAGCACGAACACCCCGCGATGGTTGGCCTGGGCCAGGCTCAGCGCCGGATCGAGCGACCCGAAACCGAGGTACGGCGAGACCGTCACCGCGTCCGAACCCAGTGGCCCGTCACCGAGCCAGGCGTGGGCGTAGGCGTCCATGGTGGAGCCGATGTCGCCGCGCTTGGCGTCGGCCAGCACCAGGGTGCCCGAGGCGCGCAGCACCTCGATGGTGCGTTCGAGCACCGCGAGACCGCCGGAGCCGTAGGTCTCGAAGAACGCGACCTGCGGCTTGACCAGGGCGACGCGGCCGTCGAAGGCCTCGACGCAGATCTCGGCGAACGCCTCGAGCCCGTCGACGTCCTCGGTGAGCCCCCACGCCCGGAGCAGGCCGGGGTGGGGGTCGATGCCGACGCACAGCGGGCCGAATTCCCGCATGGCGTGCTGCAACCGGTGACCGAAGCTGTGCACGTCAGCCACGCAGCACCGAGTGCAGCTGCTGCAGCGAGCGCACGCCGATGCCGCCGTTGATGCTCGCCTCGATGCCCTGCACCGCCGCGGCCGCGCCCTGCACGGTGGTGATGCACGGAATGTTCGCGCCCACCGCGGCGGTGCGGATCTCGTAGCCGTCCACGCGGGGACCCGAGTTGCCGTAGGGGGTGTTGAACACGATGTCGATCTCGCCGTCGCGGATCTGCTCGACGATCGAGGCCTCCGGCATGCCCGTCGCCGGATCGGTGGCTTCCGGGTCGGAGTGCTTGCGCACCTGCTCGCACGGAATGCCGTTGCGGCGCAGGGTTTCCGCGGTGCCCTCGGTGGCGAGGATGCGGAAGCCCAGGTCGTGCAGGCGCTTGATCGGGAACACCATGGCGCGCTTGTCGCGGTTGGCGACGGAGACGAACACGGTGCCCTCGGTCGGCAGCGAGCCGTAGGCGGCGGCCTGGCTCTTGGCGAAGGCGGTGCCGAAGTCGGCGTCGATGCCCATGACCTCGCCGGTGGACTTCATCTCCGGCGACAGCAGCGAGTCAACGCCGGAGCCGTCGGCGCGACGGAACCGGTGGAAGGGCAGCACGGCTTCCTTCACCGCGACCGGCGCGTCCAGCGGCACGTGGCCGCCGTCGCCCTCGGGCGGCAGCATGCCTTCCTTGCGCAGGTCGGCGATGGTGGCGCCGAGCATGACGCGCGCGCACGCCTTGGCCAGCGGCACCGCGGTCGCCTTGGAGACGAACGGCACCGTGCGGCTCGCGCGGGGGTTGGCCTCGAGCACGTAGAGGATGTCGTCCTTGAGGGCGTACTGCACGTTGAGCAGGCCCTTCACGCCGATGCCCTTGGCCAGCGCGATGGTGGAGCGGCGCACGGCCTCGATGTCGCTGCGGCCCAGGGTGATCGGGGGCAGCGCGCAGGCGGAGTCACCGGAGTGGATACCGGCTTCCTCGATGTGTTCCATCACGCCGCCGAGGTAGACCTCCTCGCCGTCGCACAGGGCGTCGACGTCGATCTCGATGGCGTCTTCCAGGAAGCGGTCGACCAGCACCGGGTGCTCGGGGTTGAGCTCGGTGGCGCGGGAGATGTAGCCCTCGAGCGAGGTCTCGTCGTAGACGATCTCCATGCCGCGGCCGCCCAGCACGTAGGACGGGCGCACCAGCACCGGGTAGCCGATCTCGGCGGCGATCTTCTTGGCTTGCTCGACCGTGGTGGCGGTGCCGTACTTGGGCGCGGGCAGTCCGGCGGCGACGAGCACGTCACCGAACTCGCCACGGTCCTCGGCCAGGTCGATCGCGGCCGCGGAGGTGCCGACGACCGGCACGCCGGCGTCGGTGAGCCGCTGCGCCAGGCTCAGCGGGGTCTGGCCGCCGAGCTGCACGATCACACCGGCGACGGTGCCCGACTCGGTTTCGGCGTGGTACACCTCGAGGACGTCCTCGAAGGTGAGCGGCTCGAAGTAGAGACGATCGGCGGTGTCGTAGTCGGTGGAGACGGTCTCGGGGTTGCAGTTGACCATGACGGTCTCGTAGCCCGCGGCCGACAGGGTCTGCGCCGCATGCACACACGAGTAGTCGAACTCGATGCCCTGACCGATGCGGTTGGGGCCCGAGCCGAGGATGATCACCTTGTCGCGCTCACGCTGCGGCGCGACCTCGGACTCCGCGCCGGGATCCAGCTCGTAGGAGCTGTAGTGGTACGGCGTCTTGGCCTCGAACTCCGCGGCGCAGGTGTCGACGGTCTTGTACACCGGGCGCACGCCGAGACGGTGGCGCAGCGAGCGCACACCCGCCTCGCCCGCGAGCTCGGGCCGCAGGGCGGCGAGCTGACGGTCGGACAGGCCGTAGTGCTTGGCGTTGCGCAGCAGGTCCTCGTCGAGGACCGGCGCGTCCAGGACTTCCTGACGCAGCGCGACCAGTCCGGCGACCTCGGCGACGAACCACGGATCCACGCCGGAGGCCAGCGCGACTTCCTCGATGCTCGCGCCGTAGCGCAGGGCCCGCTCGACCTGGTAGATGCGGCCTTCGGTGGGCACGCGCAGGTCGGCGAGGATGGCCTCGATCGCCTCGCGCACCGACGCGGGATCGCTCGGGTCCTTCGGCGCCCACTGACCGTCGTCGGTGGTCCAGAAGCTGGCTGCCTTGGTCTCGAGCGAGCGCAGCACCTTGCCGAGGGCCTCGGAGAAGTTGCGGCCCATCGACATCGCCTCGCCCACCGACTTCATGGTGGTGGTCAGGGTGGCGTCGGCGCCGGGGAACTTCTCGAACGCGAACCGCGGCGCCTTCACGACGACGTAGTCCAGGGTCGGCTCGAAGCAGGCCGGGGTCTCGCCGGTGATGTCGTTGACGATCTCGTCGAGGGTGTAGCCGATGGCCAGCTTGGCGGCGATCTTGGCGATCGGGAAGCCGGTGGCCTTCGATGCCAGCGCCGAGGAGCGCGAGACGCGGGGGTTCATCTCGATGACGATCAGGCGACCGTCCTTCGGGTCGACCGCGAACTGGATGTTGCAGCCGCCGGTGTCGACGCCGACCTCGCGCAGGATGGCGATGCCGAGGTCGCGCATCTTCTGGTATTCGCGGTCGGTGAGCGTCATCGCGGGGGCGACGGTGACCGAGTCACCGGTGTGCACACCCATCGGGTCGACGTTCTCGATCGAGCAGACGATGACCACGTTGTCGCGGCCGTCGCGCATGAGCTCGAGCTCGAATTCCTTCCAGCCGAGGATGGACTCCTCGATCAGGACGTTCGCGGTCGGCGAGGCGGCCAGGCCACCACCGGCGATGCGATCGAGGTCCTCGTCGTTGTAGGCCATGCCCGAACCCAGGCCACCCATGGTGAACGACGGGCGCACCACGACCGGGAAGCCGAGCTCGGCGACGGTCTCGCGGACCTCGTCCATGGTGTAACAGACACGGCTGCGGGCACTTTCGCCGCCGACCTTGGCGACGATGTCCTTGAACTTCTGCCGGTCCTCACCACGCTGGATGGCGTCGAAGTCGGCGCCGATCAGCTCGACGTTGTACTTCTCCAGCACACCACGCTCGTGCAGGGCGACCGCGGTGTTGAGCGCGGTCTGCCCGCCGAGGGTGGCCAGGATGGCGTCGGGGCGTTCCTTGTCGATGACCTTCTCGACGAACTCCGGGGTGATCGGCTCCACGTAGGTGGAGTCGGCGAACTCGGGGTCGGTCATGATGGTCGCCGGGTTGGAGTTCACCAGCGATACGCGCAGTCCCTCGGACCGCAGCACTCGGCACGCCTGGGTACCGGAGTAGTCGAACTCGCACGCCTGGCCGATCACGATCGGGCCAGAGCCGATCACCAGGATGTGCTTCAGATCCTCGCGGCGAGGCATCAGGCTCCTTCCATGAGACCGGCGAAACGGTCGAACAGATATGCGGCGTCGTGCGGGCCTGCGGCGGCCTCGGGGTGGTACTGCACCGAGAAGGCGCGACCGTCGAGCAGTCGCACACCCTCGACGGTGCCGTCGTTGGCGCAGATGTGGGAGACCTCGGCCTTGCCGAACGGGGTGTCGAACACCTCGCCCTTCTCGCCTTCCAACGCGAACCCGTGGTTCTGCGCGGTGATGGAGATGCGGCCGGTGCCCTCTTCGACCACCGGGATGTTGATGCCGCGGTGACCGAACTTCATCTTGTAGGTGTCGCGGCCCAGCGCCCGGCCCAGGATCTGGTTGCCGAAGCAGATTCCGAACAGCGGGATCCCGCGCTCGAGCACACCCTGGGTTAGCGCGATCGCGCCGGTCTGGGTGGCCGGGTCGCCGGGGCCGTTCGAAAGGAACACACCGTTGGGGTTCAGCGCCAGGATGTCGTCGAGGGAGGTGTTCGACGGCACCACGTGGGTGCGCACACCGCGCTCGGCGAACATGCGCGGGGTGTTGGTCTTGATGCCCAGGTCGACCGCGACGACGGTGAAGCGGTGGTCCCCGACCGGCTCGATCGTGTACATGCCGTCGGTGCTGACCTCTTCGGCCAGGTCCGCGCCGAGCATGGAGGGCTGGCCGTTGACCCGGGCCAGCAGCTCGTCGTCACCGGCGAGGGCGGCGCCGGAGAAGATGCCCGCCTTCATCGAGCCGCGGGTGCGCAGGTGGCGCACGACCGCGCGGGTGTCGATGCCGGCGATGCCGACCACGTTCTGCTTGTCGAGCTGATCCTGCAGCGTGCCCGTGGCGCGCCAGTTGGAGGAGATCGGCGAGGGGTCGCGCACGGCGTAGCCGGCGACCCAGATCTTGCCGGACTCGTCGTCCTCGTCGTTCCAGCCCGTGTTGCCGATCTGCGGGGCGGTGGCCACCACGATCTGGCGGTCGTAGCTGGGGTCGGTCAGGGTCTCCTGGTACCCGGTCATCGCGGTGCAGAACACCGCCTCGCCCAGGGTCTGGCCCTCGGCGCCGAAGGCGGTACCGCGGAACACGCGGCCGTCCTCCAGCACGAGAGCTGCTTTGGTCTTGCTCATTCGTCGTCTCCCGTCGTCGCCCTGGTCGCATCCGCGGTCCATGCCGGGTACACCGTCTTGTCGTCGCCCCGGAATCCGGTATCGATCTCGGTTCCGGTCGGCAGTGTCCAGCGAATTACCAGCACACCATTCTCTGTCATCACTTTGCCCGCGTGTCCGCGTTCGGTGCGCACGGCCGTGACGGATTCCTGCGGAATCCAGATCGGCGTCGCCCCGTCGCGTTCGAGCAGGATTCCGCGTTCGAACCGCGTCAGTTCGGCGGTCGCCCGGAATCCCAGGTCACCGACCGCGATCCGGTCCTGCCAGCTGGGCGCGATGGTGCTGCCCAGGTAGAGGCCGGTGGTCGGTTCCAGTAGTTGCGCGCCCAGCTCGGCGGGCACCGTCGGCAGTTCGCCGATCCGTGCCTGCTGTCGCGCGGCCTTCTTCTGCCAGGCTCGGTACATCAGCCACAGGCACAGGAGGAACAGGGCCAGACACCCCAATACCCACAGAGTTCTTTCCACGTTCCTGGCCCTCCTAGATCCCGGCAGCCTTGCCCTCGCGGGCAGTTACCCGGCCGCGCAGCACGGTGGCTGACACCTGGGCCGGGAACGTCATGTCCTCGAACGGCGTGTTGTTCGAGATGCTCGCCAGTTCGGCGCCGTGCACCGTCCACTCGGCGTCGGGGTCGATCAGCGTCAGGTTGGCCGGTTCACCGACGGCGATCGGGCGGCCGTGGTCGTCGAGGCCGACGATCGCGGCGGGCTTCTCGCTCATCACCCGCGCGACACCGCGCCAGTCGAGCAGGCCGGGCTGGACCATCGTCTGGACGATGATCGACAGCGCGGTCTCGAGGCCGAGCATGCCGGGGCGGGCGGCGGCGAACTCGCAGCACTTGTCCTGCTCGGCGTGCGGGGCGTGGTCGGTGGCGACGCAGTCGATGACACCGTCGGCCAGTGCCTGACGCAGGGCGGCGACGTCGGCGGACTCGCGCAGCGGCGGGTTGACCTTGTTGACCGCGTCGTAGGTCTCGAGGCGCGAGTCGTCGAGCAGCAGGTGGTGCGGGGTGACCTCGGCGGTGATCGAGATGCCCTGGGACTTGGCCCATTTCACCAGTTCGACGGTGCCTGCGGTGGAGGCGTGGCAGATGTGCACGCGGGCGCCGGCGTCGCGAGCCAGCAGCGCGTCGCGGGCGACGATCGACTCCTCGGCGGCGCGCGGCCACCCGGCCAGGCCGAGGCGGGCGGCGTTGGGGCCCTCGTGCGCGACGGCGCCCTTGGTCAGCCGCGGCTCCTCCGCGTGCTGGGCGATGAGCACGCCGAGGGAGTTCGCGTATTCGAGGGCGCGGCGCATGATCAGCGGGTCGTAGACGCAGTGGCCGTCGTCGGAGAACATCCGCACCTGGCCGACACCTGCGGCCATGGTGCCCATCTCGGCGAGCTGCTTGCCTTCGAGTCCGACCGTGACCGCGCCGACCGGGAACACGTCGACCAGGCCGACCTCCTGGCCGCGCCGCCACACGTGATCGGTGATGACGTGCGAGTCGGCGACCGGGTTGGTGTTGGCCATCGCGAACACCGCGGTGTAACCGCCGAGTGCGGCTGCGGCCGAACCGGTTTCGATGGTCTCGGTGTCTTCGCGGCCGGGCTCACGCAGGTGGGTGTGCAGGTCGACGAAGCCGGGCAGCAGGATCTGGCCGTTGCCGTCGATCACCTCGGCGTCGGCCGACGCCTCGATGCCGGTGCCGATCTCGGCGATGACGGTGCCGCGCACCAGCACGTCGACCGGCTCGCCCTCACCGTAGGGCTTCACATTCTTGATCAGCAGTTCACTCACGCCGCCACCTCCTGGGTGCCGACGAGCAGCCGGAACAACACGGCCATCCGCATGTGCACTCCGTTCGTCACCTGTTGCAGGACCGCCGCTTTCGGCGAATCGGCGACCGCCGAGGCGATTTCCATGCCGCGCAGCATGGGACCGGGGTGCAGCACCACCGCGTCGTCGCCGAGCACGCCGAGCCTGCGCTCGGACAGTCCGTAGTTGATCGAGTATTCGCGGGCCGACGGGAAGAAGCCGCCGTTCATCCGCTCGGCCTGCACCCGCAGCATCATGACCGCGTCGGCGCCGGGCAGTTCGGCGTCGAGGGAGGTGGCGACCCGGCACGGCCAGCTCTCCACGCCCACCGGCAGCAGGGTGCGCGGCGCGACCAGCACCACTTCGGCGCCGAGGGTGTCGAGCAGGAAGACGTTCGAGCGGGCGACCCGGCTGTGCAGGATGTCGCCGACCAGCACGATCCGCTTGCCCTCGATGTCGCCGAGGCGCTGACGCAGGGTCAGCGCGTCGAGCAGCGCCTGGGTGGGGTGCTGGTGGGTGCCGTCACCGGCGTTGATGATCGAAGGCGCGGCGCGGTTCTCCTCGCGCGCCCACTGTTCCATCCAGCGCGCGATCTGGTGCGCGGCGCCGGAGGCCGGGTGGCGCACGATCAGCGCGTCGGCGCCTGCCGCGTGCAGGGTCAGCGCGGTGTCGCGCAGCGATTCGCCCTTGGAGACCGAGGAGCTCGAGGCGCTGACGTTGATCACGTCGGCGCTCATCCACTTACCCGCGACCTCGAAGGACACCCGGGTGCGGGTGGAGTTCTCGTAGAACACCGTCATCACGGTGCGGCCCCGCAGGGTCGGCAGCTTCTTCACCTCGCGCCCGAGCAGGGCCTGTTCGAAGCGCTCGGCTTCGTCGAGGAGTTCGGTGGCGGTGCCTCGATCGAGATCGGCGACCGTCAGTAGGTGTTTCACGCCTGCGCCTCCTGGTGCAGATACACACCATCGTGTCCGTCGTGTTCGGTGAGCAGGACCGAGATGTCCTCGGCGCGCGAGGTCGGCACGTTCTTGCCGACGTAGTCGGCGCGGATCGGCAGTTCGCGGTGGCCGCGGTCGATGAGCACCGCCAGCTGCACCGCGCGGGGGCGGCCGAGGTCGCGCAGGCCGTCGAGGGCCGAGCGGACGGTGCGGCCGGAGAACAGCACGTCGTCGACGAGGACGACCAGGGCGTTCTCGATGCCGCCGTCGGGCACCGAGGTGCGCTCGAGCGGGCGGTGCGGACGGCTGCGCAGGTCGTCGCGGTAGAGGGTTATGTCGAGCGAGCCCAGCGCGGGCCGCACGCCGGAGAACTCCTCGATCTTGGCCGCGAGCCGGTTGGCCAGCGTGGTGCCGCGGGTCGGGATGCCCATGAGAACCACCCGCGGTGCGTCGGCATCGCCGGAATCCAGGGCGGTCTTCTCGATGATCTGATGCGCGATGCGCGCGACGGTCCGGTGCACGTCCGATGGCGACAACAGCTCGCGCCCGGCTGCCACCCACTCGGGAGTGTGCCGCTGCGATGTTTCGCCCGCGCCGGTTTTGGCCGCCCGTTCGGGCACAGCCATGCCGACCTCCTTCCCCGCCTCACCGGACGGTCCGTTAAAGGATGCCTAACTCGGGCTCCACCTTATCAGCGTCCGAACCCACCTCTGACCAGGTCGTCCCGCCTGTGAGCGCCGCCACGGACCCCGCATGGCGAGCGTGGGTGCGGCGGCGATCACAGGCCGATCGAAAGCCCTGCGAGCGCGGCGGTTTCCAGCCACGGTGCGATCGGCTCCGTCTTGTCGGCCACCGGAGCGCCGACTACACTGTGATGCGCACCACAGCCGGTAGAGCGGATGTGGTGCCGCCGTTCAGCGCAAGCGTGGCCCGATCGGAGCGCCGGGTCACGGTGCTCTATCGCGACCCCCTCTCGATGAGCCGGGCCCTGTCAGTCGCTCCTCTCCTGCTCGACCGCTGGATCTTGACCGCGGGCGGGCGATTTCGCGGAATCTTCCGCACCTTTCGGCAAGGAGATGACGTGATGGCTGTTGCTGTCGAACTCGATTTCCCCGGCACGACGATGGAGCAGTATGACCAAATCTTGGCGAAGATGGGGTTCAAGCCCGGAGGTACCGGCGGGCCGGGATTGATCTTTCATCTGGCCAGGAAGACCGACGACGGGTTTCATGTCACCGATGTGTGGGAGTCCGCGGGCCAGTTCCAGGAGTTCGCCCAGAACACCATCGGGCCGCTGTCCCAGGAGGTCGGCATCACCACCCAGCCCACCGTCACCATCCACGAGATCCACAACTATCTGACCCAGGGAAGCTGAGGCGTGATCTCCCCGATCGTGAACAGCGTGTCCGTGGCGCTCAGCGTGCCGTCTCCTCTTGGGGGAGAAGCAAGCCCGGATCGTCGACGATGATGCGGGCGCCGGCGCCGAGCAGGTCGGCGGCGGTGAGGCCGAACATGGCGTGGAAGGTGTCGCTGAAGTGGGAGGGGCTGGCGAAACCGGCATTCGCGGCGGCGGTGGTGAGATCGGCGCCGTCGGCGACCGCCCGGCCGACGGCGAGCATGCGGGCCCACACCCGGTAGCGCCGGAAGGTGGTTCCTGCCTGGGCCGAGAACAGGTGCAGCAGGCGGGATTTCGACAGGTGGACCGCGGCGGCGAGCTGATCTGCGGAGATCGCGGCGGCGGGATCGGCGCACAGGATGGCAGTCGCTGTGGCGATCCGTGGATCGATGTCGGGTGTGCGCGCGCCGCAGGCGAGATCGAGGACGGCGGCGGGCGCGGAGTCGGCGGCACGGCGGATCAGTGTGGTCTCCTCGACGTGGTCGAAGCCGAAACCGCCTGTCTGTTCGAGCATCCGGTCCCGGCAGGCGGCGGCGCGTGGTGAGCCGGAGTCGAGGTAGCAGAACAGCATTCGCCCGTCGGCGACGATGCGGTGCGGAGTGCGCGGTGGGACCAGCACAGTGCGGACCGTCCGGGCGCCGATCGCGTCGGCGTGCACCGTGAACGGTGTGTCGAGCCCGACCGCCAGGCACGCCACGGATCCGGAATGCCGGTCAAGTCGCAGCGACGGGCCGAGGTAGAGGGCGTGCCCGGCCCCCAGCCACACCGTCGCCGGAGGACGGCACGTTTCCGGAAGTGGCGCTGCGCCCATGCCCGCAATGCTTGCACGACAGGTGTCGAACGAAGGCGGGGACATGGTCGGAGAAATTGTCGGCGGGGTGCTGCTGGTGGGTGTGGGCCTGGTGCATGTGGTGCCGGGTGTGGTCGCGTTGGCGCCGGGGCGCGCGGCGGCGGTCTACGGCACCGCGATCACGAACCGGGATCTCGAGCTGTTGCTGCGCCATCGTGCGGTGTTGCTCGCCCTGGTCGGGATCGGATTGATCGTCGGCGCGTTCGTGCCGTCGGTGCGCGGGGTGACCATCGCGGCCGGAATCATCAGCACCAGTTCGTTTCTCGTGCTCGCCGCCGTGGTCGGCCTCGGTGATCTCGGCGCCCCGACCAAGCGGGTGGCACGGGTCGACGTGGGCGCTCTCGCCGCGCTGGTCGTCGCCGCGCTTTTGTTCGGCTTCACCGGGTGACGGCGCGACATCCGGCCGTGCGGCCGCCACGGGCTACCCGAGCTGGTCCACCTCAGACGAGGTCATCGCCGAGGAGCGTCGTCTACGAACTCCGGTGCGACAGCCGCAGCCCACTTCATAGACAACCCACGGGATCATCACTGTGACAGCTCATTCGGCGCACTACGCCCAGGTCGCAGTCTCCGGGTCGATACCGTGCGCCCGCGCGTTGGCGTCGATGAGCGCACTCAGCCAGGCGGTCAACCCAGGCTCGATGGCGTCGTAGAACGCGGTGTAGTCCGGGTCGGCCACATAGCGCCGCCCGAGACAGACCTGCATCGCGTGGGTGCAGTCGAAGTAGACGGCGATCGAAGCGCGATGCCGTTCGGCCAGTGCGTCGGCGCGGGGGCTGCCGGGGGTGACGCCCGCGCGCAGAGCCTCGGCCAAGTCGGCGTGCAGGGCGGCGGTATCGTCGGTGATGCGCTGCCACTCTCCCGCCGACCTGGCCGCGGCGCGCTCGGCGTACTGGGCCCACCGAGGAGTGTCACCCCACCGTTCGCGAGCCTCGTCCACCCAGGACGGCTGCCAGTCCGCACCGAAGATCGCGACCTGTTCCTGCGCGGACAGCAGGATGCCCGATTCTCTGGCCTCGATCATCCGGTCCATGGCCGCGGTCATCCGCTGCAGGCGCAGTGTCTTGGCGTGCAGTGCCTCGCGTTGGCGGCGCAGGGTGGCCATGGCGTCGGCGGCGGGCGCGTCCAGCAGGTCGCCGATCTCGTCCAGTGCCACGCCCAGTTCCCGGTAGACGAGCACGCGCTGGGCGCGGGCCAGGTCGACCGCCGTGTACAGGCGGTAGCCGGCGGCGGTGCGGTCGGACGGGTGCACCAGCCCGACCGCGTCCCAATGGTGCAGCGTGCGCGTCGTGACGCCGAGCAGTTCGGCGGCGGCGCCGACGGTGAGCGGTTCGGACACGGCGTCCAGTGTGCCGTGCCCGATGACCGTCACTGCTCGGGCGCGTCGATGCCGATCGAGCGCAGGTGCGCGGCTTCCGGGCTGTCGGGGTCCCATGGCCGCGCGGCCGTCATGACGACCCGGATGTTCTCCGGGGTGCGGACTTCCAGTTCGATCGAGTTCCACGGCATCAGCCTCGGTCCGGTCGTGCAGCCGGGTGACACCGCGTCGCACGCGGCGGCGATCGCGTCGATCTCACCGAGTACACAGGAGAAACTCACTGTTATGGCGGGTGTGTCGTCCTGCTGTTCGCCCGCGACCAGCAGGACATCCTGAAAGGCCCAGCGGCGCAGATGGGTCAACTGACCGGGGACGGAGAACAGGTCGAAGAAGCCGAGCGCGCGGACCCAGAAGTCCGTCGACACGGTCAGATCGGCCGACGGCACGGTGACGAACATCGGCATGCCGTAGAGGCCGTGGAACGGTTCGGGAGCCACGGCATCGGGGCCGGGAACGGGGACCGGGCTGATCTCGAATGCGGGAAACGGTGTATTCATACGGGCATCGTCGACCCTCACGCAACGTAAGGGTCAAGTCCTCTTCCGCGCTACAGCGGCGCGGGCGGTTCCGGCGCGGGCTGACGGGTGGGCAGGGCGCTGACCGTCAAGGCGAGCATGACCAGCGCGATACCCGCCAGCTCCGGCACGGTGAGCCGCTGGCTCAGCGCGAGGGCGCCGACGACGGCCGCGGTGGCCGGGAGCAGGGCGAGCAGCAACGCGAACCGCGCCCGTCCGACCGCGGTCAGCACCACCTGATCCAGCGCGTAGGGCACCGCGCTCGACAGCACGCCGACGCCGAGCCCGAGCAGCCAGGTGCGGGGATCGGCGAAGACCGACGCGTCGATCGCCACCTGCGGAATCAGCACGACCGGGGCCAGCAGCACCGCCGCGGCCGCCATGCCGACGGCGAGCGAATCCTGGCCGTCACCCGCGTCGGCCACCCGCTTGCCGACCAGGATGTAGCCGGCCCACAGCACGGCCGAGGCGACCGCGAACCCCACCCCGACCGGCTCGACATCGAGTTGCACCCCGGCCAGCAACACCACCCCAACGGCGACCAGTACCACCGCGAGCAGATCCCTGGCCCGGCGCGAGCCGAGCGTGGCCACGGCCACCGGACCGAGGAATTCGATGGCGACCGCGGTGCCCAGCGGAATCCGCGCGATAGCCTCGTAGAACACGATGTTCATCGACACGGTGACGATGCCGAACCCGGCCGCCACCGCGATCCCCCGCCGCGTCCACCGGCTGCGCCACGGCCGCCGCCAGGCCAGCAGCGCCACGCCGGCGGCCGCGGCGCGCAGCCACGCGACGGTCGCCGGTTCGGTGGTGTCGAACAGGAAAACGCCCAGTGCCGCACCGACATACTGCGACGTCGCGGCGACGACGAACACCAGCGGCACCGACCAGCCGGGCAGCACGGCACGGCTGGGCCGCTCGGTCGCAGAGATCGCGCTCACTCCAGGAGTAATCCACAGCCGATTCAGGATTTCAACGCGAGAACGGGACGTGACCCAGCCCACTCCCCCGAAATGTCACACGACGGCGCGGCGCGGCGTCTCATGGGCACAACAGCCATCGACAGACAGGACCACCCATGACCGAAGGAATGGACCCAGCGACCGAGGCATTCGTGACGCGCCGACCGGGTCGCCCGGCTGATGGCTGCCGGGCTGCCCCGGGTCGGCGGCCAGGTGTCGACCGAGCTGGCGCAGATCAACGGCGCTCCCGCACTGGTCATCCGGATCGACGGGGTCGTCGACAGCGTCGTCGCGACGCGGATCGACGACGGTCGATCACCGGTCTCTATGTGGTGCGCAATCCCGAGAAGCTGTCGCGGATCGAACAGGCGACCGCCGTCGCCCGCTGATCCGCGACCGCTTCGTCAGGGCTGTCCTACCCAGCGGTCGAGCGCGTCCCGCAAGGCCGGGGTCGCGGTGTCGGCGGCTTCGTCGACGGCCGCGGCCCAGCCGACGAAGGCGTCGGGCCGGATGAGCAGCGCGTCGGCCGGACGATCCTCGGTCTTGGCGGTGACGATCTCGATCCGCGGCTCCCGCGCCCTGGCGAGTTCCCGCAGGTCCGCGCGATCGGCGAGGTCGAGGAAGACGGGCCTGGCGGTGCGCAGGAGTTCCGCGACGCTGGTCGTGCCTGCCTCCGTGAACAGCGTGAGGTCGGGGGCGAAGGCGCCTGCCAGCGGGTGCGGGTCGGCGCCGGGCATCGGGTAGCGGACGTCGCCCGCGGAGATCATGCCCGCCAGGCGGCGCAGCGCGGGTTCGTCGGCAAGCAGCTCCTGGAACACCGCGCGCAGGGCGTCGGTGGCCTCGTCCTGGCCGCGGCGCAGCGCCGCCTGAGCGCGAGTCTGCTGCAGCGCCCGGCCTGCCGCGGCGTGCCGTTCGTCGTGGTAGGTGTCGAGCAGCCCGGTCGGCGCCCAACCCTGCACGGTGGCAGCCAGTTTCCACGCCAGGTTGACCGAATCGAGCATGCCGACATTGAGCGCGGTGCCGGTGGCGGGGAGTAGATGGGCGGCGTCACCGGCGAGCAGGATCCGGCCTGCCCGGTAGCGATCGGCCCGCCGGGCCTGGAACTGGTAGCGGGACAACCGGATCGGCTCGCCGAGCGGCAGCTCGGCGCCGAGCACACGGCGGGCGCTGTCACCGAGTTCGGCGAGGGTCATGGGGTCGTCGTTGTCGTATTCGGTGAGGTCGTCCTCGGTGGTCTGGAAGAACATCGTGCGCACCGCCGGGTCGACCGGGCCTATCGCGAAGACGCCGCGACCGGTGCGGGTGAAACCGGGACTGATCGGGCCGTGGCCCGGCACGTCGAGGCCGCCGTCGTCGAGGACGGTGACCGAGTCCGGCACCGCGACCACGCCGAGGCGGTTGACCTCGGGAAAGGTGTTGCCGGGGAACGGGATCGCGGCCAGTTCCCGGATCCGGCTGCGCCCGCCGTCGCAACCGACCAGGTACTGCGCGCTCACGCGGTACGGCCCATCGGGACCCTCGACGTCCACGGTCACCGCGCTGTCGTCCTGGCTCACCGCGACCACCTCGTGCCCGCGGCGGATCTCGGCGCCGAGTTCGACGGCGCGCTCGGCGAGCAGCTCCTCGACGCGCGCCTGGGGAATCCCCATCGCGTCCATGGGGCCGTCGGCCAGGCTGGTGAAATCGACTTGCATGCCGCCGAAGGGGAAGATCGGCGCCGGGATCGGGCTGCCCACCGCGGCGAAGCGGTCGAGCAGGCCGCGGTATCGCAGCACATCCAGGATGCGGCCGCCCAGGCCGCTGGCCTTGTGTGCGGTGCCCGGCTCCGCACGCCGCTCCAGCACCACGGGCCGCACACCGGCCAGGGACAGCTCCCCGGCGAGCATCAGTCCGGCAGGGCCCGCGCCGACAACGATCACGTCGGTCTTCATCTCACGCACTGCGTTACTCCCGTATTTCGCTGGTCCGAACATCGACGTGCGATTGTGCAGGACACCCGGGGCCTTGCCGCAAGCCCCCGGGTGGGCTATACCTTGGAAGGGGCAAGGAGCGCTGGACGTTCCGATTCCCCTTCTCCTGCGCGACGCGGCCGTCGCCGAATTCGCGGTTCACAGAACACCCCTCGAAATATCGCTTGTGGCTGGACCCGGGGCTCCCGCACAATGGGCAGCCGATGCCCGGACCTGCGGAAATCCGGATTCAGCGAAGAGGTGGTTCATGTTCGACGTGATCATTGCCGGATGCGGGCCCACCGGTGCGATGCTGGCCGCAGAGCTGCGGCTGCACGATATGCGGGTCCTCGTCCTGGAGAAGGAGCCCGAGCCGGCGTCGTCGTTCGTCCGCATCGTCAGCCTGCATATGCGCAGTCTCGAGCTGATGGCGATGCGTGGACTGCTGGATCGCTTTCTCGAACGCGGACGTCAGCGTCCGGTCGGCGGCATCTTCGCCGCCATCGCCACACCCGCGCCCGACGGCCTGGATTCCACCCACGCCTACCAGCTGGGGATCCCGCAGCCGGTCGCCGAGCATCTGCTCGCAGAGCATGCGATCGCACTGGGTGCGCAGATCCGGCGCGGTTGTGCGGTGGCCGGTTTCGAGCAAGACGACGAGGGCGTGACCGTCGAACTGGCCGACGGGGAGCGGCTGCGGACGCGGTACCTCGTCGGCTGTGACGGCGCGCGCAGTACGGTGCGCAAACTGCTCGGCGTCGGCTTCCCCGGCGAGCCCTCGCGGACCGAGACGCTGATGGGCGAGATGGAAGTGGGTATGCCGTTGGAGGAGATCGCCGCCAAGGTGACCGAAATCCGCGCGACCACTCCGGCATTCAGCCTCGGACCCTTCGGCGAGGGGATCTATCGCGTCGTCGTCCCCGCCGTGGGAGTCAGCGAGGGTCGCGCGGAGCCCACCTTCGAGGATTTCCAGCAGGGGTTGCGCGCGATCGCCGGAACCGATTTCGGTGTGCACTCCCCGCGCTGGTTGTCCCGCTTCGGCGATGCCACCCGGCTGGCGGAGCGGTATCGGGTCGGGCGGGTGCTGCTGGCCGGCGATGCGGCGCACATCCACCCGCCCGCCGGCGGTCAAGGCCTCAATCTGGGCGTTCAGGACGCGGTCAACCTCGGCTGGAAGCTGGCCGCGCAGATCCGCGGCTGGGCGCCGGAAACACTGCTCGACACCTACCAGAGCGAACGTCACCCGGTCGCCGCAGATGTACTGGACAACACCCGCGCCCAGGTGCAGCTGTCGTCCACCGAACCGGGCGCGCGGGCCGTGCGCAGACTGCTCACCGAACTGATGGACTTCGACGAGGTGAACCGCCATCTGATCGAGAAGATCGCCGCGACCGGCATCCGCTACGACTTCGGCGAAGGCCCTGACCTGCTCGGACGCCGCCTGCGCGATATCGACCTGAAGAAGGGACGTCTCTACGAGCGACTGCACCGCGGCCGCGGCCTGGTGCTCGATCGCACCGAACGCCTGACCGTCGAGGGCTGGACGGACCGGGTCGACCTTCTCGCGGATCCCACTGCGGCACTGGATGTTCCGGCCTTCCTGCTCCGGCCCGACGGCTACGTCGCCTGGATCGGCGAGCACCAGCAAGATCTCGACGACCACCTCGCGCGCTGGTTCGGCAAGCCCGCCGACTGATTCACCCCGCCACGCTATCGAACATACATTCGAACAGGCGCTAGACTGGCTGGCATGTCGCTGCCCCTGCAAGGTTCACTGTTCGACGGTGATGCGGTTGCGCTGGGTTCGATCGAGACGATCCGGCGCACCCAGCTCGACGCGACGGCCTGGGTGGATGTCCTCCCCGGCTGGCTGAGCGGCGCGAGCATTCTTTTCGAGCGCCTGGCCGAACGCGTCCCGTGGCACGCCGAGCGCAGGCCCATGTACGACCGGGTCGTCGACGTGCCCCGGCTGGTGTCGTTCTTCGGCGAGAACGACCCACTCCCCGACCGGATCCTGGTCGCGGCACGAGAGACCCTGACCAGCCATTACGCCGCCGAACTCGGCGAGCCGTTCCGCACCGCGGGCCTGTGCTTCTACCGCGACGGCCGCGACAGCGTCGCCTGGCACGGCGACACGATCGGCCGCGGCGCCACCCACGACACCATGGTCGCGATCGTCTCGGTCGGCGCACCACGCGCACTGCTGCTGCGGCCACGCGGCGGCGGCGCCAGCGTGCGATTCACCGCGGGCCACGGCGATCTACTGGTGATGGGCGGCGCGTGCCAGCGCACCTGGGAGCACGCGGTACCCAAGACGTCCCGGCCGGTCGGCCCGCGCATCAGCATCCAGTTCCGCCCGCGCAACGTGCGGTAATCCCCGCGCCGGAACAACCGTGCACGACGCGGAGTCCACCGTCTCGGCATCGCAAGCCCGAGGAGCGGACCGCAGTGCTGTTGCGACCGTCGGCGGCGTAGCCGTGCGCCGCGTTGCTCCCGTCACCGGTCGGCCGTTGCGGGACGTCTCCGGCGAAACCGCTTCTGTTACTGGGTGATTCGCTCATACTCGAAGGGGCGGAGTACGCGGACCAAGCGGGGGTGGTCGACATGACGTCCAGCAATGATCGGGAAATTCTGCGGCGGCGCGGCGAGCAGATGCTCGCGGACACCATCGGGGAGTTGGCGGGGCGCTCGCGCAATGTCTACACCGCGTTGCTGATGGCGGGGCGGCAGCGGTGGCGGCTGTTGCTGCACCGTACGCAGCCGGCGCCGGCGGGGCGGTGTGACGCGCTGCTGATCGGGCAGGGTGGTGTGCTTGCTCTCAATGTGGTCGACGAATTGCCCGGCGAAGCAGAGGTGCGGCGGCTGCGGGCGCATGCCGAGCAGTTGTTCACCGGGGTGGTGATCGGGCCGAATCGCAACGAGTTCGTGCGGGAGACAGTCGAATTGGTATTCGTGCTGCCGCCGGGACGGTCCGCGGGCGTCGACGGCCGGTTCGTCGTGTGCACCGACACGACCGTCCACCAGTTGGCCGGACGGCGTTCGGTGATGCCCGCCCGGCTGGGTGGTGAGCTCGCCGAGCACACCGCCCGGCGCAACTCCGACTATCGACCGATTCCGCAGCTCGTTCCGGAGCCGGAGCCGGTCGAGGTGGCGGGTCTGCTCGAGGTGGAGTCGCTGCACACCGACCATCTCGCCGGTGCGCTGGCCAAACCGTTCCCGACATGGACAGCGTTCCTCGACCCCGCACAGAATGCGCTGGTCAGCCGGAACTACAACGGTCCGGCGCGGATAGTCGGGCCTGCGGGAACCGGGAAGACCGTGCTTGCGCTGCACCGCATGGCCCATCGCGCCCGGCGCAGCACCGGGCCGCTGCTGTTCACGACACTTGTGAAGAACCTGCCGCCCTGTCAGGAATCCGCCTTCGCGCGGCTGCTCCCCGACGCGGCGGGGCGCGCGACCTTCACGAATCTGCATTCCTGGGCGCAGGAGTTCTTGTCGGGCCGAGGTATTCGCCGGGTGATGGAGCTCCCCCGCACCGAGACGGCGTTCAACCTGGCGTGGATGCACGTTGGTCGACCTGGTCCGTTGGTCGCCATCGAATCCGATCGCCGCTACTGGCGGGAAGAGATCGATCGGGTGATCAAGGGGCGCGGCCTGCCCGCCACCGAGGCAGGCTTCGACGAGTACGCCGCAGTGGATCGGCGTGGTCGGCGCGTCGGACTGCGCACCAGCCAGCGCAGGCACGTGTGGGCGTTGTACGAGGAGTACGAGTCGATCCGCTCCGAGCGGCAGTGCTTCGACGGGAACGACATCATTTCCGCCGCGCTCGATGCCCTGCGCACCGAACCACTGGACCGGCCCTACGCGATGGTCGTCGTCGACGAGGTTCAGGACATGACCGTGCAGAGCGTGCGATTGGTCCATGCGCTCACCGGCGGCGAACCGAACTCGCTGTTGTTCGTCGGCGACCGGCAGCAGCAGATCTACGCGGGCGGCTGGCGGTTCGCCGACGCCGGCATCAACATCGTCGGACGCAGCGAACGGCTCACCAGAAATTACCGCAACCGGCGCGCGATCCTGAAACTGGCGGCGAGCCTGCCCGGAGCCCGGCCGGTCGAGGACGCCGAGACGCACGAACCGCAGGCGATCGACCTCACCGACTCGGTATTGCCGGACGGCTACGCCGAACACTGGGTCTGCACCCGTGCCGAGGTGGGCGACCAGGTTCGCAGCCAGCTGGATCGCATCGTCGCCGAGGGAATCTCGTTGTCGGACACCGCCATCATCACGATCACGAACGCCGAGGCGGAGTACCTGCTCGGCCTGCTGCGCCGATGGGGGCTGCCCGCGCAGCACCTGGTCGACTACCGCTGCGCCGAACAGGACACCGGCGTCAAGGTCGGCACCGTCTACCGCGCCAAAGGTCTGGACTTCCGCGCGGTCATCCACCCCTGCACCGAGCCCGCGCCGCCGACCACCGAGGCCGAGCGGGAACGCTACGAGCTGACCATGCGTCAGCAGTTCGTCGCGGTGACGCGGGCCAGGGATTACGTGTGGCTGGGCATCGTGCGGGACTGACCCACCGCGCGACGGGGGCTGCGGGGTGTCGGGGTCTGGTCGTAGGATCCGGGCATGGGGAGTTCACTGATGGCGCATGTCCGTTCGTCGAACGAGCTGACCGCGCGGTGGTGCCGGACGTTCGGGGGCGAGGACGCGGTGGTGTCGGCGGCGGGGTTGTGGCCGTTGCTCGCGGTGCTGGCCGACGCTGCGAGCGGGCAGGCCAGGGCCGAGCTGGCCGCCGCGGTAGGGGTTCCGGCGGAGCAGGCGCACGCGGCCGGGCTGGCGATGTTGGCCTCGCTCGACGCGTCGCGGGAGGTGTCGACGGCGATCGGTGCCTGGGTACAGCCGGGACTGCCGTTGCGCGACGACTGGGTCGCCTCCCTGCCCGCGGGCACCGTGGGGACGCTCGACGACCCTGCCGCACTGGACAAGTGGGCACGGGAGAAGACCGACGGGTTGATCGAGAAGTTCCCGGTCCCGATCACGGAGAACACCCTCTTCGCGCTGGCGACCGCGCTGCTGGCGCGGACTCGCTGGGCGACGCCGTTCGACGAGATCCTGTACACCCCCGAATCCGGACCGTGGCAAGGGCATCGTGGCCCCGGTCTGTACCGCAGCACCTCTCCCGACGGCAGCGTTGCGATTCTGGGTGACGAGGTGACGCGGGTGATCGTCACCGGCCGTGGCGAACTCGACGTCCACCTGCTCATCGGCGCAGGCAGTCCACAGCAGGCCGTCGCCGCAGGTCTCGCCGCGTTCGACGGTGCTGTCCCGGTGCGCACCGACCTCCCCGTCGGCACGACCGCGCCCTGCCTGACCGTGATGCGGCGGGAAACCTATGGTGGCCAGGATTCCGTGGCGCTGACCATGCCACCGTTCGAGGTCGCGGCCACCCACGACCTCACCGACCATGCCGCGCTGTTCGGCCTCTCCGCCGCGCTCGACCGGCAACAAGGCCATTTCCCCGGGCTCAGCCCGGCGCCGCTGGCCGTGGAGGCCGCGGGCCAGAATGTCGTCGCCCGCTTCGATGCCACCGGCTTCGAAGCTGCCGCTATCTCCGCGGTCGCCATGACACGCAGCGGCGCCCGGCGGCGGACTTCGTCGACGATCACCTCGGTGCGCATCGATCGGCCCTTCGGATTCGTCGCGGTGGACCGGCCGACGGGACTGGCCATCGTCGCAGGTCAGGTCACCCGGCCACCACTGGAGTGGGTTCGGCCCACAGCCGCGGAACCCGCGCCGGGGCGGTTCCCCGGCGCCCCGCGGTGAGAGCGGTAATCGCGATTGCCGATCCCGTTGCTCGGCAACGAGATTCGGTTTCGATGTCGCTCACGTAAGCCGTATCCTGGTAGAGGTCCGCAATCGGTTGCACAGGGGGTCGTGGTGATCGTCGTTGTCGCGGACGAAACCGAACTCGAAGGCGCAGAAGAGGTCGTCGGCGCGGCGATCCGCGACTGGGCGTCCGCGGTGGGTGGCGTCGCGGTGTTCCGGTGTCATGTGCCGGAGAGCCGGGGCGGATCGGTCGAAGTCGACGCGCTGGTGTGCACGCCGCAAGGCGCCACCGTGGTGGAGGTGAAGGGGTTCACCGTCCGCCAGGACGGCACGCTCGCCACCCCACCCAACGGGCCGTGGACGGTCGGCGGCGAGGAGGCCGCGCTCTATCACGCGGTGCGGGTGCCGAATCCGTTCGTCCAGGTGCGTCGGCAGGTGTTCGCGGCGAAGAACCTGCTGCAGCAGTCCGGGATCTTCGGGTGGGTGAACGCGGTGGTCGCGCTGGTCCCCCAGCCCGGATCGCAGATCACCCTCGAAGAGGCCCGCATCGCCGACGGATACCGGGCCGTCCTCGTCCATCGCGACGACTCGACGGCCCTGCACGACTATTTCCACGCCGAGACCGGGCGCACGGTCCGGCTCAGCGTCAACGATGTGCGCCGGGTGTTCGCGGCGCTGAACCTCAGCCACTTGCTGCCCAGCCGGGTCGCTTTGGCGGATCAGGGTTTTCCCGCGCGGCTCGATCCGTCGACCACCAGCCGACCCCCATCCGGGACCTCGATCGAACTCGGTGACACCGAGGAAACGGACACTGCCGTGAGTTCCGGGGCGACCGGTTCGTCGCGGGTGAGTACGCGGCTCGCGCAGGCGAGTACGCCCGCGTTTCTCGCCGCGATCGATCGGCTCGCGCATCGGCCGCGCGCGTCGGCGGCATCGGCCGAGGTGCCCGAGACAACGCACCGTCCCGAACAGCGCTCCCCCGAACAAGAATCCGGTGCCGACGAGCGATCCGAGACTTCGACTCCGGGAAGTGCAGAGGCGCCCAGCGATCCGGCCGATGCCGTTTCGCCCTTGGCGGGATTGGTGAGCGTGCCTGCCGCAGCAGAGGTTTCACAGGAAGCCGCCTCGCAGAACACCTCATCCTCGACAGAGACCGATGACAGCGGAACCGCCACCCCGCCGGTGGATCACGCGGCAGCAAGCGAGGCCGGTACGCGCGCCGACGAAACCGCGCCTTCTGGTGCCGACGACGCAGCGGGTAGTGAAGTGACAGAGTCGAATTCGAGTGCCGGCGCGAATTCCGGCGCCGCTGGCGATCTCCGTGGCGAGGGTGTCGACAGCGAAGCAGTCGACGGAGATGACGACGCGAATACGTCACCCGACGAAACTACCGCTCCCACAGCGGACCCGGGCGAAGGCGTCACAGACGAACAAACGACTGCCACCGCCCCGCCGACCGGTGTCGAATCGGCAAGTGTTGTGTCACTGACGAAGTCGGCCGCTGAGTCCCCCGCCGAACCCTCAGCGGACACCGACGACGGCTCGGCCAGTACACCGGCTGACAATCGCTCCGCCGCGAGCCAGGTTGTGAGCAGGGAGATTCCGCCCGCGAACGATCCCGCCGACGAACACGAATCGCAGGAATACGACGATTCGGACTACGAGCCATGGCCCGTGGACGAGGATCCGGAATACTCGGGTCTCGAAGCGCCGCACGCTGAGTACGCAGCGCCCGCCGCAGCAGCCGCGGTCGGGGCCGCCGCCGGCGTAGCCGGGGCTGCCGCAGCATGGTCGTCCAGTTCGTCGCCGGACCCCGATCCGGCACACCGGGGCGACGCGCCATCGGCGGAGCACTTCGACAGATCCGACCATTGGACCGACTGGATGGAACGCGACCAGACCTCGGTGCGGCCGGCCGCGCCGAGCCGGCTGCGGGAGCGGGTACAGCACAAATCGGCCGGGCCGTCGCTGCTCGAACGGTGGCGTAGCACCCCCGTGCGGGAGCGGAGCGAACGCAGACAGCGCCGGATCCGGATCGGTCCCGGTGTGGGATTGATCCTGTTCATCGTGCTGTTCGGGGTGGCGTTCTTCGCGATCACCGCGGTACAGGCGAGCCGGTTCGAGATGGCGGACTACGACCGGATGTGCGGTGACCGGAAGCCGTTCCCGAATGCCGCCGAATACCAGCGCGACGGCGTGCGGCCGATCTACCTGTCGGGCGAACTCGCCACGATGGTCGCCACCAGCGATTCGAGCGCCTGGCATCCGAGCGACACGTCGTCGGTCCAGCTCATCGCATGCATGCAGCAGGTGAGCCTGGGCGACCTCGTCCAGACCTGCCAATTCCCGCCTGCCCCAGGCACTCCCATCGGCCGCACCGTCAACCTGTTCCGGGCGACCTACGAGATCACCGTCTACGAACTGCGCACCGGACGGGAAGCCGGGCGGGCCGTCATGATCGGCGAACGCTATTCGGCCGACCCCGCGAACACCGATCCCGACCGATGCCGCGCCGCCGCCGATGCCCCGGACGTCCTCGGCCGCCGCCTCGGCCAGCCGTCGACGGCGCAGGTCACCGGCTTCCTCGCACCACTGGTCCGCGCCGACCGCTGAACCGAGTTGACCTCGAGTGCACTCGAGGTAGCAAGATCACCGTCGTGCCCCGCGCACACCCGACACCGCGCCACCCGGCGTCGGTCGCGCCTCCGCCGGTTTCCCGTACACCCACCGGCGGAGGCCGTCGGGATCGACGTCAGAGGTTGACGCCGAAGTCCCGGGCGATGCCTTCCAGACCGGACGCGTAACCCTGGCCGATGGCGCGGAACTTCCACTCCGCGCCGTTGCGGTACAGCTCACCGAAGACCATCGCGGTCTCGGTGGACGCGTCCTCGGACAGGTCGTAGCGGGCGAGTTCCTCGCCGTTGCTGCGATCCACCACGCGAATGTAGGCGTTGCGCACCTGCCCGAAGGACTGGCTGCGGTTCGCGCCGTCGTAGATCGAGACCGGGAACACGATGGAGTCGATCGTCGCCGGAGTGCCGGCCAGATCGACGTTGATCACCTCGTCGTCGCCCTCACCCTCGCCGGTCCGGTTGTCACCGGCGTGCTCGATCGCACCCTCCGGCGACTTCAGGTTGTTGAAGAAGACGAAGTGCCCGCTCGAGGCAACCTTCTTGTCGGCGCCCAGCCCGATCGCGCTGGCGTCGAGATCGAAATCCGTCCCGGTGGTGGTCCGCAGGTCCCAGCCCAGGCCGACCGCGACCGCGGTGAGGTTCGGCGCCGCCTTGGTCAGTGAGACATTGCCACCCTTGGACAAACTGACACCCATACCGATATCTCCCATCGATCGTCGCGGCACGAAAGGTACCGACCATTCGCACACTAGCACGTGCCACTGTCTGGTTTACCGGAACGTCGGCAGCGCCAAGGCCCGAAACTGTCTGACGGATAGGCGAATTGGCGAGACGTGTCGTGACAGCCGAGGCAAGGAATCGGCTCGGGCAACCATACAGTGGCACGTGTTAGTGTGATGCGTATGCCGGATGGTGAATCAGACCAGGAGGGATCTCGCGGCGCGCGTGAACCTCGTCCTCCCGAGCACTCTGCCGCTGAGCGATTCCGCCGCGGCCCCTCCGACGAGGTCGGCGCATGCTGACCGTCCTGAGCGTCGCCGCCGGTATCGCCGTCGTCCTGCTCATCACCGCACTGACGGGGTACTTCGTTGCCCAGGAATTCGCGTACATGGCGGTGGACAGGTCGCGACTGAAGGCGCGCGCCGAGACCGGTGACAGTGCGGCGGGGCGCGCGCTCGCCGTGACCCGGCGGACCTCGTTCATGCTGTCGGGCGCCCAACTCGGTATCACCGTGACGGGTCTGCTCGTCGGCTATGTGGCCGAGCCGTTGATCGGGCGCGGGCTCGGCGAGCTGCTCGGCGGGGTCGGTGTGCCGGTGGCGATCGGTGTGGCGGTCGGCACCGTGCTCGCCATCGTGTTCTCCACCCTGGTGCAGATGCTGTTCGGCGAACTGTTCCCGAAGAATCTCGCGATCGCCCGGCCCGAGCCGGTCGCGCGCAGGCTGGCCCGCTCGACGACGGCCTACCTTCGCGTATTCGGCTGGCTGATCTGGCTTTTCGATCAGTCGGCGAACATCTTGCTGAGGTTGCTGCGGATCGAGCCGGTCCACGATGTGGAACATTCGGCGACCCCACGCGACCTCGAGCACATCGTCGCCGCCTCGCGCGAGGCGGGCGAACTGCCCAGGGAGCTCTCGACGCTGCTGGACCGGATCCTGGATTTCCCCTCGGCCAACGCCGAACACGCGATGATTCCGCGGGCCCAGGTCGACACCGTGCCGGTGGACGAACCGGCCGGACAGGTCCTGGCGCGCATGGGTTCTGGACACACCCGATACCCGGTAGTCGGCACCAGCAGCGATGACCTGCGCGGTGTCATCCATCTGCACGATCTGCTCGACGGGCCGGTGACGGGCACCGCGGGAGACTGGATGCGTCCGGCACTGCTGGTCCCCGAGTCGCTGCCGCTGCCCGAGGTGTTCACCCGGCTCAGTGCCGCGAAAGAGGAGATGGCCCTCGTCGTCGACGAATACGGCGGGTTCGCCGGCATCGTCACCGTCGAGGACATCGCCGAGGAACTCGTCGGTGAGATCGCCGACGAACACGACACCGGTACCGCCGAGATCATCGCCGACGGTGAGGGCTGGCTCGTCGCCGGTGACCTGCATCTGGACGAAGCCGAACGGCTGCTCGACCTCGAATTGCCGCACGGTGACTACGAGACCATCGCGGGTCTGGTCATCAGCGTGTTCGGCGGACTGCCACAGGTGGGCGATCGGGTGGACATCGCGGTGCCGCCCAGCGGCGCCGACTTCCTCGCCGAGCAGCCGCCGGCGGCGCGGACGGTTCTCGCCGAGGTACGGGCAATCGGTAAACACGTTCCGTCGTCGGTGTCGCTGACCGTCCGATCCGAGCGAGGCGGCGATGAGTAATCCCTGGGTCGTCGTCGCGATGACCATCGTGCTGATCGCGGCCAGCGCGTTCTTCGTCGCCGTCGAATTCGCGCTGATCGCCGCCCGTCGGCATCGGCTCGAAGACGCCGCGCCGACCAGCCGGGCCGCACGGGCCGCGTTGCGCGGTTCGGCCGAGTTGCCGGTTTTGCTCGCCGGTTCCCAGCTGGGCATCACCGTCTGCACGCTGGCGCTGGGCGCGGTCACCAAACCCGCTGTGCACCACTGGATCACCCCGCTGATCGAGCATCTCGGGGCACCGCTGTGGGTGGCCGATGCCGCGGGCTTCGTGCTGGCGCTGATCGTGGTGACCTTCCTGCACCTGGTGGTCGGCGAGATGGCGCCGAAGTCGTGGGCGATCGCGCACCCCGAGAAGTCGGCCACGCTGCTCGCGCTGCCGATGCAGCTGTTCATGACCCTCACCCGACCGGTGCTCGTCTCGCTGAACCACGCCGCCAACTGGTGCCTGCGCACAGTCGGCGTCACCCCGGTCGACGAGGTCGACGCCGGGCAGAACCCGGCAGGCCTGCGACACCTGGTCGAACACTCGGCGACCGTCGGCACCCTCGACGAGCGATACCGCGGAAACCTGACCAGCGCACTGGAACTGGAACAGCTGACCGTCGGCGACATCGTCGCACCGAACACCGCGCCGAACTCGGTGCCGCCGGACGCCGACACCGCCGCGATCCAGGCTGCCTCCCGCGCCACCGGGCACCTGCGGTTGCTGGTCCGCGACCGCGACGGCGTGCGCGGTGTGATCCACGTGCGCGACAGCCTCACCGCCGCACCCGGCACCACCGCGGGCGAGCTCATGCGGCCGGTGCTGGAAATCGCCACGACCGTGCCGGTATACGAGGCGCTGCGCACGATGCGCGAAACCCGTAGCCACCTGAGCCTGGTCACCAGTCCGGACAGTGCGGAGCTGGTCGGCCTGCTCACCATCACCGATGTCCTGGAGCGGCTGCTGCAGTCCGCGGCCGAGATCTGATCCCTCTATACCGAACGAAGGTGGCCTCGTGAACACACAGCTGACCTGCGCCACGCGCACTCATCGCGGCTTGGTCCGGGAGGGCAACGAAGACTCCGTCCACGCCGGGCACCGTCTGCTGGCGCTGGCCGACGGGATGGGTGGCCACGCCGCGGGCGAAGTCGCCTCCGGACTGATGATCGCCGCGCTCCTGCCCCTCGAACACGAACACGAGGGAGAACTGCTCGACCGTCTCGAACAGGCTGTCCTGCGCGGCAACAGCGCCATCGCCGAGCAGGCTGCCCGTTCGACCGAGCTGAACGGCATGGGGACGACGCTCACCGCGATGCTGTTCGACGGCACCCGGTACGGGCTGGCCCATGTCGGGGACTCCCGCGCCTACCTCCTGCGCGGCGGCGAACTGGCCCAGATCACCCGCGACGACACCTTCGTGCAAAGCCTCGTCGAGGCAGGCCACATCACCGCCGAACAGGCCAGAACCCATCCTCGCCGCTCGCTGATCCTGCGCGCGCTCACCGGTGATCCGGTCACCCCGACGCTGGTGCTCGGCGAAGCCGAACCCGGCGACCGATACCTGCTGTGCTCGGACGGATTGTCCGACGTGGTCACCGAGGAGAAGATCGGCGAGTTCCTGCGTTCGGCCGCCACCGTGGCCGAGTGCGCCGACCAGCTGGTCGAACTCGCTCTGCTCAACGGCGGCCCCGACAACGTCACCGTCATCGTCGCCGATGTCGCCGTCGGCGACTGATCAGAGGATCGGCAGGTCCGGTGGAAGCTGCATGGCGACCGCGACCAGCGAGTGCACGCGGGTGGCGATGATGTTGAGCAGTCCGTGGATCTCGACGGGCGCGGTCTCGGTGACGGTCTGCAGGTTCCTCAGGTCTTCGTCGAGGCGGGCGAGGACCTCGTTCATATCCCGGGGGCTGCTGTTCAGCGCGGTCGCGATCTCCTCCAGCGGAATCCCTTGAGCCTCGAGGCGCTGGATCAGGTGGATACGGTCGACGTCGGCGGGGTTGTAGAGGCGGTAGTTGCCTGCGCTGCGTTGGGCCGGTGCGAGCAGAGCGATGCTGGTGTAGTGGTCGATCGTGCGCGTACTGACTTCGGCGCGGGCGGCGAGTTCACCGATCTTGAGCAAGGCTTCGGTCATCACGACCTCCTTCCGCAGCAGAAGCTAACCATACAGCGGCACGTTCTACCGTCGCCAATGCTCATGCGCGAAACGGCGACAGCCGCGCATCCCTCGAGGATGCGCGGCTGTCGTCGGAAGGCTTCACGCCGAGACGGCGATCTCCCATTCGTAGATCGTCAGTTCCGACGCTCCGGTGGTGTGCACCGGGTCGGCGTGCGCGATTGCCGTTGCGGCGTCGAGGCTTTCGGCCAGGACGACGTAGGCGCCACCGGTGCCGTCGGTGAACCGGCCGCTCTCCTGCAGCTGGCCCTTGGCGAGCAGCTCCTGCAGGAACGCGCGGTGCGGTTCGACCACGGACTGGTCGAAATTCGGTGTGCGCATGACCATTACAAGGTACTTGTTCGTCACGACCGGTCCTCCGGCGCGGGACGCGCTGCCCTGGTGGCGGCCGCGGCGGCGCGCACCTGCGGTGCCACCTGCACGACCTGGCCGAGCACGCCGTTCACGAACGACGGCGAGTCGTCGGTGGACAGCTCCTTGGCCAGCTCGACGGCCTCGTCGACCGCGACCACCGGGGGAACGTCGGTGGCGTGGAACAACTCCCACACCGCGATCCGCAGAATCGCCCGGTCGACGGCAGGCAGGCGGGACAGCGTCCAGTCCTGCAGGTAGCCCTCGATGGTGCCGTCGACGCGGTCCAGGTCGTCGGCGACGCCTTCGACCAGGACCGAGGTGTAGGCGTGCACGGGAGCCACGCTCTGGTCGCGGGTCGCGAGGTCAGCGCGTTCCGCGAGCAGGTCGGAGACGTCGACATCGCGCGCCTCCGCCTCGAACAGCAGGTCGACGGCGCGGCGGCGCGCCTTGTGGCGCGCGCCCAGCTTCTTGAACGAGCCCTTCTTGTCTGCCGGCGAGTCCGTCACGATCAGGCGTTGACGCGGCCGAGGTAGCTGCCGTCGCGCGAGTCGATTTTCAGCTTGTCACCGGTGTTGATGAACAGCGGGACCTGGACCTCGGCGCCGGTCTCGAGGGTGGCGGGCTTGGTGCCGCCGGTGGAGCGGTCGCCCTGCAGGCCGATGTCGGTGTGCTGCACGACCAGCTCGATCGTGACGGGGAGCTCGACGAACAGCGGCGAGTCCTCGTGCACGGCGACCTGCACGCCCATGTTCTCCAGCAGGAAGCGCGCACCCTGACCGATGGTGGCCTCCGGGATGGAGATCTGGTCGAAGGTGTCACCGTCCATGAAGATGTAGTCGGTGCCGTCGTGGTACAGGTAGGTCATGTCGCGACGATCGACGGTCGCGGTCTCGACCTTGACGCCCGCGTTGAAGGTCTTGTCGACGACCTTGCCGGACACGACGTTCTTCAGCTTGGTCCGCACGAAGGCGGGGCCCTTACCCGGCTTCACGTGCTGGAATTCGACGATCTGCTGGAGCTGACCGTCGATCTTCAGCACAAGGCCGTTCTTGAAGTCGCTGGTGTCCGCCACTGTCCTCGGATCTCCTCGTTCGTTTACTGCGGTCTCTGGGGGACCGGCGTCACTCGACGACGGTCAGGTCCTTGCTGGTGAGGGTGAGCAGGTCCGGGACCCCTTCGCGCACCACGAGCGTGTCCTCGATCCGGACCCCGCCGCGGCCGGGAAGGTACACACCTGGTTCGACGGTCACCGCCACGCCAGCAAGAAGTGTACCGGTACTCGTTTTCGCCACTCCCGGCGCTTCGTGGATCTGCAGCCCGACCCCGTGTCCGAGGCCGTGCACGAACTGCGGGCCGTAGCCCGCGTCCTCGATGACGACCCGGGCGGCCGCGTCGACCTCGGCGGTCTCGGCGCCCGGTTTCAGCGCCTCCCGGCCCGCCGCCTGCGAGCGGGCGACCAGTTCGTAGATCTCGCGCTGCCAGTCCGCGGGCGTGCCGAGCACGAGCGTGCGGGTCATGTCGGAGTGGTAGCCGTCGACGACGGCGCCGAAGTCGAGCTTCACGAAGTCGCCGGTGGCCAGCACCGCGCCGGTCGGACGGTGATGCGGAACGGCGGAGTTCACGCCGGCGGCGACGATCGTCTCGAACGAGACGGCTTCGGCGCCGTGCTCGAACATCGCCCACTCGAGGTCGCGGGCCACCTGGCGTTCGGTGCGGCCCGGCCGGATCAGGCCGCGCTCGAGCAGGCTCGCCAGGCCCGCGTCGGCCGCCGCGCAGGCCGCGCGCAGCTGGGCGATCTCGTAGGGGTCCTTGACCATGCGCAGCTGCTCGACCAGCCCGTTGGTCGGCACCAGTTGCAGCCCGGTCCGCTGTTCCAGGAACGACTGGTGTTCGGCGACGGTCACCACATGGCTCTCGAAGCCGACCCGGCCGAGCTGCCATTCCCCGCCCAGCTCGAGGATCCGGCGCGCGGTGGCCCGGGAGATCTCGGCCCGCAGATCGGGCACCTGCTGGGCCACCTGGGCGGAGTAGCGGCCGTCGGTGCCGATGACGGTGCGGTCTTCCGCGCCACGCATGTCCCAGGAGTGCACGAGCAGCACGGCGTTGGATCCGGTGAAGCCGGTCAGGTAGCGGATGTTGACCAGATCGGTCACCAGCAGCGCGTCGACGCCGTTCTCCACCAGCAGGTTACGCAGGGCGCCGCGTCGTGCCGCGTGATCGGGACCCGTGTAGTCAGCACACATGGGTCAACGCTACCGCCGAACGAGCGACACGTCGGCACCGAACCCCGGCACTTTTCGCAGCGTGGTCGCGTTCGCCGGCGCCGTAACTGGAGACGGTGTTGTCCACATCGCCCGGAGTTGTCCACATTCGCGGTCGGGGTCTCGATCCGGTGGCCAGGGCGCAGCACGATCGATGCCATGACCACTGCCGCGTTCTGCCTGCTCATCGCCTGGTGCCTGCTGCTCGGCGTCCTCGATATCCATGCCCGTCGGCTCCCCAACGCGCTCACCGGCGCCGGTGCCGCCGCGGTGTTCCTGTACGCCCTGTGGACGGACAACCTGGGGACGGCGGTGATCGGGGCCGCGTTGCTGACGATGCCGTACCTGGTCACCCATCTGCTCTCGCCCACCGCGCTCGGCGCCGGTGACGTGAAACTCGCGGTGGGACTGGGCGCCGCCGCCGCGCTCGCCGGGCCACCCGCCTGGGTGTGGGCCGCGATCGCCGCGCCGCTGCTCACCGCGACGGCCGCGGCGGTGGTGCTCGGCAACCACTGGCTGCGCTCGACGCTGGGACAACCGGCCGAGGGCATGCGGTCGGCGTCGTCCCGGCGCGTCGTGCCGCACGGTCCGGCCATGTGCCTGGCCACCGTGACCGCGATGGCGCTGGCATGAGCACCGCGACGCGCCGAGCCGAGCACGCACCTGGCGCGGGGTCCCGGTGACGTGCCGGAGCGGGTCGGTGCAGCACGATCGGCCCGGTGGCCGCCACCACGCGGCCCAGCACACCACCGACGTGCCGCTCGTCACGTCGGACCGCGTGCCCGCCCACGCGCGTCGACGTGGGAAGATGGTCGGCGTGTTGCGCTGGATAACTGCCGGAGAATCCCATGGTCCCGCTCTCGTTGCCCTCCTGGAAGGGATGGTCGCCGGAGTCGAGGTGACATCGGACGATGTCTCCGCACAGCTCGCGCGCCGCCGGCTCGGATACGGGCGCGGCGCCCGCATGAAGTTCGAGGCCGACAAGGTCACCCTGGTCGGTGGCGTGCGCCACGGCCGGACCATGGGTGGTCCGGTCGCGATCGAGATCGCCAATTCCGAGTGGCCCAAATGGACCGAGGTGATGTCGGCCGACCCGGTCGACGAGGCCGAGCTCGCCGGCATGGCGCGCAACGCGCCGCTCACCCGTCCGCGCCCCGGGCACGCCGATTACTCCGGCATGCTCAAGTACAACTTCGACGATGCCCGGCCGATCCTCGAGCGGGCCAGTGCGCGCGAGACCGCGGCCCGCGTCGCGGCGGGCACCATCGCCCGCAACTTCCTGCGCCAGGCCTTCGGCGTCGAGGTGATCTCGCATGTGGTCTCCATCGGCACCGCGGCCAACACCACCGGTGTCATCCCGGGCCCGCACGATCTCGACGCGATCGATGCCAGCCCGGTCCGCGCGTTCGACGCCGACGCCGAAGCGGCGATGATCGCCGAGATCGAGGCGGCCAAGAAGGACGGCGACACCCTCGGCGGCGTCGTCGAGGTGATCGTCTCCGGTCTGCCCATCGGGCTCGGTTCGTTCACCAGCGGCGAGCAGCGCCTCGACTCGCGCCTGGCCGCCGCCCTCATGGGCATTCAGGCGATCAAGGGCGTCGAGGTGGGCGACGGTTTCGAGACCGCGCGCAGGCGGGGCAGCCAGGCGCACGACGAGATGCGTCCCGGCCCCGACGGCGTGCTGCGCTCGACCAACCGGGCAGGCGGCCTCGAAGGCGGCATGACCAACGGCGAAGCCCTGCGGGTGCGCGCCGCGATGAAGCCGATCTCGACCGTGCCGCGCGCGCTGGCGACCGTCGACATGTCCAGCGGCGAGGAAGCCGTCGCCATCCACCAGCGCTCGGACGTGTGCGCGGTGCCCGCGGCGGGCGTGGTCGCCGAATCGATGGTGGCGCTGGTGCTGGCTCAGGCCGCGCTGGAGAAGTTCGGCGGCGACTCGCTGACCGAGACCCTCGACAACATCACCAGTTACGTCAAGCGGATCGGCAACCGCCCGCACGTGCCCGCGGACAGCCGCACGTCGTGACCAGGCAGGGGCAGGAGGGGGCCGCGGAGGACAACGACGCGGGCCCCCCATCGAGCGTCGGCACCGAAGGGTCCGCCGGTGACTCGTCCGACGCCGTCGACGCGGCCGTCGACGCCGAGCAGGTGAGCACACCTCGCGCGCGCGTCGTGCTGGTCGGGCCGCCCGGCTCGGGCAAGTCGACGATCGGGCGCAAGCTGGCCAGGGAACTCGGTGTCGAGCTCTACGACACCGACGCGGGTATCGAGGCCGACACCGGCCGTACCATCCCCGAGATCTTCGCCACCGACGGCGAACCGGAGTTCCGCCGGATCGAGGAGGAAGTGGTGCGCCGGGCCGTGCTCGAACACGACGGCGTCGTCTCTCTCGGTGGCGGGTCGGTGCTGTCGGCGCAGACCCGCGAGGTGTTGCGCGCGGCGACCGTGGTCTACCTGGAAATCAGTGTGGGCGAAGGACTTCGGCGCACCGGTTCGAGCAATGCCAGGCCGCTGCTCAACGGCGCCGATCCCGGCGCCAAGTACCGCGAGCTGATGCGCATCCGGCGACCGCTCTACCGCGAGGTCGCCACGGTCCGGGTGCGCACCGACGGGCGCAGTCCCGGCCGGGTGGTGCGGATGATCCTGGCCAAACTCGGCCTGGAATCGGTGCGCACCGACCGCGAGGCCGAGCGCACCGCCGGCGGAACCGGCTCTGCCGCTTCGGGTTCGGTCACCAGCAGGCCAGGTATCGGCAGCAACCGGTCCAGGGCGCGGCGACGGGCCAGGGCGCGCGCCGCGGCCGCCCGCAGGGCGAACGAGCAGAACACGATCGAACGGACCGGTTCGGCGACAACACGATCCGGGACCGACACCGCGTCGACCGGCGACGCCGCGAGCACTCGCAGCGGCACGCCGCAAGGTGAGGCCGCCGGTGCACGGACGACCGGTACCCGACGGTCACGGCGGACCAGATCCCGTCGTGGCGGTGTCCGCATCCGCTCGGCCGCCGCGACGAACCGCGACGCCGACAGCAGGGCCGCAACGCGCGCGGCGGGCACCGAGCAGTCCGGTGCGGCATCGCCGGAGCGCCCGGCGGGTCAGCGCGGCACACCGGCGACGACCGGGCAGCGGGCCGGAGCTGGCCAGACCGGCGAGGCGGACCGCGCGGCGACGCAGGCCGATCGCACGCGGCGCAACAGGCCGCGGCGACGCGGCGGCAGACGCAAGAACAACGACCAGAAAGAATCGGAGCAGCGCACGTGACAGAGCCGACCACCATCCAGGTCCGCACCGCCGACCCGTACCCGGTGATCATCGGCCGCGGGCTGCTCGGCGACCTCGTCGAGGCGGTCACCGCGGGCAACGCCGTGCGGACCGTGGCGATCTTCCATCAGCCGCCGCTGGCCGAGACCGCCGAGGTGGTGCGCAAAGCACTGGCCGACACCGGGATCGACGCGCACCGCATCGAGATCCCCGACGCCGAGGACGGCAAGGATCTGGCCGTAGCCGGGTTCTGCTGGGAGGTGCTCGGCCGGATCGGGCTGACCCGCAACGACGCCATCGTCAGCCTGGGCGGCGGCGCGGCCACCGACCTGGCCGGCTTCGTGGCCGCCACCTGGATGCGCGGCGTGCGCATCGTGCACGTGCCGACCACGTTGCTGGCGATGGTCGACGCGGCGGTCGGTGGCAAGACCGGCATCAACACCGAGGCGGGCAAGAACCTCGTCGGCAGCTTCCACGAGCCGAGCGCCGTGCTGGTCGACCTCGCCACCCTGGAGACGGTCCCCCGCAACGAGATCGTGGCGGGCATGGCCGAGATCATCAAGGCCGGTTTCATCGCCGACCCGGTGATCCTGGACCTCATCGAGGCCGACCCGGAGGCCGCGCTCGACCCCACCGGTGACGTGCTGCCGGAACTGATCCGGCGGGCCATCCAGGTCAAGGCCGACGTCGTCGCGGCCGACCTCAAGGAGTCGAGCCTGCGCGAGATCCTGAACTACGGGCACACCCTCGGACACGCCGTGGAGCGCCGCGAGCGCTACCGGTGGCGTCACGGCGCCGCCGTGTCCGTCGGCCTGGTCTTCGCGGCCGAGCTGGGCAGGCTGGCCGGTCGTCTCGACGACGCCACCGCCGACCGGCACCGCACCATCCTGGAGAGCGTCGGCCTGCCGGTCACCTACGACGGTGACGCGCTGCCACAGCTGATGGACGCGATGCAGACCGACAAGAAGACCCGCTCGGGTGTACTGCGTTTCGTGGTGCTCGACGGCCTGGCCAAGCCGGGTCGTCTCGAGGGACCGGATCCGTCGCTGCTGGCGGCGGCCTACTCGGCGATCGCCCGCGAAGGCTCCACCGGCGGTCCGATCCTGCTCTGAGACGAGTCGTGCCCGGCAGGAAACCTGCCGGGCACGATCACCAACGAGGCTCAGGTGGCGGGCGCGAACTCCGGCTCGGAGACCCGAGCAGCGGATTCGGGAGTGCGCCGCGCGCGGCGGCGACCGAACGCGACACCGACGAGCGCGGGCAGGAAGATCAGCAGCATGATGAACGAGGCCGCGGACGTCAGTTCGAACAGCGCCCCGGCATCGCCGAGTTCGATCCCGGGCACCTGATCGAGCACCCAGCACACCGCGCCGCTGGCGAGCCCGGCGACGGCGCCCGCGGCCAGCCAGCGCACGGTGAGATCGGCGGCAGTGCCCGAACGGCCGTCGCGCATGCCCCAGGCCACGACGACGGCCACGATCACCACGAGGCAGCCCGCCCGCCAGATCGTGCCGTAGGTCGGCGCGGACGCCATCGCGAATCCGAGCAGCAGCCGTAAGGCGACGACCAACGCGCCGAGAACGGTGGCTCGCAACACCCAAGCGGTCATGAGCAACACCTTAACCGGTAAAAACTAGAACAGGTATCAATTCTGCGGATCAGGCGTTCGCGAGTGCCGCGGCCATCTCCGCGCGCGGCGCAGGCAGGCCGGTGAACTGCTCGACCTGACCGTAGGCCTGGTTCAGCAGCATCTGCAGGCCACTGACGACCGTGTGCCCGGCCGCCTCGACCGCGACGGCCAGCGGGGTCGGCCACGGGTTGTAGATCGCGTCCAGGACGACCGGCGCGACCGCGACGGCCTCGGCGATCACGGCAGCGGCCTCGGCGGGCACGGTGCTCACCACGGCCCCCGCCGACGCGCACACCGCGCGCACCCGCTCCGCGTCGAGCGGCACGACCGACGGCCGCATGCCGAGCTGTTCGGCCAGCGCCACCGCACTGCGGGCCCGGCCGGCATCGCGCGCGACCACGGTGACCGTCTTGGCGCCCAGTTCCGACAGCGCGAGCAGCGCGGGCCGTGCCGTACCGCCGGCACCGAGCACCACCGCCTCGTCGATCGCCTCGACACCGCCGCCGCGCAGCGCGCCGAGCACGCCGTCGACGTCGGTGCAGTCCGCCCGCCACCCGGACTCGGTGCGGACCAGGGTGTTGGCCGAGCCGACCAGCACGGCCCGCTCGGTGCGCTCGGCGGCGAAGGCCAGCGCCGCTTCCTTCCCCGGCATGGTCACCGACAGCCCGACCCATTCCGGGCCGAGGCCGCCGACGAGGCCGGGCAGCTGCGCGGCATCGCATTCGATGCGCTCGTAGGACCAGTCGAGGCCGAGCGCGCGGTAGGCGGCCAGATGCAGCTGGGGCGAACGCGAGTGCGCGATCGGCTTGCCGAGCACCGCCGCCTTGCGAACCTCAGCCACCGTAGGGCCGGGAGCTGTCGAGGATGCCGCTGCGCTGCGCCTGGGTGACCAGTCGCAGGTGTTCCTGATAGCTGTCGGTGAACAGGGTGGTGCCCTCCTTGTCGACGGTGACGAAGTACAGCCACGCCCCCGGCTCCGGATTCTCCATGGCCCGCAACGCCTCCAGCGACGGTGCCGCGATCGGAGTCACGGGCAGGCCCTGCATCGCGTAGGTGTTCCACGCGGTTTCCGTGGCGCGGTCGGCGTTGGTGGTCGCCACCTCGGTGGTGTCGAGGGTGTAGTTCACCGTCGAGTCGAACTGCAGCATCTGGTCGACCTCGAGCCGGTTCACGATCACCCTGGCCACTTTGCCCATGTCCTGCGGCTTCGCCTCACGCTCCACCAGGGAGGCGGCGATCAGGGTCTGGTACGGCGTCAGGCTCGTGGTGGCACCCGACTGGAGCAGTCCGGTCGACTCGTAGCGCTGCACACTCGAGGTCACCAACTGCCGCAGGATCTGCTGCGGTGTGCCGCTCGGGTCGAAGTCCCAGTTGCCCGCCGCGATCAGACCTTCGAGCTGCCGGGACCGGTCCGGGGATTCCCGCACGCCCTTCATCGCCCATTCGGGCACGCCTAGTCCGGCCAGGTCCATGCTCGCGCCCGCGGCGTCGAGCTGTTCGTACGTCACGCACTTCTTGTCGGCGCCGTAGCAGCTTGCCTGGGCGACCTTGCGGTAGATGCCGTCGTAGCGCCCACCGGTGCTCGCGTCGTGCTTGTCGTGCAGCAACCGGCCTTCGGAGACGGTCACGTTGCCGACTCGCGACTTCCCGCCGACCAGCGTGGCGACGGCGTCGGCGGCCGGGCTGTTCACGCCGACCGCGTAGTACCCGGGCTGCACGCTGTTCATTCCCGCGTTCCGCACGGCCGCTTCGTAGAAGGCTTCGCGGCTGGCGACGACGCCCCGATCGTGCATGGCACCGGCGATCTGCGTCGCGGTGTCACCGGAATGCACCTGGACGACGACGAGCGCTCCGGGCGGGCCCGCGAAATCCGCGGGCGGGGCGAAGCTGCTCATCAGCTTGTAGCCGGCGAAACCGGCGGCGGAGACGAACAGCACGACCAGGACCGCGCCGACGACCCAGAGGTTGCGGCGGCGGCGTTGCCGCTCGGCCGCTTTGCGCGAGGCGATCCGGGATCGCTTGCCCCGGCCCGACGGCGCCTTGCCGCGGCCCGCGGCCTCCTTGCCCCGGCCCGCGGCCTCCTTGCCACGCCCACGCTCGGGCTTGGCACGTCCGTCGGCGCCTGCCCGGCCCGCGGGCGGACGCTGGCCGACGCGGCGGGGCGCGACAGCGGCCGGTTCGGGTTCCGGCTCGGGCTCGTCGTCGTAGACCTCGTCCTCGTAGCGCGGGATGACATTGGTGTCGTCATCGTCGTCCCAGCCGGGAGGCTCGGCCGCGGGGGGCTCGTCGCGCGCCGTGCGGGGATCCAGGCCCCAGTCGTCACGCCGGGGGTAGCGCCGATCAGCTTCCCTTGCCCGGTAGCGTTCCTCGGCCCTGGCCCATCGGTCGGTCATGCATCATCTCCGACCACGCTTGCCGTGTCTGCTGCGTCCTTCAACACCGAACTCCGCTCGTCCAACCATCCTTGCAGAATCGACACGGCTGCCGCCTGGTCGATCACCTGCCGCTGGCCACGTGCGCGAACTCCGCTGTCGCGCAGCGCACGTGCAGCAGACACCGTAGTCAAACGTTCGTCGGAAAGGCGTATCGGAATCGGGTCGATCACCCGGCGCAACTCACGGGCAAACTTACGCGCGATGGTGGCCGCTGTCCCGTTTTCGCCGCGCAACGTGCGCGGGAGCCCGATGATCACCTCGACGGCTTCGTACTCCTGCACGATGTCGGCAATTCTTTTGATGTCGGCGGGTGGACCGGCCGCGCGCCCACCGGATTTCGCCGGTTTGGCGCGCGGCACGGTCTCCACCGGAGTCGCGAGGATACCGTCGGGGTCGCTCGAGGCGACCCCGATCCGCACGCTGCCGACATCGACGGCGATGCGACGGCCCCGGCCGGGGTCGGTCGCCGCGTCCGGGCGGTCGGCCGGGTCCTGTTCGGCTGGACCAGCAGTGGCGGGCATCAGCCGGCGAGTTCGGCCACCCGGGCGCGGACCGCGGCCAGACCGGCCGGGATACCCGACGGATCCGAACCCGAGCCCTGCGCCATCTCCGGCTTGCCACCGCCGCGACCGGCGATGCTCGGGCCGAAGCTGCCGACCAGATCGCCGGCCTTGATGCCGAGATCCTGGGCCGCCTTGTTGACCGACACCACGAACGGCGCCTTGCCGTCGGTGTTGCCGAGCAGCACGACCACCGCGGGGTCGCTGCCGAACCGGCCACGGATGTCGGTGGCCAGGGTGCGCAGGTCGCCCGCGGCGACGCCTTCGGGCGCCGCGGCGGCGACCAGCAGCAGCGAGCCGATCCGCTCGGCCTGCTCGACGAACGTGCCCGCCGAGGACAGCACCGCGGCGATCTTGGTGCGCTCGAGTTCCTTCTCGGCCACCTTGAGCCGCTCCACGAGCTGCTCCACGCGCCCGGGCACCTCCTCCGAGGGCACCTTCAGCGAGGACGCGACACCGGCCAGCAGCGCGCGCTCCTTGGCGAGGTACTTGTAGGAGTCCAGACCGACGAAGGCCTCGACGCGACGCACACCCGAACCGACCGAGGACTCACCGAGCACGGTGATCGGGCCGATCTGCGAGGAGTGCTCGACGTGCGTGCCGCCGCACAGTTCCATCGAGAACGGGCCGCCGATCTCCACGACGCGCACCTCGTCGCCGTAGTTCTCGCCGAAGAGGGCCATCGCGCCCATCTCCTTGGCCTTGGGCAGGTCGGTGACGAAGGTGTTGACCTGGAAGTCGGCACCGACGGCGTCGTTGGAGACGGCCTCGATATCGGCCTTCTGCTGCTCGCTGAGCGCGCCCTGCCAGTTGAAGTCGAATCGCAGGTAACCGGGCTTGTTCAGCGAACCGGCCTGCACGGCGTTGGGGCCGAGGACCTGCCGCAGCGCGGCGTGCACCATGTGCGTTCCGGAGTGGCCCTGGGTGGCGCCACGCCGCCAGGCCGGGTCGGCCTGCGCGAGCACGACATCACCCTCGGTGATCTGGCCCTGCTCGACGGTGGCCTTGTGCACCCACAGCTTCTTGGCGATCTTCTGCACATCGTTGACGCGCAGCTTCAGGCCCGAGGCGGTGATGGTGCCGCGGTCGGCGATCTGGCCACCGGCCTCGGCGTAGAGCGGGCTGCGATCGAGGATGACCTCGACGTTCTCACCGGCCTGTGCGGCGGGCACCCGCACGCCGTCGGCGATCAGGGCGAGCACGGTCGCCTCGGAGGTGAGCTCGTCGAAACCGGTGAACTCGGTGGCGCCGCGGTCGACCAGTTCCTTGTAGACGGTCAAGTCGGCGTGCGCGTGCTTGCGGGCCTGAGCATCGTCCTTGGCGCGCTTGCGCTGCTCGGCCATGAGCGAGCGGAAGCCCTCCTCGTCCACCGATAGGCCCGCCTCGGCGGCCATTTCGAGGGTGAGGTCGATCGGGAAGCCGTAGGTGTCGTGCAGCGCGAAGGCGTCCGAACCGGCGATCTGCTTGCCGCCCTTGGACTTCACCGCGGTGGCGGCGTTGTCGAAGAGGGTCTCACCGGTGTTCAGGGTCTTCAGGAAGGCTGTCTCCTCGCCCACCGCGACGGTCTCGATGCGGGAGAAATCGGTGGCCAGCTCCGGGTAGGACGGCGACATCAGCTCGGAGACGACCTTCATCAGCTCGGCCATCACCGGCTTCTCGGCGCCGAGCAGGCGGGCCGAGCGCACGATGCGGCGCAGCAGGCGGCGCAGCACGTAGCCGCGGCCGTCGTTGCCGGGGTTCACGCCGTCGGCGATCAGCATCGCCGAGCTGCGGACATGGTCGGCGATGACGCGGAACCGGACGTCGTCGGCGTGCTCGACGCCGTAGGAACGGCCGGTCAGCTCCTCGGCCTTGTCGATGATCGGGCGCAGCAGATCGGTCTCGTAGACGTTCTCCACACCCTGCAGGAGCATGGCGACGCGCTCGACGCCCATACCGGTGTCGATGTTCTTCCTCGGCAGCGAACCGACCGGCGGGTGACCCAGCTTGGGGCTCAGCTCACCGCGGATGTCCTGCATGAAGACCAGGTTCCAGATCTCGAGGTAGCGATCCTCGTCGGCGACCGGGCCGCCTTCCTTGCCGTAGGCGGGGCCGCGGTCGTAGTAGATCTCGGAGCAGGGGCCACCGGGACCGGGCACGCCCATGTCCCAGTAGTTGTCCTTGCCGTCGCGGAACTGGATTCGCTCCTTCGGGATTCCGGCGACGCGGTGCCAGATCTCGGCGGCCTCCGGGTCCGACTCGTAGGCGGTCACCCAGATGCGTTCGGGATCGAAACCGAAGCCGCCCTCCTCCTGGGACTTGGAGATCAGCTCCCAGGCGAGGGTGATAGCACCCTCCTTGAAGTAGTCGCCGAAGGAGAAGTTGCCCGCCATCTGGAAGAACGTGTTGTGCCGGGTGGTGACGCCGACCTCGTCGATGTCACCGGTGCGCACGCACTTCTGCACGCTCGTCGCGCGCGAGTACGGCGGCGCCTCCTGCCCCAGGAAATACGGCTTGAACTGGACCATGCCCGCGTTGACGAACAGCAGGTTGGGGTCGGCCAGGATCAGCGAGGCACTGGGCACCTCGGTGTGTCCGGCACGGACGAAATGGTCCAGGAAACGCCGTCTAATCTCGTGGGTCTGCACAGCAGTCCAGCTTACCGCCTGCATTCCACCTGTTTTCCGCCGGAGTCCGTGGTCTCGGCGACACCGCGCGCGGGGCTACTTCCCGCGGATGATGCGGCGCAGTTTGCCGAGCCTGCCGCCGACCTCGCGCTCGAAGCCGTGGTCGGTCGGCTGGTAGTAGTCGGTGCCGACCAGGTCGTCGGGCGGGTACTGCTGGGCGAGGACGCCCTCGCGGGCGTTGTGCGGGAATTTGTAGCCCTGCGCGTTGCCGAGAGCGGCCGCACCGGCGTAGTGGCCGTCGCGCAGATGCGGTGGCACCGCGCCCGCCTTGCCCGCGGCGATGTCGGCCATCGCGGCGCCCAGCGCCGAGGTCACCGCGCCGGACTTGGGCGCGGTGGCGAGGTGGATGGTGGCTTGGGCCAGGGCCAGCTTGGCCTCGGGCAGGCCGACCAGCTGCACCACCTGGGCGGCGGCGGTGGCGGTCTGCAGCGCCATCGGGTCGGCCATGCCGATGTCCTCGCTGGCGTGGATCATCAGGCGGCGGGCGATGAAGCGGGGGTCCTCGCCCGCGGTGAGCATCCGCGCCAGGTAGTGCAGGGCGGCGTCGACGTCGGAGCCGCGGATGGACTTGATGAAGGCGCTGATCACGTCGTAGTGCTGATCGCCGGCGCGGTCGTAGCGCACGGCCGCCTTGTCGACACTGGCCTCGACCAGTTCGACGTCGACCGTGCCGTCGAGCGAGGACTCGGCCGAGGCTTCCAGCGCGGTCAATGCGCGCCGCGCGTCACCGCCCGCGATGCGCACGATGTGGTCGAGCGCGTCGTCGGTGACCGCGTACTCACCCGCCAGCCCGCGTGGGTCGGCGATCGCGCGATCGAGAACCTGCCGGATGTCCTCGGGCGTGAGCGACTGCAGTTGCAGCACCAACGAGCGCGACAGCAGCGGCGACACCACCGAGAACGACGGGTTCTCCGTGGTCGCGCCGACGAGCAGCACGATCCGGTTCTCCACCGCGGCCAGCAGCGCGTCCTGCTGGGTCTTGGAGAACCGGTGCACCTCGTCGATGAACAGGACGGTCTGCTCCCCCACCGACAGCCTGCGACGCGCCACGTCGATGACGGCGCGGACTTCCTTGACCCCCGCCGACAGGGCCGACAGCGCCTCGAACCGGCGACCGGTGGCCTGCGACAGCAGCGAGGCCAGCGTGGTCTTGCCGGTGCCCGGCGGGCCGTAGAGCAGCACCGAGGCCGCACCCGAGCCCTCGACCAGGCGGCGCAGCGGCGAGCCGGGGCCGAGCAGATGCTGCTGGCCGATCACCTCGTCGAGCGACTGCGGCCGCATCCGGACCGCCAGCGGGGCGCCGGGGTCACGCCGGACCACCGCGTCGAGTCCGTGCTCGGGCGCGGCGCGTTCTCCGGGCACGTCGAACAGGCTCTCGCTCACGTCGAGCAGGGTACCGGCGCGGTCGGACAAGTCCACGCCTGCGGAGACAGCCCGACGCAAAATTGAACGATTGACCAACATTACGAACAAGACTTGCGCGTAAACCGGTCCGTGAGATGAGATTGCTCCTCGTGGTCGAAAACAACGGCGTCATCGCCTCCGCGACAGGGCAGTTCGCCCGGCGCACCCTGTTCAAAGGCGGGACGGCGGCGGCCGCGGTGGTGGTGCTGAGTCCCGGGACGGCGCACGCGGCGAGCGCGGTGTTCCGCCACGGTGTCGCCTCCGGTGACCCACTCCCCGGCGCGGTGATCCTGTGGACCCGGGTCAGCGTCGCCGACGACGCGACCCCCGGCTCCGGCCTCGGCGCACCCGCGACGGTCCACTGGGAGATCTCCGCCAACGAGTCCTTCGCCGGTATCTCCGCCTCGGGCACGGTGACCACCACCGCCGACACCGATCACACCGTGAAGGTCGACGCGACCGGCCTGGCGCCCGCCACCGACTACTTCTACCGCTTCACCGCCCTCGGCGAGACGTCCCCGGTCGGCCGCACCCGGACCGCGCCCGCGAACGACAGCGACGTCGAGCGCCTGCGTCTGGGCCTGGTCTCCTGCTCCAACTGGGAAGCGGGCTGGTTCGGCTCCTACCGGCATCTGGCCGCCCGCACCGACCTGGACGCGGTCGTGCACCTGGGCGACTACCTCTACGAGTACGGCCGCGGCAAGTACACCGGACGCAGCGGCGCGGTGCGCGCGCACGAGCCGGCCAACGAGATCGTCACCCTCGCCGACTACCGCACCCGGCACGGCCAGTACAAGACCGACCCTGACCTGATGGCGCTGCACGCGTCGGTGCCGTTCATCTGCACCTGGGACGACCACGAGTCGGCCGACAACTCCTGGCGTGAGGGCTCGGAGAACCACGATCCCGCCGTGCACGGTCCGTGGAGCGCCCGCCGCGCCGCTTCCGCGCAGGCCTACCTGGAGTGGATGCCGGTGCGCGCCACCCGCACCGGCACCGAGGTGCAGATCTACCGCAGGCTGCGGTTCGGCACCCTGGCCGAGCTGTCGATGCTGGACCTGCGCAGCTACCGCGACCACGAGGCCGGCCCCGGCGCCGGCTGGCGCAACGCCGACGACCCGGCCCGCACCATCACCGGCCGTGCCCAGATGGACTGGCTGACCGCGGGCCTGACCTCCTCCCCCGCGCAGTGGAAGCTGATCGGCAACTCGGTGATGGTCGCGCCGCTGGTGTTCCCGCCGCTGGAACCGGCGACCACCCAGGCGATCACCGAGGCGCTCGGCATCCCGCAGGGCGGCCTGACCGTCAACGGCGACCAGTGGGACGGCTACACCGCCGACCGGCGCACCCTGTTCCGGACGATCGCCGACAACGAGGTGGGCGATGTCGTGTTCCTCACCGGCGACATCCACACCTCCTGGGCGGCCGATCTGCCGCTCAACGCGGCCGACTATCCCGGTGGTCCGACGGTCGGCGCGGAGTTCGTCATCCCGTCGGTGAGCTCCTCCAGTGTCGGCGACCTGCTGAAGATGCCGCCGCGCACCACGTCGGTCCCGGCCGAAGAGGCCATCAAGGCGGCCAATCACCACCTGCGCTACACCGAGCTCGACTCGCACGGTTTCGGCGTGCTCGAGGTGACCCCGGCGCAGGCGCAGATGGACTGGTTCTACGTCGCCGACGTCACCGACCCGGCGACCGGCGTGCGGCACGGCGTATCGTTCGCCGTCCCGGCGGGTGGGCGCATCGAACCGAGACCGACTCCGCTGCACTGAGCAGGTCTACCCGGCGGCGTCTCGCTGGATCGACAGCCGGCCCAGGATCACCATTCCCGACGCGAACATGAGCAACGCCGGCACAGTCAGCACACCGGAATATCCGAGCCCGGAAAACGTCCAGAAACACAGCGGAAAGAAGGCTGTCATCCAGCCCAGCAATACCAGGCCTGGACGCACGCGGGTATCACTGCCATCGCCCCGGTAGACAGCACCCACGAATCGATTCTGCACGGGCCGAACAGCTGCCAGCACAACCATCATCACGACGGCCAGCACAGCGAGCCACACGAACCGCTGCCACCACCAGCTACCCGAACCGACGGTGAAATCAGGCGCGATTCCGGTCGAGAACAGCAGCGTTCCCACCGCGACGACCGGGACGAAGTTCCACAGGTACACGGTCATACTCGAGGCCGAGACCGCGCGAACTCTCGCCCACACCGCCGGACGAGCCAGCAGCCCGCGCAGCGCAGGCGCGATCAGCAGAACCACCCCGATCTGAGCGACGGCGAAGAAGAGAAACGCCGCCGACGGCGGGTTGGTGTTGCTGACTTCCTGGGTGGAAACCATGAGCATGCACAACGGAAACACGTCGAACCAGACGAGCGCGGTGTAGGCGGTCGCGCCGAGAATCGCCATCCCGGCCAGGTGGGCAACGCTCAGCCGCCGCTGGTACCACGAGAAGCCGAGGGCAAAGATCGCCCCCCAGACCATCAGGCCGCCGATCAGCCCCAGCGCATACACATCCAGGCGAACGGCGGCATAGTCGATCGCGGCCCCGGCACCACCGAGCGCGATCGGCAGCCACAACCCCCATCGCGTGTGTGCGACGAACAGCCAAGGCGTCAAGGTCGAGACGACCAGATAGACCGGCAGGAACCAGAAATGCGACGCCAGCAACCAGCCGACATCGCCGCGAATGTCGGCATTCAGCCCGAGCGCACCGGCGAGAGCAAGAATCGGGACCGCGATCCCGACGTACACGGCGGTGGGCAGGAGCAGGCGAAGCGCCCGGCTGTGCGCCCACTCCGCGGATTCGCGTTTCCTCCTGGTCCACGAATGGGCTGCAGTGAATCCGCCGGCGAGAAAGAACAGCGGCATCACCTGCATCCCGAGTGTCAGCCACTGCGTCCAGGGAATCAGTAAGAGAATCTCCGGCACGACGAGCTCGCCGTCCGTGTACTCCGGTGCGATGACGAGCCAGTGGCCTACGCAGACAACAAGTATCGACACCGCACGCAGGAAATCGACACACCGATCCAATTCCGGCGAGGGATCAGCTGCCGAATCCCGGCGCGATTCAGGCGAAGGTGCGGCAACAGATCGGTCGTCCATGGAAATCCTTGCGCAGCTACGTCGATCGGTTCAGGCATTGCGCCGTAGCTTGAATACACGCATCCCCCCTGCGTTCGTATGGCGTGGCCCGTTACTCCGCCCAGCGCTCTTCCAGCATCGCCGACACCTGCTCGGCGAAGTCACCGACCGCGTCGTCCCCGGTGACGCGCGCGTCCTCGGCCAGCGCCGACCAGCGGTTGATCAGCGCCTCCGAGCGCGGCACGGACAGGCCGTGTTCGCGCGCGGTGGCGATGCGGGTGTGATCGGCGGGCAGGAACCAGTACGTGGACAGCCACACCCAGATCAGGCGCGCCTCGAGGATCCGCTCGGCCAGCACGGTGTCGTCGGCCAGCGACGGCCACACCCCGACCACGACCGAGCGCCAGGCCTCCACCATCTCCCTGGCGCGGCTGCGCGAGAGCTCGAAATCGCAGAGGCAACCGGGGAACGACACCAGCGCGTAGGCGATGTCGAGGGTGGCGTCGCGGAAACCGCCCCACTCGTAGTCGAGGAACCGGGCGCCCTCGTCGTTCATGATCACGTTGTCGGGGCACAGGTCCGACGGGCTGAACGCGCGGTACCGGCCGCCGGTGAACAGGCGGTTGCCGTGCACGATGCGCTCGGCGATCTCGCCGGGCACCTCGATGCCGAGTTCGGCCTCGAGCAGCCCGGGGACGTCGGCGATCGCGGCCTGGGCCTGCTGGGCGATCCCGTCGACGCGATGCACCGAGTCGACGCGGCGCATCAGGGCGACGAAGTCAGGCTCCCGCCCGACGGTCGCCGCGTGCATCCGGCCCAGCGCCTGCGCGAAGGCCATCAGCGCGTTGCGGGTGTTCGGCTCGGCGCGGGTCTGGAGCACGGAGGTGAGCAGCGCGTTGTCGCCCAGATCGGACAGCACCAGCAGCCGGTCGGGCACGCTGTGCGCGATCAGGTAGGCGCCGGGGCGCTGCTCGCGGCTCAGCGCGGTGGTGAACTGGTAGGACACCGCCTCACGGAGGAATGCCGCGTCGATGCTGGTGACTCCGGGCGCCATGCCACCGGTGCGGCGGTCCTGAGCGGAACCGCGCACCTGCTTCACGATCAGCGTGCGCGGCAGCGAGAAAGCGTTTTCCGCAACACGCACGCGTAGGACTGTCGTCCTACCACTGCCACTGAGCTCCATCGGATCACTCAGTTTCACCGCAGCACCCATTCGCTTTGTGAGCAACTGTTGTGCTGCGGACACGACGTCGGCGGCGCGTTCGGCCAATAGTGCGGTCATCGCCTCTCAAGCTACTCGTACCTGGTCACTTCTAGCGAGCGGTTACACAACCTTTCCGCGTCGCCCGGCGTGTTGGCACCGAGGTTGCGCGAGTGTGACTGTTCGCTTGACACACCCGACTGTCGTCGGGTTTTCTCATCGTCAACTGCTGTGCGCCACACCGCAAACCGGTTGAGTCGAAAGGTCTACCACAGTGACCGACACACCGTACGCCGCATCGAGCGATTCACCGGGTGGGTCGCCGCGATCCGGCGGTGGCGGACAGTTCGCCGAGGGCACCGGCCGCCATGAGGGACAGGGGCAGCCGCCCGCGTCCGGTTCCGGACCGAGCAGGCACGGAATGGCCGGTGGCGCAGGCTATCCGCAATTCGAGGGGCCCGGCGCCGCGCAGTACGGCGAGGAGCCGCTCGACCCCGCGCCGCCGATTGCCGGACCGGCCACCGGCACACCACAGTACGGGCCGGCGGGCACCGGTCCCGGTTACGCCGCGCCGCAGGCGAAACCGGACAGTGCCGGGTACGCCGCCGCCCCCGCGCCCGGCGTGTCGGGCACCGGCGGCGGGCAGACGCCGGGTTACTACCATACGGGAGCACAAGCGCTCGATATCGGCCGCTCGCTGAGCTACGGCTGGGAGCGGTTCCGCACCAATCCGGGTCCGTGGCTGGGCGTCACCGCGGTCGGAGTGCTCATCTATCTGGGCATCCTCGCGATCGTCCAGATCTTCGATCCCACCTCGCTGTTCACCGTGCTGTTCCTGTTCCTGATGGTCGCGGTGGGGCTGTGGCTGCTGCAGGCGGTGATGATCCGCGGCGCGCTCTACGAAACCGACGGTTACCCACCGGCTTTCGGGTCGTTCTTCCGATTCGTGAACGCGGGCAATGTCTTGCTGACGGCGCTGCTTGCCTTCGCCGCGACGCTGCTCGCCTCGTCGCTGTGCCTGCTGCCCGGCCTGGTCGTAGGCTTCCTGTGCATGTTCTCGCTGCACTTCGTCATCGATCAGGACTACGGTCCGCTGGAGGCGATCAAGGCGAGCGCGATGCTGGTGCTGGCCAATCTGTGGGCCTCGCTGCTGCTCGCGTTGACGGTCGTGCTGGTCACCATCGTCGGTATGGCGCTGTGTGGGCTGGGACTGTTCGTCGCCGGTCCGGTGTCCGCGATCGCGGTGACGTACTCCTACCGGATGCTCACCGCGGGGCCGGTCGCCCGGGTCTGAACCCCGGGGTCAGTGCTGCAGCGGGGTGCGCATCCCGATGGCCCGCTTGAACCGGCCGACCGGACCCGCCTCGTCGCCCGCGCGCGGCCGCAGCTCGAGCACGAGGACGCCCGCGACGACGATGCCGAGCAGGTTCACCGCCAGCTGACCCACCGACTCGAACGCGCGATGCCACTGGCCGATCGTCGCCGCCACCACCGCGTACCCCGCGGCCGGGACCGTGGTGACGGAGATGAACACGCCGATCAGGGCCGCCGATTTCGCCGTCACCAGCGACAACATGCCGGCCGCTCCGGCCAGGATCGCCACGACCAGTGAGAACGGCCCGACCTGGTAGATGAAGTCCACATCGTGGGCGTCGACGACGCCTTCGGTGGTGATCCAGCCGAGCCGCTCCCACAGCAGGGTCGCGGCCAGCGTGATGACCATCGCCACCGGGAAGGACACGGCCAGCGCGATCACCGAGCGCCGGGCCAGCCGCCAGTTGCGGCGCACCAGCGCCACCGACAGCGCCGCCAGCGGACCGAACTCGGGACCGACCACCATCGCACCGACGATGGTGACCGGCGAGTTCGTCGCCACACCGATCGAGGCCAGCAGGCAGGCGATGGTCAGGAACGCGACGAAGGAGGCATTGAGCGAAGATTCCTCGTGGGTCTCCTCGAGCAGCTGCTCCCACACCACGGCGTCGCTCGGGTCACCGGGTGCGGCCTTGACCGCGCGGTCGGCGGCGTCGGAGAGCGCCGAGTCCACCGGACCGAGCGTGATGCCGCCGGTCTGCTCGAGCCCGAGCGCCTTGACGTCGGCGAGGACCTTGTTGGCTGCCTCGCGCGCCACGTCGGCCTGCACGAGATCGCCGTACGGCTGGACGGCGATCCCGCGCGCGACCGTCAGATGTGTGACCCCCGCGTCGGCTTCGAGCGCCCGCACGAGGGCGTCGGTCTGCTCGGGCGGACTGATCACACGCAGATGCAGCACCGGTGGCCCTTCTGGTCGGTGCCGCCGGGGGCGACACAGGAACTGACCAGAAGGTACCGGCTACGGTCGGCGACCGCTATTTCTCGGCGGCAACGGCTTTCGGCGCGTCGGCGGCGGCCTTGCCGTCGCCCTTGACCTCGGGCTTGGCGTCGATGCCCGCTTCCTTGCGCTGCTGCGCGGTGATCGGGGCCGGGGCGTCGGTGAGCGGGTCGACGCCGCCACCGGTCTTCGGGAACGCGATCACCTCGCGGATCGAGTCCTCGCCCGCCAGCAGCGCGGTGATGCGGTCCCAGCCGAAGGCGATGCCGCCGTGCGGCGGGGCGCCGTAGGCGAACGCGTCGAGCAGGAAGCCGAACTTCTCCTGCGCCTCGTCGTGGCCGATGCCCATCACCTCGAACACGCGTTCCTGCACGTCACGGCGGTGGATACGGATCGAACCGCCACCGATCTCGTTGCCGTTGCAGACGATGTCGTAGGCGTAGGCCAGCGCCGAACCCGGGTCGGTGTCGAAGGTGTCGATCGACTCGGGCTTGGGCGAGGTGAACGCGTGGTGCACCGCGGTCCAAGCCGAGTAGCCCAGGGCGACGTCACCGCTGGCGGTCGCCTCGGCGGTGGGCTCGAACATCGGGGCGTCGACGATCCAGACGAAGGCCCAGGCGTTCGGGTCGATGAGCTCGCACTTGCGGGCGATCTCGCCGCGCGCGGCGCCGAGCAAGGCCCGGCTCGACTTGGTCGCGCCCGCGGCGAAGAACACGCAGTCGCCCGGCTCGGCGCCGACCTGCTTGGCCAGGCCCTCGCGCTCGGCGTCGGACAGGTTCTTGGCGACGGGGCCGCCCAGGGTGCCGTCCTCGTTGATCAGGATGTAGGCCAGGCCCTTGGCGCCGCGCTGCTTGGCCCATTCCTGCCAGGCGTCGAGCTGACGCCGCGGCTGGCTCGCGCCGCCCGGCATGACGACCGCGCCGACGTACTCGGACTGGAACACCCGGAACGGGGTGTTGGCGAAGTAGTCGGTGAGCTCGGTGATCTCGACACCGAAGCGCAGGTCGGGCTTGTCCGAACCGAAGCGGCGCATCGCCTCGGCGTAGGTCATGTGCGGGATCGGGGTGGTGATGTCGTGGCCGACCAGCTTCCACAGCGCGACCAGGATGTCCTCGGCCAGCAGGATCACGTCCTCCTGGCGCACGAAGCTCATCTCGATGTCGAGCTGGGTGAACTCGGGCTGACGGTCGGCGCGGAAGTCCTCGTCGCGGTAGCAGCGCGCGATCTGGTAGTAGCGCTCGATGCCGCCGACCATCAGCAGCTGCTTGAACAGCTGCGGGCTCTGCGGCAGGGCGTAGAAGCTGCCCGGCTGCAGGCGCGCGGGAACCAGGAAGTCGCGGGCGCCCTCGGGGGTCGAGCGGGTCAGCGTCGGGGTCTCCACCTCGATGAACTCGTGGCGGGCCAGCACGTCGCGGGCGGCGGCGTTGACCTTGGAGCGCAGCCGGATGGCGTGGCCGGGTCCTTCGCGGCGCAGGTCGAGGTAGCGGTGCTTGAGGCGGACCTCGTCGCCGGGGGTCTCGTCGAGCTGGAACGGCAGCGGGGCGCTCTCGTTGAGCACGACCAGGTCGGTGACGTTGACCTCGATCTGCCCGGTCGGCAGCTCGGGGTTCTCGTTGCCGTCGGGACGCTGCTCCACCACACCGGTGACCTGCACACAGAATTCCGCGCGGAGCTTGTGGGCCTGTTCGGCGGCTTCGCCCTCGCGGAAAACCACCTGCGCGACACCGGAGGCGTCGCGCAGATCGATGAAGGTCACGCCACCGTGGTCACGACGCCGGGCCACCCAGCCGGTGAGGGTGACGGTCTGACCGGCGTGCTCGCTTCGCAGCGAACCAGCCAAGTGGGTGCGCAGCACGATATTCCTTTCGACGACTCGTCGCACCGGCCGAGACGACCAGGTGCACTGCCATCGTAGTGAGACACGATCCCCGAGGGAAAACCGATATCTCACCTCGCCGTGTCAAGCTTGTGACGCATGCCCGCCGGCGAGGGTCCGTCTGCGGTGAATCGCGCTGCAGGACAACCGAGCGAAGGCGAGTACCGCGATGACCTTCAACGAAGGTATGGAGATCGATCCCGGCCGGGCTTCTTCCGGCGGCGGCCCCGGTATGGGCGGCAAGCTCGCCGTCGGCGGCGGCGCCGGTGGTCTGATCCTGCTCGTGATCACGCTGCTCCTCGGCGGCGATCCCGGCTCGGTGCTCGGCAACTTCACCGGCGTGCAGGAGACCCAGCAGAGTCAGCCGGGCACCGCGGGCACTCCGAGCCATTGCAAGACCGGCGCCGACGCGAACAAGTACGTCGACTGCCGGGTGGTCGCGACGGCGCAGAGCCTGGACGGGGTGTGGTCGCAGGAGCTGCCCAAGCAGACCGGCACCCGCTATGTCGAGCCCGCGCTGGTGCTGTTCTCCGGCGCCGTGTCGACCGGCTGCGGCAATGCCACCAGCGATGTCGGCCCGTTCTACTGCCCCGCCGACCAGACCGCCTACTTCGACACCGCCTTCTTCCAGGATCTCACCGACCGATTCGGCGCCAGCGCGGGCCCGTTGGCCCAGGAATACGTGGTGGCGCACGAGGTCGGCCACCACCTCCAGAACCAGCTCGGCGACATCGGCCGGGCCCAGCGCGACCCGCAGGGCGCGAAGTCCGGCGCGGTCCGCACCGAACTGCAGGCCGACTGCTACGCGGGCATCTGGGCCCATTTCGCCGACAAGCAGCCCGCGCCGGGCAACACCCAGCCGTTCCTGAAGCCGCTGTCGGACAACGACATCCGCGACGCGCTCTCGGCCGCCAATGCCGTCGGTGACGACCGCATCCAGCGCTCCGCCGGGCGCGGCGTCAACCCCGAATCGTGGACGCACGGATCGTCCGAGCAGCGCCAGAAGTGGTTCCTCACCGGCTACAAGACCGGTTCGGTGCAGGCGTGCGATACCTATTCCGCGGGTGACCTGAACAACCCGCCCGGGCTACGCTGACCCCGACGCGACACCGACACATCGTTTTTCGACCGAGGGGACCCCATGCGCCTGACCATGACCGGATTGCTCGTCTGCGCTCTCGCCCTGCCCGGCGTGAGCGCCGTCGCCAACGCCGAGCCGGCGCCGCTACCCCTGATCAGCGTGACGACGATCCCCGACGGCTGGTCCCAGCGCACCGACCTGCGGCCGGTGCTGCAGGTCTTCGCCGACGGCAAGGCCGTGCATTCCCCGGACGCGGTGAGCAAGGACCGCAAGCCCGAGACCGCGGCCAAGCAGGTGACGGGAACCGTTGCCGCGGACGTGATCTCGGCCGCGCGTGACGAGATCAGCGCCCTGCAGGAGGTCGACTTCGGCATCCCGTCCGGCGAGGGCAAGGGCACCACGATCATCGATCTGATGCCGGAGGACCTGGTCGGCGATGCCCACCTCGTCGTCTACTCCCCCGATTCCACCGACGGCCTGAACCCGGACCAGCAGGCCGCCCGCAAGCGCTTCACCGACCTCTGCAAGAAGCTGGTCGACGCCTTCAAGGAAAAGCGCTGAGCTGACGACAACGCCGCCCCGGACACTCGAGCACGGTGTCCGGGGCGGTGTCGTCCGATCTCAGAACCGGTCTTCGTCGGCGTCGCGTTCGTCCTCGTGGACCGCGCCGATGACCTCCGGCGTCGATTCACCGAGCGGGCCGGTGAGATCGTCGTTGCCGGTGCGGCTCTGGTAGGGCTGCACGGTGCGGCCGTGTTCCTCGTCGTTGCTGCGCTGGCCCGCGCCCGCGCCGGCGCCACCGCCCATGAAGCCGGAGCCGCTGGTGCCCGCGGTCGTGGTGTTGCCGAGACCGGTGCCACCCATCGCGGTGGTCATGACGCGACCGCCGGGCAGTGCCGAACCAGGCACGGCCGTCGTGGCTTTCGGGGTCCCCGTGCTCGGGGTGCCACCACCGGAGCCGCCCGATCCGCCGCGGGCGGTGCCGAGCGCACCGAGCGCACCGCCGGTACCACCGGTGCCGCCCGTACCACCGGAGCCGAGGCCCGACGGCGTGGTCGCGCCGGGCGTGGGGGTGGTCGCGGTCGGCGAAGCGCTCGCGGCGGCGGTGGAATCGCCGCCCGTGCCGGACAGTGCGTCCTCGGCCTGGGTGAGCAGCGGTTCGGCGATGTTCTCGGAGGCGGCGCTGAGCACTTCCTCCGGGGAGGGCAGGCCGCTCTGGCCGACGAGTTGCTGCACCACGCCGCCGAGCTGGGCGGTGTGCCCGGCCAGCTGGCCGCGGGTGGAGTTGACGACGGTCACCGCCGAGCCGAGGTGTTCGGTCGCGAGGCCGATCAGCGTGGCCTGGGTGGGCGGCAGCATGATCGTCGGCGCGAGCGCGGTGGCCTGCGCGGCGAAGGTGGTCGCGATCGCCGACAGCTGCGCGTTGCCCGACTGGACGACGGCGGCGGCCTGCTCGGTGAGGGCGGCGATGTCGAAGCCGCGCTGGCTGGTGTCCTGGCCTTCGACCTGGGCCTGCTGACTCGCCGTGCTCGCGGCGTCGGAGGCCTCGCCCTCCCACAGCTGCTGGACCGTCTTGAGGCCGCCCTGGGCCACGCTCATCGCCGAGTCGATCAGGGTCGACGAATTGCTCAGCAGCGTGGTCGGATCGAGCGAGCCGAAGACGCCGGTGCCGAAGCTGCTCAGCAGCTGCAGGATCGGGTCGAACAGCGAGTCGATGCCGGGCAGGGCAGGAATCGACACCCCGTTGAGCAGCGCGGAAACCGGATCCTCGGTCAGCGAGGTCGCGGCGGCCGAGCTCGCTCCGTTGCCCGTGCTCGCCGCGCCGGAGGCCGCCGTGCCGGTGAGCGCGCTCTTGGCCGAATCGAACGCGGTCTGCCCGGTGGCCAGCGCGGGCCCGGCGACCTGGGTGAACGTGCTCTGCACGCCGCTCAGTGCCGCGGACGCGTCGGTGGCGACGCCGGACAGGATGTCCTGCGCGTCGACGGTGCCGCCGGTGCCGAGCCCGGACAGACCCGACAGCCCGGCCGGGGAGACCGCGCCGTTCTGGGTCTCTTCGGTGATCTTCTGCGCGAGGGTGAAGACCGGATCCTCGCTGGTCGCGATGTCCTCGGGCAGTTGCATCAGGGGCACGTCGAGGATGGCCTGGGCGCTGTAGTCGACCGGAACGGCGCCCAGCGCGGACTCGGTCGCGGCGTCGGCGGCGGCCAGGGCGGTGTCGGGCGTGATGACGCCCGCATCGCCGCTCAGCGGCTTCATGCGATGCCTCCGATCCCGGCGGCCTGACGCGCCAGGTCGGCGGCGTTGGTGGCATCGGTCGCGTCGAAGGTCACCGAGGACTTGAACGCGGCGTCGGAGAGCTTGGAGAACTTGGCGGACAGATCGTTGATGTCCTTGGCCTGCAAGGCTTGCGCGGCCGCGAACATCGCCAGGTAGTCGGCGCCGATGAGCCCGAACACCGGGGTCATCGCGGCGACATTGCCCGCCGCGTCGGTGATTCCCGCCGCGGCGATGTCCCCCGCCACTGCGGCGTTCGTCGCCGCGAACGCGGTGACGGCATCGGTTTGCACCGAGAGATCGGTCATGCGAATCCCCCAACTCGTCGTGAAAAGCCTGCCCTGAGACCGCGATCGGTGGCCGCGAAACTCCCGTCGAGGCCGCCCGAGGGCGCAGTGCGCCAAATATAACCGAACACCCCGACCTCTATCGAGCTGTGTCGGCTCCGATCTGCGGGATTCGCTTTCAAAACTAGAACATGTTCTATATCCTCGGCGAAATGAAGGTCGCAGTGACCGGCGCAGCCGGCTACCTCGGAACCAACCTGATCCCGCAGCTCGTCGAGCGTGGCCACGAAGTGGTGGCCATCGATCGTGCCGCACCGACCACGTCCGATCCGGCCGTCACCTGGGTCTCCGGTGACGTGCTCGATCCGGCGTCGATGCGCACGGCGCTGGCGGGCGCCGAGGTTGTCTACCACCTGGTCGCGCTGATCACCCTCGCCGAGAAGAACGATCTGGCATGGCGGGTCAACACCGAGGGTGTCCGGGTCACCGCGGAGGCGGCACTCGAGGTCGGCGTGCGCCGGTTCGTGCACACCAGTTCCATCCATGCCTTCGACCAGTACCGCGCGGGCGGGCATATCGATGAGACCACCGTCCGCTCCACCGATCCCGCACTGCCGGTGTACGACCGGTCCAAGTGGGCGGGTGAGCAGGCGCTGCGCTCGGTGATCGAGCGCGGTCTCGACGCGGTGATCGTGAACCCGACCGGCGTCTACGGCCCGGTCGACTACCCGGAGCGGCTGTCCCGGCTGAACCGCATTGCCGCCGACGCGATGCGCGGGCGCGTGCCGGTGATGATCGGCGGCGGGTTCGACCTGGTCGACGTGCGCGATGTCGCCCATGGGCTGATCCTGGCGGGCGAGAAGGGCCGCACGGGCGAGAACTACCTGCTCGGCGGGTACATGACCGCGTTGATCGACCTGTGCCGGATGGCCGCGGCCCGCACCGGCGCCAAGGGCCCGCGGTTCGCGATCCCGGCCAAGGCGCTCGGCGCCGTGCTGCCGGTGGTCGAGCCGATCAGCAAGCGTCTGGGCTCCGACATCCTGTCCAAGGCGGCGCTCGGCGCGATTCTGTCGGCGCCGGTCGTCGATCACGGCAAGGCCGAACGCGAGCTCGGCTACCGGCCGCGCCCGACCGAAGAGACCGTCGCCGACCTGGTCGACCTGCTGCGCGCACCGCGCAACGCCTGACCCCGACGCCCCTACGCCGCCACGACCGCGCGGATGACGTCGGCCGTCGCCTGCTGCCCGGCGGCGTTGGGGTGCACCGGAGTGGCATTGGGCTGGCCGGGCACCGGCGGCTCGATCCACCGAGTCGCGAGGTCACGGCAGGCGTCGTGTCCGATACCCGGGGTATAGATGTCGATATAGCTCGCCCCGTTGGCTTCGGCCTGCCGCCGCAAGGCGGCATTGAGCTGCTTCTCGACATCCCGCGCGTAGGCGATATCGCCCGCGCTGAGCGGAACCTGCGGATAACAGCTGCCCGATTCCGGCAGCACCGCCGGATATCCGACGACGTACACGCGTGCGTTCGGCGCCAGCGTCCCGATGCGCCCGATGGCCGCACCTATCGCGGGCTCGTAGGCGGCGATGTCGTCGCTGAACCGCGATCCCCAGGTGTCGCGACACGGTGCCCCGACCCCGGCGGCATTACCGAGATTGAGCGATATGCACGAGAGAACCATGGTCTGGAACAGATTGCCGTCGTTACCGCCGACCTGATAGGTGACAACCCTCGTCAGCGGCGACAGCGCGTCGAATTGCGCAGGCTGATCGACATATTGGGCGGTGCTCATGTGCGCGGTCGCCGCCGAGGCACAGCTGACATCGGTGAGCTCCCACCCGGTCGCCGCGGCCAGCCGATGCGGATAGTTCTGCGCCGATCGCGTGCACAGCGGCGGGCTGCCGGGAGCGGGATCGAGCAGGCCGGGCGCGGCGGTATAGGAGTCACCGATCGCGACATACGACACCGGGGGCGCCGAAACGGCAGCCGGAAACAGCAGCCCGAGGACGAGCTGAGCGACGACCGCGGCAAACAACGGTCTTTCCATCGAACACTTCTTACCGAGAAACCCACATCCGGACGCCGGGCCCTACGGTCCGCCACCAGCAATTTTACGCGCACACCAGCTAAAAAGCGGCCGTCCAGTCTGGTCTCTGGGGCCCCATTCAGAGGGCGGCGATGAACACCCCGGAGGCCACCACCAGCCAGGCCGCGGCGATGTTCCATCCGTCCGGCAACGTCGACATCCGCGCGGGCCAGACCAGGCCGAGCAGCACGACGCCCTGGATGACCGCGCCGACATGCGCGACGGTGAGATAGCGCGGCGTCGGCGGAGCGCCCGATCGCATGCGCAAAGCCGTCATCGGATAGCCGAGAAGCACGCCGTACGCGAGCGTCACCACCCCGCCGACAATGAGAATCTTCTCTGCCGCCGTCATGCCGTTTCCCCTGTTCGTCGAGGAAGCCACTCCGCCCGATTGTAGTGAGTCGAGCTTGACACCACATCGAACACATGTTCGACTCATGGAGTGCGGTGGCAAGCCCAGACCCTCGACGCCGATGACGGCGCCCTGCCCGGATTGACCAGGGCAGGGCTGGTTCGCAGCGTCCGCACACCCGAGTTCGACGGCATCACCTTCCACGAGGTGCTCTGCAAGAGCGCGCTGAACAAGATGCCGGAGAGTTCCTCGCTCCCGTTCCGCTGGACGATCAACCCCATGCGCGGGTGTTCGCATGCCTGCCGGTACTGCTTCGCGCGCGGCAGCCACGAGTATCTGGGCCTCGACGCCGGCGAGGATTTCGATTCCGAGATCGTGGTGAAGACCAATGTCGCCGCGATCCTGCGCCGGGAACTGGCGCGCCGGTCCTGGCAGCGCGAACCGGTGGCGCTGGGCACCAACACCGACCCCTATCAGCGTGCCGAGGGCCGCTATCGCCTGATGCCCGGCATCATCGGCGCCCTCGCGGACTCGGGCACGCCGTTCTCGATTCTCACCAAAGGTCCATTGCTGCGCCGCGATCTACCGCTGCTCACCGAGGCGTCGCGGCGGGTGGCGGTGAGCGTCGCGGTGTCGATCGCCATCCTCGACCCCGACCTGCACCGCAGCCTCGAACCGGGCACGCCGACTCCTCGCGCGCGCCTCGACCTCGTCCGCGCGCTCGCCGACGCGGGCTTCGCCGTCCACGTCATGGCGGCACCGATCATCCCGTGTCTCACCGACAGCAGCGCCCACCTCGACGCACTGTTCGCCGCGATCGCCGACGCGGGCGCCGACAGCGCCACGGCCTTCCCCCTGCATCTGCGCGGCAGCACCCGCGGCTGGTTCCTGAGCTGGCTGGCCACCGAACACCCGGCGCTGCTGCGGCGCTATCGCCAGCTCTACGGCCGCGGCGGCAATGTCACTTCCACCTACAGCGCATGGCTTCGTGATCGTGTCGATCCACTGCTGGTCGCCTATGATCTGCGCCGTCCCCAGGGCCGCACCACACCTACGCCACCGACGCCGGTCCCACCGAATCCGCAGCTCGCGCTGTTCGGTTGAGCCCGCCGCTCACACGAGCGAGGCGACCTCGGAATCGGTGAGCACCACCGGTGACACGGCGTCCTTCTCGCGCACCAGCCGCACCCCGCGATACAGCGGGCGCTCCCCCAGTCCGGCATCGCGTGCCTCGGCCCGCAGCTGCTGCATCAGCACCTCCGAGACCACGACGGCGGCGGCGAGTTCGCTGGCCGCGAGCGCGTCGGCGAGCTTGCGCAAGCCGAGCAGGTGCAGTTCCCGCCCGCTGCCCGCGTCGGTGTACATCGCCAGCGGCACCAGCTGGATGTCGGCGCCCGCGGTCACCTTCAGCACGATCCGGTTCAGCCTGCCCGGAAACACCAGCAGCTGTACGCCGCTCGCGTCCGCGAGATCGATGCGCTGTTCGCCGAGCAGCCGGTGCGCGCGGATCTCGGTGCCGCTCAACCACATCCGCCTGCGCCGGAACGCGAACACATAGCCGATGGTCGGCACCGCGACGACAAGCCCGAGGGCGATGGCGTACGGCCAGCTCACCCACACCGCCGACAGCAGCGTCACGCCGACGCCGACGCCGAGCGCGGCCAGCGCGAGCCTGCGCAACATCGGCGCGAACACTTCGGGCGCCACCAGGTCGATGCCGATCGGTTCCGTCGCCGCCCGCCCGGACTCCCCGTCCACGATGTCCCTCTCCACCCGTACCGGCCCGTCCGGTCCGAGGCGCGGTCAGACTACCGCGCCCCGGACCCGCCTGGCTCAGTTGCCGAGTGCGCTGCGCAGCACGCCGATGACCTCACCGAGGGGCACCTGCCGCTGCTCGCCGGTCGCCATCTCCTTGACCCCGATCGAGTGCTCCTCGAGATCGCGATCGCCCAGCACCAACGTGTATTTCGCGCCGGAACGGTCGGCGCCCTTCATGGCGCCCTTCATCCCGCGTCCGCCGTAGGCCAGGTCGACGCTGATTCCCGCGCCGCGCAGATCGCCGGCGAGCGCGACCAGCCGTGCCTTGGCCGCGTCACCGAGGGCGATGCCGTAGACCTGGCAGCGCGCCGGATCGGCCGCCGCCTTGCCCTCGGCCGCGAGCGCAAGCACGGTCCGGTCGACGCCGATGCCGAAGCCGATGCCCGACAGCGGCTGCCCGCCGAGTTCGGCCATCAGCCCGTCGTAGCGGCCACCGCCGCCGATGCCGGACTGCGCGCCCAGCTTGTCGTGCACGAACTCGAAGGTGGTCTTGGTGTAGTAATCCAGGCCGCGGACCATGCGCGGGTTCACCACGTACGGCACGCCGAGCGCGTCGAGGTGGGCCAGCACCTGCTCGAAGTGCGTCTTGGCCGATTCGGAGAGGTGATCGATCATCAGCGGCGCGTTCGCGGTCAGCTCGCGCACCTCGGGACGCTTGTCGTCGAGCACGCGCAGCGGGTTGATCTGGGCGCGGCGGCGGGTCTCCTCGTCGAGCGGGAGGCCGAGCAGGAACTCCTGCAACAGGTCCCGGTACTGCGGGCGGCAGGTCTCGTCGCCGAGCGAGGTGATCTCGAGCCGGAACCCGTCCAGGCCGAGGCCGCGGAATCCGGCGTCGGCGATGGCGATGACCTCGGCGTCGAGCGCGGGGTCGTCGACGCCGATCGCCTCGATGCCGACCTGCTGCAGCTGCCGGTACCGGCCTGCCTGCGGACGCTCGTAGCGGAAGAACGGACCGGCGTAGCACAGCTTGAGCGGCAGCTGCCCGCTCTTGTCCAGGCCGTGCTGGATCACCGCGCGCATGACGCCCGCGGTGCCTTCGGGGCGCAGGGTGAAGCTCTCGCCGTTGCGGTCGGCGAAGGTCCACATCTCCTTGCTGACCACGTCGGTCGACTCGCCGACGCCACGCGCGAACAGGGCGGTCTGTTCGAATACCGGCAGCTCGATGTGCCCGTACCCGGCGAGTCGGGCGGCGTTGATCAAGCCGTCGCGCACGGCGACGAACTCGGCCGAGCCGGGGGGCACGTAATCCGGGACCCCCTTCGGGGCGGTGAAGCTGCTGGTCTTGGTCACGATCATCCAGTTTTCCCCACGGGCGCCCCTCGCGTCCAACCGGTTACCCTCTAGACGAACCTGACGACACGGGAGGAACGCGGTAGTGCCGAGTAACGAACAGCGACGGGCGGCGGCCAAGCGCAAGCTGGAGCGCCAGCTGGAACGACGGGCCGAGCAGGAGAAGAAGCGCAAGCGCCTCGTGATCGCGGGCTCGGTACTCGGTGTCATCGTGGTCGCCGCCGCCGTGACCGGCGTGTACTTCCTCACCAAGGGCGGCGACGAGCCGGAATCCTCGGCCACGGCGAGCGCGACGACCACCAGCAAGCGCGAACTGCCGCCCGCCGCGGACGCACCCGCGGTCGCGGCCAAGCCTGCCACCGTCGACTGCGCCTACCCGGTCGGCGCCGAGCCCGCGTCCAAGCCGGTGGCGCCGCCGAGCACCACCACGGTCGCCTCCGGACCGGACGCGCCGAAGACCAAGGTGTCCATCGACTCCACCCAGGGCCCGATCGGCCTCGAGCTCGACAGTGCCGCATCGCCGTGCACGGTCAACAGTTTCGTGAGCCTGGCCCAGCAGGGCTACTTCGACAACACCAGCTGCCACCGCATCTCGGCCGAGACCGGCTTCGAGATGCTGCAGTGCGGTGACCCCACCGCCACCGGTATGGGCGGCCCCGGCTACAGCTTCGCCAACGAGTACCCGACCGATCAGTACCCGGCCGACGATCCGAACCTGGAAAGCCCGATCAAGTACCAGCGTGGCGTGATCGCGATGGCGAACTCGGGCCTGACCCCCGAGGGCACCAACGGCAGCCAGTTCTTCCTGGTCTACGGCGACACCATCCTGCCGCCGAAGTACACGATCTTCGGCACCATCGACGAGGCGGGCCTGAAGACGCTGGCGAAGGTCGGCGCCGCGGGCGACGACGGGTCAATGTCGGCGGGCGGCGGCAAGCCGAAGATGCCGATCAGCTTCACCACCGTCAAGGTGGGCTGACAACCCCCGAACACGGCGCCGAACGGGCCGGACACCGCGACGGTGTCCGGCCCGTTTCCGGTGAATCGGCCCCGACACCGACGGAAGATCATCAGAGGCAAGGCAATCCTATGGATCGTCCGGCCGATGCCAGCGCGTTCCGTATTTTCTCCCCCGCCACTCCGTGTCCACCGAAACTTCTCGACACCTCCCTTGCGTGGCTCCGCCAGACATACAGTCGTGTCCTTCGCGCGGTAGGCTCAGATGTCCACTTCCACAGCAGCATCGGGGAGCAGTCATGGCGGAACTCGACGACATCGGCAGCGAAACGGCGTCCATGATGAAAATCATGCTGCAGATGGCCACCCTGGTCGCCCTCAAGTCGCGTGAGCACGGCCAGAAAGAAGCCGAGGCCCGCGCCAAGGCGGTCGAGGCCAAGTTGAAAGAAGCCAGGGAACTCCAGGTCCGCGAGGCCCGCGATCTGAAGGCGAAGGATCCGCGCAATCTGGAACTGGTGCAGATGATGTCGGTCGGCACCAAGGCGACACAGGCGCGCGGACTCACCCTCGAGAAGGACCCGTCCTCACCGTTCGCGAGCACCGCGGCCTCGGCCGGCTCGAATGCGCCGCAGGTGGGCTACGACTCCGTCGAGCGGCGCGCGGCCATCGCGGCGCATCTCGAACGGGCAGGCGTTGCACCGGAATTGGCCGAGGTGCGGATGCTGGTCGAGATGGGACAGGGCATTTCGCCGGACGAGGCGATCCGGCGCACGAACGCGGGCGCGCGGCGGGCAGGCATCGAACGCAGCATCGATCCGCGCGGCATCGAACGCGGCCGCTGACCGAATCGGTGAGCACCGGCAAGGGGGCGGCTCCACCGCCCCCCCGCCGACTAGAACGGCTTGGTCTTCCCCATCGTCCGCATGACGTCCGGGTCGGTGAACTGATCGCGATCCGCCCCGACCTGCTCCTCCAACGGCAGTGGATCGAGCATCTTCTTGTGTCCGTTGCGTACGCTGCAGTACTTGAACGGCCCACGCGGATCGAACAGTTTCGCCATATGCGGGTCCGCGTGATCGAGGAACCAGACACTGATTCCCGGTCCGCCCTGCAACCGGAAATGCTCCCACGCCTGCCACAGCGCGTGCAGTCGCACGGCCGCCTCGGGATGGCGCCACCATTCCGGGCACCACACCGTGTCGCTGATATCGGTGACCTGCCTGCTGTACACCCTGCTCAGGTAGTCGTTGACGAAATCGAAGACATTGCCGTACCCGTTGGCGATGTCGCGCGCGGGTTGCGTTTGTTCGTTCACAGTGGCTTGACCTCCTCGATGTCACCGATCTGATCCGGCGGAGTGGAACTCGACTGCACCGGCGTCCCGATGAGATCGTCGATGCGGGTCTTGCGGGTGGGATCGTTGTATTCGATCGACTGCTTGACCGCCTCGGAGTACTCGGATTCCCACCAGGGCACGGTGCGGACCAGCACGGCGGGCTGACCCGAGGTGAACACCACCGCCCGGCCGCGCGGCAGCGTGGCCAGTCCCTGCGCGGTGAACGTCACCGAGGAACTGAGCGAGCGCGAGTAGCTCTTGCTGTTGCCCGACTGCGACATCGACTGCGAGATCGAGTCGTACTCACCGATCGCCTCGGAGCGGTCACGCAGGAACGCCATGTCGTCGACACCGCTGCCGAGCACCTTGATATTGGCCGCCGACCACAGCGCGCTCATCCCCGCGTCGCCCCAGCAGCGCGCACCCTGAGCCCACGACTGCAGCACGGTCATCACGACGATGCCGCGCGACCCGAAGTGGCTGTACTGCTTGGGCAGATCCTTCCAGCGCACCACGTTGGCCGCCTCGTCGAGCACCGCGAGCAGCGGAATCGGCAGCCTGCCACCGGAAGACAGCGAAGCCTTGCGCATCGCCACGTCGATGACGGCCTCGGTGAGCGCGCTCACCAGCGGCGCGGCCGACCCACGGCCCTCCAGCGACAGGCAGTAGAGCGTGCCGTTGCGCTCGATGAACTCGAGCTCGTCGAACTGCAGGCGGTCGCTGCTGCCACGGGTGATCCACGGATGCACGTTCGACATCTGCAGGCAGCGGACCATCTTCTTGGCCGTGCCGAAAATGCCGCTCTTGGTGCGCTGTTCGGCGTTGTACTGCATGGCGAGGCCGGCCGCGGTGAAGTCGTGGCCCGCGCCGCGCAGATGCTCGATCGGCTCGCTGTTCTGCGGGTTGGTCACCCATTCCCACACCTGGGTGATGGGCTTACCGGCGATCGCGGCGGCCAGGAACAGCCCGGCGAGCAGGTCCTCGGCTTCCGGATCGAAGAAGCTGTCGGTGGTGTCGGCGCCGCCGCTCTCGGCGTCGGCGAAGTGACCAGCCAACCGGGCCGCGCGCATCTCGCAGCCCTCCTTGCGGTGATCGACCCAGGCCAGCGGATCCCAGAACCACGTCGGCCGTTCGCCCGCGACGCCCTGCGGGTCGAAGACGAAGGTCGCGCTGCCTTTGGCCTCGCGCACATTCCGGGTCGCGTCGACCACGTCACGCTTGTTCGACGTGGTCAGCACCGGTCCGATGGCCGACAGGATCGCCGGAATCACGCGCGAGGTGGACTTGCCCTGGCGCGGACCCCAGATGTCGAGGTGCAGATCCTCGTAGGAACCGTAGAGCGGGGTGCCGTCGGCGACGGCGATGCCGATCGGCACACCGGGCGCGTCGTGGGTACCCAGGCGCACACCGAGCTCCTTGGCCTTGGTCCGCACCCCGTCCTCGGTGATCGAGGCGATGGCGCTGCCGCTGCCCATGTGATCGGCCTTGTCGTCGATCGACAACCGGCCCGCGCCCGCGCGCTTCTTCAGCTGCTTGCGGATCACCACATACGCGATGACCGCGGCGATGACCAGCAGCACGATCACCGTGGACGCCCGCGGCCAGTGCAGTTTCCCGCGAGCCAGGTCGGCGACCACCGCGATCGGGTTCACCGGAACGTTCTGCGGCACCACCGACATCGCGTTGCCCAGGTGCAGCGCGACGGCGAGGGTGATCAGCGTCGCAAAGCCGAACACGATCAGGATCAGCGTCGTGTCGGGTCCGATCGCGGCCGGATCCGTCACCTTCTTCTTCGCCACGTGTGCCTCCTTGTGGACCTTGTCGGATGGTGGGTGGGTGTCTCAGCGGAACGCGTCGAGGCGCCAGCCTTGCGGCGTCTGCACCACGGTCGCGATGACCGTGCTCGGCGGTAGGGCCTCGGTCCGCCCGTTCGGGTAGACGACCGTCTGCTCGATGCCGATCTTGTACTGCGCCACCGTGGGATCCGCGCTCGGCGGCGCCTGCTCCCCCGAAGCGAAGGTGAACGCCTCGACGTGGGCCTTCGCCTTGCCCCAGTCCGCCCACTGCAGCGTCGGTTTCGGCGTGTCGGTGGTCCCGGCCGAACTGTCCAGCATACGTATCATGCTGGGCCCCAGCCATTTTCGCGCCCGCTGCAGCGAATCACCTTGCTGCTCGGTCGCCGGGTTCCAGGTGTAGACCTCGCGCAGGGCGACGACCGCGACGCCGTCGGGCGTCGTCGGGTCGACCGTGGTTGCCGCTGCCTCGAGCAGCCGGGTGGTCGACGCGGCGCCGTCCTGGCGCGCGGTATCGGAGTCGCCGCCGCAAGCGGCGACCGAGGTCAGGGCCGCCACGAGCATCACCGCCGGAATGGTGCGGATTCGTGTTCTCTCCCACCAGGTTATCCCTGCTACGCAGCGCCGTGTGGTCACAACACCCTCCTCGCCCGCGCGTCACCCGGCACCGCCACCTCGACGACGCCACCGCCTGCCCCGCCGCTCGACGGCGGCACCGCCTGGATCACCTGACCGTTGCCCGCGTAGATCCCCACCTTCGCCGGTCCTTTCGGCCCGAAATCGCTGAACACCAGGTCACCCGCCGCGACTTTCGCGAGGGGCACCTCCCGGCCGGACTCCCACTGCTGTTCGGCGGTGCGTGGCAACGTCACCGCGCCCGAGGACGCCGCGAACACCGCGGCGGCGGTGAGTCCCGGCCCGTCGAATCCGCCGTTGCTCGGGCCCTGCGCGCCACCGCCACCCCAGACATACGGCGCGCCGAGCCAGTCGTGTGCCGCCTCGACGATCTGCGCGCCGCCGCCACCGGGTTCGGGGGTGAACCGCCCCTGCGCGCCGGGCGCGCGGTACTGCGGTTCCATCGACAGGATGTTGGTGACGTAGGGCTGGGTCTCGGAGTAGTGCGCCGCAACCTGATTGGGCATGCCGCCGGAGGTGAGCACCGCGCCCTCACCGGCGTTGTACCCGGCCAGGGTCAGCGCGGTCAGGTCGCCGGAGACCTTGCCCGCCGCCATCCAGCCCGCGATCTTGTGCGCGATCGCGCACATGTAGCGGGCCTGGCCGATGATCGCGTCGCCGTCGTCCCAGACGCTGGCCGTGCCGTTGCCGTCGGCGTCGATGACATAGGGCAAGCCGTCGTCGGGATTGATGCTCACCGCGGTGCCCGGCAGGAACTGCGCCAGACCCTGCGCGCCTGCGGGCGAGGTGAGCCCGCGCCGGAAACCGGACTCCTGCTTGGCCTGTGCGGCCAGCAGCGACGAGGAGATCTCCGGGCAGACGGTGCCCGCCCGGCGATACCAGATCTCCAGTTCCGCGGGCACCTTGCCGTCGGCGAGCGCGCCACCGGCGCTGCCGAATCCGCGCACACAGTTCGGGTCGACCGAGAACGCGCGCGCGCCACCGACATCCGGGGTCGGCGCGCCGTCGAGCCACGGCATCGGGTCGATCTGGCGGCCACCGGTGAAGCGGCCGCCGGGCACGATCTCGAAATGCAGGTGCGGGCCGCTGGATTCGCCCGCGGAGCCGACCATCCCGATCGGCTGGCCCGCGGTGACGGTCTGTCCCGTCCGCACCTTCACACCGTGATCCCACATGTGCCCGTAGACGGCGGAGTACGCGCGCCCGTTGGTGTCGACGGAGTCGACGACGATCCAGTTGCCGAAGCCCGACGCCGGACCGGCGGCCACGACCCGGCCGTCGGAAACCGAGTAGATCGTCGTGCCGTCGGTGGCCGCCATGTCGATGCCCTTGTGATCGCCACCGCGGGAACCGAACACGTCGGACACGGTGAAGGTGCCGATCTCCAGCGGCAGGGTACGGCGCAGCGGACCGACGCCCGCGGCCAGCGAGGGAGTCCCCGTGACGGCGGCGTTGGTTGTCGGCGTCACGGATGCGGCAGCCCGGGCGTCACCGGGCGACTGGCCACCCAGCGGCGGCAGCGTCGGCGCCGACGAACCGTCGAGCACGCCGGAGGTTTCGCAGGTCTCGTCCGAGGAGGGCAGCACGATGACCAGCACGAGCGCGATCAACCCGATGACGGAGCCGAGCGCGGACATCAGCATCGTGCGGGCGTTCACCGGCCGCCTCCATGCGTTCCGCGCCGGGCGCCGGGATCCGGGTCCGCCGCGGCGGTGATCACGTGCGGCGCCGGGTTTCGTTGAGCGTGTCGGCGAGCGTGCGGTTCATCTCGGCGGCGGCGGCCAGCTGCTGTTGCAGCAGCACCACTTTGCGGCGTAGCGCGGTGGCGTCCATCCGGTCCAGGCTCGGGCCCTCGGCCGCGCGCACCCAGTTGCGCACCGAATTGGCGTGCACGCCGATCTGTTCGGCCACCACCCGGCAGGCCTCGGACTCACTGCGCAACTTGTCGGTCAGGGCGACGACCTGCTCGACGGCGGCATTGCGGACCTCGGGCGAGACCCGGCGGTAGGACCGGTGCGGCATCATTGCCGGCCTCCGTTCGGTGTCGGCGGTTCGGGCGGTGTCGTCGACGCCTCCGGCCCGCCGTGGGCAGGCGTGGCGCGCGGGTTGTCGCCGAATTCGCTGAACCGCTGATTCGTGTCGTGGATTCCGCTTTCCTTCTCCGACACCGTGAACTCCATGTGGAAGGGGATGCCGGGACGGCGATCCTCACCGATCTTGAGCAGGAATTTTCCGGTGCCGGGCGGCGACGGCCGCTGCTGGCCGGGGCGCAGCGCTTCACCGGTGAGCGCCTGGGGCGCCGACCAGCCGGTCACCATCTCCTGCTCGGCGGAGGTGAAGGGCACGGTGGAATCGAGCCTGCTGATCTCCTCGGCGGGCAGTGCGCCGAAGATCTTGGCACGGGCACGTTCCAGGAAGCCGATCGCCTTGGCGATCGCGGCGTCCGAACCCAGCGCCTGCAGGTCCTTGATGGTGTGGCTGATCATGATCAGCGCGGTGGCCAGGCCACGCTGCAGACGGGTCAGCTCGTCGACGCGGTCGACCATGAAGTCACCGAGCCCGAGTACCTGCCACAGCTCGTCCATCACCACCTGGAAGTAGCGCTGCGGACCGAGTTTCGCGTCGGCCAGCACGTGCGCGGCCTCGACCGAAGCGAAGCCGTCGGCCCAGCAGGCCAGCATGACCGCGGCCTTGAGCTTCTTGTCGCCGGTGGGGATGTGCGAGACGTCGATGCACACCGCGACGGCGCCGGTGTCGATGGGAACGCTGGTCTGCCCGTTGAAGATCGCGCCGAACGGGCCCTGGGTGAGCGCGCGCAGCGAGCGGCGCAGGTTCTTGATCGCGTGCTGGTATTCGTCGAAGTTGTCGGCGCCCGCGTCGAGCATCAGTTCCGCGCCGCCACCGACGATCACCTCGAGCAGGTTCTCCATGATGGGCGGCTTGTCGGGGGCGTAGTCGCTGCCGGGCTGGTACAGGATGCGCAGCGCGGTCGCGATCAGCGTCTCCTCGAAGTCGGCGACCCTGGCGCCACGCACCAGTTCCACCAGGCCGGCGATCAGCGTCACCTGCCTGGCCCGCAGGTCCTGCAGCACTTGACGTTGCAGCGCGGGGAACTCCTCCAGCCGCGGCACCACCGAACCGAGCACACCGGCGGCGAGCGGGTTCAGTTTGCCGTGGCCGTAGCCGAGGTCGATCACCTGACCGCCGACGAGCTCGACCATCTTGCGGTAGTCGGGTTTCACGTCGGCCAGGATCAGCGGGGTGATGCCCTGGGCGATGCCGCCCAGCACGATCCGGCGCACCAGCGAGGACTTGCCGAAACCGTTGAGGCCGAGCACGAACAGGCTGGGCGCGGTGATGAAGCTGCCGCGCATGAACCAGTTCATCGGGTCGAAGCAGACCGGCGCGCCGGTGTGCAGGTGCGAGCCGAGCGGGGTGCCGATCAGCGGCGCGCCGGCGCCGACCGACCACGGCCACAGGCCGGCGACCTGGGCGGTGGTGGCCCGGTACTCGACCGGGCGGCCGACCACGTTCATCTTGCCGCCGCCGGGGCCGGAGTAGCCGCGGTCGGTCAATTCGGCGGTGGTGCGGTCGAATCCGTCGCTGACGACGGCCTCGGTGCGCGCCTGCGCGTTGTTGCGGCGCAGGTCGTCGGTGTGGATGCGGAAGGTCGCCCAGGCCGCGCGCAGTCCGGACTGCTCGCGGGCGATCATCTCGTAGCGGGCGCGGGTGGCGTCGTCGAGCAGCGACGGGCCGGACTGGGCGCGCCGGTCGGCCTTGTTGCGCGACTTGGCCGAGCGGCCGGTGCCCATCGCCCGATCGGCGACCTCGTCGGGCCGGTCGGCCTTCACCGGGCGCGGCGCCTTGGCGAGCTTGGCCGACTCGGTCGGACGCTTCTTGCGGTGCGGATCCATCGCGCGCGCGTGATCGAGCCGCGGGCCGTGATCCTCGGCGCGGAGCCCGCGCTCGACGCGGGGCTTGGGGGCGCGGTCGGCGTCGGGCCGCGGGCCACGCGGACGCCGCTCCCCCGCGGCGGGCCTGCCGCCACGTGCCTCGTCACCGCGCCTGCCCCGCGCCTCGTCCTCGCGTGGCCTGCGGTTCTCGCGTGGCCTGCGGTGCTCGTCGTCCGTGCGCGGCCTGCGGGTGTCCTCGCCCTGCGGCCCGCGCTCGGCGGCCGGACGACGTGGCTCGTCCGCACGCGGCCTGGCGCCCGGTTCCGCGCCGCGCGACCTACCCTCCCGCGACGTGCGTTCGCGTTCGGCGTGCTCGTCGGCCACGGCCGTACCGCGCGCCGACTCCCGTTCGCCGCGTTCGGTGCGCTCCTCCAGGCCGAGCACGTCGTCGCTCACGCGCGACGAACTCCCGACCGGTCGTGGCTCGCGTTCCCCGCGGATGCGGGGCGGCCGGTGCACGGGCCGTAGCGCGATGTCGTCGAAGTCGCGTCCCATGATCGCCTCACCCCGCCAATGCCTTCGGAATGGTCGCGTGCTCGGGCAGGATGACGCCACAACCGAGGGAAGCCGCGAATGCCGCGGCCTGGTAGCGGTAGCAACGCCGGATCTTGAGCCGGGCCTGCGTCGAGAGGTCGCGGGTGATGGCCTCGATGCGCGGCAGGTCACCGCGCAGCGGCTCGGTGATCGTCACCAGCGCGCCGAAGCGGGTCACACCGTGCCCGCGGGCCTGTTCCTCACGAGCCTGCTGGGTCGCACCGACCCGCAGTGTCGCGGCGGCCGAGACGACACCGCGTTCGCTCTGCTGCGCGACGAGCGCGTTCTTGAAGTCGTCGTCGACGATCTCGGCGGCGTCGGCGGCCGAGTGCGGCCGGTAGACGATCGCGATCCGCTTGCGCGGCACTTCGGGATTCGGCGCGAGCAGCCGCTGCAGCACCCGCTCGTCGACCGCGCCCTCCGGCGCCGCGTCCATCTCCCAGGTGACCGAGCGGCCACCGTCGTGGATCAGGTGGTCCCACTTCTCGTCGTGCGAGACCGGGCCCGCGTCGTCCCAGCCGAGGCCGTGCCCGCCGGGATCGGCGGCGGCGACCTCGAGGTCGGCCTGCGCGGCCGGGTCGTAACTGCGGCGGATGAAGGAGATGACCTCCTCGGCCGACATCGGCTGCGCGCGCACGCCGGCCTCGGCCAGCGCCGCGCAGATGCCGGGCAGCCTGCGCCCGATCTCCACGGCCTCCTCGGCCGGGTTCTTCCGACGTTCGGCGGTGGTGGCCTTGAACGTGATCGCCACGCGCGGCAGCAGCTGCACGCGCTCCTGCGGCAGCTCGGTGGCCAGCTCGTACATCACCTGCTGCGCCAGCTCGGGCGCTTCCGGCCGGGTGATCGTGGAGACCTCGTTGAGCAGCCGGTTACCCGTCTCGGGCACGGTGTCGATCACCGGCACCACCGCGACGATGTCGGAGGTCTGGCCGACCGAGGCGAGGAAGGTACCCCAGGCGGCGACCCAGCGGTCGATCACCGGCTGGTCCACCGCCTCGTGGCCCTGCGGCCAGGCCCGCAACACCACGGTGTACTGCGCGAACGCGGGCAGGTGGATCATCCCGAAGTGGTAGCCGCCCGCGTCGATGCCCTCGTAGAGCTTCGACGGCGCGAGCAGCCCCGGCAGCTTGGTGACGCCGCCGGGGATCCGGGAGAACCGGCCGCCGCGATACACGTGCTCGCCGTTCTTGCGCGAGCGCATCCAGTTGAACATCATCAATCCCGTCTCGTAGCCCGAGCGGCCCCCCGTCCGCCACACCAGGGGCACCATCACCAGCGCGCCGAGGCCGCCGACGACGAAACCCCATTTGAACCCACCGACCATGGCGCTGATCAGGGCGGTGATCACCACGACGAAACCGATCACGGTCTCTTCCCAGCGCAGGCCGAAAAGGCCCGCGCTGCGCGGCTTCTGCCACAGCCCGTACGAGCGCCGCTCGTAGGTGTCGGTCGAGGTGGTGGTCATCGCGGTATCGTGCTCCTGCCGAGGTCGGGTGAACGATTCGCCCAGCGGTCACCGGCGAGATCGCCCGCCGACTGGTCTGCGCGCGCCGCGCTGCCCGCCCCGGTGCGCGCGGCCATGACATTGCGGGCCGCCCCCGAGGGCACCGAGCCAGAACTGGGCGTCGCCGCCGCACCACCGCCGCGCGGTGGTGGCGTCGGCGCCGGGCCGCGCGGGGCACCGCCGCCGGGGCCTGCACCGCCGGGACGCGGACCCGCACCGCCGCTGCCGAAGTAGCCGGCCGAACCGGGCGCCGCGGCGGGCCGGGAGGCGACCGCCTTGGTGCCGATCGCGCCGAGAGCCATCGCACCGACCGCGGTACCACCGGCCACCATCAGACCGGAACCACCGGTGCCGACCGTGGCGACCGCGGGCGCGACCAGGCGCATCAGCGCGGGCAGCACGAACGCCACGCTGCACAGCAGCACCAGCGCGACCAGCATCCGCTGTGCCTGTTCACCTTCCGGCAGACCGGCCGAGGCCGTGGTCTCGTCGACGTGCCCCGCGGTGGTGAAGGCGATCATGTACACGATCGCCGCGACCGGTTTGAACAGCATGAACGCGATGATCCAGCCGACCAGTTTCTGATACGACTGCTTACCGGTCCCCGTCGCCGACGCGGCCGCGGCCAGTGGCAGCACGCCCGCGGCGACCACCAGCAGACCCTGCCGGACGATGGCGAGCACGATCTGGGCGAGCGCGCCGAGCAGGCCGACGATCGCGATGATCAGCACCAGGCCGGGCGAGAATGCCTGCAGCTTGGACGTTTTCACCATCAGCTCGGCCATGTTCTTGGCATTGCCGCCGGTGGCGTCCTCGATGATCCACTCGGAGAACTTGTCCGAAGCCCGCGTGCCGGCGACGATCACCGCGCCGAGCATCCAGGAGCTGAACACGACCCTGGCGAAGAGCCGGAACGATTCGGCGGCCTCGCTGACGGCCGCCCCGCGTCTGGCCTCGGCCAATCTGCCGCCGGTGATGATCACCGACGCGATCAGCAACAACATCTGGATCTGATAGGTGTAGTCGTTGATCTTGGTGAACAGGGCGCCCGAGTCGCTCACCGCCTCGTTGGGCACCTTCATCCAGAAGGTCAGCGCCAGGATCAGCGCCTCGCCGAGACCCTTCATCAGCGAGTCGACCACCTTGCCGAAGGTGGAGTCCCACGCCTTGTCCTTGACCGCGGTCGCCGCGTCACCGGGATGGGTGGCGGCATTGCCCGCCTTGCACACCGCCGAGGCCGCGTCGCCGAGGGAGACACCGGGAATGGCGACACTGTCGAGTGTGTCGTGCAGCTCGTTGCATGCCTGGTCGAAGCCGTAGGTCTGGCCGTAGGCCACCGTCGGCGTCGCGATCATCACGGTGAAGATCACCGCGAATATTGTGAGGATTCGCCTCAGCATTGTTGGCACCCCTCGATGGTCCGCAGGGAATCGATCCGGGCTGTGCTGTACACCGATGCTCACCATTTCGTCCACCCCGCCAGCGATTCCACATATTCGGTCTGGGTGTTGTTCGAGGTCGACGGCTTGAGCCGCCAGTCACCCTCGTCCCACACCACGATCATCCGCATGGCGGCGTACAACTGCTTACCGTCGATGACCGGTCCGCGCGACGCGAGTCGCACGATGGCCATGTCGTCGGCGTAATCGTCGATCTTGAACGCGTCGGAGGCCACGAAGTAGCGGGTCACCTTCTCCGGCTGCTGTTTCGGCAGCCGGTCGCTCGACAGCGCCGAGTCGTAGGCGGCCAGCTGCGCCGAACTGACCCGAACCTGCGTGACGTACAGGTCGCGATCGGCGGGCCTGGCGTTGAGCCGGTAGGTGATCTGCGCGGCGGCCAGCGCGGCGCCCTGCGGGGTCCGCGCGTAGCCGACGGCCAGGCCGTCCTCGATCCTGGTCGGCCCGTCGGAGGTGGAGAACGGCACCGAGGCGCCGTACACCCGCTGCCAGCCATGCGGTTTCGTCGTACCCTCCGGCGCCCCGGTCAGCCAGTCCGAATCGACGGGCGTGCGCTGGGTTCCCGGTACCTGCGCCAGCGGCTGACCCGCCGGGTTGTTCGGCACGTCCACGCGCCTGCCGAGCAGGTCGATCTCGGGATCGGCGAAACCCGTTCCGCCCGCGGCCTGTGCGGGCGGCGGCGCGCTGTCGGTCTCCGCGTCGCTGCTGGTGAAGTACACGACCGCGCCGACGACCAGGATCAGGGCGAGCAGGGCACCCGAGGCGATCATGCCGAAAGAAGCGCGGTCGCGCGCGCCCGGCTCCTTCTCGCTCACGTCGGTGCCTCCAATGTCACGATGTCGGTGGGTAATTCGTCGATCGCGTCGACGGGCCGGTCGGTGGACTGCGGATCGGGTAACTGCAGTCGCCAGTCTCCGCCGTACCAGCTGACCGTGGTGTGGTTCACCGCCCTGGATCTGTCCGAATACTCGGTGTAGACATCGACCCGGGACTGTTCGTCACGGTATTCGGTGATTTTGTAACCCAACAATCTCGGCGCGTACTCCGGCGCGGCGGGCCCGGTGATCGACAGCTGCACGCGGTTGATCGCCCACTCGTCGCGGGCCGGACCCGGCACGAGTTCCTGGTTCACCACGGTGGCCCACTGGTTGTCGGGCGCCACCGACAGCCGGATGGTGTGGGTCAGCGCCGCCAGCCCTGCCCCGCGCGGGGAATGCTCGAAACCCGTTGCGGCGCCCTGGGTCACCGTCGCGGGGCCCTGGTCGGACTGGGGCAGGGCGATGCCCTGGTAGTCCTGCCAGCGCACCCCGGTCGGTGCGGCGGACAGGTCGGGGCCCACATCGTCGCCGCTGCCGCAGCCCACCGCCGCGGCCAGCAGTGCGATACCGACCGCGACCGGCCGTGTCACTGTGGAATTCATCTGCAGGTCTTTTCCGTCCGCACCCTCACGCCGGCAGGAAGGCCAGCGCGATCGCGGACGCGGTACTGGCCACCGCCGCGCCGAGCAGGCTCATCAGGACGCCGTGCGAGGCATCGTTGACGGCCAGGTCGGAGCGGAACGCGATCCACAGCCGACCCGCCGACAGGATCATCCAGGCCAGGCACGACAGCAAGACGAACCAGAGCAGCCAGTTCAGCAGCTGCATCAGCGGCGCCAGCACATCGGCCGGGATCTGCTTGTAGGCGAGCACGGTGATCACGTACCGATGACCGCATTCATGATGGTGCCCGCGCTGGTCGCGACCACACCGCCGATCATGGCGCCCGCCACCATCTTCGGCGACTCGAGGCCACCGCCGGTCCAGCGCTCCCAGGCGAACTTGCCGCCCGCGTAGGTGATGCCGCAGATGCCCGACAGCAGCACGAACCAGGTGAGGTAGCGCACCAGCTGCAGGATCTTCTCCGAGCCGGGAGGAGCTTCCGGTGTCGGATTACCCACCTGGGCCAGGACGGTGCCGTACGTGTCCTGCACGGCGAGGAGGATCATGCTCATCGGGTGCCTTTCTCCCACTGTAAAGGTGTTGTGCCACAAACACTTCGACGCCGACACACGTTTGTACACCACCGGCGGCCCGACCGCCCGGCGTTCACGATCGACCCTCCCCCGGGGCGGGCCCGTCGATACTCGCCCGGATCGCGGCGACCAGATCGGTTCCGAGCTCACCGATCTCGGTGGGCACCTCGTCGAGCGGGTCGACCCGGCGCTTGCGCGGCGCCACGTCGTCGCCCGGTGACCACACCGGCAGCGCCTCGGACTCGACCAGGGTCCATTCCTCGATCCACGGCACCTGCCAGACGTGCCCGGCGAGTGAGCCGACCACGTCCCGGTACCGCCGGATCTCCGGTGGTACCCGTCCCGGGCGCGCGGCGACCGTGATCAGCCCGAGCACCAGCGACGGACCGGCGAGGCCGGCGTGGTGCTGGCGCAGCAGGTCGTGCGCGCGGGTGAGGCCGGAGATGGTTTCTCGCGCGACCAGGACGACATAGGGGGATTCCCGCTCGAACACACCGGGCCACCGGCCGCGGGCGTCGGCGGCGGGGGCGAGCACGTGGGCGAGGGTGGTGGCACCGGAGCCACCGTGCACGCCGAGCAGCCACACCAGCGGCGCCCGGCCCACCCCGGGCACCGGCCGCTCCCAGATCGGCGCGCGCAGCGATTCGGGCGGCGCGACGACACCGATTCCGGCGGGCGCCGGTTCACGACGACGACGAAGATTCATAGCGGCCGTCATGATGCCACCCCGGCGAGCAACCGCCCATATGCTGCGCGCGTCGGCTCGGCCAGTTCGCTGTGCCGAACCAGCTCACCGCGGGCCAGATGCGGGTCGTAGGGGATCTCGACGACCTCGCGTACCCAGCCCGACAGATGCTCGCGCAAATGCTCGGCAACCCGCGAGTCGTCGTGCGAATACTGGTGTGAGACAACGATGGTGGTGTCGGCGACGACACCGGCGCCGTCGTCACCGTAGTGGTCGTCGAGCCATTCCAGGGTCACCCGCAGGCGGTTGGCGGCGTCCACGCGCGCCGGAATCGCCAGTACCAGTGCGATATCGGCGTCGTCGAGCAGCGGGCGCAGTTGCCGACCGGCAATCGGGTTGCCACCGTCGTAGACCGCGGTGTACCCGCCGGAGTCCAAAGCCCTGGCGACAGTGAGATATGTCGCGCGCCGTCGCAGCGGGGTCGCGTCGCGCCAGAGCAGTCCGAACCCGGAGGTCGACCGGGACAGGCAGTCCTCGAGCGGGGCCGGTTCGTCGTCGCCGCGGCCGTAGACCCACGACTGCAGGTTCACCGGATGCAAGTGTTTGTCGGCGCCGCGCAGGGCCAGATCACTGCCCGCCGCGGTGGCGTCGACCGCGACCGTCGAGCCCTCGGTGACCAGTTCGCCTGCCAGCCCGAGCGCCGTCGTCGTCGTGCCCGCGCCGCCGCAACCGCCGACCACCAGGATCGGCCTTCGCCTGCCCTCGGCGCGCTCGCCGCTCTTGCGCCGCAACCGCACCACCGGAGCCGGATCACGCGCCACCTCACCCGACGGCTCCCCCTCGGGGGCTTCGTCGAGCCATCGGCTCCAGTCGTCTGTCATCGCTCTGCTCCTTACCCTGCCGCGATGCCCGTGATGAGCGTGCGATCGCCGATCAGCGCGGTCCGCACCGACTGCTTGGTGTAGGTGGCCGGTGCGCCGGCGGGCCGGAACTCGGTGACCTCGACCGTGTACCGGTCCACGGCGACGGTGGTGATCCGCACGCAGTGGGTGGTCCCCACCGGGATGGAATCGATACCGCGCTGGATCACGGCGGCCGGCGAGACATCGGCGTCGGGGGCGACCATCGCCCTGGCCTGCTCCCCCGATCGGTTCACGTAGTAGGCGTACTGGAACGCCAGCACGGCGTCGGGGCCCGAGCCGGTGCCGCCCGCTTCGGCGCTGCGCACCACCGTCTCGGTGCGTTCGGTCGGGCAGGGGTCCTGCGGGGCGGCCAGGTTGCCCGCCACGAAGTGCAGGGGCGCAGCGTGTTCGGCGTTGTCGCCGCCGCGTCCGAAGAGCAGGAAGAACACGCCGGTCGCGGCGAGGACGAGCACGAGAACCGAGATGACGAGCACGATCCAGGTGCGGTTGCGCCGGGTTTTCGCGCGCAGCGCGCCGGACGGCTGGAGTACCCGCGCCTCCTCGTAATCGTCGGCCGCGGCGTCGGGCCAGGGGAACTGGACCAGTTCGGCGTCGTAGTCGTCGTCGGGACCCGGTGCGGGTTCGGCGACCCAGTCCGACCAGCCGCCGGTGAATTCGCTGCGACGCGCGGCCAGTTCGGCAGGCGGCGCCGGCTCCGGTTCGGGCTCTGGCTCGGCCGGGTACGGCTGGGCGCCGTAGGCCGAGTTGTCGTAGCCGGTGGCGAAGCCGTAGTCGGTGTCCCGGCGATCGGTGTCGACACCGGTCGTACGGTCCGAGTGGTCCCCTGCCGCGGTGAACAGCTCGGGCCCGGCGGGCTCGGCTGCCTGGTCGGCGGAAGGGGCGCGCTCGGGGCGCTGCGAATATCGGTCGAGGCCGTCGTCCTCGCCCGCCGCCGGGTCGGCGGTGTCCTGGCGCGCAGGGTCGGCTGCGTCGGTCTCTGGCTCGAGCGCCGAATACCAGCGCGACAGTTCGTTGTACGACTTCAACATTCCCCCCTTTCCGCGGCGCCGGGCACATGGATTCGCATTGCAGACCTCTCGGTGATCAGTTCACAGAGAACGGGCGGGTGGTGGGAGCGGTGGTTCCGGGTAACGCGGCAGGCGGAGTCGTCGCGCCGCCGGATGAGGCGCCATCGGCTCCTGTCCCGAACGGAAATTGTCCCCCACCGGAGGGTGTGGGTGTCGTAGACTCGCCGGTCGGGCTGGTGAAGATTCCGGCACTGCGCTGGTCCGACCCGCCGACCGGCACCGCACCCTGCCCCGAGGCGCCCGCCGCATCGCGGGCGACGGCGGCGAACCACTCGGCGACGTAGTGAGTCGGGGTCGCGCCGTCGGCGCCGACGCTCATGCGCGAGTAGGCATCGTGGCGCTGCACCGAGTCCCAGTAGCGCACCCAGGTGGTGACGTCGAGGAGTTCGGAGTTGTCGGTGATGTTCTGCTGCACGGCCGTGTACGCCTCGTTGACGAGCCTGACTCCGGTGGTCGGCGGCACCAGCTGCGGTACAGCCCCCACGAGTTTGGTGCCGAGCAGAGTCAGCCCGGCCAGCGGATTCGACAGTGTCGCCGTGGCCAATTCGGTGATGCTCGCCGGGTTCAGCACCGTCTTCACGACCGTGGTGACCGCGTTGAGGCCGATCATGCCGACCTTCAGCAGCGCCTGGAAGGCGGCGTTCACGTCGAGTTGGCTGCGCGGGTCGGAGGCGTCGGCCAGGCGCTGGGAGATCGACTTCTTCGGCGAGAGCGACAGATCCGCGAGCGTGCTGCCGGAGATGTCTTCGTTGACCACGGTCGACGCGGTCTTGATGGACGTGAACGCCAGTGCCTGCGCGATCGAGACCAGCGATCCGATCGGGTCGCCGCCGGAGAGTTTCACCTGGCTGACCAGGTTGGTCACCGCGCGCAGGATCGGCGCGCCCTGCGGCGCGTCGCACGCGAGATCACCCGTCGCGCAGAAACTTGCGACGCGCCCGGTGAGCTTGCCGAAGTCGGCGGCCTGGTCGGTCTGGGTGCCGAGGCCGCCACCGGGCGCGACGGCCTGCCGGACCGCGGCGACGTCGTCGAGCGTGTCGCCGGAGGTTCCCGGCGCCGCCGTCGGCGTCGTCCGGTCGGGCGCGCCGGGGAACAGCGGCGCGTTCGCACTACGGGTCGGGTCGGCGAACAGGGCGACCGCGGCGATCTTGTCCGCGGGCACCGAGCCCCGCCCCGACCCCACTTCCTGGGCGAACAGCGAGGCCACGTGGGCGCCTTGGGAATACCCGACCACCGCGACCCGCGAGTTCGGGCAGCGCTGGAGCACCTGGGTGGTCATCGACCGCAGTCGTTCGAGTCCACCGTCGACCGATTCCGTGTAGGGCACCGCCCCACCCGGCACCGCGCCACCGAATCCTGCCTCGTAGGGCACGTAGGCCCGGTCGACGAGTCCCGGCTCCGCGGCTTTGGCCAGCAGCGGCCGGAACACCGTGGACAGCATGCCGGTGTCGGTACTCGGCGCCGCGTCTGGTGACGATTCGCCTGTGCCCTGAATCCCCAAGGCGTACAGTGCCGGACACGCCGAGATCGACACCTGCGTGGAAGGAGCGGCGGGCGCACCCTCGTCGGCGGCGGCGACGCCTGTCGATGCCGTCACCGAAGCGACGGCGAACGCGATCATCGTCGCCGTGAGTCGTGTCGTGCACCGAGCCATATCGATCCGCATCACAGTCCGTTTCGGCTGACCAGTGGAGCGTTGAAACGCAGTAAACCGTAACAGATTCCGGGACCCCCAACCGCTGCCCAAAGTGGCCCTTTCACTGCCCCCGGCAAACCCCGTTGTCTCAGCAATCTTCTGGCGATCGGGCAGGCGCGGAAAAAGGCCCGGGCACCCTTGCGAACGAGGGTGCCCGGGCCGGAATTTCGGGGTCAGGCGGCGGAGGTCACCCGGTAGACGTCGTACACGCCTTCGACATTGCGCACGACGTTGAGCAGGTGGCCCAGATGCTTCGGATCGCCCATCTCGAAGGTGAACTTGCTGATCGCCACCCGGTCGCCGTGGGTGGCCACCGACGCGGACAGGATGTTGACCTTCTCGTCGGCCAGCACCTTGGTGACATCCGACAGCAACCGGGTGCGATCCAGGGCCTCGATCTGGATGGCGACCAGGAACACCGACGACGGCGACGGCGCCCACTCGACGTCGATGATCCGTTCGGCCTGTGACTGCAACGATCCGGCATTGGTGCAGTCGGTGCGGTGCACGCTCACCGCGCCACCGCGGGTCACGAAGCCCATGATCTCGTCGCCCGGCACCGGCGTGCAGCATTTGGCCAGCTTCGCCACCGTGCCCGAGGCGCCGGGAATGAGCACGCCGGCGTCGCCGGTGACCCGCTGCCTGCTCGGGGTCGTCGACGGGGTCGACCGTTCGGCGAGCTCGTTCTCCACGTCACCGATGCCACCGAGCTGGGCCATGAGCCGCTGCACCACATGGTGCGCGGACACCTGGTGCTCGCCGACGGCGGTGTAGAGCGCGGAGATGTCGGAGTAGTGCAGCTCGTGCGCGACCGCGGTCATGGCGTCGACGCTCATCAACCGCTGCAGCGGCAGCCCGACCCGGCGGACCTCCTTGGAGATCTGCTCTTTGCCGCTTTCGAGCGCTTCCTCGCGCCGTTCCTTGGCAAACCACTGGCGAATTTTGGCCTTCGCGCGTGGCGAGACGACGAAGTTCTGCCAGTCGCGGCTGGGTCCGGCGTTCTGCGCCTTGGAGGTGAACACCTCGACGACTTCGCCGTTCTCGAGCTGCCGTTCCAGCGCGACGAGCCTGCCGTTGACCCTGGCGCCGATGCACTTGTGCCCGACCTCGGTGTGCACGGCGTAGGCGAAGTCGACCGGGGTCGACTTCTGCGGCAGCGTGATCACGTCGCCCTTGGGCGTGAACACGAAGATCTCCGGCGATTTCAGGTCGAAGCGCAGCGATTCGAGGAACTCGGCCGGGTCGGCCGCTTCCCGCTGCCAGTCGAGCAGCTGGCGCATCCAGGCCATGTCGTCGACCTCGGCGGCATCACCGGAGTGCTTGCCCTTGGTCTCCTTGTAGCGCCAGTGCGCGGCGATGCCGAACTCGGCGGTGCGGTGCATGTCCTGGGTGCGAATCTGCACCTCCAGCGGCTTGCCGTCGGGGCCGACGACGGTGGTGTGCAGCGACTGGTAGACGCCGTAGCGCGGTTGCGCGATGTAGTCCTTGAACCGGCCGGCCATCGGCTGCCACAGCGAGTGCACGACGCCGACGGCGGCGTAGCAGTCGCGGACCTCGTCGCACAGGATGCGCATGCCGACCAGATCGTGGATGTCGTCGAAGTCCTTACCCTTGACGATCATCTTCTGGTAGATCGACCAGTAGTGCTTGGGCCTGCCTTCGACGATCGCGTTGATGCGCGAGGCGGCGAGGGTGTTGACGATCTCGGCGCGCACCTTGGCCAGGTAGGTGTCGCGCGAGGGCGCGCGGTCGGCGACCAGGCGCACGATCTCGTCGTACTTCTTGGGGTGCAGGATCGCGAAGGCGAGGTCCTCGAGCTCCCATTTGACCGTGGCCATACCGAGGCGATGCGCCAGCGGCGCGATCACCTCGAGAGTTTCTTTGGCCTTCTTGGCCTGCTTCTCCGGCGGCAGGAAGCGCATGGTGCGCATGTTGTGCAGCCGGTCGGCGACCTTGATCACCAGCACGCGCGGGTCCCGCGCCATGGCGATGATCATCTTGCGGATGGTCTCGGCTTCGGCGGCCGCGCCGAGGTTGACCTTGTCGAGCTTGGTGACGCCGTCGACGAGGTGGGCGACTTCCTGCCCGAACTCCTCTTTGAGCTGCTCGAGCGAGTAGCCGGTGTCCTCGACGGTGTCGTGCAGCAGGGCGGCGACCAGCGTGGTGGTGTCCATGCCGAGCTCGGCGAGGATGTTGGCGACCGCCAGCGGGTGGGTGATATACGGGTCGCCCGACTTGCGGAACTGCTTGGCGTGCCGTTCGTCGGCGACGTCGAAGGCGCGCTGCAGCAGCGCCAGATTGGCCTTCGGGTACAACTCCCGGTGGACGGTGGCCAGCGGTTCCAGGACCGGCTTGACCGCCGCGATGCCGCGCTGACCGGTCATCCGGCGCGCGAGCCTGGCCCGCACGCGCCGCGATGCCGAGCTGGGCACCGACGCGGTCGGGGACTGTTTGGCGGGTTCGGGGGTCGCCGGGGCACCGTCGGTCCGCGGGGCGCCGGTGGACTCCTGCCCAACCTTCGCCTCGCCGAGTTGTCGAGTCATGCCACCGCCTCTCACGCTGCATTCGGACCCTTCGGCCGAGTGCTGCAACCGCCCGGACCACCAACTTTAGTCCCCACACCGACCAGGCGTTCCATTCCCGGCGGTCACGGGCGTGCGACGGTCCCGACTCGGCCCGAAATCGGCCTCCGACCTGCGGTTCGATCAGCGTTCGTCGATCGGTGCCTGCCGCGTGCGCAGGCTGCGACCGTCGAGGCAGCCGGGTGGGGCGCCGAGCAGGTCGAGCACGGTCGGGGTGATATCGACCAGGGTGTAGGCGCTGGTCGTGGCGCCTGCGGTGAAGTCGGCGCCGCGGGCGATGACGAAATTGGCCGTCTCGGCGGGTGTCTGGCCACCGTGCCCGCCGGTCGGCAGGTGGCCGTGATCGGTGGTGACCAGCACGGTCCACTGTTCGCGTGGATGCTCGGCGGCGCGGCGGTCCACGGCGGCGACGATCTGCCCGACCAGCACGTCGACGCGGCGGATGGCGGCGAGATAGGCGCGCGATGCCCCACCGTGCTGATGGCCGGCCAGATCGACCTGATCGAGGTGGGTGAACACCAGATCGGGCCCGGTCCGCTCGATCGCGGCCACCACTTCGGTCGCGGTGGTGGCGTCGGTGAGCGCCTCGTCGCTGTCGCGGGGGTCGGGCGCGGTGGTGAGGGCGACGTCGGCGCGCCGGTCACCGCTCGCGGCGATGGTCGCGATCTGGTGCCAGGTGCCGATCGACACGGTGTGCCGGGTGGGGTCGGCGCGTTCGATCCGGGTGAAGACGCTGGGGTGGGCCAGGAACGGGCTCGCGTCGAACTCGTTGCCGGTGATGCCGTGTTCGGTGTCCCACACCCCGGTCAGCACACTCGCCCATGACGGCCCGGAGATGGTGATATGCCCGGTGATGCTGCCGAGCGAGAGCAGACCTTGCGCGGCGAGGTGCCGCAGTCGCGGGGCCTGCGTACGGTCGGCCTTGTCGAAGAGCAGCCCGTCGATCCCGATGACGACGACCTTCGCCTCCGGGCCACCGGTGCGCGGAACACCGAACGCGGCCGCCGGATCGATCGCGACACCCGGATCGTCGAAGGTGGTGTCGGAGCCGGCGGCCGAGCACAGCAGCGGGATGGTCACCAGGGCGGTGGCCAGTGCCACGAGGACCTTCGCGGGGGCCGACAGCTCGCGCATGTCCTCACGATGCGGGAGCGCGGACGGCCCCGCGAGGCCGCCACGACGGTGTTCATCGACGTTTCACCGGTGTCGCGCACACCGGTTGCCCCGCTGAACGACAAGCCAACGGCGGCAGGCTAGCTCGTGGTCGCGAGCTCTTCGGCGAGGATCGCGACGGTGTCGCGGATCTGTTCTTCGGTGTGGCAGGCGGTGACGAAGAAGCGCAGCCGCGCGAGGTCTTCCGGCACCGCGGGATAGATGATCGGATTGACGTTGATCCCACGGCGCAGCAGCGTGTTCGACAGTCGCAGCGTCTTGAGCGAATCGCCCACGATGCACGGGATGATCGGGGTGTCGTGGCTGTCGCCGGTGTCGATCCCGGCGGCGCGGGCCAGGTCGAGGAACAGGCGCGCGTTGTGCCGCAGCCGCTCCAGCGCTGTGCCGTCGGACCGCAGCTGCCGGATCGCTTCCGCCGAGGCGGCGGCGTTCATCGGCGTCATGCCGACGCTGTAGACGAACCCGGGTGTCGTGTACTTCAGGAAGCGGATCAGCTCCGCGCTGCCCGCCACGTATCCCCCGCATCCGGCCAGCGCCTTCGACATGGTGCCCGACCACAGTTCGACATCCCGGCGGTCGACGTCGAAGTACTCGCCGATGCCGCCGCCGTGCGCGCCGAGCACGCCGACGCTGTGCGCCTCGTCGATCATCAGCAGCGCCTGGTGCTTCTTCTTGATCTCGATGATCGCGGGCAGGTCGGGGATGTCGCCGTCCTGGCTGTAGACGCCCTCGATGAGAATCAGGACCCGGCGGTAGCGGGGGCGCAGTTCGCCGAGCAGCCGGTCGAGCGCGGCATGGTCGTTGTGCGGGAACGGCCTTCGCGTGGCGCCCGACAGCACGCAGCCCTGCAGGATGCTGTCGTGGGCGAGGCTGTCGTGGATCACCAGGTCGTCGGGACCGACGAGGTGCCCGATGATGGTGACATTCGTGGAGTGGCCGCCGACCAGCGCGATCGCGTCCTCGGTGCCCAGCAGCGCGGCCAGTTCGGCCTCCAGCTCCCGGTGGACCGGTTTCTCGCCGGAGAGCACCCGGCTGGCCGAGCAGGAGCTGCCGTAGCGGGCGACGGAGTCCTGCACGGCCGCGACGACCGCCGGGTGGCCGGACAGTCCCAGGTAGTTGTAGCTGGAGAAATTCACCACCGGGACGCCGTCGATCAGCGAGGTGTCGCGGGTGACGCCGTCGTTGACCAGGAAGTAGGGGTTCTCCAGTCCCAGCGTCACCGCGCCGGCGAGCCGGTCCTCGATCGCCTTCACCTCGGGGAAGTCGGCGATCCGGTACTCGGGCGTGACGGCCACGGGCGCCGGTTCGGGAGCCGGCGCGGGACCGGGAACGACCGGGGCCGGAGCGGGTGTACCGGCGACCTGGCCGGTGACGTAGTCGACGACGTCGCCGAGGGTGGTCGCTGCGCTCGGCCAGGACGGGTCGACCTGCAGTCCCGGCAGCTTGCGCATCAGGCCGCCGAACAGGTCCGAGAGCATCATCGAGTCGAATCCGAGCTCGCCGGTGAGGGTTTCGGTATCGCGAAGCCGGTCGACGGAGTACCCGCTGACCCGGCCGCACTCCGCGCGCACGATGCCGGCGATCGCGGCGGGGTCGACCGCGGGACCCGCCTGCGGCGAGGCGAGGGTCGTGGCTGTCCCCGGCGCGAGGGAGCCGGTGGCGCCGGGCGGTCGGGTCGCTGTCGCGCCCGGCGCCATGCTCGCCAGCAGCGCGTTCTGTTCGCGGAAGAGCGCGATCATCTGGTCCATGGTGGTGTCCTCCGCCGGGGTGGCAGGTGTGGTGAGAGTGGCCGGTTCGAGCCAGAAGCGGTGCTCGGTCGAGAAGTCGTAGACCGGCAGCCGACGGCGGACGCGCTGTTCAGGGGCGTACAGGTGGTCCCAGTCGGGGTCGAGGCCGTCGCGGTGCAGCGCGGCGACGGTCTCCGCGAGTTCGCGGCCGGTCGCGCCGGGCCCCGGGCTCGGCGTCAGGCAGCGCGGCAGCAGATCGGGGCGCAGCCGCCCGACGAGCGGGGTCAGCATCCGGCGCGGCCCGATCTCGACGACATGGGTGGGATCGGCCTCGACCGCCGCCGCCAGTGCGTCACCGAAAAGCACAGTGGCACCGACATGTTCGACCCAGTACTCGGCGTCCATCGTCTCGGCCGGATCGAGCAGCCGCCCGCGCACGGTCGAGTAGATCGGCAGAGCCGGTGCCCGGTAGGTGCATTCCCGGGCGACGACCGCGAACTTCTCCAGCATCGGCGCCATCAGCGGACTGTGGAAAGCGTGCGACACGGTGAGCGGCTTGGCGACCACCTGCCGCTCGGACAGGACCGTCCGGAGCCGGTCGAGCGCCGTCGCGGCGCCGGAGAGCACGAGATCGGTGGGCCCGTTCACGGCCGCCACGGCCACGTCGCGCTCGCCGTCGAGCAGGTCTGCGAGCTGTGCGCGCGTCGCACGGACCGCAAGCATCCCACCGCCGTCGGGCAATTGCTGCATCAACCGGCCACGGGCGACGACCAGACGGCAGGCGTCTTCGAGATCGACGACTCCGGCCACGGCCGCCGCCGTGAATTCCCCGATGCTGTGCCCGATCACCCACGCCGGACGTACCCCCGAGTCGGCAAGTGCCTGTGCCAGTGCGTATTCCATGGCGAAGATCGCCGGCTGCGCCAGTTCGGTGCGATCGATGACGGCGGCGGTGTCGTCGAGCAGCAGCTCGCGGATCGAGGAGCCGAGGTGCGCCGTCATGGCCGCATCGACAGTCCGCAGCGCCCGGTGGAACGACCCGCTCTCGGCATCCAGCGGCCGCGCCATTCCGGCGAACTGCGAACCCTGGCCCGTGAACATCCAGCCGACCCGAACCGGGCCCGCCACACCGGATTCCGCACCGTTGCGCAGTCGCGTGATCGCCTCCGCGGGATCGGCGGCGACGACCGCGAGCCGATGCCTACCCGACGACTTCACCCGATTGCTCGTCCAGCAGACCTGCGCGAACCGATCCTCGGGCACCGAGTTCAGCATGTGCGCCAGGCGAACTACGTTGCGCTCCAGCCCTTTCGCATTGTCAGCCGACACGGTGAGCACCCCGCCGCCACCCGCCGGAGCATCCTCCGCCACCGGCGCGCCACCCAGCACCAGGTGCGCGTTGGTGCCGCCGATACCGAAGCTGCTGACTCCAGCCAGCGACGGCCCGTCGAGCGGCATCGGTTCGGCGAGCAGGCGCAGCCCGTTGCGTTCCAGCTGTAACCGCGGATTCTCCTGGTCGGCGAATCGGGTCGGCGCTGCCACGCCGTGGTGCAGGCTCAGCGCGACCTTGATGATCCCGGCGACACCCGCCGCGCCCTCGGTGTGGCCCAGATTGCCTTTGATGGAACCGATTCCGCAGAACTTCGCGCGCTCGCGCCCGTGCAGCCCACCCAGCGCCTTGACCTCGATCATGTCGCCGAGCACCGTCCCGGTGCCGTGCGCCTCGAGGAAATCGACCTCCCCCGCCTCGACTCCGGCCCGGCGGTAGGCCTCGCCGATCACCTGCTGCTGCGCCCACCGGTTCGGTGCGGTGATGCCGTTGCTGCGGCCGTCCGAATTCACCGCGCTGCCCTTGATCACCGCGTAGATCGGCAGGCCCGCCGCCTGCGCATCGGCCAGGCGACGCAGCACCAGCACCGCCACGCCTTCGCCCCGGACGATCCCATCCGCGTTGCCGCTGAACGGTTTACAACGCGCGTCGGGCGCCGACAGCCCCGCCTGGGTGTAGAACACCCCGACCGCCGGGGTGAGCACCAGATTCACGCCACCGGCCACGGCCTGATCACATTCACCGGAAGCCAGTGCGGCGCAGGCGAGATGGACCGCGACCAGCGACGACGAGCAGGCCGTGTCGACCGCCAGGCTCGGGCCCTTCAGGTCGAGCTGGTAGGACAGCCGGTTGGCGGTCATGAAGTAGCCGTTACCGGAGCCGTGCTGCGGGGTGATCGCGGCGTAGTCCGACATCTGCAGGTTGGCCCACTCGTTGGCCATCACCCCGATGTACACCCCGGTGCGCGAACCGGATTGGGCCCTGGGGTCGAGGGTCGCGTCCTCGAAGGCGCGCCAGGTCGCCTGCAGGAGCAGCCGCTGTTGCGGGTCCATCGCCTCGGCCTCGTGCGGGGTGATCCCGAAGAACTCGTGGTCGAAGGCGTCGGCGTCGTCGATGAACCCGCCGCTGTGGGTATTGATGGTGCCGGGGCTGCCCGCCGGGTCGTGGAAGTCCTCGGCGTGCCAGCGATTCGCAGGCACCGCCGAGATCGCGTCGCGGCCCTCGATCAGCAGCTGCCACAGCGCGGCGGGATCGGCAGCCCTGGGGAAGCGGCAGTCGAGACCGACGATCGCGATGTCGCTCATGCCGCTGGAACGAACTCGTCGGCGAGATAGGTCGCGATGGCGGCGACGGTCGGATAGTCGAAGACCAGCGTCGGGTCGATCTCGCGGGACCAGCGGTCCTCGATCTCCCCGCACAGCGAGACCGCCGAGACGGAGTCCATCCCGAGTTCGGCCAGCGGGGTCGCCGGATCCACCTGGTGGGGGGCACGGTCGAGGTAGTCGGCGACGCGCTCGACGAGCCAGTCCTGGATCGTCGTCGGTGTGTGGGCGGTAGTGCGGAACATGTCGGCTCCTGGCTGGGTACGGGACGATCAGACGGTCAGTGCCCGGCTCAGCGCCGGTTCGAGATCCTCGTGCAGCACCCGTTCGAGGCGATCGGCGAGGAACGCCTCGCGCATCGAGCCGCGCTGGACTTTGCCGCTGGTGGTGCGGTGCACCGAGCGCGCGGATCGAGCGGCGACGAGCACGACGTTCGGTGCGGGCACATCGAATCCGCGGGCCACGGCGATCTTGATCGCGGAGGTCAGCTCGGCGAGCGTGGTCTCACCGAGCAGGTCCGGTTTCACGCCCTGCATCACCACGAGCCGTTCCCGGTCGAGCACGTCGACCGAGACCACCGCACCCGCGTTGCCCGCCAGCCCGGGATGCAGGTTCTGCACGAGTTCCTCGACGTCGGTCGGATGGACGTTGCGGCCGTTGACGATCAGCAGGTCCTTGAGGCGGCCCGCGACGAACAGTTCGCCGTCGTGGAGCAGGCCGAGGTCCCCGGTCCGCAGGAACGGGCCCTCCGTGCCGAGGTGGGCGTCGAAGACCTCGCGGGTCTCGGCCGGTCGGTTCCAGTAACCGGCGGCGACGCTGTCCCCACGCACCCAGATCTCGCCGGTGGCACCGTCGGGCAGTTCCTCGCGGGTCGCGGGGTCGACGATGCGGATCTCGAGGCCGCGGGCGGCGCGCCCGCAGCTGACCAGCGGAGCATCGCCCGGCCGGTCGTAGCGCACCAGCGGCGCGCCCATCGTCGCGGCGCTGGCCAGCAGCGTCACCTCGGCCAGCCCGTAGGCGGGCAGGAACACCGTGGGGCGCAGCCCGGCAGGGGCGAACCTTTCCAGGACCGCGTCGAGGGTCCGGGCCCGCACCGGCTCGGCGCCGCTCAGCGCGGTCTCGAGGGTGCTCAGGTCGAGCTCGGCGAGCTGCTCGTCGGTGACCCGGCGCAGGATCAGGTCGTAGGCGAAGTTCGGGGCGCCGGTGAACGTCGCCCGATACCGGTCGATGGTCTGCAGCCAGCGCACCGGGTGCTTGATGAACGTCGTCGGCGCCATGAACACCAGGTTCGCGCCGGCGTAGGCGGCACCGAGCAGCATGCCGATCAGGCCCATGTCGTGGAATTGCGGGATCCAGCTGACGCCGGTCGAGTCCGCGGTCAGCCCGCCCGCGGCGATCGCCGCCTCGTTGTGCAGCAGATTGCGGTGCGTGACGACGACGCCCTTGGGCGTGCCCGTCGATCCCGAGGTGTATTGCAGGAAGGCGATCGTGCCCAGGTCGAGGTCGGGCAGCTGCCAGGCGTCGGCGTCGCCGAGCGGCTGATCGGTCGCGACGACGGTCGCGTCGGTGGTGGCGGCGACCAGCGTGGCGAAGTCGGAGGTGGTGAGCACGAGCTGCGCCCCGGCGTCGGCGATGATGCCGCCCACCCGCTGCGCGGCCCGCTCCTCGTGCGGCAACGGCGCCGGGACAGCGATGACACCGGCGTACAGGCAGCCGAGGAAGGCCCGCAGGAACTCCATCCCGTCGAGGTAGAGCAACACCACCGGCTGCGCCGACTCGGGCCGCTCGGACAACCACTGGGCAAACGCCCTGCCATCGCGGTCGAGCTCGCGGTAGGTGACGACCTCCTCCACCAGGTCCCGCCCGGATTCCCGCAGGTAGATGTACGAACGGGTGTCCGCATACCGGGAAAACTGCTGCCTGACGTGGTGCACGTAGCTGGAGTGCATAGTGTGGGTTCCTTCGGAGGTCGGTGGCGTAGCTACTACTCTGCGCTCCTCGGCCGCACACCGGAAGAGACCTCAGGGGCCACCCGCCGAACCCTCAGGGTGGGCTGTCCCGCCCCCTTGGTGGAGCCGGAATCGCATTGACAGCCGCGCCCCGCTGTGGCTGCCTTGGCAGGTGGGGAACATCGCGCCGATCCGTCTCGCCGCCACCGCCGACCTGCACATGCGACCCGCCGTCGCGGGCAAGTTCCGGCCCGGCTTTCGTCGACTCGGTCGCCACGCCGACCTGTTGCTCCTGGCCGGCGATCTCACCGAAGGCGGTACCCGAGCCGACACCGAGCTGCTCTGCGCCGAACTCGCCGATCTACCGGTTCCGGTGATCGCCGTCCTGGGCAATCACGACCACGACGAGCACCGCGGCGAATGGATCACCCAGCGGCTCACCGAAACCGGTGTCATTGTCCTGGACGGTGATTCGATGATGCTCACGGTGCGCGGGCACCGGGTCGGGATCGCCGGGGTGATGGGCGGTTCCGGTGGATTCCCCGATCACCCTGGCGATCCCGACTCGGGGTCGGCGGAGCATCGGGCCAGGATGCGCCGCGGCCCGATCGACGCCCAGCGCCTCCGCCGGGCACTCGACACCCTGGACTGCGAAACCCGGATCGCCCTCACCCACTTCTCCCCCATCGTCGACACCCTCGCCGGCGAACCCACGTCCATCTATCCCGGGCTGGGCTGTCACGCCATCGGCGAGGCGATCGACGCGGGCCGCGCCACGCTCGCGGTGCACGGTCACGCCCACGCGGGGAGCGAGTGCGGCCAGACCACGGGAGGTGTTCCCGTGCGCAATGTTTCGTACCCCGTGCTGCGCCGCACCTACGCGCTCTACGACCTCCCCGCCGATCGGGCCTAGCCCGCGCGACGACTCACCACGGCCGAGTGCCATCGAACACGGGTGGCGGTCGGGCTATGCCTCGCTCGCGCCGAAGGCCCACACAACGGCCCGCCGACCGTCGGCCGGCGGCTATGCCTCGTTGTCGCTGAACGCCCACACGACGGCAGGACGCCCGGTGGCCTTCACTCGTCGCCGTTCGCCGGTGCGGTCCAGACCCGGGATCGCGGCGAGGGTCCGGTTGAGGTTTGCCGGGTCGGGGCGGGTGCCGTGCAACGAGGTGCTGAGGTCGACCGCGCGGGTCGCGGGAAACTCTTCGCCCGCGAGTGCGCGGGTGAGGGCCTGGTCTTTCCACAGCATCCCGGCGAGCAACCCGCGGCTGGTGTCGACGATGCGGTTGTGGTCGAACGCCAACGGGGGGACCTCGTCGAACCCGACCCACTCGGCGGGCCCTTCGTGCTCGGCGACGACAGCCCACATGGCGATCGACAGCGTCGGCCCGCGCGGATCACGGTGCGGCTCATCGAAGGTGACCAGCTGACCGACCGCGCCGATCGCCTCCCTCGGCACGCCGAGTTTGGTGTGCACCGCCCGCCGGGCGGCCTCGGCCAGGCGTTCACCCCGCCCCAGCAGCACACCGGGCAACGCGAGCTCACCGGTGAACGGTGCGAACTCGCGCGCGGCGATCCCGATGCGCACCCCGCTGTCGGCATCCCAGCACCGCAACGTCACGACATCGATCGACACAACGGATTGCTCCACGTCATCCCATCCTGCCGCAAGCACGCCCCGGATGCGAAGCTGCGGTGCCCGCGGTGCGCAGCGCGGGCCCCCTGCCCGCGCACCTCGCGGCCCGCTACCGCACGTTCACTCATGCGGACTGTTCGGCAGTCGCGATACCGCCGTCCGCGCCCACCGGCGCAGGCGTCGAAGCAGAACCGAACGCCGATTCATCACGCACGACGCGGTCACGCCGATCCGGGCCGTGGCCGGTCAGCACGACCGGCACGCGCAGGCGGTCGGCGAGCCAGTCCGCCGGGTCACCGTGGACCGGCTCGACGATCGGGGTCGCCTCGGACAACTGGTCGGTCAGCCGCTGCTGGTGCTCGAGATCACGCCATCGGCCCGGGATCAGGTCGGTGACGACGCCCGCCTCGGTCTCGTATGCCGCTGCGGCGCACAGAGTTCCGGGCACGTCGAGGTGGTTGACGACCAACCCGTCGATCCCACCGCAGACCTCGATCGCGTACCGCAACAGGATCGGGTCCAGGTGGCCCTGCCGGAACGCGCCCTGATACGGGCCGGTGCCGTTGTGCGGCTCCGGGTTTCCGAGCGGCGCTTCGGTCGGAAGCGGGCCCGCGCCGTGCCGGGTCATGTAGGTGCGGGTGACACCCAGAACCGTTGCGGTGCCGCCGATGTCGGAGACCATGGCGCGAGCATGGCGCGGTTCGACGGTCGACCAGGTGGTGTGCGGGTGGAATCCACGCCATTCGTCGAGGAGAACGCCCTGTGCACCCTCGAACACCAGCCTGCCGCGCGCGGCGGCGCGCGCGAGTTCACCGTCGTCGGTGATGCGCACCGCCTTGGCGAAGTCGCCGTACATCGCGATCAAGGCGTCGATCGATTCGTAGCCGTGCGCGCTCGGCCCGATCAGCTCGTCGTAGTGCGCGGCCAGCCGATCCAGCTTGGCGCGCAGGACGACGGGCGTCCGGCAGTCGGCGACGGTCGGCGCGTCGTGTTCCAGTGCATACCAGGCCGTTTCGCCGATGCCACGACCGCAGGAACCGTGCCGCGAGGAACCCCTCGCGTCCTCGCGGGCACGGTTCGCCGCGATGTGGATCGGCGTGGTGAGCAGGGCGCGGCCGTCGACGGCGAGCAGTCCCAGCGGATCGCGCACGCCGAGCGCGGCCAGCTGCTCGGATTCGGCGGCGAGCGCGATCGGTTCCACCAGCATGTGCCGCGAGAGCAGGGTCGGCACACCATGGAAGGTCCCCGCGCCGAATTGCGCGAAGGTGTGGTGGCGGCCGTCGGCGACGACATTGTGCGCGGCCTGCGCACCGCCGTTGAACCGCACGACCGCCGCCACGTCGAGGCCGGCCTCCGGTGCGCACAGCCAGTCGACAGTCGCGCCCTTGCCCGCGTCGCCGAATCCCAGGTCGACGACGACGATGTGCCCGGCACCGAACATCGCAGCGCCCCTTCCCTTCTGGTGTCTCACTGGCCGGGCGGCAGCGCCCGCACATCGCGCGCGGCCTTCGCACCCAGCGCCCTGCCGACAGCGTCGGCCTCGGCCACCGACCCGACATCGCGCAGATCGGCCAGCCCGGTGTCGACGTCGACCCGGTCCTCCCCCAGCCCGATCGTCAGCGCGATCAACTCGCACACCGCGCCGGGATCGTCGAGCTTCAGGAAGTTCTGCCCGAGCAGTCCGCGCCAGTGCTCGGCGATCTCCGGATCCCGGTAGTACGACGACTGATTCGGCAGGATGTAGTAGATGTGCCACCGCTGCGCGAGCTCGCGGTAGATCGACTCGACCGACACATCGCGCCGCACATGATCACCGATGACCGACCGGATATGCCGGGCGGCCAGCCGCGGCTTGTTCAGCTCGTCACCGATCACGAACAGATACCCCCGCTTCCCGCGCTTGTCCCACGCATCGGTCGCCACGTGCTCGGCCATGAAATAGGCAGCCAGCTCATAGCTTTCGGATTTCTGCCCGCCACCGCCGCCTTCGAGCAGGATCGACCGCAACTGCTCGTCCATCCGGTTGTCGGACTCGAACTGCCCCACCTGCAACGGCACCCGATCGGTATCGGCATCCCCGATCGCCCCGAACAGCACCTGCGGATCCTGCGCGTACCCCTTGCTCTTCAACAGCCCGTGCAACTTCCCGAGCTTGTCCTGCATGATCCGCGGCACCCGCCCCATCGACCCGGTCACGTCGAACAACACCGCCACCGGCAACGAGTTCCCATGCTCGGCCGAATCCCGGCACTCCCGCACCCCCACCCCGAACGGATCCAGCAACGGATGCGCACACCACGTCTCATACGGCCGCTCCCGCATCTCCGCCGTATACCCGAAGTCATCCACCCCCTGCCGAGCCCGAAACGTCTTCCCCGCCCGATAAGCACTGTCATCCCAATGCCCATATCCCATCAGAACCACTCCCTCTCGCGTTCGTTGTTTTAGTCTATTCAACTAAAACAACGAACGTCAAGAGCCCCAGCGGATTCGCCGATTGCCGGTCCCGTCGGCTACCTTCTGGCACATGCCATCGGCTTCGCACGAAGTGGTGATCGATCTCTTCCAACAGCAACCGGCCCTCGTCGCCCCGCTGCTCACCGAATTGGGCTGCCCCCTACCCGAATACGAGTCGATCACCACCGTGCCGGGCGATGCCACGGTGCTGGCGCCGACCGCGTACCACGCCGACGCCGTAGTTGCCTTTCATCGCGGCGGCGAGCGAATCCTGGCGGTGGTCGTGGAGGTACAGCTGCGACCGGACCCGGACAAGCGCTGGTCCTGGCCGGTCTATGTCACCTCGCTCCGAGCCCGCCTGCACCGCCCGACGCTACTGCTGGTCGTGTGCCCCGATGCCCGGACCGCGCGATGGGCCGCGAAGCCCATCGACCTCGGCTACGGGAACCCGTCTGTCGGACTGTGCCCGCTGGTCCTGGACCCGGCAGGCGTTCCGGTCGTCACCAACCTCGAAGCGGCGGCGGATCTACCCGAACTGGCCGTGCTGTCCGCCCTGGCACATGCGCAGCATCCCGAACATCGTGAGATCTGGAAGGCGCTGCTCGCGGCTCTCGGCAGCCTGGGTGGCGACCGTGCCGCGCTGTACTATGACTTCATCCTGTCGACGACTTCATCCTGTCGACGCTGCCCGCCGCAGCGCGATCCGAGTGGGAGGCACTGATGGCCGCCGGGCTCCAAGGTTACGAATACCGCAGCGAGTTCGCCCGCAAGTACTTCGCGGAAGGCGAGGCCCGCGGGGAAGCTCGCGGTGAGGCCAAGTCCGTGCTGACGGTGCTCGACGCTCGCGGTATCACCGTTCCCACCGAGGTCCGCGAACGAATCCTCGGCTGCGATGACCTCGATCAACTGCAGCGTTGGCTTCGTAAGGCGCTCGAAGTCAACCGCGCTGCCGATCTTCTGGACTGACCACCGCGGGAGGTAGCTACCGCCCATCCGGGAGGGGGGTGAGGTAGTTGCCGACGAGGGCTGCGCCGGGGCCGGGGTGGCCGCCGGGGCCTGGGTGCCAGGTGACGTTGTCGGCGGTGATGGGGTCGCCGCACTGGCGGCAGACGACTACGCCGTCGGTGGGGTGGTCGCAGGTGCGGTGGACGACGGTCAGGGGTGGGCCGTCGGGGGTGGACAGCCAGCGGTCGCCCCAAGCCAGGAGCATGGTCAGGATCGGGTAGAGGTCGCGGCCGCGGGCGGTGAGGATGTACTCGGTGCGGACCGGGTTGTCCTGATACACGCGGGTTTCCACGATCTCGTGCTCGCGGAGGGTGCGGAGCCGGTCGGTCAGGACGTTGGAGGCGATGCCGAGGTCGCGGCGCAGGTCCTCGAAACGGGTGATGCCCAGGAACAGGTCGCGCAGGATCAGCGGGGTCCAGCGCTCCCCCACGATGCCTACCGTGCGAGCGATCGAGCACGCGATATCGGCGAGTTCCACTTTGGCCATGTCGCCCATCCTAGTCCATTGCTTTTTGCAAGACAGCTGGATACGGTCGGTTCGTCCGGAAATCCGTCCGAAGGGAAGGGACGCGAATATGACCGACATACTCGCAGGCGAGCAGGACACCGATACCGTCGCCCGATTCCGGCGCGCCACCGCCGACAACGACATCCCCGCACTGCTGGACACACTCACCGAGGACGCCGAGCTCTTCTCACCGGTCTCGGGACGGCTCGTGTTCCGCGGCCGCGCCGACCTCGCCCCACTGCTGACCCTCGTCTACCGCGCGATCAACGACCTGCGGTGGACCGACACCATCGGCTCGGACGACACCCGAATCCTGTTGGGCGAGGCCAGACTCGGCCCGTTCCGGATGACCGAGGCGATGGTGCTCGACCTCGCCCCCGACGGCCGGATCCAGCGCCTGCGCCCGCACCTGCGGCCGTGGCTCGCGATCACCGCGGTCGCGCTGTGGCTGGGCCCCACCATGCTCCGCTACCCGGCGATCGTGCGCCGGGCCGCCGGATTCCAGGGTCCTACTCGACCAGCCCGTCGGGAGTGAGCTCGAGGGTGCGCGTCACCCCGATGTCGTCGAGGAACCGCGCATCGTGGCTGACCACGATCAACGCGCCCTCGAAGCTCGCCAGCGCCTGAGTCAGATGCGCCAGACTGGGCAGGTCGAGGTTGTTGGTCGGCTCGTCGAGCATCAGCAGCTTCGGCGCGGGTTCGGCCAGCAACAACGTCGCCAGTGCCGCCCGCAACCGCTCTCCGCCGGACAGCGCCGAGGCCGCGATATCCGCATCGCCACCACGAAACAGGAAGCGCGCCAACTGACCCCGGATCTGCTCGGCAGTGGCATGTGGTGCGGCCGCCGCCACGTTCTCGAACACGCTGCGCTGCTCGTCGAATACGTCGAGCCGCTGCGGCAGCAGCCGCCACGCCACCTTCGGCTGCTCCGCCACGATCCGGCGCAGCAACGTCGTCTTGCCCGCACCGTTGCGGCCGGTGAGCGCGATCCGCTCCGGTCCGCTCACCCGCAGATCCACCACCGGACCGTTGGACAGCCGCGCCTGCTCGAGCGTGACGACATCCTGGCCCGGATACAGCCGGGTGCCGGGCAACTCGATCCTGATCTCGCGATCCGCGCGCACCAATTCCGCGGCGTGGTCGAGGGTTTCGCGCGCGGTGTCCAGCTTCTCGATGTGCGAGGTGCGCAGTTTGCCCGCCGACACCTCGGCGGCGTTCTTGCGCAGTCCAGCCACGATCTTCGGCACCCGCTTGTTGTCCTGCATCTTCTGCGCGAACCGCTGCCTGCGATCCAGTTTGATCCGCGCGTCGACCAGTTCGCGCGCCTGCTTGCGCACATCGCTGCGCGCATCACGCACGGCCGCCCGCGCCGCCTCCTGCTCCTGGTCGATGATCCGTTCGTAGTCGCTGAAATTGCCGCCGAACGAACGGATCTCGCCGCCCCGCAGCTCGGCGATGCCGGCCATCCGATCCAGTAGTTCCCGGTCGTGGCTGACCACGACGACGGTGCCGGCGAACTGCCGGATCACCTCGTAGAGCCGGGCGCGCGCGACCGCGTCCAGATTGTTGGTCGGCTCGTCGAGCAGCAGCACATCGGGTTCGCGCAGGAGTTCCGCGACGAGCCCGAGCAGCACGGTTTCGCCACCGGAGAGGGTGTCGAGCGTGCGGTCCAGGTCGGCGACGGAACCGGCGACGTAGTCGAGGCCGAGCTTGCCGAGCAGGGCGATCGCCTCGTCCTCGATCTGCCACTGCACGCCGACGGTGTCGAAGTCCTCGGGCTCGCCGACGCCGCCTTCGATGCGGTGCAGCGCGGCGCGCACCTCGGCGATGCCGAGCACCGTCTCGACCCGCTGCCCGGCCTGCATGCCCAGGTCCTGGCGCAGATAGCCGATCCGTCCCGGCGCCGTGATCGACCCGCGCAGCGGGCGCAACGCACCGGTGATCAACCGCATCAAGGTGGACTTGCCCGCGCCGTTGCTGCCGACGAGGCCGATCTGGCCGGGGCCGACGACGGCGTCGAGGCCGTCGAACACGACGGTGCCGTCCGGCCAGTGGAAGGTGAGATCGGAAAAGGAAAGAGAGGTCATGCGGATCCCCTGGAGGTGCGACGGAAAACACGGTGCGCAGAATGCGGACCGTCCGGGAGCGCTACCTCAAGAAATCAACGCGTGACTCCGATCGCCGGGAACAAGACCATCCATTGATAACACTCGGGCGCACCGTCGCGCCACCCCCTTTTTTAGGGCGCCGTGAGCCCGCTCACCCGAAGGCCGGGAGGGCGGTGCGGCTCACTAATCGTGGAAGACGATCGCGAACAAGGGGAGGGACATGAGCGCTGACGTCGTCATCGTCGGCGCGGGCTACGCCGGGATCAGCGCCGCGAAACGACTGGCCGCTGTCGACGGTGTCCGTGTCACGATGGTGAACCCGAGCCCCTATTTCGTAGAGCGCATCCGGCTGCACCAGTACGTCGCCGGCAACCATCCGGCGCGGCGGCCACTGCGCGCGGTCCTGCCCACCCGCGTGCACCTGACCATCGACACCGTGTCGGTGATCGACGAGCGAAACCACGTGGTACACACCGGTTCCGGGCGCGAACTGTCCTACGGCCACCTCGTCTACACGCCGGGCAGCCATTCCGACGCCCACGATATCCGCGGGGCCGCCGAGCACGCGGTCTCCCTCGGTACCTGGACCGAAGCCGAGCGAGCCCGGCACCGCTTGCGTGCGCTGCCATCCGGTGCGGTGGTCACCGTCGTCGGCGGCGGGCTCACCGGGATCGAAGTCGCGGCCGAGCTGGCCGAGAACGGTTCGGCGCGTGTGCATCTGGTGACCGGCGAGCTGGGCCACAGCCTGTCCGCCGCGGCGCGGGTACTGCTGCGCATCGCGCTGGCGGAACTGGGCGTCACCGTCGTCGAACAGGTCGCGGTCGCCGAGATCGGCGACCGCAAGATCGCCCTGACCGACGGCACGGTGCTGTCCACCGATCTCGCCGTCACCACCACCGCCTTCGCCCCGTCGGATCTCGCCCGTGGCAGCGGCATGGAGGTCGACGGATCCGGCGCACTGCTGGTCGACGAAACCTTGCTCAGCACAACATCTCCGGCGATCGTCGGGGCGGGTGACGGTGTCGCCCTCGGCGCCGACCCGCTGCGCATGAGCTGTCAGGCCGCCATCCCGTCCGGTATCCACGCCGCCGAGACGGTCCTGCGGCTGCGCGCCGGACTTTCACCGAAACCGTTGCGCCGCAGGTACATCGGCCAGGCGGTGAGTCTGGGCCGCAAGAACGCGCTCGTCCAGTTCACCGACTTCACCGACCGTCCGCTCCCCCAGCTGGTGCTCACCCATGGCGGCGCCGCCCTGCTGAAGGAACAGATCTGCCGGGCGACCGTGCGCGGCGGGCAGCTCGGACCGGTCCGCTACCGGTGGTCGTGAGCGCCGGTCCTGTCGGAGTGGAACGCTAACCTGGGCACCGGGCCCTCGTCGATGGCCGTACCAGTGAAGCCGGAGGACTGTGATGTCGGAGCCGAAGCGAGTACGTGCCGCCGAGCGGGGTGACGTGCGGGCAGCCGCCGACGCGCTCGGCGCGGCCTTCCGGCACGACCCGGTGATGAGCTGGATCCTGCCGGACGAGCGCAGGCGAGCCGCCGGACTCCCCCGGTTCTTCCGGGCGGTGGCACGGCACGTCTTCTTCCCGCTCGACGCGTCCGATCTGGCGCTGCACGAGGACGGGACAGTCGCCGGGGTGGCGATGTGGACCCCGCCGAACCGCTGGCAGAGCACTATCGCCACCGACCTGCGCGTCATGCCCGGGCTGATCCGTGCGTTCGGGCGGCGAGTACAGGCCGGTAAGACCGTCGGTGACCTGATCAAACACCACCACCCGAAGGACCCGCACTGGTACCTGGCGATGCTCGGCACCACCCCCGAAGCCCGTGGCGCCGGGTACGGCAGCGCCCTGCTGCGCTCGCGACTCGCCCGCATCGATGCCGAGGGCGCCGCCGCCTACCTCGAATCCAGCAACCCCGACAACGTCCCGCTGTACGAACGCTTCGGCTTCACCGTCACCGGTGAGCTCCGCATTCCCGACGGGCCGCCGCTGTGGCCGATGTGGCGGGCACCCCGCTGAGGCCTACAGCTTGACGATGGACGTCAGCGGGTAATCGCCCTGGTGCTCGCGGCCCTTCAGGAACTCGAGTTCCAGCACGACGGCGGCCGCGACCACCTCGGCGCCGACTTCCTTGAACAGCGCGGCCGCGGCGGCGAGGGTGCCGCCGGTGGCGAGCACGTCGTCGAGCAGCAGGATGCGCTTGCCCTCGAGCTCGACACCGTCGGCCGGGATCTCCAGTGCGGCGGAACCGTATTCGAGCTGGTACTCGCGTGACACCACCGGCGGGGGCAGCTTGCCGCCCTTGCGGATGGCGAGCACGCCGGTGCCCAGCGTCGCGGCCACACCCGCACCGAGCAGGAAGCCACGCGCGTCGACACCGGCGACGACATCGGCCTCAGGTGCCACGGCGGCGAAGCAGTCGATGACCGCCCGGAAGCCCTCGGCATCGGCGAACACCGGGGTCAGATCGGCGAAACGCACACCCGGCGTGGGGAAGTCGTCGTGCCAGCGGGTCAGCCGCGACACCGCGTCGGCGGCCCTGCTGGTCCGCTCACTGACCTGGTCGTCGGATTCGACCACCGCGTGCTTGCTCATCGACACCTCTCCGTCACGGTCACGCCCCGCGTGACTGCCACTACTACTCATCGCTGCAACACCCAGCGATCCATGTTCCAGCCGGTACCGGCCTGCGTCGGCCCGGCGATCCCGTTCTGCATGCCGTTGCCGAAGGCGATGGTGCGCGGCGTCGCGAACAACGGAATGCTCGGCAGCTGCGCCCACAGCAGGTTCTCGGCCTCGGTCAGCAGGTTCAGCGTCACGGTCGAGTTGGTCTCTCCCGCAAGCTGATCGGTGATCGCATCGTAGCGACCATTAGCAAAGCCACCGACATCGAGGCCGCTACCGGTCCGCAACGCCGCGAACGCCGCGACGCCGGTGGTCGATCCGGCAGGCCCGGGAACTGCGGCGGTGCCGCCGAGCACCGCGTCGACCGCACCCTCGGACAGCCGGGCAGGGCTGAAGTCCGGTGCGCCCGCGTCGACCACACTGATGCCCGCACCACGGCAGGATTCGGCGATCATCGCCACCGTCTTGGCCCGGCGCGCATCCGGCGCCAGGTAACCGATCCGCACGGTCGGCTGCGCGGCGCGCGCCGAGGCCAGGGTCGCGGTGGCCGCCGGGATATCGGTGCCCCGGTACCGGTCGGCGGCGCCGATCACCGCCGGGTAGTACAGCGAATCCTGCTGCACCACATGGGCGTTCAACGGCCCTGCGCCGAGACCGCTCTGCGGGACCTCCCCCGCCTTGCCCAGCGTGTCGAACAGCGCCTGCCGCGGCACACACTGAGCGAACGCGCGGCGCACCTCCGGCGGCCCGAAGACGCCGCCGGTGGCGAGCACGAGCTGCTCGGCGCTGCGGCTCGCGATCGTCTGCTCCTCGAAACCGTCGAGCTTCAGGTCCGAGACCGACCCGGCGCCCAGGTCGACCACGCCGAGCGCGTTCTCCTTCGCCTTGGCGGCATAGTCGGTGCCCTTGGGCCACACCACGATCCGACTGGTCTCCGGCGCGCTCCCCCACCACTTCTCGTTGGCGACGAGCACCAAACCGTCCTTCGCGCTGAAGGATTCGATCCGGTACGGCCCCGAGGACGGGAACTTGGTGAGGTCGAGCCCACCCGGTTTCATCGCCCAGCCGGAGTTCCAGAAGTCGGCGATCCGGCCGAGCACGGCCCCGTCACCGGTCTGCAGCGCGTTCACCACGTTCGGCACGCCCACCGCCTGCGCCACCACGTGCGCGGGCATGAGCTCGGCCGCGGTGAACAGGGTCCGCCAGGGCAGGTAGTGCCTGCCGGGGCGGAACACCACGGTGGCGTCCTTGGAGCCCGGCTGGCAGTCGACCCGCTCGATATCGGCGTAGCCCGCGGTGCTCGCCGCGTCGAACAGCGGGACCGGGCCGCGGTCGCCCGGGCGGGTGAACCGGCCCGAGCGCGCCGACCAGGCCAGCACCAGATCGTCGCAGGAGGTCTGCACCCCGTCGGAGTACACCCCGTCCGGGTTCAGCCGGTACTGCACGGTCTGCGTCTCGCCCGGCACTTCCTTCGCGGTGCCCGCGTCGGTGTCGGCGACCTGCTGACCGTCGGGTCCGGTGTAGAAGAACCCGGTCAGCACCCGCCCGAACACCGCGGCGGCGCCGCTGCTCGCCCCGAGCGTGCTACCGCCGTTGTAGCTGGCGACCGCCGCGTCGACGGCGTACCCGATGGAGGGCACCTGGTTCTTGCTCGAGCATCCGGCCACCAAGCCGCTGGTGACGGCCGCCGTGGCCAGCACGGTGATCAGTCGAATCGTGCCGCGTCGCATGATGAGACCCCCTGCTGTCGCCGTCAGTTCCTTCGTTTGTGCCGCTTCCCGCTGGGCCGCGCGCCCGGACGCGGCGCCGACGCGTCGGTCGGTCGCGGGCCACGGGTGGCGCCTGCGGCCACCGGCACCCGGGGGCCCACCCCGCCGCCGGCCCGCTTGGCGAGCACCTTCTTGGTGTGCGCGGCCACCGGACCCCAGCGTTCCTTGATCGACACCAGCACCGGGACGGCGAGGAAGATCGAGGAGTAGGCACCGACGATCATGCCGACCAGCTGCACCAGCGCGAGGTCCTTCAGCGTGCCGACGCCGAGCAGCCACACCGCGATCACCAGCATGCCGATGATCGGCAGGATGCCGATGACGGTCGTGCTGATCGAGCGCATCAGGGTCTGGTTGGCGGCGAGGTTCGCCTGTTCGGCATAGGTGCGTTTGTTCAGATGCAGCACGCCGCGGGTGTTCTCCTCGACCTTGTCGAAGACGACGACATTGTCGTAGAGCACGTAACCCAGAATCGTGAGCAGACCGATCACCGCGGCCGGCGTCACCTCGAAACCGACCAGCGAATAGATGCCCGCCGTGACGATCAGGTTGAAGAACAGCGACACGATCGCCGCGATCGACATGTCCCGTTCGAAGCGGATCGCGATGTAGATCATCGTCAGCGCGACGAACACCACCAGCGCGATCAAGGCCTTCTGGGTGATCTGCCCGCCCCAGGTCTCGCTGATCTCGGCGATGCTGATGGCGTTGCGGCTGATCTCACCGTTGGAGTCCTTGGGCTGGAACGCCTCGAACAGCGCGGTCTGGACCTGCTCGGTCTGGGTCGCGTCGAGGGTCTCCGAGCGCACCTGGATGGTGGCGGCCGCGCCGGAACCGACCTTCTGCACCGTCACCGGTCCGTGGCCCAGCGTCTCGGCGTAGACGTCTTCCACCTGCTGGGTGCTGACGTTGTCGGCCGCGGGGATCTGGATGCGCGAGCCGCCCTCGAAGTCGATGCCGAGGGTGAAGCCGCGCACGGCGATGCTGAGCAGCGAGATCAGCAGCATCGCCGCGGACAGGGCGTAGAAGAACTTGCGCCGGTTGACGATCCGGAATCCGCCGGTGCCGGTGTAGAGACGTTCGAAGAACCCGTGCTTCGGGCCCTGCGACGGCTCGGCCTTGTCCAGGTACACCGATTCCGCGGTGGGATGGGTGTTGCTCATCGTGACATCTCCTTCGGCCGAGCCTGGCCGGCACCGCGTTCCCTGGCGATCTGCTGCACCGAGCCGAGACCGTTCACCGACGGCTTCGCCCAGAACGGCGAGCGCGCGGCGAGCATCATCAGCGGTGCGGTGACCAGGTAGAGCACGATCACGTCGAGGACGGTGGTGATACCGAGGGTGAAGGCGAAGCCCTTCACCTGACCGGCGGCGAGCAGGTACAGCACGACCGAGGCGATCAGGCTGACGGTCTTACCGGACAGGTTGGTGCGCTGCGCCCTTGCCCAGCCGCGCGGCACCGCCGAGCGGAAGCTGCGGCCCTCGCGCATCTCGTCCTTGATGCGTTCGAAGAACACGACGAACGAGTCGGCGGTGAGGCCGATACCGATGATCAGACCGGCGATACCGGCCAGATCGAGGGTGAAGCCGATCCAGCGCCCGAGCAGCACGATGATGCCGTAGACGGCGGCACCGGCGGCGAGCAGCGAGAACCCGGCCAGCAGACCGAGCATCCGGTACACCAGCAGGCAGTACAGCAGCACCGCGATCAGGCCGACCGCGCCTGCCAGCAGACCCGCCTTGAGCGAGGACAGGCCGAGGGTGGCCGAGACGGTCTCGGCTTCCGAGGTCTGGAACGACAGCGGCAGCGAACCGTACTTCAGCGTGTTGGCCAGCTCGGCCGCGCTGTCGGCGGTGAAGCTGCCCGAGATCGAGGTGCGCCCGCCCAGCTGCGGACCCTGCTGCACCTGCGGGGCGCTGACCACCTTCGAGTCGAGCACGAACGCGACCCGCTTGTAGACGTATTCACCGGTCAGATCGGACCAGGCGTCGGCACCGGCGGACTTGAACTCCAGGTTCACCTCGTGCCGGGCCTGCTGAGCGTTCAGGCCGGAGGTCGCGTCGGCGATCTCCTGGCCATCGATGCGGCTGGGGCCGAGCAGGAACACCTCGGTGCCGTCCTGCGAGCAGGTGACCAGCGGCAGCGCCGGGTCGTCGTTGCCTGCCAGCGGGTCGGGCTTGGTGCAGTCCATGCTCGCCACGGCGACCTGCTGCACGGCCTGATCGGTGCTCTGCCGCAGCGCCTTGGCGTCGGCGATCTCCTTGGCCTGCTGCTGCTGGATGCTGCCGCCACCGGGAGCCGGGGTCGGCGTCGGCGGTGCCTGCGCCGGGAACACCCGCGACTGCGGGGCCGGGGTGGTCGGCTCGCCTGCCGCGGGAGCGGTGGTCTCAGCGGGCGCGGGGGTATCCGTCGCCGGGGTCTGCGGTGCGCCGGGCTGGGTCGGGGGCACCTGGGCGCCACCGGCCTGCGGCTGAGTGGCCGCCAGCACGGGACGGATGTAGAGCTTGGCGGTGGTGGCCAGCGCGCGGGCCTGCTGGCTGTCCTCGCCGGGCACCGTGATGACGATGTTGTCGCCGTCGATGACCACTTCGGAGCCGGAGACGCCGAGACCGTTGACCCGGTTCTCGATGATCTCCTGGGCCTTCTTCAGGCTGTCCTGGCTCGGCCTGCTGCCGTCGGGGGTGCGCGCGGTCAGGGTGACGCGGGTGCCGCCCTGCAGGTCGATACCGAGCTTGGGCGTGGGGGAATGATCACCGGTGAAGAACACCAGCGCGTAGATCACGGCCAGCAGCGCGGCGTAGACGCCGAGCAGCCGGAACGGATGCGCCGATCCCTGGGAAGGTGGCACAGCAGGTCATCTCCTAGGCGGAAGTCGAGGTCGGAACGGTGGGCACGGCAGTGCCCGCGCCGGGTGCGCGACGCGGAGCGCGCGCACCCGGCGATGACGGGAGTGATCAGTCCTTGGTCAGCCGGGTCTCGGTCTGATCCGCGGACTCCTCGACGGGGGCGTCGGTCGCGGCGGTGGTCTCCTCGGCCGCCTGCTCCTCGGCACGCACCTCACGGATCGCCTGACGCAGCCAGGTAGTCACGACCTCCTCGGCGATCTCCAGGTCGACGGTGGTGTCGTCGAGGTCTACGACGGTGCCGTACAGGCCCGACGTGGTGATGACCTGGTCACCGACCTTCAGACCCTCCTGCATGCTCGAGACCTTCTCGGCCTCCCGCTTCTGTTTGCGGATACCGAAGAACATCGGCACGAGCAGGGCGAGGATCAGCAGCGGAAACAGGAAGTCCATCGTCGAAGTCAGTCCCTAGTCAGTGGTGGACGTGCAAGTACGCCTGACAGTCTGCCAGTTCCCGGCCGCGGCGACACACCGGACACCGACGCGCGCGGGAAAACGGCCCCGGTCCGCGGTGACGCGATCCGGGGCCGGGCAGTGCGCTGTGGCCGCTCAGGCGCGGCCGTAGGTGTAGTCGTCGAGGGGGAAGGTGACCGCCTCGCGGTGCGCGTTGGCGGTGCTGGTCGGGCGCAGCAGCGCCGCTTCACCGTGCTGGTTGAAGTAGTAGCTGCGCGCGGTGGCGCAGTCACCGCCGTAGAAGACCGAGCTGCCCAGCTTGCCGGTGACCCGGTCCAGGAACTCGGCGTTGGCCCGCTCGGTGACCTCGAAGGTCCGCTCCCCGCGCCGGAACAGCTCGGTGAACAGCCTGCCCATGTGCTTCATCTGCGCCTCGATGGTGGTGAAGTACGACAGCCCGCTGTAGGAGTAGGGGCTGTTGAGGCTCAGGAAGTTGGGGAACTTGGGCACGGTGATGCCCTCGTAGGCCTGGAAACGGTTGTCGCGCCAGAACTTTCCGAGGTTCACCCCGTCGCGGCCGACGATCTCGATGGCCGGGAAGTTCACGTCCCACAGGTTGAAGCCGGTGGCAAGCAGCAGGGTGTCGATCTCGGTCTTGTGCCCGTCCGCGGTGACGATGCCGTCGGGTTCGACGTGGTCGATCGAGTTCGTCTCCAGCCGCACGTGCGGTTCGTTGAACGTCTTGAAGTACTGGTTGGAGAAGGTCGGGCGCTTGCAGCCGAAGTCGTAGTGCGGGGTGAGTTTGGCCCTGGTGTCCTTGTCGCGTACCTGCGCGAACAGGTGCGCCTTGGCCAGCGCGGCGGCCGCCTTGTTCAGCGGCTTGGCCTGCGCGTAGTGCAGCACGCCGACGACCATCAGCGCCTCGAGCATGCCCGTGTTGACCAGCCGGGCCGCCTTCTGGGTCAGCGGCACCTTGGCGAACATCTCCTGGACGACGCCGGGAATCGGGGCGTCGACCTTGGGCACCACCCAGATGGGCGTGCGCTGGAAGACGGTCAGCGCGTCGACCTTCTTGGCCACCTCGGGCACGAGCTGGACCGCGGTGGCCCCGGTGCCGATGATGGCGGCCTTGCGCCCGGTCAGGTCGTAGCCGGCGTCCCAGTCGGTGGTGTGGATGATCTTGCCGGCGAAGGACTCGATGCCGGGGAACGGCGGAGTGTAGGGCTGGGACAGGAACCCCGTCGCCGCGAGCAGGTAGCGCGCCGTGACGGTCTCCCCGCCGGCGATCGAGACCACCCACTGCTGGTTGTCCTCGTCCCAGCGCGCGCCGTCGACTGTGGTGCCGAACCGCATCCGCCTGCGCAGGTCGTACTTGTCGGCGACGTGCTCGGCGTACTTCTTGAGCTCGGCGCCGGGGGCGAACAGCCGGGTCCAGTGCGGATTCGGCTCGAAGGAGTAGGAGTAGGTAACAGAGGCGATGTCGACCGCGAGGCCGGGATACCGGTTCACATGCCAGGTACCGCCGAGGTCGTCCTCACGCTCGAGGATGACGAAATCATGCAGTCCGAGCCGGTCGAGCTCGATGGCGGCGCCGATGCCGCCGAATCCCGCCCCGACCACGACCGCGTCCAACTGAGGTGCCACGCCGAACCTCCACATACATCAGGTGTCTGTTACAGAATGACACATCATTCCGCTTGCGGCGACAGTAACATCGGCGAGGTGACGAAGCCATCCGCCCGCGTCGAACAGCGCAAAGCCGAATTGCGCAAGGAGATCATCGATACCGCGTTCGACTGCTTTTCCGACAAGGGCTATCACGCCACCGGCATCGCCGACATCGCCGTGCGCCTCGGCATCGGCCACGGCACCTTCTACCGGTACTTCGCCAACAAACGCGACATCATCGACCACGTCATCGACGACATCACCAGCCGCATCTTCACCTCACTGGAGAACGAGCTGAGCCCCGAGACCGCGACCACCCTCGACGAGTACGCCGAACTGCTGGATCGGATCGGCGACGCGCTCAACCGCGTGCTGCTCGAGGACCCACGGGTACCGCAGTTGCTGCTGTTCCACGCGACCGGCATAGACGACGAGCTCACCGCCCGGGTGTTCGGTCTGGTCGACAGCACCGAGATCGTCATCTCCGGCTATCTGGACCACGGTGTCCGACTGGGTTATCTGCGCCCTGACCTGGATACCGCCACGACAGCGAAAGCGGCGATGGGGATGGTGGTGGCCGGCATCGTGCACGGCATGCGAACCCCGGATCCGGCGCTGCTGGCGGTGTACAGTCACGCGGTACGGCGGCTGTTCATCGAGGGCGTTCGAGTTGCTGCGCGATGACGAAAACCCGTGGGATAGAAGGGCAATCCTGACACAATGACCGCTGTGACGCCCGACGACGTGAGCCGCACCCACTTCGCCATGCCGACCCTGGGACATCGCGGCTACCACGCGGACGAGGTCGACGCGTTCCTGGAACTGGTCTCGGCCACCCTCGACGGCCAGGGCGCCCTCACCGCCGACGACATTCGTCACGTGCACTTCGGCGCACCGCGTTTCGGCGGCCGCGGCTATCAGGCCGATCAGGTCGACGACTTCCTCGACCGGGTCAGGACCGAGCTCGAATACCGCCAGAAGGGCGGCGCCCCGGTGCCCGCGGCCCGGCTCGGCGACGACGTCGCGGAGATGCTCACTCCCGACGACGTGCACCGCATGCGGTTCAGCCAGTCGGCGGTCGGCAGGCGCGGCTACCACGAGGAAGAGGTCGACGCGTTCCTCGATCTGGTCGCTGCGACGCTGGCCCACAACGGCCCGGGCAGCCTGACCTCGGAAGACGTGCGCGGCGTCCGGTTCACCGACACCCGGCTGGGCACCCGCGGGTACTCCCGCGAGGAAGTGGACGCGTTCATCGACCTGGTGATCACCGCGCTCGAGCACGCCGAGCGCAGGCATTAGGCGGCCGAGAACCCGCGGCACCAGCCGCCGAGGACACAGCTCAGCCCTGGATGCTGTGCAGTTCGGCTTCGCGCAGGTCGTCCGGGAAGACGTAGCGGCGGAACGCCCAGAAGCGGAACGCCATCGCCAGCAGCACGCCGAGGATCTGCCCGGACACGAAGTTGGCGACCGCCTGCACCACCGGATCCACATGCGGCACCCGCAGATTCAGCACGTAGAGCGAGATGGCCTGCGGAATCATGGTGACGCCGATGCCGAGGGCGCTGATCGTGAAGAACAGCGCGGCCTCGTGACTGCGCTGCCTGCCGCCGCGGGTGCGGAAGGACCATTCGCGGTTGAGGATGTAGGAGGCGATGGTCGCGATCAGCGCGCCGAGCAACCGCGCGGTCAGCGGCTTCTCGCCGAGCACGGTCAGCTTCACCGCGTACACGACACCGGTGTCGATGAACCAGGTGATTCCGCCGACCACCGCGAACTTCAGGAGCTCCCGATGCTTCAGGAGCTGGGAACGCAACGGCTCGGGGAGGCGCTGCACCACCGCATGGACTGCCACAGGGCCGACAGTAGACGACGATCCGGCACCGCGCCCGCCCGGTGTCGACCGGCTCAGTCGAGCAGATCCATGCTCGGGTGTGGTTCGCGGCCACGCACTTCGATGGCGCCGATGACCAGATCCGGTGGCGGCACCAGCCCGAGGTGCTCCCAGGCGGCGGCGGTCGCGACCCGGCCGCGGGGTGTGCGGGCGACCAGTCCGGCGCGCACCAGGAACGGCTCGCACACCTCTTCCACGGTGGCCGCTTCCTCGCCGACGGCGACCGCGAGCGTGGACACACCCACCGGTCCCCCGCCGAACCCGCGCACCAGCGCGCCGAGGACGGCGCGGTCGAGCCGGTCGAGGCCGAGCACGTCGACGTCGTAGACCTCGAGCGCGGCCATCGCGATCGGATGGGTGATCACGCCGTCCGCCCTGACCTCGGCGAAGTCGCGGACCCGGCGCAGCAGGCGGTTGGCGATGCGTGGCGTGCCGCGGGAGCGTCCGGCCACCTCGGCGGCGGCGTCGTGGTCGATCTGCACGCCCAGGATGCGGGCCGAACGCTGCAGGATCCGCAGCAGTTCGCCGGGTTCGTAGAAGTCCATGTGGCCGGTGAAGCCGAAGCGGTCGCGCAGCGGGCCGGTGAGCGCGCCCGATCGGGTGGTCGCGCCGACCAGGGTGAACGGGGCGATGTCGAGCGGGATCGAGGTGGCGCCCGGACCCTTGCCGACCACCACGTCGACGCGGAAGTCCTCCATCGCCAGGTACAGCATTTCCTCGGCGGGGCGGGCCATCCGGTGGATCTCGTCGATGAACAGCACATCGCCTTCGACCAGGTTCGACAGCATGGCGGCGAGGTCGCCCGCGCGCTCCAGGGCGGGCCCCGAGGTGATGCGCAAAGCGGTGCCGAGTTCGGCGGCGATGATCATCGCCATGCTGGTCTTGCCGAGGCCGGGCGGGCCCGACAGCAGCACGTGGTCGGGGGTGGCTCCACGCTGTTTGGCGCCGCGCAGCACCAGGGCGAGCTGTTCGCGGACCCGGGGCTGGCCGATGAAGTCGTCGAGCGAGGTGGGGCGCAGGCCGGTCTCGGCTTCGCCGTCGGAGTGCAGATACCGCGCGGTGAGCGCGGATTCGTCGGTCTCGAAGTCGTCGGTCTCGAAGTCGTCCATGACCTACCTGTTCTTGCCGAGCAGGCCGAGGGCGGCGCGCAGGGCAACGGAGGTGGTGGCGGCAGGCTGGTCGGCCAGCACGGTGTCGACGGCCTGTTCGGCCTGTTTGGCGGGGAAACCGAGACCGACGAGCGCTTCGGCGACCTGCTCGCGCACCGGCGTGACCGGGACCTGCGCGCCGGGCGGGCCCGCGGGCACCGGCACCAGGTTCACCTTGTCGCGCAGTTCGACGACCATGCGTTCGGCGCCGCGCTTGCCGATGCCGGGGACCCTGGTCAGCGCGGCGACATTGCTCTCGGCCAGTGCTTTTCGCAGTGCTTCCGGCTCGAGCACGGCCAGCACGGCCATCGCCAGGCGCGGGCCGACGCCGGAGACGGTCTGCAGCAGGCCGAACAGGTCGCGGGCCTCGGTGTCGGCGAAGCCGAACAGCGTCATCGAGTCCTCGCGCACGATCATCGCCGTGTACAACCGGGCTTCCTCGCCGCGGCTGAGCCCGGCCAGCGTCGCCGGCGTGACATTGAGCCGGTATCCGACCCCCGCGGCCTCGATCACCACATGGTCGAGCGCGATCTCGCGCACCTCGCCGCGTACCGACGCGATCACCCGCGCACCACCTTCCGTTGTTCGGCCAGCCGTTGTTCGTAGCGGCGGCGGACCTCGTCCGCCTGTGCCTGCGCGGCCGCCATCCGGTCCATCAGCGGCGCCCGCCAACAATGACAGATCGCCAGGGCCAGCGCGTCGGCGGCGTCGGCCGGTTTCGGGGCGACCTGCAACCCGAGGATCCGGGTCACCATGGCGGTGACCTGTGCCTTGTCGGCGGTGCCGTTGCCGGTGACGGCGGCCTTCACCTCACTGGGCGTGTGGAAAGCGACCTTGATCCCGCGCCGTGCCGCGGCCAGCGCGATCACGCCGCCCGCCTGCGCGGTCCCCATCGCGGTTCGCACGTTGTGCTGGGCGAAGACTCGTTCGATGGCGACGGCTTCGGGACGGTGCGTATCCATCCATTCCTCGGCGGCATCGGCGACGGCCATCAGCCGCAACGCCAGCTCCGCTTCGGGCGGTGTCCGCACCACCCCGACGTCGAGCGCGACGACCTTGCGCCCCGGCCCACTGTCCACCATGCTGAGCCCGCACCGGGTGAGCCCGGGATCGACGCCCATCACCCGCACCGGCAGCCCCTTCGAAGACACGAACAGTTGTTCGAAAGTCTAGAGCATCCCGCCGCGGCCACCGACCAGCGACACGAGCGCCCCGGCGCGACAGCCGGGCAGGGACACGATCCGGCCCCAGCGGTCAGTCGACGTCGAGAACCTTTCCGTCACGCCGGATCCGGCAGCTCGGGCTAGGTCAGTGCCGCGAGGAAGACCGCGAGCGCACGGTCGTCGAGCAGGACGAACCGCACCTGCTCCACCGCGGTCTCGGCGGATCGGACGGTGTCGACGGCGATGCGGGCGCCGTCGTCCATCGGCCAGCCGAAGATCCCGGTGGAGATCGCGGGAAAGGCCACCGCGCGGGCGCCCAGTTCGTCTGCCACGCGCAGGGATTCGCGGTAGCAGGAGGCGAGCAGGTCCGAGCGGTCCTCGGCGACCGACCACACCGGGCCGACGGTGTGGATCACCCAGCGCGCGGGCAGCCGTCCCGGCGGTCGTCGCCACCGCCTGACCGGTCGCCAGGCCCTTGCCGTAGTGCGAGGCGCGCAGGTCGCGGCACGCGGACAGGATCTCCGGACCGCCCTTGCGGTGGATCGCGCCGTCGACGCCGCCACCACCCAGCAGCGAGGAGTTGGCGGCATTGACCACCGCGTCGACCCGCTGTTCGGTGATGTCCCCGCGCACCGCCTCGATTCGTGTCACAGGTCCATTGTGCTGGCCGTGCCGAGCACGACAGCACCGGATAGCGCGGCGTACCGTCGACACCGTCGCAGATCGTCGCTCCACCGAGTCGAGGAGAACCGCGCATGCCCACACCCACCGGCGAGGTCCTGCCGACATCCGACGGCCGTGATCTGGTGATCACCCGGTCCCTGGGACTGCCGATCGAGGAGGTCTGGGCGCGGTTGACCGACCCGCACCTGACCGTGGCCTGGTACGGCGCCTGGGAGGGCGACGCGGGCACCGGCAACACCATCAGCGTGCAGATGCGGTTCGAGGAGGGCGAGCCGTGGACCGGGATGAACATCGACGACTGCACGCCGCCGATCCACCTCGGCCTGTCCGCGACCGACCAAATCGGGGTGTGGCGGCTGGAGGTGACGCTGCTCGACACCGGAGCGGCCACCGAGGTACGCCTGGTCCACCACCTCACCTCGGAGTACCAGCTGACCGAGATCCCGCAGATCGGTCCGGGCTGGGAGTACTACGCGGACATGTTCGTCGCCGCCTGCACCCACACCGAGCGACCGGACTTCGCCGACTACTACCCGGCCATGGCCGGCTACTACCAGCAGCGCGTGCTCTAGCCGAAACACGAACCGCCCCAGCCGATGTCACGGCCGGGGCGGTTGCGCGGTACTGCCTGATCTACTCGTCGTCGAGCTCGGCGGCGACCTCGTCGGAGATGTCGACATTGGTGTAGACGTTCTGCACGTCGTCGCTGTCCTCGAGCGCGTCGACCAGCTTGAGCACCTTGCGGGCACCCTCGGCGTCGACCGCGACCGACACCGACGCCTGGAAGCCGGATTCGGCGGAGTCGTAGTCGATGCCCGCGGCCTGCAGGGCGCTGCGCACGGCGATCAGATCGCCGGGCTCGCTGATGATCTCGAAGGACTCACCGAGGTCGTTGACCTCTTCGGCGCCCGCGTCGAGGACGTGCTCGAGGATGTCGTCCTCGGTCAGCCCGTTCTTGTCGAGGGTCACCACGCCCTTGCGGCCGAACAGGTACGACACCGAACCCGGGTCGGCCATGTTGCCGCCGTTGCGGGTCATCGCCACACGGACCTCGCCCGCGGCACGGTTGCGGTTGTCGGTGAGGCACTCGATCAGCACCGCGACACCGTTGGGGCCGTAGCCCTCGTACATGATCGTCTGCCAGTCGGCGCCGCCGGCTTCCTCGCCGCCACCGCGCTTGCGGGCGCGCTCGATGTTGTCGTTGGGGACCGACGACTTCTTCGCCTTCTGGATGGCGTCGTACAGCGTCGGATTGCCCGCAGGGTCACTACCACCAGTGCGGGCCGCCACCTCGATGTTCTTGATCAGCTTGGCGAAGAGTTTGCCGCGCTTGGCGTCGATTCCCGCCTTCTTGTGCTTGGTGGTGGCCCATTTGGAGTGGCCGCTCATGCCCTACTTCCTTCAGGTCGGTTGCGCGTCTGCCCGGGCGGACAAGCTCGATCCAGCCTACTCGGACCGCGCGCGACCGTGGACGCGGGCGTTCACCGAGCGTTGCGCACCAGGTCCACGAACAGCTCGTGCACCCGCAGATCGCCGGTGACCTCGGGGTGGAACGAGGTCGCCACGACGTTGCCCTGCCGGGCGGCGACGATGCGGCCCTGCGCCGGACCGTGCGGAACCCGCGCCAGCACCTCGACGCCGTCGCCGACCCGCTCGACCCACGGCGCGCGGATGAACACGGCCCGCACCGGTGTGTCGAGGCCGGTGAAGTCGAGGTCGGTCTCGAACGAGTCGACCTGGCGACCGAAGGCGTTGCGGCGCACCGTCATATCGATCCCGGACAGGTGCTTGGCGTCGGCCCTGGTGTCGAGCACCTCCGAGGCCAGCAGGATCATGCCCGCGCAGGAGCCGAAGGCCGGCATCCCGTCGCGCAGTCGCGCGCGCAGCGGTTCGAGCAGCTCGAAGGCCTCCAGCAGCTTGGAGATGGCGGTGGACTCACCGCCGGGCAGCACCAGCCCGTCGACGGCGGCCAGCTCGGATTCGCGGCGCACCAGTACCGTGTCGGCGCCACAGTGTTCCAGCGCGGCAACGTGTTCGCGCACGTCACCCTGGAGCGCGAGGACGCCGATGGTCGGCCGGGCGGCAGCGGAGGATGCGTTCACAGGCGCTGAGCTTACGAGCCGGGCCGGTGTGCGCCCGCTCACGGTCAGGGCAGGCGGCCTATTTGTGACGCGGCGTCCTGATCAGACCCTCCTGGACGACCGCGGCGACCAGATTGCCCTCGCGATCCCAGATCTTGCCGCCGGTGAGCGCGCGACCGAACCCGGCCGAGGGCGAGGACTGGTCGTAGAGCAGCCACTCGTCGGCGCGGAACGGGCGCAGGAACCACATGGCGTGGTCGAGCGAGGCGTCCTGGGTCGGTTCGCCGGGGTGGGCGACCTTCGATGAGCCGAGCAGCGTCATATCACTCATGTAGGCGAGGGTGCAGACGTGGAACAGCGGGTCGTCGGGCAGCTTGTGGCGGTACCGGAACCACACCTGCTGCTGGGAGACGTAGCCCTCGCGCTGGGCGACCTGGTCCGACGGGACCGTGCGGATGTCCCAGTGCTCCCATTCCCGCATCGCCCACAGCCGCTCGGGACTCATGGTGACGCTGGCGTCGGGCAGCAGGTCGGGCCCTTCGACCTCGGGCATCACGTCCTGGTGCTCCGGGCCCTCGTCGCCGCGGTGGAACGACGCCGACATCGTGAAGATCGCCTGCCCGTCCTGCACACCGGTGACCCGGCGGGTGCAGAAGGACCGGCCGTCGCGGATGCGCTCCACCAGGTAGACGGTGGGTTCCTCGGGGTTGCCCGGCCGCAGGAAATAGCCGTGCAGCGAGTGCACCTGGAAGGAGTGGTCGACGGTCCGCACCGCCGAGACCAGCGCCCGGCCCGCGACCTGACCACCGAAGGTGCGCGTCAGCTGGGACTCGGTGGCCGCACCACGGAAGATGTCCCGTTCCAGCTGCTCGATCTCGAGCGCCTCTTCGATAGTCGCCATGTGCTCGAGATTATCCCGTCGCCGACCGCCCGGTCTGTCCGGCTCGGCGCTGCGCCGCGGAATTTGCTGTGATAGTGCGGTGCCGTCGTTCACGCCCACCTCCCCCGCGGCCATGGCCGGGATCGTCGCCGACCGCCTGGCCGAGTTGCCCGGGCGGCGCGTGCTCGCCGTCGACGGCGCCGATGCCGCGGCGCCGGTCGAGCTGGCCCGGCGGATCGCCGACACGCTCGCCGCGCGGGGCCGGTCGGCGGAGGTGGTGTCCCTGCACGACTTCGTGCGGCCCGCGTCGCTGCGGATGGAATACGGGCGCGACGACGAATGGTCGTATCGCACAGCCTGGTTCGACTACGAGGCGGTGCGCCGCGAGATCCTGGACGCGGTGCGGTCGTCCGGTCGCTGGCTGCCCGCCCTCTGGGACGAGCAACGCGATCGATCGGCGCGGGCGGCGGTCCGCACGGCGCAGGCCGACCTGGTCCTGGTTCTGGCCGGGCCGATGCTGCTCGGCCGCGGCCTCGACTTCGACCTCACCGTGCGCCTGGAACTGAGCGAGCAGGCGGCGCTGCGCCGCACCCCACCCGATCAGCACTGGACGCTGCCCGCCCTGCGCGATCACGCCGCCGACAATCCCGAGGCCGCCACGTGGACGCTGCGCTGGGATCATCCCGACCGGGCCGCGTTGCGGGTCGGCACGTAACCGGCTGCCACACAGCCGGATACGCGAAGGCCCCGGCCGGAACGGATTCCGGCCGGGGCCCGTGCGGCGGGATCAGGCGCAGGCGACCGACTGCTGACCCAGGTTGGTCAGCATGCCGCAGGCCCACGACTTCTGGACCTTCCACTTGCCGTCCTCGGCCACGAACGGCACATCGACGACATTGGTCTGGCCGTTGAGCGTGAAGTTGGCCTTGGCGTTCACGCTGTCACCGAAGGAGGTCACCTCGGTGACCTGCACCTGCACATTGGCGTCCTTGGCCGCCTGGGCCAACCGGTTCGGCAGCTCGGGATCGGCCGAACCACCCTGCACGAAGTCCAGCTTCTGCTCGTTCGGGATCGAGGGATCCAGCGCGGTGTTCAGCTGCGCGTTGAGCTCCTCGACGGTCGGCACCGCGGGCAGGTTCGCAGCGGCCGAGGTCGAAACCTTGGCGCTGGTGGTGGTTTTCGCGGCGGGCTTGTCACCCTTGTCGTCGCTGCATGCGCTCAGTCCCAGGGCCGCAACCACAGCCAGGCCCGCAATCGCGATACGTCCGGTCCTACCAAACTTCATCCACTCGTCCTTACGTCGGGTCGTCTTCGCCCTGCCGGGCGACGGCACGAACCAGCGCCACACGACGCAGGCCTCGATGCCACGGCCCCGGACGCTACCCAGCGATGGTGAGGAAACTCTGAGAAGGGGGTCGCGATGGTCTGTGAGCGGGGTGGTCCGGTTATGCGGGCGCGGCCGACAATGCCGCGGCGATCACATGCGGGTCGACGCGGGTCGGCAGCTCGCATTCCTCGGGAATCGGCAACTGCGCCAGCAGATCCGCGGCGTCGGTGAGCGAGCAACGATCCCGCCCGATGACCTCCCGCAGCACGACCAGGCGAAACAGTGTCGGCCGAGGATTCCGGTCCATCTCCGCTGCCAGACCTGTCAGCCCGCGGTCGGTGTACACACCGCGCAGGCTGTCGGCCCAGGTGGCGAAATCGGCGGCGTACCGGTCGTAGGCGGCGGCCAGATCGCCACGGCTGGTTCGGGTGAGCGCGGTGAGCAGACGCCAGACATAGGTGTCGTGATCGTCGGCCACCCCGGCATGGTCTTTGGCGAATTCTGTCCAGTCGGCCTTCGCGGCCCAGTGCGCCACGTCGAGGAAGTCCACGACCGGCCTGCGTTCGTGCGCGCGCGGCGCGATCACGGCGCGGAACAGCGCGAACGGCAGTTCGGCGCGTTCGGCCAGCAGCACCGCGTCGAAGAGGTCTTTGCCCTCGGGGTAGGTGTCGCTCGCCAGCCAGAGCAGTTTCCAGGCCAGCGACAGTCGCGGGCTCGCGGTGTACAGCAGCGCGCCGGGGCCTTCGGTGCCGATCCGGGCGACTGCGGTGCGCACCGGCGGCTCGGGCAGCTCTTCACCGAACACGAAGTCCAGCTGCACGGTGCCGCCGGGGATCGCGGCCTCGGTGGTGTGCCATGGCAGGACGAGCCGGCGGCCGGGCACGCGGCAATAGGTCCAGATCTCGTCGGCGACGGCACCGTCCGCCTCGATCCGGACGATCCCACCGGACCGGGCGGAGGTCTGCTGCGCCGCCGCGGCGAGTTCGTCGAGCATGGTCGTGGTCCGCGCGTCGTGCAGCGCCCAATCCGGTTTGAGCACAACGAAATCCAGGTCGCCTGGTTCGCGCGCGTCGGCGCCGTACCAGGCGCGAAGGAGCACGCTGCCCCGCACCATCAGCTGCTCCGCCCATGCGGTGCCCGCGACCGCGGCCAGCACGTGGTCGAGCGCGGCGCGGCGCGCGGCGCGCCAGGTCTCGGCGACCGCGGGATCGTCGAAATACGGCTCGCTCAATCGCATCCCGTATCGGCGATCCTGCACCGAGGGGTCGAAGACCGGCCGCTGCCGGACTCCGTCGCCGACCACCGGAAGCAGCGTCCGCGGGAATCCCTCGGCCGGCGGCGCATGACCGGGTACCCACTGCTGCTCACCCAGCCACGGTCCGAGCCGGAAGTGTTCCCACGGGATCGGCTGCGCCGGTGGCGGGTCCTCGTCCAGCCAGCCGTCGTCCACCGATTCGTCGCTGTCGTAGACGACGTATTCGTGTTCCCGCGACAGCACCTCATAGCCGTGCTCCCGCAGGGCCAGCTCCAGCAGCTGCAATCGGGTGCCGGAGGTGTGCCTGCCGACCGAGCGGCACCGCTGCGTCACGAACCGTTCAGTGCGGCCGTCGCATCGGGTTCGCCTGGCATTGGCCGAGACGTGCGCGTTGTGCCCGGCGCACGCCGCCACGACCGCCGCCATGGGGGCATCCGGGGGTAGCAGAAGTTTGAGGTGATGCTCGAAATACCGATGCGGCCCCCTGGCCCGGCCCTCCTTGTCGGTCACCGGCACACCTCGCGCCCACGGGTGGACCTCGATCTTGGTCCGGATCACCGGCAATCCGGCGGCCGCCAGTTCCCGTGCCGCAGCTTCGGCCGCCTCGGCCACCGGTGCGAGGTCACCGGTCCGGCGCAGTGTGAGCATCGGCTGATCGGCGATACGGCCGCGCGCGAGGACGATGTGGGTGAACTTCATCTCCCGGCGCACCGCGAAAGCCTCGGCGGCCGCCAGGGTTTCCGCGTCGGGTGCCCGGACGGTCAGATGCACTTCGAAGGTGCCGTGGAAGTCGACGTCGATGCTCACCCGCCCATCGTCACACGGCCGCGCAGATCAACGCAGGGCGGCGATCGCGGCGACGAGGCGGGCGTGGGTTTCCCGGTCGGCGGCAGCGATCAGCCCGTGTGGTTCGGTGTGCAGGGGTTGGCCGGCCAGGTTGGTGACCACGCAGCCCGCGGCCTGGCAGACTGCGATCGCGGCGGCGAAGTGGACGCTGTCGCTCAGGTCTCCGCCGGTGACATAGGCGGCGCGACGGCCCGAGGCGACCCACACGAGAGTGAGCGACGTCGAGTGCGCACGTGGGTGGAACACGTCGGCGAACCCGGGCGCGTCGAGCAGCTGCGCCGGAGTCGACCAGGGGAAGGGGTCGTCCAAGTTGATGTCGACCAGCAGGTTGTCCGCGTTCGGTTGTAGTCGCTCGTCGGTGCCGTCGTGGCGGGCGAACGCGCCGTCGCCGTCGGTCCAGAGCACCTCGTCGGCGAACGGAGCTCCGACCGCGGCGGCGGTAACGGTGGAGCCGGTCCGCAAGGCCACGTTCACGGCGACGGACGGGGTGCCGACCGCGAAATTCCGAGTGCCGCAGAGGGGATCGATCATCCAGGTGCGGTCGCTGCCCACCGCCCCGCTCACTCCCGATTCCTCGGCAAGGAAGCGATCGCCGGGGCAGGCGGCGGCCAGCACATCGAGAATGGCCTTCTCCGCGGCCAGATCGGCCTGGGTGGCGAAATCATCGCCAACTTTTGCGTACCGGGTGAGTGGCGTGTGAAACGCGGACCGGATTACTTCGGAAGCGACTTCTGTTGCGTGGATAGCGATTTCGACATCTGTGTGGTGCACCGTCTCCACGGTACGGACGCGCGCGGTCTCCAGCGGGCGAACACGTACCGGTCACATCTCGATCGGTCCGGCGCGATCAGCGAGCCAGGTAAACAGCCAACCCCAGGCCCGCGACACCGACGCTCACCCGCAGCAGATTCGGCGGAATCACCTTGACCACCGGCGGCCCGCACCACCCACCTGCCAGCGCGCCCAGTGCCAGCGCCAGCGCCGCCCACCAGTGCACCGGACCGAACGCCGCGAAGCCGACCGCGGCGACCAGATTCGCGATGCCGAGCAGGAAGCTCTTGAGAACCGATGCGCTCCACAGTGATTCGGAGGTGCACAGCAGCATCATCGACAGGTAGATCACCCCGGCACCGGCGCCGAAGTAGCCGCCGTAGACGGAGATGAGCACGATGCCGGCGGGCACGATCCAGGGTGCGTTCAGTTCACCCACATGCCGGCGCACCAGTGGCTGCACCAGCAGCGCGATCGAGGCTGCGGCCACCAGGAACGGAACGACGAGCTCGAACGCACCGGCGGGCGCAACCAGCAGCGCGAGCGCGCCGAGCAGTCCACCGATCGCCGAGAGCACCGCCCAGCGCACCAGGGTGGCGCCACGCCCGGTGAGTTCGCGCCCCGAGTTCGCGGTCGCACCCACCCCGACGGCCACCATCGCGACGGTATTGGTGACATTGGCCGCGACCGGCGGCAACCCGACAGCCAACAGCGCCGGATAGGAGACGATCGAGGCCATCCCGGTGACGAACCCCACCAGGCCGGTGAAGAATCCCGCGACGACCAGCAAGAAGAAGTCGAGCGCGGTCACAGACCGACTGTACGGTACGCCCACCTGGGAGCAATCTCAGGGCCGCACCGCCACGGAGACCGCCGGGCAGCAACGAAAAACGGGCGCCCCGAGAAGAGTTCGGGGCGCCCGTCGATCAGGAGGCTAGCAGCCGGTCACCAGCCGCGCTCGGCCAGGCGGTGCGGCTGCGGGATCTCCTCGACGTTGATGCCGACCATGGCCTCACCCAGGCCACGCGAGACCTTGGCCAGCACGTCCGGGTCGTCGTAGAAGGTGGTGGCCTTGACGATGGCGGCGGCACGCTGCTCGGGGTTGCCCGACTTGAAGATGCCGGAGCCGACGAACACGCCCTCGGCGCCGAGCTGCATCATCATCGCGGCGTCGGCAGGGGTGGCGATGCCACCGGCGGTGAACATGACGACCGGCAGCTTGCCGGTCTGGGCGACCTCACGGACCAGCTCGTACGGCGCCTGCAGTTCCTTGGCGGCCACGAACAGCTCGTCCTCGGACAGCGCGGTCAGGCGGCGGATCTCGGCGCGGATGGTGCGCATGTGGGTGGTCGCGTTGGACACGTCGCCGGTGCCGGCCTCACCCTTGGAGCGGATCATGGCCGCGCCCTCGGTGATGCGGCGCAGGGCCTCACCCAGGTTGGTGGCACCACAGACGAAGGGGACGGTGAAGTTCCACTTGTCGATGTGGTTGGCGTAGTCGGCGGGGGTGAGGACCTCGGACTCGTCGATGTAGTCGACGCCGAGGCTCTGCAGGATCTGCGCCTCGACGAAGTGGCCGATGCGGGCCTTGGCCATCACGGGGATGGACACGGCCGAGATGATGCCGTCGATCATGTCCGGGTCGCTCATCCGGGAGACGCCGCCCTGGGCGCGAATGTCGGCCGGGACCCGCTCGAGCGCCATGACGGCCACCGCGCCCGCGTCCTCGGCGATCTTGGCCTGCTCCGGGGTGACCACGTCCATGATCACGCCGCCCTTGAGCATCTCGGCCATGCCGCGCTTCACGCGGGCGGTGCCGACGGTGTTGGTGGTCTCAGGCGTAGTCACGGCTGTCTCCTGTGTCATGTGCGCCAATCAGGTCGCTCGTTATGGACACCGTCGATTCTAGAGCCGTCCGAAATCGAACTTCATAGCCAGTTGAGGTCCACTGGCCTTGCCACGACCAGCGGCGATGCGAGTCCCGCCCGCCGCTGGCCTGCTCGAGTGGCCCGCGTCTCAGCCCCGACCGGCCGCGACCTCGACCGGTACCCGACGGCGCCGGTCACGGCCGGACCGCACGATCACGGCCGCGACGGCGGCCGAGACGACACCGCACCACAGCGCCGCGACCGGGTCACCCACCCGGTCGACGACCAGCCCGGCCACGACGGGACCGAGGACGGCGCCGACATTCAGGGCTGCGGTCGCCAGTGCTCCGGCGAGACGCGGAGCGCCGGGTGTTGCGGTGCGCACGATGGTCGCGATCAGCGTCGATCCGACGCCGAAAGCGACAGCGCCTGCGACGAACGCCATGATCGCGACACCGGCCACCGTGTGCGCGGCCAGGGCGGCCATCGCCCACACACCGACGAGGCAGGCGGTTCCGGCGGCGACGATCACCGCGCCGAGGCGGTCGCTGTATCTGCCGGTGAGCGTCACGCCGACGAAGGAGCCGAGGCCGAACACTGCCAGCACCACCGGCACCCAGCCGCTGTCCGTTCCGGCGATCGTCTCGGTGATCGTGCCCAGGTAGGTGAACCCGGCGAACGTGGCGGCGTTCACCAGAACCGCGACGGCAACGGCGACGCGCACCGGCCGCACACCGAGCACTGCCCATTCGGCCCGCAACGAGGCGACATATTCCCCAGGACTGCCCGCCTGCGCAGGCGGAACCATCAGCGCCACCGGTACGAGCACCAGCGCGCCGACCACCGCGACGGCCACGAACGCCGACCGCCACCCCCACAACTGGCCGAGCGCCGTTCCGGCGGGGACACCGGCGATACACGCGACCGTCACCCCGGACACGATCACCGAGGTGGCCCGCCCGATCAGGGCAGGGCCGACCAGCCGTGGCAGGGCGGCGAGCACGATCGCCAAAAACCCGGCATTGGCGACCGCGGCGACCACCCGCGTCGCCACCAGCACCCCGAACTCGCCGGTGACCGCACCGACCGCATGTGCCAGGCAGAACAGCACGAGAAACGTTGTCGCCGAACGACGTAACGGCCACCGACCTGCCGTCACCGCCATGGTGGGTGCGCCAAGCACCATGCCGACCGCGTACACCGCTGTCAGCAACCCCACTGTCCCCAGCGAGACCCCGAAGTCGGCGGCGGTCTGCGCGAGCAGCCCCGACATCATGAATTCCGATGTGCCCTGCGCGAAGACCGCGACAGCCAGCACGAAAACCCCGATGGGCATGATTGATCAACTCTCCGGATACGGGACACCACGCGGTGTCCGTCAGGAAGCGGAATCGGGCGAAGCACGGCCCGCCGCAAGGAATCGAGGATCATCCGGCATCGCGAACGGGCGCGTCGCCCCGATCACCCGACCGAGGGAACGCGCGCACCCACGACGCCGCCCGGCCCGCAGGCCGGACGGCTACCTTCTGGACGCCTCCGGAGAATTCACGCCCTCACCCTATGCGCGGCGACACCGGGAACGCCAGCAGTTTTCGGCAACACGGCGATCGCGGGCACACTGTCGGATCAGCGTGCGGTGTCGTCGAACTCGACGTGGACGTCCGTGGCACCGCGCAATGTCGCCCCCGATGCTGCTTCCGCGTGCAACTGTGCGCGGAGCTTGGAGCTCATCGACCGGAATGTCGTGACGGTCAGCGTCAGGGTGCGGCCCTTCTTGCGTGGCCGCCAGATTCCGGTGATCACGCCGTCGGCCAGCACCGTGCCGGGTGCGCCGACCGTTTTCCACACGGCGCGTTGATGTTTCGGGTCGACGATGGTGTTTCGATCACGCATCTGGGTGTAGGGGTCGCTCGGTGGCAGGAGTCGCACCCCGTGCACCGAAGACGGGGAGTGCAGGGCGTCCAGATCGTCGGTATGGATCCAGCTCTGGCTGCCGTCGAACTCGACCGGGGTCAGTTCGTCTTCCACGGTGGTCCACCACGGGTCCACATCACCGGCGTCGATTCCGAGCCAGGCGGCGAAATCCTTGCGTGTCGACGGGCCATAACACCGCAGGTAGCGGCGCAGGAGGTTGGCGCGGGCGGCGGCGGCGGCGGTGTGCGGCAGTGGGTTGCCGAGCCATTCGCCGAGCAGGACGAACGGCGCCATGTTCTTGCTGCGCGGCGCCAGGCAGATGAGGCCGCGCAGCGTGAGGATGCGCAGACAGAAGTGCACGACCGCTTCGCCCAGCGGCTGGTTCGCACCGTAGGGCCCGGTGGCCTGCCAGTGCTCACGCTCGGCGGGCGACAAGGTATCCGCGATGCGCCCGGCCAGTTCTTCGCCGAGTTCGGTGATCGCCAGGGCCCGCCGGGAGAGCACCGGCTCGAGCTGCGCGGCGGTGCGGTCGACTGCATCGTCGAGTTCCATGCCGAGAGTGTCCAGTGCCTGCCCGATGCCGCGGATCAGATGCTGCCGCGCCGCCTCGGTGGTCGGCAGGACACCGGTCGTGAACACCGAGGCGTCGGCGGTCGGGAAGAAGTACGGCGAGCCACGCATACACCAGGTCTGCAGCAGCGACTTCTCCTCGCCGACAAGGTGATCGACACGCTCGGCGGTGACGTCTTCGACGCGGGCGTGCAAGGCCTGCAGCGCCGAACCCGGTGGGCTGTTCTGGATTCCGCACGCACCGGCCACCTCGAACAGATCCTCGGCAGGTTGCCGCGCGGTGAGATGATGCGCGCGCAGCCGGAATCCGACGACCTCGCCGATCCCCACGGTAGTTTTCCGAGCTGCCACTGATCGCCTCCCGATCGTCGCCTCTCCCTGAACCGGCCCACACCGGCCGATCGGCTGGTCAGCGGATCGAGCGCACCACGTGTTCGGTGTCGTCCGCCGCCACGGTCACGGCCTCGGCGAGCAGTTCGTCCAAGTGATACGGGTACACCGCTTCACCCTTGTCGTCGAGGGCGCGGATATCGGCGGGAGTGCACCAGCGGTGGTCGGTGATGGTGCGGCGCTCCAGCGCGTTCAACGCGGCCGGACGCCATTCGAAGCGCGGGGCACGCAGGGTGAAGAACAACTCCTCGGACCGGATGAGTTCACCGTTGAACGGGAACACCGCGACCCGGCGCCACAGCGGACCGCGCAGCGCCGCCGGATCGACCCGCTGACCGGTCTCCTCGTGGATCTCACGGACCGCCGCGTCGCGCAGGCTCTCCCCCGGCTCGACCCCGCCGCCCACGGTGAACCAGAACGCGACCTCGGGCAGCATCGGATCGTGTCCGCGCAGCAGCAGCACGCGGTCCTGCTCGTCGAGCAGCACCACGCGCGCCGAGGTGCGGGTGGTGTTCACCTCGAGACCGGTGGCCGCGGCGGGCGTCGCCCGTTCGGTGATCTCGAAGTAGTCCGGCAGCGGCGCGGTACCGCCGAGGTGCAGCACCCGCACCGGCCGCCGGGTACGCAGCGCGAGGGTGTCACGCACGGCGTCGTTGTGGAAGCGGCGCGCGATCAGCACCCTGGCCTCGGCGTCGGCGAGCTCGGCGACGAGCTGGGGCCGCAGCTGGTCGATGTCGACCAGCGACAGCGCCGCCGAGAGCTGATTCTCGATCGTCTCGCGGTCAGCGCGATCGGCCCGCTCGGCGCGATCGGCCAGTGCCGCGAGCTGGGCGGCCCGGTCGGCGCGCCGCGGATCGGTGCTCACCGGACCGGCGATGGCCATCGCCACCGCGCGCGCCACGACGGCCCGCCGGGCCAGCGCGGCGTCGAGGGCCTGCCAGGACTGGTCGGAGCGCACGTGCAGCCGGTCGAGCCGGTTGGCCGTCGAGTAGGCCCAGACGCCGACGGCGAGCACGAGCAGCGCGATCAGCCCGAGAACGAGGACCGTCGTCGCGGAGAAAGTGATCATCCGGCGGCCCTGACCCGGTTGTCGCCCACGGTGACGGTCTCGTACACCCGCAGGATCTGCTCGGCGACCACCGGCCAGTCGTAGCCGGCGACCACCTGGGTGCCGGTGCGCACCAGTCGCTCGCGGGCGGTGTCGTCGGTGAGGACGGTGTCGATCGCGGTGGCCAGCGCGGCGGCGTCACCGACCGGGGTGAGCATGCCCGCGGTCCCGTCGCGCAGCACGCGCCGGAACGCGTCGAGTTCGCTGGCCACCACCGGGGTGCCCGCGGCCATCGCCTCGATCAGGATGATGCCGAAACTCTCGCCGCCCAGGTTCGGCGCCACGTAGACGTCGGCGCTGCGCATCGCGGCGGCCTTCTCCGCGTCGGAGACCTGGCCGAGGAAACGCAGATGACCGGCGTGCTCGCCCGCCTCGCGACGCAACCGGTCCTCGTCACCGCGACCGACGATCAGGATCTGCACACCGGGATGGCGTTCGGTGAGCGTGGGCAGCGCGCCGAGCAGCACATCCATGCCCTTGCGCGGTTCGTCGTAGCGGCCGAGGAACAGCACCGTCTTACCGGCCCGGGGGTACCCGTCGAGTAGCGGACCGCGCGCGAACGCGGAGACGTCGACACCGTTGGGGATCTCCACCGCGTCCGAACCGAGCGCCTCGACCTGCCAGCGCCTGGCCAGCTCCGACACCGCGATCCGGCCGTTGATCTTCTCGTGGTACGGCCGCAGCACACCCTGAAAGGTGCTCAGCACCAATGACTTCGTGGTCGAGGTGTGGAAGGTGGCGACGATCGGACCCTCGGCGATCTTGAGCGCCAGCATGGACAGACTCGGCGCGTTGGGTTCGTGGATGTGCAGCACGTCGAAGTCGTTGCTGTCGATCCAGCGCCGGATCCGGGTGTAGGCCATCGGACCGAACGACAGCCGCGCCACCGACCCGTTGTACGGAATCGCGACCGCGCGCCCCGCCGACACCACGAAATCGGGCAGCGGGGTGTCGTCGGAGGCGGGCGCGAGCACACTCACCTTGTGGCCGCGTTCGAGGAAGACCCTGGCCAGCTCGACCACATGGGCCTGCACACCGCCGGGAACGTCGAACGAGTACGGGCACACCATGCCGATCTTCACCGCGCGCCACCTCCCGGGTTCGCGGCGATGCGTGCCAGCCGGTGCGCCGACAGGTCGGCTTCCCACAGCGGCTGCAGCATGTGCCAGTCGGCCGGGTGCTCGGCGATATTCCTGGCGAACACGTCGGCCAGCTCCTGTGTCGCGGCGGCCACGCCACCGGAGACATCGACCGGCGTACAGGTTTTCAGACCCCAGCCCTCGGTGCCGTCGGCCTCGGTGGTGAACCAGGCGTGCACCGGGATCAGGGCGGCGCCGGTCTCGATGGCCAGCTTGGCCGCACCGGCGGGCATCCAGGTGCGCTCGCCGAAGAAGTCGACGGGCACGCCCTTGCCGGTGAGGTCGCGCTCACCCATCAGGCAGACGATCCGGTTCTGCCGCAACCGGTCCGCGAGCTGCCGGAACGGTGGCTGCTCCCCGCCGGTCAGCGGGAACACCTCGAAGCCCAGGCTCTCCCGGTAGGCGACGAACCGCTCGAACAGCGACTCCGGTTTCAATCGTTCGGCCACGGTGGTGAAGGTGTCGTAGTGCTGCACCAGCCACACGCCGGCCATGTCCCAGTTCCCCGAGTGCGGCAGCACGAAGACGACGCCGCGGCCCCGCTCCAGGGCCGCGTCGAGGTGTTCGAGACCGTCGACGTAGTAGTCGACGGTGCTGTGGTCCATGCTCGGCAGCCGGAACGCCTCCCGCCAATACCTGGCGTAGGAACGCATACTCGCGCGCATCAGATCCGCGGGCACCTGCTCCGGACTCACGCCCAGCACGCGGGCGAGGTTGCGCCGCAACTGCTCCGGCCCGCCGCCCTTGACGGCCCGATCGGCGCCCAGATCGAATACCTTGCGCACCAGGCCTTCCGGCGCCGAACGCACGATCCGCCAGCCCGCGGCGTACCCCCAGTCGCTCAACCGCTCGGTGAGGCTCACGACGCCGCACCTCCGGCCGTGTCCGGCTGCTGCGGCGCTGCCGGGATCACGGTCCGCGCGCCCGGCGAATTGCGGACCGCGAGCACCCGCTGGAACACCGTGATGATGCTCAGCACCGCCAGCGCCCACATCGCCACGTACACGGCCCAGGTGAGCCACTCGATGTCCCAGTGCCCGCCGATGCCGGTGAGCCCGGCGCCGACCAGCACGATGACGAGCCGGTCCGGGCGCTCGATCAGTCCGCCGTCGGCCGACAGGCCGCTGGCCTCGGCGCGCGCCTTCGCGTACGAGATCACCTGCGAGGTGACCAGCACGACCAGCGTCGCCGCGAACAGCTGCTTGCTGTGCTCGTGGTAGACGGCCCACCAGGCCAGGCCGCCGAAGATCGCGCCGTCGGCCACCCGGTCACAGGTGGCGTCGAGGACCGCGCCGTACTTCGTGCCGCCGCCGCGGGCCCGCGCCATCGCCCCGTCGAGCATGTCGAACATGACGAACAGCCAGATGACCATCGTTCCCCAGAACAGGTGCCCGGAGGGGAACAGCGTCACCGCGGCCGCGATCGTCGCGGTGGTGCCGATCAGTGTCATCGCGTCCGGGGTGAGCCCGGTACCGACGAGCGCTTTGCCCAGCGGCGCAGTCGCTTTCGCAAACGTCTGGCGGCCGAAGAAGCTGAGCACAGTTGTTATTCCTCCTGCGACCCGCGGGACACCCGCACCCGATCGGCTGCGGTGTGTGCCTCCCATGCTTCCGCCAGCAGCTGCCGCGTCTCGCGCAACAGCTGCGGCATCACCTTCACCCCACCGACCACCGTGATGAAGTTCGCGTCCCCGCCCCAGCGCGGCACGATGTGCTGGTGCAGGTGGTCGGCGAGCGAACCACCGGCCACCCCACCGAGATTGAGACCCACGTTGAATCCGGCGGGCCGCGACACCCGCTTCATCACCTGGATCGCCCGCTGCGTGAAGGCCATCAGCTCCGCGCTCTCCGCAGGCGTCAGATCCTCCAGATCGGCGACCCGGCGGTACGGCACCACCATCATGTGCCCCGGGTTGTACGGGTACAAGTTGAGGACCGCGTAGACCTGTTCACCGCGGGCGATGATCAGCCCGTCCTCGTCGGACATCTTCGGGATGTCGGTGAACGGGTGCCCGGTGGCGTCCTTGGGCTTCACCTCGCCGGTGATGTAGGACATCCGGTACGGCGTCCACAGCCGCTGCAGCCGGTCCGGCTGACCAGCGCCGGTGTCGACGATCGAACCGGCCTCCGAGGCGATGCTCTCACTCATGACGACGCCTTCGCCGCGCTGACGACCTCGAACCCCTCGGCGGTGGGCGAGGCGTTCTCGCGGTTGCCGACCCAGGTCAGGATCGTGGCGACCGCGTCGTCGACCGGCACGCCGTTGACCTGGCTGCCGTCGCGGAACCGGAAGCTCACCGCGCCCGCCTCCACGTCGCGCGCGCCGGCCAGCAGCATGAACGGCACCTTCTGCGCGGTCTGGTTGAAGATCTTCTTCTGCATCCGGTCGTCGCTGCGGTCGACCTGGGCACGCACGCCCGCGTCCTGCAACCGCTCGATCACCGAATCCAGGTGCGGGGCAAAGTTTTCCGCGACCGGGATACCGACGACCTGCACCGGCGCGAGCCAGGCGGGGAAGGCGCCGGCGTAGTGCTCGGTGAGCACGCCGAAGAACCGCTCGATCGAACCGAACAGGGCGCGGTGGATCATCACCGGACGCTGCTTGGTGCCGTCGGAGGAGGTGTATTCCAGGTTGAACCGCTCGGGCAGGTTGAAGTCGAGCTGGATGGTCGACATCTGCCAGGTGCGGCCCAGCGCGTCCTTGGCCTGCACGGAGATCTTCGGGCCGTAGAACGCGGCGCCGCCCGGATCGGGCACCAGGTCCAGGCCCGAGGCCTCGGCGACCTTGGCCAGGGTCTCGGTGGCCTCTTCCCACAGCTCGTCGGAGCCCACGAACTTCTTCGGGTCCTTGGTCGACAGCTCGAGGTAGAAGTCGTCGAGGCCGTAGTCCTTGAGCAGCGACAGCACGAACTGCAGGGTGCTGGTCAGCTCCGCGTGCATCTGCTCCTTGGTGCAGTAGATGTGCGCGTCGTCCTGGGTCATGCCACGCACGCGGGTCAGGCCGTGGATCACGCCGGACTTCTCGTAGCGGTACACCGAGCCGAACTCGAACAGCCGCAGCGGCAGCTCACGGTAGGAGCGGCCGCGCGCACGGAAGATCAGGTTGTGCATCGGGCAGTTCATCGGCTTGACGTAGTAGTCCTGGCCGGGTTTCCGTACGGTGCCGTCCTCGTTGAGTTCGGCGTCGAGGTGCATGGCCGGGAACATGCCGTCGCGGTACCAGTCGAGGTGACCGGAGACCTCGAACAGATGCCCCTTGGTGATGTGCGGGGTGTTGACGAACTCGTAGCCCGCGTCGATGTGGCGCTGACGCGAGTACTCCTCCATCTCCTTGCGGATGATGCCGCCCTTGGGGTGGAACACCGGCAGACCCGAGCCGAGCTCGTCGGGGAAGCTGAACAGGTCCAGCTCGAGACCCAGCTTGCGGTGGTCGCGGCGCTCGGCCTCGGCCAACAGGTGCAGGTACTCGTCCATCGCCTCGGTCGATTCCCAGGCGGTGCCGTAGATGCGCTGCAGGTCCTCGCGGTCCTGGTCACCGCGCCAGTAGGCGGCCGAGCTGCGGGTCAGCTTGAAGGCGGGGATGAACTTGGTGGTGGGGATGTGCGGGCCGCGGCACAGGTCGCCCCAGATCTTCTCGCCGGTGCGCGGGTCCAGGTTGTCGTAGATGGTCAGCTCGTTGCCGCCGACCTCCATGATCTCCGGATCGTCGATGCCGGACTTGTCGCTGATCAGCTCGAGCTTGAACGGCTCCTTGGCCAGTTCCACCCGAGCCTCGTCGATCTCGACGACCCGACGCGAAAAGCGCTGCGCGCCTTTGATGATCTTCTTCATCCGGGATTCCAGCTTGGCCAGATCCTCGGGAGTGAAGGGACGGTCGACGCGGAAGTCGTAGTAGAAGCCGTCCTTGATCGGCGGGCCGATGCCCAGCTTGGCGTCGGGGAACTCCTGCTGCACGGCCTGGGCCAGCACGTGCGCGGCCGAATGCCGGATCACGCTGCGGCCGTCCTCGGTGTCGGCGGCGACGGGCTCGACCTCGACGTCTTCGGTGGGGGTCCAGGACAGGTCCTTGAGCGCGCCGTCGGCGTCGCGGACCACCACGATCGTGTCCGGTCCCTTGGTCGGCAGGCCCGCTTCCCGCACCGCCGCGCCCGCGGTAGTCCCGGCCTGCACCCGGACGAGGGCGACAGGACTGAGGGGTGCAGAGGTGGTCACGGGGATGCTCTCCTTGACGTTTCGGTCCGGCGGGACTGTCCCCGCCCGGTTGCAGGCACGATCCTACTGGCGGCCCGCCGCCCTGTTCCGCCTCCCCGGGAATTCTGGCCGGGCTCAGGATGGGTGTCGCCTCTCGCGGGCGGCCGACGGTGACGTTGGCGTTGTGTTCGCCCGTACCCGGCGAGTTACCCATGTGCTCACTAAATCGGCGGTTACGTGGGGATCAGGCCTGGGCCAGCAGGGCGGTACGTTCGGCTTGGGGGCGTTTCGGGCAGCTGGTGCACATGGCGCAGCCGGGTACCTCGTAGACCAGGCAGCAGGAGAGGCGTTTGACGAAGGTGCGCTCGCCGACGGTGACGAAGCGGGGTGGGAGCAGGCGGGTGCCGATTTCGCCTGCCAGCTTGGTCGCGGCCGCCTGGTCGCCCGCGTCGAGTGCGCGGTTGCCGATCGCGTCCGTGACGACGGCCCAGAGGGCGGGAACGCCGGCGCCGGACACGGCGGCTACCTGCAGGATCACCGCCGTCAATGTCTCGCGCAGGGCGGTGCCGACGGCCTCGGCGGTGGCGTCCGGGGCGGCGGTCGAGTGGAAGCGTATTTGCTCGACACCACCGTCCGGCCTGACCTCGCACTCGAGCTCGTCGAGCGCGGCGATCGGGGCGGGCGTTCCGGCGGCGTAGGCGCTGGTGATCTGGTCGACGAGGGCCGAGGCGGCCATGCACCACCAGAGCGTGCCGCCCACGCGCGGCGTCTCGGTACCCCAGGAGCGGCTCATCTCGCCGATCCGGGCCGAGACCCACGCGGGATCGGTGAGCAGGTGTCCGGGGACGATGCTCACGACATCAGGGGACTGCGCAACCATGGCCAATCGACTCCGATCCACCCTGCCACCAACGAGAAGGTTCCGAGCAGCCACAGCGTCACCACGACGAGGGCGAAGGTGGCCACCGCGCCGAGGACCTTGATCGTCCACCCGCGCGAGGTGTACCAGCCCATGACGATCCGGTACTTGCCGCGCACCCACGTCAGCGTGTGATGGGCCCAGACGAACTCGGTGGCCAGGATGCCGAACCCCGCGAACACCAGCGCCCAGCCGGGCCCCGGGTACGGGATCGTGATGATCCCGACGAGCAGCACCAGCCCACCGATCACGCCGACGGCGATGCGGTAGCCGAGGTTCAGGGTAGGGCGGTGCTCGATGCCCGCCCGGAAGGCGCGCCAACGCTCTGCGAAGACCGGCTTGCCCGCCGATGCCCCGGCGGATTCCACCGCCGGGGCATCGGGGGTGTCGGCGGTCGGCTTGCTCATCATCGTTCCAGCCTACGAGCCGCCGACACCCTGATCACACCGTCACGGCGACCTCGTCCCGGTCGGCGATGGCGCGTACGCCGTCGACGGTCACCTCGATCACCCGCGCGCCCGCGATGTCGAAGAACAGCCCCGACACCTCGACCCCGCGCTCGGCCACCGCGCGACGCACGGCCGGGTGGCGATGCAGCGTCTCGAGCTGCACGGCGACGTTGACCATGCTCAGCTGGTCGGTCTCGTCGAAACCGGCCGCCCGCGCGGCCCGCGCGACCGGGTGGTCGGCCCGGAACCGGTGCAGGCTCGGCTCGGCGTGGCGCAGCCAGGAGCTCAGCCCGCCGTCGGCGTCGGCCCCGGAGTACACCGCCTTCATCGCGCCGCAGGCCGAATGCCCGCAGACCACGACCGAGCGCACCGCCAGCTCCTCGAGTGCGAACACCAGCGCCGCCTCGACGGAGTCGTCGCCGCTGGTCGGCACCAGATTGCCCACATTGCGGACGGTGAACAGGTCACCGGGGCCGCTCGAGGTGATCACATTGGGCACGATCCGCGAGTCCGAGCAGGTGAGGAAGAAGGAATCCGGGTCCTGCCGGTCGCGCAGCTCGTCCAGGTGCGGGCGCACGACGTGGGCGTGGCTGCGGTGAAAGGCCGCGACGCCCGCGTTGAGCGCGTCGCTGCCGGACTTCTGGTGCCGCCACGGGCCGAGCAGTTCGTCCCAGGTCGCGCGCCCGAAGCCGCGGGCGGGTGGAGCGCCGGTGGTGTCGGCCATCTTGGCGCTGCCGATCTCCACGAAATCGACTCGGCCGCCGCTGCTTTCCTGCTGATGCTGCCAGGATTCGATGGCCTCGAAAGCGGCGTGGTCGAGGAAGTCGACCGTCATCTCCACGGTGACGTCGGCGCCGGCGGGCACCTTCGAGAGCTCGGCCGACAGCTTCGGCAGGGCCAGGAAAGTGCACGAGCCGTCGATCCGGACCAGCCAGCGCGCACCGCCGGGCAGCGCCACCGCCGACACCTGCACGCGCACGACGCGCCACAGCAGCAGGCCGAAAGCCAGTCCGAGCCCGATGATCACGCCTTCGAGCAGGTTCAGGAACACCACACCGAGCACGGTGACCAGGTACACCAGCAGGTCGCCGGTGCGCCGCGCCAGCCGGATGTGGGCCAGCTTCACCAGCTGGATGCCGATGACGATGAGCAGGCCTGCCAGCGCCGCCTTCGGGATCTGCTCGACCAGGCCGACCAGCGCCACCGAGAACAGCAGGATCCAGCAGCCGTGCATGACCGCCGAGGCCCTGCTGCGCGCACCCGCCTGCACATTCGTCGCGCTGCGCACGATCACGCCGGTGATCGGCAGGCCGCCGACCAGGCCGGACAGCACGTTCGCCGAGCCCTGACCGATCAGCTCGCGGTCGAACCCGGTACGCGGGCCGGTGTGCATCTTGTCCACGGCGACGGCCGAGAGCAGGCTTTCCACGCTCGCGATGAGCGCGATGGTCAGGACCATCATCGCGACCGCCGACCAGTTCCCCGACGGCAGTTCGGGCAGCTGCAGCGCGTCGAAGAGCGAGCCGCTCAGCACGATGCGCTCCACGTCGGTCGGCAGGACGAGCGAGAGCACGGTGGCCGCGACGACGGCGACCAGCGGGCCGGGCACCGCGCGCAGCTTCGGCGGCATGTACTTCCAGCCGAGCATCACCGCGATCACCAGCGCGCCGACGAGCACATCGCCACCGTGCAGCGACATCAGCTGCCCGGGCAGCTCGATCAGGTTGCGCCAGGCGGTGCTGTGCGAGGAGCCGCCGAGCAGCACGTGGATCTGCTGCAGCGCGATGGTGATGCCGATACCGGCGAGCATCGCGTGCACCACCACGGGGGCGACCGCCAGCGCGGCGCGCGCGATCCGGCTCAACCCGAACAGGATCTGTAACAGCCCGGCACCGACGACGATGAAACAGGTGACGCGCCAGCCGAATTGGGCGATGGATTCGGCGACGACGACGGTCAGGCCCGCCGCGGGGCCACTGACCTGCAGCATCGATCCACCGAACAGACCGGCGACGATACCGCCGATCACGGCGGCGACGAGGCCCGCCGCGACCGGAGCGCCGGAGGCGACCGCGATGCCGAGGGACAGCGGCAGGGCGACGAGAAATACCACGATCGAGGCGGGCAGATCGTGGCGCAATACCGTGTCGCGCCAGTAGGACGGCGCGGGTTCGGGCGTCGGCGACGCCGGTGCGGCGGGAGGAGCTAGGTCGTTCGCAACAGACATGGTTCTCCTTCGTCGACTCGGCGCGGCCGTAGTCGATGGATGATCAACGTGTCGAAGACGGTCCGCGGACCGTCGAGTAGCTGCCAGCGATGAAGCACGGGAGATCCCGGTGCGACGGCGAACCGGGTCAAGGTGTCACCACAGTATTGGTAAAGACTTGGCAAAACCAGTGTGCCGCAAGAAGAGTGGGTGTCGCCATAAGCGCAGGCCCGCTGTGGTGTGACCCACATCAGTCCCGCCTCACACCGGCTCGGCCGCGACATCGCTTCGGGTGTCGTCGAATTCGGCGATGCCGTCGATGGTGACCTCGATCACCCGCGCGGTCGCCAGGTCGAAGAACAGCCCCGACACCGCGACGCCGCGCTCCACGATGCCGCTGCGCACCGCCGGGTAGTCGATCAGCGTCTGCACCTGCCTGGCCACGTTCACCATGCCCAGCTGGTCGATCGGGCCGAAGCCGGCCAGCCGCGCCGCCTCGGCGACAGGATGACCGCCGTGGAACGCCGCGAGCGTCGGCTGGGCGTTGGCCAGCCAGTCGTCGAGTCCCGGACCGGCCTGTACCTGCGCATACAGCGCTTCCATCGCGCCGCAGCCACTGTGTCCGCACACCACCACCGAGCGCACGTCGAGCTTGTCGAGCGCGTAGATCAGCGCCGCCTCCACCGAGACGTCACTGCCGCCGACCGGCACCAGATTGCCGACATTGCGGACGGTGAACAGGTCACCGGGGCCGCTGTTGGTGATGACGTTGGGCACGACGCGGGCGTCGGCGCAGGTGAGGAAGAAGGTGTCGGCGTCGGGCCGGTGCCGCAGCCCGGCCAGGTGCGGGCGCATCAGATGCGCGTGCCCGCGATGGTAGGCCGCGATGCCCGCCGCGATCGGGTCGACACCGCCGCTGCGGCGCCACGGCCGGATGGCCTCGTCGACCGCTTTGCGCGCGTGCCCGTGTTCGGGCGGTCCGTCGTGGGCGCGGGCCATCCGCGCGGTGCCGAGTTCGACGAAGTCGACTGTGCTGCCGCCGGATTCGCGGTTGTCGGCCCATTCCGAGAGCAGTTCGCAGGCGGCGTGGTCGAGGAAGTCGACACTCAGTTCGACCGTCACGTCCGCGCCGGCGGGCACCTTCGCCAGTTCGGCGGTGAGCCGGGGCGCGGCAAGGAAGGTGCAGGTGCCTGCGATGCGCACCAGCCAGGTCCCGTCGGTGCGCGGCGTGGCGGCGATGGTGAATTTCACGACCCGCCACAGCAGCAGCGCGAACGAGGCGATCAGGCCGATCACCATGCCCTGCAACAGGTTCAGCGAGACCACCGCGATCACGGTGACAAGGTAGACGTAGATGTCGCCGGTGCGGCGGGCCCGCCTGATGTGGGCCAGCTTCACCAGTTGCACTCCGATCAGCACCAGCAGTCCGGCCAGCGCCGCCGTCGGGATCTGCCGGACCAGGCCGACGAGCGCGATCGCGAATACCAGCACCCAGCAGCCGTGCATGACGGTGGCGGCCCGGCTGCGGGCCCCGGCGTTGGCATTGGTGATGCTGCGCACGATGACCGCCGCGATGGGCAGGCCGCCGAGCGCGCCCGAGGCCATGTTGGCCGCACCCTGACCGAGGAGCTCCCGGTCGAAGTCGGTGCGCTGATCGGGTCGCATCTTGTCGACCGCGACGGCCGAGAGCAGGGTCTCCACGCTGGCGATGAGCGCGACGGTGAGCATGGTGAGCGCGATCGGCAGCCAGCCGCCGTGCGGCAGCGCGGGCAGGCCGATGCCGTCGAGGAGCGAGCCGTCCAGGCGCACCCGTTCCACCGTCAACGGCAGCACCAGCGAGACCACCGTCGCCACGACCACCGCGACCAGCGGGCCGGGCACCACCCGCACCCGGCGCGGCAGGTACTGCCATCCGATCAGCACGGCGATCACCAGCAGCCCGACGAACAGGTCACCCTTCTGCACCGACATCACCTGCTGCGGGAGTGCGGCGATACTCGCCCACGGCGAGCTCACCGTGGCCCCGCCGAGGAGCACGTGCACCTGCTGCAGCGCGATGATCACACCGATCCCGGCGAGCATGGCGTGCACCACAACCGGTGCGATGCCCAGCGCGGCGCGCGCAATCCGGCTGAGCCCGAACAGGATCTGCAACACGCCCGCTCCGACGGTGATGAAACACATCGCGGCCCAGCCGAATTGCTGCACGGCGGCCGCGACGACGACGGCAAGACTGGCGGTCGGCCCGCTGACCTGCACCGCCGAACCGCCGAGCAACCCGGCGACCACACCGCCGACAGCCGCGGCGATGAGTCCGGCGACGACCGGCGCCCCGGAGGCGAGCGCCACACCCAGCGACAACGGCAACGCGACGAGAAAGACCACGACGGATGCCGGAAGATCATGCTGGAGAACCAGTTTCAGCGAATCGCGCGACAGCGGGCGCGCTGCCGCCGCGGTGGGGCCAGGATCATTGTCGGTCATCATTCTCCTTCGCCGGGGCGGACAGGCACCCGGTTCATCGGTCGAACATGCACTGGCAATTGATGCTGAGCTGCGAGCGAACGGCGCGGCACTGCTCGAAGAGAACCGACCCGAGACACAGGGTCGCGCCAATAGTAAAGAACTACCCAAGCGTAGGGAAAGCCCTCGAGGCGAATGGGACGAATCGCGACTCAACTGTGACGTGCGCCACACGCAATACGTCGCGCCTCGGGATGCGGTGTCGGGTGAGACGATCGTGTGGTCCCTTGCGGCGTTGGTCGGGGCCTACCTTCTGTATGCCGTCACCGATACCGTCGGGCACTACATTCTCGAGCGCTCCGGCGAGTCCGTGCTCTTGTCCGTGCGTAGTCGCCTGGCCGGGCATCTGCTGAGGTTGAGAATTCCCACACTCGAGTCGCTCAGGGTCGGGGATCTGATTTCCCGTGTGACGCTCGATTCGACGGTGGTGCGGAATGCCGTCGGTTCCAGCCTCGTGCAGATATTGACCGGGGCGATCACACTCGTGGGAACCATCGCGGTGATGATCTATATCGATTGGCTGCTGTTCTCGATCGTCATCCTCACCGTTGCCGTTGCGGCCAGTGCGATGTTGCTGGTCATGACGAGGATCGAGAAAGCATCGACACAATTGCAGGAGAGTGTGGGTGCACTGTCCGCGGACATCGAACGCGCGCTCACCGGAGTTCGTACGGTCAAGGTGAACAATGCCGAGGAGCGGGAGCACGAACACCTGACCGAGTTGGCCGGTGCAGCGTTCGCCGCCGGCATGCGCGCCGCCAGGTTGAAAGCACTGGGAAATCCGGCCATGCACCTGGCGGTGACCGGTTCGTTCGTCGTCTCCCTCCTGGTCGGCGGTGTCCGGGTCGCGAACCACCAGATGGAGTTGAGCGGCCTGGTATCGATGATGCTGCTCGCGATGAACTTGCTGATCCCGGTCAGCGATCTCTTCAATGGCTCGGTCGGGCTGCAGCAGGCCCTGGGTGCGCTCAGCAGGATCGAATCCACCCTCGAATTGCCTTCCGAAGACAACGATGACATCCGACAAAATGTCATCGAACCGGCTGCAAACTCGCCGAGAACCACATTCCATAACTCGCCCGAAAATGGATATCTCGCACTCGAGTTCCGCAATGTACATTTCTCGTACGACGAGCGGAAGATTCTGAACGGAGTAACCTTCTCGGTTCCACCACGCGGGCATGTGGCATTGGTCGGGCATTCGGGCGCCGGAAAGTCTACGGTGTTTTCCTTGGTGAGCCGATTCTACAATCCGAACGACGGCGACATTCTGCTGGCAGGAAGGTCGTATATCGATCGCCCGCGTCGGGCATGGCGCTCGGAAATCAGCTTGCTGGAACAGAACGCGCCATTGTTGTTCGGGAGTCTTCGAGACAATCTGACATATCGGCAGCCGGGCCTCGCGGAGGATGACCTGCAGCGCGCGATAGAGCTGGCCGGGGCCGGCAGAGCTTGTCGCAGGGCTGCCTCGCGGCCTCGACACCCCAGTCGGGGAGCACGGTGTTCTCCTCTCGGGCGGTGAACGGCAACGAGTGGCGCTGGCACGGGCGTTGATACGGCGTCCGGTGCTGATGATGCTGGACGAGCCGACCGCGATGCTGGACGCGGAGACCGAGAAGGCCCAGGGTGGCGGCTGGTCGACCTCGGTCCTCAGCCGATGTCGACCACCCGCGCCCAGGTGGGTGGGGTGTCCGGGATGTAGTCCGGGTTGTCTTCGCTCCACGCATGTTCCCGGCGGAACAAGCCGACCACCGTGCGGCAGGCGGGGCGTGTTGCAGGCCAGGGGGTTTGGCCGTCTGTCAGGGCGACGATCACGTCGGGGCGGGTGCGCAGGGCTTTGGTGAAACCGGTTCGTAGGTCGGTGCCGCCGCCGCCGATCAGTGCCATGCCCTCGGCGCGGCACAGGGGGACGGCGATGCGGGCCGCGGTGTCGCACGAGAACACGGTGACGAGGTCGCGGCGGCCGCCGACGGCGTGGGTGATGGCGGCTACTTCGAGCAGCGCACTGCCGAGTTCGGTATCGCTGACCGACGCCGAGGTGTCGATGACGACGGCGACGCGGGGTGGCATGCGGCGCAGGCTCGGCAGCACGACGCCGGGCAGCGCGGCCGAGCGGCGTGCCGGGCGGCCGTAGGTGTAGTCCGCGCCGACGCCGGGGGCCGATGCGGCGGAGCGCAGGGCCGCTCCCAGCAGGTCCCGCCATGGCTGGGGCGGGTGCAACGCTCTGTCCGCCCACCGTTGCCATCCCTGGGGTGTGGTCCCTGGGCGGCCGACGATGCCCTGCGCCACCCGGAATCGGACCGCGGCGCGTTCCTGTTCGCTGAGTCCGTCGGCGCCGTCGGGCCCCAGTTCCCAGTCGCGGTCGAGGCCGTCCGCGCCGCTGCCGCAGTCGAGCCAGGCGAAGTCCTGGGTGAGGTGACCCAGGCTGAACTCGCGCAGGTAATCCTCCATGAGTTCGCCAGCGGCCAGGCCGAGGGTCGCCGGCATGACTGCCCCTGTCGGCCAGACCAACCCGGCACCGAACACGTCGTCGTTGATCTCGGCGTCCGCCGCGATGTTCATCCGCAGGCGCTCCGCGGGCCCGGTCAGGTCGTGCGCGCGGGCGTATCGATCGCTGCGCCCGTGATGGTCGCGCAGCAGATGCGAGACCTCGTGCACCAGCACCGAGGCCAGCTCCTCCTCCGGCGTGCAGTCCACGAACACGGGCGACACGTAGCACCGCCAGTGCTTGTCCACCGCCATCGTCGGGACCCGTCGCGACTCGACGATGTGCAGTGCGTACAGGGCCGTGGCCAGGTACGGCCGGGCCGAGACCGCGTGCAGCCGAGCGGCATACAGCTTGTCGTAGTCCAGCCCGGCGATCTCCGCTGTCATCGGCGAACCTCGGCGACGCGGGCCGCGGCGCGATCGGCGCGCTGGGACACCGACACCATCGCGGCGAGTTGTTCGATCGATGCCGGGACCTCCCAGTTGTCCCGGCGCAAGGTCGCGAGGGTGGTCGCGGGAACGACCACCAGATCCGGAGCCCCGGTATTCACCGCTGTGACCAGGAGTTCCCACGCAGCGTCCCAGCGGGACTTCTCCGGGCGCTTGCGGACGGCGGCCACCACCGCGTCGAGCACGGCTTGGCGCAGATCTCCCCGCTCGGGCAGCTCGGCGGCATCCGGGTCGGCGAGCAGCACCTCCGGGTCGGGCAGATCCATCCGGTCGATGCTGGTCAGCAACTCGAAGCCGGGACCGTCGCCGATCGTGCCCCGGACCAGAATCGACAGCACATCGCGACTCGCGTCCGCCGCGGTGGCGAAGGCGATCAGCCGCAGGGTCATCTCCCAGCTGCGCGGCGACGGCCAGGCACCGCCCCGGCGGGTCTCGGTGGTGGGCATCTGATGCACCAGTTTCGGCCGGGCCGCGAGGAGTTCGCACACCGCGCGCCGGGCGAAAGCCACTGCCTCCGGCAGCTTTTCGGGTGCGAGCCGGGGCAGCGTCGCCCGCGGCCATGTTCCGCCGAGGCCACGGACGACGACGTCGTGGTCGTGGGTCCACTGCAGGTGCACGAAACGGTTCGCCAGCGGTGGGCTCAGCTCCCAGCCGTCGGCGGCCGAGGAGCGCGGGTTGGCGGCGGCGACGATGCGGACACCCGGCGGCAGTTGCAGCGCGCCGATCCTGCGCTCGAGGACCACCCGCAGCAGGGCGGCTTGCACGGCGGGCGGTGCGGTCGACAGTTCGTCGAGGAACAGCAGTCCGCGACCGGTGCGGGCGAGTTTCACGGCCCAGTCCGGTGGGGCCATCGGGACACCGTGCGTCGCGGGATCGTCGCCGATGATGGGCAAGCCCGAGAAGTCCGACGGCTCATGCACACTCGCGATCACCGTGGTCAGCGGCAGGTCGAGCGATTCGGCGAGCTGGGTGAGGGCGGCGGTCTTGCCGATTCCGGGCTCACCCCACAGGAGCACCGGCAGGTCGGCCGCCACGGCCAGCGTCAGCGCCTCAAGGCGGGTATCGGGACGCGGCTCGGTGGTCACCTCGCCCAGCAGGGCCAGCAGGTCGCCTGCGACGTCGAGCTGGGAGTACATCGCCGGGAGTGGAGCACAAGGGATTTGCGTAGTCATAGGGGAATCACCTTTGGGGTAGTTGTGAATTGGAGGGGCACCGCGTTGGGTCGGCCCTTTTCGCCACCTCGTCGGCACACCGACGCTTACGACGATGTGTGCGCGCTCAGCACAGTCCGCAGTCCGCATGCCGTGGCAGCGGCGAGAACAGCCGTCACGAATGCCGACGACCGCAGGGGCAAGACGATGTCGCGTGGCGCGGATGCATGGCGCGCACGCTGCGGGGACGCGGGATAGACCGATCGAGGCCACGACCGGGTGCGGGCAATCCGGCGCGGAACAGGCCGTAGGTGATCCGCCGCTGCACGACGGACTCCAGTTCGTCCCGGAGCGGACCGTCGCGCAACTGCGCGTCCGGACCGAGCAGGCCTTCGACGACGGCCAGCGCACCGGCGGTGTCGCCGTGGTCCAATCGTTCGCGAATGCCGGCGAGCCGGTCAGGACGACGATGCGCCTGGTCGATGACCTGCAGGCAGGGCAGCGGGGTGCCGGTCAGGGCAACCAGCAGTTCCTCGCGCCGGATTTCGGCCGGGTCGTGGTCCAGTGCGGCGAGCACCCCGTTCACCAACCCGATCCGATGTTGCGCACCCCGGCATTCCACGATCCGCGGATTGCCTGCGCCCGCGGTGGTTCCGGGTACATCGGCCGACGAGCAGGCCGGGTCGAGCGCCGCGGCCACCAGGGGATGGAGCCGATCCGCGGAGATCGCACCGGCACGGAGCAACATCAGGTCGGGAAGTACCCAGGTCGCGGCGTCGGGCAGGACCGGCAGTGCGGATACTGCGCCTCGCGAGTAGTTCTGCGCGATCCGCGGCACCGGCTCGGCGGCGGCCCCGCTCAGCGACTCGGACGGATCCCCGTCGGTATTCAGGTCTAGGACCACCCGCTGCCGGGCGCCGTAGCGCACGAGAACCGAGCCGGCGTGCGACTGCTCGGCGCGCAGCAGAATTGCCGCTTCGGCCGCCCAGCGGTCGACAGCACAACCCCGCGACATCAGGGTGGTGAGCGCCGCATCGTTGGTGGTGAATTCCACTGCACCGGTACGCATCTGCTCCGCGTCGGCGTTGCTCGCGGCCCAGTCCGCTACGCCGGAACGCCTCCGCAGCTCGGCTGTTCTGCGTGCGTCCCACAGGTGGCGGTGCAGGTCCAACCGGAAACGGCGGTTGGGCCGGGGATGTGGGTGCGGGCTCGTCCCGGATCCGTCCCAGAGCGCGAGGCTGATCCGCTGACCGGCATCAGCCCAGGCCGGTGGAGTACGAACCACCAGGTCTACGAAACCTGCTGTACCACTGCGGATTCCGTCGTCGCTGTAGCGGGCCAGCACCATCGTCAGGCCGGGCCGGAGCAATCCGTCGGGCGCGACACGGGGCAGGTGCCAGCGCAACAGGTCCGGCGCCAGATGACGCAGGTCTGCCCGCACGCGCGCGGCGAGTTCGGAGCCATGGGTCCGTGCCAGCGCACGAAGATCGAACTCGACGTCGACATGAGCGGCCGCGCACGCCCCGGCCCAGTCCCCGACACGGCGCCGGGTGGTCGCGATGTCGATCATGCTGGGCGGCACCGCGAACTCGCGCACGCGCAACCAGAAGGAAAGACGGGAATCGTCCCCGCGATCGAGCGGGAGAGAAGCCGGTGCGATGACCGGCGAGGGGCTCAACGGCCCGGGCGCAGAACGCCCTTTCGACGAGAAGTCATGCGCCAAGTATGCACAATGATCAACTACCCGACAAGCGCCGGCGTTCGGCCTACGACAGCAGATGGCGCCCGACCAGAGGTCAGGCGCCATCTCGCTCGAATGTCGCTGTGCTGGTTACCCCGCGTCGGCAGCGGCCAGCTCACGCGGCTCGGACTGGGCGCCGACCTGCGGATAGGTCGGGTACTCGATGCCCGAGATGTACTGCACCGTCCGCACCACCTGGCACGAGTAGCCGAATTCGTTGTCGTACCAGACGTACAGAATCGCGGTGTCACCCTCGACGATCGTGGCGTTGGCGTCGATGATCGACGCCGCGCGCGACCCGATGAAGTCGCTGGAGACCACATCGTTGGCGGCGGTGTAGTCGAGGTTGCGGCTCAACGGGCCCGCCAGCGAGACCTGACGCAGGTAGGCGAGCACGTCCTCCTTCGTCGTCTCCTGCTCGAGCTGCAGGTTCAAGATCGCGACCGACACGTCGGGCGTAGGCACGCGGATCGAGTTGCCGGTGATCTTGGCCTTGAAGTCCGGCATCGCCTTCGCCACGGCGGAGGCGGCGCCGGTCTCGGTGAGCACCAGGTTGAACGGCGCGGACCGGCCACGACGGTCGGCCTTGTGGTAGTTGTCGAGCAGGTTCTGGTCGTTGGTGAACGAGTGCACCGTCTCCACGTGCCCGCGCAGGATGCCGTACTCGTCGTCCATGGCCTTGAGCGGCGGCACGATCGCGTTGGTGGTGCACGAGGCGCAGGAGAAGATCTGCTGCGTCAGGTCCAGGCTGCGGTGGTTGACGCCGTGCACGATGTTGGGGACGTCGCCCTTGCCCGGCGCGGTGAGCACGACCTTCGCGATGCCGGGGCGCAGGTGCTGGGACAGTCCGTCACGGTCACGCCAGCGACCGGTGTTGTCGATCAGGATCGCGTTGTCGATGCCGTAGTCGGTGTAGTCGATCGTCGTCGGGTCATCGCTGTAGATGAACTTGATGACGTTGCCGTTCGCGGTGAGCGTGTTGTTGTCCACGTCGACCTTGATGGTGCCGTTGAAGTGGCCGTGCACCGAGTCCCGGCGCAGCAGCGAGGCGCGCTTGGCCAGATCGTCGTCGCCGCCCTTGCGCACCACCACGGCGCGCAGTCGCAGCCCGTTGCCGGATCCCGCCTTCTCGATGAGCAGCCGGGTGACCAGGCGACCGATGCGGCCGAAGCCGTAGAGGACGACATCGCGCGGGCCCTGCGGCTCGGCCTTGTTGCCGCCGATCACCTCGGCCAGCACCGCCGCGGTGAACTCCGGGATCGACAGGCCGCGGTCATCGGCGCGATAGGTCATCACCAGCTGACCGAGGTCGATCTTGCACGGCCCCAGATCCAGCTCGCTGAGCACCTGCAGGAACGGCAGGGTCTCGTCGACGGACAGTTCCTCACCGGCGATCTGCCTGGCGAAACGGTGCGTCCGCAGGATGCTGATCACCGACTTGTTCACCAGCGACCGGCTGTGCAGCAGGATTGTCACACCCTTCGCGCGGTACAGCGTGCCGATGATCGGGATCATCGCCTCGGCAGCGGCTTCCTGAGCATTCCAGCGGTCAAGTTGTTCGGTGGTCAACACACGTCCTCAGGTTTCCTCGATAGGTAGTCGCCATCGATGCTAAAGACGCCCGCGATATCACCGAGACCGGCTCCCCACCAGTGAGGTGCGGGACACGTCGGGTCAGGTCCGAGCACTACTATGGGCGCCAGCAGCGCGGTGTACCGACGCCATGTCACCGCGACCGGTGGGCGGACGTTCACAGCGAGGTGGAGCATGCGATTCACCGCAGCGCTTTCGGTGGCAACCGCGGTCGTGATGTCGGTGTGCGTGTCATGCGCCCCGCAACCTGTGCGATTTCCCAGCGCTGCGCTCGAGACCGATCTGAACCAGCTCGTCCGGGACGGCAACGTGCCCGGAGCACAGCTGGTGGCGACCGACGGCGACCACGAGATCCAGCTCGACGGCGGGTTCGGTGACCTCACCACCGAGACACCGTTCCCTGATGCGGCGCGCGTGCGGATAGCCAGCAATACCAAAACCTTCGTCGCGGCCGTCGTCATGCAGCTGGTCGGCGAAGGCCGCGCGGCACTCGACGTCGCGGTGGAGCACTATCTCCCGGGGATGGTCACCGGTCCCGGCGGTGACGGAAGCTGGATCACCGTGCGCCAGTTGCTCAGCCACACCAGCGGCATACCCGACTATCTGCCGTTGCTCCGGCTGAGCTCCGAGGCGGATCTGCGGCGATCACGCCCCGTCGACGAGTTGATCGCCATGGCGCTGGCCCGTCCGGCGATGTTCGAACCGGGTACGGAGTTCGGCTATTCGAATACCAACTATCTGCTGCTCGGGCAGGTAGTCGAGCGCATCACCGGTGCGTCGATCGCGGACGAAGTCACCGGACGGGTGATCCGCCCGCTCGGCCTCACAGAAACCTACTGGCCGAATTACCCTGCGGAACAAGCGATTCGCGAACCGCATCCCAGGGCATATCATTACTTCGACGACGAGCGCGTAGACGTCACCGATATCGACCCCAACTGGGGACTGCCGGATGGGGCCATGGTGTCGAGTGGCCGTGATCTGAACCGGTTCTTCACCGCGCTGGTCTCCGGCAGGCTGGTACCGGCGGCCGAGTTCGCCGAGATGACCAAGACCGTTGCCGTCCACCTCCCCGGAATCACCGGTGTCGGCCTCGGACTGTTTCGGCGGACGACCAGCTGCGGGCTGGAGGTGTGGGGCCACAACGGCGCCATCTACGGTTTCTCGGTGCTAGTCGCCGCGACCGCGACCAGCGCCGTGACGATCAGCTTCAACCAGATGCCACGCCTGGCCGACGCCGCCCGATTCGAGCCTGCCGTGCTCGTCGACAAGGCGCTGTGCGCGCTGAACGATCAGCCGACGCCGAGCCGGCGATGACAGCTATGCCGGCGGCCGATAGGTGACTTCCAACGCCACGGCCTCGTCGATCTGCGCAGGCGTCAGCAACCCGACAGTGTGCGAAACCGCAGCACCGGCGGCGGCTGTCCGAATCGCGAGCGCCGCGGCGGCGACATCGTCCGGGACATCGCCGATGACGAACAGATCATCCTCGCCGAACGCGAAATAGCAGGCTTCCACCTGTCCACCCACGCTCTCGACCATCTCCGTGATCGCCGCTTGACGCGCACTGCCACCCTGCGCGAGGAGCCCAGTCGCCCCTTCCTGGAGATAGCTGACCCGCCACATGTATTTGGGCATACCTACCAACCTCCTCAGCTGAGACGATCTCGGCGAGACCGAGCCTAGGGCCCCACCGCCCCCGAATTCGCTCGGCAGGAACGCTGTCGTCGCAATGATGCGCCACTGCAACTGCGGCGATATCTGAAGAGCTCTCCGGCGCCGGGACAGCGGCGCAGTTCACCCGTTTCAGGTGAGGCCGACCGATATTCGACCACCTAGCGTGACCGGGATGACTGCACCGCAGGACATCCGCGGGGGTTTTCCGCATAGCCAGGCTGTGCGTCGCGCCTATGACGAACTCGATTACAACCGGGCACTGGCGATGTATCGGTTCTTCTATCCCACCGTCTCGCTGGAAGCGACCTGGCGCGGAAATCTCAGCGCGGGGGCAGTGCCGAACACCGTGATGGCGCTGCTGGTCGGCACCCCGGACCAGTACGTGTTCACGGCCAACTCCGACACCCCGTACTCCGGACTCACCGTCGACCTGTCCGCCGGACCGATGGTCGTGGAGATACCGCCCGGCACCCTCATGGGCACGGCCAACGACCTCAACCAGCTCTGGGTCCTCGACCTGGGCTTGCCCGGCCCCGCCGGCGACGCCGGGGGTAAGCACCTGCTGCTGCCACCCGGCTACGCCGGTCCGGTCCCCGAGGGATATTTCCCGGGTACCGCCACGACCAACCGGGTCCTTGTCCTCGTGCGCGCACTGCCCCACGGCACCGACGTCGACGCAGCGATCGCACTGATGCAGCAGGTCAAGGTGTATCCGCTGGGCGCCGATGCCGAGTCGAATCCGGTGGACTGGGTCGATCTGTCGGTGCAGCAGGGCCTGGACTTCTCGCCCGTGCGCTGGGAGGACAACCTCGACTACTGGCGAGTCCTGCACGAGATCCTGCAGACCGAACCGCCCAACCCCGCCTACCGCTACCAGTACGGGGAACTCGCTGCCCTCGGCATCGTGCGCGACGCCCCGTTCTACCCCGACCGGCGGATGACGGCCATCCTCACCGATGCCGCCAGGCGCGGTCACCTGCACCTGTGCGCGCAGTCGTTCGCCGACCGCCGCCCGGACCGGATCGTGTGGCCGGACAGCCGGTGGGAGTGGGCCGTGCTGTGCCCGGAGAACGGCACCTTCGACACCGACGGCTACACCGACCTGTACGCGCGGGAGAAATGGTTCTACCAAGCCCAGATCGCATCCCCCGCCATGTTCGCCCGCGAACCCGGCGCGGGATCGCTGTACTGGCTCGGCCTGCGCGACTCCGCGGGCGCCTACCTGGAGGGCGCCGGCTACTACAGCCTCACCGTGCCGCAGCCGGTCCCGGCGAGTCTGTTCTGGTCCATCACCGTCTACGACGCGCGCACCCGCAGCGAACTGAGAGCGCCACAGAACCGAGCCGCCCTGCGCTCGCTGTACGAACTCGCCGACATCGACACCACCGCCCCGCTCACCCTCTACTTCGGGCCGACCCCACCACCGAACACCCCGCCCGATCGCTGGGTCCAAACCATCCCGGGCACAGGCTGGTTCACCTACTTCCGCATCTACGGACCCACCGGCCCAGCCTTCGACGGCACCTGGCAGCTACCGGACTTCCACCGTCACGGATGACCTCGTCCCGACGAACCGCTCCGTCGGCGGCATCGCTGTCTCCGGCGCCGCTCAGAGACTGTCGGCGATCGCACGACCGGCGGCACGACCGGAGAAGATGCAGCCGCCGAGGAAGGTGCCCTCCAGCGCGTTGTATCCGTGCACTCCACCACCGCCGAAGCCCGCCGCTTCACCCGCCGCATACAGCCCGGTGATGACGTTGCCGTCGGCGTCGAGAGCGCGCGAGCCGAGGTCGGTTTGGATACCGCCGAGGGTTTTGCGGGTCAGCACATGGAGCTTGACGCCGATCAGCGGACCCGCCGCCGGGTCGAGGATGCGATGGGGTGCGGCGGTCCGCATCAGCTTGTCGCCGAGGTAGCGGCGGGAGTTGTGGATGCCCTGGATCTGGGCGTCCTTGCTGAAAGCGTTGCCCACCTGGAGATCTCGGGACCGAATCTGCGCACGGAGGCGGTCGGGATCGAGCAGCGGCTCGTCGGTCAGTGTGTTCATCTTCGCCACGAGGTCGTCGATCGTGTCGGCGACCACGAAGTCGGCGCCGTGTCGCTTGAAGGCTTCGACCGGCCCGGGTGCGTGTTTACCGAAGACCCGCTCGGTCACGATCGCCTTCCGGTTCTTCGTGGTGATGTCGGGATTCTGCTCGGAACCGGAGAGGGCGAACTCCTTGGCGATGATGCGCTGGGTGGTGACGAACCAGGAGTGGTCGTGCGGGGCGAGTTCGGGGGTGGTGCGCAGGTAGCGCAAGGTGCCGAGGGTGTCGTAGCCGGGAAGATACGGTTCGGGCAGGCGCCGTCCGAGGGCGTCGAACCACATCGAGGAGGGGCCGGGCAGGATCCGGATGGCGTGGCCGGGCCAGATCGGGGCCCAGTTCTGGATGCCCTCGGTGTAGTGCCACATGCGGTCGCGGTTGACCAGCCGGACGCCGGCGTCGGCGGCGATGTCTAGCATGCGGCCGTCGACGTAGGCGGGGACACCGGTGATCATGGTCGCCGGTGGCGTGCCCATCCGTTCCGGCCAGTGCCTGCGCACGATGTCGTGGTTGCCGCCGATCCCGCCCGTGGCGAGAACGACTGCGCCTGCGGACAATTCGAACTCCTCCAGCACGTCGCGGTTGGACGGCGCGCCTCGTTCGGCGTCGTCGTCGGCAAGGACCGCGCCGCGCACGCCGGTGACCGCGCCGTCGGTGAAGACCAGCTCGTCGACGCGGTGCCGGTGCCGGAAGGTCACCAGCCCCGTGTCCGCGGCCCGCAGCGCCGACTCCGTGAACGGCGCAACGACACCGGTTCCCGTGCCCCAGGTGACATGGAATCGGGGCACCGAGTTGCCGTGTCCGTCGGAACGCAGGTCACCGCGCTCGGCCCAGCCCACCGACGGCAGGAACCGGAGTCCCAGTTCGTGCAGGTACGAGCGCTTCTCCCCCGCCGCGAACTCGACGTACGCGCGCGCCCATTTCGCCGCCCACACGTCCTCGTCGTCGAGCCGGTCGAAACCCGCGCTGCCCGACCAGTCGTTCCAGGCCAGCTCGAGCGAGTCCCGGACGCCGAGACGGCGCTGCTCGGGGCTGTCTACCAGGAACAGCCCGCCGAAGGACCAGAAGGCCTGGCCGCCGAGATTGGCGGCGTTCTCCTGATCGACAACGAGCACGCGCTTGCCACGGCGGGTCAGCTCATGTGTTGCGACAAGCCCGGCCAGACCTGCGCCCACCACGATGACATCGGCATCCATCCGGACGACCTCCACTTCCCACTGAGCACTCCAGAGAATTCAATCCTGCATCCGATACACTAATGCATCCGATTCGAGCCGGTATCCTACTCGGGTGAACTCGCCCCACTCGACCGAATCCGTGACGCCGACCGCTGCCGCCGGGAGCCCCGTCAAAGCGCCGCGCATCACGCGTCGCCGCGCGGAGACCAGGGCGCGCCTGCTCGATGCCGCGTTCCGGGTGTTCGCCGAGAAGGGGTTCGGCGCGGTGCGCATCGACGACGTCTGCGGCGCGGCCGGATATACGCGCGGCGCGTTCTACTCCCAGTTCGACAGTCTCGAAGAGCTGTTCTTCGTCCTCTACGACCAGCGCGCCACACTGATCAACGAGCAGGTGCGCGCCGCTCTCGACGCCGTCGCGGACCCGACGGACCTCGAATCGTTCGTCGACCGGCTCTCGGCGACACTGCTTCTCGATCGCGACTGGCTGCTGGTGAAGACCGACTTCCTCACCCACGCCGCGCGCAGGCCGGAGACCGCCGCGCGGCTGATCACCCATCGCGCGCAGCTGCGATCGGCCCTCGAAGCCAAGCTCGCCGAGAGCAAGTTCAGCCTGCCCGCGGAGCTGGGCTCGATCGGCGAGGCGGCGCGCGCGGTCATTGCCGCCTACGACGGCGTCACCGTGCAGCTGCTGCTCGACAACGATCAGCCGGCAGCCCGAGCGTGGTTGGCCCGGCTGATACGTCAGCTCGGAGTGGCCGGACGGACCTAGAGGTGCCCGAGCAATCGTGGCACCGCGAACAGCCCGGACTCGATGTCGTTGTCACCGATCGACATCGCCCGACACCCGATGTAGAGAACGCCCCGTGCGGTTCGTCGTCCTGGTAGAGAGGGGTAATCGGCCCCTCACATCGAGGAAGGTGTGCGCCATGCATTATCTGGTGACGTTGGTGGGACGCGAAGACACTCCCGCCGCACGACCCGGTACGCCGGAGTTCGACGCCGAGGTCGCGCGGTACGCGGAATTCGACGAGAAGGAAGGTGCGGCCGTCGCCGGTGGCGCGGCGCTGTTCCCGTCGGCGGAGGCGATCCAGGTACGCCGCTCGGGCGGGCGGACCCTGGTCACCGACGGCCCGTTCACCGAGCAGGCCGAGGTGGTCGGCGGGTTCTACGTGTTCGAAGCCCCCGATCTGGACGAGGCCATTCGGCTGGCGCGGCAGTTGCCCGCCGTCGAGAGCGGCGGGGTGGAGATCCGCCCGCTCGTCGAGTGGTCACCGCACGCCACCCCGCGTGCGGACTGGTGGTTGGCCCTGCTGTGGGAATCGCCCGCGGCGGTGGTCGAGCCGGGCACACCGGAGTGGGACGTCATGGCGGCCGAGCACGCGCGGTTCGGCGAGAAGTACGCCGACGCCCTCCGCGGCGGCGGCGCGCTGCGACCGCCGTCCACCGCGACCACGGTGCAGAGGCGCGACGGCCGACTCCTGCTGACCGACGGCCCCTATCCCGAGTTCGCCGAGGTGGTCGACGGGTTCTACCTGTTCACCGCCGAGGGACGCGACCGAGCCGCCGAGATCGCCGCGGCCGTCCCGCTCGGGGACAGTGGTCGCGCCGAGGTACGCCAGATCGTCGACCTGGGCGGCTGAGCGTGCGCACCGACCCGCCCGTGACGATCGACGCGGTCTACCGCGCGGAGTTCGGGCGGGCCGTGGCGACGGTGGCCGCACTGACCGGGGATATCGGACTCGCCGAGGACGCGGTGCAGGAGGCGTTCGCCGACGCGGTGCGCACCTGGCCCGAACGCGGGTGGCCCGCCAACCCGGGCGCGTGGATCACCACCGCCGCCCGCCATCGCGCCCTCGACCGGCTGCGGCGGGAATCGGCGAGGGCGGACAAGGAACACGGCGCGGCGCTGCTGCGCTCACCGGTCGAGGAGGCCGAGGTGTCCCCGGTGACCGACGACCAGTTGCGGATGATCTTCACCTGCTGCCATCCGGCACTGTCACCGCCTTCCCAGGTGGCGTTGACGCTGCGCCTGGTATGCGGTCTGCGCACCGCCGAGATCGCGCGCCTGTTCCTGCAACCGGAACACACTGTCGCGCAACGACTCACCCGAGCCAAGACGAAGATCCGCCAGGCGGGCATCCCGCTGCGGGTGCCGCCACCGCACCTGCTGGCCGACCGGGTGCCGGTGGTGCTGGCCTGCGTGTATCTGGTGTTCACCGAAGGGTATTCGGCGACGTCGGGTCCGGCCGCCGTCCGTGCCGAATTGTGTGACGAGGCGATCCGGCTCGGCAGGCTGGTGTGTGGGCTGCTGCCCGGCGAATCGGAGGCGCGGGCGTTGCTCGCGCTGATGTTGTTGCAGGACAGCAGGCGCGCGCAACGGCGTTCGGATGACGGGGAGTTGGTGCCCCTGGAGGACCAGGACCGCGCGAGGTGGGATCGTGCGGCCATCGCGGCCGGTTTATCCTCCCTGGACTCGGCCGCCGCCGGAGCCGGACCCTATCTGGCGCAGGCACGCATCGCCGCCGCACATGCGAGCGCACCGAGCTGGTCGGAAACAGATTGGCACGCGGTACTGGCCGGCTACGACGAACTGCTCGGGTATCTCGAGTCGCCCGTGGTCCGCGTGAACCGCGCCGTAGCCGTCGGTTTCGCGCACGGCTTCCCGGCGGGGCTCGCGGCCCTCGACGAAGTCGCGGCGGACCCGCGCCTGGCCGGCACCCACCTGGTCGGCGCCACCCGCGCCGAGCTGCTGCGCCGTGCGGGCCGCCCGCGCGAGGCGGCCGAGCACTACCGGGCCGCGCTGACGCTGGTCGGCAACGATGAGGCACGCCGCTTCCTGGCGCGCCGCCTCGCCGAGGTCGAGACCGAACGCTGAACGCCACCATCGTCGGAAGCGACGAAAAGACCCCTGACCGGGCGTATCGCCTGACCAGAGGGTCTTCATCCGGGGGTCCCCGCTGGTTTCGAACCAGCGAAAGCGCGGATGCCGAAACCGGCCACTATCTCGAAAAATGGGCGCCCAACTGCTACCGCACCCCGCGGCCTCAGGCGGTCGCGATCAGTGCTCCGGCCAGGGCGAGCATGGTGACCCACAGGGTCGAGCCGGTCGCCAGCACGATCGGGCGGGCGCCGATCCGGGCCAGCGAGCGCAACCGTACCCCGGTGCCGAGCGCGAACATGGCCGCGGTGAGCAAGACCGTCTGTATCTCACGCGCGAGGTCCAGCGCGGCGGAGGGAATCACGCCGGTCGACCGAATCGCCGCGCAGGCGAGGAAGGCCAGCACGAACAACGGCACCAGCGGCGGCTGGTGCCCCGCCGCCATGGATTCGGCGGTCTGGCTACGCCGGATGTGCCAGCTGATGGCCGCCAGGACCGGCGCGAGCAGAACGACCCGGGCGAGTTTGACCACCACCGCGATCGTGAGCGCGGTCCCACCGAGCGCCCCACCCACAGCGACCACCTGAGCGACCTCGTGTACCGCGGCGCCCGCCCACACCCCGCTGGTTGCCGCTTCCAGCCCGAGCGCATGGGCCGCGGGTGGGATGATCGCGATCAGCAGCGTCCCGAACACCACCACCAGTGCGATCGAGGTCAGGACTTCTTCTTCGTCGGCGTCGACGACGCCGTCGGCCGCGGCGACCGCAGCGGCGCCGCAGATCGAGAATCCGCAGGCGATCAACAGCCGCTGGGTCCACCCGACGCCGAGCATCCGGCCGAACAACATGGTGCCGCCGATTCCCGCGACGACCACGACAAGCACGACAAGCAGGGTCGCGGGGCCGAGTCCGAGGATATCGGTGAAGGTCACCTGCAACCCGAGCAGTGCGACTCCGATCCGGAGCAGCCGCTTGGCGCAGAACTGCAATCCGGGCCGGATGCGTTGGGGAATATCAATGACATTCGCGGCGATCGCACCTACCAGAATCGCAGCCAGCAGCGGGCTGATGGCGGAGAACCGCCGGGTGGTCAGCAAGATGGCGGCGACGACAACGGCGGTGAGCAGCAGCCCGGGCACGTACTCGCTCCCCCATTGCCGCGCGCGGCGCACACGCGATGGATGTACCGGTTTCCCCGGTACGAGCGATTCGCTCACCAGGTCGGATGCAGTGGGCTGGGGCATGATCGAGGTGTTCCGTGCTTTCGCTCTCGGCAACCGTGGCGAAAGGCGGCCGACGGTTGATGGTGGTGGCAGTCCGTCGGGCTGGGTGGCGCAGTCACATGCCTGTGCCACCCAGACGACGGTGCGGGCTACTTGGCCGGGACGGTGGCCGGGTCCTTGCACTGCGCCTGCTCCGGCGGGCACGGAGCGAAGACCGTGGAGAAGTACTGAATCGCGGAGAACACCAAGATCGGCCCACCCGCCAGCAGCAGGCCGGCCATCGTGCCGACGGCACCCAACGTCGCCGCGCCGACCACGCAACCCGCGATCGTGGCGCCGACAACCGGCGCCAACAGGACGATGAGCGGGCTGGAGAGCACCGCGCCGGCTCCGGCGCCGAGTAGACAACCGACTCCGCCACCGATCACGGCGCCGACAACGGCGCTCACGGCCGCGCCGATGCCAGCCCGTTGGGCGAAGACGCCGAGCGCCTGCGCGTCACGCGGTACGAACGACTCGGCGACCTGCGTAGCGGCTTGGTCGACCGATATCGCCTCGGCCCGCGTAGTCGCGGCGACCGGTTGCCCACCCGTCCTGGCCGGGGTGAGACGCGCCGTGGTTCCGTCGATCCGCGCGGCGATGGGGTAGGCCGTGTCGTCGAGCTGGTACTGCAGGGGAATCGCGGCGAGCGGCTGATCGGCGGCATCGCGGATCAGCAGCTGGGAGTCGATCTGCTCGATCCTGCCCCCGTCGAGTTTCACTACGGCCGAATCGCCGTCCCTGGTGACCTCGTAGCGCACCCCGGATGCCTGGGGAGCAGGCTCCGGAACCGCACCCGCGGTCGCGGCGGTCATAGCAACCGCGACCGCGGCGAGCACGGCGGTCGCCGTCGCTGATTTCATCCTCATGATCGGTCCTCATCTTCAATCGTTGACACCGGACCAGCGCAGAGTCGCCGGCATCCGGCGTTGTGGGGCACCGCGGCCCCGGATCCGGCGCCGGTCAGCTGCCGGAGACTGTTGCCCCGCTGTAGGCCGCCGGGGGCTGGGCGCGGACGGCGAGTTCGCGTTTCAGGATCTTGCCGCTGGCGGTCGTCGGCAGCTCGGTGGTGAACTCGATGACGCGCGGATATTTGTAGGAGGCCAGCTGCTCCCGTGACCAGGCGATGAGATCGGCTGCGCTGACAGTCGTTCCGCGCTCCGGCACGATGAAGGCCTTGATCTCCTCGCCGTAGTGCGCGTCGGGAATTCCGATGACCGCGGCGAGCGACACCGCGGGATGAGTGAGCAGTAATTCTTCGATCTCGCGGGGATAGACATTGAATCCACCGCGCACGATCATGTCCTTGGCTCGATCGACGATGTAGTAGAAACCGTCGGCATCGCAGCGCGCGAGGTCACCGGTACGGAACCAACCGTCCCGCATGACCTCGGCGGTGGCCTCGGCGCGGTGGTGATAGCCCTTCATCACGTTGTGCCCACGTAGCGCGATCTCGCCGATCTCCCCGGCACCGGTGACGGTGTTCCACTCCGGGTCGATCAGTCGGGCTTCGACGCCCCAGACCGGGATCCCGATGGATCCGGGCCGCGGATCGCGGCCGGGATCGGCGAACATCGCGAGCGGGGAGGTTTCCGACAGCCCGTAGCCCTCGAGGATCTGGACGCCGAAGCGCTGGGCGAACTGCGACAGCATCTCGACGGGGAGCGCGGCCCCGCCGGACACGGCCTTGCGAAGGGTGCCGGCGATCAGGTCGATATCGACGGTGCCGTCGAGGGCGTTGAGCAGCCCCCAATACATGGTCGGCACACCGGCGAAGAAGGTGATGCGCTCCTGCGCGAGCGTCCGCAACGCGGTCCCGGCGTCGAAGCGCGGCAACAACACCAGGGTGGCGCCGACCGATAGGCCGGCGTTCATGTTGATGGTCTGGCCGAACGAATGGAACAACGGCAGGGTCACCAGGTGGCTGTCGGAGCGCTCGGGACTGTTGTCGAACAACCGGTTCGCGGTCAGTGCGTTCATGACCATGTTGGCGTGGGTGAGTTCGGCGCCCTTGGGTGTTCCGCTGGTGTAGAGGATGACCGCGGTGTCATCAGGATTGCGACTGACGGTGTCGAAATCCCGCGGACACGACGCGACCGCCTGGGCCATGGTGTCGATGCCGGCATACGGGGAATCGGCTCGACCGTCGGTGGTGATCACCACCATCTCCCGGCAGCTCGACGCCGCCACGAAACCCTCTCGCCCGTACTCACCCATCGGCAGCTCGGCGCCTCCTTCGTAACAGAAGTAGAACCGGGCCCCGGAATCGGTGAGATGGTAGGCGATTTCGCGTGCGCGCAGCAGAATGTTGAGCGGGACGACGACCCCGCCCGCCTTGAGAATGCCGTAATAGGCGACGACGAATTCAGGCAGGTTCGGGCACGACAGCGCCACCTTGTCGCCGGGTTCGAGGCCACGCGCGGTCAACAGCTGCGCCACCTGGTTGGCCCGCGCGTCCAGTTCGACGTAACTCAACCGCTCGGTACCCAGCACGATCGCCTCGGCATCGGGTTGCCTGCGGGCCGTATCTTCCAGCAGGACAGCGAGATTGAACACAGATCAGCCTTTCGGGAATTATCGGAACCTGCACCGGGCCGGATCAGTACGCCGCGTGCAGGTCGGCGGCGGTGGCCTCCCGGACCTGGGCCTCGGTGACACCGGGCGCGCATTCCCGCAACGCCAGCCCGGTCGGGGTGACATCGATGACGGCCATGTTGGTCACGATCCGGTGCACCACCTGTTCCCCGGTCAGCGGAAGCGTGCAGCGGGGAACGATCTTCGGTGCGCCGTTCTTGTCGGTGTGCTCCATGAGGACGATGACTCGGCGGGCGCCGTGGACCAGGTCCATCGCCCCGCCCATGCCCTTGACCATGTGCCCGGGAACCATCCAGTTGGCCAGGTCACCGGTCGCCGAGACCTGCATGCCCCCGAGGACGGCCGTGTCGATGTGGCCACCACGGATCATCCCGAAGCTGGTCGCGGAATCGAAGAATGATGCCCCCGCGAGCACGGTCACGGTTTCCTTGCCCGCGTTGATCAGATCGGCGTCGATCTCGGCCGCGGCCGGGTACGGTCCGGTGCCGAGGATGCCGTTCTCCGAGTGCAGCGTCACGCGCACGCCCTCGGGCAGATGATTGGGGATCAGGGTCGGCAGGCCGATGCCGAGGTTCACATACTCACCGGAGCGCAGTTCGAGCGCGGCCCGCGCCGCCATATCGGTCCGCGACCAGCCGAGAGCTGTTGCAGCGGTAGTCATATCAGTTCTCCTGGGCGACGGTGCGCTTCTCGATGTGCTTGGTTTGCCTGCCGGTACGCACGACGCGGTCGACGAACACACCCGGCAGATGGACGTTGCCCGGGTCGATTTCACCCGCGGGGACGAGTTCTTCCACCTGCGCGATGCAGACCCGGCCCGCCATAGCGGCATTCGGATTGAAGTTGCGGGCCGACTTGTCGAACACCAGATTGCCGTCGGTATCCCCGACGAGCGCGTGGACCAGGGCGAAGTCGGCCGTGATCGCCTGCTCGAGCACGTATCGCCGCTCGCCCCAGCGGCCACCGAAGCTGCGCACCTCTTTGGGCGGTGACGCGACGGCGACCGAACCGTCGGGCGCGTACCGCCAGGGCAGGCCGCCCTCGGCGATCGGGGTACCGACCCCTGCGGGAGTGAAGAATGCGGGCACACCGGCACCGCCGGCCCGGAGTTTCTCCGCGAGGGTGCCCTGCGGAGTCAACTCGACCTCGATCTCGCCGGCCAGATACTGCCGGGCGAACTCCGCGTTCTCCCCTACATAGGAGGCGACGATGCGTCGTATTCGCTTGTCCCGAAGCAGGATTCCCAGTCCGACCGTGTCGGTGCCACAGTTGTTGGAGATGATCTCCAGGTCGGTGACAGCAGTGGCGGCCAATGCCTCGATGAGCATGTCGGGAATGCCGCACACCCCGAATCCACCGACGGCCAGGCTCGATCCGGAGGCGATATCGGCCACAGCGGCGGCAGCCGAGCCGACGACCTTGCTCATCGGAGCGCCTCCGCCCCAGCAGCGGTCGAGGCGATCAGCTCGTTCAGCAATTCCTGCGCGCGCGGCCAGTCGCCATAGCCGGAAGCCGGATTGAGGTGGCCGACGTCTCCGAGATCTACCAGGCGACTGCCCCAGGCTTCGGCCATACCGGCCACCCGCCGATACGACGCGAGCGGGTCGGTGGTGGACGCGGCGACGACGCTGGGGAACGGCAGCCGCCGCCGGGGAATCGGGTTCCAGCCACCCGCCGCCAGTTCGTCCACGGTCGGATACCCGCTCGGCAGCGGAGTTTCCAGGTCGGCAGGCGTGGCCAGCAGCGCACCACGGATCGGTCGCCGGTGCTGCCGTGCCCAGTGCACGGTGATCATGACGCCGGCACTGTGCGCGACCAGCACCACCGGGCCGTCGATATCCGCGACGACAGCATCGAGTGCGGCGATGCGCGCGGCCAGGCTGAGTTTGTCGTGCTCGAGCGGCGCGACGGTGCGCACCTTGTCCAGGCGCTGGGCGAGCAGCGTCTGCCAATGCTCGGGGACGTGGTCACGCAGTCCCGGCACGATCACGATGGTGGGTTCGGCGGTGTCTTGCATGGTGTGCGGTGGTTCCTTTCGAGTTCACCGGCCGGGTGCCGGTGCGACGGCGGCGAGTGTGCGTAGCCCGGCGGGATAGAGACGTTTGCCGAGCAGGAGCGCCACGATCGCGAGCAGGTAAGCAAGCGGCGTGAGCCGCAGCGCTGCGGACAGTCCGAGCTGATCGGCGAGCACGCCGACGACGAACGGACCGAGGGCGAGCCCGAGCAGGCTGTTGGCCAGGGTCAAGGTGCCGAAAGCCGAGGCCCGCACCGACGGGTGGGTCAGGTTGGCGACCATGGCCGCGGTGGGGCCGGACGATCCGCCCGAGAAGAAGGCGCCGATACCGATCAGCAGCAACTGCGCGGGGCCCGCGGCGAGGCTGAAGCCCGTACCGAGGCACACCAGCGAGATGGCGCAGAACACGATCGCCGCGGACCATTTCCGGGACATGTCGACCCGGCTGACCCGGTCGGTGATCATGCCGCAGCACACCATTCCGGAGCCGACGAGCAGGACGAATACCGAGGCGACCGCGCCGGCCCGGTCCGGCGCCAGATCGTAGTTGCGGTTGAAGAAGCTCGGCATCCACGACAGGAGCACCGCGGCCGTGAAGATCTGGAAGCCGCTGCCGACGTAGGCGCACACTACCGACGGGTTGGTGAACAGCGTCGACACCGGGGCGCGGAAACCCGCGCCGTGTGGCCCTGCGTCACTCTGCTGATCGGCCGCGTTCCTGGCGAGTTTCACCTCGCTCACGACCACACTGAACAGGGCGGCCAACAGCAGGCCGATGATCGCCATGGCGGCGAACGACCAGCGCCATCCGAACTGGACGGCGATCACGCCACCCAGGCCGACACCGAGAACGGATCCGAACGAACCGCCCGCCATGAACGCACCGCTCAGCGCGGCATGCATCCGGGGGGCGAAAACACCGAGCACCACGGCGATTCCGACGCTGCCGTAGGCGGCCTCGCCGACGCCGACAAGGAATCGGGCGGCCAGCATCTGCTCGTAGTTCGCCGCCACGGCGCACAGTAGTGTCGCGGCGCTCCACAGCACCGCCATCAGGACCAGACTGCGCACCCGCCCCCACCGGTCGGCCAGCACCGACAAAGGCAGGGTCAGAATGCCGACCATGAGCGCGACCACACTCGTGAGCGCGGCCAGCTTCGAATCCGACAGTGCCCATTCGGTTTTCAGGAAGGGAAAGACCGCGCTCAGCACCTGCCTGGACATGTAGTCGGCCAATAGCAGGCCGAAGGCCAGTAGGAAGACGACCCACGGGTAGCGCCGACGAGGTCCGGGATTTCGATCCGCCTCGACCGGGGCGGCGACCGTGTGGTCGGCCGCCCCGGCGACGGTAGTGTGCAACTTCATCGGTGCTCCTACGTGACCGGTGCGCCTAGACGGTGGGCGACGCACCGGAGCTGATGAGTAAGACGCCGTCGCCGCGCGGCGACGGCGGGCGGCGAACGGGCAGGCGGGACGCACCCGCCCGTCGCCGACAGCTCAGGCGTGCTGGGTGAAGCCGACCTGGCCGGGCTTGCGGTTGGGGGCGTAGCCGAGCTTGGCGAGAGTCTCGTCGACGCTCGAGTACTGCTCGCCGATCCGGTAGATGTCACGGGCTTCCTTGCCGTCGGCGACACCGCGGCCCAGTTCCTCGGCGATCCGCGCCAGCTGCTTGACCTGATCTGCCGACTTGATCTTCTCGCCCTTGCGGCCCCACAGGGTGTCCTCGTTGCCGCAGCGCGGATGCAGGCCGAACGCGATCGCCATCGTGTTCACCGGCAGCACGCTGCGCATCAACGTCTCCAGAGTCAGGCACGCGCCATCGGGAACCCGCTGGATGAAGTTCATGATGTTGTAGGGGTTCGGGCCGTCGAACCCGCCGCCGATGCCCACCCAGGTGAGATTGAGGGGGCCCATGTACTTGCCCCGCCGGATCAGCCGTTCGACAGTCTCGAGCTGCGGAATGCTGGAGAGCTGGAAGTGTGGCTGGATGCCATTGGCAGTGAGCCGGCGCAGGTGCTCTTCGACCCACCCCGGGCCGGCGGGCACGGTCATTTCGCGGTAGGTGTCGTAGAGCTCCGGGCGCTGGAACGAGGTGCCGGCGATGTCGTCGTCGGTCATCAGCTCGACGATGTTCATCTGGCTGGTGTTGATCGCGATGGTCACCTGGTCCGGCTTCGGGTCCAGCTCGGCGAGCATGTGCCTGGTGTCGTCGGAAAGCCACTTCGCGTCGGTCCCTTCGCCTTCCGGGGCGAACGAGATCGACCCGCCGACCTGCAGGATCATGTCCGGCACGGCCTCGCGCAGCCCGCTCAGCAGCTCGTTGAACTTCGACAGCCGCTTGGATCCCTTGCCGTCGAGCTCGCGGACGTGGATGTGCAGGACCGAGGCGCCTGCCTCGTAGCAGTCCACCGCCTGCTGCACGTGCTGCTCGATGGTCAGCGGCAGGTCCTCACGGAAGTCGTCGGGCTCCCACTCCGGACCATACGGCGCGCAGGTGATGACCAGTTTGTCCTGGTTCTCCGGGAACAGCGCATCGTCGTGGAAATGCATAATTTTCTCCGATCGGTGTCGAACATTCGTGGAGGGAAAAGGAATTCTCAGAACGGTTTGTCGCCGACGATGCCCGCGCGCTCCATCTTGCGGACCGCGGGCCAGTAATCTTGCACGGCGTAATGCTGGGTGCACCGGTTGTCCCAGATCGCGAAACTGTTCTCCGTCCAGCGCCAGCGGACCTGGAATTCCGGAACGGCCGCCTGCCGGATCAGGTAATGCAGCAAATCGGCCGCCCCGGGCGCGTAGTCCGCGCCGAAACGCACGTTTTCGGGCGTGTGGTAATTGACCAGGTGCGTGGTGAAGGAATTGACGAACAGCACGCGCTCACCGGTTTCCGGATGGGTACGTACCACCGGGTGCTCGGCGTCGGGATAACGACGGGCGAGATCGTGCCGCTGTTCCTCCGGCATCGCCGCACCGAAACTCGCCTCGATGCTGTGGCGCGCCCGCAGGCCCTCGATCCGGGCCTTCACCCGCTCGGGCAGACGCCGGTACGCCTCGGCCATGTTCACCCAGATGGTGTCGCCGCCGACCGGCGGAGTCTGCACGCAGCGCAGGACCGAACCCATCGACGGGTTGTCCCGCCAGGTGGCATCACAGTGGAAGGAATTCTCGTAATGCTCGGGCTGACTGTCGAGGTCCTTGTAGATGCGCACCAGCCCGGGGTTGTCCGGGTCGCTGCCGAGCACCGGATGATCTTCCAGCGGACCGAATCGCTGCGCCAGGGCGACATGTTCGGCGCGGGTGATGTTCTGATCGCGAACGAACAACACCTTGTATTCGAGCAGCAGCGCGCGCAATTCAGCGAAGAGGGAATCGTCGGCGGCGACCTGAGCGAGGTCCACATTCCCCAGTTCCGCACCGATCGAACAGGTGAGCGGCGTGGCGGTGATCGATCTGGCAATCGTTGTCATCGTTGTCCTCCAGTGGTGTCGCCGGGATCAGAGAGTGAAGACCGAGGAACCGATGCTGCGACCCGACTCCATGTCTCGGTGGGCTTGCACCGCGTCGGAAAGCTTGTAGCGCTGGTTGATCTCGCTCCGGATGCGACCGGCCAGCACATGCGCGAACAACTCACCCGCCAGCTCGGCGCGCTCCGCGGGATCGGCGATGTAATCGGCGAGTGCGGGACGGGTCACGAACAGCGAGCCCTTGATCGCCAGCTGCATGGCGTTGATGGGCGGCGTCGGACCGGAAGCGGTGCCGAAGCACACCAGCAGCCCGCGCCGCGCCAGCGAGTCCAGCGACGTGTCGAAGGTGGTCTTGCCGATGCTGTCGTAGACGACCGGTACGCCCGCACCGCCGGTGATCTCGCGCACCCGCGTGGCGACGTCCTCGCGGGTGTAGATCACGACGTGATCGCATCCGTTGGCCCGGGCGATCTCGGCCTTCTCCTCGCTGGAGACCGTGCCGATCACGGTGAGCCCCAGCAATTTCGCCCACTGCGCGAAGATCAGTCCGACGCCACCTGCCGCTGCGTGGAGCAGCACGGTATCGCCCGCGCGCAGCGGATGGATGCGACGCAACAGGTAGGCGGCGGTCAGACCACGCATCGTCATCGATGCGGCGGTGTCGAAGCCGATCCCGTCCGGCAGGGCGATCAGATGCTCGGCCGGCATCACCCGTTCGGTGCTGTAGGCGCCGAGCGGGCTACCGGTGTAGGTGACCCGATCCCCCGCCGCGAAGCCGGTGACCTCCGGGCCGACGGCCTCGATCACCCCGGCCGCCTCGACACCCATCCCCGCGGGCAGCGGCGCCGGGTAGAGACCGGTGCGGAAATAGGTGTCGGCGAAGTTCAGTCCGACAGCCTCGTGCCGGATCCGCACCTCGCCGGGACCTGGGTCGCCCACCTCGACGTCCTCCCGGCGCAAAACCTCAGGGCCACCTACTTCGTAGAAGCGAATAGCTTGTGCCACAACAGATCTCCTCGAATTTCGAACGCAGAATCCGGGCCCGGATGTGCCGTCGCACCGCGGCAGCAGCCGTGCCGGTTCCATGGATCGCGTGCTGTCAGCGGGAGGTCGCGCCGTGGAAGTTCACCCACTCGCGGTTGCCTCATGCGCTGATCACCAACACTGTGATGGGAACCACCGTATTCCAGATGACTCCCCTGTGCTTATCCTGGAGGGACATATTGATGTTCATTTCGGGACATAGAGGGATGCCGATGAAGCCACTCGCCCGCTACGCGGCAATCCACGGATATGTCGAGCTCAGCCGCTCACTGGGGCTCGATCCGGTCGCCCTGATCCGCGCCGCCGGGCTGGATCCCGCCGGCCTCAGCGCACAGGACCGCTGGGTCCCCGCTGCCTCTGTCGCCGATCTGCTCGAACGCTCCGCCGCCGACTCGGGGCATGAGGACTTCGGCCTACGGCTGGCCGAACGGCGGCGCTTCGCCAATCTCGGCCCGCTCAGCATGGTCATCCGCGAGGAGCCCGACGTCCGCAGCGCACTGCGGACCATGACCCGCTACGAGCACATGTTCAACGAATCACTGCACACCCGGCTCACCGAGCACAACGACATCGCCACTCTCCGGTTGAGTCTGGATCTGGGTGGGCCGGGCGAAAGCCGACAGGCGATCGAACTGGCCGTCGGCGTCCTGCACGGCCTGATGCGTGGATTCCTCGGACCCACCTGGCAACCGCTGGAAGTCCGCTTCGCCCACCCCGCACCCCTCGACCGCCGCACCCACCACCGCATCCTCGGACCGCACGTCGATTTCGACCAGGACTTCAACGGAATCCTCGTCTACACCACCGATCTCGACGCACCCAACGCCATGGCCGACCCGCAGCTGCGTACCTACGCGCAGCAAATCGTCAACGCGCCTCGGGCCACACCGAACACGACGACCTCCGAACGCGTTCGGGACCTGATCGAACTACTCCTGCCGACCGGACGATGCTCGGTCGATCAGATCGCCCGCAGCCTCGGCGTCGACCGGCGCACCATCCACCGCCGCCTCGCCGCCGAGGGCGAGACGTTCACGTCTCTTGTCGATTCCACCCGAGCCGACCTCGCCGAGCACATGGTCGCCAGCCGCCGCCACGCACTCACCGAGATCGCCGATCTGCTCGCCTTCTCCTCGCCGGGCAATTTCTCGCGCTGGTTCCGAACCCGCTTCGGCCACAGTCCCAGTCAGTGGCGGGCAGCGCACCCGGCGGACCGTGTTCGAGCCGCTCCCGACGCACGGCCGCCCAGTGCTCCGCCCACCACCGAGCCGGGCTAGCGAGGATCGCCGCCGGCACACGGCGCGTGGACGGGGTCGGCGTGGTCCGGCACCGCCACCGCGTGGGTCCCGGCCCAGGCGGTCGACCGGCTGCTGGAGATCTCCGCGGCGCAGTCGGGCTGCCTAGCGTCCTCACCCCCGACGGCACCCTGATTGTTCAGCACCCGCTCCCGCCGCAGACTATGCCGACCAACGTCTGCATCGGGTTCATAGGTAGCGATTGCACGCAGTAGGCACGAAAAATGGCTGGTCGACATGAAAACCATGTCTGACCAGCCATTATGTGTGGTCCCAGCTGGTTTCGAACCAGCGACCTTCCGCGTGTGAGGCGGACGCTCTCCCGCTGAGCTATGGGACCGAACACCGTGCCGAGGGGCTTCGGAGAGCCTCTCGAACGAGATGGAACATTAGCACGGCGGACCCGGGTGACACCAAATCGCCTTGTGAACGGGGGCTTCGGGTTCCTCAGCCTTTTCTGTGGGGCGCCGCGTGCGTGGGCGGGTCGACGGCGGGTCGACGGTTGACATATATTTCAATGCGCATATCTACGTTGTTTCATGCTCCTGCGACAGACCGCCCCGGGCAAGACCAGCCCTTCCATCGTTGCCGGCACGGACGACGCGAGGCCTCTACGCCGCCCACACTCCCCTATCGACCATCCGAACAACACGCCTGTAATTCACATTTAGGCCCATCTACCAGGCGATTTGTAGTCTGCGCCGACCGTCGGCTAATGTTTTCCTCGCACCACGGAGAGCAGCCAAGCCGACAGGCCGACTGCCTCCGGAAGTGTGAATGCGGATGTAGCGCAGTGGTAGCGCATCACCTTGCCAAGGTGAGGGTCGCGGGTTCAAATCCCGTCATCCGCTCGAGAGGTAGGTTAGGCAACTAAGCAAGATGCCATCCTCCTTTGCGCGGTGGAGTGGCCGAGTGGTGAGGCAACGGCCTGCAAAGCCGTGCACACGGGTTCGATTCCCGTCTCCACCTCGCGCGATTAGCTCAGCGGGAGAGCGCTTCCCTGACACGGAAGAGGTCACTGGTTCAATCCCAGTATCGCGCACCACAGGAAGGCCCCGGTTTCGACCGGGGCCTTCTTGCGTTTCCCGGTCGCCGGCGCCGGGCATAGATGTAACCCAGGTCACTCACGGCCCGGATTCCGTCGACGCTCCCCTAGGATCGGCACTCGGCGTCGCCGGGCCGGTCAATGGTGGCGCGGACCGGCGGTTTGGAGGGTGCAGTTGAGGCAGATCCTGTTGTCGGCGGGGATCTCCCTGTTCGTCACCATCACCCTCACCCCTGTGCTGATCCGGGTGTTCGCGCGGCGCGGGTTCGGGCAGGAGATCCGGATCGACGGGCCTGCCAGTCACCACGCCAAACGCGGCACGCCGACGATGGGTGGGCTGGCGATCGGCGCGGGTGTGTGGGCCGGGTTCCTCGGGTCGCACCTGATCGGATTGCTGTGGGACGCACCGGGACCCAGCGCGTCCGGCGTGCTGGTGCTGTTGCTGGCTTCTGCGCTGGGAATGGTCGGCTTCCTCGACGATTCGATCAAGCTCCGCAAGCATCGCAATCTCGGGTTGACCGCGGCGGGTAAGTATCTCGGGCAGATCGGCGCCGCGGTCGTGTTCGCGGTGCTGGCGCTGCGGTTCCCCGGCGCCACCGGGCTGACACCGGCCGGGAACAACCTCTCCTATGTCCGCGACATCAACACCATCGCCTTCGGCTCGCTGATCTTCATCGCGTTCATCTGCCTGCTGGTGGTGGCCTGGTCGAACGCGGTCAACATCACCGACGGACTCGACGGGCTGGCGGCGGGATCGATGAGCCTGACTCTCGGCGCGTACGTGGTGATCACGCTGTGGCAGTTCGAGAACTCGTGTGAGCTCAGTCCCGGCCGGGGTTGCTACACCGTGCGCGACCCTCTCGACCTGGCGGTGGTCAGCGCGGCCGCGGCGGGCGCCTGCATCGGATTCCTGTGGTGGAACGCGGCGCCCGCGAAGATCTTCATGGGCGACACCGGCTCGCTCGGGCTGGGCGGGCTGGTGGCGGGGCTGTCGATCACCAGCCGCACCGAACTGCTCGCGGTGGTGCTCGGCGCGCTGTTCGTCGCGGAGATCCTGTCGGTGCTGCTGCAGATCGTAGTCTTCCGCACCACCCACACGCGGCTGTTCCGGATGGCGCCGTTCCATCATCACTTCGAACTGAACAACTGGCCCGAGACGGCGGTGATCATCCGGTTCTGGGTGCTGGGCGGCATCGCGTCGGCCATCGGGCTGTGCCTGTTCTACGGCGAATACATCACCGCGCTCTAGCCGGGCGCTGTCGGTGGCCCCGGCTACGCTGACCCGACACAGCGAGCCGAGCGGGAGGTTGCCCAGTTGAGTGCCGGGAGCGGGCGGGAAATCGACCACGACATCGCCGCCGATGTCTCCTTCGAGCTCGAGGAACTGGACGAGCTGGTGGCCGAACTGCTCACCGAGCACGCCGAGCGCGCCGCCAGGGACGCGCGGATCGTCGCCCTGCGCCTGGGCATCGGCGGGCAGCGCCCGGAAACCCTCACCCGCATCGGCGCCCGCTACGACCTGGCTCGCGACCGGGTCCGCCAGCTCTATGCCAAGGCGATCGGGCAGATCGTGCGGGAAGCGGCCCGCTCCGGGCATCGCTGCGCCGAGGTGTTCGGGCACCGGTATCCGCGTGACGCGGGTGATCTGCGCCTGGTGCGGGAACTGCTCGCCGAGACCTATGCCACCGACACCGATCTGGTGGCGATGGAATGGTCGTATCTGAAGCTGCGCCTGGCCGGGCACGACCAGGCCGACGCCAAGCGCGTCGCCGGGTACGTGATGCAGCGAATCCTGGGCTGGCAGAAGAAGACCGCCAGCATCCTGGCCAAACTGCAGCCGCTCGACGAGGCAGGCGAGCTGGGGCCGCTGCTCGACGACGTCGAGTGGTCCACCGGTGCCCCGGCTCCCCTGCCGACCGCGTCGGCCCGGGTCGCCGACGGTGACGACGAGGGACGCGGCCGCTTCTACCTCGCCACCGTCGGACGCGACGTCGCCTACGACTCCGCCCTGGCGGCGCGCCTGCTGCGAACCCTCGACGCGGACCCGCTGGCGACCGCGTTCCAAGAGGAGCCGACCGCGCTCACCTACCGCTTCGCCGGCGAGGACCACGTGCACTATCCGGCGGTCGCCGCCCAGCTCACCGACGGCCGGATCGTGCTCGTCGACGTCATCCCACTGGGCCGGATCGCCTTCCACCACACCAGAATCCAGAGCGAACTGGGTCGCGCCTACGCCCACGAGCACGGCTGGGGCTGGCTGACCTGGACCGGCAGCGCCCTCGACCCAGCGCGGCTGCGCGCGCGCACGATCGACCCGGCGATCGAGGCACGCATCGCCGCCGATCTGGCGCGAGGTCCCTACGATGGGCGCGCGCTGACAGCCGTGCGCGCCGAGACCGGTCTGGAACTACTCGACCTGGCCGGGCTCGTGCTGCGCAACGACTGGCAATGGGACCGCACGCCCCTGCGGCTCAGCGCGTCACCATCGCGCCCGCCATCACCGTGATCACCAGCAACATCGCGCAGCAGGTGAGCCACTGCCACTGATTGATCGTGCGATCCATCCGCCCGATCGTCGCGCGCAAGCCCATCGCGATCCGCTGCTGGGCGACGAGTTCGCTGCGCACCCCGGCCAGGGTGATGGCCTCGGCGTCGGCGTTCACGCCCGCGCGGTCGATCCGGTGGTGCAGGCGGGTGACCAGCTTCTGCTTGTCCCGCACGGTCTGGCGTGACACCGCCAGCTCCACCCGCTGATCACGCAGCTCCCTGCGCTGATGCTCGATCATGGCGGCCTGCGCCGCGGTATGCCGTTCCCAGGTGTCCACCTCGGCCCACCCTCCTGTCGTCAGATCCGCATGACCCCAATGCATCTCGCCGGTTACCCAGCCCTCGAGGAAGTCACGCAATTCCCAGCTCGCCCGCGTCGGCGCGGCGAAACCCGTCTCGCCGGCGGCGAGGATGCCCTGGTCGATCCGGTAGTCGGCGGCCGCGGGCGCGAAGTCGGCGATGCCGACCGCGGGGACCAGCGGCACCCAGTAGCCCTGCGGGCACACCCACAGCACGTCATCGATTCCGGCGGCCTGCAGTCGTTTTCGGTGCGCTCTGGCCGCGGTGATGTCGAGCGGGCCGCTGTGCACCTCGACGACGCAGCGGCGGTCGCCGCGACGCCAGTAGATGTCCACGGGAATGTCGCCGATCCTGGCGTCCACCTCGGCCTCGTCGGCGCCCGCCGCCGTCAGCCTGCCGCAGATCCAGTGTTCGAGTCGCTGGGTATTCCACTGCGTCGCCACACATTCGGGGCAACCACACCCATACCCGGTTCGTTCGGGTGCCGCGCGCCTGGTGCCCTCGGAGATGCCGAGTTCGTCGAGCAGCGCCCGTCGTCCGCACACCACTTGGGTGTCACTTCGCCGCTTCGTCCTCACACCATCACTCCCTCACCGGGCACCCTGACGTGTGCCCGCGCCCACGCCCTGCTCTCCAGGTTGACGCAGCCGCCGACATGCCGCCAGCCCCCTTGACCCGCGCTCGGGTGCGTCACCGGCCGGTGATCGAGATCACACCAGCGACTCTGCTTGTATATCAAGCTATTTCATTGTGCCAACGTCGCAGAACGTCGCCGAGATCTTGATCATTTCGATACACAGACCGGGCCTGTTGCCCGTCCGTTTCATCCTGATTACCGATCGGTTCGGCGCGTCGCCGATCCGGTCACCGGGACATCGCGAGGACACGATCGGGGCCGCCGGTGGATATGATCGCTGCGGCCGGGGCGGGCACGCTCGCCGAGCACGGGAAGTAGGGTGTGCATGAACCACGCTGAGCACGACGAATCCATCGGGTCGATGCTGGCGAGTATCGCCGCGGCGCTGCGTGAGGTCAGTGACAAGCTCGATATCGTCGCCGCCCGGGTGCAGCAGGAAGTTCCGCCCTTCCCCGCCGACGAGGACATCCCCGACCAGACCAGGATCCGCAGGCTCGAATCCTGGGCATTCCATGCGTCACAGGACATTTCGCGGCTGAGTTCCCGGTTGGACGCACTCGACGGCGGAGAAGCCGAGCAGGCGCCGCCGCGGGCGGGTCGCGGGACGCGCAGTCGGCGGGAAGTCCGGGAGGCCGCGGAAGCCGCCGAGCGGGCGGCCGCCGATCTGGACGAGGGGGCGGCCGAGCCGGACCGCGCCGTGCGGCCCCCGCTGGAGCGCCGCAACTCCCGCACCGATCACCTCGGCGATCCGACCTGGCCGATCACCGTCGCCCCGGTTCCCCGGCCCTCGGCCGCGTTCGAGTCGGCCGGTGAGGTCGCGGCACTGCTGGGGTCCGAGGGTGCTCCGCGGTCGCCGTTCACGGCGCCGGAGGCCCAGTCGCGTCCCGGTCGCGTCGCCGTGCAGGCGGAGGGTTCCGCAGGCGGCTCGACGGTGCCGCCCACCGGCCGGGTGTCGACCGTGTCGGCCGTCGACACGGCTTCTCGTGGCGTTTCGGTGTCGGACGACAGTGCCGAGGCGCGCACGCAGAACGGGACGCCCGTCACGGTGAACGGCGCGCAGCCGATCGACCGCGCGCAGCGACTGAATGGAGCACGGTCGGCGGACGCGGCCGTGAACGGTGCACGGGCAGAGGAGCGCCCCACACTGAACGGCGCAGCGTCGAACGGCGCTCAGGCCCCGAACGGCGCGGCGCCCCTGCGCACTACGCAGGCTGCCAACGGCGCAGGAACAGTGAATGGCGTTGCAACGATCGACGGCGCCGAGCCGCTCGAGGCACGGCCGCTGAACCCTGCGGCGCCCCAGGTCGGCGAGGCGGTGTCTACCCCCGCCCGCGATGCGGTGCCGGCGCAGGACGGCGGCACACAACCGGCCGTAGCCGGCGGAGCGGAATCCGCGCCTGTTGCCACCGCAGCAGGCGGTACATCGAATTCGATATCGGGGGACGACATCGGAGTGGCTGAGAGTGATCCGGCGGCTGGTGGACGGGGATCCGACGATGCCGAGATCACCGTGCCCAGCCGCGTTGCCGCGCAGTCGGTGACGGGAAGCGGACATCAGGGTGCGGTGCGCGCGGATGACAGTGTGATCCAGTCTCTCGAATGGCAAGTCACGCAGCGGTTGTCGAGCAATGGGTCCGGTCAGGGTGGCTGGACGGACCGGGCGGGGCGGAATGCCGACTCCGGTGAAGGTGCCGGATCGAACTCGGTGCTCGGGCGTGACGGCGCATCCTCGGGAACGCGGTCCGACGATTCGGCGACGCTCGGATCCTCCTCGCTTCCGGGCAGCGCGGAGGTCGGTGACGTCGTGCGCGGTGGCGACGTGACGCTGTCCGGCATCACCGGAGATCAGGCGAATACCGCTGCCATGAATGCGATGCCGGAGGGGCGGGCCGATATCGGACAACGCCCCGGGGTCGAGCGGGCGCAGCCGGTGGGTAGGCCCGCCGAAGGTACGGCTGCATCGGTCGGGGATGCCGGAGCGCGGCCCGGTGCGCCGGAGGCTCTGTCCAGCACCGGTATCGACGCCACCGGGGGCGATACGAGCCGGGCCGTGACTGACCCGCGGTCGTCCGGTCTCACCGCAGGCGGCCGCACCGGGCCCGCGGCGAACGGCTACTCGGCCAACGGATTCGGTGTGCCGGTCACCGCGACGCCGACCCCCACCTCGGGTTCCACCGCCAACGGCATCCACTGGACATTCACCGACGAGGACGCGACCCTCCCGACCCCGAGCCGGAACGGGCACGCCCGCAACGGTTTCACCGGCGGCGACTCCCCGCACCGCACCGAGTCGATCTTCGACGACTTCACTCCCCGCGAGCGCCTCACCACCACCCCGTCCGGTGACGAAGCGCCCACCCCCGCAGGCCCACCGGCCCGCCTATCCGCGCCCAAGAGCCACGCCGATACCGGCACCAACGGTTTCGACGCCGCGACCCCGAGCCTTGATCCCGCTCTCCCCCACGGCAACTCCCCCGACCTCGGCACACCCGCCGGTGGCAACGCTTCTACCAACGGCCGCGACGAGCACACCCTCCACACAGCCACGGAGTTCGGCACATCGCAGAATCTCGGCGCTTCCACCAACGGCCGCGGCGAGCTCACTCACGGCGCGCCCGCCGATTTCGGCGGATCGGCGAATTCGAATGGTTTCGCCGACGGTCGTGGGCCCGCGTCCTTCGATCCCGCCCTGGACCACGGCACGCAGTCCGATTTCGGGGCGCCGACGAGCGCGGGTGATGTTGCGCCGGTGACGAGTCCGCTCGACCGAGTGGTCACCGATCCGGCTCCGCCGACCGCTACCGATGCCGCGGGGCTCACCGTGACCGGGACATTCCGGGCGTTCGATATCGAGCGCGCGCATGTCGACAAGTTGCAGGCGATGCTCGACGAATTGAAGCGGTCGGCCGGGTTGCCGCCGGGGCGGCGGGACGCGTTCGGGCCGCCGACGACGGAGGCGGGCTAGGCGGGTGCCGCTACCCGCGCCTGGTCAGGTGTGTCGTGGAGGACGGCGCCGATGAGATCACGCAGGGCACGGTGGCCTGCGTCGGCGGTGTTGCGCGGGTGCCAGGCCATCGCGACGACGGGGGCAGGCAGTGGGAGGGGGATTTCGAACATGGTCAGGCCGAGGGCGGTGCGGGCGGGCCGGGACAGGAGTTCCGGTACGGGACAGACCAGTTCGGTCGAGCCGACGGTGAACAGGGCGGTGGCCAGGTCGGGCACCGTGGCGAGCACACGGCGGGTGCGGCCGTGCAGCGCCAGCCGGTCGTCGATGGGGCTGTGGGTCCGGCCGGTGGCCGAGACTTCCAGGTGCTGGGCGGAGGCGTAGGCGGCGACGGTGGGCCGGTCGGCGCCGAACGGGTGGCCCGCGGCGGCGACGCCGACCCAGCGGTCGGCGAACAGACGCTTGACGACGGTTTCGGGATCGGTCTGGCCGATCATGCCGACCTCGACGTCGACGCGTCCGTCCCGCAGGGCGACCGCGGCGTCGCCCGCGTCGGCCGCCAGCAGGCGCACCGTCACGCCGGGTAGCTGGGCACGGACCGCGGCCAGCAGTGGACCGGTCAGTCGCGCGACCACCGAATCGGCCACGCGGACAACGAAATCCCGATGACGGCCTGCCTCGTTCCCGTCGCGGGTGGTCAGCAGCAACCGCGCCTGGTCGACCAGGCCCGCGACATCGTGGCGCAACTCCAGGGCGCGGGGTGTCGGTACCAGCTGCCTGCCGGAGCGTACGAGCAGCGGGTCGCCCAGCACGGCACGCAATCGGGTGAGGGTGCGGCTCATCGCCGAGGTCGACGTGTGTAGACGCCGGGCCGCCTCGGTCACGCTGTTGGTGTCGAGCAGCGCGTCCAGGGCGAGCAGCAGGTTCAGATCCAGCGCATCCACGCCAGGATTATCACCAACGCGATGATCGCCGCCAAGTGTTGCGGCGAGGGCGCTCCGGCGTGTCGGCTATCCCTCGGCAATCGGCGCCGGCGCCGCGGGAACGGGCAGCGGGCGATCGCGCAGGACCCGGCGGTAGGAGGCGGGCCGCACGGGACGCACCCACTGCGCCAGCCTGCTTGTCAACGGCAGCGGTGTGCGCAGGTCGTCGAGCATCTCGTCGATATTGCTCAGCGAGAACGGGATCACCGTCGCGCCGTGGGCGTGGTTGCCGTCGGTGCGTTCCCGCGACCAGGACAGCCGCTCGTCGATCTCGGAGTTCATCTGCTCGGGCATGGGCGGCACGAACTTCCCGGTGAGCAGTCCGGCGATCCAGTGCGCGCCGACCTCCGCGTTGAGGGTGCTCACGTTCGAGTTGTTGTAGCCCGCGAAGGTCAGGTTGGGGATCTCGACCGGCAGGATGTTGCGGTAGAGCCGGAAGTCGCCGACCTCGTCGGTGAGGCTGCGCCGCACGAACGGGGTCAGGAACGGCACCTCCTGTCGGTATCCGGTGGCGCACACGACGATCTCGGCCAGCTTGAGTGTGCCGTCGGACAGGCGCACCGCGGGACCGTGCTGCCCGCCGATCAGATCGGTGACGTCGGTATCGCGGTGCACGGTGATCCGGCCCGCGTCGACCTGTTCGGCGAAGCCCTCGGTCGCCAGGCTCGCACTGCTGGTGGCGATGTCCTCGAATTTGCCCTCCGGCAGCAGGCCGAGCTCGCGCAGCCGCAGCTTGCGGGTCACCCGTTCCTGCAGCAGGTCCATGTTGGCCTCGCGCAGGCTGAGCCGGTCGAGCAGGCGTTCGGCCCGGCGCGGTTCCCTCGACCGGAAGTGCGCCTCGCCCATCCTGGTCAGCAGCATGCGCTCGTAGTCGACGCCCGCGCCGAACGTGCGCGGCATCTTCCAGGTGAGCTTGCGCGCGACCACGCTGGTGTCGTCGGCGAAGTGGCTGATCGCCTCGGCGACATCGGTGGCCGACTGGCCGTAGCCGATGACGACCACGGAGCGGTCACGCACCTGTTCGAGGTCGTGGAACTCCGAGACGTGGCACAGCCGCCCGCCCGCGGCGCGGAACGCCGACGCGCCGGACAGCGCGGGCATCACCGGATCGCTGAACACGCCGTTGGCGACGATCAGGTGATCGCAGGAGGTGCGTCGCACGCCGTTCTCGTCGCGGACCTCGAGCAGCCAGCCGCTGTCGACCGGGTCGGCGGCGATCACCTCGGTGCCGAGGCGCAGGTGCTCGGCCAGGCCGAACTCGTGCACATACCCGGCGAGGTAGGCCTGCATCTGCTGGCCGTCGGGCCAGCGGGGAAAGTCCTCCGGCATCGGGTGATCGCTGAAGTGGTACGTGAATTTGCTGTTCTGCGCGCGCAGACCCGGATAGCGACGGGTGGCGCTCCACACACCTCCGACATCAGGGGCCCGGTCGAACACCTCGACCGGGAATCCCGCCCGACTCAACACTTTCGCGCAGGCCAAACCCGCAACTCCCGCACCGACGATCCCGATGCGGCTACCGCTCGTCATGGCGAGGAGAGTACTCGGCACGGCGGTCAACCTGCCACCGCCGCCGGGCCGACCCGTGCTGTACTGGAAAGATGACCAACAGTTCCGTCGTCGTCGATCGGGCCGGGCTCTGGGATGCCGAGGAGCTCAGCGATGTCGCCGCGGCCACCTTTCCGCTGGCCTGTCCCCCGGAGGCCACCCAGAGCGACATCGAGATCTTCCTGGACCAGATGCTCTCGGGGGAACGGTTCGGCGAATACCTGTCGGACCCGGACCGGATCGTGCTCAAGGCGGTCGAAGGCGACGAGATCGTCGGCTACGCCATGCTCGTCGCGGGCAGGCCGCGCGATCCCGAGGTCGCGGCCCAGGTGAGCGCGGGCGCGGTGGTCGAGCTGAGCAAGATGTATGTGCTGCCGGGTCATCACGGCAGCGGCGTGTCCGCTGCGTTGATGGAGGCGGCGGTCGCCACGGCGCGCGAGTCGGGTGCGACCGCGGTGTGGCTGGGCGTCAACCAGGTCAACGAGCGCGCGCAGAACTTCTACGCCAAGCACGGATTCGTGCGGGTGGGCACCAAGACCAATACCGTCGGCAATCAGGTGCACGCCGACTATGTGTTCGAGCGGGCTCTGTGAGGCTCAGCTGAGCAGCGCGGATCGCAGCGCGGCGACCTCCGCGCCGGTCAGGCCGAGACCGTCGCGCACATAGCTGCCGAAGCTGCCATAGGACTGGGTCGCCTGGTCGAAGGCCGCGTCGAGCCAGCTCTGCTGCACGCCGTTGAGCGGGTCGGCGGGCGACGCGTTGCGGTAGGTGTTGGAGGCCAGGTAGTCGGCGGTGACGGTGTCGCGGTCGACGCCGAGCAGCGTCAGCAGGACCGCCGAGGTCCAGCCGGTGCGGTCCTTGCCCGCGCTGCAGTGATACAGCACGCCCGCGCCGTCGGCGGCGATGATGTCGCGCAGCACCGCGGCGAACGCCTGGTTCGCGCCGGGAGCGGTGATGAACGCCCGGTACATGCCTTCGCCGCCGAACAGGGCGCCTGCCAGGACCAGCGGCGGTGCCTGGCCGATCACGTCGTAGGCGTTGCCGGTCGCGCCGGCGGGGAGCCGGTCGGCGGCGAGGTCGCGTTCGTAGCCGGTCCGCAGATCGTCGACGACGCGCACGCCGAGCGCGCTCAGCCGGGCCAGGTCATCGGGAGTCGCCTTGTCCAGCGCGCCGGAGCGGAACACCAGCCCGGTGCGGACCCAGCGCCCGTCGGTGGTGCGGTAACCGCCCGCGTCCCTGGCGTTCTGCACCCCGGACAGGCCGATCAGCCGATCGACGGTCCCGGTGTCACTGCTGGGCGCGGGCGCCGCGACGGCCTGGCCGACGACCGGTCCGAGCAGCACCGCCACTCCGGTCGCGGCGGCCAGACTCGCGCGCGCGGCACGACTACGGGTCACGGGGAACTCCTTCGACGACGCCGGGTCACGGTCACGGCAGAACGTACCCGGCGCCCGCGGCCTACGCGGCGGCGGCCTCGAAGCGCGAAAGCGCCAGCAGACGCGAGATCGCGCGCAGGTACTTCTTGCGGTAGCCGCCGTCGAGCATCTCCTGGGAGAAGATCTCGTCGAGTTTGGCGCCCGAGACGGTCACCGGGATGCTGGCGTCGTAGAGGCGGTCGGCGAGTACGACGATGCGCAGGGCGACGGCCTGGTCGGTCACCGGGTGCACGCCGGAGATGAACACCGAGGACACCCCGTTGATCAGCGCGCCGTACTTCGACGGGTGCAGCGTGCTCAGGTGCTTCAGCAGCGCGTCGTAGTCGTCGAGGGTGGAACCCGACGTGGTGGCGGCCCGTTCGGCCAGGATGTCGGGCGAGGTCGGCTCGGGGGCGGGCGGCAGGTCGCGGTGGCGGTAGTCGGGACCGTCGACGCGCACCGGCTCGAAGATGGAGCCGAGCTTCTTGATCTCGCGCAGGAAATCCTGTGCGGCGAAACGACCCTCGCCGAGCTGGCTGGGCAGCGTGTTCGAGGTGGCCGCGATGGAGACGCCCGCGGCGGAGAGCTCGGTGAGCAGGCGCGAGACCATGGTGGTGTCGCCCGGATCGTCGAGCTCGAACTCGTCGATGCACAGCAGGCTGTTGCCGGAGAGGCGCTCGACGGCGTTGACGAAGCCCAGCGCGCCGACCAGGTTGGTCAGCTCACCGAAGGTGCCGAACGACTTGGCCGCGGGCGCGCTGTGGAAGATCGAGGCGAGCAGGTGGGTCTTGCCGACGCCGAAGCCACCGTCGAGATACAGGCCCGCACCGGTGACGGCCTTCTTCTTGCCGAACAGGCTCTTCTTGGATCCGGCCTTGTGGATCTTGGCGACCTGACCGGCGAATTCCTCGGCCTTATGCACCGCGGCCGCCTGGCTGGGTTCCTTCGGGTCGGGAATGTAGGAGGCGAAGCTGACCTCGTCGAACATGGGCGGGGGCACCATCTGCGCGACGAGCTGGTCGGCCGGGACCTCCGGATGGCGATCGACGAGGCGTTCTTGCATGAACGAATCGTACGGACGTGGTTGCATCGGTTCCTATGCAGCGTATCCACAATGTGACCCAGCTCGCAGACCTCGACGACGACGCACTGGCCAGGTGCTATGCCTATCCCCGGCACCTGGAGCGCCCCTGGGTGCGGGCCAACTTCGTGAACAGTATCGACGGCGCGTTCACCGTGGACGGCGTGTCCGCGGGGCTCGGCACCGATGCCGACCACCGGGTGTTCACGCTGTTGCGTGAACTGGCGGAGGTGATCGTCATCGGGGCGGGCACCGTGCGCGCGGAGAACTACGGCGGCGCGCATCCGGATCCGGATCGGCGCCGCGCGCACTTCCAGCACGGCATCGGCGGATCGGCCGACGGCACCCCGCCGCCGATCGCGGTGGTCACCGCGAGCGCGCGGCTCGATCCGGCGTCGAAGTTCTTCACCGACGCCGAGGTCGCGCCGTTGATCATCACCACCGCCCACGCCGACAAGGACCAGGTCGCCGCGCTCGAGCAGGCGGGCGCGCAGATCGTGGTGGCCGGTGAGGCCGCGATCATGCCGTCCGCGCTGGTGCGGGTGTTCGCCGAGCGCGGCCTGCACCGGGTGCTGTGCGAGGGCGGGCCGCATCTGTTCGGGCAGCTGGCCGAGGCGGATCTGGTCGACGAGTTGTGCCTGAGCACCGCGCCGATGCTGGTCGGCGGGGCGGGTGGGCGAATCTCGCTGTCGGCGAGCACTTTCGACACCCCGATGAGCCGCAAGCAGCTGGTGCTCGCCGAGGACGGCACCGTGCTGGCCCGGTGGGCCCGTCGATGAAACCTGGCGCCGAACCTGGCAGTGTGTAGCCCATGCGCTGGACTCGGGCCGCGGCGACGGCCGCGACACTGTCGATCATGCTCGCGGGCTGCGGAGCCGGACCGTCGGATCGGCCCGTCGTCGCTGTCGAGCGCCCCGGTGCGGGCGGCGGGCAGACCGAGGAACCCGCCGTGCCGGATCTCGCCAAGGCCGAAGTCCCGAAAACCGACCTGGCCTGGAAGGACTGCACCGCGTCGACCCTGGGTTCGCTCGATTTCGGCGCGGCTCCGGCAGGCCTGGTTCTCGAGTGCGCCGATTTCGCGACCCCGATCGACACCGCGGGCACGGTGCTCGGCACGTTCCGGGCGGGCGCCCTGCGCGCGCGGCTGCCGCAGACCCCCGCCGACGCGGCGCCGCTGGTGCTCACCTCCGGCGCCGACCGCTCGTCGGCCTCGACACTGGCGGGTCTGGCGCTGGGCCCGAACAGCGCGTTGCTGGCCGCCCAGCCGATCGTGGCCGTCGACCGGCGCGGGATCGGCGCCTCCCAGCCCATCGACTGCATTCCCGCCCAGCTGCGCGCGGTGATGGCCGAGCTCGGCCAGTTCGGGGTGGGCAGCAACGATCAGGTCGGCGCGGTCGCCGGCTACAGCCAGGACGCGACCATCGCCTGCCGTGACTTCCTGCAGCCCTACGAGGGCACCTTCGACGCCCCGCACGCCGCCGACGACATCGAGCAGCTGCGCAAGCAGTGGCAGGTCGAGAAGATCAACCTGATCGGCACCGGCAACGGCGCCAAGGTCGCGCTCAGCTATGCCCGCCGCTACGGCGGCCACCTGGCCCGGCTCGTGCTGGATGCCCCCGAACCGGTCGGCGCGGACGCGACCACGATGGCCGAAGCCGCCGTCACCGGCGCCGAGGCCGCCCTGACCGCCTTCGCCCAGCGCTGCAAGGCCGCCAACTGCGCACTCGGCCCCGACCCGCGCGCGGCGGTCATCGCACTGATGAACAAGGCGACCACCGGCGCGCTCGGCGATATCTCGGCCGCCGACCTCTCGACCGCGCTCACCGGCTTCCTGTCCAGCCCGCGCGGCGACCAGGCGAGCCGGGTGACCGCGCTGGCCGACATCCTCGCCGCCGCCGACCGCGGTGATCGCGCACCACTGGCCATGCTGGTCATCCGCGAAACCGCCGCGATCAACTCCGACGGCGAGTTCGTCAACCGCTGCACCGACAGCCAGCAGCCGCCGACGCCGGACAAGGCGCGCGAGCTCGCCGGAACTTGGGCGAGCAAATATCCGGTTTTCGGCCGGACCGCCGCGATCGAGCTGATGATCTGCTCGGCCTGGCCGGTCTCCACCGCCCCGCCGCTACCGACCGAGCTCGAGCTGCCGGTGCTGGTGTTCGCCGGCGCCGCCGACCCGATCGTGGGCGGAGCCGCGGCCTCGGTGACCGGTGCGCTCGGCGCGGCGGGCGCCCGGCACGCCACCATGACCTGGCAGGGGTGGGGACATCCGGTCACCGCCCATTCCGGGTGCGCGCAGAAGGCCGTCGCCGACTACCTCGCCGAGGCGAAATTGCCCGCCGACGGCGGCGCCTGCCCCGCCTGATCCCGGTCGGACGACCAGGTGGTTGCGGCGCGTCCGACGGGTCCGGCGACACCATCGCTACCGGATCCGGTGTACCGTGCCCCAGTGTTGTTCCGACAGCTCGAGCCCCGTACCGCGCGCACGACCGCGGATGTGATCAAGTTCGCTCTGTGGCCCTTCGCGGTCATGACCGTGCTGAATCGTGTCTTCATCAAGGCGATCAACGGCTTCGTCACCGACGATTACCGTCCGGTCTACAACGCCTCGTTCGAGTTCCTCAACGGCAGGCCTTTGTACACCGCCGACTTCTCGTCGGTCGACCCGCACTATCTCTACTATCCGAGCGGAACACTGCTGATCGCGCCGGTGGCGGTCATCGAATACGAGCTGTCGCGCTGGCTGTTCATCGGGCTCAACGCCGTCGCGATTCTGCTCGCGTGGTACCTGCTGCTTCGCCTGTTCAAGTTCGGTCTCGGCTCCATCGCAGCGCCCGCGCTGCTGCTGGCGATGTTCGCCTCCGAGACGGTGACCAACACATTGGTCTTCACCAATGTCAACGGCTGTCTGCTGCTGGCCGAGTTGGTGTTCCTCCACCTGCTGTTGGCGCGTCGGGATCTCTGGGCCGGTGTCGCACTCGGTTTGAGCATTTCGGTGAAACCGACGCTGGCGCCGTTGCTGCTCGTCGCGGCCGTTCGCGGCCAGTGGAAGGTCTTCATCACCGCGCTCGGTGTGCCGTTGACGCTCACCGCGATCGCCTGGCCGCTGTCGGCGGATCCCGAGAAATTCTTCACCCGTGTCGTGCCGTATCTGGCGCAGACGCGCGACTACTTCAACAGTTCGGTCGGTGGTAACGGGCTGTACTACGGGCTGCCGCACTGGATGATCCTGCTGATCCAGGCGCTGATGGCCGGTGTCGTCGCGGTGACGCTGTGGCTGCTGTGGCGCTACTACCGTGACGACGAGCTCTTCTTCGTCACCACCTTCTCCGGTGTGCTGCTCACCGCGTCGTTCCTGCTGCTCTCGCTGGGCCAGATGTACTACTCGATGATGCTGTTCCCGTTCCTGATGTCGGTGGTGCTGCGCAATTCGGTGCTGCGCAACTGGCCGGCCTGGCTGGCGATCTTCGGGTTCATGACCTACGACAAGTGGCTGTCGGACCGCTGGCAGAGCACCGGGCGCACGCTCGAGTACCTGCGGGTGACCTTCGGCTGGGGTCTGCTGCTCATCGTCGTGTTCTGCGTGCTCGGCGACCGCTACCTGGCCGCCCGCCGCGAGGGCAGGCTCCAGTTCGGGCTCGACCCGGCGTGGATGGCGAGTGCCCCGGACTCCCGCGACGGCGCCGAAGACGAGAAGCCGGTGGCGGTCTCCCCCGCGCCGGATCGCGACGATCCGGTCGCGCCGGAGGAGCCCGCCGACGACCGCGAGCCCGCGCTGAAGTAGGGATCGGCCGGTGGCGCTCGCGGCGCGCACCGGCCGAAACCATTAGCGTGGAGTGATGAGTTCATCGTTGCCCACGCCGCGCATCCAGCTGACGCCGCAGCAGTGGCGGGCGAAACTGGATCCGCAGGAATACGCCGTTCTCCGTGAGGCCGCCACCGAGCGCCCCTTCGTCGGCGAATACACCGACACCAAGACCGAAGGCGTCTACACCTGTCGCGCCTGTGATGCCGAATTGTTCCGCAGCACCGAGAAATTCGACTCGCACTGCGGCTGGCCGTCGTTCTTCGACCCCGCCGATTCCGACGCGGTGATCCTGCGCGCCGACGACAGCCTCGGCATGCGCCGGGTGGAGGTGCTGTGCGCCAACTGCCACAGCCACCTCGGCCACGTCTTCGAGGGCGAGGGGTATCCCACCCCCACCGACCAGCGCTACTGCATCAACTCGATCGCGTTGCGCCTGCAGCCGACCGGGGAATGACATGAGAAAGGGCCCGGTCCGGCGACCGGGCCCTTGTCGTCTGTTTACGGCAGCGCGGTGACCAGCTGCTCGACCTCGACGCGCGGGCCGGTGAAGAACGGGATCTCCTCGCGCACGTGCAGGCGGGCCTCGGTGGCGCGCAGGTCACGCATGAGGTCGACGATGCGGTGCAGTTCCGGCGCCTCGAAGGCCAGGATCCACTCGTAGTCGCCGAGCGCCATCGAGCTGACGGTGTTGGCCCGCACGTCCGGGTAGCCGCGGGCGGCCTTGCCGTGGTCGGCGAGCATCTTGCGCCGCTCCTCGTCGGGCAGCAGGTACCACTCGTAGGACCGCACGAACGGGTACACGCAGATGTAGTTGCCCGGGTCCTCACCGGCCAGGAACGCCGGGATGTGGCTCTTGTTGAACTCGGCGGGCCGGTGCACCGCCACATTGCTCCACACCGGTGCGCTGGCCCTGCCCAGCTCGGTGGTGCGGCGGAAGTCGGCGTAGGCGGCCTGCAGGTCCTCGACGCGCTCGGCGTGGGTCCACAGCATGAAGTCGGCGTCGGCGCGCAGACCTGCCACGTCGTAGATGCCGCGCAGCACGACGCCCTTGTCGGCGAGGCCGTCGAAGAAGGCCTGTGCTTCCTTGATCGCCTCGGCGCGGTCCTCGCCGAGCACGCCCGGCTGCACCTGGAACACCGAGAACATCAGGTAGCGAATGGTGGAGTTGAGGGCCTGGTAGTCGAGTCGCGCCATGGATCTATGGTGCCACTGCGGCGTTTTCGCCCGCCGGGTGGGCGGGCGCTGGGGCTGCGGTCAGTCCGCGACCGGCCGGGTCGCCCGCCACGGCGAGGATTCCTCGCTGCCGAAGACCGAGGTCACCGTCGTCACCTCGCCCGCGTGCAGTTCCACGGGGCCGAGCTCCGGGTCGAGGAAGAGGGTGCGGGCGCTGGTCGTCTGCTCACCGGTGATGGTCACAGCGCGCGATCATGCAGCATCGCTATCGTTCGCGGTAAGCGACACGCCGCGGGTCACTCAGTGGTGCGCCGGGAAGCCGTCCAGCCCGGTGAACTCGGCCTACAAGGTGACGGCCGCTATTCGACGCGGGAGGCCAGCGTGGTCGCGACGCGCTCGGCGGCCGCGGTACCGGAAGCGACGCAGGCGGGCACGCCGACGCCGTGGAGATAGGCGCCTGCCACCGCGAAGCCGCCGAGGGGGGCGATGGCGGATTCGATGGTGGCGATGCGGTCGGTGTGGCCGGGGGCGTATTGAGGCAGGCCGCCGGGCCAGCGCTGGACGACGGACTGGATCGGGGTGATCTCGATGCCGGTGACAGTGGTCAGATCGGCGACGGCGGCCGCGACGAGGTCGTCGTCGGACCAGGACAGCGGGGATTCGTCGCCGAACCGGCCGAAGGAGGCGCGGACCAGCGCGACCTCCCGGGCGCCCAGATGCGGCCATTTACGGCTGGACAGCGTGAATGCCTTGGCGCGCAAGGGTTCTCCGGTGGCGACGAGGATGCCGGAGTTGTCCGGCAGCCCGGTCTCGCGCGGCAGCGCCATGGCGACCAGGGCCGACGAGGACAGTTCGATGCCGGCGGCGGCCGCGGCCGCGACGGGCGCGACGTAGTGCAGCAGGCGGGCGGTGACGGGCGCCGGGGTGGCCAGGACGACGCCGTCGACCAGGCCGAGCGGGTCGACCACCCAGCCGCCGGGAGCGGCGGCCACCCTGGTCGCCGCCAGGGTGGTGATCAACCGGGCGCCGGACGCCTCGACGAGTGCCCTGAGCAGGGCACCGTAGCCGTCGCGCAGGCCGCCGAAGACCGGCGCGGTACTCGGCGGGGGCAGGGCGTCCCGAACGGCGTCGGTGAGGCTGCGCGCGCCGCGATCGAGAGCGGCGGCGAGGGTCGGCAGCGCGGCCCGCACGCCGATCGAGGCGCTGGTGCCCGCGTAGACGCCGCCCAGCAGCGGGTCGACACTGCGCTCGACGACCTGGCGGCCGAACCGGTCGGCGACGAGGCTGTGGACGTCGGTGTCGCTGCCGGGTTCCCAGTGCAGCGGCCGCTGCGGCTCGGCGGCGACCTGCGCGAGTGTCGCCTCGTCGACGAGGCCGCGCAGCGACTCCGCGTCGGACGGAATCCCCATCAGTGTGCGCCCCGGCAGCGCGTGCGCCGTGCCCTGCGCCCAGACCAGCGGCCGTTTCCCCGCGGGCCGCACCAGCTGATCGTCGAGCCCGAGCTCGCCCATCAGCTCGAGCACCTCAGGCCGTCGTCCGACGAAGGCCTCGGCGCCGAGATCCAGTGGCTCCCCGGCCAATTCACCGGTGTGCAGCACCCCGCCTGGCCGCGCGGCCTGCTCGACAACGACGATGTCGGCGCTGTCCCCGAGCCGCTGCCGCAACCGATACGCCGCGACGAGCCCACTGATTCCGCCACCGATGACCGCGATCCGCATACCTCGACCGTAGCCGCGCCGGCTCACCGCCAGCTACACCTACCCGGTCGATGTCGGCCTGATCACGCGCAGGCACGCGCACCCCGGCTCGCACACAGCGACTACAGCGAGTGCACCAACTCGACCAGCGCGGTCAGCACGCCCGGATCGGTATCCGGCAGCACCCCGTGGCCCAGGTTGAAGATGTGCCCACTCGCGCCCATCGTGATCGCCTCGTCGGCCTCGCGCACGATGCGGCGGGTTTCCTTCTCGACCGCGTCGAACCCGGCGAACAGGATCGCGGGATCCAGGTTGCCCTGCAAGCCCTTTCCGGGACCGACCCGGCGCACGGCGTCGGTGAGCGGCACCCGCCAGTCCACACCGACCACGTCGGCGCCCGCCTCGCCCATCGCGCCGAGCAGCTCGCCGGTGCCGACGCCGAAGTGGATGCGCGGCACGCCCGCCGCGGCGACCTCGGCGAAGACCCGCTCCGAATGCGGCAGCACGTACTCGCGGTAGTCGGCCAGCGACAGCGCACCCGCCCACGAATCGAACAGCTGCACCGCGTCGACGCCCGCGGCCAGCTGGGCCTGCAGGAACGCGATGGTGATATCGGTGAGCGCGCCGAGCAGCGCGTGCCAGGTCTGCGGGTCGGCGTGCATCATCGCCTTGGTGCGCTCGTGATGCTTGCTCGGCCCGCCTTCCACCAGATAGGAGGCCAGGGTGAACGGTGCGCCCGCGAAACCGATGAGCGGGGTGTCGCCGAGCGCGTCGGTCAGCAGGCGCACGCCTTCGGCGACCGCGCCGACCTCTTCGGGCCGCAGCCGCGGCAGCGCGCGCACGTCGGCGGCGGTGCGCACCGGCGAGGCGACCACGGGGCCGACGCCGGGCACGATGTCGAGGTCGATGCCCGCGGCCTTGAGCGGAACGACGATGTCGGAGAACAGGATTGCCGCGTCCACGCCATGCCTGCGGATCGGCTGCATGGTGATCTCACACACCAGCTCCGGGTCGAAGCAGGACTCGAGCATCCCGATGCCCTTGCGCAGTTCCCGGTACTCCGGCAGCGACCGGCCTGCCTGGCGCATGAACCAGACGGGCCGCCTGCTGGGCGTCGCGCCGGTGGCGGCGGCCAGGAACGGGGCATCGGTCAACCGGCGGCGGGTGTAAGTGCTCATCGCTGTTCATCCTAAGCGGACCCCCCATCGATTCCGGTCCGAGGTCGCCGCCGAACGCGCCGCCCGGGAGACGCGACCTCCGCGCCGCACCGACCGGCGGAAATCGGACGAACCGGCCATGGGCCGGACTACGGAGGCAATCGTCGCACGATGTGCACCACACGAGTGCCGAGAATGCGCTCTGCGCAACGCAGCCCGTACCCTGCCGCGTGTGGCGGCGCGCCTCCGCCTGCACCGGGCGCACACCGTCTACCGTCTCTCCTCGTGACACCGCTCGACATCCGCGACGGCGCCGCACCGACCGGGGGAACGCCCCGCGAGCCTGCTTCTTTCCGGGCGGCGGTCGATGCGATGGGCACCGCAACAGTGCACCCCCGAATCGAGCTGGCGCCTATCCGTCCCCCGCAACGGTTGGCGCCGTTCTCCTACGCGCTCGGAGCGGAGGTCACCCACCCCGAGAGCGCCATCGTGCCGATCGATTCCGAGGGGGACGCGTTCGGCAGGCTGATCCTGCTGCACGACCCCGAGGGCGACGAGGCCTGGCACGGTGTGTTCCGGCTGGTCGCCTACATCCAGGCCGACATCGATGCCGCGCTGGCCGCCGACCCGCTGCTCCCCGAGGTGGCGTGGAGCTGGCTGGTCGACTCCCTGGAGTCACGGGGCGAGCCGTTCACCGCTCTCGGCGGCACGGTCACGGCCACCAGTTCGGTCCGCTACGGTGACATCGCGGGCCCGCCCAGGGCCCACCAGCTGGAGCTGCGCGCCTCCTGGACGGCGATGAACACCGAGATGCGCCGTCACGTGGAGGCGTTCTGCGAGGTACTGGCCTTCGCCGCCGGGCTGCCGCCCGCCGGGATCACCCATTTGCGACCGGAGTCGTATACCCGCACCGATCGCCCTTGAACGCCACGTAGAGTTCACGTTTATGCCGGTCGCCGAGGAACCAACCGCAGCAGAGCCCCTGCTCGCCCCCGCCGAGGGGGTTCCCCCTGTGCTGGCGACCGCCGACGACGTCGCCCAGGCCGCCGAGAAGCTCGCCGCGGGCACCGGTCCCCTGGCCGTCGACGCCGAACGCGCGTCCGGTTTCCGCTACTCGGCGCGGGCGTATCTGATCCAGCTGCGGCGCGCGGGCGCCGGCACCTTCCTCGTCGACCCGATCCCGATCACCGATGCGCTGACCCCGCTGGCCGAAGCCATCAACAACCTCGAATGGGTCCTGCACTCCGCCGACCAGGACCTGCCCGGTCTCGCCGAGCTCGGCCTGCGCCCGGCCCGCCTGTTCGACACCGAACTGGGCGGCCGCATCGCCGGCTACGAACGCGTCGGCCTGGCCGCGATGGTCGAGAACCTGCTCGGACGCTCGCTGCGCAAGGGGCACGGCGCCGCCGACTGGTCGACCCGGCCGCTGCCCGACGAATGGCTCAACTACGCCGCCCTCGATGTCGAACTGCTCCTGGAACTGCGCGACACGGTCGCCGCAGACCTGGCCGAACAGGGCAAGATCGACTGGGCCGCCGAGGAATTCGAGCACATCCGCACCATGGCGCCGCCCGCGCCGAAGGCCGACCGGTGGCGGCGCACCTCCGGCATCCACACCTTGCGCCGCACCCGTCAGCTGGCGATCGTGCGCGAACTGTGGACCACCCGCGACGAGCTCGCCCGCGCCCGCGACGTCGCGCCCGCCCGGATCCTGCCCGACTCCGCGATCGTGGCCGCCGCCACCGCCGAGCCACGCAGTATCGCCCAGCTGCGCACCCTGGCCGTCTTCGGCGGGCCGCGCCAGCGCCGCTATTCCCGCGACTGGCTCGGCGCGATCGAACGCGGCCGCACCCTGCCCGACAAGGACCTCCCGCCGCTGACCCTCCCGTTCGACGGACCGCCCCCGGTCAACCGGTGGGAACGCCGCGACCCCGCCGCCGCCGCCCGTCTCGCCACCGCCCGCAGCGCCATGGGCGAGCTCTCCACCGAATACGTCATCCCGGTGGAGAACCTCCTGTCCCCCGATCTCGTGCGGCGGCTGTGCTGGGACGGGCTCCCCGACTACAAGAACGTCGGCGAACCCGATCAGCTCTCGGCGACGATCGAGGAATTCCTGCGCGCGGGCGGCGCCAGGCCCTGGCAGCGCAACCTCGCGGTCCCGGCCCTGACCAAGGCGTTGACTCCCGGCACCTAGACAGACCTCGACCCCGCCGCGGGATTCCCGCGGCAGGGTCGGATCATGCTACTGAGCAGGGGCCTTGTGGGCTTGCTCGACGAACTGGTTGGTGTAGGTCGCGGCCAGATCGATGCGGTCCCGGACGGGCGCCACATTGCGGGAGTACCGGCCGAGGATGCGCAGCACGTTCTGCGCGCCTTCGGGCTTCATCAGGCCGTCGCCGTTGAACATGCCGATGGAGTCGCGGATGGACCGCACATACAGGGCCGGGTCGCTGCCCGCGTACTGCGAGGGCATGGTCGCGGCGATCTCCTCCGGCGTGTGCGTGTCGATCCAGCGCAGGGTCCGAACGAACGCGTTCGCCAGTTTCTGCACGATCTCCGGGTGCGCGGCGACGGTGTCGCACTTCATGTACAGCGAGGAGGCGGGGTACAGACCGCCCAGGGCGGCGCGGGTGCCTTCCTCGTTGCGCATGTCGGTGAGGATCCGGGCGTCGCCGGACTGGACCATCTTCGCCACGGTGGGGTCGGTGGTCATGCCCGCGTCGATGCCGTCGTGGTTCATGCCGGCGATGAAGGTCTGTCCCGCACCGACTTTCACCCGCGTGTAGTCGGAGGTGCTCAGGCCCGCCTGACCGGCCAGCGCCTGGGTGAGGAAGTCGGTGGACGAGCCCAGCGAGGTGACACCGAGTTTGCGGCCGCGGAAGTCGGCGGGGGTGCGGATGGCGTCGGCGTCGGCGGTGGAGACCAGTTCCACCTCCCCCGGCACGTCGGCGAACTGGACGACGGTCTGCAGGCACTGGTCCTTGGCTTGCAGGTCGATGGTGTGGTCGTAGAAGCCGACCACGGCCTGCACGTCCCCGGTGAGGAGCGCGGTCTCGGCGCTGGCGCCGGATTGCTCGCCGAGCAGTTTCACGTCGAGGTCGTTGGCCTCGAAGGCGCCGAGCTGCTGGGCCAGCATGGCGGGCAGGTAGATCACCTTCTCCAGGCCACCGACCATGATGGTGATCTGCGGCCTGCCGTCGGCCATCGGGATGCTGCGTGAGTCTCGGCATCCGGTGGCCAGCAGCAGCGAGCTGATCGCGAGCAGGGCGACGGCGAAAGGCTTGCGGTATCTCATCGTCTACACCCCGTGCCCCGACTGCGCCTGCGAGGGACGCCATTTCAGCAGGCGGTTCTCCGCGACACCGATCAGCCACTCGGCCATCAGCGCGACCACGGTGATGATGATCATGCCCGCGTAGATGCCCGCCGCGTCGAAGGTGCCTTGCGCGTTGGAGATCAGCAGGCCCAAACCCTTGCTGGCACCGGCGTATTCACCGACGACCGCGCCGATCAGCGCGAAGCCGAAGGCGGTGTGCAGGCTGGACAGGATCCAGGTGGTGGCGCTGGGCAGCACGATCGAACCGAGGATCTGGCGCTTGCTCGCCCCGAGGATGCGAGCGTTGTTGATGACATTGCCGTCGACTTCCCGCGCACCGGTGAAGGCGTTGAAGAACACCGCGAAGAACACCAGCACCACCACGGTCGCCACCTTGGACGACAGGCCGAGGCCGAACCAGATGATGAACAGCGAGGCCAGCACGATGCGCGGAACGGCGTTGAGCGCCTTGATGAACGGCGCGAGCACGTCGGCCCAGTAGCGGCTGCGGCCGAGCAGCGTGCCCAGGACGACACCGGCCACGGTGCCGATCACGAAGCCGAGCACGGCCTCCTGGACCGTGGTGAAGATCTGCAACCAGATCGACCCGAACTGCGTTCCCTCGGTGAACCATTCGACCAGCCGGTCGAGGATGAGCGAGGGCTTGGAGTAGAAGAACGGGTCGATCCACAGGCTGGCGACCAGTTCCCAGGACCCCAGCCACAGCACGATCAGCGCGGCCCGCAGACCCCACACCCGCAGCTTGGACTTGCGGTGCTTGGCCTTGACCCGGGCCAGGATCTGGTCCTCGGACTCCGCCTCGACTTCCGGTGCGGTGACCGCGATCTTGTCCATCGTCTCAAGCGACACGGGTCGCTCCCTTCGTGCGTGCCGCCTCGACCTGATCGCGCAGCGTTTCCCAGATTTCGCGGTAGAGGTCGCGGAATTCCTCGGTGAGGCGCACCTCTTCGACATTGCGCGGACGCTCGAGGGTGACGCGGAAGTCACCGCACACCGTCGCCGGGCTCGCGGTCATCACCACGACGCGGTCGGCCAGGGCGATGGCTTCTTCCAGGTCGTGGGTCACGAAGATCACCGCGGCGTCGGTGCCCGCCCAGACACGGAGCAGTTCGTCCTGCATGAGCTGGCGGGTCTGCACGTCGAGCGCGCTGAACGGCTCGTCCATGAGGATGATCTCCGGCTCGTTCACCAGCGTCTGGGCCAGCGCAACGCGCTTGCGCATGCCACCGGAGAGCTGATGCGGGTAGTAGTCCTCGAAGCCGGCCAGGCCGACGATGCGCACCCACTCGGCGGCCTTTACCTTGGCCTGTGCCTTCGACACGCCACGAAAGCGCGGGCCGAGGGCGACATTGTCGATGACGCTGCGCCAGGGCAGCACCGCGTCCTGCTGGAACATGTAGCCGATGCCGTCGGGGATGCCGTCGACATCCTTGCCGCGCACCAGCGTCCGGCCCGCCGAGGTGGGCTCGAGGCCCGACACCAGCGAGAGGGTGGTGGACTTGCCACAGCCGGTCGGGCCGACGACGGCGACGAATTCGCCTGCGGCGACGGTGAAGTCGATGTTCTTCACCGCGGTGTGGATGCCACCGTCGGTTCCGGGGAAGCGCTTGGTGGCGCCCCGGAGTTCGATGAGTGGATTGCTCATTGCTGCTCCTGTGTCCGTCGCCGCTGCGTGTGATGCGCGGCCGCAGTCGAAAGGTAAGTGGGCTGGGTCACACGGCGCGCGCTTGTGCGCACAACCAGCGCAAGCGGCGATTCGACAGGTTGTGCGCATTGTGCTCACGGGGCAGCGGCGTGCCTAGACTGAGCCGGTGAGGCTGTTCCCCCGGGGCGTCCGGCTGCGGACGCAGATCGTGTTGCTCCAGGTCGCGCTGGTCGCGCTGACCCTGGGGCTCGCGTTCGGGGTGTTCGCCTACCTCAGCGATCAGCGGCTCACGGCCGAGTACGGGCAGCGGGCGCTGGCGATCGCGCGGACCGTCGCCAGTGATCCGGTGGTACGGGCCGAAGTCGCCCGCTACGCGGCACTGCCGCTGACGCCGGGGCCCGCGCTGCGCGCCGAGCTGGCGGACGGGGAGCTCGAGCAGACCGCCGAGGCCGCACGGCAGCGGACCGACGCGTTGTTCGTGGTGATCACCGACGATGCCGGATTGCGGCTGGCCCATCCCGATCCGGCCCGGCTCGGGGAGAAGGTGAGCACCGATCCGTCGCAGGCGCTGGGCGGGGCCGAGGTGGTGATCAGTGAGCACGGCACCCTCGGCGACTCCGTGCGTGCGAAAGTGCCGGTGCGCGAACCCGGTTCGGAGCAAGTGGTGGGTGAGGTGAGCGTCGGCATCTCCACCGAGGCGGTGGGCGAGCAGCTGACGCGCGACCTGAGCAAGGCCGGTGTGCTCGTGCTCGGCGCGCTGTTCGCCGGGATCGCGGGATCGGTGCTGCTGGCCCGGCGCTGGCACGGGCTGACACTGGGGTTGCAGCCGGCGGAGCTGGCCGAGCTGGTGCGTGAACAGGACGTGGTGCTGCACGGCATCGGGGTGGGTGTGGTCGCGGTCGACGACCGGTGGCGGACCACGGTGATCAACGACGAGGCGCGCACACTGCTCGGGATCGAGGGCGACAGTGGTCGTCCGGTGGAGACGATCGGGCTGACTCCGCGGGTGCTCGCGGCGTTCCGGGCAGCCGACGGGCAGCCGGTGCAGGCCGCGGTCGGTGATCGGATCGTGGTGGTCACCGCGCGGACGGTCACCCGCGACGGGCGGTCGCTGGGCGCTGTGCTGGACGTGCGCGACCGCACCGACGTCGAATCGCTGACCCGGCAGCTGGACGCCGTGCAGTCCATGAGCACCGTCCTGCGCGCCCAGCGACACGAGTTCGCCAATCGCCTGCACCTGCTCAGCGGGCTGCTGCACGGCGACCGGCCCGGCGAGGCCGCGCGCTACATCGACGAGCTGCTCGGTTCCGGCCCCCTCGGCGCCGCGATGCCGGGTATCGATGCGGTCCGCGACCCGTATCTGCAAGCCTTCCTCGCCGCCAAGGCCGCGCACGCCAGGGAGAACGGCGTCCAGCTGCGACTGGGGCCCAGCACCTGGGTCGACGCGAATCTCGCTGCGCCCGTGGACGTCACGACCGTGCTGGGCAATCTCCTCGACAACGCGATCGACGCGGTCCGCCGAGCGGCCGAAGCCAGGAGGGGATCGTCAGCACAGCCCGACGGGGAATCCATCGACCTGGCGGCCACCTCGGTGGCGGTGGTGGAAGTCGAACTGGTGCAGGAGGGTTCGACCCTGCACATCACGGTGGCCGACAGCGGCGGCGGGGTGGCGCCAGAGCTGGTGGACGCGGTGTTCGCGGACGGAGTGTCGACCAAGCCGGGGGTGGGGGTGCCGGGCGGGCGCGGGGTGGGGCTCGCGCTGTCGCGGCAAGTCGCCAGGGCGCTCGGCGGCGATGTGTGGCTGGCCTCGGCCGGGATGCCGGACGGGGAACTGACCGGGGCGGAGTTCATCGCGCGCCTGCCGGGTGTGCTGACCGAAGGAGAGCCGACGTGAGCCGCACCGACTTCACCGTGCTCGTGGTGGACGACGATTTCCGGGTGGCGAACATGCACGCCGGAATCGTCGGCGCGCTCCCGGGATTCACCGTCGGGGCGGTCGTCAACACCGTGGCCGCCGCGCATCAGGCGCTCGCCGAGGGCGCCTTCGATCTGGCGCTGGTGGATGTGTACCTGCCGGACGGGTCCGGGATCGACCTGGTCCGGGAACTGCGCTGTGACGCCATGGTGCTCACCGCCGCCACTGAATCCGCCACGGTGCGGGCGGCGTCGGCGGCGGGCGCGCTCGCCTATCTGGTGAAGCCGTTCGACCACACCGCGCTCGCCGCCCGCCTGGCCGGATACGCGCGCTACCGGCGCATCCTGTCGGCGCCGGAGGTGAGCGCCCGCGACGTCGACGCGGCCTGGGACGCCCTGCGCCCGGCCCCACCCGCCCCCGACCGTGCCACGACCGCGTCCTCCCCCACCCGCGAGCTGGTGTTGCGAGCAGCGCAGGCCGCGGACTCGCCGATGTCGGCGGGCGAGATAGCGACCGCGATCGGCATCTCCCGCGCCACCGCCCAGCGTTACCTCGCGGCGCTCGTCACTACCGGTGACCTGCGCATGCGGCTGCGCTACGGCGCGACCGGCCGCCCCGAACAGGAGTACTCCCCCGCCCGCCGCACCCCCTGAGCGACCGCACCGTGACCCGCGGACGGCGAGCCGCTCACGACGCGCCGCACAGCCACCGCCGAGGTGTAGGAACGGCCACGGCCGGGTATTGAACGGGGTTACGCCCCACACGGTTTGGAGTACGGCCTTGACCGACCCCCGCTTCCCGCAGCCCTATCAGCCGCCCCGATTCCCGCCGGGCCCACCCGAACCGAACGCCGTCACCGCGATCTTCGCCGCCATCCTCGCCGTTCTGGGCGGCTTGCGCGGCGTGTTCGGCGCCGTCGCCATCCCGTTCCTGAACACCGACTCCGACTTCGACCCGAGCGGATTCTGGAGCAAGATCCAAGTGCTGCTGGGTGTTTCGGCGCTGTGCTCGCTGGTCCTGCTCGTCGGCGGCATCCTGATGCTGGCGCGTAAGAAGGTCTCCCGCGTCCTGATCGGGGTGGGCGGCGCAGGCACGCTGGCGCTGTCGGTCATCACCTCGATCGCGCTGTACAACCATCTGGATGCCCGGGCCGACGATTCGACCTCGATCACCGTCTCCTTCGATTCCGATCTGAGCGTGTTCAACGCGATCGGGTTCCTGTTCAATATCGTGCTGCTGGTCCTGACATTCCTCCCGAGCACGGGTCGCTGGCTGGCCCACCGCCGTCCCGCGTACTGACCGAAATTCCCTCGACCCGGCGACCTCTCGGAGCTAGCGTGGCTCCTCGCCCTGCCACCGTCGAGAGGATCCGCCGTGTCCGAAGCCGAGGCGATCGCCGCCAACCGCGCGAACTGGGACGATCGCGCCGACGTCCACGCGCGGTCACGGATGTACGACGTCGACGCCTTCCTGGCCGACCCGACCGCCGTCTCCTCGGTGGTGCGCAACGACCTCGCGGTGCTGGCGCCGCATCTGCCGGAGTCGGGGATCGCGGGCCGGTCGCTGCTGCATCTGCAATGCCATATCGGGACCGACACCGTGTCCTGGGCCCGGCTGGGCGCGGTCGAGGTACACGGGCTGGACCTGTCGCCGAACTCGCTGCGGCACGCGGCGCGGATCGCGGCGGCCGACGGGCGCGACATCACCTGGGTGGAAGGTGACGCCCGGTTCGCCTCCGCCGTCGTCGACCGGCAGTTCGACACCGTCGTGACCAGCGCGGGCACCATCGTCTGGCTGCCGGAGCTGACCGCGTGGGCACGCTCGATCCACGATCTCCTCGCCCCGGGCGGGGTGTTCGTCGTTCGCGACGACCACCCGATCCTGGGTGCGATGGAATTCGAGCCGTGGGAGATCGACGGCGACTATCTCGCCGGCGGCGGCGCCCGCACGTACGCGGATTCGGGCACCTACACCGAGGATTCGGACGGGTCGATCGCGCACACCACCAATCACGAATGGCGCCACGACCTCGGTGAGGTCGTCGGCGCGCTGCTGGCGGCGGGGCTCGTCATCGAGGCGCTGGCCGAACTGCCCTACATGGACTGGCGGCCGTTCCCCGATCTCGTTCCCTGTGCGGAGGGCTGGACGCTGCCTCCCGGGAAGCCGCGGATCCCGTTGAATTTCGCCGTCGTCGCCCGGCGTCCGCACTGAACGGACTGCGCGCCCGGTGTCGGTCACCGGGCGCGCAGGATCAAGGTCTGTCAGCGCTACTGCAGCCAGCCGCCGATGCGCTGGGCGATCGCGTCGGGCGTAAGACCCAGTTCCTCGAGGATCTCGCCACGTGACGCATGGTCCAGGAACTGCTGGGGCACACCGAGATCGCGGGTCGGCACGTCGAGACCGGCGTCGCGCAGGCGCGCCGACACGGTCGAGCCGATGCCGCCGTGCAGGCCACCGTCCTCGACGGTGACGACGAGGCGGTAGTTCTCGGCCATCTTGACCAGGGTGTCCGACACCGGGATGACCCAGCGCGGATCGACCACGGTGACCGAGATGCCCTGCGGGGCAAGCAGTTCGGCAACCCGCATGGCCGTCTCCGCGAACGGGCCGACGGCCACGATCAGAACGTCACCGTGCTGGGACTGCGCCGAGCCGGCGCCGGGGACGGCCAGCCGCAGCACATCGATGCTGTCGACCCGCTCCACGGCGGTGATGTCCTCGGCGACACTGCCTTTCGGGAAACGCAGCACCGTCGGTCCGTCGGTGACGGCCAGCGCCTCGGCGAGTTCCTCACGCAGGGTGGCGCCGTCGCGCGGGGCGGCGACGCGGATGCCGGGGACGATGCCGAGCAGCGAGAAGTCCCACATGCCGTTGTGGCTGGCGCCGTCGGGGCCGGTGATGCCCGCGCGATCCAGCACGACGGTGACCGGCTGCTTGAGCAGCGCCACGTCCATCAGCAGCTGGTCGAACGCGCGGTTGAGGAAGGTGGAGTAGATCGCGACGACCGGGTGCATGCCACCCAGCGCCAGGCCGGCGGCCGAGGCCATCGCGTGCTGTTCGGCGATGCCGACGTCGAACATGCGGTTCGGGAAGCGTTCACCGAACGGGGCAAGGCCGGTGGGGCCGGGCATGGCCGCGGTGATGGCGACGATGTCCTCGCGCCGCGACGCGTGATCGATGAGCTCCTCGGAGAACACCGCCGTCCAGCCCTTGGCCTTCTTGCCCGCGAGCGGGCGGCCGGTGAGCGGGTCGATCGGGTCGCAGGCGTGCATCTGGTCGGCGACGTGGTTCTCGGCGTGCTCGTAGCCGTTGCCCTTGCGGGTGACCACGTGCACGACGACCGGACCGCCGAAGTCCTTGGCGCGCCGCATCGCCGCCTCGAGCGCGACGAGATCGTGGCCGTCGACCGGGCCGACGTACTTCATGCCCAGATCGGAGAACAGTTCCTGCGGGCTCACCGCGTCCTTGATCCCCGCCTTGAGCGCGTGGACCATCGAATACGCCGAATCCCCCACGGCGGGAATGCTTTTGAGAATGCGTTTCCCGGCGTCGAGGGCGTGCTCGTAGGCGGGCTGGGTGCGCAGCGCGGTCAACCGGTCGGCCAGGCCGCCGATGGTCGGCGCGTAGGAGCGGCCGTTGTCGTTGACCACGACCACCACCGGACGGTCGGGCGCGCCCGCGATGTTGTTGAGCGCCTCCCAGCACATGCCGCCGGTGAGCGCGCCGTCACCGACGACGGCGACGACGGTGCGGTTCTGCTCCGACAGCGCGAACGCCTTGGCCAGGCCGTCGGCGTAGGACAGCGCCGCCGAAGCGTGCGAGGACTCGACCCAGTCGTGCTCGCTCTCGGCGCGGCTCGGGTAGCCCGACAGGCCGTCGCGCATGCGCAGCGAGTCGAACCGGTCCTTGCGGCCGGTGAGGATCTTGTGCACGTAGGCCTGGTGACCGGTGTCGAAGATCAGCGGGTCCGCCGGGGAATCGAAGATCCGGTGCAGGGCGATGGTCAGCTCGACCACCCCTAGATTGGGGCCGAGGTGGCCTCCGGTGGCGGCGACCTTCTGCACCAGGAACTCGCGGATCTCCTCCGCCAGCTCCCGCAGTTGCGGCACGCTCAGCCGGCGCAGATCTTCGGGTGAATCCACCCGCGACAGCACTCCCACCTGAACTCGCTTTCTCCGGACTACTGTGTGATCCGCCCAGTGTATTTGGCCGTGCGGGCGGCCCCGGCTCGCGGGCCCTTCCCGGTCCGTCGCGCCGACCATAGCCGCACCCGGCCGAGCTGCCCACCCACGCCCGCTGAACTGGGCGACCGGCGGTGAACCGCCCTCCCGGCGGCCGGTGATCGGCTGTGAGGACTATCTCCCCCGCGCGTCCCCACCTGGGCGGCGACGACGCGACCTACAGTGACCGCTGTGGCCGAACCGGACGGTGTTGCGCGCTCGATCGACCCCGGCGTGGTGGCGGGCATGCTCGACGAGGTGTACGCGGTCTGCCGCGACGACACCTCCGGCTCGCCCGCCGACTACATCCCCGAGCTCGCCGCGGTGGCACCCGACTCGTTCGGGCTGTGCCTGGCGACCGCGGACGGTCTGGTCTACGCGGTGGGCGATACCGGCATCGAGTTCACCATCCAGTCCATCTCCAAGCCGTTCACCTATGCGCTCGCGCTGGTCGATCGCGGCCTGGCCGGGGTGGCCGAGCACATCGACGTCGAGCCATCGGGTGAGCCGTTCAACGAGATCAGCCTGGAACCGGATACCCAGCGGCCGAGCAATCCGATGATCAACTCCGGGGCGATCACGGCGGCCTCGCTGATCCACGGCCGCGACGCCGCCGACAAGTTCGAGCGGGTCCGGCGCTGCTATTCGCGCTTCGCCGGGCGGGAGCTGCAGATGAACCAGGCGGTCTACGAATCGGAGGCGCGCACCGGCTACCGCAACCGCGCGATCGGCTACATGCTGCGCTCGGTCGGCATCATCGACGTCGACCCCGACGACGCGGTCGATCGCTACTTCCGGCAGTGCTCGATCGAGATCACCTGCGCCGATCTGGCCGTGATGGCGGCGACGCTGGCCGACAACGGGGTGAACCCGAGGACAGGCGAACGGGCGCTGTCGACCGCGCTGACCGAGCGCGTGCTCAGCGTGATGACGACCTGCGGCATGTACAACGCGGCGGGCGACTGGGTGACCACGGTCGGCCTACCCGCCAAGAGCGGGGTGGGCGGCGGGATCATCGCCGTGCTGCCGGGCCAGATCGGGATCTCGGTGTACTCGCCGCGCCTGGACGGTCAGGGCAACAGCGTGCGCGGGGTCGCCGCGTGCCGGGAGCTGTCGCGGCGGCTCGAACTGCACTTCTGTCACGTGACCCGCTCGGCGCGCACCGCCATCCGCGCCGACTACTCGGTGGCGCAGGTGCCGTCGCGGTCGCGGCGCTCCCCCGAGGACGCCGAGGTGCTGGCGGCGCACGGTGACCGCGCCCGGGTCTACGAACTGCACGGCGACCTGCTCTTCGCCGGCGCCGAACGCGCGGTGCGGGCCATCGAGAGCAAAGTCGGCGCGCTCGACGCCCTGGTGATCGACCTGCGCCGGGTCGGCGAGGTGAGCGCGGTGGCGCGCGGGATGCTCGATGCCCTGCAGACCGAACTCGTCCGGGGCGGCAGCCGGGTCGCGCTGGTCGATCCCGACGCCAAGCTGGGTCACGAGGCATCGAGCCTGGATCCCGGCGATCCGCGCGGGCGGGTGTTCATCGACCGGGACACCGCGGCCGAGTGGTGCGAAGACATCATCTTGGACCTGCATCGGCCGCCGGGGCAGCGCGCCCAGACCTCGATCGGTCTCGACGAGCACCCGCTGCTGGCCGGGCTCGACGCCGGCTATCGCACCCGGTTGGCCGCCGATTTCGAGCCGCGCACCTTCGCGCGGGGTGAACTGATCGCCGACCGGGGCGACCCGCGCTCGGGGCTGTATCTGATTCTGGACGGGCGGGTGCGGGCGACCTTCTCCGGCACCGACGGGCGGGTGCACCGGCTGCTGACGCTGTCGGCGGGGATGTCGTTCGGGGAGATCCCGATGCTGATCGGGGAACCGTTCATGTACGAGATCAGCGCCGAGACGACGGTGCGAGTGGCGGTGATGCCGCCCGACGTCTTCGATCAGCTCACCGAGGGGCACCCGCGGCTGAAACTGGCACTGCTGCAGCGCCTCGCCGCGGGCGCCTACGAGCAGATGGCCGCCACGGTGCGGACCCTCTCCGGCAACGCGGGCAACTACTGACCGCGGGCCGTCGGAACTCGGGCCCACCGCGAGACGTTGGGCAGCACAGCATCCTTCGACCGACAGGAGTAGCGCGGTGGGCAAGAAGTCCTGGCAGGCGAGCACGACGACATTCGGGCGCGGCACGGTGCGCGCCGTCCCCGATCTGATCCGGGTAACGCTGTCGGTGGAGTCGCGCGCCGACACCGTCGCCGCCGCCTACGGGCGGGCAGGTGACCGGGTGAACGCCGTCGTCGCCGCCCTGCGCGCGGCCGGAGTCAGCGACGCCGACATGGCAACCAGCGGGCTGAGCGTGCGCACCGAGACCGTCTACACCGACAGCGGGCGCAGCGAGATCGCCGGCTACCTGGCGTCGACGAGCCTGAGCGTGTCGCTGCGCGAGGGCACCGGCACCGAGCCCGCCGACACCGTGGCCGCCGCGGTGACCGCGGGCGGCGACGATGTCCGCCTCGGCGGCCTGACCCGCGGCATCGCCGAACCGGAGCCGCTGCTCGCGCAGGCGCGCGATGCCGCCTTCGACGACGCCAAGACCAAGGCCGAGCAGTACGCGGCCCGCGCTGGCGTTTCCCTGGGCGAGGTCATGCAGATCACCGAGGACATCGCCACACCGATGCCACGGGCCTACGAGATCGCCGAGATGGACAGCGCGCCGATGCTGATGGCCCGGGCGAGCTCCCCGGTGCCGGTCGTCCCCGGCGAGACCGAGATCGGCGCCACCGTCCGGGTCACCTGGGCCCTGGACTGACTTCCGGCAACACCTTCGCCGGCCGAGTCTGCCGGCCACCGGACCCGGCTGCCAGGCACGTCGGCGGGCTGTGCGGATCACGGTGGCTGGCCTCAGCCGCCCTGACGATGGCACGGGGCTCGGCCGTCGAGGGTTGACTCAGCGATCGAGCAGGGCCACGCATTCGACGTGGTGGGTGGCGGGGAAGGCGTCGAAGGCGCGCAGGTCGGCCAGGTGGTAGCCGGCGTCGAGGTAGAGGCCGAGGTCGCGGGCGAAAGACGCTGGGTCGCAGCCGATGTGGACGATCCGGCGGGGATCGGCGTCGGTGACGGCGGCGACGACTTCTTTGCCCGCACCGGCGCGTGGCGGGTCGAGGACGACGACATCCGGTGTGCCCGAGGCGGTTCGGGAGCGCACCCAGCGTTCGACGCGGTCGGCGCGCAGGTCCAGCCAGGGCAGGTCGCGCAGGGCGGCGGCACCGTCGGCGACGGCGGAGCGCGCCGATTCGACGGCCGCGACCGCGCCGGTCTGGCCGGTCTGCTCGGCCAGGCGGGCGGCGAAGACACCGACACCGCTGTACAGATCCCAGCCGGACCCGCCGGGCGACAGACCCGACCAGTCGGCGACCAGGTCCGAATAGCATTGCGCGGCACGGTGATGCGCCTGCCAGAAACCGGTGGCCGACAGTTCCCAGCGTCGGCCTGCGACGTACTCCACAGCGCGACCGGTCCCGGCCATCACCCATTCCTCGCGGGGCGCGTTGGTCGCCGACTTCCGCGCGGCGGCCCGGTCCCGGACGGCACCACGCTCGTCACCGCCGCGGCCACCGGGTTCGCGGCGGCGGGAGGGGCGATGGTGACCACGACCGCGGCCAGCGCCACGTGGCGTCTCCGGACGGCCACCGGGCTGCACGGTGTCGGGCACCGCGGCCAGCTCCACGATGTGCCGCACGCCGTCGCCGTCGACAGCGACGACCAGATCGGCGCCCGGCGTCCACAACCGCTCGGAGACACCGTCGAGCGCGCCCGCCACCGGCTGCGGGCACCGCAGGTCCGTCATGACCCCGGTACTGCGATGGCGATGCACCCCGGCGCGACCGGCGCCGTCGACGACCAGGCGGATGCGGGTCCGCCAGCCGCCGGTGACCTCGCCGGAATCACCGGCGATCGGCTCGACCGTCACGTCCCGTTCCACCCCGGCCAGCCTGCGCAACTGCTCGGCCACCACAGTCGCCTTCAGCGCGCGTTGCGCGGCGGGTGTGGCGAAGGAGAAGTCGCAGCACCCCGCGCCGCCGGGACCGGACACCGGGCAGGTCGCGGGCACCCGATCCGGGGACGCCTCGATGATCTCGACGGCATCGGCCCGGCAGAACGACCCGCCCCGGTCCTCGGTGACCCTGGCACGCACCAGCTCACCGGGCAGGCCGTGGCGCACGAACACCACGCGGCCCTCGTGCCTGCCGACACAGAACCCACCGTGCCCCGGCGGACCGAGCCGGATCTCGAATTCCTCGCCGCGCCAGTCGCTCATCCGCGGCGGCCCGGCTGCTCGAAACCGCGGCGCACCGAACCCGGCGCGTTCACGTCGGCGGGCTGCTTGGCGTGCGCGGAGGAACTGAGCTGCCACGGCACGCTCGTCACCATCACGCCCGGCTCGAACAGCAGCCTGCCCTTCAACCGCAGCGCGGACTGGTTGTGCAGCACCTGCTCCCACCAGTGACCGACCACGTACTCGGGGATGAACACGGTGACGACGTCGCGGGGGGCGTCCTTGCGCACCCGCTTCACGTAATCCAGCACCGGCTTGGTGATCTCGCGGTACGGCGATTCGATCACCTTGAGCGGCACGTTGATCTCGCTGTTCTCCCATTCGCGCACGAGCCTGCGGGTGTCGGCGTCGTCGACGTTCACCGTCACCGCTTCGAGGGTGTCGGGACGGGTCGCGCGGGCATAGGCCAGGGCGCGGCGGGTCGGCAGGTGCAGTTTGGAGACCAGCACGATGGAATGGGTGCGGCTGGGCAGCACACCGTCCCACTCGGATTCGTCCAGTTCACGCGAGACCGAGTCGTAGTGCTTGCGGATGAGCTTCATGACGATGAAGATCGCGACCATCGTGATGATGGCGATCCAGGCACCGGCGAAGAACTTGGTGATCAGCACGATCACCAGCACCGCCCCGGTCGCAGTGAGGCCGATCGCATTGATCACCCTGGACCGCATCATCTTTCTGCGCTGCGCCGGATCGGTCTCGGTGCGCAACAACCGTGTCCAGTGCCGCAGCATGCCGGTCTGGCTCAACACGAACGAGACGAACACGCCCACGATGTAGAGCTGGATCAGCTTGGTCACCTCGGCACCGAACATCACGACGAACGCGATGGCGGCACCGGACAGGAACAGGATCCCATTGGAGAAGGCCAGCCGGTCGCCGCGGGTGTGCAGCTGACGCGGCAGGTACCGGTCCTGCGCCAGGATCGAGCCGAGCACGGGGAAACCGTTGAACGCGGTGTTGGCGGCCAGCACCAGGATCAGCGCGGTCACGATGGTGATGAAGAAGAAGCCGATCGGGAAGCCGTGGAAGACGGTCTCGGCGATCTGCGCGATCAGCGTCTTCTGGTGGTAGTCGGCGGGCGCGCCCACCAGGTTCGACGTGTCGTGCGCGTACACGACGCCGATCTTCTGGGCCAGGATGATGATGCCCATCAGCAGCACGATCGCGATGGCACCCAGCAGCAGCAGCGTGGTCGCGGCATTGCGCGACTTGGGTTTGCGGAACGCGGGCACGCCGTTGCTGATCGCCTCCACACCGGTCAGCGCGGCACAACCCGAGGAGAACGCCCGCGCGATCAGGAAGGCGAAGGCCAGGCCGTAGAGGTGCTCGTCCTCGGCGTTGAGCCCGAAACCGGCCGATACCGCCTGGATGTCGTCGCCGAGGATGTAGATCCGGAACAGACCCCAGCCCAGCATCGCGGCCATGCCGACGATGAACGCATAGGTCGGAATCGCGAACGCTTTCCCCGATTCGCGCACACCCCGCAGGTTAATCGCGGTCAGCACCGCGATCGCCACGACAGCGAACAACACCTTGTGCGTGGCGACGAACGGGATCGCCGAGCCGATGTTGGAGGCCGCCGAGGAGATCGACACCGCGACCGTGAGCACATAGTCGACCAGCAGCGCGCTGCCGACCGTCAGGCCGGCGTTCGGGCCCAGGTTGGTGGTCGCGACCTCGTAGTCACCGCCACCGGACGGGTAGGCGTGCACGTTCTGCCGATAGCTGGCGACCACCACGGCCATCACGAACGCGACGGCCAGCCCGACCCACGGCGCGTACAGGTAGGCCGAGATGCCCGCCGCCGACAGCACCAGGAAGATCTCCTCCGGCGCGTAAGCCACCGAGGACATCGCGTCGGAGGCGAACACCGGAAGAGCGATACGCTTGGGCAACAACGTGTGGCCGAGCGAATCGCTACGGAACGGCCTGCCCAGCAGCACACGCTTGGCTGCCGTCGTCAACTTGGACACCGGGCTGAGCATAGAGGAGTTCACCGGTACCTTCGCGCGCACGTTCGCCCCCGCCGGCGGCGGTGTCGTGATTGTTTGCGTCGCCTCGCCCAGGGGAAAATGGGCGATGGGAGCATCCGGCGGGTACGGTCCTTGCCGGACGCCACGGGTTCGGCAAGGAACGAGGGTGCACGGTGTACGTAGTGATCATGGGGTGCGGACGGGTCGGCTCGTCGCTGGCGCGCGCCCTGGTCCGGGTGGGACACGAGGTCACGGTGATCGACCGCGATCCCAGCGCGTTCCGCCGCCTGGGTGAAGGGTTCACCGGCCAGGAAGTGGTGGGTGTCGGTTTCGACCGGGATGTGCTGACCCGCGCGGGAATCGAGCGGGCCGACGCCTTCGCGGCCGTGTCCTCCGGTGACAACTCCAACATCATCTCGGCCAGGGTGGCCAGGGAGATGTTCGGCGTCGAACGCGTCGTCGCCCGGATCTACGACGCCAAGCGCGCCGAGGTCTACGAGCGGCTCGGCATCCCCACCATCGCGACCGTGCCGTGGACCACCGACCGGTTCCTGCGCACGCTGATCGGCGACAACTCGACCACCACCTGGCGTGATCCGACGGGCGCGGTGGCTGTCACGCAGCTCACCCTGCACGAGGACTGGTCCGGGCGCACCGTACGCGATCTGGAACGCGAACTCGGGGTGCGGGTGGCGTTCATCCTGCGCTTCGGCCAGGGTCTGCTGCCCGAATCCAAGACCATCGTCCAGGCCGACGACGTGGTCTACGTCGCGGCGACGTCCGGCAGTGTCGGTGAGACGGTCGCTTTGGCCGCCAAGGCTCCCCAGAGCGAGGACTGAACAACATGAAGGTGGCCATCGCCGGAGCGGGCGCCGTCGGGCGCTCGATCGCCAGGGAACTGCTGCGCGGCGGGCATCGGGTGATGCTGCTCGAACGGCAGCTCGACCACATCGACCCCGCCGCCATCCCCGACGCGGTGTGGGTGCATGCCGACGCCTGCGAGCTGTCGCTGCTGGAGAACGCTCAGCTCGAGACCTACGAGGTGGTGATCGCGGCCACCGGTGACGACAAGACGAACCTGGTGCACAGCCTGCTCGCCAAGACCGAGTTCGGGGTGCGCCGCGTCGTCGCGCGCGTCAACGATCCGCGCAACGAGTGGCTCTTCGACGAGTCGTGGGGCGTCGACGTGGCGGTGTCGACGCCGCGGCTGCTCGCCTCGCTGGTCGAGGAAGCCGTCTCGGTGGGTGACCTCGTCCGGCTGATGACACTGCGGCAGGGACAGGCCAACCTGGTCGAGATCACCCTGCCCGCCGACACCCAGCTGGCGGGCAAACCGGTCCGGACGCTGGTCATGCCACGCGACACCGCCCTGGTGACGATCCTGCGCGGCGGCCGGGTGATCGTGCCCCAGGCCGACGACCCGTTCGAAGGCGAGGACGAACTGCTGTTCGTCACGTCGGTGGAAGCCGAAGAGGACCTGCGCCTGACGCTGGCCACCCACGGCATCAAGCCGTAACGGCGCTCAGGCGACCCGCAGCTCCGCGCGCAGCTTGTTCAGCGCGCGATGCTGCATCACCCGCACCACGCCGGGACTGGTGCCGATGGCCTCGGCGGTCTGTGCCGCGCTCCAGCCGAGCACTATCCGCATGACCAGCACCTCGCGGTGGTTCGGCGCCAGCACCCGCATCAGTTCGCGCGTCGCCGCGCCGCGTTCGTGGGCCAGCGCCCACTCCTCCGGGCCCGCCGCGACGCTGGCGGCGTCAGGCAGCTCGGCCATGGGGTAGGCGGTGTGCTTGGCGCGGCGGAACGCGTCCGACACCTTGTTGGCAGCGATGCCGTAGACGAACGCCAGGAAGGATTTGCCCTGGTCGCGGTAGCGCGGGATGGCGGTGACGGTGGCCATCAGCACTTCCTGGGTGACATCGTCGGCGGTCACGGTGAGGTGGCCGGTGGCGCCCATCCTGGCCGAGCAGTAGCGCCGGACCAACGGATGCACCAGGCGCACGATCTCGGCGACGGCGTCGCGGTCACCGGCGGCGGCGGGCGCGATCAGTGCGTCCAGCTCGGCTCCGATGCGCTTGCTCTCCGACAGCACGGAGGCGGAGTTCTTCGATGCGCCGGAGAGACGGTGCTCGGGAGCCATCATGGTCGCCGGTCCTTTCACGATCACTGCGTTTTCAGTTACGCATTGATCGTGCGACGAACTCGACGGCGGGACCAGACACCCCAGGGTGGGTAGATCCCCACCTCCCGCGGCGCTTCGGCCACGGCTCAGGCGCGCGCGGAATCCGTTCCGGCGCGGGCGGAATCGGGTTTACCGACCGGCAGGTGACCCGCGCGGCGCACCGCCCACACGGTGACCACCAGGGCCACCGCCGTCAGCGGCCAGCCCATGCCGATTCTGGCCACCGCCAGCCAGGTGGTGTGGTCGGTGTCGTAGAGCTGCGACTGGACCAGGTAGCGGGCGCCGAACACGACCACCCACACGACCGTGGCCAGGTCGTAGAGCCTGCGAATGCGGCGGTCGCCGCGCCAGGCGGTGCCGTGCCCGTTGAGCGCGCCCCAGATGACGCCGACCAGCGGCCACCGGAACAGGATCGACGCCGCGAACACCCCGCCGTACACCAGGCTGGTGTAGATGCCGAACAGGAAGAAGCCCTTGGCCTCCCCTGTCCTGGAGGCGATGAACGCGCACACGCCGACACCGAGGAAACCGGAGATCGCCGGCTGCACCGGGCTGTGGCGGAACAATCGCCACCCGAGCACGCCCGCGGCAACGCCCAGCGCGGCCCAGATGGCCGCGGTCAGGCCCGCGACGGTGTTCACGGGGACGAACACGAGCACGGGCAGGGTGGAGTAGATCAGGCCGCTGAGCCCGCCCAGCTGCTCGAGCAGGGTCTGTTCGGCCTGCTCGACCTCGGCGTCGATCTCGGGGTCGACCGGGTTATCGGTCGCCACCGGCAGCGCCACGGTGGGTTCGGGGTCCGCGGCAGTGCGGTACTCGTCGCTGGAGGGCATACGTCAGCTGTTCCCGCGCAATTCGTAGTAGGGGTTGAAGATCACCTTGCGGCCGTCGCGGTCGCCGACGCGACCACGGACCAGGATGCGCCTGCCCGGTTCGATACCGGGAATGCGCCTGCGGCCGATCCAGACGAGGGTGATCGCGTCGGTGCCGTCGAAGAACTCGGCCTGCACGGTCGCGCCGGCGGCCTTGGGACACGCCTCGACGCTGCGCAGCCTGCCCAGAATCGTGGCTTCCTCACCGCGACAACAGTCCGCCGCGCGCCGGGCACCGGAGGCGTCGGCCGTCTCCGCCAGCTCCTCGGCGTCGAGCTGATCGATATCGGCGGTCAAGCGGCGCCCGAGTCGGCGAAAATATCCCGAGTCCGGACCCGATCCCGACTTGTGTCCGCCCGTGGATGACGACATGGCACGCTTCTCCCGCTAGTTGGCCGTACACCGCCACTGTAGATGGGCAAACGGGCGGCCGCTACGCTCGGTCCGTGTTGCGCACCCCACCCCAGGTCACCGTGGTCGCCCTGCCCGGAACCGGTTCCGACGCCGATTTCGCCGCCCGTGCGTTCGGACCGGCCGCAGCCGCGCACGGACTGGCGTTCCAGGCCGTCGAACCGGACCCGAAGGCCGTGATCGCGAGCTGTACCGCGGCTTTGGACGCCGCCGCAGCGCGCGGCCCCGTCCTGGCCGCAGGCATCTCCCTCGGCGCCGCGATCGCGCTCGACTGGGCAGCCGGGCGCCGCACCGCGGTGGTCGGTGTCATCACAGCATTACCCGCCTGGACGGGCGCCGAAACTGCCTCCTCCCCCGCCGCGTTGAGCGCCTCGGTTACCGCCGAGCAACTGCGCGCAGACGGGCTGGACGCGGTGATCGAGCGGATGCGGACATCGAGTCCCGGCTGGCTGGCCGACGCGCTCACCCAGTCCTGGCGCGGACAGTGGCCGCATCTGCCGCGGGCACTCGACGAGGCCGCCGCCTACGCCTGGCCGACGGTCGAGCAGCTGGCCGACAGCGCGGTGCCGGTGGCCGTGGTCGGCGCGAGCGACGACCCGGTGCACCCGATCGCCGTCGCCGAGCAGTGGGCGGCCACGCTGCCGCAGGCGCGACTGCATCGGGTGACCCTGGCCGAGCTCGGCGCCGACCCGGCAGTCCTCGGGCACGCCGGATTCAGCGGACTGGCCGCACTCCAGGTTGATTCGTCCACCGCCCGGGCCTGACCCGGCGATGCGGACTCGATATCGCTTACGCCGCAGCCGGTTTCAGCGCATACACGGAAACCGGCTGCAGCCGAACGTATTCCGGGCCTAATTCAGGCCGAGTTGCTGCATTGCCGATCCGTCCGCACCACGACGCGGCTCGTCGGGCAGCTTCGGGGGCAGCGCCGAGGTCGGCGGGGCCTGCGCGGCGGCGGCCTGCGCGGCCAGCGCCTGCTGCTGGGCCAGCACCTGCTGCTGGTGGGCGGCGGCCAGCTGTTCGGCCAGTTCCTGTGGCAGCACCACCGGCAGCGGATCACGCACGGGCAGCGGCTCGTTACCGCGACGCACCACGGCATCGGCAAGGACCGCACGCGCGGCCGTGATCAGCGGACTGCGCTCGTCGACCGCGCCCGAGGGGCCGGCGGCGACAAGGCGAATCATCCAGCGCGGTCCGTCGACACCGATGAAGCGCAGGTCGGCACCCTCGGTGATCGCCTTGACCTCGCGACCCCACGGACCCTTCTCCACGGCGACGCTCGCGCCGTCACCCCGCAACGATTCGGCCAGATCCGCGGCGACCGTGCGCCACTGCCCGGCCGACTTCGGCGCGGCGTAGGCGGCCACGGTGAGCCTGCCGTGCTCGGTGGCCAGATGCACCGCCTGCGGGGTGCCGTCCGGGCTCATCTCCACCTGCAGCTGCCCGCCCGCGGGCACGGGGATGACCACCGAGCCCAGATCGAGGCGGCGCTCGATCATCTCGTCGGAGACCTCGCTGATGTCGTACGGGCCCGCGGCGGCATCCGGCTCGTGGTCGAAATTGCCGTAGATGCGCTCGTCGGTGGGCGCGTCGTCGAAGTCCAGGTGCGCGAAGTCGGGGCGCTGGAACTCGTCGGTGTCGTACTCGTCGGAATCGGCGTAGTCGCCGGACTCGTCGTAGTCGACCTCGTCGTCGTAGCCCGCGTACTCGTCCTCGCGCGGTGCGCGCTTCTTCTTGCCGAACAGACCCATTACGCCTCCTCGCCGGCCAGGCTGGCATGCCCGCCGCTCGACCCGTATCCGCCGGTGCCACGGGCGGTGTCGTCGAGATCGTCGACCTCGGCGAAATCGACCAGCTCGACCCGCTGCACCAGCAACTGCGCGATGCGGTCACCGCGGCGCAGCTCGATCGCCGTGCGCGGGTCGTGGTTGATCAGGCACACCTTGATCTCGCCGCGATAGCCCGCGTCGACCGTGCCGGGGGTGTTGACCACCGACAGGCCTGCCTTCGCGGCCAAGCCGGACCGGGGATGGATCAACCCGACCGTGCCGACGGGCAGCGCGATCGCGATCCCGGTCCCGACCAGCACCCGCTCGCCCGGTTCGATGATCACGTCCTCGGTGGTACAGAGGTCGACGCCCGCATCACCCGGATGGGCACGCGTCGGCACAGGGATGCCGGGATCGAGCCGCCGCAGCGGAATCGGTGCAAGTGCGTTCACATCGGTCGAGCCTACGCGGTCGGCGCCGGACCTTCTCGTCGCCGCCCCAGCGTGGTGACCTAGTGTTGAGGGGTGCCCGACCAGCCCCATTCGCCGACCGCCGACACCGCAGACACCGACCGCCCCGCGCCCTCGGCGCACGGCGCCTCGCCCTACCGGGAACGCCTGTGGGTGCCGCTGTGGTGGTGGCCGATCGGCTTCGCCATCGCGGGGCTGCTGGCCGCCGAAATCCACATGGGAGCACCCGGCCTGCGCGCGTGGCTGCCCTACGTGCTCCTCGCGCCGGTGCCGGTCTGGATTCTGTTGTGGATGAGCAGGCATCGCCTGGAAGTGACCGTCGCGCCCGACGGCGCCGCGGAACTGCGCGTCGACCGCGCCCACCTGCCGGTGAGCTTCGTCGCGCGTGCCGCGGCCGTCGCGCCGACGGCCAAGAGTGCGGCGCTGGGCCGACAGCTCGACCCCGCCGCGTATGTGCAGCACCGAGCCTGGATCGGCCCGATGGCACTGCTGGTTCTCGACGACCCGGACGACCCGACGCCGTACTGGTTGATCAGTACGCGCAGGCCGGACCGGGTCTTGGCCGCGCTCGGACTCCCGAGCGCGGGCTGACCCGTCGCGTCGCTTAAGCGGCGCAGTCCATGCAGATCATCTGGCCGCCCTTCTCGCTGGCCAGTCGGCTGCGGTGGTGCACGAGGAAGCAGCTCGAACAGGTGAACTCGTCGGCCTGCTTCGGGACCACCCGAACGCTGAGTACTTCGTCGGACAGGTCCGCGCCGGGAAGCTCGAACGATTCCGCTGTATCGGATTCGTCGATGTCCACGACGGCGGACTGCGCCTCGTTGCGGCGGGCCTTCAGCTCCTCGAGCGAATCCTCCGACACTTCGTCGGATTCGGTGCGCCGCGGTGCGTCATAGTCGGTTGCCATGTCGTCTTCCCCTCAGTCCTTACTCCGTATATCCCGGATCAGTTCGATTGCCGTACCCCGCAGGGGTCCGGCGTTCGTACCGCCCCGCCGGTGGTGCACCTCACACGTACACCGGTCGCCTATCAGGGTCGATCGGCGATCGATCACTCCGACAGCGTTCGGTTAACGCAGGACATGCCCTTGTTGTTCCCGCGACCGACCACCGTTTCACCGGTGATTATTCGATCTGGGCGGGCAGACAATAGCGGACCTACGGACAAATGTCGCAATCAAAACCCGGCCGAGTCGAAACCGACGACGAATCTTCACCTGCCGGGAAACTCGCCGAGACATCCCGCACTCGCGGATGGCCACCGGACTCGTAGAGTGAGCGCGTGGTTTCACTGATCACCGAAGGCAGCGCGACCGATCGCGACGGCAAACCCTTCCCGCGACGGCGGCCCGAGCTCTGGCTCGCGCTGGTCCTCGTGCTGGCTCTGGTGAGCCTGCTCGTCTGGATCACGGCGTTTCGGACCCATGACGACAGCAACGAGCCGATGGCCTGCAACGCACCGAGCACGCCGACGGCCACCAACGCGGCCAAGCCCGCACCGCTCGGCACGCGGGTGGGCCCCTCCCGCCTCGACGAGGTCGATCCCGCCGCGCTGGCGGAGTCGAAGGTGAGGGTCTTCAACGCCAACGGCAAGAGCGGCCAGGCGGGCAACATCGCCTCCGCGCTGGGCGACCTCGGCTTCGCGAGCGCGCCGGGGACACAGGTCGGTAACGATCCGGTCTATGTCAGCGGCGACCTCAACTGCACCGGCCAGATCCGCTTCGGCGTCAACGGCCGACCAGCGGCCGCGTCGGTCCAGCTGGTCGCGCCGTGTGCCGAACTGATCGAGGACCCGCGCACCGACGACTCGGTCGACCTGGTCCTCGGGCTGGCCTTCGGCGAATCGCTGCGGCCCGGAGCCGACGCCGAGGCAGTCCTGCGGGCACTGAAGAACCTGGCGCCCGGCGCCAGCTCGTCGTCGATCGACCCCGCGCTGATCGAGGCCGCCCGCGACGTCAAGTGCTGAGCGCGCGGCGGTCCCGGCGCTGACGCCGGGACCGCCGTCGCGGTTCAGTCGGGCAGCGACTCGGTGGCGCCGACGCGGTCGAGCAATGCGGTCAGTTCCCCGGCCACTCCGGGAGCGGCCACGATCGTGATCTCCCCCGCGGCGCCGCCGACGGTGACCTCGGGGACACGCACGACAGCGCCCGCCTCGGCGGCGATCAGCGCGCCCGCGGCCCAGTCCCACGCGTTGAGGCCGTGCTCGTAGTAGGCGTCGAGTTCACCCGCCGCCACGTGACACAGGTCCATGGCCGCCGCGCCGAGCCTGCGGATGTCGCGGATCTCCGGGAGGATCTCGGTCAGCAGCTGTGCCTGCCGTGCCCGGCGCTGCCTGCCGTAGGCGAAGCCGGTGGCCACCAGTGCCACTGCCAGGGAGTCCTCGCGGGAACAGGTCAAGGCCGTGGTGGTGCCGTCGGCGCGCACGGCCGTGGCGCCACCGCCACGCGCGGCGCTGTAGGTGGTCGCCGTCGCCACGTCGACCACCGCACCCGCGACCGGGCTGCCGTCGCGCACCGCGGCCACCGAGACGGCGTAGCCGGGCAGCCCGTACAGGAAGTTCACTGTCCCGTCGATCGGGTCGACGACCCAGGTGACGGTGCCCGGCGCACTCGCCCCGACATCGCCGCCACCCTCCTCGCCGAGGATCGCGTCGGTGGGCCTGCGCTCGGCGAGCAGTCCGCGGATCAGCTGTTCGGACTCCGTGTCGACCACGGTGACGGGATCGGTGACGTGCCCCTTGGTGGCCACGGCGCCCGCGGCGGGACCGCCGTCGGTGAATACCTCGGGTCTGCGGGCACGCACGTGCGCGGCGGCCGCTTCGGCGAGTTCCACGGCGAGCGAACGCAACTCGTCGTAATCGGCGGCGACGGTGGGGGCGGTGGTCTCGAAGGCTGTGGGTTCGGGCACCACTCCATGGCATCACATGCCGGGTCGACTCGCCCGGGACGTGACTACCGCTACTCTTTGTCAGGCACATCGACCGCACGAGCGAGGGGTTGAACCATGTCTGCTCGAGGGCACGCCTTCGGCATCGATATCGGCGGCAGCGGGGTCAAGGGCGCGGTGGTCGATCTGGCCACCGGCTTGCTGACCCACGACCGGATCAAGATCGCCACGCCACAGCCGTCCACCCCGGACGCGGTCGCCGGCGCGGTGGCCGAACTCGTCGCGCAGGCGCAGTGGGACGGACCGGTCGGCGTGACGCTGCCGTGCGTGGTGCTCGACGGGCACGCCAGGACCGCAGCCAACATCGACCACGGGTGGATCGGCACCGACGCCCGCTCGCTGTTCAGCAAGGCGCTGGGCGGGCGCGAGGTGACGGTCCTCAACGACGCCGACGCCGCCGGCCTTGCCGAAGACAGCTACGGCGCCGCGGGTGCCCTCACCGGGCTGACGCTGCTGCTCACCTTCGGCACCGGCATCGGCTCGGCGCTGATGTACAACGGCACCCTCGTGCCCAACTCCGAACTCGGCCACCTGATGGTCACCGGCGCCGAGGCCGAGCACCTGGCCGCCGCCTCGGTGAAGGACCGCGAGGGCCTGACCTACCCGCAGTGGGCCGAGCGGGTCAGCACGGTGCTGCGCCACATCGAGGACCTCTTCTGGCCGAACGTGATCGTGGCGGGCGGCGGCATCAGCCGCGATTACGAACAGTGGATACCCTTGCTCACCAACCGAACTCCGGTGATTCCGGCCGTTCTGAAGAACACCGCGGGTATCGTCGGCGCCGCCATGGCCATCGAGATGGGCATCGCGCCGTAGTGCGGCGCGCAGGGCGGCGCAACGCCTCGATGGCATCGTGCCATGAGTACCCTGGTTGGATCGTTACAATGGAACACGTCCGGCGGTGAGCCGGTGAAACCTTCCGGCCGCGGCCGGTCGCGAGAAGGCCGGTGAACATACCGGCGTCACCCGACCGACGCACCGCCGGTGCAACCCGACCGACCGCTCCGCCGGAAAACCACTCTGGCGTGACGCCGCACGAGACCGTCACGAAAGGGCGTACGTGGTAGCCACGAATACCCGTCAGACCGCCGACTCGGCCGACGCCGACGCCGACGCCACCACCACGGCCAAGAAGGCTCCGGCCAAGAAGGCCGCTGCCAAGAAGGCACCGGCGAAGAAGGCCGCTGCCAAGAAGGCTCCGGCGAAGAAGGCTGCCGCCAAGAAGGCACCGGCCAAGAAGACCGCCGCGAAGAAGGCGACCTCGGCCGAGGGTGGCGAGGAACAGCTCGACGACGAGTCGATCGAACTCGACGATCTCGGTGATCTCGAGGTCTCCGAGGACGAGCTCACCGACGGCGACGCCCTGGTCGAAGAAGTGGCCGAGGACACCACCGAGGAGGCCGAGACCGAGGAGCCCTCCGAGAAGGACAAGGCCTCCGGCGATTTCGTCTGGGACGAGGAGGAGTCCGAAGCGCTGCGTCAGGCACGCAAGGACGCCGAGCTCACCGCCTCCGCCGACTCGGTGCGCGCCTACCTCAAGCAGATCGGCAAGGTCGCGCTGCTCAACGCGGAGGAGGAGGTCGAACTCGCCAAGCGGATCGAGGCCGGCCTGTTCGCCGCGGAGAAGATGCGCGAGTTCGCCGAGGCCGGCGAGAAGCTCTCGGTGACCACCCGCCGCGATTTCAACTGGATCGTGCGCGACGGCAACCGTGCCAAGAACCACCTGCTCGAGGCCAACCTGCGACTGGTCGTCTCGCTGGCCAAGCGCTACACCGGTCGCGGCATGGCATTCCTGGACCTGATCCAGGAGGGCAACCTCGGCCTGATCCGCGCGGTCGAAAAGTTCGACTACACCAAGGGTTACAAGTTCTCGACCTACGCGACGTGGTGGATCCGTCAGGCCATCACCCGCGCCATGGCCGACCAGGCCCGCACCATCCGTATCCCGGTGCACATGGTCGAGGTCATCAACAAGCTCGGCCGCATCCAGCGCGAGCTGCTCCAGGACCTGGGCCGTGAGCCCACCCCGGAGGAGCTGGCCAAGGAAATGGACATCACGCCGGAAAAGGTGCTGGAAATCCAGCAGTACGCGCGTGAGCCGATCTCGCTGGACCAGACCATCGGCGACGAGGGCGACAGCCAGCTCGGCGACTTCATCGAGGATTCCGAGGCCGTCGTCGCGGTCGACGCGGTGAGCTTCACCCTGCTGCAGGATCAGCTGCAGTCGGTGCTGGAGACGCTGTCCGAGCGCGAGGCGGGCGTAGTCCGGCTGCGCTTCGGCCTGACCGACGGTCAGCCGCGCACCCTCGACGAGATCGGCCAGGTCTACGGCGTGACGCGCGAGCGCATCCGCCAGATCGAGTCGAAGACGATGAGCAAGCTGCGGCACCCGAGCCGGTCGCAGGTGCTGCGCGACTACCTCGACTGACCGAGCTTCACCGCGAGGCCCGTATCCATTCGTCCGGATGGATACGGGCCTCGTTTCATTTCCGGATAAAAATGCCGATCGGTCCGTATTGCCAATAAACCGGAGACGGTAACCTTTTCGTGATCAAACCCACAGTGCCGGATTGCGCTGTGAACCCCGCGAATTCGCGATCTTCACCGTATTGTCACAGACAGTTTTTCGTTCTACCGCCGCCGGTCTGCGGTACGGCATTGAGGGTTTTTCGCGGCGTGCTCGACATCTATCACTTCAGCTACGGCTGGTTCACCCCTGTTCTCGCGTATTTCATGTCCGTCACCGGCTGCCTGCTCGGCCTGCAGTGCGCGGCCCGCGGCCGCAACGCGGTGGAGGGACGGGTCGGCTGGCTGATCGGCGCCGCGATCGCCATCGGCGGAACCGGCATCTGGGTCATGCATTTCATCGCCATGCTCGGTTTCACCATCCGCGGTGCGGAGATCCGCTACGACATCCCGCTGACGCTGTTCAGCGCGGTCACCGCGATGGTGGTGGTCGGGATCGGGCTGTTCATGGTCAACAAGCCCCAGCCGACGCTGCGCTCGCTGCTGGCCGGCGGCACGATCACCGGCCTCGGCGTCGGCACCATGCACTACACCGGCATGTACGCGATGAGGTCGACGGCGACGGTGACCTACGACGCGAAGATCGTCACGCTGTCGATGGTGATCGCGGTGGTCGCCTCGATCGTGGCGCTCTGGTTCACGTTGCGCGTCAAGGGTTTTCTCGCGACGGTGGGCGCGGCGATCATCATGGGTGTGGCCGTCACCGGGATGCACTACACCGGCATGGCCGCCATGCACGCCCACTCCAACCATCACGCCGCCCCGCCGACCGGCTCGGGCGCGATGGATCTGCTGGCGCCGCTGATCGGGGTGAGCAGCATCGTGACCATGCTGGTGCTGATCAGTGTCAGCCTCACCGAGATCGAGAACGAGGAGGCGTTGCCGCGGATGTGGCTGACCTCCCGGCACGAACCGAAAAACGTTCGGCAGCAACCGATTCCGCCCGCTCCCCTGCCCCCGGCCCCCGGCGCGCCGACGCGCGAGCACATCGAATACCGCACCGAGGAATTGGTCTACGACGGCGCGGGCAGCTGGCCGCGCCGGGTCGTCGACTGATCAGCTCGCCGCCACGTCGGTGCGGCGCCGGGCGAATTCGACCACCGGCTCGACGACCCTGGCCGCGATCGGTCCGAGAATCGCCATCAGCAGCACGTAGGCCGAGGCGAGGGCGGCCAGCCGCGCGTCGGCCTTGCCGTAGGCGACGGCCAGGCCCGCGATGACGATGGAGAACTCGCCGCGCGCCACCAGCGCGGCGCCCGCCCTGGCGCGGCCCATCCGGCGGATCCCCTGCCTGCTCGCCGCCCACCAGCCGACGGCCACCTTGGTGCCGGTGGTGACCACCGCCAGCGCGACGGCCCAGCCGAACACCGGCGGCACCGCGGCCGGATCGATCGACAGCCCGAAGGCGACGAAGAAGATCGCGGCGAACAGATCACGTAGCGGCTCCAGCAGTTTCGCCGCCTCGTGCGCGGTGGAACCGGAGATCGCGATGCCGAGCAGGAACGCCCCGACCGCCGCCGAGACGTTCAGTGCCGAGGCCGCACCGGCCACCAGCAGCGCGGCGCCGAGCAGCTGCAGCAGGAACACCTCGCGGTCGGCGCTGTCGAGCACCGCCGAGACCAGCCTGCCGAAGCGCAGCGCCACCACCAGCACCACCGAGATGGTGGCCAGCGCGATCGCCAGCGACACCAGCCCGCTGAGCAGGCTCAGCCCGGCCAGCATCATCGTCAGGATCGGCAGGTACACCGCCATCGCCAGGTCCTCGAAGACCAGGATCGACAGCACGACCGGGGTCTCGCGGTTACCGAGACGGCCCAGATCGTCGAGCACCTTGGCCACGATGCCCGACGACGAGATGTAGGTGACACCGCCGAGGACGACGGCGCCGGTCACCCCCCAGCCCAGGATCAGCGCCACCGCGACCCCGGGCAGCGCGTTGGCCACCAGGTCGAGCACGCCCGCCGCCCAGGAGCGCCGCAGCCCCGTCATGAGTTCCGGTGCGGTGTACTCGAGCCCGAGCAGCAACAGCAGCAGCACGACGCCGATCTCGCCGGCCAGGTGCCCGAACTCGGTGGCCACCTCCAGCTCGAAGAATCCCCCGCGCCCGAACGCCAGCCCACCCAGCAGGTACAGCGGGATCGGTGACATGCCGAACCGGCCCGCGACTCGCCCGCAGATGCCTAGCGCGAACAAGATCACGCCGAGCTCGAGCAGAGCCAGGGCCTGCGAGGTCACGGCCGTCAGCCGTGCGCGAGAATCTTCGCGGCCGCGTCCAGGCCGTCCGGGGTGCCGACGACGACAAGCAGATCACCCTCGGTGAAGGTGAAATCCGGGCCGGGCGACGGGTGCAGCTGACCGGCGCGCATCACCGCGACGATCGAGGTCTTGGTGCGGGTGCGCATTCCGGTCTCGCCCAACGTGCGACCCGCGTACGGTGATTCGTCGCCGATCGCGAGCTGCCGGGTGGTGATCCCGGGTAGGTCGCGATGGTCGTCGTTGAGTTTGGCGACCAGTTGCGGCGCGCCGAGCAGGTTCGCCAGCACCGACGCCTCGTCGGTGGACAGCGGGACCTGGGCGGCGATCGCATCCGGGTCGTCGGGTTTGGACACGATCAGGTCGATGTCACCGTCGCGGTGGGCGATCACCCCGACGCGGCGGCCCGACTTGACCTCGAAATCCTTGCGCACTCCGATCCCCGGTAGCGCTGTGACGTCGACGTTCACACCGTCCACAGTAGTCGTGCGGTGAGCCCGGATGTGGTCTACGCCACTTCGCCGCGCTGGGGCGTGCCGAACAATCCGTCCGTGCCGGGCAGGTACGGCTCGGCCGCGAGCACCGCGGCCACCGGCAGCGGGGCGTACAGATGCGGGAACAGCATCGAGGCCGGATCGGTCGGCACGCCCGGCTCCCATTTCACCTCGCCGGTGAACCGGGCGGGGTCCAGCCACAGCACCATCATGTCGGTGCGCCCAGCGAAGAGCCGGTTGGCGGGCAGGTGGACCTGGGCGGGGGTGGACAGGTGGACGAAGCCGCTCTCGGTCAGCGACGGCGGCCTGCGTTCCCCGGTTCGCTGGGATTGTTCCCATTCTTGGGAAGAACACAGGTGAACAAGCGTGTGGGTGTCGGATGTCACGGGTAATCTCCGGATAGACAACAGGTTCGGACGTGTTAGACCCTGGCACAGGATCGACGATGTGCTCGCTTCGGTGGCGCGGCCCGCGGGTAACGGGCAACACCGCAGCGAGCGACAGATCGATGAGTGACTGGTTCGAGTGGGAGGTGGCAGCGATTGCGCCGTGGGGTGATCGGCAGGTGCTCGAGACGGTGACCAGTGGTGTTCGCTTTCAGCGAAACCGCAGGTCGTGTTATCGAAAACACAAAGATTCACTTCCGGGAACAAAGCCTGAACCCCGAACGTCTGACAGAGTAGTCGTACCCCTGCTGGGAAGTAGCGGATGCGAGCCTCGTGGAGTGACCACGGGGCCCACACCTAGGCGAACGGCCACGCAGCGCCGGGAGCCGGGACGGAGGAGTCATGCCAGGAACCCTGACCAGCACCCCACTGACCGCGGTCGATCGTTGCGATCGTTGCGGGGCGGCTGCCCGAGTGCGTGCCGTTCTTCCCGCGGGTGGCGAGTTGCTCTTCTGCCAGCACCACGCGAATGAACACATGGACCGCTTGCGCGAGCTCGAAGCCGTGATCGACACGGAATCCGCTCCCGCTCTCTGACCACTCCTCGCGTCCGAAACAATCACATCTGACAACAGAACATCCCGACAGCGGGCGACCCGGACAGGGCGCCCGCTGTTGTTGTGTCCGGGTCAGTCGCCCGCGTCGGCGAGGATGCCGTCGACCAGGGTCGCGACGCCGTAGGCGAAGGCGCCGTCGGGGTCGGCCGGTGCCTGATAGTGCTCGCCGACGGCGGTGCCGACCCGGCCCGCGAGGGGGAAGTCGGCGGCGGGCATCACCTCGGCCAGCAGCGGGCCGTGCACCTGCCACCAGTCCGCGTCGCTGAGCTGGGCCGTCGCACCCGCGGCCGCGACGGCGAGGCGGGCATTGCCGGTGGCGAAGTCGGTGAGCACCGCGATCGCGCGGTCCATGGCGAGGTCGGTCAGCCCGGCGTCGGAGATCGCGCGGAGCTGATTCTCGTAGCGGCGCATCCTGGCGGGGCCGAGTACCTGGCGCCACGGGGAGACCTCGAGCAGCCACGGGTGCGCGATCAGTTCGGTTCTGATCCGCGTGGCGATCGCGATCATCCGGTCCCGGATCGGCAGGTCGGCGGGGATCGCCGGGTCGTCGGCGGCGACGGCGTCGACCATCAGCACCAGCAGCGCGTCCTTGCTCGGCACGTAGGTGTAGAGGCTCATCGCGCGCAGGCCGAGTTCGGCGGCCACCGCGCGGATCGTCAGCTTCTCGATGCCCTCGCGATCGGCCAGGGCGATGCCGGCGTCGACCACGGCGTCGACTGTGAGACCGGGTTTCGGGCCGCGCGCTCCCGGCTTGGCGGGCAGGGCGTGCCGCCACAGCAGCTCGAGGATCTGCGTGGCCTGTTCGGTGGCTTTCTCGACGCCGTCGGTGGGCACGAGCCGTCCTTTCCGGCACTCGGGAACAAACTCAGTACAGTGTACGTTGTTCGGTTGTTCGTGTTGCCCGATCAGAGGAGACCGCTCTGCCCGCCACCCAGGCCACCTATCTCCCCGACCGCCATCTGTTCGCGCTGTGGACCTGGACCGGTCAGGGCGCCGGTACCGCGCCCACCGGTATCGGCGACCCCGAAGCGCTGACGCTCGCGCTGCCCGTGGGCGAGCGCGGCGCGGTCGAACCGGTCGAGATCCCGGCCGCGGTGGTGACACCCGCCGAGCTGGCCGGCGTCCCCCTCGCCACCCTCGCGCCGTCGGCTCTGGCGTGGCGTGAGCTGCTGGCCGCCGCTGTGGCGGATCCGCCGAGCCGCGTGAGCGGCGACGCGTCGACGAGCTCCGTCGACCTGCCCGCCGCCGCGCACGCCGTCCCCGATGCGGTCGGCACCTCGATCGTCTCGGCCCAGCGGGCGGTGCGCGTGCTGCGCGAGACCGCGGCGGCCGATGCGGAGCTGGCGGCGGTCCTGGATGCCACGTTGCGGCCGTATCAGGTGCGCGGGGTGAGCTGGCTGCGCGAGACCGTCGACGCGTTCGGCGGTGCGGTGCTGGCCGACGAGATGGGACTCGGCAAGACCGTGCAGACCATCGGGTTCCTGCAGGGACGCGCCGACGGGCCGCAACTCGTGGTGTGCCCGACCTCGCTGGTGGGCAACTGGGTTCATGAGATCACCCGGTTCGCACCGGGCCTGAAGGCGGTGTCCTGGCGTGGCGATGACGTGCCCGCCGGGGCGGGGACCGTCGTCGTCACCGGATATCCGACGCTGCGCCTGCACGGGGCGGCGCTGACCGGACAGCAGTGGGTCACCGTGGTGTTCGACGAGGCGCAGGCGCTGAAGAATCCGCGCACCCAGGTCTCGAAGGCGGCGCGCGCCCTGCCCGCGGACGCCAAGGTGGCGCTCACCGGCACGCCGGTGGAGAACCATCTCGACGAACTGTTCGCGCTGCTCAATCTCACGGTGCCGCGACTGTTCGCGCATCGCACGCAGTTCCGGCGCCGGTTCGTCCGGCCGATCGAGGAGGGTTCCGCCGCGGCGGCGGCCCGGTTGCGCGATGCCGTCGAGCCGGTGGTGCTCGGTCGCAAGAAGATTCACGTCGCGGCCTCGCTGCCCGCGAAGATCCACAGCGATCTGCTGTGCGATCTGACCGCCGAGCAGGAACGGGTGTACGACGCGGTCCTGGCCGAGGCGCTAGACGAGGGTTTCGGTTCCGGTCTGCAACGGCAGGGCCGGGTGCTCGCCGCACTCACCCACCTCAAGCAGGTCTGCAATCATCCCGGGCTGATCTCCGGCGATCTGGGCGAGATCGCCGGCCGCTCCGGCAAGCTCGACCTGTGCACCGACATCGTCGCCACCAATCTCGACACCGGCGACCCGACGCTCATCTTCACCCAGTACCGCCAGACCGGTGAGCTGCTGGTGCGTCATCTCGCCGAACAGTTCGGGGTCGACGCGCCGTTCTTCCACGGCGGGCTCGACGCCGACCAGCGCTCGGGGATCGTCACCGCGTTCCAATCTCCGGACGGCCCACCGGTGCTCGTGCTGAGTCTGCGCGCCGCGGGCACCGGACTCACCCTCACCCGCGCCGCCGATGTGATCCATTTCGATCGCTGGTGGAATCCCGCCGTCGAGGCACAGGCCTCGGACCGGGCGCACCGGATCGGGCAGACCCGCACGGTCACCGTCACCACGCTGACCAGTGCGACCACCGTCGAAGAGCACATCGCGGCGATGCACACCCGCAAGTCGGCGCTCACCGATCTCTCGGACGCGGCGGGCATCGCCGAGTTGGCCCGGCTCGACGACGACGCCCTCGTCGACATCCTGCGACGGAAGCGAGAGAACTGATGGCCGACAACGAATTCGGCTACACGGCGTGGGGCAGGGACTGGGTGCGGCTGGCCGAACCGCTGCGCCAGACCCGCCCCGAACCGCTGCTGCCCCGCGCCCGCAGCATCGCCCGCAACGACGGGGTCCGCGTCGAGATCGAGGCGCGGGCAGTGCGCGCGCACCTGCATCGCGGCGGGCAGGCCTCGATCGCGCATGTCGAGGTGGCGCCGCTGTCGCGGGCGGCGGTGACCGCGATCGCGCAGGCGATCCCCGATCCGACCGTGCTCACCGACGAGATGCACCGGGCGCTGCTCGATGCCGGAGCCTCCCCCGCGCCGACCGTGGTGAGCATCGATTGCTCGTGCTCGGCGCGGACCGCGCGGTGCGTGCACGTGCTCGCGGTGCTGTACACGATCGCCCGGTGCGTGGACGAGAATCCACGGCTGGCGCTGGAACTGCAGGGCTATTTCGACGCCACCGACGATGCCGAGGCACCGGTCCAGGAACCGCGCTGGACCAGCATCAACGCGCTCGACCCGACCCAGTTCTTCGAGCGGGTGCACTGAGCGCTTCGCCGGGGCGCGGTGGCCCGGTGGCACCGCCGTCGTCGCCGCGATCTGCCGAAGCCGGCCGCGGCGACGCCGACCGCGGCGCAGCCACTGGCAAGTTCACCGAGGGTGCGGCACTCAGGCGTTGGTGCCGCCGTCGATCGTGATGATCTCCCCGGTGATCGTCCGGGCCGACGGGCCTGCCAGGAAGGCGACCAGATCGGCGACGTCCTCGGCGGCGCCGAACCGGCCGAGCGCGTTGAAATCCCGCTGCGCGGGTGCGTGCTCACTGCCCGCCGGGTTCATGTCGGTGTCGGTCGGGCCCGGCTGGACGAGGTTGACGGTGATGCCGCGCGGGCCGAGTTCCCTGGCCAGGGCCTTGGTGTAGCCGTTGAGCGCCGACTTGCTCAGGTTGTACAGGGCAAGTCCGCCGAAGAGCGCGCGGTCGGTCAGGTTCGAGCCGATGGAGATGATCCGGCCGCCCTCGCCCAGGTGGGCCAGCGCGGCTTGACCCGCGACGAACGGCGCGCGGGCGTGGATGTTGAGCGCGCGGTCGATCTCGTCGACGCCGAATTCCTCGTACGGCTTGGCCGGGAAGATCCCGGCGTTGTTCACCAGCACGTTCAATCCGCCCAGCTCGCGTGCGGTCCGGCCGACGGCGGCGACGACCTGCGCGGCGTCGGCGCTGTCGGCGCGGATCGGCAGTGCTCGCCTGCCCAGCGCCTCGATGTCCGCGGCGACCGACTTCGCCGCGACCTCGTCGCGCTGGTAGGTGAACGCCACATCGGCGCCCGCGGCGGCCAGCTTGCGGGCGATGGCGGCGCCGATCCCCCGGCTGCCGCCGGTCACCAGGGCCACGGTGGTGCTGCTCGTCATCCGGCTTGCTCCAATTCTGTAGTGATCGATACATAAATAGCCAAGCGCAGACCGGCGGCGACGTCAAGGGTTTCTTCGGGGGTATATTTACCGATCGGCACAGAAAGGTTTCCCATGGCAGAACGCGGCCGCCCCCGCGGCTTCGATCGCGACGTCGCCCTGCGGCGAGCCATGGAGGTGTTCTGGGAACGCGGCTACGACGGCGCGTCGATGACCGACCTCACCACCGCCATGGGCATCAACTCGCCCAGCCTCTACGCCGCGTTCGGCGACAAGGAAGCGCTGTTCCGCGCCGCCGTCGAGCTCTACGGCCGCACCGAAGGGTCACGCACCGCGCGGGCGTTGCGCGAGGAACCGACCGCCTACGCCGCGATCGAAGCCATGCTGCGCGACAACATCACCGTCTACACCGATCCCGGTCTCCCGCACGGCTGCATGGTGGTGCTCGCCGGCGCGACCTACACCACCCGGACGGCGGCGGTCCGCGAATTCCTCGTCGAGGCCCGCCGCCACACCACCGCGGACATCCGCGCCCGGCTCGACCGCGGCGTCGCCGACGGCGACCTGAAACCCGGCACCGACTCGGCCGCGCTGGCCGCGTTCTACAGCACCGTCCTCTTCGGCCTGTCGATCCAGGCCAGGGACGACGTCGACCACGCCGAACTCAGTGCCACGGTGGACAGCGCACTGCAGGTTCTCTCCGCAGCGACGACCTAGGCGCGGCGACCCGTGACCGCTACCGGCGGCGCAGGGCCGCGATGCGCTCCCCCAGCTGGTCGGCCGTCGCCAATGCCGTGGGGGGACCGCCACATTCGCGGCGGAGCTCACCGTGGATCACGCCGTGCGGCTTGCCGGTGCGGTGGTGGTGCATGGCGACCAGGCTGTTGAGTTCGCGGCGCAGTTCACCCAGCTTGTCGGAGGTGGCGATCCGTTCGGCGACCGCGGCCGGCGCGGGCGCGGACTCCTGGGCGGCGCTGCGGTCGGCGAGCTGACGGGTCTGCCGGTCGCGCAGCAGGGCGCGCATCTGGTCGGCGTCGAGCAGGCCTGGGATGCCCAGGTAGTCGGCTTCCTCGTCGCTGCCGGCGATGGTGGCGGTGCCGAAGGAGGAGCCGTCGTAGATCACCTGGTCGAGTTCGGCGTCGGCGGCCAGCGCGACGAAGGACTTCTCCTCCTCGCCGGGCTCGTCCTTGGTCTTGTTCGCGTCGATCAGCAGTTCGTCGTCGAGGGCGTTCTTCTCGCGGTGCGGTTTGCCGATGACGTGATCGCGCTGCAACTCCAGCTGGGCGGCCAGGTCGAGCAGCACCGGCACCGACGGCAGGAACACACTCGCCGTCTCCCCCGGCCTGCGGGCACGCACGAAACGGCCGATGGCCTGCGCGAAGTACAGCGGGGTCGACGCGCTGGTCGCGTAGACACCGACGGCCAGGCGCGGCACGTCGACGCCTTCGGACACCATGCGCACCGCCACCATCCACGGCTGGGTGCCCTCGGCGAACTCGCCGATGCGCTGCGAGGACTGCGGGTCGTCGGAGAGCACCACCGTCGGGCGCTCGCCCGCGATGTGTTCGAGCAGTTCGGCGTAGTCGCGGGCCCGTTCCTGATCGGTGGCGATCACCAGGCCACCGGCGTCGGGGATGCCGGAGGCGCGCAGCTGACGCAGGCGGGTGTCGGCGGCGCGCAACACGGCCGAGATCCAGTCACCGGCCGGGTCGAGCGCGGTGCGCCAGGCGCGCGCGGTCTGTTCGGCGCTGAGCGGTTCGCCGAGGCGGGCGGTGTGTTCCTCGCCCGCGCTGTCACGCCAATGCGCGTCGCCGGAGTAGGCCAGGAACACGACCGGGCGCACGACGCCGTCGGCGAGCGCGTCGGCGTAGCCGTAGGAGTGGTCGGCGCGCGAGCGCGGGAAACCGGCTTCGTCGGGCTCGTAGGTGACGAACGGGATCTTGGAATCGTCGCTGCGGAACGGGGTTCCGGTCAGCGCGAGGCGCCGGGTCGCGTCGCCGAAAGCTTCCTCGGTGGCGTCACCCCAGGTCTTGGCGTCGCCCGCGTGGTGGATCTCGTCGAGAATCACCAGCGTGCGACGGTTCTCGGTGCGCACCCGATGCCGGGTGGGATGGGCCGCGACCTGCGCGTAGGTCACCACCACGCCGTGATAGTCGCCCGAGGTGCCGCCGGTGGAGTTGGAGAACCGGGAGTCGAGCTGGATGCCCGAGCGGGCGGCCGAGGCGGCCCACTGGTGCTTGAGATGCTCGGTGGGCGCGACGACGGTGATCTGATCCACCGTGCGGTCGGCCAGCAACTCCGCGGCAACCCGCAGCGCGAAGGTGGTCTTACCCGCGCCCGGGGTGGCGACCGCGAGGAAATCGCGCGGCTTGGTGGCCAGGTATTTCGTCAGGGCGCGCCGCTGCCACGCGCGCAGGGAACCCCCCGACGCACCCCCGGCAGCCGAATCGCCCGGTGTACCCGCATCCCTCGCCGCAGCGGCGTCACCCGACCCAGTCACACAGAGGACCCTAGCCGCCCGGTGCGGCGTGTCGCCAAACCGACGCGGGGTGGGCGACCGGCATCACAAACCCGCCCGAGGTCACCGGCCATTTACCTGTTACCCGCCGACACGATGCCCGGCCCGTCCCCCACGCGTCCGGTTCGTGCGGGATGCTTGACGCGAGATGAACAACGACCAGGTCCGGGCAGCCGACGCGGCGCACCCACCGCAGGCGCACCAGCCCAGCGGTGCCCCCGCGCTGCCCGCGGCGCCCGACGAGCCCGTTGGGCAAAGTCCCCGCGAACACCCATGGTGGGTGCGCCGGCCCGCCGCGGCGTGGCGGCTGGTAGTCCGGGTGGCGCTCAAGAGCTGGAACAACTCCATTTTCGCCAAGTCCGCGGCGGCCGCGTTCTGGCAGACGCTCTCGCTCGCGCCGCTGCTGCTCGGGCTGCTCGGCAGCCTCGGCTACGTGGGTGGGCTGTTCGGGCCGGACACGGTGCAGATCGTGGAAGCCAAGATCATCGCGTTCAGCCGGGAGTTCTTCAGCCCCTCGGTCGTCGCCGACCTGATCGAGCCGACCGTCGACGACGTGCTCGGCCGCGGTCGCGGCGCGGTGGTGTCGGTGGGTTTCGTGCTGTCGCTGTGGGCGGGATCCTCGGCGATGGCGACCTTCGTCGACGCGATCGTGGAAGCCCACGATCAGCAGGACGCCCGCCATCCCGTCTGGCAACGGATCTTCGCGCTGCTGCTGTATGTGCAGTTCCTGGTGGCCGCGGTGCTGGTCCTGCCGGTGATCGCGCTGGGACCCACCCGGATCGGCCGGGTCCTGCCCGACACCTGGCGGGAACCCGGGCTGCGGTTGATCGACACGTTCTACTACCCGATCGTCGGCCTGCTGCTGATCGTCGGGCTCACCACGCTCTACAAGCTGGCTCTGCACAAATCGCTGCCATGGCATCGGCTGTTCGGGGGCGCGCTGGTGGCCGGGGTGTTCTTCATGGGGGCCAGCGATCTGCTGCGGCGGTACCTGTCCTGGATCACCGCCACCGGCGTGAGCTACGGCGCGCTGGCCACGCCGATCGCGTTCCTGCTGTTCACCTATTTTCTCGGCTTCGCGGTGATTCTCGGCGCGGAGTTCAACGCCGCGGTGCAGGAGTTCTGGCCCGCGCGGGCGACCAGGATGGAGCAGGTCAAGGAGTGGCTGACCAGTCAGGTGCGCGGCGACGACGAATCGGCCGACGCCTCACCGGAGGCGCCGGCCACACCGGCCGGGGAACCCGCTCAGTCGCCGCCCTTGCGCAGACCGTCGTAGACCTTCTTGCAGTCCGGGCACACGGGCGATCCGGGCTTGGGCGAGCGCGTCACCGGGAAGACCTCACCGCACAGCGCGACGACCATCGTGCCCATCACGGCACTCTCGGCGATCCGGTCCTTCTTCACGTAGTGGAAGAACTTGGGGACGTCGTCGCCGGTCGTCTCGTCGGTCGTGGTTTCCGGGCGTACCAGAGTGTCTGTACTCACGCCTTCCATGATGCCGCATCCCGGCCGTGCTCCGCTGACCAGCCGCGTGTGCGTTCGCCCGAGCCGAGTGGGAGACTCGGGGTATGCAGTCCTACGGCGAGCCCTCCGGCGCCGACGAGCCGACCCCGGACCCGGAGGTGACCAGGCCCGCCGCGCCTAGCTCGCGCGGCTACTTCCCCGGCGCCGATGCCAAGCACCCCGTGCTCATCACCGAGGCCGCGCCCTCGCTCGACGATCAGCATCGCGCCAGGGTGCGCCGCTACACGATCATCATGGCGTTCCGCATCCCCTGCCTGGTCCTGGCCGCGATCGCCTACAGCGCGTTCGAGAACCCGTTGCTGTCGATCCTGATCATCGTCGCCTCGGTGCCGCTGCCGTGGATCGCCGTGCTGATCGCCAACGACCGGCCGCCGCGCACCAAGAACGAGCCGAGCCGCTGGGACGGCCGTAACAACCAGATCGCCCTGGAATCTCGGTCGCACAAGGCGATCGAATAGCGGTCTACGCGGTTTTCGCCGGTCGGCGCACGAGCAGCGACATCAGTGCCGCGAGCCCGCACAGGGCGCCCGCGAGATACCAGGCCAGGTCGTAGGAACCCTGCAGGTCGCGGATGAGCCCCGCGCCGGTGGCGGCGACGGCGGCGCCGACCTGGTGGGCGGCGAACACCCAGCCGAAGGCGATCGGGCCGTCGGCGCCGAACAGTTCCCGGCACAGCAACACCGTCGGCGGGACGGTCGCGATCCAGTCCAGACCGTAGAAGACGATGAACACCCACATGCTCGGCTGGGTGTGCGGGCCCAGCAGCGAGGGCAGGATCAGCAGCGACAGCCCGCGCAGCGAGTAGTAGCCCAGCAGCAGGTAGCGCGGGTCGACCCGATCCGAGAGCCAGCCCGAGGCGATCGTGCCCGCCACGTCGAAGATCCCGACCAGCGCCAGCAGTCCGGCCGCGGTGGTCGGCGGCATCCCGTGATCGTGGGCAGCGGTGACGAAATGCGTGCCGACCAGGCCGTTCGTCGATGCCCCGCACACCGCGAAACCGCCTGCCAGCAGCCAGAATCCGGGCCTGCGCGCGGCCGCGGCCAATACCTGTAGCGCCCGGCCCGCGCCGCCGGTACTCGGGACCCGCGCCCCGGCGTCCGAGCCGGGCGGTGCGCCGTAAGCCCGCACCCCGGCATCGCTGGGGTAATCGCGCACGAACAACCACACCAAGGGCACCACGGCCAGCGCGACCGCGGCCACGATCACCGACGGCAACCGCCAGCCGTGCGCGTGCGCCAGCATCGACACCAGTGGCAGGAATACCAGCTGACCGGTCGCTCCCGCCGCGGTGAGCACGCCGGTGACCAGCCCGCGGCTGCGCACGAACCAGCGCCCGGTGATGGTGGCGACGAACGGCATCGACATCGACCCCACGCCGATCCCGACCAGCAGCCCCCAGGTCGCCACCAGTTGCCAGGCCTGGGTCATGAACACCGTCAGCCCGCTGCCCGCCGCGATCAGCACCAGCGCCGAGCACACCACCCGCCGGATGCCGAAGCGATCCATCAGGGCGGCGGCGAACGGCGAGATCAGGCCGTAGAGCAGCATATTCAGCGAGACGGCGGTGGAGATGGTGGCGTGCGACCAGCCGAACTCGGTGTGCAGCGGGTCGATCAGGACGCTGGGCACCGAGCGGAAGGCGGCGGCGCCGAGCAGGGCGACGAAGCCGACGCCCGCCACGATCCACGCGGGATGGAGGGTCGTTCGACCGCGCGGGGCCGCGTCGATCTCGCCGTCGACGGCGTCCGCGGGTCGCTGGGCCTGGGTGTCCGTGGCGGAATGCGGTGCGGGGACGGCCCGGTCGGCCGAGTCGTCGTCGCCGGTGGACGACAGGGGCGCGCGGAGATCGGTCACCCGAAACAGGGTGCCGGATCTGTGCGACACGAACGAGTGGCCGGTATGCCATCTTTCATCGATATCCTGCCAACGGATCTTCCGGGCCCATCGAGTTCGCTCGTTTCTCGTGTAGCTCGGGGGAATCCAGTCGACAGCGCACGGAAGGACGCCTACCGTTCGTGGCGGGCGGCGGACTGGCAGGGAGACAACATGATTCGCTGGATGTGGGCGTTCCTGGATCGGCCTGCCGACAGATTCGCCGACTGTGTCCGCTTCTGGGCGACCGTCACCGGCTCGACGGTGTCGGCGCCGCGCGGCGCGCACGACGAATTCGTGACACTGCTGCCTGCCACCGGACCGGCCTGGGTCAAGATGCAGGCGGTCGGTGACGGTGGGGGCATCCACCTGGATCTCGACGTCGACGACATTCCCGCCGCGGTGGCGACCGCGACCGGGCTCGGCGCACACATCGTCCTGGTCGCTCCCGACTACGCCGTCCTCGAATCCCCTGCCGGACAGACGTTCTGCTTCACCCCGGTCAAGACCGACGTGCCCCCTCCGGTCACCGTGTCGACAGCACCGGACGGCACCGTGACCCGCCTCGACCAGATCTGCCTCGACCTGGCCCCCGCCGACATCGCGACCGACACCGCCTTCTGGCGATCGCTGACCGGCTGGACCCACCAGCCGTCCCGCCGCCCCGAATTCTCCCGGCTACGCGGCGACGACGAGCCACTGCAGCTGTTGCTCCAGCGCCTCGACGACCCCCGTCCGGCCGCCGCGCACGTGGATCTGGCCTCCACCGACATCGCCGCCACGGCGGCCTGGCACGAATCTCTGGGCGCGGACCGCGTCGCCGACGGCGAGCGCTGGATCGTCCTGCGCGATCCCGGCGGCGCGCTCTACTGCGTCACCGGCCGCGACCCGTACACCGGCTGAGAGCCCGGCACGCACACCACGCCACGACACGCGGTCCGAGCGGGTCGTTCGCCCGGTGCGCGGCCCTGGCACAGTAATCGGGTGCCTACGAACCCCGCCGCCACCTCCGGTTCCCCGCTCACCGCACTGTGCCCTGCCCTGCGCACGGCGCTGATCCGGGTCGGCTACGACGCCGACACGCTGGTCGAGGCGCTCGGCCCCGATGTGCATGCGGCACTGGGCCGGTCGGAGCCGGTGCCGGTGCGCCGGGCCGCGCGGGCGGCCGGTGAGCTGGGCACGCTGATCCGGCTGCTGCTGCTCGGCGACGCGCTGCCGGAGCGCGAGGTGGCTGCGGCGCTGGCACCGGTGCGCATCGACGACGCCGTCGCGGCGGGTCTGCTGACCCGCGACGGCGACGAGCTCAGCGCCGCACTGGATCTGCGTCCGCTCGACACGGGTTCGGGCACCCGCTGGATCCTGTCCGACCTCGACGATTCGATGCGCAGGCGCACCCTGACCGAGGACCACGTGCTCGGCGTCGGGCACGCGTCGCTGTCGCTGCTGCGGGCCACGCCGACCGTCCCGGTGGGCACGGTGCTGGATCTGGGGACCGGTTGCGGCGTGCAGGCCGTGCACGCCGCGGGATACGCGGGCCGGGTCACCGCCACCGACGTCAACGCGCGGGCGCTGTGGCTCGCGCAGGCCACGGCCGCACTGAACGAACTCGACATCGAACTGCTCGAAGGGTCCTGGTTCGAGCCGGTGGCGGGCCGCCGTTTCGATCAGATCGTGGCCAATCCCCCGTTCGTCGTCGGCCCGGCGCGCATCGAGCACACCTATCGCGACTCCGGGCTCGCGCTCGACGGCGCCAGCGAGCTGGTCATCGGGCAGGCGCCCGAGCTGCTCGCGCCCGGCGGCACCGCGGCCATGCTGGCCGCCTGGGTGCATGTCGAGGGCCAGGACTGGCGGCAGCGGGTGTCGTCGTGGCTGCCCGAGCATGGCGTCGACGCCTGGGTCGTGCAGCGCGATGTCGCCGACCCGGCGCTCTACGTCGGCACCTGGCTGCGTGATGCGGGTCTGGACCCCCGCGATCCGGCCGCGCAGGCCCGCGCCGAGCAGTGGCTGGAGGCGTTCGACGCCGCCGAGGTCGAGGGCGTCGGCTTCGGGTTCGTCTACCTGCACGCCATCGACGGCCCGACCGAACTGATGGCCGAGGACCTCGTGCACGGTTTCGACGATCCGCTCGGCAACGAGGCGGCGGCCTATTTCGCCAGGTCGGCGTGGCTGCGCGCCGTCGCCGCCGACGACAATCTCGCCTGGACATCCCGTTTCGCGCCGAGCCCGGCGACCGCGCTCGAACGGGTGTATCTGCCCGGTGAACACGGCTGGACCGAGGAGGTGGCCCGGCTGCATCGCGGTGACGGTCCCCGCTGGCAGCACGAGGTCGACGAGTCGACGGTCGCGCTGGTCGCGGGAATGCGGCCCGATGGTCTGCCGTTGTACGAACTGCTCGAACTGCTCGCTCTGGCCGACGGCGCCGAACAGGTGACCCCTGAATTCGCCGCCCAGGCCCTCGGCGTCGTCGCCGGACTGGTACGCCATGGACTGGTGCGGCCCGTCTGAGCCGAACGGCGGTGGGGCCGAGTTCCGCACCCGGAGCTCTTCTCAGGAACTTCTCAGCCGTAAGGGTAGGAATCCGCAGCTCAGAGCGGTTTATCACCGACGGGATCGGGAACTTTCTCTAAGTCGGGTCCGTTGATCGGAGTGAGACACCACCGACAGGAGGCAAGTCATGACAAGCCCCGCCACTACTCGTGTGCGCCCCAGCGAGTCCGATATCGACGCCCAGAGCCCCGCAGCCGACCTGGTACGCGTGTACCTGAACGGAATCGGCCGCACGGCACTGCTCACGGCGGCCGACGAGGTCGAACTGGCCAAGCGTATCGAGGCGGGCCTGTATGCCCAGCACCTGCTCGAGACCGGTAAGCGGTTATCGGCGACCCGCAAGCGTGATCTGGCGATTCTGGTCCGTGAGGGGCAGTCCGCCCGCTCGCATCTGCTCGAGGCCAACCTGCGCCTGGTCGTTTCGCTGGCCAAGCGCTACACCGGCCGCGGCATGCCGTTGCTCGACCTGATCCAGGAGGGCAACCTCGGACTCATCCGCGCGATGGAGAAGTTCGATTACGCCAAGGGCTTCAAGTTCTCCACCTACGCCACCTGGTGGATCCGTCAGGCCATCACCCGCGGTATGGCCGATCAGAGCCGCACCATCCGCCTGCCTGTGCACCTGGTCGAACAGGTCAACAAGCTCGCCAGGATCAAGCGTGAACTGCACCAGCAGCTCGGTCGCGAGGCCACCGACGCCGAGCTCGCCAACGAGTCGGGCATCCCGGTGGAGAAGATCGCCGACCTGCTCGACCACAGCCGCGACCCGGTAAGCCTGGACATGCCCGTCGGCAACGACGAGGAGGCCCCGCTCGGCGACTTCATCGAGGATTCCGAGGCCACCTCCGCCGAGAGCGCCGTCATCGCGGGCCTGCTGCACCACGACGTGCGCAGCGTCCTCGCCACCCTCGACGAGCGCGAACAGCAGGTCATCCGCCTGCGCTTCGGCCTCGACGACGGCCAGCCGCGCACCCTGGACCAGATCGGCAAGCTGTTCGGCCTGTCCCGCGAGCGGGTCCGCCAGATCGAGCGCGAGGTCATGTCCAAGCTGCGCAAGGGTGAGCGCGCCGACCGGCTGCGCGCCTACGCCAGCTGATCCCCTACTCGACGGCCCCCTAGGGGTCGTCTGCCGAAACGCCGACCGGTGTCCGCGACCACTCCCCTCCGTGGCCGCGAGCCGGTCGGCGTTGTTCGTTCAGGCCAGCCGGCGCGGACCGGTGTCGAAGCGGCTCGGTTCCGGGCCGATCCTGGCGCGGGCGTAGATGATCTCCGCCGACGCGGGCGCGGCGAGCACCGGGTCACACGACAGCTCCCGCATCTGCGGGATGTCGTCGAACAAGGCCGAAATGCGTTGCGCCAGTTCGGCCAGCGCCACCTTGTCGACCGCGGGGCCCGCCGGGCCGCCGGACAGCAGCGGCGCCGCGCGCGGCGCGTCGATCAGCGCGGCGGATTCCTCGGCGGTCAGCGGGAGGGCCCGGTAGGCGCGGTCGCCGAGCAGGTCGATGATCATGCCCGAGAGACCGAATTCGATCACCGATCCGAACGAGGGATCGTCGGTGACCCGCAGGACACAGCCGACACCCTTGGTCGCCATCTTCTGCACATGCAGCAGCGGATCGCCACAGATCGCTACCAGGTCGGTGTAGGCCTGGCGGACGGCGTCGGGCCCCCACAGATCCAGGCGCACGCCGAGCAGATCCGGCCTGCGCCGCCACAGCTCACCCGTCGCCTTCGCCGCGACCGGGTACCCGAGTTCCTCGGCCGCCGCGACGGCTTGCTCGGCGTCGCGCACGGCCCGGAACTCGACCACGTCGATGCCGTAGCACTCGAGCAGCCGCGCCGCTTCCTCGTCGGTGAGCCAGCGCCCACCCGACTCGGCCAGCCAGCCCTCCACCAGCGCCGCCGCGGCCGCGGTGTCGATGCCGGGCGGCCGGACGACCGGTGAGACGGGCCGGTCGCGCCAGCGCGCGTACCGCTCGACCCTGGCCAGTGCCCTGGCCGCGCGTTCCGGGTCGGGGTAGGACGGGATCGAGCCACGTGCCGGCGCACCGCCGGTGGTGCGGACCGCCAGGAGCTGCGGGATACCCGACTCGGCGACGAAGGTCGTCAGGACCGGCTTGTCCCGGTCCGGTGCGGCCGCCGCTGCCGCGCGCAGCGCGTCGGCGAACCCGCCCATGGGCACCGGTACCGGCGGGGCGACGACGACGATCACGGCGTCGACCTGGTCGCTGCGCAGCGCGGCCAGGACCGCTTCGCGGTAATCGGCGGGGGTGGCCTCGGGTCCCAGATCCACCGGCCCGTCGACCGGCGCGTTGCCGAGGCTGCGTTCGGTCGGCCGGGCGCCCGGCCCGCGGTCCACGGCGGTCACCGGCCGATGCACGCCGAGGCCCTCGCTGTTGGCGGCATCGATGGCCAGCCAGTTCAGTGCGGCGCTGTTGCCGACCACGGCGACCCGAGGGCCCCGCGGCAGTGGCTGACAAGCCAGCAGCGCGGCGCAGTCGAACAGTTCGGAGATGGAGTCCACCTGGATGATGCCCGCCTGTGTGAACAGGTCACGCACCACCGTGCGATCCATGTCGGCGCCCGCGGCGAGCCTGCCGCTGCTCACCGCGACGATCGGCTTGCCCCGCGCCACCCGCCGGGCCAGCCGGGAGAACTTGCGCGGGTTACCGAAGCTCTCCAGGTACAGCAGGATCACCTCGGTGTCGGCGGCGGTGTCCCAGAACTGCAGCAGATCGTTGCCGGAGACATCGGCGCGGTTGCCCGCCGAGACGAAGGTCGACAGGCCCAGGTTGCGGGCCGCGGCCTCGCCGAGAATCGCCGCGCCGAGCGGGCCGGATTGGCAGAAGAAGCCGATCCGGCCTCGCTCGGGCAGCACCGGCGCCAGGGTGGCGTTGAGGCCGACCGCGGGGTCGGTGTTGGCGATGCCGAGGGCGCTGGGGCCGACCACCCGCATCCCGTGGCCGCGGGCCGCGGCGACCAGGTCGTGTTCGGCGGCCAGACCGGCCGCACCGGTCTCCCCGAAGCCCGCGGTCAGCACCACCAGGCCCTTCACACCCTTGGCCATGCAGTCGTCGAGGACCGACCCGATCGCCGCCGGCGGCACCGCTACCACCGCCAGGTCGACCTCGTCGGGAATCTCGCGCACGGTGGCGTAGGCGCGCACACCGCGCACCGACCGCCGGTTCGGGTTCACCGGGAAGACCGGCCCGCTGAACCCGCCGGCGAGCAGGTTCGCCAGCACCGCGCCGCCCACCCTGGTCCGCTCCGGCGACGCGCCGATCACCGCCACGGAACCGGGAGCGAGCAGATTGCCGACACTGCGTGCCTCCGAGGCGGCCTCGCGCGCGTCCCGCACCGTACGCAGCGCTTCGGTGGGGTCGATCGCGAATTCCAGGTGCACCTCCGCGCCGTCGCGACTGCGCTGCAGCTGGTAGCCGGCATCACGGAACACCGTGATCATCGCCTCGTTCTCGGCGAGCACCTCCGCGACGAACGCGACCACCTCGTTCTCGGCCGCCGCGCCGGCGAGGTGTTCGAGCAGTACCGATCCCAGACCGCGGCCCTGGTGCTCGTCGGCGACGACGAAGGCCACCTCGGCCGCGCGCGGGCCGGGCCGGTCGAGCAGTTCGTAGCGGGCGACGCCGATGATCGCGTCGCCGAGCAGCGCGACCAGTCCCACGCGGTCGTGATAGTCCACGTGGGTGGTGCGATACATGTCCTTCGGCGAGATCTTCGGGTACGGACCGAAATAGCGCAGATAGCGCGTGCGATCGGACAGTCCGGTGTGGAACGCGGCCAGCGACTCGGCGTCGGCGGGCATGATCGGGCGCACCCGGACCACACCGCCGTCGGCGGCGAGCACATCGCCGTACCACTGTTGCGGTGGCTCAGGCGGATTCGCCGGTGTATCAGGAGTGTCGGGCAGCAAGGGTTCAGTCACGAGGATCCTCCGGATCGAGGCCGAGCAGGCCGAAACTCGCCCGCCGGGTGGCTGTGATGGCGGTGTCGACCGCCCGCTGGGCACGGATCTGCCCGGCGTCGCCGATCTCGGGGGTGCCACCGGGTCCGTCCCACGGCCGGTAGGCGGTATCGCCCCCGTCCCCCATGCTCGTCGGTGGTTGCACCCGCGGCGACGCGGCGCGCACCTGGTCGATCCAGTCGGCCGGGACGGGTGTCTCCGGTGCCAGCGGCCTGTCCAGTGCCGCGGCGAGCAGATGGGTCCAGGCGCGCGGGACCACCCGCACCACGCCGTATCCGCCGCCGCCGATGGCCAGCCACCGCCCTTCGGCATGGCGGTCGGCCAGCTCGCGCATGGCCAGGAAAGCCGCGCGCTGGCCGTCCACGGTGAGTTCGAGATCGGCCAGCGGATCCTCCCGATGGGTGTCCACCCCGCATTGGCTGACGATGATCTGCGGCCGGAACGCCGCCACCGCGCCGGGCACCACCGCGTGGAACGCGCGCAGCCACTGGGCATCACGGGTGCCGGGCAGTAGCGGAAGGTTGATCGAGGTGCCTTCCGCCGCGCCGAGTCCGGTCTCCGTCGGCCAGCCGGTATTCGGCCACAACGTCGCCGGGTGCTGGTGCAGCGAGATCGTGAGGACCCGTGGATCGGCGTAGAAGGCGCGTTGCACGCCGTCGCCGTGGTGGACGTCGACATCGAGGTAGGCGATGCGGTCGTACCCGTGATCGAGCAGCCACGAGATCGCGATCGCGGCATCGTTGTAGATGCAGAAGCCTGACGCCGAATCCGGCATGGCGTGGTGCATTCCACCGGCGATGCTCACCGCCCGCCGGGTCCGTCCTTCCGCGATCTCCCTGGCCGCGGCGAGAGTGCCGCCCACGATGACCGAGGCCGCCTCGTGCATGTGCGGAAAGAGCGGATTGTCGGCGGTGCCCAGGCCGTACACGGTGTCCTCGGGCGTCGGCGGCCCGTCACCGGCCCGGCGCACCACCTCGATATAGGAGCTGCTGTGCACCCGCATCAGGTCTGTCCGGGTCGCCGCGTCGGGCGCCAGCGGCTCGACACCGTCGAGGACGCCCAGACTTTCGGCCAGCGACATGGTGAACTGCAAGCGCGCCGGTTTCATCGGATGCTCGGGACTCCAGGTGTAGCCGAGGAATCGCTCGGTCCACACGACGGTCCCGGACTCTGCGCTGCGCGACGGCGTGACCATGCTCGCCACGCTAGCCGGAAGCAGCGGGCCCCGTGTGGCGTTGACATGCAGTAGAAATAGGGCCGCCGGTCCGGCGGGCGGACGGGCGTTCGCGCGTGGGTAGAATTCGTGCCGACGAAGGGGTAACAGGTGAAGGATCTGGTCGACACCACGGAGATGTATCTCCGTACCATCTACGACCTCGAGGAAGAGGGCGTGGTGCCGCTGCGGGCGCGCATCGCCGAGCGGCTCGAGCAGAGTGGTCCGACGGTGAGCCAGACGGTCGCGCGGATGGAACGCGACGGCCTGCTGCTCGTCGCGGGCGACCGCCATCTCGAGCTGACCGACAAGGGTCGCGCCATGGCGGTCGCGGTGATGCGCAAGCACCGGCTCGCCGAGCGGTTGCTGGTCGACATCATCGGCCTCGACTGGGAGAACGTGCACGCCGAGGCGTGCCGCTGGGAGCACGTGATGAGCGAGGAGGTGGAGCGGCGCCTGATCGAGGTGCTCAACCACCCGACCACCTCGCCCTACGGCAATCCCATTCCCGGCCTGGACGAGCTCGGTCTCAGCGATTCCCCCGCCGCCGAGGAGACGCTCGTTCGCCTGTCCGACCTGCCCAACGGCACGCTGCACGCTGTGGTGGTGCGCAGGCTGGCCGAGCACATCCAGACCGACCCGGAGGTCATCGGCAGGCTGCGCGAGGCGGGTGTGGTGCCCGACGCGCGTGTCACCGTGGAGACCAAGCCGGGTGCGGTGCTGATCACGGTGCCGGGGCACACCGGTTTCGAACTGTCCGAAGAGATGGCGCATGCCGTCCAGGTGAGGCTGGTCTGATTCGTGAAACTTCTGGTCACCGGCGGCGCCGGCTATGTGGGTGGCGTCTGCGCCGCCGTCCTGCTCGAGGAAGGCCACGAGGTGGTCGTCGTCGACGACCTCTCGACCGGTAACGCCGACGGTGTTCCCGCGGGCGCCCGGTTCGTCGACGGTGACATCGCGGTCGCGGCGCCGGAGCTGCTGCGTGCCGAATCCTTCGACGGTGTCCTGCATTTCGCGGCGCAGTCGCTGGTCGGTGAGTCGGTGGAGCGGCCGGAGAAGTACTGGCACGGCAATGTGGTGAAGACCCTCACGCTGCTCGAGGCGATCCGCGAGACCGCGACGCCGCGCCTGGTGTTCTCCTCCACCGCCGCGGTGTACGGCGAGCCCGAGCAGGTGCCGATCACCGAGGACTCGCCCACTCGCCCCACCAATCCCTACGGCGCGAGCAAGCTGGCCATCGATCACGCCATCACCTCGTATGCGGTGGCGCACGGCCTGGCCGCGACGAGCCTGCGCTACTTCAACGTGGCGGGCGCCTACGGCGGTCTCGGCGAGAACCGGGTCGTGGAAACGCATCTGATCCCCCTCGTGTTGCAGGTGGCGCTGGGCCACCGCAAGGCCATCTCCGTGTACGGCACCGACTGGCCGACGCCGGACGGTACGTGTGTGCGTGACTACATCCACATCCGCGATCTGGCGCAGGCGCATCTGCTCGCGCTGTCCTCGGCGCAGCCGGGCAGCCACCGGATCCTCAATCTCGGTTCGGGCACGGGTTTCTCGGTGCGCGAGGTGATCTCGGCGTGCGAGCGGGTGACCGGCCTGCCGATCGAGGCGATCGACGCGCCGCGCCGTGCGGGCGATCCGGCGGTGCTCATCGCCTCGAGCGACCGTGCTGTCGCGGAGCTGGGCTGGCAGCCCGAGCACAACGATCTCGACGAGATCGTCACCGACGCCTGGGAATTCCTGTGTTCGCTCGGCGACAAGGCACACAGCGCCCGCTGATCCGGCGGCGAAATCGACGGCGTCACAGGTCGATCGGGCCGATGTCGACCCCGAGGTCCGCGGCGATCTGCCGACCACAGTGGGCGAGTTTGCGCAGCCGTTCCGGGCGCAGACCGCTCTGCAGCGAGGTCTCCAGCAGCACCGCCATCGGATGGTCGGCATCGGCCTCCACCGCGGCGGTGAGGGCGACGCCGGCGAACGGCCCGTCGCCGCGCACGTAGGCGCTGAAGCCCAGCAGCGCCGCGGCTTCGGCGCGATCGGTGCCGGGTGTCGCCCGCGCGAGCTGGGCCCACAGCTGCTCGGCCGCCTCGGCATGATCACCCAGTGCCAGGCCGTACATCGCGTCGCGGATCGGCCGGTCGCGCAGCGTCGCGGCCAGTCGCGCGAGGTCGCGGTCGCCCCGCGGCGCACCGGAGGCGGTGTCGGCGATCTGCCACAGCACCCATTCCAGCGAACGACGCTGGAACGCCACGCCGTTCCCGGCGCGTAGCGCGGCGGACAGCTCGCCGCGATACCGCGCCACTGCGGGGCCGAGCCGGGTCAGTACCTGCGCGCGCAGCTGCCGGTCGGGCACGACCAGAGCGGTCAGTTCGCTGCGCGAGCGGCGGATCTGCCTGCCGTCGAGCACGTGCGACAGCGCGACCAGCGAGGCCGCCGGGTCACCGACGACACCTCCGCCTGCCCGGTCGAACAGGCTGCGAAAACGCGCACCCGCCACGATCGCGGGCGCCGACCAGGCCCCGCGGACCGCGATGCCCGCCGCGCCGAGCGCATCGAGCAGCGCCACGTCGCGCAGCGCATCCGGCACACCGGATTCCGTGCGGTCGTCGACGAAGATCGCCAGCACCCCGGTCGCCTGTTCGCGCACACAGATCGACCCGACGCACGCGGTGAACTGGTCGATGCGCCCCGGGTCGCAAACCCCGTCCAGATCGAACCGCACGACGGCTTCGATCGCGGCGGTGCCGCCGCGGCCCGGCTCGTGCAGCACGGCGACGACGAGCGAGCGTTCGGGAACGAAGCCGAGCATCGCCGGCAGCGCGGCGATCAGCTCGCCGGGGTCCCGCACTCGCAGGGGCGGCTGTGGCAGGTCGGCGGGGTAGGCGGGGGTCGATTCGGCGCAGGTGAGCGCTCGGGGGAAGGGTCCGGTGCGCTTGGCGCGGCGGGTGGAGTTCGTCGACGGTGTCATGGCTCCACCGTGCCCGCCGCCTCCTCCCGCGCCCGACCCGCGACCTGGGCTTTCTCTTGCCCTGTTGACAATGCCGCGGCTGTGGAACGATCCCGGTCCGAGCACTGCCGCCGGACCGAATCTGTCACCGCCGCGTGGTAGACGCCCTCAGCTGCCACGCACGCCGCGAACGGCGGTCGCGAACATCTCCTCGACGGCGGCGCCGTCGGGCTGCCCGGTGCCGAAGGTCATCGACGTCACCGTGATCCGAACGTCGCCGATCTGCCCGATCGAGGTCTGCATCGTCTGCGTCAACCCGGCCCCGCCGACATCGGGAATCACGGTGCGCCGCAACGACACCGCGTCGTCGGCGCCGGCCGGGACGGTGTTGTCGAGCACGGTCGTGACGGTCGACTCCGCGCCGGCCCGGCCGACACGGATCTGCTCGCACCCACCGAGCCGGTCCCGCAGCCGCGCGAGCTGTTCGGCGGTCCTGGACAGCTCGACGGTCAGCGTCGCACGGCTCGCGTCGTCGGATCCGACCATGACGGCCGCCGGTTCGGCGCCCGCCTCGGGCTCGGGCGGGGTGCAGGTGGCCGGGCTGACGGTGGCGCCCGCCCCGACCCCGTCGAGATCACCGGCGGCAGCGGCCGCCGCCTGCGGGGGCAGCACCACCGCCGGATACCGGGCCGGGAACTGCTGCGCAGCGGGCAACAGATCAGGCAGCGCGCCGTCGATGTGCCGCACCGCCAGCGCGCTCTCGGCGACCGGCGTCCCGCTGATGCTCTGCCCGCACCCGGCCGTCGCCAGGACCGAGACCGCCGCCGCGCAGGCGAGCACCCGGCGCCGCGTCCGGGAGCGCGGGACCGGACTGGTCGGTATCGTTTCCGCCACGTTCACACCACCCACTGTGCCCCACCGGGCCGATCCGGGGGCCGCCGCCACGCCGCGCGGGAATGTCGAGGCGGCGGCGGCTGTTGTGCACAGGACGAGCCGTCCTCCGGCCGTGTGCGATGCGTCTGCTCGCGTGGGGGACAATGGAGAACGCCTCCCCCGCCGCGAGCGTTGGTGGACCGCGCAGGAAGGAGTACGCGATGGATGATCAGTCGCACATGTACGAGCTGGAGTTCCCGGCACCGCAGCTGTCGTCGGACGACGGTGCGGGCCCCGTGCTGGTGCACGGTCTCGAGGGTTTCACCGACGCCGGTCATGCCGTGCGCCTGGCCACAACCCATCTGCGCGAGAGTCTCGAATCCGAGCTCGTCGCCTCCTTCGATGTGGACGAGCTGCTCGACTACCGCTCGCGCCGTCCGCTGATGACGTTCAAGACCGATCATTTCTCCGACTACGCCGAGCCCGAGCTGAACCTGTGGGCCCTGCGCGACACAGCGGGTACCCCGTTCCTGCTGCTGGCGGGCCTGGAACCGGATCTGCGCTGGGAGAAGTTCACGACCGCGGTGCGGCTGCTGGCCGAACAGCTCGGGGTCCGGCGCACGATCGGCCTGTCCGCGATCCCGATGGCGATCCCGCACACCCGCCCGCTGGGCGTGACCGCGCATTCCTCGGATCGCTCGCTGATCGGCGAGCACCAGCGCTGGCCCGGTGAGCTGCAGGTGCCGGGCAGCGCGTCCTCGCTGCTCGAGTTCCGGATGGCTCAGCACGGGCACGAGTCGCTCGGCTTCTCCGTGCACGTGCCGCACTACCTGGCCCAGACCGACTATCCCGAGGCCGCGCAGACCCTGCTGGAGAACGTCGCCGACAACGCGGGCCTGGAACTGCCGCTGGCGGCGCTGGGCGAGGCCGCGGCGCGCGTCCGCGAGCAGGTCGCCGAGCACATCGCGGGCAACGAGGAAGTCGAGACGGTCGTCACGGCGCTGGAACGCCAGTACGACAGCTTCGTCACCGCCCAGGAACGCCAGTCCAGCCTGCTGGCAGGCGACGGCGAACTGCCCAGCGGTGAGGAGCTCGGCGCGGAGTTCGAGCGCTTCCTGGCCGAACAGGGCGGCTACGACGACACCTCCGGCGACGACAAAGCCTGACCAGGGGACCCCCGGGGCGTACCTCCGCCTCCGCTCCGGCCGTGCGCAGGTCTGACGAGGGCTACGCCCGCTGCGCCCACTAGGGTGGTCGGAGTGGATCTGACCGACCTGCTCGAAATTCCCGGGACCGACGCCGACGCACTCTACGAGTCGTTCGCGGTGTGGGCCGCCGAGCAGGGCACCCCCCTGTATCCGGCGCAGGACGAGGCGCTGATGGAGCTGGCGTCGGGGTCCAATGTCATCCTGGCCACCCCGACCGGCTCCGGGAAGTCCCTCGTCGCGGTCGGCGCGCACCTGTTCGCGATGGCCAACGGGCAGCGCAGCTACTACACCGCGCCCATCAAGGCGCTGGTGAGCGAGAAGTTCTTCGCACTGTGCGAGGTGTTCGGCGCCGAGAATGTCGGCATGGTCACCGGTGACGCCGCGGTCAACGCCGACGCCCCGATCATCTGCGCGACCGCGGAGATCCTCGCGAATCTGGCGCTGCGCGAGGGCGCGGCCGCCGAGGTCGGCCAGGTCGTGATGGACGAGTTCCACTTCTACGCCGACCCCGATCGCGGCTGGGCCTGGCAGGTGCCGATCATCGAGCTGCCGCGCGCGCAGTTCCTGCTGATGTCGGCGACGCTGGGCGAGGTCGACTTCTTCGCGACCGATCTCGAAAGCCGCACCGGCCGGAGCACGGCGGTCGTCGCGGGCACCGAACGCCCTGTCCCGCTGATGTTCTCGTATGTGCGCACCCCCATCACCGAGACCATCGAAGAGCTGGTGACCACCAACCAGGCGCCGGTGTATGTCGTGCACTTCACCCAGGCCGCCGCGCTGGAGCGCGCGCAGGCACTGACCAGCGTGAATTTCGCCACCCGCGCCGAGAAGGACGCGATCGCCACCGCCATCGGCGAGTTCCGCTTCGCCGCGGGCTTCGGCAAGACCCTCTCGCGCCTGATCCGGCACGGCATCGGCGTGCACCACGCGGGCATGCTGCCCAAATACCGCAGGCTCGTGGAGAAACTCGCCCAGGACGGTCTGCTCAAGGTGGTGTGCGGCACAGACACCCTCGGTGTCGGCATCAACGTGCCGATCCGCACGGTGCTGCTGACCGGGCTCACCAAGTTCGACGGTGTGCGCACCCGCAGGCTCAAGGCCCGCGAGTTCCACCAGATCGCCGGACGCGCGGGCCGCGCCGGCTACGACACCATGGGCACCGTCGTCGTGCAGGCGCCCGAACACGAGGTGGAGAACGCGCGCCTGATCGCCAAGGCGGGCGACGACCCGAAGAAGCAGCGAAAGGTGCAGCGCCGCAAGCCGCCCGAGGGCTTCGTCTCTTGGAGCGAGGAGACCTTCGACCGCCTGGTCTCCGCGCAGCCGGAGCCGATGGTGTCGCGCTTCGCGGTGACCAACGCCATGCTGCTCAACGTGATCGCCCGCCCCGGCAACTGCTTCGTCGCCATGCGGCACCTGCTCGAGGACAACCACGAGCCGCGCGCCGCCCAGCGCAAGCACATCCTGCGCGCGATCCGGCTCTACCGCGCCCTGCGCGATGCCGGTGTGGTGCAACAGCTCTCCGAACCCGACGCCAAGGGCCGGATGGCGCGGCTCACCGTCGACCTGCAACGTGATTTCGCCCTCGACCAGCCGCTGTCACCGTTCGCGCTGGCCGCCTTCGAGCTGCTCGATCGCGAGAGCCCCACCTACACCCTGGATGTCGTCTCGCTGATCGAGGCGACCCTGGAGGACCCCCGCCAGCTGCTGATGGCCCAGCAGCACAAGGCCCGCGGCGCCGCGGTGGCCGAGATGAAGGCCGACGGCATCGAATACGAGGAGCGGATGGAGCTCCTGGAAGAGGTCACCTGGCCCAAGCCACTGGCCGAGCTGATCGACCCCGCCTTCGAGACCTACCGGGCCGGGCATCCGTGGGTCTCGGAGTTCGCGCCGTCACCGAAATCGGTGGTGCGCGACATGATCGAGCGCGCGATGACCTTCGCCGAACTGATCTCGTTCTACGAACTCGCCCGCTCGGAGGGCGTGGTGCTGCGCTACCTCGCCGACGCCTACCGCGCGCTGCGCCGCACGGTGCCCGACGCGGCCCGCACCGAGGAACTCGACGACCTCACCGAATGGCTCGGCGAGCTGATCCGCCAGGTGGATTCGAGCCTGCTCGACGAATGGGAGCAGCTCACCAACCCCGGCGCGGAGAACGACGCCGAGCAGATCGCGTTCGGCGCGGAGTCGGTGCGCCCGATCTCGGCCAACGAGCGCGCCTTCCGGGTGATGGTGCGCAACGCCATGTTCCGCCGGGTCGAGCTGGCCGCCCGGCAACGCTGGTACGACCTGGAGGAGCTCAGCCCGGGCCCCGACTGGGCGCAGGACTTCGCGCCCTACTTCGAGGAGTACGCCTCGATCGGCACCGGCCCTGACGCGCGCGGCCCGCAGCTGTTCCAGGTGGAGCAGCGACCCGGCTTCTGGCATGTGCGCCAGGTGCTCGACGACCCCGCGGGCGACCACGGCTGGGCGCTGGCGGCCATCGTCGATCTGGAGGAGTCCGACGCCGCGGGGGAAGTGGTGTTCGACGAGGTCACGGTAGCGGCGGGCTGAGCCATACCTGTTCGCTATCACGAAAAATGACGAATGTTTGACGGATTCGTTGTTGGGTAGGCGCCGCTGATAGTCTCTCCCGGCCGCCGACCGAAAGTTCAACTATGCCCGAATCCCCGTACCTTGTCATCTACCCCGAACGGGTACGTGCCAATTACCGAGCTCTCGCAGCCGCCGTGTCGGCGCGGCGCACCCGGGGCACCCGGATCAGGTACGCGGTGAAGGCGGCACCGGTCGACGAGTTGCTGACGCTGCTCGACGCCGAAGGCGCGGAGTTCGACGTCGCCAGCATCGGCGAGATCGACCAGGCCGTGCGCCTCGGCATCGACCCGGGCAAGCTCTGCTACGGCAACCCGATCAAGAAGAGCGCCCACATCGCGCGCGCCTTCGCCCTCGGTGTGCGCCGCTACGCCTTCGACACCGAAGACGACCTGCTGCGCATCGCCGAGCACGCCCCCGGTTCCGAGGTCGAGTGCCGATTCCTGTCCTCGGCGCCGGAGTCGCGCACCCCCTTCGGCACCAAGTTCGGGTGCGCGCCCGCCGAGGCGCTACGGCTGCTGGTGCGCGCCCGCGATCTGGGTCTGGTGGTGGGCGGCCCGTACTTCCACGTCGGCTCCCAGCAGCTGGACCCCGCCGCCTGGCGGATCGGCATCCAGCAGGCAGGTGAGATCGTGACGGCGTTGGCGGACAAGGACATTCACGTCACCGCGGTCAATGTGGGCGGCGGTCTGCCGATCTCCTACGCCGACGCTGCCCCCGAACTCGACGCGATCGCCGCCGCCATGGCCGGCGCGGCCGCGGAGTTCCTGCCCGAATCCACCGGCCTGGTCGTCGAACCCGGCCGTGCGCTGGTGGGTAACGCGGGCACCATTCACGCCGAGGTCGTCGGCGTGCGTTTCGCGCCGGATGGCCGGCGCTGGGTGTATCTCGACATCGGCCGATACAACGGTATGGCCGAGACGGAGAACGAGTACATCGCCTACCGTTTCGTCACCGATCGCGACGGCGATCCGGTGGGCGAGGCGGTGGTCGCGGGTCCGACCTGCGACGGCGACGATGTACTGTATCAACGCACGAAGGTCCTTCTGCCGACCACGTTGCGAGCCGGTGATCAGATCCAGATCCTCGACACCGGCGCCTATACCGCGAGTTATTCGTCGGTGTCCTTCAATGGTTTTCCGCCCTTGACCGTTCATGTCTCGGGCGCTGAGCGAGAGTGAGTTTGCCCATGACGGCGGAATTCACCGGCTGGCACGTGCTGGCCGAGTTCGGTGGTGTCGACACAGACCTGTGTGACGATCTCGAACGACTCGAATCGGCGTTGCGTGAGTCTCTGATCGCGGCGGGCGTCACCATCTGCGATGTCGTTCACAAAAAGTTCGAACCGCAGGGGGTGACCGTCCTCGCCCTGTTGTCGGAGTCCCACGCCTCGATTCACACTTATCCGGAGTCCGGCGACATCTTCGTCGACGTCTTCACCTGCGGCAGCATCGGTGCGGGCGCGACGAAGGCTGTGGAACTTCTGCGAGACAAGTTGTCTCCCAAGAATGTTCGGATGCAAGTCGTCCAGCGCGGCCACGGCGCCGAGAAGATCTACGAACCGGTGGGCGACGGCCTGACCCGGATCTGGGATCTGCACGAGGTGATCGTGGACACCAATACCCCGTTCCAGCACATGGTGATCGCGCGGACCGATCAGGGCATCTCCCTGTTCTCCGACGACGATCGCCAGTCCACCGAGTTCTCCCAGGTCACCTACCACGAGGCCATGATGGTCCCGGCGTTCGTGCTCGCGGAGAAGCTCGACCGGGTGCTGATCATCGGGTCCGGCGAGGGTGTCGCCTCGCAGATGTCGGTGGCGGCCGGGGCGACCCACGTCGACCACGTCGACATCGATCAGCTCGAGGTGGAGCTGTGCGCGCAGCACCTGCCCTACGGCTACACCACCGAAGAGCTCACCGCCGCAGTGAAGGGCGAGGGCCCGGTGCACGTGCACTACGCCGACGGCTGGGACTTCCTGGCCAAGGCGCAGGAGGCGGGCACCCGCTACGACGTGATCGTCATCGATCTGCCGGACGAGCGCGTCGAGGACGCCCAGCACAACCGCCTCTACGAGTCGGAGTTCCTGTCCCGATGTAAGGCACTGCTGGCGCCCGGCGGCGTGCTGTCGGCCCAGGCCGGTTGCGCGACCATGTGGCGCAACGAAACCCTCAAGCGGTCGTGGGGCCGGTTCCACGAGCAGTTCGCCACCGTGGTCCCCTACGGCAGCGACGAGCACGAGTGGACCTTCCTGTTCGGCCTGAACGAGAAGATCGAGGACCCGGTGCGCGGCATGGCCGATCGCCTGGCCCTGCTCCCCTACCGCGCCGAGACCATCGACGCCCGCGCCATCGAGCGCGGCGCGATCGAGCCGTACGCCCTGCGCGGCTGAGCGCGAGCGACAGACACCGAAGGCGGTGATCCGGGTTCTCCGGGTCACCGCCTTCGTCGTTTCGGCGGCCGAGCGCTCGATTCCGGTGCCGCGCGGCACCGAATGTTGGCACTATGCGAGGTGCGCAGCTCCGAGGAGAATCGAGTCCGCCCATGACACAGACACCGCTGTCCGCCGACGGTCTGATGCCGGTCCCCTTCCCGTCCGGCCACCGGCCCCGCCTCGAGGCGCTGTCCGCGGCAGGCCTCGCCGAGTTCGGCCGGTTGTTCGCCGCCGCGCCCGACGTGACGGCGGCCGGCTTCGCCCGGCTCGACGGCGACGTGACGATGCGCTCGTTTCCCGGTTCCGGCGAGCGGGTGCTCGCGCCGGTGATGGCGCGGCCGTCGTACTTCTGGGTCGCGAAGTCGTTTCGTCACGTGGACGGCGGTGTCGCGGTCGGCCACAATGTCTTCCGCCTGCTGGGTGGCATGCGTGCGCTGAATTTCGTGGCGACGGTGGGTGATTCCGTCATCGACGGGCGGCCCGCGGTGCTGTTCGACTACGACGACCCGCGGGTGGGATCGCGCCGACCGGCCCGCCGGATCTACGACGAACTGCGCGAGATCGAGCCGAACCTGTGGCTGGGCCCGAGCTACTTCACGACGCGGGCCAAGCGAATCCCCCTGGGCTGGTTCGCACTCGACGCCTCGGTGCCGCTCGACGGCCCCGCCTGACACGCCGGTGAGCCGGGCGCGCAGTACCCGCACCCGGCTCACCGAAGGACTTCAGCCGCGCGCCGCGCGTTGAGCGCGGTACTCGGCGACGTTGACCCCGCCCACACCCCAATCCGTCAGCGGCACCTCGTCGATCACGACATAGGTGCTGTCGGGCGCCTTGCCGAGGACGTCGAAGAGCAAGTCGGTGACGCCCTTGATCAACTGCCCCTTCTGCTCCGGGGTGACCCCTTCGTCGGTGACCTTGATGTTGACATACGGCATGGTTGGTTTCCTTTCTACGCCGCTCTACCTGAAATGAACCCGCCGTCGACGGGGAGGATGTGGCCGGTGACGAACTCGGCGTCGGCCAGGTACAGCACGGCCGCGGTGGTGTCGGCGACCTCGCCGATCCGGCCGAGCAGTGCCGCGCTCGCGGCGGCGCGGGTATCGCCGTCACCGAACAGCGGGGTGCGGATGATGCCGGGGGCGACCGCGTTCACCCGGATCCGTGCCGGAGCGAGTTCGGCGGCGAGACTGGTGGTGAGCGCGTGTACGCCGCCCTTGCTGATCAGCGCCGCCGAGGCGGGCAACCCGGTCATGGCGTGGTCGATGAGCACGGTGCCGATGTTCACGATGCTGCCGCCCTCACCCTGGGCGAGCAGCTGTCGCACCACGGCCTGGGTGGTGAAGTAGGTGCCCTTGAGGTTGCCGCCGAGGAAGCGGTCGAGCTCGGCCTCGGTGACGTCGACGAACGGGGTCGCGCCGAACACGCCCGCGCTGTTGACCAGCGCGTCGACCCGGCCGAACCGGTCCAGCGCCGCCCGCACATACGCCGATCCCGTTGCGGGCGAACCGATATCGCCGACCACCGTGACCACCCGGTCCGGGGTGGCCAGTTCAGCGGCGACGGCAGCGAGCTTGTCCGCATCGCGCCCGCCGAGGACGACCGTGTCACCGCGGGCGACGAAGGCGCGGGCGACATCGCGTCCGATTCCACTGGATGCGCCGGTCACGATGACCGTCTTGGGTGTGGACATGAGCTGATCCTTTCGGGGAAATATACGACCGGTCGTCTTTAAATGGGTAACCAGCGAGACTTCGGGCAGGCCAGGCGATCAGGTCAGGGCGGCGGCGCGATCACGGCCGGAAATAGTCGTCGAGTAGTCGCCGCAGGCATTTCTCGAGCGGCGCGATCGTGCGGTCGATCTTCATCCGGATCACCGCACCCTCCCAGGATTCGAGCAGCAGATCGGCGAGCTCGACGGCATCGATGTCGGTGCGCACCGAGCCCTCGGACTGCGCGGTGCGCAGCGCATCGGCCACGCCGTCCCGCCAGGACGCCCACGCGGCCGACAGCGCCGTCCGCAGCACCTCGCTGCCCTCCAGCTCGCCGCCGAGGTTGGCGATCAGGCAGCCGCCGGTGTAGTCGGCGACCACGAAATCGTCGGTCAGCACGGCGAAGAACCGGCGCAGTCCGGTCAGCGCGTCGGGGGCGTCGGCGAACGCCGCGGCCAGGTTGCGCTGCACACACAGCGAGTGATGCTCGATCACCGCGTGCGCGAAGCCCTCCTTGCTGTCGAAGTAGTTGTAGAACGACCCTTTCGGCACACCGACCTTGTCGAGCACCTGCTTGATGCCGGTGCCGTGGTAGCCGTTGGACAGCAGGCCCGCCGCACCCTCCTCGATGAGGAGGGCCCGTGTGTCGTCACTGCGCCGTGGTCGTGCCATGCGCCGAACTATACGACCGGTCGTCTACTAATGGCAAGAGGGCCGTTCAGTCGTCGTCGACGCCGCGGGCGGCCAGCGCCTCGCCCATCGCGTCGGCCGTGCGCAATGCCCGCACCAGCACCGGCGTGACCAGCGCCGTCGCCGACCAGGAGACCCCGCGCGCCCGCCGCGCCTCGGCGACCTCGTGCACGATCTGCGCCAGCAGCGGAACACACCGGATGGCCAGGGCCAGCAGCAGACTCACCCGTTCGGGATTCACCCCGACGCGGCGCAGCGGTCCGAGCGCGCGCGTCAGCGCGTCGAGCATGTCGGTGACCCGGGTCGTCACCGTCACCAGCGCCGCCAGCGCCACCGAGACGAGCAGCACGCCGCAGACGACGACCGCCCGCGCGGGCGAGGTGGTGAGCAGCTGGAACACCCCGATGATCAGCGTCATCCACAGCACCGGGCGCACCTGGGCCAGCGCCACCCGCCAGGAGATCCGCGCGAGCGCGAACAGGCAGCCCACGACGACCACGGCGCCCGCGACACCGAGCGAGCTGCGTACGAACACCGTCATCGCGACGATCGCGAGCACCAGCAGCGCGAGCTTCACGCCCGCGGGCAGCCGATGCAGCAGCGAGTCGCCGGGGCTGTAGAGACCGATCATTCGACGAGTCGCCGATAGGCGCCGACGGCGTCGGCCGGCGTGCCGTCGAAGGCGACGGACCCGTTGTCCAGCACCACGACTCGATCGAACCCGTCCAGCAGCGCGAGCTGATGGGTCACCACGATCACCTGCTGGTCGAGGGAGTTCAGCGCCTCCGACACCCGGCGGGCGTTGCGCAGGTCGAGCAGCGTGGTCGGCTCGTCGGCGACGATCACCTCGGGCTCGCGGATCAGCGCGGAGCCGATCGCGAGGAGTTGTTTCTGCCCGCCCGAGAGCAGGTGCGCCGGATGGTCGGCGTGCGCGCCGAGCCCGAAGCGGTCGAGCATCCGCGCCACCCTGGCCGCGATCTCGGTCCGGCTCAGGCCGCTGCGCCGCAGCGAGAACGCCAGGTCCTCGGCGACGGTCGGCATCACGATCTGGGTGTCGGGATCGGTGAACACGAAGCCGACCTTGCGCCGGACCTGCGCGCCCTTGCGGGCAGCGTCGAGCCCGTCGACGGTGACGGTGCCCGACGCCGGTTTCAGCAGCCCGTTGAGCATCCGCGCCAGCGTCGACTTCCCTGATCCGTTGGCGCCGATGAGGCCGACGCGCCGTTCGGTGATCCGCAGGTCGATGTCGCGCAGCACGGTCCGGTCACCGAAGCGGTGGCCGACCGAGTCGAGGACGATCTCGCTCACGACAGGTACCGCACGCGTTCAGCCACGGATCAACCCCGGGTACGCGCGGTGCACACCCTTGGCGACGACCGTGGCGACGACCACCTTGGCCAGGTCGCCCGGCACGAACGCGAAGTTGGCCGACACCGCGGCCCACAGCCCGAGATCGGTGCGGATCAGCAGCCCGGCGGTTCCGAACAGGTAGATGACCACGAGCCCGCCGAGGGCGTTGATCAGCAGGCCGAGCACGATCGGATACTTCGGCAGGATCGCGGCGGTCAGCGCGCCGATCACCAGCGTCGCGGGGATCCAGCCGATCAGATAGCCTGCGGTCGGCGAGGCCAGGGCTGTCAGGCCGGTGCGGCCACCGGAGAGCAGCGGAAGGCCGATCAGGGTCAGCGTGATGAAGACCGCGACCGCGGCCGTGCCCTTGCGCGCGCCGAGGATCGCGCCGGTGAGGATCACCCCGAGAGTCTGCAGCGTGATCGGCACGCCGCTGAACCCGACGGTGATCGCGCCCGGCAGACCAAGGGCGGCGATCAGCGCCGCGAAGACCGCGATCTGCGCCATGTCCCTGGCGGCGAAACCGAGTGCCGGCTTCGGGGACTTCTCGACATCGGGCACGGCAAACATCCTTCACAACGGAATTGAACGACGTTCAAGGTAGCAGGTGGAGCACGAACATTTCGCCACGCCCGAAGATCGACTAGGATCCCAAGGTTGGGAGCTTCTCGGACGGCGTTCGCCGCACAACGGCATCGTGCCGACCCACTGTGGCCGAGGAAGGGCCATCATGTCGATTGCGCTACAACGTTTTTCGAACTTGATCGCCGCGATCTACAGCGCCGGCAACGACCCGGACCGATGGGACGGAGTGATCCGCGAGATCACCGACACCTTCGGGGCGGTACACGGCTTTTTGGTCATCGCAGAACCGGCAGGCGCACGGTGGGCGATCAAGACCTCGGGCAACGGCAGCTCCCCGGACCTGACTTCCTCGCTCGACCGGGTCGCCGAACACATGCAGCGCCTCCCCGCGGGATCGGCCACCACCAGTGACGAGCTGTTCGACCACACGAGCGCGAACGGCCTGACCAACAGCTTCCTGGCCCGGCTCACCGACGATCTGCCGCCCTCATGGATCTGTCTGACCATGCCCGACCACGGCGCGATCAACGGCCACTCGGCCGGGCTTGCCCTGCTGCGTGCGCTCGTTCCGCATCTGCGCGGGGCACTGCGCACCCAGTCCAGACTGGTCGAGCTGTCCCGGGAGCGGGCCTTGGCGCTCGCGACGCTGGAGCAGGCGCATTACGGAATCATGATCGTCACCGCGGACGCGGCACTGGTGTTCGCCAACTCCATGGCCGGGCGCATCATCCGGCAGACCGACGGGCTGAGCGTGGATGCCTTCGGCCGGCTGCGGGCCAGGTCCTCGGCCACCCATGCGCGCCTGCGCGAGCTGATCGAACAGGCCGCGGAGTCACCGGACGGTGGCGGGAATGTCCCGGTCGCGCGCCCTTTCGACAATCGGCCGCTGATCGTGCGGATCTCGCCGCTGGACGGCATTTCCGGAGACGGGGACGGTCAATGGCATCGGGCCGTTCTGCTGCTGGTCGCCGATCCGGACCGCGATCCCGAACCGGAACCGGAAGCGCTGCACGACCTCTACGGCCTGACCGAGGCGGAAACACTGGTGGCCATGGCGGTTCTGCGTGGCGACGGGTTGCCCGCCGTCGCCGATCAGCTCTCGGTCTCGGTATTCACCGCGCGCACGCATCTGCAGCATATTTTCGCCAAGACGAAAACACACCGGCAGGCCGAATTGGTCCGGTTGTTGTTGACCACCGCGATGTCGGCTCCGTAATTCCGGCGGATCACATCGGATGGAATCCCGCGCCGATTCCGCCGCGCGCATTCACGTCTTGCAGAATCAGGGAGAAATTGGCGCCGACCTGTGGGCCGAGGCAGGGCACCGCGATGTAGCCGTTGACGATCGCGACCAGCGTCGATCCGACGACGACGGGTGCGCCGGAATCGCCGGAGATCACGCAGATCTGGGTCAAGGTCCAGGAGTTTCCGCCGAAGACATCCCCGTAGACCAGGCCACAGGTCTGTCCTGTTGTTCGCCCTTCCTTGCACGCGAACGCCGGGAACTGCGCGGGCAGACCGACACCGGTGATCGAGGTGGAGCCGACGCGGTTGACCGGGTTCACCGAGCCCGCGTCGAAACCGATGACGGCGTAGTCGAGGTCGTTGCTCACGGAGGCGATCGTGCCGACCGACCCCGCCTCGGGATCGGCCTCGGCGGCCACCCCCATGCCCGCTCCGGCGGTGGCGCAGTGTCCGGCGGTGAAGCCGACCAGCCGACCGGCGCCGTCCCAGCCGATAGTCGAGAGTGTGCAGGTCGAGCCGTCGTCGAGGACGATGCCCGAGCCGCCACCGAGGGTCACCGGGGCGGCCGCCTGGGCCGTCCCCGCTGTTGCCCAAAGCATCAGGAGTGCGGCGGCGATGGCCCACCACCTACCCCATGCCACAGGGTCACTCCCGCACTGTCGTGCGGGAGTGGCTCGATTACTCCTCGTTGTTGTTGTCGGCATCAGCGTGTCAGACCACGCACACCGGGTAGAGGAACGGAACCGTCACCAGGACCGGAAGACACCCCAAGAAGGCGAGGGGGATCGTGATGAACGGCGAGAGCACTACGGGCTCTACCTGAACGGGCACCGGTGCGACGGGGACGGGGGCAGGATCCGCCGCGGGTGCTGCGCCGGCTACGCCGGCACCGAGTGCGATCAGCGGCGCACAAGTGAGCACCGCGATGGTTGAACGAACTTTGTACATAGCCATTCCTTAGACTGTCTGCACACTTGTCGTGCCGGGCCCGTGGCGGGACCGTCACCGTAATCAAGAACAGCACTCGCGGAGGCGAATAGCGTCGTTCGAACAGATGAAATCGTTAGTGCAGTTGAAATCAGAAGGGTCGCTTCGATCGAATCACTGCCGCAAGGTATTCGTAATCCTCGGCCCGCGCCGAGGATCCGCGGTAGGCCAGACCGATGGTGCGCCCCGGCGCCGGATCTGCGAAGCGGGCGGTATCGAGAGTGCCGCGCGCGGTTTCGGTGGCCACGGCCATCTCCGGAATGAGGGTGACGCCGAGACCGCCTGCCACGCACTGCACCACCGTCGTCAGCGAGGCGGCGCGGGTGTCGCCGACCGCGCCGGGATGCACCTCGGCGCTGCGGCACAACTCCAGGGTCTGATCGCGCAGGCAGTGACCCTCGTCCAGCAACAGCAGCGGCACGTCGGCCAGGACCGGCGCGGCCAGGTCGGTGCGCCCGGCCAATTCGTGCCCGCGCGGGGTGACGAGCACGAATTCCTCCGAGTAGAGCGGGACCTCGACGAGCCCCGGCGCTCCGGTCGGCAAAGCGAGCAGCGCGACGTCGAGCACGCCCGTACGCAGTCCGTCGAGCAGCCGGGAGGTCTGGTCCTCCACCACGTGCGGAACCAGACCGGGCAGTTTGCGGCGCAGTTCGGGCAGCAGCTCCGGCAGCACATACGGCGCGACGGTCGGGATGATGCCCAGACGCAGCACGCCGCCGAGGCCGTCACCGGTCGCCGAGGCCACGAACCGGTCGGCGGCTTCCAGCGTCGCCATCGCCTGCGGCAGCAGGCGCATTCCGGCCGCGGTCACCAGCACCCGCCGCGTACTGCGCTCGATCAACTGGAGCCCCAGTCCGTTTTCCAGTGATACCAAGGCCTGCGATAACGTGGGTTGGCTCACAGTCAAACGCGCTGCGGCGGTGCCGAAATGCCGGTATTCGGCGATGGCCACGAACGCACGCAGCTGCGAGAGGGTTGGCTGATAAGTCTGATCAGTCACGCCTATCAGTGTAGGGCAAGCAATCGGCTTTACCTTTCAGTACGCTTTCGGCAAGATCACCGACGAGCTCACACGATGAGCACCCACACCACGAATGAGGAGACGCGTAATGGCTCTGCTGACCATCGGCGACCAGTTCCCGGCATACAACCTCAAGGCCGTCATCGGAGGTGACCTGTCGAAGGTCGACGCGCAGCAGCCCGACGACTACTTCACCCAGATCACCAGCGACGACTACGCGGGCAAGTGGCGCGTGGTGTTCTTCTGGCCCAAGGACTTCACCTTCGTGTGCCCCACCGAGATCGCGGCGTTCGGCAAGCTGAACGACGAGTTCGCCGACCGCGACACCCAGGTCCTCGGCGCCTCGGTCGACAACGAGTTCGTGCACTTCCAGTGGCGCGCCCAGCACGAGGATCTCAAGACCCTCCCCTTCCCGATGCTGTCGGACCTCAAGCGTGAACTGGCCACCGCCACCGGCGTTCTCAACGCCGACGGTGTCGCCGATCGCGCCACCTTCATCGTCGACCCGAACAACGAGGTGCAGTTCGTCTCGGTGACCGCCGGTTCGGTCGGCCGCAATGTCGACGAGGTGCTGCGCGTGCTCGACGCCCTGCAGTCCGACGAGCTGTGCGCCTGCAACTGGAAGAAGGGCGACCCGACCATCAACGCGGGCGAGCTGCTCTCGGCCAGCGTCTGAAAAGGAGACTGTCATGAGCATCGAGAACCTGAAGAACTCCCTTCCCGAGTACGCCAAGGACCTCAAGCTCAACCTGTCCTCGCTGGCCCGCACCACGGTGCTCAACGAGCAGCAGCTGTGGGGCACCCTGCTGGCCTCGGCCGCCGCGACCCGCTCGGCGACCACGCTGCGCGAGATCGCCGAGGAAGCCGCCGATGTGCTGTCCGCCGAGGCCTACGAGGCCGCGCTGGGCGCCGCGTCGATCATGGGCATGAACAACGTGTTCTACCGCGGTAAGGCGTTCCTGGACGGTCGCTACGACGACCTGCGCGCGGGCCTGCGGATGAACATCATCGGCAACCCTGGCGTCGACAAGGCCGATTTCGAGCTGTGGTCGTTCGCGGTGTCCTCGATCAACGGCTGTGCCCACTGCCTGGAGGCGCACGAGAAGACGCTGCGCGAGGCCGGTGTGTCGCGCGAGGTGATCTTCGAGTCGCTGCGCGCGGCGGCCATCGTCGCCGGTGTCGGCCAGGCGGTGGCGTCCACCGAGGCGCTGGCGGCCGCTGCCGTCTGATGCACCGTGTCGCCGCGGCCCCCGATCGGACTTCTCCGGTCGGGGGCCGCGGTCGTTTCCCTAGGACACGACCGGGCTCGCGCGGTCCTGTCGGGCCCGTCAGCAGGCCGGTAGGCTCGCGATCATGAACGCACACGAGGTGCCCGAAGCCCCGGATATCCAGGTCGAGGTCGTCAGAGTGTTCACCGACCCTGCCGGACAGCTCGGCAACGCGCTCGGTATCGCCCGCGCGGGCGATGTCGTCGCGCTCGACAAGCAGGAGCTGGCCGCGCGCCTCGGCTTCAGCGAGACCACCATCGTCGAGGATCCCGTCGACGGTGTGGCCAGGATCCGCATCTTCACTCCCACCGTGGAACTGCCGTTCGCCGGCCACCCCAGCGTGGGCACCGCGTGGTGGCTGGCCCTGCAGCGCACTCCGGTGCACACCCTGCAGGAGCACGCGGGCCCGGTCGCGGTCGACCAGACCGACGGCATCACCTGGATCACCGCCCGCGCCGAGTGGGCGCCGGAATTCACCTTCCATCAACTGGATTCGGTCGAGGAGCTGGCGCTGCTGCGGCCCGACGACTTCACCGAGGGCCAGCACTTCTTCTGGGTGTGGACCGACGAAACGCGGGGGGCGCTGCGGTCACGGATGTTCGCGCCTGCGATGGGCATCGCCGAGGACGAGGCGACCGGGGCTGCCGCGGTCGCGCTCACCGCGCAGCTGCGGCGCGGGCTGGTGGTGACCCAGGGTCAGGGTTCGCAGCTCTACACCGAATGGGATTCCGACGGCTGGGTGCGCCTGGGCGGCCGGGTCACCGAGGACCACGTGGTGGTGCTCTGAGCTCAGGGTCCGAGCTGCCCGCCGAAGCGGCGCAGCCACGGCGGCCGGGTGGTCCAGTTTCCGCGCCGCGGCGCGGCGGTGCTCAGATCGGCGAGGATGCGGGTCTCCAGATGCCGCGGCGGGGTGCGCCGGTCGTCGACGGCCAGGCGGGCGAGCATGGCATGCACGCCGCGGACCCGGGCGGCGAACTGGGCGAGCCGGTGCGGGGCGATCGCGGCGAGCTTGCTCTCGATGTGGTGATATTCGAGCTCGGCGACCGCGTCCAGGGCGTACGCGTCGGCGAGGGCCAGTATCGAGCCCGGCCGGCACCAGGTCTGGGTGCTGCCGACGCGGACGATCCGCTGCTCGGCGAGCCGTTCGACGCCCTCGGCGAGCAGCCGGGTGACGACGGGCAAGCGCAGGCCCAGTTCCCGGCTGATCGCCCGGTAGGTACGCCCGCCGTAGTAGGCGAGCACGAACACTTCGCAGTGACTGTCGAGCGGATCGGCGAAGCCGAGGCGAGCCGAGGCCGCGAGCCAGGGCATGTCGTCGCCGTCGTGGCGGTCCAGCCGTAGCCGCTGCACCGCGAGCCGATGGATCTGGGCGAGCAGCCACGTCTGGTCGGCGCTGAACACCGCGTCGTCGCGGCCCGCACACGAGGAGGCCGCCGGTGATTCGCCGGGATGCTCGGTGTCCGGTCCGGTCCGGGCACCGTCGCGGTCGTAGACGGCGTCGCGGCCGAAGGTGATGTCGGGCTCGGTCCCCAGGCGGGCAGCGAATGCCGAACGGCCCCATGGTGTCCCGAGGTCGGGGACCGGCGGGGCATCGACGACCGGCGCCGTGGCCGCGCGGGTGGTAGCGCCGGTGTCGATCGGCCACGGCGCGGCACGCAGGCGCCGATATCCCTCGCGGACAACGTCTTCGGCCGATCCACGGCGATGCAGGACGCGCAGCGCGAGCCCGAAGGCGGCGGCGCCGGTGGCGCGGTACAGCTCACGCAGCGCGTCGCGATCGTCGGCGCCGGACGGGATCTCGGGATCGGGCAGCGCGACGCCACCCGGCGCCGGGTCGGGACCGCGCTGCCGGTTCATCGTCGAATTCCTGTCCACACAACGGCAATTCGCAGCGCGAGCGGTTGTGGATCGGTATTCACCGGCCGATCGCGGCGATCAACATGAACGCGGTACCGATATCCATCACCACATGGGGCACCAGCGCCGAGGTCAGCGGGTGGGCGCCTGCGGGGTGAACGAACCGATGCCAGCGGGGGCCGTGACCGACGGTACCGAGCGCGACCAACGCGTCCAGCGTGAACAGGGCGGCCAGCGCCAGGGCAGCCCAGGGCGCCGGTCCGGTCGCATGGTCAGCGCCGTGACCGGCCATCGCGTAGAGCATGGCCGCCGCGGCCACGGTGTGGTAGCCGATCGCCATGACCCCGTCGGGGGCCGCCGTCGCACCCGTGCGCCACCCCACGACGCGCTCGGCCAGCAGGATCCCGAAGGCGACGGTGAGCGCGGTGAGCACGCCACGCATGGCGTGCGGGTCGGTCGCGGCGGGAAACACCAGCATGGCCAGCATCACCAGGCACATGAGCAGGTGCGCGCTGTCGACCGCGGCGTCGACACGGTGGGTGGGTGGTGGCCGCCTCGTCAATCGGGCCGAGACGATCAGGGCCGCGAGGACGAACGCGGCGACCACCGGCCAGCGTACGAGTGCATAGTGCTCAACGAATTCGGCCACACCCCACCACCTTCGAGTCGCCACCCCGCCTCACCATGCTCGCATCGACGCGGCGCCCGCGGGCGCGTTTCCCCCCGGGCAACGTCGTCGTCATAGCGATGACGGATCATGGACCGATGTCCGATGCACAGTCCGTCACCTCGATCCAGGCGATGCGCGTGACGGTCGACGACCTGACCGGCGCCCCGATCCGCGACCTGTTGACCGGCCACCACACCGAGATGGCCGCCAACTCCCCCGCCTGCAGCATGCACGCCCTCGACCTGACCGGCCTGCGCGATCCGGCGGTCACGGTGTGGAGCGCCTGGGCAGGCGACGACCTGGCAGGCTGCGGTGCGCTGAAGGAACTCGACCAACACCACGGCGAGATCAAGTCCATGCGCACCGCCGACGGATTCACCGGCCGCGGGGTCGCCGCGACCGTGCTGAACCACCTCGTCGACGAGGCGCGCCGACGCGGATACACCCGCCTGAGCCTGGAGACCGGTTCACAGGAGTACTTCGCGCCCGCTCGCCGCCTCTACCTGCGCCACGGTTTCACCGAGTGCGAGCCCTTCGCCGACTACGTCCTCGACCCGTACAGCCAGTTCTTCACGCTCGCGCTCGCGTGAGGGTCAGCCCAGTGCGCGGGTGAAACCCTCGACCAGGTCGGCGACCTGGGCGTCGGTCATCACGAACGACGGCGAGATCTGCATCGCGCCCTGTCCGGCGGCGCGACCCGAGATGCCGTGTTCGCGCAGGGTTTTCACCAGCGCGGGTCCCTCGGACGGGTCGGCCAGCTGGACCGCGGCCGCGGCACCGAGCCCACTGCGGACTTCGGCGACGCGGGGATGCTCGGCCAGCGGCGCGAGCAGGGTGTGCAGCGTGCTCTCCAGCCGGGCCGCTTCCTCGAGCAGTCCTTCGCGTTCGATGATGGCGAGGTTGGCCAGGGCCGCGGCGGCCGCGCCCGCGTGCCCGCCGTAGGTGTAGCCGTGCCGCCACCACACGCCACCGGCGAAGAACGGTTCGGCCAGGTGCGGGGCGATGAACACCGCGCCCATCGGCAGGTAGCCCGAGGTCAGGCCCTTGGCGGTGGTGACCAGGTCGGGTTCGAGGTCGAACCGGGTGGAGGCGAACCAGGTGCCGCCGATCCGGCCGAAGCCGGTCACCACCTCGTCGGCGACGAACAGGATGTCGTGGTCGCGGCAGATCTGGCGCACCTCGGCCAGGTAGCCCTGCGGCGGCAGGTACACCCCGCCCGCGCCGATGATCGGCTCGCAGAAGAACGCCGCGATCTGTTCGGCGCCGATCTCCTCGATCAGGGCGAGCAGCGATTTCGCGTCGTTCCATTCGACGGTGCGGCTGTCGGCGACGAGCTCGCCGTAGCCCTCGGTGTTGCCCGCGAGCCCACCGATCGAGGTGCCCGCGTAATGCATGCCGTGGTAGGCCAGGCGACGGCCGACCAGGATCTTCTTGTCGGTGCGGCCCAGTTCGTGCCAGTACCGGCGCGCCAGTTTGGCCGCGGTCTCCACCGAGTCCGAGCCGCCGGAGGTGAAGAAGATCTTGCTGCCGGGGACCGGCGCGATGGACGACAGCTTCTCGGCGAGTTCCTGCGTCGGCGGTTCGGTGAGGTCACCGAAGTTCGAGTAGTGGGCGATGGTGCGCAACTGCTCGGCGACGGCGTCGGCGATCTCCGCGCGACCGTGCCCGACATTGGCGAACCAGAGTCCGGCCGTGGCGTCGAGATACTGTCTGCCCGCGGTGTCGTAGACGTAGGCACCGTCGCCGCGGGCGACGACGAACGCACCGTCACGAGTGACGGCGCCCATATCCGCGAATCCATGCCAGAGCGCATCCATGGCTACACCTTTACCCGACCCCGCCGGTTCTCGCTCGTTCCAGCGCCGGGAAGTCTCATTCCGCGAGCGCGCGGTCCCGCCACCGGCCGAGCAGGTCACCCAGCGACGCCATGGCAACGGCCAGGATCGCGAACACGACGGTGAGCACAACGAGCCCGATGGCCAGCGAGACGTACCCCTGCTGGCGCGGGTCGAGGAACGGGTACGGGTACCAGTCGACGATGGGGCCGCGGATCAGGCTGTAGATGCCGTAGATCAGCGGGAAGATCAGCCACTGCCCGATCAGGGCGGGGCTGGGCCGCAACCGCTGCGGCATGGCCACCAGCACCCAGTCCAGCAGCAGCACCAGCGGCAGGATGCGGTGCAGCACATCGTTGATCCACTTGTCGTTGAGCATCACGTCGACCTTGGCCAGCAGGACCGCGTACACGACCATCGTGATCACCATGTACAGCGTGACGGCGCCGCGCACCGCCTGCCAGCGCGGACTCTGCGGCGCGAGCACACCGCCGACCAGCAGCACCACGACACTGGCGATGTTCGACTCGATGGTGAAGTAGCTGAGGTAGTTCGTGAGCGAGAACGTCGCGGAGTCGATGTTGCGCAGGGGAATCCACAGCAGCGCGAGCACGCCCAGCGCGGCGAACCCGATCCGGTAGGCCCTGATCCACCACGCCGTCCCCGCTGCTGTGCTCATGTCCGGATCTTCGCACGCGCCACCGTCGTGGACGCGGAGATGACCGGCGCCGGATCTCCGCGTCGTGGACGCGTGGGCGCGACCAAACAGCGTCACGGTGTGTCGTTGGTCTCGGCCGTCCCGCGCACGGGGAGCGCGAGCGGAAAACCGGTGGCGGGCTTCGCTACGCTGGTAAGCGCAATGACCAGGACAGCTAGCACCGGAACCCGCGCGCTGCGCACCCGCCTGGCGGAGGTCTCGCTGCGCGACGAACACCGGCTCCGGCGCAAGCTCGATCGGGCGCGCCCCGACGATCTGCCCGCGCTGGACGCCGAGATCGCCGCCGCCGCGACCCGCGTGGCCCATCGCCGCGCGGCGGTTCCGTCGATCCGGTATCCGGAACAACTGCCCGTCTCCGCGCGCCGCGACGACATCGCCGCCGCGATCGCCGAGCACCAGGTGGTGATCGTGGCCGGTGAGACCGGCTCCGGCAAGACCACCCAGATCCCGAAGATCTGCCTCGAACTCGGGCGCGGGATCCGCGGCACCATCGGCCACACCCAGCCGCGCCGTCTGGCCGCGCGCACCGTCGCCGAACGCATCGCCGAGGAACTGGGCACCGAACTGGGTGACGTGGTCGGCTACACCGTCCGCTTCACCGATCAGGCCTCGGACCGCACCCTGGTCAAGCTGATGACCGACGGCATCCTGCTCGCCGAGATCCAGCGCGACCGGATGCTGCGCCGCTACGACACGATCATCATCGACGAGGCGCATGAACGCAGCCTCAATATCGACTTCCTGCTCGGGTACCTGAAGCAACTGCTGCCCAAGCGCCCCGATCTCAAGGTGATCATCACCTCGGCAACCATCGATCCCGAACTGTTCGCCCGCCATTTCGCCGACGCGCAGGGCACGCCCGCGCCGATCGTCGAGGTGTCGGGCCGGTCGTATCCGGTGGAGTTGCGGTATCGCCCGCTGTCGCTGGAGCTGCCCGGTTCCGAAGACGAGGACGAGGAGGACACCCGCGTCGTCGACCGCGATCCCACCGACGCCATCGCCGACGCCGTCACCGAGCTGTTCGCCGAGGGCGACGGCGACGTGCTGGTGTTCCTGTCCGGCGAGCGCGAGATCCGCGACACCGCCGACGCGCTGCGCGACCTGAAACTGCCCCGCACCGAGATCGTGCCGCTGTATGCGCGCCTGTCCGCCGCCGAGCAGCACAAGGTGTTCGCCCCGCACACCGGCCGGCGGGTGGTGCTGGCCACCAATGTCGCCGAGACCTCGCTGACGGTGCCGGGCATCCGCTACGTCATCGACCCCGGCACGGCGCGCATCTCCCGGTATTCGATGCGCACCAAGGTGCAGCGGCTGCCGATCGAACCGGTCTCGCAGGCCTCGGCCCGGCAGCGGTCGGGTCGTTGTGGTCGTGTCGCCGACGGCATCTGTATCCGGCTGTACTCCGAGGACGATTTCGAGTCGCGGCCCGCGTTCACCGAACCGGAGATCCTGCGCACCAATCTGGCCGCGGTCATCCTGCAGATGACCGCACTCGGCCTGGGGGACATCGAGAGCTTCCCGTTCGTCGAGGCCCCCGATCGCCGCGCCATCCGCGACGGCATCGCGCTGCTCGAGGAACTCGGCGCGCTGGCGCACGGCAGCGCGAAAGCCGTGGACGGCGAAGCGCATTCGGGCGGGCACCTCACGCTCACCCCGATCGGCCGGGAGATGGCGCAGCTGCCGGTCGACCCGCGGATGGCGCGCATGCTCGTGGAAGCGCATCGCAACGGGTGCCTGGACGAGGTGCTGGTGATCGTGGCGGCGCTGTCGATCCAGGATGTGCGCGAACGACCCGTCGACCATCAGCAGGCCGCCGACACCCAACACGCCCGCTTCACCGTGGACGGCTCGGACTTCCTGGCCTATCTGCGGCTGTGGGACTACCTGACCGAACAGCGGAAGTCGCTGTCGTCCAACCAGTTCCGCCGGATGTGCCGCGACGAGTTCCTGCACTACCTGCGAATCAGGGAGTGGCAGGATCTGCACGGTCAGCTGCGCACCATCACCCGCGGGCTCGGCTGGAACGACGCGGGCGGCCAGGCCGTCCACGCTTCGCCCGACGACGCCACGGCCGGTGACCATCGTCGACGCCGCGGCAGGGCGAATATCGAACGGGCGTCCGCCACCGACGGTGCGACCGACGCCGGAGACGGCTCACGGCAGTCCGGTGGCCGCTCCCGGGGACGCGGTGGTGCCGGAGCGCAGCGCGCCCAACAGGCCGACCGCCGTGGGCAGGCCGCGGCGAAGGCCGGTCCGGGCACGGCGAAAGCCGGTCGGGGCGCGGCGGATTCGGCCGCGGACGCCGAGGCGGCGATGCCGTGGCCCAGCGCGCAGATCCATCAGTCGCTGCTGGCTGGCATGCTGTCGCATATCGGTGTGCGCGAGGCGGAGTCGCGAGAATTCCTCGGCGCGCGCAACGCCAAGTTCATGATCTTCCCCGGGTCCTCGCTGGCGAAGAAACCGCCGCGCTGGGTGATGGCGGCCGAGCTGGTGGAGACGTCCCGGCTGTGGGGCCGGATCGCGGCGAAGGTGGAACCCGAGTGGGCCGAGCGGCTCGCGGGCGATCTGGTGAAACGCACCTATTCCGAGCCACATTGGTCGTCCAAGCGCGGAGCGGCGCGCGCCTACGAGCGGGCCACGCTCTACGGGGTGCCGTTGGTGACAGGCAGACCGGTCGACTACGGCCGCATCGATCCCGAACTCTCCCGCGAACTGTTCATCCGCCACGCCCTGGTCCAGGGCGAGTGGCAGACCAGGCACGGCTTCTTCGTGCGCAACCGCGCCCTGATCGACGACGTCGCCGATCTCGAACACCGCGCCCGCCGCCGCGACATCCTGGTCGACGACGAAGTGCTGTTCGAGTTCTACGACCAGCGCCTGCCCGCCGACATCGTCTCGGTGCGCCATTTCGACAGCTGGTGGCGCAAGGCCGAACGCACCGACCCGGCGCTGCTGGACTTCTCGACCGACACCGTGGTCAACGCCGGCGCCGCCGCGCTCGACCCGACCGACTTCCCCGACGCCTGGCGCCAGGGCGAGCTCAGCTTCCCGCTGACCTATCAATTCGAGCCCGGCCAGGACGACGACGGCGTGACCGTGCGGATCCCGGTCGAACAACTCGCGCACGTACGGGCCGTCGGCTTCGACTGGCTGGTGCCGGGCATGCGCGAGGAACTGGCCGCCGCCTACATCAAGACCCTCCCGAAGGCCTTGCGTCGCACCGTCGTTCCCGCGCCCGACTTCGCCGCGGCGGCGCTGCGCGAGCTGACCCCGCGCGCCGAGCCGTTGCGCACCGGCCTGTCCAGGGAACTCTCGCGACTGGGCTCGGTCACCATCTCCGCCGACGACCTGTCCCCCACGGCGCTGCCGGATCACCTGCGGATGACCTTCGCCGCCGTCGACCAGCGCGGCACGGTACTGGCCAAGAGCAAGAACCTGGCACAGCTGAAATCGACCCTGGCCGAGCAGGTTTCCGCCTCGGTCGCCCGCGCCACCGCGGGCGCCGAACGCGCGCCCGCGACGGTCTGGACCTCCGAATCCCTCGGCGCGGTGGCCCCGACGGTGCGGCGCGAGGTGGCCGGTCAGACGGTGACCGGATACCCGGCGCTGGTGCCCGAGGGCGAGGGGGTGGCCGTGCGCGTGCTCAGTTCCCCCGCCGAGCAGGCGGCCGCCATGCGCGCCGGGGTGCGCACCCTGTTGCTGGCCGCGATCCCGACCTCCACCCGCGCGGTCACCGCCGGACTGCCCGCCGCCGACCGGCTGGCTCTGAGCCAGAATCCCGACGGTTCCCTGGACAAGCTGGTCGAGGACTGCCGGGTCGCGGCCGCCGACGAGCTCATCGCAGCCGCCGGTGGTCCCGTCCGCACCCCCGAGGCGTTCGACAAGCTGGTCGCCGCGGTCCGCCCTCAGCTGGCGACCGCGGTCACCGGCCTGATCCGCGCGGTGGCGCCCGTGCTGTCGGCGGCGCACCAGGCGCGGGCCGCCCTGGCCGACACCGCCGAGACCGATATCGCCGACGATGTCCGCCAGCAGCTCGACGACCTGCTGTTCCCTGGCTTCGTCGCCGAGTGGGGCCGCGCCCGGCTGCGCGAACTCCCCCGCTATCTGCTCGCCGCGGCGCAACGGCTGGAATCGCTGCCCGGCTCGGCCTTGCGTGATCGCCAGGGCATGGTCGAGGTCGACCGGATGCTGGCCGCCTACGACAAGCTGGTGCGCAGCCTGCCCGAGGGCCGTCGGAACGCGCGCGACGTCACCGAGATCTGGTGGATGATCGAGGAACTGCGGGTCAGCCTGTTCGCGCAGAAGATCGGCACGCCATATCCCGTGTCGGCCAAGCGGATCGAGAAGGCGATCGGCGCGATCCGGCGCTGATCGTCAGTCGGTCGCGGCGACCGCGGCGGCGCGCGCCTTGCGCATCTCGGTGATCTCGCGTTCGAAATCGGCTGCGCTGGTGAAGGATCGGTACACCGAGGCAAAGCGCAGGTAGGCCACCTCGTCCAGATCGCGCAGCGGACCGAGGATGGCCAGACCGACCTCGTGGCTCGGCACTTCGGGAGATCCCTTGGCACGCACCGCGTCTTCGACCTGCTGGGCGAGCAGGTTCAGCGCGTCGTCGTCGACCTCGCGGCCCTGGCACGCCCGCCGGACACCGACGATCACCTTCTCGCGGCTGAACGGCTCGGTGACGCCGCTGCGCTTGACCACCGACAGGATCGCGGTCTCGACGGTGGTGAACCGGCGACCGCAGGTCGGACACGACCGCCGACGGCGGATCGCCGTGCCCTCCTCGACTTCACGCGAGTCGACGACTCGCGAGTCAGGGTGTCGGCAATACGGGCAATGCATCCGAGGGTTCCTTCGTCGATGCGACGTCTACTCCATGGCACTTGACAGAATACCTGTCACTGGTGCACCACCTGCCACTGCGTGGTCAGGTCCGCGATCAGCTCCGGCAGGCGGCCCAGCATCCGGCCGCGGGTGAGCTTGGCGGGGAAGGGCTCGGCGTACACCGTCACCGCGTGCGCCATGTCGGCGGCGAGATCGAGATGACGGGGAACCAGGTCGGTGGTGATGTAGGCCCAGCGCGCGTCGCGGTCGGCCCAGTTGAAGTCGGGCAGCGGCATTCGCAGGCCGAGCCCGCCGGCGCGCACCGTCACGGGGGCGTACACCCCGGGCGCGCGGACACCGGGAACCGCGGGTTTGCCCGCCACCGTGGTGACGTAGGTGAGGACCCGGCCCATGCCGTCGCGACCGGCCGCGGTCACGTCCCATTGATCGGCGACGATGTGGTTCTGCTCCCGGTCGGTCATCCGGACCAGCGCGTCCGCGCGGCCCGCCGCGGTGCCGCCGTCGATGCCCGCCCAGGCGGTGCGGACGTCGTCGTCGATCACACCCGCCGCGAACATCTCGTCGATGGCCGCCATCCCCTCGGCGAGATAGGCCTCGTGCATCGGGACCAGGTCGGTGAAGATGTGCTTCTGCATGATCATCAGCCGGTGCTGGTACCAGGCCAGGTCGGCGGCGGTCAGTCGCGGCCCGTTGGCAGCCAGGCCCGCGATATCGGCCGGTATCGCCGCGACGAGTTCGGGTGGGGTGGCCCGCAGCAGGTCGGCGACGGCGGTGCCGAGTTCGTGGATTCCCCCCACGGACAGCACCGTGCCGATGTCGCCGACGTCGAAGAAGCCGGAGGCGAAGGAGCCGCCCGCGATGCCGGCCAGGCCCGCCCAGTAGAAGTCGGGGCGGGCGGCGGCAATGCGGAAGTAGTTGACGTACACCTGGGCGAAGGTCGCCGCATTGGCGGCGGTGCCGCGAGCGGGATCCCAGGTGGCGAGGTCGATGGCCGCGTTGCCGGTGGAGACGACGAGCCAATACTGGTGCAGCAGCGTGCCATAGCGCGACGGCGCGATGCCGTCGGCCCTCGCCTGGGTCAGCGCGGCTCGCAGCGGTGGTTCGCTCAGTGGCAGCGCCGGATGCAGGCCACCGCCGAATTCGCCCTCGGCATTGACCGCCGGGAGATCGAGGTAGTCCGCGTACGCGGGGGTCGCGTGGGCGGCGGGCGCCAGCACCGCGCCGAGAACGAGACTGAGCAGCAGGGCGATCGAGCAGCGGCGCACGTGACCTCGCATCCGGATTCGGCCGAGGGGCCGTACCCGCCCCGGCTCAGGATGCACGTCACCGTAGCAACACGTTCTAGTTTTGGTGTGCTTTTCGTTCAGGCCGCCGACCGGTCAGGCCTGCATCGCACACGGAAACCGTTCCTGTACAGGCCTTTTCGTACTATCGAACTGTCCCGGACAGTCCGCCCGACGGGGCGTCGACCTGCCCGGAAATCCCCGAGCCTGCCGGATCGAACCGGTCGCCGAAACTGCCCGCACGCATGTGCGCCAGGCCGAGGAACGCGACGACGATCAGCGCGGTCACCAGCGCCGTCACGGCCAGCGCCGCGAACCCGAGTTGCGCCTGCTCGACCCGGCGCACCGGGTGCACGCCGCGGGCGGGCCGCACACCACCGACGCGGGCGTACAGCGCCGCCTCGTTGCGCGGTCCGGTCGCTCGCGGACCGCGATCGACGCGAGCCGGGCGTGCGACCCGCGGCCGCGGCGAATCCGTCTGCGGCACCGTGGCGAAGGCGATGTCGAGCGCCGCGTCGACGGGCCGCGTCGACGCCGCCGCGAGCACTCCACGCGCGGCGGCCAGCCCGTCCGTTCCGTAGGCGGCGAAAACCTCCGCGGCGGGCCCGCGCGACACCTCCTGGCGGGCGGGCGCGGGCTGCGCGGTACGACGCACCACCGGGCTGCCACCCGCGCCGCGCACGAGTGAGAACGGCCGCCGCGCACGGGCGTTGCGGCGACGCCGGGTGATCGGCTCGGGGTAGGCGGCGGGGGCGTAGGACTGCAGGGCGCTGGTCGCTGTGCTCATCGGAAGAACCTCCGGGGTGGTGTGCTCCGCTGCTGAAGGAATCGCTGGTGAAGCGGCTGTGTCACACATTGTTCGAACATGTGTGCGACGAACTGATGTTCGATTTCTACCATGCCGCAACCGCGATGTCAGCACGAAACGCCCGACATGCTCGAACAGATGTTTGATACTTCGGCGTGGCACGACTAGCCTCGGAAAGGCGAAATCGACCAGCGAAAGGGCGGGATACGGTGACCCACACAGACGACACGGGTGACGAAAGCGCTACCGGCACCGTCACATCGGGATCCGGTGCGGATCTCACCGTGCGTCAGCGCACGGTCCTCGACGTCATCCGCACCTCGGTGACCGAGCGCGGCTATCCCCCCAGCATCCGCGAGATCGGCGACGCGGTCGGCCTCACGTCCACCTCCTCGGTGGCCCATCAGCTCCGGGCGCTCGAGCGCAAGGGCTATCTACGCCGCGACCCGAATCGCCCGCGCGCGGTGAACGTCCGCGGTCTCGACGAGGCGGTCCGCTCGGTGACCACGCTGCCCGCCGAACCGGCCGACGACGTCGACGCGAACCGGCCGACACCGACCTTCGTCCCGGTCCTCGGCCGGATCGCCGCCGGTGGGCCGATCCTGGCCGAGCAGGCCGTGGAAGACGTCTTCCCGCTGCCCCGCGAGCTCGTCGGCGACGGATCGCTGTTCCTGCTGAAGGTCGTCGGCCAGTCGATGGTCGACGCGGCCATCTGCGACGGCGACTGGGTCGTGGTGCGGCAGCAGAACGTCGCCGAGGGCGGCGACATCGTGGCCGCCATGATCGACGGCGAGGCGACCGTGAAGACGTTCAAGCGCACCGGCAAGGACGTGTGGCTGATGCCACACAACCCGCACTTCGAACCGATCCCGGGCAACGACGCGCAAATCCTCGGCAAGGTCGTCACCGTCATCCGCAAGATCTGAGCATTTCGCTCAGCGGCGCACGGACGCGTCCATCTCCCAGATCAGCAGCTCGGCGGCGGTCAGCGCGGTGACGCGATGGCCGCCCGCGGCGGTCAGGCGCACGGCGTCGCCCTGTTCCAGGGTGCCGTTGTCCTCGAAGTCGACGGAGCCGCGCGCGACGAACACATGGCCGTACGGCGCGTCGGGGACGGTGATCGCCTGTCCGGGATCCAGTCGCGCGACATGGAAGGTGGCGTGGCGGTTGCCGATGCCGATCGCGGCCTCGCCGCGGTACTTCGGCATGCCGGAGGCCACGGGCACCAGGGTGTTGCGGCGCAGGTCGCCCTCGATGTCGAGTTCCTGATAGCCCGGTGTGACGCCGGGAGTATCCGGCGGAATCCACATCTGCACGACATGGAGGCGTTCGCGTTCCCGATACCCCGCGCCGTTGCGTTCGGAATGCCGGATGCCGGTGCCCGCGCTCATCCGCTGCGCCAGGCCTGGATGGATCATGCCCGAATGGCCCGCCGAATCCTGATGGACGACCGCGCCTTCCAAGACCCAGGTGAGGATCTCGGTGTCACGGTGCTGATGGGTGTCGAAGCCCTCACCCGGGCCGACGGTGTCCTCGTTGTGCACCAGGAGCAGACCGTGCGCATGGTCCTCGAGCGTGAAGTTGCCGGTCGCCGGGAACGACTGCCGCGAGTCGAGCCACTCGTTCCACCAGTGCGCGCGGTCCGCGCCGGGCACCACCTGAACCTGGGCCGTCACCATCGTCGCCACCTTCCGCTATCCGGACTTGGGTCCGTATAGCGGGTAACGCGGGCGGCGCCGCGGGCATTCCGCAGCGCCGGACCGGCTCAGAACGGCAGGGCGCCGCGCAGGCGGCCGACCAGGGTGCGGCCGGAATCGCGGTCGCGCTCGTTGAACAGGAACTGCAGTTCCTCCTCGAGCCCCTTGCGGACCACATCGCGCAGGTCGGCGGCCGCGGCATCGAGATCCTCGGCCTCGAGCCACGGCGTCGGGTCGATCGGCACACCCGCGGAGTAGTAGAACCGTTCCGGTCGCGGCAGCGGCGTCGGGCCGATGCCCTTGACCATCGGCGGGTTCAGCTCGGGGTTGATGCCGAGCAGGCTGCACGTCCAGCGCAGCGGACGCATCACCGGATGCTGGCCGTCGAAGACGATGTCGAACGCGTCGTCGACGCCGATCATCGCCAGCGGCACGACCGGCACCCCTGCCTGGATCGCCATCCGCGCGAAGCCGGTCCGGCCCTCCCACTTGAGCACGTACTTCTCGCCCTTGCGGCGGATCGCCTCGCGGCCGCCACCGGGGAACACGACAACCGCTTCCCCCTGCTCTAGCAGCGCCAGGCAGTTGTTGCGCGTCCCGCGCACCGCGCCGAAGCGGTGCAGGATATGGCGCACGCCCGGCACCATCAGCACATGCTCGGCCAGCCCGCGCACCAGCCGCCCGCGTGCCCGCAGGATCGCCGGCATCAGCAGCGGCGCATCGATCCCGCCGAGCAGGTTGTGGTTGGCCACGATCAGCACGGGGCCCTCGGCCGGAATGTTCTCCAGGCCGTAGAACCGCGGGCTGGCCCACGCGCTCACCGGCGCGAACACCGCCTCGAACGCGCGGATCTCCCACTCGCTCGGCGTCGGGTTCAACGGCGCGTTGTCGGAGAGGATCCGGTCGCCCTGCTCGACCGATCCTGTCCTGTTCTCGTTCACAATCTCTGGACCCCGCTGGTCATTCGACATAACACCCTCCTGCTGTCGACAATCGACCATAGCGCCCGAAAAAGGCTGTGTCGCATCGATGTTGGCCGCTACACCGCGGCAAACCCGGCTGGTCGGATCAGCTCGGCACGACTTCGGCCGGACCCGAATGGGCGTATTCCGACAGGGCGGCGGCCAGTGCCTGGGGCACGCGCGCCCTGACCCGGGTGCCGCCTTCCTCGTGCTCGGCGGAGATGATCCGGCCGTCGGCGTGGATGCGCGCGAGCAGATCGCCGCGGCTGTAGGGCAGCAGCACGCTGATGTCGACATCGAGCCCGCCGAGCACCTCCGAGAGCCGCTCACGCAACTCCTCGACCCCGGCGCCGGTCTGGGCGGAGACGAAGGCCGCGTCGGGCAGCAGCCCGCGCAGCCGGGTGAGCTCGTTCGGGTCGGCAGCGTCGATCTTGTTGACCACCAGCAGTTCCGGCGGCGCGGCGGTGCCCTGCTCCTTGATCACGTCGGTGATCACCTCGCGGACCGCCCTGATCTGTTCGAGCGGCAGCGGATCGGAGCCGTCGACGACGTGCAGCAGCAGATCGGCGCCGGTGACCTCTTCCAGAGTCGAGCGGAACGCCTCGACCAGCTGGGTCGGCAGGTGGCGGACGAAGCCGACGGTGTCGGTGAACACCATCTCGCGGCCGTCGTCGAGCGCGGCCCTGCGGGTGGTCGGATCCAGGGTGGCGAACAGCGCGTCCTGGACCAGCAGGCCCGCACCGGTGAGCGCGTTCATCAGGCTGGACTTGCCCGCGTTGGTGTAGCCGACGATGGCGATCGCGGGGACGCCGCTGCCCGCGCGACGGGCGCGCATGGTGTCGCGGGCGGTCTTCATCTCCCTGATCTCGCGACGCAGCTTGGCCATCCGCTCGCGGATGCGGCGGCGGTCGGTCTCGATCTTGGTCTCACCGGGACCACGCAGACCAACACCACCACCGTTGCCGCCGGCGCGGCCACCGGCCTGCCGGGACATCGACTCACCCCAGCCACGCAGTCGCGGCAGCATGTATTCCATCTGCGCGAGCGCGACCTGGGCCTTGCCCTCGCGGGAGGTGGCGTGCTGGGCGAAGATGTCGAGGATCAGCGCGGTGCGGTCGATGACCTTGACCTTGACGACCTTCTCCAGCGCGGTCAGCTGCGCCGGGGTGAGTTCACCGTCGCAGATCACGGTGTCGGCGCCGGTGTCGAGAACCACGGTGCGCAGTTCCTCGGCCTTGCCGGAACCGATGTAGGTGGCCGGGTCTGGCTTGTCGCGGCGCTGGATCAGGCCTTCGAGCACCTCGGAGCCCGCGGTCTCGGCGAGGGCGGCCAGCTCGACCATGCTCGCCTCGGCCTGGGCGGAGCTGCCGGTGGTCCACACACCGACCAGCACGACCCGTTCCAGGCGCAGCTGCCGGTATTCGACCTCGGTGATGTCGGTGAGTTCGGTGGACAGCCCGGCGACCCGGCGCAGCGAGGAGCGCTCGTCGAGCTGCATCTCGCCGACGGTGGGTTCGGGCGCCCAGCCGGGACGCTGCATGCGGGCCGCGTGGCGGGCGAGCGCGTCGTCGACGTCGCCGCGGTCGGCGGCCACGTCGGGATCGGCCGCGGTGGTGTGCTCGGCCGAGGTGGGCTCTGTGGGGGTTTCTGGTTTCGTCATACGCCCTCCATGCTGCCACGTCACGGTGACAGTGCGCATCCGGTTATCCGGCTACTGCGCGTCCCACCACTCCCGGGACAACGTGCCGGAGGCCAGCAGCACCGACGGGCCGCGCAGCCAGGCCCGGCCCTGGTCGATCGTGACGCGCACCTGTCCGCCGGGTACCCGCACCGTCACCGCGCCGGAACCGGTCCCGACCGCGACACCGGCGGCGGTCAGTGCCGCGGCCGCCGCGGCGACGGTTCCCGTTCCGCAGGACCGTGTTTCACCGACGCCACGTTCGTAGACCCGCATGTCGACGGCATTGTCGGCACCCAGCGCGGTGAGGATCTCGACATTGACCCCGTGCGGGAACAGGTCGGGATCGAAGCCGGGCGACACGGCCAGATCGAGCTTGGCCAGCGCGTCGGCCGTGAGCCCCTCGTCGACGCAGGCCAGATGCGGATTGCCGACATCGATGCCGATCCCCGGCAGCGCCCAGCCGCCCAGGGTCGCGGTGGACGGCCCGAGTTCACGCACGACACCCATGTCGACGGTGACCTCGCCGTCGACCGGTCCCGCCGCGTGGACCACCACGGGCCGGGCGCCCGCGCGGCTGCCGACGACGTACTCGGTGCGCGATTCCATCCCGGACGCGTTCAGATAGTGCGCGAACACCCGCACGCCGTTGCCGCACATCTCGGCGATCGAGCCGTCGGCATTGCGGTAGTCCATGAACCAGTCGTCGCCGCCGACGCCGTCGGGCAGCGCATCGAGCACACCCGCGTCGACGAGCGCGCTCGCCGTGGCGACCCGCAGCACGCCGTCGGCGCCGAGGCCACGCTGCCGGTCACACAGCGCGGCGACGCGGTCGGCGGTCAGGTCGAGCCGGGCCTGCGGGTCGGGCAGCACGACGAAATCGTTCTGGGTGCCGTTGCCCTTGCTGAATTCGATGTCGGACACGGTCGTCATTGTCCTCTTCGCCGCCGAGCACCGCGCTACCGGGCGAAGGTGCGCCGCTGGCGGGCGATCTCGTAGAGGCTGATCGCGCCCGCCGACGGCGCACCCAGCGAGCTGGCGGTGCCGCCCATCGGGATGGTGACCAGGTCGTCGCAGGCCTCGGCCCAGGCCGAGCTCATCCCGGTGGTCTCGTTGCCGACGACCAGGATCGTGGCCTCGGTGAAGTCGTAGTCGTAGATGGTGCTCGGCGCGGCCTCGTCGGTGCCGACGATGCGGGTGGGGATGCCGCGCGCCACCTGGCGGTCCCGGAATTCCAGGACCTGCGCGGGTCCGGCGGCGCGCAGGACCGGGACGGCGAACAGCGAACCGGTGGAGGCGCGCACGGCCTGCGGATCGAACTGATCGGCGCCGTGCCCGGTGACGATCACCCCGGACGCGCCGAAGGCGTCGGCGGACCGGATCAGCGTGCCGAGGTTGCCCGGCGAGTTCGGGCGGTCGAACACGACGACGACCGGCGCGTCCTCCCCCGGTTCGCCGGGCGCGTAGTCGGCCAGGTCCGGCTGCTGGGACACCGCGACCGCGACGATCTCCGGCACGCTCGCCGCCTTCTCCCCCAGCTCGGCCATGAGCTCGGGCACCAGCCCGACCTGCGGCACGTCGGCGGTGTCGAGCACCTCGCGCGCCCAGCTCGACAGCTCGGGGGTGCCGAGCCGGTAGAGCAGTGTTTCCAGCGGCCAGTCGTTGGCCAGCGCCTGGGTGAGCGGGCGCACGCCTTGCACGAGGAACCGGCCGTCACGATGACGTTTTGTCCGGTTGTTGAGGTAGGCCTGCCACACCTGCACCGAGGCGTTGCGGGTACTCACTCGACGCGTCACTGCGCTGTCCGTCCTGTCGGGTCTGATCGGTGATGGGAGAGCAGTGCCAGCGTGGTCGCGGCGAGCTCGGGGTCGGCGCCGTCGACCCAGGTCACCCTGGGATCGCGGCGGAACCACGACCGCTGCCTGCGCACATACCGGCGGGTGCCGATCAGGGTGCGCTCGCGGGCGTGGGCGAGGTCGTATTCGCCGTCGAGATGGGCCAGCACCTGGGCGTAGCCGATCGCGCGGCGGGCGGTCTGGCCCGCACGCAGCCCCACCTCGACGAGACCGCGCACCTCCTCGACCAGGCCGGTGTCGAACATGTGGGCGGTGCGTGCCTCGATCCGGGCATCCAGAGCCGCGGTCTCCCGGTCGACGCCGAGGATGGCGGTGTCCCAGCGTGGCGTGCCGATCGTCGGCGCCGAGGCGGCGAAGGGCTGCCCGGTCAACTCGACGACCTCGAGGGCGCGCACCATCCGCCTGCCATCGGTGGGCAGGATGGTCGAGGCCGCCACCGGGTCGGCTTCCTTCAGGGCGGCGTGCACCGCGTGCACCCCGCCCTCGGCGAGCAGCGCCTCCCAGCGCGCGCGGATCTCGGGGTCGGTGGCCGGGAAATCCCACTGGTCGAGCAGCGCCTGCACGTACATCATCGAACCGCCCACGATCACCGGGACGAGTCCGCGATCCATGATGTCCTCGACGACCGCGCTCGCGGCGCTCTGATAGGCCGCGACCGTCGCGGTCTCGGTGACGTCGAGGACGTCGAGCAGGTGGTGCGGGATACCGCGACGCTGCTCGGGCGGCAGTTTCGCGGTGCCGACGTCCATTCCGCGATAGAGCTGCATCGCGTCGATATTGACGATCTCGCCGCCGAGCTGTTCGGCGAGATCGAGCGCGAGATCGGATTTGCCGGTGGCGGTGGGGCCGACGACCGCGATCGGGCGCCCTGGCCTGCTCGTCACTCGTCGATACCTTCCTGTCCACACGGTTGCCACACGCTCACGTCGTAGCCGACGCCATAGGGTGCGCCCTGATAGAGGGTACGCACCCGCGGATCGGCCGGATCGGCGGCGAACAGACCGCCGAGTACCTGGTAGGCGGCGCGTCCGTCGAGCAGCAGTTCTGCACACAGCGCGGGGTCGAGCACGGCCAGTCCCGACCGCGAGCCGGATCGCAGCGCGGTGTCGAGGGCCTGCTGCACCGGCGCCGCCCGCTCGTCCAGATAGCCCGGCGCCGTGACGGTCAGCGTCGCCGCGCCGTCGGCGACGACGAGCACCGCGTGCGGGGCCGGATCGGCGTCCAGTTCGGCCCGCAACGCGGCGCCGGCGCGCGCGCACTCCGACGGTGCCGAGTCGGCGGCGAGCAGCCGCGCCCGCACCGAGATCCCCGGCGCCACCTGCTCGCGCAACCACCCGGCGACCAGCACGGGCAGGGGAAGCTGGGCGTCTGCTGGGCCCGGCTCCTCGCCGGCGGGACCGAGGCCGACGACCACGTCGGCGCCGAAACCACGGAAGGTCCCTCTGGTCGTGGCCGGGAAGTTCTGGTCGTGCGCGCCGACGCCGAGGACGGTCCACCGGTCGGCGGACGCGGCGAGCGTGGCCGCGGCGTCGACGGCCGCGGCGCGCAGCACCGCGATCGGGTCGTCGGGATCGCTGCCGGACGCGACGGGCCGCCCGCACAGTTCGGGCACCAGCATCGGCGGCGACGGGACCAGGGCCGCTATCGAGAACACGTTGTAACCGTAGCCGTACCGCGTGGGCGGTCCGGCACCCACCGCACCGCGACGCGGCTGCGGTCTGCGAGTGTCCGGCGCGGTGATGCGCACCGAGATTGCTAGTGTTTTCAGGTGCGACTACCCACGTCGTCCGGGACGAAATCCCAGGAAATCCGGCATCCGATCCCTGGGATCGATGGTTTCCTCGGCTCGAACCGGGTTCAATGGGATGTGCTAGGGCGTAACCAGGCAGCCGTGACGCGCGGCAGGGACGGAGAGCAATGACCGACAGCAACGGAACCGCGAAGCCCACCCCCGGTCCGGGCCCGCGACCCTCCGCTACCCCCAAGCCCGGCGGAAAGTCTCCGCGTCCGCCGAAGCCGCACGCCGTCAAACCGGCGCCGGGACCCGATCAACCCCATCCGCATCCCGTGGTCGTGCCGACCGTCACCGACCCGAGCAAGTGGGGCCGCGTCGACGAGGACGGCACCGCCTGGGTGAAGACCGCCGACGGCGAGCGCGTCATCGGCTCCTGGCAGGCGGGCGATGCCGCCGAGGGGCTCGAACACTTCGGCCGCCGCTTCGACGACCTGGCGACCGAGGTCGCGCTGCTCGAGGCCAGGCTGGCCGCGGGCGCCGACGCCCGCAAGACCAAGGCCGCCGCGCTCGCGATCGCCGAGACGCTGCCCACCGCGGCCGTCATCGGTGACATCGACGGCCTGGCCACGCGCCTGCAGGCCATCACCGAGCACTCCGAGGAAGCCGCCGCGCACGCCAAGGAGGAGAAGGAGCGCGCCCGGCACGAGCACACCGAGCGCAAGGAAGCTCTCGCCGCCGAGGCCGAGCAGATCGCCGCCGAGTCCACCCAGTGGAAGGCCGCGGGCGACCGGCTGCGCGAGATCCTCGACGAGTGGAAGTCCATCCGCGGAGTCGACCGCAAGGTCGACGACGCGCTGTGGAAGCGCTACTCCAAGGCCCGCGAGGCGTTCAACCGCCGCCGCGGCGCGCACTTCGCCGAGCTCGACCGGGAACGCGCCTCGGCGAAGACCCGCAAGGAAGAGCTGTGCGTGCGCGCCGAGGAACTGGCCGGGTCCACCGACTGGACCGGCACGGCCGCGGTGTTCCGCGATCTGCTCACCGAGTGGAAGGCAGCGGGCCGCGCGCCGCGCGAGGCCGACGAGGCACTGTGGCGCCGCTTCAAGAGCGCCCAGGACGTGTTCTTCGCCGCCCGCAACGCGGCGGTGTCCGAGCGCGACGCCGAGTTCGAGCACAACGCCACCGCCAAGCAGGAACTGCTGCGCGCCTACGAGCACATCGACCCGGCCGCCGGGCTCGACGCCGCCCGCAACGCGCTGCGCGAACTGCAGGACAAGTGGGACGCCATCGGCAAGGTCCCGCGCGAGCGCATGCAGGAGCTGGAAGGCAAGCTGCGCGCCATCGAGAAGCGCGTGCGCGACGCCGCCGACCAGCAGTGGCGCCGCACCGATCCGGAGGCCGTCGCCCGTGCCGCGCAGTTCCGCGAGCGGGTCGCCCAGTTCGAGGAGCAGGCCGCCAAGGCCACCGCGGCGGGCAAGAAGCGCGACGCGGAAAAGGCACTCGAGCAGGCCAAGCAGTGGCGCGAGTGGGCCGAGGCCGCCGAGGGCGCGGTCAGCAACCGATAGAACAGCAGAAACCCCCGACCACCGGTCGGGGGTTTCTTTCGTTCGTGGTCCTACTCGCCGGTCAGGCGCTTGCGGTCGCGCTCCTCGGCTTCGCGGGCGGCGTTGCGGCGCTGCTCTTCGGCAGCGAGCTGCACGGCGGTGCGGCTCCAGACGACGCGAACCCAGTGGAAGGTGAGCACCATGATCGCGATGGTGCCCAGGATCAGGCCGATACCGGGGCCCGCGCCCTCGTAGTTGCCGAGGCCCGGCGTCTGGCGGTGCCAGATCGACAACACGCCGAACACGCTGCCGACGGCCGAACCCGCGCACGCCAGCCAGGCCAGTACCCAGCGACGGGTGGTCAGGGCGAGCAGCGAGAAGCCGACACCGAAGACGATGACCAGCCAGACGAAGATCCGCGACGGCAGACCGATGTGCTCGACCCCGGCGGCATCGGTGTCGAGCAGCACGTCGAAGCCGCGCGCGGTGCCCGCGGTCGGCAGCACCAGCGAGATCAGCAGCGCGAAGACCGCGCCCGCCACGACCAGCGCCCGCGCGCCGGGATCGATCTCGCCGGCGATGCGGCGTTCCACCGCGTCGAGTTCGCCGCGGAACTGTTCGAATTCCTTGTCGTCCACCCGGTTCACCGCGTCGTCACTCCTGTTCGCAGGCTGATCGTTGCTGGGCTCGTGTGCGCCGGGCTCTACTGTGCCATCCCCGGATGAGTCACCCGCACCCGACCCACTACGACCGGTAGTAGGTTCGGGATCCTCGGCCGGGGAGGTCACGAGCACCCGGTCGAGCAGCCACTGTCCACCGGCTCGACGACCGGCGCGCCGATCCGCGGCAGCCCGAGGCCGACACCGATCGGCTCGGTCTTGGGCGTGACACCACGCTCGTGCGCGTCGCCTGCCCTGGTGCGCCGGTGCGACTTGACCACACCGTCGGCGATCAGGTGATGCGGCGCCGCCTCGGTGATGTCCACGGTGACGATGTCGCCGGGCCGGATCCCCGCGTCGGTGCCGGGCCGGAAGTGCACCAGCCTGCCGTCACGCGCGCGACCACTCATCCGGGCGGTGACCGCGTTCTTCTTGCCCGCACCCTCGGCGACGAGCAGTTCCACCTCGGTACCGATCAGCGCCTGATTGGCCTCCAGCGACACCTGCTCCTGCAGGGCGATCAGCCGGTCGTAGCGTTCCTGCACGACCGCCTTGGGCAGCTGGTCGGGCAATTCGGCGGCGGGCGTGCCAGGCCGCTTGGAGTACTGGAAGGTGTACGCGCTGGTGAACCGCGCCCGGCGCACGACGTCGAGGGTCTCCTGGAAGTCCTCTTCGGTCTCGCCGGGGAAGCCGACGATGATGTCGGTGGTGATCGAGGCGTGCGGCATCGCGGCGCGCACCTTCTCGATGATGCCGAGGAAACGTTCCTTGCGGTAGGAACGGCGCATCGCCTTGAGCACCCGGTCGGAGCCGGACTGCAGCGGCATGTGCAGCTGCGGGCAGACGTTGGGGGTCTGCGCCATCGCCTCGATGACGTCGTCGGTGAACTCGGCCGGATGCGGCGAGGTGAACCGCACCCGCTCGAGGCCCTCGATCTGCCCGGTCGCGCGCAGCAGCTGGGCGAAGGCGCCACGATCACGCGGCTGCTCCGGGTCGACGAAGTTCACGCCGTAGGAGTTGACGTTCTGGCCGAGCAGCGTCACCTCGAGCACGCCCTGATCGACCAGTGCCTGCACCTCGGCGAGCACGTCACCGGGGCGGCGGTCGACCTCTTTGCCGCGCAGCGCGGGCACGATGCAGAAGGTGCAGGTGTTGTTGCAGCCCACCGAGATCGACACCCAGCCTGCGTACGCCGATTCCCGCTTGGCGGGCAGCGTGGACGGGAAGGCCTCGAGCGATTCGAGGATCTCGACCTGGGCCTCTTCGTTGTGGCGGGCCCGCTCCAGCAGGACCGGCAGCGAGCCGATGTTGTGCGTGCCGAACACCACGTCGACCCACGGCGCCTTGCGCACGACCGTCTCGCGGTCCTTCTGCGCCAAACAGCCGCCGACGGCGATCTGCATGCCGGGACGGCCCTGCTTCACCGGCGCCAGATGGCCGAGGGTGCCGTAGAGCTTGTTGTCGGCGTTCTCGCGCACCGCGCAGGTGTTGAACACCACCAGGTCGGGGGTGTCGGTGGGCGCGGCCTTCACATAGCCCGCGTCTTCGAGCAGGCCGGACAAGCGTTCGGAGTCGTGTACGTTCATCTGGCAGCCGAAGGTGCGGACCTCGTAACTGCGCGCCTGCGTCGCCGCGCGCTCCGTCGCGTTCTGTCCGTTCGAATCCACCCGTCCAGGGTACGGGCCGCACCTGATGTGGTCTGCGTCGCGGTCGGGAGTCGCCCGCGGTACCGGCAGGTTACCGGCCGGTGTCGTTTCGGCGTGCCGCGACGGCGAGTCACGGAAACCCGGGCAAATCTCCGAAGAACGCCTAAGGTTTCTGACCATGACCGACGACGCCGCACCCGCGACCGGGAAAGCCGACGCCGCCGCCACTGCTGGCGCGCCGCCGATGATCTCGATGCGCAACGTGGACAAACACTTCGGTGAGCTCCACGTTCTGCGCCACATCAACCTGGAAGTCCCGCGCGGGCAGGTCGTGATCGTCCTCGGCCCCTCGGGTTCGGGGAAGTCCACCCTGTGCCGCACCATCAACCGCCTCGAACCGATCGACTCCGGCGACATCGCCATCGACGGTGTCGCCCTGCCCGCCGAAGGCAAGGCGCTGGCCGCGCTGCGCGCCGAGGTCGGCATGGTGTTCCAGTCGTTCAATCTGTTCGCGCACAAGACGATTCTCGAGAACGTGATGCTGGCGCCGCTGAAGGTGCGCGGCATCAAGAAGGACGAGGCGCGCAAGCACGCCCTCGCCCTGCTCGACCGGGTGGGCATCGCCAACCAGGCCGAGAAGTACCCGGCGCAGCTCTCGGGCGGCCAGCAACAGCGCGTCGCCATCGCCAGGTCGCTGGCGATGGATCCGAAGGTGATGCTGTTCGACGAGCCCACCTCGGCGCTGGACCCGGAGATGGTCAACGAGGTGCTCGAGGTGATGGTCTCGCTCGCCAAGGAGGGCATGACGATGCTCGTCGTCACCCACGAGATGGGCTTCGCCCGCCGTGCCGGCGACCGGGTGCTGTTCATGGCCGACGGCGAGATCGTCGAGGACACCGCACCCGAGACCTTCTTCACCGCGCCCGCCTCGGACCGCGCCAAGGACTTCCTCGGCAAAATTCTCAGTCACTGAGCCCACCCACCACATCACCAGGAGAAGGACACTCGATGAGGATCAATCGTGCGATGCGGGTCGGAATCGGCGCCGCGGCACTGGCATTGGCTGCCACGCTCACCGCGGGCTGTGGCGGCGGTGACGAGGGGTCGGTGCTCGACCACGCCAAGGACGGCAAGCTGACCGTCGGCATCAAGTTCGACCAGCCGGGCCTCGGCCTGCGCAACACCGACGGCACCTACAGCGGTTTCGACGTCGAGGTGGCCAAGTACGTCGGCGACAAGCTGGGTGTGAAGCCGGAGAACATCACCTTCAAGGAAGCGCCGTCGGCGCAGCGGGAGACGCTGCTCGAGAACGGTCAGGTCGACCTCGTCGTCGCGACCTACTCGATCACCGACAAGCGCAAGGAGAAGGTCGATTTCGCCGGCCCGTACTACGTCGCCGGTCAGGATCTGCTGGTGCGCGCCGACAACACCGACATCACCGGCCCGGACTCGCTGGCGGGCAAGAAGGTGTGCTCGGTGAAGGGTTCCACCCCGGCCCAGAACATCAAGGACAAGTACCCGCAGGCGCAGCTGCAGACCTACGACACCTACTCGTTGTGCATCGAGGCGCTGCGTGGCGGCGCGATGGACGCGGTCACCACCGACAACGTCATCCTCGCCGGCTACGCCGCGCAGTCGCCGGGTTCCTACAAGCTGGTCAACAAGCCCTTCACCACCGAGAAGTACGGCATCGGTATCAAGAAGGGCGAGACCGAGGCCCGCACCAAGGTCAACGACGCGATCGAAGCGATGATCGCCGACGGTTCGTGGAAGGCCGCGCTGGAGAAGTCCTTCCCCGGCACCGGTTTCGAGATCCCGCAGCCGCCCACCGTCGACCGCTACTGATCGCCTCCGCCGCGGGTGGCCCGGAAGCTCCGGGCCACCCGTCACGGTTGATGTCCTGCTGGCCCTTACACACCGATCGGAGGACGCGCGTCCGTGTTCGACCTGATCTCGAGGTATGACTCCCAAATCCTCGACGCCTTCTGGGTGACCATCAAGCTGACGTTCTTCTCCGCGATCGGCGCGCTGATCCTGGGCACCCTCGTCGCCGCCATGCGCGTGTCTCCCATCCCGGTCGCGCGCTGGATCGGCTCCGTCTACGTCTCGATCTTCCGCAACACCCCGCTGACCCTGATCATCGTGTTCTGCTCGCTCGGCCTCTACACCACCCTGGGCTGGAAGCTGGCCGGTGATTCGCTGTCGGACAACAACTATCGCTGGGCGATCGTCGGCTTGAGCGTCTACACGGCGGCTTTCGTGTGCGAGTCGCTGCGCTCGGGAATCAACACGGTGCCGCTCGGCCAGTCCGAGGCGGGCCGTTCGCTCGGCTTCGGTTTCGCGCAGAACCTGCGCCTGGTGGTGCTGCCGCAGGCGTTTCGCGCGGTCATCGCCCCGCTGGGCAGTGTGCTGATCGCGTTGACGAAGAACTCGACGATCGCCTCGGTGATCGGCGTCGGCGAGGCCGCGTTCCTGATGAGCGAGATGAACGAGAACGAGGCAGCGCTGCTCGCGATCGGCGCGATCTTCGCCCTCGGCTTCGTCATTCTCACCCTGCCGACCGGCCTGTTCTTCGGCTGGCTGGCCAAGCGATACGAGGTAGCCCGATGAGCGCACCTTCGGTCCTGTTCGACGCGCCGGGCCCCCGCGCGCGCGTCCGGCATCACCTCTACTCGGTGCTGGTCGTCCTCGCGCTGGCCGTTTTCGGCTGGCTGCTGTTCGACGCGTTCGCCGAGCAGGGCCAGTTCACCGCGGCCAAGTGGAAGCCGTTCCTGGAAGCGGGAGTCTGGGAGACCTACCTGCTGCCCGGTCTGCGGGGCACGTTGACCGCGGCGGCCATCTCGATCGTGTTCGCGCTGATCTTCGGCATGATCTTCGGCATCCTGCGGTTGTCGGATCACCGGTGGATCCGCTGGACCGCGGGCGCGATCGTCGAGCTGGCCAGGGCGATCCCGGTGCTGATCCTGATGATCTTCCTGTTCGCCGTGTTCGGCGAGTACAAGATCTTCCGGTCCGACGACCTGGCGCTGGCCGCGGTGGTCATCGCGCTGGTCATCTACAACGCCTCGGTCATCGCCGAGATCGTGCGCGCGGGTATCCGGTCGCTGCCCAAGGGCCAGACCGAGGCCGCGGTGGCGCTGGGCCTGCGCAAGACCCAGCTGATGCGCCTGATCCTGCTGCCGCAGGCGATCACGGCGATGCTGCCCGCCCTGGTCTCGCAGATGGTGGTCGTGCTCAAGGACACCGCGCTGGGCTACCAGATCACCTATGTGGAGCTGGTGCGCGCCGGTCAGCAGGAGGGTGCGTCACAGCAGAACACGATCCCCGCGCTGATGGTCGTCGCGCTGATCATGATCTCGCTGAACCTGGCACTGACCTTCCTGGCGACGACGCTGGAGAAGCGACTGCGTTCCCGGCGCAAGAAGGGCGGCGGCACCGTCCTTGCCGCCGATTCGATCGTCACCGACGCCGCTCCGGGCGTCGACATCACCAAGAATTAGTTCGGCGAACACCGCGGGGCCCGATACCGATCGGGCCCCGCGGTGTTTTCGTCTGTCCGATCCGGCATACGAGCGGGACTACGCGGTGTAGCGGTAGAACCCCTCGCCCGTGGCGGCGCCGAGCTTGCCCTTGTCGATGTAGTTCTCCTTGAGCCAGGCCGCGAGCTTCTTGTCGGAGTCTCTGCCGTTGATCAGGATGTTGTACGGGGTGGTCAGGCCGATGATGTCGAGGATCTGGAAGGGGCCCATGGGGGCGCCGGTGGCGATGCGCCAGGTCTCGTCCACGGCGGCGGGCTCGGCGTAGCCGCCTGCGGCGAGCTCGATTCCGGAGTTGAGGAACGGCACCAGCAGCGAGTTGAGGACGTAACCGGCCTTCTCCTTGTGCAATTCGATCGGCACCATGCCGATGGCCTTCGCGAACTCGGCGACCGCGCGGAACACCGCCGGATCGGTCTGCTCGGTGCCCATGACCTCGGCGGTGTTGAACTTCCAGACGTGGTTGGCGAAGTGCAGCGCCAGGAACCGGTCGGCGCGGCCGGTGTAGTCGACGATGTCGCTGGGCAGCAGCGTCGAGGAGTTCGTCGCGAACACGGTGCGTTCGGGCGCGAGGGCGCCGAGCTTGCCGTACAGGTCGCGCTTGATCTCGAGTACCTCCGGCACCGCCTCGATGATCAGGTCCGCCTCGGCGGCCGCGGCGGCCAGATCGGCGGTCAGCGTGATGCCCGCCGCGGTCGCCGCGGTGTTGCTCGCATCGGCACCGGCCACGTCCTGCTGGTACACCTTGGCGAGCTCGTCGAAGCGGGTGCGGGCGGCAGTGAGCGCCTTGTCGTCGATGTCGTAGGCGGTCACGTCGAACCCGTGGAATGCGGTCTGGAAAGCGATCTGGGATCCGAGCACCCCCGTACCCAAAACGGTTACCCTGCGGAATTCCATGGTCATTCGTCATCCTCCCAGTCGGTTTCCGGTGTCACCACCGCCGTCCATCATGGCCCGGGAAGCTGAGCCCGCGATGTGAACGACCCACGCGTTTCGGACATCTCGGGCGAGAGGCCGGTAACAGTTCGGCAAACCACCGCGGGTGGATCAGCCGGCGGTGACCAGACCCTCGGCGACCATCCAGTCGCGGGCGACGTCGGCCGGTTCGCGACCGCCGATGTCGACCTGACGATTGAGCTCGGTGATCACCTCGTTGGTCAGGCGCGCGGAGATAGGCGCCATGATCGAGACGACCTCGGGGTGGGCGTCGGCGAACGGGCCGTGCATGACGAGCGCGGCGTTGTACTTCGGGAAGAAGCCGCGGTCGTCGTCGAGCAGCACCAGATCCAGCGCGGGGATGCGGCCGTCGGTGGCGGCGACCGAGCCGAACCGGCATTGCTCGGCGTCGGCGGTCGCCTGGTAGACCAGCGCGTCCTGGACGATCTGTTTGCGCACCGCGCCGACATCGATGCCGTACTTGCGGGCCATCCCCGGGTAGCCGTCCTGGCGGACATTGAACTCGGTGCCCACGCAGGTGGCGGCAGCGGCCGGGTCCTTCGCGATCAGGGCCGCGTAGTCCGACAGCGTGCGCACGCCGGTCTCCTCGGCGGTGCGCCTGCTCGCGACCAGGGCGTAGGTGTTGTTCATCGGCGCCATCGCGGCCCACACCATGTCGTGCTCGGCGCGATCGGCGTCGCGGACGAGCTCGAATTGACGCACCTCGTCCGGCTCGGGTGTCTCGTTACCCAGGTAGTTGATCCAGCCGGTGCCGGTGTAGTCGTAGGCGATGTCGACCTGTCCGTGCAGCTGGGCGTCACGCAGGCTGTTGGAACCCTGGATATTGGTCAGGTCGCGCACATTCGCGCCCGCCGCGGTGAGCGCGAACTCGATGAGATAGCCGAGGATGTTGGCCTCGGTGAAGTCCTTGGAGCCCACGGTGACCGCGACCCCGTCGAGGGCGGGCACGGCCACGATGCTGCCCGGCCCCACCGGCAGCGGCACCGAACTGCCCGACTGCAGACCGCAACTCGCGAGCAGCAGCACACCGGCCACGGGCGCGAACCCGCGCAGCCATCGGGTGATCCTCACCGCAACCCCCTCGGTCCGAGGAACTGTTCGGCCAGCGCGCCCAGCCAGTCGACGAACAAAGCCAGGGCGACCGCGAGCACCGCGCCCACCGTCAAGGTGACGGTGTCGCGCAGTTTGTAGCCGGTGTCGATGAGGATGCCGAGCCCGCCCGCGCTGACCAGGAACGACAGCGTCGCGGTGCCGACGGCCAGCACCAGCGAGGTGCGCAGGCCCGCCAGGATGTAGGGCACCGCGAGCGGAAACTCGATGCGCCGCAACACCTGTACCGCCGACATGCCCTGCCCGCGCCCGGCGTCGATGAGGGTCGGTTCCACTTCCTGGTAGCCGAGGATCGTGTTGCGCAGCACCGGCAGCAGCGAACAGAACGCGATGGGCGCGACACCCACCCAGAATCCGGTGGTGCGGGTGACCAGGTAGCACAGCACGATCAGGCCGATGGCGGGCGCCGACGCTCCGATATTGGCGATGCCGACGAAAATCGGGGCGAGGCGGCGGAATCGGGGCCGGGTGAGCAGGGTGCCCAGCGGCACGGCGACCGCGACCACGATCAACACCACCGCCGCGGTGATCAGGATGTGCTGCCAGGTGACCTCGGCGATATTGCCGACGTTGACGCTGGCCTGCTGGGTGAGCGTGAGGTCGCGCCGGAATGCCCACACCAGCACGCCGACGGAGAGGCACAGCACGATCACCGGTTGCACGAGCAGCCGCAGGAATTCGGCGCGCCGCTGCGCGGCGGGCGCGGCGACCACTGCGGGTCTGTCCAGAGTGGTCATGCCTGCACCGTCTCGGCAGCGCCGGCGGCGGCCAGGTGGCTGATCAGCGTGTCGACAGTGACCACTCCCACGAACGCGCCCGCGCCGTCGACGACGACCGCGGAGGCCGTGCGTTCGGTCAGCAGGATCGCGAGCGCGTCCTGCAGGGTCGCTTCGTCGGGCAGCGTGGCCTGGATCGGCGCGCCGAGGTCGCGCAGCGAATCCGCGTGGGCGAGATCGCTCGCCGGGACCCGGCGCACCGGTCTGCGCTGGGTGTCGAGGACGATGCCCCAATCCTGTTTCGCGGTGTGCAGGCGGTCGGTCAGGTCGGCCGGTGCGGTGTCCTCGGCGACGGCGATGCCCTGGTCCAGGTCGAGGTCGGCGAGGACGGCGAGGCCGAGACGATCGATGGTGGCGGTGGCGCCGACGAAGCCGGCGACCGTCTCGTCGGCGGGGGCGGCCAGGATCGCCGCGGGGGTGTCGTACTGAAGGATGCGGGACCGATCGCCCAGCACCGCGATCCGGTCGCCCAGTTTCACGGCTTCGCCGAAGTCGTGGGTGACGAAGACGATGGTCTTGCCGAGTTCGCCCTGCAGGCGCAGCAATTCGTCTTGCAGCAGGGCGCGGGTGATCGGGTCGACGGCGCCGAACGGCTCGTCCATCAACAGGACCGGCGGGTCGGCCGCCAGCGCTCTGGCGACGCCGACGCGCTGCTGCTGACCGCCGGAGAGCTGGCGCGGGAAGCGGTTGCGGTACGTGGCGGGGTCGAGGCCGACGAGGGAGAGCATCTCGTCGACGCGGGCGCTGGTGCGGCGGCGGTCCCAGCCGAGCAGGCCCGGGACCGTGGCGATGTTCTTGGCCACGGTCAGGTGCGGGAACAGGCCAGCCTGCTGGATGGAATAGCCGATGCCGCGGCGCAATTCGTCGGCGTCGATGGCGGCGGCGTCGCGGCCGCCGATGGTGACGGTGCCCGAGGTGGGTTCGATCAGCCGGTTGATCATCCGCATGGTGGTGGTCTTGCCGCAGCCCGACGGCCCGACCAGGACCACGATCTCCCCGGCCGGGATGGTCATGCTGACCTCCTCGACCGCCGGATCATGCTGGTCGGGATAGCGTTTGGTGACCCGGTCGAGCACGATCTCGACCCCGGACACCGCGGCGGCCGCGGTGTCGGTGCTGGTTGCGGTGTCAGTCACGAATTCCCCTCGAGATGGTGAGCCGGCCGAGCAGCATCAGGATGCCGTCGAGTGCGAGTGCGAGCACGACGATGAGGACGGTCCCGGTCAGCGCCTGGGGCACCGCGTTCGGGCTGCCGAGGCGCGAGAGCCCGGAGAAGATGAGATTGCCGAGGCCGGGACCCTTCGCATAGGCGGCCAGGGCCAGGATGCCCATGATCATCTGGGTGCTGACCCGCATCCCGGCCAGGATCGACGGCCATGCCAGCGGCAGTTCGATCGCGGTCAGCAGCCGCAGCCGGTTCATCCCGACCCCGCGCGCGGCATCGACCACCGCCGGATCCACCGCCGACAGCCCGAGCACGGTGTTGCGCAGGATAGGCAGCAGCGCGTACAGCACCAGCGCCACGATCGTCGGCCCGACCCCGAGCCCGAGGATCGGAATCAACAACCCGAGCAGCGCGAACGAGGGCACGGTGAGGATCGCCCCCGCCGTCGCGGTCGCGGCGGCGGAACCGAGCGGGCTCCGGTACACCAGCACCCCGACGACCACCGCCACGATCGTCGCCAGCGCCAGCGACTGCACCACTGCCGACACATGCAGATACGAATCGACCAGCAACTGCTCACGCCGGTTCACCACGAACGACCACAACGCGTCCAGGGTCCACCTCCCCCTAGTTCGGCAGCCACACCAGGCCCTGTCCCCCGGGATGCCCACCCCGAGATCGGGTGAAACACCCCGTTCCCACACCCCGCCGCAGCTTGCGACGCACGAATCCGCCTGCGCGAAACCACGTTTCACCGGCGACGAATCATCCTACGCGCCGCACATCTGCTGTGTGGCGGTTCGAGCCGTCCTCGCCGACGGCGCTACCTCACTCCGACGAGATCAGCGCGCCACGACCATTCCCGCGAGCGGATAGATCGGCCGCCGGTCGCCGAACCACCGGCGGCTCGTCCTCGAAGGAGACGGACAGCACCATGGTTCGTCCCCCCGCTCACCGATCAGCTTCGGCCAGCTCGGCTTTCACCACGGCATAGGCAGTGGAGGGGCTGTAACCGCGGCGGGCGAGCATGTCGACCAGGCGGCGGGTGGCTTTGGCGCGGTCGAGATCGGCGGACATGGAGCGGAGTTTGCGCCGGACCAGGTCGACGGCGGCTTGGTCGTCGCCGGGGACCGGTCTGCGGGGAGATCGGAGGGTCGCCGTCTCCGGCTCCGGTGTGTCGCCGGTCGTCTCGTCGACGGTGTCCGCCGGGGTCATCGCTTCCACCGCCGCGCGAGATCGGCCCGCGCTGCGCGGTGCGGCCGGGGTGCGGTCTAACCCGGCCTCGTCGAGGGCGGAGGTGACGACGGCGAAGGCGGTGGACTGGTCGTAACCGCGGCGGGCGAGCATGCCGACGAGACGGCGGACCGCCTTGTCGCGGTCCAGGTCTCGCGGCAGGGTCTGGAGTTTGCGGCGGACCAGGTCGGTGGCGCGGGCGCGCTCGGCATCGTCGGTGACGATGGCCAGCGCGTTCTCGGCGTCGGCGGGGGCGACGCCTTTGTCCCGGAGTTCGCGCTGCAGCGCCCGCTTTCCCCGGCCGGAGTAGGTGTGGCGCTCGTGCACCCACTGTTCGGCGAAGGAGCTGTCGTCGATGAGGCCGACCTCGGTGAGCCGATCGAGTGCGGCCGCGGTCACCTCGAGCCGGAAACCCTTCTCCCCGAGGCGCTTCTCCAGCTCGGCACGGCTGCGGGCGCGCACGGCCAGCAGGTTCAGGCAGGCGTCTTTGGCCTGGTCGACGGTGGCCTTGGGACGGTCGCCCGGGGCGAGCCGGCGTGTGCCGGCCCGCCGGTCGGGCTCTCCCGGCTGGGATCCGGCCGCCACCGGATCCGCCTGTCGTCCATTGTCACCACCGACGCCGGTCGACAGGGAGTCTTCGTCGCGCCGGGCGGACCTGCGTCCACGCCGGGCGCGGCGGGGTCGTGCCCCGCTCCCCCACTCTTCATGATCATCCCCGATCCGCGCAGCGGAATTGGGTGGATTGTCACCATCGGCGAATCCGGTCGGGTGCGCGCGCTGCGGATCGCCCGCACCCGACCGAATTCCCTGCGCGTCCGGATCGACTCGTTCGTCACGAGCCGATCGGACGAGTTCAGCGGCCGCTCCCCGCCCACGATCCGCGGACGACGTCAGCGTCTGCGGCTCGACCTCGATGCCGAGGCGAGCCAGCTGCCGTCGCATGTCCTCGACCGGATCGGTCGAGTCGCGGGGTGCGCGGCCGGGGTTCGGCGTGCGCATCGGCTCAGAAGTCGGCGGGCGCGTCGGCCTCGGCGGTCAGGTCGGCGCCGATGCCCAGCTTCTCCTTGATCTTCTTCTCGATCTCGTCGCGCACATCGGTGTTCTCCAGCAGGAACTTGCGGGCGTTCTCCTTGCCCTGGCCCAGCTGGTCGCCCTCGTAGGTGTACCAGGAGCCGGACTTGCGGATGAAGCCGTGCTCGACGCCCATGTCGATGAGCGAGCCCTCCTTGGAGATGCCCTGGCCGTAGAGGATGTCGAACTCGGCCTGCTTGAACGGCGGGCTCACCTTGTTCTTGACGACCTTCACGCGGGTGCGGTTGCCGACCGCGTCGGAGCCGTCCTTGAGGGTCTCGATGCGGCGCACGTCCAGGCGCACGGAGGCGTAGAACTTCAGCGCCTTACCACCGGTGGTGGTCTCCGGCGAGCCGAACATGACGCCGATCTTCTCGCGCAGCTGGTTGATGAAGATGGCGGTGGTGCCCGAGGTGTTGAGCGCACCGGTCATCTTGCGCAGCGCCTGGCTCATGAGGCGGGCCTGCAGGCCGACGTGGCTGTCGCCCATCTCGCCCTCGATCTCGGCGCGCGGCACCAGGGCGGCGACGGAGTCGATGACGATGATGTCGATGGCGCCGGAACGCACCAGCATGTCGGCGATCTCGAGGGCCTGCTCACCGGTGTCGGGCTGGGAGACCAGCAGCGCGTCGGTGTCGACGCCCAGCTTGCGGGCGTAGTCGGGATCCAGGGCGTGCTCGGCGTCGATGAACGCGGCGACACCGCCCGCTGCCTGGGCATTGGCCACCGCGTGCAGCGCGACGGTGGTCTTACCCGAGGATTCCGGGCCGTAGATCTCGACGACGCGACCGCGCGGCAATCCGCCGATGCCGAGCGCGACGTCGAGCGCGATGGAGCCGGTCGGGATGACGGAGATGGGCTGGCGGGCCTCCTCGCCCAGACGCATGACCGCGCCCTTGCCGAAGCTCTTCTCCACCTGCGCCAGTGCCAGCTCCAGCGCTTTGTCGCGATCGTAGGCCTGCGGTGCCATGATGTGGTCCCCTTCTCGAGGTGAGTGTCTCTCTGGTTGGCGCCCACAGTAGAGGCCGGCACCGACAAGTTCTGGCGCCCAGATTAGTCGAACACCCATTCGAGTCAAGCGACGCGCCCACCCAACACGCGAGGACCCGCAAACCCGGCGCACATCCGCAGGCCCGGCGCCTATCGCTGCGGCAGCACCGAGTCGTCACCCTCGGCGCGCGGCCCGAAGATCCGCCGGTCCGATTCATCGATGCGCACGTCGTTGATGCTGGCCTCGCGCCGCGACATCCGCCCGTCCGGCGCGAATTCCCACTGCTCGTTGCCGTAGCTGCGCCACCACTGTCCGGTCTCGTCGTGCCATTCGTACTGGAAGCGCACCGCGATGCGGTTGTCGTGGAAGGCCCACAGATCCTTGCGCAGGACGTAGCCGTTCTCGGTCGACCATTTGCGGGTGAGGAAGTCGACGATCGCGGCATGGCCGGCGAAGAACTCGTCACGGTTACGCCACACCGAATCCTCGGTGTAGGCGGCGGCGACCCGCTCGGGATCGCGGGTGTTCCAGGCGTTTTCGGCGGCAAGGACCTTGGCGCGGGCGGATTCGAGGTCGAAGGGTGGCAGTGGCGGTCGCATGGTGGAACCTCTCCCGGAATGATAACTATCTATTCGATGTTGACAGGTTAGACAGTAGGGTGACCGGGCAGCACCGTCAACCCGTGAAATCGTGACAGTGGTTAGGAGCGGAGTTGGTAACCTCAGGCATGCGCGATCCCCGTCCGCACACCGGCGAACCACCTGCCCTGGACCTGCTCAACACCCGCTGGGCGGGCGCGACCCCGGGTGATCTGCTCACCGATCTCGACGGTCTGCGGTTGTGGCTCGAGCTCACCGGGCTCGCCGATCGCGTCCCCGTCGACGAGCACACGCTGACCGCGCTGCACGCGGCCCGCGATGCCGTCCACGCGGCCGTCACGACCGCCGACCACGCCGCCCTGAACCGGGTGCTCGACCGCGGCCGTCTCCGCCGTGAGCTCACCGACGACGGCCCGCGCGATACCCCGGAGGTCGCCGACCCGGCCTGGCTGCCCGGCTGGCTCGCCGCCGACAACCTGCTGCACCTCATCGCCGAGGCTCCGCACCGGATCCGCCAGTGCGCCCATCCCGACTGCGTGCTGTTCTTCTACGACACGTCCAAGAACGGCACCCGCCGCTGGCATTCCATGGCGACCTGCGGCAACCGCACCAAGGCCGCCCGCCACTACGCCAAGAGCAGCTGAGCGCCGAGCTCAGAACAATTCGTCGAGCAGCCGGTAGTACTCGAGTTTCGCGCGATCGGGGCCGGTCAGCCCGTAGGCGGTGAAGAACGCCACCACCGCGTCGATGCCGAAGTCCTCGGCCAGATCGCGTTCGGCGAGGGCGAGGTCGCGATAGCGGTCGGCCACGCCCAGCGCCGCGACGTCGATCAGCACGCCACCGGCGAGCACATTGCCCGGGGTGAAGTCACCGTGCGCGACGACGAGATCCTCGTCGGAGGGGCGCTGCGCCACCAGGTGCTCGTGGATGGCGGCGGGGGTGAGCTCACGATGGTCGGCGTCGAAATCGGCGGTGTCGACGAAACCCTCGACGACATTGCGGCGTGCCTGCGCCAGCGTCACCTCGAGGCCCCCGTCGAACGGGCAATCGCAGACCGGCAGCGCGTGCAGCGCGCGCAGGGTCTGCCCCATCAGCGCGCCGACCTCGGCCGCGTCACCGGCGAGGTCGGTGAGCGACCTGGCTTCGGCGTCGGCGAGCACCAGGATGTCCTCGGCGAACGCCGCCACCGTGGGCACCGCGATACCCTTGTCGCGCAACCAGTTCAAGCGATCGTGTTCGGCGACGGCCCGCGGTCCGCGTTTGATCCAGTACCCGCCCGAGCGGACGAGATTGCCCCCGCGGCCCTCGTGCTCGTCCGACCACGCCGGCACCGGCCCGAGCAGCTCGGCGATCTCGGGCGGCAGCGGCAGGGCCAGCTCGTCGAGGTGGTCCAGCGCCGCGCGGGTGGACTCGATGAGTTCGGAGTCGCCGTCGGCCACCCGCAACCGCATCGCCTCGTTGAGCAGCTCCCGCGCCTCCTGCGGGCGGTGCTGTTCGGCCAGCGATTTGCCCAGGTGGTGGGCGGCGAAGGAGACGAGATCGGGATCGAGGGCGCGGCTGGCCTCGAGGGCACGCCGGTACAGGGTCTCGGCGTGGGTGGGTTCGCCCTGGTAGCGGTACACGTCGGCGAGATTGATCCAGACGGTGATCCGCCGCTGCTCGGTGTCGGCCAGTTCCAGCGCCTGATCGAGCCGGTCCAGGGCCTCGTCGTGGCGGCCGAGCAGCATCAGCGCGATGCCGAGCCTGCGGAGGCCGCCGAAATCGTGGGGGTCGGCGACCGCGACCCTGGCCGCGAGCGTCTCGGGATCCGCGGGAATCATTCGCAGCCGCTCGTCGAATCGATACGGCCGGGTGTCCGGGTTCTGCGCTGTCACTGCCATGACCTGCTCACCATCTGGTTCGGGGAACATCGAAGTCGGCGCAGAGGGCGCGCCACACATCACGCGGATCGACACCGGACTCGATCGCGGCAGCGCCGGTTCGCCCCAGCGCCGGTATCACGTGATCGGCCAGCATGGCGTCGGCGCGCGCCACGCCGAACTCGGTGTGCATCAGCTCCTGGAATTCGGTCAACCGCACGAAGCCCAAGATACTCGCGCTCGGTGACACCCGACAGGGCCATCGGAAGGCAGGCCGACCCGGCGTGCGCGCTACCGCTTCGCGGCGTCGTGACAGATGTCGACCGGATCCTCGACCCGCGACAGCCCCGCGGCGGCCTCGCGGGCCGCGGCGGCGTAGGCCGGGTCGTCGAGCACCTTGCGCACCGCGGCACCGACCGCCTCGGGGGTCAGCGGCCGCACCAGCACCGAACTGCCCTGCCGCACCGCGCGATTGGCCAGCTCCCACTGGTCGCCACCGCCGGGGACAGTCACCACCGGCACCCCGGCGGCCAGGGATTTGGCGAGCAGTCCGTGTCCGCCGCCGCCGACGACCACCGCGGCCTTGGTGAGCAGTTCGTCCTGGCGGCCCAAGCCTGCGGTGGCCCAGTCGGGCAGGTCGGCCGGTGGGGTGTCGAGCATCGAGACGGCCGCGCGCACACCGAGTCCGGCCAAGCCTGCCAGCACGGTCTCGGCCATCGCGGCCACGCCGGTGTGCGCGGTCGAGGGCGCCACCATCACCAGGGGCGCCTCGCCCGGCGGCACCGGCAGGATCGCGTCGGTCGGTTCCCACAGCAGCGGTCCGACAACGTGGGTGTCAGCGGGCCAGTCCGGGCGGTCCAGCTCCAGCGCGGGCAGCGTGGCGACCAGCCGCGCGGTCGGACCGGGATCCTCGGCGGGCAGGCCGATGCTCTCGCGTGCGGCCGAACGCTGCCGGGTGCCCACCCGGACCGCGCGCGCGGTCATCGTGCGCAGCACTCCGTCGCGCACCCGGCCGCGCACGCCCTCCCCCGGCGCGAGCCCACTGCCGATGGGCGGCAAGGATTTCGAAGGCAGGTACAGCGGATGCGGGGACAGTTCCACCCAGGGCAGCGTCAGCCGTTCGGCCGCCATCCCGCCACCCGCGGTGAGCACGTCGGAGACGACAAGGTCCGGCAGCATCGCGCTGAGTTCGGGCAGGTTCTCGGTCGCGATGTGGGCGGCGCGCTCGTGGATCCGGGCGCCCGCGTCGGTGTCGTCGTCGGTGGGGCGTGGGGCCAGCCCTTTGAGCCTGCGCACGCTGATTCCGGCGGCTCTGGCCGCGTCCAGCCAGCGTGGACCGGTGAACAGCACCGGCTCGTCTCCCGCGTCCAGCAATCGCAGGCACAGCGCGATCGCGGGAAACGCATGCCCCGGATCGGGCCCGGCCACCACAGCTACTCGCATGCCGCCAGACTGCCATATCCCTCGACATGGTCCACCGCGCCGCAGCGGAATCGGCGTGTGACGACCGGGCCGGTGGTGCGCGGCGCGATCAGCCGGCGAAGGTGAACAACTCGAAGCCGACCGCGTGCGCTGCGGGGAACCCGCCCTTGGGACCCGTTGCGCGCGTAATGATCTCGTCCACCTGCTGCTCGACCGGCACCGAGCTGAGTACCTGCAGATAACGCCGGTGCGCGGACAGTGAAGCCCGCGCCTGCTCCAGGTGGGCGCCGACATCGACGGCGTGGGTCATGACCGGCCCGACCACGGCGGCCCAGCGCGCCGACCACGGTGCCAGATCGGCGATCTCGGGGAAGATCCACTCGTTGCCCGCGTCGGAGATGGCGTCCATCGCCGAGCGGCCCACCGCGCGGTGATCGGCGCTGTTGACGAACCCGGGCGCCCAGGTGTCGCCGAAGTTGAACAGCACCACCATCTCCGGGCGGTGCCTGCGCAGCGCGGCGGCCAGTTCGCGCCGCAACGCGAGCCCCTCTTCGATCCGGCCGTCGGGATGGTCGAGGAATTCGACGGTGTGCACGCCGACTTCGCGAGCGCCCGCGATCTCCTCGACCTCACGCAGCGGCCCGGCCTGCGCGGGCGGCATCCCCGCGATTCCCGCTTCGCCACGGGTGACGAGCAGATAGCGAATGTCCTTGCCCTGCGCGGTCCACCGCGCCACGGCCGCGGCCGCGCCGTATTCGATGTCGTCGGGATGCGCGACGATCACCAGTCCGCGCTGCCAGTCTTCAGGTACCTGATCCACCCGGCCCATGCTAAGCGCAGACGCCCGGACTACGGCTTGATGAGCGGGGCCTTGTCGTCGGCTCCGGACACCGCCTTGTACAACAGGTACAACCCGGTACCGATCGCCGCGATGACCAGAACCGGCAGCAGCGCCTCGATCAGCGCCCCGAGGATCCAGAACGCGATCAGTGCGACCACGACGATGCCGATGACTTTCCAGACCATGATGTGCTCCTCGCCAGTTCCGCGACCGCCGACCGGCGATCCGACACTGTCGATGCTGCCACCGGCGAACCGATAAATCACCAGGTCAGCACCGATATCGGGGGCGATTTCAGGGTTCACCCCGAGACCGTGTCCCCGTCAAACGACCACGTCGAGCCGGGCGGACGTCCATAATCGGGGCCTCAGCGCGAGGAGGAGCCCATGGAACCCATCGTCACGATCGCGAGCGGCACGGTGCGCGGCCGGACCGAGGCAGGCGTCACCCGTTTCCTCGGGGTGCCCTACGCGGCGGCGCCGGTCGGCGCGAAACGCTTCCAGCTGCCCGAGGCGGCGCCCGCGTGGGACGGGGTGCGCGAGGCCACGGACATGGGCGCCACCTGCGCGCAGTCGCCGTATCCGGCGCCGATCCACGCCCTGATCGGCAGCGACGGGATTCCCGGCGACGAGTACCTCAACGCGAACGTGTGGACCCCGGATCCGGCGGCGAGCGGGCTGCCGGTGCTGGTGTGGATTCACGGTGGCGCGTTCGTGCGCGGGTCCAACGCGCGCGCGATCTACAACGGCGCGGCGTTCGCGCGCGACGGCGTGGTGATGGTGTCGATCAACTACCGGCTCGGGGTCTCCGGGTTCGCCGCGATCGAGGGAGCGCCGCTCAATCGTGGCCTGCACGACCAGATCTTCGCGCTGCGCTGGGTCCGCGAGAACATCGCCGCCTTCGGTGGCGACCCGGACAATGTGACCATCTTCGGCGAGTCGGCGGGCGGGATGAGCGTGGCGGCGCTGATCGCCGCGCCACAGTCGACCGGGCTGTTCCGGCGGGCGATCATGCAGAGCGGCAACGGGTCTGTGGCCGCCGACGCCGAGGACGCCCGAAGGGTCGCGGTCGCGCTGGCCGACGAGCTCGGCATCGCGCCGACCGCGGCCGATTTCGGCAAGCTCGGGCCGGACGAGCTGCGCACCGCGCAGAACGCGGTCGCGCTCGCGATGATGACCGACCCGGATCCGCAGCGCTGGGGCACCTCGGTGATCGGGCAGGGCATGGGCATCATGAGCCTGTTCCCGGTGATCGACGACGACATCGTGCCCGGCGCGCCCACCGCGGTCCTGGCCGAGCATCCGGAGCGCGCTGTCCCGCTCATCGCGGGCACCACCGCCGAAGAATTCCGCTTCTTCACCGTCCCGACCGGCATCACCGCCGCCGTCACCGCCGACACCCTGCCGTTCGTGCTCACCCGCTACGGCATCGATCCGGCTGTCGCGCAGACCTATTCGGCCCAGCGCCCGGACGCGACGCCCGACGAGATCTTCAACGCGATCCTCACCGACTGGTGCTTCCGCGCCGGCACCGTCGACTTCGCCGAGGCCAATGCCGCGGGCGCGCCGACGCACGTCTACGAATTCGCTTGGCCCACCGGTCTTCCCGGGCTCGGCGCGTGCCACGTGCTCGAGGTGCCGTTCGTCTTCGACGCCATCGACGACGCGCATTCCCTCACCGGACCGAACCCGCCGCAGTCGCTGGCCGACGAAATCCACGCGGCCTGGGTGGCATTCGCGACCAGCGGCGATCCCGGGTGGGCCGCCTTCGACGGCGAGACCAAGCGGGTGCGCATCTTCGACACCCCGGAATCGTCGACGGTCGAGGACCTTCGATCGGCCGAACTCGACGCGCTGCGCCAGACCATCGCCTGACGAGAAACGGCCCCGTCGCCGGGGCCGTAAGTCGTTGTCCGTCTCCGGTTATCGCGGGCCGACGGGACGGTCGGCCAGATCGGCCAGTGCCTGGGCCCAGCCGTCGAGGCGGTCGGCGGCCTCGCGCAGGTCGGCGACGATGCCGTTGAACTGGTAGGCGACCACGGTGTCCTCGGGAACGGCGAGAATGCGGGCCGCGGCGGCGACCAGCTGCTCGTACTCGACGACGCCGGTCTCCAGTCGCGCGAGCACGCCGGTGACGGTGGTCTTCAACGCGGTCACCGTCTCGGGGTTGGCGCGGCCGACGGTGTCGGCGGCCTGTTCCATCGCCACGATGTCGGTGGCCAGCGCGTGCAGCGCGGCCGCGCCGGAGCGGGCCGTCTCGAGCAGGTCGCGCAGCTCGTCCTCGGGCAGGCGACGGGTACGGGCGATCTGGGCGCCGAGACCGTGCAGGGCACGTTCGGCGCGGATCAACCGCTGGATCGGACCGCGGGCCACCGACCGCAGCCCGGGTGACTTGCGCGCGACGAAGGCCGCCTGCGGCAACGGCTGACCGCGCAGCTGCAGATACCGCCGGGCGCTCAACGCGGTACCGGTCACGAAAGCGACAGCGCCGCCACCGATCACGACGACCGCCCAGGCCGGCGCCGACACCACGGCCAGACCCACCGCACCGACGGTGGTGATGCCCGAGGCGGTGCCGAGCTGAAAACTGCGCCTGCGCGCCCGCCGACGACGGCGTAGTTCGCGTTCACGCGGATCGGCCCAGCGCCGCACGGCGACCATCGCCTGCTCGCCGACCTCCCGCAGGGTCGCGGGCACACCACCGGTCGCGGTGGGGCGCGTCAACGCCGCCGGATCGACGATCTCGGCTCGCTCACGCCGTGTTCTCCCGCTCATGCCCTCATCCTTCCGCCGCACCGGCCAGCTCCGCAGCGTCCCAGGTCTACCACCTACCCCTGACAAGCCCACAGCCGCCGGACCAGCCCCGCACGACCCGACCTCGAGAAGGGTCCGCCGCGCAGCGGCGGTCGCGGCCGTCCCGGCGATCAGGCGCCGTTGCGTAGGCGACGAAGGAGCAAGCAACGGTGCCTGATCGCCGGGACACAAGGGGCCGCGACTCGAGCGCGCCAGCGCTCCGATATTACTGCTGCGCGGTCTGTCCTTTGTTGATCTGCGGTGCCTGGGCGGGCTGCTGCTTGGCCGGGTCGATCGCCTGGGCGTTGTTGCCGGTCGGCAGGGCGTCACCACGCATCGAGGCGCGGATCTGCTCGAGCTTGCTGTGCCCGGCCATCTGGATGCTGGCCTGCTGGACCTCCATCATGCGACCCTGCACCGTGTTCTGCGCCAGCTCGGCGGCACCGAGCGCGTTGGCGTAGCGCCGCTCGATCTTGTCGCGCACCGCGTCGAGGCTGGGGGTGGAACCGGGTGCGGACAGGGTGGAGTCCATCTGCTGCAGCGAGGCCGAGACCTGCTCTTGCATCTTGGCCTGCTCGAGCTGGCTGAGCAGCTTGGTGCGCTCGGCCACCTTCTGCTGCAACATCATCGCGTTCTGCTCGACCGCCTTCTTGGCCTGTGCGGCGGCCTGCAGGGACTGGTCGTGCAGCACCTTGAGGTCTTCCACCGACTGCTCGGCGGTGACCAGCTGGGCGGCGAACGCCTCGGCGGCGTTGGTGTACTGGATCGCCTTCTCGGTGTCGCCCGCGGCGGCAGCCTGATCGGCCAGCGTGACGGCCTGACGGGCATTGGCGTTGAGCTTCTCGACCTCGTCGAGCTGGCGGTTCAGCTTCATCTCCAGCTGACGCTGGTTACCGATCACCGACGCCGCCTGCTGCGACAGCGCCTGATGCTGACGCTGCGCCTCCTCGATAGCCTGCTGAATCTGGACCTTCGGATCCGCATGCTCTTCGATCTTGGAGTCGAAGAGGGCCATCATGTACTTCCAGGCCTTCACGAACGGATTAGCCATCGATTGATCCCGCCTCCATCTGTGCGTCGCTCGTGCGACTGGTGGTGCGCGACCGTCACGCACCAGATATGTGCTTATCCTTCACCATGCGGCACCCGAGCCGGTGAGACCGGCCCCATCGACGCCTGATGAGAATCTATCCGTTCTCACCAGCGGTGTGCAGCGTCTCGCGTGTCCGGCACGTGGTTCGCCGCGTCACATTCCCTTCACCAGTACCAGCATCTCGGCCCTCGGCGCCGGGATGACGATGCGGGTGTCCTCGGCGATGCCGATTCGCGGGCCCTGGTCGGCCGACATGCTCGCGGCGGCCGACTCGGGCGCGGCGGCCGGTTCGGCGACGGGCTCGGCCGCGACGGGCTCGCGCTCGGTGGCGGGGCCGGTCAGCGCGGGCTCGCGCGGCGCGGAACCGTCCGCGCCCGCCATGATGGTGCTCACGTCCCACAGCACCCGCGACAGCGGCACGTCGAGTGCCTCGCAGATAGCGGCGAGCAGTTCACTGGAGGCTTCCTTGCGGCCGCGCTCCACTTCCGACAGATAGCCGAGGCTCACGCGCGCCGAGGTCGACACCTCGCGCAGCGTTCGATGCTGGGCGAGACGCGCACGCCGCAGACTGTCCCCGATTGCCTCCCGCAGCAGCGTCATCTCGTTCTCCTCCACCTCGTGTCACCGCCGTAGCGGTGCTCACCTCTTTCTGGCACAACGTCGAGCATCGGCCGGTGGTTCCCGGACACGGTCAGTTCGTCGTCACACAGCGCAGCAACTCCCGCACCGCGCTGTGCACCGCACCGATTCTGATCGTCCACCGGTCGCCGTGCAGTTTCAACCGGACCACTTCGCTGTGACTCGGACCGGCCAATCCGAGGTATACCGTCCCGACCGGGTGCTCGTCCTGGGAATCGGGTCCGGCGACCCCGGTCAGGCCGACACCCCAGTCGGCGCCACAGCGTTCCCGCGCGCCCACCGCGAGCTGCTCGGCGGTCGACGCGGCGACCGGCCCGTCGACCCGAAGGATGTCGTCGTCGACGCAGGCCAGCCGGTTTTTCAGGTCGGTGGCGTAGACGATGAGACCGCCGCGCAGCACCACGCTGGCGCCGGGTACACCGGCCACCGTGGCCGCCAGCAGACCCGCGGTCAGCGATTCGGCGGTGGCGACGGTCTGACCGGCCGCGGTCAGCGCCTGGACCAGTTCGGCGACCGGAGCGCCGTCGACGAGCGGATCGCTCACGAGCGGGACTCGCCGCGTCCGCGTCCCCCTGCCAGCCACACCCGGGCCGCCTGGCCGACGTAGTCCAGGCCGGTGATCACGGTCAGCGCCACGGCCGCGTACATCAACACCATGCCCGCGGTCGCGAAGGCGCCCGACAGCGGCAGCAGCAGCAGCGCGATGGCGATCGACTGCACCAGCGTCTTGAGCTTGCCGCCGCGGCCCGCCGGGATCACGCCACGGCGGACCACCACCAGCCGCAGCAGTGTGATGCCGATCTCGCGTCCGACGATGACCACGGTGATCCACCAGGGCAGATCACCCAGGATCGACAGCCCGATCAGCGCAGATCCGATCAGCGCCTTGTCCGCGATGGGGTCGGCCAGTTTGCCGAAATCGGTCACCAAACCGTATTTGCGGGCCAGTTGCCCATCGAAGCGATCAGTGATCGCCGCCAGCCCGAACACCGCGGCGGCGATGACGCGCCAGCGCGTGTCGTGCCCGCCGTCGACGAACAACGCCAGCACGAACAACGGGACAAGCACGATGCGCGCGACGGTCAGCACGTTCGCGATATTGAGCACGGGAACCTGCGCCTCGGCGCGGTCCGGCACCGCCCGCGGCGGCGCGGCCGCCTCCCACCCGCGGTCGATCTCTTCAGGTCGCACGCTCATGCCCTGCCCTCTCGGCACTCACCGGCACTGCGCCGAAATCCACACGTTTTGCGCGCGGTTTGCTCGCGCGGACAGTGCCGTCCGATCCGGTCGTCGAGCCCGGCGCGATGCGGTGAGCGGATCGACAGGATGTGCGGCACACGTTCAGACTATCGGTAAGCGGGCCGACTACTGTGCACCCCATGACCTCACGGGGACCACTGGGTGGTTCGACCAGCGACGCGCATCCCGTCGCGCCCTCCGCGGCGCCTGTTTCCGGCGTGGTCGTCCGACGAGCCCGAACCTCGGATGTCCCCGAGATCAAGCGCCTGGTCGACGAGTACGCGGGCCGCATCCTGCTGGAGAAGAACCTGGTCACCCTGTACGAATCCGTCCAGGAATTCTGGGTCGCCGAGCTCGACGGCCAGGTCGTCGGCTGTGGTGCGCTGCACGTGCTGTGGGCCGATCTGGGCGAGGTGCGCACCGTCGCCGTCGATCCGGTGGTGAAGGGCCGCGGTGTCGGTGGCGCCGTCGTCGAGCGGCTGGTCGCGGTCGCGCGTGAGCTGCAGTTGCAGCGGTTGTTCGTGCTGACCTTCGAGGTGGACTTCTTCGGCAGGCACGGTTTCGTCGAGATCGACGGCACGCCCGTCACCGCCGAGGTGTACGCCGAGATGTGCCGGTCCTACGACACCGGTGTCGCCGAGTTCCTCGATCTGAGCTACGTCAAGCCGAACACCCTCGGCAACACCCGCATGCTGCTGACTCTCTGAATTTCCGCAAGTCCACCGCGAGAAAGTGATCGACCGTGCCGATCTTCGCCGTCCACTACACCTATTCCGAGGCCACCGCGGCCGACCGGGCGACCAACCGCCCCGAGCACCGCGGCTGGCTCAACGCGCTCGTCGACGCGGGCACGGTGCTCACCAGCGGCCCGTACCCGGACGGTACCGGCGCGCTGCTGATCTTCCGCGCCGAGGACGCGCCGTCGCTGACCACGCTGCTCGCCGACGACCCGTTCGCGAAGCTGGGCCTGATCGACGCCGTGCGCGTCGTCGAATGGCTGCCCGTGATGGGCGCCTTCGCCGAGTGACCGGCCGCTGACACAGCACTGCCCGGAACCACGATGGTTCCGGGCAGTGCGTGTTCAGGAGGAGGTGGTGTTGCGGGTCTTCAGCAGGCTCGCCACCGTGGCGACGATCAGAATGCCGATGATCACGCTCAGCGACACCGGGGTGGAGATCTCCGGCACGCTCACGTGCTCACCGCCGTTGATGAACGGCAGCGTGTTCTCGTGCAGGGCGTGCAGGACCAGCTTGATGCCGATGAACGCCAGAATCGCGGCCAGACCGTAGGACAGGTACACCAGGCGGTCGAGCAGACCGCCGATGAGGAAGTACAGCTGCCGCAGGCCCATCAGCGCGAAGGCATTGGCCGTGAACACAAGATAGGGCTGCTCCGTGAGGCCGTAGATGGCCGGAATCGAGTCCAGCGCGAAGAGCAGGTCGGCGAAGCCGATGGCCAGCAGCGCCAGCAGCAGCGGGGTCACCACACGTTTGCCGTCGATCCGGGTGACGAGTTTGTCGCCGTCGTACTGGTCGGTGGTCGGCAGGATCCGCTTGGCCAGCGCGACGATCCGGCTGTCACGTTGCTGCTCGTGCTCGACCTCGTGCCCGCTCTCGCGCAGCAGATTGATCGCGGTGTAGATCAGGAACGCGCCGAACAGGTAGAACACCCAGCTGAACGCGCTGATCGCGGCCGCGCCGACGGCGATGAAAACACCGCGCATCACCAGCGCCAGCACGATGCCGATCAGCAGCACCTTCTGCTGGTAGATCCGCGGTACGGCGAAGGTGCTCATGATGATCAGGAAGATGAACAGGTTGTCCACCGAGAGCGCCTTCTCGGTGACGAAGCCCGCGTAGTACTCCCCCGCGTAGGTGCCGCCCCATTTCCAGGCGACGAACAGGCCGAACAACAGGGCCAGGCTGATGTAGACGGCCGACCAGAAGCCGGATTCCTTGAACGTCGGTTCGTGCGGTGTCCGCACGTGGGCGAAGAAGTCGAAGACGAACAGGCCGAGGATCACCAGACCGGTGATCACCCACTCGAGCGTGGTCACCTGCATGTGGTGGTCCGATCGATGAAGTTCATGCGACCCATCATGCCCGAAATGTCCGTTTCAGTCGGCTTTGCGGAACGATTGCCCGCCATGATTTCACACACACGCGGCCTGACCTGCACGTGCCCCGGTCGGCGCGTCGGAAAAATCCGTTTCGCGGCGCATCCCGCGCTGCTACCGTCGACGCATCGTCGCAAGACCCCCGCACCACGAGAGGAGCTAGCCGTGAACGGATCCACCGCGCAGTACGAACGCCGTGTCGATATGCACCGGCTACCCCTTGGGTGCCGGGCTGCCACAACGCCTTTCGCGCGTTCGTAGCGCCTGCTGACCGGCTGCACACCGGCCTGATCCAGGCACCTCTCCCACACCCGTACGCCTCCGCGCCTCCGGTCCCTCCTCGTTCGTCGCCGTCTGCTTCCGGCACGGTCAGAGCAAACCAGCAACGCGCACCGACCTATTCGTCCTCGGCACCGCCGGGGTCGCCGCCACGAATCGACCACAGCAACCCGTCCAGCTCGTCGGGCTTGATCAGCACATCGCGCGCCTTGGAGCCCTCGCTGGGCCCGACGACGCCGCGGGTCTCCATCAGGTCCATCAACCGGCCCGCCTTGGCGAAGCCGACCCGCAGCTTGCGCTGCAGCATGGAGGTGGAGCCGAACTGCGAGGTGACCACGAGTTCCACGGCCTGCAGCAGCACGTCCATGTCGTCGCCGATATCGGGATCGACGTCCTTGACCTCACCGGCCTTGGCGGCGGTGACGCCCTCCTGATACTCGGGTTCGGCCTGGGTCTTGCTGAACTCGACGACCGCGTGGATCTCCTCGTCGGAGATGAACGCCCCCTGCAGACGGGTCGGCTTGCCCGCGCCCATCGGCAGGAACAGGCCGTCGCCCATGCCGATCAGCTTCTCCGCGCCCGGCTGGTCCAGGATGACGCGCGAGTCGGTGAGCGAGGAGGTCGCGAAGGCAAGGCGCGAGGGCACATTGGTCTTGATCAGGCCGGTGACCACGTCCACCGACGGACGCTGGGTGGCCAGCACCAGGTGGATGCCCGCCGCACGCGCCTTCTGGGTGATCCGCACGATCGCGTCCTCGACGTCGCGCGGCGCGGTCATCATCAGATCGGCGAGCTCGTCGACAATGGCCAGGATGTACGGGTAGGGCCGGTAGACGCGCTCGCTGCCCAGCGGCGCGGTGATCTGACCCGACTTCACCTTCTTGTTGAAGTCGTCTATGTGGCGGACCTTGTTGGCCTGCATGTCCTGATAGCGCTGTTCCATCTCCTCGACCAGCCAGGCCAGCGCGGCGGCGGCCTTCTTCGGCTGGGTGATGATGGGCGTGATCAGGTGCGGAATGCCTTCGTACGGGGTGAGTTCCACCATCTTCGGGTCGATCAGGATCATCCTGACCTCTTCCGGCGTGGCCCGGTGCAGCAGCGAGATCAGCATCGAGTTGACGAAGCTGGACTTACCGGAACCGGTGGAGCCCGCCACCAGCAGGTGCGGCATCTTGGCCAGGTTCGCCGAGACGAACTCGCCCTCGATGTTCTTGCCGAGGCCGATCACCAGCGGATGGTGGTCGTTGCGGGTGTGTGGCGACTTGAGCACGTCGGCCAGGCGCACCAATTCGCGGTCGGCGTTGGGCACCTCGATACCGACGGCCGACTTGCCGGGGATCGGCGCGAGCAGGCGCACGTTCTCGGTGGCGACGGCGTAGGCGAGGTTACGGGCCAGCGCGGTGATCTTCTCGACCTTGACGCCGGGACCCAGTTCCACCTCGTAGCGGGTGACGGTCGGGCCGCGCACGAAACCGGTGACGGCGGCGTCGATCTTGAACTGCACCAGCACCTCGGTGATCGCCTCGATCATCGATTCGTTGGCGGCCGAACGCTTCTTGGGCGGATCGCCGTCGAGCAGCAGGGTCAGCGGGGGCAGCGTGTAGTCGCCGTCGACGACGCGGTCGGTGACGAACTCCGGCTCCGGCGGCGCGGGCGGGGTCTGGTCGACGACCTTGGCGGGCGGGCGTTTCCGCGCCGGTTTCGGTGCGGGCGCGGGCGGTTCGTCGACGATCGGCTTGGCGTCGCGCAGCGGCGGTTCGCCGAGGGACTCGGTGAGCGCGTCGGAGCCGCCGAACTCGTCGGGCGGATAGTTGTCGTCGGGGGTCTGGCCACGGCGGCGGGTCCGGTTGCGGTGCACCGGGAATCCGTCGGCGTCGTAGTCGGCCGGGTCGTACGGGTCGTCGTCGCCTGCGTGCTCGCCGAGGCCGAAGTACTCGCTCAGGGCCGCCGGCACCTCACGCACCGTGGTCCCGGTGAGCAGCAGCACGCCGAACACCATGGCCAGCAGCAGGATCGGCAACGCCAGCCACGGCGTGAGCCCCTGCCCGAGCGGACCGCCGATGGCGTAACCGAGCGCGCCCGCCGCCCGCGAACGGCCATGGGCGTCGGTGGGTGACCCGGCGGCCAGATGCCACACGCCCAGCGCGGGCAGCACGACGAGCAGCCCGCCCAGCACCAGCCGCGGCCGGATCTCCGGATGCGGCTCGGTGCGCATGAGCAGTACGGCGAGCGCGATGAACAGCAGCGGTGCCAGCCCACCCGCCGTTCCCGCGATCGCGCGCACGACGTCTTCGAGGAAGCGCCCGACCGGACCGCCCGCCGACATCCACATGGCGGCGGCGATGATCGCGCTGACCGCGATGAGCGCCAAGCCGATCCCGTCGCGCCGGTGCCCGTGCTCGATCTCGCCCGCGCGGCTCAGGGTGCGGGTGGTGGCGCCGACGCCGCGCGCCAGCATGGTCCAGCCGCTGCCGACGCCGCGACCGATCACCGCCAGCGGCGCCGTGTCCGACGCGCGCTTGACCGGCCTGCGCGCGGGTGCGGTTCGCCCGCGTGGCGCCGCCGACGCTCGCGGAGTCGTCGAACGAGATCGCGCCGACGGCGTCTGCCCCCTGCTCGATCCCGCCCGCGCCCGAGAGGTCGTGGTGCTGCGGGACTTACCTGCCATGACCATCAGGCTAGCCGCTCGAGCACCGCCCGGACCATCCGCAACACTGGTCCCACCCCGGTTGCGACCGTGATCTCACCTGGATGCGCAGGTCGCGGGGCCCCGGTCAGCGCGGGGAAATCTCGCCGGCGACCGCGTTTCGCGGTGTTTCGGCGCCGGCGCGACCTGAGCAAAACCTTTCAGATCCCTTGTGATCGGCTCGAATCCGGGCGCCGCAGGGTGGCGCGGAGGACGCAACGGTCGGTACGTTGTCACCCGGTCCACCAGGTTGTGGCCAGGAATACGAGGGGAATCAAGTGAAAAGAGTTTTCACCGGCGCGGTGGTCATGACCGCGACCATCGGCGCGCTACTGGGCGGCCACATCGCGCCGGCGCAGGCGCAGGCCAGCAACTACGGCGCGCTCGCGCTCTCGCGTAACGGCGCGTCCAGCATCACCGCCAATTACGGCAGCTACGCCGCGGCCGAGTCGGCCGCCATCGCCGGCTGCCAGCGTAGCGGGGGCGGCGCCGGGTGCGACGTGAAGATCTCGTGGCGCAACGGATGCGGCGCGCTCGCCGAGTCGAGCCGCTCCTACAGCTGGGCCTCGGCCTCCTCGCTGCGGGCGGCCAAGCGCGGCGCGCTCAACGCCAACCGCGGCGCGGCCACCATCATCAACTGGAACTGCACTTCGGGCTACGAGGTCTGAGTCGCGCACGACCCGCCGGAAACTCACTCCGGCGGCATATCTCAATTGGGGAGATCAGTGAACAACCGCATGTTCAAGACGGCGGTCGCCGTGACGGCGGCCGCCGCCGCGCTCGGCTTGACCGCGTGCAGCAGCAGCAGCGAGCCCTCCGCCGGGGCCCCGACGACCACCGCGGGGGCCGCGTTCGAGGACGGCAAGAAGGTGGAGGGCACCCAGGAGGGTGACGCGCCGATGACCACCGCCGTGCCGGTACTGCCCGCGCCGACGGTCGACGAGCTCAACGCCCGCTTGGACAAGGCCATGGCGGGTCAGCTGACCGCCGAGGAGAAGGCGACCTTCATCGAGGACGCCGAGCGCGACCCGAACCTGGTCGACAAGTTCGTCGAGGCGGCGAAGAAGAACAACGTCAAGGCCAAGATCACCAGTGTCGGCACGCCCGCCGACGGCAAGGTGAAGGCACCCGCCGACGTCACCATCGACGGCACCCCGGTCCAGGGCGCGACCGTGGAATTCGTGGCCTCCGAGGGCGGCTGGCGCGTGTCGCACGTGTTCACCTGCAACATCGTGAAGTCGGCCAAGCTCGACTCCGCGGCCTGCCAGGCCTGACGCGAGACAACGAAAACCGCCGGGCGACACTGTCACCCGGCGGTTTCGTGTTTCGCCTAGGTCAGACGCCGATGACCGTCGGCACGATCATCGGGCGGCGACGGTAGGTGTCGGCGACCCAGCGCCCGACCACGCGCCGCACGCCCTGGGCGATGCGGTGGGTGTCGGTGATGCCCTCGCCGGCCAGCCGCAGCAGCTCGGCCTCCACCAGTTCGTTCGCGCCGTTGAGCGCGGCCGGGTCGTCGGAGAAGCCGCGTCCGTTGATCTCGGTGCTGACCGCCTTGCCGGTGGTCGCGTCGATGACGACGGTGATCGAGATGAAGCCGCCCTCGCCGAGGACAAGGCGGTCCGACAGAGTCGACTCGCCGACGTCACCGACCGAGAGGCCGTCGACGTAGACGTGCCCGACCGGCACCCGGCCGACGATGGAGGCGATGCCGTCGACCAGGTCGACCACCACGCCGTCCTCGGCCAGCACGACCCGCTCCTCGGGAACGCCGGTCGCCACCGCGAGCGCGGCGTTGGCGCGCAGGTGCCGCCATTCGCCGTGCACCGGCATGGCATTGGTCGGGCGCACCGCGTTGTACAGGTACAGCAGCTCACCGGCCGAGGCGTGGCCGGAGACGTGCACCTTCGCGTTCTGCTGGGTGATGACCGTCGCGCCGAGCCGGGCCAGCCCGTTGACCACCGCGAACACCGAGTTCTCGTTGCCGGGGATCAGCGAGGAGGCCAGCACGATCAGATCGTCGGCGCGGATGTTGATCTGGCGGTGGTCGCCGCGGGCCATCCGGGCCAGCGCCGAGAGCGGCTCGCCCTGGGAGCCGGTGGAGATCAGCACCAGTCGGTTGCCGGGCAGGTTCGCGGCCTGATCCAGGTCGACGACCACATTGTCGGGCACCGTCAGGTAGCCCAGGTCCTGCGCGATCTGCATGTTGCGCACCATCGAGCGGCCGACGAAGCAGATCTTGCGGTTGTACTTCTGCGCCACGTCGACGACCTGCTGGATGCGGTGCACGTGGCTGGCGAAGGAGGCGACGATGACGCGGTTGCGCGCCTTGCCGATGACATTGTCGAGCACACCACCGATCTCGCGCTCGGGGGTGACGAAGCCGGGGACCTCGGCATTGGTGGAGTCGACCAGGAACAGGTCGACACCCTCGTCGCCGAGGCGGGAGAAGCCGGCCAGGTCGGTGAGGCGGCCGTCGAGCGGCAGCTGGTCGAGCTTGATGTCACCGGTGTGCAGCACGACGCCCGCCGGAGTGCGGATGGCGACCGCGATGGCGTCGGGGATCGAGTGGTTGACCGCGAAGTACTCGCACTCGAACGGGCCGTGCACGGTGGTCTCGCCCTCGGCGACCTCCATGAGCTTGGGCTGCAGCCGGTGCTCACGGCACTTGGCGGCGACCAGCGCGAGGGTGAACTTCGCGCCGATCACGGGGATGTCGGGGCGGTTGCGCAGCAGGAACGGCACCGCGCCGATGTGGTCCTCGTGACCGTGGGTGAGCACGATGGCGACGATGTCGTCCATCCGGTCCTCGATGGGCTGGAAGTCGGGCAGGATCAGGTCGACGCCGGGCTGCTGATCCTCGGGGAACAGCACACCACAGTCGACGATCAGCAGCTTGCCGTTGTACTCGAAAACGGTCATGTTGCGGCCGATTTCGCCGATGCCGCCGAGCGCGAACACGCGCAGGCCGTTCTTCGGCAGCTTCGGCGGGGCGCCGAGCCGGTCCTGGGCCGCCTTCTCGCGGGGTTCGGCGGCCGGTGCTGCGCCACGACCGCGGCCACCGCCCTGGCGGCCACGACCACCACCGCCACGGGACTGCTGCTGCGGCGCCTGCTCGGCGGCGGGCTTGCTCTTGGCGCGGCGCGAACCGGCCTTCTTCGGCACGGTGACCTGCTCCTCGGCGACGCTGATCAGGTCGGTGCCCACCTCGGCCTCGCCGACCAGGTTCGCCTCGGCGACGATCTCGGCGACCGGCGTCGCGGCCGGTTCGGGCTGCTTCGGGGCGGCCTGCGGCGGTGCGACCGGAGTGGGTTCGGGCGCGCCTGCAGCGCGGCTGGCGGAACGGCGACGGGGCTTGCGAGCGGCCGGTTCGGTCATGCCGACACCCCCGCGGCCTGCAGATCCAGCGCCAGCGCGTCGAGCTGCGCCGGCGTGGGCATCAGCTGGGGCAACCGGGGTTCACCCACCTCGACACCGAGCAATCGAAGAGCTCCCTTGCACATCGCCACACCTCCCAGGCGGGTCATGGCCGCGAACAGCGGCAACAGTGTCGCGTTGATCTCCCTGGCCCGGGCAACGTCACCGGCGGTGTACGCCTGGTGGATCTCGCGCAGGCGTTCGGGCACGAGATGACCGATCACGCTGATGAATCCGGTGGCGCCGACGGAGAGCCAGGGCAGGTTGAGCCCGTCGTCGCCGGAGTAGAAGGCCAGACCGGTGGTCGCGATGAGATCGGCGCCGGAGACCAGATCGCCCTTGGCGTCCTTCACCGCGACGATGTTCGGGTGGTCGGCGAGCCGGCGGATCGTGTCGATGGCGATGGGCACCACCGACCGCGGTGGAATGTCGTAGAGGGTCACCGGCAGCGAGGTGGCGTCGGCGACCGCGGTGAAGTGCGCGATCAGGCCCTCCTGCGTGGGCCGCGAGTAGTACGGGGTCACGACCAGCAGGCCGTGCGCGCCCGCGTTCTCGGCGGCGCGCGCCAGCTCGAGCGAGTGCGCGGTGTCGTAGGTGCCCGCGCCCGCGATCACGGTGGCGCGCTCGCCCACAGCGTCGACGACGGCGCGCAGCAGGTCGGACTTCTCCGATTCGGTGGTGGTCGGCGACTCACCGGTGGTGCCCGAGATGGCCAGCAGATCGACGCCGCGGTCGACCAGGCGCGCCGCCAGGGCCACACCGGCATCGATGTCGACCTTGCCCGCAGCGCTGAAGGGGGTCACCATCGCGACACCCACCGTGCCGGACGCGTGCAGCTCCGTTGGCGTCGATTCACCGTTCGTCATGGTCAGAAAGGCTACCCGGTCCCCAGTTGAGCCTCGACACCCTAGCGCCCGATCCATCTGCCGGTGGGTGTCTTTCGCCGCCTGCCTGCCCCGAGGGTGACATCACCGCCGCCCTTGCGTGATGTCAGATATGACAGCACACTGATGTCATGGATCTGAACGCTCATACCGCGCGGCTGCGCGAGGAACTGATCGCCGCCGCTGCGCTCGGCGACGAGAAAACGCAGGCCACCGCCGCCGCCCTGGCCGCGGCGGTGGAGAGTTCGAGCCGGCTCGTGCTGTTGTCGGCGCTGTCGGAACTGGCCGCCGAGATCAGCACCGAGCTCGGCGACCGCACCGTGCACGTCCGTCTGGAGGGCACCGAGGCGGTGGCCGACGTGCGCAAGAACACGCCGTCGGGCTCCGAGGAACCGCCGACCTTCGAGGAGATGACCGGCGACATCAGCCGGGTCACCCTGCGCCTGGTCGAACAGCTCAAGTCCAAGGCCGAGGAGGCGGCGGCGCAGAACGGGCAATCGCTCAACTCGTGGCTCTCGGGCGCGGTCACCGGGGCGCTGCGTGATCAGATGCGCGGCCAGGGCCCGAAGGGCTGGTAGCCGGGCACCCTCACAGCAGCGGCGCGAGGTCACCGCGCTCGCCGACGACGACGTCGTCGAGTTCGAGCCAGTCCGCCATCTCCCGCAGCGCACCACGCAGTGCGTCCGCGGTCTCGGCGGTGGCGTAGCCGGGTTCGGCGAACGCGCCGGGTGCCAGCAACCTGCCGCTGCCGCGCTCGGCGCGCAGGTCGACGCGGCCGACCAGGCGGCCGTCGAGCAGGAACGGGAAGACGTAATAGCCGTGCACCCGTTTGGGTTCGGGCGTGTAGATCTCGATGCGGTAGTGGAAGTCGAAGATCCGCTGGGTGCGCGGCCGGAAGAAGATCAGCGGATCGAACGGGCACAGCAGGGCGGCGCCGGTGATCGTGCGCGGGGTGCTCGCCTCCGGGTGCAGGTAGGCCGGTGCGTCCCAGCCGTCGACGTCGACCGGGATCAGTTCGCCCGCGTCGACCAGGTCGGCGATCGCGGGCGCGGTCTGGCGGCGGTTCAGGCGGTAGTAGTCGCGCAGGTCGGTCTCGGTGCCGATACCCAGCGCTCGGCTGGAGCGGCGCAGCAGTTCGCGCACGGCGTCGTCCTCGGTGACCTCGCGGTCGCGGACGTCGGCCGGGACGACGCGTTCGGTGAGGTCGTAGAGGCGGGTGAAACCGGCCCGGCGCGCGATGGACAGCTCCCCCGCGGCGAAGAGCTGTTCACAGATCATCTTGGTGTCGCTGAGGTTCCACCAGGTGCCTTTGGGGCGCGGCTTGTCCAGCTCCAGATGACGTTCGATCTCGCCCGCGCTCGCGGCGCCGACCTCGGTGACGACATCGAGGATGTCCTTGCCCAGAGTCGGGTTGCGCTCGACGACCTTGCGCATGCCCGACCAGCGCCCGTTCCGGTACTCGGCCATCCGCCAGCGCATCAGCGGCCAGTCCGCGACCGGGATGAGCGCGGCCTCGTGCGCCCAGTACTCGACCAGGCCGCGGCGGGCCCGCGGGCTGTCGCTCCACGCCGCGCTCTCGAGCAGACTGCGATCGTAGGGGCCGATCCGGCTGAACACCGGCGCGTAATGCGCGCGCACCACCGCCGACACCGAATCCAGTTGCAGCAGACGGGTTCTGGCGACGACATCGAGGACGGCCCGTCGATTCGGCTTGGCCGGCCGGCGTTTCCCGAAACCCTGCGCGGCCAGCGCGATCCGCCGGGCCGTCGCCGCATTCATCCGCTGCATCCCCTCACCCTGGCACAGGGGTACGACAAGTGATGTGGGCTCAGGTCGAGACCCGCACGACCCCCGCGGTGTCGATCTCGGTGCGCCGGTCCCCGGTCGGCGCCGCCGCCAGCACGGTCGCGACCCATCGCCGCCCGATCGGCAGCACGCGCACGGTGACGGTGCCCGCCTCGGCGGTGTCGAGTTCGCCGACGGCGGCGTCGATCACGTTGTGGCGCACCCAGGTCGGGACGCCGCGGAAGCCGCCGTCGTCGAGCAGGGTCACCTCCACACCGCGGGAGCGGGCGCCGCGGGCGGCGGCGCTGAGCCGTTCGGTCACCAGTTCCGGGGCGCGCAGTCCGTCGCGCAGTTCGGCTTCGAGCAGTCTGCACTGTTCGCGTTCGTCGGCGGTGAGCTGGGCGCCCTCGGCGATGCGCGCGAGGATCGGCCCGGCGACCTGGTCGAGCCTGGTCAGCTGCCGGTCGCGTTCGGCGGTGGCCGCGGTCAGCGCCGCCTCGGTGGCCGCGCGCCGGTTGGCCTGGTCGCGCAGTTCCCGCAGCGAGCGCTGGGTGGGCCGTACGATCGCCATGAACACCGTCACCACGCCGACGGTGGCCACCGGAGTCAGGGCACGCACCACGGTCTCCGGGTGCCAGGTGGTGAACACGCCCATGGTGACGAGCACGGTCGCGGCCGCGGCGACACCGAGCCAGGCCGACAGGATCCGCCCGCGCAGCACCAGCATCGCCAGCAGGTACGACGTCGGGTAGGCGGTCCACAGCTGATGCGAGAAGCCGGTGGGGTTCTCGACCCACGGCACGGTCAGTGCCATCGCGGCGGGACCGGCGCAGGCGACGTAGGCGGTGGCGGGCCACGGCAGCGGGTCCACCGGGAAGACCAGCACCACCAGCGCGGCCACGGCCATCAGCACGAGGGCCGCGGCGGCCGGTACCGGCGGCACGATGTCGAAGTTCACCCGCAGGTACATGATGATGGTGGCCTCGAAGATCACCACGAACAGCCAGGCCATGCCGTCGCTGAGGCCGAACAGATCGCGGATGCCGAACGGCAGATCGCGCTCAGCCATGACTGCCCCACACCAAGGTGACGACGGTGCCCGCGCCGGGCGCCGACTCCACGAAGGCCGCGCCGCCTGCCAGCGTGCGCATCCGGCCGAGGATGCTGCCCGCAATCCCCATCCGGTCGGCCGGTACCCGGGCCGGGTCGAAGCCGGCGCCGTCGTCGGTGAGCACCACCCGGATGCCGCCGGTGGCGATGGTGACGGCGACCTCGCGCCGCACCTGTCTGCCCGCGACGTCGGCGTGGCGCACGCTGTTGCGCACCGCTTCGCTGAGTGCGGCGCCGAGCACCTGTGCGGCTTCCAGCGGCAGGCACAGATCCGCGCCGCGCCGCGAGGCCTGGACCGGCAGCTCGGGATCGACCTCGCGCACGGCGGCGCGCACGAAATCCACGGCGGCGGCCGCGTCGAGATGGTCGAGTTCCGGTGCGCTGCGGGCCTGTTCGAGCTGTTCGAGCGTGCGCGCGGCCTGCTTGCGCAGGACCTGGGAGGGTTGCTGCTCGCGGGAGGCCTCCAGCAGCGTCGACAGGACCGCGTCGTGGATCAGCGCGGCGAACCGGGCGCCCTCGCGCTCGCGGGCCGCGGTCGCCGCGACCGTCGCCGCCCGCGAACGCTGCCGGACCGCTTCCCGGTCGACGCGTTCGGCGGCGGTCCGCGCGTAGACCACACACCACAGGAACAGGGCGGCTACCCCGAGCGCCCTGGTGACGTCACCGAACATCGCCCACGCCGAACTGTCCGGGACGACAGCGGCATTGGAGGCACTGGTCGCCACGGCGAGCACCGCCGCGAAGGCCACCGCCACCTGGCCCGACCAGGCGAGTCCACCCGCCATCACCCCGAGGACCAGCCCGCGATACGGCCAGGACGCGAACGAACCGATCGTCACCACCGAGTACACCAGCGGCGTCGTCACCGTCGCCACGAGATAGCAGATCGCGGCCGCCCCGGCGACCCGGCGGATCGCGGTGACCGCTCCGCGCGCCGACACGATCGCCAGCGGCGCGAACAACAGGTACGCCCCCACCAGGTGCACTTCGGGCCACACCGAGCGGTTGGCGGGCTGGATCAGCACCGCGGGCAGTTCGAGGGTCATCACGATCATCGCGCCGACGCCGATCACCACCCCGAGCCTGCGCAGGATCTGATCGGTCGCCGCCCGCGAGAGCTCGGTGTCCACCGCGGCGGGCACCGGCGCCTGCGCGCGGGCCGCGGTGGTGGTCACGTGCGCTGCTGCCGTTCCGGCACGGGCAGCCATCCGTCCTCGACGGCCCGTTTGTACAGATCGGTCTTGGTGGGGGCCGGACGGCCCGCGTCGGCGTATTTCTGCCGGATGCGGCCCAGGTAGTCGTTGACGGTCTGTTCGGACAGGCCGGTCAGCCTGGCCACCCGCGACGCCTTCTCCCCCGAGGCGTACAGCATGAGCACTTCCTCCTGGCGCGGGCTGAGCCCGACGTCGGAGAGCTGCGGGTCGCCGTCGATCGCGGCGGCCCAGTCGGTGGTGACGACCTGTTCCCCGGAGGCGGCCCGGCGGACCGCCTCGACCACCGTCGCCACGCTCTCGGACTTCCGCAGCACCCCGAGCACACCGGCCTTGGCGGCCGAGCGGACCAGGAACGCGTTGTCGGCGCCGGTGAACACCAGCACCTCGATACCGCGTTCGCGCAGCGCGGTGACATTGTCCTCGGGAGTGGAGCCGTCGGGCAGGCGCAGGTCGAGCACCACCAGGTCCAGGGCGGCGTCGGCGGCGAGCAGCCCGGACACGGTGTCGGCGGTCGCGACGAGATCCAGGTCGGGTTCGGGCCCGAGCATGGCCGCCAGCCCGATCGCCACGGACTCGTGGTCCTCGACCAGTCCGATCCGCCGTACCGCCGGAGTCTGCTGCAACTCGCTCACCGACCACTCCCCAATCCTCGAACACCCATCCGCGGCCAGCCCGCAACACCTCGGAGTCGAGTTCTACCGCATCGGGGGCCGGCATGTCAGCCCACCAGAATTCGGGGCCGCCGCGGTCATTGCCGTCGGTACAGGCGTCCGTGACTGCGGAACCAGGCGATCTTCCCGTCGTCGCCGCGCACGAAGTCGGATCGGGTGCCGACCGGTGTGCCGTCCGGCCCGAGGTCGAGACCGTAGTCGGCCTTGTAGAACGCGAGTCCGAGTTGTGCGCCGCCGTTCTCATCGGGATTCGTGCTGGGGTCTGCCCCGTCGCTCATGGTGCCGTGCAGGCGGCCGTCCCTGGCGACGAAGTCGATCACGACCGATTCGAGGCTGCCCGTTTCGACGACCTGCTGGGTCGCGTAACGCCCTTCGTAGGGTGCGAGCTCGCCCGCGCCGAGGACCTGCGGCGTCGCGGGCAGGTTGCCGATCCCGGCGAAACGGCGCAGTGCCCAGTCGTCGGCGAACAGGTCGGTGAGCAGTTGCGCGCCACCCTCGGAGTTGGTGAGCGCGGTCATGGCGAAGTCGCGGCCGGGCACCAGGAAGAAGCCGGAGCGTTGCCCCGACCAGGTCCCGCCGTGCTGGACGATCGTCTCGTTCTCGGCGGAGGGCCGCAGCATCCAGGTCACGCCCATGCCGGTGAGCTCGACCTGCAGCGTCCCGCCCGCCCCCGGGTCGGAGCGCATGGCCTCGACGGCCTGCCTGCTCAGGAGGCGGAGGCCGTCGGGCGCGGTGCCGTCGCCGAGGTGAAAACGCGCGTAGCGCACTTGATCCCGGACGCTCGAGATCAACGACCCGGTGGGGTTGCAGCTGCGCGGGAATTCCCAGAACCCCGTGTCCACCACCGGTTTGCCGTCGACCACGGTATGGGAGGCGGCGATGTTCAAGCCGATGATCTGGTCCGAGAAGAATCGGGTACGGCTCAACTCCAGGGGGTCGAGCAGCAGATTCTGCACCGCTGCCTCGTACGTCGATCCGGTGACGACCTCGATGATCCGCCCAGCGACCACCAGTCCGGCGTTGTTGTAGGCGAATACGCTGCCCGGCGGCGTGAGCTGCGGCAAGCGGGTCATCGAGGCCACATAGCGAGCCAGCGCGTCGTCGCCGCGTCCGAAGTCCTGCAGATCGTCGCCCAGCCAGCCGGCGGTGTGGTTCAGCAGCTGGCGCACGGTGACCTCGGCGCCGACCGCCGGATCGGCGACAGCGAAGTCCGGCAGGTAGCGGCGCACCGGCGCGTCCAGCTCCGCCGTGCCATCGTCGACCAACCGCATCATGGCGGTGCCCGTGAATGTCTTGGTGGTGGAACCGATCCGGAACACCGTGTCGGCGTCGACCGGCACCGGGTGGTCGACATTGGTGACGCCATACCCTTTGATGTATTCCTGTCCGCCTGCCAGGACGCCGACGGCCACGCCCGGTATCCCGTAGGACTGCATGCCCGCTTCGATCTTGGCGTCGAGTTCGCCGAACGCGGAGTCCTTTGCGGTCGCTTCCGGGGCGGGCGAGGGCGTCGGCGAACAGGACGGCAGCGCGAGCAGCGCCGCACCGCCGACGGCACCACCGAGCACCGAACGCCGCGACACCGCGGTAGCGGCGGGGCCGGGACCGGACCGGGTCACGGCGGCGGCGGGTTGACGGCGTACGGGGGCGGTTGTACCGCGCTGACGCAACCGGTGTCGGGCTCGAGCGGATTCTCGTAGAACGAGACCGCGATCTGGGCCGCGCAGGGATCGGTGTAGATGCCGTGTGCGACGCCCGGCACGGTCACCTCCGTGGAACGCGAAAGGTCCGCGGCGACATAGTGTCCCCATCGGGCCCCGGTCTGCCCGTCGTAGCTACCGGACAGCACCAGCGTCGGAATATCGCTTGTCGTGACGTCGCGGATGGCGTCGGGCCCTTTCGGCACCCGCCACACCGCACATACTTCGCGAAGGAACGGCAATTGCGGCGCCTGCTCGCGCACCGAATCGGGAAACGCGGGGAAGGCCTCCGCCGCCATCCGGAGTTCGTCCTCGCGGGTCTCGAACGGCACCCATTCGCTGCACCACACACTCAACGCCAGGCCCCAGCCGAACTTCCCGGCCTTGGCCGGATCCGTCCAGACCGTTGCCCAGACCTGGGCGATGCGCTCCGGCTTGCCCTCGGCCAGTTCGTAGATCGCTGCGGGAAACTCCGCGGGAAAATGGGTGGCCATCGGGACGAACCAGTTCAGCAGCGTGCCACCGTCGAGGACCACGGTGGTGTTCCTACCGTGGACGTCGACGGTGGTCGTGATCGGCTGCGCCTCGAGCTTGTTCACCATGTCGACGAACTTGTCCGCGAGGTCGGGGTAGGCAGCTTCGCACTGCGGTTGCGCCTCGCATGCCGCGGTCATGTTGTCGAAGGCTTCCCGCGCACTGGCCCAGGTCCACCCGAGGGCGGCGACCGACGGCGGCGTCACCCCATCCAGGGTCACCGACCGGATAGCCTGCGGGTCCTGACGCATGTAGACCAGCGCGAGGTCGGTGCCGTAGGAATGCGAATAGATATTCCACCGGTCGATCTCCAGCGCCGCCCGCAACTCCGCCAGGTCGTAGCTCATTTCCACGGTGTTGAATGCCGCCAAGTCCGCGCTATCCGAAAGTCGGTCGTAGCACGCCTTGGCCGCGTCCGCATTCTTGCTGCCGGTGCTGGGCGAGCCGAACACCAGACCTACCCGTTCGGCGTAGAACGCATCGATTTCCGGGCACGTCAGCGCCGGTTCCGCGGAGAGCGTGCCCCGGGCCGACATCAGGATCAGATCGCGATTTCGGCCCACACCATTCGGAATCGGCGGGTCCAGGATCGCATCGTTACCCGGCCCGCCGGTGAGAAGCACGATCGGATCCGGCTCCGCCGGCTGGATTTCCGCCGGAATTCTCGCCACCGGCAATCGGACGGTGCCCTGGCCGGTGATGCGATTCGCCCGCACCTCCATGGTCCAGCACTGCGCGTCGGCCAGTTCCGGCAGATCCGGGCAGTCACGCGGCTCCAGTTTCGCCGGCGCGTGGGCCGCTGTCGTCGGCATGGTCGCAGACTGTGCGGTGTCCGGCGGCGAACTAGAGGGACCGCAGGCCGCCATCAGGACGGTCGAAGCCAGGGCGAGACAGACTGTCCACTCGCGGCGCACGGAGCGCGCCGGACGAGCGCTGACGGGGATCGAGCCAAGGATCCGCACACCACACATCTTCGCACCGAAGCGATCACGCCAGGCAGCCGAAACACCGGTGATCGCGGCCTGGCCGCATCCTGGAATCGGGCGGGGCTCCCGCCGTCCGCTCAGTCCATCAACTGGGCCGCGACGGTCGCGCCGAGTTCCCAGCACCGCTCCAGATCGGCCTTGCTCGGCGGCCCCGAGACGACGACCGCGGCGGCTGCCCGCTGCCAGCCCAGCCCGGTGGTGATCCGCTCCACGCTCGCCTCGGCACCCTCGGTGCCCTCGTTACCGTGCAGGTAGAGGCCATAAGGGCGGCCGCGGGTCGAGTCGAGGCACGGGTAGTAGATGGTGTCGAACGCGTGCTTGAGCGCACCGCTCATGTACCCGAGGTTGGCCGGGGTGCCGAGCAGGTAGCCGTCGGCCTCGAGCACGTCGACGGCGGTGACCGCGAGCGCGGCCCGGCGGACCACCTCCACACCCTCGATCTCGGGGTCGGTCGCCCCGGCGAGCACCGCCTCGAACATCGCCTGCGTGTGCGGCGACGGCGTGTGGTGGACGACGAGCAACCGGGCCACTAGGCCTCCCGTTCCAGCTTCTCCAGTGCCACCGCGCGGCGCATGGTCTCGCGGGCGCGGGTGCGGTCACCCGCGTAGTCGTAGGCGCGGGCCAACCGGTAGGAGGACCGCCAATTGTCCGGGTCGGCTTCCCATTCGGTCTTGATCTGCGCGAACAACGCGTCGGCCGCCGCGCGTTCGATGCGGCCGGAGGGGCGGTGCGGCAGCTGCGAGGTGTCGACCTCGAGTCCCTCGTCGTGGATGCGGCGGGCCAGGTGCTGATGGGCCAGTGCCGCCTGCAGCGTCGTCCACACGATCCACACGCCGACCGTCGGCAGCAGCAGCATGCCGATGCCGATCGCGATGCCGGCGAAGCCGCCGTCGGCGATGTAGGCGATGGCGAGCCCGCCCAGGCGGATGAAGTAGTAGATCAGCGCCAGCACCAGGAACGCCACCAGCGCAACGATTTTCACGACCTGACGATCAGGTCGCCGCGCGGCGGGTTCGGGTGCGCTCACAGATCCAGGAAGGGGTCGAGTCCCACGGTCAGGCCGGGGCGCCCGGCGATCTCACGCACGCCGAGCAGCACGCCCGGCGCGAAGGAGTTCCGGTCGATGGAGTCGTGGCGGATGGTCAGGGTCTCGCCCTGGGTGCCGAACAGCACTTCCTGGTGGGCGACGAGCCCGGCCAGGCGCACCGAGTGCACCCGCACACCGTCGACGTCGGCGCCGCGGGCACCCTCGAGTTCGGTGGTGGTGGCATCGGGGCTGAGCCCGACGCCGGCCTCGGCGCGGGCCGCGGCGATCAGCGCGGCGGTGCGGTAGGCGGTGCCCGAGGGCGCGTCGGCCTTGTTCGGGTGGTGCAGCTCGATGACCTCGACCGATTCGAAGAACCGCGCCGCCTGCTCGGCGAACCGCATCGACAGCACCGCGCCGATGGCGAAGTTCGGCGCGATCAGCACGCCGACCTCGGGACGCTGCGCCAGCCAGGACCGGACCTCGGCCAGGCGGGCCTCGTCGAAACCGGTGGTGCCGACGACCGCGTGGATCCCGTTCTCGACCAGGAACTTCAGGTTCCCCATCACCACATCGGGGTGGGTGAAGTCGACGACCACCTGGGTGCCGGTCTCGGTGAACGTCTCGAGCGCGTCACCCTTGTCGACCTGGGCGACCAGCTCCAGATCGGCCGCCGCCTCCACGGCCGCGCAGATCGCCTGTCCGACCTTGCCGTGTGCTCCGAGCACTCCGACCCGAATGGTCACCCGCATCTCCTCGTCTCGCTGCTCACTTGTCGGCAAGCCTATCGAGCAGCGGCGGGCGACCCGGCGCGAGGTCAGTCGAAGACGATCACCTGCCGCAGTGCCGCGCCCGCCGCGAGCTCGTCCATCGCCTGGTTGACCTGGTCGAGGCCGATCCGGGACGAGACGAGCCGCTCCAGCGGCAGCGTGCCGGCGCGCCACCGGCGCACGTATTCGGGGATGTCGCGGTCGGGCACGGCCGAGCCGAGGTAGCTGCCGATGATGGTGCGACCCTGGGCGACCAGCGCCAGAGGGGAGATCGTGGCGGTGGCGGTCGGAGCGGGCAGGCCGACCGTCACGGTGACGCCACCGGGAGCTGTTGCGGCGACGGCGGTTTCGAAGGCGCGCACATTGCCGGCGGCCTCGATCACCACGTCGGCCTGCACGCCCTGCTCGGCGATCTCGCCCGGCGTGAACACCGCGGTGGCGCCGAATTCCCGTGCCAGCGAGAGCTTTTCGCCGACGGTGTCGACGGCGACGACCTCACCGAGTCCGAGTGAGACCGCGACGAGCACCGCGGCCATGCCGACACCGCCGAGCCCGACGACCATGATCCGGTCACCCTTCGCCGGTTTCGCCGCATTGAGCAGCGCGCCACCACCGGTGAGCACCGCGCAGCCGAGTACCGCGGCGACCTCCGGCGGCACGTCGTCGTCGACGGGAACCACCGAACGCCGGTCGACGACGGCATGGGTGGCGAATCCGGAGACACCGAGGTGATGGTGCACCTCCTCGCCGTCACGGCGCAGCCTGCGCCCGCCGCCGAGGAGTTCGCCCGCGTTGTTGGCGACGCTGCCCGGCCCGCACGGCGTACGCCCGTTGCTCGCACAGCCCGCGCAGTCACCGCAGCGCGGCAGGAACGTCATCACGACCCGCTGCCCCACCGCCACATCGTCGACACCGGTCCCGACGGACTCGACGATGCCCGCCGCTTCGTGCCCCAGCAGCATCGGCACCGGGCGCACCCGATTGCCGTCGACCACCGACAGATCCGAATGGCACAGTCCCGCCGCCTCGATCCGGACCAGCAGTTCACCCGCACCCGGCTCGGCCAATTCCAGCTCACACACGCTGATCGGCTGCGACGCGGCGAACGGCGCCGGGTCGGCGATGCGTTCCAGGACGGCTCCACGAATCCTCATGGCGCGAACCTACCGCGAAACGACCGTTGCGGGACCGCGGATTCGGCGCTAAATTCGTTCGCGGTGATGGTGCTCCTGTCGGCCGCCTCGTACCGTGCCCAGGGTCGGCGCCATCACGAACCTAGGAGAAATCCCCTGTCAGTACAGTTCAATCACACCATTGTCGGTTGCCGCGATAATAGGGAAACCGCCGAATTCTGGGCGGACATCCTCGGGTTGGACATAGGAAAGGAGTGGGGTCCGTTCATTCCGATCCCCCTCGACAACGGCGTCACGTTCGATTTCGCTCGGGTGCCGCCGCACATTTCCGAAATCCAGCCGCAGCATTACGCGTTCCTCGTCTCGGAGGCCGAGTTCGACGCGGCCTACGCCAAGATCCAGCGCTACAAACTGGACCATTGGGCTGATCCGCAGCAGCACGGGGTGAACGAGATCAACCACAACGACGGCGGTCGCGGAGTCTATTTCCTCGACCCCAACGGGCACTTCCTGGAGATGCTCACCGTTCCGTACGGTGGCTGGCCCACGTAAGACGCCACGACACCGGCCGGTCCGCAGCCCGCGGACCGGCCGGTGTTGTCGTTATCGCGCTGTCGAGGAACGGCTTCCGCGCACGCCGAGCAATGCGGCCAGCAGGCAGGCCACCGCGACGATCACGATGAACCAGGGGAACACCGTCGACAATCCCCAGGTGGTCGCCGCCCACCCCGCTGCCAGCGTCGGCAACGCCATCGCGGAATAGGCGAGCAGATAGTAGGCCGACATGGTCTCCCCGCGCCGGTGCGGCGGCACGACCTCCGACAGGTGACGCAGCGAACCGCCGAAACCGAGCCCGAAGGTGGCGCCGAGCACCAGCCCGGCGATCAGCACCGCGACCGGTTGCCTGGTGGCCAGAGCGGGCACCGTGGCCAGCAGCGCGGCCGCCATCCCGAGGTCGCCGATGATCGCGGCCCGCCGCGCCGGAATCCGGGTGGCGAAGAGCTGGACCATGGCGGCGGCGAACGCGGTGCTGGCCACCACGACCCCGCCGAACAGCAGATTGTGCACCCCGGTCTCGGCCGCGGCCAGCGACGGATACAGCGACAGCAGCACACCCAGCACCGACCAGGCCGCCATCACGCCGATCGCGGAGAACCAGAAATCGGCCCTGATCTCTTGCGGCACAGCCGGTTTCGCAATGGTTATGCGGCCCTTCACCCGGGCGGTGTGCGGTTCACGCAGCGCGAGCATTCCCGCGGCGACGGCCAGGCAGACCACCGCGATCACCACATACGGCGTGCGCAACGGTGAGGGCGCGTACTGCGCCAGCGCGGCCGAACCCAGCACCGCGACCGCCATGCCGACATTGAACGCCACACCGCTGAGCTGCCCGGAGCGCGCACCGCGTTCGGGCCGCAGATCGAGCAGGGCCGCGGCGCCCGCCACCACGGTGGCGCCGACCGCCGCCCCGTGCAGCGCCCTGGCCAGCAGCAGCATCGGCACCGAATCGGCGAGCAGGAACGCGACCAGCCCGAGGATCATGGTGGCGAACGCGCCGACGATCACCGGCTTGCGCCCCACCACATCCGACACCCGGCCCGAGACCAGCACCGCGCCGAGGGCGGCCACCGCGTACACGGCGAACACCATGGTCGTGGTGAGCGGCGAGAGATGCCACTCGGTCTCGTAGATGCCGTAGAGCGGGGCGGGCGCCCCCGAGACGCCGAGCGCCACGCCGGTCGCGGCGAGCACCAGCCCGTACGCCCAGCGCTGCCCGGATTCGACCGGCGCCATCGTTGTCGCTGCCATGGCGGCCCCCATCAGGTGAGTTTGATAACCATCGAACGGCTTCGACACTACGCCGAGTATGATGGCTATCAAACCCCGGAGTGAGGTAGATCATGACTCAGGCTAACGGCCTCTCCGCGGCGACGACCCTACCGGTCGCGGCGCTGCCCGCTGTCCTGGGTGCGCTGCACGATCCGGTGCGGCTGGAGATGGTGCGCCGCCTCAGCAACGCGGCCGAGCCGCTGCGCTGCGCGGCGCTCTACGACGCGATCAACAAATCCACGGCGACCCACCACTTCAAGATCCTGCGCGAGGCGGGCCTGATCGAGCGCCTGACCATCGACGGCCAGACCTACCAGCGCCTGCGCACCGCCGAAGTGAACGCCGCCGTCCCCGGCCTGCTCACCTCGATCGTCGAAGCCGCCAACCGCGCGCATCACGAGGAATAGAGCGTTCGCTCAGCGATCGGTGGTCGTCGGTGGCCGGCACGATCGGTCAGATGCTGGTAGATCTCGGCCGCTGAGCAGTGGACATCGGCGTCGTCGGGCAGGAGGGCGGCCGCTTCGGCCAGCGCCGCCCGCGCCCGCGTCTCGTCGGGTTCGGGCCGGTAGGCGAGCAGCCACGCCATCATTCGATCGCCGCCTGTACCGGCACGACCTCGCCCCTCCCCTGTCGGGGTCGAAAGGATCAGTGCTCCACCAGTTTTCGCACCGAGGCGGGCAGGTCGCGGGTGCGCCGGTACGGGCCAGCCACGGCCGCGCCGTAGGGCCGGGCGAGCAAGGTCCGGGCGATCGCGCTGACCTCCTCGGTGGTGACGGCGTCGATGCGGGCCAGGGTCGCCGAGACGCTGCGATGGTTGCCGTAGCTGAGTTCGCTGCGGCCGATGCGGTTCATCCGGGAGGCGGAGTCCTCGAGCCCGAGGACCAGACCGCCGCGCAACGCGCCTTTGGCGCGCGCGCATTCGGCGTCGGTGACCCCGTTGGTCGCCACGTCGACGAGCACATCGCGCGCCAAAGTCGCCACCTGGGAGAGGTTTTCGGGCTGGCAGCCGAGGTAGACGGAGAACGCGCCGGTGTCGGCGAAGGTGTCCACGCTCGAGTACACCGAGTACGCCAGGCCGCGTTCTTCCCGGATGCGCTGGAACAGCCGGGAACTCAGGCCGCCGCCGACGATGGTGTTGAGCACCGACAGCGGCCAGCGCTGCTGTCCTTCGTGCCTGCCGAACGCGCGCACCCCGAAGACGAGATGGGTCTGTTCGCTGTCGCGGTTGATCCGGACCAGGCTTGGCGCGACATGCGCGCGGAACTTGCCCTCGCGGCGCGGCGCCGGTTCGACCGCGGAGTCCAGGTGCGCGGCGAAGGCGCGGTGCACGAGTTCGACCGTGCGGTCGTGGTCGACATTGCCGGCCACGGCGACGACCATCCGGTCGGGCCGGTAGCGGCGCTGGTGGAATCCGCGCAGCTGCGCGGCCTGCATGCCTTCGACGGATTCGACGGTGCCGATCACGGGTCGCCCGATCGGGTGGTCGCCGAACAGGGCGGTGAGGAAGGAGTCGGCGACCAGGTCTTCGGGGTCGTCGTCGCGCATGGCGATCTCCTCGAGCACCACCTGGCGTTCGATGTCGACGTCGACGGCCCGGCACAGCCCGTTGAGCACCACGTCGGAGACGAGTTCGACCGCCAGCGGCAGGTCCTCGTCGATGACGTGGGCGTAGTAGCAGGTCTGTTCCTTGGCGGTGAACGCGTTGAGTTCGCCGCCGACGGCGTCCATCGTCTGGGCGATGTCGAGCGCCGAGCGGGTGGGTGTCGCCTTGAACAGCAGGTGTTCGAGGAAATGCGCCGCGCCGGCGACGGTGGGGCCTTCGTCGCGGGACCCCACGCCGACCCACACGCCGATGGAGGCCGAGCGCACGCCGGGGACGTGTTCGGTGACCACGCGCAGTCCGCCGGGGAGCACGGTGCGCCGCACACCACCGTCGGTGAAGACGTCGTCGGCGGTTTCGGTACTCGACTCGGTCAACTGTGGCTCTGTCACCCGATCCCACCGGACGGCTGTACTGACATGGGGTTCCCAACCTCTCGAAACGGGTGCTGGCGACGTGCGCGGATGCCTGGGGCGGGCAGGCAGCAGGCTCGACGGCCGGCTCCGCGATTCTATGCGCCCGGCGCCCCCGCCCGCGCATCGGGCCTCGCGGCGTCGATGCGGCCGTGCGCCGGTTCGGCGGCGTCGAGCACGGTGGCGATCCGGGCCAGCGCGGCCTCGCCCGCCATCGCCCAGTGCGTGGCGTCGATGCCGTAGCGGTGCACGTCGCCGCCGATCGCCGTCGCCCAGCTCGCCGCGCCGCGCGCGCCGGTGGGGTCGTCGACGGTGGCCGCGAAGTAGACGAGATCGCCGTCGAACCGGTCGGGCCGGTAGGCGTCGACCATGCTCATCGAGGCGGTGGCGGCGTCGATGATGCGGGCGATGCGGGTCCGGTCGAGCGCGGCCAGCGGGCCGCCGATCTCCGCCGCGGCGGCGGCGAGTCCGGCGGCGTCGAAGACCACGTCGAGAGCGTCACCGGCCAGGCCGCCGAGCAGGTCGCCGACGGTCGGCATCGGGGTCTGCTCCGGTTCGTCGCCGAGCCAGCTGTCCATCATCGCCAGCTGCGCCACGTCCGCGCCCTCGGCCTGCAACCGGGTCGCGACCGCGTGCGCCAGCAGACCACCCAGCGACCAGCCGAGCAGGTGGTACGGCCCCTCGGGCTGTACTTCGCGAATCGCAGTGACGTACCGCTGCGCCCAGGCCTCGATGGTGGCGGGCAGCGGTTCGTCGGCGGTGAGGGCGGGCGACTGCAGACCGTAGATCGGGCGCTGCGGGTCGAGGTGGCGGGTGAGGCCGGCGAACGACCAGGACACGCCACCCACGGGATGGATGCAGAACAGCGGTGCGCCGGTGCCGCCCGCGCGCAGCGGCAGCAGCACCGCGAACGCGTCGTCGGCCGAATCGTCCTGGGCGCGCAGCCGTTGCACCACGACGGCGGGTGTCGGGTCGGTGAAGAACCACGCGACCGGCACCACGATGCCCAGTGCCGCGCCGAGCCGCGAGGACAACTGGACCGCGGTCAGCGAGTTGCCGCCGAGGTCGAAGAAGTTGTCGTCCATGCCGATCCGATCCAGCCCGAGCACCCGGGCGAATTCGCCGGCGACGACCCGTTCGGTCTCGGTGACCGGACCACGGTAGGCGGCCTGGCGCAGCTCCGGACGTGGCAGGGCGGCGCGGTCGAGCTTGCCGGAGGTGTTGACCGGGAACTCGTCGAGGACGAGCACCACGGCAGGCACCAGGTACGCGGGCAGTTCCGCGGCCAGCGCGGCCCGCACCGCGGCAGGATCATCCTGCGCTCCAGCCGAATCCGCGACGATGTATCCGACGAGCCGATCCGCACCCGCATCCGACACCACCGCGGCCGCGGCCTGGGCGACGCCGGGCTGCCGCAGCAGCACGGCTTCCACCTCGCCGAGTTCGACGCGCTGACCGTTCAGCTTGACCTGCAGGTCACCGCGACCGACGTAGTCGAGTGCGGCGGAGCCGTTTTCGGCTGTACGCAGCCGGACGAGGTCACCGGTCCGGTACATCCGCGCACCGGGACCGGCGAACGGATCGGACACGAATCGCTCGGCGGTGAGCTCGGGCGCGCCGACATAGCCGTGCGCGAGTTGCGCACCGCCGACGTACAGTTCGCCGGTAACCCCCGGCGGCACCGGCCGCAGTCGCGCGTCGAGCACATAGAGCCCGGTGTTCCACACGGGCGCACCGATCGGCACCGACGCCGTGTCGGCGTCGCGCACCACGTGGCTGCTCACCTGCACCGCGGTCTCGGTGGGCCCGTACAGGTTGATCACCTGGGCGCCGGTCAGCTCCCGCGCCCGCTGCGCCAAGGCGGCAGGCAGCGCCTCGCCACCGGCGAACACACGCCGCAACCCGGACGGCGCCGCCACAAGCTGCCTCGTCTGTCGCTCTGCCTCGGCAACCGTGGACTCGGCGACATAGGCCGCGAGCAGCGTGGGCGCGAACTGCACTGTGTCGATGCCGTGGTCGGCGATCAGTGCCGCCAGGTAGGCGGGGTCGCCGTGGCCGCCGGGGCGGGCGAGGACGGTGCGGGCGCCGACGCGCGGCGGGAGCAGCAGTTCCCAGATCGACGCGTCGAACGTGACCGGTGTCTTGTGCAGCACGGTGTCGCCCGCGGTGAACCCGAATTCGGCTGCCATCCAGTCGAGCTGGTTGACGATGGCGCGATGTGGCACGCCGACGCCCTTGGGCAGACCGGTGGATCCGGAGGTGAAGATCACGTAGGCGGTGTGCTCGGGCAGCAGCGGCTGCACCCGTTCGGCATCGGAGAGCGGCCCGGCCGGGTACGCGGTGAGGTCGACGGTGTCGGCCACGACCACATCGACCCCGTCCAGCGGGGTACCGATGACCGGCAGGTCCGCGCGGTCGCCGGAGGTGGTGACCACGCACACCGGCTGCGCGATCCGCAGGATGCGGCTGACCCGCTCGGCGGGATGATCCGGGTCGATCGGCACGTAGATGCCACCGGCGGCGAGCACGGCGTGCACCGCGACCAGCAACTCCGGCGACCGGCGCGCGGCGACAGCCACCGCCGTGTCCGGCCCGACGCCCTGGTCGACGAGGTGCCGGGCGAGCCGGTTCACCCGCGCCGCGAACTCGGCGTAGGTGAGCGAGGTGTCGCCGTCGGTGAGCGCGATCGCCGACGGTGTCGCGGCGGCCTGACGGTCTAGCGCGACGGGCAGTACCTCGGCGGACACCGGGTGTGCGGTGCCGCACCAGCTTTCGAGCAGCCTGCGGTCGTCATCGGTCAGCAGGTCGACATCGCCGATCGCACCGGCCGGGTCGGTGGTGACGGCATCGAGCACCCGCACATACCCGTCGGCGATCCTGGCCGCGGTGGCGGCGTCGAACAGGTCGGTGGCGTAGGTGAGGCTCACCACGCAGCCACCGTCGGCCGTGTCGGCGAGCACCAGGTCCAGGTCGAACTTGGCGACGGCGGTGTCGGTGTCGAGCCCGGTCACGGTGAGATCGGGCAGGCTGACCGCGGCCGGCGCCGCGTCCAGGTTCTGGAAGGCGAGCATCACCTGGAACAGCGGGCTGTGCGCCGTCGAGCGGACCGGATCGAGCACGTCGACGAGCCGTTCGAACGGCACATCCGCGTTCTCGAACGCGTCGAGGTCGACGCGCCGGGCCTGGCGCAGCAGGTCGGTGAAGGATGCGCCCGGGTCGACGGCGGTCCGCAGCACCAGGGTGTTGACGAACATGCCGACCAGGTCGTCCAGCGCCGCCTCACCACGACCCGCGACGGGCGTGCCGATGGCGATATCGCCGGTTCCGCTGAGCCGGGCCAGCAGCGCGGCCAGCGCCGCATGGGCGACCATGAACGCACTGGCATCCGCACGCCGGGACAGCCGCCCCACCCGCTGCCAGATCTCCTGCGGCACCACGGTTTCCACACTCGCGCCCCGCTGCGAGGCGACCGCGGGCCGCGGCCGGTCGGCGGGCAGTTCGAGTAGTCCGGGCAGCCCGGCCAGCTCGTCGCGCCAGAACCGCACCTGCTGGGCGGCGACCGACTCGGCGTCGTCCTCGCCGCCCAGCACGGCGCGCTGCCACAGCGTGTAGTCGGCGTACTGGACTTCCAGCGGCGCCCAGCCGGGTTCGACTCCGGCACGCCGGGCCAGGTAGGCGGCGGTCGTGTCGCGCAGCAGCGGGCCCGCGGAGAATCCGTCGGCGCTGATGTGGTGGATCACCACGACCAGCACCACCTCGTCGGGCGCCGAACGCAGCACCCGCACCCGCACGGGCGGTGCGACGGTGACGTCGAAGCCGCGGCCGATCTCGGCGGCCACCATGGCGGGCACCGCGATCGGGTCGACGGTCTCGACGACCGGGGTCGGCACGAACTGCCACACCGCCTGATGGCCGATGCCGTCGATCGCCGGGTACGCGGTGCGCAGCACCTCGTGCCGGTCGAGCACATCGGTGACGGCGGCGGCCAGCGCCGCGGCGTCCACGTCGCCGCGCAGACGCACCGCGATCGGGATGTTGTAGGCCGCCGAAGCCGGATCGAGCCGGTTGAGCAGCCACATCCGCTGCTGCGCCGCCGAGAGCGGAACCCGGTGCGGCCGTGGACCTGCGGTCAGCGCGACTCCGGCGCCGCTGCCCATCTGCGCGGCGAGCGCGGCCGCCAGATCGGCAACGGTGGTCGCCTCGAACAGGGTGCGCACGGGCACCCGGGTCGACAGTGCCGCGCCGAGGCGGGCCGCGACGCGGGTCGCGATGAGCGAGTTGCCGCCGAGCTCGAAGAAGTCGTCGTCGAGGCCGACCTGCTCGCGCCCGAGCACCTCACCGAAGACCTCGGCGACCGCCCGCTGAGCCGGGGTGATCGGCGCACGGAACGGCCTGACCACGAATTCCGGTGCGGGCAGCGCCTTGCGGTCGAGCTTGCCGGAGGTGTTGAGCGGGAACGCGTCGAGCACGACGATCACCGACGGCACCATGTACGACGGCAGCATCGCGCCCACCGCCGAACGCAGCTGCGCCGGATCGAGTTCGGCGCCGGGCACCGGCACCGCGTACCCGACGAGCCGGTCACCGGTCGGGCTCGCCGACACCACCGCCGCGGCCTGACTGACCATCGGCAGCCCGCCCAGCGCGGTCTCGATCTCACCGAGTTCGATGCGCTGGCCGCGGAACTTCACCTGGAAGTCGCTGCGCGCCAAATAGATCAGGACGCCGTCGCGGGTCCAGCGCACGAGGTCGCCGGTGCGGTACATGCGCTCGCCCGCCGCCCCGAACGGATCGGCGACGAACCGATCGGCCGAGAGGTCGGGGCGACCGAGGTAACCGCGGGCCAGCTGCTCGCCCGCCAGATACAGCTCGCCGGCGACACCCGGCGCCACCGGCCGCAGCCGCTCGTCGAGGACATAGGCCCTGGTGTTCCACTCGGGCACACCGATCGGCACGGTCTGCCCGGTCGCGCCGTCGGCGGGCCAGGCGGTGACCGATACGGCGGCCTCGGTGGGCCCGTACAGGTTGTGCACTGCCGCATCCGATTTCGCGCTCAGCGCGGCCACGGTGTCCGCGGTGAGTGCCTCCCCGATCGCGAAGACCAGACGCAGACTCGTCAGCTGGTCGGTCTCGGCGTGCGCGGCGAACATCGCCAGCATGGACGGCACGAAGTCGGCGATGGTAATCCGCTGCGCGGCAACGAGTTCGGCCAGGTACAGCGGGTCGCGGTGCCCGTCGGGTGTCGCGAGCACCAGCGTCGCGCCTACGGCCAGCGGCGCGAAGAAGCCCCACACCGACAGGTCGAATCCGGCGGCGGACTTCTGCAGATACGCATCGCCTTCGCCGATCCGGTACTGCGCGATCAGCCATGCGATCTGGTTGCGGATACCCGCGTGACTCATCGCCACGCCCTTGGGCCTGCCAGTCGAGCCGGAGGTGAACAGGACATAGGCGAGGTTCGAATCCCGCAGGGGGCCACGGAGTTCGGCGTCGGCCACCGCGTGGTCTGGGTAGGCGGCCGAATCGACGGTGTCGAGCACGACAATCCTGGGCGCCGGCGAACCGGTGGACGTAGGACGAGCGCCTGTCGAGCTGTGGCCTGCACCGGATCCCACGAACTCATTCGCGATCGGCGATCCGGCACCGACGGTCGCCGCCGTAGACGGCGCGCCCGACTCACCGATCGTTGCCGAAGGAGGAGCGGAACCCGACATCGTCGCCGTCGCCGAGCCGAGGTCGGCGGCCGGCTCGTCCGGCGCGTCTCCTGCGACCATCGGCACAGCGAACTCGTCCCCGGCGGTGGTGAGAACCAGGTGCGGTCGTGCGGTGTCGAGCACCTGGGCGATGCGGTCGGCCGGATGATCCGGGTCGACCGGGACGTAGGCGCCGCCCGCGGTGAGTACCGCGTACATGGCGACGACGAGGTCGACGGAGCGCCGGATGGCCAGCGCGACCAGCACATCGGGGCCGACACCGTCGGCGATCAGGAACCGCGCGAGGCGGTTGACCTGGGCGTCGAGCTCGGCGTAGGTCAGCTCGGTGCCCTCGAAGACGAGCGCCGTCGCCTCGGGGTTCGAGCGCACCTGCGCGCGGAACGGGGTGAGCAGGGTCGCGGTGCGGTCGATCTCGTGTGTGGTGGCGTTCCACTCGGTGAGGATGCGGGTCCGCTCGGCGGGCTCGAGCACGTCCACGGTGTCCAGCGGCGTGTGCGGCGCGGCGGCGACGGCGGTGAGCAGTCGCTCCAGCCGGCCCGCGATCGCCACGGCGGTCTCGGTGTCGAACACGTCGTGGGCGTAGGTGAGCACGCCCGTGACACCCGCGGCGACACCGTCGGTGTACTCGTCGCTGACGATCAGGTGCAGGTCGAACTGGGACAGCTCGGTGTCGGTGTCCAGACCGGACACGGTGATTCCGGGCAGCGCCAGTTCGGCGCGCTCGAAGTTCTGGAAGGAGAAGCCGACCTGGAACAGCGGGTGCCGGGCGGTGGAGCGGGCCGGGTCCAGCACCTCCACGAGCCGCTCGAAAGGCACGTCGGCATTGGCGTAGACCGCGAGGTCGGTGGCGCGCTGACGGGCCAGCAACTGCGCGAACGTCTCCCCCTCGACCAGGCGGGTACGGAACACCAGCGTGTTGACGAACATGCCGATCAGGTCTTCCAGCGCCGCCTCACCGCGCCCGGCGACCGGGGTGCCGACGGTGATGTCGGCGCTGCCCGAGAGCCGTCCGAGCAGTGCCGCGAACGCGGTGTGCACGACCATGAACAGCGTGGCGCCGGATTCCCTGGCCAGCTCGCTGAGCCGGGCATGGGTGGCGGCATCCAGGGTGACCGGCACCGTGGCACCCGCGAGAGTGCGCACGGCCGGACGCGGCCGGTCCAGCGGCAGGGCGAGCTCGTCCGGCAGGTCGGCGAGTTCGCCACGCCAGAAGTCGAGCTGGCGGGCGGCCACCGAGGTGGGGTCGGCTTCGTCACCGAGCACGGCTCGCTGCCACAGTGCGTAGTCGGCGTACTGCACCGGCAGCGGTGTCCACCGCGGCGCGGTGCCGTCGCGGCGGGCCAGGTAGGCGGTCATCAGGTCGCGCACCAGCGGCGGCACGGACGAACCGTCGGCGCTGATGTGGTGCACGACCATGGCCAGGACGGCTTCTTCGTCGGTGATCCGGTAGAGCACGACCTGCCACGGCACCCCGGCGGTGACATCGAACGTCGTGGCGGCCAATGCGGTCACCGCCGCCACGACCTGATCGGCCGAGGTCTCGCGAACCCGAAGGGCGACACCGGCTTCGGCAGCGGGCAGGATCTGCTGCACCGGGCCGTCGGCGGTCTCCGGGTAATACGTCCGCAGCACTTCGTGCCGCTCGACGAGATCGCCGACAGCCGCGGCGAGGGCATCGATATCGAGCGCACCGCTCAGGCGCACCGCGATCGGCACGTTGTACCCGGCCGAGTCGGGATCGAACCGGTTGAGGAACCACATGCGCTGCTGCGCGGGCGAGAGCGGGATGGCTGCGGGCCGCTCCCCCGCCACGAGCGCCAGCCGGGCCACGCCCTCGGCACTGTCGAGAGCCGCAGCCAGTGCAGCCACCACGGGCGCCTCGAAGATCCGCGCCACCGGCACCTGCCGATTTAGCGCCGCCCCGAGCCGAGCGGCAACGCGAGTCGCGATGAGCGAGTTACCACCGAGATCGAAGAAGTCGTCGTCCGCGCCGACCTGGTCGAGCCCGAGCACCTCGGCAAGAACACCGGCCACCACCTGCTCCGACGGCGTTGCGGGAGCACGGAATTCGCGAACCGCCAGCTCCGGCGCAGGCAGTGCGCGCCGATCGAGCTTGCCGGAGGCGTTCACCGGCAGCGCATCGAGAACCACGAAGGCAGTCGGCACCATGTACGCCGGAAGCGCTTGCTGCAGAGCAGCTTTCACCACGTCGAGATCGATCACGCGACCAGTGGTGGCGGTGGCCACCCCAGCGGCCATCCCCCCGACAGTGTCCGACTGGGTAACCACCTCGGCGTAGGCAGCGTCGGGTGCCACAGCAGCCGCAGTCGCCGCCGCGTCCGACCGGCTGGCCACATCGTCAACCGCTACAGCAACGGTGCCGACAGCTACCGCAGTGGCGGCGGCGGGCAAGTGGTGGGTGCCGTCCGCGCTGGCGGGGACGAGGTAGGCGGTGAGGTAGTCGCCGGTGCCGTCGTCGCGGACGGTGACCACCGCACGGTCGACGGTGTCGAGGCCGGCGAGGACGGCTTCGATCTCGCCGAGTTCGATGCGCAGGCCGCGCAGTTTGACCTGGAAGTCGGTGCGGCCCAGGTATTCCAGTTCGCCGGTGCGGGTGCGGACGACGAGGTCGCCGGTGCGGTACATGCGTGCGCCGGGTGTGCCGTACGGGTTGGCGACGAAGCGATCCGCCGAGAGGTCGGGGCGGGCCAGGTAGCCGCGGGCCAGCTGGACACCGGCGAGGTAGAGCTCGCCGGGTGTGCCGACCGGCACGGGCCGCAGGCGGGCGTCGAGCACGTGCAGGGCGGTGTTGGCGACGGGCGCGCCGATCGGCACGGTGACGGTGTCGGCGTCGGTGACCTCATGGAAGGTCACGTCGACGGCGGCCTCGGTCGGTCCGTACAGGTTGTGCACGGCCACCCCGGGCACCAGCGCGCGCAACCGTTGCGCGTCGGCGGCAGGCAGCGCCTCACCGGAGGCGAACACCTGCCGCAGCGACACACAGTCGGCGGCGAGGGGTTCGGCGAGGAACGCGGCCAGCATCGACGGCACGAAGTGCGCGACTCCGACGCCGGTGCGGGTGATCACCTCGGCCAGGTAGGCGGGGTCGCGGTGGCCGTCGGGACGGGCGATCACCAGGGTGGCGCCGATCTGCAAGGGCCAGAACAGTTCCCACACCGACACGTCGAAGGTGATCGGCGTCTTCTGCAGCACCGTGTCGGCGGCGTCGAGCCGATAGGTGTCCTGCATCCAGACCAGGCGGTTGACGATCGCGGTGTGGCTGACCGCGACACCCTTCGGCTTGCCCGTCGAGCCCGAGGTGAACAGGACGTAGGCCAGGTCGGCGCCACGCAGCGGCCGGATCCGGTCGGCGTCGGTGACCGGACCGCCGGCGAACCTGGAGAGGTCCAGACCGGCGGGGTCGACAGTGCGGGTATCGATGGCCGGGAAATCGTCCGCTGCCAACACGCACACCGGCTCGGCGGTGGCGAGGACGTCGGCGATCCGGTCGGCCGGATGGTCGGGGTCCAGCGGCAGATAGGCCGCGCCCGCGGCCTGCACCGCGTAGACGGCGACCAGCAGGTCGATGCTGCGGCGCAGTCCGACACCGACGAGGGCGCCGGGGCCGACCCCTTCGGCGATCAGCATCCGCGCCAGCCTGGCGACCCGAACAGCGAACTGGCCGTATGTGATCCGCTCACCCTCGAATTCGAGAGCGACGGCGTCAGGTGTGCGCCGGGCCTGCGCGGCGAACATCGAGACGAGCGTCGCCTCGGTGTCCAGCGGCGCCGCGGTGTCGTTCCACGCCGCCAGCTGGGCGGTCTCGGCGGCATCGAGCAGGTCGATCTCGCCGACGGGCGTGGTGTCGTCGGCGACGACTGCCACGAGAATGCGCACGAAGCGCTCGCCGAACGCGGTGACCGTGTCGGCGTCGAACAGATCGGTGGCGTAACGCAGCCAGCCACGCAGACCGGGTTCGCCTGCCGCACCGGCGATCTCGTTGATCGCCAGCGACAGATCGAACTGGGTCGTGGCGGCGGGCAGAGCGAACTCGCCGATCCGCAGACGGGGTAGCTCGATGGTGGTGTCGTCGCGGTGCTCGAACGCCAGCATCACCTGCACGATCGGCGAATACGCCGTCGACCGCACCGGATTCAGTTCGTCGACCAGCCGCTCGAACGGCAGATCGGCATGCGCGAACGCCCGCAGATCGGCGGCCCGCACCCGCGCGAGCAGATCGGCGAACCCGGCACCACCGTCGACCGTGGTCCGCAGCACCAGCGTGTTGACGAACATGCCGACGAGATCGTCCAGCGCGGCATCGGCCCGTCCCGCCACCGGTGTACCCACCACGATGTCGGCACCCGCACCCTGCCGCGACAGCAGCACCGCGAACGCCGCGTGCACCACCATGAACGTGGACACGCCATGGCGACGCGCCAGCTCCTCGATCCCGGCCACCACACCGGCAGGCACCTCGAACCCGACGGACCCGCCCACACCCGTACGCACAGCAAGCCGCGGCCGATCAGTCGCCAGCTCCAAAGCCGGTGCAAGCCCGGCCAATTCGTCCCGCCAATGCGCCAGCTGCCGCGCCAGCCGCGACGACGGATCCGCGGCATCACCGAGCACCGCGTGCTGCCACAACGTGAAGTCGGGATACTGCACCGGCAACGGCTCCCACACCGGCGCACGGCCGGCACTCCGAGCGGCATACGCCGTGATCAGATCCCGGGCCAACGGCGTCGTCGACACACCATCGGCCGCAATGTGATGCACCGCGAGCACCAGCACGTGCTCGACGTCCTGCACCGCCTCACCGGACCGCAACCCTGCGCCGCGCACGTCACGCATCGCAACGCTTTCGGCTACCGCATCGTCGCGAAGGACACCGCTGGGCACAGCACCGTTGCGCAGTCCGGTTACGACACGATCGGCCACTGCGTGATCCGGCACGACACCATCGGCCGCCGCATCCTCGGGCACGACACCGCTGGCCACCGCAACATCGCGAACAACACCGTTGGACACGGCGCTGTTGTGCGGGGCGCCTTCTGCTACAGCACCATCGAGGAAAACACCGTTACGCACGGCAGCGACGTGGCCGGCCGTCGGCTGTCCGTCAGTGCTCGTTCGCCGGAACAGCGCGGCGCGCACCGGTGGCTGGCTCGTCAGGTCGTAGCCCGCCCCGACGATCTCGCGCACCGCGTCGGCCAGGTCCGCTTCGACGACCTCGCGGACGACGGCGACCGGCAGTACCCGGTCGACCGGGAGGACAACTTGGGTCGGCCCCTCTGCGTCTTCCGGGAAGACGGTCCGCAGCGATTCATGCCGCGCGAGCACATCGCCCAGCGCGGCCCACAGCGCATCGGTGTCCAGCTCGCCGGTCAGGCGCAGGGCGATCGGCAGGGTGTAGACGGCCGAGTCGGGGTCGATCCGGTTCAGCAGCCACAGGCGGGTCTGGGCCAGCGACAGCGGAATACGGTCCGGGCGCGGGTCGGCCACGGTCAGTGGCGGCAGCTGTTCGCTGCGGTCGACGGCGCGTTCGGCGAGACCGGCGACGGTCGGGGCGTCGAAGACGTCGCGCACGTCGAGCGCGCTGCCCAGCGCCGCATTGGCACGGGCGACGAGTCGCATGGCGAGCAGGGAGTTGCCGCCGATCGCGAAGAAATCGTCGTCGGCGCCGACCCGCGCCAGTCCGAGCAGATCGCCCACTACAGCAGCGAGCGCGGTCTGCGCGCCCGGTCGCGGTGCCAAGTAGGCGGTGGTGACGGACAGGTCGGCGGCCGGTAGCGCCGAGCGGTCCAGTTTGCCCGCGGAGTTGAGCGGAACGGTGTCGAGCACCACGAGGTGGGCGGGCACCATGTACGCGGGCACCCGGCCCACGACGTGCGCGCGCACCACGGCGGCATCGACGTCACCGGCGACGTAGGCCACCAGGCACTGACGGCCCGCGTCGTCGGTCGCGGGTACCACGGTCGCGTGGGTGACGCCGGGAGCCTCACCGAGGGCGGCCTCGATCTCACCCAGCTCGATCCGCAGTCCCCGGATCTTGACCTGGAAGTCGTTGCGGCCCAGGTACACCAACGCGCCCGAGCGGTCGCGGCGCACCAGGTCGCCGGTGCGGTACATGCGCGCACCGACCGCAGCCCCAGCAGCGGAGCGCGCGCCCGTCGCACCATCGCTTTCCGGTGCGAACGGATCGGCGACGAAGCGGTCGGCGGTCAGGTCCGGCCTGCCCAGGTAGCCGCGGGCGAGCTGGTCGCCCGCCAGATACAGCTCACCCGCGACACCGGTGGGCACCGGGTGCAGCCGTTCGTCGAGGACGTAGGCGCGCACGTTCCAGGTCGGCCTGCCGATCGGCAGCTCGGTCTGCTCGACCGGCGCGGTGATGTGCTGGAAGGTGCTGGTGATCGTCACCTCGGTGGGCCCGTAGGTGTTGTGCAGTTCGGCGGGAACGGTGTCGAGCACGGTCGCCGCCAGCGCGGCCGGCAGTTCCTCACCGCCGAGGTGCAGCATCCGCAAACCGGCCAGGTCGTCGGCGAGCCCTTCGGCGAGCATGGCGGCCAGGACCGACGGCACGAATTCGACGACGGTGACGCGCTGTTCGCGCACCACGCGCGCCTGGTAGGCCAGGTCGAGGTGGCCGCCGGGCCGCAGCAGGACCAGGGTGGCGCCGAGCAGTGCCGGGCACAGCAGTTCCCACAGCGAGACGTCGAAGGTCAGCGGCGCGCGCTGCAACAGCCGGTCTTCCGACGTCAGGTCGTATTCGCCACGCAGCCAGCACAGTTCGTTGACCACGGCCAGGTGCGAGATCAGCACGCCCTTGGGCAGGCCGGTCGAGCCGGAGGTGAACAGCACATAGGCCGGGTGCGCCGGGTGCAGCGGCGCGAGTCGTTCGGCGTCGGTGACCGGGCCGCTCGCGACGGGCGGCTGGGCCGGGTCCTCGAGCTGCGCGACAGTCAGTACCGGGAAACCGGACCGCGAGGCGGCCGCGAAATGAACTGAGGCCGTGGCGGATCGGATGCCGCTGTCGACATGGTCGAGATCACCCGCCGACGCGGCGACGACCAGTCGCGGTGCCGCGGTCTCGAGCACATGCCCGATGCGGTCGGCGGGCTGGGCCGGGTCGATCGGCACGTACACGCCACCGGCGGCGAGCACACCGTGCAACACGACCAGCAGCTCGATGCCACGCGGCACGGCGACGGCGACCGGGGTCTCCGGGCCGACGCCGCAGTCGACGAGCCTGCGCGCGAAGCGGTTCGCGCGGGCGGCGAGCGCGCCGTAGGTGATTTCCTCGCCTTCGAAGACGGCGGCGACGGCGTGTGGATCGCGGGCGGCCGCCGCGTCGAGCAGGTGCGCGGCCAGCGGGGCGCGGATGCCGAGTTCGGCGAGAGCCGAGTCGAGCGGTTCGACGTCTCCGTGCGGGCCTGCCAGCAGCGCCGTGCGCGCGGTGTCGTCGAGCAGGGGAAGGTCACCGACGGCGGTTCCCGGTTCGGTGACCGCGGCGCGCAGCACGCGCTCGAGCATCCCGAACAGGGTCGCGATGGTGTCGGCGTCGAAAAGATCGGTGGCGTAGCGCAGTTCGAGGTCGAGACCGTCTGCCGTGCCGTCGGCGGCGTAGTGATCGACGAAGGTGAAGTCCAGATCCACTTCGATCGGCGCGTCCGGAAGAGTCAGCCCCGACAGGGTCAGGCCGGGCAGTTCGAACGCGGTGGTGCGCTGGTTCTGCAGGGCCAGCGACACCTGGTACAGCGGCGAATATCCTTGTGAGCGCGCGGGATTCAGCGCGTCGACGAGGCTTTCGAACGGCACGTCGGCATGGTCGAAGGCGTCGAGGTCACCCGCACGGATCTCGTCGAGCAACTCGCTGAAGCGTGCGTCCGACGGCACCTTCGCGCGCAACACGAGGGTGTTGACGAACATGCCGACGATGTCGTCGAGTTCACGGTGCCCGCGACCGGCGACCGGTGTGCCGACGACGATGTCGGTGCCCGCGGACAACCGCGCCAGCAGCACCGCGAGTCCGGCGTGCAACACCATGAACGGCGTGGCGCGCTGCGCGCGGGCCAGCTCCTCGATCCGCCGGTGCAGCTCGGCGTCGAGGGTGGCGGTGAAGGTGGCGCCCCGATTCGAGCCGACCAGGGGCCTGCGGCGGTCGGCGGGCAGCGTGAGGACGTCGGGGAGACCGGCGAGACGGTCCGTCCAGTAGGCGAGCTGGTGTGCCAGCGGCGCGTCGGGGTCGTCGGCGCTGCCGAGCCCCTCGGTCTGCCACAGCGCGTAGTCGGCGTAGTGCACGGCCAGGGCGGGCAGCTGCGGCTCGGTGCCCGCCGCGCGCGCGGCATAGGCGGCGACCAGATCGCGGGTCAGCGGGCCCATCGACCAGCCGTCGGCGGCGATGTGGTGCACGACCAGCACCAGCACGTGCTCTGTCGGCGCGACCCGCAGCAGTGCGGCGCGCACGGGTACCTCGGAGGTGATGTCGAAGCCGCCGTCGAGGACGGCGACTACCGCTTCGTGGACCTCATCAGGGGCTGTGTCGGTGACGGCGAGTTCAGGCACGAACGGTGTGCCGACGAGTTGCGTTGCCTGCCCGTCGAATTCGGGATAGGTGGTGCGCAGCGTCTCGTGCCGGGCGATCAAATCCCCGAGCGCACCACGCAGCGCGGCAGTGTCGAGCTCGCCGCTGAGCCGGATCGCGACCGGGATGTGATACGCCGCCGAGTCCGGATCGAACCGGTGCAGGAACCACATCCGCTGCTGCGCGGGCGACAACGGAATGCGCTGCGGCCGTTGCCCCGCCACCGGCCCCCGCCTGCTGCCGGTGCCACGCAGCGCGTCCAACCGCACCGCGAGCCCCTCGACAGTGCTCGCCTCGAACAGTTCCCGCACCGGCACCCTGGCATCCAGTGCCGCGCCGAGCCGCGCGGCCACCTGGGTGGCGAGCAGTGAGTTGCCGCCGAGTGCGAAGAAGTCGTCGTCGGCACCGGCCCGGTCGAGACCGAGGACTCCGGCAAACGTCGCGGCGACGATCCGCTCGGTGGCGGTGACAGGTTCGCGGTAGTCGCGCTCCGGCAGTTCCGGCGCGGGCAGTGCCCGCCGATCGAGCTTGCCGGAACTGTTGATCGGCAGCGCCTCCAGGAAGACGTAGGCGCCGGGCACCATGTACGACGGCAACACCGCCGCGACAGCGGCATCGAGGTCAGCGGGCGACAGCGTCGTCGGCACGACACGTGCCGACGACTCGGTCACGCCGACAGAACGGCCGGCGAGAACAGTTCCGCTGGTGGTGGGGACGACGTAGGCGACCAGCTGGTCCGGGCGGTCGTCGTCGGAGCGGACCAGGACCGCGACACGGCCGACGCCGGGGACGGTGGCGAGGGCGGCCTCGATTTCGGCGGGTTCGATCCGGAGGCCGCGCAGCTTCACCTGGAAGTCGGTGCGACCCAGGTAGTGCAGGGCGGCACCGTCGGGGCTGGTGCGCCAGGCGACGAGGTCCCCTGTGCGGTAGAGACGCTCGCCGGTGCCGAACGGGTCGGCGACGAAGCGTTCGGCGGTGAGGTCGGCGCGGCCGTAGTAGCCGTCGGCCAGCTGGGTCCCCGCGACATAGAGCTCGCCGGGGACTTCGGCGGGCACGGGACGCAGGCGCGAATCAAGCACGTACACGCGGGTATTGGCGACCGGCGAGCCGATCGGTGCGGCGGCCGTCTGCTCGGTGCCCACCTCGTGGGTGGTGACCTGGATGGCGGTTTCGGTGGGGCCGTACAGGTTCACCACCCTCGCGCCGGTGGCCGTGCGCGCCCGCTGCGCCAGCTCGGTGGTCAGTGCTTCACCGCCGGCGAAGACCAGTCGCAGGGAATCCGGCTGCACCGGTTCGGCCACCACGGCGGCCAGCACCGACGGCACGTACTGCACGACGCTCACGCCGTGCCGCGCCGTGGCGGCGGCGAGGTAGGCCGGATCGCGGTGTCCGTCGGCGGTGGCGAGGACCAGTCGCGCGCCGGTCTGCAACGGCCACAACAGTTCCCACACCGAAGCGTCGAACGTGAACGGTGTCTTCTGCAGGACGACATCGTCGCCGGTGAGCGCGTATTCCCGCTGCAACCACAGCAGTTGGTTCCGTGCCGCCCGATGCGGCACGGCCACACCCTTCGGCCTGCCGGTCGAACCGGAGGTGAACAGCACATAGGCGAGGTGATCCGGACGCAGCGGGGCGAGCCGCTCGTCGTCGGTGATCGGCTGATCCGACAGCTCCGACAGGTCGAGCGCATCGATCTCGACGACCGACTCACCCACGGCCACACCGTGATCGGTAGCGGTCAGCACGCAGACCGGTGCCGTCTGCGCCAGCACATATGCGGTCCGGTCGGCCGGATGATCCGGATCGACCGGCACATACGCCGCACCTGCCGCGAGCACGGCATGCACCGCGACCAGCTGGTCGACGCCCCGCCGCAGGGCAACTGCCACCACCGATCCCGGTCCGGCGCCGAGACCGATGAGGTGCCGCGCCAGTCTGGCGACCCGACTGGCGAACTCGACATAGGTCAGCGCCAGGACATAGTCGCTCGCGGAGGCGAATCCGCGTCCGTCCGGCCGCCGCTCGCCCGCTGTTTGCCGGTCATCCCTCGCCGGCTGAGCACCCTTGTCCGTCCGATGACCAACGGACTGCCCGTCACCCGCGGACCGGCGCTCACCGTCGACCTGACGACCGACGAGCCCCAGGTCTCCCGAGGTCTGCCGAGCACCCGTGACGTGCTGGTCTCGATCCTCCGCCGGGTCGACGTCGACAACCACCGCGATGGCATCCGGTGTCGCGGCGACCTGGTCGGTGAACAGCGACGCGAGCGTGGCCGCGGAGTCGAGGGCCAGGTCGGTGGCGTTCCAGGTGGTCAGGACCTCGGTGGATTCGGGCGGGTCCAGCAGGTCGATGTCGCCGACCGGACGGGCCGGGTCGGCGAGGACGCCGTCGAGCAGGCGACGCAGGCGGGTGGCGAAACCGGCGACGGTGGTGGCGTCGAACAGATCGGTAGCGTAGAGGAAAGCACCGGTCAGGCCCGCGGGGGCGCCGTTGTCGTCGCGGTGCTCGGTGAGGGTGAGTTCGAGGTCGAACTTGGCGACGCCGGTGGGCAGGTCGAATCCTGCCACCGCGAGACCGGGCAGGGTGAGGGTGCGCGGGGTGTCCTCGTTGAGGGACAGCATCACCTGGAACAGCGGATTGCGGGCGGTGGAGCGGACCGGATCCAGCACCTCGACGAGCCGCTCGAACGGCACGTCGGCATGGCCGAAGGCCGCGAGATCGGTCTCGCGCACCCGGGCCAGCAGCTCGGTGAACGAGGCGGCAGGGGCCACCTCGGTGCGCAGCACGAGAGTGTTGACGAACATGCCGACCAGGTCGTCGAGCGCCCGATCACCACGCCCCGACACCGGCGTGCCGATCGCGATATCGGTGGTCGCCGACAGTCGTGCCAGCAGGACGGCGAACACGGCGTGGGCCGCCATGAACACCGTGACACCCTGCGCACGAGCGAATTCGGCGAGCGCACTGTGTGTTTCGGCATCGATGTCGATCGCGTGCAGCGCACCACGCCGCGACGCGACCGCGGGCCTCGTCCGGTCGGTCGGCAATTCCAGCTGCTCCGGCACACCGGCCAGCGCATCCGCCCAGAACGACAGCTGCTGCGCCGCTGTCGATTCCGGATCAGCGGCATCACCGAGCACCGCATGCTGCCACACCGCGTAGTCGGCGTACTGCACACTCAACGGCGCCCACTGCGGCGCCTCCCCCACGGCCCGCGCACTGTAGGCGGTGAGCACGTCCCGGATGAGCGGGCCGAACGAGAACCCGTCAGCGGCAATGTGATGCAACACGATCACGAGCACATACCCGGGCTCGAGGGAGCGCGCATGGAGCTGCGACACGGCACGGCCTGCGGAACCATCTGACCCCGGCGAGTCCGCACGATCCCACGCGAAGCCGGCAGTAGGGACTGTCGTCCCCGCCGCGTCGGCGACGCGCAGCAGAATCGCCCGGATCGGCGCGTCGAGGGCGAGATCGAAGCCGGTGGCGGCGAAGGCGCGGACCGCGTCCGGCAGCGCCTCCGCGGTGACGATCTGCGGGAGGACATCCGGGACCAGGCCTGCGGCGGGCAGGATTTCGGCGATCGCGTGGCCGTCGCGCTCAGGGTAGCGGGTGCGCAGAACTTCGTGCCGGTCCAGTACATCGACGAGGGCGGCCTGCAGGGCGGCGATGTCGAGGGCGCCGGTGAGGCGCACGGCCATCGGGATGTTGTCGGTGGCCGAACCCGGGTCGAAGCGGTTGAGGAACCACATGCGCTGCTGGGCGGGCGACAGTGGCAGCGGGTCGGGTCGGGTTCCTGCGACGAGGGCGGGTCCGGAGCCGGTGCCGCGCAGTCGGTCCGCGGCCGCGGCGAGGGTCAGGACGGTGGTGGTGTCGAAGAGCTGGCGGACCGGGATGCGGGTGTCGAGGTCGGCGCCGAGGCGGGCCATGAGGCGGGTCGCCAGCAGCGAGGTGCCGCCCAGATCGAAGAAGTCGTCGTCGCGGCCGACCCGTTCAAAGCCCAGGACCTCGGCGAAGGCGGCGGCGACGACCTGCTCGGTCGGCGTCTGCGGTGCGCGGTAGGCGGCGGCTTCGAAGACCGGGGCGGGCAGCGCGGCGCGGTCGAGCTTGCCGACAGGGGTCAGCGGGACGGCGTCGAGGGCCACGATCGCGGCGGGCACCATATGGGCGGGCAGGTGGGCGGCGGCGTGCGCGATGAGTGTCGCGGCGTCGATGGTCGCGCCGTCGACCGGTACCACGTACGACACCAGCACGGTCGCGCCCGCGTCGGTGCGGTGCCCGATGGTCGCGGCGAAGTCTACCGCGGCGTGCCGGGCGAGGACGGCGTCGATCTCGCCGAGCTCGATCCGGAAGCCGCGCACCTTCACCTGGAAATCGTTGCGGCCCAGGTATTCCAGATCCCAGGAGCGCTCGGTCCGCACCCAGCGCACGGTGTCGCCGGTGCGGTACATCCGCTCCCCCGGCGCACCGTAGGGGTTGGTGACGAACCGGCCCGCGGTCAGCGCGGGCCTGCGGTGGTAGCCGCGGGCCAGCTGCGGACCGGCGATGTACAGCTCGCCGACCACACCGGCCGGGACGGGACGCAGCCGCTCGTCGAGCACCAGTTCGGTGGTGCCTTCCACCGGGGCGCCCAGCGTGATCGGCGTTGTCGCGGTGAGGGGTTCGCTGATATTGGTGACGATGGTCGTCTCGGTCGGGCCGTAACCGTTGCGGAAGACGAGCCCCGGAATCGCGGCGGTCCACCGCGCCACCAGCTCCGCCGGGCACGCCTCACCACCGACGACCACCACGCGCAGGTCGTCGAGCCCCTCCGGGTTCACCGTGGCCAGCGCCGACGGGGTGATGATCACATGGGTCACCCGCTCGGACCGCAGCAGCTCACCCAGCTCCGCGCCACCGAACACCCCGGCCGGGGCGACGACCATGGTCGCGCCCTCGGTGACCGTCAGCAGCAGCTCGGCCACCGAAATATCGAACGACGGCGACGCGACGTGCAGCACCCGCGCATCCGCCGACGCCAGGTACCGCCCCGCCTGCACCGGCAGATACGCGGCAACCGCACGGTGCGGAATCACCACGCCCTTGGGCAGACCGGTGGTCCCGGAGGTGTAGATGACATAGGCGGGATCCAGCGGATCCACGGCACGACGGTTGGCCGACGACTCGGTGCCACTGGCAGCAGACTTCGAACCAGGAAGTGCAGTATCGGATTCCACCAGGTCGACGTCGGCCGCAGCGGGGTCGAGGGCGAGCCAGTCCACCGTGGCAGGCAGGTCGGCGCCCACAGTGTCAACCGTGATACCAACTGCCGCACCGGAATCCGACAGCATGTGCGTGATGCGGTCCGCCGGGTAATTCGGGTCGACGGGGAGGAAACCGGCGCCGGACTTGATGACGCCCCAGACGGCGATCACGGAGTCGGCCGAGCGCGGAATACTCACGGCGACAAGGTCACCCGCACCGACGCCGAGGCCGGTCAGGTGCGCGGCGAGCCGGGAGGACGCGGCGTCGAGTTCGCCGTAGGTGAGGGTGCGCGCGCCGTCACGGACCGCGATCGCGGTGGAATCGGCGGCCGCGCGGGTCAGCACCTGCGGCAGCAGCGGGGACGGGTCGGACGGGCCGCCACTGCGGCTGGTCAGCTCAGCGAGTTCGGCGTCGATCAGCAGCGGCAGGTCCGCGACGGCCGTGTCCGGTGCGGAGGCGACCGCGGCGAGCAGCCCGGTGAACCGGCGCACCATCCGCGCGACGGTGGCCTCGTCGAACAGATCTGTGGCGTAGGAGAACTCGCCGGACAGACCGGTGCCGGACTCACGCAACGTCACCGAGAGATCGAACTTCTCGATGTCGTAGGGCAGGTCGACGGCGGCGGCGCGCAGGCCGGGCAGCTCGAAGGTTGTCGGCGGCAGGTTCAGCAGTGACAGTGCGACCTGGAACAGGGGGTGCCGACCGGCCGAACGCGGCGGTGCGAGCACCTCGACCAACCGCTCGAAGGGCAAGGTGGTGTGATCGAAGGCCGCCAGGTCGTCGGCGCGGACCCGGCCGAGCAGTTCGGCGAAGGACTCTTCGCCGCGCACCTCGGTACGCAGGACCGCGGTGTTGACGAACATGCCGATGACATCGTCGAGTTCGGCGGCGCCGCGCCCGGCGACGGGGCTGCCGATCGCGACGTCGGCATTACCCGACAGGCGCGCGAGGAGCACCGACAGCGCGGCGTGCAGCACCATGAACAGCGTCGCGCCGTGTTCGGCCGCGACAGCATTCAGCCCCGCCACCAGGTCTGCGTCCAAGTCGAACTCGACCCGGCGTCCCCGCATCGACGCGACGGCGGGACGGGGCCGATCGGTCGGCAGGCTCGACTCGTCCGGCAGCCCGGCCAGCGCACCTCGCCAGAACGCGATCTCGCGCCCGGCCCGCGAATCGGGATCGTCTTCCGCACCGAGCACGGCCCGCTGCCACAGCGTGTAGTCGGCGTACTGCACCGGCAGCGGCGCCCACTCGGGCGCGATCCCCTCGGAGCGCGCGTAGTAGGCGGCCATGGTGTCGCGCACCAGCGGACCGGCGGACCAGCCGTCCGAAGCGATGTGGTGCACCACCAGCACCAGCACGTGGTCACCGTCGACCTCGTACAACCGCGGCCGCAGCGGCGGGGCCGCGGTCACATCGAAACCACCCAGGATCACACCGGCCAGAACATCCGGAAGTTCGTGAGCCCCAACGCTGACAGGGGCAAGCACCCCCGAAAGCGCGGACATCCCGGTGGGCAGCGCGCCTTCCTCCCCCGCCAGCGAGTCGACTGCGTCCGGCGTAGTAACCAGGGCGACATCGCCGGCAGCGATGATGCCCGAGTTCGAGCCGGCGGCCAGCGATTCGAAAGCTTGCGCGGGTGTCAGCACATACTGCGTGCCGACCCCGTCGACCTCCGGGTACACCGTGCGCAGCACCTCGTGGCGGGTGATCAGATCGCCGACCGCGGCGCGCAGAGCATCAAGATCGAGCGCCCCGGACAACCGGACCGCGATCGGGATGTTGTAGGCCCCGGTCTCCGGATCGAACCGGTTCAGGAACCACATCCGCTGCTGGGCGGGCGAGAGCGGCAGCACGGTGGGCCGAGGACCGGCGACCAGGGCGGGCCGATCGTCGGTGACGCCACCTTCGACCAGCTTGGCGAGCACCGCGACCGTCGGACTGTCGAAGAAGTCCCTGACATCGACGCGCACACCGAAATTCGCCTGCAGACGGGCGATGGCACGGGTGGCGATGAGCGAATTACCGCCGAGGCGGAAGAAGTCGTCGTCCAGGCCGACGGTCTCGACGTCGAGCAGTTCACCGAACAGCGCGGCCACGACACGTTCGGTGGCGGTCCGCGGTTCCCGGAACTCGGCCGCCGCGGCCCGGAAATCAGGTTCCGGCAGGGCTTTCCGGTCCAGTTTGCCGCTGGCATTGATCGGCATGGCAGGCAGCTGCACCAGCAGCGAAGGCACCATGTACTCCGGCATCGACGTCTTCGCGTGCGCGGCCAGCTCGGCGGAATCCAGCTCCTCGCCGTCGACGCTCACCACATAACCGACCAGCGCCTCACCGGCCGCGTGCCGGTGCAGCACCACCGCCGCATTGCCGACCCGGGGATGCGCGGCCAGCACGGCCTCGATCTCCCCGAGCTCGATCCGCAGACCGCGCAGCTTCACCTGGAAGTCGGTGCGTCCCAGGTATTCCAGCTCGTCACCACCGGGCAACTGCCGCACCAGGTCACCGGTGCGGTACATGCGCTCGCCGGGCTGGCCGAACGGGTTGGCGACGAAGCGGTCGGCGGTCAGGCCCGGCCGGGCCACATAGCCGCGCGCCAGCTGCACCCCCGCGAGATACAGCTCGCCCACCACCCCGGCGGGCACCTGATCGAGGTTCTCGTCGAGCACCAGCAGCCCGGTGTCGTCGGCGGGGCCACCGATCGGCACCGACACCTCGTCGGCGGCGGTCACCTCGTGCGCGGTGACATCGACCGCCGCCTCGGTGGGTCCGTACAGGTTGTGCAGCGCGGTCGCCGACAGCTTGCGCAGGCGCGCGGCGGTGGCGGCGGGCAGCGCCTCACCGGAGGCGAACACCATCCGCAGCGAGGACAGATCCACCGGCGCGGTGGCCTCGGCCAGCTCACCGACGAAGGCGGCCAGCATGGACGGCACGAAGTGGGTGACGCTCACCCGACGCTCGGCGATCAGCCCGGCCAGATAGCCGGGATCACCGTGGCGGCCGGGTTCGGCGACCACGAGCCGCGCACCGACCTGCAAGGGCCAGAACAGTTCCCACACCGACACGTCGAAGGTGTAGGGCGTCTTCTGCAGCACCACGTCGGCGGCGGTCATCGCGTAGCACCGCTGCCGCCAGTCCAGGTTCGCCACGATCGCGCCGTGCGTGACGGCCACGCCCTTGGGCCTGCCGGTGGAACCCGAGGTGAAGATGACATAGGCGGTGTTGCCCGCCTGCGCACCGCCCGCCACCTCGGCGGGCGGCGCCGTCCAGTCGATCTCGTCGGTGCGCAGGACCGGGGCGCCGTTCAGATCCGGCTCATCGCACGCGCGGGTCACCACCACGACCGGCCGCGCCACCTCGAGGACGTAATGCAGCCGATCCACCGGGTGATCCGGATCCAGCGGCACATACGCGCCACCCGCGCGCACGATCGCGTGCACGGCGACGATCAACTCCACACTGCGCCGCATCGCCAACCCGACCAGCGCTTCGGGCCCCACACCGAGCGCGACCAGCCGCCCCGCCAGCACCCGCACCCTGGCGTCGAATTCGGCATAGGTCAGCGTCTCGGCGCCGAACTGCACCGCGACACCGTCGGGCGTGCGGGCCAGCTGCTCGGCGAACCGGTCGACCAAGGTCGGCGCCTGACCCGGCGCCGGCAACTCCACACCCAGCGCCGCCATGGCATCGCGCGCCAGCGAATCCAGCAGCACACCGAACGTCCCATCGGCCGCGTCGACCACACCGGGGAACAGCTCGGCGAGCACGACCTGCACGAGCGTTTCCGGATCCAGTGCGCCACCGGTCAGCTCGGCCATCAGGGTGAGCTGGGCATCGAGATCGACATAGGACACCGCGGTCGCATCGAACTCGACCGCGATCCGTGCCGGCTCCATCGCCGCGACCGTCGCCACCAGCGCTGCCAGCTGTTCTGTTCCCCCGCGCGCCGGAGTGGTGTTGGTCATCTGGACTGCCTTCCATCTACCGACCGCAGGTGACGCCACACGGCCGCAAAACAACTCTCGGAATTCCCCGGACCCACCGGGGTGACGGGATCGGCGCCGGGCGGCCAACCTCGGGCACCCTGCCCGAAATCCGCCCTCTCATACCGGAATCGAGTGCGATCGGCTATGACACGATCGAAGCGACCCGGTTCGCCGCCATGCAACCAGCTATGACTCGGTTATCTCCCGACCTCCATCGTCAAACCACGACACCTGACACCCGCACCAGCAGACGAGGAGAAGCGTAGGCGGTCCGCTAATAAACCGGACCAGATTCAGTCAAAATCTCGACGCGAAGACTCGGTTTCCCGGCGCTGAGAACGGTCCAGCAATCCGACCGCATACGCCGAGTGGACAGCGGGGCATCACATCGCTCCCGAGGCGACGTGACGGCTGTCGGCACAGCCGCACGCTGTGTCGGGCAACACTATGTGAAACAACGTTGCATCACCGTTGCATCGCAGTGATTCCCACCACTTTTCCGTGGCCGCGGCTGCCCGGACACGACGAAACCCCCCGCCGTGCGATACGGCGAGGGGTTTCGGCAGGTGGTGAAGCTACCGCGGGCTTACTCCGCGGCGGCGGTCTCCTCGGCGGGAGCGGCGGCCTCGGCCGTCTCCTCCTCGACGGGGACCAGCGAGATCTTGCCGCGGTTGTCGATATCGGCGATCTCCACGCGCAGCTTGTCGCCGACGTTGACCACGTCCTCGACCTTGGCCACGCGCTTGCCGCTGCCCAGCTTGGAGATGTGCACCAGGCCGTCACGGCCCGGCAGCAGCGAGACGAACGCGCCGAAGGCGGTGGTCTTGACGACCGTGCCCAGGAAGCGCTCGCCGACCTTCGGCAGCTGCGGGTTGGCGATCGCGTTGATCGCGTCGATCGCGGCCTGCGCCGACGGGCCGTCGGTCGCACCGACGAACACGGTGCCGTCATCCTCGATGGAGATGTTGGCGCCGGTGTCCTCGGTGATCTGGTTGATCATCTTGCCCTTGGGGCCGATGACCTCACCGATCTTGTCGACCGGGATCTTGATCGCGGTGACGCGCGGGGCGTACGGGCTCATCTCGTCCGGGGTGGCGATGGCCTCGGCCATCACGTCCAGGATGGTGGTGCGGGCGTCGTGCGCCTGGTTCAGCGCACCGGCCAGCACCTGCGAGGGGATGCCGTCGAGCTTGGTGTCCAGCTGCAGGGCGGTGACGAAGTCACGGGTACCGGCAACCTTGAAGTCCATGTCGCCGAAGGCATCCTCGGCGCCGAGGATGTCGGTCAGCGCGACGTAGCGGACCTCGTCCTCACCCTTGTCGTTGGTGACGGTGTCCGACACCAGGCCCATGGCGATACCGGCGACCGGCGCCTTCAGCGGCACACCGGCGTTGAGCAGCGACAGGGTCGAGGCACAGACCGAACCCATCGAGGTGGAGCCGTTGGAGCTCAGCGCCTCCGAGACCTGACGGATGGCGTAGGGGAACTCCTCCTGCGAGGGCAGCACCGGCATCAGCGCACGCTCGGCGAGCGCCCCGTGGCCGATCTCGCGGCGCTTCGGCGAACCGACGCGGCCGGTCTCGCCGGTGGAGAACGGCGGGAAGTTGTAGTGGTGCATGTAGCGCTTGGAGGTCTCCGGGCCGAGCGAGTCGACCTGCTGGGCCATCTTCACCATGTCCAGGGTGGTGACGCCCATGATCTGGGTCTCGCCACGCTCGAAGATCGCCGAACCGTGGGCGCGCGGGATCACGTCGACCTCGGCGGAGAGCTCACGGATGTCGGCCAGACCGCGACCGTCGATGCGGAAGCCGTCGGTGAGGATGCGCTGACGCACCAGCTTCTTGGTGACCGAGCGGAACGCGGCGCCCAGCTCCTTCTCGCGACCGGTGAAGTCGTCACCGAGGCGACCGAGCACCTCGACCTTGATCTCGTCGATCTTGGCCTCGCGGGCCTGCTTGTCGGCGATCGACAGCGCCTCGTTCAGCTCACGCTTGGCGGTGCCCTCGACGGCCTCGAACACATCGGCGCCGTACGGCGGGAAGAGCGGGAACTCCTCGGTCGGCTTCGCGGCCAGCTCGGCCAGGTCCGACTGCGCGCGGCACAGGCGGGCGATGAACGGCTTGGCGGCCTCGAGGCCCTGGGCGACGACGGCCTCGGTGGGCGCCTGCGCGCCGTCCTCGATCAGCGCGATCACCTTGTCGGTGGCCTCGGCCTCGACCATCATGATGGCGACGTCACCGGTCTCGGTGACCCGGCCCGCGACGACCATGTCGAACACGGCGCCCTCGAGCTGCTCGACGGTCGGGAAAGCGACCCACTGATCACCGATCAGGGCGACGCGCACGCCGCCGACCGGGCCGGAGAACGGCAGGCCGGAGATCTGGGTGGACGCCGAGGCGGCGTTGATGGCCACCACGTCGTAGAGATCCTGCGGGTCCAGGCTCAGCACGGTGACCACGACCTGGATCTCGTTGCGCAGGCCGTCGACGAACGACGGGCGCAGCGGACGGTCGATCAGGCGGCAGGTCAGGATCGCGTCGGTGGAGGGGCGGCCCTCGCGACGGAAGAACGAGCCGGGGATGCGGCCGGCGGCGTACATGCGCTCTTCGACGTCGACCGTCAGCGGGAAGAAGTCGAACTGGTCCTTGGGGTGCTTACCGGCGGTGGTCGCCGACAGCAGCATGGTCTCGTCGTCCAGGTAGGCGACGACGGAGCCGGCGGCCTGCTTGGCCAGACGGCCGGTCTCGAAGCGGATGGTGCGGGTGCCGAAGCTACCGTTGTCGATCAGCGCGACCGACTCGAAAACACCGGGCTCGACCTCGACCGCAGTCGAAGTACGTTCAGTTGTCTGCGTCATTTTTCTTCTCTCGACCTCTCGTCTCGCCGGAGCGCAGCACCATGTGGGCGCGAACCGGCTATTCGTCAGCCGTACCGGACACGGACACGTGGAAACCCTCCTGGCTGCCACGCGCAGCACCCGGCCGTATCCCCTTGGAAGCGGCGACGCGGAGGCGGTCATCGATCGAAGCCCGACGGCGGTGAGGAACACGCCAGCCGAAAGGCCACTACCGAAGACCGACGCCACGCGGACGGATGCACACGGCTGTCACATGTTGTAGTGCACGCGGGAACCCGATGGTCCCCGAATACACGAATAGCCAACGAGAAGAAGTGTACTTCTTCCCATTGGCTACTCGCCGACCGCCTCAGCGAGGAGGCGTGTCGAAGCAGATCAGCGGCGCAGGCCGAGACGCTCGATGAGCGAACGGTAACGCTCGATGTCCTTGGCCTGCAGGTACTTCGACAGGCGGCGACGACGACCGATCAGGGCCAGCAGGCCGTGCCGGGTGTGGTGATCGTGCTTGTGCTGCTTGAGGTGCTCGGTCAGGTCCGAGATCCGCTTCGACAGCAGCGCGATCTGCGCCTCCGGCGAGCCGGTGTCCTTCTCGTGCAGGCCGTATTCGGCCAGAATGGCCGACTTCTGCTCAGTGGTCAGCGCCATGCGGCATCGACTCCTATTTCTCAGTTCCGCGCTCGAAGTTCCGGTTACCCGGGAGGGGCGCCACCGCGGACCGCAGCAAACCCGAGGAGCTACTTTACGCCACGGGTGGCGGCAGGTTGACGCGGCCCTCAGGCGTCGGCGGCGGTGAGGACCTTGCGCGCGTTCTCGACATCGCGGCCCATGGCCTCGACCAGGTCGTCGATGGTGTCGAACTTGCGCATCCCGCGCAGCTGCTCGACGAAGTCGACCGCCACGTGCTGGCCGTACAGGTCGGCCTCACCGTCGAGGACGAACGCTTCCACGGTGCGCGAGCGGCCCGAGAACGTCGGATTGGTGCCGACCGAGATCGCGGCCATCGCGCGCTCACCGGGTTCGACCGTGCCGATGGCCGGGCCGTGCCCGAGCACGGTGAACCAGCCCGCGTACACCCCGTCGGCGGGGATCGCGGCGTGCATCGGCGGGGCGACGTTGGCGGTCGGGAAGCCGAGCCCGCGGCCACGGCCGTCGCCGTGCACGACGACGCCTTCGACGCGATGCGGGCGGCCCAGCGCTTCGGCCGCCGCGGTCATGTCACCGGCGTCGACGCAGGAGCGGATGTAGGTGGAGGAGAAGGTGACGGCGTGCTCGCCGAGCAGGGTGACCCCGTCGACCTCGAAGCCGAAGCGGCCGCCGAGTTCGCGCATGGTGTCGACGGTGCCCGCGGCCTTCTTGCCGAAGGTGAAGTTGTCACCGACGACGACCTCGGTGACATGCAGGCGTTCCACCAGCAGATCGTGGACGTACCCGGACGGGGTGAGCTTCATGAAGTCCTGGGTGAACGGCATCACGCAGAACACGTCGATACCCAGCTCCTCGGCGAGTTCGGCGCGCCGGGTCAGGGTGGTGAGCTGCGCTGGATGCGAGCCGGGCCGCACCACTTCCATCGGATGCGGATCGAAGGTCATCAGAACCGACGGAACACCACGCTTCTTCGCCGCCGCCACCGCACGGCTGATCAGCTGCGCGTGCCCACGATGCACGCCGTCGAACACGCCGATCGTGAGGACGCAGCGCCCCCAGTCCGCGGGCACATCGTCGAGACTTCGCCATCTCTGCACAGAGCGAAGCCTACGCAAAGCGGTACGGGAACAGAATTCCGGTGTGAGAAGGATCCTCGCACCGCGCCGTGCCGTTCGCCGATGTGTCATTCGGGCCAGGGATGCCTAACATCAATGATGTGCCAGGTAAACGAGATGTCGCTCCCCGCCGCGCGTCGTCGCAGCTCGGTGAACAGGCCGAACTCGCTGCCACCGCGACGATCGCGCCCGAGTTGTCCGCGGTGGCACAGGACTACCTGAAGGTCATCTGGACCGCGCAGGAATGGTCACAGGAGAAGGTGTCGACGAAGCTGCTGGCCGAGCGGATCGGGGTGTCGGCCTCGACGGTGTCGGAAGCCGTGCGCAAGCTGTCCGATCAGGGTCTGGTCGAGCACGCCCGCTACGGCTCGATCACCCTCACCGAGCACGGCAGGCGCGCCGCGATCGCGATGGTGCGCAGGCATCGCCTGATCGAGACCTTCCTGGTGAACGAACTCGGTTACGGCTGGGACGAAGTGCACGACGAGGCCGAGGTGCTCGAGCACGCCGTCTCGGAACTGCTGATGTCACGTATCGACGCGAAACTGGGCCACCCCGACCGCGACCCGCACGGCGACCCCATCCCCTCCGCCGACGGCGCCGTGCCCACTCCCCCGGCACGCCGCCTCAGCGACTTCGCGGCAGGCGAATCCGGCCGGGTGGCCCGCATCTCCGACTCCGACCCGGCGATGCTGCGCTACTTCGACTCGGTCGGCATCGCCCTCGACACCGTGATCGAGGTGGAGGAGCGCCGTGACTTCGCCGGCACCATCGCGGTCCGGATCGCGGCCGCCGACACCCCGACCGAGCTGGGTACCCTTGCCGCCGAGGCGATCTGGCTCACGTCCTGATCAACAGTTGAAGTAGCGCCGCAGACTGCCGGGCACACCGTCGGCGGTGGCCGTTTCCCAGCAGGTGGTGTGCGGGAACAAGACGTAGGTGGTCCAGGCTCCCGAGGTGCGGGTGATGATTCGCTGGTTGTCGCCGGGAGTGGCCCAGGAGACCACGGCCCACTGGCCGTCGCACTCGGAGATGTCGGCGGCCGGTGCTGGGTCGACGCCGAGTTCGGTCTCGACGGTGGATTCGGCGCAGGCCGGCGCCGGTTCGGGTGGCGTGTCCTGGAAGCGGAGCTGTCCGGTGACGGAGGCGCCCTGGTCGACGAGGAAGAGGCTGTGCATGCCTTCCGGGACCGGGTTGGTGCCCGCGGGGGCGGTCATGCCGAAGCGGTAGCAGCCGGTCACGGTGGTGAAGACGGCCAGTCCGGACGCGTCGGTGACGCCGTCCAGGCGCTGGGCTTCGGTGGTTTCGCCGACGGGGATGTCGTGACCGGCGGGGTCGCACGGCTGCTGGAGCGAAAGGTATACGGGGACACCGGGAACCGGGGTGCCGGACAATGTCGCGGTACGCAGTACGACGGTGCCGGTCGCCGGTGTGGGTGGCGGGCCGGGCGGTGCCGGTGTCGTGGACGCCGATGGGCGGGCGGTCGGCGCGGTGGTCGGCACACCGGCGGTGGGCGGAATGACCACCGGTGCCGCCGACGAACTGGTCGTCGTGACCGGACGGACGGAGCTCGACGTCGCCGGTGTCCTGGAGTCATCGGTTCCGCATCCCGCGAGCACCAGTGTCATACCGGCGATGACGCCGATCCAGGTCTTCTGCCTCGCAGCCATGGCCCTACCCCTCCGACGCGATAGCAATACGTCCTGGCTATCGCCTTACGTGGCAGTGACGTTAGCGGTCGTCCAGTGCCCCTGACGTCGTAGGAAGCAGCCGAGCACCCGGATTTCTCAGCGCGACAGGAAGTCCAGCAGCACACGGAATTCCGCGAGCGACAGGTACCCGTCGCCGTCCTGGTCCGCGGCGGCGAGCAGGTCGGCCGCCGGTTCCTCGATCCGCCCGCCGCCGACGTGGCGGATCAGCGAATCCAGTTCGGTGACGGAGATGCGCCCGTCGCCGTTGCCGTCGAACACCCGGAACGCCGCCTCGGCATCGGTCACCTCGATGCGGCCTTCGACCACGGCGGCATCGAATTCGGCACGGGAGACCAGGAAGTCGCCGTCGGTGTCGGCTGCGGCGACGAGTCGCTCGATGGCCGAGCGGTCGACTTCGATACCGGCGGAACGGATTCCGGCCGCGATATCGTCCACCGACACCAGGCCGTCACCGTCACGGTCCCACAGCGCGAATGTGTCGACCTGTTCTGCACTCATCTCACTATCCTTCCCCGCGGGCGGCGATAGCCATGGCGCCGACCGTTATCCGCCACTGTACGGAGCCGAGGGCCCTGTGCGAAGGTCAGTCGCCGATGCCCTGGGGGCGGACCACCATCACCGAGGCCGCGCGCTTACCGCTCTCCTCGAGCAGCGCGATGGCGCGGCCCGCCGGATCGATCGCGGCGTATACGCCTTTGATCCCGATCGGTTCGAGCCAGCGGCCGTTGCGCAGGTCGTTCGCCTGGGATTCGTCGATGTCGCGGTGCGGGAACGCCGTACGCACCGCGGTGTCGATATCGAGGCTGAGCAGTGGCTGTTCGGCCTCCGCGGCGGTCGCGAGTTCATCGAGGGTGCGGGCGTGTTCGAGGGTGAACGGGCCGACCCTGGTACGGCGCAACGCGGTCAGGTGGCCGCCGACGCCGAGGGCGGCGCCGAGGTCACGGGCGAGGGCGCGGATGTAGGTGCCCGAGGAGCATTCGACTTCCACGTCCAGGTCGACGAATTCGCCGTCGGCGATATCGCGGCGGGCCAGGATGTCGAAGCGCGAGACCGTGACCGGACGCGCCGCCAGCTGCACGTCCTCGCCGGCGCGGGCACGGGCGTAGGCACGTTCACCGTCGACCTTGATCGCGCTGACCGTGGCGGGCACCTGCTCGATGTCGCCCGTCAGCGCGGCCACACCGGCCGCGATCTGCTCGTCGGTGACGTGCAGCGCGGGCGTGGTCGCGGTGACCTCGCCCTCGGCGTCGTCGGTGATCGTGGCCTGGCCGAGCCGGATGGTCGCGGTGTACGCCTTGGTGGTGAGGATCAGCTGACCGAGCAGCTTCGTCGCCCGCTCCACACCGAGCACGAGCACACCGGTGGCCATCGGGTCGAGGGTGCCCGCGTGGCCGACCTTCTTGGTGCGCAACAGTTTCCGGCTGCGCGCGACCACGTCGTGGCTGGTCCAGCCGCCGTCCTTGTCGACGATCACCAGTCCGCCGAGCTGGTCGACCGCGGGAGTACGCGCGGCCATCAGCCGTGCGCGATCGCGGTCAGGATCAGCCCGTCGGCGATCAGCCAGCGTCCGTCGAACGAGGTCAGCGGGGCGCCGCCGTCGTTCGTCGTCCCGGGGACGAGCAGCTTCGTGTGGAACGTTCCCGAGCCGGAATCGGCGGTGCGGGAATCGATCTCGAAGGTGATGTGCGCGTCCTCGAAGCCGAGCCAGCGCAGGGTCAGCGGGAACCAGGCCTTGTAGGTGGCTTCCTTCGCGCAGAACAGCAGGCGGTCCAGGTGCAGGCCCGCACTCGGCGCACTCGCCAGCCACTCCCGTTCGGCGGGCAAGCTGACCGACTCGAGTACACCGTCGGGCAGGGCTCCGTGCGGTTCGGCGTCGATGCCGACCGAGCGGAACCGCAGCGCGTGCGCCATCGCGGCAGCACGGTAACCGTCGCAGTGGGTCAGGCTGCCGACCACACCGCGCGGGAACAGCGGCATGCCGCGCTCCCCCTTACCGATCGCCACCGGCGGCTCACCGAGCTGCTCGAGCGCCAGCCGCGCGCAGTGCCGGGCACCGATGAAGTCGCGACGCCGCTTCTCGACCGACTTGGCGATGAGATGCTCCTCGGCCGGGTGCGCCTTCAGGTCCTCCGGATATGCCAGCAGCTCCGCGGCGGCCACCCCGGACGGCAAAATGTTGCTAATCATCGGGTCCCAGCCTAGTGGTGGTCACAGACCGCGACGACGGTCGGCTTTGGCGCGCATCTCGGCGGCCGCGGCTTCCATTTCCGGGGTGATGGCGAAGTGGCCGCCCCAGGCGTTGAGGTCGCCCTCGGCGTAGACCGGTTCCGGCAGGATCTGCCGAAGCAGGGGCTCGGGCATGCCGCGGCGTTTCCACTCGCGGGGATAGCCGAGGGACACCTCTTCGAAGCGGACGCCGTCGTAGTAGGTGGTGCGCGGAATGTGCAGGTGGCCGTAGACCGAGCAGACCACGTTGTAGCTGGTGTGCCAGTCCGCGGTGAGGTCGGTGCCGCACCACAACGAGAACTCGGGGTAGAACAGGATCTCGGTGGGCTGGCGGACCAGCGGGAAGTGGTTGACCAGGACCACGGGGGTGTCGGCGCCCAGGGCGTCGAGGCGACGCTGGGTGTACTGCACGCGGGCGTGGCACCAGGCGTCGCGGGTGAGGTACGGGTCGGGGGTCAGCAGGAATTCGTCGGTGGCGACGACATTGCGCTCGCGCGCCACGGCCAGGCCCTGGGTCTTGGTGGTGGTTCCGGCGGGCAGCCACGAGTAGTCGTAGAGCAGGAACATCGGCGCGATGGTGACGCGGCCGCCGTACTGCTCGGCGCCGGATCCGGTCCACACCGGGAACGGGTCCTCCGGTGTCACGACGTCGAGGTCACGGCACATCGCGACGAGGTAGTCGTAGCGGGCGGCGCCGTGCATCTGCACCGGGTCCTTGGGCGTGGTCCACAGCTCGTGGTTGCCCGGCACCCAGATGACCTTCGCGAACCGGCCACGCAGCAGCTCGAGCGCCCACCGGACCTCGTCGGCCTTCTCGCCCACGTCACCCGCGACGATCAACCAGTCCTCCGGCGAATCCGGCCGGATCTGCTCCACCACCGGCTTGTTGCCCTGATGCCCCACGTGCACATCACTGACCGCCATCAACTTCGGAATCACCTGTCCACAGTGGCACACGCGCGCGGCGACGCGTCCGTGGGTTCACCGATCGGGCAGCGCCGGCGCATCGGCGACCAGCAGATCCAGCAGCCCAGGGAAGCGTGCGGAGGAGGGCTGCCTCGAGTACCACTCCCATGTCGACAACATCGATCCGTCGGTGTTCGTGTTCTACGAGGTGTGGCGCAGCAGCGAGGACCTGGACCGCCACCTCGCGCTGCCGCACCTGCGCGAGTTCTGGGAATCGCGGATGGACTATCTGACGCGAGATCTCGACATCCGGTTCGTCGACATGCTCAGCCCCTATCCGCGCTGACGCGGATCAGGCGCGCAACAGTCCGTCGACGAAGGTCAGCACGCGATCACGCGAGGCTTCCTCGATCTCCTCGTGCGAGACCGAGTACATCTCGAACTCGACCCGGGTGCCCGCGGCGCGCAACTGGGAGAGCAGGGCGAAGGTCATCGGGATCGGGACGACGGTGTCGGTGGCGCCGTGGGTGATCAGCACCGGCTCCTGGTAGCCGGCGGTGGGGGCGACCATGTAGTCGCGCAGGCCGGTCCCGATGCCGTTGTCCGCCATCGGTTTCGCGAGTATCGACCCGAGTGACATGCCCGCCGAGAGCTTGTCGAAGTCCTGGACGCAGGCGGTGGAGATGGCATCGACGAGGGTCCGGCCCGGTTCGCTGAGGTGACCGTTCACATCGAGGTCGGGGCGGGTGGCGCGCAGCCCGGCGAGCATGCCGGCGAACGGGCCGGTGAGCCGATCGACCATCGGCAGGTTGGGCACCTGCGGACCCACCTGGGCGAGGATGTTCTCGTAGTTGGACTCCGGCGCCATCGCCACGGTGCCACGGAAGTCGAGGTCCGGCGCGTAGCCGGTGGCGAGGTTGCCGGTGGCCAACGCGGCGTGCCCGCCCTGGGACGAGCCGACGACGGCCCAGGTGTTCGACAGCGCGGGGACCGCGGACCGTGCCGCCTTGACCAGGTCGACGGTCGCCGTCGCCTCGGTGCGCGTGTGCAGGTACGGGTGGACGGTGCGCGAGTTCGGCGACAATCCGACGTAGTCCGGGGCGACCACGGCCCAGCCGCGATCGAGGAATGCCTGGAGCAGCGGCCGGTCATGGGCCGCTTTCGTCGTGGTGATGCCGCATTGTGGGCCGAGTCCGCTGGTGCCGTGATCCCACGCCACGATCGGGTAGCCGCCCGTGGGTGCGGGTGAATCGGGAAGCAGCACCAGTCCGGCGCTGTCGACCAGGCCGCCGGTCGGCCCTTCGGTGCGGTAGTCCACGATCGCCGCCCGCGACCAGTCGCCCCAGCCCGCGGGTTGGTCGACGTGCGCGAGGAGCGCCCCGGTGCCTTCCGGAGCCGCCTGCGCGGCGGGCATCCCCAGCCCGGCGCCGGCCAGCAGCACTGCCGCACCGGCGGCCAATCGCAGGCCGACACTCCTCGAAAACACGTCCAGCACCGCTACTTCGCCTCCATCATCGGCTCGAAGTCCTCCGTTCCGACGGTAGTGCGACATCGCCATCGAGGGGATCGGTGTGACGAGCGCCACTTCCTTCAGGCGGCTCCGCTCGGCACGTCGGCGCCGACGCGAGCCCAGCGTCCGGAGCGCGCCCGGGCGACAACGGCGATCAGGCGCAGCAGCATGAAAGCGACCAGGCCGGACCAGATCCCCGCCACGCCCCAGTCGAAGACCAGGGACAGCCAGATCAGCGGCAGGAAGCCGACGAGGGCCGCGACCAGGGTGGCGGTGCGCAGGAAGGCGGCGTCGCCCGCGCCGAGCAGCACGCCGTCGAGCGCGAAGACCGCGCCTGCCACGGGGATCATGGCGACGAAGAACCACCAGATGACGTGGGTGCGATCGAGGACCTGCGCGTCGTCGGTGAACAGCAGCGGGATCACGCCCGCACCGGCGGCGAAGAGCGCGGCCAGGACCAGCGCGAAGATCTCCGACCAGCCGGTGACGCGGCGCGCGATCCCCTTCGCGCCCCGTGCGTTGCCCGCACCGAGCGCGGCGCCGACGAGGGTCTGGGCGGCGATGGCGAGCGAATCCAGGGTCAGCGCAAGGAAATTCCACAGTTGCAGGACCAGCTGGTGGGCGGCCACGGACGCGGCGCCGAAGCGGGCGGCGACCGCGGCGGCGGAGACGAAGCACACCTGGAACGACAGGCTGCGCACGATGAGGTCGCGGCCGAGCACCAGCTGCGCGCGCATCACGGCAGGACGCGGACGCAGCGAAACACGTTCCCGCAGCAGCGCGTAGACGAACAGCGCGCCGGAGACGAGCTGCCCGGCGAGATTCGCCACCGCCGAACCGGCCAGTTCCATCCGCGGCGCGCCCAACAGCCCGTACACCAGCACCGGGCACAGCAGCGCCGACAGCGCCAGTCCCGCAACCACATACATCAGCGGGCGGCGCACGTCCTGCACGCCACGCAGCCAGCCGTTCCCCGCCATCGACAGCAGGATCAACGGCACACCGCACAGCGCGATCCGCACCCAGATCAGCGCCTCGTCCGCGATCTCGCCACCGCCCGCGATCGCCGAGCACAGCGGCCCCGCGAACAGCTGGACCACCAGCACGATGAGCACCCCGATCCCCGCCCCCACCCAGCTCGCCTGGATGCCCTCCTCGACCGCACCCGCCCGATCCCCCGCGCCGTGCCGCCGCGCCGCACGCGCGGTCGTGCCGTACGACAGGAAGGTCAGCTGGGTGCTGACCGTGCCCACGATGACACCGCCCACGGCCAGCCCGGCCAGTGCCAGCGCCCCGAGCCTGCCGACGACCGCCATGTCGAACAGCAGATACAGCGGCTCGGCCACGAGAACACCGAGCGTAGGCAACGCAATGCCGAGAATCCGCCGCGGTCCCGCCTGATACTCCGGACCAGCCGTGGAACTCACGCCCGACCTCCCCCCGTCGATGGGCGCCACGTTCCGGCGCACGCCAGTGCCGATCACGGCCGATGTTCGCACACCGCACCGACAAGCCACCGCCGACGGCGCGCGATCCACCCCCAGCATCCCGAGTGATCCCGGCACATCGCGCGCGACGCCGCGCAGACCGATCGACACCGGAGGCACGCCCGCCCCGAGGGGCATCGTGGCGCTGCGCCAGCCAGACCGATCGACCGGGAGGCACGACCCCCGCGGCACGGTTGGCGCGACATCATCGGAGTCCGAGGACATCATGGGCCGACGCAGACGTGGCCGGTTCCGGTGAACTCGCGCGGCACACCCTCCGACGCGGCATTATTGGTCACCTGCCCAGTTGCTGCCGGTGTGAGTACACCGCGCGCTCGGGTGAGCGAACACCGCGAACTCCCCGGTTCGCCCGGACCACCGAGGACGATCGACCATGGCGATGGCGAACCGATGGCGCATGATCACGGCGTTTGCCCTGGTCGGAGCGGCCACGCAGCTGGTGTGGCTCACCTACGCGCCGGTGACGACCGTCGCGGCCGAGCATTTCGGTGTCTCCGAATCCGCTGTCGGCTGGCTGGCGAACATGTTTCCGCTGCTCTACGTCGTCCTCGCGGTGCCGGCGGGCATCCTGCTCGACCACTGGTTCCGGCCCGCGCTGATCGCCGGTGCGATGCTGACCGCGCTCGGTGCGGGACTGCGGTTGCTCCATGACGGGTTCGCGGTGGTGTTCGTCGGACAGACCGTCGTCGCGGTGGCGCAGCCGCTGGTGCTCAATGCGATCACCGGCATCGCCGGGCACTATCTCGACGAGAAGGACCGGCCGACGGGGATCGCGGTGGGCACGGCGAGCACGTTCGCCGGGATGGCCGCCGCCTTCGTCCTCGGCGCGGCGCTGCCCGCGGAATCTCAGCTCGGAACACTGGCGGCGATCGGTGCGCTCTTCGCCGGCGCGGCCGCGATCTGGCTGACGGTGGAGTTGGTCCGTGCGGGACGCGGACCGGCGGCGAGTACACAAACGTCGCTGTCCGCCCTGCGCGCGACGCTCGGCGACAGCTACGTGCGCCGGTTGTGCATCGCGGTGTTCTTCCCGTTCGGCACCTTCGTCGCCCTGGCCACCTACGGTCAGGCACTGCTGGAACCCGCGGGCGTCAGTGCCGATGCCGCCAGCATCGTGCTGCTGATCAACGTCCTCGCGGGCGTCGTCGGCTGCGCGGTGGTGCCGGTGGCGGTCCTGCGCCGCGGCGTCGAACTGCCCGCGGTCATGGTCGGTCTCACGGCCAGCGCGCTCGCGTGCCTGCTCGTCGCCGTGGCGCCGGGGCCGGCCACCGGATTCCTGACCTTCGTCCTGATCGGCCTCACGCTGTTGCCCGCGCTGCCGATCGTTCTCACGATGGCCGAACGCCATACCGGCGCGGCCGAAGGCACTGCGGCGGGACTGATCTGGATGACAGGCAACCTCGGCGGCCTGGTCGTCGCCGGTGCCACCGGACTCCTCGTCGACCGACCGGCACTCGCCTTCGGATTATGTACTGCCACAACGATTCTGGGCGTCCCGCTCACCATGCGCCTGCGCCGCACACCGGTCCAGGTCGGCTGAACGTCAGCCGACCTCTACCGGGCAGGGGCTCCTGAGCCACGCAACGATCAGCCGAGCTCGGTCACCAGCGCCTGCACCACGTCAACCGCATTGCCGTAGGTCGTGTAACCCGCCGCGAACCGATGCCCACCCCCGCCGAACAATCCGGCGATCGCCGCGACATCCACACCATCGGCAGCACCGGGCGCGGAGTCACGGGAGCGCAGCGAGACCGTCCACCGGTCGTTCTGACCGCGGGCTTCCTTGAAGACGGCCGCGATCCCCGCTTCGGCGGTGGTGCGGACGACGTCGATGACGCTCTCCACCTCTTCGGGCCCGACATCATGGGTGTCGGCGGCGCGCACCAGCGCGTAGACCAGCCCGACGCCCGCGGCGGACGGGATCACGACGGCCGTCGACAGCACCTTCGACAGCATCGGCAACCACGAGAAGGGGTGGGTATCGAGCAGCACGCGGGTGATCTCGGCGCCGTCGATCCCGGTGGCGAGCAGCCGCTCGGCCATGGCATGACTGCCGGTGCGCGCCCAGCGGAACGACCCGGTGTCGGTCACCAAGCCCGCGAACAGGCAGTGCGCGATGTCGGCGTCGATCGGGATGCCCCACGCGTCGAGCAGACGGGTCACCAGTTCGGTCGTCGACGCCGCCGACTCGTCGATCAGGTCGACGGTGCCGAACCCGTCGTTGGCGCGGTGGTGATCGATGACCAGCGTCGTCGCCGCACCGGGCAACCGGTCGGCGAGCGCGCCGAGCCTGCTGCGCGCGCCACAGTCGACGACGACCAGCAGGTCGACCTCGAGCGGCACGTCTGCGGGCGCCACCAGCAGATGACCGCCGGGCAGCGTCCGCAGCGAAGCGGGTAATTCGGCGGGTTCGGCGAACGACACCGCCACCGGCACACCCTTGCGCTCCAGCGCCAGGGCCAGCGCGAGCCCGCTGCCGATGGTGTCGGCGTCGGGCTGCACGTGACACAACACAGTTACCGAACGCGCCGCCGCCACTGCGGCGACGGCGGCGTCCAGCACCATCGCGTTACGGGCGCCGGTCATGCCGCGTCCGATCGGCATGCCCGGGCGCCCCGCGTGCTCACGCGGGCTTCCGTCTCCGGGCGCTGACCGTTCATGCCGGGTTACTCGTCGCCGTCGTCGTCGCGATCGGCCTTGTACGGGTCGGCCTCACCGGCGTGGGTGGCGTTGGCCGCGACCTTGGCGACCTCGTCGTCGATGGCGCGAGCCCGGGCGAGCAGCTCCTCCATCTCGCGGGCGGCGTCGGGCACCTTGTCCAGCGTGAACGACAGGATCGGGGTGAACTTCACCCCGGTGCCCGCACCCACCTTGGACCGCAGCACGCCCTTGGCCGCGTCGAGACCGGCGGCCGCGGCCGCGTAGTCGGGTTCGGTGTCGAGCGTCTCGCCCATCACCGTGTAGAACACCGTTGCCTCGCGCAGGTCGCCGGTCACCTTGGCATCGGTGACGGTGACGAACCGCAGCCGCGGATCCTTGATCTCGTACTCGATCGCGGTGGCCACGATCGCGGAAATCCGCTTGGCGAGTCGGCGTGCCCTGGCTTGATCCACCATGGGTCTGTCCTCCTCTACTTACTTAGTCTTCGGGTCCGAAGATCCGGCGGCGTACTGCCAGCAACTCTATCTCCGGACGGGCGGCAACGTGCCGCTCACACTTGTCGAGCACCTCGTTCAGGTGCGCCGTTTCCGCGCTGACCATGGCGACACCGAGCAGTGCCCGGCGATGTAGATCGTGGTCTCCCGCTTCGGCGGCGTTCACGGCGAAGCGCTTCTGCAGCTCGGCGAGAATCGGGCGGATCACCGACCGCTTCTCCTTGAGCGAATGCACGTCACCGAGCAGTAGATCGAATTCGAGCGCACCGATGTACAGCGGTGCTCACCTCCTGGTAGATGGATTGCCCGCATGACCACACGCCGCACCCGAAGCTTCGGATGCGGCGTGTGGAACGGTGTGCGTTATCAGTCGCGCGGCTTCTCGCGCAGCTCGTACGCCTCGATGATGTCGCCGTCCTTGATGTCGCTGTAGGTCACGGTCATACCGCACTCGAAACCTTCGCGCACCTCGGTGGCGTCGTCCTTCTCCCGCTTGAGCGAGGAGATGGTCATCGTCTCCGCGATCACCCTGCCATCGCGGATCAGGCGCGCCTTGGCGTTGCGCTTGACCGAACCCGACAGGACCATGCAGCCGGCGATGTTGCCGACCTTCGACGAACGGAAGATCGCGCGGATCTCCGCCCGGCCCAGCTCGACCTCTTCGTAGATCGGCTTGAGCATGCCCTTGAGGGCCTTCTCGATCTCGTCGATGGCCTGGTAGATCACCGAGTAGTACCGGATGTCGACGCCCTCGCGGTTGGCCAGCTCGGTGGCCTTGCCCTCCGCACGGACGTTGAAGCCGATGATGATCGCGTTCGAGGCCGACGCCAGGTTGACGTTGGTCTCGGTGACGCCACCGACACCGCGGTCGATGACGCGCAGACGCACCTCGTCGTCGATCTCGATGCCGAGCAGGGCCTCTTCGAGGGCCTCGACCGTACCGGAGTTGTCGCCCTTGAGGATCAGGTTGAGCTCCGAAGTCTCCTTCAGGGCGGCATCCAGATCTTCCAGGCTGATCCGCTTGCGGCTGCGCGCGGCCAGGGCGTTGCGCTTGCGCGCATTGCGGCGGTCGGCGATCTGGCGAGCGATCCGGTCTTCATCGACCACGAGCAGGTTGTCGCCTGCGCCGGGCACCGAGGTGAAACCGATGACCTGGACGGGCCGCGACGGCAGGGCCGCCTCGACGTCGTCGCCGTGCTCGTCGACCATGCGGCGCACGCGACCGTAGGCGTCGCCCGCCACGATCGAGTCGCCGACGCGCAGCGTGCCGCGCTGGATGAGCACGGTGGCCACCGGGCCACGGCCGCGGTCGAGGTGCGCCTCGATGGCGACACCCTGGGCGTCCATGTCCGGGTTGGCCCGCAGGTCGAGCGAGGCGTCGGCGGTCAGCAGGACTGCTTCCAGCAGCGCGTCGATGTTGGTGCCCTGCTTGGCCGAGATGTCGACGAACATGGTGTCGCCACCGTATTCCTCGGTCACCAGGCCGTATTCGGTCAGCTGCTGCCGGATCTTGTCCGGGTTCGCGCCTTCCTTGTCGATCTTGTTGACCGCCACCACGATCGGCACGTCGGCCGCCTGGGCGTGGTTGATCGCTTCCACCGTCTGCGGCATGACGCCGTCGTCGGCGGCGACCACGAGGATCGCGATGTCGGTGGCCTTCGCACCACGGGCACGCATGGCGGTGAACGCCTCGTGGCCCGGGGTGTCGATGAAGGTGATCAGGCGCTCTTCGTCGTTGAGGTTCGTCAGCACCTGGTAGGCACCGATGTGCTGGGTGATGCCACCGGCCTCGCCCTCACGGACGTTGGCCTTACGGATCGTGTCCAGCAGTCGGGTCTTACCGTGGTCGACGTGACCCATGACGGTCACGACCGGCGGACGCTGCTCGAGGTCGTCCTCGCCGCCGGCGTCCTCGCCGTAGGTGAGATCGAACGATTCCAGCAGCTCGCGGTCCTCGTCCTCGGGGCTGACGACGTGCACGACGTAGTTCATCTCGCTGCCGAGCAGCTCGAGGGTCTCGTCGTTCACCGACTGGGTCGCGGTGACCATCTCGCCGAGGTTGAACAGCGCCTGCACGAGGGCAGCCGGGTTCGCGTCGATCTTCTCGGCGAAGTCCGACAGCGACGCGCCGCGGGCGAGCCGGATGATCTCGCCGTTGCCGCGGGGCAGCCGCACGCCACCGACGGCGGGCGCCTGCATGTTCTCGTATTCGGCGCGCTTCGCCCGCTTCGACTTACGGCCACGACGCGGAGCGCCACCGGGGCGACCGAACGCACCCGCTGCGCCACCACGGCCACCGGGACCACCCGGACGACCGCCGCCGCCACCGGGACGACCACGGAAACCACCGGCCGCGGGTGCACCGGCACCCTGACCTGCACCGGGGGCACCGCCACCGCCACCGCGGTAGCCGCCACCGCCGCCACCGGGACGACCTGCGCCGCCACCGGGAGCGCCACCCGGACGACCCGGACGGCCACCGGCCGCCGGACCCGGACGCGCGGAACGCTGGGGCATGGCACCGGGGTTCGGACGCGGAGGCATCGAACCCGGGTTGGGACGCGGACCACCGGGACGCGGGGCACCGCCCTGCGCGGCGGCCGGACGCGGACCACCCTGACCCTGACCGGGGCGGGGGCCGCCCTGACCGGGAGCAGGACGCGGACCACCCTGGCCGGGAGCCGGACGGGGACCGCCCTGACCCGGAGTCGGACGCGGGCCACCCTGCGGGGCGGGCCGCGGCGCCGGACGCTCACGGTCCGGGGCGGAGCTGAACGGGTTGTTGCCGACGCGCGGGGTCTTCGGACCCGGCTTCGGGCCGGGACCGGCCGGACGCGGGGCCTGGGTACCCGGTGCGGGCTGGGCCGGACGGCCCTGCCCGGTGGCGGGCTGACCCGGACGCGGTGCGCCGGGGGCCGGACGCGGACCGGGCGCCGGGGTGGTACCGGCCGGCTTGGCGGCAGGCGCGGACTGCGCGGCCGCCGGGGTGGGGCGAGCGGCCGGAGCCGGCTTCACCTCAGCCGGAGCGGCCGGTTCTGCGGGCGCCGGGGCCGGTGCCGCGGGGGCGGCAGCGGCGGGGGCCGCCGGAGCCGGACGCGGACCGGGACGCGGACCGCCCGGAGTCGGCTTGGCAGCCGGACGGGCTGCTTGGGACGGTCCGGGACGGGCCGCCGGCTTCGCGTCGGCCGCCGGGGCGGACTTCGACGCGAGCGATTCGCGCAGGCGACGTGCGACGGGTGCTTCCACCGTCGAGGACGCCGACTTCACGAACTCGCCTTGCTCCTTGAGCTTCGCGAGTAGTTCCTTGCTTGTGACACCGAGTTCTTTGGCCAACTCGTGCACGCGGGCCTTGCCTGCCACTGCTCTCCTCACTGAGAGGTCGAGCAGTGACGCCGCCTAGGGAAGGCGGGCCCGCACGACCTCGGGTTATCTCCGATGGACGTTCATCGTTGGTGCTTCACGGTGTGCTCATGAGTGCTCGTGCCTGTTCTCGAGGTACTGCTCCAGGGCTGAGATATCCAGATTTCCGGACACTCGTAGGGCTCTGCCGAATGCTCGGCGCCGCTCTGCGGAACGCAGACAAGCTGAAACGGGGTGCAGCCAGGCACCCCGTCCGGGAAGTCTGCGCCGCGGATCAGGAACGATCGCAACCCCGGCAGAACCGGTGTCCCGATGCTGCGCCACGATCCGCAACAGTTCGGCAGACGGCTCGCGCTGACGGCATCCGATACAGGTTCGAACGGATTGCGCGGGCCGGTCTTCTACCCACTCTACCGGTGACCCGGTCATAACGACGAACCCCTCCCCTTCCGAAGTTACGAACATGTCATCCGGGGGTCGGGATTCCCGCATTTTCGTCAACTACGGTGCGCCTCCGGCCGGACCGAGTCGCCCGGCTCCGGAGCCGCGTCGCTGCGGATATCGATGCGCCAGCCGGTCAGACGGGCGGCCAGACGGGCATTCTGGCCCTCCTTGCCGATCGCCAGCGACAGCTGGAAGTCCGGCACGATCACGCGTGCCGCCCTGGCTTCGGGATCGACGACGGTGACCGAAACCACTTTCGACGGCGAGAGCGCGTTGCCGACGAAGGTCGCCGGGTCCTCGGCGTAATCGATGATATCGATCTTCTCGCCCGCCAGCTCGCTCATCACGTTGCGCACGCGCTGGCCCATCGGGCCGATGCACGCGCCCTTGGCGTTCACGCCCGGCACGGTGGACCGCACGGCGATCTTGGAGCGATGCCCGGACTCACGCGCCACCGCGACGATCTCCACCGAGCCGTCGGCGATCTCGGGCACCTCGAGCGAGAACAGCCTGCGCACCAGGTTCGGGTGCGTGCGCGAGAGCTGGATCTGCGGGCCACGCGGACCACGGGAGACACCGTAGACGTAGCACTTGATCCGGTCGCCGTGCTCGTAGGTCTCCCCCGGCACCTGCTCGGCGGGCGGGATCAGACCCTCGGCGCCGTGGGCCTCGCTGCCGATGCGGACGACCACGATGCCGCGGGCGTTGGCCCTGGCGTCGCGCTGGACCACACCGCCGACGATGTCGCCCTCATGGGTCGAGAACTCGCCGAAGGACTTCTCGTTCTCGGCGTCGCGCAGCCGCTGCAGCACCACCTGACGGGCGGTGGTCGCCGCGATGCGGCCGAAGCCCTCGGGGGTGTCGTCCCACTCGGAGACGAGGTTGCCGTCGGCGTCGAGCTCGCGCGCCATCACCCGGACCACGCCGGTCTTCTGGTTGATGTCGATGTAGGCGTTGGGCTGGTGGCCCTCGGTGTGCCGGTAGGCGGTGAGCAGCGCCGACTCGATCGCCGAGATGACGGTCTCGATGGGGATGCCCTTGTCGGCGACGATCGCCCGCAAGGCTTCGATTTCGATGTTCATTCTGCAACCCCTTCGGTGGGAGAGTCACTGTGTTGGCCTGCAGCGGCGAGGTCGGCGGGCTCTTCGCCCGGTACCGGACGGCCCGCGGCGATGCCGCCGGCCAGTTCGAGTTCGGCGGCGCCCGGTGCGTTGAACTCGACCTGGACCACCGCGGAGGCGATGTCGGTGAGCGGCACGTGCACCCGGTGCGGCTTGTTCTTGCCGCCGAGGACGAGCGCGACGGTGCCGTCGTCGGCGAGCAGGCCGACGCGCGCTTCGAAGCGGGCCTTGCCCTCGATCGGTTCGGCGCCCTCGCGCAGCGCGAGCTTCACCTTGCGTCCCTGGGCGCGTCGCCAGTGCCGCTCGGCGGTCAGCGGCCGGTCCACGCCGGGGGTGGTCACTTCGAGCAGGTAGGCGGATTCGCCGAAGTCACCCGCTTCGTCGAGCAGCTCGGACATCTCCCGGCTGAGCTCGGCGATAGCGTCCAGATCGGCCGGACCGTCGCTGTCGACGGTGACCTTCAACCGAACCGGCGCCAATTCGTCTTTGCCCGCAGACGCGATCGCAACGCCCTCGAGGTCGAATCCCCGGCGTGCGACGAGCTCAGCGACGAGCTGGCTCACCCTTTCCTCGGTGGGCATCGGCATATGGGCGGCTCCTGGTTCAGTTGTGACGCGATCGGAAATTTCTACGCCGAAGGTCTAGCGTAACGCGCCCCGAGAGTGTAAAGGACCAGCCACTGGGCATCGCGCACCGGTCCGTCCCGGCGTGCCTCGTCGTGTCGGGCCACCGTCGGCGGATCTGGCACGATGGTCTCCGTGCCCTTCCGCCATACCGCCCCGCCGAGCGCCGGGCGACCTTCCGGCATGCGCTCCGACCGGTCCGCTGTCGCACACCGGGATTCGGCCGCTCAGCCCACAGCCGCGGCATTCATGGCGCGGGGCGGCTGGCGGCGGCGCTCTGTGTTGCGCCTGGTCGGCACGACCGCCGTCGGCCTTCCGGCGCTGACCGCACTGGCCGCCTGCGCCGAGGACGACACCGTGCACGCCCCGGATCCGCTTGCCGCGCAGGAGGTTCTGGCGCGCGCCGATGCCGCGGCCGCCCAGGCCGCCATCGCGCTCGCGCCCCAGCACCAGGCGGCGCTGACGACCATCGCGACCGAGCGCGGCGCCCATGCCGACGCCCTGCGCACCGAGATCGACCGGGTGGTCGGCGTCTACGGCGACGGCACCACCCCGGTGCACCGCACCGGCGAGGTCACCGTGCCAGGCCCGGACGGGCGACCGGTGCCCGTGTCGGCCGTCCAGACCCCCACCCAGCCGCTCACGATCGCCCAGCTGCGCGATCAGCTGGTCCGCTCCCAGCAGTCCGCCGCCGCCCTGGCCCGCACCCAATCCGGTTACCGCGCAGGGCTGTTGGCGTCGATCAGCGCGGCCTGCGCCACCGAGGCAGGAGTCCTGCTGTCATGACCGATCAACGACAGGCGCTGCAGGCCGCACTCGACGCCGAGCACGCCGCCGTCTACTCCTACGGCGTCATCGCGGCCTACGCCAATGCCGACCGGGCCCGGCTGGTCGCCGAGTTCAGCGCCGCGCACCGGGCCCGTCGCGACGCCACCATCGAGCTGCTGGAAGCAGGCGGCACCGCGCCGGAGGCGCCGGACGCCGCCTACAACCCGCCGTTCCCGGTCGACGATCCGATCCCCGCGGCCAACCTCGCGGTCGCGGTCGAATCCGATTGCGCCGCAGCGTGGTACGCCGTCGTGGAACAGGCATCCGACGAGTCGGTGCGTGCCACCGCGACCGAGGCGCTCACCGAGTCAGCGGTGCGACGTGCCCGCTGGCAGGCGATCCTGGGCGCGAACCCGGTGACCACCACGTTCCCCGGCCGCGCCGCGGTGTAGTCCCGGGCGGCGCCCACCGCCCGGGACCTGCCACTGCTACGGGCGCATCGCGTAGGCGCCGTCGTAGGACTCCACCTGCTCCCACACCCGGTCGAAGCGCTCGGCGTCGGCGACGGGGCTGCGCAGGGCGCCGATCGCCCACTCGCGCTGCGCCTCGGTGACCGAGGGCTTGCCGAGCAGGGCGGTGGCCTGGGTGTTGAAGTCGCGGATCTGGAAGTCGAAGATCTGGTCGAGCACGTCGCGGTCGAGCCCGGTGAGCTCGGCCTGCTCGAGGATCAGCTGGCCGTAGACCACCGTGGAGAACAGGTGGCCGATGGTCAGCATGAAGTCCAGGTCCTTCTGCTGATCGGCGTCGGGCGCCGCGGTGAGCAGCAGGGTGCGCAGCGCCTGGGCCTGCTCGTAGAACCGGCCGACGTTGGGCACGCCGGCGGCCTGCTCGTAGGGCGGGGTCCAGTCGGCGAACTGCACCTTGCCCGCGCCGCGCGCCGGGCCCTGCTTCCAGAAGAACTCCTGGTCGCCGGGCGCCAGGTCGGTGCCGATCGCCGGGTATTCCTTCGGGTTGAGCAGGTAGTTCGGCATGAACTTCAGGATCTGGCCGACGTTGACGTGCACCGTGCCCTCGAGCCGGGGCAGGTGGTTGATGTAGCGCGAGGCCTCGGCGAAGTAGGTGGCCTTCTCGAAACCCTTGGCGGCCAGCACATCCAGCAGCAGGGTCATCGCGACCTCGCCCTCGGAGGTCACCTTGGACTTGGTCATCGGGTTGAACAGCAGGTAGCGGCGGTCCTCGAGCGAGGCGCTGCGGAAGTAGTCGACGGCACGGTCGCTGAACAGCTTCATCGCGATCAGGCGCGCGTAGGCGTCGACGAAATTGCCGCGCACGTGCGGGAAGTCGGTGACCGGGTTGCCGTAGAGGATGCGGTTGTTGGCGTGGGTGATGGCCTCGAAGAACGAGTGCTCGACCATGCCGATGCTGCCGTGGCAGAGGTTGAACTTACCGACGTTGACGGTGTTCAGCGCGGCCGAGAAGCCCTCAGGGCCTTCGTGCAGCACGTCGGCGGCGGTCACCGGGTAGTTCTCCAGCCGGAAGTGGCTGACATACATCTGACCGTGGATGACGCTCTCGATCAGGTGGTAGTTGTCGTGGCGGCTGTCGGCGGCGAACCAGATGTAGCCCTCGGCGCCCTCGACATCGGCGCGACGGGAGAACACCGACACCATCGAGGCGACATTGCCGTTGCCGATGTAGTACTTCTCGCCGTTGGCGCGGAACAGGATGCCCGCCTCGGCGTCGGCGCTGCCCGGCTCGCTCGGGGTGAGGATCAGGTCGGTGTTGTAGATGTCGGCGCCGTGATCGCGCTCGGACAGCGCGAACGCCATGACCTGGCCATCGTCGAGGTCGGCGGCGGCCTTGCGCTTGGCGATCTCGTTGTCGCTCTGCCAGATCGGGCCCAGACCCAGGATGGTGACCTGCTCGGCGTACCAGTACGCCAGGCCGTAGAAGCCGAAGATCTCGGCCAGCGCCGCATTGCGGGCGGCGTCCCAGCGCTTGTTCGGGTCACCGTCGGCGTAGGCGGCCGGGGTCAGGAAGGTCGCGAACAGCTTCTCCTTCGCGACGAAGTCCAGGAAATCCTGGACCCACACCGCGTCGCGATCGTCGGCCATCAGCTGCGCCTTGCCCTTGGACTCGAACCACTCGATGGTGGCCCGCAGCAGCCGCCGCGTCTCGGCATCGAAGTGCTGCGGGTCGTAGGTGGCGGGGTTGAACAGCAGGCTCGGCGAACTCGTCATGGGCCCAACTTAGCAGCGCCGCTACGCCGCTACGCCGGGCCTCGAGGCTATGACCTGCAGGTTTCCCCTACGTAGGCGTAAGTTCCCACCCAAGGATCAGGTCTCCGAACTCGCCCGCACGACGAGCAAGTTCGCCGAGGCGATGCGTCAGGGAACCTCCCGGGCGTACGACCCGGTCCGCGTCGGGGTGCTGCAGGCGGTGGCGGAGGCGGGTCCGCTGCGCGCCGGGGAGATCGCCGAGCGCCTGGGCGCGCTGCCCGCCTCGATCACCCGGCACGTGCAGACCCTGGCCGAGGCCGAGCTGGTGCGCACCGCACCGGACCCGGCCGACCGGCGGGCGATCCTCGTCGAGATCACCGACGCGGGGCGCGCGGAACTCCAGCGGTTCCTCGAGGTCGGCGACCAGGTGTTCGGCGCGGTCATCGCCGACTGGCCCGCCGAGGATGTCATCACTCTCACCCGCCTGCTGGACCGGCTGATCACCGATTGGGCGCAGGCGGGTCCCACCCAGCAGCAGCGAGCGTCCAAGCGGCGCTCCGGCGGGTTCGGCTGGAGCCGGGCCTGACCATCGAAAGGACACCGTCATGGCAACCAACACCCCACTGCAGGCCATCGTCGCCGGCGGCGGCATCGGCGGCCTGGCACTGGCCAACGGCCTGCGCCGGGCCGGTGTCGCGGTGCGCGTGCACGAACGCGAGGTGCAGCGCACCGATCGGCTGCAAGGCTTCCGCATCCACGTCAACCCGCACGGCAGCGCGGCACTGCACGAGCTGCTCTCCCCCGCGCTGTTCGACGCCTTCGTCGCGGCTTCGGGCAAGGGCGGCAACGGATTCGGCTTCGTCACCGAGCAGTTCGATCGTCTCGTCGACTTCGACGCCACCGGCATCGTCACCATTTCCGGCAAGTACGCACTCACCGACGCCGCCCGTGACCGCCTCGACCCGCGCCTGCTGACCCACCCGTGGAGCGTGATCCCGCCCAGCGGCTGCGGAATGTTCATCGCGCCCCACGAATTCACCGCACCCGCGGCCGTACCCGCCGCCGAGGGATTGCCGCCGGGCCTGCTGTTCGACGACACCCGGTCCTACGTGTTCTGGGCGTTCGCGGCCAAGCGGGAGCGCTTCGGCACCGACCTCACCGAGTTCACTCCGGCCCGACTGCACGCCACCGCCGACCGGATGACCACCGGCTGGGCACCGGAACTCCGTCACCTCGTCGCCGAATCCGACCCGGCCACAACAACTCTCATCCCGATCAAGACCTCGGTCCCGATCCCCCGCTGGACCACGACGAACGTCACCCTGCTCGGCGACGCCATCCACAGCATGACCCCGTTCGCCGGCATCGGCGCCAACACCGCCCGGCGCGACGCCCAGCTGCTGTGCCGGATGCTGATCTCCGCCGACCGCCGCGAACGCGGCCTGCTCGCGGCCCTCGACAGCTACGAGGCCGCCATGACCGACTACGGTTTCGCCGCGGTCCGCACCTCGCTGTCCACCGCCGAACGCTCCGTCGCCGACGGCAGACTCGGCCGGATGATGGGCAAGCTCGTGCTCCGCACGGCAGGCGCCATCCCGCCGATGAAGCGCCGCGTGTTCGCCGACCTCGGCGCCTGACAACGCGATCATCCGAATCACCGCTGCGGCCACCGAGGCGAGGAGACATCTCCGCCGCACGGGTTCTACCTCAGCGCCATGCACCGGGCACGGGCCGGCGATTCCGTCGGCCGCCGATCCAGGCGAGACACATCGCGAGCAGATCGACGGGTTCAGCTCATCAGTTCGCCGATCATGCCGGTGCGCGTGCCGACGATCCCGCCGGTGGCATCGAACTCCACCCGCATCTCGTACAGGCCGAAGTGTCCGAGCAGCATCTGCGGCTCGCCGAAGGTCAGCGTGGTGACGCGGTAGCGATCGAAGTAGCCGACGACCATCGCCCGCATGGTGGGGTAGCGGCTGTGCGGATCGGTCAAGGGATGCAACAGGTTCGCCGCGGTCTCGATGAGCTGGGCGGCCACGCCGGGGTCCGAACCGGTCGATGTCACTGCGTCGTCGACGACCGCGAAGTAGCGCCACCCGGCACCGCCGGGAACCGCTGCCCAGCCGACGGTCCCACCCAGATCGGCGGCCCCGGCCACGAGCATCGTGACGACGTTGTCGGGGTGGACGGTGGTGCCGAGGTCGACGCGGTCCAGCGCCAGGTGCTCGGCGCCGTGCTCGCACGCCAGCCGGCGCAGCGCGGCGGTACCCGTCCAATCCTGGGGCGCCCACGCCCAGATCCGGTGCTCGCTGTCGTACCGGCCGATCTCGGCGACGGCCACGGGCCGGTGGGGAGCATCGACCACGTCGTCGTCGCCGTACATCGGCTGCCACCGCAGGGTCGGCACCGCCGCGGCGGCGGCCGCGCCCCGCAGCGATCCATGACCGCCGACGGTGGTCGCCGCGGCGGGCGCCAGCGCGACGAGCAGGCTGTCCGGGAAGAACGGCGGAATCCGCTCGTGCCGGGGCATCGGATCGGCCGCGGCGACCGCACCATGACCGGGGCCGACGACCTCGGCGTCGACGAGCCGGTCACCGTCGTCGATCCGGACGACCAGCCGCAGCCCGTCGGGCAGCTGTACCTCCACACCGTCGGCGGTGTCGCGAAGGGGCGCGTGGTGGTGATGGGCGTACCCGGCCACGACCGCCCGTGCGCCCGCGCCCGGCAGCATGTGGGCGGCCGCGCGAACCACACCCGCGACAACTCCCGGATCCGGTGCCGCACAGGGCACCTGCTCGTCGTCGACGATCAGGTAGGCGTACGCGCGACCGCCGTGATTGAACTTGGTCATCCCGCGGCCGCCGAGCGCTCCCAGCGCGATGATCGACAGATGGTCGGCTGCGAGCATCGGGTCGGGGAACCCGGACAGGTCGACGATCCCTTGGGCGAATTCGGGAATCCCATGGCGCAACCCCAGCTCACGCATCCGCGTCGACGCCGCGACGCCTGGCAAGCCGTCCAGAGCGGGTTTCGCCCAGGCCCACATGAAGCTCAGGTCCTCGGCGTAGGTCCCGATCTCGCCGGACCCGGCGAACTCCCGATCGCCGATCCACACGCGACCCGAATGATGGTCCACCCGGGTCGGTCCCGGCCTGATCTGCTCCTGAAATGCCGAGTACTGCTCGATCGCCACGCCGAGATAATTCCGCGCCAGCCGCAACAGCGAATCGCTGAACGTGTCCACGCGCTCGAAACTATCAGTCCCCGGGGCCGTCGGCATCGCGGCGAGCGCACCGGGCGGCCGCGAGTAATCTCTTGTCCCGCAGCGGCTTTCGCCCGACCCGATCGCGTGCCGCGCGCGATCGGGTCGAGCGATGTCAGCCGCGGATCTTCGCGGTGACCGCGGTGACCGCGTCTTCGGCCGGGATCTCCTCGGCCTCACCGGTGAGGCGGTTGCGCAGTTCGACCTTGCCGTCGGCCCAGCCGCGGCCGATCACGAGAATCCACGGCATACCGAGCAGCTCGGCGTCCTTGAACTTCACGCCGGGCGAGGCGGTGCGGTCGTCGAAGAGGACCTCGAGGCCCTGGGAGTCCAGACCGGCCACGACCTGCTCGGCGCCCTCGCGGGCGGCGGCGTCCTTGTTGGCGATCACCACGTGCACGTCGAACGGGGCGACCTCGGCGGGCCAGCGCAGACCCTTCTCGTCGTGCTGCTGCTCGGCGATCACCGCGACCATGCGGGAGACGCCGATGCCGTAGGAGCCCATGGTGAGGCGGACCGGCTTGCCGTTCTCGCCGAGCACGTCGACGTCGAAGGCGTCGGTGTACTTGCGGCCGAGCTGGAAGATGTGGCCGATCTCGATGCCACGGGCCGCCACCAGCGGGCCCGCGCCGTCGGGCGAGGGATCGCCGTCGCGGACCTCGGCGGCCTCGATGGTGCCGTCGGGGGTGAAGTCACGACCGGCGACCAGGCCGACGACGTGCTTGCCCTGCACATCGGCGCCGGTGATCCAGGCGGTGCCCTCGACGACGCGGGGGTCGACGAGGTAGCGAACACCGTTGGCCTGCAGCGCCTTCGGGCCGATGTAGCCCTTCACCAGGAAGGGGTTGGCGGCGAAGTCGGCCTCGGTGAGCAGTTCCACCTCGGCGGGCTCGACGGAGGCTTCCAGGCGCTTGTCGTCGACCTCGCGGTCGCCGGGGACGCCGATGCCGAGGATCTCGGTCTTGCCGTCCGGGTGGCGCAGCTTGACCATCACGTTCTTCAACGTGTCGGCCGCGGTGACGGGGCGATCGAGGACATTCGCCTCGTTGGCCCAGTCGACCAGCGTCGCGATGGTGGGGGTGTTGGGGGTGTCGTATTCGACCGCGGCGGGCTGACCCTCGATGGGCAGCGGCGCGGGCGCTGGCGTGACCACGGCTTCCACGTTGGCCGCGTAGCCGGACTCGACGCAGCGCACGTAGGTGTCCTCACCCACGGGGCTCTCGGCGAGGAATTCCTCGGAGGCGCTGCCGCCCATGGCGCCGGAGGTGGCGGCCACGATCACGTACTTGACGCCGAGGCGTTCGAAGATGCGCTGGTAGGCCGCGCGGTGGGTGGCGTAGCTGGTGGCGAGACCGTCGTCGTCGAGGTCGAAGGAGTAGGAGTCCTTCATGGTGAACTCGCGGCCGCGCAGGATGCCGGCGCGGGGACGTTCCTCGTCGCGGTACTTGGCCTGGATCTGGTACAGCGTGACCGGCAGATCCTTGTAGGAGTTGTATTCGCCCTTCACGGTGAGCGCGAACAGTTCCTCGTGGGTGGGGCCGAGCAGGTAGTCGCCGCCCTTGCGGTCCTGCAGGCGGAACAGGGCGTCGCCGTATTCGGTCCACCGGTTGGTGGTCTCGAAGGGCTCGCGCGGCAGCAGCGCGGGCAGGGAGATCTCCTGGGCGCCGGTGGCGTCCATTTCCTGGCGCACCACGTCCTCGATCCGGCGCAGCGTGCGCAGGCCCAGCGGCAGCCACGAGTACACGCCCGGGGCGACGCGGCGGACGTAGCCGGCGCGAACCAGCAGTTTGTGGCTCGGCACCTCGGCGTCGGCGGGATCGTCTCGCAGGGTGCGCAGGAACAGGCGGGAGAGGCGGGTGATCACGGATGCACAGAGTAGTCCCTGGTCCAGGGCGCCGTGCAAGCCGATTACGGTTGCAGTGCCACCAGCGGCCACGGCGTGGGACGACGCCGGTACCGTAGGCGATCGTGCTGGTGCTGCTGCCTCCCTCCGAAACCAAGTCCGACGGCGGAACGGGCGCGCCCCTCGACCTGGCCGATCTGGCGATGCCGCAGCTCACCGCGGTGCGCGACAAGCTGGTCACCGAGGTGGTGCAGCTCGCCGCCGACCCGGCGGCCGCGACCGCCGCGCTCGGCCTCGGCAAGGGCGCCGACGCCGAGATCGCCCGCAACGCGAGCCTGCGCGCGTCACCGACCCGGCCCGCGCTGGAGCGCTACACCGGTGTCCTCTACGACGCGCTGGACGCGACATCGTTCACCAAGGCGCAGCGGGCCAAGGCGTACGCGCGCCTCGGGATCGGCTCGGCCCTGTTCGGCGCGGTCCGCGCGAGCGATCCGATCCCGGCCTACCGCCTCTCCGGCGGCACCAAACTCCCCGGCCTGCCGACACTGTCGGCGCTGTGGCGCGACGTACTGCCCGACGCCCTCTCCGCGGAGGCCGCGGGCGAGCTCGTCATCGACCTGCGCTCGGGCACCTACCAGCAGCTGGGCCGAGTCCCCGACGCGATCACCGCCAACGTCCTCACCGAGCACCCCGACGGGTCACGCACGGTGGTCAGTCACTTCAACAAACATCACAAGGGCCTGCTGGCTCGCGCCCTGGTCCTCACCAGGGCCGAGCCGACCGACATCCGCGCGGTGGCGCGGGTGGCGACCAAGGCGGGCTTGCGCACCGAGATCGCCTCCCCCACCGAACTTCTCATCATCACGCAGTAGTGGGCGCGCCCATCAGCTGGATGAGGTTGCCGCAGGTGTCGTCGAAGACCGCGGTGGTGACCTCGCCCATCGGCTGGGGCGGCTGGGTGAACAGGACGCCGCGATCGAGCAGGCGGCGGTATTCGGCCTCGAGATCGTCGACGGTGAAGATCATGCACGGTATGCCGTCGGCGGTGAGCGCGGTCTTGTAGTTCTGGGCGATCGGGTTCTGGTCGGGTTCGAGCAGCAGCTGGGTGCCGTCGACGTCGGCGGGTGAGACCAAGGTCAGCCAGTCGTGCTCGCCGAGCGAGACCCGGTCCTTGACCTGGAAGCCGAGCACGTCGGTGTAGAACTTCTCGGCCTTGTCCTGGTCGTCGACGAAGATGCTGGTCACACCGATGCGGATCATCTGTTCTCCTGGGGGATCGGCCATCGCTCCGACACCGCGCGCAACGGCGTGAAGTCGGCGTGATGGAACTTGTAGCGGCCTGCACGACGGGTGGTCACCAGTCCGGCGGCTTCGAGCATCCCCAGGTGCTGGGTGATCGCCTGCCGCGACGAACTGATCCCATGCTTGGTGGCGAGCTTGGCGCACAGTTCGAACAGGGTCTGCCCGTCCCGGTCCGCCAGTTCGTCGAGGAGCGCGCGCCGCGTCGAATCCGCGAGTGCCGAAAAGATATCGGTCACGGTGCACGCTCCTCCCGTCGTCTCCCCTCGAACAATAGGCAAGCCGCTACTTGCATGTCAAGCATCGACGCAGGTAGACGATCCCTGAGGTCAGACCTCGGCGGCGGCCAGCGCGGTCCGCACCGTCGCGACGTCAGCGGTCTTGGCGGCCGCAGGCGGCCACGAATCCACCGCGACGGCGTACGGGTGGACATAGACCGGGGTGTCGCGCTGGGAGCGACGGCTCTCGGCGAGGGTGCCACCGTCGACGACGTCGTAGCCGAGGGCATCGATGAGGTGCGCGGCGGCGATCTTCGCGGCCGGGTCGTCGCCGAAGACGGGCAGCGCCGAGCGATCGGCCGCGCCCGCGGGACGGGCCAGTTCGGCCAGATGCTCGAAGTAGATGTTGTTGAACGCCTTGACAACCTGCGACTCGGGCAGGTGCCGCTGCAGCAGTTCGCTGGTGGTGACGGTGTCGGCGTCGAGTTCGGCGATGGCGCCGTCGCGCTCGGGGTAGTAGTTGTTGGTGTCGAGGACGACCTTGCCCGCCAGCGGCGCCACCGGCACCTGCTGATACGCCTTCAACGGCACGGTCACCACGACGAGATCACCGGCGGCCGCCGCCTCGGCCGGGGTCGCCGCACTGGCCCGCGGGCCCAGCTCGGCGACGAGGTCGGCGAGCGTCTCCGGTCCGCGAGAGTTGCTGAGTACCACGTCGATTCCGGCGGCTACCGCCAGTCTCGCCACAGTCGAGCCGATATTGCCGCTGCCGATCAATCCGAGTGTCGTCATGTGCTCGGTCAACCATCGATCCGGCGCGCGTGTTCCCTCGGCGGGGGAGCGAGAGATGCCCCACCGACCGGGTGGATCGGGAATACCGGAGTCACCAGTCGCGCGCTGCTTCCGTCAGCCGGGCGCGGACCAGTTCGACGTGCGGGCGGGGTGGGGCGCCGACTCGGCGGGCCAGGAATCCGGTGTTGATCGGCGGGTCGGCCGGGTCGAGCAAGGTCATCAACGAGCCGTCGGCGAGTTCGCCGGCGCACAGATAGCGGGGCAGCACGCTGATCCCGGCGCCCGCGAGCACCGTGGCGAGCACGGCGCGCAGGTCGGCGACGATCAGGGCCGGTTCGGTCTCCAGGCGGGTGTCGAACACGTGCCGCCAATACCGGCGCAGGATCGGCAGATCCGCGGCGTAGCTGATGATCGGGATCCCGTCGAGGGCGGTGGGGCCGTCGGCGCGCAGGCGGTCGGTGTCGATGCCGTGCGCGACCGCGGGTGCGGCGACCAGCAGGAACTCCTCGTCGACGAGCGGTTCGGCGAGGACGGTCCGGCCACGCGGGCGGGCGGTGGCGATGACCAGATCTAGTGTCCCCGAACGTAATTCGGCCAGGAGATCGTCGGTGAGCCCGCTGGTGACGGTGAGCCGCACACCGTCGGTGATCAGCGGCGCGAGCGCGGGCAGTGCCTGCACGGCGAGCATCTCGGCCGGACCGCCGAGCAGCACCGGCGGTTCGGGCGGCGGCGGATGGTCGGCGCCCGCGCCGCCGACGACCGACTCCAGCGCGTCGAGCGGGGCGCTCACCCGTGCCGCCAGCTCGTGACCGGCGGCCGTCGGCGTCACCCCGCGGGGCAGGCGCTCGAACAGCGGCCTGCCCAGGTGCCGTTCGAGCGCCTGGATCTGCGTGGTCACGGTCGGCTGGGACAGGCCGACCTGTGCGGCGCCCGCGGTGAGCGATCCGGTTCGATAGACCGCGAGGAATGTCCGGAGCTGCACCAGATCCATCGAGCCATCGGCTGGCCTATGTCTCATATCGACCAGTCTATTGGTCAGGAAATGCCACCGCCCCTAGCGTGGGAACCACGACCGGTCCCCACGAAACCCGTTGACAGGGAGAAGGAATCCGATGGCACACATCCTGTTCGTCCTCACCGGCGCCGATCGCTGGACCCTGGCGGACGGCACCGAGCACCCCACCGGGTACTGGGCCGAGGAGTTCGCCGCGCCCTACGAGGCGTTTACCGGCGCGGGCCACCTCATCACGGTGGCGACCCCGGGCGGCGTGGTCCCGACGGTCGACCAGGCGAGCCTGGCCGCCGACGCGAACGGCGGCGCCGACCGTGCGGCCGCCGTCGCCGAGGTCCTGTCCGGCGCCACCGCCTTGCAGCAGCCGATCCCGCTCGCCGACGTCGACCTCGCCGACTACGACGCCGTCTTCTACCCCGGCGGCCACGGCCCGATGGAAGACCTCGCCGTCGACCCCGTCTCCGGCAAGCTCCTCACCGCCGCCCTCGCCTCCGGCAAGCCGCTCGGCGTCGTCTGCCACGCCCCCGCCGCCCTGCTCGCCACCGCCGACGCCGCGGGCAACTCCCCCTTCGCCGGATACCGCGTCGCCGCGTTCAGCAATGCCGAGGAAACCCAGGCGGGTCTCGCCGACAAGGCGAAATGGCTGCTGCAGGACCGCCTGGTCGCCCTGGGTGTCGACTACCGCGAGGGCGAGCCCTGGGCGCCCCACATCGAAGTCGACCGCAACCTCTACACCGGCCAGAACCCCGCCTCTTCGGCGAAGCTGGCCGCGGAGATGCTGACAGCGCTCTGACAGACGGATCGGACGTCGACGGCCGCCGGGATCCGGTGCAGGTGGGCCTGGTCCCGGCGGGTGCGTAGGCAACAGCCGGAGGCGCTTCCCGGCTCTGTCGGCGGCGAGGGTTGTGGCCTGGGGCACATCGTCTTACTCTTCGCGATGTGGATCCCCGCCGTTCGATGAAGAACAGCCTGCGCGCGCTTATCGCGGCATTGACGCTCTCGGCACTGCCGCTCGTCCCCGCGCAGGCCGAGCCCCCGGTCGCGAACGGGACGGCGTATGTCGCGCTCGGTGATTCCGGCGCCGCGACCACCGGCGCCGCCAACCTCGACCTCGAGGCGCCACTGCGCTGCGTGCGCTCCACCACCAATGCTCCCCGGCTGGTCGCCGAGCGCCTCGGCCTCGCCCTGGACGACCGCACCTGCAGCTCAGCGAAGATCCCCGACCTCTACGCCTCCCAAACACCCGGCGTCGGACCACAGCTCGACGCGCTGGGGCCCGCGACCGAGATCGTCACCGTGCACATCGGCGCCAACGACGCCGACATGACCGAGTACATCCTGAACTGCCACGCGGCCGCGGCATCCGGTGGCTGTGCGGCGGCGGCGGATCCGGAGTGGGACCGCAAGATCGACGGGATCGCGCCTGCCTACGCCACCGCACTCGCCGACATCGCCCGCCGCGCCCCCGACGCGCGAATCTTCGTCGACGGCTGGCCGACCTACCTCGGCGACACGAGCTGCCCGGCCATGCTCGGCCTGCTCCCCGCCGACGCCGCCTACATCCAGTCCAAGTTCGCCCGCCTCAACACCGTCGTCGCCCGCGAGGCCGCGGCCCACGGCGCCGTCTACATCGACACCATCGCGGCCTCACCCGCACTCGGCATGTGCGCCGACCCGTCCGTGCGCTGGTTCGACCCGCTCGTCGCCGACCAGACCCTGCTCCCCTACCACCCGACCCTGGCCGGTCAGCGCGGCGTCGCCGAACTCATCTCCGCCGCCGTCGAATCCAGCGGAGCGCTCCACCGCTGACCTACTCCTCCAGCTGCCGACGGACCCGGCACACCCCGCCTGACCTGGACAAAGCCACGATTCCTTGTCCCACAGTGCAATTCGCACGCCCTGCGGGTAATGTTCGCCGGTTCTGCTGCGGCTCGCCCGGGAGAACGTGACAACGATCCGGCCCCGGTGGGGTCGCGACGGCGCCTCGGCGCTCGTCCGGGTCAGGGGCCAACAGTGGAGTGGAGCAGGGCTCGAATGGGTTTTCTCAGTGGCGTCTTCGGAAAGCGGAGGAGCGATTCCGACGACTACGCGGCGTTCGGCGAGTGGGCGCTGACGATCGTGCGGGCACGCCCCGGCATCGTCTCCGCCGAGTTCGACGCGGCGGAATTCACGATCACGTACGCCACCCCGGCCGGTGGCTGGGCACAGATCAGCCTGGCCACCCCGTACCGTGCCGTCAGCGCGGCGCCGCGGGAACTCGCGGGCGATGTCCTGATGTTCCAGCTGAACCGCTTGATCGACAATGGCGAGGACGACTCGTCCGGTCTCGCCTGGGCGACCGTAGCCCCGCGTCTGCGACCGCTGATCCGGCAGGCGGGCGGACTCGCGACGCGGGTGCAGGGCCTGTCGATCGCGGACAACACCCTCTGGCGACCGCTGCTTCCCTGCCTGATGGAACGGGTGGTCATCGACAAGCCGACGTCGATGGAATCCGTGACGCCGCAACACTTGGCGACCTGGGGTGTCGACGCCGACACCGTGTTCGAGACCGCACGCGCCAATATGGCCGAACTCGGATCCGCGATCGTCGATGTCTTCGATCCGGCCGACGGCGTGCTGTACCTGGCCGACGAGGACGGTGAGATGTACGCGGGCGCGCTGCCGCTCGCCGGGGGCTGGATCGCCGGTCTCGGCGCGAAAGCCGGTGCGCTGCCGATCGTTTTCGTGCCCGGCAGTGTCGGGGTGTTCGTCGGTTTCGCGACCTCACCGCAGCGGGTACGTGAGCTGGTCGAGGTCGCGCGCGGGTTGTTCGACGACGCGGAGCGCCCGGTGTCGCCGGTGCCCTACACCCTCGACGAGCACGGCGGGCTCGTCCCGTTCACGGTGCCGCGGCACCATCCGGCGTGGCCCGCGATCCGGTCGGCCGAATCGACACTGGCCGCCCAGGCGTACGGCACGCAGCACGACGGACTACGCGCCGACCTCGACGCGGAGCTCATCGAGGACCACGCCGCGACGCTGATGCACGTCCGTGGCGGAGACGGCATCGAAACCACCGTCGCACCATGGTCCGACACCGTCCCGACACTGCTGCCGCACGCCCACAACGTCTCGTTGACGAACGTCGACACCGGCGCCACTTTCGGCGTGCCGTGGCATGTCCTGGCCACCGAGGTCGACCTGGTGCCCGTGCCCGGGCTCTTCCCGGTCCGCTACCGGGTGCAGTACCACCCGGGCCCGCAGGCGATGGCCAGGATGGCCGCCGCGCAGGGCCTGCGCTGAGCGTTATCCCGTGAGCTGCGCCAGCTCCGCCGCCAGATTCGCGCGCGCCCGCTCCTCGTAGCGGGCGCGCGCCGCCGCGGTCCGGAACAGCACCGGCTGATTCGCGATCGCCCGCAGCACCGCCGCGCGACCGGAGCGGAACAGATCGTCGGGCACGTGCCCGTATTCGACGCGCACGGCGGCGGCGTAGGCGGCGTAACTGTCCGGGTCGCCACCGAGCACGACCAGGTCGGCATCGCAGAGCACCGCACCGTTGGCGTCGCCCGCTTCGGAGTCGTGCCCGCGGGTCAGCAGCACGAGCCGCACGACCTCCGCGACGAGTTCCTTTCCGGCGCCGAGGGATTCGAGGACGTCACGGGCCAGGTCGGCGCTGCGTTCCTCGTTGTCGGCCCGGTCGACGGCGTAGATCGCGTCGTGGAAGAACGCGGCATAGCGGACGGCGTCGATATCTGTTGCGCTGTCGGCCAATTCGTCGATCGCGGCCAGCATCACCCGCAGGTGTTCGACGGTGTGATAGCGGCGATGCGGTTCGGCGTAGCGGGCGATGATCCCGGCTCCGAAATGCGCGGAGTCGGGGCCCGCCAAGGCGATCCAGCGGTCGAGCAGGTCCAACGACGACGTCATGTCCTCCAGTGTCGACGGCCCCGCCCCCGCCGACAACCCCGGATTCGATGACATCCGTTGTCACACATCGCCGACACGCCGGATCCACGGTCGGGCGGAATGCGCCGGCCGCGGATCGCGTTGTCCGGGAGCGTGACCGATACCGCAGTGCTTTCCGATGAGCTGAAGTCGTATCTGGACGAGGAGAAGGTCTACGCGACCGTCGCCACGCTCGGGGCGAACGGGCATCCCCACCTGACCGTAGTCTGGATCAAACGTGAGGGCGACGACCTGCTGTTCTCCACCACCGTCGAGCGGCAGCAGGCCAAGAACCTGGTGCGCGACCCCCGGATCACGGTGATGGTGAACCCGCCCGAGCGGCCGTTCCTCTACGCCGAGATCCGTGGCACGGCGACGACTATCCCTGATCCGGAGCGCGAGCTGCCCGACGAGATGTCGCTCAAGTACACCGGCAAGCCCTACCGCGAGTTCAATCCCGCCTCCGTGCACGACGGGGAGCGCGTCATCATCCGGATCACCCCGCACCGGGTCGCCGGCCGCCTGTGATCGGCGCGGTCAGCTCCGCTGGGCCTCTTCCTGCGCGTGCTGGGCCTGCACCAGCTGCTGCGGGGTGTAGCGCAGGGTCAGCGCGACGAGCGCGGCCAGCACCGCCAGCCCGGAACACACCAGCAGCACCAGCGCGTACCCGCTGTTGAGCGCGTCGATCTCGGTCGGGGACATGTTCGCGGCCAAGCCGTCGCGACCGCCGAGCGAGAGGGTGCGCGAGGCGGCGATCGGGCTGAGCAGGCCGATCGCGATCGGGGTGGCCAGGTTCATGAACATCTGGCCGACCGCCGAGAGCGGGCCGATGTTCGACGGCGGCACTCCGACAAGCACGCACAGCGGCGCCAGCACCATGGCGACACCGACGCCGAAGCCGATCACCAGCAGCAGCGCAAGCAGCGTCGGCAGGTACTGCACGTGCCGGTCCAGCGTCGACCCGAACAGCAGACCGCAGGCCAGCACGACCGCCGCCGCCGACAGCAGCCAGCGCGGCGCGATCACCAGCGCCGCCTTGGACGCCACCGCGCCGCCGACACCGATGCCGATGGTGAACGGGATCGAGGCGACACCGGCTTGCAGCGGGCTGTAGCCGAGCACGTTCTGCAGCAGCTGCGCGACGAAGAATGTCATCGCGCCGAGCACCGCGCCCGCCAGAAAGATCAGGGCGAAGGTGGCGACCCGGTCGCGGCTGTCGAACAGCGACCACGGCAGCAGCGGATCGGACTCGCGACGCTCGGTGAGCACGAAGATCACCAGCAGCGCGAACCCGCCGATCAGCGAGCCGAGGATCACCGGGCTGTCCCAGCCCATGGCCGGGCCCTCGGTCGCGCCGAACACGATCGTCGCGCAGGCCAGGGTGCCCAGGATCGCGCCCTTGATGTCGAGCGGGGTGCGGTGGTGGGCGGTGTCGGTGAGCTTGTAGATCGCGCCGAGCACGATCAGCGCGCCGATCGGGACGTTGATCAGGAAGATCCAGCGCCACGAGAACTCGGTGAGCGCGCCACCGACGACCAGGCCGCCGACCGAGCCGATACCTGCCATCGACCCGACGATCGCGATCGCCTGATTCCTGGCGGGCCCTGGCGCGAAGGTCGTCGCGACCAGCGCGAACGCGGTCGGCGCCGCGATCGCGGCGCCCGCGCCCTGGAAGGCGCGCGAGATCAGCAGCATCGCCTCGCCGTTGGCCAGGCCGCAGGCCAGCGAGGCGGCGGTGAACAGCCCGACGCCGTAGATGAGCATGCGTTTGCGGCCGAACGCGTCACCGAGCCTGCCGCCGAGCAGCATCAACCCCGCGAAGGTCAGGCCGTAGGAGGTCACCGTCCACGCGCTGCCCGAACTGGACAGCCCCATCTCCTCCTGCAGCCGCGGCAGGGCGAAGATCACGACGGTGCCGTCGAGCACGACCATGAGCTGCAGGCCGCTCAGTACGAGGATGGCGAGGCCGAAGGCCCGCTTCGTCACCGGATACTGCATCGTCGCAGCGGGTTTCTCGAGCACAACGAGGCAGTGTAATTGGCGGGGTGGCAACGCAGGGGTGCGCGGCCCGTGAAGCTAGTCCAGCCCGAAACCGGCCGTCGGGCCGATGACGATGATCGCGGGCGGGCGGATGCCCTCGGACTTGACCTTCTCGGCGACGGTGGCCAGATCGGCGCGGACCACCCGCTGGGTGCGCAGCGTGCCCTCCTGGATGACCGCGGCCGGGGTATCGGCCGGCCGGCCACCGGCGAGCAGCACGCCGGCGAACTTGTCGATCCGTTCCACCGCCATCATCAGCACGAGGGTGCCGCGCAACTTGGCCAGCGCGGCCCAGTCGACGAGCGAGTCGGGATGGTCGGGCGCGACGTGGCCGCTGACCACGACGAACTCGTGGGTCACGCCGCGATGGGTCACCGGGATGCCCGCGGCGCCGGGCACCGAGATCGGGCTGGTGATGCCGGGCACCACCGTCACCGGGATCCCCGCCTCGGTGCAGGCCTCGAGCTCCTCGTAGCCGCGGCCGAACACATACGGGTCGCCGCCCTTGAGCCGGACGACGAACTTGCCCGCCTTGGCGCCCTCGACGAGCGCGAGGTTGATCGCCTCCTGCGCCATCGACCGGCCGTACGGGATCTTCGCTGCATCGATCACCTCGACGTGCGGGCCCAGTTCGGCGAGCAGTTCCGGCGGCGCGAGCCGGTCGGCGACCACCAGGTCTGCGCGCGCGAGCAACCTGCGACCGCGCACGGTGATCAGGTCGGGATCGCCGGGGCCACCGCCGACGAGGGCGACACCGGGTGTCACCGGCTCCGAATCATCGGTCACCACGCCCGATTGCAGCGCTTCGAGCAGCCCGTTGCGCACCGCGGCCGAGCGCCGGTGCGCGCCACCGGCCAGGACGCCGAGGGTCAGCCCGTCGTAGCGCGCGGTGGCGGGGGTGACGGCGGTGCCGTCGCGGGCGACGTCGGCGCGCACGCAGAAGATCCGCTTCGCCGTCGCCTCGGCGACCACCGCCGCATTGGTCTCGGGTTCGTCGGTGCAGGCCATCGCGTACCAGGCGCCGTCGAGATCGCCGTCGGCGTAGGCGCGCAGCTCGACGGTGAGCTGGCCCGCCGTCGCCATGCCCTCGACGGCCGGGGTGACCGTCTTGCTGACCACGTGGACATCCGCGCCGGAGGCCACCAGCAGACCGAGCCTGCGCTGGGCGACCGTGCCGCCGCCGACCACGACTACTCTGCGCCCGCGCAGATCGAGCCCGACCAGGTAGTTCGGGTCTCCGGCGGGCGGGGTCGATGCGGTGTCAGACGTGTTCGGCACAATGTCGGAGCCTAGTTCCTGGCCCGCCGGACACCGAACGGGCCCGCCGACATCAGCGTCGGCCAGCCGCTGCCGACCGTCTTCCGCGGCGTGGGCCCGGCGGACCTCAGCCGACGTACGGGTTGTTCTGCACCCAGCGGAAGTCCGTGCCGCGCAACGGGAAACTGTCGAGATCCAGGCGGTCGAGCGTGACCGTCACCGGACGGCCGTCGAGCTCACCCCGCAGCGTCAGCCGGTCCTCGACGGGCCGGTCGACGATGAAGGTCGTGGTGGCCGCCGGAGCTTCGCCCGGAGCGGACGGTGCGGCGGCCAGCGTCATCGTGTGCGCCTCGGTGTCGAACGTGGCGACCGCCGGCACGACGGAGTCGTCCATCCGCTGATAGCCCGCCGAGCCCGCATCGATGATCAGGCGCTGCCACCGCACCGGATCGGTGGTCAGCGGCGGCACCGGGCTCGCCTCGGCGGTGAACTCGGTGACCTCCCAGATGCCGTACAGCTCGGGTTTCGGTGTGCCACCGCCGTATTCGTCCCACGACTGCCCGCTGATGTAGACCAAACTCACCGTGATCCACAGCCCCGCCGCGACCTGGACCACGGCCGCCCACCGGTTCCTGCGCGCCGAGTCGAACAGCGGCGGTTGCACCATCGGCCCCGAATCCCGCTCCAGCACCAGCACATTCGCGAGTCGCCGCGCCTGCGGTGCGAGCAGCACCAGACTCATCAGCAGCAGATGCCCGGACAGCATCTTCACCGGCACGTCGAAGGTCAGATTCAGCAGGAACACCTGCGCCATGCTGATCACGCTGAGCATCGCGCCCAGCGTCGCGGTTCGCGCCCAGAACAGCAGCAGACCGGCGAGCACCTCGGCCGCGCCCAGCGACATCTCGTAGGCGGGCGAGGATCCGACCTGGGTCCACAGCATCGACATCGGGCTCAGGTCGCCGACCCGGGTGAGCAGCGTGGTGAGCGCGGGCTCCGGCATCTGGGTCGGAACGAGTTTGGCGAACCCGTAGAACAGCATCTGCCCGCCGACGCACAGCCGCAGCACCGTGAGGAACCAGCTCAGCAGCCGGGGATGGGCGAGCCTGCGCCGGTCGAGCACCGACCAGACGACGGTGATCAGCACCGCCGCCACCAGCACCAGACCGCACTGGATCCAGATCGCGGCCTGATCGCCGCTGCCGTTCATGGCCAGCTCCGCCGCCACGCCGAACACGTGCTCGCCGATCCAGCGGCTCACCGGCGCCAGCGAGATCATCTGCCAGGCGATGGCGTCCTCGGGCAGGTGCAGCGCGAGCACACCGAGGAAGACGAAGCTGATCTGCGCCATCCACAGACAGAACAGCCCGAGGTAGGCGACACTGAACCGGAAGGCGAGCCGCGTCACCGGGTGCCAGGTCGGAGCGGGTGGCGGCGGGCTCGCGGTGTCGTCGTGGGCGCGCTCCGTGGTCACGGCGGTCACCGTTGCCTCCTCATCGAGTTCGATTGCTACCGAAGCTAATCGGCGTCACCACCGGGCGCGTCCGGGAAAACCCCGATCTTTGCGGTGTCAACCCTGAATCTCACTCACCGACGGACCGCTAGGCATTCCGGTCGGTCTTCCGGTACGCCGGTATCGAACGTGTTTCAACTTTGCCGACAGGGGTATCTATGTCCGACGATCCGGACCTCACCGCACAACAGTCGCTCACCGTCACCGAGCGTGATCTCGACGAACTCGCCGAGCAGTTGTCGCAGTGGCTGGCCGGCAAGGTCGGCGCCGATGCACCGCCGAAGGTCGGCAATCTGAGCAAGCCGTCCACCGGCGGCATGTCGAGCACCACCATCTTGTTCGACGCCGAGTGGTCGGTCGACGGTGTCGCCGGGGGCGGTTCGTTCGTGGCCAGGATGGCGCCCGAGGACGGTTCGTTCCCGGTGTTCCAGTCCTACGACCTGCCGCTGCAGTACCAGGTGATGGCCGGGGTCGCCGAGGCCTCCGACGTTCCGGTACCGCCGCTGCGCTGGCTCGAACTCGACGAATCAGCGTTCGGCACACCTTTCTTCGTGATGGAGAAGGCCGAGGGCCGGGTCGCCGCCGACAACCCGCCGTACGTGTTCTTCGGCTGGGTGTTCGACGCGACCGTGGCCGAGCGCGAGCAGATCGCCGACGCGACCGTCGACGTGATCGCCCGCGTGCACGCGATCGACGACATCACCCGCCGCTTCCCGCTGCTCGACGGTGAGGGTTCGGCGCTGCGCAGGCACTTCGAGGCCCAGCGCGACTGGTACCGGTGGGCGCTGACCGACGACGGCGTGCGAATCCCGCTGATCGAGCGGACCTTCGACTGGCTCGAAGCCAACTGGCCCGCCGAGACCGGCCCCGACGTACTGAACTGGGGTGACGCCCGCCCCGGCAACATCCTGTTCGACGGGTTCACTCCCGCCGCGGTCCTGGACTGGGAGATGGCGACCTTCGGCCCGCGCGAACTCGACCTGGGCTGGGTGATCTTCATCCACCGCTTCTTCCAGGACATCGCCACCCGCTTCGATCAGCCCGGCCTGCCCGATTTCCTGCGCAAGGACGCGGTGGTCACGAAATACGAAGAGCTGACCGGACATACGGTCCAGGATCTCGACTTCTACATCATCTACGCGGCGCTGCGGCACGCGATCGTGATGGCCAGGATCAAGCGCCGGATGATCCACTTCGGTGAGGACACCGTGCCCGCCGAGCTCGACGACTACGTGATGCACCGGCTCAGCCTCGAGGCACTGCTCGACGGCACCTACGAGTGGGACTGAGAAGGAGACACGACCATGAACGCGATCATGCCCGTCCCCCTGGACGAATACCCGGTCCATCAGACGCCGCTGTCGCTGGCCCGGGTGGCCACCAGCGACCGCAACTTCTACGACCGCTACTACTTCAACGCCTTCGACCCGTCCGGCGACACCATGCTGATCACCGGGTTCGGCGTGTACCCGAACCTGGGCGTCGTCGACGCGTTCGCGACGGTGCGCCATGGTGACGCCCAGCGCAGCGTCCGGTTCTCCGACGCGCTCACCTCCCGCGACCTGACCACGGCGGTGGGCGGCTACCGGGTCGAGGTGATCGAGCCGTTGCAGCAGCTGCGGGTGGTGTGCGAGCACGACGACCTCGGCTTCGACCTCACCTGGACCGGCGCGCACCCTGCCGTGCAGGAGCAGCCGCATCTGATCCTGTCCGGCACCCGGCCGATCATCGAGGCCTCCCGGTTCGCCCAATTGGGTTCCTGGGCAGGTACTCTCGCCGTCGACGGCCGCGACTACACGGTCGATCCGGCGGTGTGGACCGGCAGCCGCGACCGCTCCTGGGGCATCCGTCCCTCGGGCGAGCCGGAGCCGCCCGGCCGCGCCGCCTCGGAGGGCGCAGGCGGGTTCTGGTGGCTGTACGCGCCGCTGCGGTTCGACGAGTTCGCCCTCGTGGTGATCATCCAGGAGGATCCCGACGGCACCCGCACCCTCAACAACGCGGTCCGGATCTGGAACGACGGCCGCAAGGAGCAGCTGGGCTGGCCCCGGATGCACTGGACCTACGAGCCGGGCACCCGGCATCCGAAGTCGGTGCGCCTGGACATGACCACTCCCGACGGCAAGCCCCTCGAGGTCGAGATCGAGTCCCGCCCCGGCATCGCCCTGCACGTCGGCTGCGGCTACGGCCCCGACCCCGACTGGACGCACGGCCGCTGGATGGGCCGCGACTGGTCGCTGTCGAGCGCCTACGACCTCACCGACCCCGCGATCGTCGCCCGCACCCCCTACGGCGTGATCGACCACATCGGCTTCGCCCGCTGCGGCGACGCCGAGGGCTGGGGCCTGTTCGAGCACGCCTCGATGGGCCGCCACGACCCCACCGGTTTCGCCGATTGGTCCTCGGTCGCCCCCTGAGGCGACCGATCTTTCGCGCGAGAGGAAAGGCGCCGCCGCGACAACGAGGTCGCGGCGGCTCCGATTTCCTATGCGGCCGTGGCGAAGTCGGCCAGCAATGACGTTGCAGCCTCAGATGCCCGGCGAGTCCCCAGTCACGAACTGCCCGGTGGAGTCACTCCTCAGACGCTTGGCAGCAGCCTCGGAGCATGCTCGCTGACGTCGGACCTGAGTCGGCTCCTGCGCTCGATACTCCGTCAGGACTTCGTCGATCCTCGATCGCCTGCGTTCACCGAGCCATGGGTATAGATCCTTCATCCACTGCGCCGCCCCTGAACCGGTGATCTGTGCTCGATACGCCAACTTTCGGCCTTCTATGTATCGAGGGACGTCATACACTGAACCCCCGAACAAACCGGCCACCCGCGCAATGACGTCCCGATCTGTCATGTTGACGATAATTTGCGGATAGCGGTAGATCTTGCCGCCGACACGGCTCCTGATCATGGCGAACGACCCCTCGCCTTCCAGCAGGCCGGCCAACCACGCGATCTCAACTTCGGTAGGCGTGGCCTCGTCTTTCGACGTCCCTCGCGCCGACATATTCGTCTTTCCCCCTTCGAGACTCAGAACTTCGATGGTCGGTTCAGCTCGAACACACGCGCATTCAGGTTACAGATTCTGCGACGTCACCGCGGCCACCACTACTCCTGTGACAGTCGTTCTCGGACGGATCAATTCACCGCCTCTCGCGAGCAGCGCAGCAGCTCGAGGTCCGGGGTCGGGGCCGGTGAGCTGAGCGCAAATCGCGGCGGTACGCGGGCCGCGGGTCAAGCCCGGGTCAAGCACGGCAGTGCGCTCCGCGGAAGACCGTTGTCCAGCAACGCCTCCCACACCTGCGGTGCGCTCAGCGCGACATTGGGCAGCATCTCCCAGCTCAGCCGGTACTCGCGCACCAGCTCCGGCACCTGCTCGACCGGCGCGGACTGCGCCCGCTGGAAACCGTCGACCAAGGCAAGGCCGTCGAGTTCCGGGGTGCGACCGCAGATCCAGTCGAACAGCCTGCGCCGCTCGTCCTCGGCGGTCGCCGGGTGCGACAGACGCAGCAGGTCGCGGTGCGACCAGCCTTCCCACTGCCGGTACTTGACGACCTGGAAGGCCAGGTCATCGACCGGCTTGTCCAGGTACCAGTGCGCGACCGCGCGGGACAGACCGCGACCCCAGCCGCGGAACTGCTCGGCGTAGCCGGCGAACAGGAACAGGTGGGTGCCCGTGCGGGCGACCAGCGGCAGTGCGGCGAGCGCGGCCCGGCGGCCGTCGACGTCACCGAGCGAGGCGGCGGCTGCCAGCGCGAACAGCGCCGGGTTCTGGCGTGGCGCGCGGCCCGACGTGGAGATCTCCACGATCTCGCGCACCAGCTCGGCGGTGTGCTCGGCCGCGTACTCGACGAGGAAGTCGGCATTGTCGGCGGTCAGCGCCGCGGCACTGACGTAGTACGTGCCGGATTCCGTTCCGAGGGTGAGGAATCGACGCACTCGCGCCTGCGGGGTGATCTCGAAGACGTAGCCGCCCGCGTCGTTGACGACCTGCCGGGCATCGACAGGACTGGTCTGCGGCGTGCTGCGTCGAGAAAAGCGCGACAGAATAATCATAGTTCCCCCTCCGATACAGAGACCGGCGTTGCTGTTTCGGCCCCGGGACCCACCGGGGCGTGTGACGGTGCGCGGAGCGGACGGACATGTGTGTCTCGGCCGGGAAACGGAAATCGCTTTCCGCCGCAGGGCTCGAACCTGCTGGACCATGGGTCCTTACCAGATAACCGGCCGAATCCGGTCCGTCCTGCTCCTGCGCACCGCAGCCGCGCGGCGGGCGTGTGTTCCCGACCGGAAGGCGCTCTACCAGGCTGAGCTACCACCACCATGCGGTGGCGGGCAGGATTCGAACCTGCGACATCCCCAGTGACAGTGGTAACCGATCGAATCCGGTCCGCCGTGCGGCTGCTGATCAAAACGGTACTGGGTGGGTTCGATCCTGCCCAGCGAATTGATTCGGCTAGCCGGCGACCGTTGCGACGGCTACCACTACGCCGTCGACAACCGTACGGCCACAAACGAGTTCACCTTTTCCCGCCAGCAGTGCCGCCGCCTCCGCGACATTGGGTGTGCCGACGGACTGTGACGTCAGGGGCGATCGGTACGGTGCCTCGACTTCGGCCAGTTGCGCCGCGCCGAAAGCGATCACCGGGACACCTAGCATTGCCGCGGCCGCGCCCATGCCTGGTTCGGCCGCCCGTCGATCGATCGTGGCCAGGCAGGAAATGGTGGTGGTGTCACCGACCACCGATTCGATCGCGTGCACGATCTTCTCCGCGACGGTTCCGGGACGGACGCCGATGCCGACAACCACTGCGGGCCTGTCGAATTCAGTCGCCATCAGTGACCGAATCGACTCGCGGCGTCGACGAATCGGGCGATGGCGTCGGGGTTTCCGGCGGGGTGGGTGTGCAGGTAGGAGGCGTGGACCTGGCGGACCACCGCACCCTCCGTGACGGAGGTTGTCGTGCGCCAACCCCAGGCAGCGCTCTCGGGGCCGGTGCGGGTGAGGCGGGTGCGGTGGAATTCGTGGCCGCGGACCCGGGTGCCCGCTCGCCAGAGGGTGGAGTCGTGCAGGGCGACGGCGTCGCGGTAGCCGAGGGTCAGGCGGGGGCCGAATTCGGCGTCGGCGTCGATGACTCCTGCCATCGGGTGGCCGTCGAGGGAGCGGGTCAGGTAGAGCAGCCCTGCGCATTCGGCGTGGACGGGCAGGTTGTGCGCGGCGCCGTCGGCTACGGCCTTCCGCAGCTTCTCGTTGGCCGACAGTGCGCCCGCGTGCTCCTCCGGGAAACCGCCGGGGAGTACCAATCCCGCTGTGCCATCGGGCAGTTCATCGGTCAACGGATCGAAGACGACCACCTGGGCGCCGGCCGCGATCAGGAGTTCGCGGTGTTCGGCATACCCGAAGGTGAACGCCGGTCCTCCGGCCATCGCGACCAGCGGAGCCCCGTCAGCCACCGCGGCCAGTTCCACCACCGGGTCCCAGGCCGGCCCCTGGACAGATCCCCCGGCCAGGTCGACGATCGCCCGCAGATCGACGTGCGCCGCGACGAGTTCGGTCATCGCGTCGACCGCGGCGGTAGCGGCGGCACCGTGTTCGACAGCGGGAATGAGGCCCAGATGCCGTGAGGGGACTTCCAATTCGGCCATCCGGGGCAGTGCGCCGAGGACAGGGATCCCGACGCGGTCACAGGCGGCACGCAGCACCTGCTCGTGGCGTTCACTGCCGACGCGGTTGAGGATCACCCCACCCAGCCGAACCGAGGAGTCGAAGGTGGCGAACCCGTGCAGCAGGGCGGCCAGACTCTGGGAGTGCCCGCGCGCGTCGACCACCAGCACCACGGGCGCCCCGAGCAGACTCGCGACCTGCGCGGTCGAGCCCTCGGCGACCGCCTCGGTCCGGTTCTCGTCGATCCGCCCGTCGAACAAGCCCATCACGCCCTCGACGACCGCGATATCGCAGCCGTGCGCACCATGCCGATACAGCGGCACCACCCGATCCTCGCCCACCAGAACGGGATCCAGATTGCGCCCCGGCCGCCCCGCCGCGAGCCCGTGATAACCGGGGTCGATGTAGTCGGGCCCCACCTTGAACGGCGCGACCTGATGCCCGGCCCGGCGCAGCGCGCCGATCAACCCGGTGGCCAACGTCGTCTTGCCGCTGCCGGACGCCGGGGCCGCGATCACGACTGCCGGCGCGCTCATGACAGAACTCCGCCGATGACTACGCCTTCGCGACGACCACTCACCATTCGATACCGCGCTGGCCCTTGCGGCCCGCGTCCATCGGGTGCTTGACCTTCGTCATCTCGGTGACGAGGTCGGCCGCGTCGACGAGTGCCTGCGGTGCGTCACGGCCGGTGATCACGACGTGCTGGTTGCCGGGGCGGTTGGTCAGCGTCTCGACGACCTCGTCGATGTCGACCCAGCCCCACTTGAGCGGGTAGGTGAACTCGTCGAGCACGTAGAAGCGGTGCTGTTCGGCGGCGAGGCGGCGGGCGATCTCCTGCCAGCCCGACAGCGCGGCGGCGGCGTGATCCTCCTCGGTGCCGTGCTTGCGGGTCCACGACCAGCCCTCGCCCATCTTGTGCCACTCGACCGCGCCACCGGCGCCGGTCTGCTCGTGCACGGTGCCGAGCGTGCGGAACGCGGCTTCTTCGCCGACCTTCCACTTGGCGCTCTTCACGAACTGGAACACGGCGACGTCGAACCCCTGGTTCCAGGCCCGCAACGCCATCCCGAACGCGGCGGTGGACTTCCCCTTGCCCGGCCCCGTGTGCACCGCCAGCACCGGCTGATTACGCCGCTGCCGCGTCGTCAGGCCGTCCTCCGGCACGACCTCCGGAACACCCTTGGGCACGAAGACTCCTTCTCGTCGGTGCGCTGACGCGCGTGTTCGCGGCCAGGTGACCACGCCGCATCTCGCGCGGGCTCTGGTGCTGCCGACCGCGAACCATTTCTATCAGGGCCGGTGTACAGCATCTGCTGCCTGTCACCCCACCAACGATCACACGGGCTCACACACCCCGCATCGCCGTACGCCGCCATCGGTGGAACTCGGAGGCTGGCATCGCCACACACCGCACCCGGGCACACCGCGCAGCCCGGCGTCGCCCTACGCCGCGCGCGCCCCGAGGCCGGTGGTGCGGACGACGTCGGCGACGGTATCCCCGGTGAGTTCGTCCAGGCGCAGGTACCGGGCGCGCAGGTCACGGGCCAGTTCGGCGGCGAGGCCGAGGCGGATCATGCCGCGTTCGCAGTCGATGACCATGGCGGTGTGGCCTTCGCCTGCCAGGAGGCGGGCGGCGGTGCGGGCGCGGGGCAGCGGGTCGATGCCGCCGGTGGCGCGGCCGTCGGTGAGCAGCACCAGCATCGGGCGGCGGCGGGGGTCGCGGACGTGTTCGCGGGCGATCACCTCGCGCGCCTTCAGCAGGCCGGCGGCGAGCGGGGTTTTACCGCCGGTGCGCAGACCGGCCAGGCGGCGGACGGCGATGTCGACCGAGGAGGTCGGCGGGAGGACGAGTTCGGCTTCGCTGCCGCGCACGCTGATCACGGCCACCTTGTCGCGGCGCTGGTAGGCGTCGCGCAGCAGGGTGACGATGGCGCCGGTGACGGCGGTGAGCCGATCGCGCGCGGCCATCGATCCGGAGGCGTCGACGACGAACACGACCAGATTCCCTTCGCGCCCTTCGCGATACGCGCCGCGCAGGTCCTCGGCGGCCAGCGCCAGCGGGCCGCTGAATCGGCCGCGCTCGAATTGCCTTGGGGCGGCGGCGAACACGGTGCCGAGCAGGTGCAGGCCGGTGGAGGTGTCGGTATCGGAGCGCACCATCCGGCCGGTACGGGTCTGGGCGCGGGACCGGCGGCCCGGCGCGCCTTCGCCGATGCCGGGGACCTCCCAGCGCGGGGCGGGCTTCGAGACGGAACCCGGTGTGCCCGAGATCCCTTCGGCCGCGGGCCTTGACCCGCCACCGCCGTTGGGGCCGCCCCCGGGGTTGTCATCGGGGCCACCTCCGTCGGGGCCACCGTCGGGATCGTCTGGTCCACCGTCGTCAGGACCCTGGTCGACCGTTCCCCCGCTCTCGGAACCGCGGTCGTCTTCGGCACCGTCGAGACCACGGAGATCGGGGCCTCCCCCAGCATTCGCCGGGCGCCGATCAGTCGAATCGTCGTTCTCGCCCTGTCCGGAAGCGTCGTCTCGCGGATCAGCGGCGCCATCGTCATCGCCGGCCGTGGATTCGTCGAATCCCTGTGCCGCAGCGGCATTCTCGACCTCGTCGGCCGCCGCCTGCATCGCGTCGTCGAGCTGCTGCTCACTGATCCCCGGCTCGTCGAACGGATCGCGCCGACGTCGATGCGGCAGCGCCAGCTGGGCCGCGATCCGCACATCGTCCTCGGTGACCCGGTCACGCCCGCGCCATGCGGCATGCGCGGTCGCCGTCCGCGCCACGACCAGATCCGCGCGCATCCCGTCCACATCGAAGGCCGCGCACAGCGCCGCGATCCGGCGCAGCTCGGTGTCGTCGAGGGCGATCTCCGGCAGTCGGTCGCGCGCGGTCAGAATCCGTTCGGCGACAACCTGATCGGCATCGGCGTAGCGCGCGGCGAACCCGGCCGGATCGGCCTCGTAGTCCAGGCGCCTGCGCACCACCGCCATGCGGGTGTCCACCTCGCGGGAAGCGGCCACGTCGACGGTGAGGCCGAATCGGTCCAGCAGCTGGGGCCGCAGCTCGCCCTCTTCGGGGTTCATGGTGCCGACCAGGACGAACCGCGCCGGATGCGAATGCGAGACGCCGTCGCGCTCGACATGGACCCGGCCCATCGCGGCCGCGTCGAGCAGCACGTCGACCAGGTGGTCGTGCAGCAGGTTCACCTCGTCGACGTAGAGCACGCCGTGATGCGCCGCCGCCAGCAGACCGGGGCGGAACGCCTGCTCCCCGTCGCGCAGCACCCGCTCGAGGTCCAGCGAACCGACCACGCGGTCCTCGGTCGCGCCGACCGGCAGCTCCACCAGCCGCGCGGGGCGCGCGCCGGTCTCGTCGACCACCGGGGGCAGCAGCTGGGCCAGTGCCCGCACCACGGTCGACTTCGCGGTGCCCTTCTCGCCGCGCACCAGCACGCCACCGATGCCGGGGTGCACGGCCGACAAGATCAACGCCAGCTGCAGTTGTTCCTGCCCGACCACCGCCGAGAACGGGAACCCCGCCTCACCCGCCGACCCAACGGCGGTGTGCGGACCAGCGGCGACATCAGCAAAACCAGGCACGCCCCCACTCTATGCGCGCGTCTGATCATGATCCGCGCCGGGCATCCGCGGCCTGAGCCCGGCGCCGCGTGGGTTATCCCCGGCGCATCGGGATATGCGGAATGCCGTCGTCGAGGAACTCCGCGCCGTCCGGGGCGAACCCGAAGGTGGCGTACATGTCCACCAGGTAGGACTGCGCGTTGAGCCGGACGGTCGCCGATCCGGTCTCGGTCAGCGCGGCCCGCAGCAGCCGGGCGGAGTGGCCGCGCCCGCGGGCGGGCACGGCCGTACACACCCGGCCGAGACGGTAGTTCGCCACGCCGTCCTCGTGCTCTTCGAGCAGGCGCAGCGTGGCGACGACCTCGCTGTCATCCTCGATCCACAGGTGCCGGGTGGTCGGCAGCAGGTCACGCCCGTCCAGCTCGGGATAGGCGCATTCCTGCTCGACGACGAACACGTCGACGCGCAGCTTCAACAGCCGGTACAGGGTGGCGGTGTCCAGTTCCGCCGCCCATGCCCGCCGCAAGACGACCGGCGACATCGGCTCGGCTATCGCACCTTCGCGAAACCGGCGGCGTCCTGCTCGGTGGTGGCGGTCGCCTTGTCGAGCTCGAGCGACTTGGTGGTCCAGTCCCACACTTCCTGGAACAGCGCCTGGTTCTCCGACAGCTTCACCCCGAGCGAGGGGATCATCTGCTTCAGCTGCGGGGTCCACTGCGCGTATTCACGCGGGAAGCAGCGCTGCATCACGTCGAGCATGGCGGTGACACAGGTCGAGGCACCCGGGGAGGCGCCGAGCAGACCGGCGATCGAGCCGTCCGCGGCGGAGATGACCGCGGTGCCGAACTCGAGCACGCCACCGGCACCCTTCTTCCGGATGACCTGCACGCGCTGACCGGCGGTGATCAGCTCCCAATCGCGGCCCTCGGCGCGCGGCAGGAACTCCTCGAGCACGCCGACCTTGCCGTTCTGCGACTTGAGCAGCTCGCTGATCAGGTACTTGGTCAGGCCCATCTCGGTGAGGCCGACGCCGACGAGCGAACCGATGTTGTTCGGCTTGATCGACTTGAACAGGTCGGCGTTGGAGCCGTCCTTGAGGAACTTCGGGGTCCAGCCCGCGTAGGGGCCGAACAGCAGGCCCTTGCGGCCGTTGATGACGCGGGTGTCCAGGTGCGGCACCGACATCGGCGGCGCGCCGACGGCGGCCTTGCCGTACACCTTGGCCTCGTGCGCGGCGATGAGCTCCGGGTTGGTCGAGCGCAGGAACTGGCCGCTGATCGGGAAGCCGCCGAAGCCCTTGGCTTCCTTGATGCCCGACTTCTGCAGCAGCGGCAGCGCGCCACCACCGGCGCCGACGAAGACGAACTTCGCGTTGATCGTGCGGGACCGGAAGGTGCGCAGGTTGCGGACGGTGACGTTCCAGGAACCGTCGGACTGCTTGTCGAGGTTGCGGACCTCGGTGCCGAAGGCGATCTCCCCGCCGGAGTAGCCGACGTAGGCCAGCAGCTGCTTGGTGAGCGCGCCGAAGTCGATGTCGGTGCCGCCGTCGGTCCAGTTCAGCGCGATCGGGTCGGAGAAGTCACGGCCCTTGGCCATCAGCGGCAGGCGCGCGGCGAACTCGTCGGGGGTGTCGATGTACTCCATGCCGCGGAACAGCGGGTGCGGCGCCAGCGCCTCGTAGCGCTTGCGCAGGTAGTCGACGTTGTCGGCACCGTGCACGAAGCTGACGTGCGGGATGGGGTTGATGAAGCCGGACGGGTCGCCGAGGACGCCGGTGTCGACCGCGGAGGCCCAGAACTGGCGCGAGACCTGGAAGCGCTCGTTGATGTCGACGGCCTTGCTCACGTCGACCGAGCCGTCGGCGTTCTGCGGGCTGTAGTTGAGCTCGCACAGCGCCGAGTGACCGGTGCCGGCGTTGTTCCACGGATCGCTGCTCTCCGCGGCGGCGGCGTCGAGCCGCTCGAACACCGAGATCGTCCACTCCGGCTGCAGCTGCCGCAGCAGCGCGCCCAGCGTGGCACTCATGATGCCTGCGCCGATGAGAACTACATCGGTCTTTTCAGTCTTCGCAGCGTTCGACACGGGTACTTCGACTTCCTTGTCCTTCTCAGCTACTCACCGGCGAGTGAGTTCGCTTGGGCGCGGGCGCTTCGTGGTTTGGTGCGACTCGCGGTGAATCGCCGGGGGGTAGGTTACCCGTCGTTCACCTCTTGCCAATTGTGCACCTCAGCCGTTCGTAGTTCTGCAACCGACCTCCGGAATGTGATCTAAACCAACACTGCACGTCGCGGTGGCCGCGCGATAGATTGAGCGGTGTGACGAACGAAACCTCACTCGAGCCTGCCGGCGCCGCCGAGCGGACCGATGAGCAGTGGCAATCCGATGTCCTCGGCACCGACTACCAGCAGCGCACCCTGCCGCTTGGCCCCGACCCCGACGGTGAGGGCGAGGTGGTCGCCACTCTCGTGCGCTACCTGCCCGATGCCGCGGCCACGGCGTCCGAGCCCACCGTGCTGTACGTGCACGGCTTCACCGACTACTTCTTCCAGGAGCATCTGGCCGAGCACTTCGCTGCCCGCGGCCACCGCTTCTATGCCCTCGACCTGCGCAAATGCGGACGTTCGCGGCGGGTCGGGCAGAGCGCGCACTACGTCAGCGACCTGGCGCTCTACGACGCCGAACTGAACGAGGCGCTGCGGATCGCGCGCGCGGAAACCGGCAACGACGTGCTGATCGTCGCGCATTCGACCGGCGGGCTCGTCGTGCCGCTGTGGCTGGACCGGCTCGAGGCCGCGGGCGGCAGCGCGAAGGCCGGTGTCATCGGCGTCGTCCTCAACAGCCCCTGGTTCGATCTGCAGGGCCCGTCCTATTACCGGACGGTCGGCACCCCGATCATCAACGCCGTCGGCAGGTTGCGCGCGTTCGCCATGATCCCCGGCATGGGCGTCAGCACCGCTTACGGCGACAGCCTGCACCGCACCCGGTCGGGTGAGTGGGATTACAACCTGGACTGGAAGCCACTGACCGGCGAACCGGTGCGGCTCGGCTGGCTGCGCGCCATCCGGCAGGGGCAGACCCGCCTGCACCAGGGTCTGGCGATCGGTGTGCCCGCACTGATCCTGCGCTCGCGACTCACCAAGTTCGCCCGCGAGCACAGCCCCGCCGTCGACGTGGCCGACGCGGTGCTCGACGTCAAGCAGATCCAGCGCTGGGCGGGTTGCCTGGGCGAGCGCACCTCGATCGTGCCGATCGACGGCGCCCGCCACGACGTGTTCCTGTCCTCGGAAGCGGTGCGCGCCAACGCTTTCGCCGAAACCGACAACTGGCTCGACTGGCTGGCGGCCTACCGCAAGAGCTAGCTCCGGTGGCGCGCCGGGACCGCGCGGTCCCGGCCGCCGCTCACCAGAGGCTGGTGCGCAACACGATCTCGGTGGCCAGCTCGTGGGCGCCCTCGGTCGCGATGTTGTCGACCTCGAGCGGGACGACCCGGAATTCGCCGTACACGTAGCGACCCGACGCGTCGGCGGTGGCGCGCGGCAGACCCTTGGTGACCAGCATGGTGACCGGCAGCTCCAGCGGCGGACAGGCCGGATCGTCAGCGTTGCCGTCGGCGTCGGGCACGGCCGGATGTCCCTGATCGGCGACCACCAGGCTCATGAACCGGCCGAACCGTCCCGCGCACAACCGCCAAGCCAGCGCCGCACCGGCGCCACGGCCGGCGACATTGACATACGGCAGCTCGAGCTCGTCGAGAATGGCGTGGATCGCGGCCGGTTCCAGCCCGTCGACGGACTCCAGCACGACGGTCTGCAGATCGGATTCGTGCAGGCGCGCGCACACCTGATCGAAGACGTCGGCAGGGTCGTCCGCGTCGGGAAGCAGCAGTACATTGTGCCGCGATGACGGCCCGTCGACCCGCACTGTCCAAGCCCGGTCACCGACCGTGATCTGCCGAGATTTCATGCCGGTGTACGGTACACGGCCAGCCTGAACACGGCAGGTTGTTCCGCTCGTCCTGGCCGGTCTGTTTTCGCCCCTGTCCTGCGGTTTCCCAATGCGGGGGGGCTAAATTGCCAGACCTGTCACAGCGGAGCCCCGTGGTGTGCGGTGCGACTCCTCTCGCGCCGCTATCGGCCGGTTCGCTCGCGGTGCTTGCATCCCGGCCAGCAGCAGGGGCGCCGCTGTCCGTCCGCCAGCTCTTCCCGGGTTCGCCGGATTCGGCGTTCCCGGGTCGCGGGCTGCTTGGCATCCTCGACCCAGCAGATGAACTCGTTGCGGGCCAGGGATGTGATGTCACGCCAGGCCTCGAGCGCCACCTGATCGGTGAGCAACGCCGACCGCAGGTCTGCGGGCAGCGCGTGGACCACCCCGCCCGGCACCGGTTGACTGCTCATACGGTCACGCTATCAACTGAGCTCGGGGGACATCTGGACTGTTCCGGTCCGGATGACCGGCATATCGGTGGGGGCGCCCGCGTGGATCAGACGGTCCAGCGCCGGGAGGTCGACGTGCTGTTCGACGAGGTCGGCGAGGAGGTCCAGCTGGGCGGTACGGATGGCCGAGACCGAGGTGGCGGGCGCTACGGCGAAACCCGTGCGGCCGGCGTGGGTCGCGACTTCGGTGAGCCAGGTCCGGCGGAACTCGTCGGATTCGAGGAGGCCGTGCACGTGGGTTCCCCAGATCGCTTCGCGCGCACTGCCTTCGGCGGTGCCGTCGATGGACAGCCAGGCCGGGTCGGCATTGTGGGTGACGCGGCCGTGGTGGATCTCATAGCCGTGCAGGGGTAGTCGGCCCGCCACACCTGTCACCTGACGGGCGATTTTGGGGTTCGCGAATTCGATGTCGAGGCCGAGCAGGCCGAGTCCGTCGGCCACGTACGCCCGGTCCGGCTCCGCGATCGATGGATCCGCGGTGTGTTCGACGCCGTCGACGATGCGGCGGCCGAGCATCTGGTAACCGCCGCAGATGCCGAGAATGGGGCGGCCTGCCGCGGCGCGGGCCCGCAGGGCAGTGTCGATTCCCTTGGTGCGCAACCATTCCAGGTCGGAGATGGTGGATTTGGAGCCGGGGATGACGACGAGGTCGGCGGTGGTCAGCTGATGCGGACTGTCGGCCCAGCGGACGGCGACGCCGGGTTCGCAGGCGAGGGCTTCGATGTCGGTGGAGTTGGAGATGCGGGGCAGGCGGATGGCGGCGACGGTGAGCCACTCGGAGCCGTGGGGTGCCGCCGGTCGCCCGACGGGAGTGCCCGCGACCGTGCCGAGGGAGTCCTCGGCGTCGAGCCACAGTTCTTCGGCGAAGGGCAGCACGCCCAGGGTGGGGCGGCCGGTCAGGGCGGTCAGCTGGTCCAGGCCCGGCTGGAGCAGTGAGACGTCGCCACGGAACTTGTTGACGAGGAAGCCTGAGATGAGTTGCTGGTCTTCGGGTTCCAGCACCGCGACGGTGCCGAACAGGTGCGCGAGCACTCCCCCGCGATCGATATCGCCGACCACCAGAACCGGAAGATTCGCCGCCCGCGCCAGTCCCATGTTCGCCAGATCCGTGGCGCGCAGGTTGATCTCGGCGGGCGAGCCTGCGCCCTCACAGATCACCACATCGAATTCCGCACGCAGCGAGGCGAGTTCGGCCGCGACCACCTCGCGCAACTGCTGCCGCCGAGTGAAATAGTCACGGGCCCCGACGGTTCCGATCGCCTGTCCCCGCACCACCAACTGCGAGCGCCGATCACTGCCCGGCTTGAGCAGAACCGGATTGAACCGCACGCTCGGCTCCAGCCCGCAGGCCCGTGCCTGCAGCGCCTGGGCGCGACCGATCTCCCCGCCGTCGAGCGTGACGACGGAGTTGTTCGACATGTTCTGCGCCTTGAACGGCGCCACCCGCACCCCACGCCGGGCCAGCATCCGGCAAATGCCCGCCACGACAACGCTTTTCCCGGCGTCGGAGGTGGTGCCCGCGACCAGCAGCGCCCCGCGCAAGCCCGCCTCGCTCACGCCGCCGACCCCAGCGACAGGTTCACGGCAGCGTGAGAATTTCCGCGCCTGTTTCGGTGACGACCAGCGTGTGCTCGAACTGCGCCGTCCACTTGCGGTCCTGGGTGACCACGGTCCACCCGTCGTCCCAGATGTCGTAGTCGATGCCGCCGAGGTTGATCATCGGCTCGATGGTGAAGGTCATGCCGGGCTCGATGACCGACTCGATATCGGGCTGGTCGTAGTGCAGGATCACCAGGCCGCTGTGGAAGGTGGGGCCGACGCCGTGGCCGGTGAAGTCGCGGACGACGCCGTAGCCGAAGCGGTTGGCGTAGGCCTCGATGACGCGGCCGATCACATTGAGCGCGCGCCCCGGCTTGACCGCCTTGATCGCCCGGTTGGTGGCCTCTTCGGTGCGCTCGACCAGCAGCCGCACCTCTTCGTCGACATTGCCGGCGAGGAAGGTCTTGTTGGTGTCGCCGTGCACGCCGTGGATGTAGGCGGTGACGTCGATATTGACGATGTCACCGTCCTCGATGACGGTCGAGTCGGGGATGCCGTGGCAGATGACCTCGTTGAGCGAGGTGCAGCAGGACTTGGGGAAGCCCTTGTAGCCGAGCGTGGACGGGTAGGCGCCGTGGTCGCACATGTACTCGTGCGCGATGCGGTCCAGTTCGTCGGTGGTGACGCCGGGCGCGACCGCCTTGCCCGCCTCTTCGAGCGCCTGGGCGGCGATCTTGCCCGCGATCCGCATCTTCTCGATGGTTTCGGCAGTCTGCACCCAGGGCTCGTGGCCCTCGTTCGCGGTCTTCTTCCACACGTACTCGGGACGCTCGATGGAACGCGGGACGTCCCGGATCGGCGACTGGGTGCCGGGAACGAGTGGCTGACGGGTGCGCACGGACATAAGGGGAGTGTAGCTAGGACCCCTGCACGGTGCTGTGACGCGGTTCGAGGCGGACCACGATGCCCTTCGAGGTCGGGGTGTTGCTGATGTCGGCGACGCTGTCGAGCGGGACCAGCACGTTCGTCTCCGGGTAGTAGGCCGCCGCCGAGCCACGGCTGGCCGGGTAGGCCACCACGACGAAGTTCTCCGCGCGGCGCTCGACCCCGTCGTGCCAGACGCTGACCACGTCGACCACGTCCCGATCGGCCAGCTCGAGCTCGGCCAGGTCGTCCGGGTTGACCATCACCACCCGGCGCGCGTTGTGGATGCCGCGGTAGCGGTCGTTGTTCGCGTACGGGATGGTGTTCCACTGGTCGTGGGAACGCAGCGACTGCAGCAGCAGATGCCCGGGCGGCACCGCGAGCATCGCGAAGTCGTTGCAGGTGAACTCCGCTTTGCCGCTGGCGGTGCGGTAGATGCCCAGGTTGACCGGGTTGATCAGCCGCAGCCCGCCCGGCCGGTCGACGCGCTCGGTGAAGTTCTCGAAACCGGGCACGACCCGCGAGATGCGGTCGCGCACGGCGTTGTAGTCCGCTTCGAATTCCGCCCACGGGATCGCCGGCGTCGTACCGAGCGTGCGCTGCGCGAGCCGGGAGATGATGGCGACCTCGCTGAGCAGGTGGGGCGAAGCCGGGTCGAGCCGACCGCGCGAGGCGTGCACCTCGCTCATCGAGTCCTCGACAGTGACGAACTGCTCGCCGCTCGCCTGGATGTCGCGATCGCTGCGCCCGAGGGTGGGCAGGATCAGCGCCGTCTCTCCGCAGACCGTGTGCGAGCGGTTGAGTTTGGTGGAGATCTGCACGGTGAGCGCGCACTGTCGCAGGGCGGCCTCGGTCACCGCGCTGTCGGGGGTGGCGCGCGCGAAATTGCCTGCGACACCGACGAATACCTTCGCCTGGCCGTCGCGCATGGCGCGGATCGCGGCGACCGAATCCAGGCCGTGCGCGGCGGGTGGGGTGAAGCCGAACTCGGTGCCGAGTGCGTCGAGGAAGGTCTGCGGCATCCGTTCCCAGATGCCCATCGTGCGGTCGCCCTGGACATTGCTGTGCCCGCGAACCGGGCACACCCCGGCGCCGGGTCGGCCGAGATTGCCGCGCAGCAGCAGGAAGTCGACGATCTCGCGGATCGTGGGCACCCCGTGCTTGTGCTGGGTCAGGCCCATCGCCCAGCACACGATGATCTTCTTGGAGGCAAGCACCTGCTCGTGCACCTGCTCGATCGCCGCCCTGGTCAGCCCGGTGGCCTCGAGCGCTGCGTCCCAGCCGAGCTGCCTGGTGTGCGCGGCGAAGGCGTCGAAGCCGTTGGTCTGCTCCCGGATGAAGTCGTGGTCGAGGACGGTGCCCGGTGCGGCGTCCTCGGCTTCGAGCAGCAGCCGGTTCAGTGTCTGGAACAGGGCGAGGTCGCCCCCGGGGCGGATCTGCAGGAAGTGGTCGGCGATGGCGGTGCCGCGCCCGATCACCCCGCGCGGGACCTGCGGGTTCTTGAACCGGATCAGCCCGGCCTCGGGCAGCGGGTTGACCGCGACGATCTTGGCGCCGTTGCGTTTGGCCTCTTCCAGCGCCGAGAGCATCCGTGGATGGTTGGTGCCGGGGTTCTGGCCGACGACGAAGATCAGGTCGGCGGCGTAGATGTCGTCCAGCGACACGCTGCCCTTGCCGACACCCAGCGTCTGATTCAGCGCCGAACCGCTCGACTCGTGGCACATGTTCGAGCAGTCGGGCAGATTGTTCGTGCCGTAGGCCCTGGCGAAGAGTTGCAGCAGGAACGCGGCCTCGTTGTTGAGCCTGCCCGAGGTGTAGAACAGTGCCTCGTTCGGCGAGTCGAGCCCGCGCAGCGTGGTGGCGATCAGGTCGAGGGCGTCGTCCCAGCCGGTCGGCTCGTAGTGGGTTGCGCCGGGCCGCTTGACCATCGGCTCGGTCAGCCTGCCCTGCTGATTGAGCCAGTAGTCGGACATGCCGTCGAGTTCGTCGACGGGGTGGGTGGCGAAGAACTCGCGGGTGACCCGGCGGGTGGTCGCCTCGTCGCTGACGTGCTTGGCGCCGTTCTCGCAGTACTCGTTCTTGTGCCGGTGCTTCGGCTCCGGCCAGGCGCAGCCGGGGCAGTCGAAGCCCTCGGTCTGGTTGACGTTCAGCAGCGTCAGCGCGGTGCGCTTGGCGGAGGTCTGCGCCAGCGAGTACTCGAGTGCGTGGACCACCCCGGGAACACCCGCAGCCCAGGTCTTCGGCGGCGTCACCGACAGGTCGTCGGCGGGGTCATCGATCGAGGTCATCACCGGCTTCTTTCCGTGCCGCGGCACTGCGGTCAGACAAGGATGACCAAAAGGCTTCCCAGTTTCGTGCCGGTTGTCAACGCGGCAGTTCACACCCGGTATCGCCCGCAGGGGTGAGGACGCGCGCCCGGGGTGGCTCGCATGCTCTCCCCATGACGACACTTCCCGCCACGACTCTCGCCGCCGTCGCCCAGCAGCTGACCGGCGGCGGCCGCGGCATCCTCGCCGCCGACGAGTCGATCAAGACCATGTCCGCCCGCCTGGAACAGGAGGGGATTCCCGCGAGCGCGACCACCCGGCGCGACTACCGCGAACTACTGCTCACCGCCGACGGCCTGGCGGAGTGGATCAGCGGAATCATCCTGTGCGACGAGACCTTCGGTCAGGATCTCGCCGACGGCCGCGCCTTCCCGGTCGCGGCGCGCGAGCTGGGCATCCTGCCCGGCATCAAGGTCGACACCGGCACCACCGGACTCCCCGGCCAGGGCGGCGCTCTGGTCACCGAGGGGCTCGACGGGCTCGGCGCCCGATTGGCGTCGTATGCCGAGCGCGGCGCCGCCTTCGCCAAGTGGCGGGCCGTCTTCGACGTGCGGTCGATCACGCCGTATGCCGCGCACGCCAACGGGCACGCGCTGGCGCGCTACGCCGCGCTGTGTCAGCAGCACGGCATCGTCCCGATCGTGGAGCCGGAGGTGCTGTGCACCGGCGACCACGACCTGGACGCCTCGGCCCAGGCGACCCGGCTGGCCCTGCGGTCGGTGTTCGCCGCGCTCGATGCCGCCGGTGTCGACCTGTCGGGCATCGTGCTCAAGCCGAACTTCGTGACGCCGGGTCTCGATGCCGCGCCCGCGTCGGTGGACGACGTGGTGGGGGCGACCTTCATGGTGCTGCGTGAGACCGTGCCCACCGCCGTGCCCGGCATCGCGTTCCTGTCCGGTGGGCAACCCACCGAGCAGGTCTGCCGCTACTTGGCCGACCTCACCCTCCTCGCAGGCCGGCCGTGGGCGGTGACCTTCTCGTTCGGCCGGGCGCTGGTCAGCGCGGCCCTGCACACCTGGGCCGGTCAGGCCGAAGTCGGTGCGGCGCAGCAGGTTCTGCTCGACAACTGCCGTAGCGCGGCCGAGGCGACCCGCTGACTACCGGATCGGCAGCTCGACCAGCAGGATCGTCCCGCGCCCCTGCATCGACTCGACCCGCAGCGAGGCCTCGATGACGGCGCAGCGTTCGGCGATCGAACTCAGGCCGAAATGCTGCTCGCCGTCGGCGGCCCGCGCTTCCCGGCGGGCGATCGGGTCGAAGCCCGCGCCGTCGTCGGAGCAGCCGAGGACGATCGAGTCGCCGACCCGGCGCAGCGACAGCACGATCCGGTTCGCGCCCGCGTGCTTGACCGCATTGGCCAGCGCTTCCTGCGCGATCCGGTACAGGGCGGCGGCCGCGTGGTCGGGGATGTCGCCGACGGCGGCCGCCGGGTCGACGAGCAATTCGATCGAGGGTCCGTCGCCGGTGCTCGCCGTGTGCACCAGCGATTCGATGGCGGCGACCAGGCCGAGGTCGTCGAGGACGAGGCTGTGCAGGCCCGAGATCGCCGACCGGGTCTCGCTGTAGGCGAAGTCGGCCAGTGCGCGGGCGCTGATTAGCTCTTCGCGGGCGCGTGCCAAGGCCCGCGCACCCGCTTCGTCACCGGTGGCGACGTGGGCGGCGAGTTCGGAGACGGTGAGGTCGGCGGCGGACAAATGGAAAGACATGGACGCGAGCGCGGTGGTCACCCCGTCGTGCAGGTCGAAGGCGATCCGGCGTCGCTCGGCTTCCTGCGCCGAGATCGCCTGCTCGACAAGGCGATCCCGTTCGCTGCGATGCCGGTTGACCGTGCGCCACAACCGGTGCGCGTGCAACGACAGTCCGAGAACCGCCGCGTAGGACTCCGCGCGCGCGAGATCATCCGACCCGAACGGTTCGGCCGGATCTCGATGCGCCGCCAGCACACCGACCACCGCGCCGTCGATTCCCGGCAGCGGAAGACACATCCGGGTGACCGTCTGGTCGGGCCCGAGCTGTAACAGCTTGCGGTGCAGTGCATTGCGTGGCGAGTCGACCGCGAGCAGTACCGGTTTGCCGGTCCGGGCGACCAACCCGGTCACTCCGAACCCGACCTGCAAGGTCAGCGAACCGGCCGACGGATGCGCGGGCCACAGATCGACGATGGCGAGGTCCTGCCCGTCGACGGCATAGAGCAGCACACCGTCGGCCCCGAGAAGTGGTGCGAGCTCGGCCGCTGTCGGCGCCGCAGCGGTCAACGGAACAGCCCCTCGCGCAACGCGACCGCGATCGCCCCGCTGCGATCGGACACCCCGAGTTTGCGATACAGCCCGCGGATGTGGGTCTTCACCGTGTCCTCGCTGACCACGAGCTTGCCCGCCACCGCCCGGTTCGAATACCCGGACACCAACAGCCCCAGCACTTCCGACTCCCGCTGGGTCAGCCCCAGGTGCGCGCCGGACCAGAACTGCCCGGCGTCGAGGCGTGCCGCGGCCAGTGCCACCCGACCGGCCAGTGCCGGGTCGACGACGGTCTCCCCCTCCCCCGCCCGCAGCAACTGGGCGACGAGTTCGCGGCCGTCGACCCGTTTGAGGATGTAGCCCGCGGCGCCGGCGCGCAGCGCCTGGTAGAGGTAGTGCTCGTCGTCGTAGACGGTGAGCAGCACGACCTTCGTCGCCGGGTATTGCACGGTGATCTGCCTGCACAGATCGAGTCCGCTGGCCTTGCCGATGCGGACATCGCACAGCACGATGTCGGGCCGATGCTCGGCGACCATCCGCAGCGCGCCGGTGTCGGTGGTGGACTGCCCGACGATGACGACCTCGTCGGGGAAGTGGCCGAGCATCGCGTCGAGCCCGTGCAGGACCATCTCGTGATCGTCGACGAGCACAAGCCGTAACGGGGTCGGCATACCGCCAGCCTACGGCCGAAAACACCGGTGGCTCCCGGCATTTGGCGGATATCACCCGCGCGCCCACCCGCCGGGGGGAGGGCGCGGCGACGCCGATGCGGTCCGATGGACGGACCCGATCAGGAAGGCCGCGCCATGCCGGAATCCACTGTCCATCGGCCGCTCGTCGCGCCGTCGGTCGAGACCGACCAGCTCGCCGTCGACACCCTGCGGTTCCTCGCCGCCGACATGGTCGAGGCCGCGAACTCCGGCCATCCCGGCATGCCGATGGGGGCGGCGCCGATGGCGTGGACGCTGTGGAGCAGGCATCTGCGGCACGATCCGGCGGACCCGGCGTGGGCCGACCGGGATCGGTTCGTCCTCTCGGCCGGGCACGGCTCGGCACTGCTGTACGGGTTGCTGCACATGTTCGGCTATGACCTGCCCACCGAGGAGTTGCGCCGATTCCGTCAGCTGGGATCGCGGACACCGGGTCACCCGGAATTCGGCGAGACCCCCGGCGTCGAGTGCACGACCGGGCCGCTCGGTCAGGGACTGGCGATGGCGGTGGGAATGGCATTGGCGGAGCGCATGTCCCACGCGCGCTACCCCGAGATCACCGATCACCGCACCTACGCGATCGTCGGTGACGGATGCCTGATGGAGGGTGTCAGCCACGAGGCCGCTTCCTTCGCCGGGCATCTCGGGCTGGGCAGGTTGATCGTGCTCTGGGACGACAATGCCATCACCATCGACGGTGCGGTCGACCGTTCGTGCGGCGACGACCAGATCGCCCGCTTCGCCGCCTACGGCTGGCACACCGAGGTGGTGCCGGACGGCACCGACATCGAGGCGATCGACGCGGCCATCCGCCGCGCCGAGGCGGATCCGCGGCCGAGCTTCCTGGCCGTTCGCACGGTGATCGGCCATGGCGCTCCCGATGTGGCGGGCACGGCGAAAGCGCACGGTGCACCGTTGGGCGCCGATCAGCTGGCACGCGCCAAAGAGATTGCGGGATGGGGCTATCCGCCGTTCGCGGTACCTGAGCAAGTCGGTGCGACGTGCGCGGTGCTCGCGGAGATCGGCGCCGGGGACCGCGCGGACTGGCTCGACCGGTTCGCCGAATTCGCCGCTGCCGCACCGGAACGCGCCGAGGAATTCACCCGTGCTGCCGCGCGGATCCTGCCCGCCGGCCTCGCCGAGGCACTGTCCGGGACAGTCGGGGACGCACCGCGGGCTACTCGGCAGTCCTCGCAGGCGTGCCTGGACGCCGTGCTGTCGGTGATGCCGGAGCTGGTGGGTGGCTCGGCCGACCTCGCGGGCTCGACCGGCACATCCTGCGGCCCAGTGGTGGCTCGCGACGACTACTCGCGCACCGCCATCGCGTTCGGCATCCGTGAGTTCGGCATGGCCGCCATCCTCAACGGGATCAGCCTGCACGGCGGATTCCGCGTGTTCGGCAGTACATTCCTGGTGTTCGCCGACTATCTGCGTCCGGCATTGCGCCTGTCGGCACTGATGGGTCAGCCGGTGATCTACGTGCTCACCCACGACTCGATCGCTGTCGGCGAGGACGGACCAACCCACCAGCCCGTCGAACACGTCGAATCACTGCGTGTGATCCCCGGCTTGCAGGTGCTGCGCCCGGCCGATGACACCGAGACCGCCCTCGCGTGGGAGTTGGCGCTCACCCGGACCGACGGTCCTACCGCACTGATCCTGTCCAGACAGGCACTGCCACAGGACACCCGCGCTCCGATCGACCACCCCGGGACCGACTCACAGTCCGCCGCCCCCGGCGGGGACCTCCGCACCGTCGAACTCGTTGCCACCGGCTCGGAGGTCGCACTGGCTGCCGCCGTTGCCGAACAGCTTCGGGCCGACGGCTACACGGTTCGTGTGGTGTCTGCGCTGGATCGTTGGCGCTACTCCCCTGCCCCCTCAGCACACACCGTCAGCATCGAGGCGGGCAGCACCACGGGCTGGGCGGGCCTGGTCGATCTCGCGATCGGCATCGATGAGTTCGGGCACAGCGGTCCCGGTGCCGAGGTCATGGCCCATCACGGCTTCACCGTGGAGGCTGTGCTCACCCGAATCCGCGAATACCTCGGTGGGACACGATGACTCGCCTGGAGGCGGTGATCTTCGATGTCGACGGCACCCTGGTCGACAGCGAACGCGACGGTCACCGGGTCGCGTTCAACGCGGCGTTCGCCGAGGCCGGGCTACCCGACCGGTGGGACGTCGACTGCTACGGGCAGCTGCTGAAGATCGCGGGCGGCACGCACCGGATGACGTACTGGTTCGAGAGCACCGGCAGGCCACCCGCGCACGCCAGGGAGCTCGCGGAACGATTGCACCCCAGCAAGACACGGATCATGCGGCGACTGGTCGAAGACGGGCAGATCCGGCCGAGGCCGGGCGCACGACAGCTCATCGAGCAGCTCACCGAACACGGTGTCGCGCTGCATGTGGCGACCACCGGCACCCGCGCCTGGGTGGAACCGTTGTTGCGGAACGCGTTCGGCGACGTCTTCGACACCGTCGTCACCGGAACCGAAGTACCCGACCTCAAACCAAGTCCCGCGGTGTACCTCGAGGTACTGGCCAGGACGGGCTGCGCTCCCGAACACGCCGTGGCCGTGGAGGACTCCGCCAACGGGGTCCTGGCCGCGACAGCCGCCCGATTGCGCTGTGTCGCAGCGCAGAACGCCTACACCCGCTCGCACGATCTGTCCGCAGCGACGCTGGTCGCCGATGGTCTCGACGACCCGGAACTCGTCAGCTGGTTCGACACCCGGCTCGCCGAGGATCAGCGGCTGGAACGGTAGCGAGTCCCCGCGGAGATGCAGCTCGCCGCCGCCATCAGGATGGCGACGGCGTTATGCGAGGTCGAACTGGGGTGGCGGCAGGGTCCCCGCCGCTTCAGAAGGCGGGAACCGGGGTTCCGGCAGGGGCGGGCTCGGTGGTGATGCCCGGGCGTCGCAAGACGGTGACGCTGACGACCAGGGCCGTCGCCAGCAGCCCCGCCGCCACGGTGAACGCCAGCCGGTAACCGCTGGTCAGCGCCACGGGATCCGACACACCCACGGCGAGCTCGGTGCCGGTCCGCGCGGCGGCCAGGGTGGACAGGACCGCGATCCCGATCGCCATGCCGACCTGCTGGGTGGTGTTGAACAGCCCCGAGGCCAGCCCGGCATCGTCGGCCGCGGCACCCGACATGCCCAGTCCGGTGAGCGCGGGCAGGACCAGTCCGCCGCCGGCGATCAGCACCATCATCGGCAGCAGGTCGACAACATAGTCGGCCTGCACGGGAAGCCGGGTGAGCCACGCCATTCCGGCCAGCAGCAGCACCAGACCGGCGACGAGCACGGTGCGTTCACCGAAGCGGGTGATGAGCCGGGCCGAGGCGAACAGTGACACCCCGCCGATGGCAACGGCGGCGGGCAGCATGGCCAAACCGGTCTGCAAAGCGTTGTAGCCCAGCACCTTCTGCAGGTAGAGCGCGACGATGATCTGGAAGGCGAACATCGCCGACAGCGTCAGCATCTGCACCACATTGGCGCCGGACACGGTGCGGGAACGGAAGATTCGCAGGGGCAGCAGCGGATTACGGGCAGTCGCCTGACGGATGACGAACGCGCCCAGCAGCGCGGCGGCCAGCGCGCCGAGACCCACGGTGTGCAGCGAGTTCCAGCCGTACCGCTCGACCTCGACGACGGTGTAGATGCCGAGCATCAGACCGGAGGTCACCAGAACGGCACCGAGGACGTCGGCGCCCGCGGACCAGCCGAGCCCACGGTCGGCGGGCAGCGCCTTGACCGCGACCAGCACGGTCACGAGCCCGATCGGCACATTGATCAGGAAGATCCAGTGCCAGTTCAGCGCGTCGGTGAGCACGCCACCGAGCACCTGGCCGATCGAGGCGCCCGCGGCGCCGGTGAAGCTGAAGATGCCGATGGCCGTTGCCCGTTCACGCGGGCCGGGGAACATCGTCACCAGGATGCCGAGCACCACCGAGGCGGCGATCGCGCTGCCGACGCCCTGCAGGAAACGGGCCGCGACCAGCATGGCCGGGCTGGTCGCCGCACCGGCCAGCAGCGATGCCGCGGTGAAGACGACGTTGCCGGTGAGGAACATCGTCTTGCGGCCGATCAGGTCACCCAGCCGGCCTGCCAGCAGGAGCAGGCCGCCGAAGGCGATCAGGTACGCGTTCACGGTCCAGCTCAGACCGGCGGGCGAGAAACCGAGGTCGTCCTGGATCGCCGGCATGGCGACGGTCACGATGCTGCCGTCGAGGATGGTCATCAGCGTCGCCGCCGACAGCACCGCGAGGGCGATGCGCTGTGAAGTGGTCATGAAGCGACCGTACTAGATAGTTTCGTTGCAGACAATCTATTACGGACTATTGCCTCGCACGACGCGCGGGCGCAGCCTCGACCGCGGTCGACAAATGACCCTCCACCAGCAGATTCAGTGCGCGAACCAGGGTTTCGCGCTCCGCCTTGGGCAGCGACCCGAGGGCGGCCTCATGCACGCCGTCGACGATTTCGGTGCTGCGCGCGGCGAGCTGCGCCCCTTCGGGCGTGACCGCGATGATGCGAGCGCGGCGGTCGGTACTCGACGGCTTGCGCTCAGCCAACCCCGCCTTCTCCAGCGCGTCGACGGTGACGACCATCGTCGTCTTGTCCATGTCACCGAGTTCGGCGAGCTGCGCCTGGGTGCGCTCGGCCTCGAGCGCGTGCACCAGCACGCAGTGCATGCGGGCGGTCAGGCCGATCTCGGCCAGCGCTGCCGCCATCTGGGTGCGCAGGACATGACTCGTCCGGTCGAGCAGGAAGGACAGGTCGGGTTCGGTACGGGTAGGCGCGAGAGCGGTCATACGGCCACTCTAGTTTCGTTATAGATAATCTGCATCCATCCGCAATGGCGGAGGAATTTCGTCGGACCGCGGTCCGTTTAGGAGATGACCGGAGCAGACCGCATCCCGAAACGAGGTTCACATGGAACTGGGGCTGACCACCTTCGCCGAGCTGTACCCCACCGGCGACCGGCCCGCGCCGACCGCCGCGCAGCGCCTGCGCCAGGTCGTCGACGAGGCCGTCGCGACCGAGGCCGCCGGCCTGGATGTCTACGGCGTCGGCGAGCACCATCGCAAGGACTTCGCGGCCTCCTCCCCCGCCGTCGTGCTGGCGGCCGCGGCGGCCCGCACCGAGCGCATCCAGCTGACCAGCGCGGTGACCGTCCTCAGCTCCGACGATCCGGTCCGGGTCTACCAGGACTTCGCGACGCTGGACGGCTTGTCGAACGGCCGGGCCGAGCTGATGGCCGGACGCGGGTCGTTCACCGAGTCGTTCCCCCTGTTCGGCTACAACCTCGCCGATTACGACGCACTGTTCGAGGAGAAGCTGGCCCTGCTGCTGCGGCTGCGCGCGGAGGATCCGGTGACCTGGTCGGGCCGGTTCCGCGCGCCACTGCGTGACGTCACGGTGTATCCGCGCACCGACGACCGGCCGCTGCCGGTGTGGATCGCGGTCGGCGGCAGCCCCGAATCGGTCATCCGCGCGGGTCTGCTCGGTCTGCCGCTGGCGATCGCGATCATCGGCGGCCAGCCTGCGCGCTTCAAGCCGCTGGTCGAGTTGTATCACCGGGCGCTGGCCGAGGGCGGCCACGAGAAGCAGCCGGTGGCGGTGCACGCGCACGGTTATGTCGCGGACAGCGACGCGCAAGCCGTCGACGACTTCTACGCGCCGTACGCGCTGGCCATGTCGACCATCGGCCGCGAACGCGGCTGGGGCCCGATGACCCGCGAACAGTTCGATGCCCTGCGCTCGCAGAGCGGTTCCCTGTTCGTCGGCACGCCCGATTACGTGGCGGGCAAGATCGCCGAGGTCCGCGACACCCTCGGACTCGACCGGTTCATGCTGCACACCAGCGTCGGCACGCTCCCGCCGGAGCAGGTCCTGCACAGCATCGACCTGCTGGGCACGAAGGTGGCGCCGCAGGTGCGCTGAGCCGTTTGAGTACTTGCCATGTTCGGGGACCACTATTCGAGTGCGGCGGCCTCGCCTGTCCTTCGCGCTTCTCGCCGTTCCCGGCGGCGGCGGAGATAGCGCCGGATGCGGCTGGCGCATGCGTACACGACCCACAACCCGATCGCGAGCAGCACCGCGGCGATCACCGCGGCCAGCACCGGGAAGAACATGGCGAGGGTGAGAATGCCTCCGACACCGAGGTCTTCGGCGGTGCTCAGCGCGATATTGGTGACCGGTTCGGGTGAGGTGTTGACCGCCATGCGAGTGCCCGCTTTGACGATGTGACTGGCCAAGGCGGTCGTCCCGCCGACCGCCGCGGCGAACAAAGCCGGCAGCGAATCATCCTGACCCGCGATCAAGGCCGACACCACCGCACCCGAGGCGGGCCGCACCACCGTATGCACGGCGTCCCAGAACGAGTCGAGGTACGGGATCTTGTCGGCGACGGCCTCGATCAGGAACAGCACCCCCGCGGCGACGAGCACATCGGCCCGTTGGAGCCCCGGGGGCACGTCGTCGGTCCAGCCGATCCGGCCGAACAGCCCGAGCAGGAACACCACCGCATACGCGTTGATCCCGCTGGCCCAGCCCGCGGTGAAGATCAGAGGTAGCACCGACACCCGCTCAGCGTAGGCCCGCCGACCGACAGCTCGCGGTAGCTCGGCGACTGCGGCCTCGGGTGGCGTCCGCTCGGCAGGAACGGGCATGTGCGGCTTGCCGATCCGAGGGCGATCCAGCGGCATCGCGCCGAAATCTAGCAACGCTAGACACACTAGCGGGCAAATGCTACCGTTGCTTCAACATCTAGCGATGCTAGTTTCAGAAGAGGGAGCCCCAATGCTCGTTGTCACCGGCCAGATCATTGCCGCCGTCGCTGTTCTCGCCAATGCCGTCGTCTACGGCACCGATGTCTGCGGGGCCGTGATCATGCGGTCCGTCTACCGCAAGCTCGATGACGCGACCGTGACCACGAGCGCGGGATGGGGCCACTACTACGGCGACAAACGCATGCCGGTGATCGGCGTGAGCGGTGTGGTCACCGCGGTGCTCACACTGCTGATCGCGCTGGTGGCCGGGCAGATCGGCGCCGCTGTCGCGGCAGGAATCACGGTGGCGGCCCTGCTGACCTGGCTCGCCTTCTACGTCCGCGTCGCCAAGCCGATCAATACCCAACAGACCGCCGCCGCGCAGAGCGGCATCATTCCGCCCAATGCCCGTGCGCTACAGGACAAGTGGGACAGCATCCTGAAATACCGCGTCACCCTGCAGTTCATCGCCATCGCCGGTCTGTGCGCCGCACTGATCCTGTTCTGATCTCACCAGCGAAGCTCACCTGATCACCGAGGAGTAATCGACATGACCTTCACCAGCAATGAACAGCAGTTCCTCGCCGAGGCCGGGATCGGTCGCCTGGCCACCGTGTCCCCCGACGGCGTCGTGCAGAACAACCCGACCAACTACCGGGTGAACGCCGACGGCACCATCGACATCGGAGGCATGCGGATGCGCGCCACCCGCAAATACCGCAATGTCGAGGCGGGCAGCCGAGTGTCGTTCGTCATCGACCAACAGGTTTCCCTGGAGCCCTATGTGATTCGCGGCATCGAGATACGCGGCACCGCCGAGGCGCTCGACGACGAGGAGCCACCGTTCCCACCCCAGGAACGCGCGATCATCCGAATCCACCCCGAACGGATCATCTCCTGGGGCATCGACGGCGGCCCCTTCGACTTCACCAGTCGCGACGCCGAATAGTGCAGGCCTTGTACGCGATCCCACCAGCCTTCGAGTGCGACTGGGCACCACGACTCCCCCACGTTGTTACCTTGGTTTCATGGTCAGTGCGGCATCTGCCCGGCGGCGCGAAGAAGTCGCCATGCTGGCCGGTGTGAGATGCAGCCCCATGATTCGGCGCGGCGAGAGCGCGGATCGTGGTTGATCGGTTAGGCAGTGGTCGAACCGCCAACATCGGTCCGCGGACCCGGGACACGGGGTCCGGCGCGGACGGATATCACCCGGCGAACTTCGCGGCGGCCTGCACGGTGACCGGGGTGAAGAGGTTGATCAGGTTGCCGTCGGGATCGCGAAACAGCAACGACCGGTTCCCCCACGGCATCGTCGTGGGCTCGTTGACGAAATCCTCGACCGTATCTCGCAACCGCCGGTAATCGGCATCGACGTCGGGGACCAGGAATTCGATGATCGCCGTGTGATTGTCGGCGGGGTGCGCGCTACCCGCAGCGAACAGCGCCACGGTGCGGGTGCTTCCGATCGCGAGGGTGCCGGCCGGTGTGACGATCTCGGCGAAATCCGGTGTAGCCCAGTGTGCTTCGACGCCGGTCACGTGGTGATAGAAGCTGACCAGCCGCTGGATGTCGTCAGTGATCAGACGTATCGAGACGAGCTTCATTGTGTGCTCCTGCTGTCGGATGCGGCGGAGGTTCCACCGCCGCACGCCACGGTAGAGCCGATACCGGACAGTTTCCGCCCGGTATGGATGCGAGAATTTCCCGATGACGCGCCCCACCGCCCGAGTGCTGGCCCTGCTCGAGCTGTTGCAGACCGGCGGTACTCATACCGTCGGCGAACTCGCCGGACGGCTCGGCGTCGATGAGCGCACCGTCAGGCGATACGTCACACATCTCACCGACCTGGACATCCCGGTCCGATCGGTGCGTGGCCGCTACGGGGGATACCGGCTCGCTCCCGGATACCGAATGCCACCGCTGATGCTGACCGACGACGAGGCGGTGGCCGTATTACTCGGACTCCTCACCAGCCGCGGCGCCGACCGGCCGACGGCGGCCGCCCGCGCAGCCGACAGCGCGACGGCCAAACTCCGCCGCGTCCTACCCCCACGTCTGACGGCCCGGCTGGACGCACTGATCGACACCGTCGAATTCACCGCCGACGCGCGCCCGGAAGTGGCCGTCGAGACGGCCGTCCTGCTCCGGCTCGCCGAGGCCACCCGCGAGCACCGACCGGTCGCAATCGGGTACACCGACCGAAACGGGCGTTCCAGCCAACGAACCGTGCACCCGTACGCGCTCGTCGACCACTCCGGCCGGTGGTATCTGACAGGGATGGACAGCAACAGCGACGAACTACGCCAGTTCCGGCTGGACCGCATCACCGCGGTGAGCACACAGCCCGGAACGTTCGCTCCGCCCGCCGAATTCGAGCCAGCCGCTCATCTGCTGTCCGCATTGGCCAACGCGCCCTATCGGCACGAGGTATCGGTCCGAGTCCAGGGCACACTCACCCAGGTCCGCCCGCTGCTCCCTGCGACGATCGCGACCGTGCATGAGATCGACTCGCAGCCCGCTGACACCGACCCGTGGGTCCGGATCCGAATCCGCGCCGAACAACTCGACTGGATTCCCGCCCTGCTCGCCGGCCTGAACCGCCCGTTCATCATCGAGCACCCCGACACACTCAACGACGCCGTACGCGCCCTGGCCCGCCGACTCACCGCGGCCGCCGACGGCCGATCCAAACCCATAGGTAGCAGCCCGGACGCTCGGTAATGCCGCTGATCGCGCGGGCTGTTCAGGGCCTCAGGAGTGCAGCGTCGGCCCTGCTCGCCGGGGTGAGATGTCGGTTGCGCAGTCTGTCTGTCCGGCTTGGTGCAACACCCGAGGGATGTTGATGACCGACCTGCATCGTGCCGAGCTCGCTGAGTTTCTCAAGGCTCACCGCCACTGCCGTACGGCCTGTGCAGCACAAGCGTTACGTCGACCCACCGGCTGGCCACGCACAGCCCCGTCCTTTCGAGTGGCATCCGGATGCGATGTCTACCCTGTTCGACGGGCTCGATGCGCCGCCGGCGAGCGGCTCGACCAATGGCGCAGTTAGCTTGGTGGCATGGCTGGTACAGCATCCGTCCACCGTCGCGCCCAGCTCCGGGATTTCCTGCGGTCGCGGCGGGAACGGGTTCGGCCCGGCGATGTCGGACTACCCGCGGCGGGTCGTCGACGGACGCCCGGCCTACGGCGCGAAGAAGTCGCCATGCTGGCCGGGGTCGGGGTGTCCTGGTACACGTGGCTCGAGCAGGGGCGCGACATCACGGTGTCGGGGGAAGTCCTCGATGCCGTGGCGGGGGTCTTGCGGTTGAGCGAGCCGGAGCGGGCGCACCTGTATCTACTCGCCGGGCTCAATCCGCCGCCCGCGAGCGGTTCGACGGGGACCGAGGTGACTCCTGAGATTCGTCAGCTCATCGATGGCTGGGAGCGTGGACCTGCCGTGGTGCGGGATCGGTACTGGAACATCCTGGCGTTCAACGTCATCGCCGGGCGGGTGTTCGGGTGTGAGGACGGCGAGCCGCACAACTGCCTGGTTACCTTCTTCACCAGTCCGCGCTATCGCGGGCTGCCCGAGCTGTGGGATGCGGCGGCCCCCGGTGTTGTTGCCGCGTACCGTGCCGATGCAGCGCTCGCACCGCACGATGACGAATTTCACCGGGTGGCGCGCGAACTCGCTGCTGCCGAGCCGGAGTTCGCGCGGCTGTGGGAACGGCACGAGGTCGGTGCTCCGTTGCAAGCGGTGAATGCCCTCCGGCATCCCGAGGTCGGCGAGCTGTACTTCGACGCGACCACGCTGACCATCGCCGACCATCCGGATTGGTCGCTGGTGTTGTACAACCCGAGGCCGGGCTCCGATACCGCCGAGCGCCTCGCCCGCCTGCCGCGGCTGCGCCTGACCGAATCCGCCTGACGCCCCCAGCCCGGAAAGCCTGGTGGTGCCACACCCCTGATAACTGCGCACTGTCGGCGCGTCGGTCGAGCCGCCACGCTGAATCCATGACGCACAACAGTTCTCGATTCGACGGCAAGACGGCACTGATCACCGGCGGTTCCAGTGGGATGGGTCTGGCCACCGCGCATCGGTTGGTCGCCGAAGGCGCCGAGGTCGTGGTGACCGCTCGCGACAAGAGCCGGCTCGACGCCGCGGTGGCCGAACTCGGTGAGCGCGCATACGGTATCGCGGGTGATGTCACCGATCTCGGCGACCTCGACACCATGGTTGCCGCCGTCGCCGAACGCTTCGGGCAGCTCGACGTGGTGTTTGCCAATGCGGGTATCGGCTCATTCCAGCCGATCGATCAGGTCACCGGTGCACTGTTCGACGACGTGATCGCCGCCAACGTCAAGGCCGCGTTCTTCACGATCCAGAAGGCGCTGCCGCTGCTGCCCGATCACGCCGCGATCGTCATCAACGCGTCCTTCGGTCTGCACCGCGGTGTCCCGGGTGCGGCGCTGTACTCGGCGAGCAAGGCCGCCGTTCACAACCTGACCCGCACGCTTGCCGCCGAATTGGCGCCTCACCGCATCCGCGTGAACTCGGTGAGCCCCGGCTACATCGATACGCCGGCTTTCCGCGCCGAACTCTCGGATGCCGCTCAGGCAGGTGTGGCGGCTCTGTCCCCCGCCGGTCGGGTCGGCACTGCCCAGGACGTCGCTGCCGCCGTCGCCTTCCTGGCCTCCGGCGACGCTGCCTACATCAACGGCCATGATCTCCGGGTCGACGGCGGTCTCACTGCCGTGGATGCCGCCGCACTCCTGTAGCGAGACTGCGGTGTTGCTCGACTCACCGCAGGGCAGCTCGGCCCCGCACGCGGCCGAGGACGACAAGCACCACCAGCGTCACCACCACGAGGACCGTGGTTCCGGCTGCGGCGTCGAACACCTCGCCGCGGTCGGTCTGGGCGAAGATGCTGACGGGCACCGTCTTCCAGGTGGCGGGGTAGACCATGATCGTGGCGCCGAGCTCGCCCATGGACAGTGCCACCGCCAGGCCCGCGGCGGCACCGAGGGCGGGCAGTAGCAGCGGCAGGGTGATCTGGCACAGGACACGCACCGGGCCCGCGCCGAGGGATTCGGCGGCCTGGCGGTAGGCGGGGTCGAGGCGGTCCAGGGCGGCGGAGACCGCGCTGAACGCGTAGGCCAGGACCAGGACTGTGTGTGCCAGGATCACGATCCACTTGGTTCCGCCGAGCAGCAGCGGACGTTCGTTGAAGGCGATGAGCACGCCGAGACCGACGGCGACCGAGGGCACCGCGACCGGCAGGTGGAACACAGCGTCGGTGAGGCGGCGCAACCAGCCGGGTGCTTCTCGCGAGGCCAGTGCCGCCCAGGTGCCGATGATCAGGGAGATCGCACCTGCCAACACGGCGGTCTGCAGGCTCACCGCCAGGCTGGCGGCCTGCTCACCGCTGAGGGCGTTACCCACATTGGTGAAGCCGAGGTCCGACGGCAGCGGGCCGGTCCAGCTGCCCGCCAGTGCGGCCGCGACCACGGTGGCGATCGGGGCGACGAAGACCACCGCCACCACCAGCCCGAATACACCTAGTACCAGTGCTTTTCCGCGCGGCGTCCAGACGAGCACGATCAGTCTCCCTTCGGGCGGGCCGTGAACCGGGCGAAGACCAGCCGGTAGGTGAGGTACAGGGTGAGCGAGAGCAGCACCTGCACCGAGGCCAGCACGGCGGCGCCGGGCAGGTCGAAGGTGACGATGCCGCGGGTGTAGATCAAGGCGGGCAGGGTGATCACGCCCTTGGCGCCGGTGAACAGCACGATGCCGAACTCGTTGAGCGTCAGCAGCAGCACCAGGCTGCCGCCCGCCGCGAGCGCGGGCCACGCCTCGGGCAGGACGACCTGCCGCAGGACCCGCCAGGGTGACGCACCGAGACTCGCTGCCACATCGAGTTGTTCGCGCGGCAGCTGGGCGAACGCGGCGAGCACCGGGCGCACCACGAACGGGGTGAAGTAGGTGATCTCGGCCAGGATCACCCCGAGCGGAGTGGTGAGGAAATCGACGACCGGCTGGGTGGCGCCGGTCAATTCGGCCAGCAGCGCGTTCACCGCGCCCGCCGTCCCGTAGAGAAACGTGAAGGCGAGGGTGATCAGGAACGACGGCAGAGTCAGGATCGTGTCGATGAGCCTGCCGACCACCCCCGAACCGGGGAACGGCACGAATGCCAGCACGATCGCCAGGAACGTCCCGAGCACCAGGCAGCCCGCGGTCGCGCAGACGGCGATGGACACGGTGCGCCACAACGCTTCCCGGAACGCCTCGGAGCCGAGCACCGAGGTCCACACCTCGGTGTCGCGCCCAGTCGGCGTCTGGGTGGACTCGGTGAGTACCCGCAGGATCGGGTAGCCCGCGATGCCGAGCACGACGAGCACCGGTGGCAGAGTCCACAGGACCGGCAACCAGGAGCGCTGAGGCGCGGTGACTTTCGCATTTCCGAGCGGCACAGGCGGATCGAGGACGGGGGCACTCATGACGCGCTTTCCACGCCGACAGCGTTCGGGATCAGCACACCGGCCGGGTCGGGCAGCCGCACGCCGACGATCGCTCCGGCTTCGGCTGTGTAGTGGCCCGGCACGTCGGCGGCGAGCTCACCGGGCAGCCCGTCGACCGCCAGCTCGACCCTGGTCGAAGCGCCGCGCCACACCGAGGACAGCACGGTGGCGCGCAGGGCGTCGCGGTCACCGGTCTTGCCGACAGTGATCGTGTGCGGCCGGATGCACAGCAACGCGGCATCATTCGGCGCCCAGTCGGCCAGCCCGACACCGGGCTGCGGCGCCTGCGCGCGCAATGTCGCCGTACCGGCGGTGACCAGCGCCGCGGTGCCGGTGACGTGATTGACCGTGCACGGCACCAGGTTCGCGCCACCCAGGAATCCGGCGGTGAAATCAGACGGCGGACGCTGCCACAGATTCTCGGCGGTATCGATGTCGACCAGCCGTGAATCGCGCATCACCGCGATCCGGTCGGCCAGGGCCAGCGCCTCTGCCTGATCGTGGGTGACATACAGCATCGCGGTGTCGGGCAAGGCTTTCCGCAACTGCTGGAGCTCGCCGAGCATCGAGTGCCGCAGCTGCGCGTCGAGCGCGGCCAACGGCTCGTCGAGCAGCAGCACCTTGGGCCGGATCGCCAGCGCGCGGGCGATCGCCACCCGCTGCTGCTGGCCGCCGGACAGCTCGCGCGGCAGCCGGTCGGCGTAACCGGCCATCCCGACCATTTCCAGCGCCTCGGTGACCCGCGCACCGATCTCTGCGCGCGGTACCCGATGCGATTTCAGGCCGAACGCGACATTGCTGTGCACGCTCATGTGCGGGAACAGCGCGTAGGACTGGACGACGACACCGATCCCGCGCTTGGCGGGCGAGAGATCGGTGACGTCGCGGCCTGCCAGCCGGACCGCGCCCGAGGTGGGCCGGACGAACCCGGCCAGCGCCTTGAGCGCGGTCGACTTGCCCGACCCACTCGGGCCCAGCAGCGCGACGGTCTCGCCGACGGCGACGCGCAGGGTGAAATCGGCCAGCGCGACCGCGGCCTTGCGGCCCCTGCCGTACCTGACCCCGACCCGGTCGAACACGATCGCCGGCTCGTTCGTCGCCGCCGCGGTGCGCGTGGCGGACTTCATGCGGAGGTCACCGTCGGACATCGTCAACTCCCTTACAGCACAGCCGGATTCAGCTGCCGGTTGCCCTCTGGTACGCCGCGAGGTCGGCGTCCAGCTCGGTGAGGACCTTGGTCCAGTCGACCGCGACCACGTCGACGCCCTGCAACGCGGCGGCCGGACCGCCCTCGGTGGGAGCGGCCACATCGGTGCGCGGCGAGACGGCGAACGCCTCGGGGCCCAGCTTGCTCTGCGCGTCGGTGGCGAGCAGGAAGCTCATCAGCTTGGTGGCGTCATCCTTGTGGGGCGCGCCCTTGGCCAGGCCCATCACGTACGGCACCGACACGGTGGAGCGCTTGCCGGCGGTGGCGGGGAAGAAGACGTCGAACTCGGAGCCCTTCTCCTTCACCGTCGTCAGGTTCATCTGCACGTCACCGTTGGCGATCAGCAGCTCACCCTTGTCGACCTTGGCCTGCAGCTTGCCGGTGGATGAGGACGGGCCGACATTGTTGGCCTGCAACGCGGCCAGGTAGTCCAGCGCGCCCTGCTTGCCGCGCAGCTGCTGCAACAGCACAAGCACCGCGGTGCCGTCACCGGCCTGGCCCGGCGTGGAGTACTGCAGCTTGCCCTTGTACTCCGGCTTCAGCAGGTCCTCCCAGGTCAGCGCGGACGCGTCGACCGAGGGGTTGGCGATGAAGCACAGGTAGTTGTTCGCCAGGGTCACGTAGGTGCCCTCGGCGTCCTTGTCCGGGGCAGGGATCGCTGCGGTGTCGATGCCGCTGGGCTGCAGCAGGCCCGACTTCTTGGCCTTCTGGATGAACGGCGGCAGGGTGACGACGACGTCGGCTTGCGGGTTCGACTGCTCCTTGTCGACGCGGTTGACGACCTCGCCGGAGCCCGCCTCGACCAGGTTGACCGCGATGCCGGTCTCCTTGGTGAACTCGGCGAAGCGGTTCTTGTACCAGCCGCCGACGCCGTCGGCGGAGTACACGGTGACGGTCTTGCCGTCCGCGGATTCGGTGCCGGTGCCACCGCAGGCCGCGGTGAACGCGACGGCGGTGACGCCGGCCAGCAGCAGCGCGGCCCTGGACAGGCGGCGCGCGGTAAGAGAAGTACGCACGATCACAGCAACTTTCGGCTTGTTGTCGAGGGGGAATCGCAGAGACGGTGGGACCTGCCGCGACGGCTGCCGCGGCACGCAATCAGAGAACGAGCGCGGGGAACTCGGCGACCGAGGCGACCACGTGGGTGGCACCCGCCGCGCGCAGCTGGTCGGCGGAGTGCGCGCCGGTGAGGGTGCCGGCGACGATGCCGGCGCCCGCGGCGAGGCCGGTCGCGATATCGCTGGTGGTGTCACCGAGCACGGCGATCCGGTCGACCGCGTCGACGCCGAGACGCAGTGCCGCGGTGAGGATCATGTCGGGGTAGGGGCGGCCGCGGCCCGCGTCCGACGGCGCGAGGGTGAGGTCGACCAGGTCGGCCCAGCCGAGGGCGGCCAGCAGCTTGTCCTGGGTGCCGCGGCTGAATCCGGTGGTCAGCGCGACCCGCACACCCGCCTCGCGCAGCGCGGTGATCGCCTCGACCGCACCCGGGACGGGCGCGATGTCGGCCTCGTCGATCAGGGCGTCGTAGGCGGCTTCGAAGGCGAGATTGCCTGCCTGGGCGGCATTCTCGTCGCCGAGCAGCGCGCGAAACACCTCGATCTTGGACTGGCCCATGGTGTCGACCACGTACTGGCGGGCCTCGTCACGGCGCGGGCCTTCGGTGTCGATCCCGGCGGCGGTCGCGGCGGCTTCGAAGGCGCGCAGCACCAGTCCATTGTCGGCGACGGTGGTGCCTGCTATGTCGAGGGCGGCGAGCTGAATCCTGGTGTCCGGCATGGTTTCCTCACAGTCCGATCTGGTCGGCGGTCTGCTCGCCGATGGCGGGGCCCAGCGTCATGCCACGGCCGCCGGGGCCGGTGACGACCCAGACGTTGGTGTCGGCCTCTACCCGGGTGACGATCGTGTCGGGGTCGACGCTCTGGCTGTAGACGCCGGCCCAGCGGCGCACGATCGGCGGCAGCTTGCGGCCGAGCAGTTCCTCGGTCACCTCGGTGAGGTGGTCGTAGGGCGCTTCGTCGACGTCGAAGGCGAACGGCTCGGTGTATTCGTGGGTGTCACCGATGGTCAGGCCGCCGTGCAGGCGCTGCACACACAGCAGCTGCATCTTGTGCTCGGCAGCGGTCGCGGTTTGGGACTGCTCGGCGGCGAGCGAATCCACCTCGGCGCCCGCGAAACCCGGGTAGTAGCGGAAGCTGTCGCCGTCGGCGATCGCGGTGGTGAGCGGTTCGCCCAGCGGCGCGGTCTGCATCATCTGCAGCCGGACCCGGCGCACCGGCAGCTCACCGGCCAGCTCGCGGGTGAGGCCGGAGTGCGCGGCGCCGGGGCAGTGCACGACCAGGTCGGCCTCGTGGCGACGGCCGTGATCGTCCACGACGACGGCGCCCGAACCGGTATCGAGCACCGACCGAGCCTCGGTGCCCTCGTGGAAGGTGTAGCGGCCGCTGCTCGCCATGTGGGCGCGCAGCGCGGGCAGCGCCTGGCGCGATTCCACCGCGGCATCGGTCGAGCAGTGCAGTCCGGCAAGGTATTTGCCGCGCAGCGCCGGGTTGAGCGCGCGCACCTCGTCAGGATCGAGCAGGGCGAAGCCACGCGCCTGCGCGGTCGCACCGGCGGCCGCGGCCTCGGCGACGGCGAGTTCGGCGGGTGTGCGCACCAGCGTGATCGACCCGGCCGGGCGGAATCCGACACCGGCGACCCGGCCGCCGATCTCCTCCCACAGCTCCCGTGAACGCAGGGTCAGCTCCAGCTCCCCCGCCGCCCGGCCGGAGACCCAGACCAGGCCGAAGTTGCGCACCGTCGCACCGCGTGCCTCACGTTCGCGTTCGAGCTGAACGACCTCGTGGCCACGGGCGATCGCCGCCCAGGCGTGTGCGGTGCCGAGTATCCCGCCACCGATGATGACCAATCGCATGCCACCGATGGTGACAAATGGTCTAGACCGATAGGTGTGGGCAGCGAGAACGACAGGTTAAATTTTGGTATAGACCAATCCATGTAGGCTGGACGGCATGGAAGCACCGCACCCGACGCGCGTTCCCAAGGTGTTCCTGGTTCGCACCGAAATCGACGCCATCCTGGCCGATCTCGGCGAAGGCGATCCGGTGCCGTCTGAACGCGACCTCGCCGCCCGCTTCGGCGTCGCCCGCGAGACGGTGCGCCAGGCATTGCGAGAACTGCTGGTAGAGGGCAAGATTCGCCGCCGGGGCCGGGGCACGGTGGTCTCGCGCCCGAAGCTCACCCAGCCGCTGTCGCTGCACTCCTATACCGAGGGCGCGATCAAACTCGGCCGCACACCCGGCCGCATTCTCGTCGGCTGGGAAGACGTCCCCGCCGACGCGGAGACCGCCGCCGACCTGGAACTGGAGCCGGGCACCGAGGTGATGCACCTGGAACGTGTGCTGCTCGCCGACGGCGAACGCATCGGACTGGAGAGCACCTACCTGCCGCTGCACCGCTTCGCCGGCCTGCGCGGCAGTTATGACCCGACCACCTCGCTGTACGCGGCGATCCGGGCGAGCGGCGTCGTATTCACCGCCGCGCGCGAGCGCATCGAAACCGTGCTCGCCGCGCCGCGCGAGGCAGGCTTGCTCGAATGCACCACCGCGCTGCCGATGCTGTTGCTGCACCGGCGCAGTGTCGACGCCGACGGCGCACCCATCGAACGGGTGCGATCGCTGTACCGGGGTGACCGCATCGCCTTCGAGGCGATGCTGTCACCCGAGCACGCGTGACGGGTTACTGCTCAGGCAGCCTGCGCCTGCCGCCTGCCACATCGGTGACCAGATCGGTGTAGCCGTCGACCAGCTCGGCAAGGTGGTACCAGTGCTTGTGCGTGCTGTCGCTGCGCGCACCGTCGAGATCGATGGCCTGGTTGGCATCCACCCAGCTGCGCGCCATCCGGTCGACGACGGCGCCCAGGCTCTCGGTGTGCAGTGACGCGCCGTTGCGATGCAACGGGATCTCCTGCACGATCCAGTCGTTGATGTCGTCGACGAGTTCGCTGCGACGGCAATCGATTTCGGCGATCAGTGCGGCATCGCGCACCTGTGCCCGCCGTTCGTGCAGTTCAGCGAGCGCGTGCGCCGACCGCAACAATTCTCGATCTTGAAAACGCCTGCCCTGAAATGCGCACAACAATTGCGGCGCAGTCGGCAGTACCCCCATCACCGGCGCGCTCATCGCAACGCCCCGAATTCACCCGACACCCAAGATTTGTCTACCAACATGATTGGCTCTCGATTCGGTTATCCCGGTCTTCTGTTCGGATTGCTCGCAACCAGGCTAACTGGATCATGCTCGCTCACAAGACGAAACGCAAGATTGCGTTGTCACTCCTGCAGTAAAGCCGCCCTGACAGAACCGGCGGTCACATCCGCAGGGCAACACAGCTTTACGGCGTGTCTTCGTGCCCGCCGACCTCCGGATATGCGTGACAGCCTGCCTTCTTCGCCGATCGCGTGACATCGACGCCCCACAGCGCAATAATGCGATTCACGAAGCGCGCCACAGGCGAAGGGGAACCATGGCAGGCAAGCGCACGACACTGACCGTCCGGCTGCGCCGGCTCGCCGCCATGTTGCGCGAGTTGCGCGAAACCGCGGGTCTGAGCAAGGAAGATGTCAGCGCTCGTACCGGCATCAACGTGACCACGCTGTATCGCATCGAAATGGCGCAGGCTCGTCCGCAACGGCGCACTCTCGGCGCGATGCTCGACCTGTATCAGGTCAACGAGAAAACGCGTGAAGAAGCGCTCAGCCTGCTCAGCGACGCGCTCAAACCCGGTATGTCGCACGCCTATGAGGGCGCGCTGTCCGACGTCTACGCCACTTACATCAATTTCGAGGCCGAGGCGCTGTCGGCCCGCCAGTACCAGACGTCGACAGTGCCTGGCCTGCTGCAGACCTTCGACTACGCCGCGGCCGTGATCGACACGTCGATGCCGCGCCTCGACGCCGCGGTGATGGAGAGCAGGGCGAAGGCGCGCATGGATCGTGCTGTCAACCTCACCAAGGAGGAGCCACTCGAGCTCTGGGTGGTGATGGACGAGGCGGCGATCCGCAGGGTTGTCGGCGGGCCTGCCACGATGGCCGGTCAGCTCGACCGGCTGCTGCTCGAGACCAAGCGCAAGAATGTGATCCTGCAGGTGCTGCCGTTCGACGCGGGCGCCCATCCCGGCATGGCGGGCTCGTTCACCCTGCTCGACTTCCGCAATCCGGTCGACCCCGAACTGGTGTATGTGGAGAGCATGTCGGTGCACGACCTCGTCGAAGGACATTCCGAGATCCGCCGCTTCGGTGTGATCTTCGACCAGTTGCGCGCGATGGCGTTGAGCCCGCGGGATTCGGCGGCGCTGATCGCTCAGGCACGCGCCGATATCGCTCAGTAGCGACCGGCCGCCGGAATCGGTCGCGGCGGAACGCGATCAGCGTGAGGTGCTGGTCGCGGTGGCCGTGCCGAGGACTCGGGCGATCTCGGGCAGTAGGTCCGGTGCGGTCAGCTCGTCGGGCGCGGCGTCCAGGACGAAGCCGGTGACCTCGCCTTCGACGTACGGGTACCAGTTGCGTACCGCGACTTCCGGATTCCGTCGGGTTTCGCCGTCGGGCTCACGGCCCGCGACGCAGACGGTCAGATCGCCGGGGAGGCGCGAGGGGCGATGTCCGGCAACCATCCGCGTGGCGGTGTCCGCCGCGTCGGCGATCCGGTCCAGGTCGGCGCCGGTGAGTTCCAGGGTTCCGGCCAGGGCGGCGGTGACGACCGCGGCGGTCTCGTCGGCGGTGAGTTCCGCCGTGTCGGCCTCGACACCGAGCAGCGGGCCGAATCGGGCCACGAATTCCCCGGCCGAGAGCCGTTGCGGTGGAACGGCTCTGTGTGCGGCGAGGTCGGCGTCGAGCAGAACGACCCGGACGTGGTCACCAGCGGCACGGAGTAGCACCGCGATCTCGTGGGCGACGAAACCGCCCGCGGACCAGCCGAGCAGTTGGTAGGGACCGTGCGGGGCTATCCGGCGGATCTCGGCGACATAGCGGGCGGCGTACTCGCGGATCGTGCGCGGGGCCGGGGCCACAGGGGCTTGCAGCCCGTAGATCGGTACGCGGGGATCGATGTGCGCGACCAGACCGGCGTAATTCCAGGCCAGTCCCGCGTCACCGGCCACACAGAACAGCGGAGCGCCGTCGACGGACGCGGCGCGCGGACGAATCGGCACCACGACCGACAGGGCCGACGACCCGGCGCGCCCGCCGTCGACGGCGGACACCGCCGGACAGGAAGCGGGCCGATCCGGCGACCACGCGCAGGCAGGGTCGGGCCCGGTGCCGGACGAATCAGCGTGCATGCTCACGCCCAATGATACGTCGTACGAAAACTGTACCGGCCCAACAGTTTCGGGGGGTCAATAGGTGTGCGAGGGCAGGCTGCGCACTCCTGCCCACAGATCGTCGACGAGACGCTGATAGGTGTCGGCGAGATCGTCGAGCCGGACCCACTCGTCGTGGCAGACCGAGTCGGGTGCACCGGCCGGCGCGACGAACGCCTTGGCGCTGTGCCTGGCCAGCCGGTCGACCAGTCCGCCCAGGGTTTCGCAGTGCTCGTCGGCCGCGGCGCACGGCACCGGCGCGGCCAGGATCACCCAGCGGTCGATCGCCCGCATGAGCTGAGCCCTGCGACGGTCGATCGGCGCCGACTCGCTCAGCGGTGTCCGCTCCCGCAACTCGTGCAGCTGGGCCAGTTCGCGTGCCGCGTCGAGGATCGGATGGTCATCGTGGGGCAAACCACGAAACACCGCGAGCAGCCCATCGCGACAGGGCAGCATCGACCCCCGAGCCGACTGCCGCATCTCACCGCTCCCCCGCCGAACCGACGACGTCACCGCGCGAAACCTTCATCTGGCACACCTCCGGATCGGCAACGACACCCCGGTAGCAGCGTCATCGCGTGCGGCGGAACGAACCCACCGCCGCACGGATCCCGTACACCCGGCACTCGTCCCGCCCCCAACTGTCCCGCACAACAAGCCGTCACGGAAGCGATGTCCCACCGGACACTCGAATTGTCCGCCCCAGCTACTGCACGCGGAGGCTGCCGAAGAGGCCGTCTTTCTCGTCCTCGGGACCGGCCGTGAAGTACAGCGCGTTCGCATCGCCCAGGCTCTCGCCGTTGCCGAACATCAGCGCCCACAGCCCGGCGATCTCGACCGGCTTCGCCTCACCGTCACGCAGGTAGTCGACGAAGGTGCCGGTGGTGTCGTCGTAGGCCAGCACGCGGCCCAGGCCACCGAAGTTGCCGATCAGCAGCTTGCCCGAGAGCGCGCCGAAGTTCGACGGCGCGATCGCCACACCCCACGGCGCGTTGAGCCTGCCGCCGTCGTCGATGATGCGCACCAGCTTGCCTGCGGCGTCGAACTCGGCGACCTTGCCCTTGTCCGGCTTGCCGTTGGACGCCTTGTCGGCATCGGCGTCGAGGGCGTCCTCTTCGCCCTTGTCGAACTTCGCCGGATCCTTCTCGTCCGGCTTGGTCACCGCGTAGGAGACGAACACGCGGCTGCCCAGGGTGGTGATGTTGAACGGCGCGGGGTCGCCCGGCTTGACCTTCTTGCCCTTCTCGGGTGTGGCCGGGTCGATCACGTCGCCGGTGGCGAACGGGTTGGCGAAACCGGTGGTCGCCACCGGCTGCCAGAACTTGTCGAAGGTGCGGACCTGGGGATCGGTGCCGAAGTCGGCGGCGAGCAGCTTGTCGCCGGAGGGGGCGAGCGCGATGCCGAAGAACGCCATGCCCTGCGCCGCACCGTCGAACACCTGGTTCGCGCCGCCGTCGCGGCGCACGATCGCGCCGTCGGGCGCCTGCTCGGTCCAGGCGGAGAGCTTGCCGGAGTCGGTGGCGAAGATGAAGCGCGAGGAGCCGCCGAGCGGGATCGGCATGCCGTCGACATCGACCCACTGGTCGCGCACGGCGAACAGGTCGGAGTTGATCGGCGCCGGGTTGAAGACCACGCCGGTGGTCTTGCCCACGCTCTTGTCGGAGGTGTCGGCGTCGGCGCCGGGCACGCCGACGAGCTTGAGCTGGTCCTGGAACAGCTTCTGCAGCTTGGGGTCCGACGAGGCGTGCACGTCACCGACGAACTGGTAGGACTTGCCGCCCGCGCCGACCCAGAAGTGGCCGCCCGCGCCCTTGGGGCGATCGGCCAGGCCCCAGGCATTGACCAGGTCGGGGAAGGTGAACTGGGCGTGGTAGGAGTCCTTGTTGGCCGCCAGGTTGGTCTGGCTGTACCGGTTGCCGTCGAGCGCGGCGACATCGTCGCCGGCGGGCTCGTTGCTCGAGCACGCCACGGCGAGCAGCAGGGCCGCACCGAGAACCACACCGCGCACCAGCCCGGACCGTACCCCGCGGGTACCCCTCACATGTCCGTTCACGTTCTTTCCTTTCGCCTCCGCCGGACGGCGTTTCAGGCGAGGCTGACCTTAGCCTGACGGCGGCGTCGGCGTGCCGTGACCGTCGCACCAGTGGCAGGTCTAGGCTGTCGCCCGTGGTCGAACCCTCAGCCCCCGTCGCCCCGCATCCCGACATCGCCGCCCTCGCACCGCTGCTCGGCAACTGGCGCGGCCGCGGCCACGGCGAGTACCCGACCATCGAACCGTTCGACTATGTCGAGGAGATCACCTTCGGGCATCTCGGCAGGCCGTTCCTCACCTACCTGCAGCGGACCAAGGCGGCATCGGACGGCAGGCCGCTGCACGCCGAGACCGGCTACCTGCGCTGTCCGGCGCCCGGCCGGGTCGAGCTGGTGCTCGCCCACCCCACCGGCATCACCGAGATCAGCGAGGGCACGATCACCGAAACCGTCGACGGAATTCGCCTGGAATTTAACTCGACGAATATCGGCCTGACCGGTTCAGCGAAACCGGTTACCGCCGTAGGCCGTTCTTTCCACGTGACCGGTGACACCATCGACTACACGGTGCGAATGGCCGCCGTCGGTGAATCCCTGCAGCACCATCTGGCCGCAACTCTGCAACGCGCGTGACCGCCGCCGAATTCGAAATATTACCCAGACACGGCCACTGAACTGCGCATTCGCGCGATCGATACCGATCATTCACCGTTTCATCACGGTCGCATACCGGTTGCGTTCGAACACGCCCGCACATAACGCAACAATTAGGTGTCGCTTGCTGTCGCCGCCTGTTGCCGCTGTGATCACCGTTCTACGGTTCAACCAACAGCTAACCGCCAGACAATCGAAAGGCTGCCCGGGAAAGCACGTCGGAACCCTGAACGAGGGAGACGGACCATGAGGCGTTCCACCCTGATCTTGACCACTGCCGGGATGATTCTGGGCGGCGCGGCCGCCATCGACCTTCTCGAGGGCGCAGGCACCAATGCCGCACCCGAACCCGCCGCGAGCTACAACGTCTCGCACAACATGGCGACATCCCATTCCGAAAGCAGTTCCCTCGCGGTGGTGCGGGGCCTGCTGGCGACCGAGGCCCCCGCTCAATAGCCGGGCGGCAGCGCGGCGAACATGTCCCGGGTGACGGCGACGGCATTGTCGGAGCTGCCACCCTTGACCAGCAGCGTCGCGAACGCCATATCCCCGCGGTAGCCGACGAACCACGAGTGCGACCCGCCGTCGACCTCGGCTTCGCCTGTCTTGCCGTATACCTCGCCTTGATCCCTGATTCGTTCGGCGGTGCCGCCGGTGACCACCATGCGCATCATCGAGCGCAGGCCGTCAACCACGGCCTGGTCGATCGCGGGTCGGTCACCGGTGATCTCGGTCGGCCGGCCCGCGATCAGATACGGCACCGGCGCCGATCCGTGCGCGACCGTCGCCGCCATCACCGCCATCCCGAACGGGCTCGTCACCACCCGGCCCTGGCCGATGCCGTCCTCGGCGCGCTGCACGAGTCCCTCCGCGGGCGGCACCGAACCAGACATGGTCGGCAGCCCCTCCACCTTGTAGTCCTGGCCGATGCCGAGGCGGGCGGCGGCCTCGGTGAGCGCAGTGCTGTCGAGCCTGCTCGCCAGCCGCGCGAAGGTGGTGTTGCAGGACCGTTCGTAGGCGGTCGCCATCGGCACGTCGCCGACGGAGAAGAGGTTGTAGTTGGGGATCGTGCGCTCGCCGATGGTGGTGTGGCTCGGGCACGGCAGCACAGTCTCCGGCGTGGCAATGCCCGCCGCCATCGCGGCCGAGGCCGTCACCGTCTTGAAGATCGAGCCGGGCGGGTATTGACCGCTCGTCGCCACCGGGCCGTCCCGGTCGGCGTACTTGTTCTGGGCGACGGCGAGGATCGCGCCGGTCGACGGGCGGATCACCACCATCATGGTCTGCTCGGTGCGCAGGTCCACCGCGTGCTGCGCGGAGTTCTGCACGAACCGGTCGATACTCAGTGCGAACGAGGGAGCAGGCTGGGCCGGAACCTCGTGCAGCACATCGAGATCGGCGCCGTTGGCGTTGCGGGTGACCACGCTCCAGCCCGCCTTGCCGTCGACCTCGGCGATCACCGTCTTGCGGACCTGGGTCAGCAGGTCGGGCGCGAACTTGCGATCGGTGGGCACCATGTCCCACTCCTGGGTCAGGGTGACCCCGGGCAGGCCGATCAGTTCACCGCCGATGGTCTCGGCCTCGTACTCGTTGAGCAGGATCACCGAATACGGGCCCTCGGCCTTGCGCGCGGCGGTCAGGATCGACTGCGGGGTATAGGCGACCGGATCGATCCGGCTCAGCGCGGCGGCGAGCGCCCCGGCCACCCGGTCGGGGTCGGCGGCCTTCGCGACATCGAATCGGACGCGGGACACCTTGCCCGGCACCAGGACATCGCTGCCCGCCGACTCGTTGACCCGCGCGCGCGGCGCCGGTGCGGTGCGCAGTTCCAGGGTCTGGGTGTCGCCGAGTTTGGGGTGGATGTCAGCCGAGGTCCAGCGGACCAGCCAGCGGCCACCGCTGCGGCCCATCTGCAGTTCGCCGGTATAGGTCCACTGGCGGCCCTTGGGCAGGGTCCAGGCGTAGGTGTAGTCGACCGTGGCGGTGTCGCCGCTGACGCGGGCGTCGCCGGTCCTGATCTCCAGCTTCTCGGCCTGTAGCGCCTGCCACGTCGAAGTCAGTGCGGCCGTTGCCTTCTCGGGCGAGCTGGTCAGCCCGGCGGCCGCGACGAGATCGCGGTCGGCGAACGCCTCGGCGAAGGCGTCGGCCGCGGGCACCGGTCCCTGCGGGCCGGAGGAGCAGGCGGTCGCCGCCACCGCGAGGGCGGCCACCGCGAACGTGGTTACCATCCGTGTCCTCATCGGCACCGATCGTAGCGGCGACCGGGAGGCAAACCCCGGAGGACGGCGCCGTACACGCGGCGGATTCAGTCGACGAGCACCGTGGCGAAGGTGGCGATCTGGCGGAAACCCACACGGCTGTAGGCACGTCGGGCGATCTGGTTGTAGTCGTTGACATACAGACTGGCCGTACGTCCCGTCGCGACAACAGCATTCGCGACCGTGGCCGTGCCCGCCGTGCCGACGCCGGAGCCACGGAATTCGGGATGCACCCACACGCCCTGGATCTGGCCGGTCCGCCGCGAAAGCGCACCGATCTCCGCCTTGTAGACGACCACGCCGTCCTCGAAACGTGCCCAGGCCCTTCCTGATTCGATCAGGCTCTTGATCCGGCGCCGGTAGCCACGGCCACCGTCGCCCGCGCGCGGGTCGACACCGACCTCCTCGATGAACATCGCGATCGCGGCGGTCAGGTAGCGATCGATCTCGTCGGGCCTGACCCGGCGCACTCCGGCGTCGGGCCGGGCCAGCGCGGGCGAGGCGAGCGCGAGCAGCGGCTGATCGGCGCGCAGATCCCGGGCGGGTCCCCACTTGGGCAGCAGCAGTTCCCACAGCGGCAGCGCGAGTTCCTGCCTGCCGACCACCGAGGAACACACCCGCGGCCAGCGCGCCGCGCGTTCGGCGAACGCCCGAAGGGCCTGCTGGTCACCGCGCAGCGGCATCAGGTTCGCGCCGGAGAAGCACAGCGAGTCCGCTGGCCCGCCGCGGCTCCACAACTCGCCGAGACCGGAGCGCGCGTCCAGACCGAACTCCTGGACCCGGGCGGCGATCATGCAGGAGGCCACCGGGTCTGCGTCCAGGACACGCAGCACCTCGGCCAGATCTCGGACGGACACCGGGCGCGCTGGCGCGGTTTTGGACCGTCGCGTCGGCTCCAGCAGACTCCGCACGGCACCAGCCTGCCACGAAAGCACGCCGAGCGGTACGGGTCCGCGGAATCCGACGCCCGAGCGTGAAGGCCGGAGAACTCAGCCGACGGTGACGACCGGCTCGGCGCCGGGCTGTTCGCCCATCTCCTCGGCGATGCGCATCGCCTCTTCGATCAGCGTCTCCACGATCTGAGCTTCCGGTACGGTCTTGATGACCTCGCCCTTGACGAAGATCTGGCCCTTGCCGTTGCCCGAGGCGACACCGAGATCGGCCTCACGCGCCTCGCCGGGACCGTTCACGACGCAGCCCATCACCGCGACGCGCAACGGCACCTCGAGCCCGTCCAGGCCCGCGGCGACCGCGTCGGCGAGGGTGTAGACGTCGACCTGCGCGCGTCCGCACGACGGGCACGACACGATCTCGAGCTTGCGCGGGCGCAGATTCAGCGACTGCAGGATCTGGCCGCCGACCTTGACCTCCTCGGCGGGCGGCGCCGACAGCGAGACCCGGATCGTGTCACCGATGCCCTCGCTGAGCAGCGCACCGAAGGCCACCGCCGACTTGATCGTGCCCTGGAACGCCGGGCCGGCCTCGGTGACGCCGAGGTGCAGCGGGTAATCGCTCTGCGCGGCCAGCTGCCGGTATGCCTCCACCATGATCACCGGGTCGTTGTGCTTGACCGAGATCTTGATGTCGCCGAAGCCGTGGTCCTCGAACAGGCTCGCCTCCCACAGCGCCGACTCGACGAGCGCCTCGGGGGTGGCCTTGCCGTACTTCTCCAGCATCCGCTTGTCCAGCGAACCGGCGTTGACGCCGATGCGGATCGGGATGCCCGCGGCGCCCGCGGCCTTGGCGACCTCGCCGACGCGGCCGTCGAATTCCTTGATGTTGCCCGGGTTCACCCGGACCGCGGCGCACCCGGCGTCGATCGCGGCGAAGATGTAGCGCGGCTGGAAATGGATGTCGGCGATCACCGGGATCTGCGACTTCTTCGCGATCGTGGCGAGCGCGTCGGCGTCCTCCTGGCGCGGACACGCCACCCGGACGATGTCGCAGCCCGACGCGGTCAGCTCGGCGATCTGCTGCAGCGTCGCGTTGATGTCGTGGGTCTTGGTGGTGGTCATCGACTGCACCGAAATGGGCGAGTCACTGCCGACGCCGACATTGCCCACCGTGAGCTGGCGGGTCTTGCGCCGCGGTGCGAGAACAGCAGCGGGGGCGGCGGGCATCCCCAATCCGATTGTGCTGGTCACGTTCGGCTGCCTTCTTTCGTACGTGTGTCGATTCGACCGGGATTGTTGTTGCCGAGCTTAGTCGCGCCGGTACCCGCTACGCCCTGTGAGGGGCACGACAGCGGGTGGACGCGGGTCAGGGTAGGCGGATCGGGTTGACGATGTCGGCGGCCAAGGTCAGCAGCATGAACGCACCACCGATCACCACCGCCACATACGTCACGGGGAGCAGTTTCAGATAGTCCACCGGACCGGCAGGGGCCTTGCCGCGCCACGACCGGATCGTATCCCTGGCCTTCTCGTAGAGCACGACCGCGATGTGCCCGCCGTCGAGCGGGAGCAGCGGCAGCAGGTTGAACGCGCCGAGGAAGAAGTTCAGGCTGGCCAGGACCAGGATGAACATGCCCCACAGGCCACGTTCGGCGGTCTCGCCGCCGATGCGGCTGGCGCCGTAGACGCTGACCGGGGTCTCCGGGTCGCGCTCGCCACCGGTGACCGCCTCCCACAGCGCCGATACCTTCTGGGGCATCTTCGCCAGCGACTTCACCGTCTCGATGAAGAAATCGCCGGTGAACGAGATGGTGGCCGGGATCGCGGCGAGCGGGCCGTACTGCTGGGGCTCCGCGAAGTCCGGGCCGACACCGACCGCGCTCACCTCGCGGCTGGGGCCCTCCTTCGGGTACCGCATCGTGCGTTCCGGGGTCACCGGCACGGTGAGTGTCTTGCCGTCGCGCTCGATCGTGTAGATGAAGGTGCCGGTCTGCTTCTGGGTCTCGGCCTGGAACTGCACCCAGGTCGTCACCGGCACACCGTTCACAGCGGTCACCACGTCGCCGCGCTGCAGACCGGCCCGCTGCGCCGGACCCGCGCCGACACACGGCTGCATCGTCTGGTCGGGGTTCTGCTGGGCGACGCAGCTCATCGAGCCGAGCGAGGTCGCCGGGGGCTGCTCGAGCTGCGGCAGGCCCCAGCCGATCGCCAGGACGACCAGCAGCACGAAGCCGAGCAGGAAGTTCATCGCGATACCGCCGAACATCACGACCAGGCGCTTCCAGGTCGACTGGCGATACATCGCCCGGTCGACCTCTTCGGGCTCGAGCTCGTCGAGCGCGGTCATGCCCGCGATGTCGCAGAAGCCGCCGAGCGGCAGTGCCTTGAGGCCGTACTCGGTCTCACCACGGCGGAACGAGAACACCTTGGGTCCGAAACCGATGAAGTAGCGGCGCACCTTCATGCCGGTGGCCTGCGCCGCCCACATGTGCCCGCACTCGTGCAGCGCGATCGAGATCGTGATACCGAGGGCGAACAGCGCGAACCCCAGCGCGAATACCATCTGGCTCCTGTGTCGATTCGCGTCGTGTCAGGACGCGATGATTTCCGTGGCGTAATGCCGTGCCCAGCGGTCGGCCGCGAGGACGTCGTCCAGGGTATCGGGTTCCGCCTGCCAGCGATCGGCGGCCTCTACCGCCTGTGTGACGGTGCGCACGATCGCGGGGAAGCTGATCTTGCCGTCGAGGAAGGCTTGCACCGCCACCTCGTTGGCGGCGTTGTAGACGGCGGTGACGCTGCCGCCCGCCTCGCCCGCCTGCCTGGCCAGGCGCACGGCGGGGAAGACCTTGTCGTCGACCGGTTCGAACGTCCAGGTCGACGCGGTGCCGAAGTCGCACGCGGCGGCCGCGCCGGGGACCCGGTCGGGCCAGCCCAGGGCCAGGGCGATGGGCAGTTTCATGTCCGGCGGGCTGGCCTGGGCGAGGGTGGAGCCGTCGGTGAAGGTGACCATGGAGTGCACGATCGACTGCGGGTGCACGGTGACGTCGATGCGGTCGTAGGGGACGCCGAAGAGCAGGTGGGTCTCGATCAGCTCGAGGCCCTTGTTCACCAGCGACGCCGAGTTGAGGGTGTTCATCGGACCCATCGACCAGGTCGGGTGGGTCTTGGCCTCGGCGGGGTTCACCGATTCGAGCATCTCGGCGGTCCAGCCGCGGAACGGACCGCCCGACGCGGTGAGGACCAGGCGCGCGACCTCCTCGGCGCGACCGCCGCGCAGACATTGCGCGAGTGCGGAATGTTCGGAATCGACCGGGACGATCTGGCCCGGCGCGGCCGCGCGGGTCACCAGGGAACCGCCGGCGACGAGGGATTCCTTGTTGGCCAGCGCGAGCCGGGTCCCCGCCTCCAGGGTGGCCAGGGTCGGTCCGAGACCCAGCGAGCCGACCAGCGCGTTGAGCACGACATCGGCTTCGGTGCGGCGCACGAGTTCGGTCGCGGCCTCGGGGCCACCGAGCTCGAGGCCGAGCGCCTGCGCGGCGACAGGGTCGGCGACGGCGACATTGCGGGTGCCGGTGGCCGCCATCTGCTCCGCGAGCAGGGCGGTGTTGCCACCGCGCGCGGCGAGGCCGACCACCTCGAAGCGGTCGGGGTTGGCGGCGATCACCTCGAGCGCCTGGGTACCGATCGAACCGGTACTGCCGAGGAGCAGCACCTTGACCCGGTCGGCGGACGTGGAGCGGCCTTGTGCGGCACGCGTTGCTGGGTGGGACACGGCCCCATTGTGGCAGGGCTGCTGGCTACGACGGACGGTCGTATGCCACGATATGACCACTCGCCCAACCAGAACTCGAGCCCTAAGGAGCGATCGTGGCCGCCACGGACCTCGAATCAGCCAGCACCGAGCGCGCCGTCGCCACCAGCGTCGACCCCGCCGAGGTGCCCTCGGCCGCATGGGGCTGGAGCGGTGAGTCGCGCAAGACCTTCCGCATCGCGGGCTGGGTCGTCGTCGTGGCCCTGCTCGGCATGACCATCGGCAACCACCAGGGCCACGTGGAGGACATATTCCTCATCGGCCTGGCCGGTCTGCTCGCGGCGATCATGGTCGTCGACTCGCTGACCCGGCGCGTCCCGAGGTAGTACTTCGGCACGAAACCTCCGCCTGCGGCCCGCAATCAATTTGCGCCGCAGGCGTTTTCGTGTGTCCGGAGTCAGCGACCGCGCCGGGCGCCGGGCTTGCGTCCCTTGCCCTGACGCGCGGGCTGCTGCTTGGCCGCCGGCTTCTTGGCGGTGGTCTTGCGCGCGGGTTTCGCCGCGGCGCGCCGCTCCGGTTCCGCGGCGGCGACACCGCGGGAACTGTTCGCCGAGCGGCCGCGCACGATGCCGACGAACTCCTCGAGCAGTTCGCTGTCGGTGCCGGCGGGCCACGCGAGCGCGATCTCGGTGAACTCGGTGTCGCTGATCGGGCGGTACACCAGATCGCGGCGATGATGCAGCCGCGCGATCGACTGCGGCACGATCGTGGCGCCGCCGACCGCGGCGACCAGCGCGAGCGTGTCGACGGCCTGGTCGATGTCGCTGCCGTCCTGGAGGTGTTCCTCGGCCAGATCGGCCGGGCTGATCGTCTCCAGCAGCGAGAGCGCGTCGTCCTTCTGCACGACCGCGACCGGTGTCTCCTGCCACAGCGGGATCGCGTTCATCGCCGTCCGGTCGATCGGCAACCGGACAAAGCACAGATCGATCCGGCCCTCGCGCAGCGCGGCCTCCTGCTCCCCCTGCGCGACCCCGACGACCTCGAGCGGATGATCCGGCAACCGGTCGCCCCAGATCCGCGCCCACTTCGACACGGTGACACCGGGCACGAACCCGACCCGCAGACTCGCGGGCGCTTCCGGCTTCTGCTCGCGCTCGGCCTGCTCCTGTGCGCTGATCAGCGCCCTGGCATGAGTCAGCAGTTCCGCGCCGTCCTCGGTCAGCTGGGTGGGCGAGGCGCCAGGCACGAAAACCCTTGTCCCGAGCTCGTTCTCCAGCTCGATGACGGTGGCGCTCAGGGCCTGCCGGGAGATCCGCAAACCCTTCGCGGCCCGCGCGAAATGCAGTTCCTCGGCGACCGCGACGAAGCGACGCAGCCGGGCGAGGTCGATGGAGTCGGCGGCGGTGACATCGAAGTCGCTCATTCTGACCAGAATATGGCACCCGCCACGGCGGCCTGCCGCCCGATCACAGGTTCGACAGCAACCAGACCACGCCGATGACCGACCCGATGACGGCGATCCAGATCAGGAAGGTGCCGAACATCGATCCCCACCCGCCGCGCGACGGCGCCGGATACGGTGCCTGCGGCCGCACCGGCGGCCGCTGCTGCCAGGCCGCGGGGGCGACGGGACGAGGCGTCATCGGCTGGTACGGATTCACCGGCGCGGGACGCGGGACGCCCGGCACGTGGACCGGGCTCATCGGCGTCATCCCGACGAACGGCTGGGCGTGCGCCCCCGACGTGGGTGCCACCGTCGGCCTCGCACCGGTGGTCCCGGTGCGCAGTGCCCGCTGCACGGCGTCGACGAACTCCTCACACGAGGTGAACCGGTCGGCGGGGCGCTTGGCGAGCGCTCGGGCCATCACGGCGTCGAGCACCGGGGGCAGCCCGGCCCGGCGGGGGCTCACCGGCGGTGGCGGCGCCTGTAGATGCCCGGTGATGACGGCGGCCGGGCTCGCGGCCTCGTACGGCGCGGTGCGGTCAGCAGCGAGAACAGCGTGCAGGCCAGCGCGTACTGGTCGGCGCGGTGATCGAGGGCGACGCCGGTGAGCTGCTCAGGCGCGGCGTAGGCGAGCGTGGCCGTGAACGACCCGGTCTCGGTCAGGTGACCGGAGTCGTCGCGCAGCCGGGCGATCCCGAAATCGGTGAGATACACCCTCTCCTGGCTGTTGGACCGCGCCAGCAGGATATTGGCCGGCTTCACATCGCGGTGCAGGACACCCGCGCGGTGGGCGTAGTCCAACGCGGCGGCGGTCTCGCCGATGATCTGCACCGCCCGCTCCGGCGGCAGGGTCCGCGGATCCAGCGTGGAGGCGTCGACCCCGTCGATGTACTGCATGCTGATCCACAGCTGGTCGCCCTCGACGCCGCGGTCGAAGACGGTCACGATATTCGGATGGTCGAGCTGGGCGACCAGGTCGGCTTCCCGCTCGAACCTGGCCCTGATCTCCTTGTCGGAGTACAGCTCTTGATTCAGCAGCTTCAGCGCGGTCCACCGCGGCAGCCGCGGATGCCTGGCCAGGTACACCGACCCCATCCCGCCACGACCCAGCTGCCGGTCGATCGTGTATCCGGCGAACACCGTCCCGTCAGAAACCACTCTGACCCCCGAATCTCGCTCGTCGTCCGACGGGCTGGACCCTACCAAAACGCCGTTCGTGCCGTCGTGCGCATTGCCCGCGGGGCAGCGGGTCGCCGCATCCAGGATCAGTCCTCGATCCGCACACCCATCGATCGGGCGGTCCCGGCGACGATGCGCATCGCCGCCTCCACATCGGTGGTGTTCAGGTCGGGAAGTTTGCGTATCGCGATGCGCCGCAACTGTTCCCGCGAGATCGCGCCGACCGGTTTGTGGCCGGGCTGGGGCGAACCGGGGTTGCCGAGGGCCTTACGGATCAGCGAGGCCGTCGGCGGCGTCTTGAGCCGCATGGTCCATCTTTTGCGGGCATCGATCGTGATGACGGCGGGGATGATTTCCCCGCGTCGATCCGCGGTCGCCGCGTCGTACCGGCGTTTGACTTCGAACGGCGGGATACCGGTGGGACCGAGCATCTTGCCGAGAACCATGAGGGAGGCATTGCCTGCCTCGAGTTCGAGAGTGACTGTGACAGAGGCTGTTCCGCGCGCCATAGTCAACCATCTCGGATGCGGGCCTCGATCCGGTCCCGCGCCGGTAACGCCTGGGCCGCAACGTGTTCGAGCTCGGTGCTCCAGTCCTGGCGCCACGAACCCGGGTAGCCGAGCACCTTCGAGTCGCCTCGCGCCTGTCCGCCTGGCAGGCTGGAGCGGTGAAACGTGACGTTTCCGCCACCCTGGAGATCGCGGTCCACGCCGACACGGTCCTGCAATGGCAGATCGCCGTGGCCCGGCAGCCGGGCATCGACCTGGTCGAATCCATGACATGCGTCCTCGACGGCGAGTACCTCACCCCGCGCGAGGTGATCGGACCGCACCATTCCCGGCTCCATGTGCTCGAGGCCCGCGCCGGTACGCTACGCCTCGACTATCAGGCGACGGTGTTCGGCACAGCCGTTCCCGAACCGGCCACCGACTACGAGATCGCCCTGTATCGACGCCCGAGCCGCTACGCCGAGTCGGACAAGCTGCTCGGCTACGCGGCCGCCGAATTCGGTTACGGCATCATCGATCCGGAGATGCCCGCCCGCGTCGCGGCGTGGGTGGGCAGGCGCATCTCCTACGTCTCGGGCAGCAGCGCGCCGATCGACGGCGCGGTCGAGACGCTACTGTCCGGAACCGGCGTCTGCCGCGACTTCTCCCACCTGGTGGTGGCGCTGCTCCGCGCGGTCGGCGTGCCCGCGCGCGTGGCGGCGGTCTATGCCCCCGGCTGCGTGCCGATGGACTTCCACGCGGTCGCCGAGGCCTACGTCGACGGCGCGTGGCGCACCCTTGATCCGACCTGCCTGGCGCCGCGCTCGAGCCTGGTCCGCATCGCCACCGGCCGCGACGCCTCCGATATCGCCTTCCTCGACAACCACGGCGGCGACATCACCCTGAACTCGATGTCGGTGCAGGCCTTCGTCGACGGCCCGCTCCCCTACGACGACTTCGTGCAGCCGATCAGCATCGAATAGCGGATCAGCCTTCGGCGGCGAGCTGACCGCAGGCGGCGGCGATCTCCTGGCCGCGGGTGTCGCGCACCGTGCACGACACACCCTGGGCGATCACGCGGCGCACGAATTCCTTCTCGACCGGCTTCGGGCTGGCATCCCACTCGCTGCCCGGGGTGGGGTTGAGCGGGATCAGGTTCACGTGGACGAGCGGGCCGAGCGCCTTGTGCAGCTTCTTGCCGAGCATGTCCGCCCGCCACGGCTGATCGTTCACATCGCGGATCAGCGCGTACTCGATCGACACCCGGCGACCGGACTTGTCCGCGTAGTACCGGGCGGCGTCGAGCACCTCGGCGATCGACCAGCGGTTGTTCACCGGCACCAGGGTGTCGCGCAGTTCGTCGTCGGGCGTGTGCAGCGAGACCGCGAGCCGCACCGACATGTCCTCGTCGGCCAGCTTGCGGATCGCGGGGGCGAGGCCGACGGTCGACACCGTCACCGAACGCTGCGAGATGCCGAGGCCGTCGGGCGCGGGCGAGGTGATCCGGCGGACCGCGTTCACCACCCGCTTGTAATTGGCCAGCGGCTCGCCCATTCCCATGAATACGATGTTGGACAGCCGGCCTGGCCCGCCGTGCACCTCACCGTCGCGCAGCGAGGCGGCGGCGGCACGCACCTGGTCGACGATCTCCGCCGTCGACAGATTCCGGTTCAGTCCGGCCTGGCCGGTCGCGCAGAACGGGCACGCCATGCCGCAGCCCGCTTGGCTCGAGATGCAGAGCGTGTTGCGGTCGGGGTAGCGCATGAGCACGCTCTCGAGCAGGGTGCCGTCGTGAGCACGCCAGAGCGTCTTGCGGGTGTCGCCCTCGTCGCAGGCGAGATGGCGGACGACCGACAGCAGCGGCGGGAACAGCGTCTCGCCGACCTTCTCGCGCACGTCGGCGGGCAGATCGGTCATCTGCGCCGGATCGGCCTGCAGCCTGCCGTAGTACTGGCGGGCCAGCTGATCGGCCCGGAACTTCGGCAGACCCAGCTCCTGCACCGCGACCTTGCGTTCGTCCGCGTCGAGATCGGCGAGGTGGCGCGGCGGCATACCGCGACGCGGGGCATCGAACACGAGGGGCAGGGAGGTGGCCATAATTCGACCATTGTCCCAAACGAGGCAGCGGGCCCGGTCGGCGGGCCGCCACGCCGAACGCCGTTATCGAGAAGATGCGTGCACGGGTGATAGCTGTCGGCAATGATCGAACCATGTCCACCAATGCCGAATCAGGGGCGTCACCGGCCGAGCACGAGCCTCCGGCGACCGCGCACACCGAGGCCAAGCATCGCCGGGACGAGCAGACGCGGGCACCCGCGAAACGCGCCACCCCGCCCGGGGTCCACGGTTCGAAGACCGGCTACACCTGGATCGCCCTGATCGCGGCCGCGATCATCGGCATCATCGTGCTGATCTTCATCATCCAGAACCTCGACCAGGTCCAGGTCAACATGCTGTTCTGGGACTTCTCGCTGCCGCTCGGCATCACCGTGCTGCTGTCGGTGATCGCCGGCGCACTGGTGATGGCTCTGGTCGGTGGCGTGCGCATTCTGCAGCTCCGCCACGCCGCGAAGAAGCCGTGACCCGGCGAACTACAGCAGCGCGCTGAGCACCAGCCACGACACGAAGGCCGAGGGCAGCATCGAGTCGAGGCGGTCCATGATGCCGCCGTGGCCGGGCAGCATCGTGCCCATGTCCTTGATGCCCAGTTCCCGCTTGATCTGCGACTCGATCAGATCGCCGCAGGTGGCCACGACCACCAGGCCGACACCGAGCACCACACCGATCATCGAGTTCGCCTCGAGCAGCAGGGTGACGGTCAGCAGACCACCGATCACGCTGAACACCAGCGAACCGCAGAACCCCTCCCACGACTTCTTGGGGCTGATCGCGGGCACCATCGGATGCCTGCCGAACAGCACGCCGGCGACGTAGCCGCCGACATCGGAGCAGACGACCAGGATCATGAACGTCAGCACCCGCAGGTTGCCGTCGGGTTCGAGCAGCAGCAGCGTCGAGAACGCGGCGAGCAGCGGAATCCAGCTGAGGGTGAACAGCGTGATCGCGGTGTCGCGCAGGAAGTTCTTCGGTGCGGTGTTCAGCCCGTGATCGAACAATCGCCACACCATGCAGACCAGCGCCGTCGCGGCGAACGCGCCGACCACCCCGCGCGCACCCCACGGCCAGCCGAGCCAGAACACCGCCTGACCACCGACCAGCAGCGGGATTCGCGGCACCAGGACGTCGGCCTCACGCAGCCGCTTGGCGACCTCCCAGGTCGCCACGGCAACCCCGACGCCGGCCACCCCGATGAACACCTTGGGGACGAACAGCAGGATCGCGATCAGCGACAGGCCGAGGCCGAGGCCGACCGCCAGCGCGGCGGGCAGGTTGCGGCCCGCGCGCGACGTGGGCGCCTGCGGCTCGGCAGGCGCCACGTCGTCCGGTGTCTGCGGCGCCGCGCCGGTCGTGTCGACCTGGTCCGGCGTCGGCTCCGGTGCCGCTCCGGTGGCGGCGGCGTCTTCGGCCACGATTGTCCCGTCGCTCAACTCGTCGTTCCGTTCATCCCCCGCACGAGCGGGACTGGCGAGATCTGCGCTCAGACCTCGAGCAGTTCGGCTTCCTTGTGCTTGACCAGCTCATCGATCTGGCCCACGTACTTGGCGGTGGTCTTGTCGAGCTCCTTCTCGGCGCGCCCGACCTCATCCTCACCCGCCTCGCCATCCTTCTGGATCCGGCCGAGTTCGTCCATCGCCTTGCGACGGACGTTGCGAATCGAGACCTTGGCGTCCTCGCCCTTGCCCTTGGCCATCTTGACCATCTCGCGGCGACGTTCCTCGGTGAGCTGCGGCACCGTGATGCGCAGGATGTCACCGTTGTTGGTCGGGTTAACGCCCAGGTCGGAGTTGCGGATCGCGTTCTCGATCGGGCCGAGCTGGCTCTGCTCGTAGGGCTTGATCACCACCATGCGCGGCTCCGGCACGGTGATGCTCGACATCTGGGTGATCGGCGTCAGCGAGCCGTAGTAGTCGACCACGACGCGGGCGAACATGCCCGGGTTGGCGCGGCCGGTGCGAATGGTTCCGAGGTCGTCCTTCGCCACCGAGACGGCCTTCTCCATCTTCTCCTCGGCATCGAAGAGCGCTTCATCAATCACGACCGGTTCCTCCACAGCGTCGTCATCGTCATCTTCCGCGGTTGCGGGATCAGGACCGAACCAAGGTGCCGATGTGTTCACCGGCGACTGCGCGGGCAATATTGCCCTTGGTCAACAGATTGAACACCAGAATCGGCATCTGGTTGTCCATGCAGAGACTGAAGCACGTGGCATCTGCCACCTTCAGGCCCTTCTCGAGCACTTCCTTGTACGTGATCTCGGTGTACATGCTCGCGTTCTCGTCCACGCGCGGGTCGGCGTCGAACACGCCGTCGACTGCCTTCGCCATCAGCACCACGTCGGCGCCGATTTCGAGCGCGCGCTGGGCGGCGGTGGTGTCGGTGGAGAAGTAGGGCATGCCCATGCCCGCACCGAAGATCACGACGCGGCCCTTCTCGAGGTGCCGCTTGGCGCGCAGCGGGAGGTACGGCTCGGCGACCTGACCCATCGTGATGGCGGTCTGCACGCGCGTGTCCACCCCCTGCTGCTGCAGGAAGTCCTGCAGCGCAAGGCTGTTCATCACGGTGCCGAGCATGCCCATGTAGTCCGAGCGGGCGCGTTCCATGCCGCGCTCCTCCAGCTCGGCGCCGCGGAAGAAGTTGCCGCCACCGATCACCACGGCCACCTGCACACCGGTCTCGACGATCTCGGCGATCTGCTCGGCCACGGTCTGCACGACATCGGGGTCGAGACCGACCCCGCCGCCACCGAACATCTCCCCACCCAGCTTGAGCAGCACCCGGTTGTATCCAGGGCGGTCGTTACCCGGGTCGGTCATGGGTGTTCGTCTCCTTCGGCGAGATTGAGATCGGTCGAACTGCGGGCACGCGAATCGGCCGCACAGCAAGGCGAAGCGGCATCCATCCTGCCTTATCCGGTTCTTGCCGCCGCACAAGACCCCCTTGCGCGAGGCGGGTACCCCGGAACCGGGGGCAGCTGCCGCCAGGAATCGGCAAGAGCCCCTCGGGGGCAGACGTTGGCTGCTCCCGAGGGGCTCTCGTTCAGGCGGATCAGGCCTGGCCGACCTCGAAGCGGGCGAAGCGGGTCAGGGTGACACCGGCCTCGTCCAGAAGGGCCTTGACGGTCTTCTTCGAATCGGTGACCGACGCCTGCTCGAGCAGGACGACGTCCTTGAAGAAGCCGTTGACACGGCCCTCGGTGATCTTCGGCAGCGCGGCCTCCGGCTTGCCCTCTTCACGGGCGGTCGCCTCGGCGACGCGACGCTCGTTCTCGACCAGCTCGGCCGGGACCTCGTCACGGGTGACGTAGCGGGCCTTGAGCGCGGCGACCTGCATGGCGGCGGCGCGGGCGGCCTCGGCGGCGGCATCGCCTTCACCGGTGTACTCGACCAGCACGCCGACGGCCGGCGGCAGGTCCGAAGCACGCTTGTGCAGGTAGGTGGCGACCGGGCCGTCGAAGGAGACGACGCGACGCAGTTCCAGCTTCTCGCCGATCTTGGCGGCCAGCGCCTGCACGGCCTCGTCGACGGTGCCGTTGTCGAGCTTGAGCGCCTTCAGGGCCTCGAGGTCGGCCGGCTTGCCTGCGGCGGCAGCGGTGACGACGGCCTCGGCCAGCTCCTGGAACTCGGCGTTCTTGGCGACGAAGTCGGTCTCGGAGTTGATCTCGACCATGACGCCGTCCTTGGCGATGACCAGACCCTCGGCGGTCGCGCGCTCGGCGCGCTTGCCGACATCCTTGGCGCCCTTGATGCGCAGCACCTCGACGGCCTTGTCGAAATCGCCGTCGGACTCGGCCAGCGCGTTCTTGCAGTCCATCATGCCGGAGCCGGTGAGCTCGCGGAGCCGCTTCACGTCAGCAGCGGTGTAGTTCGCCATCGGGGGCGAGCCTCCTCGTGTGTGGGGTGCTTGGGTGTTTACACCACCTTGCCGACCGCTTCTGAATTCAGAAGGGCCGGCAAGGTGAACGTAGAGCTACCGATCAGCTCAGAAGTCGGCCGGGGTGTGCTGCGCCGGGTCGGCCTTGACCTCGGCCTCGGCCTCGGCGGGCGTCTCGACGGCAGCTTCGGCGGCCGGGGTCGCCTGAGCCAGCAGCTCCTGCTCCCACTCGGCGAGCGGCTCACCGGCGCCGGCCTCGGGCTTCGCGTCGCCGGAAGCCTGGCCCGCGCGGGCCTGCACGCCCTCGGCCACCGCGGAGGCGACGACCTTGGTGAGCAGAGCGGCGGAACGGATCGCGTCGTCGTTACCCGGGATCGGGTAGTCGACCAGGTCGGGATCGCAGTTGGTGTCCAGGATCGCGATGACCGGGATGTTCAGCTTGCGAGCCTCGCCGACGGCGATGTGCTCCTTGTTGGTGTCGACGACCCAGATGGCCGAGGGCACCTTGGCCATGTCGCGGATACCACCGAGGGTGCGATCCAGCTTGGTCATCTCACGCGTCAGCATGAGGATTTCCTTCTTGGTGCGACCCTCGAAGCCACCGGTCTGCTCCATGGCCTCGAGCTCCTTCAGGCGCTGCAGGCGCTTGTGGACGGTCGAGAAGTTGGTGAGCATGCCACCCAGCCAGCGCTGGTTGACGTAGGGCATCCCGACGCGAGTCGCCTCGGCCGCGATCGACTCCTGGGCCTGCTTCTTGGTGCCGACGAAGAGAACGGTGCCACCGTGGGCGACGGTCTCCTTGACGAACTCGTAGGCCTTGTCGATGTAGGTCAGCGTCTGCTGCAGGTCGATGATGTAGATGCCGTTGCGGTCGGTGAAGATGAACCGCTTCATCTTCGGGTTCCACCGACGAGTCTGGTGCCCGAAGTGCGCGCCGCTGTCGAGCAGCTGCTTCATAGTTACGACAGCCATAGCTCCCGTATCTCTCTTTCGTTGCCGGTTGACGCAGCCGATCGGCGATCGACTGCCCTGGCGCCACCGAAACCGCCGGACCCGATCGAAAAACCGGGACCAGCCGACGATTTCACTGTTCATCCGCTGGAGAACTCGCGCTGACATGCCCTCGCGGACCGTCTGCATAACGAGCGACGACCGGATGGACGAGCACGGGTGGCGCGCGAAGTCGGTCCGTGCTGTGCACAAACCGCGTTGATCAGTCTACGCGGACCTAGGCCAGGGCCGAAATCGCCCCCGTGCGCGGACCGCCCATACCCGCGGTGAAGTGCGCGGTATCCACATGTGGCGGAGTTGTCCACATTCGGCGAACGGGGCCGCCGGGCAGGTTGTCCGGCGCCGAGAGTAGGTGCATGAACATCTTCACGCGAACTCTGATCTGCACGTTTCCGCTGGTGTGCGCGGCGGGGGTGCTGGCGGCGCCTGTCGCGGCTCACCCCGGTGATCGGGTACCGATCACGCCGGTGTGCTCGGGCGGTGGTGGTGCCGTTTCGCCCACTACGCCACCGGAGCGGCACGGGGCAGCGGGACCGACCGTTGCCGCCCACGAAGGGGCCGTACCCGCGGTTCCCTCGCGCGATGGGGCCGTTCCCGCGCCGGTTCCGGTCCGGGTCACGGTCCACGATCTGACCGGTGCGCCTGCGTCGGCGCGCGGGGAAGCGGGGCGCCCGGCAGCTCAGGTCGAGGTCGAGATCATCGTCCGTGGCGGTGGGAGCGGGTCGGCGGCGGAGTTGCCTGCGGTGCTGCGTGATCTCGTGCGGACACTCGCGACGCCGCAGCGGGTGCCTGCGCCTCGGCCGCATCGCTGAGTTCGGTGTGGGGACTCCTGTGCGCGCATGGGTCTCTCCGGCCACCGGCCTCGCGAGGACCGTCATCGGCAAACGTCGGGTAGCCGGGCACAGTGTCGCGGCGCTGTGGCTGGTGACGGTGATGCTCGGGGGCGCGGCGCCGGTCGGTGCAACGGAGGTGGGGGTGTTCGGGTGGCCGTTGCGGCCGAGGCCGAGCGTCGAACGACGCTTCGACAAACCGGAACGGAACTGGCTGCCCGGGCATCGCGGGGTGGATCTGGCCGGTAGCGCAGGGCAGGTGGTGCTTGCCGCGGGCGACGGCATCGTGGTGTTCGCGGGGGTGGTCGCGGACAAGCCGGTGGTGTCCATCGACCATCCCGGCGGTCTGCGCACGACCTACGAACCGGTGCAAGCGCAAGTCATCGTCGGAAGACGGGTGAGCAGGGGAACGCCGATCGGCACGTTGGTGGCCGGGCATGAGGGGTGCCCGGCCACCGCCTGTTTGCATTGGGGCGCGCGGCGGGAGGCGAGCGAGCACGGCAGGCGCGAATATGTCGATCCGCTGGGTCTGCTGCACGAAGTGCCGGTCCGGTTGAAGCCGCTGGAGGCGGTGCTGTGACGAACCACTCGGCCACACCGAGTACATCGACCTCGATCGCGGGACGACAATCAGGGTGTGTCAGAGGAATCAGCGCCGTTCACCTACCCCGAGGTGGGTGCCACTCGGGCGACCTTCCCGCCCGGCTACCACCGGTTCGCGCATCGGCGGCCGCTCGGCCACGGCCGCGATCTGTTCGACCGGGCCGCGACGCACATCCTCGGCTTCGGGATACAGAAGGGCTCCGGCGTCTTCGAGCGCGCCGACACCGAAACCGCGGTGGCGGGAACGGAATTGACGGTCCGGATCGGTCTCGGCCCGATCGGCATCGTCGCGCCCTGCCGGGTGGTCTACGTCCTGGACGAACCAGATCGGCGGGGGTTCGCATACGGCACGCTCCCCGGACATCCCGAGGTGGGTGAGGAACTGTTCGCCGTCGAATACGACCCCACCGACGACACGGTGTACGGACTGGTCACCGCCTTCTCCCGGCCAGGTACCTGGTATGCGCGGCTGGGCGGTCCTGTAGTCCGGCTGATCCAGCGCTGGTTCGCCCACCGCTACCTGAACACCCTGCCGACGAACAACTGAGCCCGTCGTCGGCGCGGTGGTCAGAGCAGGGCGGCGAGGGTGTCCGCTTCGGCGGTCAGGGAGTCGCGGCGGTCGGTGGCGCCGAGGCGGTCGTATTCGGCTGCGGCGTCTCGTCTTTCGCCGATTTCACGACGCACGATGTCGGCGATGTCGGCTTCGGTGAGGTCGCGGCGGCGGGCTTCGGCGGCGCCGAGGCCGACCGCACTGTCTTCCAGCGCACCGGCTTTCACCTCTGCGGCGTCGATCGCCTCGGCGTTGTCGATCGCGCCCAGCGCGGAGCGCAGTGCCGAGATCGCACTGCGGTCGCGGGCCCGCATCGCGGGCTTCAAGGCGGCGCGCAGCCGCTCGCGCAGGGCTGAGTCAGGCTGGTCCGACACTCCGGGGGTCATGCTCGACGAGCCTAATTGCCGGTCCGGGGAGCGTCGAGCGAGTTCTCACCGCAGTAGGCATGGTGTGGAAGTCGAGGTCGGGCAACTGCGCACGAATTGCGGCAGGCGATAAGGCGTTCAATGCTGCAGGGACAAGCGCTGGGTGAGAGCAGTACCCGACGGGATTGCGTTCGCGCGGTCCCCACGCCGCGCGGTCCCCACGCCGCGCGGTCCCCATGCCGCTCGGTTCTGCGAGGCTCAGTCAAGCAGCCAGTCGACCAGTACGCCGCTGACGGCGATGAGCGTGATGGCTGCCACCGCGAGCGTTGCGGTCACCACGACACGGCCGCCCGTACTCACCTGCCCGTGGTGGAGTGCGCGACCGCGTGACCAACCGAGGAAGCTCAGCAGCAAGGCCACCAGGGCGGCGGCCAGCGGGAGCGTGTTGGTCGGCCAGCCGTCGCGGGTGACCTGGTGGGCGAACAGGAGGGCGCAGCCCGCCGCGCCGAGGGAGGTGCGGCGCCAGGCCAGCGCGGTGCGCTCCATCGCCAAGGTGGGCGCCGTCATGACAAGAGCACCGCCAGGCAAGCGAGAGCGGCGACGAGGGCCACGCCGACCGACAGCACGGGAACCAGAATCGTGCCGGGAAGTGGTCGCCCTCGGCGCATCGCGACATCGACCTGGCGCCAGTGCCGGAATGCGCCGAGCGCCACCGCGAGCGCCATCACCAGGCAACTCACCGCGATGACACCGCCGAACCCGGCCAGGCGCAGTGGCTGGACCAGGGCATGCACGGCGACACCGCCGGCGAGCAGTCCGAGCGCGGTCCGGATCCAGGCCAGGAACGTGCGCTCGTTGGCGAGGGTGAACCGATAGTCGAGCTCGTCCTCCCCGTCCTCGGATTCGCCCCCGACCTCGGGCAACGCCATCACCACCACCTCCGTCCCCCATCTTGCCGTGCCGATCAGGAGCGCGACCGCAACGGCCCGACGCGGGCGCGCCGCCACCGATCACGCACGCGGGCATGCACCCGCCACGCGCCGGGTAGGCCCGTCACCGCACGGGATTGCAGCGGCCGCACGCCGGGTGCGAGCCTGGGCGCCGGTTACACGCGCGGGTGCGCTGGTTACGCGCGGGGGTGGGCCTGGTCGTGTACTCGTTTGAGGCGCTCTACCGAGACGTGGGTGTAGAGCTGGGTGGTTGCCATGCTGGCGTGGCCCAGTAGTTCCTGGACGACTCGGAGGTCGGCACCGCCCTCGAGGAGGTGGGTGGCTGCGGTGTGGCGTAGTCCGTGCGGGCCCATGTCGGGTGCGCCGGGGATTGCCGCGACGACCTCGTGGACGACGGTGCGGGCTTGGCGTTGGTCCAGGCGGCGGCCGCGTTGTCCGAGGAGGAGCGCTCGGCCGGAGTGTTCGTTGACGAGGGAGGGGCGGCCCGCTCGGAGCCAGGCGTCGAGCGCGGTGTCGGCGGGACCACCGAACGGCACCGAACGCTCCTTGTTTCCCTTGCCGAGAACCCGGACGAGCCGGCGTTCCCGATCGATGTCGTCGATATCGAGCCCGCACAGCTCGCTGACCCGGATTCCGGTGGCGTACAACAACTCCACGATCAGCCGATCCCGTAGCGCCATCGGATCCTGCTGGGCTGCACCGGATTCCGCGGCATCCATGGCCCGCACCGCCTGCCCCTGTGCCAGCACGGCAGGCAATACCCGATGTGCTCGCGGCGCTTGCAACCGCAACCCCGGGTCGACGGCCAAGCGCCCGGTCTCGGTCAGCCACGCGGTGAAAGTCTTTGCGGCAGAGGCACGCCGGGACAATGTCGTCCGCGCCGCGCCCGACGCGGCGAGCTCGGCCAGCCACGACCGCAACAACGGCAGATCCAGCTCACGCACGGCCGAATCAGCCGACCGCGCGTACAGATGCTCCAGCAGCGACCGCACATCTCCGAGATAAGCCCGCACCGTATGCGCCGACCGATTCCGCCCCAACCGCAAATGCCGCCCGAACTCGGTGAGCAGCGCAGTCAGATCATCGGGCAACACATCCATTCCCCCACCGTGACCCTTCCCATCACCCCACGCAACCCACCACGCCGCACCAGACAAACCACCGTCGCCTCGCGCCCACGATGCACGTCCCGGTACCGGACCTCGCCCCGGCCTGTCCACATCGTTCGATCGCGCGCGACACCTGCCAGGCATGCCCGATCACACCGGTCCGACCTCAGTTCCGAAACACTGCGCGCACCTTTCGCTCCGTGCGGCGGCCTCCGGTGCGGAACCATCCATTGGAATCGCAGCCCCACCCGATCTGGTAGCGCCTGCCGATGCCACCGGGCTCATTTCATGCCGCGGCCTCGGGTGCGGAACCATCCGTCGGAATCGCAGCCGGCCAGGTCGGCGAGTTCCAGGCCGGGGAGGACGGCGCGCACGGTGGCGAGGTCGAGGCCGGATTGCTGGGCTAGTTCCAGGGGAAGGCGGGAGCCGATGGCGGGGAGCGCCGCGTAGACGTCGGCTTCGGCGCCGCGCAGGTGCGCTGCGGGGTCGGTGGTGGTGTCGGCGACCGGGAGGCGGAGTGGGCCTGCTTCGTCGATGACGTCTTCGGCGCGGGTGACGAGGAGTGCTTCGCCCTCGCGGATCATGCGGTGGCAGCCTGCCGACGAGGCGGACCCGACGGGGCCGGGGACTGCCATGGCCGGTCTGCCGAGGCGGCGGGCCCATTTCACGGTGTTGCGGGCGCCGCTGCGCAGGCCTGCTTCGACGACGAGGACGCCGTCGCCGAGGGTCGCGATGAGCCGGTTGCGGGCCAGGAAGCGGTGTTTCTGCGCGGTCGTTCCCGGGGGATATTCACTGAGGACGAGGCCGGTGTCGGCGATGGCGGCGAGCAGGCGGTCGTGCTGGGCGGGGTACGGCCGGTCGACGCCGCAGGCGAGGACGGCGACGGTCGAACCGCCGACGGCGAGCGCCGCCCGGTGTGCGGCCGCATCGATGCCGAATGCCGCACCGGAGACGATGGTCCAGCCCCGCCCGGCCAGTTCGCAGGCGATCTCGCCGGCCACCTGCACGCCGTAGCCGCTGCTGCATCGCGAACCGACCACGGCGACAGCGCGTTCGGACGCGGCCTGCAGGGACAGCGGGCCGCGGGCCCACAGCACGAGCGGCACCGCACCTTCGCGATCGCGGTCGGTGTCGAGTTGATCCAGTCCGAGCATCCGCCAGCCGGGCCATTCGTCGTCGTCCGGCGTGATTACCCGCCCTCCCAGCCGCGCCATCGCGTCCAGATCGGCTGCTGCCGTATCGATCTCACGGCGGGCAGCAGTCGGTCCGCGCAGTGCTTCCGGCAGTTCGTGCTCGCGCACGGCCCGTGCCGCCTCGCGCACCCCGACCGAGGCGATCAAGGCCGACAACGGCGCACACGGCCCCTGCACCACCCGCGACAGGTACACCCACGCGAGCCGGCGCTCGTCGATGTCGAGGTCCACCGTTCCGGCACACAGCCCGCTCACTGCGCACCCCGTTGCCGGAAGTTCAAGGCCGACAACACATCCTGAACAGACGGGACCTCACCGCCGCGCAGGTCGCAGATCGTCCAGGCGACCCGGATCGCCCGGTCCGCACCACGGGCCGACATCCGGCCCAGCCGCAATGCCGTCTCGACCGGCGCGATCGACTCGCGGGGCAGCCGGAACCGTTGTCGCAGAATATGGCCGGGCACTTCGGCATTCGTCACCCACCCGTCGGCGCTCCAGCGCTGCGCGGCCAGCGCCCTGGCCTGCGCCACCCGTGCCGCCACGGTGGCGCTGGTCTCGGCCGGCTCGTCACCGAAAGTCGCGCCTGCCTGACCGCGCATCTGCACCCAGATATCGATGCGGTCCAGCAGTGGACCGGACAGCTTGCCGAGATAGCGACGCCGAGCCAGCGGCGCGCAGATGCAGTCGACATCCCGGGCAGGCGCGCACGGGCAGGGGTTCGCGGCCAGCATGAGCTGGAACCGGGCCGGGTAGCGCGCGACACCATCACGCCGGGCGATCCGCACCTCTCCCTCCTCGAGCGGAGTACGCAGTGCCTCCAGCACTTTCGTGCCGATCTCCGCGCATTCGTCGAGAAACAGCACGCCCCGATGCGCCCGGCTGACCGCCCCTGGCCTGGCCATCCCGGAACCGCCGCCGATCATCGCGGTCACCGACGTCGAGTGATGCGGTGCGACGAACGGCGCGAGGGTGATCAACGGCTGCTCGGCGGACAGCGACCCCGCCATCGAGTGGATCGCGGTGACCTCGAGCGACTCGACCTCCGACAGCGGCGGAAGCAACCCCGGAAGCCGTTGCGCCAGCATTGTTTTGCCGATGCCGGGCGGACCGGTCAACAACAGATGGTGACCACCCGCCGCCGCGACTTCCAGCGCCCAGCGCGCCTCGTCCTGGCCGACCACATCGCTCAGGTCGCCGCTGGGCGCCTGCGCCCCCGGCACGATCCCGTCCGGTTCCAGCAGGCTGCCTTCGCCACGCAACCAGGTGACCACCGCCCGCAAACTCGTCGCGCCGAGCACCTCGATCCCCTCGACCAACCCCGCTTCGGCCACCGCTTCCGCCGGCACCACCACGGTCGGCAATCCCGCGGTACGCGCCGCAATGACGGCGGGCAGCACCCCACGCACCCGGCGCACCCGGCCGTCGAGGGCCAGCTCACCGAGCAGCACCGTCTTGGCCAGCCGCTCCCCCGGCACGGCACCGGAGGCGTCGAGCACCGAGACCGCCAGCGCCAGATCGTAGACACTGCCTACTTTCGGCAGCGTGGCCGGGGAAAGTGCCAGGATCACCCGCCCGTCCGGCCACTTCTCCCCCGTATTGGCGACCGCGGAGCGCACCCGGTTGCGCGACTCCTGCAGTGCCGTGTCGGGCAGGCCGACCAGATTCACCGAAGGAAGACCTTGACCGATATCGGCCTCGATCTCCACCAGCTGACCGTCGACACCGGTCACCGCCACCGACAACGCCCGACCGAGCGCCATCAGAACGCCCCAGCCAGGTGGTCGATGACCGGCCGATGCCCCCGCGGGACCAGCACCGACACGACGTCGAACCGGATACGCCGCCACGGCCCTTCCTGCTGGGCCAGCCACAGCAGCGCGAGCCGACGAATCCGCTGCTGTTTGCTGAAAGTGACCGATTCGGCCGGTGTCCCGAATCCCAGCCCCGATCGCGTCTTCACCTCGACGAAGGCCGTGATCGTCGGGTCCTGGACGATCAGGTCCAGCTCGCCGTACCGGCATCGCCAGTTGCGGGCGACGATCTCCATTCCCGACTCACGCAGGTACTGCGCGGCCAGCTTCTCCCCGTATGCGCCGAGCGCCTGTTTGTCTGCCACGAGTCGAAGCATGCCGACTCGCACTGACGGCATCCGCCCGCCGACCTGGGCGGACAACAAACCTGTGGACAACCGTCGGCCTGTGGACAACCCCAGGCCGACGGTGCGCCCTCACTCCGGCAGACGGAGGTCGGGCTTCTCCAGCTCTTCGATGTTCACATCCTTGAAGGTGATCACTCGCACGTGCTTGACGAAGCGCGCGGGACGGTACATGTCCCACACCCACGCATCGCTCATCCGCACTTCGAAGTAGACCTCGCCGTCGGCGTTCTGCGGCCGCAATTCGACAGAATTGGCCAGGTAGAAGCGACGTTCGGTCTCCACCACGTACGAGAACTGGCCGACGATGTCCTTGTACTCGCGGTACAGCGACAGTTCCATCTCGGTTTCGTACTTCTCGAGGTCCTCAGCACTCATCGGGTGGGCCGTCCTCCTTCTAGCAGCGCCGCGTTCATAGTGGACATCATCGCGCATGCGCGGCGCGGGAAGCCACTCGGCTACCGCCCGGCACCTCGAGTTCGCGCACATTGCGCCAGGACCGGCGATGTTCGGTGCTCGGTCCGAGCTGCCGCAACGCGGCGGTGTGCTCGGGCGTGTTGTAGCCCTTGTGCGCGGCGAATCCGTATCCGGGCAGTTGCCCGTCGAGCTCGACCATCATCCGATCCCTGGTCACCTTGGCCAGGATGCTCGCCGCGGCGATACAGGCCGCGGTCCCGTCGCCGCCGATGACCGGCAGCGACGGTGCGGGCAGGCCGGGGACCTTGAAACCGTCGGTCAGGATGTAGCCGGGGGTGTGGCCGAGACCGGCGACGGCCCGGCGCATGCCCTCGATATTGGCGACGTGGATGCCGATGGAGTCGATCTCCCAGGCGGGCACCACCACAACGCTCCACGCCAGCGCCAACCGCTGGACGACCGGGAACAGCTCCTCACGGGTCGCCTCGGTCAGTTTCTTGGAGTCGTCGAGCCCGGACAGCTTGTCGTAGGCCTTGGGCGCCAGCAGGCACGCGGCGACCACCAGCGGCCCGGCGCACGGGCCGCGGCCCGCCTCGTCGACGCCGGCCACCGGGCCGAGGCCGCCGCGGATGAGCGCCGCCTCGAGTGTGCGTAGTCCCCCGGCCCTGCGCATCACCACCCGCGGCGGCCAGTTGGTCCGATCCTGCCCCACAGTTCGATTGTCCCCGTATCTCGTCGCGTGTCAGTTTTCCTGCGCGTTCTCGCTGCGTACCGGGCCCATCCGGTTCGGCGGCCAGATCTTGAACACCGTCTTGCCGCGCACATTGTCCACCGGCACGGTGCCCTGCAGATCGTCGCTGACGTGGGCGCGCGAATCGGCCGACTCGTTGCGATTGTCGCCCATCACCCACAGGTTGCCCTCGGGCACCTTCACCGGCCCGAATACCCGGCCCGCCGGATAGACCGCGTTGGGGCGGTCGGTGAACCAGGGGTAGTCCTTCTTGATGTACGGCTCGTCGAGCGGTTTGCCGTCGACCATCACCCGGCCCTGCGGATCACAGCACTGCACGGTCTGCCCGCCGACGGCGATGACGCGCTTGACGAGATCGTTCTCGTCCGGCGGGACAAGGCCGAAGTAGGACAGGAAGTTCTGCACGCCGCGCACGACGGTGTTGTCGGAACGGATCGACTTGTAGTGCCCGTTCCACGACGGGGGGCCGACGAAGACCACGACATCGCCGGGGCCTGGTTCGGAGCCGTAGTAGCTGATCTTCTCGACATAGATGCGGTCGCCGATCAGCAGCGTGTTCTCCATCGACTGCGACGGGATCACATAGGGCCGCCCGACGAAAGTGACCATCAGCGCGGCGATTACCGCCGCGATCACGATCAGTATCGGCAGCTCCTGCCAGAACGGGCGCTGCTTCTTCTCGCTGCGCTGTCTCTTGCGCCGTCCACCTTCGTCACCCGAATCGGACACCGACACCGACCCACTTTCGTCTGCCACGCCGAACAGAGTAGCCCGGCGCCCCGACCGAAGTCGGGGCGCCGGGCTACCGGAAATTTCTGTGCTGCGAACAGCTACCGCAAGATCAGCGCTTTTCCTTGATCTTGGCGGCCTTGCCGCGCAGATCGCGCAGGTAGTACAGCTTGGCGCGACGCACGTCACCGCGGGTCACGACATCGATGTGGTCGATGTTGGGGCTGTGCACGGGGAAGGTGCGCTCGACACCGACACCGAAGGACACCTTGCGGACCGTGAAGGTCTCGCCGATGCCGCCGCCCTGACGCCGGATCACGACGCCCTTGAAGACCTGGATGCGCTCCTTCGAGCCTTCGATGACCTTCACGTGCACGTTCAGGGTGTCGCCCGGACGGAAGTCGGGGACATCGCTACGCAGCGACTTCTCGTCGACGAAATCAAGGGTGTTCATTTTCCACCTTTTCGGATTCTTTGCGCGAACAGAGGAACCTGGCGGCACTCGCGCGCTCGACCGGTTCATGCTCAGAACAGGAGTGCTCTCGGACATGACTCGTCCAAGGCAACCGGTTCATTGTGCCAGACCAGGTTGCCCGGACTGAAATCGGGCGAGCGCGGTCACTCCCCCGCCGAGGTGTCGGCCGTGACGTCGGCCCGGCGGCGAGGCAGCAGGTGCGGGTGCGGTGGCGGCGCGGGCGGCGCCGCGACGACGGTGCGCTGCAGCTCGGCCTCGGCCGCGGTGCGGGCGTGTTCGACATCGGGTTTCCCCGCGATGAGGTCCTGGATGAAGATCTTCGCGCGCACGACCGGGCGCCGGTATCGCCGCTCCCTGGCGATCGCCCTGCCCATCGTCTTGGGCCGGTTGCCGTAGCGCCACCGGGCCCAGGGCGAGCCGGGGCGGCTGAGCCGGATGGCGCCGATCAGCAGCAGCGGGGTGAAGAACATCCCGAACAGCCCGGTCCAGATCTTGCCCTTGGCGATCACCACCCCGGCCAGCAGCAGGTTCAGCACGAGGGTGGCGAGCAGGGCGATGCGGACGCCGATCCCGCGCGACTGCCGGAAGTCGTCGTAGTCGAGGAACGTCGCCGGTTGCACGCCGAGCAACAGCAGGCCGGTGACGGCCAGTGCGACGAAGACCGCGTCCACCGAGGTCCGGCCCTGCTCCTCCCAGTAGACGTCACGCAGGTAGAAGATCAGGGCGAATTCGTCGAGGACCAGCGCGGCGCCGATCCCGAACAGGGCGGCCAGCACACTCGAGGTGACCTGGGTGGAGTCCTCGGCGGTCGCGATCAGCCCGATGCCGGTGAGCAGCACCGTGATGACGCCGAACACCATGTGGTGGATGTGGGTGTCGCCCGCCTTGATGTTGCCGGGCCACCACCGCACCTTCGCCCTGATCAGCCGCACGCTGATCCGGATGACCACGAAACCGAGGATGAACCCCAGCAGGAAACACAACAGGGGCAGGCGGCCGCGCGCGATCACTTCGTCTTCGAGCCACCGCTGCATGCCGCCCGCCCTGTCGTCGAGTTACTTGCCGAATCCCGCCCGGCGCAACGCGTCGGCCATGGACCCGCTGGGCTCGGCCGCCGGCTTGCGCTGGTTGCCGCCACGCCCCTGGGCTTGGCTGCGACCCTGCGCCTGGCCGCGTTCCGCACCCTGTCCACGACCGCCCTGCGGACGGCCCTGACCCCGGCCCTGGCCGCGCGGTGCGCCGCCACCACGATTGTCCCCCTGCGCGGGCTTGCCCGGCTCGTCATCCAGCCGCAAGCTCAGGCCGATCCGCTGCCGGGCGACGTCGACTTCGAGGACCTTCACCTTCACCACGTCACCGGACTTGACCACTTCGCGCGGGTCCTTGACGAAGGTGTGCGACATCGCCGAGACGTGCACGAGGCCGTCCTGGTGCACGCCGACATCGACGAACGCGCCGAAGGCGGCCACATTGGTGACGACACCTTCGAGCACCATGCCCGGCTCCAGGTCGGCGACCTTCTCCACACCGGCGGCGAATTCGGCGGTCTTGAACTCCGGACGCGGGTCGCGGCCCGGCTTCTCGAGCTCGGCGATGATGTCGCTGACGGTCGGCACACCGAACTTCTCGTCGGTGAAGTCGGCGGGCCGCAGTGCGCGCAGCGTGCCGGTGTTGCCGATGACCTCGGCCATCGGGCGGCCGGTGTGCTCGAGGATGCGGCGCACGACCGGGTAGGCCTCGGGGTGCACCGCGGAGGTGTCGAGCGGGTCGTCGCCGCCACGAATACGCAGGAAGCCCGCGCACTGCTCGAAGGCCTTGGGGCCTAGGCGGGGAACCTCGAGCAGGGCGGTCCGGCTGCGGAACGGTCCGTTCTGGTCGCGGTGCGCCACAATGCTTTCCGCCACCGAGCCGGACACGCCCGACACGCGCGAGAGCAACGGCACCGAGGCGGTGTTCACGTCGACACCGACCGCGTTCACCGCGTCTTCGACGACCGCGCCCAGCGAGCGGGCCAGCAGCGTCTCGGAGACGTCGTGCTGGTACTGGCCGACACCGATCGACTTGGGATCGATCTTCACCAGCTCGGCGAGCGGGTCCTGCAGGCGGCGGGCGATGGAGACCGCGCCGCGCAGCGATACGTCCATGTCGGGCAGTTCGGCCGAGGCGTAGGCCGAGGCCGAGTACACCGAGGCGCCCGCCTCCGACACCACGATCTTGGTCGGCTTGTTCTCGGGGATGCGCGAGATCAGTTCGGTGGCAAGGGCATCGGTCTCGCGGGAGGCGGTGCCGTTGCCGATGGCGATGAGCTCGACATTGAACCGGGCGACCAGCGCGGCCAGCACGGCCAGGGACTTCTCGGTCTGGCCCTGCGGCTTGTGCGGGTAGATGACCTCGGTCGCCACGGCCTTGCCGGTGGCGTCGACCACCGCGACCTTCACGCCGGTGCGGTAGCCGGGGTCGAGGCCCATGGTGGTGCGGGTGCCCGCCGGTGCGGCGAGCAGCAGGTCGCGCAGGTTCGCGGCGAACACGTCGACCGCGTCCTTCTCCGCCGCCTGCCGCAACCGCATCCTGGTGTCGATGCCCAGGCTCACCTGCAGCTTGGTGCGCCAAGCCCAGCGCACCGTGTCGAGCAGCCAGGGATCGGCCGGGCGGCCCTGATCGGCGATGCCGAAGGCGACCGCGATGCGGCCCTCGTAGATGGTGCGCGCGCCGGGCTCCGGCTCTTCGGTGTCGGGTTCCAGGTGCAGGGTGAGCACCTCTTCCTTCTCACCGCGCAGCAGCGCCAGGATCCGGTGCGACGGCAGCTTGTGGAAGGGCTCGCTGAACTCGAAGTAGTCGGCGAACTTGGCGCCCGCCTCTTCCTTGCCCGCGCGCACCGTCGAGGTGACCTGGCCGCGGTTCCACATGAGCTCGCGGAGTTCACCGACCAGGTCGGCGTCCTCGGCGAAGCGTTCGACGAGGATCGCGCGGGCGCCGTCGAGCTGTTCGGCGGTGTAGCCGGCCGGGTCGGTGGTCGGGTCGCCGATCAGGGCGTCGGCCACCGGCTCGTGGCCGGCTTCGCGGGCGATCTGGGCCTTGGTGCGGCGCTTGGGCTTGTACGGCAGGTAGATGTCTTCGAGGCGGGCCTTGGTCTCGGCGAGCATGATCTGCTGGTGCAGCGCCGGGTCGAGTTTGCCTTGGCCGCGGATGGATTCGATGATCGCGCCGCGGCGTTCGTCGAGCTCACGCAGGTAGCCGAGCCGCTCGTCGAGCTGGCGCAGCTGGGCATCGTCGAGGCCGCCGGTGACCTCCTTGCGGTAGCGCGCGATGAACGGCACCGTCGAGCCGCCGTCGAGCAATTCGACGGCGGCACGGACCTGGGTCTCGCGCACCCCCAGCTCGTCGGCGATCCGCCTGCCCACGCTGGCGAGGATGGTCGGTGTGTCGGTCTCGGGCGCTGTCGTCACGACCGCAGAGACTACCGCGCTTCCCCGACACCCGGCCGACTCCCAGGTCAGGCGAGCAGATCCCTGGCCAGTTCCCGCATCTCCGCTTTGCGGATCTTGCCGGTGACCGTCATCGGGAACTCGTCGACCACATGCACGTAGCGCGGGATCTTGTAGTGGGCAAGGCGACCGGTGCAGAAGTCGCGAATCGCGGCGGCGTCGAGAACGGGGGCGCCCTCGCGCAGCCGGAGCCAGACCATGAGTTCCTCGCCGTACTTCTCGTCGGGGACGCCGATCACCTGGGCGTCGACGATATCGGGGTGGGTGTAGAGGAATTCCTCGATTTCGCGGGGGTAGATGTTCTCGCCGCCGCGGATCACCATGTCCTTGATCCGGCCGGTGACCGAGAGGTAGCCGTCGTCGTCCATCACGCCGATGTCGCCGGTGTGCATCCAGCGGGCGGCGTCGATCGCCTCGGCCGTCTTGTCGGGCTGGTCCCAGTAGCCGAGCATCACCGAATAGCCGCGGGTACACAGTTCGCCCGCCTCGCCACGCGGCAGGGTGCGCCCGCTCGCCGGGTCGATCACCTTGACCTCGAGATGCGGGCCGACGCGGCCGACGGTGGCGGTGCGGCGGTCGATGCTGTCGTCGCGGCGGGTCTGGGTGGACACCGGCGACGTCTCGGTCATGCCGTAACAGATCGCGACCTCGGCCATCCCCAGCTGCTCGATCACCCGTTTCATCACCTCCACCGGGCACGGCGAGCCCGCCATGATGCCGGTGCGCAGGCTCGACAGGTCGGCGGTGGCACCGGCGTCGAGCTCGGCGAGCATCGCGATGAACATGGTCGGCACGCCGTAGAGGGAGGTGCAGCGCTCGGCGGCGACAGCGGCCAGGGTCGCGGCGGGATCGAACGACGGCGCCGGAATCACCACGGCCGCACCGTGCGAGGTCGCCGCGAGATTGCCCATCACCATCCCGAAGCAGTGGTAGTACGGCACCGGCACGCAGATCCGGTCGGCCGCGGTGTAGCCGCACAGCTCGCCGACGAAGTAGCCGTTGTTGAGGATGTTGTGGTGGCTCAGCGTCGCGCCCTTCGGGAAACCCGTTGTCCCCGAGGTGTACTGGATGTTGATCGGGTCGTCGGCGGACAGCGTCGCGGCGATCGCGGCCAGTCGCGCGGCATCGGGCGCCGTGGCCACCACCCGCTGCCACTGTTCGGTCCCGAGGATCAGCACCTGTTCCAGGGCGGGGCAGTTCGGCCGCACCTGTTCGGTCATCGCCACATAGTTCGAGGTCTTGAACTCCGGCGCGGCGATCAGCAGCCGCACGCCCGCCTGACCGAGGACGTACTCGAGTTCGCTGGTGCGGTAGGCGGGATTGATATTGACCAGGATCGCGCCCAGTTTCGCCGTGGCGTACTGGACCAGGAACCATTCGGCGCAGTTGGGCGCCCAGATCCCGACCCGTTCGCCCGCGGCGATACCGCTCGCGGCCAGGCCGGTCGCGACGGCGTCGACGGCCGCGCCGAGCTCGCGATAGGTCCAGCGACGGCCGGTCGGCCGGTCGATCAGCGCTTCGTTGTCCGGATACGCCGCGACGGTGCGGTCGAGATTTGCGCCGATGGTGTCGCCGAGCAGCGGGGTTTCGGCGAGTCCACAGGTGTAGCTCAGTTCGGGCATCAGCGGATCTCCTTGCCGCGCAGCACGAATCGCTGCACCTTGCCACTCGGGGTCTTGGGCAGACTCGGTACGAAATGGACCGTCCGCGGATAGGCGTGCGCGGCGAACTTGTCCTTGACCAGCTGCTGGAGTTCGGCGGCCAGCTCGGCGCTGCCGTCGGCGCCGTCGCGCAGCACGACGAAGGCTTCGAGTACCTCGCCGCGCAGCTCGTCCGGCATCCCGACGACGGCGGCCTCGGCGACCTGACCGTGCAGGACCAGCACGCTCTCGACCTCGAACGGGCCGATCCGGTAGCCCGCCATGATGATCACGTCGTCATCGCGCGAGCTGAAGTGGAAGAAGCCGTCGGCGTCGCGGGCGCCCACGTCACCGGTGAGGTACCAGCGGCCGTCGGCGGTGTAACGGCTCGCGGTGCGTTCGGGGGCGTCGAGGTAGCCGAGGAACCACAGCAGCGGGCTGTGATCGGTGTCGATGGCGACGCGGCCGATCTCGCCGGGCGCGGCCTCGGTGTCGGCGTCCTCGGCCAGGACCGCACAGGTCCAGCCGGGCAGCTGGGACCCCATCGAGCCGAGCGGCGCGGGCCGGTCGACGGCGGGGTGCCAGGCGTGGCAGATGACCATGCCGTGCTCGGTCTGTCCGTAGTGATCGCGCACGGCGACGCCGAGCGCGCGTTCCGACCAGGCGACGACGTCCGGCGTGAGCGGCTCCCCCGCCGACGATGCCCGGCGCAGCGCGATCCCCTCGGGGACCGCGCCCGCGCGCAGCGCACGGTAGACCGTCGGCGCCGCGGCGAAGTTGGTGACGCCGAAGCGGCGCAGCACGTCCAGGGTGAGCGGTGCGGAGAAGCCCGCGTGCAGCAGCAGGCTGCGCACGCCGGTCGCCAGCGGGGCGAGGATCGCGTAGTAGAGGCCGTAGGCCCAGCCCGGGTCGGCCGCGTTCCAGTAGACGTCCTCGGGACGCACATCCAGGGCGAACTCCTGGTAGGCGTGGAAGGAAGCCAGGGCGCGCACCGGGATCGGCACGCCCTTGGGCGTACCCGTGGTGCCGCTGGTGAACAGCTGGACCAGCAGGCCGTCACCGCCGACCACCACCGGGACCGCGCGGGGATCGTCGGAGCGGTGCGCGGCGATCAGATCGTCGAACGACAGCGCATCGGGGATATCAGCCGCGCCCACGACGATCGTGCGGCGCTCGGGATCGGCGGGAATGTCCTCGCCCACAGCCAGTTTCGGTGCCTGATCGGCATCGACGACGACCACCTCGGCATGACTCGCAGCGAGCCGGAAGCCGATGGCGGGCGGCGCGAACGCGGTGAACAGCGGCACGTGCACCGCACCGCGGCGCCAGATGCCGAGCAGCGCGACCACCAGATCGGCCGACTTCGCCATCAACGTCGCCACCCGATCCCCGGGGCCGACGCCGAGCTCGGCCAGCGCCGCCGCGAACCGGGCCGACCGCTCACGCAGCTCGCCGTAGGTCAGCTCGTGCGCACTCAGATCCGACTCGACCACCGTGAACGCGACCCGATCGGCCGGATGCCGGTCACACAGCAACACGGCCGCGCAGGCCTCCGGTCCGTCGTAACAGTCGAGCAGGTCGCGCACCCGCGCGTCCAGGTCGGTACTCATCGCAGTTCTCCTCAACGGGCCACCAGGTCTGTCCTAGAATGTGGCACACCTCACGTACGCCACTACCCCCGAAAAGGGGTGACCGATGCCGGCCACTTCCCTGTTGCGTCCCCGCGACGGCGATGCGCTGCGCGCCGAGATCCGCTGGGTCGCGCGCAGGGCGAACGTCCCGGTGGTCTTCGGCGGGCCGGTCGACGAGGACACGCTGCTGCTCACCGAGTTCGTCGGCACGGTCACCACCGGGCTGCGTGGGCTGTCGGTACTGCGCACCGCCGGGCTCGGCGGGCGGGTGATGGAGCACCACCGACCGGCCGCGGTGGCCGACTACCGGGGCGCGTCCTCGATCACCCACCACTACGACGGGCCGGTCTGTGGCGAGGGACTGCGGTCGATTGTCGCCGTTCCGGTCGTGGTGGCCGACCGACCCCGTGCCGTGCTCTACGCGGCCACCAGGGGCACCAGCCCGCTCGGCGATCGAACCACGGAGGTGATCGTGCAGGCAGGCAGGCGGCTGGCGACCGAGATCGCGATCCGCGACGAGGTGGATCGACGGGTCAGGATGCTCGAACTCACGACCCCGGCCCCGGCCGCCACCCCCGCGATCGCGGAGGAACTGCGCGAGATTCACGCCGAACTGCGGGCCATGGCGACCGCCGCAGGCGATGCGGCGCTGCGCGAGCGGCTCTCGGGTGTGTGCGATCGGCTGACCGGTGTGCTGGCGGGCGAGTCGGCGGACGAGGTACCGCGGCTGTCCCGGCGCGAGCTCGACGTGCTCGCGCAGATCGCGCTCGGCTGCACGAATCAGGAAGCGGCGCTGCGCCTGTCGCTCGGAGCGGAAACCGTCAAGAGCTACCTGCGGCAGGCGATGACCAAGCTCGACGCGCGAACCCGGCACGAGGCGGTGGCGCTGGCACGGCGTCATCGCCTGCTGCCCTGATGTGGAATGCGTCACGCTCTCGGGCGCAGATCCGTCACGGTGAGCGCCCGTGCGCGAGCTCGGCGATCCGGCTGCTGCTCGTTTCACACTTCGCTCACGCTCAGCGCGCCGAGTGTCAGGGACGCCGAATCACCCACGGGCGCACGGCCTGTCCAGGGCACATAGGCGTGGTGACCGGTCGGGGGCGTCCGTCGCACCGAGTACCGCGGTCACAGAACACATTCCGGATGGAACGAGCAATCCTCACCTTGGACGATGACACAACGAATGACCCTGATGAATACCCAAACATCTTTAGGACAAAACAATCTCGGCGTCCATCCCGACCGGTACCGTCGGTCCGATGACGGAGCCTTTTCAATTGGCCGGCGTCTCGCTGGACTGTGACGACCCCGAGTCCCTCGCTCGCTTCTACCTCGGGCTGCTCGGTGGCCGTGTGCTGTGGAACGACGCCCACAGCGTGGGTATCCGCATACCGTCGGGGCTGACCCTGGCAGCGCAACGCGTCGAGAACTACTTCCCGCCGCAATGGCCGGGCAGCGCCGCGGTACAGCTGGAACTGGCCGCCGACGCCGACCTGGATCTGTGTGAGCAGCACGCGCTGGCGATCGGCGCCAAACCCGCTCCGGTGCAACAGGATCCGCGCTGGCGGGTGTTGCTCGACCCGGCCGGGCACCCGTTCGCCATCACCACCCGCGCCGCGTCGATGTAGGCAGGCGTTACTGCTCCGGCAGTAGATCCGGCCTGCGTTCGCGGGTGCGTTCCAGGGACTGCTCGTGGCGCCACGCGGCCACCTTGGCGTGATCGCCGGACAGCAGGATCGGCGGCACGTCCAGGCCGCGCCACGAGACCGGGCGGGTGTAGCTCGGCCCTTCCAGGAGTCCGTCGGAGAACGAATCCTCCTGGTGGGACTGCTGATTGCCGAGCACGCCGGGGATCAGCCGGACCACGGCCTCGGTCATCACCAGCACGGCGGCCTCGCCGCCGATGAGGACGTAGTCGCCGATGCTCACCTCTTCGACGCGGACGCGGCGGGCGGCATCGTCGAACACGCGCTGATCGATGCCCTCGTAGCGACCGCACGCGAAGACGAGGTGCTTCTCGGTGGACCAGCGTTGCGCGGTGGCCTGGGTGAACGGCACACCGGCCGGAGTGGGGACGACGAGCAGGGCGTCGTCGGGGCACACCGCGTCGAGCGCGTCGCCCCAGACGGTGGGCTTCATGACCATGCCCGGACCGCCGCCGTAGGGCGAATCGTCGACGGACTTGTGCACGTCGTGGGTCCAATCCCGCAGATCGTGCACGCCGATCGAGATCAGGCCCTTGTCGACGGCCTTGCCGAGCAGCGCGGTCCGCAGCGGCTCGAGATATTCCGGGAAGATCGTGACGACGTCGAGTTGCACGAATTACTCCGGATCGAGCAGGCCCTCGGGCGGGGTGATGACCACCAGTCCATCGGCGATCGACACGGTCGGCACGATGGCGGTGACAAAGGGAACGAGAATTTCGCGGCCGTCGTCGGCGGCGCGCACCGACAGCAGTTCACCCGCGGCCGAATGCAGCACCTCGGTGACCTCGCCGACGATGGTGCCGTCGGTGAGCTCGACGCGCAGGCCTTCGAGCTCGTGGTCGTAGAAGGCGTCCTCGTCGTCGGACGGCGGCAGGGACTCGCTGTCGACGACGAACAGCATGCCGCGCAGTGCGTCGGCGGCGGTGCGGTCGTCGATGCCGTCGACGAACACCAGAAGCCGGCCCGAGTGCTCTCGGGCCGACTTCACGGTGTAGTCACGGGTCGCCGCGGATTTCGGCATCCTGCCGTGCAGGGTGGCACCGGGGGCGAACCGGAGTTCCGGCTCGTCGGTACGCACCTCGACGACGAGTTCGCCGCGCACGCCGTGCGACTTGGCGACTCGACCTACGACGAGTTCCATCTAGGCGTCGGTGTCGACCACGTCGACCCGGATCCCACGGCCGCCGATACCGGCGACCAGGGTGCGCAGCGCGGTCGCGGTACGACCGCCGCGCCCGATCACCTTGCCCAGGTCCTCAGGATGGACGTGCACCTCGACGGTGCGTCCGCGACGGCCGGTGATCAGCTCGACGCGGACGTCGTCGGGGTTGGCGACGATGCCGCGAACCAGATGTTCGACGGCATCGGCAACAACGGCAGTCATTACTCGGCAGCCTCGGTGGCGGCTTCCTCAGCGGCAGCCTCGTCCTTCTTGGCGGCCTTCTTCTTGGGGGTGACAGCCTCGGCGACGGGCTCGTTGTCGGCGGCGGCCAGCGCGGCGTTGAACAGGTCCAGCTTGGACGGCTTGGCGGCCTTCACCTTGAGGGTGCCCTCGGTGCCCGGCAGGCCCTTGAACTTCTGCCAGTCGCCGGTGATCTCCAGCAGACGCTGCACCGACTCGGTCGGCTGCGCGCCGACGGACAGCCAGTACGCCACGCGATCGGCGTCGATCTCGATCAGCGAAGGCTCTTCCTTCGGGTGGTACTTGCCGATGGCCTCGATGGCCCGGCCGTCACGACGGGTGCGGGCGTCGGCAACCACGACGCGGTACTGCGGGTTGCGGATCTTGCCCAGGCGGGTGAGCTTGATGCGAACAGCCATGCTGATCTGCCTCTTTCGATAGTTGGTCACCACGCGATTCGGCGACCCACATGGTCTGCGGGTCCGGTTTCGCGCATGGAGTGTGTGACCGCCGCGCGGTACGTAACCGGAGACGGGCTGACACTGTCCAGGAAGGACGGTTGACCATTGTGCCAGACCGGCCCACCCCGACCGAAATCGCCTCCGGGCGCGACGGCGGGGCCCGCTCAGCGGTGGCCGGTGACGGGGTTGGGGGTTTTGACGACGAGGCCGCGCAGGACGACCCATTGCGGGTCGGTGAGGGCGGCCGGGTGGACGCGCGGGTCGTCGGCGTAGACGACGAAGTCGGCGGGGGCCCCTTCGTCGATGCTCGGGCGGCCGAGCCAGGTGCGGGCGTTCCAGGAGGCGGCGCCGAGGGCTTCGTGCGGGGACAGGCCCGCGCCGGTGAGGGCGGCGATCTCGTCGGCGATGCGGCCGTGGCGGATGGAGCCGCCCGCGTCGGTGCCCGCGTAGATGGGGATGCCTGCTTCGTGGGCGCGGCCGACGGTGTCGCGGACGCGGCGGTGCAGGTCGCGCATGTGGGCGGCGTAGACGGGAAATCTGGTGGCGCTGTCGGCGATGCCGGGGAAGGTGTCGATATTGATCAGGGTGGGGACCAGCGCGGTGCCGTTGGCGAGCATCATCTCGATGGTGTCGTCTGTGATGCCGGTGCCGTGTTCGAGGCAGTCGATGCCGGCGTTGATCAGGCCGGGCAGGGCATCCTCGCCGAAGACATGGGCGGTGACGCGGGCGCCGTTGGCATGGGCGGCGTCGATGGCCTGTTTCAGGATGTCGTCGCTCCACAGCGGGCGCAGGTCGCCCACGGAGCGGTCGATCCAGTCACCGACGATCTTGACCCAGCCGTCGCCGAAGCGGGCCTGTTCGGCGACGATCTCGGGCAGGTCGCGTTCGTCGTCCAGTTCGATGCCGAGTTCGCGGATGTAGCGCCTCGGCCGGGCGATGTGGCGGCCGGCGCGGATGATGCGCGGCAGTTCTGTGTGCTCGTCGATGAAGTGGGTGTCGATCGGTGAGCCCGCGTCGCGCAGCAGCAGGGCGCCCGCGTCGCGTTCGGTCTCGGCCTGCTCGATCGCGCCGTCGCGGGTCTCGTCGCCGCCGCCGTAGCGGATGCCGACGTGGCAGTGGGCATCGACGAGACCGGGCACGATCCACCCTGTGTGGCACAGGGTTTCGGCTCCGCGCACCGGTTCGAACGTCACGACACCGTCGACGACCCAGAGGTCGCGCTCCTCGTCACCGGGGAGAACCACACCACGCAGATGCACAGCAACCTCCAGACGTCGGCCTGCGCCCAACCTACCGCGCGCGATCGGCGCCCGCACCCGGCCCGGGCGCGGCCGCTCAGGACGACAGGTGCCCTGACAGCGGACCGTCGAGGAAGACCGTCACGGCCACGATCCGCGGCTCGTCGGCCGCGAAGTCGACGAAGGCCACGCCGCGCGCCGCGCCGATCCGCACGCTCGCGCTGACCGTGCGCCCGGCGGCGATCAGCTTGTCCCACTCCATGTCTCGCGCGAGCTCGGCGAACGTTGCCGCGTCGACCGGATGCCCGGCGGGCAGCTCGACCTCCGCCCGCGCACCGAGCAGGTCACGGACACCGGCCACATCGCCAGCGGCGGCGGCGCCGAACAGCCTGCCGACGACCCGTTTACCCGTCGCGCCCACTCCGCGCAGGCCCCGCATCATGCCCATCGCCCCACCGGCGCCCAGCTCGGTGACGAGTTGCGGGCCGAGCTTGCACCCGGCCAGCAGCCCGGACGGGCCCGTGCCCAGCAACCGCCGGATCATCACCGCCAGTTCCCAGTGCGCGGCCAGTCGCGCGATCCGCCAGCCGCCACCGGATTCGATCAGGTCGTAGCGCAGATGCATGGGCACGGTGACGGTGGCGCCGGTCGACATGGTCGTCTCGATGTGCAGGTCACGCACCACCGTGCGCCCCGCGACGAGATCGCGTTCGACCCGGAAGACGATGGAGTTCGGCGCGATGAAGACGTTGTAGAACCGCGAGATCGCGTCCCGGCCGATGTGCTCGCGCGCACCGTACGGATCGTGCACCGCGGCGTTGTCCACGAACAGGCCGACCCAGGTGTTCTTGTCGTGCGCGGCCACCGCGCGCGGTGACGCCTGCACCGCCGCCAGCAGGTCTTCAGCGGTCCGATCCAACGACATGTAGGTCCTCCATAGTCACGCTTCCCCTGCGCGATCCATGATAGAACGTGTTCTAGTTTTGCGTCGGCGATCATGCCCGGCGCGCTGTCGGACAAAGGAATCTCGATGGACTGGTACACCGGGAACACCACCTACGACACGGTGCTGGCCATCGCCTTCGCCTTCGCCGCGTTCGTGATCGTGGGCGGGCTGTTCGCGCAGAGTCCCTACGGCCGCTTCGCCTCGACCTCGATCGGCTTCAATCTCAATCCCAAGCTGGGCTGGTGGTTGATGGAACTGCCCGCGACCGTCGTGTTCGCGGTGTTCTACTTCTCCGGCCCCGACCGTTTCGAACCGGTGCCGCTGGTGCTGGCGGCGATCTGGCTGCTGCACTACGGCAATCGCGGCTGGTTCTTCCCGCTGTCGATCCGGCAGGTGCCGGGCAAGAAGAGCAGCTTCAACTTCTCGGTGGTCGCGGCCGGGGTGTTCGTGACCTCGCTGCACGGCTACCTCAACGGCGCGTTCTTCAGCAACGACTACAAGAACCAGTACGGCACCGCCTGGCTCACCGACCCGCGATTCCTGATCGGGCTCGTCGTGTATCTGTGCGGATTCGCGCTGCTGGTGCGGTCCGAGGCGATCGTGCGCAATCTGCGTGACAAGGACAACCCCGGCGCCGCCGAGTACCGCATCCCGTACGGCGGCGGCTTCCGGTTCGTCAGCAGCCCGGCCTACCTGGGCGAACTGATCGCCTGGGCCGGGTTCGCGCTGCTCACCTGGTCGCTGGCGGGTGTGGCGATCTTCCTGATCACCGCGGGCAACCTGGTGCCGCGCGCCTTCGCGACGCATCGCTGGTACCGGGAGAAGTTCGTCGACTACCCGTCGCATCGCAAGGCGCTGATCCCGGGCGTGATCTGAGCCGGACACAGCAACACCGCGGCCGAAACCTCGACCGCGGTGTTGTGTCGAATCAGTTCTTGGGGAACTTCAGCTGCGACAGGTCGATGCCGTCCAGACCGGGCGGCAGCTGATCGAGCCCCGGCGGCATCTGCGACAGGTCCATGCCCGGCGGCAGGCCCGCGGGCATGCCGGGGAATCCACCGCGCATCTTCGGCGGGGTCGGGCCGCGGCCACCCTTCTTGCCCTTCTTGCCCTTCTTGGTGTTGCCGCGGCGCGAACCGGGCAGGCCCATCTGACGGCCCATCATGGCCATCATCTTCTTGGCCTCGAAGAAGCGGTCGACGAGCTGATTCACCTCCGAGACCTGCACGCCCGAGCCGTTGGCGATGCGCAGGCGGCGGGAGGCGTTGATGATCTTCGGGTTGTCGCGCTCGGCGGGGGTCATGCCGCGGATGATGGCCTGCACCCGGTCGAGCTGCTTGTCGTCGACCTGAGCGAGCACGTCCTTCATCTGACCGGCGCCGGGCAGCATGCCGAGCAGGTTGCCGATCGGGCCCATCTTGCGGATGGCCAGCATCTGGTCGAGGAAGTCCTCGAGGGTGAGCTCGCCGCTGCCGATCTTGCGGGCGGTCTCCTCGGCCTGCTGGGCGTCGTAGACCTGCTCGGCCTGCTCGATGAGGGTGAGCACGTCACCCATGCCGAGGATGCGCGAGGCCATCCGGTCCGGGTGGAAGACGTCGAAGTCCTCGAGCTTCTCACCGGTCGAGGCGAACATGATCGGCGAACCGGTCACATTGCGCACCGACAGCGCCGCACCACCGCGGGCGTCACCGTCGAGCTTGGTGAGCACGACACCGGTGAAGCCGACGCCGTCGCGGAACGCCTCGGCGGTGCTGACCGCGTCCTGACCGATCATCGCGTCGAGGACGAACAGCGTCTCGTCGGGCTGCACGGCATCGCGGATGCCCGCGGCCTGGCGCATGAGCTCGGCGTCGATACCGAGCCGGCCCGCGGTGTCGACGATGACCACGTCGTACTGCTTGGCCTTGGCCTCCTCGACACCGGCGCGGGCGACGCCGACCGGGTCGGCCGCCGAGATGCCCAGCGGGTTCTCGCCGCCGCCGACGGAGGTGCCCGGGTGCGGGGCGAACACGGGCACGCCGGCGCGCTCACCGACGACCTGCAGCTGGGTGACCGCGCCGGGGCGCTGGAGGTCACAGGCGACCAGGATCGGCTGATGCCCCTGGCCCTTCAGGTATTTGGCGAGCTTGCCCGCCAGGGTGGTCTTACCCGCACCCTGCAGACCGGCCAGCATGATGACCGTCGGCGGGTTCTTGGCGAGGTTGAGCCTGCGGGTCTCGCCGCCGAGGATGCCGACGAGCTCCTCGTTGACGATCTTGACAACCTGCTGCGCCGGGTTGAGCGCCGCGGAGACCTCCGCACCCTTGGCGCGCTCCTTGACGTTGGCGATGAAGCCGCGCACCACGGGCAGCGCGACGTCGGCTTCGAGGAGGGCGAGGCGGATCTCGCGCGCGGTGGCGTCGATGTCGGCCGGTGACAGACGCCCCTTACCGCGCAGATCCTGCAATGCACCGGTAAGCCGGTCGGACAGGGATTCGAACACCGATCGCGCTCCTGATCTGAAAGGGACGTCTATTGCCCTCCCAGGGTAATGGGTGTTATTCCCGGTGGCGCACGTGCGGTGGCGTGGTGCGGCACAACTCGTGATTCTCGATGTTCACGAGGTACACCGCTTCCCTGCCGGTGAGGCCGAGTTCGCGAGCGAGTGCCTCGATGCGCTGCCATTCGGCATCGGGGCTGTCGATATGCCGTGCGGTGGTCGACGCGATGGTCATCGCGGCCAGGGCTTGGGATCCGGTCAGTGTGCGACCGGGTAGCCACGAAACCACCCACAGGTCACCACCGACGCAGCGCGCGATGTGCGCGGTCGCGTCGCTGGTCATCATCGATGCGGAAACGACTTCGATAGCCACAGATCTGCTCCCCTCGTACGAGTGACAGCCAGACCTCTCGAATGCTATAGGTCCATTCTCGACCGATCGGGCAGCGATCACGGTTTGCGGGGCAACCTGATAGCAATCGGTGAGTAAACCGTGTCCTGTTGATCTCAGTCGGTGACATCCTCCGTCGACGGCGGCGCGGGCGCCGGATGCGGAACGACGTCCAGAACGGCCTTTTCGATGCGGTCTCGTAGCTGCGGGCTGTCGGCGTCGCCGAGATCGAGGCAGAACGCGTCGACCACGGCCGAACCCATCGTGACCACCTTGGCCCACCGCACGTTCGCCCCGGTCGCGGCGAAGGCGCCCGCCAGCCTGCTGAGCAGGCCGACCCGGTCCTCGGCGCGCAGTTCGAGGATGGGCTGGCCGGGTGTGCTGGTCGTCGACCAGATCAGCCGCGGCACGGCCCGCGCGTAGCGGCCTGGCCCGGCGCCGACGGCCTCGGCTTCGCGTTTGGCCAGCACTTCGGTCAGATTCAGCGCGCCGGAGGTCGCGCGGATCAGCTCCTGTCGCAGCAGGCCCGCGTCGGGCGGGTCACCGAACTTCGGGGTCACCACGAAGGTGTTGATCGCCGAGTCCCCCGCCGCGCCGAGCGCGGCCGAGAGGACACGCAGGGAGTGCAGGGCCAGCACGCCCGCCGCGTCGGAGAGCAGACCGGGCTCGTCGGGAGCGATGACCGTCACCACGTAGGTGTGCTTGCCCTCGCCGGGCGCGAGGGTGACGTGCACGCCACCGGCCCTGGCCTTGTCCAGCAGGACGGGGTCGATCGGTTCCGGTTGCGGCAGTGGCTCCCCCGCCATCACCAGCTTGCAGCGGCGGACCAGGTCGCCGATCAGCGAAGCCTTCCAGTCACCCCAGACGCCGGGGCCGGTGGCCATCGAGTCGGCCTCGGCCAGCGTGTGCAGCAGTTCGAGCAGACCGGCATCGCCGTCGAGCGCGTCGGCGACGTGACGCACCGTGTCCGGGTCGGCCAGATCGCGCCGGGTCGCGGTGTCGGGCAGCAGCAGGTGGTGGCGCACGATGGCGCTGAGGGTGCGCACGTCCGAGGGCCACAGGCCGAGCCTGCGTCCGATATGGGTGGCGAGTTCGGCACCGACCACGCTGTGATCGCCCGCCCTGCCCTTGCCGATGTCGTGCAGCAGCGCACCGAGGGTGAGCAGGTCGGGCCGGGCGACCCTGGTGCTCAGCGCACCGGCGTAGGCGACGGTCTCCATCAGGTGCCGGTCGACGGTCCAGGTGTGCAGCGCGTCGCGGGGCGGCAGGTCGCGCACCGCGCCCCATTCGGGAAACAGCCTGCCCCACAGCCCGGTTCGATCGAGCGCCTCGACCGCGTCGATGCTGCCGCGGCCGGCACCGAGCAGCACGAGCAGATCGTTGAGCGCGTCCTTGGGCCACGGCTCGCGCAGTTCGGGCGACTCCTCCGACAGCCGGTTGAGCGTGGTCGCCGACATCGGCAGCCCGGTCTGCGCCGAGGCGGCGGCGACCCGCAGGATCAGGCCGGGATCGCGCTGTGGCCGCGCGTCCCTGGCCAGCACCACCTCGCCGGCGTGCTCGACCACCCCCTCATCGAGTGGTCGGCGCACCGGCATCCGGCGCAGCCGGGCCAGGCCGCGGCGCGGCAGCGCGTTGGCCGCGGTGCGCAGGCCGACATCGGTCGAATAGCTGACCGTGCGGGCCGAATCGGTCAGCGTGCGGGCCAGATCGAACCGGTCGCCGATGCGCAGCGCGGCGCCGATCTCGTCGGCGTCCTGGGCGCGCAGCTGGTCGCGGGCCCGGCCGGCGACCCGGTGCAGTTCGGTGCGCACGTCCAGGAGCCTGCGGTGCGCCTGCTTCAGGCCGCCGCCCGGCACCTCGGGGCCGAGGCCCGGCATGGCGTCGGTCAGCTGGGCGATGGCGAGTGCGTCGAGCAGCTGAATGTCGCGCAGCCCGCCGCGGCCGTTCTTCAGGTCCGGCTCTGCGCGGTGGGCGATCTCGCCGCTGCGCTGCCAGCGGGTGGTGGTCTGGGCGATCAGGTCGTCGAAACGGGACCTGATGCCGGTCCGCCATTCCCGGCGCACCCCGCCGATGAGCAGGTTGGACAGATCCTCGTCGCCGACGATATGCCGGGCCTCGAGCAGGCCGAGCGCGGCGATCATGTCGTCGGCGGCCACCCGCAGTGCCTGCGGCACCGTGCGCACGCTGTGATCGAGCTTGATGTGGGCGTCCCAGAGCGGATACCAGAGCTGATCGGCGATCTTCGACACCACGGCGGGGTCGACATTGTCGTGCAGCAGTACCAGATCCAGGTCGGAGTACGGCAGCATCTCCCGGCGCCCGAGCCCACCCACCGCGACGACGGCAAGGCCGCTGTCGGCGATGATGCCCAGCTCGTTGCCCTTGCTGGTCAGCCAGAGTTCGAACAGGTCGACCAGCGCCGCACGCAGGGATTCCGGATCGAGCCGCGGATTGCGGGTCCCCGCCCCGTCGAGCAGCTGCGCCCTGGCCTTGACCAGGTCGGCCGCCCCGTTGTGCTGAATACCGCCGTTCTGTTGTGCCACAGTCCCACCGCCATTCATGCGGGCGGCCCCGCCCCGACCGGTCGTGCCGGTGGGAGCGGGGCCGCCGCTCGATCGTTAACCGTGCTTCGCTACCGAATTACAGTGCGTCGCTTCCGCGTTCGCCGGTGCGGACACGGATGATGGTGTCCACCGGGGTCACCCACACCTTGCCGTCACCGATCTTTCCGGTGCGCGAGGCCTCGACGATCACCTCGACGACCTTCTCGACCGACGCATCGTCGACCACGACCTCGACGCGGACCTTCGGAACGAAGTCCACCGAGTACTCCGCACCGCGGTAGACCTCGGTGTGGCCCTTCTGCCGTCCGTAACCCTGGACTTCGCTGACGGTCATGCCGAGCACGCCTGCCTGTTCCAGCCCGGTTTTCACATCTTCGAGCGTGAACGGTTTGACGATTGCCGTAACCAGTTTCATGTTCGTCATGCCTCCTTGACGAGCGAGCGTGCCGTGCCACCCACAGCAGTGAAATCGTATGCGGTTTCCGCGTGCTCGGACTCGTCCAGACCCGCCGACTCGGCCTCTTCGCTCGCGCGCAGGCCGATGGTGAACTTGATCGCGTAGGCGATGACGGCCGTCACGACGAGCGAGTAGGCCAGGACCGCGAAGGCACCGACAGCCTGCAGCTTCAACTGCTCGACTCCACCACCGTAGAACAGACCATCGACAGCCGCGGGAGCTTCGGCCGTGGCGACAAGGCCGACCATCAGGGTGCCGACCAGACCACCGACGAGGTGGACGCCGACGACGTCGAGCGAGTCGTCGAAACCGAAGCGGAACTTCAGACCGACGGCCAGGGCGCACAGCGCACCGGAGACGATGCCGATGGCCAGCGCGCCGACCACGTTCACCGACGAACACGCCGGGGTGATGGCGACCAGACCGGCGACGATGCCCGAGGCGGCGCCGAGGGAGGTCGGGTGACCGTCACGCAGACGCTCCACGAGCAGCCAGGCGAGCATGGCGGCCGCGGTGGCGATGGTGGTGGTGAGGAAGGTGGCACCGGCGATGCCGTTGGCGCCGACCGCCGAACCCGCGTTGAAGCCGTACCAGCCGAACCACAGCAGACCGGCGCCGAGCATCACGAACGGCAGGTTGTGCGGACGGAACGGAGTCTTCGGCCAGCCCTTGCGCTTACCGAGGACCACGGCAAGGACCAGGCCGGCGACACCGGCGTTGATGTGCACCGCGGTACCACCGGCGAAGTCGATCGCCTTGATGCCGGTGGCGATCCAGCCACCGTTCTCGGCGGTGACGCCGTCGAAGGCGAAGACCCAGTGCGCGACGGGGAAGTACACGACGGTGACCCAAATTCCGGCAAACAGGAGCCACGAACCGAACTTCAGGCGGTCGGCGACCGCGCCCGAGATGAGTGCGACGGTGATGATCGCGAACATGAGCTGGAAGGCGACGAACACCGACAGCGGAATGGTGCCCGCGAGCGGGATACCCGCCGGCGCCTCCGGATCGGTGGTGGCCAGGTACTGACCGCCGAAGACGCCCTTCAGGCCGAAGTACTGCAGCGGGTCACCGAGGAAGTTGCCCTTGTCCTCGCCGAATGCCATTGAGAAGCCGTAGAGACACCACAGGATGGTCACCAGACCCATCGCCGAGATGCTCATCATGATCATGTTCAGGACGTTCTTGCCACGGACCATACCGCCGTAGAAAAACGCCAAGCCCGGCGTCATCAGCAGCACGAGTGCTGATGCGGTCAGCAACCATGCGGTGTCACCGGCGTCGGGTGCGCCGATTACGGGAAATGCCACCTTGTGTTCCTCCTCATCTCGGGCCCTGCCGATGACGGCAAAAGGACCTGTACAGAGGGTCGCCACTCGGTGTTTCATCCGTTGAGCAGTGGTGTTTCACCTGAGTGAACGGATTGCGCGGTTGTGTTGCTTCCACGTTTCGTGCGGTTGGCCACCACCTGCGTGCTCACAGTGAGGCTGGTACGAGTGTGCGGTTCACCGTGCATTCGCGGTGGGAGGCCGACGCGGCGTTTCTCCTGGAAAACAGCGCTGCCCGCCCGATCGCTGGGATCGGGCGGGCAGCGGGGGGAGCTAGGAGGTACCGCCGAGCAGGGCGTCGACGAAGGCGCCGGGCTCGAACGGCGCCAGATCGTCGGCGCCCTCACCCAGTCCGACGAGTTTCACCGGAACACCGAGCTCGTGCTGCACCTGGAACACGATGCCGCCCTTGGCGGTGCCGTCCAGCTTGGTCAGGACGACGCCGGTGATGTCGACGACGTCGGCGAACACCCGCGCCTGCATCAGCCCGTTCTGGCCGACGGTGGAGTCGAGGACGAGCAGCACCTCGTCGACCTCGGCCTTCTTCTCGACGACCCGCTTGACCTTGCCCAGCTCGTCCATCAGGCCGGTCTTGGTGTGCAGGCGGCCCGCGGTGTCGATGAGGACGGCGTCGACGCCACGGTCGATGCCCGCGGTGACCGCGTCGAACGCGACGGCGGCCGGGTCGGCGGCCTCCTTACCGCGCACGGTGTCCGCGCCGACGCGTTCGCCCCAGGTCTGCAGCTGATCGGCGGCGGCGGCGCGGAAGGTGTCGGCGGCGCCGAGCAGCACCCGGCGGCCGTCGGCGACCAGCACGCGGGCCAGCTTGCCGGTGGTGGTGGTCTTGCCGGTGCCGTTCACGCCGACGACCAGCAGGATCGCCGGGTGATCGGCGTGCGGCAGCGCGTGGATGGACCGGTCCAGCTCGGGGCGCAGCGCCTCGATCAGCACGTCGCGCAGCGTCGCGCGGGCCTGTTCGGGGGTGCGCACGCTGCGCGTGGCCATCTCCTCGCGCAGGCGTTCGACGATCTTCGCGGTGCTCGCGGTGCCGATATCGGCCAGCACGAGGGTGTCCTCGATCTCCTCCCACGAGTCCTCGTCGAGGTCGCCACCGCCGAGCAGGCCGAGCAGGCTCTTGCCGACGGCGTTCTGCGAGCGGGACAGGCGGCCGCGCAGGCGGACCAGCCGGCCCGAGGTGGGGTCGATCTCTTCGATGGCGGCGGCGACGGCGTCGACCTCGGCAGGCGCGGTCTCGGCGGGTGCTTCGGTGGGGGCCGGTTCCGCGACGGGCGCGGTCTCGGTCGGTGCCGCCTCGGCCGGGGCGGTGTCGGCGGGCGCGGTCTCGGCGGGTGTGATCTCGGTGGGCGGGGCGGTGGTGACCGGCGGTGTGTCGAGCGTGCTCAGATCGTCCGGGACCACCACGTCCTCGGTGACCTGCACGTCGCTCTCGGGCAGCGGGACATCGGTGATGCTGCGCCGCGGCGCGTCGCGCGGGACGGCGGCATCGTCACCGACGTGCGGCTGCCCCTCGGTATCGGTCCGCTCGGGCGCCGGTTCGGGGCGCGGCAGCGTGGTCGCCGACCCGCCCTGTTTGAAGTTGAAACCCCCGGAGGCGGTGTAGCCACCGGACTTGTCCGTCAACTCCTTGTCCGGCTCGGGCGGCGCCAGGGAGATCTGGCGCCGCTTGTACAGGACGAAACCCGCGACGAGCGCCACCAACAGCACGGCGGCGATCGCGGCGATCAGGATCCACGCTTGCGAACTCACCCGGCCGAGTCTATTCGGGCGGCCGATCGTCCCACGTCGGCGGCGTCGGCGCGGCGGGTCGGTAGCTGGGGAAAGGGCCCGTCGGCTCGCCGGGGAAACACTACAGATTCGTTGTCCTGCGGAACTTCTGGCGCTCGCCCCATAGGATCGGCGGCGTGACCGATCGAAACGTGCTTGGGGGGCCGCTGGAAGAGTGCGGCACCGATCCTCTCACGGGCTTCTACCGGGACGGCTGCTGCAGCACCGGTCCGGAGGATCTCGGCAGCCACACCGTGTGCACCGTCGTGACGGCGGAATTCCTGGAGCATCAGGCATCCATCGGCAACGACCTCAGCACTCCGCGGCCGGAGAACAACTTCCCCGGCCTGCAGCCGGGCGACCGCTGGTGCGTGGTGGCGGTGCGCTGGTTGCACGCGCACGAGGACGGGGTCGCGGCGCCGGTGGTGCTGGCCGCGACGCACGAGAACGCGCTGGAGGTCATCTCTATGGACATCCTGCGCAAATACGCCGTCGACGTCCCGGACGATGTGAGCGATCTGCTGTAGCTAGGGGTGGCGCCTGCGGTGCGCTTTCTGGCGGCAGGCCGGTGAGCAGTAGCGGGCGGGTCTGCCGGTGGTGGACCGGTGGACGGCTCCGGCGCAGACGGGGCAGCGCGGTGGCGAGGTTTCGTCATGTCGACGAGTTTCGTCACGGTCGACTTTCGTGGGTTCCGTTACGGGTGAGGGGCGGGTTCGCAAGGCATCGAGGATGAGGACGACGGCCGGCGCCAAGGGGTCGTCGGCGCGCCGATGTCGTTGGATCGCAACGCATCCGGTGTAGATGTCGAGGACGTCGGTGACGGCGACATCCGGGCGGACCGCGCCCTGACGTTGGGCGGCGGTGAGCAGTGCGCCGAGGGCGCGGTGGAAGCGGTTGCCCGCGCCGCGCAGGAGGGCGCGCGGCCAGCCGTCGTCGGATTGCACCAGGTCGCAGAGGTCTTTGTTGCCTGGCGTCGTGGTGATGACATGGGCGCACAGGGCGAAGAAGGCGGCACCGGGGTCCGGGTCGGCGAGGTGGTCGGCGGCCAGCGCGGCCAGGCGGTCGACGCGCTGTTGCATCACCGCTTCCAGAAGATCGGTTTTCGTGGGGAAATGCCGGTGGACGGTGCCCGCGCCGACGCCGGCGCGCCGGGCGACCTCGGCCAGTGAGACGGCGGTCCCCCGCTCGGCGAGCGCGCGTTGCGCCGCGGCGAGGACGAGGGCGCGGTTGCGCCGGGCGTCCGCTCTGATCGCGGGTTCCACCCTGTTGTCGACGGTCATTTCGTTACGCCCTCCCTGCACGACACCTGGCCAACCGGGTCGAACCGCCCGTACCGTCCGGAATACGGGTCGCCCGACCCGATTGTAGGGAACGAAACGGAGCTCATCCGCAATGTCATCAGCACATCCCGTTCTGATCACCGGTGCGACCGGCAAACAGGGCGGTGTCACCGCCAAGAAGCTGCTCGCCGACGGCCACCCGGTACGCGCCCTCGTCCGCGATCCCGCCGCTCCGTCGGCCCGCGCGCTGGCCGAGGCGGGCGCCGACCTGGCGACAGGCGATTTCGACGACCCTGCCTCGCTGCGCGCAGCAGCGACCGGCGCGCGTGCCGTATTCCTCATTCCCCCAGCCGATTACGGTCCCAGCGGTTGGACAGCGGGCCTGGAGGCCCAGCGCGGCATCGCGATGGTCGAGGCGGCTCGCGCGGCCGGCGTCGAGCAGATCGTCTTCTCCGGCATCGCGACCATGGGCGCGGCCGACTCGTGGGGCCAGGAGGGCAAGCGGCAGATCGAGGACGCGATCGTCGCCTCGGGCCTGCGCTACACGCTGCTGCGACCGGTCCGCTTCATGGAGAACTACCTGCTGCAGGGCTCCCCCGTCGACGGCGTCCGCGCGGGCGGTGAGCACCCGCACCTGTTCCCGGCCGACCGGCCGCTACAGATGATCGCCCTCGACGACATCGGCGCGTTCGCCGCGCTCGCCTTCGCCGACCCCGACGGCTGGCACGGCCGCGCCCTGGAACTGGCAAGCGACGCGATCACCCCCGTCGACGCGGCAGCCGCCATCAGCGCGGCCACCGGCCGCCCGATCCACTACCGCGAGGTCACCGAAGCCGAAGCCGAGGCGATCGGTCCACAGCTCGGCAACACCTGGCGCCTGATCCGCGAGACCGGCGGCTGGCAGGCCGACCTGCCCGCCCTGCGACAGCTGTATCCGCAGCTCACGACCCTGCCCGAGTGGCTGGCTCGGGGCGGCGCCGAGAAGATCCTGGCCCGGCTCGACGAGTCGGCACCGGCTGCCTGACCTCCGATCCGGCCCGCCGAGCGGGTCGCGCCGGCGTGCCAGGCGGCACCGCTGGGCGATCCCGCTGTACCGGGCGCGCCGCCGGGCGATCCGGCGGCCTCACCCCACACCACACGACCCGGTCGGCGGGCAGTGACGGTGGTGGCGATATCCCGCCAGCGACCGGTGCGCCCGCTTCCTACCGTCGGTCGTTGTGAAAACTGAATCTGTCGCCACGATGCCCACCGGAACGGCGCTACGTGGCTCCGTCGTGCTGTTCATGTCGCTGGCCGCGGCCCTGGGGACCGCGGCCCTCTATCCGCTGCAACCGGCGATCGGGGCGGTCGCGGACTCCATCGGCACGTCGATCGCCGCCGTCGGTTTCGCGTTGGCTTGCGGGCCGGTCGGGTATCTGGTCGGGCTCGGTCTCCTCGTTCCGCTGGCCGACCGCTACTCGCCCGCGCGGCTGTTCGCGATCCAATTCGGGGTGCTGGCGGTGGCGTCGGCGGCGTGCGCGACGGTCGACAGCGCGTGGCAGCTGGGGCTGGTGATCGGGGTCGTCGGCGCGTGTTCGGCGGTGGGCGCCGGACTCAGTTCGGTGGCGGGCAGGCTCGCGCCACCGCGGCGTCGCGCGACGATCCTCGGCATCGTCACCGCGGGGATCTCCGCCGGGATCCTGGCCGGGCGCATCGTCGGTGGGTGGCTCACCGACGAGATCGGCTGGCGCGGAATGCAGTTGGCGTTCGCCGGTGCCTGCGCGTGCGTCGCGCTCGGCTGCCTGGCGGCGCTGCCGACCACGCGGGGCACGACCGACCGCGGCTACCTCGCGACGCTGCGCTCCCTCCCCGGCCTGCTGGCCCGCGATGCCACGCTGCGGATCGCGGCGATCCGCGGCGCGCTGTGGTTCTTCGCGTTCTGCGCGGTGTGGAGCGGACTCGCGGTCGCGCTCGCCGAGCCACCGTTCTCGTACTCGGCGGAACGGATCGGCCTGTATGCCCTGGCCGGACTGTCGGGCATCGCGGCGACGCGGATCGCGGGCGTGTGGACCGACCGGGTCGGCCCGCGACGCGTCATCCTGATCGGCCTCGCCCTGGCCGGGTCCGCCGCGCTCGTCGTCGGCGGCACGCTCACCAGCACCGCGGGGACGCTGATCTGCCTTGTGCTGTTCGACGCCGGTCTCTTCGCCGCCCAGGTCGCGAATCAAAGCACCGTGCTCGCCATCGACGCGGCGTCGCCCGCTCGCTTCAACAGCGTCTACATGCTGGTGTACTTCGTGGGCGGCAGCCTCGGCACCGCCTTCGGGGCAGCGGCGGTCGCGTGGTTCGGCTGGACCGCGACCGCCACCATCGCGGCCCTGGCGATCGGAGTCGCGGCGATCTTCGTGGCAGCCACATCCAGTGGCTCAGCTCCAGCCGGGCGCCATCAGGAACCCTGAGTGACGATCTCGTGCGCCGGTTTCGGTGCTCCCCGGCGCCGCGCGGATCCTGATCTGCCCGGCGCCGGTGGGCCACCCCCGGCTCAGTTCAATGCGCCGTTGTAGTCCGGGAACTTGAAGGTGCGCTCGGCATGCCCGCCCGACAGGTCCGACGGGCTGTTGCCGATATTGGCGACGATCGTGTAGCCCTTGCTCTCGATATCGACCCGGCTCGCGGTCTTGTACTCGGCCAGGCCGGCATTGCCCGCCGACAAAGTGGTCGGCGCGCTGCCGTACAGCGCGTCGACCGGATAGCCGACCGAGGTCAGATTCGCCTGCGAGTAGGCGTTGACCAGGGCGGGCCTGCCGGTGACGAAGATGATCGCGGCGCCGTTCTGCTTCGCCCAGGTCGCCAGGCCGAGCACCGGCTGGATCGCCGGGATGATCAGGCCGGTGTTGTAGGAGGTCTCCAGCGTGGTGTTGTCGATGTCGAAGACGATCGCGGGCCGGGTCGCGCCGGGCAGCCGACCGGCGAGATAGGTCTTCGCCTCGGCCACGACGGGGGTGATCTCGCCTATCCACTGCGCGTACGGCGGCAGCTCGGACTTGTTGCCCGACAACGAGGACGAGCCGCCGCCGGACAGCGACGACGACCCGGTGTCGGCGCCCGCGGCGGGCAGTGGAGCGAGGAGCGCGGCCGCGACACCGGCGACGAGCGATGCGGTAAGACGTTTCATCTATCGCACGCTAACAGCGGACCGAGCCAATGAAACGCGTCGCAGTTTCACAATCCCGCACAGTGGGACTGCTATGCGGGCGCGCCCACCGGATCGGTATCGGCCACCTCGGCCCGGTTCAACCGCTGCGAGATCACCTGGGTGATGCCGTCACCGCGCATGCTCACACCGTAGAGCGCGTCGGCGATCTCCATGGTCGGCTTCTGGTGGGTGATCACGATCAGCTGGCTCTTCTCCCGCAGCTGCTCGAACAGCCCGATGAGCCTGCGCAGATTGGTGTCGTCCAGCGCCGCCTCGACCTCGTCCATCACATAGAACGGCGACGGCCTGGCCCGGAAGATGCTGACCAGCAACGCGACCGCGGTCAGCGACTTCTCGCCACCGGAAAGCAAGGACAGCCGCTTGACCTTCTTGCCCGGCGGCCTGGCCTCCACCTCGATGCCGGTGGTGAGCATGTCGGAGGGGTCGGTGAGCACCAGCCTGCCCTCGCCGCCGGGGAACAGCTTGGCGAAGACACCGACGAATTCGCGCTCCACATCGGCGTAGGCCTCGGTGAACACCTGCAGGATGCGGGCGTCGACCTCGGCGACCACGTCGAGGAGGTCCTTGCGCGCGTTCTTGACGTCCTCGAGCTGGGTGGCGAGGAAGTTGTAGCGTTCCTCGAGCGCCGCGAACTCTTCCAGCGCAAGCGGATTCACCTTGCCGAGGGTGGTGAGGTCCTTTTCGGCGCGTTTGGCGCGGCGCTCCTGGGATGCCCGGTCGTAGGGCATCGGCTGCGGTGCGCTGACCTGCTCGCCGCGTTCCTTGGCGTCCTCGTACTCCTGCAGCTCCAGCGCCGAGGGCGGCAGCGGAACATCGGGGCCGTACTCGGCGACGAGATCGGCAAGGGCGATGCCGAACTGTTCGGAGATGGTGGTCTCGAGCTGCTCGATGCGCAGGGCCGCTTGGGCTTTGGCGACCTCGTCGCGGTGCACGGCGTCGGTGAGCTGGGCCAGCTGGGTGGTCAGCGCCCGCGCCCGTTCCTTCACCTGTTCCAACGCGGCGGCGCATTCCCCGCGCCGCCGGACCAGCTCGTCCCGGCGCGCCGCGGCGGCGGCTACGACCTGCTCGAGCTCGTGCGCGATCTTGGCGCCCGACTCCGCGACAGCGGCGGCGACGGCGGCGGCCTGACGGCGCGCGGCCTGCGCGCGTTCGGCGCGGGCCCTGGCCTCGCGTTCGGCGCGGGCGGCCCGGCGCAGCGAATCCGCTTTGCCGCGTACCGATTCCGCGCGTTCCTCGGCGGTGCGCACGGCCAGGCGGGCCTCGACCTCCATGGTGCGGGCCTCGGCCAGCGCGGCGGCGGCCTCCTCACGTTCCCGGCCCGCCGTCTCGGTGCCCGCCGCGCCGTAGCTGTCGTCGTCGCCGTCGTGTTCCATCTCGGCGTGCCGCAGCCGGTCCTCGAGCTCGGCCAGGGTGGCCAGGGACATCTCCCGCGCGGATTCGGCCTCGGCGCGCTGGGCGGCGTGGCGCTCGCCCTCGGTCTGCGCCGCGCGAGCGGTCTGGCCGACGCGGGCCAGCCGGTCGTAGATCGCCAGCAGCGCCTGATCGGATTCGTGCAGCGCCATCAGCGCGTGATCGGCGGCGTCCTTGCGGTCGGTCTGCTCGGCCAGCGCGCCTGCCAGCGCCGCTTCCAGTTCCTCTGCCCTGCGCTGCGCGGCCGCCAATTCGGCGGTGGCGGAGTCGATCTCGGCCTGCACCTCGAGCTGGCTGGGCATCCGCTCCGAGCCGCCGACGATCCAGCCCGAACCGGCCAGGTCACCGTCGCGGGTGACCACGCGCAGTTCGGGACGCAGTGCGACGAGCTCGGTGGCGGTGGCCAGATCGTCGACCACCACGACGCCCGCGGTGAGCGCGGCGAGGGCGGGACGCACCGGCTCGGTGCCGTCGATGACCTCGGCGAGCCAGCGGGCACCCGCGGGCAGAGTGCCGCGCTCGGCGGGGACCAGTCCGGCGGTGGCGAAGACGAAGGCGACCCGGCCGCCGTCGCCGGAACGCAGTTCGCGCACGGCGGCGTCGGCGGCGGTGGAGGTATCGGCGGTGATCGCGTCGGCCAGCGGGCCGAGCAGCGCGGCGACCGCGGCCTCGAAGCCACCCTCGACGCGCAACTGCGCCGACAGCCGGTCACCGAGACCACTCACGCCGTGTTCGAGCAGCCAGGCCGCGCCGTCCTTGCGGGCCAGGTTCATCCCGAGCGCTTCGATGCGAGCGCCGAGCCGGGCGACCAGCTTGCTCGCCTCGCGGTCCTGTTCACGCAGTTCGCGCACGCGCTCGTCGGCCAGTTCCAGGGCGGCGACGGCGTGTTCGTGCTGGGCGTCGAGCCCCTTCTCCCCCGCGTCGAGTTCACCGAGTTCGTCCTGCACCGAGTCGTATTCGACCTGGGCGGCCTCCCCGCGATGGCGGGCATCGGCGATCGCGACCGACAGGCGGGCGATCTCGGCGTCGACCGATTGCGCCCTGGTGCGCAGGTTCTCGACCTGGCCGGAGAGCCGGGCCAGGCCTTCGCGGCGGTCGGCGATGGCACGCACGGCGGCCAGGTGCGCCTGCTCGGCGGCCTTGGCGGCGTACTCGCGATCGGCGAGTGCCTCGCGGGCGGCTTCGAGAGTTTCGGTGGCCATCTCCACCGCGTAGCGCAGTTCGGCTTCCTCGGCCTCGATCCGGTCGGCCTCGGCCTCGAGCTGGTCGGGATCACGGCCCGTGCCGACGGGGGCCTCGGTGTGCAGGTGCCTGGCCCGGTCACCGGCGATACGGATGGTGGCGTTGACTCGCTCGGCCAGCGCCGAGAGCTGGAACCAGGTCTGCGCGGCCGCCTCGGCACTGGGACTGAGCCGCGACAGCTGGAACTCCTGCTGGGCGAGTGCGGCGTTGGCGGCGTCGAGCTCGGACTGCACGGTGATCTGCTGCTCGCGGGCGTAGGCCTCCTTGCTGAGCTGGGACTCCAGCTCATGGCGGCGCGTGACCAGATCGTCGGCGGCCAGCCGCAGCCGCGCGTCGCGCAGATCGGCCTGCACGGTCTGCGCGCGCCGCGCCACCTCGGCCTGCCTGCCCAGCGGCTTGAGCTGGCGCCGCAGCTCGGTGGTGAGGTCGGTGAGCCGGGCGAGGTTGGCCTGCATCGCGTCGAGCTTGCGGACCGCTTTCTCCTTGCGGCGCCGGTGCTTGAGCACGCCCGCGGCCTCTTCGACGAACGCGCGCCGATCCTCCGGCCGGGATTCCAGGATCGCCGAGAGCTGGCCCTGGCCGACGATGACGTGCATCTCGCGGCCGATACCGGAGTCCGACAGCAGTTCCTGCACGTCCATCAGCCGGCAACTGCTGCCGTTGATCTCGTACTCGCCCGCGCCGTCGCGGAACATCCGCCGGGTGATCGAGACCTCGGCATAGTCGATCGGCAGCGCGCCGTCGGAATTGTCGATCGTCAGGGTCACCTCGGCGCGCCCGAGCGCCGCGCGCCCGGTGGTGCCGGCGAAGATGACGTCCTGCATCTTGCCGCCCCGCAACGCCTTGGCACCCTGCTCACCCATCACCCAGGTGAGGGCGTCCACGACATTGGATTTCCCGGACCCGTTCGGCCCGACGACGCAGGTGATGCCGGGTTCGAAGCGCAGCGTGGTCGCGGACGCGAAGGACTTGAACCCTTTCAACGTCAAGCTCTTGAGATGCAAATCCCAGCCCCTTCTGCGCGCGCGAGCAACCATGCTAACCCGCGACCCCCGCCGATTCCGGCCGGAGCCGGGCGCGGAACGCGAAAGGGCGGCGGCGCATACGGCCGTGAACACCCACACCCTAGGCTTGTGCGGTGGGCGGGGGTTCGGGAGCTACGGCGGGAGCGTCGGCAGCGTTGCCGAGTAGCTGGGAAACCTCGGGTAGATCGATGCGAATGCGGCGGTCCATCGCACTGGCCAGCAACTCGTCGGCGACCTGACGAACGACTGGGCGCAGATCGTCGAGGGTGTGGCTGAGGTGGTGCACTTGCTGCGGTGAGGGCTGATCGAGGACTGGTCCGAGCAGATGCGTGCGGAACTGCTGGACGAACGCGAAGGCGATGCGGTCGAAGGCGGCCTCCCATTCGTAGGACAAGGTCAGCAGCGAGTTCAGCGGGATCCCCGCCGCTACCAGGGTGACCGAGTCGAGCAGCCGTTCGCTGGTGAAGAAGAGGCGGTCGCTCTCGGCGCGGAGGAATCCACGAGTCATCGCTTCGGCCAAGTTCTCGGCAGTGAGTTGTTCACCGAACCGGTCGAACAGTTGATACCGGCATCTCCGTGGAGCCGACCCGGCGGGAGTTGTGCTCGTGTGGCACCGATGCCGCCCGTCGCTACCGGCCGTACAGCGTCAGTGCGGGCGATCTGGGTTGTGCGGGTCCATGTGCTGGACGTGCTTCATCTGCTTCTGGAGCTGACGAAGGTGGGTCTGGGTGCCCGGCGTGGCTTCCCAGCCGGTGATGACGCGGAACACCAGGACCGCACCCCACGGCCCGATGACCCACATGGGCCAGAAGTAGGTGAGCTCGCCCGCGGTGAGCGAGATCAGACCCCAGATGACCAGCACGATCACGCTGACGCCGAGCCAGCTGCCCGCCTCGATGCGCTGCCAGACCGGGATGCGCTTGCCGGGTTTGCGCTCGGCGGGTGCGGTGGCCTGCTTCGTCAGCGGCGGCAGGTCGGACAGGACGACCGCGAGTTCGTCGCGCGTGGTCGTCGCGTAGACCTTGGCGACCCGCTGGTCGTATTCGGCCAGGTCGAGGCGCCCGTCGGCCAGGTGGGTACCCAGCTGGGCGACGATCGCGTTGCGCTCGGCATCGGACGCGCGTGTGCCGGGGGTGATGTCCATGCCGACATCCTCTCGTTCACCAACCACAGTGGAGTAATGAACTCCAGCCTCCACCCTCCACTGTGTAATGTCAACCCGCGCGCGGCGGGTCAGAGGATGGCGAAGGCCACCACGAGACCGAGCGCGAAGTGCGCCGCGGCGACCACGAGCACCTCTGGGGTGTAGGTGTCGGCGTGCAGCGTACGGCCGATGTCGATGCCGGTGACCTTCTCGATCACCCGCACCGAGATCACCTGCGCGACAATGCCGACCAGGCCGTAGACGACCGCGGCGATCAGCCCTTCCGAGAGCTTGTTGACGCCGCCGGTGGCCAGCACGGCGAACACGACGATGAACGCCATGCTCACCATGCCCGCCGCGGACACGATCAGCGCGTTGGGCTTGCCGGCGACGACCAGGTCGCGCAGCTTGCCCGGCGTGGTCAGGTCGATGGCGAAGAAGCCGATCAGCATCAATACCAGGCCGATCAGGCAGTACAGGATGATGGCGCCGACGCCTTCACCGAGCGCACTCCAATAACCCGATTCCAGGGCGAGGGCGGTCATCGTGGTCCTTTCGAACAATGGTGGGTGGTCACGGGTCAGTCGACGATGCGGTGCGGGACGAACGCGGCGCCGTCATCGGTGATCAGGCCTGCAGTCTCGCGGATACCGAGGCCCGCCGCCGTGTCACCGACGACCCAGGCGCCCAGCACCGGACGCATGCCGTCGAATTCCGGGAGCGGGTCGAGCAATTGGTAGACGAAGCCCTCGGCGCCGTAGACGCCGCCGGTCGCGGTCTCCATGCCGGGACCGACGATGGTCATGTTGGCGCCCTCGCGGCCGAGCTTGGGCTTGCGGATGTATTCGGTGAGCTCGTGCGGGCTGTCGAGATAGGCGGGCAACAGGTTCGGGTGGCCGGGGTACATCTCCCACAGCACGGCCAGCAGTGCTTTGTTGCTGAGCAGTGTCGTCCACAGCGGTTCGATCCAGGCCGTGGCGGGCAGGCTCTCTACCACTCGCTTGCCGAAGTCGTCGTCGAGGATCCACTCCCACGGGTACAGCTTGAACACCGATTCGATCGGCGCCTCGGCCAGATCGACGAACCGGTGCAGCTCGGTGTCGTACCCGACCTCCTCGATCGGCAGCGCGACCGTGTCGAAGCCCGCCTCGGCCGCGGTCTCCTGCATGTAGGCGGTGGTCACGTTGTCCTCGCCGGTCGCGTCCGCGCCCGACCAGGTGAAGTGCAGCTCGGTGCCGGGCAGCACGCTACGCAGTTCGGTCCAGCGTTCCACCAGCTTCTCGTGCAGCGAATTCCATTGGTCGCCACCGGGATACACCTGCTGCAACCAGTGCCACTGGATGATCGCGGCCTCGAGCAGCGAGGTGGGGGTGTCGGCGTTGTACTCGAGCAGCTTGGCCGGGCGGCGCGCGTCGTAGCGCAGATCGAAGCGCCCGTACACGTACGGGTCGCTGCGGCGCCAGGATTCGGCGATCGGCCCCCAGCTCCATTCCGGCAGACCGAAATCGGCGTAGCGCTCGGTGAGCACCACATGCTCGGCCGCATGCAGGCACATCGACTGCAGCAGTTCCACATCGGCTTCCAGCGCGAGGATCTCGTCCATCGAGAACTCGTAGTGCACCGATTCGTCCCAGTACGGTCGCGGCTGCCCGCTGGCATCGCGGCCGGGCGCGCCGTAGACGAGGCCCTGACTCTCGATGATCTGCTGCCAGCCCGGTCGCGGCGTACTCACCACTCGGCGCACTAGGATCCGCTCCCGCCGGTCGACTTGCTGCCGAGCCCGCCGCGCTGGATCGTGGTGCCGCTCTTGGTGGTGATGGTCGCGTTGCGCGGTTTCACCGAGCTGCCGCCGACCGGCGGTTTGCCGATGGTGGGGGTGCCGCCGTAGTGGTACCGGTACTGCGGCCAGCCGAGCAGGATCAGGCTGCCACCGCCGCCGTGACTGCTGTCGCTGCGGAAGTTGGACTTGCCCTCGCCGCAGTTGTCGTCCGGGACGACGACTTCGTTGCCGTTCTGGTCGATCTGCACGCACGAGGCGGTCACCTGGTCCGGTGCGGTGATCGCCCGGTAGGCCAGGTAGCCACCGCCGACCAGCGCGGCGACACCGACGATGGCGACGCCGCCGATCATCACGCGTTTCCTGGTGCGCCGCTTGGCTTCCGCTGCCTCGGCGGCCGCGCGCTGCGCCTGCTCGGCCTGCTTGCGCGCCTTGTCGCGGGCCCGTGCCTCGCCGACCGTGGGCGGGCGCGGCTGGGTGACGCCGGGTTCCTGCCTGGCCATCCGCCCCGGCCGCGAGGGCCCGGGTTCCGGCGCGGCGGGCGGCTGCTGCGGCATCGGCGGCCAGCCCGCACCGGGATCCGGTGGCTGCCACGGCGACTGCCCGGAGCCACCGTTCGGGGGCTCACCAGGTTGATCGGGCGGACCAGGGTTCTGTGTGCTCACCGCTGCCGCCCCCTAGCCCCCGAAGTCACCACTAGCGCTCCTCGAATCCCGTCATGTCGCCCCGCGCGAACTCCCAGCTTTCCACAACCAGGTCCACCCGGCCGGGTGCATTGCCGGACCGTAGCAGTTCCAGCAGCTTCTCGCCCGCCGTTCGCGGCCCTTCGGCGACGACGTGTACCCGGCCGTCACTGTGATTGCGGGCGAAGCCGGTGAGCCCGAGTTCCAGTGCGCGCGAGCGGGTCCACCAGCGGAAACCCACCCCCTGCACCATCCCGTGCACCCAGGCGCTCAGCCGAACCGGCGCGTCGCTCATGCGTCGATGTCGAAGTTCAGGGTCACCTTGGTGCCCGCCTTGAGGGTGCGGCCCACAGTGCACACCTTGTCGACGGCGCGCTGCACGGTGACCAGTAGTCGCTCACGCGCGGCCTCGTCCAGCTCGGACAGATCCAGTTCGACGACCTCGTCGATCTGCGGGTACAGCTCGTTCTCCCGGTCGGCGTCGCCGGAGACGCGGATGGTGGCGTCGAAGTCGTCGCCGAGGCGGCGCGAGAGCGGCAGGTCGGAGCTGAGTCCGGTGCAGGCGGCGAGGGCGATCTTGAGCAGCTCACCGGGGGTGAACGCGCCTTCGACGCCCTGCGAGGCGATCAGGACCTCCGCGCCACGATTGCTGCGCCCGGTGTAGGCCCTGGTTCCGGTGCGCTCGACCCACAGTTCGGTCGGTGCGGTGGTCACGGGTGCGTTCTGCTCAGCCATGCCGTAGATCCTGCCATTCGCGTCGAGGACGATTCACGCCTGGGAACGCCTGCGCCCAGGATGGCATTCCGGTGGAGTGACCCGGGGCACGCTCACTCCTGGAAGCGGTACCCCATGCCTGCCTCGGTCAGCAGGTGCCGCGGGTTGGCGGGGTCGTCCTCGAGTTTGCGGCGCAGCTGGGCGAGATAGACCCGCAGGTAGTGGGTCTCGGTGGCATAGGCGGGACCCCACACCTCGCGCAGGAGTTCCTTGCGCCCAACCAGCTTTCCACGATGGCGCACCAGCATCTCGAGCATCCCCCACTCGGTGGGTGTCAGATGCACCGGCTCACCCCGCTTGGTGACCTTCTTGGCGACCAGGTCGACGGTGAACGAGTCGGTGACCACCACCGGATCGACACTGTCGACCTCGGTCGCGCCACGCCGGACCGCGGCCCGCAGCCGGGCCAGCAGCTCGTCCATCCCGAACGGCTTGGTGACGTAGTCGTCGGCGCCCGCGTCGAGCGCTTCGACCTTGTCGGCGGAATCGGTGCGCGCCGAGAGCACCAGCACGGGTGCCGAGGTCCAGCCGCGCAACCCGGCGAGCACCTCGATGCCGTCCATATCGGGCAGACCGAGGTCGAGGATCACGACATCGGGATGCTTCTCCGCGGCGGCACGCAACGCGGCGGCACCGTTGCCCGCGGTGATGACCTCATACCCGCGCACCGACAGATTGATCCGCAGCGCGCGCACGATCTGCGGCTCGTCGTCGACTACCAGCACCTTGGTGGCCGGGGGCGCATCATCCTTCACTGGGCAGATTCTCCTCGAAATCCGGGCAGGTCGACGAGCACCGTCAGACCGCCGCCGGGGGTCGGTTCGGCGTGGACGGTGCCGTCCATCGCTTCGACGAAGCCGCGGACGACCGACAGGCCCAGGCCGACGCCGGTGGTGTTGTCGCGGTCGCCGAGGCGCTGGAACGGTTCGAACAGCTGCTCCTCGGTGCCGGCCGGGACGCCGGGTCCGACATCGACGACGGCGATCGAGACCCGGTCGCCGTCGTGTTCGGCGGTTACCCGCACCGGTGTCTCACGGCCGGAATGGCGCAGCGCGTTGTCGATCAGATTGGCCAGCACACGCTCGAGCAGCCCGCTGTCGGCGAGCACGGAAACCTCCCCGACCTCGACCTTCACCCGGTCCATCGCCGCCCGGCGCAGCCCACGGGTGCCCATGCCGACGCTGACCAGCGCGCGATGCACGGCCTCGTCCATGTACACCTGGCGCAGCTGCGGGGTGACGACGCCGACGGCGAGCCGGGACGAGTCGAGCAGATTGCCCACCAACGCCGTCAGCTGGTCGACCGACTCCTCGATCGCCTCGAGCAGCTCACCGGTGTCCTCCGGCGAGAACTCGATGTCGTCGCTGCGCAAGCTGGACACGGCCGCTTTCGCCCCGGCCAGCGGGGTGCGCAGATCGTGGCTGACCGCCGACAGCAGGGCCCGGCGTAACCGATCCGCTTCCAGCAGCGCCGCCGCCGCACTGGCCTCCTCGGCCAGCCTCGCCTGCCGGACAAGCCCGACCGCCTGATTGGCGACCGCGTTGAGCACCGGCCGGTCGGTCGAGTCGATCGACCGGCCCGCCAGCAGCAGGTGGCTCTGCGCGTCCCCCGCCTCGATGACCGTCTCGGCCTCCGACGGCCGCATCGGCGGCTCCGGCCCCACCGCGGCCGCGATCTGATCGCCGCACTGCACGCTCACCGCGCGCTGCCCGTAGGTCTCGCGGACCTGCTCGAGCAGGTTCGGCAGGTCGGCGCCCTGCAGCACCGAACCGGCGAACATGGTCAGCAGTTCCGCCTCGCGGGAAGCCTTGCGCGCCTGCACTGTCCGCTTGGCCGCCACGTCGACCAGCGCGGCGACGGCGACGGCGACGATGAGCAGCACGACCACGGTGACGAAATTGTCCGGCTCGGCGATGGTGAAGCTGTAGCGCGGTTCGGTGTAGTACCAGTTCAGCAGCAGCCCCGACAGCAGCGCCGACAGCCCGGCCGGCACCACGCCACCGAACAGCGCCACCGCGACGACCCCGACGAAGAACATGGCGCTGAGTCCGCCCAGTTTCAGCCAGCCGTCGAGGAGGACACCGCAGATCACGCTCACCAGCACCGGCACGACGATCGCGGCCAGCCACGCGGTGACCGGGCGGCGCGGACGCAGCCAATGCCTGCGCACCCCCCGGTTGGCTTCCTCGTGGGTCACCATGTGCACGTCGATCTTCCCGGACCGTTGCACCACGGTGGAGCCGATGCCCTCGTCGAGCATCCTCGCCCACCGCGACCGCCGCGACGTGCCGAGCACCAGCTGGGTCGCGTTGACTTCCCGTGCGAATTCGAGCAGCGCGGTGGGCACGTCGTCACCGGTGACGGTGTGCAGCGACGCGTCGAGACCGGCGGCGAGTTCGCGCAGCTTGGCCATCCGCTCGGCCGACACCCCGGCCAGCCCGTCGCCGCGCACCACGTGCACCACGACCAGATCGGCGCTGGACTTCGACGCGATCCGTCCGGCCCGGCGCACGACCGTCTCCGATTCCGGCCCGCCGGTCACCGCGACGACCACCCGCTCGCGGGCCTCCCACAGCTCGGTGATCTTGTGGTCGGCGCGGTATCTGGCGAGCGCGGCGTCGACCTGATCGGCCAGCCACAGCAGCGCGAGTTCCCGCAATGCGGTCAGATTGCCGGGGCGGAAGTAGTTGCGCAGCGCCGCGTCGACCTTGTCGGCCGCGTAGACATTGCCGTGCGAGAGCCTGCGCCGCAACGCTTCCGGCGTGAGGTCGACGAGCTCCACCTGATCGGCGGCACGGACGACCGCATCGGGCACCGTCTCGCGCTGCTCGATCCCGGTGATCTGCTGGACCACGTCGTTGAGGCTCTCGAGGTGCTGCACATTGACCGTCGAGATGACGTCGATGCCCGCGTCGAGCACCTGCTCCACGTCCTGCCAGCGCTTCTCGTGCACGCTGCCCGGCGCGTTCGTGTGCGCCAGCTCGTCGACGAGCACCACCGCGGGCTTACGGGCCAGCACAGCATCGACGTCGAGCTCGGGCAGCTCGGTCCCCCGGTACGTGATCAGCTTCGGCGGAATCCGCTCGATGCCTTCGAGCAGTTCGGCGGTCTTCTTCCGGCCGTGCGTCTCCACGACGGCAGCGACCACATCGCGGCCGCGTTCCAGCCGCCGATGCGCTTCGCCGAGCATGGCGTAGGTCTTGCCCACGCCCGGCGCCGCACCGAGGTAGATGCGCAGCTGTCCGCGTTTCACCTGTCCATCATCGCGTGTCGACGCTCCGGAGCCTGCGGGCGCACCGGCAACACACCGACTGTCACCATCGGCGCGTGCGAGGTGTTCAGCCTGCCGAGCACCCGGATCAGCAGCAGCGATGCGACGAAACCGAAAATCACCGCGAGGGTCACCACAGACACCGCGATCTCACTTTCCATGGACAAGGGACCGGCGGCGACCGCCGGTGCACCTTTGTATCCGCGCGAATGCCGCCTGATCTCGATCTTTACGGAGTGTTGACGGCTATCCGGCCTGCCTTGACGGCATCCTCACACCCGCCACCGGGCATCGCGTCAACATTCCGCAAAGGCCGTGCCGCCCGGCGCCAAGAAGTCGTAAGGAATCCACGCCGAGGCCTGATCCGGCGTTTCACTCACCTAGGCGCTCCACCTCGGAGCGCAAGGAGGTTGGAAATGTCTGTCGTGGTGTTCACGGTGCTCACCGTGGCGATCTTCGCGCTGCTGGGCGTGATCCAGCGAGGGGTGGAGAAGCTGTGATCGCGAACCTTGTCGGTCTGGCTCTGGCCATCCTCGTCGCCGTGTACATGGTCGCGGCGCTGCTCTTCCCCGAGAGGTTCTAGGTGAACACGACAACAGCGGGGATCGCGTTCGTCGCGGCCCTGGTCATTACGCTGGCCCTGGTACACGTGCCGCTCGGCGACTACATGTACCGGGTCTACAGCAGCGACAAGCACTCCCGCGCCGAGCGACTGATCTATCGCGCCATCGGCGCGAAACCCGAAGTCGAGCAGACCTGGCCGGTCTACGCCCGCAGCGTGCTGGCGTTCTCGGCGGTGGGCATCTTGTTCCTGTTCTTCTTCCAGCTGGCGCAGGGCGCGCTGCCACTGCACCTGAACGACCCCGGCACCGAGATGACCCCGGCGCTGGCCTGGAACACCGCCGTCAGCTTCGTCACCAATACGAACTGGCAGAACTATTCCGGCGAGTCCACCCAGGGTCACCTGGTGCAGATGGCCGGCCTGGCGGTGCAGAACTTCGTCTCCGCGGCCGTCGGCATGGCGGTGGCGGTGGCGCTGGTGCGCGGCTTCGCCCGCCGCCACACCGGGGAGCTCGGCAACTTCTGGGTGGACCTGGTGCGCGGCAGCCTGCGAATCCTGCTGCCGATCGCGTTCCTCTTCGCGATCGTGCTGATCGCCGGCGGTGTCATCCAGAACTTCCACCTGCACGATCAGGTCGCCCAGACCCTCGGCGGCGCAGAGCAGACGCTGACCGGCGGCCCGGTCGCGAGCCAGGAAGTCATCAAGGAGCTCGGCACCAACGGTGGCGGCTTCTACAACGTCAACTCCGCGCACCCCTTCGAGAACGCGAGCACCTGGACGAACCTCCTGGAGATCTTCCTGTTGCTGGTGATCGCCTTCTCGCTGCCGCGCACGTTCGGCCGGATGGTCGGCAGCACCAAGCAGGGCTACGCGATCGTGGCGGTGATGGGCACCATCGCGCTCACCAGCATCGCGCTGACCAACCTGTTCCAGCTCCAGCACCACGGCACGGTGCCGACCGCGATCGGCGCGTCCATGGAGGGCGTGGAAACTCGCTTCGGCGTCGCGAATTCGGCCACGTTCGGCGCGGCGACGACGCTCACCTCCACCGGTGCCGTCGATTCGTTCCACGATTCCTACACCAGCCTGGGCGGCATGATGCTGCTGTTCAACATGCAGCTGGGCGAGGTTGCCCCCGGCGGCGTCGGCTCCGGTCTCTACGGCATGCTGATTCTGGCTGTGATCACGGTGTTCGTGGCAGGCCTGATGGTCGGCCGCACGCCCGAGTACCTGGGCAAGAAGATCACGCCGCGCGAGATCAAGCTCGCGGCGTCGTACTTCCTGGTGAGCCCGCTGATCGTGCTGATCGGCACGTCCATCGCGATGGCCATGCCCGGCCAGCGCGCGGGCATGCTCAACAGCGGCCCGCACGGTCTCTCGGAAGTGCTGTACGCCTTCACCTCCGCGGCCAACAACAACGGTTCCGCCTTCGCCGGACTCACCGGCAACACCGAGTGGTTCAACACCGCGCTCGGCCTGGCGATGGTGTTCGGGCGGTTCCTGCCGATCATCTTCGTGCTGGCGCTGGCCGGTTCACTAGCCCAGCAGGGCACCACTCCCGCGTCGATCGGCACGCTGCCGACGCACCGGCCGCAGTTCGTCGGCATGGTCGTCGGCGTGACGGTGATCCTGGTCGCGCTCACCTTCCTGCCCGCCCTCGCGCTCGGGCCGCTCGCCGAAGGAATCCACTGAGATGACAAGTCCCACCCTCGAAACACCGGCCGCGCCGCGGCCCGAGCACCGCACCAAGGGTGTCCAGAAGGGCGTCCTGGATCCGAAGCTGCTGCTCACCTCCCTGCCCGACGCGCTGCGCAAGCTGGACCCGCGCACGCTGTGGAAGAACCCCGTCATGCTGATCGTCGAGATCGGCGCGGTGTGGTCGACCATCCTCGCCATCGCCGATCCGAGCTTCTTCGCCTGGGCGATCGTGGTCTGGCTGTGGCTCACCGTCGTCTTCGCCAACCTGGCCGAGGCCGTCGCGGAGGGGCGTGGCAAAGCGCAGGCCGACACCCTGCGAAAGGCCAAGACCGACACCGTCGCTCGCCGTCTGGCCGACTGGAGTCCCGGTGGCCGCATCATCGAGGAAAGGGTCGCCGCGACCGAACTGCGCCGCGGTGACCATGTCGTCGTCGAGGCAGGCCAGGTCATCCCGGGTGACGGCGATGTCGTCGAAGGCATTGCCTCGGTGGACGAATCGGCCATCACCGGTGAGTCCGCCCCGGTCATCCGCGAATCCGGCGGCGACCGTTCGGCCGTCACCGGCGGCACCACGGTGCTCTCGGACCGGATCGTCGTCAAGATCACCCAGGAACCCGGCGCCAGCTTCATCGACAAGATGATCGCGCTCGTCGAAGGCGCCAGCCGCCAGAAGACACCGAACGAGATCGCGCTCAATATCCTGCTGGCCGCGCTCACGATCATCTTCGTCTTCGCGGTCACCACGTTGCAGCCCCTCGCGATCTTCGCCAAGTCGAACAACCCCGGTGTGCCGGACACTTCGGCGCTGGACGCGCACGGCATCACCGGCATCGTGCTGGTCTCCCTGCTGGTCTGCCTCATCCCGACCACCATCGGCGCGCTGCTCTCGGCCATCGGCATCGCGGGCATGGACCGCCTCGTCCAGCGCAACGTGCTGGCCATGTCGGGCCGCGCGGTGGAAGCCGCCGGAGATGTGAACACGCTGCTGCTCGACAAGACCGGCACCATCACCCTCGGCAACCGCCAGGCGGCCGAATTCGTCCCGATGCCGGGCATTCTCGACGACGAACTCGCCGACGCCGCCCAGCTGTCGAGCCTGGCCGACGAGACGCCGGAGGGGCGCTCGATCGTCGTGTTCGCCAAGCAGACGTTCGACAAGCGCGAACGCAGCGCGGGCGAACTGCCCGGTGCGACGTGGGTGGAGTTCACCGCGCAGACCCGCATGTCGGGTGTGAACCTGGCCGACGGGCACCAGCTGCGCAAGGGGGCAGCCGGTGCGGTCACCGAATGGGTTCGCGCCCGAGGAGGCTTGGTGCCGGAGCAGGCGGCGGTGATCGTCGACGGCATCTCCGCCTCGGGCGGCACGCCGCTGGTGGTCGGTGAGCTCAAGGACGGCACCCCGCGGCTGCTCGGCGTCATCCATCTCAAGGACGTCGTCAAGCAGGGCATGCGAGAACGCTTCGACGAGATGCGCCGCATGGGCATCCGCACGGTCATGATCACCGGCGACAACCCGCTGACCGCCAAGGCGATCGCCGACGAAGCCGGCGTGGACGACTTCCTCGCCGAGGCGACGCCGGAGGACAAACTCGCCCTGATCAAGTCCGAACAGGACGGCGGCCGCCTGGTCGCCATGACCGGCGACGGCACCAACGACGCCCCCGCACTGGCCCAGGCCGACGTGGGCGTGGCGATGAACACCGGCACCTCGGCCGCCAAAGAGGCGGGCAACATGGTCGACCTGGACTCGGACCCGACCAAGCTGATCGAGATCGTCGAGATCGGCAAGCAGTTGCTGATCACCCGCGGCGCGCTCACCACGTTCTCCATCGCCAACGACATCGCCAAGTACTTCGCCATCATTCCGGCGTTGTTCGTGGCGCTGTTCCCCGGCCTGGACGCGCTCAACATCATGCGCCTGGCCAGCCCGCAGTCGGCGATCCTGTCCGCGGTCATCTTCAACGCGATCATCATAGTGGCGCTCATCCCGCTGGCGCTGCGCGGTGTCGACTACCGGCCGAGCAATGCCTCGAAGTTGTTGAGCCGCAACCTGACGATCTACGGCCTCGGCGGCATCATCGCGCCGTTCCTCGGCATCAAGATCATCGACCTGCTCGTCCAACTCCTCCCCGGGATGTCCTGAAATGCGTATGTCAACCTGGATCCGCCAGCACCTGGCCGCCCTGCGCGCCCTGCTCGTGCTGACCGTGATCACCGGAATCATGTACCCCGTCGCGGTTTTCGTGGTCGCGCAACTGCCCGGACTGAACGACAAGGCCGACGGCTCGCTCCTCGAGCGAGACGGAAAGCTGGTGGGCTCCAGCCTGATCGGGCAGTCGTTCACCGACGCCGACGGCAAGGCCATGGTGCAGTACTTCCAGAGCCGCCCGTCGGCCGCGGGCGACGGCTACGACCCGCTGTCCACCGCGGCGAGCAACCTGGGCCCGGAGGACATCGTCGATACGGCCGCCCGCACCAGCCTGCTCACCACCGTGTGCACCCGCTCGAAGGAGGTCGGCGACCGTGAGGGGGTCGACGGCGCGCGCCAGTTCTGCACGAAAGACGGTGTGGGGGCGGTCCTCTCGGTGATCGGGCCACGCGACGCCGACGGCGACGTGTCCCGGCCGGTGCAGGTGGTCAGCGTCAACGAGCTCTGCCCGGCGCAGCCGTTCCTCGCCACGTTCCGCGGTGTCGCCGTGGAGTGCGCGCAGGAGGGCCAGGACTACTCGGTCGGCCGGATCATCCCGATCCTCGGTGACGCCCCGGCCGATGCCGCGGTGCCCGCCGACGCGGTCACGGCCAGCGGCAGCGGCCTGGACCCGCACATCTCCCCCGAGTACGCGGCCATCCAGGTCGAGCGGGTGGCGAAGGCGCGCGGCATCACCGCCGACCAGGTTCGCGAGGTGCTGGACGCGCACACCGACGGGCGCACGCTCGGTTTCCTCGGTGAGCCGCGGGTCAACGTCGTCGAGCTCAATCTCGCACTGGACGAACGCTTCCCGTTCCAGGGCTGAGCACAGCGGGTCGGGGCCGGATCCAGCACGGATCCGGCCCCGACGCGCTACTCCTCCTCGTCGGTGATCAGCGCCCAGCCGTCGGGCAGACCCCGCACGGTGACCGCGGACCCGCAGACCTCGATATCGACGGTGACCTCGCCGAGCCGGAACTCCGACATCCGCACGCACCCCCAGGTCGGCGGCACCTGCGGCCGCAGGGTCAGGGTCTTGGCGGGCACGTCGGGGTCGAGCCCGAGGAACGAGCGCACCAGCAGCAGCGGCGCCGCGCTCGCCCACGCCTGCGGCGAGCACGAGGTGGGATAGGGCACCGGCGACGCGAAACGGCTACGCGGGAAACCGCAGAACAACTCGGGCAGCCTGCCGTCGAACGCGGCCGCGGCGTCGAGCAGTCCGGCCGACAGCTTGGTCGCCAGTTCCACCGCGCCAGGGACGTGCTGGTAGCGCATGAGCCCGGCGACCGCGATCGCCGTGTCGTGCGGCCACACCGACCCGCTGTGATAGCTCATCGGGTTGTAGGCGCCCATGCTCGACGACAGCGTGCGCAGGCCGAAGCCGGAATCCATCTCCGCCTTGGCCAGGTTCTCGATCAGGAGCTCGGCATGCTCGTCGGTGGCGATGCCCGACCAGAGACAGTGCGCGGCATTGCTGGTCAACGCGTCGACCTGCCGCTTGCTGCCGTCCAAAGCCACGGCGTACCAGCCGCACTGGGGTAGCCAGAACTGCTCGGCGAACTTGGTCCGCAAATCGGCTGCGCGCTCGCGCATCCGGGCGGCCAGGGCGGGATCGTCGAACGCGTCGGCCAGCTCGGCCCTGGCCAGGTAGGCCGCGTACACATACCCCTGCACCTCGCACAGCGCGATCGGTGCCTGCGCGATATGTCCTGCGGCGTCGTTGATCCCGTCGAAGCTGTCCTTCCAGCCCTGGTTGATCAGACCGCGATCGGTGGCGCGCACGTACTCGACGAAGCCGTCGTCGTCGCGGTCGCCGAAGTCGGTGATCCAGCCGATCGCCGCGTCCGCCGCGGGCAGCAAGGTCGCGATGGAGGCCGGATCAGCGCCCCAGCGCAGACATTCGGCGAGCAGCATCACGAACAGCGGTGTGGCGTCGACGGTTCCGTAGTAGATCTGGCCGCCCAGTACCTGCCCGACCGCGGGACCGCGCCGCATTTCGTGCATGATCCGGCCCGGCTCCTCTTCCACCAGCGGATCGACCGTCTGGCCCTGCAATTCGGCCAGCTGCTGCAGCGTGCCGAGCGCGAGATCGGTCTCCAGCGGCAGCGACATCCATGCCGTGAGCAGGGAGTCTCGGCCGAACAGTGTCATGAACCAGGGCGCGCCCGCCGCGACGAACGGCCTGCCGGTGCCCGAATCGGGCTGGATCTGCAAGGCGCCGAGGTCACTTTCGCTGCGGCGCAGTATCTGATTGAGCAGGCCCGAATCGGCGGAGATGTCGGTGGCGGTGGCCCGCCACGCCTGGATCTTGCGCACCGGCTCACTGGCCCGGTACCGCTCGCCCGGGGTGCCCTGGGTTTGCGGGCGCTGCGCGGCGCCCGCGGGCTGGGCGGTGATCTCGGTCTGCCAGCGTCCGCCCGCCGGGACGACGACGCGCCAGATCATGGTGCCGTTCAGCACCATCGGCTCGACGGTCGAGGTGAGCGCGAGCCCGCGCGAGAGGTCGGCCCGGTCGTGCAGCAGCAGTTCGCCGTCGGCGGTCGTCATCTCCGCCCGGTGGCCGCCCATCCGGCCTTCCTTCACCGAGAACAGGTCGACGAAGTCGGCGTCGACGTGCAGCTCGATCACCACCGCGGTGGCCTCGCGGCTCATGTTCTCCAGCGTGACGAGCTCGTGCATGCCCTCGGCGACGAGCCGGTCGCGCACGACGAGCAGAGTGCTGTCGGCCCTGCCCTGCTGCGGGGGCCTTCGCTGCACGAAGCGTGCTGCGAAGGCCTCCGGGCTCAGCACCGACAGCGGTTCGGGCCGTTTGCCGTCGATCATCAGCTCCCAGCGCGAAATCACCCTGGCGTCACGGAAGAACAGGCCCTGCGGCTTGCCCGGCTCGATATCGCCGAGCCGGTCGGACAGGCAGAAGGTGCCGCCTTCGACGAGGGTGACGTTGCCGCCGTTGCCGCCGAGCCCCGCGGGTTCCCCCGCGTTGAACGGGCTCGGCGACGACGTGCTGTTCAGGCTCATACGCGCCCGCTGACCGCCGCCCCGAACGGCATCGGCATCGCGAACGCGTTGCCGTAACCGATCGTGGTGCGGGCCAACAATTGCCGGTACACCTGCTCGTAGCCACCGCCGAGAGTGTCGGCGCCGAAATTCGCTTCGACGTGCGCCCGGCAATCCGCCGGATCGAACGTCGCGACTTCCGCGATGGCGCCGGGCAGCTCGTCCGGGTGCTCACAGATGCGCCCGGTGACGCCGTCGACCAGCACCTCGGCCACCGCGCCGCCGCGCAACGCGACCACCGGCGTTCCGCAGACCATTGCCTCGATCATCACCATGCCGAACGGCTCCTCCCAGCGAATGGGGAACAGCAGACACCGCGCTCCAGCCAAGAGTTTACGCTTGGCCGCCGCGTCGGCGAGACCGAATACATGATCGTCGTCGGTCAGCCGTGGGCGCACGTACTCCTCGAAGTAGGCCTTCTCCAGCGGCTCGGAACACTTGCCCGCCAGGATGAGCGGGATTCCGGCCGCGTGAGCGGCGTCGAGCGCCAGATGCGGGCCCTTGTCCATCGTGAAGCGGCCGAGGAACAGCGCGTAGTCCTGCTTCTCGGTCTGGAACGGCCACAGATCCGGCCGCAGCGCGTTGTGCACGCGTCCTGCCCACGGCAGGTCGGGCGCGAGTTCGCGCTGCCGGTCGCTGATCGAGACGAGCGAGCATTCCTCGCCCAGTTCGCGGTAATAGCGGTAGCAGTCGTCCTGCACGGGACCGTGCACGGTGACCACGGTCGGCAGGCCGAGATTGGCGTAGGCGGGCGCGTTCAGCGGGCCCGCGAAGGTGTGATCGTGGACCAGGTCGATACCTTCGGTCTCGGCCAGGCGCTCGATCGCGCGGCGCACCCGCAGGGCGTGCACCACCTCGGGGAACGGATCACCGAGTCGTTCCGGGACGATCCGGTCCCACAGCGGGACGAAATTCGCCTTGGTACCCGGTTCGCCCGCACCGAACAGGGTGACGTGATGGCCGCGCTCGCAGAGCGAATCGACCAGATCGGCTACGACGGCCTCGACGCCGCCGTACGCCTTGGGGGGGACATCGAAATACGGTGGAACCACCATCGCGATCCGCAGTGGGCCGCCGTTGTGCTCGATCGAGTAGAGATCGGACGTGGAGAACCCGGTCGGCGACATTGCCGACGTATCTGCACTCATGACCTTCCTTCCAGGGACACAACCTCGCAACACTTGCGCGAACAAGAGATGGCCGCCTCGGCGGGGGTGGAGACGAAAGCTTCACCGCCGTCCATGGGGCATGGTTGGCCTGGTCAGACGTGGAGCGCACCACGTGGTGCCGCCTGAACAGAGGGGCCGTAGAGGAACGTACCCCGCTACCGGCGAGTAAACCAGTGGGTTGCTGGGTTTTCGCTTCGGCGATTCCGTGCCGCGACAGGAGATTACGCCGTCAGAGGCGGTCTACGGCGTACAGAATTTCGGTTCGACCGGATCGACGCAGGGGATGTTGCCGAACTCGGTCATGGTAAGCCTGGCCTTACCCCGCGTCAGATAGTCCAGGAACTGGGCCACCAGCGAATCGCCGGCGACCGATCCGTGAGTGTAGGCGTACTCGACCCCGGTGAACCGGTAGGCCCCGGATCGGATCGTGTCGGGCGTGGGACCGACCCCGTCGATCGTGACGGCCCCGACCTCGTCACCGACCGCCGAGGTTTCCAGATAACCCACCGCACCAGGGATTTTGGCAACGAACGTAGCCACTTCCTCGGTGACGTCGACCTCGCACTGCTCGCCACCGGCGGCCATCCCGATGCAGCTGGTGTAGCGGAACACCTTGCGGTTGTCCTCGAGCAGTCGCGATTCCAGGGCGCGGCGCGTGCCCGAACCCGCGGTCCGATCGATCAGGACCACCGGGAGATCGGGTCCGCCGATCTGGTTCCAGTTCCTGATGTTCCCCCGATACAGGTCCCGGATCTGCTGGGTGGACAGGTCCTTCAGCCCGACGCCGGAATGCAGCACCATCGAGAACGAGGCCCGCGCCAGGGGCAGTTCGGTGAGCGCGGCGAACGAGGTGCCTTTGGTGCCGTCGCCGATGGCCAGCATCCCCGGTGTCGGACCGGCCTTGGTCAGGGCGCGCAGTCCTGGTTCGGTTCCGGCGAAGTCGAAGGTGAATCGCGCTCCGGTGCAGGTCTTCTCGTAGCTGTCTGCGGCCTTGCGGATCATCGGCGCCATCGCGGTCGACCCGACGACGGTGAGCTCGCCCGCGGCGCAGTCACGCGGCGGCGGATCCGGTTGCACCACAGCCACCACCAGCTGGATCACGACCAGGGCGAGCAGGAACAGACTCAGCGCCACCAGGATCCAGGGTGGACGCGCGTTGCTCTTCGTCCGGTCCACCCGGCCGCCCTTGATACCGCCGGAGATCGTGGGTTCCGGGGTCTTGACGCCGTCGTTCGGCCGGTTCAACACCGCCAGGATCTTGTAGTGGTGACCCCGCTCCAACGGCACTTTCGGCAGATCGATGACGCCGACCAGGTCGGGCGACTGATTCGGCGGCGGCGTCGCCGTCCCCTCCTGGCGCCACGCGATGCCCGAGTCGCGCCCCAGATTGTCCCGTGGCACCTCGTGGAGTTCGGTGACCGCCAAGCCGATCACCTCGCGGCCGGGGAAGGTCATGTGGAGACCAACCCTGTTCCCCGCGTGGCTGTCCATCGTGTAGTCGTCGGCATCGATGCGCAGTGATCCACTGTTCTCGATCCGCACCAGCACGAGCGACAGGTTCTTGAGCTGCCACTCCGGGTTACCTGCCACGGTCGTCCGCAAATTACGCAGGGCCCCGGTGACATCGGGATCGGCAGTTCCGTTCGGCACGGGGAACTCGATCTCACCGGTGACCGGCGTATCCATCTGCACCCGGTACCCGAGCCGCCTGCGCCCGACGAGGACGAACTCCCGCAGGAACGCCGCGAGGGCCACCACGATACCGATGACCGAGAGCACTATCTCGATCGGAAACTCGCCCACCGCGTCCCCACTCATCCACCCCGGCGCTACGTTCTCGTATGTCTACCAGGCGAAGGATCCGACCCGCCGAACGACATCAGCTGTTGGGCAACACTTCACTCACCGGATTCCCGTGTCCACGCCAGCAGCCGCGCGAGCGGCCAGGTGTTGATCACGGTCTCGGCCTGGACGCCGTGGGCCAGCGCCCGCTCGCAACCGTAACCCTGCCAAGCCAATTGGCCGGGCGCGTGGGCGTCGGTGTCGATGCTGAAGTGGCAGCCCATGTCGACGGCCAGCTCGATGAGGCGACCGGGTGGGTCGCGGCGTTCGGGGCGGCTGTTGATCTCCACGGCGGTGCTGTACTTGCGGCAGGCTTCGAAGACGAGTTCGGCGTCGAAACTGGATTCGGGGCGGGTGCCGCGCCCACCCGTGACAAGGCGGCCGGTGCAGTGGCCGAGGACGTCGACATTCGGGTTCGCGACGGCGTAGACCATGCGTTTGGTCATGGTGGCGCTGTCGTCGCGCAGGTGCGAATGCACGCTGGCGACAACGACATCCAGGCGTTCGAGCAGATCGGCGCGCTGGTCGAGGGTGCCGTCGTCGAGGATGTCGACCTCGATGCCTGTGAGGATGCGGAAGGGCGCCAGCTGGTCGTTGAGCTCGGCGATCACGTCGAGCTGGCGCAGCAGGCGTTCGGCGGACAGGCCGTTGGCGATCTTGAGCCGGGGCGAATGATCGGTCAGCGCACAGTATTCGTGGCCGAGCGCGGCGGCGACGCCCATCATCTCGGCGATCGGGCTGCCGCCGTCGGACCAGTCCGAGTGCGTGTGCAGATCACCGCGCAGCAGGGTTCGCAGCGGGTCGCCGGCGGGCCCGATAGGTTGTGCGTCGCCGCGCAATTCGGCCAGATAGCCGGGTACCTCACCGGCGTAGGCCTGTTCGATCACGGCGGCGGTCTTGGGTCCGATGCCGGACAGCTCACGCCAGCTGTGCTCGCGCGCCCGGGTCGCCCGCTCGGCGTCGGACAGGGCGGCGACGACGTCGGCGGCGCGGCGGTAAGCCTTCACCCGGTGGGTCTGCGCGCGAGAGCGTTCGAGCCAGAACCCGATCTCGCGCAGAGCCGCCACCGGGCCGGGACTGTCCGCCGACGTCATGGGCGCTACCTGATCCGGCCGTACTTGAGGAAGGCGACGCCGTCGGCGTACACGCGGCTGGTAATCACCCGGAACCGTTCCGGCGCAGGTAGTTTCGTGCCACCGCCGAACAGCGGGCGGCCCGTGCCGAGGACGACCGGGTACAGCTTCAGGAACACCTGATCGATCTCGGGGAGCAAGGTCTGCGCCAGTTCACCGCCGCCGCACAGCCAGATGCCGAGACCGGCTTCGCGTTTCAGCTCGCGGACGGCCTCGACCGGGTCGTGCGCGATCACCTCGACGCCGGGCGCAGGCGATTCGGGCAGCGTCGTCGACACCACGTATTGGCGCAGATGCTCGTACGGGCTGGCCGTGCCGGTGCGCACGCCGAAGTCGTGGGTCTTGCGGCCCATGATCACGGTGTCGAAGTAGAGGTTGCCCGCCGAGATGCCGCGCGCCTCGCGTACCTTGGTCGGCAGCGTCTCCGGGTACTGCTGGGTGATGGAAGGGACGTGGTCACCGCCCACCGGGAAGAAGTCCACCGAGCCGTCCTCGGCGGCGATGAACCCGTCGATCGTCGATGCCACGAAATAGGTCAGCTTGCGCATAACGTCCTCCTGCACGGACCCGGTCCGAAACGACCTGTCAGGAGAAACCGTAGCGCGCCCGGATCAGCGGCGGCGAGGCTTCCGCTGACACTTCGGGCAGGAAAACGACGAACGATTCATGAATTGCTCGCGGATCAGCAGCGTGCCACAGCGATCGCACGGTTCGTCGACACGCCCGTAGGCGGCCAGCGACCGGGAGAAATAGCCGGATTCGCCGTTCACGTTCACATACAGCGCGTCGAAGGAGGTGCCGCCGACGGCCAGCGCCTCGTTCATGACCGCGGTGACACTGTCGAGCAGGAGGCGCACCACCGGCCGGGTGAGGTCGGCAGCGACGCGGGTGCCGTGCAGCCCGGCCCGCCACAGCGCCTCGTCGGCGTAGATGTTGCCGATGCCCGAGACCACGGTCTGGTCGAGCAGCACCCGCTTGATCTCGGTGTTCTTGGCGCGGATCCGCGCGACCACGGCTTCGCGGTCGAAGCGCGGATCCAGCGGATCACGGGCGATATGGGCGACCGTGTCCGGGACGACGGTGCCGTCGACCTCGACCAGGTCGGCCAGCGACCAGCCGCCGAACGTGCGCTGATCGACGAAGCGCAGCTCACTGCCGTCACCGAGGGCGGCGCGAATGTGGGCGTGCTTCTCGACAGGGGCGGCCGCGGGCTGCACCAGCATCTGACCGCTCATTCCCAGATGCACGACCAGCGCGGTATCGGGTTCGTCGAAGGTGAGCCACAGGTACTTGCCGCGACGCTGCGCGCTCTCGATCTTCAGCCCGGTGAGCCGGGCCGCCAGATCGACACCACCCGCGACGTGCCTGCGCACAGCTCGCGGGTGGGTGACGGTGACGGAATCGATGACACGGCCGACCGCATGCTCGGCCAGACCGCGCCGTACCACCTCGACTTCGGGCAGTTCGGGCACAGGTCAGATTTCGTCGGCGACGGATTCGTCGGTGAGTGCCTTGTAGGCGGTGCCCGCGGCCTTCTGCTCGGCTTCCTTCTTGGAGCGGCCGACACCCTGACCGTACGGACGACCGGCGATCACCGTGGTGGCGGTGAACTCCTTGTTGTGGTCCGGGCCGGTGGAGGTGATCTCGTAGCTGGGCACACCGAGTCCGCGTTCGGCCGTGAGCTCCTGCAGGCTGGTCTTCCAGTCGAGGCCGGCGCCCATGCGGGGGCCGCGCTCGAGCAGTTCGGCGAACAGGCGAAGCACGACGCCACGGGCCACTTCGATGCCGTGCTCGAGATGCACGGCGCCGAGCAGGGACTCCATACCGTCGGCGAGGATGCTCGGCTTGTCGCGGCCGCCGGTGAGCTCTTCGCCCTTGCCGAGCAGCAGGTACTGACCGAGTCCGCCGTCGCCGAGACCACGCGCCACCTCGGCGAGCGCGTGCATGTTCACCACACTGGCGCGCAGCTTCGCGAGCTCACCCTCGGACTTCTCGGGGTGCTCAGTGTAGAGGCGCTCGGTGATGCTGAGGCCGAGCACCGAGTCGCCGAGGAACTCGAGGCGCTCGTTGGTCGGCAGGCCGCCGTTCTCGTACGCGTACGACCGGTGCGTCAGCGCGAGGCGCAGCAGCTCCGGTCGTACGTCGACACCGAGGGCGGTGAGCAGGCTGGCGTGATCGGCCGAACCCGCTGTGTCTTTGCTGGCTGTCACGAATCAGACAGCAGAGGTGACCTGGCGGCCCTTGTAGGTGCCGCAGGACGGGCACGCGATGTGCGGGAGGGTCTTCTCACCGCAGGCACGGTTCGGGCAGGTGACCAGGGTCGGCGCAGTGGCCTTCCACTGGCTGCGCCGCGACCGGGTGTTGGAACGGGACATCCGGCGCTTGGGAACAGCCACGGCTACTTCTCCTCTGTGTTTTCGCTGACCACGTCGGCATCGTTTGCCACGGGAGCGGATCGGTCTGGGGTGGTGGAACCCTCAGCGGGGTCGCCGGTGCCGGGCGCCTCTGCGGCGAAACTCGCCAACTTGGCCCAGCGAGGGTCCAGTATCTCATGCCCATGATCAGGACCCGCAATCGCCATCCGCACACCGCACTCGGGGCACAGGCCCGCGCAGTCCGGGGTGCACAGCGGCTGCAGCGGAAGCTCCAGCCCGATGGCGTCGAGGATCACCGGCTTGAGATCGATGAGGTCGTCTTCCATGCGGTAGACCTCGTCGTCCTCGGTCGTCTGCTCGGTGGTGCTGTCCGGATACGCGAACAGCTCCGTCAGACGAATCTCCACCTGGTCGTCGAACGGTTCGAGGCAGCGCGAGCACTCCCCCACCGTCGGACCGGACGCCGTGCCGGTGACCAGCACACCTTCCGAGACCGCCTGCAGCTGCAGATCGAGCTCCACCGCGGCGTCGGCCGGGATGGCGATCAGGTCGAGACCCAGCCGCTCATGGTCGGTGACGGTGCGCCGCAGTTCCCGCATGGTTCCCGGCCGACGGCCGAGACTGCGGACATCCAGCACGAAGCCCGCGTCGGACACAGGACCACTGGTCTTGTGCGGACGCGACGGCGAACCGGAAGCGGCGGGCATCACTGACTCACTTACTTCTGAGGGGATTTGGGCAACCACTCAACAGTACGGCAGGACCCCGTCCGAACTCAAAACGCGCGGTGCGCTCAGCGCCGGTGGTCGGCGGCGTATTCCGGATATTCGGGCGCCTGACCGCCGCGCATGTGCTGGCGGCCGCGGGTGATCGTGCGGCGGGTGGTGGCCAGCGTCTCGCCCAGCGCGGCGAGCTTGCCGTCGAAATCGGCCATCTGCTCGTCGACGTAGTCGTCGCATTCGGCGCGGACCCGGTCGGCCTCGGCCTGGGCGCCGTCGATCAGGCGCGCCGACTCGGCGTGCGCTGCCCGCACGACCTCGGTCTGGGCGACCAGCCTGGCCTGTTCGGCCTTGCCGTCGGCGACCGAGCGCTCGTAGGAGTCCTTGCCCGCCTGGATGGCCCGGTCGGCGTCCACCTGGGCGCGGCCGGTGAGCTCGTCGTACTCGGCGTTGCCGTCGGCGATCACCCGGTCGGCCTCGGCCTGCGCGGTCGCGACCAGGCGGTCGGCGTGCGTTGTCGCCTCGGCGACCATCCGGTCGGCGTGCGCCTTGGCGTCGGCGAGGATGCGGTCGGCCTCGGCGCGCGCCTTCTCGATGGTGGTGCGCGCCTGCTCGTTGGCGGCGGTCACCGTGGCCTCGGCGCCGGTGCGGGCGTCGCCGACGATCTTGTCGCGGTGGTCGAGGACGTCCTGGGCGTCGTCGAGCTCGCCGGGCAGGGCGTCGCGGACGTCGTCGAGTAGTTCGAGGACATCGCCGCGGGGCACGATGCAACTGCGGGTCGGCGGGATGCCGCGCGCCTCTTCGACGATGGCGACCAGCTCGTCGAGTGCTTCGAATACGCGATACATGCTCACTACCCTCCTGCCGACTCACGGCGAAACCACTACCGCCGTGGCCCAGTCTGCCTGCCCGCGGCGCGTGTTCCGAATGTCGTCGCGGTGTGTCGCGACAGTGTCCTAGATCGCACAGATATCAAGTGGAGTGAACCTCTCCACTTCCGCTACCATCGGGAGGCACGACAACCGTCCGCCGGGAAGCACTGCACGTTTTCACCTGTTGTACTCCTCGACGTTCGTTCATTGCGATCGGAGTCGACCATGACCGTTCTGGAAACACCGCGAAGCGCGGTGTCGCATGTCGCGGGCATGTTCACTCCCTGGATCGGTCCGTACCCCGTGCTCGCGCCGAGCCCGCCGGCCCCCGTGCTGCGTCCACAGGTCGACCGGGCGCTCACCTACCTGCGCGGTGACCACGCCCTCCCGCAGCTCATCCGCTTCGCCCTGGTCGGCGGATTCAGCAATGTCGCCTACGTGCTGCTGTTCTTCGCCATGCACGGCATCGGCCCGCTGATCGCCAATGTGGCAGGCTCGGTCGTCAGCACGATCATCGCCAACGAACTGCACCGTCAGCTCACCTTCCACGCCGCCGACCGCGTCACCTGGTTCACGGCGCAATGGGAGGGTGGCGGACTCGCGCTGCTCGGTTTGGGCATCACGACGGCAGGCCTGGCCGCGCTGGGCGTGTGGGCCCCCGGCCTGGGCGACAGTGTCCAGGCGCTGGCCGTCCTCGCGATCACCGCAGCCGTCGGCGGCATGCGCTTCCTCGCCCTGCGCGGCCTGGTCTTCTAGGCGCGGCGTTCCGCGAGGCGGTCCAGCAGGCGCTTGTGCACCGCGGGCGGGAGCATGTCGCTGACGTCGCCGCCGAGGGCCGCGACTTCCTTGACCAGTGAGCTGGACAGGAAGCTCAGCGACGGGTTGGTGGCGATGAAGAAGGTGTCGACGCCGGCCAGCTTGTGGTTCATCTGGGCCATCTGGAGCTCGTAGCCGAAGTCGCCCGCGTCGCGCAGGCCCTTGACGATCGCGGTGACGCCCTCCTGCTTGGCGAAGTCGACCGTCAGGCCCTGCCAGGACGCGACGCGCACGTTGGGCAGGTGGGCGACCGATTCGCGCAGCAGTTCCATGCGCTCCTCGACGGTGAACATGCCCTGCTTCTTGGGGTTCACATTGACGGTGATGATCACCTCGTCGAACTGCGCGGCCGCGCGGGTGAACACGTCGAGGTGACCGTTGGTGACCGGGTCGAAGGAGCCGGGGCACAGTGCTGCAGCCATGGGTCAGACGCTAGCACCGAACTCGGCGAGCTCGATTCTGGTCTCCCCGTATTTGCGCGGCTTCAGCGGCGCATAGCCTGCGGGCCAAGTGATTTCGGGCGAGCGAATGGATCGCTCGACGATCACCAGCGCGTCCGGCGCGAGCCAGCCGTTGGCCGCAAGCGCGGTGAGGTCGGCGAGCACGTCCTCGGTGCTCACGTCGTACGGCGGGTCGGACAGGACCAGGTCGTAGGCGGCGGGCGCGGGGTGCGCCAGCACCGAGCCGACCGTACCGAGGCGCAGCTCGGCCCCCGGCAGGCCGAGTTCGGCGATATTGGCGCGCACGATCGCGGCCGCCTTGCGGTCGGCCTCGATCAGCAGGGCGTGCGCGGCGCCACGCGAGAGCGCCTCCAGACCGAGCGCGCCCGACCCCGCGTACAGATCGACGACCCGTGCGCCGTCGAGGTCGAGGCGCGCGTCGATGGCGCTGAACAGGGCTTCGCGCACCCGGTCCGAGGTGGGCCGGGTACCGGCGGGCGGCACCTTCAGCCGCCGCCCGCCTGCCGTGCCCGCGACGATGCGCGTCATTCCGACTCGCGCGCAGCCAGTTCCACCAGCAGATCGCCGCCCTCGACCTGCTGCACCTTGGCGGTCGCGATCCGGCCGACGATGCCGCCGCGCGGCGCGGTGATGGCCGCTTCCATCTTCATGGCCTCGATGGTGCCGACGGTGTCGCCCGCGTGGATCTCGTCGCCCTCGGACACGGCCAGGGTGACGACACCGGCGAACGGCGCGGCGATGTGGCCCGGGTTGTTCTTGTCCGCCTTCTCCGCGGCCGGAACCTCCGAGGCGATGGACCTGTCGCGCACCGCGATCGGGCGCAGCTGCCCGTTCATGATGCACATGACCGTGCGCATGCCCTTCTCGTCCGGCTCGGAGATCGCTTCCAGGCCGATGAGCAGGGTGACGCCCTTTTCCAGCTGCACGCGGTGTTCTTCGCCGCGGCGCAGACCGTAGAAGAACTGGTTCTCCGACAGGCCGGTGGTGTCGCCGTACTTCTCGCGATGCGCCTGGAATTCCGCGGTCGGGCCGGGGAACAGCAGGCGGTTGAGGGTGTCGCGGCGTTCCTGCGAGGAGCCGTCGAGGCCCTTCTGGTCCGCCGGGGTCAGTGGGGTCTCCGGCTTGGGCTCGCTCCGTCCGGCCAGCGCCTTGCTGCGGAACGGCTCCGGCCAGCCACCGGCCGGGGTGCCGAGTTCACCGCGCAGGAAACCGATCACCGAGTCCGGGATGTCGTAGCGGCCCGGATCGGCGGAGAAGTCCTCGATATCGACACCGGTACCGACCAGCGCCAACGCCAGGTCACCGACGACCTTCGACGACGGGGTCACCTTGACCAGACGACCCAGCAGGCGGTCGGCGGCGGCGTACTTGGCTTCGACTTCCTCGAACCGGTCACCCAGGCCCAAGGCGATCGCCTGCTGGCGCAGGTTCGACAGCTGACCGCCCGGGATCTCGTGGGTGTACACGCGGCCGGTCGGCGCGGGCAGACCCGACTCGAACGGCGCGTACACCTTGCGCAGTGCCTCCCAGTACGGCTCCAGATCGCAGACGTTCTGCAGGTTCAACCCGGTGTCATGCTCGGTGTGCGCGGCCGCGGCCACGATCGCCGACAGCGCGGGCTGGGACGTGGTGCCCGCCATCGCCGCGGACGCACCGTCGACCGCGTCCGCACCGGCCTGCCACGCAGCGAGGTAGGTGGCGAGCTGACCGCCGGGGGTGTCGTGGGTATGCACGTGCACCGGCAGATCGAAGTTGCTGCGCAGCGCGGTGACCAGCTTCGCCGCGGCGGGAGCGCGCAGCAGACCTGCCATGTCCTTGATGGCGAGCACATGCGCACCGGCGTCGACGATCTGCTCGGCCAGCTTCAGGTAGTAGTCGAGGGTGTAGAGCGACTCGTTCGGATCCAGCAGGTCGCCGGTGTAGGACAGCGCGACTTCCGCGATGGCCGTGCCGGTTTCACGCACGGCGTCGATCGCCGGACGCATCTGGTCGACATTGTTGAGCGCGTCGAAGATGCGGAAGATATCGATACCGGTGGTCGCGGCCTCGGAAACGAAAGCGCGGGTGACCTGTTCGGGGTACGGCGTGTAGCCGACGGTGTTGCGGCCACGCAGCAGCATCTGCAGACAGATGTTGGGCACCGCCTCGCGGAGCGCGGCCAACCGCTCCCACGGGTCCTCGTGCAGGAACCGCAGCGCCACATCGTACGTCGCGCCACCCCACGCCTCGATCGACAGCAGCTCGGGGGTCAGTCGGGCGACGTGGCCGGCCACACCGAGCAGGCCGTTGGTGCGCACGCGGGTCGCCAGCAGCGACTGGTGCGCGTCACGGAAGGTGGTGTCGGTGACCCCGAGCGCCTTCTGCTCACGCAGCGCCCGCGCGAAGCCCTCGGGCCCGAGGGTGAGCAGCCGCTGACGCGACCCGTCCGGCGGCGCCACCGTCATGTCGACAGCGGGCAGCTTGTCGTAGGGGTACACCGTGGTCGGGCGGTCACCGTGCGGCTTGTTGACGGTGACATCGGCCAGGTAGCTCAGGATCTTGGTGCCACGGTCGGCCGAGCCACGCGAGGTCAGCAGTCCGGGACGCTCGTCGATGAACGAGGTGGTGACCCGGCCCGCCTGGAAGTCGGGGTCGTCGAGCACCGACAGCAGGAACGGGATATTGGTCGTGACGCCACGGATACGGAACTCGGCCAGCGCGCGACGGGCGCGAGCGGCCGCGGCGGGCAGATCGCGACCGCGGCAGGTCAGCTTGACCAGCATCGAGTCGAAGTAGGCGCCGATCTCGGCGCCCAGGTTCGCGCCGCCGTCGAGACGGATGCCCGCACCGCCGGGGGTGCGGTAGGCGGTGATGCGGCCGGTGTCGGGACGGAAGCCGTTGGCCGGGTCCTCGGTGGTGATGCGGCACTGCAGCGCGGCGCCACGGATGGACACCGCGTCCTGGCTCAGGCCGAGGTCGGCGAGGGTCTCGCCGGAGGCGATGCGCAGCTGCGACTGCACCAGGTCGACATCGGTGATCTCCTCGGTCACCGTGTGCTCGACCTGGATGCGCGGGTTCATCTCGATGAACACGTGCTTGCCGCGCTCGTCGAGCAGGAACTCCACCGTGCCCGCGTTGCTGTACCCGATCTGGCGAGCGAAAGCGACGGCATCCGCGCAAATCCGTTCGCGCAGTGCGGGATCCAGATTCGGGGCCGGCGCGAGCTCGATCACCTTCTGATGCCGGCGCTGCAGCGAGCAGTCCCGCTCGAACAGGTGCATCACATTGCCGTGCTGGTCGGCCAGAATCTGCACCTCGATGTGGCGCGGGTTCACCACGGCCTGCTCGAGGAACACGGTCGGATCACCGAACGCCGACTCGGCCTCACGCGAGGCCGCCTCGATCGACTCACGCAACTGCTCCGGCGCGGCGACCCGGCGCATACCGCGGCCACCACCACCGGCCACAGCCTTGACGAAGATCGGGTACTCGAACTCCTGCGAGGCGGCCAGCAGCGCGTCGATATCGGCGCTGGGCTCGCTGGACTTCAACACCGGCAGCCCGGCGGCCTTCGCGGCGGCGATGGCGGTGGCCTTGTTACCGGCCATCTCGAGCACCGACGCCGAGGGGCCGATGAAGGTGATGCCCTCCCGCTCACAGGCGGCGGCGAGGTCGGGGTTCTCCGACAAGAACCCGTAACCGGGGTAGATGGCGTCGGCGCCCGCCGACTTGGCCGCGTCGATGATCGCCTCGATCGACAGGTACGCCCGGACCGGGTGGCCTTCCTCGCCGATCTGATACGACTCGGCCGCCTTCAGCCGGTGCACGGAGTTGCGGTCCTCGTGGGGGAACACCGCGACCGTTCCGATGCCGAGTTCGTATGCCGCGCGGAAGGCGCGAATGGCGATCTCACCACGATTGGCGACCAAGACTTTCGAGAACATTCGACCACGGTACCCGGCCGTGACCGCACCACCGACACGCAAGGTGCCTTCGCAGCAATCTTCACATCGCACACCCGCCCACCTGCGAAGTTGCGTTCATCCGGCCGTCACATCTCACCACGGCGACCGGTCGGCGGTGCGTCCGCAACGCGCAGGTCACGCCGGGTGCACCGGCAGGGGCGGTAGCTGTCACCGCCGGCGAGGACCTATGCTGAGTGATGCAGCTGGTTCGCCTGCGCGGTGGAAGAGTCGGAGCCCCGACCTCCCGCGCCGGCGTCGAAACCCGGGCGCGCGTAGCCGCGCGCCGGGTGAAGAGGGAACCCGGTGGGAATCCGGGACTGTCCCGCAGCGGTATGCAGGAACGACCGCCGTCATCAGCACTGGGCACGATGCCTGGGAAGCGACGGCCAGTAGGTCGGTCGATCACACGACCGGTGCCAGCGAGTCCGAAGACCTGCCGACTGTGCCGGATACGCCGTATCCGGCGGCCACCGCCTCGTGGATCGGGCGCGCTGTCCACCTGTGCCGACCTGTCGTGTCTTCGCGGCGGGTCCCTCCGGTGTCGGCGGCTGCCCGCGGTAAGGCGACGGCTCTCCCTGCACGACACTGGAGAATCTCCGTGACTGTTTCGCACTCTCCGTTCACCGCAACGGTTCTCGGCCTGCCGCGGGTCGGCCCGAACCGGGAACTCAAGCGCGCCATCGAGTCCTACTGGGCAGGTCGCGTCGAAGCCGAGCACCTGCACACCGTCGGCCGCGAGCTGCGCCGGGCGCAGTTCGCCGAACTGCGGGCGGCCGGGCTGGATTCGGTGCCCGTCGGCACCTTCTCCTACTACGACCAGATGCTCGACACCGCGGCCCTGCTCGGCGCGCTACCGCCGCGCGTGGCCGGGATCGCCGATCCGCTGGACCGCTACTTCGCGGCCGCGCGCGGCACCGACACCGTCGCCCCGCTGGAAATGACCAAGTGGTTCGACACCAACTACCACTACCTGGTGCCCGAGATCGACGCGGCCACCACGTTCTCCCTGCACCCAGAGAAGCTGCTGGCCGAACTGGCCGAGGCGAGCGAACTCGGCGTGCCCGCCCGCCCGGTGGTGATCGGCCCGCTCACGTTCCTGAAGCTGGCCAAGTCCGCCGACGGCGCGGCGCTGGACCGGCTGCCGGAACTGCTGCCGCTCTACCGTGACCTGCTCGCGCGGCTGGCCGGTGCGGGCGCGCAGTGGGTACAGATCGACGAGCCGGTGCTGGTCACCGACCTGACCGACGCCGAGATCGCGCTGGTGCGCGAGACCTACACCGAGCTGTCCGCCGCACCGGACCGCCCGGCGATCCTGGTCGCCACCTACTTCGGGCACCCCGATGCCGCGCTGGCGGCGATCGCCGACACCGAGATCGAGGGCATCGCCCTCGACTTCACCGCGGGCACCGACGTCGCCGCGGTCGCCGCCGTCACGGCGCTGACCCGCAAGCTGCTGGTCGCGGGTGTGGTCGACGGCCGCAACATCTGGCGCACCGATCTCGACGCCGCGCTGGGCACCCTCGGCACCCTGCTCGGCAGCGCCGACGCGGTGGCCGTGGCGAGCTCGTGCTCCCTGCTGCACGTGCCGTACTCGCTGACTCCCGAGACCGGGCTCGACGAGCGGCTGCGGTCGTGGCTGGCCTTCGGCGCCGAAAAGGTCGGTGAGGTCCGGGTTCTCGCGACCGCGCTAGCCGACGGCACCACCGCGGTGGCCGACGAGCTGGCCGCGGCCCGCGCCGCCGCCGGCACCCGCCGCACCGACCCGCGTCTGCACGACGACCGGGTCCGCGCCCGGCTGGCCGCCCTCGACGACGAGGACCTGACCCGCTCCCCCGCCGACGAGCGCCGGGAGCTGCAGCGCGATCACCTCGACCTGCCGGTACTGCCGACCACCACCATCGGCTCCTACCCGCAGACCTCGGCCATTCGCCTGGCCCGCGCCGCGCTGCGCAAGGGCGAGATCGACGAGGCCGAATACGCGCGCCGGATGCGCGCCGAGATCGCCGACGTGATCACCCTGCAGGAGCAGCTCGGCCTGGACGTACTGGTCCACGGCGAGCCCGAGCGCAACGACATGGTCCAGTACTTCGCCGAGCTCCTGGACGGTTTCGCCGCCACGGACAACGGCTGGGTACAGTCCTACGGCACCCGCTGCGTGCGTCCGCCGATCCTGTTCGGCGACGTCTCGCGGCCCGAGCCGATGACGCTGTCGTGGATCGGCTACGCCCAGTCGCTGACCGCCAAGCCGGTCAAGGGCATGCTCACCGGCCCGGTGACGATTCTGGCGTGGTCGTTCGTCCGCGACGATCAGCCGCTGGCCGACTCGGCCCGCCAGGTCGCGCTGGCGATCCGCGACGAGACCGTCGACCTGGAAACCCAGGGCGCGCGGATCATCCAGGTCGACGAGCCCGCCCTGCGGGAGCTGCTGCCGCTGCGCGCGGCCGAACAGCCCGCCTACCTGCGCTGGTCGGTGGACGCGTTCCGTCTGGCCACCGCGGGTGTCGCCGACACCACACAGGTGCACACGCACCTGTGCTACTCGGAGTTCGGTGAGGTGATCTCGGCGATCGCGGGTCTGGACGCCGATGTCACCTCCATCGAGGCGGCGCGCTCGCACATGGAGGTCCTCGACGACCTGAACGCGGCCGGTTTCGCGCTCGGGGTCGGCCCCGGCGTCTACGACATCCACTCCCCGCGGGTCCCCTCGGTCGAGGAGATCACCACCTCGCTGGCCGCCGCGCTGAAAGCGGTGCCCGCGGAGCGGCTCTGGGTGAACCCCGACTGCGGTCTCAAGACCCGTGGTCGCGCGGAGGTCGAGGCGTCACTGCGCAACCTGGTGACGGCCGCGGCCGCACTGCGCTGAGCAGTTCGCCGCCCCGGATGGAGCGCATCCGTCCGGGGCGGCGAGTCCCGCCTGTCCCCATCGTCTCCCTTCGCACGTTACGCACCAGTAGTCACAGGTAAATTCCCTTGCAGGACTGGACTTCTCCCCGGACAATCGCCATTTCGAGCGAATATTGCAAAGCCGGAGAGTTAGGATCTCGGCGTGCGGAAGATGTACGCGGGGGCCCGGCTACGACGGCTGCGTGAAGAACGACGGATGACTCAGGCGGCGCTCGCGAAATCGCTGGATCTGTCCCCCAGCTATCTCAATCAGCTCGAGCGTGATCAGCGCCCGCTCACCATTCCCGTTCTGCTGAAACTGAACTCGACCTTCGATCTGGATGTGCAGTTCTTCGCCGCCGACTCCGACGCGCGGCTGGTCTCGGACCTGCACGAGGTGCTCGTCGAAGCCGCGGGGGGCGGCGACACCGCGCCGATCACCGAGGTCGAGGAACTCGCGACCCGGCTGCCCGAGGTCGCGCGGATCGTCATCGCCATGCACCGGCGGTTGCGCGCGGCCACCGATCAGCTCGATCTGCTGTCGTCGCGGGTCGACACGCCCAGCGGCGCGCCGGGCACGCCGATGCCGTACGAGGACGTGCGGGACTTCTTCTACGACCACCGCAATCACATCTCGACCCTCGATCACGCGGCCGAGCAGCTGTTCGAGGAATCCGGGCTGAGCATCGGCTCGCTGGATCGTCAGCTGGCCAGGATCGCCGAGGAACGCGCGGGCGTCACCGTGCTGGTCCGCGGCGACGGCGCCGACCCGACCATCCCGAAACGCCATTACGACCCCGATACCCGCACGCTCACCCTGGCCAGGCGGCTGCGTCCCGGCCAGCGTGCCTTCCAGATCGCCACCACTCTGGGCCTGCTGCTCTACGGTCGCGAGATCGACAATGTGCTCGCCGAGTCCAGGGGGCTCACCGGCGAATCACGCACCCTGGCCAGGGTCGGCCTGGCCAACTATTTCGCGGGCGCGCTGATCCTGCCCTACGGGCGGTTCCTGCGTTCGGCCGAGGAATTGCGCTACGACGCCGACCTGCTCGCCCTGCGGTTCGAGGTCGGTTTCGAGACGGTCTGTCATCGGCTCAGCACCCTGCAACGGCAGGGTCAGCGCGGTGTCCCGTTCTTCCTGGTCCGTACGGATCGGGCGGGAAATATCTCGAAACGTCAGTCCGCCACCGCGTTCCATTTCTCCCGGGTGGGCGGCAGCTGCCCGCTGTGGGTCACCCATGAGGCGTTCGCGCATCCGGGCCGGATCCTCACGCAGATCTCGGAGATGCCCGACGGGCGCCGCTACCTGTGGATCGCCCGCACGACCCCGGCCAGTCCCCAGGGGTTCGGGGCGGCGTCGAAGAACTTCGTCATCGGACTCGGCTGCGATATCGAATACGCCGACCGGCTGGTGTATTCCCAGGGCTTGCAGCTCGACGACCCGCAGGTAGCGGTCCCGATCGGGGCGGGCTGCAAGGTGTGCGAGCGGCCGTCGTGCCCGCAGCGCGCGTTCCCGCAGATCGGGCGGCCGCTGGCGGTGGCCGAGCACACCAGCACCGATCTGCCGTATCCGCGCCTGCCGCGCTGAGCGTCAGGACTTCGCGAGGTATTCGATGCGTTCGCCGTCGACGGCGGCGTCCATCATCCCCGCCAGACCAGGGTGCTTGACCAGGCCAGGATCGTCGGCGACGACCTGCCTGGCCAGCTCCTGGGCGGCGGTGATCACCTCGAGGTCGTCGAGCAGCGACAGCAGTCTCAGCGACCGAGCCGTACCGGATTGGGCGGCGCCCAGCACGTCACCCTCGCGGCGCTGGCGTAGGTCGAGCACCGAGAGTTCGAAGCCGTCGGTGGTCGCGGCGACGGCTTCGAGCCGGGCCATCGCGGTGCCGCCGGGCGCGGCATCGGTGACGAGCAGGCACAGGCCGGGGTGCTTGCCTCGGCCGATCCGGCCGCGCAGCTGATGCAGCTGGCTGACGCCGAACCGGTCGGCGTCGACGATCACCATCACCGTCGCGTTCGGCACGTCGACACCGACCTCGACGACCGTGGTGCAGACCAGGACGTCGATGGCGCCGTCGTTGAACTGGCGCATCACCTGGTCTTTCTCGTCGGCGGGCAGCCGACCGTGCAACAGGCCGACCCGGACTCCGGACAGGGGGCCCGCGCTCAGCGTCTCGTACATGTCGACCGCCGCCTGGGTGGTGGGGCCTTCCTTCTCCTCCGCCGATTTCTTGCCCTTGGCCGGCGGTGCCTCGGGGTCCTCGCCGATGCGCGAGCACACCACGTACGCCTGCCTGCCCGCGCCGACCTCCTCGAGGATGCGCTCCCACGCGCGGTCCACCCAGCCCGGGTGCAGTTTGCGCGGAACGACTTTCGACACGATCGGCGAGCGGCCGCGCGGCAGCTGGGTGAGGGTGGAGGTCTCCAGGTCGCCGAGGGTGGTCATCGCGATGGTGCGCGGAATGGGGGTCGCGGTCATGACGAGCAGATGCGGGCTGATGCCGCCTTTCGCCTTGGCGCGCAACGCGTCTCGCTGTTCGACGCCGAAGCGGTGCTGTTCGTCGACCACCACGAGGCCGAGGTCGAAGAACTCGACCGCGTCCTGGATGAGCGCGTGGGTGCCGATGACGATGCCCGCCTCGCCGGTCATCGCGTCCAGCAGCGCCGTCTTCTTCGCCGCCGCCGTCATCGATCCGGTCAGCAGTACCACCTTGGTCGACTGCTCTGCCGCACCGAGCTCCCCGGCGGTGCCGAGGTCGCCGAGCATCGCCCGCAGCGACCGATAGTGCTGGGCGGCAAGGACTTCCGTCGGCGCGAGCAGGGCGCACTGCCGACCGGAGTCGACCACCTGCAGCATCGCGTGCAGTGCGACGATCGTCTTGCCCGAACCCACCTCGCCCTGCAACAGGCGATGCATAGGACGGGTGCGCGACAGGTCGGCGGAGATCTCGTCGATCACCTGCTGCTGGCCCTCGGTCAGCTCGAACGGCAGCCGGTCGTCGAAGGCGGCGGCGATGCCGTCGGTGCTCGGCGGGCAGGCGGGGGCGGTGCGGCCCTCGACCTCGTGCCTGCGCTCGGCCAGCACCAGCTGCAGCGCCAGCGCCTCGTCGAAACGCAGCCGGTCCCTTGCCTTCTCGATGTCGAGCTTGTGCTCGGGCAGGTGGATCAGGCGCAGCGCGTCGGAGACCTCGAGCAGGTTGCGTTCCTCGCGCAGGTCGGCGGGCAGCGGGTCATCGATCGGGTCGAGCTGGTCGAGCACCTGGCGGATGCAGGCCAGCAGGTCCCAGCTCTGCACCTTCGCCGTCGCCGGATACACCGGGACGAACTCGCGCTCGAAGAACGCCGGGTCCACTCCCCCCGCGCCCTTCGCGCTCTGCGCCAGCCCGCGCAGCGCACCGCTGCCGCGCACGGAGGTGAGTTCCTCGACGCCGGCCTCGGCCTTGTCGGGCAGGATCAGGTAGTCCGGGTGCGAGAGGTTCCAGCGGTCGGGGCGCCACCAGTGCACGGTGCCCGACATCATCGCCCGCACACCCTCTTTCACCAGGTAGCGCACCTTGTCGCCGTTGAAGAAAGTGGCCTCGATCGGGCGCGCGGCGCCGGTGTCGAGCTGGACCTTCAGCAGCGAGCCGCGCCGGTTCTTCATCGGGCGCAGTTCGGTCTTGGTGATCCGGCCGATGACGGTGATGTGCGCGCTCTCCTCCGGTTCCTCCTCGGTGAGCGGCTGCCCCTGGGTGGCGTAGCGGGCCGGATAGTGGCGCAGCAGGTCCTCGACCGTGGTCATGTCGAAAGCCTCGGTCAGCCGGTCGGCCGCCTTCACGCCTAGCACGTGGTCGAGCCGGTCACTCAACGTCGCCATCACTCGACCCCTATCTGCACCAGATCCGCTTGCTGCCCACCGGAATACACCACGACCTCGACACCCGGAAAACCGGCCGTCACGTGATCGGCCAGGACCGCGCCCAGTTCGGGGCCCGCGTCGGCGCCCATCAGCAGTGTCACCAATTCGCCACCGAGACCGAGCATCCGGTCCAGCAGGATGCGGCCCGCGCCGACCACATCGGGGTCGATCACGACCACGTCGTGGCCGACCAGACCGAGTCCGTCACCGGGTGAGCACATTCCGACCATGGTCAAGGCGCGCACCCTGGCCGCCCGCAGCGCGCCCCATCGTGTGGTCGCGGCGGCTTCCGACATCGCGAACGCGTCGTCGACCGCGATCCGCCCACGATCGTGGACAGCCAGCGCGGCCAGGCCCTGCACCATCGACGCGCTCGGCAGCAGCAGGACGTCACGTGACCCGTCACGGGCGGCCACACCGGCGGCGACGAGTTCCTGGGCGGGCAGCGCGCCGTTGGGCAGGACCAGGACTTCCCGGTGCGGCATCGCGCGGATCGCGGTCAGCAGTGCGGTGGTGTCGAGCTGCCGGTCGCCGTGCAGCACCACCGCGCCCGCGTCTTCGAACAGGCGCGCGGCCGCCGCACCAGACGCCACGGCGAGGATGCCGCGGTCGGCGAGACCGTCGGGCCGCTGGGCAGGGACCGCGAGATCGTGGTGGCCGTTGCCGTGCGGCACGGCAACGGCGCGATCCCGGTGATCCTCGTGGCTCGCTCCGTGCGGCGCGGTCACGGCGAAACTCTCGATGCGGATGCCGGTGACGGTGCCGATCGCGAGTCCGGCTTCGATCGCCGCGCCCGCGTCGCGGCAGTGCACGTGGGCCGACCAGGTGTGGTCACCGTCGCCGACCACGACCACCGAATCGCCGAGGACGGCGAGCCGGTCACGCAAAGCGCCCGCGGCCGTCTCGTCGGCCTGCGCGATCACGTACATGACCTCGAAGTGCGGGTCGGAGGATTGATCGTGGTGGTCGACGTCACCGCCGCTGGCACGTTCGTCACCACTGCTGCGCCGTGGTCCGTCGTCCTCGTGATCGCGGGTATAGCTGTGCCTGGCGGGGGCCTCGCCGCAGATCTGGGCCACGAGGCAGTCGAGCAGTACGACCAGTCCCCTGGCTCCGGCATCGACCACCCCGGCCGCGCGCAGGACGCCCAACTGGGCGGGTGTCTCGTTCAGCGCACGCGCGGCGCCGTCGGCGGCCGATCGGGCGACGGTGGGGAGAGACGGGTCGGCCGACTCGGCAGCGGCGACCGCGGCGCGCTCGAGAACAGTCAGGATCGTGCCTTCGACCGGGGCGCTCAGTCCCGTGCGCACGAGCACCGCCGCCCGATGCAACGCCGTCCGCAGCCGTTCGCCGGTCAGCGGGCCGTCGACGACCGCCTCGGCGATACCGCGCAGCACCTGCGACAGGATGATCCCCGAGTTCCCCCGAGCACCGATCGTCGCTCCGCGCGCGAGCGCCTGCGCGACCAGATGTGCGGACGGGTCATCGCCCGCGGCCTGGTCGACACCCGCTGCCAGGTCGACACCCGCGCACGGGCCGTTTCCCGTGACCGGGTCGGTGCGCGCGGCCGGGTCGGTGCGTGCGGCAGGGTCGGTGCGCGCGGCCGGGTCGGTGTGCGCGGCCAGGTCGGCGCCCGCGGCTCCTGGCACCGCCCGCTCAGCGGCGGCGACTGCCGCCCGCACGGTGGCGAGCAGGTTGGTTCCGGTGTCGGAGTCGGCGATGGGGAACACATTGAGCGCGTCGATCTCGGCGCGGCGTAGTTCCAGGTCGGTGCGGCAGGTTCGGGCCCAGGACAGAAGACCGGCGCCGTCCAGCGCTTCCCGCACGTGCGACACCGCCACCTCGCTCCCCGTTCTGGGTGCCCGCGCGCCGAGCACCGCACGCCAGGTTAGCGGCAGCGGCCGACAGCGGTATGCTGACCGCGGACGGGCCCGCTATCCGGGCCGTGCCCGGCGTGTCGACCGGGACACCCGGTTTGGAAGATCACGGCCCGGCCAGCTACCCTTGCAGGGTTGCCTCGTGCGGCCCATCCGGTCTGCGCTGGCCGACGCAAGTCGGCAAGGCATTTGACGACATCAGTTTCCGGTTCAGCGGGCATACGTGCGCCGCTGTCCGCTTATGACATGAAGGAGCTCGCGACATGGCTGCCGTTTGCGACGTCTGCGCCAAGGGCCCCGGTTTCGGGAAGTCGGTCTCGCACTCGCACCGGCGCACCAACCGTCGCTGGAACCCGAACATCCAGACCGTGCGTGCGCAGGTTGCCCCTGGCAACACCCGCCGGATGAACGTGTGCACCTCCTGCCTGAAGGCGGGCAAGGTCGTCCGCGGCTGATTTTCAGCCCGTACATTCTGCCGACAGCGCCCCGGCACCCCGTGTGGGTGATCCGGGGCTTTGTCGTCGGTGGGGGTCGATGTGCCTGACTGGCGGATCGAGACACTGACCGCCGAGCGCGTCACCGCACTCGCCGCCTGTCACATCGCGAGCTGGCGCGAGGCCTACGACGCCCTCGTCCCCGGGCACGTGCTCGCCGGATTCGACCTCGAACGCTCCGCCGCCACCTGGGAACGCCGCCGCACCGACGGGACCCACCGGTTGCCGATCGCGCTGGCCGGTGACCGGCTGATCGGTTTCGCCGCCGCGACCGACACCGAACTGGAAGCCCTCTATGTCCGCGCCGCCTGGCACGGCACCGGCGTCGCCGATGCCCTGATCGACGCCGCCGCGCCGGGTTCACCGTGCACGCTGTGGGTGTTCGGCGACTACCCGCGTGCCCACGCCTTCTACCGCAGGCATGGCTTCGCCGACACCGGCGTCCGCCGGGTCGACCCGTTCACCCTGCTGCCCGAACAGTTGTGGCGCCGCGGCCCTCGCTAGGGTGACGCCATGAGTACCACCGAACCGGTCACCGCCGTCACCCTCGTCGACGGCGTGCTGCAGCTGACGATCGCCACCGCCGCGGCGGGCACCTCGATGAATTTCGACCTGATCAATGAGGGCACCGAAGCTCTGCGCTCGCTCGATTCCGAGGTCGGCGCCGTGCTGCTGACCGGTGCCGGCGCCAATTTCTGCGCGGGCGGCAACGTCCATCACTTTGCCGGTGCCGACGATCGCGGCGCCTACCTGTACAAGCTGGCCGACGAGCTGCACGAGTTCGTGCGCGCCCTGGCCGCGACCCCCGTCCCGGTCGTCGCCTCGGTGCACGGCTGGGCCGCCGGCGCGGGCATGAGCCTGGTGTGCGCCGCCGACATCGCCATCGGTGGCCCGTCGACCAAGCTGCGCCCCGCCTACCCGGGCATCGGCCTGAGCCCCGACGGCGGCATGTCCTGGCTGCTGCCCCGCATCGTCGGCGCGAGCCGCGCCAGGGAGATCCTGCTCACCGACGCCGTGATCGGCGCCGAGGAGGCCGTGCGCCTGGGCATCCTGAGCCGCACCGTCGCCGACGACGAGGTCCGCGCCGAGGCCCTGCGCGTCGCCCAGAGTTTCGTCTCCGGTCCGCGCGCCACCTACTCGGCCATGAAAAAGCTGCTGGCCCAATCGCCAACGGCGACCCTGGACCAGCAGCTCGACGCCGAACGCGACAGCATCGCCGCCGCCGCGAACAACAGCACCGGCCGCGAAGGCGTCGACGCCTTCGTTGCCAAGCGCAAGCCCGATTACCTCGGGCTGAACTGAATCAGCTTCAGCAGGCTGCGCCGAGGGCGCTGAAGGTGTTCTGCAGCAGGCAGGTCACCTTCGCGTTCACGCCCGCGGAGATGGTGGAGGTGCCGGTGGAGGTCCATTCCTCACCGATCTGGCTGGTGGCCACCGGCGCGGCCTGCTCGTCGTAGGGCTCGAGCGCGAGCCCGGCCGCGTTGGCCGAGGCGGCGCCCGCGGTGAGGGCGGCGGCGACGGCGGCGGTCGCGACGGCAGCGCGAACGGTTGTCATGTGCATTCGGTTGTGCTCCTTCATCATTTTCTTCTGGTGCGGGCGACGCCCCGGGTCAGGGCAGCCGCCAATCGACTGGTTCGGCGCCGAGTTCGTCGAGCAGTTCGTTGACCCGGGAGAAGGGTCGCGAACCGAAGAATCCCCGCGAAGCCGACAGCGGTGAGGGGTGCGCCGATTCGATATAGGGGATCTCGGCCTCGGTGAGGGTGGGTTTGAGCGAGCCGGCGTCGCGGCCCCACAGCACGGCGACCAGCGGTTCGTCCCGGGCGACCAGCGCGCGGATGGCCTGCTCGGTGACCGCTTCCCAGCCCTTGCCGCGATGCGAGGCCGGGGTGCCGGGGGTGACGGTGAGCACCCGGTTCAGCAGCAGCACACCCTGATCCGACCACGGGCTCAGGTCACCGCAGCTCGGCGTATCGAAGCCGAGGTCCTTGCTGTACTCGGCGAAGATGTTGGACAGGCTGCGCGGCACCGGCGAAACATCCGGCGCGACAGAGAAACTCAGGCCCATGGCGTGACCCGGCGTCGGGTAGGGATCCTGGCCGACGATCAGCACGCGCACCGCGTCGAACGGGCGCCGGAAGGCGCGCAGCACGTTCTCCCCGGCCGGTAGATAGCCCCGACCCGCAGCGTTCTCCGCGCGCAGGAATTCGCCCATCTCGCTGATCCGGTCGGCGACCGGTTCCAGTGCCCGGGCCCAGCCCGGATCGATGATCTCCGACAGTGGTTTGGCACCCATGACCGCACAACCTATCGTTTCCGGCCGGTGGGTGTGGCGTCCGCCCCACGGAACGATTCCCAGCCGGTGCCGCCGGTGGGCCGCGCACCGTCCACGGTGACGCCGCTGCCTGCGGTGACGACCCCGATCGGCCGCCAGCCGGGCGGCAGCGCCGTGCCGGCGGGCCAGGTTCCCGCGAAGGCGTGGTCCTCGCCGCCTGCCAGAATCCATTGCGCCGCATCGGCATCGAGCAGGCGGGCGACAATGGCCAGTTCGGGATCGGCCAGCGCCGCACTGTGCACGTCTACGGCGACCCCGGAGGCCGCGGCGAGATGACCCAGGTCGGCGAGTAATCCGTCGGAGACATCGGTGAGTGCGTTCGGGTTCGAGCCGCCGATCACGTCCAGCACGGCACCATACGGTGGCTGCGGAACCCGATGTGCCGCAAGGGCATGCGCGAAGGCCGGATCGGAAGAGTCTGCGCCGCCGGTCAATACGGCGAGCCCCGCACCGGACCAGCCGAGTTCCCCTGCGACAGCGACGATGTCGCCTGCCCCGGCGCCCGCGCGGGTGATCGCCGCCTGCCCACCCAGGTCACCGAACGCGGTCACCGAGACGACCAGCTGTTCGCTCAGCACCAGATCGCCGCCCGCGATCGAACCACCCGCGCGCTCCGCCTCGGCCCACATGCCGTCGGCGATGCCCTCCACCACCGGCACCGGAGTATCGGCCGGACAGCCGAGCGCGACAACGAACGCCGTCGGGCGCGCGCCCATGGCCACGATGTCGGCGGCGTTCTGGGCGATGGCCTTGCGGCCGACGTCCTCGGGTGACGACCAGTCGAGCCGGAAGTGCCTGCCCTCGACGAGCATGTCGGTACTCACCACGAACCGGCCGTCCGGCGCGGCGACCAGCGCGGCGTCGTCACCGGGCCCGAGCAGGACGTGCGCGGCCTGCTGCCTGCCCGCGTTGATCCGGTCGATCAAGGCGAACTCACCCAGCTCGCGCACTGTCTGCGGACGGCTGTCCTCGCTGATGACCGGCCCCTTCCCACTGTGCTGACGACCGACGAAATCGCCCCGACGGTACCCTTTCGGAGGCGATCGGACACAACGGAAAGGACCGGACGGTTATGGCGGCGGATTCGTCGGACTCGACAGGCGCGGACGATCGGGACGACACGTCACCGGCTGGAGACGCTCCTGACACCCCAGCCGAGTCCTCGACGGACGAGCCGAGGACCGGCTCGGATGCCGATTCGGCGACGGGCACCGCATCGACCGGCTCCGGTTCGGCCGACGCAGACAGCGCCGTCGCCGACAGCGACGTGAAGCCGGATGCGAGTGCGAAGCGGGACGCCGACGCACAGCCGGAGGCCGACACCGGTGCTGAGGCGAAGCCGGACGCCGATGAGGACGCGAATACGGATGAGGACGCGGAGGACGACGAGGAGTCGACCCCCTACTCCCCCGCACTGATCGCCACCGCGGTCGCCCTCCCGATCGTCCTGATCGTCGGCGTACTCGCCGCCGCCTTCATCGCCCTGCGCGCCCCCGTCGAACGCGAACCTCTCGCCCTCGGCCCGGTCCCCGCCCCCGCCGCCGACGGCCCCGCCTGCCAGGCCCTGCTCCCCGCCCTGCCCGCCGACCTCGGCGACTACACCAAATCCACCCTCGTCGAACCGGCACCGCCCGCCACCCGCGCCTGGCAGCACCCCGACGGCGGCGAACCGATCGTCCTGCGCTGCGGCCTGGACCGGCCGCTGGAATTCAACCGCGCGTCCACCCTGACCGAGATCAACGGCGTTCAGTGGTTCCAGGTCCGCGACGAGGTCGGCAAGGTCGGCACCTGGTTCGCCGTCGACCGCGAAACCTACATCGCCCTGACCGTCCCCGACGGCTCGGGCACGGGCGCGATCACCACGGTCTCCGACGTCATCACCGCGAATCTGCCCGCCCGCCAACCGAACCCGGGCGAACTGTAGTTTCGGCGACCGGCCAGCGTGCGGCCCGAGTCTCGACCACGACGTTTTCGGCCGCCTCGCATCCGAGGGGCGAGACGGAACGCCGAAGGCGCAGTATCGCCCCTCGGATGCGAGGTTACGAGGCCGAAAACCCGCGGCGCCAGCCGCCGAAAATACAGCTCAGCGCAGGCCGGTACCGCGCGCCACAGCTGTTTCGATCAGCGTCGACACCAGCGCCGGATAGTCGATCCCCGTCGCTTCCCACATCCGCGGGTACTGCGAGATCGGGGTGAACCCGGGCATGGTGTTGATCTCGTTGATCACCGGACCGTCCGCGGTGACGAAGAAGTCGACGCGCGCCAGCCCCTGGCAGTCCAGCGCGCGGAACGCGGCCACCGACAGCTCGCGGATCTGATCGGCGACCTCGTCGTCGAGCTTGGCGGGCACATCGAATTCGCACACGTCGTCGAGGTATTTGGTGGCGAAGTCGTAGAACTCGGGGGCGGCGGCATGGGCGTCGGGCATCCGGATCTCGGAGACCACGCTGGCCCGGACCTGCCCGTCGGCGAATTCCAGCACGCCGCACTCGACTTCCCGGCCGACGATGCCCGCTTCGACGATCACCTTCGGATCGTGCTCGCGCGCCGCGGCGACCGCGGCGTCGAGATCGGCCCAGTCGGTGATCTTGGTGATCCCGATCGAGGACCCACCGCGCGCCGGCTTCACGAACGCGGGCAGGCCGATCCGGGCCCGCTCCGCCTCGGTCAGCGTCGCGGTACCGGGCCGCAGCACGACCTGCACGCCGACCGGCAACCCCTCGGCCGCCAGCAATTTCTTGGTGAACTCCTTGTCCATGCCGGCGGCACTGGCCAGCACGCCCGCCCCCACGTAGGGGACGCCGGCTAACTCGAGCATGCCCTGTAAGGTCCCGTCCTCACCGAACGGACCGTGCAGGATCGGGAACACCACGTCGACCCGCCCCAGCGCGGCCGAGGGATCGTCGAGCGCCACCAGCGCGCCCGCGCGGCTCGGATCGGCGGCCAGGGTCAGCGCGGTACCCGCCGCGTCGACCGCGGGCAGCGAACCGTGGCTGAGCGCGAGTTCGCCGATGCCGTCGGCGAGCACCCAGCCGCCGTCGGTGGTGATGCCGATCGGCACCACCTCGTAGCGCTCTGGATCGAGGTTGCGCAGCACGCTGCTCGCCGACACACACGAGACGGCGTGCTCGCTGCTGCGCCCGCCGAAAACCACGGCCACCCTGATCCGGTTCGTCATGAACGTCACCGTAACTGTTTGCCCGGTTCGTGGCGCTATCGCCCTACTCGGGTTTGATCCGCCTGCCGAGCAAACTGTCGACCGCCTCGCTCACCGAAAGGCCCTCGTGACACACCCGGTGCACCGCGTCGGTCAGCGGCATCTCCACATGATGCGCGGCGGCCAGGGCCCGCACCGATGTGCACGACTTCACACCTTCGGCGACCTGCCCATGGGTCGCTTCCTGCGCGGCCTGCATCGACCCGCCCGCACCGAGCACATGGCCGAAGGACCGGTTACGCGACAGCGGCGAGGTGCAGGTAGCCACGAGATCGCCGACACCGGCGAGCCCGGCCAGGGTGACCGGCTGCGCCCCGAGCGCGACGCCGAGCCGGATGACCTCGGCCAGCCCGCGGGTGATCAGGCTGGCGACGGTGTTGTCGCCCAACCCCATCCCCGAGGCGATGCCACAGGCCAGCGCGATGACGTTCTTGCACGCGCCACCGATCTCGCAGCCGATCACATCGGTATTCGTGTACGGCCGGAAATATCCGGTGGCGCAGGCCCGCTGCGCCATCCCGGCGCGCTCGGTGTCGGTGCACGCGATCACCGTCGCCGCGGGCTGACGTTGCACGATCTCCCCGGCCAGGTTCGGCCCCGACAGCACCGCGATGCGTCCCGGCTCGGCCCCGGTGACCTCCGCGATCACCTGACTCATCCGCAGCAGCGTGCCGGTCTCGATGCCCTTGGCGAGACTGAGCAGGGTGGCGTCGGGATCGATATCGCCCTTCCACCGGTCCAGATTCGCGCGCAGCGACTGCGACGGCACCGCGAGCACGACCAGATCGGCGCCCGCGAGCGCGGCCCGGTGATCGTCGGTGGCCCGCACCGGCGGCAGCTGCACACCGGGCAGGTAGAACGGGTTGCAGTGCTCGGTGTCGAGGGCCTGCGCCACCTCGGCTCGTCTGGCCCAGATCGTGACATCGGTCCCCGCCTCTGCCAACACCTGCGCGAACGCCGTGCCCCACGACCCCGCACCCATAACCGCCGCCCTCGTCATCAGCTCAATATGCCATGGAAGGATTGACGCCATGCGTCCGCACACCGTGCACGCCGTGATGGCGGTCAAGCACATCGATCGGGCCAAGAGCAGGCTGGCCGACGTGCTGACTCCCGAGCAGCGCGGGCAGCTCGTGCTGGCCATGTTCGCCGACACCGTCGTGGCGACGACCGCCGTGCCCGAGGTGTTGTCGCTGACCGTCGTCACTCCGGATCCACTCGTGGCCACCCGCGCCCGCGAGCTCGGCGCGCACGTGCTCGACGAGCCGGTGGGCACCGACGATCCGCTCAACACCGCCCTGGCCGCGGGCGCCGCCGACGTGCGCGACCGGCACGGCCCCGCCCATCTGCTGGCTCTGCAGGCCGATCTCCCGGCCCTGCGCCCGGCGGAACTAGCCGACCTGCTGACGGTCGCGCCGGACGGAATTCGCTCGGTCGTGATCGATCACACCGGCACCGGCACGGCGGCATTACTGGTCCGCGACACCACCGCCGCACTGAATCCGCGTTTCGGCGCCGACTCCGCCCGCGCCCACCGCGACGACGGCGCACACCCCCTCTCCGGGCACTGGCCCGGCCTGCGCTGCGACGTCGACACCCCCGCCGACCTCGATACCGTCCGTTCTCTCGGGGTCGGCGCGCACACCGCGCGCACGCTCCGCGCATTCGGGCTGCCCGCGAGGATCGGTGACTCCGTTCGCACCGTGTGCTAGCCGATCGCCGCAATCGGTTCACATCCGACGAACCGGTCGGTGTCATGCTGCGAACTGCCCGCTACCTAGGGGATGATTGATGCGTGAGCGACACGGAAACCATCAAGCAACAGCCCCCGATTTCCCCGCCACCTGCGGCCGCCATCGCCTCGGGCGGTGACACCACCTCGCAGCGATTGCCCCGGGATCGCTACCTCAACCGCGAACTGAGCTGGCTCGACTTCAACGCCCGGGTACTCGCCCTCGCTGAGGACGCCTCCCTGCCGCTGCTCGAACGCGCCAAGTTCCTGGCGATTTTCGCCTCGAACCTCGACGAGTTCTACATGGTCCGGGTCGCCGGGCTCAAGCGCCGCGCCGAGACCGGTCTGTCGGTGCGCTCTGCCGACGGCCGCTCACCGTCGGAACAGCTGGAGATGATCACCGCGCGCGCCCAGGAACTCGCCGAGCGCCACGCCAATGTCTTCCTCGACGACGTCGATCCGGCGCTGGCCACCGAGGGCATCGACATCATCGGCTGGGCCGATCTCGACGACGATGAGCGCCAGCGCCTTTCGGGCTACTTCACCGACCAGGTCTTTCCGGTGCTCACCCCGCTGGCCGTCGACCCCGCGCACCCGTTCCCCTACATCTCCGGCCTGAGCCTCAACCTCGCCGTGACGGTGAAGGACGCAGGCACCGGCGGTGAGCATTTCGCTCGCGTGAAGGTGCCCGACAACGTCGACCGGTTCGTCCGTGTCCGGCGCACCGCGGCGCCGTCGGCGATCGCGGCGTTCCTGCCGATGGAAGACCTCATCGCCGCGCACCTGGATCTGCTGTTCCCCGGTCTGACCGTGGTGGAGACGCATTCGTTCCGGATCACCCGCAACGCCGACTTCGAGGTCGACGAGGACCGTGACGAAGACCTGCTGCAGGCGATGGAACGCGAACTCGCCCGCCGCCGTTTCGGCAAGCCGGTGCGGCTCGAGGTCTCCGACGACATGACCGAGCACATGCTGGAGTTGCTACTACGTGAGCTCGAGGTCGACCCCGCCGACGTGATCCAAGTTCCCGGACTGCTCGACCTGTCCTGCCTCTGGCAGGTCTACGGCGTCGACCGCCCCGATCTCAAGGACGCGCCGTATGTCCCGGCCACCCCGGCGGCCTTCGGCGAGCGCGAGACTCCGCGCAATGTCTTCGCCGCGCTGCGCGAGGGCGACGTGCTGGTGCACCACCCCTACGACTCGTTCTCCACCAGCGTGCAGCGCTTCATCGAGCAGGCCGCGGCCGACCCGCAGGTGCTGGCGATCAAGCAGACGCTGTACCGCACCTCCGGTGACTCCCCCATCATCAACGCGCTGATCGAGGCCGCCGAGGCGGGCAAGCAGGTCGTCGCGCTGGTCGAGATCAAGGCCCGCTTCGACGAGCAGGCCAACATCAAATGGGCGCGCGCACTGGAGCAGGCGGGCGTGCACGTGGTCTACGGCCTCATCGGCCTCAAGACCCACTGCAAGACCTGCCTCGTGGTGCGCCGCGAAGGCTCGACCATCCGCCGCTACTGCCACATCGGCACCGGCAACTACAACCCGAAGACCGCGCGTCTGTACGAGGACGTCGGATTGTTCACGGCCGCACCGGAAATCGGTGCCGACCTGACCGACCTGTTCAATTCGCTGACCGGTTACTCCCGCAAGGACGACTACCGCAATCTGATGGTCGCCCCGCTCGGCGTGCGGGCGGGCATCATCGATCGGATCGACCGCGAGATCGAACTGGCCAGGGAGGGATTCGACGCGCGGATCCGGATCAAGGCCAACGCGATCGTCGACGAGCAGATCATCGACGCGCTGTACCGAGCGTCCCAGGCCGGGGTTCCGGTGCAGATCGTGGTGCGCGGCATCTGCGGCCTTCGCCCCGGCGTGGCGGGCCTGAGCGAGAACATCGAGGTGCGCTCGATTCTGGGCCGCTTCCTCGAGCACTCCCGGGTGATCGAGTTCGGCGCGCAGGAACAGACCTGGATCGGCAGCGCCGACATGATGCACCGCAACCTCGACCGCCGCGTGGAGGTCATGGTGCAGGTGAAGGATCCGCGCCTGGTCGAACAGCTCGCCATGGTGTTCGATTCGGCGCTGGACCCGATGACGCGCTGCTGGGTGCTCGGTCCCGACGGCACCTGGCAGGCCAGCCCGACCGCACCCGACGCCAGTCAGGTGCGCGACCACCAGCAGTTCCTCATGCGGCTGCGTCGCCCCGATCAGCCGTGACCAAGGAAAAGCACAAGTCCATGCGTGATCCCAGAGTGCGGCCCAACATCCATGCCGCGGGCGCGGTCCTGTGGCGCGAGGGCGCCGCTGGGCCGGAAATCGCCGTGATCCACCGGCCCAAATACGGCGACTGGTCGCTGCCCAAGGGCAAGCTCGACCCCGGCGAGACCCCGATCGTCGCCGCGGTCCGCGAGGTCGGCGAGGAAACCGGCCTGCCGTGCACGCTCGGGCGCTATCTCGGGCACGTCACCTATCCGATCCCCGGCCACCGTCAGCTCAAGCGGGTCGACTACTGGGCCGCCGAGGCCGCGGCCGGTGAGTTCGCCGTCAACGCCGAAGTCGACCAGCTGCGCTGGTTCCCGCTCGACCAGGTGATGGATCAGCTGTCGTATCCGATGGACCGCCAGGTCGTACGGATGTTCGCCCGGCTGCCCGCGAGGACGAACACGGTGCTGCTGGTGCGCCACGCCAAGGCGGGCAAGCGCGCGCGCTTCGACGGACCCGACGAGTTGCGCCCGCTCGAGCCCGCGGGCGAGCAGCAGGCGAAGGCATTGGCACCGATTCTGCTGGCGTTCGGCGCATCCGAGATCCATTCGGCCGATCCGCTGCGCTGTATCCAAACCGTGACACCGTTGGCGGAACAGTTGAACGCCGAAATCAATTGCGAGCCAATGTTTTCCGAGCAAGGTTACGATTCAGCGAAAAGTGCGGCACGGCAACGATTTCTGTCTTTGGTAACAGATCGGGGTGTCCCGGTGGTGTGCAGTCAGGGCGAGGTGATTCCCGATCTGGTGCAGTGGCTCGCGCAGCGCAGCGAGCTCACGCTGCCCCCTGCCCGCAATCGCAAGGGCAGCGTCTGGGCATTGTCGTTCGTCGAGGACCGATTGGTCGCCGCCGACCATATGGACCGCTCGCTGTCGACGGGCATCGTCACCGCCTGAGCACCACCTGAGTACCACCAAACAGCCGAAACGGCCCCGGTTTCCCGGGGCCGTTCTCGGTCCAGTGGTGGGTGATGCGGCCTACGTGCACATTCCCCGACCTGATCCCGCTGCGGCGGGATCAACGAGCACGACGGGTGGCTGTCTTCTTCGCAGCAGTCTTCTTCGCGGGGGCCTTCTTGGCGGCCGTGGTCTTGGCGGCGGTGGTCTTCTTGGCCGCCGTGACCTTCTTCGCCGGCGCCTTCTTGGCCGCAGTCACTTTCTTTGCCGCCGTGGTCTTCTTGGCGGCGGTGGTCTTCTTCGCTGCCGCCGTCGTGGTCTTCTTGGCGGCGGGTGCCTTGGTGGCTGCCTTACGGGCGGTGGTCTTGGCCGGACCCTTCGACGGCGTCGCCTTCTTGGCGGCGGTCTTCTTGGCCGCCGTCTTCTTGGCTGCCGCCTTCTTCGCCGCCACCGGGGCGTTCACGCCACGCTTGACGGCGGGGCCGGACGCGGCCAGCTTCTGCTTGCCCGCGATCACCGCCTTGAACTGAGCGCCCGGCCGGAAGGCAGGCACCGAAGTCGCCTTCACCTTCACGGTTTCACCGGTACGCGGGTTACGGGCAACCCTGGGGGCACGCTTGCGCTGTTCGAACACACCGAATCCGGTGATGGTGACGCTTTGACCTTTGTGCACGGCACGGACGATGGTGTCGACCACGTTCTCGACAGCCGCAGTAGCCGTGCGCCTGTCCGTACCCAACTTTTCGGTCAGAACGTCGATCAGTTCCGCCTTGTTCATTGAATCCTCCGCAGACTAATGGCCCGTCGTCGGACCGACTAGGTACCACGGTAAACCCAGTTTGAGCAAGAGTCTATGTGCCACGCCAAAATTCATGTGGTTTAGCACACGTCCAGCTACCGCCCCCAGGGGATGCGCTGCCAATCGCCGCTGGTGATTACGCTTGCGAAATAGGCTCCGGCAGCGTCACGGGTTTCCATGACGGCCTTCCCTTTTCGAAGTCGCCGATGACGTCGGCCTGGCGCAACGTCAGGCCGATGTCGTCCAAACCCTCCAGCAGACGCCACCGGGTGTAGTCGTCAATATCGAACGGCAACACGACGGTTCCCGCCGTCACAGTGCGCGCGGTCAGGTCGACAACCAATTCCAGGCCGGGCTGTTCCTCCATCAGCTTCCACAGCATTTCGACATCGTTCTGTGACATCTGCGCGGCCAACAGGCCGCCCTTGCCCGCATTCCCACGGAAGATGTCGGCGAAACGCGACGAGATGACCACCCGAAAGCCGTAGTCCGACAGCGCCCACACCGCGTGCTCACGCGAGGAACCGGTGCCGAAATCCGGTCCGGCCACCAGAACACTGCCGTGACGGTAGGGCTCGGTGTTCAGAATGAAGTCCGGATCGGCCCGCCAACCGGCGAACAGGCCGTCCTCGAAACCCGTGCGGGTCACCCGCTTCAGGTAAACGGCGGGGATGATCTGGTCGGTGTCGACATTGGACCGGCGCAGCGGGACCCCGATGCCTTTGTGAACAGTGAAGGCTTCCATAACGATTCTCCTTCGATCGTGGTGGTCGGGGCGCTCAGGCCAGATCGGCGGGCGAGGACAGGGTTCCGCGGACCGCGGTGGCGGCGGCCACCAGCGGCGAGACCAGGTGGGTACGGCCACCCTTGCCCTGCCTGCCTTCGAAATTGCGGTTCGAGGTGGACGCGCAGCGCTGGCCCGGCTCGAGCTGATCGGGATTCATGCCCAGGCACATCGAGCAGCCCGCCTGGCGCCATTCCGCGCCCGCGGCGGTGAAAATCTCGCCGAGTCCTTCTTTTTCCGCCTGCGCGCGCACCTTCATCGACCCGGGTACGACCAGCATTCGCACGCCGTCGGCGACGTGGCGTCCCTTCAAAACATCGGCGACGGCACGCAAATCCTCGATCCGGCCGTTGGTGCAGGAACCGACGAATACGGTGTCCACGCTGACCTCACGCAGCGGCATTCCCGGCGTCAGGTCCATGTAGCGCAACGCCTTCTCGGCGGCGTCGCGCTCGCTCTCGTCGGCCATCTGGGCCGGATCCGGCACGTTCGCGCCCAGCGGCAGGCCCTGGCCCGGGTTGGTGCCCCAGGTGACGAACGGGGTGAGCTTGTTCGCGTCGATATGGACCTCGGCGTCGAAAACCGCGCCCTCGTCGGTCTTCAGCGCCTCCCAGGCGGCCACCGCGGCGTCCCAGTCGCCGCCCTGCGGCGCGTGCGGGCGGCCCTTCAGGAATTCGTAGGTCACCTCGTCCGGGGCGATCATGCCCGCACGAGCGCCCGCTTCGATGGACATGTTGCAGATCGTCATCCGCGCTTCCATCGACAGCTTGCGGATCGCCTCGCCGCGGTACTCCAGCACATAGCCCTGGCCGCCGCCGGTGCCGATCTGGGCGATCACGGCCAGGATCAGGTCCTTGCTCGTGACGCCGGGCGCCAATTCGCCGTCGACGGTGATGGCCATCGTCTTGAACGGGCGCAGCGACAGCGTCTGGGTGGCCAGCACGTGCTCGACCTCGCTGGTGCCGATGCCCATCGCCAGCGCGCCGAACGCGCCGTGGGTGGAGGTGTGGCTGTCGCCGCACACCACGGTCATGCCCGGCTGGGTCAGGCCCAGCTGCGGGCCGACCACGTGCACGATGCCCTGCTCGACATCGCCCATCGGGTGCAGGCGGACACCGAACTCGGCGCAGTTGCGGCGCAGCGTCTCCACCTGGGTGCGCGAGATGGGGTCGGCGATCGGCTTGTCGATGTCGGCGGTGGGGACGTTGTGGTCCTCGGTGGCGATGGTGAGATCAGGCCTGCGCACCGGTCGGCCCGCCGCGCGGAGCCCGTCGAAGGCCTGCGGGCTGGTCACCTCGTGCACGAGGTGCAGATCGATGTAGATCAGGTCGGGTTCACGGGAGGAACCTTCGCCGGCACCGGTAGTGACGACGTGCTGTTCCCACACCTTCTCGGCCAGTGTGCGGGCGCGCTCGGCCATGGCTTGATCACCTTTCGATGGACATACTTGGTATCTCAACATATGAGAAGTTAGTATCGTTCTATGAGACAGCATAGCGGTATCGGTGTCCTCGACAAAGCCGTGGCGGTGCTCTACGCCGTCGCGGACGAGCCATGCGGTCTCAACGACCTGTGCACCCGCACCGGCCTGCCCCGCGCCACGGCGCACCGGCTGGCGGTCGGGCTGGAGACGCACCGGCTGCTGGCACGTGACGGCAACGGGCTGTGGCGTCCAGGCCCCGCGCTCACCGAACTGTCCGCAGGGGCCGCCGATCCACTGGTGGAGGCCGCAGGGACCATTCTGCCCCGTCTGCGGGAGATCACCGGCGAGAGTGTCCAGTTGTACTGCCGCGACGGGCACGCGCGCGTCTGCGTGGCCGCGCTGGAGCCGCCCGTCGGCCTGCGCGACACCGTGCCGGTCGGCTCCCGGCTCCCGCTCACCGCGGGCTCGGCGGCCAAGGTGCTGCTGGCGTGGGCCGATCCCGAACTGCAGCGCACGGTCCTGGCCGACGCGGTGTTCGGCGATCGCGCGCTGGCCGAGGTCCGCAAGCGGGGGTGGGCGCAGAGCGCAGCGGAACGCGCACAGGGCGTGGCGAGCGTCTCGGCGCCGGTGCGCGACACGGCGGGCCTCGTGGTGGCCGCGGTGTCGGTCTCGGGTCCGATCGACCGGATGGGCAGGCGGCCGGGCGCGCGCTGGGCCGCCGATCTGGTCGCCGCCGCCGAGGCACTGCACAAGCGGCTGTAAAACGAAGAAGACCCCCGGTCGAATTCGACCGGGGGTCTTTCTTTGTAGCCCCGACGGGATTTGAACCCGCGCTACCGCCTTGAGAGGGCGGCGTCCTAGGCCGCTAGACGACGGGGCCAGGACGATCTCACCGAAGTGAAACCTTGCTGGGGTACCAGGACTCGAACCTAGAATGGCTGAACCAGAATCAGCTGTGTTGCCAATTACACCATACCCCAAGGATGGAAACGCTCGGCCTTCGTCTCACCGGCTGGTTGTCGGTGTTGCGAGGCCGTGTTCCGCGGCGAGAAGAAGATTACCAAACACAGTGGGGTAAACTACAAATCGCCTGGTCAGAAGCCCATTTTTGGCTGTTTTGACCGTTCCGGGGCGGCTGCGATCCAGCCGCATCCGCCCCGGACGCACTCACTGCGCGGCGGGCGCCCAGCCACGCGCGGCACGCAGCCGCGCGAGTGAGACCTCGCGGCCCAGCAGTTCCATCGACTCGTACAGCGGCGGGCTGATGTGCGAACCCGTCACCGCGACTCGCACCGGCGCGAACGCCTTACGCGGCTTGAGCCCCAGATCGTCGATCAGCGCCTTCTTCAGCGCCTCTTCCAGGGCGGGCGTCGTCCACTCGGCCAGCGGCTCCACGGCGGCGATCGCGGCGTCGAGCACCGGATCGGCCTCGGCGCCCAGGTTCTTGCCGCCCGCGGCCTGGTCGATCGCGAACTCCGCGGGCTCGACGAACAGGAACTTCAGCAGGTCCCACGCGTCGCCGAGCACCACGATGCGAGTCTGGACGAGTTCGGCCGCGGCGAGGAAGGCCTTCTCGTCGATTTCGGCGCCGATATGACCCTGCGCGGTCAGGTACTCGCGCAAACGGTGGCCGAAATCACCCGGCTCGAGCAAACGAATCTGCTCGGCATTGATGGCGTCGGCTTTCTTCTGGTCGAAGCGGGCCGGATTCGAATTCACCGTCGAAATGTCGAATGCCGCCACCATCTCCGCCATGGAGAACACGTCGCGGTCCTCGGCGATACTCCAGCCGAGCAGGGCCAGGTAATTCAGCAAACCCTCGGGGATGAATCCGCGATCACGGTGGACGAACAGATTCGATTCCGGGTCGCGCTTGGACAGCTTCTTGTTGCCCTGGCCCATCACGAACGGCAGATGACCGAACTCCGGGGTGAACTCCGCGACCCCGATACGCTGCAGCGCCGCGTACAACGCGAGCTGGCGCGGCGTCGAGGACAACAGGTCCTCACCACGCAGCACATGGGTGATCTTCATCAACGCGTCGTCGACCGGATTCACCAATGTGTAGAGCGGATCGCCATTGCCGCGAGTGAGCGCGAAATCGGGCACGGTGCCGGCCTTGAAGGTGGTTTCACCGCGCACGAGATCGTTCCAGCCGAGATCTTCGTTCGGCATCCGCAACCGGATCACCGCCGGCCTGCCCTCGGCCTTGTAGGCCGCGATCTGCTCGGCGGACAGCTCACGGTCGAAATTGTCGTAACCGAGTTTCGGGTCACGACCGGCCGCGCGATGCCGGGCCTCGACCTCGTCCGGCGTCGAGAAGGATTCGTAGGCCTCGCCCGCCTCGACCAGCTTGCGCACGACCTCGAGGTGCTGATCGCGGCGCTGCGACTGCCGGTACGGCTCGTAGGGACCGCCGACCTCGGGGCCCTCGTCCCAGGTCAGGCCGAGCCAGCGCAGTGCGTCCAGGATCGCCCGGTAGGAATCCTCGGAATCGCGTGCGGCGTCGGTGTCTTCGATGCGGAAGACGAAGCTGCCGCCGTGGTGGCGCGCGTACGCCCAGTTGAACAGCGCCGTGCGGATCAGGCCGACGTGCGGCGTGCCGGTCGGCGACGGGCAGAAACGGACCCGTACTTCAGTCATGACTCTCTCTCCGCGGTATCAGCGCTTGGTGGCAACAGGATTGGTGAGGGTGCCGATGCCCTCGACGGTGACCGACACGTTCTGCCCGGCCTGCAGCGGGCCGACGCCTTCCGGTGTGCCGGTGAGGATCACGTCACCGGGCAGCAGGGTCATCACGGTCGACACCCATTCGACGATCTTGGGGATGTCGTGCAGGAACAGCGACGTGCGGCTGCGCTGGCGGACCTGCCCCTCGACCTCGGTGACGATCTCCAGATCGCTTGGATCCAGCGCGGTTTCGATCCACGGGCCGAGCGGGCAGAACGTGTCGTAACCCTTGGCCCTTGTCCACTGCCCGTCGTGGCGCTGCTGGTCGCGGGCGGTGACGTCGTTGGCGACGGTGTAGCCCAGGATGACCTCGGCGGCCTTGGCCGCAGGCACGTCCTTGCACGGGCGGCCGATGACCACAGCCAGCTCGCCCTCGTAGTCGACCTGAGAAGAGCTGGGCGGCAGGATGATCGGGGCGTTCGGGCCGACGATCGCGGTGTTGGGCTTCATGAAGATGACCGGGTCGGCCGGCGCCTCGCCGCCCATTTCGGCCGCGTGGGCGGCGTAGTTCTTGCCGATGCAGATCACCTTGCTCGCCAGGATCGGCGCCAGCAGGCGGACATCGGCCAGCGGCCAGCTCCGGCCGGTGAACGTCGGCGAGCCGAACGGGTGTTCGGCGATCTCCTTGGCGGTGGCATCGCTGCCGTCACCTTCGATGCTGACGAACGCGACTCCATCGGGACTGGCAACTCGACCTAAGCGCATGCCCGGGAGTCTATCGAGACGCGCCCACCTGCCCGAACGCGCCCGGGATGCGGGACGCGAGGAGTGATGCGCGCGCGGGCGGAGTGCGGCCAAGCTCACACCGGTGCGATTCGAAGCCACTGCCCGCCTACGGGATTCGCACTCCGCACCGTCGTCGCCGGTTGTGATCTGTCAGACACCGAATCAGGAGGCGTCATTCTGCGGTCACGGGTGTACCGTGAACCCAGATGTTCACCACATGAGACATCAATCTCAAATATTGAGATGCAATCGTGCAATCCGGCGAGGTGAGAATCGTGACAGAGGTGCGGCCGACGGCCGAAGTGACCAGGATCGGCGACGGCAGACGCTGGCTGATGCTCGCCCTCGGTGTATTCGCGCAGACCTCGAGTTCGATCTTCATCCACGGCACCCCGTTCCTGCTGCCCGCGCTCACCGCTCGCGGCGATTCCCTGTTCGCCGCGGGCGCGCTGGTCGCCCTGCCGACCGTCGGCCTGGTGTGCACGCTGATCGCGTGGGGCTATGTCGTCGACCGGATCGGCGAAAGGATCGTGCTGGTGGCGGGCACGGCGCTGATGTTCGTGGCCGGTGTCGCCGCCGCGCTGGTGGACAACCCGATCGCGTTCGGCGCGCTGCTGTTCCTTGGCGGTGTCGGCGCGGCCAGCTCCAACGGCGCGAGCGGCCGGGTGATCGTCGGCTGGTTCCCGCCCGACCGGCGCGGCCTGGCCATGGGCATCCGCCAGACCGCCCAGCCGCTGGGCGTCGGCCTGGCCGCGCTGAGCATTCCGTGGGTCGCCGAACACCACGGCATCCCCGCCGCCCTGCTTGTCCCCGCGCTGATGGCCGGTATCGCCGCGGTCGGCTGTCTGGTCGGCATCGTCGACCCGCCGCGTCCGCCCGCCAAGGCCGCCGACCGCGCCAACCCCTACCGCGGCGGCGATTCCACCCTGTGGCGCATCCACGCCGTCTCGATCCTGCTGGTCATCCCGCAGGCCACCCTGTGGACCTTCGCCCTGCTGTGGTTGCACCGCGACCTGGGCTGGTCGCTGGCCGCCGCGGGCGCCCTGATGACGGCCACCCAATTCCTGGGTGCCGCAGGACGAATCGGCGCGGGCGCCTGGTCCGATCGCGTCGGCAGCCGCCTCGGCCCGCTGCGCCAGGTGGCCGTCGCCGCCGTCGTCGCGATGGCCGCCCTGACGATCACCGCCTGGACCGACTGGTGGTGGCTGGCAGTGCCCCTGATGGTCGCCGCCTCGGTGATCTCGGTGTCCGACAACGGCTTGGCCTTCACCGCCGTCGCCGAAATCGCGGGCCCGTTCTGGAGCGGCCGCGGCCTGGGTATCCAGAACACCGGCCAAAACCTCGCCATCGCCGCCGTCCCACCGGTTTTCGGCCTGCTGATCACCGCCACCGGCTTCCCCGCCTCCTTCGCGGTGGCCGCCATCGCCGCTGCGGCGGCGGTCCCATTGGTACCGCGAAAATAGCTGTGCCGCATCATGTCTCGATCGACCGAAACATGGTGCGGCACAACAGGACAGCGAAGGCCCGCTCCGGCAACAGCCGAGCGGGCCTTCGGGTTGTTCAGCGTCCTCAGACGATGGCGGCGATCCGGTCGCCCACCTCGACGGTGGAGGCGGTGCCGGTGCGCGAGGCCAGGTCCTTGGCGACCGCGGACTCGATGCGCGCGGCGCCCTCGGCGTTGCCGAGGTGGTTGAGCAGCAGCGAGACCGACAGGATGGCGGCGGTCGGGTCGGCCTTGGACTGGCCCGCGATGTCGGGGGCGCTGCCGTGGACCGGCTCGAACATCGACGGGTTCACGCCGGAGGCGTCGATGTTGCCCGAGGCGGCCAGGCCGATGCCACCGCTGACGGCGGCGGCGAGGTCGGTGATGATGTCGCCGAACAGGTTGTCGGTGACGATCACGTCGAAGCGGCCCGGGTCGGTCACCATATGGATGGTGGCGGCGTCGATGTGCTGGTAGGCCGTCTGCACGTCGGGGAACTCGGCGGCGACCTCGTCGACGGTGCGCTGCCACAGCGAACCGGCGAAGGTGAGGACGTTGTTCTTGTGCACCAGGGTCAGATGCTTGCGGCGGGCCTGCGCGGTGGCGAAGGCGTAGCGGACCACGCGCTCGATGCCGAAGCGGGTGTTGGTGGACACCTCGGTCGCGACCTCGTGCGGGGTCTCGACACGGATCGCGCCACCGGTACCGGTGTAGGGACCCTCGGTGCCCTCACGCACGACCACGAAGTCGATGTCGGGGTTGCCCGCCAGCGGGCTGGTGACACCGGGGAACAGTCGCGACGGACGCAGGTTCACGTGGTGGTCCAGCGCGAAGCGGGTCTTGAGCAGCAGACCACGCTCGAGCACGCCGCTGGGCACCGACGGGTCGCCGATGGCGCCGAGCAGGATCGCGTCGTGCTGCTTGAGCTCGGGCAGCACCGACTCCGGCAGGATCTCGCCGGTGCGGTGGTAGCGGGCAGCGCCCAGGTCGTATTCGGTCTTCTCGACACCGGGCGAGACCACGTCGAGCACCTTGAGCGCCTCGGCGATGACCTCGGGACCGATGCCGTCACCGGCGATGACTGCGAGTTTCATGAACAAGCTCCGTTCGAAGTCGGGGCGGATCGTGCCGCGCCGCGGATACAGATGCGCGCCGCCACCGTGGGGTGACGGCGCGCAGCTGCCGATGTCCCGGAGACCGGGACGTCACAACTCAGGCCAGGTCGACCAGGACGACCTTGGCGGCGCCGACGGCTTCGGCGATCGCGGTCTGCACCTCGGCGGACACCTCGCGGTTGACGCGCAGGATCACGGTGGCGCCTTCGGCGTCCACGTCCTGGCTCAGCTGCGCGGCCAGGATGTCGATCTCGGCCTCGCCCAGCTTGGTGCCGATCTTGCCCAGCGCGCCCGGCTTGTCGGTGTAGTTCAGCACGGCCAGGTTCAGGCCCTCGGCGCGCATGTCGTAGTTGCGGCCGTTGATGTTGACGATCTTCTCGACCAGGTTCGGCTCGGTCAGCGTGCCGGCCACGTTCAGGGTCGAGCCGTCGCCGAACACGGCGCGCAGGTCGACCATGCTGCGGTGGTTCGGGCTCTCGGTGGCGGTGGTGACGGCGGCGGTGATGCCGCGCTCCTTGGCCAGCGACGGCGCGTTGACGAAGGTGACCTGGTCCTCGACCAGCGCCGAGAACACACCGCGCAGCGCGGACAGCTCCAGCACGGCGACGTCCTGGGCGGCCAGCTCGCCGCGCGCCTGCACCTCGATGCTGACGGGCAGTTCGTTGGCGATGGCGCCCAGCAGCGCGCCCTGCTTGCGCACGACGTCGAGCCAGGGGGCGACCTCGTCGTTCACGGCGCCACCGGTGACGTTCACCGCACCCGGCACGAACTCACCGGCCAGCGCCAGCAGCACCGACTTGGCGACATCGGTGCCCGCGCGGTCCTGGGCCTCGGAGGTGGAAGCACCCAGGTGCGGGGTCACGACGACCTGCGGCAGGTCGAACAGCGGCGAGTCGGTGCACGGCTCGGTCTCGAACACGTCGAGGCCGGCGGCACGCACGTGGCCGGAGTTGATCGAGTCGGCCAGGGCCTGCTCGTCGATCAGGCCACCACGCGCGGCGTTGACGATGACGACGCCCGGCTTGGTCAGCGCGAGACGCTCGGCGTTCAGCAGACCCTTGGTCTCCGGGGTCTTGGGCAGGTGCACCGAGATGAAGTCGGCGCGCTGCAGGACCTCGTCCAGCGACAGCAGCTCGATGCCGAGCTGGGCGGCCTTGGCCGGCGACACGTAGGGGTCGTAGGCGACGATCTTGGTCTCGAACGCGGCCAGACGGGCGGCGAACAGCTGGCCGATGCGGCCGAGGCCGATCACGCCGACGGTCTTGCCGAAGATCTCGACACCGTTGAACTTGCTGCGCTGCCAGGTCTTCTCGCGCAGGGTCGCGTCGGCGGCCGGGATCTGACGCGCGGCGGCGAGCAGCAGGGTGACGGCGTGCTCGGCGGCGGTGTGGATGTTGGAGGTCGGCGCGTTGACGACCATCACGCCACGCTCGGTGGCGGCGGGCACGTCGACATTGTCGAGGCCCACGCCGGCACGGGCGACGATCTGGAGCTTCTTGCCCGCGTCGAGCACCTCGGCGTCGACGGTGGTCGCGGAGCGCACGAGCAGCGCGTCGGCCTCGGGCACCGCGGCGAGCAGCGCCGGGCGGTCGGGGCCATCGACCCAGCGAACCTCGACACCGTCACCGAGCGCGTCGACGGTCGACTGGGCGAGCTTGTCGGCGATCAGAACTACAGGACGGCCTGCTTGGCTCACTGTGGGGTACTCCTGGGGAAGAAAGGGGGTCGGCAGTTACCGCCGACCAGAATAGTCGGCGGGGTTCGCCTCCCCTTACCCCCCTGCCGAAAACCGGGTGAACCCTGGGCGTCGCCGCACCTACCATCACGCCACGTCCTTGCGCACCGTCCCCGACTCGATGGATCCGGCCGTGGTGGCCGCCGTCGACGCCGAGCTCGACCGGGTGGCGGCCGAGCACGGCGTGTCCATCCGGCTGGCCATCGAAAGCGGCAGCCGCGCTTGGGGTTTCCCCTCGCCGGATTCCGACTACGACTGCCGGTTCGTCTATGTGGCGAGCCTGGAGACCTATCTGTCGCCGTGGTCGCGGCGCGATGTCATCGAGACGCCGCTGGTCGGGCTGCTCGATGTGAACGGCTGGGACCTGGCCAAGGCGCTGCGCCTGCTGGTGCAGGGCAACGCGGTGCTGGTCGAGTGGCTGATGTCACCGATCGTCTATCGCGGCGACGAGGCGTTCCGCGCCCGCCTGCGCGAGGTGGCCGAGGAGGTGGCCGATCGCGACCGGATCGCCCGGCACTATCTGCACCTGGGCGCGCGCCAGTGGACACTGTTCCAGCGCAACGGCGGCTTGAAGAAGGTGTTCTACTCCCTGCGCCCGGCGATGGCGCTGCGCTGGTTGCGCGAGCATCCCGGCGCCGCGGTGGCCCCGATGCACCTGCCGACCTTGCTCGCCCAGTGCGAACTGCCCGCAGACCTGGTCGCCTCGATCACCGAGCTGACGGCACTCAAGTCGAAGACCAGGGAGATGGGCTCGGGCGAGCCGCCGCGCTCGATCGCGAACTTCATCGACGATGAGTTCGCCAGGGCGGCACCGGAATTCGCAATGCGCGGGCCGCGGGATCTGACGGCGGCGCGAGCGGTGACCGAACAGTTCTTCCGCACGGAGGCACTGGCCCCCAGATAGCAGAAACTCCGCACCTACTGGTGCGGAGCTTCACGTTCGTACGCTGGTCAAGCGCAGAATCAGAGGACGCGGACGTCCTGAGCCTGCGGGCCCTTCTGACCCTGACCGATCTCGAACTCCACACGCTGACCCTCGTCGAGGGAGCGGAAGCCCGAGCCGCTAACAGCCGAGTAGTGCACGAAGACGTCGGGTCCGCCGCCGTCCTGTGCGATGAAGCCGAAGCCCTTCTCGCTGTTGAACCACTTCACAATGCCCTGAGCCATTTCAAAACCTTCTGTAGACGAGCCAGGTCCTAATAGTCCGGTCCCGGTCTCGCCATCAACAATGCCATGATCCGACGAATTCCTCCACACCCGACTTCGTGGACTGTGAGGAAGCCAACGCCGCGATGCCGCCGCCCAGTGCTGTCACACAAGCGACCGTTTGGATGCTCGGTGTATGCCGAGGCAGTTGCGGCGAGGATGCCGGATTCGATCGGCGCTCTCCGCCGAACCGGCTGGCACACTTCACCATCGACACCTCTACGCAACTGCGCCCGGTCACCGTCAGCATCCCTAGACATTTTCCAGAAACCCAGTACGGCAAATTTCCTACCAGCGTATTTTCCGAGTTTGTGAGGGAGGGCACACCCCGCGGAGAAATCACGCAAGGAGTAGAGAGTGCTGGACATCAACCATTTCACCTACGGCTGGGTAACCCCGCTGCCGGCGTATCTCATGTCGGTCCTCGGGTCGATGCTGGCACTGCGTTGCATGGTTCGCTCGCGCGCATCGGGTAGTCATGGCGGCTGGCTCACCGCGGCCGCGATCGCACTCGGCGGGACCGGCATCTGGGTCATGCATTTCATCGCGATGCTCGGCTTTTCCGTGCACGGCGCGACCATCCGATACAACGTCCCGATCACCTTGTTCAGCGCCGCCGTCGCGATGGGTGTGGTGTGGCTCGGGCTGTCCATCGTGGTGCGCCGCAGCTGGGACAGCGCCGCTCTCCCGGTGGGCGGGACGATCACCGGTCTCGGCGTCGGCGCGATGCACTATTCCGGCATGTACGCGATGAAGACCGACATCGAAATCGTCTACGACCCGTTCGTGGTCGCCGTCTCGATGGTCATCGCCGTCGTCGCCGCCACGGCCGCGCTCTGGTTCGCTCTGCACATCCACGGACTCCTCGCCACCATCGGCGCCGCGCTGCTGATGGGCGTGGCCGTCACCGGCATGCACTACACCGGCATGTTCTCGATGAGCGCGCACACCAGCGCCCACGTCGCCCACGCCTCCGGCGCCACCGCGACCCAGCTGCTCACCCCGCTGATCATCGGGGTCAGCATGGTCACCATGGTGCTGCTCATGCAGGTCGGCATCACCGAAGCCGAGGACCCCAACCTGGCCAGGCCGGTGCACGGTCAGCGCGCGAGCCGCTTCTGGCCCAGCGGCCAGAGCTGAATCTGTCGTACCCCGTTGAGACACTGAGGAGGTAGCAATCACCGGCTCCGGCCGAGTCTTCACGGGGGATCCACGTGCTGTTCTTCATCATCGCGGCCGTGCTCTGCGCGGGTGCAGGCGCTCTCGCCCTGTTCACTGCCTCGATCGCCGAATCCAAGGCGACCGACGCGCTGCTCGCGTCGCGGGCCGCCTCGCATTTCATCGGCGACGGCAACCCGACCAGCGGCTTCTTCGTCCTGCGTGCCCGTCACGACCGGCTGCACCGGCTCAGCACGCGGCTGCTGACCGTCAGCGCGATGGCGTCGCTGGCGGCGACCGGTTTCGCGATCTACGCCGTCGCCGTCTACTGACCGCTAGACGGCCCGCACGTGGTGGGCTTCCGGTCCGCGCCGGGTCTCCCTGACCCCGAATTCCACCCGCTGACCGGCCCGCAGCGTGCGGAACCCCTCCCCGACCAGTTCGGTGTACTCCACGAATACCTCCGCCCCGCCCGCGTCGGGGGTGATGAATCCGAATCCCTTGCCGCTGTCGAACCAGCTCACGACGCCGCCCGGCATCAACCGACCTTCCGAATCATTTGCCTGACATGCTGATTCGCCCATGTTCGCATGCCGTGCCCCGCGACACGAAAGCCGTGGAGTTGTCGCAGCCGTTCGGCGGCATCCGCGCTGGATAAACTCCAGGTAGGTCCGCTGGGGACCGGCCGGGTCCGGGAGAACGGAGAGTCGGTGCAGCCGAGCGCCACCACCGTCCGTTCCGCCGCCGAAGCGGTCACCGTCTTCGTGGCCACCTCGGTCGCGGTGCTCGTGATCATGCTGCCGATCAGCTTCGCCGCCCTGGCGCAGGCGCGGCACGTCGATCTGCTGGTGTTCAACGTTCCGCGGGCGATGACCGGTGGCGCGTTCGCCGCGGTCATCACCGCGGCGGTCACAGTCGCCGTCGGCAGCAGGCGCACCGCCCGCTGGACGGCGCTGCTCGCACTCGCCGGCATCGTGCTGAGCCACCTGCTCCTGGTCCCCCACAGCGACAACGAGAACTTCACCGGCCTGTCGCTGGCCACGCTCAACTTCATCGACGCGCTGCTCGCGGGCGTGGCGCTGGGCGCGATGGCCGTCGCGGTCTGGCCCGAACCGCTGCTGCGGACCGTCTACCTGTTCGCGGTGCCCGCCGCCGCCGTGCTCGGCGACCTCACCGAGACCCCCACCGACGAGGGTTCGGCCGGCTTCGACGGCGTCCTCGCGGGTTCGCTGCCGCTGTGGTTCATCGCGGCCGCCGTGCTCGCGCTCGCCTACTTCGCGATCACCACCGTCACCCCGCCGCGCAACGGTGTGGACACCGCGATTCCGCTGGCCCCCGTGTTCGCCGGTGTCGTCGCCTTCTCGGCCATTCTGGTGACGTCGCTGGCCGTGGCATCCCGCGAGACGAGCATCCCGTCTGTGATCGTCGGCTCGATCGTCGTCGTCGCGGCCGCAACGGTGGCCGCGCTGATCCTGCCGGACCGCGACGGCGTCCTGGTGCTGCTGATGACCGGTTTCGCCGTGGCGGGCAGTCTCGTCATCACGCTGCCCCGTTCGGGACTGGTCGATGTGGGCACCGTCATCGCCCTCGGCGCCGGGCTGCTGGCCGGCCTGCGTCGTCCCCATGCCGTGACCGCCGCGGTCGGCGTGGCAGGCTTGGCGGTCTTCGTCCTGGCCACCGACATTCTCGACCCACCGGCGACCCTCAATGCCGCGGTCGGCTGCGTGGCGCTCGGCGCGATCTGCGGCTATTGCGTCGGCTCCGCCGTCCCGCTGAGCCCCACCTCGGCCACGGTCGGTCTGTCGATCCTGTGTGTGCCATCCATCGGAGTCGCGTTGAGCGACACCGAGTTCGGCCATCTGGCCTACTCGTCGTCCTGGTACCGCACCGCCGACGTGAACCGAGGCCCGCTCCCCGCGGCGATCGCGATCGGCATCGCCGTCGGTTGCACCGTCGCTATCGCGCTACTGATCCGTCACCGCCCAGCGACCGACCGATCAGGCGTCCTGCCACCCGAATTCGGAGAACGCCCGCCCGCTCAGGACTGACCCGAGCCCGACCCGGCAGTACTCGACGATCTCTGTCGGCAGCGCCACCACATCGAACCACCGCAACTCCGAGCACTTCTCCGGCTCACAGTTCGTGACAGCGCCTCGCCACCGCCGGACGGTGAAGAAGATCTGCACCCGCTCGGCACTGTGCAGCACATGCGCGAATTCGACATCCCCCGCATCGATGTCGACCCCCACCTCCTCGCGCGCTTCCCGAATCAGCGCCGCCACCGCCGATTCCCCCGCCTCGAGATGCCCCGCGGGCACGTGGAACAACCCGTCCCCGAACCCGGTATCGCGCCTGCGCCCCAACAGCACCCGCCCATCCCCGTCGAGGAGCACCAGATGAACGCCGACGAGCACCCGATACTTGTCCACGAAATCCACCCTACCGAGAACCACGAGACCACCCATCCCCCAGCCACATTCGGGGTATACCGAGAGCATGAGTTTCCCGGTGACCTTCGGGCTCGCCCAGGTCGTCCTCCTCGCACTGATCGCGCTCGCCCTAGCCCTGCTCGTCTCCGCAGTCCTCGCCGCCCGCCACCGCCGCGGCCCGAAAGCCGTTCTCGGCCGAGGCGCCCCCGCCCTCGCCCTCCTCCTCGTCGCCACCCTCCTCCTCTGGATCGCCACCCTGCTCCAGACCTACCTGGGCCTCACCGGCGAAATCACCGCCGCCCACGTAGTCGCGAAACCCGTTGCCGGACAATCCGACCAACTCGACCTTGAACTGACCCTCTTCGACGACGAAGGCGCGGTCGACACCCGCACCACCCACCGCGTCGAAGGCAACCTCTGGGTCCTGCAAGCCAACATCGTAGAACTACACCCCTGGGTCAACGCCCTGGGCTTCCACTCCGGCTACAAAATCACCCGCCTGTACGGCCAACGCCTGGACGGCAAACACACCACCCAAGACCACATCATGCTCGACGGCAGCGACCGAGACTTCTTCGAAGACATGAACGAAGGCACCTGGTACACCTCCCCCTTCGTCAAGTCCGCCTACGGCAACGCCGTTATCGCCACCCCCGGCGAATACGACGTCCTCATCTCCCACGACGCCATCAAAGTCCGCGCCACATCCTGACCGCTCGCGTTCTTCGTGACACTGGCAGCTCTTAACCTGTGGCTCTACCCCCGGGACAGGGATATCACGCTACCTGTACACCGGCAACGTGAAGGAACTCCGATGGGTCGGCGGTTCCCTCGACCGACTGCGCGAGCTGCCGCCGCCCGCGCAACGCGGCCTCGGTTACGGCCTGCACCGTGTACAGACCGGCCAGGCTCCGTTGGATTTCAAACCGATGCCCACCGTCGGCGCCGGCGCGTTCGAACTCCGTTTTCGCGACCGCACGGGCGCCTACCGAATGTTCTACGTCGCCAGATTCGGCGACGCCCGGCGATTTGTCAGTAGGCCGGGACCGGTACCGCGCAGCGGAAGCGGATGTACGAAAGGGATAGCAAGCCATGACAATTCAGCGACCATCCGACGTCTGGGAAGCGATCGCAGAGTCTCCCGAAGAAGCAGAGCGGCTTCGTGTCTGGGCCGAGGCCCTGGATGCAGTGCTCGCCCGAATCGATGAGTTGGAGCTCACACCTACCCAAGCCGCCGAACGACTCGGTGTAGCCAGGTCGCGCATCTACGAGATGCGGGCCGGCAAGCAGGGCGTGTACAGCTTGGAGCGGTTGATCGGATTCGGCGCGCGCCTCGGCTTGCACACCCACCTGACGATGCGGAAGACCGCCTAGGACTGATGTCGTGTTCGATCCTGTGTCGGGCGTGATCCAGCGGATCGGGATGTCGGTGCTGCTGGCTCACGGCCCTGACAGCGCCGACCACGTCGAGCTCGTCCACACGCGGCAATCACCCGATGGCCACACCTCGGCACGAACTCCCACCTAGCTCGCTCTATCGGCCATCGGCACACCCCACCTGACACATCTACGCCCTCCACAGCGGAATCATCCTGGGCACGCCGGTCGCTTCGTGACGCTGGCGGCCTTCGATGTGGGGATGTGACGATGAAGGCAACTCGGTCCCCGGACGGACCCTCAAACTGCCCTTCCACCAGTCGGGACACCGCTCGGTCGCCGTGGGTAGCATGAGCAAATGCCTGTGTCCAGCATCGAGCGCCCTGACCTCCCGGAGCATATGACCTGGGAAGAGCTCCAAGAGCTGCCCGATGAGATCGCCGCACAGATCGAGCTGTGGGAGGGACGGGTCGTTTGGGCCCGGCGTGGGCCGGGCGAGCATCAAATGGCCATGCGCCGCCTGACAGAACAGATCGAAAGATGCGCTCGCGAAGACATGCAGCCAGGTTCTGAACGATGCTGGCGAGTAAATCTCGAAACAAATGTGTTCTTCGGGACTAACGGTAAATCCGACTTTGTCACTCCAGACTTCCTGGTACACCGCTGCTTGCCGCCGTTCGCCGACGTGCGCGCTACCGACACAGTGCTCGTTGGGGAAGTGCTGTCCCCCTCGAACACTCCGATCGACATCGAAGCCAAACGCGCGCGGTACGCCAGCGGTGCCATCCCGTGGTACTGGGAAGTCAGTTTGCTGCGAGACACCGGCACGATCGGAACCGTCCGGGTATACGGACTCGACATCGGTCACGCCGAGCTCCCAGAAGGCGTTCGGCCGCTACGCCCCGCAAACTACGTCCTCGCAGGTGAGTGGACCACAGACGGCGGCACGGAGGTATCTTTCCCGTACCCATTCCCCATCGAACTTCCTTGGTCAGCACTGTCCTTCTGACCTCCCGACCGCATCAACCGTGCTGGTGGCCGACCTTGCACAGAGACAGGTTCACAGCGTCGCTATTGGTCTTCGCCTGGGAAGCTGCCATCACCCGCTCCAGCACGTCATCATCGAGGTCGATTCGGGCTATCGTCATCGCCGGACCTCCAAAATTGATGATTCGCGGCGTTGGCGAGGTAATGGTTCGGGCGCGGGTTCCGGTATCGAGATAGCGGAAGATTCGTCGTCGAGTGGTTCTCAGGACGATTCGACACAGGCCGCGTCGACCTCGCCACTTCCACGCCCGAGACGCCCACCACCAAACGGAACCCGGTCGGCGCCGCCGAGCACACCCGGGTCCAATCCGAACCCTCGGCGGTCTACCCGGCGGACGTGCCGGGCGATTGATCTTCGCTGCCAGAACAGTAGTAGAGAGTGTGTAGCGAAGTGCAGATGCCTCCCCCGCTCAACCGTGGCAAGCTGAGGCGGTGGATCTAGACGAAGAGCTGGCGCTCCGGAACGAAATCTTTTCTGCCCTAGACCAATTGGTCGCAGTCAAGGGCGGTGCCCTCACTCGGCGCGAGTTGTTCGACTTCGAGTTGCGCGGGACCCGGCTGCCGCTGGTGGACGGCCAGCGCGGAATCCGTAACCCCGCGTCGTTCACATCCACGCTGTCAGTGATGAGCACCCCGAACGGCCCGTACTCCGATGAGGTCGTCGGCGAGTCCCTGCACTCGTACGCGTACACGGTGGGCGATATCAACAAGGGCGACAACCGCAAGCTGCGCCATTCGGTGAAGACCCGACTTCCGATGATCTTCCTTCAATGGATCGACGTCGACGGGATCCGGTACGTTCCGATCTACCCTGTCTACGCGATCAAGGACGACCCGGAGAACCGGAAAATCCTTATCGCGCTCGACGAGAAGCTGTTGGATGTGGCCGATCCGCTGCATCTATCACCGGTGGAGAAACGGTATGCACAGCGGGTCACCGAGCAGCGACTCCACCAACCACAGTTCCGTAGCCAGGTACTCATCGCCTACAAGAAACGGTGCGCCGTCTGCCGTCTCGGGAGGCCGGAGCTCCTCGAGGCCGCACACATTATCCCGGACAAGAACATCCACGGGGCAGCGGAGATCCCCAACGGGTTGAGCCTATGCCGTATTCACCACACGGCGTTCGACGCCAACCTGATCGGGTTTTCGCCCGATCTGCGTGTGCATGTCGGCCCCGCTCTGCAGGAAGCGGAAAACGAGGGCCCGATTCTGAAGTTCGCACTAAGGGGGCTGCACAACGCCAAGTTGATGGTCCCCGAAAAGGAGGAATATCACCCCGCCGGTGAACGCCTTGCCGAGAGGTTCGAGGAGTTCTTGTCGGCCAACCCGTCGAAGCTCGCCAACATCGATGTCGCCCTGACCAAACCCGTTCAGTGGGGCGGGAAGTAGACACAGGTGAGCAACCCGAACGAGAGGTCGGCGTCCGCCGATCACCGATGCATAATCGACCCGTGAACGATTGGCGTCACCACGGTACATCTCGGTCGAGGAGTTGACAGCGAATCAGACGCCGAATGGAGGGTTCACTCGGGCGGTGCTGGCTATGCGGGGTGTGCCTTGGCCACCGCCTAAAGGGTGGAAAAGTGCTGTGCCGGACCGAGATCGGTGGTAGGCACCGGCGTAGTCGTCGCCCGTCAGAGGGGCCGCTGCGACTGTTCCGATGACACAGGGTCGGCCGGTAAAGGCGGACTCGGACGGCTCCACCGTGGTTGGTGGCATGGATACCAGGGCTCCCCTGGGTGTTCCTGACCCTGTGCAGTATCCCAGTCCCGGCTCCTTGCCGAGTAATGCCCGGCGGAGCGTGCACACCAAACGACCGAAGCGACCGACCGACCGGCGGACCACATGCGTCAAGGTGCACCCGTGCCTTGCGGTACCGGGGTACCCCTGCACTCCCTCCGCTCACTCACTCCCAGCGGGGTCTGCCCACAACGCCCCGTCGAGCACCGTCGTGCCCCCGAGTGGAATGGCCGCGCGGGTGTCCCAGCGGTAGCTGTGGCCATCTCTTCGGAGCACAACCAATTCGACATGGTTCACGCGCACTGTGGCGGGTCCGGTGTCGCGCAGCGCTGCGACTGCTTCGATGAGCTCAGCGGCGGCTCGGTCGGTGTTGTTGTAGGCGATGCCCAGATGTGGCCGGAAACGGGAACCGCCTGATCCCGTCGGGGCGGAAAGGCTCGGCATCGACTCCGAGGTGGATGCCCGGAGGATTCGGTGCAGGTCGAGTAGCGGATCCCACGGTGACACCGAGAATCGGACGGCGCTGCGGGAGCCGCTCAGCGGGCCGATGGTGAGGTCGAAGGGCTTCACGTCTGTCAGTCTCGATCGCGCGAGCGAGACCAGGTTGTCGATCTGCTCGTCGGTGACTGTCGTCGTGCTGCCGATCCCCGCGAGGGTGAGGTGCAGGGCATCCAGCGGCACGTTGTCGAGTTCGTCTTGTGTCAGGGCGTTCTGGCACTCAGCGGCGAGTTCGATCAGTTCAGGGGAATCGAAGGTGAGGTACCAGTAGTACCCCGTGTGGCCCGGAGCCCATTGCTTCACCGACCAGTGGTCCCGGAGGAAGTCGATCTCGGCGTAGGCGTTCCAGTCGTTTCGCGCGATGGCGTCGGTGTCCGATGTCGAGTCCGGCAGCAGCTTGGGAAACGGGCCACTCGATGTCATGCCTGGGAGGCTGCCTCTCGATGTCGGATTTCTCGGCGATTCTACTTCGTGTGTCTTGGATCTCCCACTGCGACGCCACTTCTCCGATTTGATCCGGAGGTGGGCTGCTCGAACGATGTCAAGAGACTTCGGCCATAGAACATCATCGGTGGAACGTCGGTTCACATGTATCTGTGTCGTTGTTTTCGTTGCTGTGCACAGATATTCGCGAAGTTGTGGTCGGGGGCGGGGAGAGGCGGCATTCTCGGAAGTTGAGATCTACGCGTTGTTCAGGAGCCATATGACTGTCCGAAGTGACTGTGAAGGTGGCGTGCCTGAGACGCTGCCTGCGCTACAGAGTTTGCCCGCCGACGAAGCCAGGGATCTGTTCGAGTTGATGCGGGCGGCGGTGACGTTCGAGGCTGCGGCGCTGGACAAGTCGATCGACTCGATGTTGGGGGCGTTGCCTCGGCCGTTTCGCGCGGTGACCAAGAAGATCATGTTCGGCGGCAGATGACTGATCTGACGACGCGGGCGCAGTTGATTCTGCTGGCTCGCACGCTGCATGTTCATCCTCAGCGTTTGCAGCATCTGCGGTATCTGGGGGCCGATCGGCTGCATGAGTTGCAGCAGCAGATTTCGGGGGTGTTGTTCGATCAGCACATCGAGACGTTTCGGCGGATCAGTGCGTTGGTGCCGTTCATTCCGTTGTCGATCTCGATTCCGTTGGTGCAGAGGCTGGTTCCGCCGATGACTACCGGGCGGGCGGCCGGGTCTGTGGGGGTCGAACATCCGGTCAAGGCTGCTGAGACGTTGCTGATGCTCGATCCCAGGTACGCGGCGGACTGCGCGCCGTATCTGGATCCGCGGGCCATCGAACAGTTGGCGGATGTGGCGCCGCCCGGGCCGATCGTCGAGATCGTCAACGAGCTGCTGCGCCGGTGTGACTATGTGACCGCTGGGCCCTTCTTGTCCTGTGCCACACCGGAGTTGATCGCCGCTGTGGAGGCGGGGGTTCCCGATGATGCAGGGCTGATCCACTCTGCCGCCTACTCCTATGACCGCGACTTACTCAGCGCTGTGCTCCGGCAGTTGCTCGACGGTCCGCATCGGCGGATTCCGCGGATGGTGCATGCGGTGTTGGCCGGTCGGCCTGCGCTGCAGCATGCTGCGCTGTCGGTGTTTTCGCGGTGTGCGCCGGATGTGATCTGCCGGGTGGGCGATGTGCTGTTCGGCAATGCGCGGCCTGTCGAGGTGGCGAACCTGGTCAGGAATGCGATCGGGGCGGGTGCGGTGCCCGAATTTCTCACGCTGGCTGGGCAGCTCACGCCTGTCGCGCTGTGGACGCTGGTCGGCAATCCGGTGTTCGACGATCCGGGCGTGGGCGCCGGGTTGGTCGCGCCGCTGGACAGCCGCAGCGACGCCGGCAGTTGGAGTGGGCTGTTCACCCTGATGTCGCGCATGGATGAGCCTGTGCGGAGCGTGGTCGGTTACGCATTGGCCGCGCTGTCGGATTCCGCGGTGGCCGAGCTGCCTGCCCGGGCCACGGAAACTCATTGCTGGCCTGCGTTGCTCGATCTGGTTGCCGTCTCCGGGCCCGACGCGCAGGCTCGATTCGGCGCGGTGTGGTCGGGGCTCGGGCCCGAGCGCCGGGCCCACCTGCATCGGTGCATTACCGAGCATCACTACGACACCCGGTTGGCCGAGATCACGGCGTTGGTGGATCCGGTCGCGGTCGACCAGTTGTTCTTCCAGCGGCGGCGGATGCAGCGGTATCGGCACGGGTAGCCCGGAGAGCCGTTCTGCGGTAGCAGTGTGGTTCCGTGGATTCGCCATCGAGCAGGTGGGTAACCGAGTACAGGCGGCGGGACCACTCGCGGTGTTCATGATGCGCGGTTGGCGGTGTGCGGCAGCCTGGTGGATCTGGTCGGAGTGGGTCGACCGGGACTACGCGAGGAGGGCCAGATGTACAGGGTTGCCGATCAGCGGCCGGCTAGCGGGGGGACGGCGGTTGCGGCTGCGGTTCTTGCGCTGCTCGGGGGGATTGTCGGGGTGGTGGGGGTTGTTTTCGGGGTGGTGGCGACCGTCGACAGTGAGCGTGGAGTGTTCGCGTGGGGAGTGGTTCCCGGGTGGATGTCGGTGGTGTCGGTGGTGACCTTGGTGGTCGACCTGCTGGCGGGGGTGCTGTTGCTGGCGGGGGCGATTCTGGTGTTTCGGCGGCGGGGTGCGGGGCCGACGTTGGTGGTGCTGGGGTGTGTCGGGGTGCTGGCCTCGTATGTGGTGACGGCGATCTCGACTGTTGCCCAGTTGCTGCAATATCGCCTTTCGGTCGGGCGGCACCTGGATGTGGTGTTCGGGCAAACAGCCTTGTACGGGCTGCAGTCTGTGGGGATCGACGTGCCGTGGAAGGTGTCGATGCTGGCGCTTCTGTTTCCGGTGGTGACGTTCGTGCTCGCCGTGCTGCCGTCGACGCGGCGGTGGTGCAAGAGGGCGGTCGCGCAGGTCGGTGGGCGACCGGTCGGTGCCTGGGCGCCCGGTGCGCAGATGCAGCCATACGGCATGCGGCCGCCGGTCGGGCACCATCCTGGTGTTCAGCCGACCCCTGTCGCGCAGCATCTGGGTGCCGTGCCCATGCCTGGCGGACACTATCCCGGTCTCGCGCCTGGCCCGGTGCCCGTGCCTGGTGCACAACGCCCCGCTCCCACACCCGTGCTCGGCGCACACCCCGCGCTCGCCCCTGGCGCACAGAACCCCGGTGCCGCACCCATCCCGGGCGCGTCACATCCGGGATTCCCCCAGCCGAGTCATGGAGCGCCACAAGGACAACAACTCCCGAGCGGTCAGCCGCCGCAGTATCGACCGCAGGACGGATACCGCCCCTGACAAAGCACCAAACGCGCGCCGGGTCAGCTATCTGGCGGTCGCTGCGCTGAAACGTGTTCCCCACTCTGCCAGCCGGGCAACAAGTTCCGGTGGGCCCAGGACCTGGAACTCGGCTTCTGCCTTGCCCAGCAGCAGGATTGGCCAGTCGAGGTTGTCGACGGTCATCTCGATGTGGGAGCGGTTGTCGGGGAGGGCGGTGATGATGCACCAGCGGCCGACGCGGGAGTGGACATCGAGGGCGGGGGCTTCGATTTCGGCGGTGACGGTGTAACCCGTTCGGCGGGAGCCCATTCCTTCGCGGACGAAGGCTGCGGCGTCGGGGGAAGGGAGTTCGCGGGGGCGGAAGCGGATTCCGGTGGTGTGGGAGTCGGTGAGGCGGTCCACGCGGAAGGTGCGCCAGTCGTGGCGGGTGAGGTCGTAGGCGACGAGGTACCAGCGGCGGCCCAGGGAGACCAGGCGGTGCGGTTCTACTTCGCGGGTGCTGGTGCGGCCGTCGGCGGCGGTGTAGGTGAAGGTGAGGCGTTCCTCGCCGCGGCAGGTCATGGCCAGGTCGGTGAGGACGGCGGGGTCGACGTCGGAGAGCGGGACGGCGTTCCAGCCGGTGGAGACGGTCATCGCGCGTAAGGCGTCGACGCGGCGGCGTAGGCGGGTGGGCAGGACGGTGACGAGTTTGGCCAGGGCGCGGATGGACGGTTCGGCCAGGCCGTCACCGGCGCCCTGGGAACCCGCTTGCAGGCAGACGGTGATGGCGACGGCTTCGTCGTCGTCGAGGACCAGGGGCGGGAGGGCGGCGCCCGCGGCGAGCTGGTAGCCGCCGTCGACGCCGGGGCGGGCCTCCACGGGATAGCCGAGTTCACGCAGGCGGTCGATGTCGCGGCGCAGGGTGCGCGCCGAAACTCCGAGTCGCTCGGACAGTTCGGTGCCCGGCCAGTAGCGATGCGTCTGCAGCAGCGACAGCAGACGGAGGGTGCGTGCGCTCGTGTCGGCCATGTTTTCGATTATGTCCGCAATTGCGGACAGAAACTGGCCGCAATGGGTTCTACCTTGGATTTCACACCGACAACGAAGGGAATCCGCTCATGACCACGCCTACTCTCCTCGACGCCGAGCGCACCGACCTGCTGGAGATGCTCGCCAAGCACCGCTACTTCCTGCGGCACACGACCCGCGATCTGACCGACGAGCAGGCCGGGATGCGGACCACCGCCAGCGAGCTGTGCTTGGGCGGGCTGATCAAGCATGTGTCGGCGGTGGAAGCCAACTGGGCGAAGTTCATCGTCGACGGGCCCGAAGAAGGCCCCGATTTCGAGTCGATGAGCGAGGAGGAGATCGCCGCGTGGGGAGACGTCTTCCGGATGCTGCCCGGCGAGACCCTGGCCGGCGTGCTCGCCGAGTACGAGCAGGTAGCGGCGCGGACCGATGAACTGGTGCGCACGCTTCCCGACCTGAATGTGACTCAGCCGCTGCCGAAGGCGCCCTGGTTCGAGCCCGGCGGACGCTGGAGCGCCCGCCGGGTGTTCATGCACATCATGACCGAGACCGCGCAGCACTCCGGCCACGCCGACATCATTCGGGAATCGCTGGATGGAGCGAAGTCGATGGGCTGAGCTCGGCCTGGATGGCCTGGGCCGCCGCGCGATGGTGCGCGGCGGCGTCCGGGTCGGTCGATTCGAGTACGTCGGCGATTCCTTGGTGCGCCATCGCTTCCTCGAGCCGGTAGCCGAGTTTCGGTGCCAGTTCCAGGGTTTGGCGGTGCAGGCGCAGCGCTTCGTCGGGAAGCCCGGCGAGACGGCAGGTTTCGGCGTAGCCGTTGAGGAAGTGGATCTTCCAGTGCTCCTCGAACAGGGCGTCGAGCAGGGCGAATGCCTCGCGATGGCTGGCGAGGGCTTCGTCGTAGCGGCCCATCCGGCGCAGCGCGACGCCCTGACAGTTCAGGCACCAGGCTTCGTTGTGTTTGTGGCCGTCCTCGCGTGCGAGGGTCAGCGCGGTGCTCAGATGTTCGAGAGCTTCGTCCGGTTCGTCGGCGGCGATGGCGACGCCGAGGGTGATCTGGGCCTGTAGCGACGGCGGCCACGACGGGTCATCGACGGGGATGTCGAGTGCTTCGCGGGCCAGCTGCGCGGCCTGCTCACGGTGGCCCAGTTGCAGCATGGCCCAGGCTTCGCTGGCGATGGCGTCGGCGGCGCTCATCGGGCAACCGCTGGTCGCGTAGAGGTCGCGGGCCTGGCGGAACAGTTCCAGTGGTTCCTCGGTATCGCCTTCGTCCCAGCGCAAGTGGGCGCAGCGCATGGTCAGCTCGGCGCGGGGCAGTGGGTCACCCGCCGCCGCGATGAGCGGTGCGGCGGCGGCGTAGGCGGCGGCCGCCTCGGCCATGCGGCCCGCGTTGTAGCGGGCGAAACCCAGGTCGCTGTGGGCTTCGGCGAGCTGACGTGGGTCACCCAGATTCTCGGCGGCGGTCAGGGATTGTTCGAACAGGGCGTTGAGATGCGTTGTGCCGCAACGTCGGGCGAAGAAGGCGCGCAGGAAGCGCGGCAGCTCGCAGACATGGACGTCGGCGCCGACCTCGACGGCCGCGTAGAACACCGCCATCAGGTTGGTGTACTCGGTGACGAACCAGAAGAACGCGGGGTCGCGACCCGGGAAGTGCGGTAACTCGGCCGGGGGCGAGCCCGCCGACACGGGGCGGGTCGGCGACAGGAACGGCATCGCGGCGTCGGCGGCGGCCGCGGTGTGCACGTAGTAGTCGAGAATCCGGTGCAGGGCGCGATCGCGGTCGGCGTCGGTGTCGTGTTCGAAGGTGGCGTTGCGGGCGTGCTGGCGGACCAGGTCGTGGAGGCGGTAGCGGCCCTCGGCCGGCTGCTGGACCAGATGGGCGTCGAGCAGATCCTCGAGCATCGTGCGCGCCGTGCGCAGCGGCACATCGGCCACCGCCGCGGCGACATAATCGGTGAAGGTGGATCCGGGGATCAGGCCGAGCAGCCGGAACAGACGGCGCTGATCGCGGTTGAGCTGGCGTACCGACATGCCGAAGGCGGTGTCGAATTCGTTGGCGCCCTCGGCCATTCGCTCCACGAGGATGCCGACAGACCAGCCCGGACGGTGCCGCAACCGGGCCGCGGCCAGGCGCAGTGCCAGCGGCAGATTGCCGCACAGCCGCAGCACCTCGGCGGCCTGCTCGGGTTCCCGCGCGAGCCTGCCGTCGGGTCCGCGCGCATCGCCGCTGGCCCTGACCAGCAGCTCCGCGCTCTCCTCCGGGGTGAGCACGTCGAGGGTCACCGGCGGCACCTCGTCGAGCTCGAGCAGCCGATTACGGCTGGTGATGATGGCGACCGACTCCCCCGCGCCCGGCAGCAGATGACTGACCTGCGCGGCATCGGCGACATTGTCGAGGACGACCACCGCGCGCAGCCGGGCCAGCTCCGACCGCCAGCACGCCGCCCGCAGTTCGACACCGCCGTCCTGCGGGACCTTCTCCGAGGGCACCTGCAGCGCGGCCAGCAGGGCGCGGATCGCGGCGTCGGGGTCGAGCGGCTGACGGCCGTCGGTGAAACCGTGCAGGTCGAGATACAGCTGGGCGTCGGGGTATTCGGCGGTCAGCTGGTGCGCGGCGTGCACGGCCAGGGACGTCTTGCCGACACCGGCCATGCCGTCGATGGCGACCACCCGGTCGGACCGGACGGCGGCGAGGACGTCGGCCAGTGCCTGTTCGCGACCGGTGAAGTCGGGGACGTCGCGCGGCAAATCGTTGCGCGGCGGAGGTGGGGCGTCGACGGGCGGGCTCGGTGGGGCGACCTGGCGGCTCGTCTTCGGCGGCGCGGGCAACGGGTTGTTGGCGCGCTCCCACAGCGGACGCAGCGGGCGCGGGTCGCGTTTGACCAGGCGGCACAGTTCCAGCACGGCGGGCCATGGCGGCACCGTCTGTCCGCTGAGGTAGCGCGACAGCGACGACGAGCTCAGGCCCGTATCGCGGGCCAGCGCGCGCACGCCGCGCCCGGACAGTTCCTGGATCAGGCGCAGGCGCGCAGCGAGTTCGTCCTGTGGGTAGGCCCTTACCGTCTGCTGTTGCACAACCACCGTTTCCCACTCCGTTGTCCCGGCCCGGATCAGAAAGTTTCCCGATGACAATCGGGAGGTCAGGGCCGTTTTCCACTGTCCCACAGTGTCCCACAGCCATCGTGTTCCGGCGCACGACGGGCTGTTATCGAGTCACACCGCAAGCAGCGGAGAACAACAGGAAACAAGGAGAACATCATGCAGTCTCGGATGCAGAACCCGGCCATGGTCCTCACCGACGCGATGGGCCCGATCCAGCAGGTGCTCAAGGCCGTGCAGACCGGCGGTGTCGACGGCGAGATCCTGGAGCTGGTGCACCTGCGGGTCAGCCAGATCAACGGCTGCAGCTCCTGCGTCGACGCAGGCACCAAGACCGCCCGCAAGGCCGGTGTCAGCGAGGAGCGGCTGGCCACGGTCGTCGCCTGGCGCGAGACCCCGTACTTCACCGACGAGGAGCGCGCCGCCCTCGAACTGGCCGAGGCCGCGACCCGCCTGGCCGACCGTTCCAACGCCGTCACCGACGAGATCTGGGACGCGGCCGCCAGCTACTTCGACGAGAAGCAGCTCGCCTCGATCGTGCTGATGATCGGCGTCACCAACATGTTCAACCGGCTCAATGCCACCACCCGCCAGATCGCGGGCGCCTGGGGCTGAGTCCCCGCACCCGACCCAACCGAAAGGACCTTCCGATGACCACGAACCAGCCGTCCGGCAAGACCAAGAGCTCGCACGGGGGCTTCTCCCGGTGGATGCAGCACAGGATGAACGCCAGGATGAACCGCAAGATCCGCAACGGCAACGGCACCTTCATGGGGATGGACGTGCTGATCCTCAACACCGTCGGCCGCCGCAGCGGCGAGCCGCGGCAGACCCCGATCTCGTGGTTCGCCGACGGTGACGGGTCCTGGCTGCTCGTGGCGTCGGGTGGGAAGAACGGACATCCCGACTGGCACCTCAACCTCATGGGGCACCCGGAGCAGGCGAGCATCGAACTGCCCGGTGAGGCGCCGCAGCCGGTCGCCCCGCGGGTGCTCACCGGTGAGGAGCGGGCCAGGGCCTGGGAGTCGATCACGACCGCGCAGCCGCGGTACGGGAAGTACCAGGCCAAGAGCGAGCACGAGTACGCGGTGGTGCGGCTCAGCCCGCGATGATTCGGCGCACCGGGTGGTTCGCCACCCGGTGCCGGGCCGCCGTCTCTGTCGGCACGGCGGTGAGCCGAGGGCCCCGCGCCGTCAGGCAGGCAGCAGGCGACCGATCACCACGGCGAGCTGGGCGACGTTGCGGCACTCGTGCATGGTGACGACTTCGGCATAGCTCGAGGCCGCTGAATCGCCGGTGTTCCACGATCTCGACGGCTCGGGATTGAGCCAGTAGACCGCCTTGGCCCGTTCGGTCATCGCTTCCAGCGCAGCGAGATTCGGGTCGGTGCGGTTGGTGCGGGCGTCGCCGAGGATCAGCACGCAGGTGCGCGGGCCCAGAGCGTCGAGGTAGTGATCGACGAAGCCCTGGAGCGCTTCGCCGTAGTTGCTGGAACCGAAGCGCGCCACGCCCGCCTCGCGGACGATGTTCTGCGCGAAACCGGGCGCCGGCGGTTCGCCCGGAGAGAAGTAATCGGTGATCTCGGCGCAGGTGTCGACGAAACCGAAGCTGCGGACCTTGCTGAACTGGTCCTGCAGGGCCTGCACCAGTTGCAGGGTGAACTCGGCGAAACCGGTCACCGAGCCCGAGACATCCGCCAGCACAACCAGATCGGGCCGCCCGTGGCGGCGGGCACGCAGCACGGGATCGATCGGGACGCCACCGGTGGCCATCGAGCGACGCAGGGTACGACGCAGGTCGATCTGCCCGCGCACCGCCTTCTTGCGCCGGACCGCGAGCCGGGTGGCGAGTTTGCGGGCCAGCGGGTGCACGAGGCGGCGCATCTCGGCGAGGTCCTGTTCGCGCGCGCCGAGGAAATCCGCACTGTCGGCGCCGGATTCGACGCCGCGACGGGCGATGTAGTCGGTGCCGCGCAGTTGCGCCGAGCGCAGACGGGCCTCTGCCTGCACGGCGGCGCGGAACTGCTCTACCCGGCGGCGCGCCTCGATCGTGTGCACGGCGGAGTCGAATTGACCTGTCCCGCCCATGGTTTGCGCGACCTGCTCGGAGATCTCGTCCGGGCGCAGCGATTTCATCGTCAGATAGGATGACCAGCCCGCGCCCGACGCGGTGGTGACCCGGCCCGCGCTCTCCCCCGCGCCGCCGTAGGCGCCGAAGGTGTTGAGCGCTTCCCTGGCGAGTTCGGCGGTGTCGGCGCCCTGGATCAGGGCGGCGATGACCCGCTCGCGGAGCGGATCGGCGGCATCCTCGCTCGACGCGGCGATCGGACGGGCGGCGTCGAGGAAGTAGAGGTCGAAGAGCTGGTCGAACACCTTGCGCTGACCGTTGCGACGCAGCAGACAGGCGGCCAGGCCCGAGCGCAGCACCCGGGAGTCCGCGGTGCCGAGAGCGACGATGGTCGCCGCGGCGTCGACGGTCTCGCTGGGGCCCGCGTGGATGCCGTGCTCGCGCAACAGCCCGACGAAGCCGACCAGGCGATCCGACATCGGTGCGTCGACACCGCCGTGAGCGGGCGCGGAGCTCACCATGGGCCCGTCACCCTGCGCGAGCCGCTCATCGGGCCACGCTGCCGTCGGTCTGGTCGTCGAGACCGAGCCGCTCGATCGCCACGCGATGATCGGACTGATATTTCAGCAGCACACCCAGGGTGGCGCGGACGACTCCCCCGCTCAGCGTGCGCGTTCCCAAGGCCACCAGAGTCTTGGCCCAGTCGACGGTTTCGGCGATCGACGGCGCCTTGCGCAGCGACAGCTGACGCAGCGCGCTCACCGTCGTCACCACCGGTTCGGCCAGCGCGGCATCGAGCTCCGGCACCTTCAGCCGGACGATGGCCTTCTCCAGTTCCGCGGTCGGATAGTCGATGTGCAGAAACAGGCAGCGGCGTTTCAGGGCTTCGGAGAGGTCGCGGTTGGCGTTGGAGGTGAGGATCACGAACGGCTTGCGGACGGCGGTGACCGTGCCGAGCTCGGGGATGCTCACCTGGAAGTCGCCGAGCACCTCGAGCAGCAGGCCCTCCAGCTCCACATCCGCCTTGTCGAGCTCGTCGATCAGCAGCACCGTCGGATCGGGGTTGCGGATGGCGGCCAGCAGGGGCCGGGCGAGCAGGAACTCCTCGGTGAAGACGTGGTCGCGGGTGCCTTCCCAGGTCTCCCCCGACGTGGCGGTGATGCGCAGGAGCTGTTTGGCGTGATTCCACTCGTAGAGCGCGCGGGCCTCGTCGATGCCTTCGTAGCATTGCAGGCGGATGAGCTCGGCCGACACCGCCGCGGCGACGGCCTTGGCCAGCTCGGTCTTGCCGACGCCGGCCGGGCCCTCGATCAGCAGGGGTTTGCCGAGGTGATCGGCCAGGAAGACCGCGGTCGCGATGTCGAGGGACGGCAGGTAGCCGGCCGCGGTCAGCCGGTCGGTCACCTGGTCTACCGAGGCAAAGAACTTACTCATCGGTAACCAGTGTAGGCGGGGGTGTTCACCGGCTGATCGCGGCGTCGACGCCGTCGAGGATCAGGTCTAGGCCGAAGCGGAAATCGGCGGCCGCCGACTCCTGGTCCGGGGGGACATCGGCGAAGGCCTGGTCGGCGAAGAGCTGCTCGATCTCGGGGAAACGGCCGGGATCGAGCCGGGCCGCGACCTCCTGCTGATAGACCCGCAGCGCCGTCGCCTCGTCGAACTGCTCGACCGGGCGACGTTCGGCCGGCCCAGGCGTGCAGGGCTCGACGCCAGTCGGGGTCGGTGTCCGGTGGCAGTCCGAAGGCGGTGTCGGCCATGCGGTCGGTGAGGCTGTCCCGGGAACGGATGTGCCGGTACAGCGACATCGGCGTGACACCCAGCGCGGCAGCGACTTTCGACAGGGTCGCACCGGCCAGGCCGTCGCGGTCGGCGAGGGCGATCGCGGTGGCGACGATGCGCTCGGCGTCGAGTTCGGGCGGGCGGCCGAGGCGGGGGCGGCCGTGTTCACGCTCGCCGCGTTCGGCCCAGGTGCCGCGCCGGAACACCGCGGGGAAGTCGGGATCCCACAGCGGTGAGAACTCGGCGGCCGCGAGCCGCGAGCGTGTCCATGGGGTTGGAAGTCGGCGCCGTGATCGCCGCGCCGGAGCCGATCGACCCGACGATCACCGTCAAGGGCACCTACATCCTCTACGGGACGGTGTCGCGATTGCTCGAAGGATTGTTCCTGGTGGCATTCGCCGTCGCGGCCGCGCGGCTGCTCCCCCGCTGGTGCATCGTGACGAGCTGGCTGCTCGCCGGGGTGAACTTCGCGTTCGTGCCGTCACTGTTCTTCGGCAACACCCCCGCGAACTTCTATGCGGCCAACGGCTGGGGCACCACGGCGACCGTCGGCGGGCTGACGATGCTGTGGTTGTTCGCGATCGGCACCGGGCTGGTGCGGACCGCCGAACAGCGCGAGCCGGTCCAGGGACCGGACCGACTCGCGCCGCAGCGGTGAACTCAGTAGGCGTGCCGGGCCGCGGTGATCCGGCCCGAGTCGATCGCGGCGAGCAGAGAGAGCCGGTCGGTGAGAGTCTGGTCGCCGTAGGCCAGGCCGAATTCGCCCATCGCACGGTCGAATCTGTCGCTCTTGCCGAGGTAGGCGGCGATGGCGACGCGGTCACCGGAGCGGGCGTGCGCGCGGGCCAGAACGGAACCGCACAGCTGCGCGTATCGGGCCAGCTCGCCGTGGGTCATGCTGTCGATCGCCGCGGAACCCTTCATGTCGCGCAGCTGACGCAGGTAGAAGAACCGACCCGCGGGGCCGGTCGCCCAGCCGAGGAAGATGTCGCTGGCCGACTGCATGAGCCGCTGGCCGACCACCACCCGATGCCCCTGGTGGTGGTATTTGCTCGGCTTCAGGTGCGGCGCGAGCACCGACGCCTCGGCCTCCTTCAACTGCAGGAACAGCGGGCTACCCGATTCCTTGTCCATCATCAGCGCGATGAAACACCGCGTGCCGACACTACCGACACCGACCACCTTCATCGCCTGATCCACGCGCCGATACCGGTCGAGCAACACGCGGCGCTCGTCCGGCAGACTGCGGCGGAAGTCGGCGAAGACGTCGTTGACGATCTTCTCGTCGAGCAGTTCGATCGGCACCAGCAGCGGCGGCTGGTTCTTGATCCGCGGAATACCGTCGGCGTCCGGCTCGGTGAGCTTGGCCAGCGCCTGCAGACTGGTCTTGCCGCGGGCACTGTTGATGGCCCTGTCGACCTTCTTGCGCTGCTTGGGTTTTTGGACCAGCTCGGTGACCTGGTCGGCGTCGACGCGCTCGTACCAGACCGTCATGCTGTCGGCCTCGGCGAGCATGCGCATCGACTCGCGATAGCCGAGGGCGGCGGCCTCGACGGCGGTGGCGGCCCGCTCGTCGTCGCAGCCGTTGTCGCGGGCGGCGACGGCGACACTGGCGGCGAGACGTTTGACGTCCCATTCGAACGGTCCGGGTAGGGTCTCGTCGAAGTCGTTGACGTCGAAGACGAGATTGCGCTCCGGCGAGGCGTAGAGACCGAAGTTCGACAGGTGGGCGTCACCGCAGAGCTGCACGATCAAGCCGGTGTTCTCGCTCTTGGCCAGATCGGCGGCCATGATCGCGGGCGCGCCGCGCAGGAAGGCGAAGGGCGACTGGCTCATCCTGGCGTACCGGATCGGCACCAATTCCGGCATCCGGGTCTCGGCCTGACGCTCCAGAATCGCGACCGGATCCTCCCGCCCCGGACCCGCTCCCCACTCCCCCAGCTCCGATCGCGAGATCCGTTTCCGCGCCGCCTTACCCTGCTCGATCGCTTCGCCCGCGAAGTCCTCCACCGTCATATTGGTCATCGAGCAAGTCTCCCGCTAACACCCCGCGACAGCAAGGTCTTCGCTACAGGCGTCGCTGCCTCAGCCACTCCTCGACTCGGCGGACGAGTTCCTGCCACCAGGCCAGCTGCGGGTTCGGCGGCGGCTCGGGTTCGGGGGTCGGCTCGGGATCCGGGCCAGGAACCTGCACCGTGCGGCGAATCCCGACGCAGGTGAATTGCGTTGCTCGGTAAGGGTTCCCGCTCTCGGCCCACTCGGAGACGATCAGGGTGAACTTGCCGTCCTCGAGCCTGCTGTAGGGATGGATGTAGCCACCGTAGAGACGCGGCACCGTATCGACACCGCGCGGCATCCCGGTCACCGGCCGATGGGTGTGTGCCGTTATCCAGTTGGTGTTGTCGATGCGGTCGCCGACCTTGACGAAGATCGAGTAGTCCCCCGCGTCGAATCCGGAGATGACGGCCCTGTTCTCGATATAGCGCAGACAGATCTCACCGAGTCGCCAGCCTGGCAGGATCGGCGTCGGCTCGCGGTCCCAGCCCCAGTCGTCACCATCCCAGCCCCAGCCCTGCCAGGCGTGCGGATCGGACAGCCCGTCGACCGGTGCGCGCCACAGCAGCATGTCCTTGTTCCTGGCCAGGCCGCCGGTGGAGATGATGTGGACCCAGTCGCTGCGCGGGTCCTTCGTCCAGGAGATCATGACCCGCTTACCGGCGAAGGCGCCGCACCAGAACTTCGAACCGCTGCGCGCCCAGGTGATGCCGCTGTCGTCGGAGGTCCAGACCTCGCACCACCTCTCGTTGCCCAGACCCTGGGTGTACATGACCCACAGGTAGATCCGGCCGTCGATGGTCATCGCGTCGCACGGGAGGACGGTGGAGTATTCGGCGTTGTCGTGCTGGTAGTCCCACAGTTGACGGCCATCGGTGCTCGGCGAGGTGGCCATGACGATCGGCTCGGCGGGGTCGCGCTGGGACGTGCGGGTGATGATGGGCGAACGCCAGTTCCCGATGCCGTCCATCGGCGGCCCGAACGGACCGTCCCCGGAAAACGAGTCGCCCCAGATGAATCCGACGTCACCATGGGGCAGCTCGAACGGAATAGCGAGATCCCCGCCACCGAGGTCGGCAGAGGGGACCGGATTCAGATCGGTGACACGCATCGGGCACTCCCCATCGTCGGCCCCAGCCAAAATCGTTGGGCTGGTGTTGCTTCCGTCACAATCCCAGGCTACCGGGAGAACGTCGCGATGCGGGTTGGGTGATGGTGATCCACGATGGAACTGGCAGGTGGCTGATGGTGGCTCGGACCCTGCCCGTCGATCAGCTGATGCTTACCCGGGACAGGTGAGAGTTCAGGCATCGATGGGAGGCCGGCGGCGTCACCCAACGGCGCAGGGCCCGCTCGCGTGTGGCGAGCGGGCCCTGCGAACAGACTGCGGAACTTACGCGGTCTCGGTGATCGGGCGGTCGACCCAGCTCATCAGGCCGCGGAGCTTGGCGCCGGTGACCTCGATGGGGTGCTCGGCGTTCGCCTTGCGCAGACCCTCGAGCTCCTTGTTGCCGCCCTCGACGTTGGCGACGAGGCGCTTGACGAAGGTGCCGTCCTGGATGTCCTTGAGGATCGCCTTCATGCGCTCCTTGGTGTCGGCGTCGATGACGCGCGGACCGGACAGGTAGCCACCGAACTCCGCGGTGTCGGACACCGAGTAGTTCATGCGCGCGATGCCGCCCTCGTACATGAGGTCGACAATCAGCTTCAGCTCGTGCAGGACCTCGAAGTAGGCCATCTCGGGGGCGTAGCCCGCCTCGACCATGACCTCGAAACCGGTCTTGACCAGTTCCTCGGTGCCACCGCAGAGCACGGCCTGCTCACCGAAGAGGTCGGTCTCGGTCTCTTCCTTGAAGGTGGTCTTGATGACGCCGGCGCGGGTGCCGCCGATGCCCTTGGCGTAGGACAGCGCCAGGGCCTGGCCCTCGCCGGTCGGGTCCTGGTCGACGGCGATCAGGGCCGGAACGCCCTTGCCGTCGGCGAACTGACGGCGCACCAGGTGGCCGGGGCCCTTCGGGGCGACCATCGCGACGGTGACGTTGGCCGGAGCCTTGATCAGACCGAAGTGGATGTTGAGGCCGTGGCCGAAGAACAGCGCGTCGCCGTCCTTCAGGTTCGGCTCGATGTCGTTGGTGAAGATCGACGCCTGCGCGGTGTCGGGCGCCAGCACCATGATCACGTCGGCCCACTCCGAAACCTCGGCGGGGGTGCCGACGGTCAGACCGGCCTCTTCGGCCTTCGGCCGCGACTTCGAACCCTCAGCGAGGCCGACGCGCACGTCGACACCGGAGTCGCGCAGGCTCAGCGAGTGCGCGTGGCCCTGGCTGCCGTAGCCGATCACGGCGACCTTGCGGCCCTGGATGATCGACAGGTCAGCGTCGTCGTCGTAGAACATCTCGACTGCCACTGTGGAGTCCCTTCTGGATAATTTCTGGTGGGTAAAAGTTAGCGGGTGGCCGTGATCGACTTCGGACCGCGTCCGACTGCGACAACGCCCGACTGCACGATCTCGCGGATTCCGAACGGCTCGACCATGCGCAACAGGGCATCCAGCTTGGACCGGGTGCCGGTGGCCTCGATGGTCAGCGCGTCGGGCGAGACGTCGATCACCTTGGCGCGGAACAACTGCACGGCCTCGATCACCTGCGTGCGCACCGACGCGTCGGCGCGCACCTTCACCAGGATCAGCTCGCGGGCCACCGAGGCGTCGGCGTCCTGCTCCACGATCTTGATGACGTTGATCAGCTTGTTGAGCTGCTTGGTGACCTGCTCGAGCGGCAGATCGTCGACGGTCACGACGATGGTCATGCGCGAGATCTCGGGGATCTCGGTGCCACCGACGGCCAGCGACTCGATATTGAAGCCACGGCGCGAGAACAGGCTCGCGACACGCGCCAGCACGCCCGGCTTGTCCTCGACGAGAACGCTCAGGGTGTGGGTGGTGCTCATTCCTGGGAACCCTTCTCGAATGCCGCCTGCTCGCGCTCCATCGCCTCGTGGATGACGGCCGGTTCGGAGACCGACTCGTCCTCGTCGAAGAGCGGGCGGATGCCGCGGGCGAACATGATCTCGTCGTTGCTGGTGCCCGCGGCGACCATCGGCCACACCTGGGCGTCCTTGCCGACGATGAAGTCGATCACGACCGGACGGTCGGTGATCGCCTGCGCCTGCCGGATCGCGGCCTCGACGTCCTCTTCCTTCTCCACCCGGATGCCGACGCAGCCCAGCGCCTCGGCCAGCTTCACGAAGTCGGGGATGCGCAGGGTGTGCGTGCCGAGATCGGTGTTGGAGTAGCGCTGTTCGTAGAACAGGGTCTGCCACTGGCGGACCATGCCGAGGTTGCCGTTGTTGATCAGCGCGACCTTGATCGGCACGCCCTCCACGGCACAGGTGGCCAGCTCCTGGTTGGTCATCTGGAAGCAGCCGTCACCGTCGACCGCCCAGACTTCCTTCTCCGGGGCGCCCATCTTGGCGCCCATGGCCGCGGGAACCGCGTAGCCCATGGTGCCGAGGCCACCGGAGTTCAGCCAGGTGCGCGGGTTCTCGTACTTGATGAACTGCGCGGCCCACATCTGGTGCTGGCCGACACCGGCGCAGTAGACGGCCTCGGGACCGGCCAGCCGGCCCAGGGTCTCGATGACGAACTCCGGCGACAGCGAACCGTCGCTGGGGGTCTTCCAGCCCAGCGGGTAGTTGTCGCGGATGTCGCTGAGGTAGGCCCACCATTCGGTGAGGTTCAGCAGCGGGGCCGCGCCGGACTGCGGGTCGGCCTTGAGGGTCTCGATCAGCTCGACGATCACCTCACGCGCGTCGCCGACGATCGGGACGTCGGCGTGGCGGTTCTTGCCGATCTCGGCCGGGTCGATGTCGGCGTGGATGACCTTCGCGTCGGGCGCGAAGGAGTCCAGCTGACCGGTGACGCGGTCGTCGAAGCGGGCGCCGAGGGTGATCAGCAGGTCCGAGCGCTGCAGGGCGGCCACGGCGCCGACGGTGCCGTGCATGCCCGGCATGCCCATGTTCAGGGTGTGGCTGTCGGGGAACGCGCCACGCGCCATCAGGGTGGTGACCACCGGGATGCCGGTCAGCTCGGCGAGCTCGAGCAGCTCGGCCGAGGCGTCGGACTTGATGACGCCGCCACCGACGTAGAGCACCGGCGACTTGGACTCCAGGATCATCCTGGCGGCTTCACGCACCTGCTTGCCGTGCGGCTTGGTGACCGGACGGTAGCCGGGCAGACGCATCTCCGGCGGCCACGAGAACGTGGTCTGGGCCTGCAGCGCGTCCTTGGTGATGTCGACCAGGACGGCGCCGGGGCGGCCCGAGGCGGCGAGGTAGAACGCCTCGGCCAGGATGCGCGGGATGTCGATCGGGTCCTTGACCAGGAAGTTGTGCTTGGTGATCGGCATGGTGATGCCGGAGATGTCGGCTTCCTGGAACGCATCGGTGCCGACCAGGCTCGACGGCACCTGACCGGTGATCGCCACGATCGGGACCGAGTCCATCTGCGCGTCGGCCAGCGGGGTCACCAGGTTGGTGGCGCCGGGGCCGGATGTGGCCATACACACACCGACCTTGCCGGAGGCCTGCGCGTAGCCGGTCGCCGCGTGACCGGCGCCCTGCTCGTGGCGGACCAGGACGTGGCGGACCTTCTTGGAATCGAACAGCGGGTCGTAGACGGGAAGGACCGCGCCGCCGGGAATGCCGAATACGGTGTCGACGTCGAGCTCTTCGAGGGACCGGACCACCGACTGCGCGCCGGTGACGCGCTCGGGCGCGACCTGGCGGCGGGTGGGGTTGGTCGCCGGGCTACCAGCGGCAGGCTGGTTCGCCGAAGGCGCTGACCTGCGGGCCGATGGCCCGGGCCGTGCGGTTGGTGCACTCACCGTCTTCGTTCCTTACTTTGTCGTTCTGACTCCGGACTGGCGCGGAATTCTCCCGAACACAAAAAAGCCCCCGACCAGCGCATAGCTGTTCGAGGGTGGCGCGTCGCAACGCGAGCTGACGTATTCGACTCAGGTAGTCAGGCTCAACGCTGGACGCGCCGGCCGAGTACGAGCAACTCAGCTTTTGAATGGACACTGTGGATCACGAGCACGACGTTAGGCGCGCGTGAACCGAAGAGTCAAACAGGCTACTCTCTGCATCCCATTATGTGGGACTCGAGTGGTTGCGTGGGTCCGTGTACCAGGATGCGAGGATAGGGGGGTGTCATCACCGCATCAGTCCGTGCCACCGGCTAAATCGTCCCACACCGCCGACGGGGGAACCGATACGGGTCGCTCCTCGCGGCCCGGCGGTCTGCGCTCGGCGAGTCCGGGCCGACTCGCGGCGATCGCCGCGGTGGTGCTCGGGTACCTGATCTTCGTCGTCGTCGGCACCGTGCAGGACTGGTCGCTCGGCCTGCGGATCGGCCTGCTCGTGCCGACCGCGGTCGTCGTCTGGCTGCTGGTGCCGCGCAAGGCGAACACCCCGACACCGGGCGTGCACGTGATCGGGGTGCCGCGCCTGGCCTACATCGGTGTGCTGGTGCTGGCGTTCTGCGTGTTCTTCCCGTTCGTCGGCTGGCCCGCCGCACTGTGGTGGCTGCTGCTGCTGCCGGTCATCGCGGTGTTCTGGGTCGCCCGGACGCACACCACGGTGTCGGACGCCGGGCTCGAGCTGAGCTCGATGTTCGGCAAGAAGCACCTCGACTGGGCACAGGTCAAGGGCATCAGCATCCCCCAGCGCGGCTCCGTCAAAGCCCGCCTGGCCGACGACTCCGAAGTCAAGCTGCCCGCGGTGAGCTACGACCGGCTGCGTGAACTGATCGACGCCTCCGGTGGGCGCCTGCCCGACGTGTTCGCCGCCGCCGAGCAGGCCGAGGCCGAACGCGTCGCCGCCGAGCGAGCCGTCGAGGCAGAGAAGACGAAGGCCGAGGAGGCCGAGAGGGCGAAGGCCGAGGAGCCCGACACCGAGCAGTGACCGCCGACTCGGTCACCGCGGGAATCGGCACGGCGCCGAGCGCGGTTGCACCGGTAAGCTGACGGCGACCGGGCACCCCGCGCCGACGGCACCACCGCGGCGACACCCTCCGGAGCGACACTCCCGCCTCGAGCCCCGGTTCCATCACCCCTGCACGGACTCCCGGCGCGACGCGACCACCGCCCGCCGGAGTAACGTGCACGGTTGCCGGACGCACCGCGCACTCGCACCGCGCCCCGCAGGTCAGCCCCCTGCGCGCAGGCTTGGACGCACCCAGCGACATTTACGAGGACACCCATGCCACCGCTTCGTTCACGCACCACCACCATCGGCCGCAATGCCGCGGGCGCCCGCTCGCTCTGGCGCGCGACCGGTATGACCGACTCCGACTTCGGCAAGCCGATCATCGCGATCGCGAACTCCTACACGCAGTTCGTTCCCGGTCACGTGCACCTGAAGAACATGGGCGACATCGTCGCCGAAGCCGTGCGCGCCGCCGGTGGCGTGCCGCGTGAGTTCCACACCATCGCCGTCGACGACGGCATCGCCATGGGTCACGGCGGCATGCTCTACTCGCTGCCGTCGCGCGAGATCATCGCCGACTCGGTCGAGTACATGGCCAACGCGCACACCGCCGACGCGCTGGTGTGTATCTCCAACTGCGACAAGATCACTCCCGGCATGCTCAATGCCGCGATGCGCCTCAACATCCCCGCCGTGTTCGTCTCCGGCGGTCCGATGGAGGCCGGTAAGGCCGTGGTCGTCGACGGTGTCGCGCACGCGCCGCTCGACCTGGTGAGCGCGATCTCCGCGAGCGCGAGCCAGGCCGTGTCCGACGAGGGCCTCGACGAGGTCGAGCGGTCGGCGTGCCCGACCTGTGGTTCGTGTTCGGGCATGTTCACCGCGAACTCGATGAACTGCCTGACCGAGGCGCTCGGACTCGCGCTGCCCGGCAACGGTTCCACGCTGGCCACGCATTCGGCGCGGCGCGCGCTGTTCGAGCGGGCGGGCACAGTCATCGTCGATATCGCCAAGCGCTGGTACCAGGACGACGACGCGTCGGTCCTGCCGCGAAACGTGGCCAATGCCAAGGCCTTCCGCAATGCGATGGCCCTCGACGTCGCCATGGGCGGTTCCACCAACACGGTGCTGCACACCCTCGCCGCCGCGCAGGAAGGCGAGATCGACTTCGATCTGCAGACCATCGACGAGATCAGCCGCCGGGTGCCGTGCCTGTCGAAGGTCTCGCCGAACTCGGATTACCACATGGAAGACGTGCACCGCGCCGGTGGCATCCCGGCCATCCTCGGTGAGCTGCGTCGCGGCGGGCTGCTCGAGACCGACGTGACCACCGTGCACACCGCGAACTACGAGGAATTCCTCGACACCTGGGACATCCGCTCCGGCAAGGCTTCCGACGAGGCGCTGGAGCTGTTCCACGCCGCGCCCGGTGGCGTGCGTACCGTCGAGCCGTTCTCCACCAGCAACCGCTGGTCCTCGCTCGACACCGATGCCGCCGGTGGTTGCATCCGTGACATCGAGCATGCCTACACCGTCGAAGGCGGGCTGTGCGTGCTGCGCGGCAATATCGCCCCCGACGGCGCGATCCTCAAGACCGCGGGCATCGACGAGGAACTGTTCACCTTCGAAGGCCCGGCCGTGGTGGTCGAGTCGCAGGAGGAGGCGGTGTCGATGATCCTGGGCAAGAAGATCCAGCCCGGTGACGTGGTCGTCGTCCGCTACGAAGGTCCCGCGGGTGGTCCGGGTATGCAGGAGATGCTGCACCCGACCTCGTTCCTCAAGGGCCTGGGCCTGGGCAAGGTGTGCGCGCTGATCACCGACGGCCGTTTCTCCGGTGGCACCTCGGGTCTGTCGATCGGGCACGTCTCCCCCGAGGCCGCGTCCGGCGGTGTCATCGGCCTGATCGAGAACGGTGACCGCATCCGCATCGACGTGCACACCCGGGCGCTGGAAGTGCTGGTCTCCGACGAGGTTCTCGCCGAGCGCCGCGCGAAGATGGAAACCTCCGAGCGTCCGTGGCAGCCGGCGAACCGCGATCGTCCGGTGACGACCGCGCTGCGTGCGTACGCCGCCCTCGCGACCTCCGCCGACAAGGGCGCCGTCCGCCAGTTGCCGTAGGTGACAGAACAAGAACGGCGTCCCCTAGTCCGGGGGACGCCGTTATTGTCGAATCAGCTACCACTGATCTCGTACCTACATGGGTAACTCGCCGGGTACCCCCAGAATCTGGACCCACTCACCGCATGCCCGAGAACTAACGGCCGATCTTCGAAGCCACGGCCAAGTCGCGGAGAGGCGGATCAGGCTCGCCCGTACGTGACGGAATGAGGGCGGTGGCGATCAGGCCGAGGAGGACGAAGCCCGCGGCGAGGTAGCCGCCGAGGGTGATGCCGTCGGTCATAGCCGTGCGGCCCGCCTCGGCGATCTCCCGCGTCTCCGGTTGGGCGGCAAAGCCTTCGATCGCCGCGCCCGCACTGCTGGTGACGGCGTACGCGTACTGCTGCGACTGAGCCGGTGGCATGCCGGCGGCGGTGAGGTGGTTGTCGACCTGCGAGCTCAGTGTGGTGAAGAAGACCGTGGTGAGCACCGCGATGCCGAGTGCCGAACCGAGCTGGCGGAAGGCGCTCTGGATGCCGGAGGCCTGGCCGTTGTCGTTCTCGGGAATGTCGGCGAGCACCACATTGGTCACCTGGGCCGTCGCGAATCCGACGCCGATGCCGTACACGCACAGGATCAGCGAGATCGCCCACCAGGAACTGTCGGTGGCGGCGAAGAAGGCCAGTGCCGCCAGGCCGACGACCTCGAGCGCGAGCCCGAGCCGGACCATGTTCAGCGGTGACGCCTTGCCCGCCATGCCGAAGCTGGCGCCGCTGGCGATGAAGCTGCCGATGGCGATCGGCACCAGCGCCAGGCCGGCCTGCACGGCGCTGTAGCCGAGGGTGAACTGCAACCACAGCGGCATGACCGCGACGATGCCGAACTCGCCGAGCCCGATGATCAGCGTGGCGATATTGCCGTTGCGGAACGAGGCCAGCGAGAACAGGCGCAGGTCCATCAGGGCCTTGTCCGCGTCGGGGCCGCGGCGCAGCAGCACCTGCCGCACCACGAAACCGGCCAGCGCGAGCACGCTCAGCACGAGCGCCACCAGCACCGGCGACGGCCCGCTGTCCCAGGTGAAGCCGCCGATGCCCAGCGGATGGACGGTGGTGATCCAGCCGTACGTACGCCCTTCGACCAGGCCGAAGGCCAGCAGCCCGAGACCGAGCACCGACAGGATCGAGCCGAGCACGTCGAGCCTGCCCGCGACCTTCGGCGATGGCGCGATGCACGCCAGCACACCGACCACGATCAGCACAGCCAGCGGCACATTGATGCCGAATGCCCAGCGCCACGACACATGCTCGGCCAGCCAGCCACCGAGCAGCGGGCCGAGCGCGGCGGCGGCGCCGATCGTCGAACCCCAGATCGCGAACGCCTGACCACGCGCTTTGCCGGTGAAGGTGGCATTGAGCAGGGCCAGCGAGGTCGGCAGGATCATCGCGGCGCCCGCGCCCTGCAGGAATCGCGCCACGATCAGCAGTCCGCCGCCGGGTGCGAGCCCGGCCAGGATGCTGGTCGCGCCGAAGACGATCACGCCGGCGACGAACACCCGCCGCGCGCCGACGATGTCGGCGATCCGCCCGACCACCAGCAGCAGCGCCGCGAACACGATCGCGTAGGACTCCTGAATCCATTGCGCCTCGGTCGAACCCGTCTCCAGATCTTCGATGATCGACGGGATGATCACGTTGACGATCGTGGTGTCGACCACGATCAGGGCTACGCCGAGGGCGATGGCGATCAGGCCGAGCCATCGGCGGATGGATGACTCTTGACTCATCGCATCTCCTATTTCCATGGTGGAATATTTCCATAGTCAAAGTAGATTCCGGGCAATAGGATGTCAAACGATGCGAAAGGAACCCATGAGTCCGTCGGACGCTCGCGCCCAGCACGAACGGCTCCAAGAGGGCCTGCGGGCCTACGGCGCGAACTATCGCGAGTTCACCCGCCGGTTCGCGAACTGGCTCGGGTTGCACTCCACCGACGCCGAGGCGCTGATCGAGATCCTCACCGCCGAGGAACGCGGGGGCACGCTCTCACCGGCGCGGCTCAGCGAGCGGATCTCGTTGTCCAACAGCGCGACCACCGCACTGTTGAACCGGCTCGAGCAGGCGGGTCATATCGTGCGCAGCCGCGAGCACGACGACCGGCGCGTCATCACGCTGCGCAGTACCGCGCGCATCCAGACCCTCGCCGACGAGTTCTTCGGCCCGCTCGGCGCGAAGGTCGTGGACGCGGTGATGGATAGATATTCGCCCGAGGAGCTGCGGCGGTTCGAGGAGTTCCTGGCCGATCTGCGCACCACGATGACCGCGCACATGGCCGAACCCGCACCGCCGCAGCCGTCGGAACTCAGCTGAAGGGGCCGATGCCCTTCAAGGGGTTGCCGCCGTGGAGGAACCAGTAGGTGGCGATCGCGGCGGCGACGGCGAGCAGGACCACGGTGAAGGAACCCCAGGCTGGGCGGGTGGCCCAGCCGCGGGCGCGGTCGAAGGACCAGCGGCCGGGGCCGGTAAGGATGATCGCGAGGGACGCGCCGGCCAGGATGGAGTCGATCTCCACGCCGGTGGGGGTCGCGGCGTTGTACTGGAAGCCGGGGACCATGCCCTGCTTCCACATCCACGCGTTCAGGATCGTGGCGAGCACGGCGCCCGCGGCGAGCGGGGTGGCCAGGCCGAGGACGAGCAGGATGCCGCCGCCCAGTTCGCCGGCGATCACCAGGGCCGTCGCCAGCGACGGGTAGTCCCAGCCGCCGCTCTCCATCATGGTTTTGGTGCCGTCGAGGCCGGGGCCGTGGAACCAGCCGGTCAGCTTCTGCAGGCCGTGGTAGATGAAGGTGTAGCCGACGACCAGGCGCAGCACGAACAGGCCGAGGTCGAGGGTGCCGCGGCGGGGTTCCCGGTTGCGGCGCTGCAGTCGCACCGTGCCCGCCGAGGCCGCGGCCGCGGGCGGGATGGTCGCGGCGTAGCCGTAGCCGTCGTCGCCTTTGCCGTCGATGTGCGCCGCGCTCGCGGTGGGCACCTCGTCACCGGGGTCGAGACCGAGGTCCTCGTCGGTGCGCGGAATATCCTTGTGCAGATCCGGTTTCGGCATCTGTGTCGTCGGCGAATCGTAGGGGCTGGTCACCGGGCGACCCGCCGACGACGCGGCCGGTCCGGTCTGCGACGACCCGTCGGCCTGCGGTGTGTCATTCGACTTCTCGCTCACGGGTGTCACCTTATGACGTGCCGTCGTGGTGTGCCGGTCTTCCCCGGATCAGGCGTGTCAGCCCCGCTCGACTGCCGGTAACGTCTCTGGCATGAGTTCGGTATTCGCGGGCCGCGTGGCAGTCGGGTTGGCGCTGGGCACCGTCTTGGTCGCCGGGTGCGCCCGGTTCGACGAGTCGGCGTCGAGCCCGTTCACCACCGAGCCGTCGCTGGGCGGGTCCAACGCGGAGCCGAAGAAGCCGCAGGATTCGCCGTCGGAGGTGCCGCGGCCGACCGGTCCGTGCATCGACCCCGATCCGAACGTCATCGCCACCTGTCTGGACTCGGCGGCCGGGCTGATCCCGGTCGGCGACGGCGCGCTGGTGGCCGAGCGGCGCACCGGCCGCATTCTCCAGGTCACCCCGGTCGACGCGAGCACGCCACAGGAGACTCCGGTGGAGGTCGCGAGCGTGGCGGTCGACGGATCCGGTGACGGCGGCATCTCCGACATCGTGCTGTCCCCCACGTTCGGCGAGGACGGGCTGATGTACGCCTACATCACCACCGGCAGCGACAACCGGGTGGTCCGGCTGTCCAAGAACGGCGGCGCGCCCAAGGAGATCCTCACCGGAATCCCCAAGGGCGCCACCGGGAATCGCGGCGCCATCGAATGGGCCACGCCGACCCAGCTGCTGGTGCTCACCGGTGACGCCGGAAACCCCGGCGCGGCGGCCGATCCCGGTTCGCTCGGCGGCAAGGTGCTGCGCCTGGAGTCACCGTCGTCGGGCGCCAACATTCCGCAGGTCGTCGCCTCGGGCATCGGTTCGGCCGGTGACCTGTGCCGCGACGGCAAGGACGGCATGTGGGTCACCGACCGCACCGCCGCCGAGGACCGGCTCCAGCACCTGGGCGCCGACGGCACGCTGACCGTCTCCTGGACCTGGCCCGATCGTCCCGGCGTCGGCGGCTGCACCGCCACCGGTGACGGCGTCGCCGTGGCCCTCGGCGCGGGCAAGGCGCTGGCCGCGGTCGGCGCCGACCCCAACACCTTCGCCGTCAGCACCGCGCCCACCCTGATCGCCCAGGACAAGTACGGCAGGCTCCTCGGCGCCTCGGCCAGCGCCGACGGCAGCGTCTGGGTGACCACCACCAACAAGACCGACGGCGAACCGGGCGAATTCGACGACCGCGTCGTGCGCATCCCGCCCCCACAGGGCGGCGCAGGCGGCCCGGATTAAAGCGAACCGCCCCCACCGGATTCCGGTGGGGGCGGTCCTTTTTCAGGCTTACGCGCAGGCGGCGAGCACCAATTCGCGGACCTTGGCCGCGTCGGCCTGGCCACGGGTGGCCTTCATGACGTCGCCGACGATCTTGCCCGCGGCCTGGACCTTGCCGGAGCGGATCTTCTCGGCGATGTCCGGGTTGGCGGCGAGGGCCTTCTCGACCTCGGCCTGCAGGGCGGTGTCGTCGCTGACCATGCCCAGACCCTTGGCCTCGACGATCGCGGCGGGCTCGCCCTCACCGGCGAGGACGAAATCGACGACCTGCTTGGCGACCTTGTTGTTGACGGTCTTGGCCTCGACCAGCTTGATCACCTCGGCCACCTGGGCGGGGGTGATCGGCAGGTCGGCGAGGGCGACCTCGCGTTCCTTGGCCTTCTCGGTCAGGTAGGCGACCCACCAGGAGCGGGCCTCGTTGGCGGGGGCGCCCGCCTCGACGGTGGCGATGATCAGGTCGAGGGCGCCCGCGTTCACCAGGTCGCGCATGACCTCGTCGGACAGACCCCATTCGGCCTGGATACGCGCGCGGACCAGCCACGGGTACTCGGGGATGGTGGCGCGCAGCTCGTCGACCCAGTCGGCGTCCGGGGCGACCGGCTCGAGGTCCGGCTCGGGGAAGTAGCGGTAGTCCTCGGCGGTCTCCTTGCGGCGACCCGCGGAGGTCGACCCGTCGGCCTCGTTGAAGTGACGGGTCTCCTGGACGATCTCGCCGCCCGCGGTGAGCACGGCCGCCTGACGGCGCATCTCGTAGCGCACCGCGACCTCGACGCTCTTGAGCGAGTTCACGTTCTTGGTCTCGGTGCGGGTGCCGAATTCCTTGGCGCCCACCGGCATCAGCGAGACGTTGGCGTCGCAGCGCAGCGAGCCCTGCTCCATCTTCACGTCGGAGACATTCAGCGAGCGCAGCACCTCGCGCAGCGCGGTGACGTAGGCGCGGGCCACCTCGGGCGCGCGCTCACCGGCGCCGGTGATCGGCTTGGTGACGATCTCGATCAGCGGCACGCCCGCCCGGTTGAAGTCGAGCAGCGAGTGGCTGGCGCCGTGGATGCGTCCGGTCGCGCCGCCGACGTGCAGCGACTTGCCGGTGTCCTCCTCCATGTGCGCGCGCTCGATCTCCACCCGGAAGGTGGAGCCGTCGTCGAGGACGACGTCGAGGTAGCCCTCGGTCGCGATCGGCTCGTCGTACTGGCTGATCTGGTAGTTCTTGGGCTGATCGGGGTAGAAGTAGTTCTTGCGCGCGAACCGGCCCCACGGGGTGATCGAACAGTTCAGCGCGAGACCGATCCGGATGGCCGACTCGACGGCCTTCTCGTTGACGACCGGCAGCGAGCCGGGCAGGCCGAGGCACACCGGGCACACCTGGGTATTGGGTTCGGCGCCGAACTCGGTGGGGCAACCGCAGAACATCTTGGTCGCCGTGGACAACTCGACGTGGACCTCCATGCCGAGCACCGGCTCGTACCGGGAGATGACATCGGCGTAATCCATCAACTCGACCGTGGGTGCGCTCATGCCTAGCAGTCTATGTAAGCCCTAACGGGGCGGGATGTGCTGGGTGAGCCAGTCGGTGACGTAGGTCAGCACGGCCGGGTCGATGGTGGTCTCGATGGTGGCGTATTCGCTGGGTTTGCCGGTCTCGGTGGGCTGCATCAGGTGGTTGAGGCCGGGAAAGGTGTACACGGTCGCGTCGGGGTCGCCCGCCAGGTTGGCCCGCATCGGCTCTTCGTTCTGGGACACGAGGACCTGCTGGTCCTTCTCGCCGAAGAAGGCGAGCACGGGAATCCGCAGCGCTTCCAGCGCCGGTTTCGGGTCGTAGGTGATGAACGAGGCCATGTACGGGGTGTTGAAGGAATCGACGGCCTCCTGCGGCGCGCGTTCCTCGGCGGGCAGCGAATCGTTGTGCTGCTGGGCGAAGGCCTTGGCCCCGTCGATGTCGCCGGAGCGCAGCAGTGTCGACCACTGGGTGACGTAGTCGACCTGCTCGTCGATCTTGTCCTGCGGTTCGCCCGCCGCGGCCATGATGACCTTGTTCTGCTCGATCAGCACATCGGCGCCGACCACCGATGGCCCGGCCATGAGCACCGCGAACGCGACATTGCTGTCGGGACGGGCGGCGACCAGCGGGGCGAGATAACCGCCCTCGCTGTGCCCGAACAACCCGACCTTCGCCGGGTCGATCTCGGGGCGATCGCGCAGGAACGCGACCCCGGCAGCCGCGTCCCCGGCCAGGTCGGCGTAGGTGGCGTCGTCGAGTTTTCCGCTGGTGCCGCCGACGCCGCGGTCGTCGGTGCGCAGCACGGCGTAGCCCGCGCGGGTGAAGGTGTCGGCCAGCAGCAGGAACGGGCGGTGGCCCATCAGGTCTTCGTCGCGGTCCTGCGGGCCGCTGCCGGTGATCAGCAGAATGGCCGGAAATGGACCTGTGCCTTCGGGTTCGGTGAGGGTGCCCGCGATGGTGATGTCGCCGTTGCGGTAGGTGACGTCCTCGCTGCGATACGGGTACGGCGGTTTCGGGTCCTGCGGGCGGGCGAGGCCCTCGACCTGGCCGCGGTGCAGCACCAGCGGCGTCGTCTGGCCGGACTGCACCCAGTCACCGGCGATCTGCTCGCCGTCGAGTTTGCCGCGGAACCCGGGATCGCCCGGCACGTCGGGAATCGTGAACTCGACCCGATCGGGTTCGGTGCGCACATCTTTCAACGTCGCGGCGCGCACGCCCTGCACCGGGATGTCGATGGTGGCCGAGCCGTTCTCGGCGAAGGTCACCCCGATCGAGATCGGCTGACCCGGCACCTCGATGTCACCGTGCCACGGCCCCTGGACCGCGGGCCCCGCTTCCTCGTCCGAGGAACACCCCGTCACCAGCGCGGCGACGACGAACAGAACCGAAACGATCACTCGACCGGTGCGCATACGGCAACGGTACCGACGCGCACCGAAAAGTCGAGGACCGCAGCGGCTCAGCCGAAGAAGGCCTTCGCCTCGCTGAGCCGCTCGGCGGGAACCCGCTTGAGCTGCTTGGTGGCTTCCGACAGCGGCACGAGCCCGATGTTCGTGCCGTGCAGGGCCACCATCTGCCCGAAGTGCCCCGCGTGCACCGCCTCCGCCGCGTGCACACCGAACCGGGTCGCGAGGATACGGTCGTAGGGCGTCGGACTGCCGCCGCGCTGCACGTGACCGAGCACGGTGGTGCGGACTTCCTTGCCGATGCGGCGTTCGATCTCCGAACCCAACTGCTGGGCGACGCCGGTGAACCGCTCGTGGCCGAACTCGTCGATCCCGCCCTCCCGCAGCGCGAAGCCGGAATCGGGTGCGGGATGCGCGCCCTCGGCGACCACGCAGATGAAGTGCTTGTCGCCGCGCTGGAAGCGGCTCTTGATCAGCGCGCACACCTGCGCCACGTCGAACGGCTCCTCGGGCACCAGGGTCAGATGCGCGCCCGCGGCGATGCCGGAGTTCAGCGCGATCCAGCCCGCGTGCCGGCCCATCACCTCGACCAGCATCACCCGCTGATGGGATTCGGCGGTGGTGTGCAGGCGGTCGATGGCCTCGGTGGCGATCGACAGGGCGGTGTCGTGGCCGAATGTGACGTCGGTGCAGTCGATGTCGTTGTCGATGGTCTTGGGCACGCCGACCACCGGAACGCCCTCGTCGGAGAGCCAGCTCGCCGCGGTCAGCGTGCCCTCGCCGCCGATCGGGATCAATGCTTCGATGCCGTTGTCGTCGAGGGTCTGCTTGATCCGGCCGAGCCCGGCGAGCAGCACGTCGGGGTTGGTGCGCGCCGTGCCGAGCATGGTGCCGCCCTTGGTGAGCAGCCGGTCGGTGCGGTCGTCGTTGAGGATGCGGATCTTGCGGTCTTCTAGCAGGCCGCGCCAGCCGTCCTCGAACCCGACGATCGAGTCGCCGTAGCGGCCGTTCGCGGTGCGGACTACAGCCCGGATCACCGCGTTCAGGCCTGGACAGTCTCCGCCTCCGGTCAAGACTCCGATGCGCATGGCGTTCATCTTGCCGCACCGGCGGTGATCAGGGGCAGTTGCCTCCGGCCAGTTCGCCGAGGTGACCCGAGATCAGGGTCGCCATCTTGTCCAGCATGGTCATGCCGTCGGCGAAGGCGCCCGAATCCGGTTGCGCGGCGAAGGCGATCGCGATCCGGCCCGAGGGCGAATCGATGAGACCGAACTGGCGGACCAGGTACTTCCCCGAGGGATCAGGTCCCCATCCACCCTTGAATTCGGCACTGCCGAACGCGCCGAGGCCCCAGCGGTGGCTCGCCACGATCTGCTGCATGAGACCGACCACGCGCTGACTCTGCGGCAGGCACGGCAGGTGCGCGGCGAAACGCACCTGATCGGCCAGCGACCATTCGGCCTGGCCGTAGATCGAGGCGTCGGAACGAGTGCGCACCGCGGGCACGGTGGTATTGGTGTCGCCGCCTTCGCGCAACACGTTCTGCACGGACTCGGCCGCCGCGGCGCCTGAGCCGAGCGACTGCCACAGCGTGTCGGCGGCCCCGTTGTCGGAGGCGGTGATGGCGGCGGTCGCGGTCGTGCTGTACGACGCGTTGTTGCGTAGCGCTGCGATCGCCAGCGGCACCTTGATGGTCGACCAGGCCGGGCCCGTGGTCCAGGTGCCGAAGGTGACCATCTTCTCGCCGTCGACCGGCATGATCGCCAGGCCGAGGCTGCCGCGGAAGCCCTGCTGGAGCGCGGCGAAGTCGCCGGCCAGGCTGCCGGGTACCGCGATCGAGAAGTTGCCCGCACCCGCACCGGGATCCACCGCTGCGGCGGTCGTGGTCGTGGTCTGCGCGGTCGAGGACTTCGGCTCGCCGCCGCAGCCGGCCACGAACAGGACGACGGCCCCGAGCAGCGCGGCGAGCACCGTTGGGACAGGACCTCGGTCTTTCGTCATCATGTGAAGCATCTTCGTTTCTAAACTCCCCCCGGGCTTCGGTGCCGGGGTAGCAGTTCCGACACCGTACTGGGCAGTATGGCCGAACGCACACTTCGACCGCGAAACACTCAGGTCAGACGGTGTTCACCGGTGTAGATATTCATCGTTTCCCCGCGCAGGAAACCCACCAGCGTCAGATCCGACTCGGCGGCCAGATCGACGGCGAGCGAACTCGGCGCCGACACCGCGGCCAGGATCGGGATGCCTGCCATCACCGCCTTCTGGGCGAGCTCGAAGGACGCGCGGCTGCTGACGACGAGGATCAGCTCGTGCGCCGGGATCCGGTTCTCGCGCACCGCCCAGCCGATCACCTTGTCGACGGCGTTGTGCCTGCCGATGTCCTCGCGCAGTGCGACCAGGGTGCCGTCGGCGGTGAACAGGCCGGCCGCGTGCAGGCCGCCGGTGGCCTCGAAGAGCTTCTGCCCGGCGCGCAGCTGTTTCGGCAGCCCGCCCAGGGTGTCGGTGGCGACGAGCGCGGTGTCGTGCGGGATCGGGTAGCGGGTGTGCGTGCGCACCTCGTCGAGCGCGGACTTGCCGCAGAGCCCGCAGGAGCCGGTGGTGAGGAAGTTGCGGGTATGCAGCGGGACCGGCGCGCGCAGGCGGATGTCGAGGACGTTGTAGGTATTGCGTCCTTCGCTGTCGGTGCCCGCGCAGTAGCGCGCGCTCACGACGTCGTCGGCCGAGCCGATGATGTCCTCGCCGAAGAGGAATCCGTGCACCAGGTCGATGTCGTTGCCCGGGGTGCGCATGGTGACGGTGAGCGACTGCCCGTCGACGCGGATCTCCAGCGGTTCCTCCACCGCGAGGGTGTCGGGTCGCTGGATCCGCCCGGCCGGGGACAGCCGGGTCGTCTTGCGCCGTGCGGTGACTCTGCTCATCACGTGTCCTCGCCTAACCGGTCGCGAAGCCGGCGACAAGGTTGATCGTCGTCGCGAGAATGACCGTGCCGAAAGCGTACGACAGCAGGCAGTGGCGCAGTGCGACCGCTCGGATCGTCTCGTCGCTGACGTTGGTGTCGGAGACCTGGTAGGTCATGCCGAGGTTGTAGCTGAAGTAGAAGTAGTCGCGGTAGTCCGGGTCCCGCTGCATGTTGAAGTCGATCCCACCGGCGGGCGACCGGTAGTAGAGGTAGGCGTAGCGGGCCGCGTACATCAGATGCACCGCAGCCCAGGTCATGAACACCCCGCCCAGCGCGATCGCCGCCGCGATCTCGCCGGACTCGGAGTGCCGCAGCACGAGGACCACCACGATGCCGACCAGCCCGCTCAGCGTGGCGGCGACGACCGACAATTCCTCGATGAACGGCTGGAAGTCCTCCCTGCGGGCAACCTGCCGCGTGCGACCAGGGCTCATCGGCCACAGCACTGTCCACCCGACGATCACGAAAACGGTTGCCGCCGTGACTATCCCGGTCAGCACACCCAGCGGGGGCTCGCGCAGGGACCCGACGATCAGCCCGACAGCCAGGCCGATGACCGATGAGCCGAGCAGACGAGTGACCGCAGACAGCAGCAACCGTGCGCCCATGCCGATGCACAGTACTCGACAGTTGCCGGGTCATAGCTGAATTCGATCGAGGGTGGCGAAGTCGAGCTCCCGCGCGGTGCGGTCGAGCGCGGTGGTGAGCACCGAAGCGGGTTCGGCGACCGCCGTGACCAGCGCGGTCGGCGAGAATCCGCCTGGCCACAGCACGAGTCGCTCCCCCTCCAGGGTGAGTCCCTCGAACGTGCGCCCGCGCCGGACCAGCGGAACACCCAGCTCGTGTTCGAGTTCGCGGATCGCCTCGGACAGGGCGGGCTGGGAGACGTAGCAGGCCGCGGCCGCGCGGGCGAAGTGCCGTTCGCGGGCGAGGGCGACGAAGTACTCGAGCTGACGGAACAGCATGCGCCCCCGCGGTCAGTCGTCCTCGGCGTCGTCGGCGGCTTTGTTGCGTGCCCGCGCGATCTCGAGTGCCCGCTCGGCGGTGGCCTGGTCGGGGTACGGGCCCATCCGGTCGCCGTACCAGCAGGTCTTGCCCTGTTCGGCCTTATGGTGCTTGATGCAGTAGTACCACTGGTTGTCATCAGCCATGCCGACAGTATGCAACGATTCGCATACCGGCGTCTCGCAGGTCGGGCCGGAGTTCGCCGCCGGTTCGCGGATCAGTAGCGCGACAGCTATTCCCACCGCGACACCGATCACCGTGTCCACGCCGCGGTCGGTGAGCAGGGCCAGCGGATCGGTCGGCTCGGCCAGTTCCGTCATGGCCATGATGAGCGGGGTGAAGAACCCGAGCGCGACCGCGTAGTGGCGGGCCATGAACAGCTCGGTCGGATACAGCAGCGCGATGATCGCCAGCGCCAGCATCGCCGGGCTCGGGCCGGGGATCAGCAGCGGCGCGGTGACCGCGAGACCGACGAAGGTGCCGACGACCCGGTGCAGGCCACGGGTGATCCGGTCGCGGGAGGTCGCCGCGGCCAGCGGCACCGCGGCGCCCGCCATCGCCCAGTTGGCGTGGCCGACGCCGAGCAGCAGCCCGATGCCGCCGGAGATCGAGATCGCCAGCGCGTAGCGGCCCGCCTGGACGAACGAGACCCGGCCGGTCCGGTGCGGCGGGATCGTCGTGCGCGGGGCGCAGGCGCCTGCCCGGCGCTCCCGGCCGGTGGACTCGAACCAGCCGACCGCGACGCACAGCACGGCGGTGCACGTACAGATCACCAGCGCCAGGAGCGGATCGGGCTGGGTGCCCGCCACCATCGCGATCGCCCCGAACGCGAAGATCCCGAAGAACGGGCCCTCCGGCCGCAACCCGAGCCGGTCGGTGATCGGCGAGGCCACCGCGGCGAAGGCGGCCACCGCCGAGACCAGCACGGCGGGCGAGGCGTGCAGGCGGGCGAGCAGGATGCCCGCGCCGACGGCGCCGACCAGCATCACCGCGGCCTCGCTCTGATGGATCAGCCGCTGCCGTGGCGACTCGGCGAAGCCGTACATGCCGGTGAAGGAGCCGAACACAGCGTAGATGAGCAGGTCGGTGCGGCCCGCGGCGATCAGCATCAGGCCGGGGATCGCCAGGCCGACGAACACCCTGGCGGCGGGCAGGTGATCGATGTCGGTGACGAACCGTCGCATCGGCGGGCGCGCCAGGGTCGACATGGTGCGCAACGTGGTTCCTCCGAAGGGTCGGTCACGGGGCGATGTCCCCTGGGCCGATGAACCATCGTCCACGACCGCCGATGTGCGCGTCAAACCACGTCGACGCAGGTGGGAGGTGATTTTCGGCACCCTCATCTAGGGTGATAAGCGCGGCCTATCGGGTGCTCGCAAGTCGGTCTTGGACGCGGCGGGGCGCGCGCGGGCGCAGACTCGACCGGTCGCCCGCGACACGCGGTCGGTGGGCCGGAACCAGGCCTACGCCACTCCGTGACCTCGGCGGTAGAGAATCCCAAGCGGGCACCGACAGGCTTCGTACTCTCGTCGAAGGGAACATGTCATGGCTGACGGTCCGTTCACCTCGTACGACCCGGACAGCGGCCCGAGCGGCGCCGCGGATCGTGACGCCGTACCGAAGGTCAAGCCCTACCACCACCCCGCCGCGGGCTGGGGCGCCGCGATGGCCGTCGGCAAGTTCATGGTCTTGAAGGAGCACGAGCCGCTCATCGGGACCAAGGCCATCCTCGAGATGAACCACGCCTCGCACGGCTTCGACTGTCCCGGCTGCGCCTGGCCCGACGCGACCGACGGCCTGCTGCTCGACGTCTGCGAGAACGGCATCAAGCACGTCACCTGGGAGATGACCCACAAGCGCTGCACCCCGGAGTTCTTCGCCGAGCACACCGTCAGCGAGCTGGCCACCTGGAGCGACTACGACCTGGAGGACCAGGGCAGGCTCACCCACCCGATGGTCTACGACGCCGAGACCGACCACTACGTGCCGATCAGCTGGCCCGACGCGTTCGAGATGGTGGGCAAGGCGCTGCGCGAACTGCCCGACCCCAACCTGGCCGCCTTCTACACCTCCGGCAGGCTCGGCAACGAGGCCACGTTCCTCTACCAGCTGATGGTGCGCGAACTGGGCACCAACAACCTGCCCGACTGTTCCAACATGTGTCACGAGGCGAGCGGTCGCGCCCTGCAGGCCTCGCTCGGTACGGGCAAGGGCACCTGCGACATCGAGGACTGGGACAAGGCCGACGCGCTGTTCGTGATGGGCATCAACGCCGCGTCCAACGCGCCGCGCATGCTCACCGCGCTGGCCGAGGCGCACAAGCGCGGCGCCCAGATCGTGCACGTCAACCCGCTGGTCGAGGCGGGCGCGCGCAATACGATCATCCCGCACGACTTCGCCGCGATGGCCACCTTCCACGCCACCAAGACCAGCACCATGAACATGCAGGTGCGCATCGGCGGTGACTTCGCGCTGATGCGCGGCATCGCCAAACATGTTCTGGAAGAAGCGGAGACGGACCCGAAGGCGCTCGATCACGAGTTCATCGAGCGCTACACCACCGGCTTCGACGACTACGTGCGCGAGGTCAAGGACACCACCTGGGCGGAGATCCAAAGGCAATCGGGCTTGAGCGAGAACGAGATCCGCAAAGCGGCGGGCATCTACTGCGACTCCGACCGCACCGTCATCAGCTGGTGCCTGGGCATCACCCAGCACGAGCACGGCGTCGACACGATCCGCGAGATCGTCAATGTGCTTCTCCTGCGCGGCAATCTGGGCCGCGAGGGCGCAGGCCCGTCGCCGGTGCGCGGGCACAGCAATGTGCAGGGCAATCGCACCTGCGGCATCGCCAACAACCCGACCACGGAGTTCCTCGACCGGCTGGCGCAGGTGTGCAAGATCGATGTGCCGCGTGAGAACGGCTACGACGTGGTCGGCACGATCCAGGCGATGCAGGCGGGCAAGCTCGAGTTCTTCCTCAGCATGGGCGGCAATTTCGTCGCCGCCGCCCCCGACAGCGCCTACACGTTCGCCGCGTTCCAGAAGTGCGGCTTCACGGTCAATGTCAGTACCAAGCTGAACCGCAGCCACGTCATCCACGGCAAGCGCGCGCTGATCCTGCCGTGCATCGGCCGCACCGAACGCGATATCCAGCGCCGCGGTCCGCAGATCACGTCGATGGAGAACGGCATGGCCGTGGTGCACATGTCACGTGGCATGAAGAAGCCCGCGTCACCGCATCTGCTGTCGGAGCCCGCGATCCTGGCCGGCATCGCGAAAGCCGCACTGCCCGAGACGAAGACGCCGTGGGAGTACTACATCGAGGACTACGACCGCATCCGCGACACCATGTCGAAGGTGCTGCCCGGCTTCGAGGACTACAACCGCCGGGTCCGGCTGCCGCTGGGTTTCCGCATCCGCCAGCCCGCCCGCGAGCTGATCTTCCTGACGCCGTCGGGCAAGGCGGAGTTCTCGACGGTGACACTGCCGGACACCATCAATCCGCCCGGCGTGCTCACGCTGGCGACCCAGCGCTCGCACGACCAGTGGAACACCAGCATCTACTCCGACAGCGACCGCTATCGGGGCGTGAAGAACCTGCGCACGCTGATCTTCATGAACGAACACGATATGCGCGAGCGCGGGCTGAAGGAGTTCGACGAGGTCGACATCACCAGCACCGCCAGAGACGGGTCGACCCGCTCGCTGCATCGGTACAAGGTCGTCCCCTACGACATTCCGCCGGGCTGCGCCGCCGGGTACATGCCGGAGATGAATGTGCTGTGCGCGATCGGCGATTTCAGTACCGAGAGCGATCAGCCGCTGATGAAGAGCGTGAAAGTCACTGTCACACCGTCGAGTTGAACCGCCGAGGAGAGCATCGTGCACGCGCATACGCGAAAGACCGGGGTCAGTGACACCGAACACGATGTGCGCAACCATGATCCGGCCGCGCGGCATCTGCGCACGGTCGAGCGGCACACCGGGCACGACGATCATCAGGTGTATCTGCGGTACTTCGACGATCTCGCTGTCGCGCTGCTCGAGGAGATCGGCACGCAGACGTTCGTCGTCCTCGGGCACGGCACCGGGAAATCCGATGTCGCCGAGGACTTCCTGCTGCGGTTGAAGGAGAAGAACCACGCGCTGGCCGATCGGGTCGCCGGGGTCGGCGTGATCGATCTCGGTGCCGCCGACGATGCGGCGATCGAGGCCGCCGCCCAGAAGATCGTCCGGCGGGCGAGGTAGGGCCGATGTCGTATCTCCTCGCACTGGTCGCCGAATCCGACGAGGATTCCACGGCGGCGCAGCTGGCGGCCGAGGCGCAGCGGGTCGCGGTCGGCAACAATGTCGACGTGGTGACGCTGGCCGAACTCGACACCCTGCCCGCCTACAGCGCCGACCTCGACACCGAGGTCGGGCGGCCGTTGATCGCCAACCAGTTGCGCCGCTCGACGCTGGAAGCCGACGGTGTGCTGCTGTTCTCCGACGAGGGCATGGAGGTGTCGCCGCTGGCCGAGAGCGTGATCGCCTGGCTGGCGCATTCCGGGTCGGGGCCTGCGCCGACGGTCGAGGGCAAGCCGGTCGCGGTGATCACGGCCGGGCCCGGTGAGGTCGTCAACCAGGACATGGCGGATCGGTTGCGCAAGGCGGGCGCCGATGTGGTGGCCGACGGCGTCTCGATCACCGGCCCGTGGAGCGACCCGGCCACGATCACCCGGCTGGGTGACACCGTGGTCGCGGTGGCGTCCGCGGGCTGAGCCCGAACTCCCGGCCGCGGTCTCGTTTCGAGGCCGCGGCCGGTTCGTGTCAGTAGACGTACACCACGGCGTTCTCGCCACCGGTGCAGGTGACGAGCTTGCCCTCCGGCACGCAGTTCATCGTGTAGGTGCGGCCGGTGACCGGGCTCGCCGCCACCACCGACCGGGGGCCGGTGCCCGAGCCACCGCTCGCGTAGGCGGCTCTGACCGCTTCCGCGAAGCCGCAGCTGGTCACCGTGCTGCCCACCGCCGCCTTGCCGAAAGCGCCACTGGCGGAGCTTGATTCGCATGGCTGCGCACCGGCGGGCAGAGTGACCGGGCCCGCCGAAGTGGTCGGCGCGGCAGTGGTCGCGCGGGGGGCCGTGGTGGCCAATGCGCCACCGGCACCACCGACAGGGGCGACCGAGCTCGGCGCGGCGCTCGTGGTCTCCGCCGAATCCGCGACCGACATCAGGCGCCAGCCGATCGCGCCACCGATGGCCACCACCACGACGGCGAGGACGCCGACGAGGACCGGCAGCAGCATCGAGCGCTCGCGTCGCGAATCCTGTTGCTGCCAGGACGGATCCGGGGCGTAGCCGGGATCGTACGGGTCGGCGGCGTAGGCGGGATCACGGTAGGCGTGGTCACCGTAGGCGTTGTTCGGATCGTCGTACTGCTGCGCGTAGGCGTCCTGCGCCGGGCCGGTGTACTGCCTGGTCGCGGCCGACCGCGCCGGGTCGTCCGGCGGCGCCTGATGCGCGGGGAACGGCGCCGCGCCACCCCGGTATTGCCGAGTCGCCTGCGCCCGCTGCGGGTCCAGGTCGTCGTAGTGCTCCGTCGACGCCGCGAATCGGTCGGCCCCGGGCGGCGTGCCCTGGTACTGCTGGGTCGGCGCCGACCGCTGCGCTTCGAGCCCGATCGGGTCGTATTGCTCGGTCGCAGGCGCGAAGTCGCCCCCACCACCGAAGTGCTGCGTCGCGGCCGACCGCTGCGCATCGACGGCCGCCGGGTCGTACTGCTCGGTGGGCGGCGCGAAGTCACCCTCCGGTGCAGCGAAGTGCCGCGTCGCCGCGAATCGCTGCGGGTCGTCGGCAGGCGCCGGGCGTCCGCTGTACTGCTCGGTCGGCGGGGTGAACAGGTCGGCGGGACCGTCACCGAATCGGCCGTCCGGTCCGGCGGCGTCGCCGTCGAACTTCTGCGCGGGAGCGAACCGCGCGGCCGGGTTCGCCGACTCATCATCGAACTGCCCTGCCGGAGAGCCGAACCGGGGATCGGGGTTCGCACCGTCGAATCGCTGCGGGTCGCCGGACGGCGCCGGACGGCCGCCGTACTGCTCGGTCGGCGGAGTGAAGAGGTCGGCTGGGCCGTCACCGAATCGGTCTGCCGTGGAACCGAATGGGGCGTCCTGATCGGGGGTTCGGCCGCCGAACTGCTGGGTCGGCGCCGCAAAGCGTGCAGCCGGGTCGCCATCGTCCGGCTGCCCTGACGGCGCCGCGAATCGGGCACCGGGGTTGGCGCTGTCGTCGTCGAATCGTTCGGCAGGAGAGTCGAATCGGGGATCCGGGTTCGGGATCGGGCCGCCGTACTGCCGGGTGGGGTCGGCGCGATGCGGGACCGGGCCCGACGGTGCGTCGAGGCGCGGTGGGGCTTGTCTGCCTGGGTCGGCGGGCGGCACGAAGCCGGTGGGGGCGGGGAACGGTGGGGCCGGGGTCGGGACCGGGGCGGAGGTTTCGCCGGGCTCGGGGCCGTCGTAGAGGTGTGCGTCGGGGAACGGGCGCATCTTCGGGAGGCCCTGGTCCGGGGTGTAGGCCGGTGGGGGCTCGGGTGCGGCGGGGGCACCGTCCGCGGGTGGAAGGGGGGTGAAATAGGTGTCGGCGGGGCGGATCTCGGTGGGGCCGGTCGGCTGGATCACCGCAGGGATGGAGATCTCGCCGGTGCCCTCGACCGGGACGCGGTGGAAACCGGTGGTCTCGGCCGGGCCGGGTGCGGCGGCAGGCGGGCGGATGATCAGCGTCGGCTGGGCGCCGGTCGCGCTCGTCTGGCTGCGTGAGGTCTCGATGCCGCCGGTCGCGGTCACCGCGCCGACAACACGGAACTCACCGGTCGGCGTTGGCGCGGGCTCCGCCGCGTCCTCCCCCGGCGCACCGGGAACCGCGCGGCCACCGGTCGTCGCACCGGCGGGCGTGCCATCAGGCACACCGCGCCCACCGGTCGTCGCACCCGCGGGCGCGCCACCAGGCACAGTGCGGCCGCCAGCCGTCGGACCCGAGGAGGTCCCGCCGGGGGCATTGCGTCCACCAGGCGCACCCGCCGGCGTTCCACCAGGAACGTTGCGGCCGCCCGCCGTCGCACCAGCAGGAACACCGCGCCCACCAGTCGTCGCACCAGGCGGCACATTCTGGGCTGCGGCGCCCGCAGCGAATCCACCCGGCATGGCACGTCCCGGCACCGGACCGGGCGGCACCTGACGGGCGCCGTTCGCAGCACCGAACGCCGCGCCCGCGGCACCGGCGGCCGCACCAGCTGGTCCGGCCGCCGCACCCGCGGCACCGAATACGGCACCCGATCCCGCACCTGCGGGACCGAAGGCGCCTGCGGGAGCGTGCCCACCGAGCTGCGGATACCCGGGAGCCCGCATCGGCGCACCACCCTGTATCGCCGCGGCCAGCGCCTCCCGCGCCGCCACCGCGAGCGCACCCGCGCTCGCGTACCGATCGGCCGGATCCTTGGCCATGCCGCGTGCGATGACCTCGTCGAGGGTCGCGGGCAGGCCGGGCAGGATCTCGCTGGGGCGCGGCGGTGTCTCCGAGAGGTGCGCGCGGATCAGCACGCTCATGCTGGCCGCGGGGAACGGCGAGGCGCCGGTGAGGCATTCGTGCAGGACGCAGGCCAGCGAGTAGACGTCGGCGCGGTGCGAGATCGGGCCGACGTCGAAGCGTTCCGGCGCCATGTAGATGTAGGAGCCCATGGCCATCCCGGCCTGGGTCACCGCGCTGTCGCCCTCGGTGTGGGCGATGCCGAAGTCGGCGAGGTAGGCGAAGTCGGCGGGTGTCACCAGGATGTTGGCCGGCTTCACGTCGCGATGCACCAGCCCGCCCGCGTGCGCGGCGTCGAGCGCGGCGGCGATCTGCTCGACCACCGCGACCGCGCGATCGGGGCTCATCGGCCCATCCGTGTGCAGCACCGTCCGCAGATCGGTGCCGGGGACCAGACGCATATCGATGAACAGCACCCCGTCGATCACGCCCCAGTCGTGGATCGGGATGATGTGCGGTTCGGCGAGCTTGGCCGCCGCCTGGGACTCCCGGCGGAACCGGACCTGATAGGCCGGATCCTGCGCGAGTTCCTCCGCCAGCAACTTCAGGGCGACCACTCGGTCCTTGCCGGTGTCGTAGGCCTCGTAGACCTCGCCCATCCCGCCTTTGCCCAGCATCGACCGCAACTCGTACGGACCGAACCTGCTCCCCGTCCGTGACCCAGGTGCCTGCACCAGCGTCCGCCTCCCACTTCTCGCATGCCCGAAGACCTGCTCGTCAGAAGGAGGATTCTCCCGGTGCCACCACGCCGTGGTCAAACGCGAACACGATCGCGGCGGCTCGATCACGCAGGTCCAGCTTGCCGAATATATGCCCTACGTGGCTTTTCACGGTGACTTCCGAGATACCGAGTTCGGCGGCGATCTCGCTGTTGACCCGGCCTCGCCCGATCAATTCGAGCACCTCGTACTCGCGTGCGGTGAGTTCGCCGAGCCTGCTGTCGGTGCGGGTCCCGGCCGGTTTGACGGTCCGGTAAGCGGTGAGCACCCGCCCGGTCACCGACGGGTCGAGCCAGGCGCCGCCCGCGGCCACCGTGCGCACCGCGCGGATCAGGTCCTCGGCGGGTGAGTCCTTGAGCAGGAACCCCGCCGCGCCGGCGCGCAGCGCACCCGAGAGCAACTGGTCGTCGTCGAAGGTGGTGAGGACGAGCACCGGCGGAGCGTCGGGGCGAGCGCGCAGCAACCGTGTCGCATCGATACCGCCGACCCGCTTCATCCGCAGGTCCATCAGCACCACATCGGGACGGTCGGCGGCGACGGCGGCCACCACCTCGTCACCGTCGGCGCATTCACTGACGGTGAACCCGTCGCGGCGGCGCAGGATCCGGCGCAGGCCGCCGCGGACGAGTTCCTGATCGTCCACGACGAGCACCGATACCGGGTTCTCGATCGGCGCGGCGGCCGTCACATGTCCTCCTGGGGTCTGGTTTTGAGCATGCCTGGCAGCAAGGCCGTGATCGTCGAGCACGCGCCGGACTTGAGCGGGAACCTCGCCCGCACCGTCCATCCGTCGTCGACGGCGCCCGCGGTGATCGACCCGCCGAGCAGTTCGGTGCGCTTGCGCATGCCGCGCACACCCATGCCCGCGTCGTGCCGCGGGGGCGGGCCGAGCGGCAGCGGATTGGTCACCACCAGCGTGGCCGCGTCGGTGCTGACATCGAGTCGCACGGTCGCCGCGTTGCCCGGCGCGTGCTTGGCGACATTGGCCAGCGATTCCTGCCCGATCCGGTACAGCGCGTGCCCGACGGTGCCCTCGATGACGGCCAGGTCGCCGGTGCGGACGTAGTCGACGACGAGCCCGGCGCGCCGGTAGTCGCCGACGAGTTCGTCGATGTCGGCGGCGCTGGGCTCGGGCGCCAGCAGCGCGGGGCTGGTGTCGAGCATGCCGACGGTGCGGCGGATGTCGGCCATCGCCTGTCTGCCGAGTCGTTCGGCGTCGACGAGCGCCTCCACCGCCTCGGTGACGTCGTCGTCGGTCTGTAGCGCGCGCCGGGCCGCCGTCAGGTGCAGCAGGGTGATCGACAGCGAGTGCGCGATGACGTCGTGCACCTCGCGCGCGATCCGGCGCCGTTCCTCGTCGGCGGCGTGACCGGCCCGAATGGCCTGATTCTCGCGTTCCTGATAGAGGAAACGGCGTTGGTATTGCAGCATCACCCCCACGAACACACCGAGCAGGATGCCCAGGACATACATCGGCAGCCCCTGCAATCGCTGGCCCTCGGTGCCCCACTGCACGTGGCCCGCGAGGTCGAAGGCGACCAGCTGCAGGATCGCGACCAGCGCGAACCCCAGGGTGATCCCGCGTGAGGCGACCGCGGCCACCTCGCCGGCGACGAGCACCAGCACGAACGGTGCGAAATCGGCGCTGACCGGCTGCAACAGGAACAGCGCGCACGAGAGGAGTGCGGAGCCCTTCAGCAGGAGCGGGTGCGGTTTCACCCCGAAGAGCGCGAACAGCGGAATCGGCAGAAAGGCGGCGGCCATCGCCAGCAGGGGCAGCGGACTCGGGAAGTAGGAATGCCGCTGGATCACGGCGGCCCCGGTGATCACCAGCAGGGCCAGGTCGGTGCCGATGATGACGGCGGGCGGGTAGTCGTAGGGCAACGACTCGATGCGCTCGCGCACGGTATCGAGCAGCCGCGCCATCCCCGCCCGCGGCCGGTCCGCGAGCCGCCGCCAGCGGCTCGTCCGGCCCGCCATACTCGCGGGAATGGCGTGACTCACCTCCATGGGGTAAGGCTAGCCGCCGTGCCCTCGCCTCGTCATCGTCCCGCGAACGGTGTCCCCCTCCTACCCGGGTAGGAGAACAAGTCGGGTCCCCGGCACGACGATTCGGGTGGCGCGCGTCCGTAGCGTGTGGATCATCGCTCACGGAAGGTGAAGCCCATGACCTGGACCGATCAGCATCAGCGCACCGACATCGTGCAGACCGTGCTCGCCAGGGCAGCGATCGACCCGAACGACCCCGGCCTCTTCGCCGGCCTGCCCGGGCTCGACCGGCTCTTCGGCGGAATCGAGGGACTGCTGCAAGCCCTGTCCTACCGCTGGAACAACCACTATCGCGCCAAACTCGAACAGGCCGAGATGGAGGGACAGACGGCCGTCGAAGCGTATCTGGAACTGGCCGCCGAGCAGCCCGGGCTGCGCGCCGTCCTCGACGCGCGAGCGGTGACCGTGCAGACTACCCGTACCCGCGCCTTCGCGCGCTGACTTTCCCTGTCAACCGAAAACCCCTGGGGGACATGACATGCCCGACATTGATTCGCCGAAACCGCCGATGCTCGAGCTGGCGCGGGTGGTCAAGCAGTACCGCGTCGGCGAACAGCAGGTACGCGCGCTCGACGAGGTGAGCATGCGGATCGAGGCAGGCCAGTTCACCTCGATCATCGGGCCTTCGGGCTCGGGCAAGAGCACCCTGCTGCACCTGCTCGGCGCCCTGGACCGGCCCGACGAGGGTTCGATTCGCTTCCGCGGCACCGAGATCGGCGATCTCGACGAGGACGCCCAGGCCGCCTTCCGTTTGCAGCAGGTCGGTTTCGTCTTCCAGTTCTTCAACCTGCTCCCCACCCTGTCGGCATGGGAGAACGTCGCGGTGCCGAAACTGCTGGACGGCACCGGATTACGCAAGGCGAAACCGCGGGCGCTGGAACTGCTCGACCTGGTCGGCCTCGGTGACCGGGCGCAGCATCGGCCCGCGGAACTGTCGGGCGGGCAGATGCAGCGTGTCGCGGTGGCGCGCGCGCTGATCATGGACCCGCCGCTGATCCTGGCCGACGAACCCACCGGCAACCTCGACTCCAAGACCGGTGCGTCGATCCTGGCTCTGCTGGGAGACATCACCGCACAGGGGAATTCGGTGGTGATGGTGACCCACGACATGGGCGCCGTCGCCTATTGCGACCGGGTGATCACCCTGCACGACGGCCGCATCGACGCCGACGACCTCGTGGCGGATCGGGTGGACGCATGATCGCGGCCATGTGGGATCGGTTGCGGCTGTTCAACATCGGTGAACTGATCCGCCATCCCGGCCGCACGATCATGTCGACGGCGGTGATGGCGGTCTCGGCCGCGCTGCTGGTCGCCGTGCTGAGCATCTCCGGATCGGTCACGGGGTCGGTCGACCGGCTCACCCAGGGTCTGGCGGGCGACGCGGTCCTCGAGATCACCGGCATCACCGACGCCGGTTTCGAACAGTCGCTGCTGACGCAGATCGCCGCGACACCCGGTGTCGCCAAGGCGGTTCCGATGCTGCGCAGCACCCTCGGCGCCGGCCCCGACCGGGCCATGCTGATCGGCGCCGACGCGAACATCGCCGCGCTAGGCAGCGACCTGGCCGAACCGATGTCGCAGCACACCAACAAGCTGCTCACCACACCGAAGGGCGTGCTGGTCGGCGCGGCGATGGGCTACCGCGTCGGCGACAGCATCCCCATCGGGTGGGGCACCGCGACCGTCGCCGGCATCCTCGACGACGAGGCGACCAACCGGCTCAACGGCGGTCACCTGGTCGCCGCGCCGCTGCCGCTGGCCCAGCTGCTCACCGACCGGGTCGACAAGCTGGACTCGGTGCAGATCCTGCCCACCCCCGGTACCGACGTGAGCGCCCTGCGGGCCGCGTTGACCACCGTGGTCGACGGGCGCGCGGTGGTCGCCGAACCCAGTCTGCGGACCGCGCAGGCGGGCGGGGCCATCCAGATCATGCGCTATTCCACGCTGATGTCCTCAGCGGCGGCGCTGATGGTGTCGGCGTTCCTGATCTACAACGCGATGAGCATGGCGGTGACGCAGCGCAGGCCGACGCTGTCGCTGCTGCGCGCGATCGGCGGTCAGCGTGGTCCGATGGTGCGCGATCTGCTCGTCGAAGCGGCGCTGCTCGGGCTGATCGGCGGTGTCATCGGGTCCGCGATCGGCGCGGTGATGGGCCGGGTCGCGATCGGGCGGCTGCCCGCGGCGATCGTGCAGTCGGTGGAGGCGCGGACCGAGTTCATGGTGCCGGATTACGCTGTGCCCGTATCGATCGCGGCCTGTGTGCTGGCTACCGTGCTGGCGGCGGCGATCGCGGCGCGGCAGGTGTACAAGGTCGCACCGGTCGAGGCGCTCGCGCCGGTGGAGGCCGGGCACTCGGCCGCCGACAGTGCCGTGCTGCGCTGGGCGGCGCTGGCCGGTGGCATCGGTCTTGTCGGGGCGGCCATCACGCTGGCCTTCCTCGATCTCGGGCGGCTCTCGCTCGCCGCGATCTCGACGTCGTTCGCGGCGGCCGTGCTGCTGTGCTTCGCCGCGACCCGGCCGATCGTGCGCGGCGCCGCCGGGATCGCCCGCTGGTTCGGCGCGCCGGGCGCACTGGGCGCGACGACCCTGGAGCGGGCGCCGCGCCGCGTCTGGGCGACGGCGATGACGGTGATGATCGGCGTGGCGGCCGTCGTCGCGCTCGGCGGGGCCTCAGGCAACATGGTCGACTCCGCGACCGAGTCGTTCGACAGTCTCGGCGACGCCGACCTGTATGTGAGTCCCAGTCCGGTGGAACAGTTCCCGACCGGGCCGGTGCTGCCGCCGGAGGTGGCCGAGCGGATCGCCGCGGTGCCCGGCGTCGCGCAGGTGAGTCCCGCGCAGATGGCGTTCGCGACCGTCGGCAGCGGACGGGTGATGCTGCAGGGCTATCCGGCTCGCACCGACGAGGTCCGGCTCGGCGCGGTCGACAAGGCCGTGATCGAACGGATGGAGCGCGGCGAAGGCGTCGTCGTGACCAGGGACGTGGCGCGCTCGATGCATCTCGCGGTGGGCGACGAGCTCACCATGCCCACGCCGTCGGGTGAACGCACTGCCCCTGTGCTGCAGGTGATTCCGTACTTCACCGCGGTGTCCGGCGTGGTGATGATGAATCTGGACCAGATGCGCGAGTGGTATCAGCGTCCCGGCGAGACGGTCCTGACGGTGCAGTTCGCGCCCGGCGCCGACCCGGAGGCGGTACGAGCCGCTGTGCGCGCGGCGGTGCCGCAGGAAATCCATGTCGATACCGGCGCCGCCATGGTGCAGGCGATCTCGTCGAGCGTGCAGCAGGGTGCGGCGATGAGCAACATGATCCTGTGGATCGTGGTCCTGGTGGCGACGGTGGCGCTGCTCAACACGCTGATGCTGTCGGTGCTCGAGCGGCGCAGGGAACTGGGCGTGCTGCGAGCCATGGGCACCAACCGCAAGTTCCTGCTGCGCTCGGTGCTCGCCGAGGCGGCGGGCATCGGATTCATCGGCGCGGCAATCGGACTCGTGATCGGCGCGGGGGTGCAGTACCTGGGCACCGTGGCGATCGGGCACGCGATGACCATCGACATCGTCTACCAGCCGAGTCCGCTGCTGCTCGTCTACGGTGCGGTCGCTCTCGGCCTGGCCCTGCTCGGGTCGATCCCGCCCGCGCTGCGGGCCGCCAGGATGCCGATCGTGGCGGCGCTGGCGGTGGACTGAAATGGTGCCGTCGCAGCGTCAGCGCGGGTGCGCGGGCGCTGCGACGGTCACAGTGGCACTTCCTCCCACCAGGCGATCACTTCGTCTTGGGCGGAAGGTCGTGGCGCTCCGCCCATGCCGCTGCTCCCCCGGCGGCTCACGGCGATCACGTAGTTCGCGCGGGCGGAGTCGCCGGGGAAGCTGATGACCTGGTGCGCGGTGTGCATGCGGCTACTGGCCGGGTCGGGAACCACCCAGCGACGCAACGAGAACGGCACACCGTCCTTGTCCCCCGGGTATTTCACCGCCGCCGGCATCGCCTCCACCACCGAACGCGCCTGCGCCGCCGTCGCGTACTCCAGCACCAGATAGCTCACCGACCCCGCATTGTTGTCGGTCCGCTCGCACTGCCAGCCCGCGCTGATCGGATTCCACTGCAGCGCGGGCTCTTTCCACTCCAGTTCACTCGCTCCACGCACCGCGGCACACCGCGCACCCCGATACCCCGGCCCCTCCGCCAGTTCTCCTTGCGGAACCAGCGTGGGAAATACGCGCCGACTCGCTGCGAACGAATCCCCCACCGTCGTCACCGAACTCGACGGCGCCTTGGGCGCTACACCGGCGGCTTCGGCGTCCTCGTCCCCATCGGGCAACACCACGACAACCAAGGCCACCAGCAGAGCCACCAGCGCCCCGACGAGCGCCACCAGCAACAACCACCCCACCCGATGCAGCCTGGTCATCCGTCGCGGCGCCAGACGCCTCGGACCGACCCACGGCCCCCGGACCGTCCCCTGCGGCCCCATCGGCGGACCACCAGGCACAGCGGCGCGGTTCTGCGGGACGCCTTGTCCAGCAACGGATCCCGGCATCGGCGACCGCATCGACTCCGGCGCGTACCCACCGTGCGCCGATGCACCGGCAGGCACTGGTCCCTGCGCGGCCCCGGATGTCGCTCCCGGCTGCACTGCTCCAGGCTGCCCCGCTCCTGGCTGTGCTGCGCCCGGCTGCACCGCGCCGGGCTGCACCGCTCCTGGCTGTGCTGCGCCCGGCTGCACTGCGCCCGGCTGCACCGTCCCCGGGTCTCCTAGCACTCGCCCCGGATCACCAGGTGCGTGCGCACTCTCCGCGCTCGGCGCCTGGGCGGGCGCCGGGTGTTCGTCGCCCATGTCCAACAGGTCACCGGGGCGACTTCCGCCCTCCGCCTGCGCGCCATCGCCGATGTCGCTCACGGACGCGGCGGCCGACGCATCGACACCGCCCATCTGGAACGGCTTGTCCGCCGAATCAGGCACACCGACCGGCTCGCCCCTGGACGCCACCCCGCCGGTACTGCTGTCTGAACCCTCCCCTGGACCCGCGACGGCACCCACGGATCTCCCAGCAGCGCCGCCGAGCCCGGAATCGGTAGCAGCGCTGGATGATTGGGCCGCGCCATCATTTCCGGTTGGGTCCGCGATCGGCGTCACGTCCGTCGAGGCACTCGCGTTCGCCGCATCCAGCCGTCCGGATTCCGCGAGCGGCACGACATCGGTGGCTGCCGAATCGGATACCTCGGGGCCATCGCCGGGCCGATTCGCCGGATCGACGTCGCCCGCGGGATTCCTTGCGACACTGCCGAACTCAGGCGGTGCTTGCGGATCCCGCGAGTCCGAGCCTGGCACCACGTCACCGCCGACACCGGACCCCGAGCGGGGATCGACATCCACGGCGGGCCGCCGAGCGTCGCCTGGCGGTACTACCGCCGGCTGCGGCGGGACCGGCGCCGGCATCCCAGGTTGCGGGGACAGCTGCGGCTGAGCACTCGGCCGCTGACCCATCGGCGCCTGCTGGCCGAGGGGTGGCAGCGGGACTGGCTGAGCAGGCGGCGCCGGCTGAGCAGACTGCTGGGGGACGAACGGTGGTGCAGCTGGGGCGTGTTGGGCGGCGACGGGCCCTGCCGGGGCGGGCGGGGGCTGGGATGGGTGCCAATTGCCCTGCGGCACAGGCTGGATCGGCGGGGCCGGGCTTCCCGCATAGCCGGGTGCGGGCATTGCCGGCGGCTGTGCCTGGGGCTGTGCGGGGTGGGGAAAAGCGCCAGGGGAAGCCGGGACCGGTTGTTGGGCCGGCGGGTAGTAGGCCGCCGGATGGGGCACGGCGGGTGGGGTGTTGGAGGTAAGGGCCTTGCGGGCGGCCTTGGCGAAGGCGGCACACGAATCGAACCGGGACGCGGGGTGTTTCGCCATGGCGACGGCCAAGACGGCGTCGAGGGCCGGTGGGAGTCCTTGGCGGCGCAGGGCCAGGGGTGGCGGGTTGAGGTAGAGGGTGCCGCGGATGATCTCGTTGGGGTCGGGTGAGTCGAAGGGGGCGATGCCGGTGAACAGCCAGTACAGGGCGCAGGCCAGGGAGTACTGGTCGGAGCGGTGGTCGAGTTCGGTGCCGGTCATCTGTTCGGGGGACGCGTAGGCCAGCGTCGCGGTGAACATGCCCTGCTGGGTGAGGTGGGTGGAATCGGCGCGCAGGCGGGCGATGCCGAAGTCGGTGAGGAAGACCCGCTCACCGTGGCCGCCGCTGGATCGGGCCAGCAGGATGTTGGCCGGCTTCACGTCTCGGTGCAGCACTCCCCTGCCGTGCGCGTAATCCAGGGCGTCGGCGACCCCTTCGATGATCTGCACGGCCCGCTCGGGCGGCAGCGTCATCGGGTCGACGGTCGCGGCGTCGACCCCGTCGACGTACTGCATGCTGATCCACAGCTGCTCGCCCTCGGCGCCACGGTCGAAGACGGTGACGATGCCGGGATGGTCGAGTCCGGCCGCCAGATCGGCCTCCCGTTCGAACCGCGCGCGAATGCGTTCGTCGGCGAACAGGTCCCGGTTGAGCAGTTTGAGCGCGGTCAGCCGATCCAGCCGCGGATGCCGAGCCAGATACACGGTTCCCATGCCGCCCTGGCCGAGCATCCGCTCGACAGTGAACCCGGCGAACACCTCACCGATATCGAGCACTGCGACCCCCTTCCGGCGCCTGTGGCGGACCAGCATGGCACCCGCACAGCGGCGTGACCACCTTCATTCGAATTCTCGCCGAAAATCGGTGAAACTTGCTAACTGTCGTCCGGTATCGTCCGGGCGCGCTCGACGAGTAGTTTGCACCGCCGAAGCAGGGCGCCGACGCGCAGTGGGTGGTGGGGAGGATTCGGTGGTGAAGTCGACCGGAAAGGCGGCCGCCTTGCGTGGGCTGCTGCACAGTGTGGTGCTGGCATCGGCCGCGCTGTCCGCCGTCTCGTGTGCCATGCCCGGCACCCAGGCGGCTGTGAGCGCACCCACGGTGACCGTGAACAGCGAAGACGCCTGGCACCCAGGTCTGTCCATCATGCTGCCCGATTCGCTGGCCGCGGAGTTCACCCAGTTGCAGGCGCAGCTGCCGGGGCAGGTCGGCATGGCGCTGATGCCGGTCGGCGGCGGGCGGATGACGATCTACGGCGACTGGACCACCGGCATCGCCTGGTCGACGATCAAGGTGCCGCTGGCCGTCGCCGCGTTGCGCCACGATCAGGACCAGTCGATCTTCGAGATGGTGCAGGCCGCGATCACGGTGTCGGACAACGACGCCGCCTACGGGCTGTGGGAGTCGCTGGGCGACGGGGAGGAAGCGGCCGAGGCCGTGCAGCAGGTGCTCGACGAGGCCGGTGACATCTCGACCCCCGGCAAGGAGAGCCTGCGCACCCAGCTCGACTACACCTCTTTCGGCGGCACCGAATGGTCGCTGGCCAACCAGGTCCGGTTCGCCTCGCGCCTGCCGTGCCTGCCGCAGACCGAGGTCGTCACCCAGCTGATGGGCGAGATCACGCCCGACCAGGGCTGGGGTCTCGGCCTGCTCGACGACACCGAGTTCAAGGGTGGCTGGGGCCCCGACGACGACACCGGGGTGTACACGGTGCGCCAGTTCGGGCTGGTGCCGGTCGGCAGCGGCCGGCTGGCGGTCGCCCTTGCCGCACAAGCGGATTCGGGCACCTTCGACGACACCACCGCCCTGCTGGACCGGATGGCGCTGCTGCTGTCCCGGCACCTGCCGGAACTGCGCGGCGGCGTGTGCCCGCGCTGAGCGACCCCGCTCAGCCGGGGACGACCAGGCCGGATTCATAGGCCAGCACCACCGCCTGGGCCCGGTCGCGCAGGCCGAGCTTCGAGAAGACCTTGGAGACATGGGTTTTCACGGTCTGCTCGGCGACGAACAGCGCCTCGGCGATCTCGGTGTTCGACAGCCCCTTGGCGACGAGTTCGAGCACTTCCCGTTCGCGCGGGGTGAGCGCGGTCAACGCGGGCGCGGCGGGCGTGCGCACCGTGTTGCGCCTGCGCGTGACGTCGGCGATCAACCGGCGGGTGATGGTCGGCGCCAGCAGCGCCTGGCCGTCGGCGACGACGCGCACCGCCCGCACCAGCTCCTCGGCGGGCGCGTCCTTGAGCAGGAACCCACTCGCGCCCAGGCTCAGCGCCTCATAGACGTAGTCGTCGATGTCGAAGGTGGTGAGCATCAGCACCCGCACCGGCGGATCGAACCCGGCGGCCAGGATCGCGCGGGCGGCCTCGAGCCCGTTCATCTCCGGCATCCGCACGTCCATCAGGACCACGTCGGGCCGCAACCGCTTGGCCTCGGCCACCGCGACCTTGCCGTCGGGCGCGTCCCCGATGACGCTGATGTCGGGCTGGGCAGCCAGCAACGCGCCGAAACCCTGCCGCACCATCGCCTGGTCGTCGGCGATCAAAACCGTAATTGCCACTCGACCACCCTAGTGGGCGCAGACGCGAAGCGGTTCTCGGTCTTTCGCGCTCCTACGGGGTGGGCAGTTTCGCCGAGACCTCGAAGCCGCCGTCCTCGGTGGGACCGACGGCGAGTGAACCGCCGACCGCCTCGACCCTGGTCCGCATGCCATCGATGCCGTGCCCGCCACCCGCACCGGGGCGCGACGGGGTGACCGACGGCGCGTTGCGCACGGTCACCGTCACCGCGTCGGGGGCGACGGCGACGGCGACGAGCACCGGCGCTCCTGGCGCGTGCCTGGCCGAGTTGGCCATCGACTCCTGGACCACCCGGTAGACCGTCAGCCCGGTCGTCTCGGGGACCGCCTCGAGCTCACCGGTCACGGTCCATTCGACCGGCAGACCCGCACGCTGCGCGGACGCGCACAGTTCCGGCACGTCCACCGCCCGCGGCTGCGGCGCGTGCTCGGGCAGTTGCCCGTCGCTGCGCAGCACCCCGAGCAACCCGCGGATCTCGTTGAGCGCGGTGCGCGCGGTGGCGCCGATGGACTCGAACTCCGTGCGCGCCGCCGGGTCGAGATCGGTGATCCGGTACGGCGCGGTCTGGGCCTGCACCACGACCATCGACATGTGATGGGCGACGACATCGTGCAGGTCACGGGCGATGCGGGCCTTCTCCTCGAGGATGGCCCTGCGCGCGCGTTCGAGCTCGGTGACCTCCTCCTGGCGTTCCAGCTTGCGGCGCGAGGCGACCACGATGCGCAGCAGATAGCCGAACAGCGCCAGCGCCCCGAAACCGACCACCCAGCCCCACAGCGGGCCCTCCGCCGACCCCGGCATGGTGGTCGCGAACAGCATCGACTGCGCCGCCCAGGCCACCACCACGATCGGTAGCGCGGCCCGCAGCGCCACCGCGAACAGCAGCACGAACAGCACGATGACGTGCACCACCTGGAACGGCAGATCGTTGTCCGGCCAGGGCTGGAGGACGACCGAGAACAGCAGCGCCGAGCCCGCCGAGATGGCCCAGCCCAGCGACGGGTTGATCCGCACCAGCAGGATCGGGAACGCCGCGAACGCCGCCAGCAGCGGTGCCAGGCCGGCTGCCACGTCGTGCGTGACGAACAGGGTCGGCCAGGCGATGCTGTAGAGGGTCAGCGCGATCGCCACCGTCGCGAGGTCGAACCAGGTGCGCGCGCTGACGCGGCGCGCGGCGGGGCGCAGTTGTCCGGACATGGCTCGAGCCTACGAACCGTCCGGTCAGCGGACCTCATACCGCCGAGCGATTTCACACCCCCTACCCTGGTGTGACCCCGGCGCCGGGTCACCCGCCCGCGCGCCCCGAGAACCGGTCCACAGCGGGATGCCCACCGCCGGACCCGCTCCTTACCGTCGGAGGCCATGAACACCCCGCTTCGCCCGGTACCCGCCGTTCGCCGTGCCCGTACCGCAGTCTCCGCCTCCGCCTCGTCGAACACCGGCAGCCCGGCCGAAGCCGCACACCGCCGCCGCAGCGGTGTCGCCCTGTGCACCGCCGGTCTGGCCATGGCCGCCGCCGTCGTCATGTCGGCGCCCGGCGCCATGGGGACCACGCCGGGTGGTGGCACCGAGAACGCGGCCGCCGCGGCCGTGGTCCGCGCGCTCACCGACGACGACCCGGACGCCACCGCGCTGATCCCGCGCGACTTCGGCTACAAGTTCGGCTACGACCCGGCCCAGCGGGACGGGCTGCTGGTGAACCCGAACGGCAGCTGCTCCTCCCCGGTGACCTTGCCCGCCGAGTTCGGCCCGGCCTGCATGGCGCACGACCTCGGCTACGACATGCTGCGCTACGCCGAGCGGGTCGACGAACCGCTGGGCGCCTGGGCCCGGCGCTCGGTGGACGCGGCGCTGAACCGGCGCATCCACGCGGCCTGCGAGCTGCGCGACGACGAGTTCTCCAGGGCCCGCTGCGGCGTCATGGCCGATATCGCGTTCACCGCGGTCGACGTGAACTCGCGCAGGCAGGAGTACGGCGCCCCGGTGGTCGAGAACGTCTTCGCGACGACCGACCCGGCCGACCGGCCGAACCTGTGGCCGCTGGCGCGGACCGTGCTGGGTCTGTTCGCGGTGACGGCGGCTTCGGCCGTCATCATCGACGCGCTGCGCAAACGGCGTCGCCGCCTGGCCTGACTGCTTGCCGAAAACTAGAACATGTCCTAGTTTTCACGCATGGCCCTCACTATCGACGAAACGATCGAGATCGACGCCCCCGCCGAGAAGGTGTGGGAGGTTCTCACCGATTTCGGTCGCTACGGCGAATGGAACACCTTCTGCTACGAGGCGGCGAGCACGCTGGAGCCGGGCTCGCCCATCGATATGAAGGTGCAGCTGGGCGGCAACCGCCGTCCGCAGCGGGAGTGGATTCGCACGCACACCCCCGGCGTGGAGTTCAGCTACACGATGAAGCCGGTGCCGCTGGGCACGCTGCACAGCCTGCGCTCGCACACCGTGGTGCCGCTCGGCCCCGGCCGCAGCCGCTACGAGTCCCGGTTCACCCTCGCCGGATGGCTCAGCCCCGTGGTGACCCTCGCACTCGGCAAGCACCTGCGCGCCGGCTTCACCGCCATGACGGCTGGCGTCGGCAAGCGCGCGACCGAGATCTGAAAAGCGGGGTGGGGCC
>NZ_BMNE01000001.1:1365036-1414920 GCF_014646295.1 Nocardia rhizosphaerihabitans
CACCCCGTTCGGTGTTCTCGCTCAGACGCCCGCGGGCACCGGCAGCGCGCCGCGCGCCACCTCGTAGGCCGCGCCCACCCGGTACAGACGGTCGTCGGCCAGGGCGGGCGCCATGATCTGCAGGCCCACCGGCAGGTTGTCGTCGGCCGACAGACCCGAGGGCACCGACATGCCGCAGTGCCCGGCCAGGTTGGTCGGCAGCGTGCACAGGTCCGACAGGTACATGGCCAGCGGATCGTCGACCTTCTCGCCCAGCTTCCACGGGGTGAACGGGCTGGTCGGCGAGACGAGCACGTCGACCTGCTCGTAGGCGGCGTCGAAGTCGCGCGCGATCATCGTGCGGACCTTGAGCGCCTGACCGTAGTAGGCGTCGTAGTAACCGGCCGACAGCGCGTAGGTGCCGATGATGATGCGACGCTTCACCTCGGGGCCGAAACCGGCCTCGCGGGTCAGCGACATCACCTGGTCGGCGCTGTGGCTGCCGTCGTCACCGACGCGCAGGCCGTAGCGCATGGCGTCGAAGCGCGCCAGGTTCGACGACACCTCCGAGGGCATCACCAGGTAGTACGAGGACAGCGCGTACTCGAAGTTCGGGCACGACACCTCGATCACCTCGGCGCCCAGTTCCTCGAGCACCGCGACCGCCGCGTCGAAGGAACCCAGCACGCCGGGCTGGTAACTGTCGGAATGCAATTCGCGCACCACACCGACGCGCACACCGGTCAGGTCGCCGTTGGCGCCCTGACGCGCGGCCTCGACCACGGGCGCCACCGGCACGTCGCGGGAGGTGGAGTCGCGCGGGTCGTAGCCGGCAATCACCTCGTGCAGCAGCGCGGTGTCGAGCACCGTGCGACCACACGGGCCACCCTGATCCAGCGACGACGCGCACGCGACCAGGCCGTACCGGGACACGGTGCCGTAGGTGGGCTTCACGCCGACCGTCGCGGTGACCGCGGCGGGCTGACGGATGGAGCCACCGGTGTCGGTGCCGATGGCCAGCGGGGCCTGGAACGAGGCCAGCGCCGCCGCCGAACCGCCGCCGGAACCACCGGGGATGCGGGTGGTGTCCCACGGGTTGCGGGTCGGGCCGTAGGCGGAGTTCTCGGTGGAGGAGCCCATCGCGAACTCGTCCATGTTGGTCTTGCCGAGGATCGGGATGCCCGCGGCGCGCAGCCGGGAGGTGACCGTCGCGTCGTACGGCGACATCCAGCCTTCCAGCACCTTCGAGGCGCAGGTGGTCGGCATGTCGGTGGTGGTGAAAACGTCCTTGAGCGCCAACGGGACTCCCGCCAGCGGCGAGGCCGGGGTCTCGCCCGCGGCGAGCGCGGAGTCGACGACGGCGGCCGCGGCCAGCGCCTCGTTCCCGGCGACGTGCAGGAAGGCGTTGAGCTCACCGTCGACCGCGGCGATGCGATCCAGGTGCGCCTGGGTGACCTCGGTGGAGGACACCTCGCCGCCGTGGATCTTGGCCGCCAGCTCGGAAGCCGACAGCTGGGTCAACTCGCTCATTCGCCCTCTCCCAGGATCTGCGGGACCAGGAAACGCTGTTCTTCCACGGCGGGCGCCTGGTCCAGCGCCTGCTCGGGAGTCAGACCGGGCACGACCACATCGGGCCTGGTCACATTGGTCGTCGGGTTCGGCGACGCGGTGGCGGGGACGTCGGCGGCGACCTCGGAGATGGTCCGCACATGGCTGAGGATCGAATCCAGCTGACCGGCGAACTGGTCGAGTTCGGCGTCGGTCAACGCCAGCCGGGACAGCCGGGCGAGGTGAGCGACCTCGTCGCGGGAGATTGCGGGCACCGCGGGACCCCTTTCGGCTTCGGTTGGGAAGTAGTGGCTACAGCCTAGTCAGCGGGCCGGAGGGGGTCCGACGGGGTAGGACGCACTCGCCTCGCGCGAAAGTTCGCGCATGTCGGGCCGTTGGGGTCATACTTCGAGTCGTGCAACCCGCTTTCAGGGGTGTAAGTATGGCGTCACCGGGTATTCGTTTCGAACCACCCCGGCCCTAGGAAAGGAACGCACGTGTCATTCCTGCTCCGCGTGCAACTTCCGGATCGACCGGGAAGCCTCGGCTCTCTCGCACTCGCCCTCGGCGGGGTCGGCGCGGACATCCTCTCGCTCGATGTCGTCGAACGCGGCGCCGGCTTCGCGATCGACGATCTGGTGGTCGAGGTTCCCACCGGCGCGCTGCCCGACACCCTGATCACCGCCGCGGAGTCCGTGCACGATGTGAGCGTCGACTCCATCCGCCCGTACTCCGGCGTGCTGGACACCCATCGCGAGCTCGAGCTGATCGACCAGGTCGCCAGCGCCCGCGACGACCGGCTGCAGGTCCTCGTCGACGGGGTCCCGCGCGTGCTGCGTGTGGGCTGGTCGACGATCATCGGGATGGGTCCGGCCGGCGCCTACCGCGTCGTCGGCAGCCCGAGTGCCCCTGAGACACAGGCGGGTTCGGCGCCGTGGATGCCGCTGGAGAAGCCGTCGTGGCTCGACGGCGAAGCCGAGTGGGTGCCGCAGATCTGGCGCGACATGGACACCAAACTGGCGGCAGCGCCGCTCGGCAACTCCGGCAGGGCATTGCTGCTCGGCCGCCCTGGTGGGCCGGACTTCCGCCCGTCGGAGGTCGCCCGCCTCGGCTATCTCGCCGGGATCGTCGCCACCGTCTTGCAGTGACAGGTCATCGCCTAGGCGAGTGCCAGGCGCATGACGTAGAGCTGCAAACCCTCGTGCGGTGACCAATTGCGTTCCGGCACAGCGACGAAGCCGAGACGTTCGTAGATGCGGTGCGCGTCGACCATGGTCGCCATGGTCGTGAGCGCGACCGCCTCGTACCCGCCCGCCCTCGCCTCGTCGATCACCGCGCGAACCAGCGCGGTACCGGCGCCGAGACCGCGGGCCCGCTTCGCGACGGCGAGCATGCGGAACTCGAGTTCGCCGGGACGAGCGATCTCGGCATAGCGGGTGCCCGGCTTCGCGACGGTCAGCGAGCCCGCGATCTCGTCGTCGTGGACAGCGACGAGGACTTCGGCTTCGGTAGCGCGATGAGCGACGTCGCCCAGTTCGGTGACGTAGTCGTCCTCGGGTGAGACGTAGCCGTCGCCGACGTACACGTCGACGGTCAGGGCGGAGATCGCGGCGTATTCGCTGGGGTGTGCGGTACGGATCTGGAGGCCGGTGCCGGGGGTGAGGGCTGATGTGCCGTGCATCTCGGAATGATCCCACCCGCACCGCTGTGAGCTCGACCTCACCCGTCCATCGGGCCGCCGGTGAGCTCGCGGCTCACGACCCGAGGTAGGGCCGCAGGCCGGGGTGATCGGCGACCCACTTGTCGGGGTGGCGCGGCGGGTAGGCGACGAGGAGCTGGTCACCGATCGCGGGCCAGTGGGCCGCGTCCCAGGCGAAACGGCGGTAGACCACGACGCCGGCGACCGACGGGCCGGTCAGCGTGCCGGTGATGGTGACGTAGTGCTCGCCGGTCATGGCGGGCAGCGCGCTGACACCCGTGACGGAGAGCGACCCGTGTTCGAGGTTCGCTCCCCCGCCCTTCCCGGTGCGGGCGGCCAACACCGCGCCGATCGTCACGACCAGCATCGTCACCATGGCCGCCGCCATCACCACTTCGAGCATGCCTCCATGCTATGCCCGGCCTGCGCGGCCGCGCGCCCGCGTCACAGTGGCGTGAGCTCGCTGACGCCCTGCTCGCGGCGCAGCTGCCAGACCGCGCTGCGGGTGCGCTGCGAGCGGCCGTTGCCGCGATCGATCAGCACGCGGTTGGCGGTGGTGTAGATCAGTTGCGCGCCACGGGCATTCGTCTCCGGGTTCTGGAACAGCTGGACGAGCCGGTCGGTCTCCTCCACCGGCAGGCCCGCGCCCAGGTCGTCGACGGCCAGCACCTGACCGGTGTCGAGCGCTTCGAGCATGGCGGGCAGCACCCGCAGCAGCGAGCGGGTGGCGGTGGACTCGTCGGCGAGCTCGAACGGCACATCGATCCCCTCGTGCACCAGGCTCAGCCCGGCGCCGCGGCGATCCACCATCCGCCGATACAGCGCGTCGCGCGCGGCGCGCAGCGTACTGAGTTCGCGTTCCAGCAGAATCGGGTCGGCGCCACCGTGGTCGAGTTGTGCTGCCAGCGCACCGATTTCGGCATCCAGGTCGCGCAGGTAGTCGGCGTACATCGGATCGTGTTCGGCGACAAGCAGATCCTCGATGCCCAGATCCGCTGTCCGCAACAGCATCAGCAGCCGTGCGGCATTGTCGGGCGAGCGCGAGATGTGACTGCCGAGATCGTGGGCGAGTTCGTCGCCGGCCGCCTCGCCGTGCTGCACCTGCAGGTTCGCCGCGAACCAGCGATAGGCGGGCACCAGCGCCTCGGCGTACATCTGTCCGGCCAGACTCAGCAGCAGGGCGTTCGGCCGCACCAACGGCACCAGCGCCGCCACGCCGTAGCGAGCCGCCTCGAACATCGGCCCGATCTTGATCTGGTCACCGGTGCGCTCGAACACGATCCGCTTGCGCGAGCGCGGATGCGTGTACAACCACTCCGCGATCACATCGGCATTGTCGAGCCGGAAGCCGTAGGTGTACGGCACGCCCTCGGCCACGAACCCGGCCACGAATTCGGTGGGCCGGTCGGCGAATCCGAGATGTGGTCGACGCACCGGCCCCGCGTACGGATCCCATCCGCTCACCGAATGCAGGACCGCGTCGCGCATCTGCGCGAGCGCGTCGACCAAACTCGTCTTCCCCGACGCGGCCACCCCGTACACGGCGGTCACCGGCACCGCCAGTGGGCTGCCGACCCCCTTGCTCAGCCGCAGCTGCTGCGCCTCGGCCAGCGATCGGTGGTTGGTCACCTGAAAACTACGCAGCACTGAGCTCGTCCGCCTCTCCGAATCTTTTGGCCAGACTAGGGGACATCAAGACTCGTTGACGCGGCGGGCGATGGAGTACCTGGCCGGGTCAGCCCGCCCGGCCGAGTCCGCGAGCCGGACTCGGCCGGAACGGAGTGGGTCGGCTAGCGGCTCAGGTCCCGGAACCGCTGCACCGCCAGCGGGAAGAACACCGCGACCAGGGCCACCGGCCAGACCACCGCGAGCAGTTCCGCGTTGGCCGCGGCCCACGATTCACCCGCCGCGACCGGGTTGCCGAACAGGCCGCGCACCGCGGTCGCCGTCGCGGACATGGGATTCCACTCGACGACCGTGCCCAGCCACGACGGCATCGATTCGGGCGAGGCGATGGCGTTGGAGAGGAAGCCGACCGGCCAGACCAGGATCTGGACCGCCTGCACCAGCTCCGGTTTGCCCGCGACCATGGCCAGGTAGATGCCGATCCACAGCATCGCGAACCGGAGCAGCAGCAGGAGCCCCACCGCGCCCAGGAACGCGGCGACGCCGCCGTGCCAGCGCCAGCCGATCGCGTACCCGACCCCGATCATCACCGTCAGCCCGACCGCCGACTGCAGCATGTCGGCGATGCTGCGCCCGACCAGGACCGCGGCCGAGTTCATCGGCATCGAGCGGAACCGGTCGATGACGCCCTTGTTCAGGTCCTGGGTGACCGCGAGCATCGTCGCCTCGAGGCCGAAGGCCATGGTCATCGTCAGCATGCCGGGGACCAGGTAGTCCTTGAAGTCGCCGTCGATGCCACGGCCACCACCGATCAGGTAGCTGAACATCAGCAGCAGCATCACCGGGAAGACCAGCCCGACGACCAACTGCACGGGCTGGCGCGCCCAGTGCGCCAGCTCGCGCCTGGTCATCGTCCACGAGTCGGCCACCGCCCAGCTCAGCGTCGAATCCAGCTGTCGGGTCGTGCTCATGCCTCCACCTCGCTGACGCTCGGTTCCGGCATGACCACGAGTGTGGCTGTACCTACCAGCTCGCTCCGCTCGCTCATGCCGCGTTCTCCTTCGTCAGGTGCAGGAAGACTTCGTCCAGCGTCGGGCGCCGGACCGCGATGTCCTCCGGCTCGATCCCGGACGCCGCCAGCGCCCGCACGGTCTCGGTCAGGGCCGCCATCCGGTCGCTGACCGAGGCGCTGACCATCCGCCGGTCCTCATCCACCACCGCGTCGCCGGGCAGGAGCGAGGCCGCGAGCGCCAGCTGGGACGCGTCGTGCAGGACCACGTCGATGCGGTCGCCGCCCGTTTTCGTCTTCAGCTCGTCGGCGGTGCCCGCCGCGATGACCTGACCGTGGTCGATCACCGAGATCCGGTCGGCCAGCTGATCGGCCTCCTCCAGGTACTGCGTGGTCAGCAGGACGGTGGTGCCGCCGTCGACCAGCGACCGCACCGAGTTCCACACCTCCGTGCGGCCGCGGGGATCGAGCCCGGTCGTCGGCTCGTCCAGAAAGAGCACCTGCGGTCGGGAGATGAGCGAGGCCGCGAGGTCGAGCCGCCTGCGCATGCCGCCGCTGTACTGCTTGACGGCCTTCTTTCCGGTGTCCGCGAGGCCGAACCGCGCCAGGAGCTCGTCGGCCCTGACGCCGGCGCGGCGCGCGCCCAGGTGATAGAGGCGCCCGAACATCTCCAGGTTCTGCCGCCCACTGAGCTCCTCGTCGACGGCCGCGCTCTGGCCGAGCAACCCGATCCGGGAGCGCACCTGGTCGGCGTCCTCGCGCACGTCGAGGCCCGCCACCTCGACCCGCCCCGCCTCGGGCCGCAGCAGGGTGGACATGATGCGCACGGCCGTGGTCTTGCCCGCGCCGTTCGGGCCGAGCACCGCATGCACGGTGCCGGCCCGGACAGTGAGGTCGAGGCCGTCGAGCGCCCGTTTGGCCCCGTAGTTCTTCCGCAGGCCTTCGACGACGATCGCCGGATCGTGGTCAGTCAATTCAGCCCTCCATCACTCAGTGATCAAATTTGACTAGACGGTCAAGGTACGGCGCCAGCAGCGATTAGTCAAACTTGAATACTGCTAGGTTGGTCAAAGTTGATCAGAAGGGAGACGGCCATGTCAGCGATCCGCCTGCTGGTCCTCGGCGCGGTCCGTCAACACGGACGAGCACACGGCTATCAGGTCCGCAACGACCTGGAGTTCTGGGGCGCCCACGAGTGGTCCAACGCCAAGCCCGGCTCGATCTACCACGCGCTCAAGCAGATGGCCAAGCAAGGACTCCTCGTCGAACACGAGGTCGCCCCGAGCACCGTCGGCGGCCCCCCGCGCGTCGAGTACGAGATCAACGACAAGGGCACCGAGGAGTACTTCACCCTGCTGCGCCAGGCCCTGACCTCCTACGACCAGAAGATGGACATGCTCTCGGCAGGCATCGGCTTCATCGTCGACCTGCCCCGCGCCGAGGCCGTCGCCCTCCTCCGACAGCGGATCGCCGCGCTCGAGCAGTGGCGCGCCTCGGTCACCGAGTACTACACGCCGGAGCAGGGGCCCGAACAGCTCGGCCACATCGGCGAGATCATGAACATGTGGATCCACTCCGCCGACAGCGAAGCGGCATGGACCCACGGCCTGATCGACCGCATCCAAGGCGGCGCGTACGTCTTCGCCGGAGAGGGCGAACCCTTCGTCGGTGTACTCGCCGACGACGAGCCGAACCCATTCGCGACGGGACCCCATCCCGCGGACTCCCGGTAACGATCCCGGTGAATCGGCCGGTGGCAGTAGCCGGGCGTGTCCGTCTGCGACGCACTAGCATGCGGGGCACACAGCGACCGGCCGGTCGACGGGCCGGCGTCGACGACGAGGATGGGTGCGCAGGATGGCTGTTCGGATGATGGTTCGCGGGGTTGTCGTCGCGGCGGTGACGGTTGGGGCCGCGGTGCCGGTGGTGCTGCTGGGGGCGCCGAATGCGGTGGCGGATCCGTGTCCGAACGGGACCGCTCGGGTGTTTCTCGGGGATGAGACGAACTCTTGTCAGGGGGCCGGGTCGCGGACCTATGTGCTGGCGGGGGTGTCGAAGGTGTGCTCGATGACCAGTACCGATGTGACGGTCGATATCGAGAGTGAGAGCAAGAAGTTGCGGCGGCATGTGGAGATTCGGAACGGGCAGTGCGCGTCGTTCCAGCTGCGGGGGCAGACCGGGGCGACCGTTACCGTCACGCCCAACTGAGGTCGGTGCGGGATCCGCTGCGCTGCTGCGGATCCCGCCGACAGCTACTCGTCCTCGGTGGACTCCGGCGCGGGTGACACCGCGGCGGGTCCCCCGTCGAGCAGCAAACGGAACCCGTCCTCGTCGAGGATCGGCACGCCGAGTTCCTCGGCCTTGGCCGCCTTCGAGCCGGGCGCTTCGCCGATCACCACGAACGCGGTCTTCTTCGAGACCGAGCCCGCCGCCTTGCCGCCGCGGATCAGGATCGCTTCCTTGGCGCCGTCGCGGGTGAAGGTTTGCAGGGAGCCGGTGACCACGATGGACAGGCCGTCGAGGGTGCGTTCGATGGAGTCGTCGCGTTCGTCTTCCATGCGGACGCCTGCCGCACGCCACTTGTCGACGATGGCGCGGTGCCAATCGACGGTGAACCATTCCACGACCGCGGTGGCGATGGTGGGGCCGACGCCGTCGGTGGCGGCGAGTTCTTCGCCGGTGGCCGCTTCGATGCGGTCGAGGCTGGCGAATTCGGCGGCGAGGGCGCGGGCCGCGGTCGGGCCGACGTGGCGGATCGACAGGGCGACGAGCACCCGCCACAGCGGAGTGTCCTTGGCGGCGTTGAGGTTTTCGAGCAGGCGGGCACCGTTGGCGGAGAGCGTGCCGTCCTGTTTGGTGAACAGCGGGACGCCGAGCAGGGCCTGCTCGTCGAGCGAGAAGAGGTCGCCCTCGTCGATGATGGCGCCCGAAGTGAGCAGGGCGTTGGCGGCTTCGTAGCCGAGGGCTTCGATATCGAAGGCACCGCGGCCTGCCAGGTGGAAGACGCGTTCGCGCAGCTGGGCGGGGCAATGCTGCTGGTTGGGGCAGCGGATGTCGGCGTCGCCCTCCTTGGCCGGGGCCAGTTCGGTCCCGCATTCGGGGCAGTGCGTCGGCATCACGAATTCGCGTTCGTCGCCGGTGCGGGCGTCGACGACGGGGCCGAGGACCTCGGGGATCACGTCACCCGCCTTGCGGATGGTGACGGTGTCGCCGATCAGCACGCCCTTGCGCTTGACCTCGGAGCCGTTGTGCAGCGTGGCCATGGCGACGGTCGAGCCCGCGATGGAGACCGGCGACATCACCGCGAACGGGGTGACCCGGCCGGTGCGGCCGACATTCACCTCGATATTGAGCAGCGTGGTGGTGGCCTCTTCGGGTGGGTACTTGTAGGCGATGGCCCAGCGCGGCGCGCGGGAGGTGGAGCCGAGACGGCGCTGCAACGCCATCTCGTCGATCTTGATCACCTGGCCGTCGATCTCGTGCTCGATATCGTGGCGGTGCTCGCCCCAGTAGTCGACGCGCTCGATGACCGCGTCGATGCCCTTGACCAGGCGGGTGTGCTCGGAAACCGGCAGACCCCAGGCGGCCAGGGCCTGGTAGGCCTCGTGCTGGGACTGCGGGCGGTAACCCTCGATGCGGCCGAAGCCGTGACAGATCATCCGCAGCCTGCGCTGCGCGGTGATCGCCGGGTTCTTCTGGCGCAGCGAACCGGCCGCGGTATTGCGCGGATTCGCGTACGGCGGTTTGCCTTCGGCGACGATCTGGGCGTTGAGAGTCTGGAAGTCCTCGAGCCGGAAGTACACCTCGCCGCGCACTTCCAGGAGTTCCGGGATCGGGAAATCCTCCGTCGCGGTGAGTTCGGTCGGGATGTCTTCGATGGTGCGTGCGTTGAGGGTGACGTCCTCGCCGGTGCGGCCGTCGCCACGGGTGGCGCCGCGCACCAGCTTGCCATTCTCGTAGACCAGGTTCAGCGCGACGCCGTCGATCTTGACCTCGCACAGATAGTGCAGGTCCGGGCCGGCCTCGGCTTCGACCCGGCTCGCCCAGGCGCGCAGCTCGTCGTAGTCGAACACGTTGTCCAGCGACAACATCCGTTCGAGATGGTCGACGGCGGTGAACTCGGTGGCGAAACCGCCACCGACGAGCTGGGTCGGCGAATCCGGCGTCCGCAGGTCGGGGTGCGCCTCCTCGAGGGACTCCAACCGCCGCAGCAAGGTGTCGAACTCACCGTCGGAGATGATCGGCGCGTCGCGCACGTAGTAGCGGAACTGGTGCTCGCGCACCTCGTCCGCCAGCTGCTGCCACTGCACCCGCTGCTCGGGGGTCGCGCCCGGCTCGGCACTCACGGAAACCACGCTGTCACTCACCTGTCGAACAGTAGTCGAGCCCACCGACACTTCCGGCGACCGTTCCCGCACGTCGCGGGCCTGTCGGCGGCTCACTCGAAGGTGATCGACTCCGGTTCCTCGGCGAACGCGCGGGCGACATCACCGGTGAGCGCGAGCGCCTTACGCGACCACGCCAGCGGCGCGCCGCCCAGCCCGCAGGACGGGGTGACCAGAATGCGGTCGGCGAGGACGCTGCGCGGGAAGCCGAGGCGGTCGATCAGGCGGACACCGGGTTCGGCGATCTCGCGCCAGGTGATCGGGGTGGCCGGGGCCGCGGTCGGGGTCAGGCCGAGGGCGACCTTCTTGCCGGAGTCGAGGATCTCGCCGAGCGCGTCGAGGTCGGCGGTGGTGATCGTCGAGGCGTCGAAGGAGATCCCGGTGGCGGCCGTGCGGCCCAGCGTGGTGAGGGCGGGGCGGGACGCGCAGGTGTGCAGCAGGACCGGCGCGGACTGGGCGTTGATCACCGTGTCGAGGATGTGCAGCGCCTCGGGTTCGGGCAGCGCGCGAATGGTGTTCAGGATGCTCGGCCCCTGCAGGGAACCGTCGAGCACCGTGGTGAGCCGGGGTTCGTCGAGCTGGAGGACGACCTCGGCACCGAGGCGGCGGCGGACCTCCGCGACGTGCCGGGCCAGCCCTTCGGCGAGCGACTCCGAAAGATCGCGCACCGCACCGGAATCGGTGAGGATGCGGTGTCCGCCGGGAAGTTCGACCTCGGCGGCGAGGGTGAGCGGGCCCGCCGACTGGAGTTTCACCACCCGACCCGCACCGGCCAGACCCGCTGTCTCCCAGGCTTCTTCGATGGCGTCGAGGTCGGCGTGCAGGAGATCCCTGGCGCGCCGAGACACCGCACCGGGGCGGGCGGCCAAGCGGTAGCCGCGGGTCGTCGAATCGAAACGCAGGTCGACGAGCAGGGCCGAGACCCGGCCGATCATGTCGGCGCCGACACCGCGATCGGGCAGCTCGACCAGATGCGGCAGGTCGGGCAGTTCGCCGATGATCGTCGCGGCGGCCTCGCGGGGATCGGTGCCCGGCCAGGAGCCGATCCCGGTGGCGATGCCGGCGACGAGCGGGTCGGCGGGTTCCGGTGCGGCGGCTTCGTGCGAGGTCTCGCTTCGCCAGAGTGTCACGCGCTCAACACCTTTCGTGTCGTCGAAACGGAGCCGGCACCCGGACGGTGCGGACGTCACGCTCCACGGACCGCACCTCGCCGACTCGTGCGACGCACGGACCGCCGGTCACCATCCTGCCCCGCACCACCGCGGGCGCCGACGTCGGGCATGCGCTGAGCACTCACCGAACGCTCCGAGGGTCCTGAAGTCGACCGATCGGCGCGATGCGCGGGTGAGTACTAGACCGCATCCGCCGAGACGCCGGCGCGGTCGGTGCCGTTGATCGTGCCACTGCCGACCACGGTGTCCCCGCCCTCGGCGTCGGGCAGGTAGAGCACGATCGCCTGGCCCTTGGCGACACCGGTGAGCGGTTCGCGCAACCGGGCGACGAACCCGTCACCCTCGGGCTCGACGACAGCGGGCGCGGTGCCACCGTGCGCACGCACCTGCACGACGCACTCCACCGGCTCGCTCGGGCGCACGCCGGAGGTCCAGATGGCGCGATCGGCGGTGACGACATCGACCTGGAGGTCCTCCACCGAACCGACGCTGACCGTCCCCGAATCGGGATCGATACCGGTCACATAGCGCGGCTTGCCGTCGGCGGCCGTGTGCGTCAGGCCGAGACCCTTGCGCTGGCCGACGGTGAATCCGTGCACACCCTCGTGCTTGCCGAGGACGGTGCCGTCGGAGTCGACCAGCGCACCGGGACGGACGCCGATCTTGGCGCCGAGGAAGGCGCGGGTATCCCCGGAGGGAATGAAGCAGATGTCGTGGCTGTCCGGCTTGTTCGCCACGGCCAGGCCACGCTCGGCCGCTTCCTCGCGGATCCGCGGCTTCGGGGTGTCACCGACCGGGAACATCGCGCGCGCGAGCTGCTCGGCGGTGAGCACCGCGAGCACATAGGACTGATCCTTGTCGGCGTCGACCGCGCGGCGCAGCACGCCGTCCTCGAGCCGGGCGTAGTGGCCGGTGACGACGGCGTCGAAGCCCAGGGCCTGCGCGCGGTCGGCGAGGGCGGAGAACTTGATCTTCTCGTTGCAGCGCAGGCACGGGTTGGGTGTCTCGCCCGCGGCGTAGGCAGCGACGAAATCGTCGATGACGTCTTCCTTGAAGCGGTCGGCGAAGTCCCAGACGTAGAACGGGATGCCGAGCACGTCGGCGGCGCGGCGCGCGTCACCGGCGTCCTCCTTCGAGCAGCACCCGCGTGAACCGGTGCGCAGCGTGCCCGGCGTCGCCGACAGCGCCAGGTGCACTCCGACCACCTCGTGGCCGGCGTCGACGGCCCGCGCCGCGGCCACCGCCGAATCGACGCCACCACTCATCGCGGCGAGTACTCGCATCAGGCACCTCCTCTAGCGCCGGCCATGCCCGCGGCTCTGGCCCGTTCGATGACCTGTGGAAGAACGGTCAGCAATGTCTCGATATCGGCCCCGGTCGAGGTGTGACCCAGCGAGAACCGCAGTGAACTGCGGGCCTGCCAGGGCTCGACACCCATCGCGATCAGCACGTGACTCGGGGAGGCCACGCCCGCATTGCAGGCCGACCCGGTGGAGCATTCGACACCGGCGGCGTCGAGCAGCATCAGCAGCGAGTCGCCCTCGCAGCCGGGGAAGGTGAAGTGGGCGTTGCCGGGCAGGCGACGCTCGTCGACGGGCCCGTTGAGCACCGCGTCGGGCACCGCGGCCCGCACACCGTCGATCAGCTGCGCACGCAGTACGCGCAGCTGCTCGGCGCGCGCGGGCAGGTCGGCGATCGCTTCGCGCAGCGCGGCGGCCATGCCGACGGCCGCGGCCACATCGGAGGTGCCCGAGCGCAGGTCGCGCTCGTGTCCGCCGCCGTGCACCAGCGGCACACACGGCACCTGCCTGCCGAGCAGCAGCACGCCGATGCCGTGCGGACCGCCCGCCTTGTGCCCGGCGACGCTGAGCGCGGCCAGCCCGCTCGCGCCGAAATCGATGGGGAGCTGGGTCACCGCCTGGATCGCGTCGCTGTGCATCGGAACGTCGAATTCCTGTGCGACGGCGGCCAATTCGGCGATCGGCTGGACGGTGCCGACCTCGTTGTTGGCCCACATGACGCTGACCAGCGCGACCTCGTCGGCCTGCTCGGCCAGTACCTCGCGCAGCGCGTGCGGCGAGACGACACCCTCGGCGTCGACGGGCAGCCAGGTGACCCGCGCGCCCTCGTGCTGCTCGAGCCACTCGACCGCGTCGAGCACCGCGTGATGCTCGACCGCGCTGGTGACGATCCTGGTGCGCCGCGGATCGGCAGCCCTGCGCCCCCAGAAGATCCCCTTGACGGCCAGATTGTCGCTCTCGGTGCCACCGGAGGTGAAGATCACCTCGGACGGCCGCGCCCCCAGATCGGCCGCGATCGACTCGCGCGCCTCCTCCAGCGAGCGCCGTGCGGCCCGCCCGGATCCGTGCAGCGACGAGGCGTTACCCACCGTGCCCAGCGCAGCCGTCATCGCCTCGACGGCGGCGGGCAACATCGGAGTGGTCGCCGCGTGGTCGAGGTAGACCGTCTTGGGCGCACCGTTGACCGGACCCGTATAAGCCGACTTCATGACCGACAAAGCCTATACCACCGCTGACCTGGTCATCTTTCGGGTCCACCCCTTGTTTCTACGATTTTTCTACGATTTTGACACTGGTCACAACACGTGTATCACCTATCTGCATTCCCGAATCGGCGGCCGAGGGCACAGTGAGACCGTGGTGACAACCGGCCGAGACACTCCTACGGCAGTTGCTTGGTCCTCGTGCCCGACACCCAGCAGCTCTTCGAGGCGTTCGCCGCATGCATGCGCGCGGTCCACGGCAAGCTCCTGGTCTCCGGGATCCCGCGGATCACCCGCCCGCGAAAACGCAAGAACGCCGACAACCACTCCGGGTTCACGGTCATCGACCCCGGCGGGAACTGGATCCGGATCTTCCCGCTTCCGGGCACCGGGGGCACCAGCGCGCCCGCGGTCGGCATGCTTTCCAGGGCGCTGGAGAACGCCGTCGTGCTCGGCGACTCCAAAGGTGACAAAAAATAAACAGGCGGCAAAGATCCTCGACGCCACGCTTGCCCGGGAGCAGGATCGCGCAGCGGCCCGCGAACTGGTCGAGGCGTTGGCCTACCGCGCGAACTCGCCCTCCGCACCCAACGACACCACCACCGCGGTCGATGCTCTCACCCGCGCCCACGCCGTGCCCTCACCGAAACCGAACGTAGCCAACTCACCACGCAGTTGGCCGACCTCGCAGACCTGGAGGCCGTCGTCGGACTCGCGCCTTAGTCGCCGAAGACCCGCAGTCCGGCGGCTGTTTTCCGGTAGTCACATAGTCCATACGGAAGTGCTTGCCCGATGGTCTGCATCGCGGCCCGTTGTCGGGACTGCCGCCTCGATCGGCGACCGAGGCGAAGGGTCCTCGGATTGCGCCGGGAACCACCACGCGCCTCAACCGATGACGACCCCCAGGATGGCGCAAACTCCGCCGATCACTTCCCAATTCGCCCTCGAAGGTGATTGCCCCACTGCTCCCTCCGGCTTAAGCGCTGTGGGCGACATCCTAGCCCGCCGCCAAGACACCCGCTGGGGCGATGAGCCGGGTGTTCCACCGGCGCTCGTTCCGCGCCGGTGCGGTCACGGGCACGCGCCGCGGCCAGACCGTCGCGGGTGCGCTCAGACATCAGAGCCTGCTCGAATTCGGCGATGGAGCCGAGGATTTGGAAGAACATACGACCCACGGCGGTGGAGGTGTCGATGCCCTGGTCCATGACCACCAGGTCCACACCGCGTGGGAGAGATGCCAAGGTAACCGGCACCAGTGACATTGGACCCGAGACGGTGCTACAGAAAAAGCATCACCGGGCGTTGTCGGGTTCCCGACAGTGTTCGGCAATCGCCGCGCGTGCCGCGCGTTCGAGCTCGACGGCGGCATCCCAGCCGTCTCCGGCAGGGAGGATCGCTTCGCCGACGACGAAGTGGATGGCGCCACGGCGGATGATCGTGCCGTGGTCGGGCCACATCATCGCGCGGGTGCCCGAGATCGCGACCGGCACGACGGGAAGGCCCCCATTCGCCGCGATCACGAACGCGCCCATATGGAACGGCCGCAGGCCCGGCACCGGTGAGAGACTGCCCTCCGGGAACACCACCAGGCATTCGCCGTGCCGTGCCGCTTCCATCAGGTGATAGGTGTCGGCCACGCTGTGTTCCCGTTCGGTCCGCTCGACGAATCGAGTACCGACCCGCCGCAGGAAGAAGCCGACCAGCGGCTTGCGTTCGAATACTTCACCGGCCACGAAGGTGAAGCGGCCGGGAAGGATCGTGGCCAAGGCGATGCCGTCGAGGAGGCTGGAGTGGTTGACCACCACAACGCACCTGCTCAGCCGCGTGAGCCGCTCGGCTCGGTCCGCGGTGACGGGGGTGCCGGTGACCCGGGCGAGGCTGCGGGCGGCGGCGCGCACGACAGCGCGCCGTGCGCCGAGACCGGGTAGCACCGCCACGGCGATCAATGTCGGCAGACCCACCGCGACCAGAATCGACCAGCACCACAAGGCGAACAGCCCGGTTGCGGTAAGTTTCCCCGCGCGTCGCAGGCGCGGGATCGCACTTCTGGCTGCGAACCGGGCCAGCTGCCACCACACAGGCCGGGGACGAGCCCGCACATCGCCCCGCTCGTAGCGCTCCCGGGTGGCTGCGCGCCTGAGCTTGCCGCTGGAGGTTTTCGGCACCGTCCCCGGTGGCGCGAGCACGACATCGTCCGGCGGTGTGCCGAGCAGGTCGACGCTGACCCCGATGATCTGTTTCCCGCAGCTGGGCCACCGCGGCAGCCGCGGTCTGGCGCGTCTCGGCGAATACCACCAGCCGCTCGGTGCCGCCAGCGGGCTCCGCTGTCGCGAAGGCGGCGACGCACCCCTTGCGGATTTCCGGGATATCGCCCACGGCCCGTTCGAGTTCTTCCGGGTGCAGATTGCGGCCTGCCCGGATAATGAAATCCTTGATCCGGCCGGTCACATAGAGCTCTCCGTCGACGAAATAGCCGAGATCACCGGTGTCTAGCCAGCCGTGCCGCAACAGCGCTGTGGTCGCCCGCGGATTGCGGAAGTATCCTGCGGTGGCCGAAGGGCCGCAGAACTCGATCCGGCCCTCCCGTCGGTCGCCGAGCACGTTTCCCGCCGAGTCGACCAAGCGGATCTGGTGACCGGGGATCGTCCGGCCACAACCGACGAAACGGAGCGGATCCGGGTCGTCCGCAGCGGCCCGGGTCGCCTTGCCGGTACGCAGGAAACGGTTGCGGTCGATTCGGTCCACGATCGGCCCCCGGCCGACAGGCGGGAGAGTGAGGCCGACGCAGGCCTCGGCCAGCCCGTAGACCGGGGCCTGGGCCTCGCGGCGCAGCCCATAGGCGGCGAATCGCTCGCCGAACCTGGTCACGGTGTCCGCGCTCACCGGTTCTGCGCCGTTGAAGAGGATCCGCAGCGACCCGAGGTCGAGCCCATCGAGTTCCGCGTCGGCGATCTTCCGCAGGCACAGTTCGTAGGCGAAGTTCGGGGCCGCGGACAGCGTGCCCTGGTTGGCGTGGATGGCCCAAAGCCACTGAGCCGGCCGCGCGAGGAAGTCCAGCGGCGACATCACGGCCAGCGGTACCCCGAAGTACAGGCAAGACAACCACGCGCCGATCAGACCCATGTCGTGGTAAAGGGGAAGCCAGCTGACGAACACGTCCGAAGCGGCGACCTCGGATGCCTCGCCCATCGCCCGGATATTGGACAGCAGGTTCGCGTGGGTCAAAGTCACGCCCTTGGGGTCGCCGGTGCTACCGGAGGTGTACTGAACCAGAGCGATGTCGCCCGCCCCACGGATCGAGCCTTCCGCTCCTCATAACCGGCCAATTCTTCCGGCGTCAAGACGTGGCGCACCGACTCCACCTGGCCGCATACCAGCCGCGCCAGGCGCACGACCTGCGGATCGGTGACCAACACGCTGGCCTGCGCGTTGCCGAGGATGTGCACCTGACGCCGCAGGTGCTCGGCGAGCTGCGACGGGCGGGATGGCGGGTAGACCGGTACCGGCACACCGCCGGCCAGGAGCACACCGAGGAAGGTGGTGAAGTAGGCCCGGCCCGTGGGCAGCATGATCGCAACCCTGTCGCCGCGGCGCAGTTCGTGAGCGAGCAAGGCGGCGGACACCGTTGCGGCGGCCGACCGCACCTCGCCGTAGCTGACCTCCTCCTGACCCCCGTTGCCAGAGAGTATCCGCAGATGCGTGTGATGCGGGTGGGTACGGGCATGCCAGGACAACGCCTCGGAGAGAGTGGCGGTCGCGGCCGGGGCCCGGTCGGTCTGCCGTGGCACGGCGTGCTGTATGGGCATAGACTGCCGACGGCTCCGCACAGGCGCGCCGCGCACGGCGGTCAGAAGATCACGCGGCGTCGTCACGGTGCCGAGAACGCCCCGATCCAGGCTCCTCCCGAAGGCATTCTCAGTGCGGGCGAGCAACTCGGTGATGCCGAGGCTGTCCAGCCCGAGATCGCGCTCCAACTCGCTGTCGAGCATCGCGCGCGCGGCGCGGTCCACGGTGTCCCGCTCGGCCACGAGATCCCGGACAACAGCCAGCAGTAGCTCTTCGTCCTGCCCTGAGGTCGTCACAGGTCATCCACCGATTGGACTGCCGTTCCACGAACATCCGTTCACGCTGAAGGTGTTGGCGTACCCCCAGCCGAATGGATGAGAAGCGACAGTCATCGGTCGACTTTCAGTGATAGAGGGCGTCGATGCTGTCGGCGAGGTTTTCGACGACTATCTTTCGGCGCAGTTTCATGCTCGGTGTGAGATCACCGGCCTCGACGGACAGCTCGTGGTCGATGATGTCGAATTTCTTGATCTGTTCCCAGCGATTGAGTTGGGTGTTCAGGTGGTCGACGTAGGCGGCGATCACGTCGTGGGTCTTGTCGTCCCGCGCGATTTCGGCGAGCGATCTGTCTGCCATGCCCTGCTTGCCGGCCCATTCGGTGATGGTCTGGGCATCGAGGCCTACCAATGCCACGCAATAGGGTCGTGTCTCTCCGTAGACGATGAATTCTGCCGCGTACGGACATATCCCCTTGAACGTGGCGGCAATCGCGGAGGGCGCGACGTATTTGCCCTGCGAGGTCTTGAACAAGTCCTTCTTGCGGTCGGTGATGTGCAGGAAGCCGTCCGCGTCGATCTCGCCGATGTCGCCGGTGCGGAACCAGCCGTCCGCGTCCAAAGACTCGGCGGTGGCCTCGGGGCGGTCGTGATAGCCGCTCATCACACCGGGGCTTCTGAGCAGGATCTCGCCGTCCTCGGCGATCTTGACCTCGGTGCCGGGGAACGGCTTGCCTACAGTTCCGAGCCGGTAATTATCCGGACGGTTGATGAATGAAGCGGCGGCGGTCTCGGTCAAGCCGTAACCTTCGAGCACGATGATGCCGATCGCGTCGAACCACTGCGCGACGTCCCGGTCCAAGGGGGCCGCTGCCGAAACAAAGAACCGCAGCCGGCCACCGAAGCGCTCACGGATTTTCGAAAGCACCAGCCTGTCGGCGACTGCGTGCTGCAATGAAACGAGCAGCGACGGATCCTTGCCGGCCTGTCCGGCCCGCGAGACTTTCAGGCCGACCCCGACCGCCCAGTCGAAGAGCTGCTTCTTGATCCCACCTTCTTCGGCCACCATGCCCTCGATACGGGCATGCGCCTTCTCGAAGATGCGCGGGGCGGCCGCCACGATGGTGGGGTGCAGTATCGTCAGGTTGTCCACGATCTTGTCCACCCGGCCGTCGATGGCCGTGGGATAGCCGATCAGCGGTGACAGTGCCAACATCACCTTGCCGAACGCGTGGGACAGCGGCAGCCACAAGAAGTTCAGGTCCTCGGGGCCGAGAACGTTCAGGGCGTCGATCGCCGCGGCGCTGTAGGTCCATGCGGAATGCGGCAGCCGAACCCCCTTCGGGGTGCCGGTCGTCCCGGAGGTGTACATGATGCTGCCCAAGTGCTCGGGCCGGATTCCTCGGATGCGGTCGGCGACCACATCGGGGAATTCCGCAAGCAGTCCGCGGCCGCGCTCTTCCAGGTCGTCGAGAGTGATCACCCAGTTTCCGTCGCCCTCGCCGTCGAAGACCACCACCTGTCGCACGTCGGGCAACTCGCCGCGGTGCTCGATCAGCTTGTCGACCTGGGCCTGATCCTCGGCGACGACGACCACGCTGCCCGAGTTGGCGACGATGAACGCGACGCCGGGGGCGTTGGTGGTGGGATAGACGGTGGTGGTGGCCGCGCCGGCGCACATCACGGCGAAGTCGGCGAGCACCCATTCGTACCGCGTGGACGACACGAGCGCGACCCGGTCCTCGGCCTGGATTCCCAGCGCGATCAGTCCTGCGGCGAGGATATCGGCGCGGTCACCGAACTGCTTCCAGGACACGCTGGTCCAGCCCTCGCCGTCAGGGAATCGGAATGCCTCCCCGTCCGGAGTCGCGGTGATGCGGTCGACCAGCATCTGAGCAACCGAGGATGCCCGTGTCTCGATCTTGCTGAGATCGGGAAGTCCCTCGGAATTCCGGAGGAACGTCATTGCTTCATTCTAAGGGAGTCCAGGCCCATCGATGCGGCGCTCGGACTTTCGGATTGCTCGGCCGGCATTTCCCTCCTGCGGGGGTGCGGGTGTGTCCGGGTGCTGATGTTCGTGGCCGTCGAGTGCGAGATCGAAGTGCACCGTGGCACCCTCGTATCGGAGCGCGTCACGCCACCCCTGTTCAATGATGATCGCGAGCATGAGAGCGTTCTCGGCAAGGATTTCCGCGGTCAGATGTGCCACCCTATAGAGGTAGGCAGCAGTGCCGAGTCGCTGGACGAGCAATGTGCCGATGCCGTGTCGCTGGTCATGCTCGTTGACCGCCAACGCTATCTCCGCAGTGATGTGTCCCGGGGTGGTGTCGGTGACGACGTAATTGGCGACCCCGACCAGATCGTTACCATCGAACGCGCCGAGCGCGAGATGGGTGGAGTCGTGCCGGCACAGTTGTTCCGCGAACTCGTCGATATGCTTCGGGCGGGCGCTGAAGAACCGGAGATAGGCATCGTGCGCCGACATCTGCTTGTGCAGAGACGCGACCGCGTCCCGGTCGTCGGACGTCAGCGCGCGGACGGCCATCCCGGTCGGGGAATGCCCGTGTGCGGTCATGCGGTCCTCTCGTCGTGAGAATTGGCCGGTACTCCGCCGACCGTCCGCCGATGGGTCAGTGGCCGGCAAAGCCTTCAGGGCGCAACTCGCATCGACGTGACAAGAGCGGCCCTGAGCGAGTTCCACCAGCGCTCATCGTGACTGCGTGCCGTCCGTCGGCATTGCATCACCCGCCCTTGCGACCGCGTGGGTCGGCAGGTATTGCCCAGCCCGACGGCGGCCAAGGCGGCGAGGGCAAAGGCGGAGGTATTCAGGGTGTCTTGATTTCGATGTGCTTCTCCGGGGTCTCCGATTCGGTCACCGGCACGGTCACGGTCAAGATCCCGTCGGTGTAGCTGGCGTCGATGTCGCCTTCCTTCGCGCCGACCGGCAGGGGAACCGACCGGTAGAAACTGCCGTAGTGAAATTCCGAGCGGGTGCCTTCTTCCTTCCGTTCAGTGCGTTCGGCCTTGATCGTCAATTGCCCTTCCCGGACACTGATGTCGACGTCCTTGGCCGGGTCCACCCCGGGTAACTCGGCCCGCAACGTATACCGGCCCTTCTCGAGATGCTCCTCGACTCGGATCATGTGGCCCTCGAGCGACGTCCAGAGGGGCCGCGACTCCAACCGGGCCATCAGATCGGACCAATCAGGCAGGGCAGGCCAGGTCGGTAGCAGTGCCTGGCGAGGGGAAAGAATGCTCATAGCGTGACTCCAGCGAAAGAGAGCGGTTGATGGACTCTTTGATTCCACGCGGCGCCCGCACCGAGCAGTAGGGCCTACGGTCCTTGCTCCGAGGACTCCGGTCCCAGGAAGGGACCTCTCTTCGAGGGAACCGATCCGCCACCAGCCCTCATGGCGAGCTCATCGCCGATATGTCGACCCGGTTGAGCGCCATCGTGAACAGCGCTTCGTCCTCTTGGGCAAAGTGCAGGGTGAGGACTGCGTCGAGCCCGTAGAGGACGGCGCGCAGATCGTCGATCTGGTCGGCGCGGATTCCGTCTGGGGAGTCGTCGAGGTGGCGGTGGATCCGGTCGACGAGACGTTCGATCTCGGTGTGCTCACTGCTCATACCCGTGGCCCGGACCTCGACAGACAGCAGCCGCTGGCCCACCGATCCAACCAACCACCCGCCGCCGCGGGCATCAGCTCGACCCGCCGCACCCGTTCCCATCGCAGGTGGTTTCTACGATTCTTCTACGACTTGCGCGCGGGTTTGCACGGGCATTTTCGGGAAGTGTCCGGCAACACGTGGATCGCCTCTCTGTATTCCTGGAGGAGCGGTTCAGCGGCCGAGAATCCGCGCGAGAAGCCCTGCCACAGCGGGCGCGACCGGGCGGGCCACACTGCCCTCGATCAGCCGCCCTCGGCTCAGATCATCGAGCCAGATCGACACTCCCGTTTCGGTCAATGCGGTCAATGGGGCGGACATGAGCATCTCCTTCCCTGCGTTTGTCGAGTGCGGCGCTCTTACCGGGTGCCGACGACGGGGATCTCGGCCCCGGGCGCCGCGCTTCCCCAGCACGAGGATGATGCCGCCGGCAACTCAGGCACCATTGCGTGGTGGGAATGATCTGCAGTAGGTGGATCGGGATCTCGGTGTGACAGCCGCGGCAGCGGCCATAACGGCCTGTGATGATGAGCGTGCGGGCTGCATCGATGTCGGCTAGGGCATGCCGCGCGGCGGCGGCCAATTTGATGGTGACCTCATGCCTGGCCATATCAGCCGCGTCGGTGGATACGGGCGCGCGGCCGATTTCGGCTTCGAGTTCAGCCAGCTGCTGCAGGCGGAAGCGGCGTTGCTGATTCAGTGTGGCGCGCAGCGCGGGGAGATGGTCGCTCAGGTGTGCTGGTGAGACTGTTGGTGCGAGGCTCATCCGGGTCTCCAGGACTGGTAATTCGGAATGCGGAGGGGATCGGCGGATGGGCCACTCCGCCTGTGGCCCGCACAGGTCCGCCCGCAGCGGCCGGTGTGGTCGCGATGGTTGCGGTGCGGATGCCGGGCACTGTGCGCGTCAGCGCTATGGCGATGCGCCGTTCGGATTCGTCGGTGAACCGGCCGGAGATGGTGGCATCGCCTTCGTCGACGGTGACACGCCAGCGCCGTGCGCCGCTGTATTGATCGAGGCGATTCTGCGCACCGGCCGCGAGTGCGTCGTCGGGGGTGAGCATGATGCGCAACGCGTCGCCGCGGCTGAACATGCCGACCACGCGGCCGTCGGCATCGACGACGGGCAGACTGCGCAGCCCGTGCGTTGCCAGCCTGCTCGAAACCTCGGTCAGTGCCGCGCTACCCGGCACCGACACCGCCGGTGCGGTCATCACCGCGCTGACCGTGTCGTCGAGCCCGCCTGCCCGCAAGAGGTCACCGCTGGTGAGTACCCCGATGGGGCGATCGTTCTGGTCCAGAACGGGCAACGCCGCGTAGCCCAGTTCGGCCAGTATCAACGCCGCCTCGCGTGCTGTGTCGTCGTGTCGCACGGCGCGGATCGGTCGATGCATCACCTCGCTTACCTGCATGTCTGCCATTCCGTTCAACTCCGTTCCCGCTCCTACCTGCGATTTCTGCTCACCTCTAGGATGGCGTGGTTGTCGAGTCGATGGGTTGCGCTGATCGGACAATCGAGGCGTCGAGATTGTGGCGATGGCACAGCGCAGATGTGTCAGGCGTTGTCGGTGGCGGCGAGTTCGATCATCATGGCCAGGCGTTTGCGGGGGTCGTCCAAGTCGAGGATGGTCACCTCGGCCATCTTGCGCAGCCGGTTACGGATGGTGTTCTCGTGCACCCCCAGGAGGGCACCCGCTTCGGCGGGGTCGCCTTGGGACTGCAACCAGGCGCGTAGCGTTGCCACGTATTGGGTGGAGTTCGCGCGATCGTGGCGCCGCAACTCCGACACCGGCCCCCGTGCCGGGGTGCGCCCGGAATGCCTTGCGGTACGAAGGCGTCGCAGCAAGATTTCGTCCCACGACTCGTCATAGGCGGGGGGCGCGGCATCCGCTGGGCGGGCCTCGTGCAGCGCCAGGCATTCCTCGGCCTCTTGGCGCGCCAACGCCAATTCCGTGGCCCGGGCTACCGCGCTGATACCGGCCGACACCGTAATCTGCTCTGGCAGTGCGGCTTGTAGCTGGCTTGTCCAGCGGCGTGCCGTGTCCGCCTGGTCGGCGGGCAGCACGGTGTAGACGGTGTCGCCGACCAGAGCGCTGCGGCTCGAACGTGACCAACCGAATCCCGTTGTGGCTCGCTCGAAGACCAGCAGCAGCGCGGCGTGCTGCTCCTCGGCGATCCGCGCGCGCAGCGCGATCACCCGTAAACTCTGCGACACCAATCCCAGCCTGCTGGCCACCGTCGCCGCATCCGCGGCGCCCTCCAGCAAACCGATCACGCGGTCTGATTCCACCTGACGCTCCAAGTCCGCGCTCGCCCGCGACCGCAACAGGTGCAGCGCCACCGTGCGCGCCCCGTTGACCAAGGCCACGCGCCGAGCCCCCTGTAACGGTGCAGGGCACGACACCCACACCGAGCCCAGCAGTTGCCTGCCCACGCGCACGGCCACGACCATCCGCCCCGTCATACCGCGTTCTGCCTGCGCGGGAACGAACAACGGTTCCGCAGAGGTCGCCACATGCGTGAAGACACCGTGCGCATCGAACAGAGCCCGCAACCACGGTGGCATCTCCCGGCCCAGGATCGTCTCGACCCGTGCGGGGTCGAGGTGCTGCTGGGGCCTGGAATACGCCAGCACCCGAGACCGGCGGTCCTCGATCGTCACTGCGCCCTCGACAGCGTCGGCCAGACTGTCGGCCAAGGCGAACAGATCGGTCGGGCCACGACCGGCCTCGGTCTCGCGCCCTTCCAGCACCAACCCGTAGACCACCGCTGCCACCTCACTCCAGGCCACCCCCTGGCCGATCACCATCACCGCCACACCCTCGCTCTGCGGCTCGTCCTCGGTCTCCACACTCCCGCGGACGAGCGCGACGACTGCCCGCGCCGACACGGCCCAGTCCACCGCCTCCGATACCGTGCGTGCCCCGATCCCCAGCAGCACATCACCCACTTCCGTGGGGTCCTCATCGGCGCCGTGGATCACCACGCTGCGCAAGGGGTGGATCGCGGAACCGAACCCAACCGCACACGGACCCCATAGCCACCCAGGACGTTCGCCAACCGATCCAGTGTCACCATGGCCGCTCCTCTGACTCGGACCGTAGGCACGGGCGATGTGTTCGGCGGCGAGGCTCCGCTCGCGCGGTCAGCCTGTGTCTGGGGAGGTGGGCTTCAGTTGTGCTGACGCCGCGGGTGGCCAGAGCCGGTCCACCCCACCAGTACGCGGGGCCGGGCCGGGCCGGGCCCTGCCACAGATCCAACGGTACGCCTGCCCACGATCTTGGACTTCTGACGTCATCGTCGCAGACGTCCAACCCGATGAATCCTCGAGATTTCGTGACGACCAACTGACGTGGTGGTGCTAGCACTACCACCTCACGCCAGCAGACGGTACCCAGCATTCGGGTGCGCGCGGCATGGGCGCGAGGACGCCCGATTCCTAGGCTCGAATCGTCGGGGACGCACCCATGCCTTCCGGCTCGAACAGGAGGAAGACACTGCTCATGAACCCATTTCGGCGCAACTCCGGTAAAGCGGCCCTTTCGGTCGTAGTGGTGGGCGCGGTGCTCGCCGCGGCTGCGTGCGGTGAGGCGTCGGTGGGCGCACCGGACGAGGCCGCGAAGACGCCATCGCCCGCGGTGGCCACCGCAATGGAAAAGCTGGTGCGCCAAGGGTTTCCCGGTGTGCAGGTGGTGATCGACGGGCCCGCCGGACATCGGACGTTCACCGTGGGGGTCGGCGACCTGAACACTCGCGCGCCGTTCCCGGACGACGCCCGCGTCCGGATCGGCAGCAATACGAAGACCTTTGTGGCGACGGTGATCATGCAGCTGGTCGCCGAGGGCAAGGTCGACCTGGACGCGCCGATCGAGCGCTACCTGCCCGGTGTGGTGCGGGGCAACGGCAACGACGGCAACCGGATCACGGTGCGGCAAGTGTTGCAGCACACCAGCGGAGTGCCGGACTATCTCGGCCGTGGCTCCGGCGACGGCATCACCACCCAGCATTCCGAACAGCTCGACCCGGACGAGGAAACGCTGCGGTGGCAGCACTTCGAGATGACCGAGCTGGTCCGCCGGGCGATGACGATGCCGCCGCAGTTCGAGACGGGGGCGAAATCGGTCTACACGAACACCAATTACCTGCTGGCCGGCCTGCTGATCGAGCGGGTGACCGGCAATCCGGCCGCCGACGAGATCGGGCGCCGGATCCTCGCGCCGCTCGGCCTGCGCGACACCTATGTGCCCGCTGCCCGCGAAACCGGCATCCGCGGCCCGCACGCCCGTGGGTATCACCGGGTCGACGGTGAGCCGATCGATTTCACCGACTTCGACCCGTCCTGGGCCGCCACCGCGGGTGACATGGTCGCCACCGCGACCGACATGAACCGGTTCTTCACCGCACTGCTGTCCGGAAAGCTGTTGGCACCTGCGCAATTGGCCGAGATGAAGCGCACCGTGCCGTTCGACCGGATGCCGGGCGCCGATTACGGACTCGCCCTGATCCACCGGACCGCGCCGTGCGGCGCGCAGGTGTGGGGGCACGGCGGCAGCATTCCCGGCTTCGAGACCCGCAACGGCGTGACGGCCGACGGCACCGCGGTGACCGTCACGGTCAACCAGTTGCCGACCACCGAGGAGCAGGCCGACGCGGTCAACGACGTGCTGGACGCCGCCCTGTGCGCCTCGTGATCGCCCCGCCCACCAGTAACCATGGCCCTCATATTGCTTGCGGCCGAACAACTTCCGAGGAGAAGCAGTGAAACGCGCGAAAGGGCTGACGGTCGCCTTGACCGGCCTGATGGCCTGTGCCGGACTGATCGGCTGTGCCGGTCCCGAGGCCGAGGCGAAGCCGCGCACCGCGGTGCCGGACCGGTTCACCAGTCAGCAATTGGATTGGAAAGCCTGCGAGGTGCCGAAATTGGACGAGGCCGGGGCACAGTGCGCCGACGTCACCGTGCCGGTGAATTACGCCGACCCACAGGGGCCCACTCTTACAGTGGCGATCTCCCGGATCACCGGCACCGACCCACAGCGCGGCGTCATGCTGTCCAACTCCGGCGGTCCCGGCGGCGAAGGCCTGGACTTCATGGTCGATGTCGGCAAGGCGATGACGCCCGAGGTGCGGGCCCGCTACGACCTGATCGGCATGGATCCGCGTGGCGTGGGGCGCTCGTCCGCCGTCGATTGCCGGTGGCCGATCGGCTTCGGGCTGCATTCGGCGGGCCTCGACGCGGCAGGCTTCGCGGAATCCGTTGCGATACACGGCGATCTGGCCGCCCGCTGCGTCGCCACCGAAGGAGCTCGACTGCCCCACATCACCACCCGCAACACCGCGCGGGACATGGATGTCATCCGCGGCATTCTCGGCGCGGAGAAGATCAGCTACTTCGGCACCTCGTACGGCACCTACCTCGGTGCGGTGTACATGCAGATGTTCCCCGATCGCAGCGACCGGATGGTGTTGGACAGCGCGGCCGACCCGGACGCCTACGGGACGGTCGGCATGATGCAGGCAATGGGTCCGGCCAACGAGGCCGCGCTCGACCTGTGGGCGGATTGGGTCGCGACACGCGACGGTGAATACCACTTCGGTACCAGCCGGGCCCAGGTTCGCGGCGCTGTCCAGAACCTGATCGAACAGGCCGCGGACCAGCCGATCCGGTTGGGCGAGTATGAGATCGACGAACATTGGCTGCCGGTGGTGCTGTTCGTCGGGCTGGACAGCCCGGACCAGTACGAGATGCTCGCCGGTCAGATCCGTACCATCGCCGATGCCGCCGCGGGCAACCCCGCCCAGCCCGACGAAACTTTGGACGCCACACTCGGATTCGCGATGAAAGCACGGCCGAACGACAATTCGGCACAGATGGCCATCATGTGCGGTGACGTTGCCGCACCGCGGGATCCGGAATTCTATCGGCGCAACATCGAGGCCGCCCGCGCCACCGAACCGATCTTCGCCGGATTCACCAACAACATCACACCGTGCGCGTTCTGGGCCCCGCCCACCGAACCGACCACGGTGGTGCGCAACGGGGTGCCCGCCATGATCGTGCAATCCACCGGTGACACCAGGACCGCGTACGACGGAGCGGTCGCCCTGCACAACGATTTGAGCGCGTCCCGCATGGTCACCCTCCAGGATGTGCCGATCCACTGGATCTTCGGGCGCTATCAGAACTCCTGCGTGTATTCGGCGGTGAACACCTACTTCCGCGACGGCACGCTGCCGGCCGGCGATATGACCTGTCGAGTCGACTGACCGGAGCCGGGTGAAGCACGCCTTCGGCCACGAGTCGACCACGAAACCGAAACTGGCGAACTCCTCCCCCGGCGGCATCAACTGCCAGAATCCCGGGATCGCCGGCTGAACGAAGGTGCTGATCGGCAGCGCGATGGCGAACACCGCGCACAGCGCGAGCAGCGCGGTGACACCGCCGACCGTCAGGTACGAGACAGCGCCCGGCAGCCGCCGTCGGTATTCCCGGATCGGCGACGAAGTGGCCGGTGAGAGGGTCCCGACGGCCGAGTCGCTCGGGCGCCGAGATCTCGGTCGGGGGCAGGTGGACATCCCCCTCGGCGCCATGATCTCGCACGAGGCGCGTCGGCACGCTGCAGTCTTGTCATGCCAGGACCTTCTAGTCGTCATCGCGATGGCTTGACTGCGGTTGAATCGGGCATCACGCTTGAAATGCGAGTGGATAATCCAGCGCTCTATTAGAGGAGACGATAGAGCTATGTCCAGCAAAGATTTGTCTGAAGAGCCTCAATCGGAACGAGGAGCCAAAGGTTCACGAGACACCGGGTCGGATACGCCCGGCGGAGGAACGACCGATCGCCCGGCCGGCACATTCGACCAAGAAGAAGTCACCTCGACTCGCGACCACAACCCGGCGGAAGAGAACATCGGCACGACCGGGACGCGCCCTCCGGAAGACGCAGAACCGGCCGTACCTCCCTATGAAGGCCGCCGAACAAGCGCCGAAGGAAGCATTACGAGCACCAGCGCGGGCGAAGGGACCGGCGCCGATACCGCGGGCGCTGTCCACCCGGTGACCGACTCGAAGTTCAAAGCACCTGCCCCCGACAGCACCCCCGGGGGCGCCACCACCTCCCCCGCTGACGAGCAACCCGCATCGCAGGCCTCGGAAACCGAAGCCACGGACGAGGGCGTAGAGGAGGGCCATCACAGCGGCGTACGCAGAGCCGAAGACCAGCCGCCCGAATCCAGGCCGCAGTGACACCGCGTTCGACGACGGAGAGCACTTGATCGCTCGACTCGCCGTCGGTCCGAGCGGGAGGGTGGATGTTGCGTGTTCGAGACCTCGATGGCTGACCAGGTCAGCGATATCCTGGTTACACATCATCGAGAGGGACATGGTGCTGGATCCATCGAACGCAGTGCGGACCGGATGAATCGAGCCGAATATGGCCGATGCCGATCCGTTGGAAACACAGCGCGATGTGACCCCGCCCGTCATCTCGGAGCTGACGGCTGAGGGATTCGACGATCCCGGCGGTATCGACTTTCGCATTGACCGAGAAGAACAGATCAGCTGTGACGCGAATCTGCCGGCAGCTGGACGGGTTACCGCTGCCGATAGAACTGGCGGCGGCGCGCCTGAGCGCGATGTCGCCTGAGCAGCTCCTTCAACGACTCTCCGACCGCTACGCGCTGTTGACTCGCGGTAGCCGCAGTGCGCCGTCGCGCCAGCAGACACTTCAGTTGTGTGTGGACTGGAGCTACGACTTGTGCGACCCAGGTGAACAACTCACGTGGGCGCGACTTTCGGTGTTCACCGGCAGTTTCGAACTGGAGGCAGCCGAGTACGGGTGTGGGGACGCCGACCAGCCCGCCGACCTCCTGGACATGGTGACCACCCTCGTCGACAAGTCGATTCTGATCCGCGAAGAGAACAACGCCGGGGTTCGCTTCCGAATGCTCGAGACTCTCCGCGACTATGGGCGGGAGAAGGCCCGACACCGCGGCGAGCACCACAATCTGCGTCGGCGACATCGGGATTGGTATCGGCAACTCGCCCGCACCGCCGAGAACGAGTTCATCGGCCCCCTGCAGCTCGAGTGGATCGAACGACTCAGCTGCGAGCAGCCGAATCTTCGGGAGGCCATGGACTTCTGTCTCGCTGAGAACGACACCGAAACCTGTGTGCAGATCGCCACAGCCTTGGCGCAACTCTGGGGGTCACGAGGCCTGCTCAGCGAGTCGAGGGACTGGCTCGACCAGTTCTTGTCGCGCGACCGAAATCGGCCGACCGTCACCACGATCAGGGCGCTGCATGCCGACTGCCTGATGGCGGAACAGCAGCGGGACCACCAGAGAGGTGCTGCTCTTGCGGAGCAGGTGCGCGTCCTCGCCGGCGAACTCACCGACCCGATAGCGCATGCGATCGTCGACTCCATGGATGGCATCGTCGGGTTGTTCACCGGCGATCTCGTGCCCGCGGCGGCAGCTTTGGAACGTACCCGACCGGTGTTCGGTGCCGCAGAGAACGAACTCGCACTGCGGATCGAGTCGCTGGCATTGCTGGGATTGGTGTATCAGTTGCTCGACAAGGAACCTCACCGAGCGATCCAATGCTACGAGGACGTTCTCGCGGTCACGCAGGTGCACGGCGAATCCGTCTATCGGTCCTACGCATTATGGGCGATGGCGGTTGCCCAATGGCGGCTTGGCGCAGCTGATCATGCGCGCGACCTGCTCGGACAGGGGCTGCGGCTTGCCCGCCTCGCCAACGATCCGGTCGGGTGCGCCAACTACTTCGAAGCACTCGCGTGGATGGCGGGAGACAGTGACCCGGTCCGCGCCAGCACGCTGAAAAGAATGGTCCGGTGCCAATAGCGGCGGCGACAGCACCACCGTTGCCGTGCTCCGAGCTATTTCAGCGCGGGCAGGACACGATCGACAAACAGCCTCAGCGAAGCCCAACCCAGATCGGGATCGAGACCCGCGACCAACGGTTTGAACACCAACCTGGACCCAGGATCTTGTCTGCGCACCAAGTCGATGCATTCTTCTGGAGTAACCACGGCGTAGTGACCCATCTTGCGGACCGCTTCGACATCGACTATTTCGGCGTACGGCGCGCCACCTGCGGCAGCGGCGGCCCACTCTCCGTAGGAGTTGGCCTCATGCAGGACATTCGGCCCGATCTGAGCCCATGCCTTGTCCGGATCTTCCGTCACGAACACCCATTTCGGGCCACCGGGCCAGATGAGCAGTCCGTCGCCTTTACCCAGGCGACGAGACTCAGCTCGGTAGGTATCAGCCAGCGAAAGGTCGGCAGTTGGTGGCGCGTAGCCATCTGCCAGTCGAGCGGCCCTCTTGGGAGCGAAGCCGCCGAGTAGCACGGGCGGCCGGGGGTGTCTGGCAGCCCTCGGCGTGACGGTGATTCTTCGCCCCTGGTACTCGAATTCTTCTCCGGTCAATGCCTGGACGAAGGCTGCCAGCTTCTCCTCGAACACCTCCCCCCGCCGCTCGAAATCGATTCCGAACATGGCGCACTCGTCCGCGACATAGCCGCCGGCGAGGATCAGAAGCAGTCGGCCGCCGGAAATCAGGTCCACCACCATAGCTTCCTCAGCCGTAGCGATCGGGTCCCTCAATGTGAGTATGAGGGCGGACACGGTGATGTTCACCCGAGTAGTCCTCGCGGCGACCGCAGCAGCCATGGTCAGCGGAGCGGGCAGATAGCCATCTCGCGATCCGTGGTGTTCGGAGAGCGTAATGCCTGACGCTCCGTGCTCGTCAGCCCACTGACTCATCTCCAGGGCCGCGCTGTACAGCTGCTGAGCAGGAGTACCGAACTCCGGCGCCCGCATATCGTGATGGACCACCCAACCCGTCATCCGATACTCCTCTGTGTGTCGCCCGTGGCCGGGCGGTCGAGTGACATCCAGGTTGTCAGCGAGCCTGTCGAGCCAGATCGGCGTGATCGGCGGCATATTTCTTCGCCGCCGGGTAATTGGCTTTGCCGCTGGGCTGGCGCATCATCTCGTCGACGATCCAGTAGGTGCGCGGCGCTTTGTACCCGGCGACCTTTGTACGAACGTGAGCATCCAATCCGGCCAGGTCGAGGGTCGAACCCGAGCGAGGCTGGACCAGCGCTGCCACGGCTTGGCCGAACCGTTCGTCCTTGACACCGATCACCAACGCGTCGAAGACGTCTGGATGCGACCGAAGCGCACCCTCGACCTCCTCGGGGAACACCTTCTCCCCGCCGGTGTTGATGCATTCCGATCCCCGGCCGAGCAGCGTGACGGTGCCGTCATCCTCATAGCGGGCGTAGTCGCCCGGCACCACATATCGCTTGCCTTCGACCTCGACGAAGATCGTCTTGGTCTTCTCCGGGTCCTTGTAATAGCCGATCGGCACATGCCCGGTCCGAGCCATCCGACCGACCGCACCAGGTTTCGGTTCCACCAGCTTGCCGTCGTCATCGATCAACGCCGCGTGCGCGCTGAACTTCACTCGCGGACCCTGTGAATGGTCGCTGTCTTTGGAGACCACGCCGAGCCCGGTGCCACCGCTCTCCGACGAACCGATCACATCGGTGATGAAGACGTTCGGGAACGTCTCGACGTACTGCTGCTTGAGCGAGTGCGAGAACAGCGCGGCGTGACTGCTGATAGACCACACCGATGAGGTGTCGTAGCTGCCGGCCTGGTAGGCGTCCAGCAGCGGCTTGGCCATCGCATCACCGACGACGGTGAAGGCGTTGACCCTGTGCTTCTCCACCAGTCGCCAGACCTCGTCAGCATCGAATTGCGGAATGAAGACGATCGTGCCGCCGGAATTCAGGCCGATGAAGGCAGCCCACTGGGCCGCACCGTGGATAAGCGGCGACAACGGTGCCATCACGATGCCAACCGGGGACTGCTTTGCCTGGTTGGCCAGCTCCCATTCGTCCTTGACGTATTCGCCGGTGACATGGTTGATGCCGCCGCCGAGTGCGCGCCAGACATCTTCGTGCCGCCACATCACGCCCTTGGGGAACCCCGTCGTACCGCCGGTGTAGAGGATGTAGATGTCGTCGGAGCTGCGTTCGCCGAAATCACGCTCCGGCGAGTGCGCGTCGAGCGCCTCGTTGTAGCCGACACCGTTGTATCGGCTGTAGTCGGCGTCGGAGCCGTCCTCGACCACGATCACGTCGGTCAGCTTCGGCGTGTGCGGCAGGACCTCGGCGACGATGTCCGAGTATCGGCGCTCGTGGATCAGCGCAACCATGTCGGCGTTGTCGACGATGTAGCGGACTTCGTCGGCGGTGTAGCGAAAGTTGACGCTGACCGAGATCGCGCGCAGCTTGTAGGTCGCGATCATGGTCTCGAGCGCTTCGATCGAGTTGCGCGAGTACACCCCGACATGGTCGCCCGCGCCGACCCCCTGCGCGGCGAGGTGGTGCGCCAAGCGGTTCGCGCGAGCGTCGAGCTCGCGGTAAGTGACCTGCCGGTCCCCGCAAATGATTGCGATGCGATCGGGTACCGCGTCGACAGCGTGTTCGAAGAGATCAGCGACGTTGAAAGCCATGGCGAAAACTTAGAACACGTTTCAATTCTGGAGCAGGGGAATCGGTCGACGAGACCGATGTTGTCACCTTCCTGCCATCTTGCCGACCAGCCGTGGCCGCGACCGTTACCACTTGTCGACCAACGCTTCGAGGCCGACGACAATCCATGGCCACCAGCCAGAACCCCTGGCCGGCACGCCTGCTTCCCGTGTAGAGCCAGCAGAGGACACCTCGGAGCCGTGATAATGGGCAGGGTCGACGACGATCCGCAGTCGATCCACCGAGTCCTCCGAGGAACACGGGCCCGCTGCTTTTCGTGTCATACCGCCTTCTCCAGGTCATCGGGATGGGTGATGCGGATCTGGCGCATGGAACCCATCGACACACCCTGCGGAAACCCCGGTCCGAGCTCGACAGCGACCTCCGTACCCCGGACAGCGAGTTCGTCGGCGAGCGGCTTGATGCCGATCGGCGTGACGTAGTTCTCCGCGAACAGCTTCCTCACCTCGTCTGCGGTTCGCAGCGCGCCGGCGCGCACCGGTGAGCAGATGGGCACTTCCGGATCCAGGAACGGAATTCCTGCCACGAACTGCTTCATGAACTCGTTCGTGTGCTGCTGCAACGGAGTATGGAACGCTCCGCTGTACGCCGGTATCAGTCGAACGACCTCCGATGGCGCCGTGGCGATCAACTCCTGCAGGGCATCGACGTAGCCACCCACCACCAGCACATGCCGCTCGCCTCCGAATACCGGCCCGTGGTCGACTGCCAGGTACACGCCATCACGATCCTCCCCATAGAACTGGCTCGGGTCCATGTGCGCGGGGACGACAGCGACGGCCATCCCTTGCTTACGAGCGGTGGCCGGCAACGGCGGGACAAGGCGCTGATGGTGCAGCATGTCGAACAAGTCCCCGCGATCTATCGCCCCGGCCAGGCAGGAACTGGTCAGCGCACCCAAGCTGACCCCACCGACAGCATGCGGGCCGACGCCAAGTGCTGTCAGGCTGTCAGATAGGCCGATGACCAGCGCGGCTTGACCGACCGCGCCGAGGGAATCGCCTTCCTGAGGTTCGTCGTCATCGGAACTCCTGCCGGCCAGGAGTTGCGCCAGCGGCAGTCCCGTTCGTTGCGCGGCGTGCTCGAAGGCACGGTAGACGGCCGGATATCGAGCGCAGAATGCGTCGACGACGGCGGGGTCGAGGACGACCTGTCCGCCCACCAGATATGCCAGCTTCACTGTCAATCCTTTCCGCTCACAGCGGTATCCGGCTGCAGCACTGCCTCATTGCGGGCCACCAGCCCTGCAGTGTCGGAGAGCTCGAGACGCGGGATCAGCCACGCGAACCCGAACGCCACGAGGACCGCGGGCAGCAGGTAGCCGAAGACAGGGGCGAGCGCATCCGCGTAGGACGAGATGACGGCGTCATGAAAGGCAGCAGGAAGGTCGGCGACGACGGTCGGGTCCAGCGACCCTTGTTCCGCCGTACCGGTCGTGTTGTGCTGCCGAAAATCCTCGGCGAGGTTTGCCGCCAGGCGGCTGGTGAAGACCGATCCGAATATCGCGACGCCGAGCGCGCCGCCCATCTCACGAAAGTAGTTGTTTGCGCTGGTGGCGATTCCGGTCTGGGTGGGCGCCACCCCGTTCTGGACGATCAGCACCCCGAGTTGCATCACCAGGCCGAGTCCGACGCCCATCAGGCACAGCATGAGCGACACCTCCCACATGGATGTCCGCGCGGTCAACTGCGTCATCCACAGCAGGTCGATGCCGACGATCACCAACGCCACCGGCGGGTAGATCCGATAGCGCCCAGACTTGGCGACAGCCGCCATCGTCCCCACTGCCGAGACGATCATCCCGAGTGTCATCGGAATGAGCAGGAGTCCCGACATCGACGCCGACACCCCCGTGGACATCTGCAGGAAGGTCGGCATGAAGGCCAACGACGCGAACATGACCAACCCGATGCACAACGCGAGCGCGGAGGTGGTCACGAAGGTCCGGTTCCGAAACAGGCTGGGAGACAACAGCGGTTCTCTTGCCCGCCGTTCAGTTGCCACCAGCAGCCCGAGGACAACCAGTACACCCACCACCATCGCCCCGATGATCGCCGAGTCCCAGGCGTACTTCTTCCCGGCCCAGTCGCTGAGCAGGATCAGCAGCGTGGTCAATACGGTCAGCAATCCCGCGCCCAGATAGTCGGGCCCGCTCTGTGGTCGTCGGGTCGGAAGCTTCAGGAAGCGGACCGCGATGAGCAACGCGACCAGCCCGATCGGCACGTTAATCCAGAAGCACCATCGCCAACTCAGATGTTCGGCAAGTACGCCGCCGAGTACTGGACCGCCGACCGAGGTGACCGCGATGACCGCTCCCATGGGCGCCATGTACTTCGCACGGTCCTTCGCCGGGACGATGTCCGCGACCGTCGCCTGCGCGAGAATCATCAATCCACCACCGCCGATGCCCTGCAGGCCGCGGAATCCCACGAACTCCCAAAAGTGTGTCGACATCGCTGCGCCCACCGATGCGACAGTGAAGACGGCGAGCGCGAACAAGAACAGATTGCGCCGCCCGTACATGTCACCGAGCTTCCCGTAGACCGGCATCGCCGCGGTGGTGGCCAGCAGGTAGGCCGTTGTCGTCCACGCCATGTGGGCGACACCGCCGAGGTCTCCGACCATCGTCGGCATGGCCGTGGCGACGATCATCTGGTCGAGACTGGCCAAGAACATCCCGGCTACGAGAGCGAGGAAGATCAGCAGAATGTGCCGTTGTGTGAGCACGATCGGCTGTGTGAGCACGATCGGCGCAGCATCCGATGATCCGTTGGTCGCGGACACGGGTCGTTCTCCTTCGTTGTGTGCGGCGGTGCCTGGCGTCAGCGCTCACATGTGGGCACCACCGTCGATGCTGATCTCCGTGCCGGTGATGAAAGTGCTGGCCGGCGAGGCGAGCAGGGCGACGACCTCGGCGACACGCTCCGGGGCGCCGAGTTCGCCGCCACCGATCGCGGGCCGCAGCTTCGTCAGCAGCGCCCGATCGACGTCGGCGGGAAAGTCGGGAGTGAGCGTGAGCTTGGTCTCGATCCCGCCGGGGAGCAGGCACACCGCACGCAGACCCTGCTTGCTGTACTCGAGCGCGAGGGTCCGGGTGAACGCCTGCATTCCGCCCTTACTCGCCGCATAGGCCGCCATATAGGGATGCGCGGAGGACGCGGCGGTGGAACCGATGTTGATCACCACGGCGTTGCCGGAACTCAGCAGCGCGGGCAGAGCGGTCCGGGTGACCAGGAACGTCCCGGTCAGGTTGATCGCGATCGTTTCGTTCCACGCCGCCACAGTGACCTCATGGGTGTGTGAGCCACGGAGTATGCCTGCGGCATTGACCACGACGTCCAGGCCACCGAGGTACGAAATCGCCTCGCCCACCACATGTTCGACCTCGGCCTCGTCGGAGACATCCAGCACCGCGGTAGTCAATGCGGACCCGAACCCCGCCAGCGCGGCCAGCTCCGCGGTTTGCTTCAGCCCCTCGGAGGAACGGCTGGTGGCCACGACCGAAGCACCGTCCGCGAGTAGCCGCAGAGTCGATGCGCGACCTATCCCGGAACCGGCGCCCGTCACCACTACGAGCCGGCCCTTCGCGTCCGCCGTCACCGGGCGAACTCCGCGACCGCATTGAATCTCAATGGCAGCGACTCCAATTCCCACACCGCCGAACCGCTTCGCCATCGGACCTCGGCCGGTTCCACCGCCAACCCGATGTCTGGATGGCTCGCGATGAGGGCGGACAAGGCGACTTCCAGTTCCATGCGGGCGATCGGCGCGCCGACGCAGAAGTGAGAGGCGTAGCCGAAGGTCAGGTGAGTCTTGCCATTTCGATCCAACTGCACCTCTTCAGGAGCGTCGAACACACGCGAATCCAGGTTGGCCGCACCAACTGCCGGCAAGACGTAGTCGCCGGGCAACATGTCGACCCCAGCCAGGGTCACCGGCTCCCGCACCATCCACGGAATCCCCTCACCACCCGCAACCGAGATGGTGCGCAGCAGTTCTTCGACCGCCGACGGCACAAGGTCCGGGCGAGCGCGCAGTGTTCGCCACAGCTCCTGCTGCACCAGCAGTCGCAGCACCATCTTGCTCAGCATGTGGGCCGTGGTCTCGAAACCGCCCATGACCAAGGCGAACACGATGGTCGCGGCCTCGCGCGTATCGAGCCCACTGGACCGGTCGGCGAACGCCGACACCAGATCGTCGCCGGGTTCGACGCGTCGGCGTCGGATCAGCCCCACGATGTACTGCCCCGCCTCGGTCGCCGCCGCTCCGACAGCAGCTGGATCGACACCGTCGGCTGCGAGTAGCAGTCCCACCCAGTTGATCAGCTGACCCTGGTCCGACGGAGGTACACCGAGGAGTTCGCAGAGCACTCGGACCGCGAAGGGCCTGGCGATTTCGGAGACGAAGTCTCCACCCCCGCCCGCGACCTGAGCGTCGAGGAGCTCGGTCATGATCGACTCCGCGCTGATCCGCAGCCGGGAAACTCGCTCCGCATTGAGCTCGCGCATGATCGCTCGGCGCAGCTTCAGGTGCACATCGTCGTCCTGGCTACCGATCGCGCCCTGCAGCAATAGCCCTGCGGTGAGTCTCGGGGCCGTGTCGTTCGCCATCCCGGTCCTGGTGAATGCCTTGCTGGAATACACCGTGCGCGCGTCCTCGTACCCGGTAACAACCCAGCAGGGCACACCGTGCGGTAGTTGGAGCTTGGCGATGCGGCCGGATCGGCGGACTTCCTCGAGCACCGGGTCGAGGTTCAAGCTCCGCGGCGTCGGCGACGGAAATTGATGAATCGGGCACTTACTCACTACTTCAGTTCCTCCCCCAGGTGACCGGAAGTTCCATCAACCCACCCGACAACTGGTGCTGCCGGGGACGTAGCGATTCGAGATCACCGTCGATGCGCAGGTCAGGAAGCGCGCCGAAGATGCTGCCGAACACTGCTTTCAGCTCCAACCGCGCCAATGCCGCCCCCACGCAGTAGTGGGGGCCATACCCGAAGGAAAGGTGCGGGTTTTCCCGGCGGGCCGGGCAGAACGATTCAGCGTCGTCGAAGATCTCGCGATCCTCGTTCGCGTCGTCCAGGTCCAGGATCACCAGGTCGCCCTTGCGGATGTAGGCGTCTCCGACCTCGATATCGGCATGGGCATATCGCGGCACTCCGGCGATGCGCCGTTGCACGGGATGCGGGTGGCGAAGGATCTCCTCGACCACGTGGTCGAGGACTTTCGGATCGGCCAACGCTGCCCGATCGATCGGATTCGTCAGCAACAGGTACATGCCGCGATCGATCAAGGTCACCGTGTTGATCTGGCCGGCGAATCGCAGTCCGGCCGCCATGCCGATCACCAGGTCACGGCTGCACAGCTGCGGCTCCAGCTCCTGGAATCGCAGGAGGTCGGTGAGGATGTCCTCGGCCGGATGTTCGAGCTTGTCCTCGATCAGCCGGTTCATGTATTCCTTGAGCGCCTGATCAGCTCGGCCGGACACCGCCGGATCGGCCAGATCCACTGAGGCATCGGACCATTCGCGTACCTTCTCGCGATCCTCCGCCGGAATCCCCAGTAGCTCGCTGATCACGTGAGAGGACAGGGGCTCGGCCAGATCCGTGCGGATGTCGGCGGGCGGCCCGGCTGTGCGCATGGTGCCGATGAGCTCGCCCGTGATGGCCTGCACCTCGGGCTGCAGGGCACGCATGCGGCGTGCCGAGAACGACGTCGCCACCATCCGACGGATCAGATCGTCCGGTGGCGGTGGCGTATCGGGGTCGAGTTGCCGGAATTGCAGGATCTCGGCGGTCGTGAACCTCGCCGGATCGGCGGTGTCAGGGTGTGGGAAGCGGTTGATCCGTTCATCGGTCAGCAGCTTCTTGACGGTGCGGTAGTCGCTGACGATCCACGCCGGATCGCCTGCCGGAGAGGTACCTCGTCGAACGACGGTGTGCACAGCTTCGAATTTCAACTCCACGAGTACGACCTCAGACTCCGATATGTCTACGGTCGCGCCCGTAGATGTTGAGGTCGAGGTCGATTCCTGCCGCGGACGACTCCATGCGCCCGGTCGCGACTCGGACGAAATTCGCAGGGTCGGTAGCCACTACCGGCCCGCCGCCGTTGATGTCGAATCGGGGCAGCCCGCGCAACTCCACGGTGAAGGGCTCGTATTCGAGACGTGTGAACTCTGTGGCCAGCCACCGAACGGAGATCTCCCACAGACGATCTTCGATACTGCTTCGTCCCAGCGCCGCATCGATATCATCTGTGTGCACACACAATTCGTGCGCCAGTGTCAGGACGCCTGTCGCGAAAACCTGACCGGTGACGCCCTGCACCGGTCCGTTCCATACGGCATCCGGCAAAGATCGCAGGTGCACTTCAAGGCTTTCGGTGGCTGCTTCGAGCGCCGCGGTGAACTGCGGGACTGTCCACGAGCCGTACGCCTCGGCCTGCACGTCCGGCGGGCGGTGCCCGATCGTGCCGGCGAGAATATCGACGACTGTTCCGGTCAGGTGGCCGATTACGCCGCGAACAGTCCAGCCGTCGCATCGCGTCGTGACATCCAGGTCCTCGCCCGACAGACCTTCGACGAAGGCACCGAAGCGCTGAAACTCCCCGACGACGATCGAGGTGACTTCGTCACGATCCCACTGTATTTCGGTCATTGATGACCTCCATCCTTTCTGCGCCGCTGCTGCGGTGGTTGCCCCAGTCATCCGAGGTGGTCGACACGTCCAAGCTGCTCACCGCATGGGCGACCGAGCTGACCGAGCACACCGCGAAGCGGCCTTGCCGGTCGAACATCGATGCGGCGCCCACCGCAATGCCGCTGTCGGACATGTGGAGCTCGGCTTCGATTCCGATTGCGGAACCGTTGGGCACTCGTGCCATGACCATCGTGAAGTCGTGATTGATGAATCCGATTCCGCTATCTCCCCAGCTGGTCAGGGTGTTGGTCAGCTCGCCGACGGTCGCCGCGCGAACAAACGGTGATGTCTGCTCCCCTGCCAGCAGATCGGTCTGATCGATCCACAACCGTTTGCGGCCCGCGTTTTGATGCCCGGACATCGAAGAGCTCCAGCTGTCGGCGTATCCATCACTGCCCCAATAGATTCCGGGTCGAGCGATCGACGCCAGCAGATGCGGCGGCGGATACTGTGGACTTTCGTTCGCTTGCCACCGCGTGCCCGGCGGATCGGCAGTTCGGCGTACCAGCACCACAGATGCTCTCGCCACCAGCTTTTCGGCCTGCTCGATGCGGACATCGGTGACTCGAATGGTGCGCCCATCTCGGACTCGCTCGGCCCGAACAGTCAGCGGCTGGAACTTCGGTTGCCGAAAGAGATCGATTGTGAATCTGGCCGGTACGAACCCGGCGTCGCCGTGTGCGGTTTCGGCCGCGTATGCCCCGAGACCTGCAACAGCGGCACCGTTGATCGCTTCGGAAGACCACTGGCTGGCGGCGTGCGAAAGCGGTTCGTAGCTCTCGGCATTGCGCGTGAAGAATGGCAAGACGACTCCCCTCTCGAAATCATTCCGACTCAGACGCCGCACTCGGCGTCGGTGTAGAATTGCCGCGACCAGTTCCGGAACTTGACGATCGCTCCCTCGCCTTGGCAGAGCACGGCCGGTTTTTCACCGCGGTTGAATTCCGTTCGACTCGGCAAAGAGCGATAGATCTTGTTCTCCCAAATCGGGATATCTTTTTCGAAGTCCTCCCAGGTTGCCTGGACAATCTTTTCGTTCATGGCGTCAGCCATTCCGATATCACCGAGACTCTTGGTGCGCTGGGCGATGGATGCTTCGACCAGGATTCCGTCGATCGGCGTGCGGCACAGCTGCAACTGCCGAGAAATCTCGACTCCATCCAGATGGTCGGTAAGCCGGATATTGGTGATCCCGAGCCCGATGTTGCTGAAATGCCCGACTACCCGCACACCACCTGCAGGACCCCCGGGAAAGTCATACTTACCGATCATTGTCCCCGCGATTGTCACACCGTCGATTTCATATTCCATCTCCGGAATGTCCACGGCGTTGTGCACGACAACCTGATGAGCTACGTCCGGTCCGTTTTCTACAATGTCCTGAACATGGGTCCGAATCTGCCAGACCTTGCGGGCGAACGGGGTCCACTGCCGTTCGTCCTCGCCGCCGGTCATCGGGGGAACACTCCAGTCCGGGTTCCTTTCCAGCTCGTCGTAGTACACCGCGACAACGCCGTCGAACTCCGCCACCTGATAGCTGCGAAGCTTCGCCTCCCCTGGAATCTTTTTAGCGTAGGGGATCTCGACGCAACTGCCGGTAGCGTCGAATCGCCAGCCGTGGAACGGACAGACGACTTCATCGCCTTCGATTCGGCCGGGACCGAGATCGGCGCCGAGGTGCGGACAATGCGCGTCCGCGACGCGGACCTCGCCCGCCAGGGTTCGATAAGCGATGAGATCACGCCCGAAATAGTGCATGCGCCTGATCTGCCCATGCACTAGATCAGTCGAGTCAGCGACTCGATACCAACTCGTGGGGTACGGCTGCATTGGAAATCTAACAACGGGCACGGGTTCCTCCTTCAAGCCGCTGCAGCAACACTAGAACACGTTTCACCAGTGCGGCATGGACAAAACCTGCCAACATGGAAGCCGCCATGGCAACTTGCTGCCATCAGCGTTGCCGACAGATAGCAAAAGGCAAAGGTATTTCCAGGCGACTAGGCCCGCCACAAGGACAGCAACAGTGTCACTCTGATTTACCGGAGCTCGGAAACCATTAACGACGGGAGCAGGCACTGCTCGAGGAGGTGAAAGGCGCACAGGAGGCGCCCCATCATCGGTCGCCAGCCCAGCAGGAAGACCAACTACCCCGATACCGGGAGGTACCCTCCGAACACAGCGTGAACGCGCAGACGCTGTAGGTCAATTCGACCGAAACCCCAGCTCGGCCGCACGCACCCCGAGCTGGTACCGAGTGCCCACCCCGAGTTGCACCATGATCGCCGCGACATAGCGCCGATACGTGCGAAGCGAAACGGACAGTCGCCGTGCCGCCACCTCATCTTTCAAGCCGATACCGAGAGCCTCGAGAACTGCGACCTCCACAGCGTCGAACTCTGGGCTGGAATGCTCCTCGCCGATGTCCAGACGTGTGGCCGAATCCCATGTCGTCGTGGCGAATTGATGGAGAGCGTGGAGTAGAGACGGCTCACGGACCATGAGCGCATCCGGTCGCGAAGAATCCGCTCCGCTCCACAGCACCGCCACCCGGCGGTCGACGATGATCGTGTTCGGAAACTCGATTCGAGTGACCTTCGTGTGAGGGGTGATCATCGTGCACAACGATCCCGGAACAGGAACGCGCGAGTTCGCGTATTTCTGCGAGTAGAGGACTCGGACCCGTCTGCCGGCTTCGAGCAGATCGCGCAGCACCAGTGCTTCATGCTGGTAGTACCGCTTCGTCTGCAGCGGGGCACAGACCGCCACCACTGCTTCCTCCCTCACATCCTGCAGCATCTGTTGCAGGATGCCCGCCCACTTCTCATCGGGAAACAGACGAACGACACCGTGCCGCTCGGAAAATTCCCCGATCTGCGTGGCTATAGCGGAGTCCAGCAGTTTGCGAGACTTCATCAGAAGTTGGACGACATCCGAACTGTTTTCGAGCACGCCATTCGGATCTATCATCAAACATCCCCCGAGGATTCTGCTGCCCACAGTCTGTACGGTCGGCCGCCTTTCGAACCACTCAAACCTAGAACACGTTCCAGCAGTTGGTCAACCGACTAGCCCTCGTAGTAACTGACCGTTACGGGTTCTGTGGAGCTATCAGGCCGGATTCGTAGGCGAGGACGACGAGTTGGGCTCGGTCGCGGGCTCGGAGCTTGGCCATGGCTCGATTGACGTGGGTCTTCGCGGTCAGCGGGCTGATCACCATATGCTCGGCAACACCATCGTTGGACAGGCCCTGCGCGACCAGGATCACGGCCTCGCGTTCACGGGCTGTCAGTTCCTTCAGTCCCGTGGCGATGCCGGGGTTACGTGGCTGGGAGACATAGCGATTGATCAGGCGGCGGGTGATCGACGGCGCGAGCAGGGCGTCACCGCGCGCGGCGACGCGGACCGAGTGCAGGAAGTCTTCCGGGCGTATGTCTTTGATGAGGAATCCGGCCGCGCCGGCACGGAGGGCCTCGAACACGTACTCGTCCAAGCCGTAGTTGGTCAGGATGACCACGTGTACCCCCGCCAGGGCGGGGTCGGCGGCGATGCGGCGGGTCGCCTCGATACCATCGACCACAGGCATCTGAACATCGATGAGCGCGACATCGGGCAGGTGTTGCCGGGCCAGCGCGAGGCCCTCGTTCCCGTCGGCGGCCTCGGCGACCACCTCGATATCTTCCTCCAGGTCAAGTAGCGCGCGGAATCCGCTGCGGATGAGCGGCTGGTCATCGACCAGCAAGACACGAATCACGACCCGTCCACGGGAAGTTCGGCCAGCACGCGGAACCCGCCCTGACTGCGCGGTGCCGCCCGCAGTCGACCGCCGAGGGCATTCACGCGCTCGTGCATACCGAGTAGCCCAACCCCGGGCGGGGCTGCCGTCGCCGCTGTGGCGTTGCCGTCGTCATCGACCCGGACGATCAACACATCGGAGCGGTAGTCGATTCGAACCGATGCTGTCGCGGCTCCAGCGTGGCGGGAGATGTTGGTCAATGACTCCTGAACGATCCGGTAGACGGTTCGGTCCACAGCCGCCGGTAAATCCTGGCGTCGTCCCTCGATCGTCAAGGTGGCGTCCAATCCGGTTGTGCGGGCGCGGTCCACGAGATCCGGAACGTGGTCGAGTCCGTGCTTGGGGCCGGTGCCGTCCTCACGGAGCGCCTCGAGGGTGGCGCGAAGTTCGCGGGCAGCTTCGCGTCCGGCGTCCCGGATCACCAGCAGGGCGTCGGGGACCTCCTCGCCTCGTTTGCGAGCCACGTGGACAGCGGCTTCGGATTGGATCTTGATGACCGAAATCTGGTGGGTGAGTGAATCATGGAGCTCGCGTGCGATGTGCAGGCGCTCCTCGTCGGCCCGGCGGCGGGCGGTTTGCTCGCGGGTGCGCTCGGCTTCATCGGCCCGTCGCTCAGCTTGTCGCAGCGCTTCACCGGCCGCACCGGCCGCGATCAACCAGGCGATCTCGAGTGCGCCTCGGGCCCGCGTCAACGCCGCGACCGTATCGTGCAGGGAAGCCAGGGCCGCGAGCGGGAGCGCGGCGAGCATGGCCACCGACGCGGCGATTGTGCTTGTTCGGTGCCCGGTCCGGACCGCGGCGTAGACCGCGAACACGAACGCGACCGCGGGGACATCGATGCCGATAGCTTGATAACCCAGCGCGCACAGCCCGGTCACGAGCAGCACCGCGATCGGCGTCCTGCGCCGCGCGGCCAACGCCAGGCCGCTGCCGATCAACAAGGGATAGGCGATCACAGCGAGATCGGTGGGCTGCTGCGCGGACCGCCCCGCGACGAGCACGACGGCCGCGACACCGGCGGCGATCGCCCAGTCTCCGATCCGCCCGCTGCGCATGCACGTAACCCTAGCCCGATCTTCCTGCAGGCAAATCCTGCTCACGGATGACGACCCGCTACCGCGCCCGCAGTAGGTTCGCCGCTGCCTACGACATTCGCAGTAGTCGGCTACGGCCTCAGTGGCAGTACGAAATTACAACGCCCGCACGATGATTCGCGCAGTGCCCGACGGAGATGATGAACAGAGTCCAGTCGTTCTGCAAAGGAGCACCGATGCCCATCCGTCATCTGCCCGCCGCCGTGGCAGCCACCCTGCTCGGAGGTCTCACGCTCGCCGCACCGGCGGCCGCGACGGTCTCCGTCCACCCCCTCGCGGCCGCCACCGGCATGACTTCTGGTCGGCTCGGGCCCACCCTGACGGCGTTGGTCGGGTTGATCGCCGTGGTGATCGGCGGACGGGTTCTGGCCCGCTCCTACCGAAACGACACCCGCAGCGGAGGCCGGGGCGCCGGGGCGGCGCTCGTCTTGGGCCTGATCAGCTCGGTAGCGGGTGGACTGTTCGCGGCCACTGCCGACGGCGGCCCCGGCACCGGCAACGGGATCGTCGGATCCTGGGCAGCCATGGGGCTCGGGCTGACTGCCATGATCCTGGGCGGGCTCGCTATGGCCCGCTCCCGGCGGGTTCGCGTCGCTGGGCATTAGTACGGGGCATACGTCGGTCCATAGCCTGGCCGAGTACGCGGGTATCCGACGAGGCGCTTCCAAACCGACAGCGACAGCGACCCCACATCTCGGCGCCCGCTCCGGTCGCTGACCCCCGGAGCACAGTGTGGAGCATCGCGTCTCGCCCGTGGTTCAGGAAGGTAGTCCGACCTCGTCGGGCGTCTTGTCGGTGCGGATCCCGCGGAAGCTGGGGTGCCGCAGCAGACCGTCGCCACTGACCTCGCGGTATTCGATGTCGGCGACGAACACCGGCTCGACCCACCACGCCGCCCGCGTCACCGCGGGCGGCGGCGGGTCGTCGAGTGGGCTGGTGTCGCGGCGGACTTCCTCGAGGGCGGCGCGGATGCTGCGCCGGGCCTCGGTGGTGAACCCTGTCCCGACCCCGCCGATGCAGTGCAGGTGGCCCTCGGGGGTGTGGCCGGCCAGGACCAGCCCGCCGAAGGTGGCGGCGTTGGGGCCGGTGCCGGGGACCGCGCCGACGATGATCGCCTCGGTCGTGGCCCGCAGGACTGTCTTGATCCAGGCCGAGGACCGTTTGCCGGGCTCGTAGATCGAGTCGCCGCGCTTGCAGACGATGCCCTCGAGCCCGGAGTCGGCGGCCAGGTGCAGCAGTCGGTCGGCGTCGACCTCGGCCAGTGACCAGTTCGGTGGAACCCGCACCCGCGCACCGTCATCGAGGCCCAGCTCGGTCAGCGCCACGCGCCGCGACCAGTACGGGTCGGCCACGAGCATCTCGTCGTCGAGGCCGAGCAGGTCGAAAATGATGTAGTCGACGCGGATCTCGGCGATCAGCGTGGGCGAGGGGCGTCCGACGTGCATGCGCCGCTGCAGCCGGGAGAACGAGGGGGCGCCACGGTCGTCGGGGGCGACGAGCTCGCCGTCGAGCAGGATCGACCGGCCCTCGGTGACCTCGGCCAGGGCGGCAACGACCTCGGGATAGGAGCCGGTGATCTCGCGTAGATTGCGGCTCCACAAGCTGACACCGTCGGACCCACACCGGGTGAGCGCTCGGACGCCGTCCCATTTCATTTCCGCGGTCCATTCACCTGGCGGCCGTGGTGGCCGTCCGGGTTTGGCCAGCATCGGTGCCGGCACCGCGAGACCCACAAGATCAGCCTAAGCCCGCTGCGACGTTGTCCCGGTCGGGCGCGGGATCCTCGGCGCGGCACCGTCGGTCAGCCGGGTGCGGGCTCATTCGCCCCGTCCGAGCGGCCCACCGAATCCGATGCCCCCTGCTGATGGTCGTCGCCGAATCCGACACCATGGCCCCCACCAGACCCGCCACCCAGGCCGCCGCGCGAGCGCCCCGCGGCGAGCTCTACCGCAGCCGCGGCGGGCATTACGACGTCTACGAGGGCGGGATGGACCACTCCGACGTGCTCCGCGTAGAGCTGGAATTCCTCACCAGGCACGCCCGATCGGCACGCCGAACCTCCTCGTAGCGCGAACAGGATGAATTTCGGGATGACATCGGTGGGTCGGCGCAGTCCTCGTCGTTTCCGTGTGAGCTCACAGCCTGCGCTGGCCCACCGACATCTGCCTGGTGGCGATCTGCTGGACGACCAGGGGCAGGAGAGTGTGCTCTGCGGTGAGTACGCGTGCAGCCAGGGTGTCGACGGTGTCGTCGGCGAGGACCGGGACCTCGAGCTGGGCGATGACTTCGCCGGTGTCGTACTCGTCTTCGACGATGTGGACCGACGGGCCGCTGACACTGTCGCCGGAGTCCAGAACTGCCTGGTGGACATGGTTTCCATGCATGCCGGGTCCGCCGAAGCGCGGCAGGAGCGCGGGGTGAATGTTGAGAATTCTGGGCGCGAACTGCTCGCGGGTTCGCGGGCCGAGCTTCTTCATATAGCCGGCCGTGACGATCAACTCGACCGAGTGCCCGACGAACGTCGCGCAGATGGCGCTGTCGAGTTGCTCGGGGTCGGGGTGGGTCCTTCCCGATAGGTGACGGGTGGCGATCCGGTTCTCGCGCGCGTAAGCCAATCCGGGCGATCCACTGTTGTTGCTGATCACGGCTACTACCTCGAACGGCGCCTCGGGTTGGGAGGCGGCACGATGCAGCGCCCGCAGGTTGGAGCCGTTGTGCGAGACGAGGACACCGACACGGAGTTTGGACACGAACGGCAAGCTTTCCAGCTCAGGCCCCGCGCGCATACCTCTATTTCACTGGTGTTCGGAGAAGGACCGTTTGCCGAACGCCCGCCCCAACGGGCGGCCGATGCGGTCGCCGCGGCCCACGCGAGCAGCTCGCCTGCGGTGACCAGTCGGTGCACTGCCGCGGGACCCGGTCCCGTACTCTGAACACGGCGATATCCACAGTGGCTGTCGTCGCGGTCGGGAGGACGAGGACGATGGCCAGAGTCGCGTCGGCGACAGGGCGGTACGGCGGCCGGTCGGCGAGCGAGCGGCAGGCCGAACGGCGGGCCCGATTCCGGGAAGCCGGGCTGGAAGCCTTCGGGGCGGGCGCCGGATACCGTCACACCCGCCTGGCCGACCTGTGCCAGGCCGCCGGGCTGTCCACCCGGCAGTTCTACCAGGAGTACGACACCCTGGAGGACCTGCTCGGCGAGCTGCACCTGCACCTCGACGGCATCGTCGCACAGCACGTCCTCGACGAGGTCGCGCGGGTCGACGACCTGCCGCTGGCCGGTCGCGCCGGCGCCATGGTGCGCGCCTACCTGTCCTACGTCACGCGTGATCCACGCTGCGCCAGGATCGCGTTCGTCGAGATCGCCGGGGTCAGTGCGCGAATGAACGCCCAGCGCAGGCAGAGCAGGGCCCGCTGGGTCGACCTGATGTGCGCGCTGTTCGACAGTTTCGCCGCCCGGGGCGAACTCGCGCCCAGGGATTTCCGGCTGACCGCGGCCACCTTCGTCGGCGCGGTCGACGGACTGATGCGGGACTGGACCGCGGGCTGGGTCGACGCCACCGTCGACCAGCTCACCGACGAGCTGCTGCGCATGCTCCTCGGCGCGCTCGGCACCACCGGCGGCCGGAACGCGGCGGAACCGGCGGCCGCCGCCGAACCGCCGGTGCGCCGCAGGCCCCGCGACCGGCGGGCCACGATTCTGGCGGCCGCCAACGCCGCCTTCGCCGAACACGGCTACCACCGCACGTCCATGGCCGACATCGCCACCGCGGTCGGCATCACCAGCGGCGCGCTGTACCGGCATTTCCGCACCAAACAGGAGCTGCTCGGATCCTGCCTGCGCGGGGGGCTCGAGCTGATCCTCGACCGCGTCGACACCGCGTGCGCCGACGGCGCGCCCGCCGAGGCCGCGCTACCCGCGCTGGTGCGGGTCTCGCTCGAGACTCGCGGGCTCGCCCGGCTGTGGCAGCTCGAATTCCGCAGCCTGACCCCGGTCGACCGGATGGGTGTCCTGGCGCGATCGGTGCGGCTGACCCACCGGATCGGCGCGGCCATCCAGGCCCGCAGGCCCGACATCGCCGCCGCGGACCGCGACACGCTCGGCTGGATCGTCCTGTCGGTGGTGACCAGCCCGTCCAACCACCGCACCCAGCTGCCCGACGACGCCTTCGCACGGGTGCTCGATGCCGCCGTGAACGCCGTCATCGACGCCGGTGTCGGCCCGCACCCGGGCAGCACCGGCGGGGCCGGGTCCGACCGCGCGCCCGCCGACCCGGATTCCGCACTGCGGACCGAACAGCTCGTCGCCGCCGCCGCCCAGCTGTTCAGCGAACGCGGGTTCGCCGCGGTCAGCATCGAGGACATCGGCACCTCGGTCGGCGTCCGCGGTCCGGCGCTCTACCACCATTTCGAGAGCAAGTCCGATCTGCTCGACGAGATCATCGATCGCAACAACCGGTGGATCCAGCAGTACACCGAGCGCGCGCTCGCCGAGGGCGGCGACCCACGGGACTCGCTGCGACTGCTGCTGCGGTACTACGTCCGGTTCGCCATGGACAGAACGGATCTCGTCGGCACCGCGGTCAGCGAGGGCCGCAATCTGCCCGCCGATGCCGCGGCCAGATACCGGCGGATCCACCGCGAGGGCATCATCGGCTGGGCCCGGCTGCTGCAATCGGTGCGGCCCGAGCTGAGCCTGCCGACCGCCCGGGTGCTGATCCACGCCGTCACCACGGTGGTCAACGACGCGGTCCGCAATCCGCGGCTGACCCGGCGCCCCGATCTCCTCGGTGAGCTGTGCGCGCTCGGCGAGCGGATCGCCCTCGCCGAACTCCCGGAGACCGACCTTAGCCACTGATGACTTAGAACCGGTTGCACCCGTATTACGCCCAAAACTGGACTTATCGGCGAGTTACTTAGGGGTTGCGCGGCGTGAGTCTGTGCGACATCATGGCTCCCGCGGCGTGTAGCGCGCCCGGTTCAGCGCCCGCCCCGGACGGGGCGGGTCCAGTCGAGAGGTGACGGTCCGGTGGGCCACTACAAGAGCAACGTTCGCGACCTG
>NZ_BMNE01000002.1:0-2576 GCF_014646295.1 Nocardia rhizosphaerihabitans
ACTTCATCAAGGCGTCGGCGGCGTAGATACCGGCCGGTCCTGCGCCCACGATCGCAATGCGGAGCGGGCGGGTCGCTGCACTCTGTTCGGTCATTTTCTACGCGCACCCTTTGGTCGAGAACTGTTGACGGCGTCAATTTAGCTTAGGCTAAGTTGACGATCCGGCTGCTGGCAGCTGCCTTCGACGTTCGGCAGCAGGCCGCTTCGAAGGCGATTCTATCTGCGGCGTTGTGGCCACCCGGCGCGCGGTGTGGTTGGCCGCACCGGGTCTGTCAGGATTACAGCATGAACGAGGAACAATCAGGCTCGGAAGACCAGCCCATCGTGGTGGATCAGACCGACAAGCGTTCCGTCGTCCCGTTCGTAGCGGCCGCGGTGATCGCGGTGATCGTGCTCATCGGCATCGTGCTCGGTGGGCTGCTCTCACCCGCTGAGAAAAATGTCACAGAGGCCGACCGGCTCACGGCCGCCGTCTCCAACTATATCGACGCGCGCTCGCGCAGTGAGCTGCGTCCGCCGCCCGGTGTCGCCTGCCCCGGCTTCGACGAGGAGAAATCCGGCCTGTCCGAACGGCTCGGCGGCCCGAAATCGGCCGTGACGATCGACAAGAAGGGTTTCGACAAGGCGACCGTCAACGGCGACCGGGCCAAGATCGACGCCACCGTGCAGATCGGCGACAAGTCGTCCACCAGCACCTGGAACCTGACCCGGGTCGACGGCGCATGGCTGGTCTGCACCCCGTGAAGCGTTTGACACGGTGACCTGTGCCGGGGCAATCTCAGATCGCAAGGTCATGAGTACCAGCGCCAAGCCCCGGCTCGCTGGTCGGCAACCCTCCTCCGCGGTGGGGTGCTCCGGGTGACGACCTGGCCGTGCGCCGGACAACCGCCACGGCAAGAGCGGATTCACGCAGGAGGTTTCGACATGACTTACGCCGGCGACATCACCCCTGAGAAGGCGTGGGAGATCCTGACCGAGCATCCCGGCGCGGTGCTGGTCGACGTGCGCACCGAAGGCGAGTGGGCACAGATCGGTATCCCCGATACCAGCTCGATCGAGCGCCCGGCTCACTTCATCGAATGGGTCGACGGCACCGGAACCCGCAATCCGAACTTCGGCGCCGAGCTCGAGCAGGCGCTGGCCGGGCGGCCGGACGACGCGCCCGTGGTGTTCCTGTGTCGCTCCGGTCAGCGCTCCATCGGCGCGGCGACCGTGGCGACCGCGGCGGGCATCACCCCGTCCTACAACGTGCTGGACGGCTTCGAGGGCGGCCCCGACGCGTTCGGGCAGCGCGGAAGCGTCGGCTGGCGCGCGGTCGGCCTGCCGTGGCGTCAGGCATAAGGAGAACAGCATGATCACCGGTGGTTCGTTCGACAAGCCACTGCCCGAGGGCGTCGGCCCCGCCACCCTCGGCGTCCGCGGCGGGCTGCGCCGCTCCGGCTTCGAGGAGACCTCCGAGGCGCTGTACCTGACCTCAGGTTTCGTCTACGAGAGCGCCGAGGCCGCTGAAGCGTCGTTCACCGGCGAGGTCGAGCACTTCGTCTACTCCCGCTACGGCAACCCGACGGTGGCCATGTTCGAGGAGCGCATCCGGCTGCTCGACGGCGCCGAGGCTGCGTTCGCGACCGCCTCGGGCATGTCGGCGGTGTTCACCGCGCTCGGCGCGCTGCTGAAGGCGGGCGATCGCCTTGTCGCCGCGCGCAGCCTGTTCGGTTCCTGCTTCGTGGTGTGCAACGAGATCCTGCCGCGCTGGGGTGTCGAGACCGTCTTCGTCGACGGTGACGACCTCGAGCAGTGGGAGCAGGCGCTCTCGGTACCCACCCAGGCCGTGTTCTTCGAGACCCCGGCCAACCCGATGCAGACCCTCGTCGACGTCCGCAAGGTCACCGAGCTCGCGCACGCCGCGGGCGCGAAGGTGGTGCTGGACAACGTCTTCGCCACCCCGCTGCTGCAGCGCGGCTTCGAACTCGGCGCCGACGTGGTCGTCTACTCCGGCACCAAGCACATCGACGGCCAGGGCCGCGTCCTCGGCGGCGCCATCCTCGGCGCCCAGGACTACATCGACGGCCCCGTCAAGAACCTGATGCGCCACACCGGCCCCGCCCTGAGCCCGTTCAACGCCTGGACCCTGCTCAAGGGCCTGGAAACGATGCCGCTGCGCGTGCGCCAGTCCACCGAATCCGCCCTGAAGGTCGCCCAGTTCCTGGAGACCAACAAGTCGGTCAACTGGGTGAAGTACCCCTTCCTGGAATCCCACCCGCAACACGCCCTCGCCACCTCCCAGATGTCCGGCGGCGGCACCGTCGTCACCTTCGAACTGGCAGGCGACGACGGCAAGAAGCGGGCCTTCGAGGTCTTGAACCGCCTCCGCATCATCGACATCTCCAACAACCTCGGCGACGCGAAAACCCTGATCACCCACCCCGCCACCACCACCCACCGCGCGATGGGCCCGGAAGGCCGAGCCTCCATCGGCCTCTCCGACGGCGTAGTCCGCATCTCGGTGGGCCTCGAAGACATCGAAGACCTCCTCGGCGACCTCGACCACGCCCTGAGCTAGCACGAACGAGAATCGG
>NZ_BMNE01000002.1:2594-683398 GCF_014646295.1 Nocardia rhizosphaerihabitans
GTTTCGGTGGCGTCAGGAAGGCGGTGTGGCGGCGAGTTTCGCGATCACCTCGTCGATCTTGTTGACGACGAAGAGTTCGGTGCCTGTGTCGGTGTCGATGCGCAGGCGGGTACGGAGGCCGCCGCTGAATATGCCACCGTCCGGACTTTGCTGCCCGACGGCGCGCAGCTGGGCCAGTGGAGTTTCCCAGCGCTTGCCGCCGGTGATCGCATCGATGTGGGTGGGCACGAAGAGGAGACGGGTCTCGGTCAGGTAGAGGCAGCCGCCCACGGCTCGGCTGCCCTGTGTTCGATTGGCGAGCTTGCGCCAGACGATGTTCTCGGATGCGCCCAGCGCGGGGCTACCGATCCACAATCCCATCAGTCATTCCTTCTCGATCTCGGCGTTCGTCACAGTGGATCGACACCCGGCCGAGCATCGTTAATCGTGCCCGGCCGGGTACCGGATCAGACCTTGTCGGCCTCGCCGTTGGACAACGCTTTCTGCAGCGAGTTGAAGACCGTGAGGCCCTGGCCGACCATGCCGTTGACGAGTTCGCCGACGCCGTCGGGGCCGTTGAGGACGGTGAGGTTGGCTCCTGCGAGGCCGTTGGAGGCCTGCTTGACGATTTCGGGGAGCTGTTCGATGAGCAGCTGGTCGAGGGCGATGCGGTTGTTGGAGGCGGCGGCTTCGGCTTGGATGCGGGTGCGGTCGGCTTCGGCCTCGGCGAGGATGCGGACACGTTCCGCTTCGGCCAATGCAGGTTTCACGACTTCGGCCTGGAGTTCCTGCTCGCGCAGTTCGGCGTTCTTGCGGGCCTGCTCGGCCTGGGCGGTGAGGACCGCCTGCCTGGCGATGGCGTCGGCGAGCGGACCCGCCTGTGCCGCTTCGGCATTGGCCTTGTCGATGTCGCGCTGATACTGCGCCTTGAGGATCGAGGTCTCGCGTTCGTATTCGGCGCGGCGGCGCAGCGACTCCTGTTCGGCCTCGGCGGCGCGCTGGGCGGCCTGGGCCTGGGCGATCTGGGCGTCGCGCTGCACGGCCGCATTGTGCGGTGCGGCAAGGGCATTGATGTAGCCGAGGTTGCCGTCGTCGATGGACTGGATCTGGAACGAGTCGACCCACAGGCCGATATTGCTCATCTCCACCTTGGAGGCGATGAGCACCTCGTCGGCCAGCTTCTGGCGCTCGCGGATGATCTCCTCGACCGTCATCGAGCCGACGATCGAGCGCAGGTGGCCGGAGAAGATGCGGCCGGTGAGTACCGACATCTCCTGCTCCTGCTCGGACAGGAACCGTTGTGCTGCATTGACGATCGACTGGGTGTCGTTGGCGACCTTGAACGCGATCACCGCGCGCACGTCGAGCTGGATGGCCTGCTTGGTGACGCAGCGCTCCCTGATCTCGGACTCGAACATGGCCAGCGAGAGGTAGCGGACCTTGCGGAACAGCGGCACCACCCAGGTGCCACGGCCGATGACCACCTTGAACGGCGCGTTGTCCTTGGTCTTGGCACCGCTGACCAGCATGGCTTCGTCGGGATCGGGAACGTGATAGCCCAGCATGTTCATTTCTCCTCTGTGAGCGGAATCCAGGCGACGACGTCGACCAGCCGGCCCGGATGGACCGCGACGATCAACACGGTCGAGCCGGCGGCGAGCGGTTCGTCGGCGCGGGCGAGGTAGGTCTCGGTGCCCCCGCGGATTGCGACGAGGACCTCGCCCAGCGCACCGGCCGCCCGGATCGGTGAGGTGAGGGTTCCCGTCAGGCCGTGCACGGGGTCGATCATCGCGCTGAGTCTCCTTGTCTCGCACCGAATGACGTCAGCGTACGACGCGCGGCCTGTCGGCGGGTTTCGATTTCCTTATTGACAGCATTCTGTCAAATATGACAGGATGCTGTCATGTCGATCTCAACAGTTCACGTAGCCGTCTACGACACTCTCGCCGACTGGGAGGTGGGCGCCGCCACCGCGCACATCGCCAACGGCAACTGGCACCGCGAGCCGGGAAAGTTCCAGGTGAAGACGGTCGGGCTGAGCGCCGAACCGATCACCACGATGGGCCGGATGCGGGTGACGCCCGACCTGGCGGTCGCCGATCTCGACCCCGCCGACAGCGCGATGCTGATCCTGCCCGGCGCCGACCTGTGGGTCGGTGAGGAGCTGATTCCCCTCGCGCACAAGGCAAGGCAGTTCGTCGAGGCAGGCGTGCCGATCGCCGCGATCTGCGGCGCCACCTTCGGGCTGGCAAGGGAGGGGTTGCTCGACGACCGCGCGCACACCTCCAATGCGGCCGAATACCTCGTCTACAGCGGATATTCGGGCGCCGATCGCTATGTGGAGGTGCCTGCCGTCACCGATCGCGACGTCATCACCGCCGACGGTATGTCCCCGTTCGAGTTCGCGCGGGAGGTCTTCGCCCGCCTCGACCTGTACGAACCGCGCGTCCTCGACGCCTGGTACCAGTTGTACGCACAGAAGGACCCGGCCGGGTACGCCGTACTCGCCGACTACGAAGGGAGCCTCGCCGGTTGAACGAGGAACAGGACTTACTCGACGGCGCCGCGCTCACCGTCTACCGGCTCAACGGCCAATTCCTCACCATCGGTGACGGATTGGCCGCGCCGGCCGGGATCTCCGTCGCCTGGTGGCAGGTGATGGCGGCCGTGCAGGAGCAACCGCTGCCGGTCGCCGGGATCGCCCGCGCCATGGGCATCACCAGGCAGAGCGTGCAGCGGGTGGCCGACCTGCTCGTCGCCAAGGGGATGTGCGAATACCGCCCCAACCCGGCGCACAAGCGGGCCAAGCTGGTGGCGATCACCGCGGCGGGGGAGGCGGCCATCCGGCGCATCGATCCGCAGCACGCGGTGATGGCGTGGCGGCTCGCCGACGCCCTCGGACCTGCGGCGTTCGCCGAGACCGTCGCGGTGCTGACGCGCCTGTCCGCCGCCCTCGACATGATCATCGCCGCCGACGAGTCGGCTGGTTGAACATCGCGACACACCCGCGGTCGAAGTCGAGCAGGTTCCCCGCCGCGGCGACCTTGGTGTGATGTTGACTTGCTATGGTTTCGATCTAGCAAACGCGCAGCGTTTCGCGCCAAAGAGATAGCCGCGTCCAACGGAACGGATCGGATATGTCAAGAGCAATCGCAGCAATAGGCGCAGTACTGGCAGCACTCGGCGTGACGATGGCCGGGCAGATCGGGACGGCGAACGCCGCGGATCCAGCCGTCCTCGGTGGCGGTTCCGGCATCGGCGTGAACGACGCCACCTGCACGCTCACCACGATCGGACACGATTCCGGCGGTCGGCTGGTCGGGCTCACCGCCGGGCACTGCGGTCCCCTCGGCGCCGACATCACGGCCGAGGCCAATCGCGGTGCGGGCGTCGTCGGCAAGGTCGCCGTCCTCAACGAGAACATGGACTACGCCGTGATCACCTTCGACCCGAACATGGTCGTCCCGGTGAACCGTGTAGGCAACACCACGATCACCGGGATCGGCGGACCAGCACAGTTCCCCGCCATCGCCTGCAAAGAAGGCCGCACCACCGGCCAGACCTGTGGCATCACCTGGGGTGACCCGCTGCAATCCAAGATCGCGACCGTGACGCAGATCTGTGTCATCTCCGGCGACTCCGGTGGCCCTGTCGTGGTCGGCACCACCCTGGTCGGCATGGTCAACGGCTACATATACGTGCCGTGCATCGGACCGGAGGTCGGCATGAACATGACCGACATCCTCGGCGACATCGACGCACGCGGTGGCGTCGGAGCGGGCTTCCGCCCGATCTGACCGGGATGTCAGTCGGCGACGCCGGGCTTGCGATCGGCCAGCACGCCACTGGCGAGGGCCCGCTCGACCAGCTCCACCCGCTTCTGGTTCTGCGGGAAATCGTCGACCTGGAACGTTCGGCACAGTGCCCGCAGATGGGTCTTCACGGTGGCGATGCTGAGGCACAGATCCTGTGCGATCCGGCAGTTCGACGCCGGGTAGCAATGCGCGAGCTCACCCTCGCGCGACCCGCACAGTGCCTCCAGAACCAGGTATTGCGCATCGGTGAGTGAACTGCGTGATACCCGCAGGACGGGCGTCGTCGGCACCTCCTCCACCGGCGAGTGGCCGTCCTCGCTGAACGTGAACACCGTTTGCCCGACTTTGAGGGTGTCGCCGGATTCGAGGGTCCGGCGACCGCCGATCCGCTCCCCATTGACAAATGTCCCATTTGTCGACATTCCGTCGTCGACGACGACCCAGCAGTCACAGATCTGCTCGATGACGGCGTGCAGTCGCGACACCGTCGAATCGTCGGAAACCACGATGTCGGCGGCATCCGAGCGCCCGATGGACACCGTGCCCCCGTAGTGATCAAGACGGTACTCGCGGCGACTCCCGTTCCCGAACGCCGAGGTCAGCGTGCAAACACCGGGCGGTCGCGGCCACACATGCCAGTCCACCGCCGTACTCACGTTGTTCCCGAGTGCCCTCGCCCCGCTCGCTCTGGCCATGACCTGCCCTCATTCTGCTGCCATGAATCCAGTGTGCGCCGCCGCGCAAACGATCACATGAGTAGTCGACCACTCGAATGTGCCGCCGCGAGGGATGAGGGTGGCAGTCCCGGGCTCGGGTAGCCGGACAGCACGAAGCCCGCGCCGACCGGTAGGTGGCGCGGGCTGCGTGGGTGTGTGGGTCAGCTCTGGAGGGCGACCTCGATTTCGAGGGTGAGGGTGATCTTGTCGCCGATGACGGCGCCGCCGTCGGGCAGCGGCATGTCGATGTCGAGGCCGAAGTCGCGGCGGGAGACCACGGTCTTGGCTTCGAAGCCGGCGACCGGGCCGTTGCCCATGCCCGGGTTGACGCCGAGGAACTCGACCTCGAGCGAGACCGGCTTGGTGTTGCCGCGCACGGTGAACTCGCCGTCGACGACGAAGTCGCTGCCATCGCCCCGGAATCCGGTGGACTTGAAGGTCATCACCGGGAACTGCTCGGCGTGGAAGAAGTCGGCGGTGCGCAGGTGACCGTCGCGCTGGGCGTTGTCGGTGGTGAGGGAGTCGACGCGGATCTCGGCGTGCGCGGAGGCCGTGCCGTCTTCGCCGATGACGAGGGCGCCGTCGAAGTCGGTGAAGCGGCCGCGGACCTTGCTCACCATCAGGTGGCGTACGGAGAAGCCGACGGTGGAGTGGGTGGGGTCGATGGCCCAGGTGCCCGCGGTGAGGCCGGTGGCGAGTGCGGTGGTCATGGGAACTCCTTATGGGGGTTGGTGTTTCGGAGGGTCTAGCGGGGGAGGTTGGCGGCGAGCAGATCCGCGAACGGGGTCGGCTCGTCGTACGGGTCGGCAGGTCCGGTGGCGGGCTTGCCGAGGATCTGGGTGGCGAATTCGCCTGCGGCGCGGTCTATCCGGTTGTTCAGCGCCTGGTCGGCGCCGCGGGCGCCCCAGTCCGACGATGCGGCGTACACGGCGGTGGGTACGACGATCGAGCGCAGGTAGGCGAACAGCGGACGCACCGCGTGCTCGAGCGCCAGCGAATGACGTTCGGTGCCGCCGGTGGCACCGGCCAGCACCGGTTTGCCGGCGAGCGAATCCGGTTCGAGCACATCGAAGAACGTCTTGAACAGGCCGCTGTAGGAGGCGCTGAAGATCGGTGTCACCGCGATCAGACCGTCGGCGCCGACGACCTGATCGATCGCGGTCCGCAGCGCCGGTGCCGGAAACCCGGTGAGCAGGTTGTCGGCCAGGTCGCGGGCGTGGTCGCGCAGGTCGACGAAGTCCAGTTCGACCTCGGCGCCCGCGGCCCGCAGCTCCCGCGCGGTGGCGGTGGCCAGCCGGTCGGCCAGCAGCCGGGTCGACGAGGGCTGCGACAGCCCGGCCGACACCACCGCGATACGAGTGGTCATGCGGTCACCTCCGTCGCGGTCTTGGCGGCGAGGAGCGAGGCGTGAGTCGGCGCGTCCGGCACCTGTGCGGGGCGTCGGGCCGCGAATTCCTTGCGCAGCACCGGAATCACTTCCTCGCCGAGCAGATCGAGCTGTTCGAGCACCGTCTTCAACGGCAGGCCGGCGTGGTCGACGAGGAACAGCTGGCGCTGGTAGTCGCCGAAGTGCTCGCGGAAGGTGAGCGTCTTCTCGATGACCTGCTCCGGGCTGCCCACGGTCAGCGGGGTCTGCTCGGTGAACTCCTCCAGCGACGGGCCGTGTCCGTAGACGGGCGCGTTGTCGAAGTACGGCCGGAATTCCCGGACCGCGTCCTGAGAGTTCTTGCGCAGGAACACCTGTCCACCGAGGCCGACGATGGCCTGGTCGGCGCTGCCGTGGCCGTAGTGCTCGTAGCGACGGCGGTACAGGTCGATCAGCCGCTGGAAATGGTCGGTGGGCCAGAAGATGTGGTTGGCGAAGAAGCCGTCACCGTAGTAGGCGGCCTGCTCGGCGATCTCCGGGCTGCGGATCGAGCCGTGCCAGACGAACGGCGGGACGTCGTCGAGCGGACGCGGCGTCGAGGTGAACGACTGCAGCGGCGTGCGGAACTTGCCCTCCCAGTCCACGACGTCCTCGCGCCAGAGCCGGTGCAGCAGATGGTAGTTCTCGATGGCCAGGGGAATGCCGTCGCGAATGTCCTTGCCGAACCAGGGATAGACCGGGCCGGTGTTGCCGCGGCCGAGCATCAGGTCGACCCGGCCGTCGGCCAGGTGTTGCAGCATCGCGAAGTCCTCGGCGATCTTGACCGGGTCGTTCGTGGTGATCAGCGTGGTGGAGGTGGACAGCAGGATGTTGTCGGTGCGGCCCGCGATGTAGCCGAGCATGGTGGTCGGCGAGGACGGGACGAAGGGCGGATTGTGGTGCTCGCCCATCGCGAACACGTCCAGACCCACTTCCTCGGCCTTCTGCGCGATCGCGACCATCGCCTTGATCCGCTCGGCCTCGGTCGGGGTGCGGCCGTTCGTTGGATCGGTGGTCACGTCACCGACGGTGAAGATTCCGAACTGCACGGGCCCTCCTTTGGTTGCCATGGCAACTATAACCGGCGAAGGGTGGAACCTATTCCGGTGAGGCGCAGCTCACATCTGGAGTCAGTCCAGGAACGGGGTGCGGGTCCGGCCGATCAGGTCGGCGACCGAGTCGACGACCAGGGTGGGGCGGAACGGGTACTTCTCGACCGAGGCCTTCGTGGAGATGCCCGAGGTGACCAGGACCGTGCGCATGCCCGCTTCCAGGCCCGCGATCACGTCGGTGTCCATCCGGTCGCCGATCATCACGGTGGACTGCGAATGCGCGCCGATGCGGCGCAGGGCCGAGCGCATCATCAGCGGGTTCGGCTTGCCGACGTAGTACGGTTCCTTGCCGGTCGCGCGGGTGATCAGCGCGGCGACCGAGCCGGTGGCCGGCAGCACCCCGTCGCGCGAGGGCCCCGTGGCGTCGGGGTTGGTCGCGATGAACTTGGCGCCACGGTCGACCAGGCGGATCGCGGTGGTGATGGCCTCGAAGGAATAGGTGCGGGTCTCGCCGAGCACCACGTAGTCGGGGTCGCTGTCGGTGAGCACGTAGCCGATCTCGTGCAGGGCGGTGGTGAGCCCGGACTCGCCGACCACGTAGGCGGTGCCGTTGGGGCGCTGGTCGTCGAGGAAGGTCGCGGTGGCCAGCGCCGAGGTCCAGATGGACTCCTCGGGGATGTCGAGGCCGGTGTGGCGCAGACGGGCCTGCAGGTCGCGTGGGGTGCGGATCGAATTGTTGGTCAGGACGAGGAACGGGGTCTCGTTCTCACGCAGTTCGGCCAGGAACTCGTCGGCGCCGGGGATCAGCTGATCCTCGTGCACCAGCACGCCGTCCATGTCGGTCAGATACGACAAGATCTGGTCATCCTTGGCGGTCACCAGCTAATCATCCGCTAAAACCCGTGCGGGTGCGAGTTACCGCTACCGGACAGTCGCCCGGGGCGTTGGTTAGTGTCGATGCGGCAGGGGCTGCGACGAAGCGAACGACAGGAGTGGCTGAGATGGTTGATCTCAAGCTCGGATACAAGGCATCGGCAGAGCAGTTCGGGCCGCGCGAGCTCGTCGAGCTGGCGGTGGCCGCCGAGGAGCACGGTCTCGACAGCGCGACCGTCAGCGATCACTTCCAGCCGTGGCGGCACAACGGCGGGCACGCGCCGTTCTCGCTGGCCTGGTTGGCCGCCGCCGGTGAGCGCACCGAGCGGATCATGCTCGGCACGTCGGTGCTCACTCCCACCTTCCGCTACAACCCGGCGGTGATCGCGCAGGCCTTCGCCACCTTCGGCTGCCTGTACCCGGGCCGGGTGATGCTCGGTGTCGGCACCGGCGAGGCGCTCAACGAGATCGCCACCGGGTACAAGGGCGAATGGCCCGATTTCAAGGAGCGTTTCGCCCGGCTGCGTGAGTCGGTGCAACTGATGCGTGAGCTGTGGACCGGTGATCGCGTCGATTTCGAGGGCGAGTACTACCACACCGTCGGGGCCTCGATCTATGACGTGCCCAAGGGCGGCATCCCCGTCTACATCGCCGCGGGTGGCCCGGTGGTCGCCAGGTACGCGGGCCGCGCGGGTGACGGTTTCATCTGCACCTCCGGTAAGGGCATGGACCTCTACACCGAGAAGTTGCTGCCCGCCGTCGCCGAGGGCGCGGCCAAGGCCGACCGTGACCTCGCCGCCATCGACAAGATGATCGAGATCAAGATCTCCTACGACACCGATCCCGAACTGGCGCTGCAGAACACGCGCTTCTGGGCCCCGCTGTCGTTGACCGCGGAGCAAAAGCACGACATCACCGATCCGATCGAGATGGAGGCCGCCGCCGACGCGCTGCCGATCGAGCAGGTCGCCAAGCGGTGGATCGTGGCCAGTGATCCGGACGAGGCCGTCGCCCAGATCAAGCCCTACCTGGACGCTGGTCTGAATCACCTGGTCTTCCACGCTCCCGGGCACGACCAGCTGCGGTTCCTCGATCTGTTCAAGCGGGATCTGGCGCCGCGTCTGCGCGCGCTGGGCTGACCGCGAACGTAACTGCCCGGCGGGCTCCGACAGTTCGCCGGGCGGTTTGCCTGTCGCCGTGGGAACCATTGAGCGACAAGCACTTCCAGGTGTATGCGCGGGCCGGTGCCGGGTCGGTATCGCCGGTCGAGGGATTATCGGAGCGAGCAGGCGGGGTCGCTGGATTCGGCGGCGAGCGCGTCGACAAGCTGAGCGGCCAGCTGCCGCCGGATCGCGGCGAGCCGCTCGGCCGCCGCGTCGACCTCGTCGAGTTTGCGACGTAGTTCTTCGACGGAGTCGGGACAACCGTCACCCGAACCGTCGCCCGCGCGCAGGCAGGCGACGAACGGATGCATGTCGGCCAGCTCGAACCCGACGGTGCGCAGCGCGTGGATCTTGCGCACGACGCGCAGTTCGACCTCGTCGTAGATCCGGTAACCCTTGGCGTCGCGCCGCGGCTCCACCAGCCCGTGCTGCTCGTAGTAGCGCAGCGCCCGGGCACTGGAACCGGTGCGTTCAGCCAGTTCGCCGATCAACATGCGACCTCCTCGATGACCGTGGCCGTCAAGGTAGACCTTGCCGTCGGTGTCAAGGCAAGAACGCCGTGCGGGCGCTCGCTATGCCCGGCGCAGGGCGAACATGCGCAAGTTGCGCGCCGTGCGGTCGCGGTAGGCGGCGTAGGCGCCGGTGATCTCGATGAACCGGGCGAACAGCGCGTCCTTGTCCGCCTCGGGCACCGGGGTGGCGACAACGGGGATGCGCTCGCCCGCGATGGCCACCGTGGCCGACGGGTCGGCGAGCAGATTCCCCGTCCACGCCGGGTGGTGGTCTTGGCCGAAGTTGGAGCCGACCACATACAGGGTGTCGCCGTCGTGGACGTAGAGCAGCGGCTGGGTGCGCGCGACACCGGATTTGCGGCCGGTGGTGGTCAGCAGGATGACCGGTGCGCCGATCGGGCCGAGCACGGTGTACTTGGCGTCGGTGCGCTCGAGCAGGGCCCGGTCCAGCGGTGTCACCGTGCGGATCAGCCAGGAACCCGGCTTCGTCGCAGCGAATCGATTGGCGGCGCGGGACAGGAGATTGGTGCGGGAGCCCCACTGCCGATCCGGGAACTGCGAAGTCATGGCCGGACTATAACGCGGCCGATCGCGCCACACCGAACTCCGGAATCGCCGTCGATTAACTAAGCTCGCGACCATGGTCGAACATGCCCCGTCCACCGTGTACATCGCCTCACCCGAGGGTGACACCGGAAAATCCACGGTGGCGCTCGGCGTTCTCCAGATGTTGTGCGCCACCACGGCCAGGGTCGGGGTGTTCCGCCCGATCACCCGCTCGACCGCAGAGCCCGACTACATCCTGGAACTGCTGCTCGAGCACAGCACCGCCGACATCGGGTACGACCAGGCCGTCGGCGTCACCTATGAGGACGTGCACCGCGACCCCGACGCCGCGATCAGCGAGATCGTGATGCGGTTCCACGACGTCGCCAAGGCCTGCGACGCGGTGGTGATCGTCGGCAGCGACTACACCGACGTCGCCAGCCCGAGCGAGCTGCGCTACAACGCCCGCATCGCGGTGAACCTCGGCGCACCGGTGCTGCTGGTGGTGCGCGGCGCCGACCGCACGCCAGCCGAGGTCAAGCAGCTGGTGGAGCTGTGCTCGACCGAGCTGGCGGCCGAGCACGCCCAGCTGGTCGCGGTCGTCGTCAACCGGTGCGCGCCGGACGAGACCGACGAGATCTGTTCCAGCCTGGACGGTTTCGACGTGCCGTCGTGGACGCTGCCCGAGGTGCCGTTGCTGATGGCGCCCACCATGGGTGAGCTGTGCGGCGCCATCGACGGCGAGATCTACAGCGGCGACCCGGAACTGCTGCAGCGCGAGGCGCTCAGGATCATGGTCGGCGGCATGACCGCCGAGCACATCCTGGAACGACTCTCCGACGGTGTGGTCGTGATCGCGCCGGGTGACCGCTCCGACGTTTTGCTCAGTGTGGTGAATGCCCATGAGGCCGAAGGGTTTCCGTCGCTGGCGGGCATCGTCATGAACGGCGGTATCCGGCCGCATCCGGCGATCGCGCGCCTGATGGAGGGCCTGCGTCCGAAGCTGCCGATCCTCACCACCGAGCTCGGCACCTATGACACCGCGAGCGCCGTGCACCGCACGCGTGGCCGGATGTGGGCGGGCAGCCCGCTCAAGGTCGACACCGCGCTGGCGCTGATGGAGGAGCGGGTCGACGCGCCTGAGCTGCTGAAACGAATCCAGGTGCCGCCGTCGCATGTGGTCACCCCGCAGATGTTCGAGTACCAGCTGATCGACCGGGCTCGCGCCGATCGCAAGCGAATCGTGCTGCCCGAGGGCGACGACGACCGCATCCTGCGCGCCGCGGGCCGGGTGCTGCAGCGCAAGATCGCCGACCTCACCATCCTCGGCGACGAGACCGCCGTGCGGGCCCGCGCCGCCGAGCTCGGTGTCGACATCGCCGCCGCGCAGGTGCTCGATCCGCGCAGCTCCGGCTACCTCGACGAGTTCGCCGCGGAGTACACCGAATTGCGTAAGCACAAGGGCATGACGCTCGAGCGCGCCCGCGAAACCATAGCCGACATCTCGTATTTCGGCACGATGATGGTCTACAAGGGGATCGCCGACGGCATGGTCTCCGGCGCCGCGCACACCACCGCGCACACCATCCGGCCCTCGTTCGAGATCATCAAGACCGTGCCGGGCGTCTCGACGGTGTCGAGCGTGTTCCTGATGTGCCTGGCCGATCGTGTCCTCGCCTACGGCGACTGCGCGGTGGTGCCGGACCCGACCTCCGAACAGCTCGCCGATATCGCGGTGTCCTCGGCGGAGACCGCGGCCCGTTTCGGCATCGATCCGCGGGTGGCCATGCTGTCGTACTCGACAGGGGCGTCGGGCACCGGTGCCGATGTCGACAAGGTCCGTGCCGCAACGGTATTGGTGCGCGAGCGCGCGCCGCAGCTGCCGGTGGAAGGCCCGATCCAGTACGACGCGGCGATCGAGCCTGCCGTGGCCAGCGCCAAACTGCCGGATTCCGAGGTGGCGGGCCGGGCGACGGTGTTCGTCTTCCCCGACCTCAATACCGGCAACAACACCTACAAGGCCGTGCAGCGCAGCGCGGGCGCGGTCGCGATCGGCCCGGTGCTGCAGGGTCTGCGCAAGCCGGTCAACGACCTGTCGCGTGGCGCGCTGGTCGCCGACATCGTCAACACGGTGGCCATCACCGCGATCCAGGCTCAGGGAGACGACGCGTGAGCGACTTGGTGCTGGTGCTCAATTGCGGCTCCTCTTCGATCAAATATCAACTGCTGCACGCCGACTCGGCGCAGGTGCTGGCTTCGGGGCTGGTCGAGAAGATCGGTGAGGCGCACGGCGGCCGGATCGTGCACGAGTGCGGTGACCGAAAGCTCGTGCACGAGGGGACGATCGCGGATCACCGGGCCGGACTGCGGCAGGCGTTCGAGATGTTCCGTGAGACCGGCATCGACCTGACGACGATCGGGATCGGCGCGGTCGGGCATCGGGTGGTGCACGGCGGCGAGGTGTTCTGGCGGCCGACGCTCATCACCGACGAGGTCGTGCGCACCATCGACGAACTGTCGGTCCTCGCGCCGCTGCACAATCCGGCCAATGTGATCGGCATCGAGTCGACCAGGGAACTGCTGCCCGGCATCCCGGAGGTCGCGGTGTTCGACACCGCCTTCTTCCATACGCTCCCCGAGGCGGCGAAGACCTACGCGATCGACGCGAAAGTGGCTGCCGCGCACGGCGTCCGCAAGTACGGCTTCCACGGCACCTCACACCAGTACGTGTCGGAGAAGGCCGCGGAATTCCTCGGCAGGCCCACCGAGGAGCTCAACCAGATCATCTTCCACCTCGGCAACGGCGCGTCGGCATCGGCGGTCGCCGGCGGCGTCGCGGTCGACACCACCATGGGCATGACCCCGCTCGAGGGCCTGGTCATGGGGACGCGACCGGGCGATCTCGACCCCGGAATCATGCCGCACCTGATGAATGTCGCCGGGCTCGATCTGCCCGCCGTCGAGCAGCTGCTCAACCGCAATTCCGGAATCAAGGGCCTGTCCGGGGTGAACGACTTCCGCGAGCTGCAACAGCTCATCGACAACGGCGACACCGCCGCAAAACTGGCCTACGACGTCTACATCCACCGCCTGCGCCGCTACCTCGGGGCCTACCTGGTGGAACTCGGCACCGTCGACAGCATCGTCTTCACCGCCGGTGTCGGCGAGAACAGCGCGTCCGTACGCGCCGACGCCCTGGCCGGACTACAGAACCTCGGCATCGAGGTCGACCCGGTCCGCAACGAGACGAGAACCCCCGGCATCCGCGCGATCTCGCCGGAGTTCGCGCCGGTGACGGTGCTGGTGGTGCCGACCAACGAGGAACTCGCGATCGCCCGCGCCGCGCACAAGCTGGCTACCGCCTAGAACCAGGACTTCGCGCGCAGCGAGTTGGCCAGGTCGACCAGGGCGTAGCGGTGGGTTCGGTCCGGGGCGTTGCGGGCGAGGGCGCGGAGGCCCGATTCGGTGCCGTCGCGGAGGTCTCGTTCGTCGAAGGGGCGGCCGAAGAGTTTGGCGTCCTTGCGTTTCGGGGTGTTGCCTGCCTGCAGCCAGGCCAGCGCTGTGCCCTGGACCAGGGTGCGCATGAGGGTGGACCGGTGCTCGCCGGGCGGGATGGACTGGGCGCGGGAGGCGGCCAGGCGCAGGACCTGTTCGTCGAGGTCGGCGACGGGGGCGCTGGTGAGCAGCAGCAGGACTGCGGTGGTCTGGGCGGTGGTGAAATGGCGGGACGCCGCGGGGACATCGTCGAGCGCGTGCACCGCCTCGCCGACACGGCCGGCCACCGCCAGCTGCCTGGCCAGGCCGAAGGCCGCGCTCACCACGGCGCGGTCGGTGCGCCACACGGTGTCGTAATAGCGTTCGGCGAAGGATCGCCACTGTTCGGGCGCGTCGGAATCCCAGTGCTGCAGAATGAGTTCCGCGGTAGCGGCCAAGGCCAGCTTGGGCGCGATTTCTCCCGGCAGCACTCGCAGGACGGCCTCGAAGGAGGCGAAGGCGGCCTCGTAGTCGAGTTCGAGCAGGTGTGCCTGGCCGGTGAACCAGTCGGCGCGCCAATCGGATTCGCCTTGGACGCGGTCGAGCAGGTGTAGCACCGCCGCCGATTCGCCGAGATCGAGGCGGGCGCGTACCTCGGCGAAGACCAGCTCGCCGGCAAGGGTTTCCGGTGCGTTGTCCGGGTCGGCCTCGGCGCGCTCGCGGGCGTCGTGCAGTGCTTCGAGTACGCGCTCCGGCTCCAGGTTCGCGGTCGCCGCCAGCAGCGGGGCGGACGGGTCGGCCGGATCGATCAGTGGAATCGGCAGGGCTGCAACCACATCGTGGGAGTCCAGCAGTGGGGAACGGCCGACGCCGTCGAGGTAGGCGTCGGTCTGGCTGATCAGTTCCTCGGTGCCGAAGCTGGTGCGCTGCGGACTGAAGACGGTGGACAGCTGGGGATGTTCGGTGCCGGTGTCATAGGCGAGGACCTCCCGCAGGACACCTGCCAGCTGGGCCGACATCGCTCGCGCCGACGGAAACCGCTGTGCCGGATCGGGATCGGTGGCGGTGAGCAGGAAACGGTGGAAGAACTCGTAGCGGGCCAGCAGCGGCTCGTCGGCGGGATCGGGGATGCCGTCGAGGTAGCGGCCGTGTTCGCTGGGCAGCGCCAGGGTGAGCGCGGCCAGCGTCCGGCCGACCGTGTACACGTCGGAGGCCGGTGTGGGGCCGGTCTTGGCGATCTCCGGCGCCTGGAAACCCTTGGTGCCGTATAGGTTTCCGTACGCCTCGATGGTGGCGACCGCGCCCAGGTCGATCAGCTTCACCTGGTCCTCGGTGACCATCACATTGTCGGGCTTGAGGTCGTTGTAGGTCAGGCCGATCGAGTGCAGATGGTCCAGCGCGGGCAGGATCTCCAGCACGTAGGCGATGGCCTCGGCCAGCGGCATCCGCTCACCGGACGGCCTGGCGTCGAGAATGTCGCGCAGCGACTGGCCGCCGACGTACTCCATGACGATGTAGCCGATGCTCGACCCGTCGGGCGCCGTGTGCTCGACGAAGTTGTGGATCTTGACGATGCTCGGATGCGCCACCTCGGCCAGGAACTGCCGCTCGGCCACCGCCACCGCCTGCGCCTCGGCGTCACCGGCGTGCAGCAAGCCCTTGAGCACCACCCAGCGATCGCTGACATTGCGGTCGATGGCCAGATAGATCCAGCCGAGGCCGCCGTGCGCGATACAGCCCTGGATCTCGTACTGCCCGGCGACCATGTCGCCCACGTGCAGCGACGGCCGGAAATCGTAGGCGGCGCCGCAGGTTTCGCACTTGCCCTCCGACGACGCCGCGCGGGCCGGGGTGGACCGGCCCACCGGGTTGGCGCAGCGCCAGCAGAATCGCCTGCCCTCCGACACCACCGGATCGGCCAGCACGGCCGCGCGCGGATCGGCGGGGGAGACGGTCGGGATCGGCACCAGGCCCGCGCCGAGTCTGCGGGTGGGGCGCGACCTGGCGGTGCGCACGCTGCGGCCTGACCGCGCGGTGCTCGGACCGGTTTGCGGTGTGGAAGACCAGGAATCGGGCGGCGACGCCTGGGTGCCGGGTGGTTCGGTGAACCGGTGGGCGAGCTCGGTGGCGGCGGTGTGCTGGGTGGCGGGCGGCCCGGCGACGCCCTGGGTGGCGGGCGGTTCCGCCGGCCTGCTCGCGGCGATCTCGGTGGCCGCGTGCTGGGGAAGAATGGGCAGCGGCAGGGTCTCGTCGTCGGCCGGTGCGGGCGGCAGCGTCCACCCGCCGGGCAGCTCGCCCTCCTCGCGCCGGGTCAGCTGCGTCGGCTGCTGCCGCTCCGGATCATCCTGTGCTGGTTCGCCGTTCGGCGGTTGTGTCGTGCTCATGGCGATCAGTCCCGGTACGTCGGTGCGGGCGGGCTCGGCGTCTCGCCGAGGGAGGCGAGCCAGCGGCGGTGGATGCGGACCCAGGTGCCGTCGTTGCGGATGCGCTCGAGCGTGGCGTTGACGAAGCGGACCAGATCGTCGTCGCCCTTGGGGATGCCGATGCCGTACGGCTCGGCGCTGATGCTCTCGCCGACCACCTCGGTGTAGGGGTCCTGCGCGGCCAGACCGGCCAGGATCGCGTCGTCGGTGCTCACCGCGTCCACCTGGCGTTGCTGCAGCACCACCAGGCAGTCGGCCCAGGTCGGCACGGTCAGGATGGTGGCGGCGGGCTGGTCGCGGCGGATGTGGTCGAGCGAGGTGGTGCCGCGCGCCACGCACACCCGCTTGCCCGCCAGATCGGCCAGGCCGTTGATGCCCGAGTTCTTCACCGCGAGCACCCGCTGGTCGGCGCGCAGGTACACGGTGGAGAACGCGACCCGTTCCTTGCGCTCGCAGGTGATCGTCATCGTCTTGGCGATCAGGTCGACGGTGTGCTCCCGCAGCGCCCGCTCGCGTTCTTCCGAAGCGAGACTGCGATATTCGATCAGATCGGGGTTGCCGAGCAGGTCGCGCGCGATCTCGCGGGCGATGTCGGCGTCGAAGCCGACGATGCGCCCGGTCAGCGGGTCGCGGAAGCTGAACAGGTTGCTGCCCGCGTCCAGACCGACGATCAGCCTGCCGCGCGCGCGGATGGCGTCGACCGTCGGACCGCCTGAGGTGCTCGGCCGCAGGCTGGCCGTCGGGTCACCGCACTGCTTGTCTTCGGGGGTGGGCAGCGGTGTGTCGGTGCCGATCGGAATCGCCTTGGCGGGCAGGGGCGGTTCGGAGTAGACGGCGCGGTTGTCGGGCGCCGGGGTGCTGTCGGAACAGCCGCCGAGCAGCGCCGCCGCCGCGAGCAGCAGCGCCGCGGTGACGCGCCCCGGCCTCACCGGTACTCCCGCAGCCGGGGCCACAGGCCGAGCGCGACGCACACGGCGGCCACGATGCCGAGGACGAACGCGCCGGGAGCCAGGAAGGCCAGCACGTCGATGGCCTGGGAGACCCTGTCGCGCAAGGTGTCCCGGGTGGCCGCGGAGGCCTTGCCGAGGGCCCGGTCGAGCGCGTCGACATGGGCGGCCGCGTCGGCGGCGCTCGGGCCGGTGGCGACGGCGGCGGCGCCGGTGAAGTCGCCGCGGGCGAGGGTGTCGTTCATCCGCTGATGCGCCGACTGCCAGCGAGCCAGCGCGGCGCGCGCGTCGCCGACCTCGCTGCGGGCGGGCGCGTCCCCGGGATAGCCGTCGAGCAGTTCGGTCAGCCGGGCGGTGTTGGTATCGAAGGTGCGGTCGTAGTCGCCGGTCGCGTCGCGGCGCACCAGCTTCACCATCTCCGCCGCCCTGGCCTGCTGCACCAGGATGCGGCTCTCGGCCAGCCGGGCCGCGGGGACCGCGCCCTGGTCGCGGCAGCGGATCATCGACACCGCCGACACCGAGCCTGCCGCCACGGTCCAGATCAGGGTCAGCGCCAGCGCGCCGGTGCCGATCAGCAGGCCCATGTTGAACACCCGCCGCGACCGGCGGGCCAGTTCCACCTGGACCCAGATCAGCGCGCCGAGCGCCACCATCAGCAGCGCGATCGCGGGCCACGGCGGCAGCACATGCCGGTCCTGTGCGGCGGTGATGGCGTCGAGCCGGTGGCTCTCCAGTTCCTCGGCCATCGGCAGCAGCGTGGTCTGCATCTGATGCGAGGCCTCGCTGAGATAGGCAGCGCCGACCGGGTAGCCGTTGCGGTTGTTGGCGCGCGCGGTCTCGATCAGGCCGGTGTAGACGGGCAGGCCGGTGGCGATGCCGGTGCGCAGTTTGCGGTCGGTGCCGGACGGGTCGGCGGCTTCCTCCACGGAGATGTGGCCCGCCTGGGTCACCAGCTCGGCGGCGGCCTCACCGATGGCCTGGGTGTAGCGATCGCGCACGGCAGCCGGTTCGAGTCCGCCGGCCAGGAATGCGGTGCCCGCGGCGGCGTCGGCGATCGAGAGGGAGGTGTAGAGGAGATTGGCCGAGTGCGCGTCGGGTTCGGTGTCGTCGAGCAGGACGCCGAGAGCTTGCTGGCGATCGCTGACGGTCGCCGAGGTCACCGCGCCCGCCGCCACGCACAACACCATCAGCACCAGTCCGGCCACCATCAGCCTGCCCGGCGAAGACTGCACGAAACCACGCAGACGCGCCGGATCGAACAGCGCACGCAGCGCCTTCACATCCGGTGCGGGCGGCCGGTCGGCGACGATCGCGGGCCGCCGCAACGGCGCGCGCCTGCTCGCCTCCGGCTGGACGACTACCCTCTCCGCGCCGTGCGCACCGCCCGTGGCCTGCGGTGACGGGCCGGAACGGACGGCCGCCACTTCGGTCGAGGCATCGCGATTCCCCGAGTCGACCATCGTTCACCTCCCCGTGCTGTCCGCGCACCACTTGTGGTGCGGAGTTTATTGTGGTCCTACCGGTGGCGCAGCCCCTCAGACACCCCCGAAGCGGTTGCTGCTCGGCTGCTACGGAGGAAAGAGTATTGGATGCGCGGTGACGGAGACGGCTGGTCGAACAGCCCGGGCGGAGTGCGGCACTGGGGCAAGTACGGTGCGGCGGGCCTGTTGGTGCGCGCGCCGCTGCCCCGCGGTGGTTCGGCGGTGCTCCTACAGCACCGTGCGCCGTGGAGCCATCAGGGCGGCACCTGGGCCATTCCCGGTGGCGCGCGGGATTCGCACGAGAGCGCCGAACACGCCGCGGTCAGGGAAGCGTGGGAGGAAGCGGGTATCACCGGCGACCTGCTGCGGGTGCGCGGCGAACGGCTGACGATGACCGCGCCGAGCGGCTGGACCTACACCACCGTGGTCGCCGACGCCGAGAGTCCGCTGGCCACCATCGCCAACAGGGAGAGCTCCGAGCTGGTCTGGGTGCCCGAGGACGAGGTCACCGACCTGCCGCTGCACCCAGGTTTCGCGCTGGCCTGGATCACCCTGCGTGCGGTACCGGTGCGCATCCGCTTCGCAGACGCTCCCGTGCCTGATCTGCCGCGCACGGTCGAGATCGCCGATCGGGGATTCTTCTGGCTGCACACGCAGGCCGACGGCCCCGGCGACGAGGTGACCATCGGCCCCGACCAGCCCGGCGAGCTCGCCGCCGCGCTCACGAAGCTGCTGTCCTGAACGCATGCCCGTGCTGTGGGCACGCGCGGCCAGGCTCAGTCGGTAGCCGCGAGCAGGGCCTGCTTGAGCTCGCGCGCTGCGGCTTCCGGGTCGGCCGCTTCGGTGATCGCACGGACCACGACGACCCGCCGCGCACCAGCGGACAGTACCTCGGGCAGCCGTTCGACATCGACACCGCCGATCGCGAACCACGGCATCGTCGGGTGTGCCTCGGCGGTGGACCGCACCAGGTCGATGCCCGCGGCCTGACGGCCCGGCTTTGTCGGCGTGGTCCAGATCGGGCCGGTGCAGAAGTAGTCCAGGTGGCCGTCGATCGCGGCGAGACCGGCCTGGGCGCGGTTGTGGGTGGACCGGCCGATCACCACGTCGGGGCCGAGGATGCGGCGCGCGTAGGCGGGCGGTAGGTCGCCCTGGCCGAGATGCAGGACGTCGGCGCCCGCGGCCAGCGCGATGTCGGCGCGGTCGTTCACCGCGAGCAGCGCGCCGTGCCTGCGGGTGGCCGCCTTGATCTCGGCCAGCGCGCCTAGCTCGGCCTTGGCCTCCAGCGGGCCGAATTCGGCCTCACCGGGCGACCCCTTGTCTCTGAGCTGCACGATGTCGACGCCACCCGCGAGCGCGGCATCGACGAACCTGGCCAGATCACCCTTGTCCCGGCGCGCGTCGGTGCACAGATACAGCAGCGCGCTGGACAAGCGCTCCCTGGGCGGGACGGATCGATTCGGATGGGAGGGCTGCACGGTGTCGACGGTAGTCGCGCTACCGTGGAGAAGCGACGCCGAGGCGTTCGACAGGCGGAAAAAGACAGGTGGAACGTGATGCGGACTCTGGCGGTCGTTGGCGGCGGCGCCGTCGGACTCGCCGTCGCATGGCAGGCCGCCGAGGCGGGCTGGACCGTCACCGTTTTCGATCCGGCGCCCGGTTCCGGCGCGTCCTACGTGGCGGGCGGGATGCTCGCGCCGCTGTCGGAGGGCTGGCCCGGTGAGGACCGGGTGCTGGCTTTCGGCGCCGCCGCGCTCGACGCCTGGCCCGCGTTCGCCGAGCGACTGCGCGCGGTCACCGGCGAATCGGTGTTCGTCGCCGACGAGACACTGACCGTCGCCCTCGACGGCGCCGATGCCGCCGACCTGCGCACCGTCGCGGACTGGCTGGCCGGTTTCGGGCACGACCTGCAAGTACTGGATCGCGCCGGGGTGCGTGCGGTGGAGCCCGTGCTGGCCCGCACCGTGCGGGCCGGTCTGCTGGCCACCACCGAGCCCGCGATCGACAACCGCCGGGTGCTGCGCGCCCTGCGTGCCGCCTGCACTGCCGCCGGTGTCGAGATTCGCGCGGAAGCCGTTGTCGCACTGGACGATCTACCGCACGACCGGGTGGTGCTCGCCGCGGGCGCGCATTCCTCGGACCTGTGGCCCGGCCTGCCGGTGCGGCCGGTGAAGGGCGAGATCCTGCGGCTGCGGCAGCGGCCCGGCGTGAGTCCGGCGCCGAGCCGGGTGATCCGGGCGCGCGTGCACGGCAGGCAGGTCTACCTGGTGCCCCGCGAGGACGGCATCGTCGTCGGCGCCACCCAATACGAAGCCGGTTTCGACACCACCGTCACCGTCGGCGGTGTCCGCGACCTGATCGCCGACGCCGAGGTGATCCTGCCCGGCATCTCGGAATACGAACTGGCCGAGGCGAATGCGGGCTCCCGGCCCGGCACCCCCGATAACCTGCCGCTGCTCGGCCCGCTCGACGACCGGGTCGTCGCCGCCACCGGCCACGGCCGCAACGGCATGCTCACCCTCGCCCTCACCGCGACCCTGGTCCCGCGGCTGCTCGACGACGAGTCGCCCGCGATCGCGGAAGTCGCCTCACCACAACGCTTTCCGGCGTTGCAGCTGTTCCAAGGAGGAGTTCGATGACCTCGACCATTCCGATCGGCGTCACCGTCAACGGTGTCGACCACGAGTTCGCCGAGCCGCTGAGCATCCGCGAACTGCTCACCCGGCTCGAATTGCCGTGCCAGGGCGTGGCATTGGCGGTCGACGGCGCGGTGTTCCCGAAGTCGCGCTGGGACGAGCCGGTCGGCCGCGGCTGGACCATCGAGGTGCTGACGGCGGTGCAGGGTGGCTGAGCCGGCACCACTGCGCATCGCGGACAAGGAGTTCGGCTCGCGCCTGATCATGGGCACCGGCGGCGCCGAGAACCTGGCCGTCCTGGAAGAGGCCCTGGTCGCCTCCGGCACCGAGCTCACCACCGTCGCCATGCGCCGGGTCGACGCGGCGGGTGGCACCGGCGTCCTCGATCTGCTCAAGCGCCTCGACATCACCCTGCTGCCCAACACCGCAGGCTGTCGCACCGCCGCCGAGGCTGTGCTCACCGCGCAGCTGGCGCGCGAGGCGCTCGACACCAACTGGGTCAAACTCGAGGTCGTCGCCGACGAACGCACCCTGCTGCCCGATCCGTTCGAGCTGCTCGACGCCGCCGAACAACTGGTCGACGACGGTTTCGTCGTCCTGCCCTACACCAACGACGACCCGGTGCTTGCCAAGCGCCTCGAGGATGCCGGCTGCGCCGCGGTCATGCCGCTGGGTTCCCCGATCGGCACCGGCCTCGGCATCGGCAACCCGCACAACATCGAGATGATCGTCGCCGCCGCCGGCGTGCCGGTCATCCTCGACGCCGGCATCGGCACCGCCAGCGACGCCGCCCTGGCCATGGAACTCGGCTGCTCGGCAGTATTGCTGGCCACCGCGGTCACCAGAGCCCGCGAGCCGGAACTGATGGCCTCGGCGATGGCGGCGGCCGTGCACGCCGGTTACCTCGCGCGCGAGGCGGGCCGGATCCCCAAGCGGTTCTGGGCTCAGGCTTCTTCCCCAGCCAGGTAAGGGTCGGGGTCATCCTCGAGGATGACCCGACTCGCGACCTCACGGCGACGCGCTCGCCATCTTTGTCGGGCAAGCTGGGGCCCATGATCGAGCTGAGGGGCCTGACCAAGCAATTCGGCCAGACCGTCGCGGTGCAGGATCTCTCGTTCACCGTCCACCCAGGACAGGTGACCGGGTTCCTCGGACCCAACGGTGCCGGTAAATCGACGACCATGCGGATGATCCTCGGCCTGGACCGGCCGACTTCGGGCACCGCGCTGATCGACGGCAAGCGCTACGAGGATCTGGAGCGTCCGCTGACCCAGGTCGGCGCGCTGCTCGATGCCAAGTGGGTGCATCCGAACCGGTCGGCGCGCGCGCACCTGGAGTGGCTGGCCGTATCCAACGACCTGCCCAAGTCGCGGGTCGAGGAGGTGCTGCGGCTGGTCGGCCTGTCCGAGGTGGCCGGCAAGAACGCCGGTGGCTTCTCGCTGGGTATGTCGCAGCGGCTCGGCCTGGCGGGCGCCCTGCTCGGCGATCCCAAGGTGCTGCTGTTCGACGAGCCGGTCAACGGTCTCGACCCCGAGGGCATCCTGTGGATCCGCCGCTTCATGCAGCGCCTCGCCGCCGAGGGCCGCACCGTGCTGGTGTCGAGCCACCTGCTCTCGGAGATGGCCCAGACCGCCGAGCATCTGATCGTCATCGGCCGTGGTCAGCTCATCGCCGACACCACCACCAAGGACTTCATCGACCGCGCCTCCGAGCAGTCGGTCCGGGTCCGCAGTCCCCAGCTGGACCAGCTGCGCAGCCTGCTCACCTCGCACGGCATGACCGTGCGGGAAGAGGGCGATGCCGCGCTGATCGTCGCGGGCGTGACCAGCGACGAGGTCGGCAAGGTGGCCGGAACCAACAACGTCACGCTCTACGAGCTGGCTCCGCAGCAGGCCTCCCTCGAGGAGGCGTTCATGCGGATGACCGGCGGCGCCGTGGAGTACCACGGAGCAGGCCTCGACCAGGTGATGGGAGGTGCGCTCTGATGGGCGTGCTCGCTGCGGAACGAATCAAGCTCACCTCGACCCGCTCGCCCTGGTGGTGCTCGGCGATCGTGGTTCTCCTCGGCATCGGCCTGGCCGCGCTGATGGCGGTGATCACCAATATCGACGCGGAGCCGGGAGAGGGCCCGCCCGCGCTCACGCCCAGCCTCGCGGCCTCCGGTGTGACCGGTTTCGGCGTGATGGTGCTGATGATCATGGCCGCCCTGACGGTCACCAGCGAGTACCGCTTCGGCGTGATCCGCTCCAGCTTCCTCGCGGTGCCGAACCGGTCGAAGGTGATCGTGTCCAAGGCCGGTCTGGTCGGTGTGTACGCGGCGGTGCTGACCGGTGTCCTCGCGCTGGTCGCGTTCGTCGTCGCCAAGCTGATCGCCGGTGACGGCGCCCCGATGCTGGTGCTGGACGGCAACTGGCGAGCGATCTACGGCATCCCGATCTACGCGTTCCTTTCGGTGCTGCTGGCGATCGGTGTCGGCGTGCTGGTGCGCCAGTCCGCGGCGGCGATCTCGCTGATCGTGCTGTGGCCGCTGCTGATCGAGGGTTTGCTCGGCGCGTTCGGCAGCTTCGGTCGCGCTGTCAATCCGTGGCTGCCGTTCGCGAACGTGAACCGGTTCCTGAGCGTCGAGGAAGTGTCGGGCAACTGGCACTGGGGCGTGTGGGGCAGCCTGATCTACTTCGCCGTCTTCGTGGCGATCGTGTTCGGTGGTGCGCTCGTGGTGGTCAACCGCCGCGACGCCTGACAAGCCAGCCCGGGCTGCCCTCGCAAGAGCCCGGGCCGCGAGGGCCGCGACCTTGTCGGGAGGTCGCGCGACCCGGCCTTCGGCTTCCGCTGCCCGGTTGCCGAAGGTACGACCGCCGGTCCGCTGTACACAAGCAGCGGACCGGCGGTCGTCGTTGCGTGATATACCCTCGGGGCGTGAGTGAAACGCCTTCTGGCGGGGTGGATCCGCGGCAGCGCGACGCTGCTGCGGAGGTGGTGATCCCGTTGGAGCCCACCGGGAGTGGGCAGTCCGATGCGTCGCAGGCGGAAGCCGATGACGCCGGGGCGCGATCCGGTCGGCGGCGCGTCCAGATCTCGTCGAAATTGCAGGCGGCCAACCGTCGCGCCGATGTGATCGGCGCGGTGCGCAAGGCCAGGCATCAGCTCCCCGGCGACCCGGCGTTCGGCGATCCGCTGTCGGTGTCGGGCCCAGGTGGCGCTCGCGCGGTGGCCAGGGCCGCGGACAGGATCGTCGGCGGCAGTCCCAGCGCGGCCAGGGAGATCGGGTTCGGCGCGTTGCAGGTCTGGCAGGCCGCGCTCGAGCGGATCGGTCGTGGCCGTGGCACCGAGGAGGTGACCATCGTGTTCACCGACCTGGTGGCGTTCTCGAGCTGGTCGCTGTCCGCGGGCGACGAGCGCACTCTGGAACTGCTGCGCAAGGTCGCCAAGGCCATCGAGCCGCCGATCGCCGAGCGTGGCGGTCAGGTGGTAAAGCGCATGGGCGACGGCCTGATGGCGGTCTTCTCGTCCCCCGACCGCGCGGTCCGCGCCGCGATCGCCGCCCGCCGCAACCTGGCCGAGGTCGAGATCGACGGCTACAAGCCCCGCATGCGCGTCGGCCTGCACACCGGCTCGCCGCGCGAGATCGGTGGCGACTGGCTGGGCGTCGACGTCAATATCGCGGCCCGCATGATGGAGGCGGGCGGCAACGGCAACATGATGCTCTCCAGCACCACCCTGGCCGCCCTGCGGCCGGAAACCCTCGCCGAACTCGGCGCCACCGTCAAGCCCTACAAACGTAATTTCTGGGCCGCCCCGCTCAACGGCGTCCCCGAGGACGTCCGGATCTTCAAGCTCAGCGTGTAGCCGGCCTCAGCCGCGCTGCTGTTCGCGCTGGTAGGCGCGCCAGGCCTGCTGGGTGGGGGTGGGCCTGGTGGTCAGCGCGGCCCAGTTGGTCGACTTGACGAAGTTGATCGCGAGCAGCACCGGCAGGATGAACGCCTGGAAGAAGATCAGGTAGCTGCCGCCGTCGAAGACGAACGCCAGGTAGCCCGCGTAGCCGAGGAACCCGATGCCGAAGACGGCGTTGAGGGCACGGGCCAGATCGCTCTGCCCGTTCCCGACGTTGGCCATGAAGATCATCGCGATGCCGCTGACGGCCAGCAGGCCGACGTACCAGGTGAACATGTCCCAGAGCTAACTGCGCCCGCCTTGCCCCGGGCTTGCGAAAACCTTGGCTACTGCAACCAGAGCACCGCGCCGACCGCGGCGAGGACAGCGGCGGCGATCAGGGCGATCGACATCGCGCGGTTGTTCTTCCAGGTCGTGTAGGCGCCGCCGAGCAGGAATCCGGCCAGGGCGAAGAGGAGGACCGATGACATGGGTTCCATCTTGCCTGGTCGATTGCCCGCAATTAACAAGCACGCATGCTTGCTTTTTTTCTGAACCGGTGTGATCCTGGGGTTCATGAGTGCACTCTCGGCGGACCCGGACCTGATCCGGATCGGCAACTGCTCCGGCTTCTACGGCGACCGGCTCAGCGCGATGCGCGAGATGCTGGAGGGCGGCCGGCTCGACGTGCTGACCGGCGACTACCTCGCCGAGCTCACCATGCTGATCCTGGGCCGCGACCGGATGAAGGATCCCAGCCTCGGCTACGCCAAGACGTTCGTGAAGCAGATCGAGGACTGCCTCGGTCTCGCGCTGGAGAAGAACGTCCAGATCGTCACCAACGCGGGTGGCCTGAACCCGGCCGGGCTGGCCGAGCGGCTGCGCAAGGTCGCCGCCGACCTCGGCCTGGACGCCAAGATCGCGCACGTCGAGGGTGACGACCTCGTCGCCCGCGCCGGCGAGCTAGGCCTGGGCCAGCCGCTCACCGCCAATGCCTACCTCGGCGCGTGGGGCATCGTCGAATGCCTGAACTCCGGCGCCGACATCGTCGTCACCGGCCGGGTCACCGACGCCTCGGTGATCGTCGGGCCCGCCGCGGCCCACTTCGGCTGGGGGCGCACCGATTACGACGCCCTCGCCGGCGCCGTCGTCGCGGGCCACGTGATCGAGTGCAGCACCCAGGCCACCGGCGGCAACTTCGCCTTCTTCACCGAGCTCGGTGACATCGGCCGCCCCGGCTTCCCGATCGCCGAGATCCGCCGCGACGGGTCGAGCGTCATCACCAAGCACGACGGCACCGGCGGCGCGGTCACCGTCGACACCGTCGAAGCCCAGCTCATGTACGAGATCCAGAGCGCGCGCTACGCGGGTCCGGACGTCACCACCCGGCTCGACAGCATCACCCTCAGCCAGCAGGGCAAGGACCGGGTGCTGATCAGCGGTGTCACCGGTGAGGCGCCGCCGCCGCAGCTCAAGGTCTCGCTCAACACTCTCGGCGGTTTCCGCAACGAGATGGAGTTCATCCTCACCGGACTCGACATCGAGGCCAAAGCCGCACTGGCGCGACGACAGCTGGAAGCCTGGCTGCCCGCCAAGCCCGCCGAGCTGTCCTGGACGCTGGCCCGGCTCGACCGTCCCGACGCCGACACCGAGGAGCAGGCCAGCGCGCTGCTGCGTTGCGTCGTGCGCGATCCCGATCCGAACAAGGTCGGCCGCCAATTCTCCAATGTCGCGGTGGAATTGGCGCTGGCCAGCTACCCGGGCGCGACCTTCACCACGCTGCCGGGCAACGGCGCGCCCTACGGCGTCTTCACGCCTGGCTTCGTCGACGCGCACGAGGTGCCGCACACCGCGGTCCTGGCCGACGGCACCCGGGTCGCCATCGAGCCCGCCGCCGAAACCGCTGTCCTCGAACCGGTTTCCGAGCCGGAGCTGCCCGTCGACCTGCCGCCGTCGGAGACCCGCCGGGTCCCGCTCGGCACCATCGCCCTCGCCCGCAGCGGTGACAAGGGCGGCGACGCGAACATCGGCGTCTGGGTCCGCACCGACGAGCAGTGGCGCTGGCTGGTGCACACGCTCACGGTCGAGAAGCTGCGGGAACTGCTGCCCGAGACGGCCGAGCTGACCGTCACCCGGCACGTGCTGCCGAACCTGCGGGCCGTCAACTTCATCATTTCCGGCCTGCTCGGCAAGGGCGTCGCCTACCAGGCACGTTTCGACCCGCAGGCCAAGGGGCTCGGCGAATGGCTGCGCTCCCGCCACATCGATATGCCGACGGAGCTGCTCGCATGACGTCTGTTTGGGACACACCGGAACGAAAAGAGCTGCGCGCCAGCGTGCGTGGATTCGTCGAGCGGGAGATCCTGCCCGACCTCGACACCTGGGAACGCGAGGGTGCGCTGCCCCGCGAGCTGCACAAGAAGGCCGGTGAACTCGGCCTGCTCGGCATCGAATACCCGGAATCGGCGGGCGGCGAGGGCGGCAGCATCATCGACACCGTCATCGTCGGCGAGGAGATCCACCTCGCCGGCGCCTCCGGCGGGCTGTGGGCGTCGCTGTTCACCTGCGGAATCGCGTTGCCGCACATCATCGCCTCGGGCAATCAGGCCCAGATCGAGCGGTGGGCCAAGCCGACGCTGCGCGGCGACCTGATCGGCTCGCTGGCCATCACCGAACCCGGCGGCGGCTCCGATGTCGGCCACCTCACCACCACCGCGGTGCGCGACGGCGACGACTACATCATCAACGGCGCCAAGACCTTCATCACCTCGGGGTGCCGCGCCGACTTCGTCGTCACCGCGGTCCGCACCGGTGGTGCAGGCGCGGCGGGTGTCTCGCTGATCATCGTGCCGACCGATACGCCGGGCTTCACCGTCAGCCGCAAGCTGGAGAAGATGGGCTGGCTGGCCTCCGACACCGCCGAGCTGTCCTACGTCGACGTGCGGGTGCCCGCGTCGAACCTGGTCGGTGGCGAGAACACCGGTTTCGCGCAGATCGCCAACGCCTTCGTCAGCGAGCGGGTCGGTCTCGCGGTGCAGGCGTACGCGCTGGCCCAGCGCGCCCTCGACCTCACCGTGCAGTGGTGCCGCGACCGGGAGACCTTCGGCCGCCCGCTGATCAGCCGCCAGAAGGTGCAGATGACGCTGACCGAGATGGCCCAGCGGGTCGACGTGTCGCGCACCTACACCCGAGCCCTGGTCGAGCGCTTCGTCGCCGGTGACCAGAACCTGATCGCCCAGGTGTGCTTCGCCAAGAACACTGCCGTCGAGACCGCCGAGTGGGTCGCCAACCAGGCGGTTCAGCTGCACGGTGGGATGGGCTACATGCGCGAGTCCGAGGTGGAGCGCATCTACCGCGATGTGCGCATCATCGGCATCGGCGGCGGCACCAACGAGATCCTGACCATGCTGGCGTCGAAAGTATTGGGGTACCAGTCGTGACGACCTTCCGTTCCATCATCGACACCGCGTCGCCGGAGTACACCGCGGCGGCGGAGGCGATGGCCGCCAAGCTCACCGAGGTCGAGGCCGAGTTCGCCAAGGCCATCGCCGGTGGCGGCCCCGAGAAGGTGGCCCGGCACCACAAGCGCGGCAAGCTCACCGCGCGTGAACGCATCGAACTGCTGCTCGACGAGGACTCGCCGTTCCTCGAGCTGTGCCCGCTGGCGGCCTGGGGCAGCGACTTCCACGTCGGCGCGTCCACGATCGCCGGTATCGGCATCGTGGAGGGTGTCGAGTGCATGATCGTCGCGCCCGATCCGACGGTGCGTGGTGGCACGTCCAACCCGTGGACGCTGCGCAAGACGTTGCGTATCAACGAGATCGTCAAGCAGAACCGCCTGCCGGTGATCTCGCTGGTCGAGTCCGGCGGTGCGGATCTGCCGACGCAGAAGGAAGTCTTCATCCCTGGTGGCGCGATGTTCCGCGACCTCACCCAGGCCTCGGCCGCCGGAATCCCCACCATCTCGCTGGTTTTCGGCAACTCGACGGCCGGTGGCGCCTACATCCCCGGCATGTCCGACTACGTGGTGATGGTCAAGGAGGGCGCGAAGGTCTTCCTGGCGGGCCCGCCGCTGGTGAAGATGGCCACCGGTGAGGACTCCGACGACGAGACCCTCGGTGGCGCCGAGATGCACGCCCGCACGTCGGGTCTGGCCGACTACATGGCCGCCGACGAGCAGGACGCGATCCGGATCGGCCGCAATATCGTGCGCAGGCTGAACTGGAAGAAGCAGGGTCCCGAGCCGCGCGCCGAGGTCATCTCGCCGCTCTACGATCCCGAGGAACTGCTCGGCATCGTGCCCTCGGATCTGAAGATCCCGTTCGACCCGCGCGAGGTCATCGCCCGCGTCGTCGACGGTTCCGACTTCGACGAGTTCAAGCCGCTCTACGGCTCCAGCCTGGTGACCGGCTGGGCCGAGATCAACGGCTTCCCGATCGGCATCCTGGCCAACGCGCGCGGCGTGCTGTTCTCCGAGGAATCGCAGAAGGCCACCCAGTTCATCCAGCTGGCGAACAAGAAGAACACGCCACTGCTGTTCCTGCACAACACCACCGGCTACATGGTCGGCAAGGAATACGAGCACGGCGGCATCATCAAGCACGGCTCGATGATGATCAACGCGGTCGCCAACTCCACGGTCCCGCACATCTCGCTGCTGGTCGGCGCGTCCTACGGCGCCGGGCACTACGGCATGTGCGGGCGCGCGTTCAACCCGCGCTTCCTGTTCGCCTGGCCGAGCGCGAAGTCCGCCGTGATGGGCGGCGCGCAGCTGGGCGGCGTGCTCACCATCGTGCAGCGCGGCGCGGCCGAGGCCAAGGGCCTGCCCTTCGACGAGGAGGCCGCCGCCGGGCTGGCCGCGATGGTCGAGGCGCAGATCGAGGCCGAGGCGATGCCGATGTTCCTGTCGGGCAGGCTCTTCGACGACGGCATCATCGACCCCCGTGACACCCGCACCGTGCTGGGAATGGCGCTGTCGGCCATTCATTCAGCTCCGATCCAGGGCGCCGAGGGCTTCGGCGTCTTCCGAATGTGAGGCGCGACAACATGGCTATCACGAATCTTCTTGTCGCCAACCGTGGTGAGATCGCGCGCCGCGTGTTCGCCACCTGCCGTCGGATGGGCATCGGCACCACCGCGGTGTACTCCGACGCGGACGCCGCGGCCCCGCACGTGTCCGAGGCCGACGCCGCCATCCGGCTGCCCGGCAACACTCCCGCCGAGACCTACCTGCGCGGTGAGCTGATCATCGAGGCCGCGCTGTCGGCCGGTGCCGACGCCATCCACCCGGGTTACGGATTCCTCTCGGAGAACGCCGAATTCGCGCGCGCTGTGCTCGACGCGGGTCTGGTGTGGATCGGTCCGCCGGTCGCTGCCATCGAGCAGATGGGCTCGAAGGTCGAGTCGAAGAAGATGATGGACGCCGCCGGTGTTCCCGTCCTCGTCGAGCTGGATCCCGCCGAGGTCACCGAGGCGCACCTGCCGGTGCTGATCAAGGCCTCCGCCGGTGGCGGTGGTCGCGGCATGCGCGTGGTACGCGAGCTGAGCGAGCTGCGGGATCAGATCGCGGGCGCCCAGCGTGAGGCCGAGTCGGCCTTCGGCGATCCGACCGTGTTCTGCGAGCGCTACCTCGAGACCGGCCGCCACATCGAAGTACAGGTCATGTCCGATACTTTCGGCAAGACCTGGGCCGTCGGCGAGCGTGAGTGCTCGATCCAGCGGCGGCACCAGAAGGTTGTCGAGGAGGCGCCGTCGCCGCTGGTCGAGAAGATCGACGGCATGCGGGACCGGCTGTTCGAGGCGGCCCGGCTGGCCGCCGAGGCGATCGGTTACGAGGGTGCGGGCACCGTCGAGTTCCTGGCCGACGAGAAGGGTGACTTCTTCTTCCTGGAGATGAATACCCGTTTGCAGGTGGAACATCCGGTCACCGAGCAGACCACCGGCCTCGACCTGGTCCGCCTGCAGTTGCAGGTGGCCTCGGGTCTGCCGCTGCCTGCCACCCAGCCCGCCCAGCGCGGTCACTCGATCGAGGTCCGCCTCTACGCCGAGGACCCGGCCAACGATTGGCAGCCGCAGAGCGGCCCGGTGCACAAGATCGAGATCCCGTTCACCACGGGCGAATTCACTGTGCTCGACCAGCCCGGCGTGCGCCTGGACACCGGTGTCGTCGACGACTCAGTGGTCGGCGTGCACTACGACCCGATGCTGGCCAAGGTGATCTCCTACGCCGAAACCCGCGCCGAGGCAGCGCATCTGCTCGCCACGGCCTTGCAGCGGGCCAAGATCCACGGTCTGGTGACCAACCGCGACCTGCTCGTGCGGGTGCTGCGGCACCCGGCGTTCCTGGCCGGTGACACCGACACCGCCTTCTTCGCCACCCACGACCTGGCCGCGCTGTCGGCGCCGCTGGCCTCCGATGCCGACGAAGCGCTGTCCATCGTGGCCGCGGCCCTCGCCGATTCGGCCGCCAACCACGCCGCGAGCCGCTACACCCGGCTGGCGCCCAGCGGCTGGCGCAACCTGGCCTCGCTGCCGCAGACCAAGTCCTACGAGAGCCGCACCTCCGGCACGCACGAGGTGCGCTACCGCTTCACCCGCACCGGTGTCGCGGTGGAGGGCCACGAGGGCCTGGAGCTGATCTCGGCGACCCCGGAGCGCGTCGTGCTGGCCGTGCCGGGCGAGCGTGGCCCGGTGCGCAGGCAATTCGAGATCGCCCGCTACGGCGACCTCGTCGCGGTCGATTCCCCGCTCGGTCCGGTGGCCGTGCGCAGGCTGCCGCGTTTCACCGATCCCGCCGAGCAGGTCGCGGCCGGTTCGCTGCTCGCGCCGATGCCGGGCAGCGTGATCCGCCTCGGTGCCGCCGAAGGCGATCACGTGCGGCAGGGTCAGCCCATTCTGTGGCTCGAGGCGATGAAGATGGAACACACCATCGCCGCACCGGCCACCGGCATTCTCAGTGCACTCAACGTGACCGTCGGCCAGCAGGTCGAGGTCGGAACCGTCCTCGCCGTCGTCGAGGAAGAAGAGCAGGAGCCGTCCTGATCCGGTCAAGCCCGGAGGCGGTAGCGGAGCGTGACCACGGAGGGCTCCGGGTCAGGACAGAAAGGTACAGCATGAGCTTCATCGAAACCGAAGAGCAGAAGGCGCTGCGCGCGGCGGTCGCCGCGCTGGCGTCGAAGTACAACTACCGCGACTACGTGCTGCCGCTCTCGCGCAAGAACGAGCCGCTCACCGAGCTGTGGGACGAGGCGGGCAAGCTCGGCTTCCTCGGCGTGAACCTGCCCGAGGAGTACGGCGGCGGTGGCGCGGGCATGTACGAGCTGGCGCTGGTGCAGGAGGAGCTGGCCGCGCAGGGCGCCGGGCTGCTGCTGATGGTCGTCTCCCCGGCGATCTGCGGCACCATCATCACCAAGTACGGCACCGACGCGCAGAAGCAGACCTGGCTGACCAAGCTGGCCGACGGCTCGTCGAAGATGGTCTTCGCGATCACCGAGCCCGATGCAGGCTCCAACTCGCACCAGATCACCACCACCGCCCGTCGCGACGGCGGCGACTGGATCCTCAACGGCCGCAAGATCTTCATCTCCGGTGTCGACCAGGCCGAGGCGATCCTGGTGGTCTCGCGCACCGAGGACCACAAGACCGGCAAGCTCAAGCCCGCGCTGTTCATCGTGCCGGTCGACGCGCCCGGCCTGGTGAAGAACGTCCAGGAGATGGACATCATCGAGCCGGACAACCAGTTCACGCTGTTCTTCGACGATGTGCGGCTGCCCGCCGACGCCCTCGTCGGCTCCGAGGACGCCGCCATCGCGCAGCTGTTCGCCGGCCTGAATCCCGAGCGCATCATGGGCGCGGCCATGGCGGTCGGCCTCGGCCGCTACGCCATCGACCGGGCCGTGGAATACGCCAAGGAGCGCACGGTCTGGAAGTCGGCGATCGGCGCGCACCAGGGCATTTCGCATCCGCTGGCGCAGGTCAAGATCGAACTGGAACTGGCCAAGCTGATGATGCAGAAGGCCGCGACGCTCTACGACACCGGTGACGAGTTCGGCGCCGCCGAGGCGGCCAATATGGCCAAGTACGCAGCCGCGGAAGCCAGCATCAAGGCGCTCGACCAGTCGATTCAGACCCACGGCGGTTCGGGTCTGACCCGAGAGGTCGGCCTCGCGGCCATGCTGCAGGCCGCGCGCATCTCGCGCATCGCGCCGGTCAGTCGCGAGATGGTGCTGAACTTCGTCGCCCAGCACTCGCTCGGTCTGCCGCGCTCGTATTAGTTGGAGCGCTGGCGCGCTCGAGTCGCGGCCCCTAGGGGTCGCCGGTCAGGCACCGTTTCTTGCTCCTTCGTCGCCTACGAAACGGCGCCTGACCGGCGACCCGGCCGCGACCGGCCACTACGTGGCCGCCGCTCCTCGAGGCCGCGGGTGCGGGCTGGGTGTGCGGTCAGAGTTGAGTTTGATCTATTGAAAGGTTGAGGTGGGTTCGATGAGTGATCCTGAAGCTGCGCCCTATGTCCGCTACGAGGTCGTCGACGGGTTCGCGACGCTGACGTTCGATTCCCCGCACAACCGCAATGCGCTCTCGTCCAAGCTCGTCCGTGAGCTGCTGGCTGGACTTGACGCGGCGAACACCGATCCCGCGGTGCGCGGCATCGTGCTCGCGCACACCGGCGACACCTTCTGCGCGGGCGCCGACCTGAAAGAGGCGAGCACGGCCGATCCGGCGACCGCGGCCGATCAGCGCACCCGCGTGATGATCGACGTGCTGCGCGGCATCCTCGCCTCGCCCAAGCCGGTCGTCGCCCAGATCGACGGCAATGTCCGTGCCGGTGGCATGGGCATCATCGGCGCCTGCGATCTCGTCGTCGCCGGACCCGGCAGCAGTTTCGCGCTCACCGAGGTGCGCATCGGCATGGCGCCGTTCATGATCTCGCTCACGCTGGTGCCGCGGATGGACCAGCGCTCGGCGAGCCGCTACTTCCTCACCGGCGAGAAGTTCGACGCCGCGACCGCGCAGGAGATCGGGCTGGTCACCATCGCGGCCGCCGATGCCGCCGCCGAGGTGAAACGCCTGTGTGGCGAGCTGCGCAAGGGTTCGCCGCAGGGTCTGGCGGAGTCCAAGAAGCTGGTCAACTCGGTCCTGCTCGCGCGCTTCGACGCCGAGGCCGAGGAGCTCGCGCAGCGCTCGGCAGGCTTCTTCGGCACCCCCGAGGTGATCGAGGGCATGACCGCCTTCTTCCAGAAGCGCCCGCCCAGCTGGGCACAATAGTCCGATGGCGACACCCCACGAACCCAAGCAGGACCGCAGCCGGGCCACCCGGCAGCGCCTGCTCGAGGCGACCATCGACTGCCTGGTCGAATACGGCTGGGCAGCCGCCACCGTCTCGGTGGTCGCCGAGCGGGCCGGGGTGTCGCGCGGTGCGGCCCAGCATCATTTCCCCACCAGGGAAGACTTGATCACCGGCGCGCTCGAGTACATGTTCGACACCAGGATGGATCAGTCGGCCGCCGAGGCCGCCGCCATCAGCGCGGTCGCCGAGGGCGTCGGCCGCACCCGCGCTGTCGTGTCCGGTCTGGTCGAGTCCTACACCTCGCCGCTGTTCAAGGCGGCGCTGCAGGTGTGGACCCATGCCGCCGCCGACCCGGCGCTGCGTGAGCGGATCGTCCCGCTCGAGGCGCGGTTCGGCCGGATCGCGCACCGGCGCGCGGTCGAAGCGCTGGGGGTCGACGACTCCGATCCGGTCAACCATCACCTGGTTCAGGCGACCCTCGACCTTGCCCGTGGACTCGGCCTCGCCGATGTCCTCACGGATGACTCCGCGCGTCGCAAACTGATCGTCGAGCAGTGGGCCTCCACCCTCCACGCGGCCCTCAACACCCCCGATCAACCCTTGTGACCTGCGCTGTTTCGAGTATATACTCCGCTCATGGGGGATATATCGAGGGACTGTGACATGACCAAACGGCTTATCGAGATCGACGACGAACTACTCGAGTCCGCGCAGGCCGCACTCGGGACTTCGGGCGTCTCCGATACCGTTCGAGCCGCGCTGAACTCGGCTGTGGTGGCTCGTGCTCGTGCACGTGAAGTCGAGTGGTTGATCAACGGGGGTATGGCCGAGATGGCCGACAAGGATCGGCGCGACGACGTATGGCGATAACGGCGCGCTACCTGCTCGATACCAGCGCGTCCGCGCGGATGCGTCATCCCGAAGTCGCCGCCGAAATCGCTCCGCTGATCAAGGCGGGGTTGGTTGCCACCTGTGGCCCACTGGATTCGGAGGCGCTCTACAGTGCCCGAAATCCGGTCGAATACGAGGAGATCCGGTTCCGTCGACGGGCGGCCTACGAATATCTGCCCACCAACGACGAACACTGGCACAGCGCATTCGTTGTGCAACGGGAACTGGCACGTTCGGGTCGGCACCGATCGGTCGGCATCCACGATCTGCTCGCCTCGGTTCTGGCGGTCGAACATCGCCTGGTTCTGGTCCACTACGACGCGGACTTCGAGGCAGTCGCCTCGGTCGTCGACCTCAATCACCGCTGGGTAGCGCCACGGGGCAGCCTCGAAAAATCCTGATGTCACACTCCGCCAAGCTCCTTCGTCGTCTCTGTGAACGCGAAAGAAGCGACGAAGGAGCAGATCATGGGTGCGCAGAAGAAGATCGCGGTGGCGGGTGCGACCGGCCGGCTGGGCAAGCACGTCGTGGACGTGCTGACCGAGCGCGGCCAGGAGGTCGTGGCGTTCTCCCGCGCGAACGGCGTCGACATCGAGACCGGCGCCGGCCTCGACGAGGCGCTGACCGGCGTGGACATCGTGATCGACGCCTCCAGCACCCCCTCGGCGGACCAGCAGGTGGCGACGGAGTTCTTCACCGCCTCCGCCCGCAACCTGCACGCGGCCGGCGAACGGGCAGGCGTGGAGCGCCTGGTCGTCGTCTCCATCATCGGCATCGACGGCTCCCTCGCCGGTTACAACGCCGCCAAGCTCGCCCACGAGCAGGAACTGCTGAAAGGCTCTGTGCCCGTGCAGATCCTGCGTGCCGCGCAGTTCCACGAACTCGTCGAGGTGATGGTGCAGTGGGGCACCCAGGGCGAGGTCGCCTACCTCCAGGGGATGCGCACCCAGCTGGTCGCCGCCCGTACGGTCGCCGAGGCACTGGTCGACCTCGCCACGAATCCGATTCCGGCCGAGGATGTTCCGTTCCCCGAGATCGCGGGCCCGCAGCCGGAGACCATGGCCGCCGCTGCCACCATCCTGCTCGCGGCCCGCGGCGACGCCCTCCAGGTCATCGAGGTCTCCGACAACGCCAACCCGGATCGCGAGCAGTTCGAGAACGGCACCCTCCTGCCCTCCGCCCACGCCACCCTGGCGGGGCCGACCTTCGCCGAATGGGTCGCCGCTGCCGTGCCTTCCGGTCGGTGACTGTGCCCTTCGCGTGAGAATCATTGCGCCGCACGGTGACCGTTCGTTCAGTGGCGGAGGCGGTGTCAACCTAGGCCGAGGGGCATCTCCGGCCGTGGGCGGCTATGCCGGGCGGGCCGACCGGGATCTCGACGGTAGCGGTCGGAATTCGGCGCCGCCCGCACCCGCCGCGTGGCTGGATGGATAAACGGACGCCGACTCGGCGACACGAACAGGCCTGGTGGACCGGGGTGATCCACCAGGCCTGTTCGCTGGGGCCTGGCCGCTCCAGAGTTTCGTGGCGACTACGACTTCGGTTGGGTCAGGTCGTAGAGCGTCACTCCGTCGACCGTGGTCGCGGTGTAGTTCGCCGTCACCCAGGCGGTGATCGCCGAGCTGGTCGACTCGCTGGTCCCACCGGGTCCACCCCGGCCGCCTGCCACGAAGTAGTGGATCTTGCCCTCGGCGACATAACGCTGGAACTGTTCGAGGGTGGGGGACGGATCGCTGCCGTTGAAGCCGCCGATCGGCATTACCGGCAGCTCGGTGGCCAGTTGGTATCCGGCGGCGCTGTTGGAACCGACGGTGGCAGCGACCCAGGTGTAGTCGCTTCCGTTCTGTTCGAGCAACGTGACGATCTGCTCGCTCGGGCGTGAGCCACCGAGCAAGCCACCCGCACCGCCCGTGCGATCACCCTGCATGGCACCGTCCGGCTGCGACGCGCTGCCCTGACCCGCCGAACCGTCCGGTGGCAGGAGGCCACCCTGCCCGGCGGAACCGTCCGGCGGCATGGCGCCGCCTTGGGCGCCGTCTAGCGGTGTGGCGCCGGTTCCGGTGTTGCCGGGCGCCGCGCCCATCCGTCCGTCGCCTTCGTCGGGACGCATGCCCGGTCCACCCATCCCGCGCATCCCACCGGCACTCGGCCCGGCGGACGGGATCGCACCGGAGTGCGCGGTGGCGATGGTGTCGATCGAGTAGGCGACCGGCCCGGCGAGCCCGATGAAGGCGGCGGCGAGCGCGGCGACCACCGATTGCCTGCGCGCGAGGGGGAAGGCGGTCGCGATAGTCGCGAGCACGCCGACCACCAGGATCGTCCAGCGCAGCCATGGCTGGAAGGAAGCGCTGCGCGACAACAACGCCCATGCGGTCGCGGCGGTGAGGCCGAGGGCGAGCGCGCAGGTGAGGCGCACCCACAGGCGGTCCCGCGCAGCCCAGAGCTGCACGGCGCCGATGCCGACCAGCGCGGCGACGGCGGGGGCGAGGGCCACCGTGTAGTACTGGTGGAAGATGCCAGCCATGAAGCTGAACACCAGGCCGGTGACGAGCAGCCAACCGCCCCACAGGATCAGCGCGGCGCGGCGGCGATCGGTGCGCGGGGCCCGGCCGCGCAGGACGAGTCCGGCGACCAGGGCGACCAGGGCGACCAGGATCAGCCAGGCGATCTGACCGCCCTGCGCGGGTTCGAACAGCCGGGTGATGCCGGTGCTGCCCCACATGCCGTTGCCGCCCGCGGGCAGTTCACCGCCGGGTCCGACGCTGCCGCGCTCGTTGCCGTTCAACCGGCCGAGCCCGTTGTAGCCGAGGGTGAGTTCGATGATCGAATTCTCGTGCGACCCACCGATCCACGGACGCTGATCGGCAGGCCAGAGCTCCACCGTCAGCAGCCACCAGCCCGCCGCGACAACCATCGCCGCACCCGCGGCGAACAGTTGCGCGATGCGCTTGCCCAGCTTGGGCGGGCCCGCGAGCAGATAGGTCAGCGCCAGCGCGGGCACCACCAGCAGCACCTGCAACTGCTTGGCGAGGAAGCCGAAGCCGATCAGGCCACCGGTGAGCAGCAGCCAGCGCCACCGGCCGTCCGCGACGGCGCGCGTCATCGCCCAGGCCGCCGCGGTCATCAGCAGCACCAGCAGGGCATCGGGGTTGTTGAACCGGAACATCAGCACCGCAACGGGGGTCACCGCGAGCACGGCCCCCGCGATCAGTCCAGCGGCGGGTCCGAACGACCGTCGCACCGCCGCCCACAGCGCCGCGACCGAAGCCACGCCGAGCAGCACCTGCGGAACGAGCATGCTCCAGCTGTTGAGCCCGAACAGCCGCACCGACAGCTCCATCACCCACAGCGAGGCGGGCGGCTTGTCCACGGTGATCGAGTTGGCCGCATCGGAGGAGCCGAAGAAGAACGCCTCCCACGATTGCGAACCCGCCTGCACGGCAGCGGCATAGAAGTCGTTGGCCCACCCGTTGGCGCTCAGGTTGATCAGATAGGCGATGGTCGTGACTGCCAGCAGCACCGCCAATCCCGGTAGTTCCCAACGTGTTCGAGCCACAGCCGCCGTCTCGGCGCCGGTGGAAGTCGGTCGTTCGATGATGGCAGTCATCGACGCACCTCCAGTGTGCTCAGGCGCGCTGTCGAATCCGTGCCCTCGGTGGTCGCGGTGCGGTCGGAGCCTGCGTGCCGGAAAACCCAGCGCAGGCCGACGAACCGAGCCAGTGTCGCAACGAGATTGGCGGTGACGAGGACGCCGAGTTCCACCGCGACGGGTGCGTCAGGTGCCCAGCGGTGCAGGGCGAACAGCGAGCCGCTGGTGATCGCCAGCCCGAACCCGAAGATCGCCAGGCCCTGGAACTGGTGCGACACCGCGTCCCTGCGCCCGCGCACACCGAAGGTGAACGTCCGGTTGGCCGCGGTATTGCCCACCGCGGTCACCAGCAGCGCCACCAGATTCGCGCCCTGCCCGCCGAACAGCGGTTGCAGCAGCAGATACAGCACGATGTAGGCCAGTGTCGAGCTCACGCCGACGATCGCGAATCGCACCAGCTGGCCGACCATCCCGAGCGGCACCCCGGCCACCAGCGGTTCCCTGCCGACGGCGGCGCGCAGTTCGTCCAGTGGCAGCGCGCCGGTGGTCAGTGCCCTGGTCAGCCGCCAGATTCCGCGCAGGTCCTTGCGGGCGGTGTCGAGGATGTCGACCCGGCTGTCGGGGTCGTCGATCCAGTCGACGGGCACCTCGTGGATGCGCAGTCCGGCGCGCTCGGCGAGGACGAGCAGTTCGGTGTCGAAGAACCACTCGCCGTCGCGCACCAGCGGCAGCAGCTCACGGGCGACCTCGCCGCGCACCGCCTTGAAACCGCACTGCGCGTCGGAGAAGTGCGCGCGCAGCGTGGTTTTCAGCAGCAGGTTGTAGCAGCGGGAGATGATCTCGCGCTTGGGCCCGCGCACCACCCTGGCGGCCGCGTCGAGCCTGGTGCCGATCGCCAGATCGGAATGCCCGGACACCAGCGGCGCGACCAGCGGCAGCAGCGCGTCCAGATCGGTCGACAGGTCGACGTCCATATACGCCACCACCGCCGCGTCGGACCCGGTCCACGCGGCGCGCAGCGCCCGCCCGCGGCCCTTGGCGTCCAGGTGCAGGACCCGGACGCCGTCGAGTTCGGTCGCCAGCAGCTGCGCCACGGCCAGGGTGGCATCGGTGCTGGCGTTGTCGGCGATCGTGATCCGGGCGGTGAACGGGAATCCCGCGCGCAGATAGGCGTGCAGCCTGCGGACGCACACCCCAAGATCGGTCTCTTCGTTGTAGACGGGAATCACCACGTCGAGCACCGGCGCGCGGGTGCTCTGCGTGGTCTGTGGCTCGGCCTCGGTCTGGGTCATGGCACCCACCCTCGGCGGCGGCGCTGCCACCGGGCTGGGACCGAGCTGGGAGGTTGCTGGGGATCCTGCGAGTCGCCGAGCTGGCTAAACTGGGTGGGTTCGACGACATGCTGGAACAGTGATCGCCGGGAAGCATGGAGGCATGTCCGATGCCAACGATCATCGCGGTGCTGGTCGCCCTCGTCGGCGCGTTCGTGCAGAGCCGACGACAGCCGGGCCGCCCGGCGGCCGACATCCACATGGTGTGGTGGATGGTGGCTGTTGTCGGCGTCGCGTCCGTTCTCGGCGCGGCCGCGCACATCTTCGACGGCGCGAATGTCGCCGAACAGATCGGCTACACCCGTGGCGACGGCGGCTTCCAATGGGAGAACGCGATGGGCGACCTGGCCATCGGCGTGGTGGGCATCATGGCCTACTGGTTCCGTGGCCACTTCTGGTTGTGCACGATCGTCGTCCTGACCATCCAGTACTGGGGCGACGCGGCCGGGCACATCTACTTCTGGGTGGCCGAAGACAACACCAAGCCCTACAACATCGGGATCCCGCTGTGGACCGACATCCTCCTGCCGATCGTCATGTGGGTTCTCTACGTGCTGTCGCGACGCGGCAACGGCGACGCGGTGCCGAAGGCCGATCGCTAGCCGCGGCGCAGGCGCAGCACGCTGTCGGCGCGCTCGCCTTCCACTCCGTCCGGGCTGGTCGACGGGCTGTAGACGAGCTCGGCCGTCTCCACCTGCCACTCGGGCCCGAGCGCCAGTTGCTCGAGCACCTGCTCGATGGTCGGGAACGACACGTGCTCGTGCGGGGGCGTCGTCACCCAGGTCGGCCAGCTCGCGTGCCCGCCGATCACCAGCACGCCACCGGGCGCGACGGCGGCCGCCGCCTTGCGCAGGATGGTCGCGCGCTCGTCGGGCTGCTCGACCGGCGAGTGCAGGAACTGGGCGGAGACGAGGTCGAAGCTGCCCTCGGGGAAGTCCGCGTGCAGGTCGTGGCGGGCCCAGGTGATCTGCACGCCCGCGGCGGCCGCGTGCTGGGCGCCGCGCTCCATCGCGGTCGTCGAGATGTCGACGGCGGTCACCTGCCAGCCCTGCTTCGCCAGCCAGATCGCGTCGCCACCCTCACCGCAACCGAGGTCGAGGGCGGTACCGGCGGGCAGCCCGCTGACCTCGCGGACCAGAGTCTTGTTCGCGTTGCCGGTCCAGATCTGCTCGCGCTCGCGATAGAAGTCCTCCCAGAACTCTTCTGCGGTGGGCGCGGTCTCGGTCATCGAAGCTCCATTCGATCGGGGATGTTGTCCATGGTGTGGCGTCGTGGCGAAAACGCGCAAGAAAGCTTGCCGTTCCGGCAAACAGCGCCCCGCGAACAGCGCAGACCGCCCGCGCCAATAAGCTTCTGCCCGTGACGCGGGGTTACCGGAAGGCAGACGAGATGCCGGGCCGTCGTGTCGATGCGCGGACCGAGCGGTGGCGCGAACACCGGGTGCAGGTGCGCATCGAATTCGTCGACGCCGCTTTCCGTGCCCTGGATCGGGTCGGCCCCGATGTGAGCATGGGCGATATCGCCAAGGAAGCGGGCGCGGCCAAGCCGAAGCTCTACCGGCATTTCGAGGACAAGACCGACCTCTACAACGCGATCGTCGACCGGGTCCGCGACATGCTGTGGGAGCGCATGCTCAGCGGGGTGAATCTCACCGACGATTCCGTCGCCGACCTGGTCCGCCGTGCCGCCGCCGAATACGTGGCGGTGGTCTCGGAACACCCGAATGTCTTCCGGTTCATGCTGCACAGTCATTTCAGCCAGCAGGCCAAGGAGACGGAACGGGCCTTGGTCGCCGCCAGGCAGTCCGCGCGGCGCGCTGCCGAATTCTTCGCCGGTCTGCTGCCGACCGAATCGATCGACGTGGCCGGGATCGAACTGGTGAACTATTCGATTTTCGGTGCGGTGGCCTCGGCCACGGACTGGTGGCTCGGCGCGAATCAGCGCGAAGTCTCGGCAATGCCGGTCGAGCGATTCGTCGAGTATCTGGCCGAGAGCATCTCGGCGCTGGCACAGGCGCACGCGCGCTTCAACGGAGTCAGGATCGACCCGTCGCAGCCGCTGCGCGACGCATTCGTCGTCGACTGAACGCTTCGTTCTGCCGCGCCCGGCACGAACTCCGTTGTTCTCGCCGGCTACGTCGTTGGGGCCGGTGGGGGTGCGGCGAATTCAGTATGAACCCGCCCACCGACAAGTTCGCGACGCCACGCTAGGCGTCGGTGTGCAACCGCCACAGCGGCGAAACCGGCCCGTGGCCTGCGCCGAGATCGTAGGACGCGGCCAGGCAGCGATAGGTCCACTCCTTGGCGAAGGCGACCGCGTCGGGCACCGAATACCCGTTGGCCAGTGCGCTGGCGATGGCCGCGGCGAGGGTGTCGCCACCGCCGTGATCGTTGCCGGTGGCGATGCGCGGCGCGCTGAACTCGCGGAAGGTGTCGCCGTCGTAGAGCAGATCGGTGCTGTACTCCGAGGCGCGCAGATGTCCGCCCTTCACGATCGCCCACTGCGCGCCCAGCGCGTGCAGCGCCTCGGCGGCCTTGCGTGCGGTGGCGTCGTCGACGACCTCGATGCCGGTGATCAGGCGGACCTCGTCGAGGTTCGGGGTGACCACCGTCGCCAGCGGGATGAGGGTGTTGCGCACCGCGTCCAGCGCCTCGGCGTGCAGCAGCGGATCGCCGTGCATCGAGGCGGCGACGGGGTCGACGACGAGCGGAACCGCGGCGTCGCGCCCGATCCCGACCTCGCGGCACACCCCGGCGACAGCCTCGATGATCGCGGTGGAAGCCAGCATGCCGGTCTTGGCCGCCCCGATTCCGATATCGCGGACGACCACCCGCACCTGATCGGCCACGATCTGCGGCGGTATCTCATGAAACCCGCTGACGCCCACCGTGTTCTGCACGGTCACCGCCGCCACCGCGACGCAGGCGTGCACACCGCACAGCGCCATGGTCCGCGAATCGGCCTGGATGCCGGCGCCGCCCCCGGAATCGGTGCCCGCGATGGTGAGCGCGCGGACGGGGGTCTGGCCATCGGGGGTCAGCGGCAACATCTTCACGCCCCAACCCTACGACCGGCCGTCCGGTTCCGAGACCCCACCTACGAACAGCAAATGAAAACCATTATCATTAATTGGTGACCAACTCCGCCGCCACCGCACACCTGCCCGTCACCGTCCTGTCCGGCTTCCTCGGCGCGGGCAAGACCACGCTGCTCAACCACATCCTCGCCAACCGGGACGGCCGCCGGGTCGCGGTCATCGTCAACGACATGAGCGAGGTCAATATCGACGCCGCGCTCGTCGCCGGCCAGGGTCATCTCGACCGCACCGAGGAGAAACTGGTCGAGCTGACCAACGGCTGCATCTGCTGCACGCTGCGCGAGGACCTGATCGAGGCGGTCGCCCGGCTCGCCCGCGACGGGCGGTTCGATCAGCTGGTGATCGAGTCGACCGGCATCTCCGAGCCGATGCCGGTGGCCGCGACCTTCGACTGGGAGTTCGAGGACGGCTTCCGCCTCGGCGACCTCGCCCGCCTCGACACGATGGTGACCGTCATCGACGCCTCGACCTTCCTGGCCGAGCTGGTCAAGGGCCAGGCGCTGGCCGAGCGGGAACTCGAAGCGGGCGAGGGTGATTCGCGCACCATCGCGGATCTGCTGGTCGACCAGGTGGAGTTCGCCGACGTGCTGCTGATCAACAAGACCGACCTGGTGAGCGCGAACGCCGTCGCCACCGTGGAGGCGACGGTGCGCAGGCTCAACCCGCGTGCGCATGTCCTGCGCACCGAGAAGGGGGTCGTCGCGCTGGACGAGGTGCTCGGCACCGGCCGCTACAACCCGGTGGTGGCCGCCGAGGCCGAGGGCTGGGCCGAGGAACTGGCGGGCGGTCACACTCCCGAAACCGAGGAGTACGGGATCAGCAGCCTCACCTACACCGCCGACCGGCCGTTCCATCCGGAGCGGCTCGGTGATGCGCTGTCGGGACTGCGGGGGATGTTGCGCAGCAAGGGGTTCTGCTGGATCGCGAGTCGTCCCGAGCTCGCCGCGATCTGGTCGCAGGCCGGTCCGAATCTGACCTTCGAGCCGGGGGCGTGGTGGTCGTCGCTCGAGGTGCCTGCGGGACAGGAGATCGTCTTCATCGGCGTGCGCCTCGACAAGGCCGCGGTCCGGTGCGCACTCGATGCCGCGCTGCTCACCGAGGCGGAGTTCGCGGCGGGTCCGGCGGGATGGACCAGCTACGCCGATCCCTTCCCCGCCTGGGGTGACCTGCACGAGCATCACTGATTGCCGCCTTTGGGGCGCGTATCACACTGTGCTGGTGCATGATTCGAATGGGTCGCGACCCACGCACCGATGAGGGGAGCGTGGGCCGCGGCACCGAAGCCGAATCAGGCGAGGCCGGCGAAGAACCGGCGGATATCGCCGACCAGCACCTCGGGTGCCTCATGCGCGGCATAGTGCCCGGCCGCGTCGTTCGCGCCGCCGGATGCCGCGGCGGTGTCGTAGGAATTCCAGCTCACGATGTTGCTGTGGTCGCGCTCGGCGAACCGGCGGATCGACTGGAAATCGCCGGCGAACATCGCCAGCCCGGTCGGCACGACGGTCGGCTCGGTCGGGTGTTCGGTGGCGTGCGCGTCCTCGTAGTAGAACCGCAGCGAGGAGCCCGCGGTCCCGGTGAGCCAGTACAGCGCCACATTCGCGACGATGAACTGCGCGTCGAGCGATTCACCGAACAGCTGGGCGTTCCAGCCGAGCAGGCCGATCGGGGAGTCGGCGAGGGCGTAGGCCAGGGTCTGCGGCTGCTGGCTGTGCAGGGTGTTGAAGGACATCTTGTTCTCGTGGAACCACTGCAGGTGCTGCAGCGCGGCCATATCCGCCTCGGACAGGCCCTCGAATTCCGCCGGGTCGCCGGACGGGAACGAGAACAGCTGGGTGACGTGCACGCCGATCACCTGCTCCGGCGCGATCCGGCCGAGCTCCGGCGAGACCATCGAGCCGCCGTCGTTGCCGATGGCGCCGTAGCGCTCGTAGCCGAGGCGCGCCATCAGCTCCGCCCAGGCGCGGGCGGTGCGGTAGCGATTCCAGCCGGTACTGCGGGTCGGGCCGGAGAAACCGAAGCCGGGCAGCGACGGGATGACCAGGTGGAAGGCGGGATCCTCGGCCGATTCCGGCTCGGTGAGCGGCGCGATGACATCGACGTATTCCAGGATCGAGCCGGGCCAGCCGTGGGTCAGGATCACCGGGGTCGCGTCGGGCCGCGAGGACCGGATGTGCAGGAAGTGGATGTCCTCGCCCTCGATCTCGGTGGTGAACTGCGGGAACGCGTTCAGCTCGGATTCCAGTGCACGCCAGTCGAACTGCTCGAGCCAGTACTGGGCGAGGGTGCGGACGCGATCGGCCGGGACGCCGTAGGAGTCGCCGACGCCGGGCAGCTCGTCCGGGTACAGCGCGCCACGCAGGCGGGCGGCGAGGTCGTCGAGACGGGCCTGGGGGACATCGATGCGGAAGGGGGTGATGGTGGCCGTGGTGGTCATGACGACTCCTTCTAGTGAAACGGAATGATTCGTTCTGTTCCAACCATAACAGAACGGATCATTCCGTTTCAAGTGGTAGGCTGATATTCATGCCGAAGCAGACCGAAACCGCAGCTCAGCCCCGCTTGCCCGGCCGCAAGGCGCAAGCCGCGCGCAACGATGGGCTGATCCTCGACGCCGCTCGCGCCGTGTTCCTCGATGACCCGACCGCGCCGATCGCGGCCGTCGCGGAACGCGCGGGCGTCGGGATCAGCGCCCTCTACCGGCGTTACCCGAGCAAGGAGGTGCTGCTGCGCACGCTGTGCCACGAGGGGCTGCGCCGGTTCAATGCCGAAGCCGATGCGGCGCTGGAGGATTCGGACGGCTGGCGCGGATTCGCCGGCTTCCTGGAACGGGTGGTCGAGGCCGACGTGCACTCGCTGACGGTGAAGCTCGCCGGCGCCTTCACCCCCGACGACTCGATGCTGCCCGACGTCGTGCACTCGGGCGAGGCGGTCGCGGAGCTGGTGCGCCGAGCCCATGCGAGTGGACGCCTGCGAGCCGATTTCGACGCGCAGGATGTCGGGCTGCTGCTGGAAGCCTGCGCCGCGGTCACGATGCCCGATCCGGTGCGGACGGCCGAGTTGCGACAGCGAGTGCTCGCGCTGTTGATCGACGGAATGACAGCCGAGGGTGACTTGCCCGGCCCACCACCCGCCGTAGGCGAATTCGCCTGGCGATGGCAGCGCAGGCCATGAGCGGGTCGTTCGGCCGCGACGAGGCGTGGCTGGTGGCAGACTTGGCGCGACCGTCCGACACCGCAGGAGGCACGTCGTGAACTGGACCTTGGAAGTGGTGATCGTCCCGGTGTCCGATATCGATCGGGCCAAGGATTTCTACGCGAATCGACTCGGCTTCGTCGTCGACCACGACACCGTGATCTCCGACGATGTGCGCATCGTGCAACTCACCCCGCCCGGCTCCGGCTGCTCGATCGTCATCGGCAAGGGCGCGGTGCCGGAGATGCCGGCCGGGTCGCTGAAGGGTTTGCAGCTGGTGGTGCCCGATATCGAGCAGGCGCACGCCGAATTGGTGGCCCGCGGCGTCGAGGTCACCGATGTGCAATCGCTGGGGCAGAACCCGTCGCCGACACCGCATCCGCTCGACAATGTCGGCTTCGTCTTCTTCAGCGATCCCGACGGCAACGGCTGGGCCGTCCAGCAGATCTCCAGCCGAGCCGACAAATCCTCGAGCTGATTCGAACCCTGTCGGCGGACCGGTCCCGGCGGGCACCATGCACGAATGCTGTTGGCGAGCCCCACCGAAACCGACGAGCGACGGACCCCGCTGTACCGTCGCCCAGGCTTCCTGCGCGCGCTCTCGCCGATCGTGCTGCTGCTCGTCTGGCAGATCGGCAGCACCAGCGGCTGGATCCCGGCCAAGAAGCTGCCCGCGCCGTCGGTCGTCCTCGACGCGGGACTGGAGACCTTCCGGTCCGGCCAGCTCGGGGAGGCGCTGCTGGTCTCCGGCCAGCGCGCGCTGTACGGCTTCGTGCTCGGCGCGGCGCTCGCGCTGGTCCTCGGCGTCCTGGCCGGCCTGAGCAAGATCGGTGAGTACGCGGTCGACCCGCCGTTGCAGATGATCCGCACCATCCCGCTGTTCGGCCTGATCCCGCTGTTCATCATCTGGTTCGGCATCGGCGAGGAACCGAAGGTCTACCTGATCGCGCTCGGCGTGTTCTTCCCGCTGTACCTCAACACTTTCGCGGGAATCCGCCAGCTCGACCCCAAACTGCTCGAGCTCGGCAGCGCCCTGCGCCTGGGACTTGGCGAGCGACTGCGGCTGCTGATCCTGCCCGGCGCGCTGCCGCAGATCCTGGTCGGCGTGCGGCAGAGCCTCGGCATCGCCTGGCTCTCGCTCATCGTGGCCGAACAGATCAACGCCAGCGCGGGTCTGGGTTTCGTCGTCAACAATGCCCGCGAATTTCTGCGCACCGACATCGTCGTGTTCGGCCTGGTGATCTACAGCCTGCTCGGCCTGTTCACCGACTCGATCGTCCGCCTCCTCGAACGCCGCGCCCTGCGCTGGCGACCGGCGGTGCACCGCTGATGTCCGTCGTCCCCACCACCGCCGACCTCCGGACCCACCCACTCCCGGTTGTCGGCAGTCCGGCCATCCGCCGCCGCTCGATCGCGAGGTTCACATCATGACCGCTGCTGCCGCCACTCCTATCGCCTCGCGGTCGGCCCGCACGGCCGCCGCGCGAATCACCGGTCTGAGCAAGCGATTCGGTGAGCGCACCGTGCTCGACGGTATCGATCTCGAGATCGGCGCTGGGGAGATCGTCGCGCTGGTCGGGCGCAGTGGGTCGGGCAAGTCGACCCTGTTGCGCATTCTCGGTGGGCTCGATTCCGCCAGTCGCGGTGAGGTTTCCGTCGATGGCAGGCCGACGATCGTGTTCCAGGAGCCGCGGCTCATTCCGTGGCAGCCGGTGGTGCGCAACGTCGCCCTCGGCAGGCCCAAGCCGCGCAATCGCCGCGCCGACGAGCGGGCCGCGCGCGACCTGCTCGCCGAGGTCGGCCTCGCCGGTCGCGCGGATGCGTGGCCGCTGACGCTGTCCGGCGGCGAGGCGCAGCGCGCGGCACTGGCACGCGCGCTGGTGGCCGAGCCGACGCTGCTGCTGCTCGACGAACCCTTCGGCGCCCTCGACGCGCTGACCCGCCTGACCATGCACGAACTACTGCTCGGCCTGCACGCCCAGCGCGCGTTCGGCGTGCTGCTGGTGACCCACGATGTGCTCGAGGCGATCACCCTCGCCGACCGCGTCCTCGTCCTGGACGAGGGGCGCATCGCCGCCGACGTGCCCATCGACCTGCCGCGTCCGCGCACCGCGGGCTCCCCGGAAATCGCCGACTACGCCACGCAGCTGCTCACGCTGCTCGGCGTCCACTGACCACCCGAAGCACGAAAGTTGTTCCCGTGAAACGCACTCCGAAGACCCGCCTGGCCGGGCTCGCCCTCGCCGTCGTCGCCGCGCTCTCGCTGAGCGCCTGCGGTGACGACGCGGCCACCGACGCCGCGCCGTCGGGGCCCGTCGACCTGAGCACGGTGACGCTGAAAGTCGGTGACCAGAAGGCGATCTCGATCGAGGTGCTGCTCAAGGCGTCGGGCCAGCTGGAGAACCTGCCCTACAAGATCGAGTTCTCCAGCTTCACCGCGGGCCTGCCGCTGGTCGAGGCGGCCAGCGCCGGTGGCATCGACATCGCCCAGACCCGCAACACCCCGGTCATCTTCGGCGCGGCGGCCGATGCCGACATCAAGATCGTCGGCGCACTCTCGGCCACCGGCAAGGGCGACGCGATCCTGGTCGGCAAGGACTCGGCGATCGGCTCGGTCGCCGCGCTGAAGGGCAAGAAGGTCGCCGTCTACAAGGGCAGCTCGGCCAACGCGAATCTCCTTCTGCAACTCCAGAAGTCGGGCCTGTCGCTCGGCGACATCGAGCCGGTCTACCTGGCTCCCGCCGACGGCTACACCGCGCTCACCCGCGGCGACGTCGACGCCTGGGCGACGTGGGACCCCTACACCGCCATCGCCGAGAAGGAGATCGGCGCGAAGTCGATCGCCACCGCCGATCACGCCGCCAACGGCTACAACTTCTGGGTCGCGGGCAACAAGGCCGTCGACGACGCGGGTAAGTCGGCCGCCATCGCCGACTTCTTCCAGCGCTACGCCGCAGCCACCAAGTGGTCGTCGGACAATCTCGACACCTGGTCGACCAGGTACGCCGAACTCACCCAGATCAGCGTCGACGCCTCCCGCACCACCTGGACCCGCTCGATCAAGGAACCGATCAAGCTCACCGACCAGGTGATCGCCTCCGAACAGGAGATCGCCGACGCCTTCACCAAGGCCAAGGCCATCCCGGGCAAGGTCGACTTCGAGTCCTTCGTCGACACCAGGTTCGACAAGGCCTAGTACTTTCCCGCTCCCACAGGCCGGCCCGGTGCCTCGTCACCGCACCGGCCTGTGGTCGTGCCGGACCTGCCGCGGGCATTACCCGGTGGGCGGGGTCGCACTCGGTAGCTTGTCGATAACGGACGTCGACGGCCGAGTAGCCGGTGAGGTGGCCAGCGTGAGCGAAACACAGGAGAAGACCTACGGCGCGATCCGGTGGGTGATGCTCGGAGTGCTGTGCGCCAGCCTGTTGCTGGTGGCGATGGACGCCACGATTCTCAATGTGGCGCTGCCGTCGCTGATCGACGACCTGCAGGTCGGGCCGCTCGAGCAGCTGTGGATCATCGACATCTACGGTCTGGTGCTCGGCGGGCTGCTCATCACCACCGGCGCGCTGGGCGATCGGGTCGGCCGAAAGTTGTTGTTCATCAGCGGTTTCGTGCTCTTCGGCATCGCCTCGGTGATCGCGGCGACCGCGGGCAGCGCGGCCCAGCTGATCGGCGGCCGCGTGCTGCTCGGCATCGGTGGCGCGATGGTGATGCCGTCGACCCTCTCGCTGATCCGCAATATCTTCACCGACGTGCGCGAGCGGACCATGGCCATCGGGATCTGGGCGGCGGTGGCAGGCGTCGGCGCTACGGTCGGGCCGATCGTCGGTGGGTTTCTGGTCGAGCATTTCGGGTGGTCGTCGGCGTTCTGGCTGAACGTGCCGGTGGTGCTGGTGACGGTGGTGGTCGGGCTGTGGGTGCTGCCGGAATATCGTGCGCCGCAGGCGGGCAGCCTGGACTGGTTCGCCGCGGGGCTCTCGATCGCGGGCATCGTCTGCCTGGCCTGGGGGATCAAGCACCTCGCGAAAGGCGAAGCGAGCGTTGTCGACTGGGCGATCCTGCTGGTCGGTATCGGCGCGCTGGCGTGGTTCACCCGACGTCAGCTCACCGCCGCCGACCCGCTGCTGGACGTGCGTTTATTCCGCAACGGCGCGTTCACCGCGGCCGCCGTGGCGACCCTGCTGGCCATGATGGCCATCGGCGCGGCGATGTTCCTGATCTCGCTGTGGTTGCAGTACGTCCACGGGTACAGCCCGTCGCAGGCCGGTATCCGGATGCTGCCCGCCGCGCTCACTCTGCTCACCGCCTCGCTGCTGACCCCGATGCTGATGGACAAGTTCGGTGTCCGCACCGTACTCGGCGTCGGCCTCGGCGCGGTGGCGCTGGGCTTCCTGGTGCTCGCGGTGAGCCAGGAACCGACGACCTATCCGGTGATCGCGCTGGTCCTGGTGTCCTTCGGGCTCGGTGACGGCATGGCGGTGACCGCGGCGGCCGCCGTCCTCGTCGGCGTTGTCCCCGCCGACCGCGCTGGCCAGGCCGGCGCGGTGGAGGAGACCAACTACGAGGTCGGCGTCGGGTTCGGTGTCGCACTGCTCGGCAGTCTGCACGCCAGGATCTTCAGCCAGCACATGGCCAACGTGCCGGTTCCCGCCGACAAGGTGGATCAAGCGACCGGATCGGTGGGCGGTGCGGCCGAGGTGGCCACGGAACTCCCCGAACCAGCCCGCACCCAGCTGGTGGGCGCCGCGAGCCACGCCTTCGATACCGCCCTCACCACCACCGCTTACCTCTCCGCCGCGGTGGTAGGGGTCGTCACCGTCGTCACGGTCTGGCTGGTGCCCAAAGGCTTTCGCGTTACCGGAGGCCACTGAGTCCAGCGACATCTTGACGCAACCGATTGGTTGCAATAGTCTGGGTTGCAACCAATCAGTTGCTATAGATGGAGGCGTCATGGGATTCCCTGATCAGATCGTGCGGACCGTCGAGCTCGCGCATCCGCCCGCCAAGGTCTGGGCGGCGATCACCACCGCAGAGGGGCTGGCGAGCTGGTTCGGCAATACCGCGGAGATCGACCTGCGGCCCGGCGGGGATATGCGGATGACCTGGAACGAGGGGTTCGCGGCGGACATGCGGGTGGAGCGGGTCGAGGAGCCGACCGTGTTCGGCTACACCTGGCCGATCAACGGCCTGCCCGACGAAGACCCGCGCCGCACCTATGTCGAGTTCACCCTCGAACCGGTCGGGGCGGGCACCCGGCTGACCGTCGTCGAGACCGGGTTCGCCCAGCTGCCCGACGACCTCCACAAGGAGGCGTTCGAGGGCAATGTCGGTGGCTGGAAGAGCGAGCTGGGCGAGCTCGTCGAGTACCTCGATGCGGCCTGAGCTGGAGGCCACCGCCGAACGGGTCTTCGTCGCGCTGGCCGATCCGAGCAGGCGGTCGGTGCTGGCCGCACTCGCCGCACACGGACCGTCCACCGCGACCGACCTCGCCGATCGCCTGCCGATCACGCGGCAGGCGATCGCGAAACACCTTGCCCTGCTGGCCGATGCGGGGTTGGTGATCCCGGAACCGGGCGAGCGGCGTCGCGTGCGCTATCGCCTGGACTCCGCGCCGATGCAAGTGGCACAACAATTTCTGGCTGCCCTCTCGCGCGACTGGGACGGCCCTCTCGACGCACTCCGCCGCCACCTCGACGGCTGAGCCGGAAGGAAACGCAATGAGTACCGACGATTTCACCGCGACCATCACCGTGGACAAGACACCCGACGAGGTGTTCGCCGCCGTCAACAATGTCTGGGGCTGGTGGTCGGAGACCATCGAGGGCGCCACCGGTTCGGTCGGCGACAGCTACCGCTTCGAGGTGCCCGGCATCCATCGCTGCACGATGACCACCACCGAATCCGTCCCCGGCCGCCGCCTGGTCTGGCACGTGAGCGACTCGCACCTCGCGTTCGTCGAGGACACCACCGAGTGGGAGAACACCGACGTCGTCTTCGACATCACCGAAACCGCCAACGGTACTGAAGTCCGTTTCACCCATGAGGGTTTGGTGCCCGCCGGCGAATGCTACGAGGTGTGCTCCAACGCGTGGGGCGCCTACATCACCACGAGCCTGCGCGGCCTGCTCACCACCGGCGAAGGCGATCCGTTCCGGCGCACCAGCACCGGAGAGTCGGAGCTACGCAAACACGGCAATACCGACCTCGTGAACCTGGACGCCCTGCGCTGATCAGTCGCGCGGCGCGATGAGCAGTGTCTGCGTGCTGCGCCCGATCGGCCCGGTCTCGTCGAACAACGCGGATTCGGCGAGGCCGATGCCGTGCGGCTGCGGATGGGTCACCGCGTCCAGGCACACCCACTCGTCGACCGGCTGCCGGTGCAGGGTGACGGTGAGGTCGGTATTGATGAACAGGTACTTCGACCAGTCGAGTACCGAGCTCACGCCGTTGCCCGAGTCGGCGGCGGCCAGCGTCCGCTCCAGGGGGCTCGGTGTGGTGCCCGCGACGATCGGATACTTCAACCGGATCCAGCAGACCGCAGGCCCCGGCCGCCCGAAAGAGCCGGAGGCGAAACGGTATTCGATACCGGTGTGGAAACCGATCCGCTGATCGGAGGGGAACACCTCGGGTTCCGTCGCCGTCGGCAGCGGACGCGTACCACTCGGCAGGAATTCGACCGGCAGATCGAGCGCGGGCTCACTGAGCTTGAGCCGCCACGCATTGGCCTGCATCACCGGCCCACGCTCCGACGACAACGTCGCCTGGATCAGCTCCACGCTCCGCCCCGACCGCACCACTTCGGCGGTCGCCGTCAACGGCGCCAGCGGTACGGGCCCGAGGATCTCCACCGCGACCCGCCCGACCTGGAACCCCGCCCGCGGCTCGCACCGCTCGATCACGTGCCCGAGCAGCGCCGAGGGCGGCCCCGCGTGCTGCGCGTCCGGCGACCACGGGCCGCGAGTGAGCTCGGTCGACTCGAACCGGTTCGGATCCGCCGGGTCGGGGAGATAGAACGCATCGGCCATATCGCCGACGCTACCGCAGGGGATTCGCGGCTACTCGCCGCCTCCGAGCAGTCACCCCTACGAAAGGGAAAGTTCGGCGGTGACGTCGGTCAGGGCGACGGTGTCACGTCGACGAACCAGGCCGCTCCGGTGTCGATGTGGGCCACGCCCGCCTGATCGAAGTCCAGTTTCGCCAAGTCGACCACGCACCAGACGGGGCTGTCGTAGTACCGGACGAAATAGCGGCGGTTGTCGGCGGCGAGACCGGTGATCGTCGACCATTCGGTGTATTCGATCGAATCGGGCCCGCTCTCACCGGAACGCACGAGACCTTTGGGGATGTCGAAACTGTCGAGGATGTGGGCGGCCACGATCGCGGAGCCGGTCGCGTCCGGGGCGGGTTCGGCGGCCTGGCTGAGCGTGACCGCGCGGACGAAACGGGACGGCGGAGTGAAATCGCCCGGCAGGCCGAGCATTCCGCTGCCCTGACCCAGCGCGCTCACGTCGTATCCCGACAACGGCAGGTCGGGGACATTGACGGCGGAGAGATTGACGTAGTTGCCGGTGTTGAGCAGATGCCACTCGAACGGCGGTGAATTCGTCAGGACGGAGAGCGGATTGTCGTGGAGCTGGAGTTCACCGTCGATGTATTCGGCGACCAGCGAATTGCCGCCCGCGTCGTGCAGTGTGTAGTGCAGATCGATGGGCTGGCCGGTGCTGGGATCGGGCTGGCCCCAGACCAGCACCCGCTCCAACGCGGCCGCCGCCTCGCTCGCCGACGCGCAGGTGGACAGGAGATAGTTGCCGACATCGTGGATCTGCGACATCGACTCGGATTCGCGTCCGACGGGCACCGATTGGTATTCGGTGAAATGGGGCAGATACAGCGCGCCGAAATACAGACCGGCTTCGTTCACCCCGTCGAGCAGGCATTCCCGGCCGAACAGATTCATGCCGACCGTGCCGTAGGCGCCGCGCCAGGAGTATCCGGGAACGGTCGGGTCCGGGCTCTTGGCCTGGTAGGACATTCCCCGCGGGAAAACGATCAACCGTGACTCGAGATCGAACGCGAATTCCATGGTTCGCCCGGCGGTGACCGAGCCGTCCTCGGCCGTGACGGTGAAGGAAGTGCACATGCAGTGATCCTTTCCGGTCGGTTCAGAAAGGCTGCCAGAGTGTGCTCTGTGCCGGGATCATGCTATCCGCGGAGGGCGCAGACGGCGGGAGGCTAGGCGGAGCCGCTGGTCACCAAGGTGAGCAGGTCGAGCAGCGGGCGGATGGGGCAGGGGTTGATATCGGTCGACGTGCAGCCGAGGGAGGCCGAACCGGAATCGGCGACCGGCAGCGGCGAGGCCGCCTGCGCGGTACCGAGCGGCGCGGCGAGAGACAGAGCGGCGGCAGCGACGGCCCCGGCGAAAATACGTTTCGTGCGTGCAGACATGCCAGCACCCTACTGATCGCCCGGAGTAGCGAAAGCCCCCGAAATCCAGGGGTGGACTTCGGGGGCTCGGGCGCGGTCGGTCAGGAGACGACCGGCAGGTACACCTGGCTGCCGTGGTCGGCGAACTCGGCCGACTTCTCGGCCATGCCCGCCTCGATGGCGGCGACGTCGGTGAGGCCCTGCTTCTCGGCGTACTCGCGCACGTCGGCGGAGATGCGCATGGAGCAGAACTTCGGGCCGCACATGGAGCAGAAGTGCGCGGTCTTGGCGGGCTCGGCCGGCAGGGTCTCGTCGTGGTATTCGCGGGCGGTGTCCGGGTCGAGCGAGAGCGCGAACTGGTCGTGCCAGCGGAATTCGAAACGGGCCTTGGACAATTCGTTGTCGCGGTCCTGGGCGTGCGGGTGGCCCTTGGCGAGGTCGGCGGCGTGGGCGGCGATCTTGTAGGTGATCACGCCGACCTTGACGTCGTCGCGGTTGGGCAGGCCGAGGTGCTCCTTGGGGGTGACGTAGCAGAGCATCGCGGTACCGGCCTGGGCGATGATCGCGGCGCCGATGGCCGAGGTGATGTGGTCGTAGGCCGGCGCGATATCGGTGGCGAGCGGGCCGAGGGTGTAGAAGGGCGCCTCTTCGCAGAGCTCTTCTTCCAGCCGAACGTTCTCGACGATCTTGTGCATCGGCACGTGGCCGGGGCCCTCGATCATCACCTGCACGCCATAGGATTTCGCGATCTTGGTGAGCTCGCCGAGGGTGCGCAGTTCGGCGAACTGGGCCTCGTCGTTGGCGTCGGCGATCGAGCCGGGGCGCAGGCCGTCGCCGAGGGAGAAGGTGACGTCGTACTTGGCGAGGATCTCGCACAGTTCACGGAAGTGCGTGTACAGGAACGATTCCTGGTGGTGCGCCAAACACCATGCGGCCATGATGGATCCACCGCGCGAGACGATGCCGGTGACGCGCTTGGCGGTGAGCGGGATGTAGCGCAGCAGCACGCCCGCGTGCACGGTCATGTAGTCCACGCCCTGCTCGCACTGCTCGATCACGGTGTCGCGGTACATCTCCCAGGTGAGCTTGGTGGGATCACCGTTCACCTTCTCCAGCGCCTGGTAGATCGGCACCGTGCCGATCGGGACGGGGGAGTTGCGCAGGATCCACTCGCGGGTCTCGTGGATGTTCTTGCCGGTCGACAGGTCCATGATGGTGTCGGCGCCCCAGCGCGAGGCCCACACCATCTTCTCGACCTCTTCGGCGATCGACGACGACACCGCCGAGTTGCCGATATTGGCGTTGATCTTGACCAGGAACTTCTTGCCGATGATGGTCGGCTCCAGCTCCGGGTGCTTGTGGTTGGCCGGGATCACCGCGCGACCGGCGGCGACCTCGTCACGCACCAGCTCCGGCGAGACGCCCTCGCGGGCGGCGATGAAGCGCATCTCCGGGGTGATGATGCCCTGGCGCGCCCAGGCGAGCTGGGTGGGCGGGCCGTCGACGGTTGGCTTGTCCCACTCGTCGCGCAGCTTCGGCAGACCGGCCTCGAGGTCGATCACCGCGTTGTCGTCGGTGTACGGGCCGGAGGTGTCGAAGACGTCGAAATGGTCGCCGTTGGTGAGGTTGATCCGGCGCACCGGAATGCGCAGGCCGTCGACCTCTTTGTAGTGCTTGACGCTGCCCTGGATCGGCCCGGTGGTGACGGTGTCGACCGGAGCGGCGCTCCCGTTCGAAGGCGTGGCTGTGCCCATGCTGCTTCCTCCCTACGCCGGCATTACCCGGTCAGGTTCATACGGTCGACGGCCCTGAGCGCCCGATGCGAATGGGCTAGCCGTCCTCTCAGCCCGCTGGTGCGAGCCCCCGTTGGCGTGTGAAATTTTCGAGGCCGACGATACCTGCCGTGGTTCGCGACCCGCCCGGGAAGTCCGTCGACGGGCCGCGAACAGCTCAGACCGAGACCGGTGCGGGGACGGGCTGCTCGACCTTGCCGGTCTCCGGCTCGTCCGCCTCGTGCAGCCCGAACCTGTTGTGCAGCTTGACCAATGGCTTGGGCGACCACCAGTTCCAGGTGCCCATCATCCGCATCAGCGCGGGCGCGAGCAGCCCGCGGATGACGGTGGCGTCGCTGATCACGGCCAGCGCGCAGCCGAGGCCGAACAGCTTCATCATCGACACACCGGAGGTCGCCACGCCGAGGAACACGATGCTCATCAGCAGCGCGGCGGCGGTGAAGATGCGGCCGGTGCGGGCCACGCCCATGGCGACGGCCTCGGTATTGCCCTCGGTCGTCTTGGGTCCGGCCAGCCATTCCTCGCGGATCCGCGAGAGCAGGAACACCTCGTAGTCCATCGAGGCGCCGAAGGCCAGGCTGAACATCAGGATGGGCATGGCCAGGTTGAGCGTGCCGGTGGAGGTGAAACCGAGCAGCCCCGCCAGGTTCCCCTCCTGGAAGATCCACACCATCGCGCCGAACGTCGCCGCCAGCGACAGGATGTTGAGCGCCAGTGCCTTCACCGGCAGCACCACACTGCCGGTGAACAGGAACAGCAGCACCAGCGTGGTGAGCGCGATCAGCGCGCCCGCCAGCGGCAGCTTGCCGGTGATCGCGGAGACGGAGTCCTGGTTGAGCGCGGCCGGACCGGTGACCAGGGCATCGGACGGAGCCGGGACAGCGCGCACCGCGTCGAGCTGGGTGCGGCCCGCGTCGGCGTAGGGGTCGAGCGTGGTCGCGACCGACAGGTATGCGCCCGCCGCCGGGTCCGACATCTCCGGCACGCCCGCGGCCACCCGCAGCCCGTTGCGGTAGACGGCGGCGCTGCTCAGGACGGCAGGCACATCGGGCACCTTGGACAGCTCGCGGGCGTAGGCATCCAGGTCGGCGGGGGTACCGCGGAACTCGGGCAGCACGATCGTCGCGCTCGACGCCATGTCGGCGTCGAACTCGGTGCGCAGCACGTCACCGACCTCGCGACTGGCCACCCCGGTGGGCAGCGAGCGGTCGTCGGGGTAGCCGAACTGGACGCCGAGGAACGGCGAGCCGAGCAGCAGCAGGAACGCGGTGGTCGCCAGCGCGATCGGCAGCGGCCGTTTCATCACCGCGGTGACCAGGCGGTACCAGAACGTCTGTTGCGGCTGCTTCTCCGCGCGCGGCGCCAGCCGGAACAGCTTGCGCAGCGGAGCGCGCAGGTCGACCGCGTCGATCCGGTCGCCGACCAGGATGAGCAGCGCGGGCAGCACGATCACGGCCGCGGCGGTGGCGGCCGCGACAACCGCGATGCCCGCGTAGGCGAACGACTTGAAGAAGTACTGCGGGAACACCAGCAGCGCCGACAGCGACAGCGCAACGACCAGCGCCGAGTAGACCACCGTCCGCCCCGCGGTGCGGATCGACCGGATCACGGCGTCGGTGGGGGTGGCGCCCGCGGTCAGTTCCTCGCGGTAGCGGCTGACGATGAACAGGCTGTAGTCGATCGCCAGCGCGAGGCCGAGCGCGGTGGTCATGTTCAGCGCGAAGATCGACACATCGGTGACCGAGGTCAGCACCCGCAGGATGCCCAGCGCCGCCGCGATGGCGAACAGGCCGATCGCGATGGGCAGCGCGGCGGCGACGAGGCTGCCGAACACCAGCGCCAGCAGCAGGCCGGTCACCGGGATGGCGATGGCCTCGGCGATCACCAGATCCTTGCTGATCTGGGTGTTGATATCGGAGAACGAAGCGGCGAGACCGCCCGCCTCGATCGTCACCGGCCTGCCCGCGACCTGCACTTCCTCGCTGAGCTTGCTCGCGCGCAGCGGCAGCTCGGCGTCGTCGCCCTCGATGCTGGCCAGGATCAGCGCCCGCTTGCCGTCCTCGCTGCGCAGGGCCTGCTTCAGATCGGGGCGTGAGGTCCAGTACGACTGCACGCCGCTGACGATGTCGGGATCTTTGCGCAGCTGGGCGATCGCGGTCTCGGCGGCGGCGCGCGCCGCGGGCGAATCGGCGCCGTCCTCGGCGGTCACGAGCAGGACGTAGTTGGGCTCGGAGCCGGGGAAGTGCTCGCTCAGGTACTGGCTCGCCCGCACCGAATCGAGATCCTCGGTGACGAATCCCCCAGATTTCATGTGCGAGTGCACGGTGGCGCCGATCGCGCCACACAGGATCATCAGCAACAGGGCGACTGCGACCACCAGTCGTGGTCGGCCCACGGCGGCGCGGGCGATTCTCGTCAACATCGTCGGGGCTCTCTGTTCGGGAACGTCGAACGCCACCGTATCCCGCAACCAATTCCGCTAGATACCACCTCTAGGTGGAGGTTGTGGGGTACCCTCTCCGCCCCTGGGTGGATGCCGCGACCGATACCGCCGCCGGTTACGGCGTGGACGAACCGCTGAACAGGAGCGAGAAGAAGTTCTGGATCTGCTCCGAGGAACCAGGTGCGACGCAGGGCACGGGATATGGCCCGCACTCCGCTGCCGCCGGCGCGGCCAACGGCAGCTGAACGAGACCGATGAGGGCGAGACCTGCCACGGTGGCGATGGTGGATTTCATGGACGTACCTCCGGGATGCGATGTTCGGACGCGGTCACGGTATCGATTCCTGCGATGGCCGTGACAGACCCGAGTTCCGGGGTGGTGCGGTGGCATCAAGTGTTGCGGGCGGGCAGGATTCGTCCGCTGACCTGGCCGAGGCCGATGCGGCGGCCCGCCGTGCCGGGGGCGGTGGCGGTGATCGTCACCTCGTCGCCGTCGGCCAGGAAGGTACGGGATTCGCCGCGCACCGTGACGGGTCGCGTTCCGCCCCAGGACAGTTCGATGAACGAACCGCGCTGATCGGGTTCGGGACCGGAGATGGTGCCGGAGGCGTAGAGGTCGCCGGGGCGGAGGGCGGCGCCGTTGGCGGTGAGGTGGGCGAGCATCTGCGCGGGGGACCAGTACATGCGTGAATAGGGCGGGTGCGCAACGACTTCGCCGTTCCAGCTGACGGTCAGGTCGATGTCGAGGCCGTAGTCGTCGGTGCCGCGCAGGTAGGGGAGTGGTTCCGGCGACTGCGTCGGCAGGGGAATCCGGGCCTCGGCCAGCGCGGCGAGCGGGGTGATCCAGGCGGAGATCGAGGTGCTGAACGACTTGCCCAGGAACGGGCCGAGCGGCTGGTACTCCCATGCCTGGATGTCGCGGGCCGACCAGTCGTTGACCAGGGCGACGCCGAAGACATGCTCGGCGAACTCGTCGACACCCACCGGAACGCCGAGCGGCGATCCGGTGCCGACCACGAAACCCAGCTCGGCTTCGATATCGAGGCGCTGCGACGGACCGAATTCCGGTGCGCCGGAATCGGTGCGGCGCTGCCCCTGTGGGCGGATCACGGGCGTCTCCGACACGACGACCGTGCCCGCGCGGCCGTGATACCCCACCGGCAGATGCCGCCAATTCGGCAGCAGCGGTTCACTGTCCGGCCGGAACAGCCTGCCCAGGTTCGTGGCGTGGTCGATGCTGGCGTAGAAGTCGACGTAGTCGCCGATCCGTACCGGCAACGCCAGGTCCACCGCGTCGACGGGATGCAGCGCGTCGACCGGCAGTTCGGTCTCGGCGAGCTCGCGCAGGCGGTCGCGCACCGTGCGCCAGCGGGCGGGCCCGGCGGCGAGGAAGGCATTCAGATCCCGCCGGGCGAAGATCGGATCACCGAGCAGCACAACCAGATCCAGCACGGTGTTGCCGAGCCTGACCCCCACCCGGAACTCTCCCTCCGGCGGCGCGAAGACGCCGTAGGGCATGTTCTCCGGCCCGAACAGCGAGTCCGGGTGCACCTCGACGCGCAGCAGCCGGGCGCTCATCGCAGCCCCGGCCCTCGCCCGGACCAGGTCCAGGCATACGCGGGATCCTCGCAGGCCAGCGCGCCCTCCCCGAGTTGCAGCGGCCGGAACGTATCGACCATCACCGCCAGTTCGTCGAAGAACTCCGCGCCGATGCTGCGTTCGTAGGCGCCCGGTTGCGGGCCGTGCGCGTACCCGCCAGGATGCACCGACACCGAACCCTGGGTGATCCCGGAGCCCCTGCGCGCCTCGTAGTTTCCGCCGCAATAGAACATGATCTCGTCGGAATCCACATTGGAGTGGTAGTATGGCACGGGAATCGACAGCGGGTGGTAGTCCACCTTGCGCGGCACGAAATTGCAGACGACGAAGTTGCTGCCCTCGAACGCCTGATGCACCGGCGGCGGCTGATGCACCCGGCCGGTGATCGGTTCGAAGTCGGCGATATCGAAGGTGTACGGGTACAGGCAGCCGTCCCAGCCGACCACATCGAACGGGTGCGTGGCGTAGGTCATCCTGGTGCCGACCACTTCGGCGCCGGGCCGGTGCTTGACCAGCACCTCCACCTCGGCACCCTCGGCGAGCAGGAGTTCGGACGGGCCGTGCAGGTCCCGCTCGCAGTACGGCGAATTCTCCAGCAGCTGACCGAATTTCGAGAGATACCGCTTGGGTGGCGTGATGTGGCTCGACGCCTCGATCACATACGCGCGCAACGGTTCCTCGCCGGTGGGCAGCCAGCGATGCGTGGTCGCTCGCGGCATGATCAGCTGATCACCCTGGCGCACCGGCACCGCGCCGAACACGCTCTCCACCACGGCCGCACCGGATTCCACGTACACCAGCTCGTCGCCGATGGCATTGCGGTACAGCGGGGACGCGCCTTTGCCGACCACATAGGAGATCCGCACGTCGGCATTGCCCAGCAGCAACCTGCGGCCGGTGACCGGGTCGGTCTTGGCGGGTGTATCGCCGGGAAAGAGATCGGGAAGACGCAGGTGCCGATGGCGCAGTGGATGATTCGGCGTCAGCGTTTGATCGGGCAGCTCCCACACGCCCGCGTCGATGATCGCGGGCGGTAGACCACGGTGGTAGAGGAGCGAGGAGTCACCGGAGAACCCTTCCTCGCCCATCAGCTCCTCGTAATAGAGGTTGCCGCGCTCGTCCCGATGCTGCGTATGCCGCTTCGGTGGCACCGAACCGAGCTGCCGATAAAACGCCACAAGCACACCTCCCGCTACGTCGCAGGTCGGATGGTCCTGTCATCCACGGTACCGCTCGCGGCAGGCTCAGTCGGTGAACTCCGCGATGACCGGGGCGTGGTCGCTGGCGCCCTTGCCCTTGCGCTCGTCCCGGTCGACCGAGGCGTCCTTGACCGTGTCGGCGAGGGCGGGGGAGGCGAGGATGAAGTCGATGCGCATGCCCTCCTTGCGGGGGAAACGCAGCTGGGTGTAGTCCCAGTAGGTGTAGACGCCGGGTCCCGGCGCGAACGGGCGCAGCACATCGCGGAAGCCGGTGTCGAGCATGCTCTGGAACGCGGCGCGCTCGGGCCCCGAGGTGTGGGTCTTGCCCTCGAAGAACTCCGGCGACCACACGTCGTCGTCGGTCGGCGCGATATTCCAGTCGCCGACCAGGGCGATCTTCGCCGCCGGATCGTCGGCCAGCCAGCCGGTCGCCTGCTCACGCAGGGTCGACAGCCAGTTCAGCTTGTAGGCGTAATGCGGGTCGGCGAGGGCGCGGCCGTTGGGCACGTACAGGCTCCACACCCGCACTCCGCCGCAGGTCGCGCCGATCGCCCTGGCCTCGACCACCGGCGACTCGATCAGCGAGTCGCCCGCGTTCTTGTCGAAACCGGGCTGGTGCGGGAACGCGACCTCGACATCGGTGAGGCCGACCCGGGACACGATGGCCACACCGTTCCACTGGTTGAGCCCGACGTGGGCGACCTCGTAGCCGGCCGCGTCGAACTGCTCGTAGGGGAACTGGTCGTCGCGGCACTTGGTTTCCTGGATCGCCAGCACATCGATGTCGTTGCGGTCGAGGAAGGCGATCACCCGATCGACGCGGGAGCGGACCGAGTTGACGTTCCAGGTGGCGAGACGCACTGTCGCGTTCCTTTCCTACGTCGCGCTGGGCGGCGCGGCGTAGCGGTAGCTGTGGTGTTCGAGGAAGCCGAGCTCGCGGTAGAGCGCGAGTCCGGCGGCATTGCCTACTTCCACCTGCACGTAGGCGTGGGTGGCGCCGTGCTCGGCGCCCCAGCGGATCAGTTCGGCGCACAGCAGCGCGGCGAGTCCGTTGCGGCGGTGCGCGGTCGCGACGGCGACACAGGTCAGGCCGACCCAGCGCCTGCCGTCGGGTGCGGTGGTCACCGCGCCGCGGCCGATGGCCAGCGGCTCCGGCATGCCGAGCGAGGCGAAGCCGAGCGCGCCGTCCAGGACCGAGGTGAGCACGGTGCGGTCCGGTGCGCGCACGGTTGGATCGAGCGGTATCTCGCCGCGGTACCGGTGCACAGCCAGCCAGCCGTCGTCGGGTTCGGCGGCGATCCGCACCATCGACGGGCCTTGTGGCAGCACGAAATTCGCGATGTCGAGACCGAGGACGACGGTCTCGCTCCAGGTGTTCCAGCCCGGCGGGACCGGGGCGAGCCGATCGGGCAGCTGCAACAGCAGCGGCAGCCCGTTGGCGGTGTACCAGTCCGCTATCCGGTGCATGGTGTCGATCGACAACACCGCGGGCACGCCGGATTCACCCAGCGGCACAGCGGAATTCGCGCGCCCGGTGTAGCCGTTGCCCGCCCGCACGAGCCAGCCGTCGATCCACAGGTGACTGCTGCCCGGCCACGCCGCGGCCGCCGCGGTCTCCAGCGACCTGATCTCCTTGGTGCGAATCGGCCTCGGCCCCAGAGCTTTCAGCGCGACGACCCGATCGGCCGCGACCGAGACCAGCTCGCCCTCGGCGGTGCGCACCGACGGCGGACTCAGCGACACCAGTTCGCCGATCACATCGGTGAGCGGCTGTGGATAACCCTCCGGCAGCTGGTACCGCATCACCACGCGGCGGCCGAGGGGGATCTCAGTCGTCATGACCGAACGGATCGGGCACCGTGCCCGGGATCCAGCTCAGACCCGGTGTGCCCCAGCCGTTGCGCTTGATGGCCTTCTTCGCCGCGCGGGCATTGCGGCCGATCAGCACGTCGACGTAGAGGAATCCGTCGAGGTGGCCCACTTCGTGCTGGAGCATCCTGGCGAAGAAGCCGGTGCCCTCGATGTCGACGGGCTCGCCCTTCTCGTCGGTGCCGGTGACCCTGGCCCAGTCGGCGCGACCGGTGGGGAACTGCTCGCCCGGCACGGACAGGCAACCCTCTTCGTCGTCGTCGGGATCGGGCATGGTCTCCGGGATCGCGGAGGTCTCCAGCACCGGGTTGATCACCACGCCTTTGCGGCGGATCGGCTGGCCTGTCGCGTCGAAGTCGGGGCAGTCGTAGACGAACAGCCGCTTGCCGACGCCGACCTGGTTGGCCGCCAGGCCGACACCCTTGGATTCCTCCAGGGTGTCGTACATGTCCGCGATCAGGTCGGCCAGCTCGGCCGGCGTCTCCGTCACCGGTGCGGTGGGGTTGTGGAGGACGGGGTCACCGACGATCACGATCGGGAGAATTGCCATGGCCGCCATTATCGCGGTTCGCGCGCCTCGGCGAGCGGCGACCCCTGTGGCTTGCGCCACCCTACTGGCCTGTAGTCAACACGCCGGGACATCGCTCGGACGATCCGGCCGCTACATGGTTGAATGATCCGCGACGTGCAAGCGTCATTTTCATCTCGTGATACTCGGCGAGGGAGCAAGATGGACGGCGCAGCGGCTCGCAATATCGAGGCTCGTACGACGGAAGACGCGGCCATCGACGAAGGCAGTGGTCTGAGTCGCCGTGAGCTCGACATCCTCGATTTCGAACGCAAATGGTGGAAGTACGCGGGCGCCAAGGAAGACGCGATCCGCGAATTGTTCTCCATGTCGGCGACCAGGTACTACCAGGTCCTCAACGCGGTCGTCGACAAGGAAGAAGCGCTGGCGGCCGACCCGATGCTGGTCAAGCGCCTGCGCAGGCTGCGGGCGAGCAGGCAGAAAGCGCGTGCAGCGCGCCGACTCGGTTTCCAGGTCTGACTGTGTACACGGCGCCGCACACAGGCCCTGCGTGGTTACGCACGCTGCCGCCTCCGGGCCGTGAGTTCGCGTCGCGGACAGCCACACAGAGGTGGTTGCGACTAGGGTTGCGCGGGTGAGCAACCCTAATCCCACCCCCGGCGGCCCACCGCTGCGCGCGCTGGCGATGGTGTTGATCGCGCTGGCCATCGTCTTCGCCGGTCTGGGTGCGATGTCGTTGTCGAACTCCGGTGCCGACGCATCCGATTCGGGCGAGCAGACCGAGACGACGACCTCCAGCGTGGTCGCGCAGGCGCCCGCGACCACGGCCGCCGCGACGACCACCAGCGCGACCGCCGCCCCGACCACGACGACCGTCGCACCGACGACCACCACGGCGCCCACGACCACGGCACCCACCACGGCACCCGCCGCGCCCGCGGCCACCGTCGATCAGAGTGTGCCTGTGCGGGTGCTGAACAACAGCCTGGTCGCGGGCTTGGCCGCCCGCACCGCGAGCGAACTGACCTCGGCGGGCTGGAGCAATGTCAGCACCGGCAACTACAACGGCTCGAACCTGACCGCCACGACGGTGTTCTACGGCACCGGCGCGGGCGACAAGGCCGCGGCCACCCAGATCGCCGCGGAGATCGGCGGAACGGTCGTGCCGAAGTCCGGTGATACCTCGCCGGGCGTCGTGGTCGTGCTGACCGGCAGCTGAACGAGGCACGGCACGCGGTGCCAGGGGCTGTGCCTGCGCTGTGGCATCATCTTGAGCGGTACAGCCCTGTCCACCCAGCTTTACTCGTTAAACTCGGTACTCGTAAAGGAGTTCCCTGATGGCCACGTCGACAACTCGTCGCCCGTCCTGGCGCATTGTGACCCCGGTGCTGGCGGTTGCCGTGTTCGGTCTCGCTGCTTGCACCAACAGCCAGGAGTCGAGTGACGTCAAGGGAACCACGCCGCCGGTGTGGACCAGCTCGCCCGCGCCCGCGGGTACCGGCGATGCGCACGGCGGCGGCGGCCACGCCGCGCCGACCACCACCGACGGCCACGGCGGCGGCGAGCACGGCGCCCCGGCGGCGGCCGGTGGTCTGAAGACCGACCTCAAGAACAGCTCCGGCGCGAATGTCGGCACCGCGACCATCGTCGCCGAGGGCAGCCACCTGGTCGTCACCGTCGAGGCGCAGGGCCTGACCCCCGGCTTCCACGGCCTGCACTTCCACCAGAACGGCACCTGTGAGGGCGACTTCGCCTCCGCCGGCGGTCATCTGCAGGTCGGCGCGGCCAACGCGCACCCGGCCAGCGGCGATCTGACCTCGCTGCAGGTCAACGCCGACGGCACCGCGAAGCTGGTCACCCGGACCGACACGGTCACCCTGGACAACGTCAAGGGCAAGGCCCTGATCGTGCACTCCGGCGCCGACAACTTCGGCAACATCCCGCCCCGGTACTCCCGCGAGGGTGGCACCGGCCCCGACGAGACCACGCTGTCCACGGGTGACGCTGGAACCCGGGTCGCCTGCGGCGTGGTCGGTTAGCGAGACGCACATGGCCGGGGCAATCCAGTCGGTACCGTTCCCTGGTTCGCCCCGGCCGACCATCGGCATCGAGTGGGAGATCGCGCTTGTCGACAAGGTGACGCGTGATCTGTCGAACACCGCCTCCGCGGTGTTCGACGCCGTCGGCGATCTGCGTGCCTACGACGGGACGCCGCAGGTCACCAAGGAATTGCTGCGCAACACGGTCGAATTGGTGACCGGTGTGCACGACACGGTCGGCGGCGCGGTCGACGATCTGCGCGGCACCATGGACGCGGTGCGCCGCGCGGCCGATCCGCTCGGCGTCGACCTGTTCTGCGCCGGCACCCATCCGTTCGCGCAGTGGTCGGCCCAGCAGCTCACCCGCTCACCGCATTACGACGAGCTGATCGAGCGTACCCAGTGGTGGGGCCGCCAGATGCTGATCTGGGGCGTGCACGTGCACGTGGGAGTCTCGCACCGGGACAAGGTCTTTCCGATCCTGAACTCGCTGCTGCTGTCGTATCCGCATCTGCTCGCGCTCTCGGCGTCCTCACCGATGTGGTCCGGTGACGACACCGGTTACGCCAGCAATCGCGCGCTGATGTTCCAGCAGCTGCCGACCGCCGGTCTGCCGTTCCAGTTCGAGAACTGGCCGCAGTTCGAGGGTTTCGTGCACGACCAGCTCAAAACCGGTGTGTTCGAACAGCTCGGCGGCATGCACTGGGACATCCGGCCCGCGCCCAAGTGGGGCACGATCGAGATCCGGGTGTGCGACGGGCTGTCCAGCCGGGCGGAGCTGGCCTCGGTGGCCGCGCTGATCCACTGCCTGGTAGTCGATCTGGAGCGCAGGCTCGACGCGGGCGAGAACCTGCCGACGCTGCCGCCGTGGCATGTGCAGGAGAACAAGTGGCGGGCAGCGCGCTACGGGCTCGACGCCATCGTGATCGTCGACGACGCCAGTAATGAGCGTTTGGTCACAGACGATCTGATGGATCTGCTGAACAAACTGGAGCCGACCGCGAAGCGGCTCGGCTGCGCCGACGAATTGGCCGCCGTCGCCGACATTCCCCGCCACGGTGCCTCCTACCAGCGGCAACGTCGCGTCGCCGCGCAATCGCAGGGTGATCTTGTCGCGGTCGTCGATTCGCTGGTGCGCGAGCTGGATCAGTAGCGTTCAGCTACACAGCGGGGTGGTGTTAACCCGCCGTTTACGATGTCGGGATGCTTGTCGAACATCCGCGCGGCGCTGCGGGGGGTGCCGCTCTCCGGAACCGTCTCCGTGAGCCACGCACACTCGCCGTCGTCGGGGTGTCGTCGGTGCTGGCGCTGCTCGTCGGATTGCAGATCGCCGCGTTCGTCAACGGTTTCGACGGACCACTGGCGAGTCTGGCCCGTGACTACATCGGCACGCCGAAGTCGATGTCGGTGCCGTGGGCCGGGCTGGTGCTCGCACTGGTCGGGGTCAATGCGCGCAGGCGGGTCTTCGCGGTGTTCGCGGCGGTCGGGATCGACGCGGTGTGCGCCGCGCTGCGGCTGCTCGACGGCAAGCCGTTCACGGTCGGCAACGGCCCGACCATCGTCTTGACCGTGCTCGCGATCGTCGCGGCGGTGCGCTGGAGCGGTCGCGAACGTACGGACGCGGTGAAGGCGGCGGCGCTGGGTGCGCTGCTCGTGCTCGCCACGAAGGTCGGTGACGTGTGGCTGCACGTCACCTCGGCGGTGCGGCCCGCGGTGCTCGACGAATATCTGTTGCTCGCCGATCACGCGCTCGGTGACCCGTCGTGGGTCATGGGCCGGGTGCTGGATGTGCTCGGGCCCGAGGTGTACGCGGTGCTGCACTGGGTGTACATCGAGCTGCCGGTGGCGGCGATCGTGGTCGCGGTGTGGCAGTTGCGCAGGGTCGTCCCGACCGGGGAGTGGCCGTCGCACTACCTGGTTCGCACGTTCCTGGTGCTCGGGCTGGTCGGCCCGCTGTTCTATGTGCTGTTTCCCGTCGTGGGGCCGATGTTCGCGTTCGGCGCGGACGGGCACGGTTTCCAGGTGGGCAATTTCTGGCCGACGGCGTTGCCGCCGATCGACCGCAGTCCGGCGGCGCTGCCGTTCGACGCGTTCACGCCGCGCAACTGCATGCCGTCGATGCATACCGCGTGGGCGCTGTCGCTGTTCATCCACACCCGTCGTGATGTCGACGGGTCACGCGCGCCGGCCTGGCTGCGCTGGGGTGGCGCGTTCTGGCTGGCCGCGACCGTGGCCGCGACGCTCGGATTCGGTTACCACTACGGCGTCGACCTGGTGGCGGGCGCGGTGCTGTGCCTGACCGTCGAGTCGGCGCTGCGATCGCCCGAGCGCGGCTGGGGTGCGTTCCGGGTGCGGATGGTCGGCTTCGGTGCGGTCGTGTTCGCGGGGCTGCTGCTGGCCTACCGGTACCTGGCGGTGCCGATGGCCGAGTACCCGGTGCTCGCGGGCGCGATCGTCATCGGGCTGTTGGCCGCCGTGGCCGCCGCGTTCCATGCCACCTGGTTCGCCGCCGCGCCCCGGCCCGCGATGGTGCGGGTGGCCGCCGGTTAGTCGTCGGCGGCGTTGCCCAGTTCGTTGATCCGCAGCAGGCCGTCGCGGTGGCGCTGTTCGCGGTAGGCGGTGCGGCCGATGAGGTGGGCGATGACGGGTGCGGTGAGGATGGTGAACAGGCCGGTCAGCACCAGCATCCACACATTGACGTCGTTCCTGATGTCGATCCCGGTGCCGACGAGGACCAGGACCAAGCCGACCACCTGCGGCTTGGTCGCGGCGTGCATGCGGGTGAGGGTGTCGGGGAACCGCACGATGCCGATGGCCGCGGTGAACGCGAGCGCGCAGCCGGTCAGGATCAGCGCGGCCGAGACCCATTCCCATGCCGTCATCGGTCGTCCCTGACGCGGAAGCGCGACACCGCGGCCGAGCCGAGGAACCCGACCAGCGCCAGCGCGACGATCGCCGGGATCACCGTGGTGTCGTTGCTGTAGGCGGCCCAGACCGCGAGTCCGGCGGCGGCGATGGCCATCAGCGAGTCGATCCCGACGACCCGGTCGAGGGTGCTCGGACCCGCCAGCACGCGGTAGCTGGTGATCACCGCGGCCGCGGTGAGCAGGATGCCGGCGATGATGGCGACGACGGTCACGGGCGCTCCTCCGGATCGAGGCGCCTGCGTTCGCTCGGCCGTTCGAAGGCGTTGATCAGCAGATGCTCCAATCGCCGTGTGGTGCTGTAGAACTTCAGCACCGACTTCTCACTGCCCACGTCGAGCACGTGGACATAGACCACACAGCGCGCCCGGTCCACCTCGAGCACCATGGTGCCGGGGATCAGGTTGAGCAGGTCGGTCGCCATCACCAGGACCAGATCGGACTGGATGCCGAGGTGCACCCGTAGCACACCGGACACGGGTGGTCCGGCGGGCCGGATGGCGAACCAGGCCACCTGCAGACTCGATTCGAGCGCGTAATAGACACTCACCACGATCAGTTCGAGGAACGACAGCGGGTGGAATCGGCCGGTCACCGGCACCAGCGGCAGTGGCAGCGCGAAGACGACGATCAGCGCGACAACGAGACCGCCGATGAGATTGGCCGGGCTGAGGCCACCCCACAGCGCGACCCACACCGCGGTCAACCACGCCAGCACGCCGATCCGCAGCGCGTTGTCGCGGTTGGCCAGGAACCCGAGCGTGTTCATCGTGCCTCCGGCCCGAGCACCGAGTCGATGTAGACCGACGGGTCGTTCAAGTCGGCGGCCGCCCGTTCGGCGATGCCGAGGATCGGCCCGGCGAGCACGGTCAGCGCGAGTCCGGCGGCGACCAGGCCGGTGGTCGCGAGCACCATGAGCACCGGCATCCGGCCGGGATCGGTGCGGTCCTCGTAGTACACGTCGGTCGAATCCTCCACCAGGGTGGGTGGTTTCGCCGCGGTGAGATGACCCTCCGGCGCTTCCTCGCGCGGCCGCCAGAAGGCCTTGCTCCACACCCTGGCTACCGCGTACAACGTCAGCAGACTGGTGACGACCGAGCCCGCGACGAGCACCCAGGCCAGCACACTGCCGTCGGCGGCACCCGCCTCCAGCAGGGCGACCTTGCCGATGAACCCCGAGAACGGCGGAATACCACCGAGATTCAATGCGGGTACCAGGAACAGCACGGCCAGCAGCGGGCTCGCGGTGGCCAGCCCGCCGATCCGGCGCAGCGACACCGAGCCCGCCTGGCGTTCGATGAGGCCGACGGCGAGGAACAGCGCGGTCTGCACCAGGATGTGGTGGGCGACGTAGAAGACCGCGCCGGTCAGGCCCGCCGTGGTGGCCAGCCCGATACCGAAGACCATGTAGCCGATGTGGCTGACCAGGGTGAACGAGAGCAGTCGCCGGATGTCGGTCTGCGCGATCGCGCCGAGGATGCCGACCAGCATCGTCACCAGCCCGCAGACCAGCAGGATGTCGTCGAACGCGCCGTCGGGGAACCACAGGGTGTCGGTGCGGATGATCGCGTACACACCGACTTTGGTGAGCAGACCGGCGAAGACGGCGGTCACCGGCGCCGGGGCGGTGGGGTAGGAGTCGGGCAGCCAGCTCGACAGCGGGAACACCGCGGCCTTGATCCCGAACGCCACCAGCAGCACCGCGTAGCAGGCGGTCCGCACACCGCTCGGCGTCGCTTCCAGCCGCACGGCCAGTTGCGCGAGATTCAGTGTCCCGGTGGCGGCGTAGGTGATACCGATGCCGATCAGGAAGATCAGCGACGACACCATCGACACCATCACATAGGCGATGCCGGTGCGGATGCGTTCCTCGGTGGCGCCGACGGTGAGCAACACGAACGACGCCACGAGCAAGACCTCGAAGCCGACGAACAGGTTGAACAGGTCACCGGCCAGGAACGCCGTCGACACCCCCGCGGTCAGCACCAGATATGTGGGCCGGTAGATCGAGGTCGGCTGGTGTTCGTCGCCGTCGGAGATGTTCTGTCCCGCACCGTAGATCGACACCACCAGCAGCACGAACGCCGACACCAGCAGCATCGCCGCCGAGAGCCGGTCGACCACCAGGGTGATCCCGATCGGGGTCGGCCAGCCGCCCACCTGCACCGCGGTGGTGCCGTCGCGGTCGGCCAGATGCAGCAGCAGTGCGCTGACCACCAGCACGCACGACAGCGCGCTCAGCGAGATCATCGCCTGCAGCCGGGGGCGGCGACCGAACACCAGCGTCGCCGCGGCGCCGAGCAGCGGGATCAGCACAGGCAGTGCGGCGATGGCGGGCAGCAGCTCCGGGGACAGGGTCACTGTTCGGGATCCTCCTGCTCCCGCCGCGCGGCGATCTGGGCGTCCTCGGGGTCGTTGTGCACGTCCTCTGTGGTGGTCAGCATGTAGGAGCGGTAGGCCAGCGCGAGTACGAACGCGGCCAGCCCCATGGTGATCACGATCGCGGTGAGCACCATCGCCTGGGCCAGCGGGTCGGCCATGCCGTCGTGCGCGGTGTCGGCGCTGCCCAGGACCGGCGGTTTCCCGTCCGGGCCGCCCATGGTGAGGATCAGCAGGTTCACGGCGTTGCCGAGCAGGATCATGCCGAGCAGCATCTTCGAGACGATCCGCTCGAGCAGCAGGTAGACACCGCACGCGGTGAGCGCGCCGATGGTGATCAACAGAATCAAGTTGGCGCTCATGCCTCCACCTCGCAGGCGCTCGGCTCCGGCCTGACCGCCAAGGCGGCTGTGCTTATCCGCCGCTCGCTGCGCTCGCTCATACGAGTTCCTTGTCCAGGCGGGCGCCGAGGCTGCGCAGCACATCGAGTGCCAGCCCGACCACGACCAGGTAGACGCCGAGGTCGAAGAACAGCGCGGTGACCAGCTTGATGTGGCCGAGGACCGGCAGCGTCACCTCGACAATCGCCGAGGACAGCGGGGGCGCGCCGAGCAGCAGCGACGCGGTCGCGGTGCCCGCGGCCAGGGTGAGACCGGCGCCGAGAAGGTGCCCGGCGTCCACCGGCAGCGCCTCGCCGAGTTCGTACCGACCACCCGCCAGATAGCGCAGCGTCAGCGCGAGCCCGGCGATCAGTCCGCCCGCGAAGCCGCCGCCGGGAGCGTTGTGGCCGGAGAAGAAGAAGTACACCGACAGCACCATGATGGTGGGGAAGATCAGGCGGGTGGTGATCTGCAGGACCATCGAGCGTTCGCGCCGATCGACCAGCCGGGCCGCGGGCAGCCAGCTCACCGCGTCGGGGTCGTAGTGGGGTGAGTCGGCGGCGCGCGGCGCGCTGCCGAAGCGGCGGCTGCGGAACACCAGCGAGGCGACGCCGGTCGCGGCGACGACGAGCACCGAGATCTCGCCGAGGGTGTCCCAGGCGCGGATGTCGACCAGCAGCACATTGACCGCGTTCTTGCCGCCGCCGATCCGGTAGGCCGCGTCGGGAATGGCCTGCCAGATCGGTTCGCTGCGCCGGGCTGCGGTGGCGAAGGCAGCCAGCACCGCGACGGTGACACCGACGCCGATCGCCAGCAGCGCCCGCCTGACCTTGAACGCCGTGGCCTGGTCTTCGGCGATCTCGGCGGGGAACGCGCGCAGCACCAGCACGAAGATCACCAAAGTCAGTGTCTCGACGAGGAATTGGGTCAGAGCCAGATCGGGTGCGCCGTGCAGCGCGAAGATGACGCCGCAGCCGTAGCCGGTGACCCCGACGACGAGCACGCTGGCCAAGCGGTTGCGCAACACCGTCGCCGCCAGTGCCATCGAGATCATGATCCCCCCGATCGCCGCCTGCAACGGCGAATCCCACAGGCGCAGTTCGACTCCCGTGCGCGTGCCGAGGGCGAGCAGGATCGTCGGCAACACGATCAGGGTGCCGAGGATGGCGGCCTGGCTCGCCGGCAGCGAACCGGACTGCACAGTGCCGGTGATGCGCAGCGAGAGCCGGTCCATCGCGCGCAGGGCCGCGTCGTAGTTGCGATCGGCATTGCCCAGTCGCGGGTGCGCTGGTTCGCCGATCCGGCCGCGGATGAGGAACAGCGCGAGACCGGCCGCGACGATCAGCACCGTCAGCGCGAGCGGTCCGGTGAAGCCGTGCCACAGCGCGAGGTGGGTGTCCAGGACGCCGGGCAGTGACGTGGCGTAGGGACGCAGCCACCGGTCGACAGCGTGGGTGTCGAGACCGGCCGCGAGCCCGGCCACCGCGAGTACCGCGGGCGGCCCGAGCAGCAGCGGACCCGGCGCGTGCCAGGTCACCACGCGCTCGGGATTCGCGGTGACACCGAAAGCGCCCCACACGAATCGGATGCTGTAGGCCATCGTGAACGCCGACCCGACGGCAACACCCGCCAGCAAGGCCACCTTCGCCTGCGTACTCACCACCTCGGTCGACCACAGTGCGCTCAGTGCCGACTCCTTGCCGACGAACCCGAGCAACGGCGGCAGCCCCGCCATGCTGAACGCCGCGATCACCGCGACCGCGCACAGCCACGGCGCTCGCCTGCCGAGCCCGGACAACCGGCGCAGATCCCGCGTGCCCGCACCGTGGTCGATGATGCCGACCACCATGAACAGGCTCGCCTTGAACAGGGCGTGCGCCACCAGCAGCGTGATGGCGGCCAGCGCCGCGTCCGGCGTGCCGATCGCCATCATCGTGATCAGCAGACCCAGCTGGCTGACGGTGCCGAACGCCAGCACCAGCTTCAGATCGTGCACCTGGATCGCCCGCCAGCCCGCCAGCAACATCGTGGCGACACCGAGCGGCAGCAGCAGCACATGCCACGGTGTCGTCTGCGCGAACGCGGGCGCGAGCCGGGCCACCAGGTAGACGCCCGCCTTCACCATCGCGGCGGCATGGAGATAGGCGCTCACCGGGGTCGGCGCCGCCATCGCGCCGGGGAGCCAGAAGTGCAGCGGCACGATCGCCGATTTGCTGATCGCGCCGATCAACACGAGCACGATCCCCACCGAGACCGCGGTCCCGGCGGGCGGTGTGGTCGCGAGCAGATCGGAGAGCAGGAAGCTGCCGTAGCGCGTCCCGAGGATGACGATCCCCACCAGCATCGCCAGCCCGCCCGCACCGGTCACCAGCAGCGCCTGGATCGCCGCCCGCCGGCTGACCGCGCGTTCGGCGTAGTGCCCGACGAGCAGGAACGACAGCACCGTCGTGATTTCCCAGAACACGTAGAGCAGCAGCATGTTGTCGCTGGTGACCAGGCCGAACATGGCGCCGGCGAAACCCATGAGCTCAGCGGCGAATACGCCGAGCCTGGCCTCGTCGCGCTCGAAATAGCGGCCACAGTAGGCCAGGATCAGCGCGCCGATGCCGAGCACGAGCACACACATCACCGCGGCGAGCGAGTCGAAGCGCAGGTCGATGTCCATCGAGATCTGCGGCGCCCATTGCGTATGCGTGCGCACGGTCGTTCCCCAGTGCGCGATCACCCAGCCGAGGCTGCCGAGCGGGACCAGGGCCAGCGGGTAGAAAGCGTTGCGGCCCAGCACTCGTACGCACAGCGGTGCCACCAGGGCGGCCAGCGCGTGGACGAGCAGTACGGCGAGCAACTCTCCTCCGTCGGGTCGGTAGCGGTCGAGTAGCTCGCTCCGATCCTACGGGCGATGCCGGGATGTGCGCCGGTACCGCGGCTGTCGCGTCGGCCATGTCGCGGGGGGCTCGGCTATGACACGGTCGCGTTTTCCGATGCGGCGGGACGGATCCGGTACAGCAGGAGCAGGCCCGCCGCGGCGCCGACGATGATGGCGAGTGCGGCTCTGGCCGGCGTGCTCTCGTCGGCGACGGTCGTGCTGGTCGGCCATTGCCGATCCCCGGTGGGAATGGACCACAGGATCGAGGGCAGGTACAGCGCGCCGAGTCCGAGCACGGCGCTCGGCAGGTAGCTGACCCGGATCGAGCCGACCGCCAAGCCCGCGACGCAAGTCACCAGGATCGTCCCGGCAGTCCAGGTGTACGACCACGGGAAACGTTGTGCGACCGAGGCGAACACGCAGATCACGGCGGCGCCGAGCAGGACACCCCACGAAGTCCCCCAGCGCAGGCCCGCCAGGACGGCGGCCGCGCCGACAACAAGGACGAGCACGAGATGCCAGCCGAGACCGGAGGCGTCACCGAGCGAGTCGGCCGCCGCGGCCACGCTGACCGCGACCAGGACACCGGCGCCGTCGCGGCCGGGTAGCAGGGTGGCCGCGGCGAACGCGGCAACGACGGTGATCGCCACGGCGAGGGCGATCTGCCAGAAGTTCCCGCGACGACCGTCGAACTCGCGGCCGAGCCATTCGGTGGCGACCAGCAGCGACAGCGACACCACGGTCGCGGCCACGATCGGGCTGATCGGCAGATCGGCGGCAAGGCGCGGTACGGCGGGCAGCATGACGCCGTGCCGATGACGCAGGGTGTTCACCGCGAGCAGCACGACCGCGGCGACGATCAACCAGACAGGGGTGTGCGCCGACTTGTCCGCCGTCGCCGCGGAGTTCGAGGTGAACACGGCGACGACCTCGCCGTAGACGAACACCACCACCACGCCGAGCGCGAAACCGGTCGCCGGCCAGCGCATCCGCCACGCGCAGATGCCCAGCGCGCCGAACAGCACGCCGCCGCACAGCGAGTCGATGTAGTTCTGGGTGGTGAGCACGTCGGCCGAGACCATCGTCCGCCCGACGAAGTAGTTGACCGCCAGCGCCGCCGCCCCGGCCGTCGCGGTGAGCCAGATCAGGCCGGGCCGGTTGATCGGCCTGGCCAGCACGGCGACGACGACCGCCACGATGAGCCCGAGCGCGGCCGCGCGCGGGACGCTGTTGATCAGGCTGGTGACGTGATAGGGCGAATTGTCCTCGGCGCCCGCACCGAAGGTGAACGGCAGGAACAGCGACATTCCGGCCGCCGCGGACCCGGCGAAGGCCGTGACCGCGTCCAGACCATCCCCGATCTTGGGCACCGTTCGACGATACCGGCGCACACCCCGCTCACCTGGGATGTCGCGCTCAGCGAGCGGCGCGCGGCGAACCATGTCGCGCCGGGTACGGCTATGGCGTGACCGCAGGCGTTGGTTCGGCGGACCGGATCCGGTACAGCAGCAGCAGCGCGGCCGCGCCGCCGATCGTGATGGCCAGCGCGGCCCGGCCTGCGGTGGCTTCGGACACCGGCTCCGCGCCGGTCGGCCAATTCCGCAGACCGGTGGGAATCGACCACAGGATCGACGGAAGGTACACGGCGCCGAGTCCGAGCACGGCACTGGGCCCGTAGCTGACCCGGATCGAGCCGAACGCATACCCGGCGACCACGGCCAGCACCAGCGTGCCGACCATCCAGACGAACGTCCACGGCAGGCGTTCGGAGAACGTGACGAACACGCAGAGCGCGCCGGTGCCGCACAGGACGGCCAACGGCGAGGCCCAGCGCAGGCCGGCCAGGATGCCCGCGGCCGCCGCGCCGAGCACCAGCACGATCTTCCAGCCCAGGCTCGGGCCGTCGATGACCGAGTCGCCCGCGGCGGCCAGGCTGACGGCGACCAGGACAGCCGCCCCGTCGCGGCCGGGCAGCAGGGTGGCCGCGACGAACGCGGCGAAGACCGTGACCGCCACCGCGAGCGCTATGGGCCAGAAGCCTCGGTGTCCCCCGCTGAACTCACGCTGGAGCCATTCGGTGGCCAGTAACACCGACAGCGCGAGGATCGTCGCGGACACGATCGGGACCATCGGCAGATCGGCGGTGAGCTGCGGCACGGCGGGCGGCTTGATGGTGTGCCGGTGCCGGACGGAGTTCACGGCGAGCAGCACGACAGCGGCGATGATCAGCCCCGACGGGCTGTGCACGGCCCGGTCCGTCGTCGTCAACGTATTCTCGGTGACCAGCGCGATCACTTGGCCGTACACGAACACCGCCACCGAGCCGAGTGCGAAACCGGCTGCGGCCCACCGCATCTGCAGGGAACAGAGGCACAGGGCGCCGAAGATCACGCCGCCGAACAGCGCGTTCACATAGTTCTGAGTGGTGAGGACCTCGGCCGAGTCCATGGCGTGGCCGACAAAATAGTTGAGCCCCAGCGCCGCGGTGGCGCAGGCGGCGACGAGCCAGTCGAGTCCCGGCCGGATCAGCACGGCCACGACGACGGCGACGATCAGTCCCAGGGTCGTCGCGCGGGGAATGCTGTTTGCCCAGCTGGCCATCTGATAGGGGGTGTCGATCACCGAGCTGGAGCGGGAGGTGAACGGCACGAACAGTGCGATCCCCGCGATCGCGGCGCCTGCGAACGCCGAGACCGCATCCACACCATCCCCAAACGTGGGCACAGCTTGACGATACTCGCCGAAACGCCCTTCTAGCTGCGACGTCGTCGGTGACGCGGGGTGGTGGGTCAAGCCCTGCTCTCGGCGTACCGGCGCAGCGACTCGACCTGGTCCGCATCGAGCGACGGCCGGACGGTGCGGCGCGCGGTGGCCACGTCGTCCGCGGTGACGTCGGCGGCCGCCATATCGCGGCGCAGGGCCGACAGCGCGGCCTCACGCAGCAGGGCGGCGCAGTCGGCGGCCGAGTAGCCGTCGAGGTCGGCGGCCAGTGCGGCCAGGTCGACGTCAGCCGCCAGCGGCACCGAGCGGCCCGCGGTGCGCAGGATGTCGAGCCGGGCGGCGGCGTCCGGCGGCGGCACGAACACCAGCCGGTCCAGCCGACCGGGGCGCAGCAGCGCCGGGTCGATCAGCTCGGGCCGGTTCGTCGCGGCGACGACGACCACGTCGCGCAGCGGTTCGACGCCGTCGAGTTCGGTGAGCAGCGCGGCGACCACCCGGTCCGAGACACCGGAGTCGCTGCTCTGGCCGCGGCGCGCGGCGAGCGCGTCGACCTCGTCGAGGAAGATCAGCGACGGCGCGGAATCCCGTGCGCGCTGGAACAATTCGCGGACAGCGCGCTCGGAGGAACCGACCCACTTGTCCATCAGCTCCGCGCCCTTCACCACGTGCACACTCAGCTGACCGGTCCCCGCCAGCGCGCGCACCAGGAACGTCTTGCCGCAGCCGGGCGGGCCGTAGAGCAGCACGCCACGCGGTGGGTCGATGCCGAGCCGGGCGAACGAATCGGGGTGGCGCAGCGGCCACAGCACCGCCTCGGTGAGAGCCTGCTTGGTCTCCACCATATCGCCGACGTCGTCCAGGTTGAGCGAGCCGATCGCCAATTCCTCTGTCCCCGAACGCGACAGCGGCCGGATGACATCCAGCGCGCCGACCAGATCGTCCTGGGTGAGCTCCGGCTCGGTCTGATCGCGGCTGGCCCGGCCCGCCGCCCTGACCGCGGCTTCCCGGCACAGCGCCGCGAGGTCGGCGACCACGAAACCCGGTGTCCGCGAAGCGATCATGTCGTAGTCGAGGGTCCCGGCTGGCACCTTGCGCAACAGTTGCTCGAGCAGTGCGCGCCGGACCACCGCGGTCGGCAGCGGCAGTGCCAGTTCGCGATCACAGAGATCCGGCCCGCGCAGTCGCGAATCCACCTGTGCGGGATGGGCAGTCGTGGCCAGCAGGGCGACGCACGGCGAGCGCATCGCGGCCCGCAACTGGTCGAGGATGAGGGTGGCGACCGGTTCGGCGTCGACGGGCAGCAGCGCGTCGATATCGGTGACAAGCAGGATCCCGCCCCGCCCGGCGGCGACATCGCCAACGGCCTCGGCGACCTCGCGCAACCGGGTGCCGCTCTCCATCGCGCCGACACTGGGCCCGTCGAGTTCGACGAGGCGGCGCGGCGCGGCGACCGCCCTGGCCAGCGTCGCCTTGCCGACCCCGGCCGGACCGGTGACCAGCACGCCCAGATGAGCGGGTGCGCCGAGCGTCTTCAGCAGTTCGGGTTCGTCCAGCGCCAGGCTCAGCCACTCGGCGAGCTTGGCCGCCTGCCCCTGTACCCCCGCCAGATCCTCGACCTGGATCGGCGCGCTCCCCGAACTCACCGACACCAGAGCGGCCGGGATTCCGTTCTCGTCGGCGTCGGAGTCGCGCTCCATGGCGTGCATGATCGCGGCCGCGCCGCGACCCCAGCCGACGGCCGAATTGGGTTGCACACTCACCGGTCCCGGCATCGGCTCGATCGCGGTGACGGTGAGCAGTTCGGTGGTCCAGGCGATGCCGAACGCGCGTGAGAGCGCCTGCGTCGCCGCCGCCGAACTGATGTCGGGGCCGAGATCGCGCGGCAGCAGCGACACCGTGTCGCCGACCGTCACGACCTTGCCCAGCAGCGCCTGCCGCAAGGTGGCCGCCGGAATACTGGCCGTCGCGTGCGCCGATCCGCTCAGCGAGATCTGCCTGGCGCCGTAGACGGTGACCGGCGCGACGGTGACCGCCGCGTTCTCCCGCAGCCCCACATTCGACAGCGTCACGTCGTCGAGCAGCGCCACCCCCGGCGGGGTGCCCGCGGGCGCCTTCGCCACCACCGCCGCTGTCCGGCGTGCCCCGGTCAGCCCGATGCCGTCCCATTCGCGCAGGCCGAGCGCGGTGAGCGTCTCGGGATGCAGACGCACCACCCCGCGCCGGGCGTCGGCTGCCGAGGGGTTGAGCCGGGCGGTGAGCGATAGTTCAGCCACTGTCCCATTCTGCCGCGTCCCGGCGAATCCGCTCGGACGATCAGGGATCGTTAGGCAGACCCCAAGGTCGGGGGCCGAAAGTGGCTGACATGACGAACCACCGCAACCAGCCGGTACGCTGCACCGGACGCGCCGGAGGTGCCGGCGCAACGACCCACCGGGGAAAGCTGCAGATGAATCGAATCTCCCTCGTCGTCCTGGCTGCTGGGGCGCTGTGCCTGACGGTGGCCGGATGCGGTTCCGACGACGCCACCGACGCGAACGGCCTGCGCAAGGGCACGCCGACCGCCAGCGCGAGCGCCACCACCAAGCCCGCCGCGACGACGGCCGCGCCCGCCGCCGGCGCCGCCATCACCTGTGCGCAGTTCAACGAGCTCGACACCGACGGCGAGAAGCAGGCGATCGAGCAGATCCTGGCGGCCCATCCCGGCGGCCCCTTCGAGGGCAGCCCGAACGTGGCGCTCGGTACCGCGAAGCTGGTCTGCCTCGCACCGGGCAACGCCGACAAGACCGTCGCCGAGGCCGCCGGGATCAAGCCCAGCTAGCGCAGCGGGCGCAGCCCTCGCCAGACCTGCGCACCGCCGGAGCGAAGGCGGAGGTACGCCTTAAGCGCTGCTCAGTGGACCAGTGACTGCCAGTTCGCCGGCACTCGGTCGGCCGGTCCCGGCACGGACTGGTCGATCGGGTGACTGGTCGGCGCCGCGAGTTCGGGCCCGCCGCTGTACATCTCGCTGGTGTGGAAGTTGTAGAACCAGTCCTCGCCCGGCTCGTAGCTCTGCATGAACGGGTGCCCGGTCGAGGCGAAATGCTTCGACGCGTGCTGACTCGGCGAGCTGTCACAGCACCCGACGTGCCCGCATTCGGCGCAGCGCCGCAGATGCACCCACCAGCCGCCCGCGGCGTCGCACTCCGCGCAACCGGCCCCGCTGGGCGGCGCCGTCGGGTCGATTCCTTCGAACTCTTCAGACATCACTGATCTCCTGTGTTCGACGGTGTGCTGTCGTTGTCCGCCTGGGGGTCCAGCGGCAAGCGGACGATGAAACGGGTGTTGCCCGGTTCGGATTCGACCCGGATATCGCCATTGTGCTTGTTGACCACGATCCGGAACGAGATGTCGAGGCCGAGTCCGGTGCCGTCGCCGACCGGTTTGGTGGTGAAGAACGGCTCGAAGATCCGGCCCCTGACCTCGGGCGCGATGCCAGGTCCGGTATCACCGATCTCGACGGCGGCGCAGTCGTTCTCCTTGTAGGTGCGCACGGTCAGCGTGCCGGTGCCGCCCATCGCGTAGACCGCGTTGTCGATGAGGTTGGTCCACACCTGGTTGAGTTCGGCGGCGAAGCAGGGGATCGGCGGCAGCGCCCGGTCGTAGTCCTTGATCACCTGCACGCCGTCGCCGAGCTTGCGGTTGAGCATCACCAGCGTGGAGTCGAGCAGCTCGTGCAGGTCGACCACCTGGTAGGGCGCGCGGTCCATCTGCGAGTACTGCTTGGCGGCGCCGACCAGGGTGGAGATGCGGGCCGTCGAGTCGGCGACCTCGTTCATCAGCAGCTCGGTCTCGATGGTGTAGTTCAGCCAGCGGATCGCGCCCTCGAACACCTGCGTCTGGCAGGCCTCGAGCGTCGCGTGCACGCCTTCGAGCCAGTCGATGTCGAGACCGGCCTGCACGAAGGTCGGCGCGAGGTTCCAGCCGTCGGCGATGCCGTGCTCGTCGAACCAGTCGGCGAGCCCGTCCTCGCGGTCGGCCGCCTCCAGCGGGGACAGCTCGGGCGCCTTGGCGACCTGCTCGGCGGCCTGCTCCTGCAGTTCGACCAGCTTCACGAACGCTTCGGGCGTGAACTTGCCCTCGGCCATCATCTTGAGCTTGTGCCGCATGCCCGCGACGCGTTCACGCAGGCCCGCGGTGGCGCGGACGGCGGCGGCGGCCGGATTGTTGAGCTCGTGGGTCAGCCCGGCCGACAGCGAACCCAACGCCAGCAGCCGTTCCCGTTCCGCGATCCGCTGACCCGTCTTCTGCCCGCCGAAGAACGCGCCCTCGAGCAGGTGCACCGCCATCGGGAACCAGTCGGTGATCATGCGCGCGAAGTCGGCGGCCGCCAGCACCAGGAACCGGGACCGCCGCAGGACATACATCGAGCCCGCGTAGTCCTGGCTCACCTTGTCGCCGAGGTAGGCCGTCCACGCGCCCGCGTACACGCCGCGGTGGTCGGTGCGGTTGATCTCGATCTCGGTGCCGCCGGACAGCTTCGTCAGCCGCACCTCGCCGTCGATCAGCACGTAGAAGCAGGTGGCGGGCTCGCCCTCGCGATACACCGGGCCCGGGTCGATGTACTCGATCCGGCCCGCGTCGCACAGCTGCGCCAGCTGGTCGTCGTCGAGCTTCTCGAACAGGAACAGCGTGCGCAGTTCGTTCGGATCGCAGATCAGGGTCATTCCCGCTCCTACGCCAGGTACCTATGGACGAGCATGACGGCCATCGCGCCCTCGCCGACCGCGGAGGCCACCCGCTTGGCGGATTCGGCATGCACGTCACCGGCGACGAACACGCCGGGCACGCTGGTCTCGAGGTGGTGCGGCGGCCGTGGCAGCTCCCAGCCCGGCGGGCGGGCGCCGTCGATCATCAGGTCGGGACCGGCGAGCACATAGCCCGCCTCGTCCCTGGTGACGACGCCGTCGAGCCAGCCGGTCTGCGGCGCGGCGCCGATGAACAGGAACAACCGCTGCGCGTCGACCTTGTCCTCGGTGCCGGTCCGGTTGTCGCGCAGGATGATCCGCTCCAGGTGATCGTCACCGTCGACGCCGACCACCTCGGTCTCGGTGTGCACCACGATGTTCGGGATCTGCGCGATCTGCTGGATCAGATAGTGCGACATCGACTTCTCCAGCGCGTCGGCACGGACCACGATGTGCACGCGACGAGCGTTGCGGGACAGGAACACCGCCGCCTGCCCGGCAGAGTTGGCGCCGCCGACGATGTAGACGTCCTGCTCGGCGCAGTCGGCCGCCTCGGTCATCGCCGAGCCGTAATACACACCGCGTCCGGAGAATTCGTCGACACCCGGCGCCGGATGACGCCGGTAGTCGACGCCGGTGGCGATGAGCACCGTGTGCGCGCACAGCTTGCCGCCGTCGGCGAAACGCACCGTGCGCGCCGACCCGTTGACCTCGAGCCCGACGACATCGCGGGTGGTGATGATCTCCGCGCCGAACTTGGCCGCCTGCCTGCGCGCCCGGTCGGCCAGCTGCGCACCGGACAACCCGTCGGGAAAGCCCAGGTAGTTCTCGATCCGCGAACTCTGCCCGGCCTGCCCACCGGTGGCGGTGCGCTCCACCAGCACCGTGCGCAGACCCTCGGACGCGCCGTACACCGCGGCGCCGAGCCCGGCCGGTCCGCCGCCGACGACGATCAGATCGTAGAAGTCGCCGCTCGGTTCGACGGCGAGCCCGACGTTTTCGGCGAGCTCGCTGTCACTGGGCTGGATCAGGGCGGTGCCCGCGGCGGTGATCACCACCGGACAGGTCAGCGGATCGGCGCCCGCCGCCTCCAGCAGCCGGGCGCCCTCCGGCTCGTCCAGGGGGTACCAGCGGTACGGCAACTGATTGCGCGCCAAGAACTCTCGCACCTGCGACGACCGCGGCGACCAGCGATCGCCGACGACCTTCGTCTCGTGCACCGGTCGCTGTTCGGCACTGCGCCAGGCATCGAGCAGCCCGTCGAGGACCGGGTAGAGCTTCTCCTCCGGCGGGTCCCACGGCTTGAGCAGATAGTGGTCGAGATCGATGACATTGATCGCGTCGATCGCGGCATTGGTGTCGGCGTAGGCGGTCAGCAGGACCCGGCGGGCGTAGGGATGCAGGTCCATCGCCTGCTCCAGGAATTCGATGCCGTCCATGCCGGGCATCCGGTAGTCGGCGATCAGAACCGCGACCGGCTGGCCGCGCAGCTTCATCTCCCGCAGCGCCTCGAGCGCCTGCGGTCCCGATTCGGCCCGCAGAATCCGGTAGTCCGCGCCGTAGCGGCGGCGCAGATCGCGCACCACCGCCCGGGAGACACCGGGGTCGTCGTCAACGCTCAGAATGGCCGGTTTGGTTACCGCTGGAGTGCTCACCCGTAGAAGTATCCTCCTCGCCGGAGGGACGGCGGTGGTCAGAGCTGGTGGTGCAGCACCAGGTCGAGTTCGCTGGGGGTGAGCAGGCGTTCGAGGCGTTCGTCGCGTTTACGGCGGGTGAACGCGGCGCGCAGCGCGAAGCTGTCGTCCGGTTCGATGGTAGGCAGCAAGGGGACGTCGTTGATGTGCCTGCGTGGCAGGAATGAGCGCAGTTTCACGGCCGATCACCTCGGGGTTGACGACGGGAACGCTGGGCTGAGCATCGTCGGTCAGCAACGTCGGTAGCGAAGAGTTTGCCAGCCTGTCCGGGTTGGTGCAAGTGGGACAGGGTGGACACGGCGAGCCCGCCGCTCGATGGCCTGCTCGGGGCAGGCCACCGCAGCGGTGGGCTCGGTTGCTGGTCGGCTATTTCCAGGCAGGCAGGGTGACAACCTGTGCGGCGTAGGACAGTCCGGCGCCGAAGGCGATCAGCAGGGCCGTATCGCCCGGCTTCGACTCGCCCTTGCGTAGCAAGGCCTCCATGGCCAGCGGAATCGATGCTGCCGAGGTGTTGCCGGCTTCCTCGATGTCGTTGGCCAGTGCGCAGTCCTCGGGCAGTTTCAGCACCCTGGCCATGATCTCGATGATCCGGCCGTTGGCCTGGTGCGGGATCATCGCGTCCAGCTGGTCGGTGGTCAGGCCCGCACGGTCGATCGCGTCGCGGCAGACCTTCTCCAGCGAGTGCGCCGCCCAGCGGAACACCGCGGTGCCCTCCATCGCGAGGTAGGGGCGGACGGCGTCGGTGCCCTTCTCATCGATTTCGGCGAAGAACTCCATCCAGTCCTTGTTCTGGCGGATGGCGTGGTGCTGGGTGCCGTCCGAGCCCCACACGGTCGGGCCGATGCCCTGTTCCTCGGCCGGGCCGACGATGACAGCACCCGCGCCGTCGGCGAACAGGAACGCCGTCGCGCGGTCGGTGAAATCAACGGTGTTGGTGAGCTTCTCGACCCCGATCACCAGCACGTTCTTCGACGTGCCTGCGCGCACGAGATCCGAGGCCATCGCCAGCGCGTGACAGAACCCGGCGCAGCCCGCCGAGATGTCGAACGCGGCCGCGCCGGTCATGCCGAGATCGGTGGCGATCTGCGGCCCGATGGCGGGGGTGAGTAGTAGATGTGTCGAGGTTGCGACGATGACGCAGTCGACCTGGTCGGCGGCCACACCGGACGAAGCCAGCGCGCCTTGTGCGGCGGCGACACTCATGCTCTGGATGGTTTCGTCGGCGGAGGCGAAGCGCCTGGATTTGATTCCCGATCTGGTGCGGATCCACTCGTCACTCGAGTCGATCGGACCCGCGACCTCGTCGTTCGTGACCACCCGGGCGGGGCGATAGACGCCCAAACCGAGAATCGCGGTGTGCTCAGCTCCAGTCGTCTGGGCGATTCGAGCAGCCATTATGCGTCTCCTCTGTACCTGTCAACCTGCGGTTGCCCGCTGGGTGTACCCGAAGCATCGAAATCCGTCGCTCATCACCCATGACTCCCGCATGGACAACATGTGAACGTGCAGACATGAGGCGTCCTCATATTAACGGCATCGGTCCGCTAAGTCGTGTCATATGTCACAACTGTTACGGGGTACCTTGGAGACAAGGCGATTGCTCGCCGACCCATCGAGGGAACGAGGACACCATGCTTGGACTCGGGATAATCAGTTGGATCATCATCGGCGGCCTCGCCGGTTGGATTGCGAGCAAGTTCATGAAGACCGACGCGCAGCAGGGGATCCTGCTCAATATCGTCGTCGGAATCGTCGGTGGCCTGCTCGGCGGCTTCCTGCTCAGCCTCTTCGGCGTCGACGTCGAGGGCGCAGGCTGGATCTTCAGTTTCTTCACCTGTCTGGCGGGCGCCTGCATCCTGCTGTTCCTGGTGAAGCTGTTCACAGGACGTAAAGCGGCACACTGACCACGGGTGGAAGCGGTGGGGTTCCCGTAAGGTGTGAACGCTTGCGTTGTCGTCACATCATGAAAGAGGGAGCCCGTGGCACGCCGCCCCACCCCGCCCGGCACGCCCGACACCACCGCCGTCGGCCACATGGTCGACCTGGTGCGGGCCGCTGTACCTCCGCTGCACCCCGCCGGCCTGCCGTTTGTCGCGGTGCCGCTGGCGGTCGCGGTCGTCGGCGGCCGGAACAAATGGGTGCGCCGGGCTGGTCTGTCCGCCGCTGCCGCCTGTGCCGCCTTCTTCCGGCATCCGCACCGGGTGCCGCCGAACCGGCCCGGCATCGTCGTCGCGCCCGCCGACGGTGAGGTCGCCCTCGTCGATACCGCGGTGCCGCCCGCCGAGCTCGGACTCGGCGATCAGCCGCTGCCGCGCGTCAGCATCTTCCTGTCCGTGCTCGATGTGCACGTGCAGCGTGTTCCCGTGTCCGGGACCGTGCGCGAGGTGCTGCACCAGCCCGGCAAGTTCCTCTCGGCCGATCTGCCCGAGGCCAGCGACGCCAACGAGCGCAACAGCATGCTCATCGATACCGCCGACGGCAAGCAGGTCGTCGTCGTGCAGATCGCCGGTCTGCTGGCGCGCCGCATCGTCTGCGACGCGCGCGTCGGCGATGTGCTCACCATCGGCGACACCTACGGCCTGATCCGGTTCGGCTCCCGCGTCGACACCTATTTCCCGGTCGGCACCGAACTGCTGGTCGCGCCCGGCCAGCGCACGATCGGGGCCGAGACCGTCCTGGCTGTGCTGGGATGATCGAACAGGCCGCACGCCGTAAGCGCCCGCGCTCGGTGCGGTTGCTGCCCAGCGTCGTCACCATCCTCGCGCTGTGTGCGGGCCTGTCCGCGGTGAAATTCGGGCTCGACGGCGAGCTGGACGTGGCGCTGGCCATGGTCGGCGCCGCCGCCGTGCTCGACACCCTCGACGGCCGCCTGGCCAGGATGCTCGACGCCACGAGCAAGATGGGCGCCGAACTGGACTCGCTCTCGGACGCGATCTCCTTCGGCGTCGCCCCCGCGCTCGTTCTCTATGTCACCCTGCTCGACGGCTACAGCGCGGGCTGGATCGTGGCCCTGCTGTTCGCGGTGAGCCTGGTGCTGCGCCTGGCCCGGTTCAACACCCTGCTGGACGACGACTCCCGCCCGAACTGGGCGCGGGAGTACTTCGTCGGCGTGCCCGCGCCGGCTGGCGCGTTGATCGCGCTGGTCCCGATCGCGCTGAAGGTGCAGTTCGGCGACGGCTGGTGGGACGGTTTCGCCTTCGTCGCCGCCTGGACGATCTTCGCCGCGCTGCTGTGCGTGAGCACCATCCCGACCCTGGCGATGAAGTCGGTGTCGGTCGCTCCCCAGGCGGCCGCGGGCCTGCTGGTGCTGACGGCCCTGGCCGCCGCCCTGCTGGTGACCTACCCGATCGTCCTGCTGCTCATCCTGGTCGCCCTCTACCTGGCGCACATCCCGTTCGCCTGGCGCTCGGCGCGCTGGGTCGCGGCGCGCCCGGAGACCTGGCAGCACAAGCCGGCCGAGCGGCGGGCCCAGCGGCGGGCACAGAGCCGGATCCCGCAGATCCGCCGTCCGGCGATCCGCGGGTCGGCGCGGCTGCGGTTACGTCGTCCGCGCGACTGAGGCTTCCCCAGGGCAGCGGTCCGATCACGGCCGCTGCCTGGGGGCGTCGCCGCCCAGCGCCGCGACGAGTCTCCTTGTCCAGGGGGCAACGGCGATCAGAACGAGCACGATCAACCACGGCGCCCGCCACCACCAACGCAGGCCGACCTCGTCGACCGGCGGTTCCCCGGTCAGCAGCCGAGCCGTCGACGACCACACCACGAACGCGTCCCCGATCGGCACCAGCCCGAACGCATACCGCTTCGACCCGGGCAGACCGACCGGCAGCCCGAGCAGTTCGCCTTCGGCGCCGATCGCGGTGGCCAGCTCGCTGTCACCGTTCACCCGGGCGGCCCCCAGCCCGACCACGGTGGCGGACAAGCTGATTCCGGCGACAAGCGGCCCCGAATCCACATCACCGACGCCGTCGGCCCCCTTCGGGTATTCGCGCAAAGCGGGCCCGAAACCGCCCGGATAGGCCAGGTACTGCTCGCGATACAGGGCGTACTGACTGCGCGCGAAGGCTGGATCAATCTCCGGCAGGAACCGGTGGATCACCGACTGCGAGGTCGCCCGCGCACCATCGAGCTGGGACCCGTCCGGCGAAACCTCGTGCGGCATCAGCCCGGTCGCCGGATCCAGCCGACTCTGCACTGCCCCGAGCCATCGTGCCGTCACCGCACCGAACTTGTCGTCGAACAACTGGTCGTGCAATCGCAGCGAAGCCACGGCCACCGTGGAATCGACCGGCCACGCCTGTCCCCGATAGGCCTGCAAGAACGGCGTCTCCGAGGCGGCGAAAGCCTGTGCGATCTCCGCACTGTGCGCGGAAAAGCGCTCCACCTCAGCGGAATCAGACGCGTCGAGCGACAGAATCGCCCCACGCAACCAGTTGGTCCATCCTGCCCAGAACGCCCCATACGCGGGCTGCAACGTCGGGCTGAACACCGCCCGTCCCTCCGCGGACACCAATCGGTCCAGCGCCCAACGAGATTCGCGCAGCGCTTCGTCGTGAAGGCTGGGATCGGTGTGCGCCGCCTGCACCCACGAGATGCCGTAGAGCGCGTTCAGAAAGAAGTGCCCCTCCGGAAACTGCCCCTGCGCAGCGACATCCGCCCCATCGTCGAGCGCGTTCCGGACAAACGCCAGCTGCCGCTCGGTCGACTCGGGCTGGTCATCGATTCCCGGTTGCGGCCACAGGAACCGGCCCATGCCGACCACGCAGGCCACCGTCACGGCAATCCCCACAATGCGCAGGCCCCACCGGGCCGAGCGCTGAAGTCTCCCCATGCCGACACTCTGCCACCGATTGTTCGTCAACTAACGGTTGACGATCCCAAGACGTCAACCTAGAGTTGACGCATGAGCACTCCGAAAATCCGTCTCGACGACCTGATCGACGGAATCAAGAAGGCCCGCCCCGACAACGTCCTCGAACAGCTGACCGACGCCGTGGTCGTCGCCGACCACATGGGCGAGGTCGCCGATCACCTGATCGGCCACTTCGTCGACCAGGCCCGCCGCTCCGGCGCCTCCTGGACCGATATCGGCGCCAGCATCGGCGTCACCAAGCAGGCCGCGCAGAAGCGCTTCGTCCCCAAGCGGCCCGGCGACACCGCGGCCATGGACCCGCAGGCCGGTTTCGCCAAGTTCACCGAACGCGCCCGGCAGGTTGTCGTCGGCTCCCAGGAGGCCGCCCGCGAGGCGGGCAATGGTCAGATCGCGATCGGTCACCTGATCCTCGGCCTGATCCGCCAGTCCGAGGGCTTGGCCGCCAAGGAGATCGAGGCCCGTGGCGTCACCCTGGAGTCGGTCCAGCAGGCGGCCACCGCGTCGCTGCCGCCCGCGGGCGGGGAGATCCCCGCGCTCATCCCGTTCGACGGTGAGACGAAAAAGGTCCTCGAACTGACCTTTCGCGAGGCGCTGCGCCTCGGCCACAACTACATCGGCACCGAACACATCCTGCTGGCGTTGCTCGAGCAGGAGAACGGCACGGGCGTGCTCAGTGATCTCGGCCTGGACAAGGCTGTGGTAGAAGCCGAACTCGTCGAGCTGCTGAATCAGTTCCTGGCGGCGCCGCAGGACGAGTCCTGACCCGCGGGGCGCGCCCGGTGTACTCCTCCGCGCCGGGCGCGACCTTGCACTCTCATCACCCGAGTGCTAAAAATGGCTTGGCACTCGCGTCTGTTGAGTGCCAGGTCGGGACGGTGAGGCCGGGTTCCATCGACACCCTCGGTCGTCCGTCGCGGGCACCGCACCTGGCCAGCGTACTTTGGGGCGATCCAACCTGTGGTCGTCTCGTGTGTCAGCCATAGACATGTGGAGGATCTCAACGCAATGGCCAAGACAATTGCGTACGACGAAGAGGCCCGTCGCGGTCTCGAGCGGGGTCTGAACGCCCTCGCCGACGCTGTCAAGGTGACGCTGGGCCCGAAGGGTCGCAACGTCGTGCTCGAGAAGAAGTGGGGCGCCCCCACGATCACCAACGATGGTGTGTCCATCGCCAAGGAGATCGACCTCGAGGACCCGTACGAGAAGATCGGCGCCGAGCTGGTCAAGGAAGTCGCCAAGAAGACCGACGACGTCGCGGGCGACGGCACCACCACCGCTACCGTGCTCGCCCAGGCGCTCGTGCGTGAGGGTCTGCGCAACGTCGCGGCCGGCGCGAACCCGCTGGGCCTGAAGCGCGGCATCGAGAAGGCCGTCGAGGCCGTCACCGCCAGGCTGCTCGACACCGCCAAGGAGGTCGAGACCAAGGAGCAGATCGCTGCCACCGCCGGTATCTCGGCGGGCGACGCGTCCATCGGTGAGCTCATCGCCGAGGCCATGGACAAGGTCGGCAAGGAAGGCGTCATCACCGTCGAGGAGAGCAACACCTTCGGTCTCCAGCTGGAGCTCACCGAGGGCATGCGCTTCGACAAGGGCTACATCTCCGGTTACTTCGTGACCGACCCCGAGCGTCAGGAAGCGGTCCTCGAGGACCCGTACATCCTGCTGGTGTCGGCCAAGATCTCGACCGTCAAGGACCTGCTGCCGCTGCTGGAGAAGGTCATCCAGGCCGGCAAGCCGCTGCTGATCATCGCCGAGGACGTCGAGGGCGAGGCCCTGTCGACCCTGGTCGTGAACAAGATCCGTGGCACCTTCAAGTCCGTCGCCGTCAAGGCGCCCGGCTTCGGTGACCGCCGCAAGGCGCAGCTCGCCGACATCGCCATCCTGACCGGTGGCGAGGTCATCAGCGAAGAGGTCGGCCTCTCCCTGGAGACCGCCGGTCTGGAGCTGCTGGGCCAGGCCCGCAAGGTCGTCGTCACCAAGGACGAGACCACCATCGTCGAGGGCGCCGGCGACGCGGAGGCCATCAAGGGCCGCGTTGCGCAGATCCGCACCGAGATCGAGAACTCGGACTCGGACTACGACCGTGAGAAGCTGCAGGAGCGCCTGGCCAAGCTGGCCGGCGGTGTCGCGGTGATCAAGGCCGGTGCCGCCACCGAGGTCGAGCTCAAGGAGCGCAAGCACCGCATCGAAGATGCCGTGCGCAACGCCAAGGCTGCCGTCGAAGAGGGCATCGTCGCCGGTGGTGGCGTCGCCCTGCTGCAGGCCGCCCCCGCGCTGGACGGCTTCAGCGGCCTGTCGGCCGACGAGGCCACCGGTGTCAACATCGTGCGCGTCGCGCTGTCGGCCCCGCTGAAGCAGATCGCCTTCAACGCCGGCCTCGAGCCCGGCGTCGTCGCCGAGAAGGTCTCCAACCTCCCCGAGGGCGAAGGCCTGAACGCCGACTCCGGCGTCTACGAGAACCTGCTGGCCGCCGGCGTTGCCGACCCGGTCAAGGTCACCCGTTCGGCCCTGCAGAACGCGGCCTCCATCGCGGCCCTGTTCCTCACCACCGAGGCCGTCGTCGCCGACAAGCCGGAGAAGGCCGCCCCCGCGGGCGACCCCACCGGTGGCATGGGCGGCATGGACTTCTGATCCCCCCGGATCACTAGTTCCCGCAAGTCACGAAGGCCGGTCCACTCTCCGAGTGGACCGGCCTTCGGTCTGTCACAGGGGCAAGAAGGATTTCGCGTAACGCGGTGGCGCGGACGCTGTCTCACCCCACCGGGGTCAACCGCAGCCGCTCCGCGAGTTCGTTGAAGATGTAGAAGTTGGGGATGGCGCCTACCGGGGTGAGGGAGCGCCAGGTGCCGGTGAGTTTGATGCGGATGTGGCCGCTGCGGGCGTCGATGAGCTGGATGTTCTCCCAGGGGAAGGATTCGCCCTGGAAGTGGAGGGCGTCGAGGGAGAGGCCGACTTCGCCGAAAGTCACGGTGTCGCCGTTGTCGATGGCGGCGACGGCGGCGGGGAGTTGGGTTGCGGTGACGGCGGATTGGATGGCTCGGGCCCATTCGCGGGCGCGGGCGAAGCCTTCTTCGTCGATGGTGGCTTCGACGCTGCCTGGTCCGGTGAGCGCGAGATAGTAGGACACCGCGGTGGTGTCGTGGAAGGGGATCATCTGCTGGCGCACTTCGGTGCTGTCCCAGCGGAATCCGGCGACGCGCTGGCCGGAGCGGTAGACGGTGACGCCGTGGTCGAACAGGTCGATGCGGGCGGCGCGGTTCTGCCGGTTGAGGATTCCGCGACGGAAGGCCAGCAGGACCGGGAGCGCGGCGATCACGAGCAGCGCGACACCGCCCTGCCAGGCGCCGACGGCGGTGCAGATGACGCCGATGGTGGCGATGCTGCCCGCGACGATGCCGCAGCCGCGGACGAACGTGTCGTCGGCGGGGGTCGCGAGGTAGGTATCACGGTGCGCGCCGAGCTGCTGGTACTCCGCCATCAGGTGTATCAGCTGCGTCAACGGCACTCTATGCCGGACTTCGGCTACGTCCTCCGGCCTGTTCGGAGTGATCACTCGTCCCTCCATGAGGCGTTTTCATCCGCGGCGAAGCGTATTCGACGAGGCCGATTACCGCCACTGGTGGGCCGACAATGCGGTAAAGCCAGCTGGACATGCGACTGTTTCAACGCTGCGGATCGAGCAGCCGCGAGACCACCGCGTCCACCAGTTCGTCGGTGGCGGGCAAGGTCTGCGGCGCGATCCTGGCCAGCTGATTGAACCCGTGATAGATGCTGACGGCCACGCTCGCCCGGGTGTGGGCCTGCGGATCGGGCACCCCGAGCAGCCGCAATTGCGCGGCGACATAATCGATCCGGCGTTCGGCGACCCGCTTCATCGCGGCGGCGACGGCGGGCTGATCCACCGAGGCGAGCAGCGCGAGATCCTCCCTGCCCTGCGCGGCGTACTCGATGACGTGGGTGAACAGTTGCCGCAATCGCTCGGCGGGCCCTGGCAATTGGTCGAGCTCGTCGATGACGTCCTGCGTCCCGCGCTGCTCCCACCGCGCGAGCACAGCCTCGACCAGCGCGGCCCGATCCTTGAAATGCCAGTAGAAGCTGCCCTTGGTCGCCCCGAGCCGTTTCGCCAGCGGTTCGACCGCCACCGCGGCCAGCCCGCCTTCGCCCAGGGCGTCCAGCGCGGCCTGTGCCCAGTCGTCGGCGGTCAACCTGCGCCCGGCCGACTTCACGTTCTCCTCTTGCGGCATCCCCATACGCTACCGTATGGTCAAATCCATACGGGACAGTATGGAGGTTTGACCATGCCGATCGTTTCGGCCCCGCTCGCCACCGCGGCCATCGCCGATCCCGACTACGCCGACGCCTATTCCGTCGACGTGCCGCCCGGCGCCGGCACCGACCCCGCCGCCTGGACGCGGGCGATCTTCGGCGGCAACGCCTTTCCCGAGCAGGCGGTGTCCGACACCGAACATCTCACCGGTAGAGCCATGCCGATGCTCGACTTCGTCGCCTCGGTGCGCGTGGTCGACGGCCGGGCAACGCTGACAACGCTGGTGCGATACCGCAATCCGCTGGGGCGCCTGTATTTCACGTTCGTCCGTCCCGTCCATCGCCTGCTGGTGCCGCGAATGGTGGCCCGCGCGGGGCGGAGGATGCGCGATGCCGGGTGAACTGCCGCCGGGCCAGCGGCCCGCACCGCACGAACCGTTCGGCCTGCCTCAATTCGGCGGTGTCCGAGCACTTTCCGGACCGGGCCATCGAGTCTCGGTCGGCGGAACCGCACGCCACCCCGCCCAGTTCGGCATCGAGGAATTGCTCGGCGCCGGCGAGCGGCGCACCCAATCCAGCGACCTGCACTGCGTCACCACCTGGAGTGCCGTCGGATTGGAATGGGAGGGAGTGCGTTTCGCCGACGTGTACCGCTTGCTGGCCGAGCTGGTCGTCCCGCATCCCGGCGCCCGCTGGGTCCGGTTCACCGGCCTCGACGGCTACTCGTCGACCATGCTCCTCGACGACGCCCTCGCCGCCGATGTCCTGCTCGCGGACCGCCTCTCGGGCGCCGAACTCACCGACCGATTCGGCGCTCCGCTGCGGCTGGTCGCTCCGGCCCACTACGGGTACAAGAACGTGAAGCAGGTGTGCGCCATCGATTTCCTGCGGTCCTACGACCCGGGGCAGGCCAGGATCATTTCCCACCCGCGCGGTCGTGTCGACCTGGAGGAGCGGGGACGATTGCTGCCGGGATGGTTCTGGCGCAGGGTGTGGCCGGGTCAGGTCGAGCGCGTGCGCGCCCTGTTCCGTGCCGACCTGTCGGCACCGCGCTGACCAGGCGGGGTCACCCGGTCGTCGGCGCGTCCTCGATAGGCTGGACAGGTGCTGTTTCTGGACGAAGGCTCGCGCACCGGCCCGGTGATCGTGTTCGTGCACGGCATTCCCGGCTCGGTCGTCTGGTTCGCCGGGGTCGCCGAACGGCTGGCGGGCGACTACCGGGTGATCAGGGTGGATGTCCGCGATCTAGGCGCGGAATCCGGTGACTTCACGGCCGCGGCCCGCACCGCACCGATCCTCGCCCTGTTCGACGAGCTCGACCTGTCGCAGGTCACGGTGGTCGGGCATTCGTTCGGCGCCGAGATCGCCCTGGAACTGGCGGCGGTGTCGGCGCGGGTGGCCCGCGTGGTGGTGATCGGCCAGGCGCCGGACTACCACGCCGTCGGCATCCCGACTGTCGCCAAATGGGTGGTCCGCCCGTGGACAGTTCGGCTGGCGCAGCGCTGGGCACCCAGCCTGGTGATCCGCCTGGCCAACCGGACCGTGTTCGCGCCCCGCTTCCGCTACCAGTCCGCGCCCGGCCTGGCCGACGCGATGGTCCGCGACTTCCGCGCCGCCGTCCCCGCCGGTCTCGCCTACGCCGTCGGTGCACGGGCCGACGACTTCGCCGCACGCCCGCTCGACGAGCGGGTGGCCGCCCTCGACCTGCCGGTCCTGGCTGTGCACGGCAGGCATGACCACCTCTACGACAGCACGGCCACCCTGAACCGCTACGCCGCGGCGGGCGCGCGCACCCACCTCGTCGAACACGCGGGCCACTCGCCGCAGGTCGAGCAGCCCGACGAAGTCGTCGCCGTCCTCAGGGAATTCGTCGGCGAGGGCTGACTCAGAACCCGTCGACCGCCGACACCACGAACTGCCCCGGCGCACCCGCGTCACCCATCGGGCCGCCCTTGTCGAACTGTGACGACACGATCAGCGCCCGATCACCCGAGTGCACCATCGTCGTGGGGATATTCAGTGCGGGATCATGGAATTCGTCATCACGCGTCGCCGCGGCACCGCGGTCGGTGACGGTCCAGCGGCTGATGGTGTTCTCGGTGTTGTGGACCACCCACAGCGTGTTGTCGCGCAGTTCCATGCCGTCGCCGTGGCGCACATCGCCGCCGGTCAGCGCGACCTTGCGGATCGGTTCTGCGCCGGTCAGGTCGATCCGGTACAGCTCGCCCGCCGACATCGCGACGACGAGCAGATACGCGCCTGCCTGATCGGCGACGATGCCGTTCAGCTCGAAGGTCTTCGCGTCGCGTGGTCCGAGCACCGGCGCCAGGTCGTAGGCGACACCCAATTCCCCACGGCCCGTGGCCACTTGGTCCGGGGTGACCCGATAGACGACGTTGCGCACACTGTCGGTCAGATAGGCGCTCCCGTCGGCCCCGAAGTCGAGATCGTTGACGAAGCGCGGTGCGTCGCCCGGCACGTCGAAGCGGGCGAGCAGCGCGCGGGAACCGGTGTCGTACACCGCGACTCCCGCGCCCGAATCGATCACCCACAGCCTGCCGTCCCGGTCGACCCGCACGCCGTTGGTGGTCTTACGGCCGTCGGTGCCCGCGGGTAGGAATACCTCCGCGCGCTCGGCTCCGGCGGCCGCTCGGTAGACCGTGCCGTCGGCGAACGAACCGACATAGCTGTCACCGGAGCGGGCGTCCAACGCGATGCCCTCGGGATACACCGCAGTGCCGGGCAGCTCGTAGGCGGTGCTCAATGTCGGCGCGGCGTCGGTTCCGCACGCGGACAGACACGCGACGGCCAGGGCGATGGTTGCGCTGGTCCTGATCATGATGAAGCCTCTCAGTGATGTAATGCCAGACATCAAGTGATGGGCAGAAATGTAGATTAGAGCTCTAATGATCGTCAAGGGCATTACGTGATGACGGGCGGATACCATGCACGCATGACGTCCATGCCCGCCGCCGAGAGGCTCGGCACGTATATCAAGCGCGCCGAGCAGGCTCTGATCGCGGCGAAGACCGCCGCGCTGAAGCCGGCCGGGCTGACCGTCCCGCAGTACAGCGCCCTGCTGCACCTCGCGGAGAACCCCGGCATCTCCGCCGCGGCGCTGGCCCGGCTGGCGGGGGTGACGCCGCCGACCATGAACACCGTCCTGACCAACCTCCAGGACCGCGGCCTGGTCGAGCGCACGCCGCACGAGTGGCACAAGAACGTGCTGGAGACCAGGCTGACCGAGGCGGGTCGCGAGGTGACCGCCGCGGGTGACGTGCGCGCCGTCGCGGTGGAACGCGATCTCGCTGCCCGGTTCACCGCCGAGGAGCTGGCGACCGTGACGGCGCTGCTCACGCGGACCGCGGAGGCACTCGACGAGATCCGCGCCGAACTGCCCTGACGGTCCGGCAACGACGAGAGCCCGCCGGATCATCCGGCGGGCTCTCGGGGTTTGTGCGGGTCAGCGCTCTGCGGCGGCCTTGACCTTGCTGAGGGTTTCGTTCATGCCCGCGACCAGGTCGGCCTCGAACTTCTCCTCACCACCGAGCGCGACCTTGATGGTCCCGCGCAGCCAGGCGGGCACGCCCTTGACGGGGTCGACGGTGCGGGTCTCGACAACGCGGGTGCCGGTGGCGGTCGGCTCGAGCTCGTAGCGCCACACCGTGCGGTTCTCATTCATCCGGAACGCCAAGGACTTGTTGGGCTCGTAGCTCACGATGCGCGAGGTGGTCGGGTACACCTTCCAGCCGACCTTGTTCAGGTTGACGGTGTAGGCGCCGTCGCGGACCCCACCGACGGCGATCATCTTCAGCGTGGTCGGGCTGAGCTCGGGCATGCGGCGCAGGTCGGCCAGGATCGACCACACCTGCTCCGGCGCTGCGGCGATGTCGATGCTGGCTTCGAGATTGTTCGGCAACGGTGCCTCCGGGATGGGTGTGACGGACTGTCACGCACAGCATAGGCATCGCCGACCAGGGGTTCCTCCGCCCGTGGTCGGATTTTTCGCAGCGTGGTCGCAATGCTGTTCAAAAGGTTTGCGCCCGAATAATTGTCGTTCCACGGTCACGAGTTCCAGCTGCGAGCCCCGGCTTGCTGGGCGGCAACCCTCCATCGGCGGCGGGGATGTCTGTTGTCCGACTCGACTCCACCACCCGTGCCCCGGAAACGGTGGCGACCACCTTCGTCGTGGTCGCCGACCGGTTTCTCGGAATCTCCGCGGACGACCGGGTGCACACCGTGTCGGGACTTGTCGCCCTGTTGCGTAGCGGCCGTCTCGCCGATCGGGAGTTGACGGTGCACCTGGGGCAGGGCGTCACCCGGCACGATCTCGATTACCTCGAGCATGTCGGCCAGACCGCCGGGGCGAGGCTGCGGGTGGTCGGCGAGATCGCCGAACCGGCCCGCCGCCATCACGTACACAAGTACCAGCACTCCAATGTGCTGCTGGCCGGGCTGACCAGGGAAAACGAGAACGTCTTCCGCGCCGATCTGCGCCTCGACAGCGACAACGAACTGCTGCTCGACCATCAGACCGGCGAGCACGTGCAGGGCATCGTGGTGATCGAGGCGGTGCGCCAGCTGTTCCTGGCCGCGTTCGAACTCGAATACGGGGTGCGCAGGCCGCAGGAGCATTTCTACATCGTGTGGAACAACGTGGACCTGCGGTTCACCTCGTTCCTGTTCCCGCTGCCCGCGACCCTGCACGCCCGGCTGACACCGGTCTCGGTGGACGATCCCGGCAAGCTGCAGTTCGTCATCGAGACCGAGGTGCGCCAATTCGGCAAGGCCGTCACCGCGCACCTGGCGGAGTCGGCATGAGCGTGGCGTTCTTCGATGTCGACGAAACGTTGATCACCGTCAAGAGCATGTTCGCGTTCCTGCGGCACTGGCTCGCCGAGCGCGGTGACGACGGCGGCGAGTACGCGCGCATCACCGACGAGATCAAACAGCTGGCAGCAGCGGGTACTCCGCGCGAGGAGATCAACCGCCACTACTACCGGCTCTATCGCGGAGTCGAGTACGCCGCGCTCGAGGAATCGGGGAAGCGCTGGTTCGACGCCTTCGCCGCAGACGGCGCGCCCTTCTATCTCGACACTCTGGAAGCCCTGCGCGCACATCGTGATTCAGGTGTGCGCACGGTTCTGCTCTCCGGATCGTTCGCGCCGGCGATCGCCCCGGTGGCCGCCGCGGCGGCCGCACCTACTGGCTGCCGCGACTGCCGCCTGGCGCAAACTCCGCGACCGCGTCGGCGACGCGAACGGCATCGCACTCTCCGACGATCGAAAAGTGGTGTCCGCATGGTGAAACGGCTCTATGACCTGACCCCGACCACCCAGGGCCCGCTGTACCCACCCAGCGAAATCGTGGACGCCGACGGCAATTTCCTCGTCGTCGGTTTCCTCAACGAGGCGGAGCCCGACGGCACGGTGACGCGTCGATGGGGACGCGCCGTCGTCGCAGCCGACACCCCACTGTCCGCGCACAACTACCCGATGGTCTTCGCTCCCGACCAGCTCCCGAACGCCGGGGAGGTGGTGCGACGGAGCTACCCGTTCCACGAGGTACCCATCCCGGACCTGCGCCCCGAGGACGGCCGCAAACTCACCGAACCGGTCACCCTCGGCCGCTGGCTGGAAGCGCGCGGCACGGTAGAGGTCGCGATCGGCGACGACGAGCACCACGCCGAATTCCATTTCGAACTCAGCGGATTGATCCCCGACTCGCTCTACACGATCATGTCCCTACGTTCAGGCGACCTGAATCCCGCCGCGCCAACCCGCCCCGGTCCGCTCGGCGTTCCCAACGTCTTCATCACCGGCGCGGACGGCACCGCCACCTACCGGGCCACCCTCCCCAATCCCTTCCCCGACCCCGCCACCCCCGGCGCGAACCGCGTCATCAGCGTGATCGTCCTCTGGCAGAGCTATCAGCAGAACTACGGCGGCGCGATCGGCCACTTCGGCCTCGGCGGCGACATCCACGCTCAGCTCAAACTCCCTACCCCGACCTTCGAGGAGTTCCGCACCCGACCTTGACCGAAGGCGCCTTCACCCTTGCTCTGTCACCCAGGCCGGCAGCGCTTCCCGCGCTGCCAGCCACTCCTGCGGCACCCCGCCCGGCGTCCCGATCCCCGTGCGCGCGGCCACGATCCCGCCGACGATCGCCGCGGTGGTGTCCGCATCCCCACCGGCCTCGACACACGCGGTGATCGCGGCGGGATAGTCGTCGAGGAAACTCGCCGCCGCCCACAGCGTGAACGGCACTGTGTCCTGCGCGCTGACCTGCGCACCATTACCCAGTTGATAGGAGGCTTCGGCCACCGACCGACCGAGGAGCTTCCTGGCGCGCCGCACCCCGCTCGCCGTCCGCCCGTCGACCAGATACGGATCCACCGCGTCCAGCAGTTCCTCCGGCGCACAGCCCTTTCCGCGACTGACGGCCGCCCAGCTCGCCGCCACCGCGACGACCATCGCCCCCACGATCGCCTCCGGATGCCGATGCGTCACCTCGGCCGCCGACGCCGCCTCCGCCGCGGCCCGATCGAACTCCCCGGCGAAATACGCCCCGAGCGGCGCCACCCGCATCGCCGCACCGTTGCCCCACGAGCCACGCCCGTCGAACAGCGCCCCCGCCACCCCGGCCCAGGGTCGACCGCCCCGAATCTGGTGCAGTACAGCAACAGTGCCGCCGCTGTATCCCCGATACGGCTCGCACCGATCGGCGAAAGTCGCCGCCAGCGCATCGCGGTCGATCAGCCCGCGCTCACGCAACTCGGTGAATACCGAACACGCCATTTCTGTGTCATCGGTCCACTCCCATGGACCGGCGGGCGGCCGCCCGGCGAGAAGATCGGAAACCGATCGCCCAGGTACGAAGAACTGAGCCCCTAACGCATCACCTACCGACAGCCCATCCAGGCTGTCTCGAGCTCTATCGAAGTGGTCCATCATGTGCGGGCCATCCTGCCAACCAATAGTGGTCGGCGCAACCAGAACCAGCGCGGCGTTGCACGGAATTGGTGTTGCCGCGTGACGTGGGCTTTGTGATGATCACCCGCATGGTTATAGGGCGGGACAAGGCGTTGGTCGAGCTGCATCGGTCGCTGGGCGCGCGGTACCGGCCTGAGGTTGTGGCTCAGCTCGTCTGGCACTGCCTGAAGGGTGATCTGCGCAGGGCTGAGCGAAGCCTGCTGGCCGGAGTCGCGGAGGCGGCGGGGCGCTGGGACGGGTTGAGTTCCATGACCGAGGATTTCGCGCGGCCGGTCGGTGGCTCGCGCCAAGTCGCGGCCACCAGCCGGCTGTTCGACGTCACCGCGAAGGTCGATGCCGACGCCCCGTCCTCGCTCGTGGCGTTCGCCGAGTCGGTCGGCGCGGAGATCCGTTTCGACCCTGAGCACACGAACTTTCTCGCCGATCGGCTCAACCGGCAACAGCGCACGTCCGCGGGCATGGACATCTCGAAGCGCCAGTACAACCGCAGGTTCCGGGCATTGCGCCGGTTGACGGCCAAAGCGGAGAAGCTGGCGGGTGAGCTGAACAAGCGGCAGCTCACGGTCCAGGCACGCGCCGGTTTCGCCGCGGAACTCACCCTCGATCGCTTCCGGGCCGACCCGGACGCGGCATGTTTCGTGGCCTACTACACGGCCAAGCGCAAGCTTCGCCGCGAGTTCACCTTGTCCGGGCGCGACAATCCGTTCGACGAGATCGCCGAGCTGCTCTTCGCACGCTGCCGCGAGAATGGCGATACCGACTGGTGGATGATCGCCCAGGTCTACGCGACACCGGAGGTTCTCGACCGCCTCACCGACGAACAACGCGGCCTGCTCCTCGGCCGGTGGTTCGCCGTGCTGCGCGCGACAGCCGAGATGCTGGAAAAGGCATGGGAGTCCAGCGAATTCGATCGTGAGCGCATGGTCGTGCGCCAGGGCAACGACTCCTCGACCTGGAACCTGCTGTGCGGGGCGTACAACACGGCACGAGCGGCGTGGTTGTCCTGCCTGACGGCGAGCGGCGCGCGCGACCTGCTGGACACGGTCTGCCCCGGCAAGGCGATGATGCTGATCGCCGGTGACCTGGCGGCCTGGCACTCCGTGTCGGGCTCAGGCTTGCACCCGGATACCCGGGTCTGGGCGGCCCTGCCACTGCCGTGGGAAGTGCTCGCCGGGCGCGCGGACTGCACCGCGTCCGACGTGGCCGCGGCCTGCGAATCGGTCGGCGTCGACCCTGTCCGGGCCGGCTGGACCGCCCCGAAACCGCCGGGACAGGTCGGCACATTCCGCCCGACTCCCGAACTCGTGCACGGCGTCACGGTCGCAGACCCGGTGTGGGCCATGCTCCTTCGCAGTGCGGGCGCCTTCAGCGGCAAACCGATCAAGGCCGGCTACGTCGCCGAACTGTCGCCGCAATCCGGTGGACACCCGCCCTCGTGATGAGGCACGATCGCGGGGTTGTCGTAGCTCAGCGGTAGAGCGCCCGGCTCTTAACCGGGTGGACGCCGGTTCGAGCCCGGCCGACAGCACCGGCGGATGTCTCGTCGTAGCTCAGTGGAAGAGCGCCCGGCTCTGGCCCGGGTGGACGCCGGTTCGAGCCCGGCCGACCAGACATCCGCCGCTCACCGCGCCGGTCTGTCGGTCTCGGACTCGTCCGGGTAGGCGAAGTCTTCGATGGTCCAGGGATCGGCGGGTTGATTGCGCCAAGCCAGTTTGCCGGGTGGCATGGCTGCCAGTTCGGTGACGGCGGAGTCGGCATCCACTACGTGCTGGATGTGGACGAGAGTCGCGGTGTCCGGGTCGAGCGGGTCGTCGGAGCCGTCGCCGATGATCCAGTCGCCCTCGGGGTCGTGGACCACGACCAGCGCGGGGCGTTCGCCGGACGCGACGGTGTTGTAGACGCAGGCCGCGAGATCGTCGGGGAAGGCGAGACCGTACGACTCGGGCGGCGGGTCGCTGGGATTGCGATCGAGAAGCGCAGGGGTGGCGGTGCGCCACTGCTCGGTCACCGAACCGAGGTCGTAGAACCACAGCCCGTCGGCATGTCCTTGCGCGAGAGTGGCTTTGGTTTCCTCGATGTCGCCGCTCGCCGGGACGTTCAGCGCGACCAGGCCGGTGCGGCTGCCCTCACCGTCGACCCCGAGCGGTTCGAAGGCGTCGAGTACCGCCTGGCGAACTTCCGCACGCAGACATCCGTCGGCCGGGATGACCCGGATCGTGCAGTTCCCGGACGATTCGAGCACGCCGCCCGCCCATAGCGCGCCGTCGTCGTCGGCCTCGACCGCGAGGACATCGCCGCACGCGACATCGCGTGCATGAAAAGGGATGTTGTCCAGCCGAACCCGAGTCTCGTCGAGCCGCACCGCCCACATCCGCTCCGTCCCGAACGAATGCCACCCCGCCGGATCGTCCGGCAGCCGAAACACCACCCGGACATAGTCGACCCCGTCACCCACCGTCATACCGGAGAGCATGTCAGGGCGCGCCCCTAATTCTGGAACAGGTCGGCACGTAACGCGGCGTGCAGCGGACGTAGTGCCTCGACCGCGTGCCTGCCCCAATGCGTGATGAACGACAGCCGCCGTTCGACCAGTAGATGTCCGAGCGGCCGAGCACGGTGCCGAGCTGCTCGTAGCGCTGAAACCATCGGTCCCGGTCGACGAACTGCGGCACCGCGGTCGACGTCGCCTCCACCCGTGGCAGCCCGATCGTCGCGGGCGGGCGGCGGGCAGTCGCGGGGATCACGATCGCTGCACCCTCGTCGAGGCTAAAGCCAGTGCTGCTCCGCCGAATCCGAGCGCGGCGATGACTAGCGCCACGGCGGTGAATCCGTTCCCGGCGACCAGGTTGGCCAGTTGCGGGCCCGCGCTGGCGCCGAGGAACAGGGCGAACGTGTACAGCGCGGTGGCCGCGCCCCTGGCTTCGCCCGCCTGCGCGGCAATGGCTTGTACGGCGGCAGGCGCGAGCACCTGCGCGACCACACCAGCCCCGAGGAACGAGCTGGTCAGGCAGGTCAGGGCGAAGACGCGGCGGGCGGGAGCGATGCGCTCGGCGAGATAGGCGAAGGCGGCGGGGGCGAAGAAGGACGCGGTGAGTCCTTGCAGAATCCGGGCGGCGAGACCGGCCACGATCACGGGCCGACGCCCTGAAAGGCCTCGAACTGATCGGAGCGACACGATGACCGAGGTTCGGACCGTCGAGACAGCCCGTCGTCCAACGGGTTTCACTCAGGACCAGCTCGACTGGGTGCCCTGGGTCGAACCCATCGCGCTCGCCGACGCCGACGAACAGCAGCGCCCACTACTGGAAGGCCGACGTGGCGAGAGCCCGTACTTCCGCCTGCTGGCCCGGAACGCCGAGGTACTGGCCCATCGCAGTGCCAACGACAAGGACATCTTCTACAGCAGGGAAGGCCTGTCCCGGGCCGAACGGGAACTCGCCGCGACAGTTACTTCCCGGTACAACGGCTGCGAGTACTGCGCATCGGTACACTCTCGTTTCACATCTCAGTTGTCCAAGCGCGCAAGCGATGTGCAGCGGCTGCTGGACGACGGGGTGGCGGTACGGATCGACGAACGATGGGACGCGATCATCGATTTCACCGCCGCGCTGGCCGCTCGACCGCCACGGTCCGCGCACGCGGAACTGGCACGGCTGCACCTGCTGGGTTTCGATGACGCCGACATTCACGATCTGGTGCTGTCGACCGCCTCGTTCTCGTGGGCGAATCGGCTCATGTTGAGCCTTGGCGAGCCGGAAGTTCTTGGGGCTTGTGTTCGGTGACAAAAAAGTTCTAGAAAATTCCTCTAAAACACTCCCTGTTCAGATTTGGCTCGGTATCGTCCGAGACGGCAAATGGCCAGTGACAACGAAGTCACAAAGCATCAACTTGGAGTGACACATGCTTTACAACATCACCGATGACGGCTCTGACGGCAACATTCTGACCCTCCTGCTCGGCCTGCTCACCAGCTCGCTCAGCAGCGGTTCTGCGCAGGCCTCGGGCAACTGAGCGGACTGTAGCCAACTTTCGGCTAACGCGCGGTAAGCCGGAAGGGCGGCCGAAGGGCCCGATCCATGACGAGGGGATCGGGCCCTTCGGTATTGTCAGCGACAATGTCACAGGATGCGAATACGGGACGAATGTATGCCGGGCAACCCGTAGAGGACCGGCAACGCCAGCGGCGTGCGCGTTTTCTGGAGTCAGGCCTGACGGTCTTCGCGCGCGACGGGTACGCCAACAGTTCGGTCGGTGCCATCTGTAAGGACGCGGGGCTCTCGTCTCGTCAGTTCTACGAGGAGTTCACCGGCCGCGAGTCGCTGCTGTTGGAACTGTACGAGCAGATCGATCGGCAATCGCGCGAAGCGGTCGCCGTCGCTCTCGAAGCGAAGACCGACGCACCGGTGCTCGAGCAGATCGAGACCGCCGTTCGGGCCTATGTCGAGGCGATCGGCGCCGATCCCCGCAAGGCGCGGGTGGCGCTGGTCGAGGTGGTCGGCGCGGGCCCCAAGGTCGAGAAGTTCCGGCTGGAGCTGCGGCGGGTGTGGGGGTCGCTGCTGGCCAGTGCCGCCGAGGACGCCGCCATGCACGGCGAGATCCCGCCCGGCGACTACGAGTTGCGCGTGCTGGCGATCATCGGCGCGGTCAACTACGTCGTCGACGGCTGGAGCGGCTCGGACCCACGGCCGCCGCTGGACGACGTGATCCAGGTGCTGAGTCGGGTGATTCTCGGTGCGGTAGGGGCCTGATGCCCCGGGTCGAGGTCGTCCCGATCCAGGTTCCCGACGGAACCACATTGCCCGTGCGGCTCATTCCGGCGCGCGGCCCGCACCGGCATCCGGTCACGCCGGACGCGCCGCGGCCTGTGGTCGTCATCGTGCCCGGCCTCGCCGTGCCGGGAGAGTTCTACGAGTACTTCGGCGACCGCCTGGCCCAGCGCGGTTTCGACGTGGCCATCGGCGAGCTGCGCGGCAACGGCGACAGCACCCACCGGCCCGATGCCGACAGTGCCTACGGCTACCACGAATTGGCCTCGATCGACTTCCCGGCGATGCTGCAGGCGGTGCGCACCCGATTCCCCGACAGCACCCCGTACCTGCTCGGACACAGCATGGGCGGGCAGCTCTCGGTCATGTACGCGGCCAGGGCGCGTGGCCGGATCGCGGGGCTGATCCTCGTCGCCTCGGGCACACCGTATTTCCGCGGATATCGCGGCGTGCTCGGGCCCGGGATGCTGGTCGGCACGGCCGCGGTGGCGGTCGCGTCGAACCTGGCCGGGTTCTGGCCGGGCGACATGCTCGGCCGCCGCGCCTACGGCAGGCAATCCAAGGTGCTCATGTCGGATTGGGCGCGGCTGGCCCGCACGGGACGGTTCGTACCCGTCGGCGCCGACATCGACTACGAGGAACGGATCTCGCGGCTGAAGTTCCCCGTCCTGTCGATCACCATCGCCGGTGACGACCTGGCGCCGCAGACCTCCGCCGACCACCTGCTGGGCAAACTGCCCGCCGCGCAGGTCACCCGGTGGTTCCAGCCGGAGGCACTGGGGCACAACGGCTGGATCACCAATCCGGACTCCACGGTCGACGTCGTCGAGAAGTGGCTGCGCGACCGCTGAGGCCTACGCCGAGCGGCGGCCTTCCATCAGCATCTGCGTGAAGAACTCGTACACCAGCGCGGACAGGTAGGCCGACTGCTTGTTGTCGGCTGCGCCGCCGTGTCCGCCCTCGATGTTCTCGTAGTACCAGACGGTGCGGTCCTGGGATTCCAGCAGCGCCGCCATCTTTCGCGCGTGCCCGGGGTGCACGCGGTCGTCGCGGGTGGAGGTGGCGAGCAGGATCGGCGGGTACTGCTTGCCGGTGTCGGTGTTCTGATAGGGCGAGTACTCGCTGATGTAGGCCCACTCCTCCGGCTTGTCCGGGTCGCCGTACTCGGCCACCCAGGACGCGCCCGCCAGCAGCAGGTGATAGCGCCGCATGTCCAGCAGCGGCACCTGGCACACGATGGCGCCGAACAGTTCCGGGTAGCGGGTGAGCATGACGCCCATCAGCAGGCCGCCGTTGCTGCCGCCGATCGCGCCGAGCCGATCCGGGGTGGTGATGCCACGGGTCACCAGGTCGCGGGCGACCGCGGCGAAGTCCTCGAAGGCCCGATGCCGGTGCTCTTTCAGTGCCGCGGTGTGCCATTCGGGGCCGTACTCGCCGCCGCCGCGGATGTTGGCCATCACGTAGGTGCCGCCGCGTTCCAGCCAGGCCATGCCTGCCGAGCCGAGATACGCGGGCGTCCGGGAGACCTCGAAGCCGCCGTAGCCGTTCATGATGGTCGGGCTGGGCGTGCCGCGACGGTCACGGTGACGAATCACGAAGTAGGGCACGGCCGTTCCGTCGTCGGAGGTCGCGAAGAACTGCTCGGTCTCGATGCCGGTGGCGTCGAAATAGGCGGGCGCCTGCTTGAGCACGGTGGCCGACTCGCCGACGGCACTGCTGAGCAGCGTGGTCGGCGTGGTGAATCCGGTGGTGGTGAGCATGAATTCGTCGCCGCCGTCGAGCGGGTCGAGGTTGTTCACCGAGGTGCTGGACATGGCGGGTGAATCGGCGAGTTCGGCGCTGGTCCAGCCGTCGGGGCCGGGGGTGAGCACGCGCAGCCCGGTCTGCACATCGCGCAGGGTGGTGAGGATCAGGTGGTTCTCGGTCCAGCCCCATGCTTCCAGCGAGGTGTGCGGGTCGGGGGTGAACAACACCTCGAATTCGCGTGCACCGGCGAGGAAGTCGTTCAGGTCGGTGACCAGGAGGCTGCCGGGAAGGTAGGTGGTCTCGCCCGGGGTCCACGCGGTCTTCAGCCGCACCAGGAGCCAGTCGCGGTACCAGTCGACATCGGCGTCGGTCGGAGTTTCGATCAGGCGCCACGCGCCGTCGTCCAGCAGGGACACCTCGCTGTTGAAGAAGTCCGTCGACCGGTGCAGGTAGTGGCGCTCGTAGCCGGGATGGCGATCGTAGCCCGCGCCGATCGAGACATCGCCGGGCTTTCCCTCGTACACCGTTTCCGCGGCGGACAACTCGGTGCCGCGCCGCCAGCGCTTGGCGATGCGCGGGTATCCGGACTCGGTGAGCGAGCCGGGGCCGAAATCGGTTCCCACGTAGACGGTATCGGCGTCGATCCAGCCGATCCGGGACTTGGCCTCCGGCAGGTAGAACCCGCCGTCCTCCGGTGCGATGAATGTCCTTGTCGTCAGGTCGAATTCACGCTCGACGGTCGCATCGGCGCCACCTCGGGACAGGTGGATGATGGCGCGCTCCTGGCTGGGCCGCAGGACCGCCGCACCCGACCAGACCCAGTTCTCCCCGTCGGCCTCGGCGAGCGCGTCGACGTCGATCAGCACATCCCACTCAGGGTCGTCGGTGGCGTAGGACTCGAAGGTGGTCCGCCGCCACAGCCCGCGCTGGTGCTGGGCGTCGCGCCAGAAGTTGTAGAGCCACGGCCCGCGCCGGCCGGGGTAGGCGATCTTGGTGTCGTCGTCGAGCATGGCGAGCACGCGCCGCTCCAGCTCGGCGAACCGATCCGTCGCCGCGAACCGCTGCTGCACCACCTCGTTGCGGGCGCGCGCCCAGTCCAGCGCGGCCTCGTCGGTCACATCCTCGAGCCAGAGATAGGGATCCGTCACGTCCTGCTCAACGCCACTCATCCCCACATTGTTGCCGAGGGGTCCGCGGAGTGTGCGGGCTCACCAGTAGTGGGCGACGTCGATCACCACGCGGGCGGGGTTCTCGAGGGCGATGACCCGGAACGGGAGGCGGGCGCGGACGCCGAGGCCGAGGGTGGTCTGGCCCTCGAACGAACCGGCCCAGGACGCCTGGCGGAAGGCCTGGTAGCCGCGCACGTCGACGAGTTCCGCGCTGTTCGCGGGACGGTAGGTGCTGTTGCCCGCGGAGTCGTAGGCGGGGGCCTGCACCACCAGCTGGAGGAACGCTCCGCCGCGCAGGGGGACCGCCGCGCCGGAGCCGTCCATGGTGACGGTGTCGACGTAGCCGGCGCGGTAGCCGGTGGGCTGGCCGGACAGGTCGATCACGAGGCGGTCGAAGCACTCGTGGCGGCCCGACCTGACATCGGCGACGGTGGCCGTCGAATACTTCGGGCTCGACTTGTCGAGTGAGCCCCAGGTCAGTCCGCAGTAGGACGGGGTCGCCGCGGCCGGAATGGTCCATAGGGCTGCGCAGGACGCGAACGTGGCGAGGAATATGAGGAAGCGACGCATGTCGCACCGCCTTCGGGGCAGTGGGAGGAAGGTACTGATTAATCGGACGAATCAGACATCGCGTTAGCGTCGGTCCGGTTCCGGATGTGTTGCGAAACGTAGGATCGCAGGTCACGACTACCGGAGGTGAACTGTGCCGCCCTTCCTGTGGGAGCAGCATTGCTGTCTGCCGTTGCATCACACGGCCCGGATCGGCGAACTCGCCCGGTATCCGCTGGGGTCGTATCTGTCTGTCAACGTGGGCTATTCGGCGCAGACCACCGAGGATTCGCTGTCGCTGTTGCATCAGTTCCGGACCCAGGCGGCGGCCGATCCGCGTTTTCGGCTGGTGGCGGGCCTGGCCGACATCAGCGACGACGCGATCGCGCTCGCCTTCGACCTGGAGGACTCCGGCCCGCTCGGCGGCGACCTGGACAACGTCGAGATGTTCTACCGGCTCGGGGTGCGCTCGCTGCTGCCCACCTACAACCACGCCAACGCGGCGGGCTGCGGGTGTCTCGACACCGAGGACACCGGCCTCACCGGATACGGAAAAGACCTGGTGCGCAAGCTCAACGAGGTCGGCATGTTCGCCGACGGCTCGCACTGCTCGCGGCGCACCGGTCTCGACATCGCCACCCACACGGCCGTGCCGATGATCTACAGCCACTCCAATTTCGCCGCGCTGTGGGAACACCCGCGCAATATCACCGATGAGCAGGCCCGCGCGTGCGCCGGCACCGGTGGGGTCATCGGCATCAACGGGGTGGGAATCTTCCTGGGGCACAACGAGCCTGGTGCGCGGTCCGAACGGGTGGCGGCGATGGCCGACCAGATTCGCTACGGCGTCGACCTGCTCGGGATCGAGCACATCGGGGTCAGCTCGGACTATTCGTTCGACGGCCAGGAATTCAACGACGAGATCCGTGACAACCCCGGCGCGTTCTCGGAGTCCTACACCGCGTGGGGTCCGCTGCAATGGACGCCGCCCGAGGATCTGCTCGGCGAATCCGAGGTGCCCGGCCTGGAGGATCTCCTCGCGGACCGCGGGTTCAACGCTGCCGAACGTGCCGCCATCTTCGGCGGCAATTTCGCGCGCGTCGCAGGTCAGGTCTGGCGAGACTGACACCGGACGACCTACGCCCGCCGCCCTGGCGGACCGAACCATCAGTCGCATCAGCTGGGCGGAGACCGTGCCGTCGAGTCGGCTCCCCAGCCCCGCGGCTCCGACCATCACGACATTCTCCGGCGGGCCGCTCACCGGCCCGACACTACCGATCGGTCACATCGGTGGCACCTCACCTATGTGGGGGACGGGTGGGTGAACTCCCCGAAACAGAGTTAGGCTCGGGGTCGTGACTTCCCACTACGATGTCGTCGTTCTCGGCGCTGGTCCCGGCGGATACGTCGCCGCGATCCGTGCCGCTCAACTCGGCCTGCGAACAGCGATTGTCGAGCAGAAATACTGGGGTGGCGTGTGCCTGAACGTGGGCTGCATCCCGTCCAAGGCACTGCTGCGCAACGCCGAACTGGCCCATATCTTCCACAAGGAAGCCAAGACCTTCGGCATCTCCGGTGAGGTCAGCTTCGACTTCGGCGCCGCCTTCGACCGCAGCCGCAAGGTGGCGGACGGGCGCGTCAAGGGCGTGCACTTCCTGATGAAGAAGAACAAGATCGACGAGTTCGACGGCCTCGGCACCTTCACCGGCCCGAACTCGCTCGATGTCGCCCTCACCAAGGGCGGCTCCGAGTCGATCACGTTCGACAACGTCATCATCGCCACCGGCACCACCACCAAGCTGCTGCCGGGCACCCAGCTCTCGGCCAACGTGGTGACCTATGAGGAGCAGATCCTCACCCGCGACCTGCCCGGCTCGATCCTGATCGTCGGCGCGGGCGCGATCGGCATGGAGTTCGCCTACGTCCTCAAGAACTACGGCGTCGACGTGCGGATCGTGGAGTTCCTCGACCGCGCGCTGCCCAATGAGGACATCGACGTCTCCAAGGAGATCACCAAGCAGTACAAGAAGCTCGGCATCACCATCACCACCGGTGCCGCCGTGCAGGCGATCGACGACGACGGCTCCAAGGTCACCGTCCAGATCAAGGACAACAAGTCCGGCGCGGTCGAGACCGTCACCGTCGACAAGGTGCTGCAGGCCGTCGGCTTCGCGCCCCGCGTGGACGGCTACGGCCTGGAGACCACCGGTGTCGCGCTCACCGACCGTGGCGCCATCGCGATCGATGACAACATGCGCACCAACGTGCCGCACATCTACGCGGTCGGCGACGTCACCGCCAAGCTGCAGCTCGCGCACGTCGCCGAGGCGCAGGGTGTGGTCGCCGCCGAGACCATCGCTGGTGCCGAGACGCTGACCTTCGGCGACTACCGGATGATGCCGCGCGCCACCTTCTGCCAGCCGCAGGTCGCCAGCTTCGGTCTCACCGAACAGCAGGCCCGCGACGAGGGCTACGACGTGCAGGTCGCCACCTTCCCGTTCACCGCCAACGGCAAGGCGCACGGCCTGGCCGACCCGACCGGTTTCGTGAAGCTGATCGCCGACAAGACCCACGGCGAACTCCTCGGCGGCCATCTCATCGGCCCCGACGTCTCGGAGCTGCTGCCCGAGCTGACCCTGGCCCAGAAGTGGGACCTCACGGTCAACGAACTCGCGCGCAACGTGCACACCCACCCGACGCTCAGCGAAGCGCTGCAGGAAGCGATCCACGGCCTCGCCGGCCACATGATCAACTTCTGATCGGTCGAAGACATCGAGGGGCGGTCGCCGAGCGGCCGCCCCTCAGTCATGTCCGCGACACGAAATGCGTGTATTTCTTTTCGGCAAAAATTACGGGCGTTGATTTGGCGAATCGCTTTCTGTGCCCGATGATGCGAGAGCACCTCCAGGTAGTTCCAAGCTCGTGTTCGACATGTTTGTGTTCCATGAGATGGTCCCCTCGCCCGGCGGCTCGCGGGCGGCGGGCACGGTTGAGAGGCAGCGGATGTGAAGCGCATTCTCGGTTGGATAGCACGTTCTGCGGCGTTGGTGGCAGTGGCCGGATTGGGCAGCATGGCACCCGCGATGGCCGAACCCCTGTTCCCCGGTGGCCCCGACATTCCCGGTGTTCCGTCGATCATTCCGACCGCGTCGCCGTGCCCGGTGGTCGAGGCAAGGGCGTGCATGCGGCTGTCGACGAACGAGGCGTGGCTGGTCGACAACGGTCGCGTCATCTTCGGCCCGACACCGATTTCGCACGGCATGGCCGGTTACGAAACCCCGCCCGCGGTGACCAGGATTTCCTTCAAGCGGGAATTCCACTGGAGCACGATGCACAATGCGCCGATGCGCTGGGCCACCTTCTTCAACGGTGACATGGCATTCCATGTCGGCCCGGTCAATTCGAAGTCGCACGGTTGCGTGCGGATGACCGAAGACGGCGCTCACCGTTTCTTCGACTACCTGAACCCGGGCGACATCACCCAGGTGATCGTCTAACGCAAGTACATGGGTAACTCACCGGGTACGGGCTGACCCGACCCGGTGAACTACCTCCGCCCGCCAACGCCCACCGGCTCCGCGCCTTAGTCTGGCCTGAATACGCGGAGAGGCGGAACAGGCAGTGCGTAAGTGGTTGATTGGTGGGGCTGCGGGGATCGTGGTGGTTCTGGCGATTGTCGCCGGGCTGTATGTGCTGATGAATTCGCGGACCTATCAGCTGACGGGCACGCTGGTCGATCGGGTCGAGACCGACGAGAAGCTGGTCGCGCTGACCTTCGACGACGGGCCGACCGAACGCACGCCCGAGATCCTGCGCATGCTCGCCGACCTGCAGGTCCCCGCCACCTTCTACCTGGTCGGTGACGATCTGGCCGCCCACCCCGAATACGGTGCGGCGATCGCGGCGGCAGGCCACGAGATCGGCAACCACTCCTACTCCCACCGCCGGATGGTCCTGGTTTCCGGTGACACCGTGCGTGAGGAGATCGAACGCACCGACGCCGAGATCCGCCGCACCGGCTACCAGGGACCGATCACCTTCCGCCCGCCTTACGGCAAGAAACTCTGGTCACTCCCGAACTACCTCGCCGATCATGACCGCACCACGGTGACCTGGGACGTCGAACCGGACTCCGCGGGCGGTGCCACCCGCGAAGCCATCGTCGCCGACACCATGGCGCAGACCAGGCCCGGCTCGATCGTGCTGCTGCACGTCATGCACGGCAGCGAATCCGCCGCCGCGGTCCCCGAGATCGTCACCGGCCTGCGCGCGCAGGGCTACGAGTTCACCACCGTCTCCGACCTGGTGAAGCGAGAACATGGGTAACTCATCGGGCACGGGCTGACCCGACTCGGCGAGCAACCGCCGGCCGCCAACGCAAACTGTCCCGCACCTGAGCCTGCCCTAAGTACGCGGAGAGGCGGAACGGTGATAGTTCGCCTGGGCCTCGCGGACGGTGTCCATGTTGGTCTCCAGGATCACGATCAGTGACTCCAGCCGCTCGGCCACCTGCGCGCCGAGCTCGGTGAGCGTGTACTCGACCCGCGGCGGAATGGCTTCGAGCACCTCTCGATGGACCATGCCGTCGCGTTCGAGCGTCTGCAGGGTCTGCGACAGCATCCGTTCGCTCACGCCGTCGACCCGACGGCGCAGCGCGCTGAACCGGTACGGCCCCTCGCGTAGGGCCACCAGCGCCAGCACACCCCATCGGCTGGCGACATTCTGCAGTACCGGCCGCGACGTGCAGTTACGCGCGAAGACGTCGGCTTCCAGCGCCGGATCGTCCTCGGTCGACGTGGGCTGCTTGCTCATGGGCCGATCGTACCGCTCTTGACCAGATCGCTTGCGGAATGAATAGTGCTAACTAATAGTTAGTACATAAAAATCAGTGCGAACCCTGGAGGAAGACATGACCGTTGCGGTGACCGGAGCGAGTGGACAACTGGGCAGGCTCGTCGTCGAGGCCCTGCTGGCGGCGGGGGAGCGGCCGGTGGCGATCGTGCGCGATCCCGCCAAGGTGGCCGACCTCGCCGAACGCGGCGCGCAGGTACGCCAGGCCTCCTACGACGACCCGGCCGCCCTCGACGCCGCGCTCGCGGGTGTGGAGCGGGTGCTGCTGATCTCGGGCAACGAGTTCGGCGCCCGGGTCGCCCAGCACACCAACGTCATTCGGGCCGCCGAGCGCGCAGGCGTGCAGCTGCTCGCGTACACGAGCATCCCGGTCGCTTCGGACAACCGCATGATCCTCGCGCAGGAACATCGCGGCACCGAGGAGGTCCTCGCAACCGCGTCGGTGCCGACGGTCCTGCTGCGCAACAGCTGGTACTGGGAGAACTACGCCGCGGGCGCCGCGCACGCGGCGCGGACCGGCGTACTCGCGGGCGCCTCGGCGGACGGCAAGGTCTCCGGCGCCCCACGCGCCGACTACGCCGAGGCGGCAGCGGCCGTGCTCACCACCGACGGCCACGACGGCCGCGTCTACGAACTCGGCGGCGACGCCGCGCTGACCGGCGCTGACATCGCCGCCGTGATTACCGAGGTCACCGGCACCCCGGTCCGCTACGAGAACCTGGCCGAAGCCGACTACGCCGCGGTCCTCGGCCAGGCGGGCCTGCCCGAGCCGGTGGCGGCGGCACTGGCCGACGCGGACACCGGCGTCGCCGACGGCCTGCTCGAGGTCCGCACGGGTGATCTGGCCAAGCTCCTCGGCCGCCCGGTGACCCCGCCGGCCGAGGCGTTCCGGGCGATTCTGGGCTGAGCTCAGGGGTGGGCCGACGGGGAGCCGTGTGGCAGAGTTCGGGTGTGGCTACCGAAACTCCCCGTCGACGCACGCACTCCTATCTGAGCGGGCTGCTGTTCGTGGTGGGCGTCCTGCACTTCGTCGCGCCGAAGCTGTTCGACGGCATCGTGCCACCGAAGCTGCCCGGCAACCCGCGGACCTACACCTACGCGTCCGGGGCCGCCGAGCTCGGCGTGGCGACCGCGCTCGCGGTGCCGCGTACCCGCCGCGTCGGTGGCTGGCTGGCCGCGGCGCTGTTCGTCGGTGTCTTCCCCGCCAACATCCAGATGGCCGTCGACGTGGTCGGCAACCCGAAGGCCTCCGGCCTGTTCAAGGCCGGTGTGCTGGCGCGCCTGCCGCTCCAGATCCCGATGATCGTGGCCGCGCTGCGCGTCGCGCGCCGCTGATCACACCCACTGCACGAGCTGGATGACGATCCCGTTCGGGTCGGTCATCTGGAAGTAGCGCTCGCCCCACTCCTCGGTCTCGATGGGCGTCTCGATCGGGACGCCCTCGCCGCGCAGCCGTTCGTATTCGGTGTCGATGTCGTCGACGACGAACACCACGAGAGTGCCGTCGCCCGCGTTGCCCGCGATGCGCGCCGGCTTGAACGTGCTCAGCCCGGTCCGCAGGTAGATGACGTTCATGCCCGCGTCGGCGCGTTGCAGGGAGACGAACCCGTCGGTGGCCATCTGCTCGGTGAAACCGAGGTGGTCGATCAGGAACCGGGCCGATGCCTGCGGGTCGGCGACATTGAGCGAGATGGCTGAGCCGGTGATCTGCATGCGGTTCTCCTCGGTGCATTGAACTCCGTACTTTGTACGCCTTAACGATGGCGAGAACAGCCCGAGTTCCGCTCTATGACCTGGGTCACAGTCCTAGAAGGTATCGCGGTCGATCCGCAGCGTGGTGATGGTGGCGGCGAGGCCCTCGTACTGGTTGATCAGCAGCACGATCTCGATCAGCAGCCGTTCGTCGTAGTGCGCGGCGAGCTCCGCCCAGGCCGCGTCGTCCACATTCCGGGTGGTCACCAGCTGATCGGTGACGGTGAGCAGGGCGCGCCGGCGCGGTGTCCAGCCCTCGGCGTCGGGGCCGCTGCCGACCCGGTCGATCTCGACGGCGGTCAGGCCCGCTTTGCGGCCGAGGCGGCGATGGTGGTCGGTCTCGTAGGCGCACTCGCGTAGGTGCGCGACGCGCAGGATCACCAGCTCGGCCTCGGCGCGGGGCAGCCGTCCGCCCGGCATGAGCTTGCCGGAGAAATGCAGCCAGCCGCGGAACAATCCGCCGGTGCGCCCGAGTGTGCTGAAAAGATGCGCGTCGTCGGTGCCGGAGGCGCGGGAAAGCACTTGCCAGACAACCCAGTTGATCGGGCCGAGCTCGCCGAACCGTCCCGGCGAAACCCGAGGTCGGGGTGCTGCGTCCATCTGGTGTCCACCTGCCTTCTCGACGTCGCCCGGTCGAGTCGGAGCGTACTCGCCGGTATCGAATTTCGGTGCCGACTGCGCGAGAGTGCCGGTTTTCTTTGGTTTCCAGTGGTTTTCGCAACAGTTGCGCGTCATGATCGGTGGGTACCGCAGCGCGCAGCGGCGGTGTGAGGTCGCAGCACTGGTAGGGGAACATCGGAATGCTGGTTCGGATCAGGCCGGGTGCGGAGCTCACCGGTGCCGAGCGGGAGTTCGTCGAATGCCTGCGCGCCTACCCGAGCACGGGGCTCGCGCTGGTCGATTGCCAGGTGGGCGATCGCAGGCTGGGCGCGGTGATCGTGACGCCGCGGGGGATCACGGTCATCGAGGTGAAGGGGTTCCGGCGACGGCAGAGCGGGCTGCTCGCCGTCTCGGCGGGCAACTGGACGATCAGTGACAGTCCGTTAGATCTGGACACCGAGCAGTCGGCAGGCTTGACCGATCGGGTCGAGCACGGCGTGCACGCGGTGCGGGTCGCGCTGGAGCAGGCGTTGCAGGACAGCAGGCACGTGTCCGGCGCGGTGGTGATGGTGCCCTATCGGGGCGTGGTGGTGCGACCGGCGCGCACCGCGCTGCGGCCAGGGCTTGATGTGCTCGTCGCGAACACCGTCGATGCCCATGAGCTGCGGGTCTATCTGGAGGGCTTCTCCGCGGGACCCCGCGAATGGACCATCGACCGGGTCCTCGCCACGTGCACCGCGCTGGGCGTCGGCGACCTGACACCCTCGCGCGCCGCCCTCGACGCCGACGGTTTCGACGGCAACCGGCCGACGCAGAAGCCGATCCCGCCGCAGCCACGCAAATTCACCGAACCGATCCAGGCGCCGCCACCCGCGGACCCGAGCCGGCGGGGAAAGCTGGCGGGTCTGATCGTGTTCGCCGCCGCCCTGATCGGTGTGTTCGTCGTGTTCCTGGTGGTCGGGTCGGCCCTGCTGAACGACCCACCGAGCCCGCGGACGACCTCGGAGACCACACAGACCACGACCAGGGCGCCCAGCACGCCCGCCGGCAAGGGGCCGACGGTGTGCTGGCCTTTCCAGAGCGATTGCTGAGATCTCAATCCCGCACGGTGTGACCGAGTTTGGTGAACGCGATCGCCTGCTCGGCGCGTACCCGGACATGGGCGCGGGAGGAATCGATGTGGGTGGTGAGGGTGTGCAGGGCAAGCTCCTGCTCGCCAGCCAGCACCTGCTCGGCGATGGTGATGTGGTCGGCGGTCATCGTGGCGACTCGTTCGGCGTTGGGTACGTCCATGGTGCGGACCGGGCGCACCCGCATGTAGACCGCGGTGAGCGCGTCGGCGAGTGCCGAATTGCCTGCCGCCCGAAGCAGTTCGGTGTGGAATCGTTCGTCGGCGGCCACCAGCTCGGGCCCGGGTTCCGGTGGGGTGTCCCGGTATTCGAGCCAGCGATCGAGTTCGGCGCGGACGGCGGGTAGATCGTGCGCGGCGGGACTGTGCGGCTGGACCGAGTCGGCGGCGTCGATGCGTTGAAAACCCCGTGCTTCCAAAACGTTCCGTAGCTCGTAGAGCTCGTCCAGCTCCGCCAAGCGCAGGCGGTATGGGTAGAGCCCGTCGGTGTGTCGCTGCACCAGCCCGTCGGCCTGCAACCTGGCCAGCGCCTCGCGCACCGGTGTGCGCGAGACGCCGTACCGCTGGGCCAGCCGTTCGGCGCGGAGCCGTTCGGTGGGCTGGAGTGCCCCGGTCGCGAGGTCGTCGCGCAGCGACACATAGACGCGCTCGGCCAGCGGCACCCGGATACCCTCGCTTGAGCCCCTGCGTCCCATGGGTGGGCCTGCGTTCAGATCGCCATCGCCGCGCGGACCGCGGATTCCGCACCGGCCCCACCCTCGCCCGAGGAGCCGAGATGGCCCGAATGCAGCACGTAATAGTGCTGGGCGGCTTGCAGAGCGAAGCCGATGTGCTGTTCGACCAGCAACACGCTGAGCCCACCACGTTGGGTGAGATCGATGATGGTGCGCTCGATCTCGGCGACCACCGACGGCTGGATGCCCTCGGTCGGCTCGTCGAGGATCAGCAACTTGGGCTCGGTGATCAGGGCGCGCGCGATGGCCAGCTGCTGACGCTGACCGCCGGAGAGCAGACCGGCCTTGCGGGTCAGCAGCTCACGCAGCGCGGGGAAAAGCTCGAGCGATTCCTCGATCAGCGCCTTGCCGCGCTTGCGCCCGTCCGCGACGACCTGGAGGTTCTCGGCGGTGGTCAGCTGGGGAAAACTCTGCTGTCCCTGCGGCACGTAGGCGATGCCGCGCTTGACCCGTTGCGACGGGGAGAGCTTGGTGATCTTGTCGCCGTCGAAGGTGATCGTGCCGGACTTGGTCGGCAGCAGGCCGACGGCGGTGCGCAGCAGCGTCGTCTTGCCTGCGCCGTTGTGGCCCATGATGGCGACTACGCTGTCGTCGGGCACGGTCAGGCTGACGCCGTGGATCACCTCGGTGCGCCCGTAGCCCGAGTGGATGTCGTGTAGTTCAAGCATCGGCCGACTCCTTGTTCGTCGCGTCCTCGGCGAGTGCCGCGGTGCCGAGGTAGACCTCCTGCACCTTCGGATCGGCCTGCACCTCTTCGACGCTGCCCTCGCTGAGCACCTTGCCGCCCGCCAGGACGGTGACCGAGGTGGCGAAGGACCGCATGAAGTCCATGTCGTGCTCCACGACGACGACCACGCGGTCACCGCCGATGCGGCGCAACAGGTTGCCGGTCTCCTCGCGCTCCTCGGCGCTCATGCCCGCGACCGGCTCGTCGAGCAGCAGCACCGAGGCGTTCTGCACCAGCAGCATGCCGATCTCGAGCCACTGCTTCTGACCGTGCGCGAGCACACCCGCCGGCTTGTCCCGCAGGGCGGTGAGACCCGTTGTCTCCAAAGCCTCTTCGATGCTGGGCAGCACCGATTTGCGCGCGCGCAGCAGCGACAGTGGCGAACGACCCGCGCCCGCCGCGATGTCGAGGTTCTGCAACACGCTGAGCTGTTCGAACACGCTCGCCGTCTGGAAGGTGCGTCCGACGCCGAGGCGGGCGATCTGGTGCACCTTCTTGCCGAGCAGTTCGGTGCCCGACTTCTGCGCCGAGCCGGTGGCCGGGACCAGGCCGGTGATGGCGTCGATGAGGGTGGTCTTGCCCGCGCCGTTGGGGCCGATCAGGAACCGCAGGTCGCCCTGCAGCACCGTCAGGTCGACATCGGTGACGGCCTTGAAACCGTCGAAACTCACCGAGAGACCGCGGATTTCGAGGTAGTCGCTGTCCATGCCCGCGTTGCCGCCCGCTTTGGGCTCGTGTGTGGTCATCGCACTTGCACCTTCTCCTCGGTGACGACGGCGGCGGGTTCGGCGGGAACCGGGGCCGGCTCCGGTTTCCGGCTCTGCCACCAGCCCCTGAACAGCGGCCACAGCCCGGCCAGTCCGGCGGGGATGAACCCGACCACGACGATGAACAACACGCCCTGCAGGTAGGTCCAGCCCGACGGGAACGACTCCGACAGCGAGGTCTGCGCCCAGGCCACGCCGATCGCGCCGAGAACCGGACCGAGCAGCGTGGTGCGGCCACCGATCGCGACACCGATGAGGAACGCGATGGACGGGACGACACCGATGTCGGCGGGCGAGATGATGCCCACGATCGGGGTGAACAGCGCACCGGCGATGCCTGCCAGGAACGCAGCGACCACATAGGCGACGATCTTGATATTGGCCGGGTCGTAGCCGAGGAAGCGCACCCGCTCCTCGGCATCACGCACCGCGACAAGCAGTTCGCCGTAGCGGCTGCGGTTGAGCTGCCGGATCAGTGCGACGACCAGCAGCAAGGTGCCTGCGGCGATGAAGAACAGCATCTGCCGGTTGGCCGGGTCCGACAGTTTGAAGCCGAAGAAGGCGCGGAAATCCGACAGGCCGGTGAAGCCGCCGATGGCCTGCTGACCGGTGAGCAGGATCGCCAGCGCCGCGGCCAGCGCCTGGCTCAGGATGGCGAAGTAGGCGCCACGGACCCGGCGCTTGAACACGCCGTAGCCGAGCACGGCCGCCACCAGTGCGGGCAGCACCAGGATGGCGAGAATCGCGACCGGCGCGGCGGCGAACGGCTCCCAGAAGGCGGGCAGCTCGCTGATCCCGGAGATCTCCATGAACTCGGGCACGTCGTTGCCCAGGCGCGTGGCGTCGGCGAGCTGCATGTGCATCGCCATGATGTAGGCGCCGATGCCGAAGAACACGCCCTGGCCGAGGGTGAGCATTCCACCACGGCCCCAGGCCAATCCGATGCCCGCCGCCACGATGGCGAAGCAGAGGAACTTGGCGAGCAGGTTCAGGCGGAAGTCGCTGAGCACTGCGGGTGCCACCGCGAACAGCAGAATCGCGGCGACCGCGAAACCCGCCAGCGGGGTCAGCCGGGGATACGCGCGGAGGCGTTCGGTGAGTGCGGTCATGCCAGGCTCCTCGTCCGCACGGTGAACAGGCCCTGCGGACGGACCTGCAGGAAGATGACGATCAGCACGAACACGATCACCTTCGCGATGGACGCGGTGGTCGAGTATTCGATGAACGAGTTGAGCAGGCCGAGCGCGAACGCCGCGATCACCGTGCCCTTGATCTGGCCGAGGCCACCGATCACGACCACCAGGAACGCGTCGATCAGATAGCTCTGGCCGATGGTGGGACTCGTCGAACCGATCAGGGTCAGCGCCACACCGGCGACGCCGGCCAGGCCGGAGCCGATGAAGAACGTGCTGATATCGGTGAATCTGCTGGATATTCCACTGGTTTCGGCAAGCCCGCGGTTCTGCACGACGGCCCGGATTCGTCGACCCATCGGCGTGGCCTTGAGCACGGCGGCCAGCGCGGTCACCGCGACGATCGCCAGCACCAGGATGAAGATGCGGGTCTTGGGCACCACCGCACCTGCGATAGTGATTCCGCCGCTGAGCCATTCGGGTACGAGTACGTTCTTCGCGGGTGCGCCGAAGATGTCACGCGCGGCCTGCTGGAGTACGAGCCCGACACCGAAGGTGACCAGCAGTGTGTCCAGCGGACGGTCGTACATGTAGCGGATCAGGCCCATTTCCAGCGCGGCGCCGAGCAGGCCGCCGATCAGGAAGCCGAGCAGCAGCGACACGACCAGCGAGACGCCCGCCGACGAGAAGACCTGCTGCACAACGTAGGTGGTGTAGCAGCCGGCCATGATGAACTCGCCGTGCGCCATGTTGATGACGCCCATCTGACCGAAGGTCAGCGCCAGGCCGAGCGCGGCGAGCAGAAGAATGGATCCCAGGCTCAACCCCGTGAAGAGCTGGCCGATCAGCACGTCCATTGCAGTGGACTCCTTGGAATGGGGCGGTGTGGGACGCGGCGCGTCCCACACCGATCGGGCTGATTACTTGAGGCCCTTGGCCCAGTCGTAGGAGTTCAGGTACGGGTCAGGGGTGATCGCCTTGCCGGAATCCCACACCGTGTAGATCAGGCCGTCCGGGCGGATCTCGCCGATCCGGGCGGTCTTGGTGATGTGGTGGTTGGTGCCGTCGATGGTGACGGTGCCCTCGGGCGCCTCGAAGCTGACGCCGTCGGCCGCGGCCTGCACGTCGGCCACGGCGAACGACTTGGCCTTCTCGACGGTGTTCTTCCACAGGAAGACCGAGGCGTAGGCGGCTTCCATCGGATCCGAGGTGGGCTTGTCGGCGCCGAAGGCGGCCTTGTAGTCGGCGACGAACTTCTTGTTCACCGGGGAGTCGACGGTCTGGTAGTAGTTCCAGGCGGTCAGCTGGCCCGCGATGTTCTGCGCGCCGATACCGGCGACCTCTTCCTCGGCGATCGACACCGAAACCACCGGCATCTCAGCGGCTTTGAGGCCCGCGTTGGTGTACTCGCGGAAGAACGCGACATTGGAGTCGCCGTTGAGGGTGTTGAACACCGCGCCCGCCTTGGCGCTGCGGACCTTGTTGACGATGGTGGAGAAGTCGGTCGAGCCCAGCGGGGTGTAGTCCTCGCCCTTGATCTCGATGCCGTTGGCCGCGGCGTAGGCCTTGATCTCGCGGTTGGCGGTCTGCGGGAAGACGTAGTCCGAGCCGACCAGGTAGAGGGACTTGATGCCCTTCTGCTTCAGGTAGTCCAGCGCGGGGATGATCTGCTGGTTGGTGGTGGCGCCGGTGTAGAAGATGTTCTTGCTGTCTTCCAGGCCCTCGTACTGCACGGGGTAGTAGAGCAGCGAGTTCAGGCTCTCGAACTTGGGCTTCATGGCCTTGCGGCTCGACGAGGTCCAGCCACCGAACACCGCGGCGACACAGTCGGAGCTGATCAGCTTCTCCGCCTTCTCGGCGAAGGTCTTCGGGTCCGAGGCGCCGTCTTCGAGGACGATCTCGATCTTCTTGCCGAGCACGCCGCCCGCGGCGTTGATCTGGTCGATCGCCAGTTTGGTCGAATTGGCCACGGTGACTTCGGAAATGGCCATGGTGCCCGACAGCGAGTGCAGCGAACCGACCTTGATCGTGTCCTTGGTGGTGTCGACGCAGGACACGGCATTCGAGCCGGCGGACGCGTCGTCACGCGCACCGCAGCCGGTGAGCAACAGGCCGGCGACGGCCACCGCGGCGGGCACCGTGAGTGCCTTGACCAGACGGGAATCAGACATGGGCGGTTCTCCTCATCGACACCGCTGCCGCCCGGGTACTGGATGTACACCGGGTTGTATACAGCGGCTGTATTCGTGAGCGGAACGGTAGATGGAACATGTTGCACCGGAATATCTCTCGGTCACGTGTCCGTTTCGTCTGTTTCATCCGTGTGAACAATTGCTCAGGGCGGGTGTGTGCCTACGGTTGCGTAGGGACGCCGCGGTGCGGCACGCTTCGAATTCGTACGACGTCGAACAGCCGAATCGCACGGCGCTCGGGCCGTGTGTGGTCAGTCCAGGAGGCGACCGATGGGGCACTACAAGTCGAATGTGCGTGACATCGAGTTCAATCTCTTCGAGGTACTGAATCTCGACAAACTCCTCGACACCGGGGCCTACGGCGACCTTGACTCCGATACGGTGCGCCAGATCCTCGACGAGGTGAAACGCCTGGCCGAGGGCCCGATCGCGGCATCGTTCGCCGATGCCGACCGGCACCCGGTGGTCTATCACCCCGAGACCTTCGAGATCACGGTGCCCGAGTCGCTGCGCAAGACGGTCGACGCGGTGCACGAAGCGGGCTGGTACCGGCTCGGCATGCCGGAGGGCATGGACGGCACCCCCGCCCCGAACGTGCTGATGTGGGCCATCAACGAGCTCGTCATCTGTGCCAATCCCTCGGCCAGCTTCTTCAACATGGGTCCGCTGATGGGCTCGGTGCTCTACGGGATCGGCACCGAGCAGCAGAAACGCTGGGCGCGTGGCGGTTTCGAGCGCGGCTGGCAGGGGACCATGGTGCTCACCGAGCCCGATGCCGGGTCCGATGTGGGCGCGGGCCGCGCCAAGGCGGTGCCGCAGCCCGACGGGTCCTGGCACATCGAGGGGGTGAAGCGGTTCATCTCCGGTGGTGACGTGGGTGACGTGGCGGAGAATATGTTCCACCTCGTGCTCGCCCGGCCCGAAGGCGCCGGCCCCGGCACCAAGGGGCTGTCGCTGTTCTATGTGCCGAAGTTCCTCTTCGATCCCGAGACGCTGGAACTCGGCGAGCGCAACGGGGTGTACGTGACCGGCATCGAGCACAAGATGGGGATCAAGTCCTCGCCGACCTGCGAGCTCACCTTCGGCGGCACCTCGGTGCCCGCGAAGGGCTGGCTGGTCGGCGACGTGCACGACGGCATCGCGCAGATGTTCAAGGTGATCGAGAACGCGCGGATGACGGTCGGCGTGAAATCCTCCGGGACGTTGTCGACCGGCTACCTGAACGCGCTCGAGTACGCCAAGACCAGGGTGCAGGGCGCGGACCTGACGCAGATGTCGGACAAGGCCGCGCCGCGCGTGACCATCACCCATCACCCCGATGTGCGGCGGTCGCTGGCCATGCAGAAGGCGTACGCGGAGGGGTTACGCGCGGTATATATGTACACCGCCGCGCATCAGAACGAGGATGTGGCGCAACTGGTCTCGGGCGCCGATCCGGAGCTCGCGCATCGCGTCGACGATCTGCTGCTGCCGATCGTCAAGGGCGTCGGGTCCGAGCGGGCCTATCAGTTGCTGACCGAGTCGCTGCAAACTCTCGGCGGCTCCGGCTACCTGCAGGACTATCCGATCGAGCAGTACATCCGCGACGCCAAGATCGACTCCCTCTACGAGGGCACCACCGCCATCCAAGCCCAGGATTTCTTCTTCCGCAAGATCATTCGCGATCGCGGCACCGCGCTGGCCCACGTGAACGCCCAGATCACCGCCTACCTGGACAGCGACTCCGGCCGCTTCGGCGCCGAACGCGCCCTGCTGCGCACCGCCCAGGGCGACATCGCCGCCATGGGCGCCACCCTCACCGGCTACGCCATGGCGGGCCAGAGCGACCCCACCGAGCTCTACAAGGTAGGCCTCGGCTCGGTCCGCTTCCTGATGTCGGTCGGCGACCTGCTCATCGCCTGGCGCCTGCTCGTCCAAGCCGACATCGCCGCCGCCGCCCTCGCCGCCGACGCCACCCCCAAAGACCGCCCCTTCTACCAGGGCAAAATCGCCGCGGCCAGCTTCTTCGCCAAGAACGTCCTCCCCGAACTCACCGCTACCAAGAACATCCTCGCCACCATGGACAACGACATCATGGCCATCCCGGAGGAAGCCTTCTGAACGGCGCGGTCAGGCGACCGAGATGCTGGAGCGCATTCCGATCGAATGGTGCTTGCCGACGGAACACCAGAGTGCGTAGGTGCCCGCCTGCAGTGTGACCTTCAGTTCGGCGCTGGCGCCGCCCTCGAGCACCGGGGTGCGGGAATCGACGCCGGGCCCGGCGATGACCAGGTCGTGGCGGGTTCTGCCATCGTTCCGCACGTCGAGGGTGTAGGTACCCGCCCGGACATTGGGCCTGGACACGGTGATCGAGTACTCGGTCTCGATCACGGTGATCCGGTTCGATTCCAGTGCGTGCGCATCCACGCCGGACAGCGACACTGCCAGCGCGAAGGGGACGCCGACGGCGATTCGGGCTACTCGTCGCGATTGTTTCTGCATCGAACGCCTCCTGACTGTCGGCGTCGAGGGCCTGCCGGTCCGCGGTTTGTTCCTGCAATCGATCATTCCGCGTTTACGCGGCGCCCGGTAGCCCCCTGTCCGGTCGCTCGGTCCGGTAGCGCGGACTATTTGATCAGGTAGGGGGAGACCGAGCTGCGGTGTTCGCTGATGTCGAGGGCCTTGCCGAGGGGTGGGAAGGCTCGTTGGGGGCAGTTGGAGCGGACGCAGACCCGGCAGCCCGCGCCGATGGGGGTGGCGGTGGCTTCGCCCAGGTCGATGCCGTCGGCGTAGACGACGCGGCCCGCGTGGCGGAGTTCGCAGCCGAGGCCGATGGCGAAGGTTTTGCTTGGCTGGCCGTAGCGGGTGGCGCGGCGTTCGACCGTGCGGGCGACCCAGAGGTATTTGCGGCCGTCGGGCATCTGGGCGATCTGGGTCATGATCTTGCCGGGGTAGGCGAAGGTCTCGTAGACGTTCCACAGCGGGCAGGTGCCGCCGCTGGCGGAGAAGTGGAAACCGGTGGCGGACTGGCGTTTCGACATGTTGCCCGCGCGGTCGACGCGGACGAAGGAGAACGGGACGCCGCGCAGGCTCGGCCGCTGCAGGGTCGAAAGCCGGTGGCAGATGGTCTCGTAGCTCTGCGAGAAGAAGGCCGACAGGCGCTCGATGTCGTAGCGGAAGTCCTCGGCCACCTCGTGGAAGTGGTTGTAGGGCAACACGGTTGCGGCCGCGAAGTAGTTGGCCAGGCCGAGCATGGCCAGCTTGTGCGAGGCGTCGGAGGCGAAATTGCCCTCCTCGACCAGCTTGTCGAGCAGCGGTCCGCATTCGAGGTAGGCGAGCTCGGCGGCCAGCTTGAAGGTGCGCTGCCCGCCGGACAGGTGCGGGGAGATCTCGAGCTGCTTGGTCTCGGGGTCGTAGTGGTGCAGCACGCCCTCGCCGAGGTCGATCCGCTCGACGATCCGCACGCCGTGCGAGCGCAGCAGGCGGACGATCTCGGTGCTCACCTCCCCGCCGTGGAAGCGGATGCGCGCGGTGAGGTCCTCGGCCGCGGTGTCGAGTTCGTGGATGTAGTTCTGGCGCTGATAGAAGTAGTCGCGCACTTCCTCGTGCGGCTTGCTGATCGCGGCGCTGCCGGAACCGTCGGAGAAGCGGTCCTCGGTGGCGGCGGCCAGCTGGGCGCTGGTGTTGCGGTACCGGTTGTGCATGGCGACCAGGGCGCGCGCCATGCTCGGATGCGCCGAGACCATGTCGGCGATCTCCTGGGTGTCGGCCTCGATGCCGAGCTCGGCGTCCATCACGACTTCCTGGAGCTCGGCGATGAGCCGGGTGTCGTCGTGGGCGGAGAAGAAGGCGGGGTCGACGCCGAAGACCTCGTTGATCCGCTTGAGCACCGGCACCGTCAACGGGCGCACGTCGTGCTCGATCTGGTTGAGATAGCTGGCCGAGATCTCCAGCTTCTGGGCCAGTGAGACCTGGCTCAGTCCGCGCTCGGTGCGCAGCTGGCGCAGCCGCGCACCGACATAGGTCTTGGCCATATGTCCAGTTTATGGGGGGTTTTGCAGCCTTGCCAATGGATTCTTAACAGCGTGGGCTGAGCGATGTGTCACACCCGCGGGTTACGGTCGTCGGGTGCTGTTCAGCGATGTCGTCGCGGCCTCGGCGGCGGTGCGAGCGACCCGGTCGCGCAAGGCGAAGATCGCCGCGCTGGCCGAGCTCTTCGCTGCCGCGAGCCCGCAGGAAATCGGGACCGTGGTCGCCTGGCTGTCCGGTGAGCTGGTGCAGGGCCGGATCGGGGCGGGCTGGCGCACGGTGGCCGGATTGGACACTCCGCCCAGCGAGGCGGCGCACCTCACCGTCGGCGCGGTCGACGATGTCTTCTCGCAGCTGACCGGGCTCAGCGGCACCGGCTCCACGCTGCGCAGACGCGAATTGCTGACCTCCCTGTTCACGGCCGCGACAAAGGACGAACAGTCCTTCCTGATCCGGCTGCTCACCGGCGAACTCCGCCAGGGCGCGCTGACCGCGGTCGTCGTCGAAGCGCTGGCCGAGTCCACCGGCATCCCGGTCGAGGTGGTGCGGCGCGCGCACATGCTGTCCGGACAACTGCCCGCGACGGCCGCCGCCGCGGTCACCGGCGGCGAGGCGGCGCTGAGCGCGTTTCGGCTCGAAGTCGGCAGGCCGGTCGCGCCGATGCTCGCGTCGCCGGGCGGCTTGCTGGACGAGGCGCTGGCCGAACTCGGCCCGCAGGTGAGCGTCGAACACAAACTCGACGGCGCCCGCATCCAGGTGCACCGCAGCGGCGAGCAGGTGTGGGTGTTCACCAGGACCCTGCGCGATATCACCGCGGGCGTTCCCGAGCTGGTCGAGTTGGTCGCCGGACTGGACTGCACCAGCGTGGTGCTCGACGGGGAGACTCTGGCGCTCACCGATGCGGGCCGCCCGCGCCCGTTCCAGGAGACGATGAGCCGGTTCGCCACCGTCGGCGACACCAGGGAACTGCTGCTGCACCCCTACTTCTTCGACTGCCTGCACCTCGACGGCGTCGACCTGCTCGACGAGCCGCTGCGCGTGCGCCGCACCATGCTCGAGCGGGTGGCGGGCGGGCACAGCATCCCCGCGCTCGTCGCCCCCGATGCCGAGGCCGCCGCCGAGTACTACGACGACGCGCTGGCCGTCGGCAACGAGGGCGTGATGGTCAAGTCCCTCGACGCGCCGTACGCGGCGGGCAGACGCGGCAAGTCATGGCAGAAGATCAAACCGGCGCACACCCTCGACCTGCTGGTGATCGGCGCGGAATGGGGGTACGGCAGGCGCACCGGATTCCTGTCGAACCTGCACCTGGCCGCCCTCGACCCGGAGACCGGCGAGCCGGTGATGGTCGGCAAGACCTTCAAGGGCCTCACCGACGAGCTGCTGCGCTGGCAGACCGAACAGTTCCCGCGCTACCAGACGCACACCGACGGTCACGCGGTGTACCTTCGCCCCGAACTCGTCGTCGAGATCGCGCTCGACGGCGTCCAGACCAGCACCAGATACCCCGGCGGCGTCGCCCTGCGGTTCGCCAGAGTGCTGCGATACCGGCCGGACAAGGAGCCCGCGCAGGCCGACACGATCGACGCGGTCCGCGCACTGGGGGCAGCCGGCTGATCCGGCGAGGGATTTTCCCGCAACGGTTTGGCAATCCGATGCGGGCATACGACACACTGTTCGGGTGAGCGCCGAACTAATGATCCTGTTGATCGTCATCGCCACAGCTCTCGTATTCGACTTCACCAACGGATTCCACGACACGGCCAATGCCATGGCGACCTCGATCGCCACCGGTGCTTTGAAGCCGCGCGTGGCGGTTGCGCTCTCCGGCGTGCTGAATCTGATCGGCGCTTTTCTGTCGGTATCGGTGGCGGCGACTGTGGCCAAGGGCATCGTCCAATTGGACGAGGTGGGCGGACAAGACCTGCTGGTCATCGTGTTCGCCGGCCTGGTCGGCGGCATTCTGTGGAATCTGCTGACCTGGTTGCTCGGCTTGCCGTCGAGTTCCTCGCACGCCCTGTTCGGCGGGCTCATCGGCTCCACGATCGCCGCGCTCGGCTGGAGCGGCGTGATCTGGGTGTCGGGCTCCGAAGGCGTGCTGATCAAGATCGTGATCCCCGCGATTCTGGCCCCGGTGATCGCCGCGCTGGTCGCCGCCATCGCCACCTTCCTGGTGTACCGGATCACCCGCGGCGTCGACGAGGACAAGTCGAACGAGGGCTTCCGCTGGGGCCAGATCGGGTCGGCGTCGCTGGTCTCACTCGCCCACGGCACCAACGACGCGCAGAAGACGATGGGCATCATCTTCCTCGCGCTGGTCGCCTACGGCTCGCTCGACCAGGACGACCACATGCCGCTGTGGGTGATGTCGGCCTGTGCGGTCGCGATCGCCCTCGGCACCTACCTCGGCGGCTGGCGGATCATCCGGACACTGGGCAAGGGCCTGGTCGAGATCGAGTCGCCGCAGGGCCTCGCGGCGGAGTCCACCTCGGCGGCGATCATCCTCACCTCCGCGCACTTCGGCCTGCCGCTGTCGACCACCCAGACCGCGACCGGCGCGATCCTCGGCACCGGCATCGGCAAGGGCGCCGAGGTGCGCTGGCGGGTGATGGGCCGGATGGCCGTGGCCTGGCTGCTGACGCTGCCGATGGCGGGCATCGTCGGCGCGATCTGCTGGGCGATCGCGCACCTCATCGGTGGCCTGCCCGGTGTCCTCGTTGTGTTCGGGATCCTGATCTTCGGTGCGCTCGGCATCTATCTGCGGTCGCGGCGTGACCCGGTCGGCACCCACAATGTGAACGAGTGGCCCGACGGTGCGCCGCCGCAGTCGTCGATCGAACAGAACCACGCCGGGTAGAGGGGAGCGAACGTGCATACCGTGATCACGAATCTGAGTTCACTGTGGGAAGTGGTGCTGGCCGCGCTGGTCTTCGGCGCGGGCGTGCCCGCCGTGTTCGCCTTCGCGGTGCGCTGGTGGGCCAAGGCCGAGACGGTCGACGCGCAGGGCCGCGTGCACCGGAACTACCCGGCACTGGCAGGCGCGCTGATCTGCCTGGTCGTCATCGTCACCGTGGTGATCGCCGGGATCCTGTTCACCGCCAAGGCATTCATCGCCCACCAGTTCGGCATTCATCTGTTCGGTCAAGCATGAGCGAGGACTCGATGACAGATCCGACCCCCCACCCCGCCGTCCGGCCGAACCTGCTCTCGCGCGTCCTGGGCTGGCTGCGCGCCGGATATCCGCAGGGCATCCCGCAATCGGACTATGTCGCGTTGTTCGCGGTGCTGCACCGGCACCTCACCGACTACGAGGTGGTGGTGATCGGCGAGAAACTGGTCGAGGCCAATCCGAACCGGGAATCCATCAGTCAGGCCGAGATCGAAGCGGCCATCGCCGATTTCGCCAAACAGCAGCCCGATCCCGACGATGTCTCCCGGGTGGCCTCGCATCTGGCGGCCGGTGGCTGGCCGCTGGCCGAACCGCTCGACGACAGCGAGGCCTGACAATTCCGCTGCGCCAGTGGAATTCATGACACGGACAGTTTTCGATTCGCCCGGATGCCCGGCGGTTGCGCGCTAGCATTCACGGGTGGTTCGGCGTGTGAATGAAACCGATAGTGGTCGTAGTTACGGTGGATTGTCGCGTCAGCAGAGAGTAGCCATGCGACGCAACCGGTTGACCGACGCGGCGCTGGAACTATTCGGTACCCAGGGTTATTCGTCGACATCGATCGAGCGCTTGTGCGCGACGGCGAATGTGTCGACCCGCAGTTTCTACGAGGACATCGGCAGTCGCGAAGCGCTGCTGATCGCGCTGGTCGACCGGCTGAACACCGCCGCACTGCACCGCGTCGACGAGGCATTGGCACGGACAAGCGAGCAGCCGCTGGTGGTGCGCGTGGTGGAGAGTTTCCGTGCTTTTCTCGCGGTGACCTGCCGGGACCGGCGCGCCGCCCGGGTGTTCTATGTCGAGGTCGTCGGCGTGAGCCCGGCGGTGGAGGAATGGCGGCGCGCGCAACGGCGCTCGGTCTCCGGCCTGCTCACCAGAGAAGCCCAGCGCGCCGCCGCCCGCGGGGAAGCGGAATCGCGCAGCGTGCACCTGTTCACGCTCGCCCTGATCGGCGCGGTGAATTCCCTGGCCCAGGAGATGGTGCACGCGACCGTTCCCGGCGACGCGATTTCGGTCGACGAGATCTGCGACGAGATCGCCTATTTCATCCGGTCCGGGCTCTCGGTCCGGCCGTCGGCACTGCCGACCTGAGCAAACGCGAAACGGGAGGCATCCGGATCGGATGCCTCCCGTTTGCGGGTGTTCGCTGAATCAGATACCCATGCCCTGGGCGAGCAGCGGCCACGACTCGTGCAGCGCCTGCTCCCAGTACGGCCAGTAGTGGGTGCCCATCGGGGTGAACTGGTAGGTCGCCGGGATACCCAGCGAGTCCAGCTTGGCCTTCAGGTTCTGGCTGCAGGCGTTGGTCGCGGCTTCGATGCCGATACCGAGGCCGAGGTTGACCACGCCCATCGGGCCGGGCGAGCCGTTGAGGTAGTACGCGACGTCGGCGTTGGTCGGCATGCCGCTACCGCTGGAGATGTAGAGGTTGGTGCCGCGCAGCTTCTCCGCGTTGACGACCGGGTCGTTCTCGGTCCAGGCCGGGTCGTTGTCGGCGCCGTACATGTTCGCGGTCTTGCCGCCCGCCCAGGTCTCCACGGAGAACTTGACGGCCTGCTTGCCCATCGGGTCGGCGATCTGCGCGCAGCCGCTGTAGGCGGCGACGGACTTGAACAGCCCGGGCTTGGCCTCGGCCAGCTGCAGCACCGAGGTGCCGGAGGTGGACAGCCCGGCCAGCGCGTTGAGGCCGGTCGAGTTGAGGGTGGCGTCGAGCAGGGGCGGCAGCTCCTGGGTGAAGAAGGTGGTCCACTTGTTCAGACCCAGCCGCGGGTCTTCCTGCTTCCAGTCGGTGTAGTAGCTGCCACGGCCACCGATCGGCTGGATGACATTGACCTGCTTGTCGGCGAGGAAGTCGAGCGCGTTGGTCTGCGCGGCCCAGCTCGCGGAGCCCTCGCCGGCGTCGAGGCCGTTGAGCATGTAGAAGTTGGGCGCCGGCTTGGACTCGTCGACAGGCCGCTGCACGTCGATGGTGATGTCCTTCTTCATCGCCGCCGAGTACACCTTCAGATGCCAGGTACGCCCGTCCTTGACGACGGACGACACGGCAGAGGGCTTCTCGGGCTCGGCGGATGCGGCGCCGCCTGCGGCGATCACGGCCACCGACAAGGCGGCGGTCAGAGCCACGGCGGTGGTGCGCAGGGCGGCCACGTTACGTAGTGCAGAGAGCTTCATCGAACAGTCGGTTCCAGTCCACGGGCCCTGTCGGCCCCGTCATCGCAGTGTTTCCCCCGTCGGCCGAGCGGTATGCGCTCGACGGCCGTGGGGCTGTCAGATCCTCCGACACTCTATGTCCTCCGGCGGGACATATTCGTTACCGGTGCAGAATTGCCAGTGACCTCGAGCACGGTTAACGGTCGCGCAATACTGCCTGCGAATCGGAAATACCGCCGCAACCAGCCACTCTTATGGTGGCGATCATGGGTAAGGAAATCCCCGGCAGCGTTACAACCGGGATCGACATCACCGGGTTGAGCAAGACCTTCCGGGCAGGCCGCAATACCGTCGACGCGCTGGACTCGGTCGATCTGCACACCTCGGCCGGGGCATTCCTGTCCCTGCTCGGCCCGTCGGGGTGCGGCAAATCGACGGTGCTGCGGATTCTGGCGGGCCTGGACGCGCCGAGTGCGGGCTCCGCGCGGATCAACGGGCAGTCGCCGGAACAATTGCGCGGCGGTCATCAGCTCGGGATCGCCTTCCAGGATTCGGCGCTGCTGCCGTGGCGCAGCGTCGAGTCGAATATCCGGCTGCCGTTGCAGGTGGCCGGGCTGCCCGCTGAACCGGAGCGGATCGCCGAGCTGATCGCGCTGGTCGGTCTGGAGGGGTTCGAGAAGGCCAAACCGGCGCAGTTGTCCGGCGGTATGCGCCAACGGGTTTCGATCGCGCGGGCGCTGGTGGTGCAGCCGTCGGTGCTGTTGCTCGACGAGCCCTTCGGCGCGCTCGACGACATGACCAGGCAGCGGCTGAACCTGGAACTGCTGCGCATCTGGACCGAGAAACCCGCGACGACGCTGATGGTCACTCACGGCATCGGCGAGGCGGTGTTCCTTTCGGATGTGGTCGCAGTGATGAGCCCACGTCCGGGGCGGGTGCTCGAGGTGGTCGAGATCGATCTGCCCCGGCCGCGCACGCCCGAGATGATGCGGACCCCGGAATTCCACAAGCTCTGCGACTACCTGTCGGAGCTGCTGTTCGGGCGCGGCGGCGTGGCATGAGTGGCGCGCAGCGGGTCGCCGGTGCGCTCGGCGTCGCGGCGCTGATCGCGCTGTGGTGGATCCTGGCTGCGGCCGGGGTGGCCGGGGGCACGATTCCCACGCCGTGGCGGGTGCTGTCGACCATGTGGTCGGACGGCTGGGGGCTGTACGGCCCGAACTTCCAGGTGACCGCGGCAGGCGCGCTCCAGGGTTTTCTCTGGGGCAACGCGCTCGCGATCGGGATCGCGGCGCTGATCATGCTGATCCCGCGGATCGAGCCGCTGGCCACCCAGCTGGCCATCCTGAGCTACTGCACGCCGCTGGTGGCGCTCGGCCCGATCATCCTGGTGGTCTTCGGCGGCCGCACGCCGACGGTGTTCCTGGCCGCCATGTACTGCTTCTTCACCACCATGGTCGGCGCGGTCACCGGCTTGCGCTCGGCCGATCCGGCGAGCCTCGACCTGGTGCGCGCCTACGGTGGCGGACGCTGGCAGCAGTTGTACCGGGTGCAGGCGATCGCGGCGCTGCCGAATACGTTCGCCGCCTTGAAGATCGCCGCGCCGTCGGCGGTGCTCGGCGCGATCATCGGCGAGTATCTGGGCGGGGTCGACAGCGGGATCGGGGTCGCGCTGACGGCCGCGCAGACCGCCTACAACGTGCCGCGCACCTGGGGCATGGCGCTGGCCGCCGCCGCGCTGGCCGGGCTCGGCTATCTGGTGGTCGCGGTGGCCGCGCGACTGATCACGCCGTGGACGGCGACCGCGGAGGAGGGGCGATGACGACCACCGTGCTGCGCCGGATCGGCCGGTTCCTGTTGCCGCTGGCGACCTCGCTGATCCTGTTGCTGATCATCTGGTCGCTGTTCCTGCGGGCGTTCCCGCAGATCGGGCCGAGGGTCGGCAAGACGCCCTCGGACATCTGGCGCTACCTGGTGACCGCGCCGGGCGCCGGGACCGCCCGGCAGGCGATTCTCGACGACCTCACGATCACCCTGCGCGACGCCGCGATCGGCTTCACCGTCGGGATGCTCGGCGCGCTGGGGGTGGCCGCGCTGTTCGTGCTGTATTCGGCTGTGCAGCAGACGTTCATGCCCGTGGCGATGCTACTGCGATCGGTGCCGCTGGTGGCGTTGAGCCCGATCGTGGTGCTGGTCTTCGGTCGCGGCACGGCGGGGGTGGCGGTGCTGACGGCGATCGTGGTGTTCTTCCCGGCCCTGGTGATGATCATGACCGGTCTGCGCGAGGCGCCAAGGCAGGCCATGGAATTGGTGACGGCCTACGGTGGCTCGCGCTGGACCAGGCTGCGGATGGTCGCGGTCCCCGCCGCGCTGCCCTCGGTGTTCGCCGCGGCGCGCGTCTCGGTGCCCGGTGCGTTGATCGGCGCGCTGCTCGGTGAATGGCTCGGCAGCGGAACCGGTTTGGGCGCGAGTCTGGTGCGCGCCATTCCGATGTTCCAGTACAACCGGCTGTGGGCGTCGATCGTGGTGGTGACCGTGGTGTCGGTGCTGCTGTACGCGATCGTCGGAGTGATCGAGAATCTGGTGCTCGCGCGGTTCGGGCCGAGCGCGGGTAAGGCGTAGTCCGGGAGGGAATAGCGGCGGAACGCGGACGCAAAGAGAACGAAACGCACCGAAACTACATTCGGCGCATGAACAGTATCGACCGTCGTTCCTTTCTCCGCTATTCCGCGCTGACCGGCGCCGCGCTCGGTGGGGCAGGTCTGCTCGCCGCGTGCGGTGGCGGTTCGGGCAGTTCCCCGAACGGTTCGACCGACGACGGTTCGAAATACGGCAAGGTCGCGGTGCAGTTGTCGTGGCTGAAGAACATCGAATTCGCGGGTGAGTATTTCGCCGATTCGAAGGGATATTTCAAGGATGCGGGATTCGGCGCGGTAGACCTCATCGCGGGTGGCGCGGCGAGTACCTCGGTGGAGGCCGGGCTCGACACCGGCAAGGTGTGGATCGGCCTGTCCGCTCCGCAGACCACCGCGCCCGCGATCCTGGAGGGGCTACCCGCCAAGATCGTCGGCGCGACCTATCAGAAGAATCCGTTCGCGATCGTCAGCTCGGCAGGCAAGCCGATCAAATCCCCGGCTGATATGAAGGGCCGCAAGATCGGCGTGCAGGACACCAACCAGCTGATCTTCAGCGCGCTGCTGGCCGCGAACGGCATCGCGCCGGGCGAGGTGACGGTGGTGCCCGCCCAGTACGATCCGACGCCGCTGGCCAACGGCGAGGTCGACGGCTGGGTCAGCTATGTGACCAACGAGCCGATCACCCTGGCGGCCAAGGGCTTCGCGAACGAGAACTTCCTGTTCGCCGATTTCGGCTTGCCGCTGGTCGCGGAGACGCTGACGGTCACCCAGTCGACCATCGACAACGAGCGCGACAAACTCAAGGCGTTCCTGATCGCCGAGATCAAGGGCTGGCGCGATGCCGTCGCCGATCCGGCCGAGTCGGCCAGGCTCGCCGTCGAGGTCTACGGCAAGGACCAGAAGCTCGAGCTCGGTGAGCAGACCAAGGAGGCCATCGCGCAGAACGATCTGGTCGTGTCGGCCTCGACCAGGACCGACGGCCTGCTGTCGATGACCGACGCGCTGATCGAGCAGAACGTCGCCGCCTTGCGCACCGCGAAGATCGACATCAAGGCCGAGCAGCTGTTCGATCTGTCGGTCCTGCGCGAGGTGTACGCGGAGAACCCGGGCTTGAAGTAGGCCCTAGATCGCCAGGCCGACCGCCGCCGACCCGTAGTCGCGGCGGGCGGCGAGGCGCAGGCCTGCCCGCGAGGCGAGGAAGTCGGCGGTGACGAAGACGGCGGTCTCGGCGGGGGTGCGCGGGCCCGACTCGAGCCCGGCGGGCACGTGCAGGCGGGCCAGGGTCGGCTCGTCGAAGCCGCCCGCGCGCAGGTCGTCGAGGCGGCGGGCCTGGTCGGCGGGGGTGCCGAGGGCGGCCAGGTAGCCCAGTTCGGGCAGGCGAAGGGCGACGGTGAGCAGCGGGATCTCGAAGCGCGGCTCGTTGGCGAGCACGACAATGCCTGTGCTGCTGTCGATCTCGCCCGCGGCCGAGAGCGTGTTCAGGTAGCGGTGCGGCCAGTCCACGACGACCTCGGCGCCCGGGAACGAGGCCGGGTCGGCGAACTCGGGACGCGAATCGCAGATGCTGACCCGGTAGCCGATCATCCGCGCCTGGGCGGCCAGGGTGGCGGCATAGGCGTTGGCGCCGAAGATGATCAGGCGCGGCGGCGGGCAGTAGGACGCGACGAACAGGTCCGACTCGGGCAGGGCGACGAGCTCGGTGGCGTGCTTGCGATCGGTGACCAGGTGCTGGCCGATGACATCGGGGTCCTGATTCCACACCACGGTGAAGACGGTGACCCGGCGATGGGCCTGGATGTCGGCGGCAATGGCGGGGAATTCGGGAAAGTCGCGGCAGGAAAACGGCTCGACGAAGATGTCGACCAGCTGGCCGTCGTCGGAGACCGATTCCATTCCGGTGATCAAACTGTAGCGACGTAGTTGCCGCACCCCGGTCTGCGCGGCTTCCAGTGCCGCGGCGTAGACGGTCTCTTCCAACCGCCCGGACGCAATGGATCCGAAGACTCCGCCATTGGGTGTGACGAGCATTCCCGACCCGATCGGCAGCGCGGTGGTGCCGATGGTACGGACCACGGTGGCGAGGCCACCGGTGCGGCCCGAATGCCACACTCGCAGAAGGTCATCGACGATATCGCGCATATCTCAAACTCCGATCATCGTGCGTCGACTTCCGGGAAATCGCGATCGGCCCCTGTCGCCAAGTCGTCGCACGTGACGCACACCATATCCTGTCGACCGTACAAATAGGAACCTGCACCGGTATCGCCTGCGGACCCTGCCGAAATGGCGTCCCAGTGCTTGTTCTCGATCACAACGGGATGCCCCGGTGTGTCGGAGAACACACCACGGGCGAGTCCGCTCTCGCTCGCGCGGGCCGCGGCGAGCACCCGCGCGACGACATCGGGCCCGATATCGGGAATGTCGACGGGCAGGAACGCCACGTAGCGCGTGCCGGCGTCGGCGGCCGCGCGCAGGCCCGCACGGACCGTCGCGGAGAGCCCGACGGCCCAGTCGTCGACCCATCGCCACGCGGTGTCCGGCGGCAGTCCGAGTCCGGCCGGATCGGGTCCGGTGGCGCCGAGCAGAACGATCACCGGATCGCAGCCGCCGTCGCGCAGGGCGGTGACCGCCGAGCGCAGCCAGGCGCCGTTCTCGGCGAGTGCCTTGGGTTTGCCGTAGCGGGTGCCCGCGCCCGCCGCGAGGACGATGCCGGTGCACGCCGACGGCACAGGCGGGTCGATCTGGGGCATGGCGGTGAAATTAATAGGGCAATGTTGCCGGTCGATTACAGCAGGGGAGCACAAGGACGACGACACGCCGACGTGACCGAGTGCACAACGGTGGCGGCTGCCAGGGGATGGGGAGATGCTGGATCGATGACGAGCGAAGCGATCGGCCTCGCGGGATTCAACGCACTGCCCGCCCCGGCCGCCGAAGCGGCCTTGCTTTCCTGTTGCTCCGCGCCACGCTGGGCGCGGGCGGTCGCCGCCGCCCGTCCCTATGCCACCGCGGAGTCGCTGCTCGACGCCGCCGACGCCGCGCTGGCCGCGCTCGACGACGCCGAGATCGACGAGGCGCTGGCCGGTCACCCACGGATCGGTGAACGCCCGACCTCGGCGGCATCGGCCCGAGAACAGTCCGGGGTGTCCGGTGCCGAGGTCACCGCAGAGCTCATCGCGGGCAACCGCGCCTACGAGGCGAAGTTCGGCCATATCTACCTGGTCTGCGCGGCAGGGCGCAGCGGCGAGGAACTGCTCGCCGTCCTGCGGGCGCGGCTGGACAACGATCCGTCGACCGAAAGGCAGGTCATGCGCACCGAATTGGCGAAGATCAATCGTTTACGCCTCGCCCGAACGGTGGCGGACGCGTGACCGGCCTGAGCACGCACGTCCTCGATGCCGTGCGTGGGGTGCCGGCCGAAGGCGTCGCGGTCTGGCTGATGCGCGGCGACCAGCGCCTGACCGAGGCGCTGACCGATGCCGACGGCCGGGTGAAAGAACTTGCCGCCGGGCTGAATCCGGGGGACTACCGGTTGTTCTTCGACACCGGCAGCTATTTCGCGGCGCAGGGCACCGAGACCTTCTATCCGGAGGTCTGCGTCGCGTTCACGGTGGGTGAGCAGCCGCATCTGCATGTGCCGCTGCTGTTGTCGCCGTTCGCCTATTCCACCTACCGAGGAAGCTGAGCACGCAGATGGTGATGAGTGGTCCGATCGTGTTGACCGACAACCGTTATGGCAAGTCCGAGAACCGGGTCGTGCGGTTCTACAAGGAGAATGCGCGCCACGAGATCCGCGATGTGAATGTCTCGACCACCTTGCGCGGCGATTTCGCGGCGGCTTACATCGAGGGCGACCAGCGTCATGTCCTGCCCACCGATACCCAGAAACACACCGCCTTCGTGTACGCGAAGAAGCCGGGCCTGGACACCGTCGAGGACTATGCGATCGCGCTGGCGACGCATTTCGTCGACACCGTCGAGCCGGTATCGAGCGCGCGGATCGACGTGGATTCCTATGGATGGCAGCGGGTCTCGGTGGACGGTCGCGAGCACGACCACACCTGGGTGCGGCAGGGCCCCGAGGTGCGCACCGCCGCGGTGACCGTGGCGGGCAAGGGCGACGCGCGGCAGACGTGGGTGATCGGCGGGATCAAGGACCTGGTGCTGCTCAAGTCCACCGGCTCGGAGTTCGCCGACTTCCTCACCGACGAGTACACGACGCTGGCCCCCACCCACGATCGCGTGCTCGCCACCTCGCTGATCGTGCAGTGGCGCTTCGCCGAGATCGGCGGATTCGACTGGGACGAGGTGTACGACGGCATCAGGGCCACGCTGCTCGAGTTGTTCGCGACGACCTACTCCAAGGCATTGCAGCAGACGCTGTATGCGATGGGAAACGCTGTGCTGGAACGGTTCCCGGTACTCGCCGAGATCCGGCTGTCGGCGCCGAACAAGCACCACTTCGAGTACGACCTGGCGCAGTTCGGGATCGAGAACAAGGGGGAGGTGTGCTGGGCGGCGGATCGTCCGTACGGCTCGATCCACGCGACGTTGCAGCGCGCGGACGCTCCCGAAGCGGGGCTCGCATGGGTGCCGTGAACGATCTGGTGATCGACGGGTGCGCGGTGGTGACCGTCGACGCGGCGGGCACCGAATACCGCGACGGCTGGGTCACGGTGCGGGGCAACCGGATCGATGCTGTCGGTGCGGGTAAGCCGCCCGCGTTCGGACCCGAGGTGACGCGTATCGACGGCCGTGGGTGTGTGCTCACGCCAGGTCTGGTGAACACCCATCACCACCTGTACCAGTGGATCACCCGTGGCCTGGCCGCCGACAACACCCTGTTCGAGTGGTTGACCATGCTGTATCCGGTGTGGGCGCGCATCGACGAGAAGTCGGTGCGGGTGGCGGCGACCGGTGCGCTGGTCTCGCTGGCTCGCAGCGGCTGCACCACGTCGTCGGACCATCACTATGTCTTCCCGCGTGGTGGCGGGGACCTGCTCGCGGCCGAGATCGGTGCGGCGTCGGCGGTCGGGTTGCGGTTTCACCCGGCGCGGGGGTCGATGGATCTGGGAAGGGGCGAGGGCGGGCTACCGCCCGACGAGGTGGTCGAGTCGATCGACGACATTCTCGCCGCCAGTGCCGCGGCGATCGAGCAGTGGCACGACCCGTCGTTCGACGCGATGGTGCGGATCGCGCTCGCGCCGTGCTCGCCGTTCTCGGTGACCGGTGATCTCATGCGGGAGTCCGCGGCGCTGGCCAGGTCGGCGGGGGTGCGCCTGCATACCCATCTGGCCGAGACCGACGACGAGCTGGACTTCTGCCTGGAGAACTTCGGGTGCACGCCCGCGCAGTACATGGAACAGCTGGGCTGGCTGGGCTCCGACGTCTGGTTCGCCCACGCCGTGCACCTCGACGATCCGGCGATCGCCGCGATGGCGCGGACCGGGACCGGCGTGGCGCACTGTCCCACGTCCAACGGCAGGCTCGGGGCGGGGATCGCGCGGACCGCGGACCTGGTGGCGGCGGGGGTGCCGGTCGGCCTCGGGGTCGACGGCGCTGCCAGCAACGAGTCGAGCTCGATGATCGAGGAACCGCGCAATGCGCTGCTGTACGCGCGGGCTGTCGGCGGGCCGCGGGCGATGACCGTGCGGGCCGCGCTGGAACTGGCGACCATGGGCGGGGCGCGGGTGCTCGGGCGGGAGGCCGAGATCGGGTCGATCGAGCCGGGCAAGCTGGCCGATCTGGCGCTGTGGCGGCTGGACACGCCCGCGCACGCGGGCATCGAAGACCCGGTTGTCGCGCTGGTGCTCGGCTCGGCGCCGCCGCTGGCCGCGCTGATCGTCAACGGGCGCGAAGTCGTGCGTGACGGTGTTGTCACGACGGTGGACGAGGCCGCGGTCGGCGCCGATGTCGCCCAGGCGCAAGCCACGTTGCTCGCCGGTGCGTGAGGACGCCGCGCGGTGGTGCCGATGGGCGCCGCTGCCGGTGCCGGGGTTCTGAACTGCGGTTTCGATCTGGTCGGCGCACACTGGATGACGTACACCGGTTAACCGCCCCGCAATCCGGCGCGGGTGTCGCGCAACATCGCGGCAACTCCAGGCCCCTAGTGTGGCTGGTGAGGCAAGCGAGGTGAACGTGGATCTGGACACTGTTCGGGAGGTGGTTCTCGCCCGCGAACGCGCCGACCTGGCACAGGTCGGCCCGGGGAGCGCGGTCCTGGCGGGCGGCACCTTCCTGTTCTCCGAACCGCACGACCATCTCGACCGGCTCGTCGATATCACCACGCTCGGCTGGACACCCCTGGTGGAGCGCGGCGACGGCCTCGAGATCGCCGCGACCTGCACGCTCGCGGAACTGGCAGGCGCCGGGCCCGGCCGGGAACTCGGGTCGGCGGTGCTGCGACCGGAGTGGCCTGGCACCGCGCTGTTCGCGCAGGGCTGCCGGGCGCTGCTGGCCTCGCACAAGATCTGGCGCACGGCGACGGTCGGCGGGAACGTCTGCCTGTCGCTGCCCGCCGGGGCTGTTCTCGGTGCGCTGGTCGCGCTGGACGCCACGGTGGTCATCTGGCCGCGTGGTGGCGGTGAGCGCCGAATACTGTTGCGCGACTTCGTTACCGGGGCCGGTGAGAATGTCCTCGCCGCTGGTGCGGTGGTGCGGTCCTTCCTGGTGCCGACGTCGAGCCTGTTGGCGCGCACCAGTTTTCGCAAGATCGCGCTGGCTCCGCTCGGACGGTCCGGAGCGGTGGTGATGGGCAGGCGCACCGCCGACGACCGGTGCGCGATCACCGTGACCGCCGCGACGGTGCGACCCGTGGTCCTCGACTTCGACACCGTGCCAGGCGATGCCGACGTCGCCGCGGCGGTGGCCGAGATCGAGCCGGAGCTGTGGTTCGACGACCCGCACGGCGCGCCGGACTGGCGCGCGCACGTGACCGGGCTGCTGGCCACCGAAGTGGCCGCCGAGCTCAGGGAGGCGGCGTGAACTCAGGACTGCGCATCGTAGGCGGCGCGGGCGGTGAGCACCTGATCCATGTGCTGCTCGGCCCAGCTCTTGATGGTCCGCATGACCGGCAGCAGTTCCTCGCCGAGCGGGGTCAGGCGGTATTCGACCCGGACCGGTACCTCGGGCAGCACGGTGCGGGTGAGCAGGCCGTCGCGTTCGAGATTGCGCAGGGTTTGGGTGAGCATCTTCTGGCTCACGCCCGCCAGCCGCTGGTCGACCTCGCTATAGCGCAGCGGGCCGTCGGCGAGCGCGTTGATCGCCAGGCTCACCCACTTGTCGCCGATCCGGTCCAGCAGTTGCCGAGCCGGGCATTCCGCCACGTAGGCGTTGTAGGCCGCGCCCGCTTCGGCGCGGCGCTCGGCGGCGGTGCGTGTGCTCATCGCTCTCCCTCACGTGCGGTACGCACTTCATGGTGCGTACTTCCCGACAGAGAGTAGCTCTCCCTAGGTTTGTCAGTACCTACTGGAGAAAGAGAAATCATCATGCGCGCAGTGGTCGTCCACACTTTCGGCGGACCGGAAGCACTCGAACTCGTCGACGTCGCCGTGCCCGTCCCTGGGCCGGGTCAGGTCAGGATCCGGGTGTCGGCGGCGGCGGTGAATCCCGTCGACGCGGTGACCAGGGCGGGGGCGCTGGTGGAGGCGGGGTTGATGGCGCCACGCGCGGTGACCGGGATCGGCTGGGACGTCGCGGGAGAGATCGACGAGGTCGGCGCCGGGGTGGACGGATTCGCGGTGGGGCAGCAGGTGATCGGGTTGCGTGACCTGCTCGATCGGTCGCTGGGCAGCTATGCGGACTATCTGGTGCTCGACGCGTCGGCCGTGGCGCCCGCCCCCACCGGGGTCTCCGCGGTCGAGGCGGCAACCCTGCCGCTGAACGGGCTCACCGCTTTCCAGGCCCTCGACCTGCTCGAGCTCGCCGAGGGCGACACCCTGCTGGTGACCGGTGCGGCGGGTGCGGTCGGCGGGTTCGCGGTCGAGATCGCCGCGCGGTGGCGTGGGGTGCGGGTGGTCGCTCAGGTGGGTGAAGCCGATGCCGATGTCGTGCGTGCGCTGGGTGCCGAGTGGGTGGTGCCGCGTGATGTCCCCGACCTGGCCGAAGCTGTACGAGCGCTCGTGCCGGGCGGTGTCGATGCCGTGCTGGACACCGCAGGTCTGAGCGCCATGGCCCTGGCCACCGTGCGCAATCGCGGGTCGTTCGTCACCGTCGTCGGCGGCGCCGACCCGATCCCGTTGCGCGGCATCCGCGTTCACCACACCTGGATCAGTGCCGACGGCGCCGCCCTGGCCACCCTCGCCGCCTACGACCTCACCCTGCGCGTGGCCGGCACCCTGCCCCTCGAACAGGCCGCCCACGCCCACACCCGCCTCGCCGAAGGCGGCCTGCGCGGGCGGATCGTGCTGACCACGGCACCAGGAGGTGGTTCATGAGGCTGAACATCGACGGCCGCGCGGTCGAGGTGACCGCGCGCCCCGGCCAATGCCTGCGCACTCTGCTCCGTGAACAGGGCGAGCTCGCGGTCAAGAAGGGCTGTGACGCCGGAGACTGCGGGGCGTGCTCGGTCCTGCTCGACGGCGAACCGGTCCACTCCTGCCTGATTCCCGCCTACCGCGCCGAGGATCGCAGTGTGAGGACGGCCGCCGGACTGGGGGGCGATGACGGCCCGAATCCTGTGCAGCGCAGCTTCGTCGAGCATGCCGGGTTCCAATGTGGGTTCTGCACTGCGGGAATGGTCGTCACCGCGACCGGTCTGGCGGTCGGTCGGCCTGCCGATGGCGACTCGGCCGCCTCACCGGACTCGGCAGCCGCCGTCACCGATGCCGAGCGCGCCGAGTTGATGAAGGGAAACCTGTGCCGCTGTACGGGCTACCGCGCCATCGCCGACGCCTTGGAGGGGCGATCCACGGTCGGCGGTTCGCAAGCGCATTCTCCCGCAACGCCTTCGCGTCCTGACGCGCGAGCGTCGTCGACGTCGGCCGGTACCCCCGACGACGGCGAGGAGCTCGTCGCCGAGGGGCCTGCGGTCGGATCGTATGTGAAGGGCGCTCAGGAGGACTGGGGCGAGCGCACCACCGTGTCGGCTGGTGAAGGCCCGCCGGTCGGGGATTCGGCCGTGCGGGCTGTCGCGGCGCGGGTCGATGGGGCGATGCAGGGCAAGTACGGTGCGGGGCAGATCGGGGACAGGGTGGGGGCTCCGGCCGGGGCGCGGATTGTGCGCGGTGGGGAGGCGTTCACGTTCGACGTGGTGCCGGGGGCGGGGGAGCAGATGCCGCCGAGTGCGCCGTGGCATCTGGCTGTGCTCACCAGTCCGCATCCGCATGCGCGCATCATGTCTATCGATACCGCTGCGGCGCAGGCGGTTCCGGGGGTGCGGCTGGTGCTGACGCACACGGATGCGCCTGCGACGGCGTTCTCGACGGCGCGGCACGAGTTTCGGGAGGACGATCCGGACGACACGTTCGTGCTCGATCGGACGATGCGGTTCGCGGGGCAGCGGGTGGCCGCGGTGGTGGGGGAGACGCTGGATGCCGCGCGGGCCGGGGTGCGTGCGCTGCGGGTCGAATATGAGCTACTGCCTGCGGTTTTCGACCCGGAGATCGCCGTGGCCGACGATGCCCCGAAACTGCATGCCGACAAGCCGGAGTCGGCGCGCATCGCCGACAGCGGTCGCAATCTCGTGGCCGAGATCCACGGTGGGGTCGGTAATTTCGACGGAGGAATCGAGCAGGCGGCGAAAGTAGTTCGTGGTGTGTGGCATTCGCCGCGCGTGCAGCACGTGCATCTGGAAACCCACGGTGGCATCGGCTGGCTCGACGACGCGGGCAGGCTCGTCGTCCGGACGAGTTCGCAGGTGCCGTTCCTGGTGCGCGACGAACTGTGCCACGTGTTCGGGCTCGACCGGGACCGCGTGCGGGTGTTCACGGCCCGGGTCGGCGGCGGGTTCGGGGCGAAGCAGGAGATGCTGGTCGAGGACCTGATCGCGCTGGCGGTGCTGCGGACGGGGCATCCGGTGCAGTACGAGTTCACCCGCACCGACGAATTCACCTCGGCCCCCTGCCGTCACCCGATGCGGGTCGCGGTGACCGCGGCCGCCGACGCGGCGGGCACCCTGACCGCGCTCGCGGTCGACGTCCTCTCCGACGCAGGCGCCTACGGCAATCACAGCGCGGGCGTGCTGTTCCATTCCGTCGGCGAATCGGTGGCGGTGTACCGCTGCCCGAACAAACGGGTCGACGCACAAGCGGTGTACACCAACAACGTTCCGTCCGGCGCGTTCCGCGGCTACGGGCTGGGGCAGGTGATCTTCGCCGTCGAGTGCGCGATCGATGAGCTGGCCCGCGAACTCGGGATCGATCCGTTCGAATTCCGCCGCCGCAATGTGGTGGTCCCCGGTGACCGGTTCACCGGCGCCGAGGTCGACGAGGGCGACCTGACCTTCGGCAGCTATGGCCTCGACCAGTGCCTCGACACCGCCCAGCAGGCGCTGCGCCGCGGCAACGGCGTCACCGCGCCGGGCCCGGACTGGCTGGTCGGCGAGGGCATGGCCGTCGCGATGATCGCCACCGTGCCACCGCGCGGCCACCACGCCGACGCCACCGCGCGCCTGCTCGCCGACGGCTCCTACGAGATCGGTGTCGGCACCGCCGAATTCGGCAACGGCACCACCACCGTGCACGCCCAGCTCGCCGCGACCGCACTCGCCACCACCGCCGACTGCATCAGGATCCGCCAGTCCGACACCGACGTCGTCGGCCACGACACCGGCGCCTTCGGCTCCACCGGCACCATGGTCGCGGGCAAGGCCTCCTACGCGGCCGCGCTGGAACTGCACGCGATGCTGCTGGCCAGGGCCGCCAAGATCAGCGGGCACCCCGAACGGGACTGCCTGCTCGAAGCGGGCGGGGTGCGCTGTGGCGACGAGCTGCTCACCGCGACCCAGCTGCTCGCCGACGGTGACCTCCTCGCGCACGGCACTCACGCGGGGACGCCGCGCTCGGTGAGTTTCAATGTGCACGCCTTCCGGGTCGCGGTCCGGCCGGGCACCGGCGAGGTGCGGATTCTGCAATCGGTCCAGGTGGCGGACGCGGGCACGGTGCTCAACCCGGTGCAGCTGCGCGGTCAGGTGGAGGGCGGGGTCGCCCAGGCGCTGGGCACCGCGCTCTACGAGGACATGCGCACCGATCACGGTGTGGTGACCACCAGGACGCTGCGCCACTATCACATTCCGCAGTTCGCGGATCTGCCCCGCACAGAGGTCTATTTCGCCGAAACCAGTGACGAGCTGGGCCCGCTGGGTGCCAAATCGATGAGTGAGTCCCCCTACAACCCGGTGGCGCCCGCCCTGGCGAACGCGATCCGCGACGCCATCGGCGCCCGGCCGGACCGACTACCGATGACCGCCGACCGGGTGTGGCGGACCATCAACGAAGGAGCCGCCGGGTGAACTCCCATCTTCCCGAGCACATCCGCGCCCGCATCGAGGCGAGGCTCGACGCCGTCGACGCCGAGCTGCGGACGCGGTACCCGGGAGCGGGTGACCGGGTCCAGCCGGTGCACACCGCCTATGTGGGCGCCGACCGCGCCACCGCCGACACACCGGCCGAGTGGGGTGCCGCCGCGCTCGACCTGCTGCACCGGCACGCCGACTTCCTCGTCGGTCTCGACGTCACCAACGCACTGCCCGCCGTCCGGCGCAGACTTACCGAGCAGCCGGTGCAGGACCTGCGGATCGATTTCGAGGACGGCTACGGCTTCCGCGCCGACGACGAGGAGGACGCCGCCGCGACTGCCGCGGGCAAGACGCTGGCGAGCTGGGCCGGAAAGCCGGGCGCCCCGGAATCGTTCGGCATCCGCACCAAGGGTTTGGCCGCGAACGAGCGCAGACGCGCACTGCGCACTCTCGAACTCGTGCTCGACGGGGCTGGTGGGGTGCTCCCCGGCTTCGTCTTCACGGTGCCGAAAATCAGAGCGGCCGACCAGGTCTCGGCGATCGTCGACCTGTGCTCCGGCATCGAGCGTGGCAACGGTCTGCCCGATCGGACCCTGCGCTTCGAACTGCAGATCGAGAGCCCGCAGGCGATCATCGCCGCCGACGGGAGCGCGCCGATCGCCCGCATGATCGCACTCGCGGACGGTCGTTGCAGTGCACTGCATTTCGGCACCTACGACTACACCGCGGCCTGCGGCGTCGCCGCCACCGACCAGGCGCTCGACCATCCGGCGGCCGATTACGCCAAAGCCGTGATGCAGGCGGCGGCCGCGCAGACGGGGGTGTGGATCTGCGACGGCTCCACCCAGATCGTTCCCGACGACGATCCCGAAGGGGCGTTCCGCAATCACCATCGCCTGGTCGAGCGGGCGTTGCGCCGCGGCTACTACCAGGGCTGGGACATGCACCCCGGTCACCTCGTCACCCGCTGGCTGGCGACCTACGACTTCTTCCGCATTGCCACCGACGTCGCCGTCCCGCGCTTGCAGGCTTACCTGGATCGGCGCTCCGGTGGTGTGGTAGACGAACCGGCGACGGCGGAGGCGTTGTCGACGACGGTGCTGCGCGGGCTGCGCTGCGGCGCGATTGTCGAGGAGGAATTGCGCTCCCGTGCACCGGAACTCACTGTGCCGCTGCTCGAGGCATTGGCCGCGCGCCGCCCACCGCTGGATCGGTGATGACGCGTCGCACGGCACCGGACGAAACAGGAGGCATGGTGAGCGAACACCAGGGCAGCGAAGACTTCACGCTCCTACCCGATCTGGCGGTGCGCCCACTCGGCGGATCCGTGATCTGGGCGAACGACGAGTTCTTCGCGGAGAAGGAGAACCTGGTCAACCCGGGTCCGGCCGAATACCAGCCGTCGACGTTCGGGCACAAAGGCCAGGTCTACGACGGGTGGGAAACCCGCAGGCACCGTGGCACACCCGGTGACGACAGTGCGATCGTGCGGCTCGGTGTGCCCGGCGTGATCCGCGGCGTCGTGGTGGACACCGCCTGGTTCAAGGGCAACTATCCGCCGGAGGTGTCGCTGTCGGCGCTGGCGATCGACGGCTACCCGCCCGCCGACGAGATCGCGGCGCGGACCGACTGGGTGACCCTGCTCGACCGAGTGAAGGTGGGCGGCGACAGCCGAAACCCGTTCACCGTCGACAGCGGAAATCGCTGGACCCACGTGAAACTCACCATGCACCCCGACGGTGGTGTCGCCCGCCTGCGCGTGCACGGTGAAGGCAGGCCCGACCCGGCGCTGCTCGGTCTCGGACCGCTCGACCTGGCCGCGCTGGAGAACGGCGCGCTGGTACTCGACTGCTCGAACCGCTTCTACAGCTCGCCCAACCAGCTGCTCTATCCCGGCCTCGCCCGCGTCATGGGCGACGGCTGGGAGACCGCCCGCCGCCGCGACGACGGAAACGACTGGGTGCGGATCAAATTGGCGGGTCCCGGTGCGATCCGGCTCGCCGAGATCGACACCTCCTGCTTCCTCGGCAACAGCCCCGGCGCCGCCTCGCTCACCGGATTCACCACCGACGGAACCGAAGTCGAGTTGCTGCCCCGGACCGACCTGCTGCCCGACACCCGGCACCGGTTCGCCCTCACGCCGGCGGCCGCATCCGTCGAGGAGGTGCGGCTCGACATCTACCCCGACGGTGGGCTCGCCCGGCTCCGTCTGTACGGGGAGCTGGGCGGATGAGCGAGGTCCGCGACTTCGTCGGCTACGGGCCGAAACCGCCGGACCCGCTGTGGCCCGGCGGCGCGCGCATCGCCGTGCAGTTCGTGCTGAATTACGAAGAGGGCGGGGAGAACAACGTCCTCGACGGTTCGCCGCACTCGGAGACGTTCCTGTCCGAGATGACTCCGGCCGAGGCGTTCCCGAACCGGCACATGAGCATGGAATCGCTGTACGAATACGGATCAAGGGCCGGTCTGTGGCGGGTGCTGCGCGCGTTCGAGCGGCGGGATCTCCCGCTCACCATCTTCGCCGTGGCGCGGGCCATGCAGCGCAATCCCGAAGCGGTGGCGGCCTTTCGGGAACTCGGCCACGAGATCGCCTGCCACGGGTTGCGGTGGAAGTCGTATCAGCTCGTCGACCGCGAGACCGAACGCGCCGACATGGCCGAAGCGGTCCGCATCCTCACCGAGCTGACCGGCGCGCCCCCGCTGGGCTGGTACACCGGTCGCGACTCCCCGAATACCCGCGAGCTCGTGGTCGAGCACGGCGGTTTCGTCTACGACGCCGACTCCTACGCCGACGACCTCCCGTACTGGACCGAGGTCGACGGCCACGACCACCTGGTCGTCCCGTACACCCTCGACACCAACGACATGCGCTTCGCCTCCCCGGCGGGCTTCCCCAGCGGCGAACAGTTCTTCGCCCACCTGCGCGACGCCTTCGACGTGCTGTACCGCGAAGGCGCCGAAGGCAGTCCGAAGATGCTCTCGGTCGGCCTGCACTGCCGCCTCGCGGGCCGCCCGGCGCGCACCGCGGCGCTGGAACGCTTCCTCGATCATGTGCAGACGCATGACGGAGTGTGGATCGCCCGGCGGATCGACATCGCCGAGCACTGGCGCACAGTGCATCCACCGACGGCGTGAGCGGGAAGCGTCGATGCTGAGGAGCGGGCAGCCTCGTGCTGTTCGGGCAGGACTGTGGCACCTAGTGGCACTCAGTGCTATACGGGCCTACGCTGGGGTTATGCCACAGCCGGAGATCACCCAGCGCGATCTGCGCAATCGATCGAAAGAGATTATGGACGCCGTCGAGCACGGCCGATCCTTCACGGTCACGCGGGATGGTCATCGGATCGGTGAGCTCATCCCACTGCGGCGACGGAGGCGGTTCGTCACACGTGCGGACTTCGCCGCGATGTCGCGGAATGCGCCACTGGTCGATGCGGCGCAGTTCCGAGCCGATCTCGACGCCGTGGCCGACAGCGAGCTGAGCAGCCCGTATGACCGGTGAGATCCCCGAGGCCGGGTTGCTGGACACCAACATCCTGATCCTGCGCCGGAAGATCGACCCGGAGACGTTGCCGGTGGAGATGGCGATCAGCGCCATCACCTTGGCGGAATTGTCGGCTGGGCCGCATGCCGTCCGGAGTAATGCGGACCAGAGCGACTACGACGAACACGAGGAACGCGCCAGGCGCTTGGAGGTGCTGCAGCGCGCGGAAAGCCAATTCGACCCGATCCCGTTCGATGCGGAGGCGGCGCGAGCGTACGGTCGCATTTCGGCGGCAGTGCGCGCGATCGGCCGCACACCGCGTGCCCGCACCGCCGACCTGATGATCGCCGCGATCGCTGCGGCGGAGCAGTTGCCGCTCTTCACCACCAATCCGAAGGACTATGCCGGACTGGAGCGAATCATCGACGTGATAGCAGTCCCAGTCCCGGAGCATGCCGGATAGAGCTGCATGCAACCGTCGAGATCGCCATACCGACGACCGCGCGCCGCTGAGTCGGGTGCCATCTGGTAATCCGCCTGGTAGGAGGCGGAAATACCAGGTTTGTGGGATGCCGGGCACGCCGAGAAAGTCCTAGCGTCATGTATGCGAATCAATCGAATCGAGCGCGACATCACCGCTCTTGCCGACGAGCTGGAAGTTCCGGGTATCGGCCACCTGCCGGTGAACGCCTACGTTCTGCATGCGGCGGAGCCTGTCGTCGTCGATACCGGGCTCAGCCTGCCCGGTCGCGGATTCATCGAGGCGCTGGCCTCGGTGGTTGACCCCGCGGACGTGAAATGGATTTGGCTCACGCACCCCGATCGTGACCACACCGGATCGCTGTTCGACCTGCTCGATGCCGCGCCGAACGCGCGGCTGGTCACGACTTTCCTCGGTGTCGGCATCATGTCGTGCGCGCGCCCGGTCCCGCTGAACCGCGTATTCCTGCTGAACCCGGGGCAATCCCTCGACGTCGGCGATCGGCGTCTCATCGCGTTTCGCCCACCGCTGTTCGACAATCCGAGCACTGTCGGGTTCTACGACGAGAGCAGTAGCTCGTGCTTCTCCTCGGACTGTTTCGGCGCGCCGATGCCCAGCGCCGAACTCGCGACCGCCGACGACGTCGGCTACGCACCCAGCGCTGCGGTGCGCGCGGCGCAACACCTCTGGGCGGCGGTGGACAGCCCGTGGGTGCGCATCGTGGACGAGGACAAATTTCTCGCCACCGTCTCGGAATTGCGCGCGATGGACCCGCGGCGGATCCTCAGCACGCACCTCCCGCCCGCCGAGGGACGCACGCCGGAATATGTGGAGATGCTCTCCGCGGCGCCATCCACCGATCCGTTCGTCGGGCCTGACCAAGCCGCGCTCGAACAGATGTTGGCGAGCTTCGAGCCGCCGACGAGTTGAGCCCCGCGACGGCCCGGCGGGAATGGGATGCGCGGAACCCGGCACCGTTCGAGGGCGATGTCAGGCGAACAGCCCGCGGACGAAGGGGAGGGAGTCGGGGAGGGAGGCGTTGACGGTGGCGTCGTGGTCGGTGGGGTAGGTGCGGAGGGTGGCCGGTTGGCGGTTGGCTTCGAGGACGGCGGCGAAGCGGAGGGTTTCGGGGGTTACCACGTCGGTGTCGCGGAGGCCCTGGGCGAGGAGGAGGGGGCGGTCGTAGCCGGATTCGGGGAGGCCCATGTAGCGGGAGAGCAGGCCGTGGAGGTCGGGGATCGAGGACAGGGGGCGGGTGAACATGCTGCCGACGCTGGGTTCGGCGGCGGCGAGTTCGTCGCCGAGGGGGCCGATGCAGGCGGTTGCGGCGCGGTCGACCCAGGTGCGGCCCGAGTCGGTCAGCAGGCTTTCGATGTCGAGGTCGGGGAATGTGGTGCGCAGGCCGTTGAGGATGTAGAGCACGTAGGCCGACAGGTGGGAGCTCAGGGCGATCGGCGGCATGCCGGGGCCCAGTAGCTGGATGACGTCTTCGATGTAGGCGGGGACGCCCGTGCCGACGGCGCCGCGGTAGTCGAGGGTGGGGCCGCCGAATTCGGTGGCGTAGCGGGCGGTGAAGACCGCGGCGCCGCCGCCCTGGGACTGGCCGACCACGGCCCACTTGTTCGACAGGTCCGGGTACTGCGCGGTGGCCGCGTGGACGGCGTCGACGACGTTGTGCGCCTCGACGATGCCGTTCAGGTACGGGTGCTCGCCCGGGCCGCCGAGGCCCGCGTAATCGGCGGCAACGACCGCGTAGCCCTGGTCCAGCCAGGTGCCGAGGTAGGCCCAGTCGCGCTCGACCGCGGCGGGCCCGGCCACGCTGTACGCGCAGTCGTCACCGAGGCCGACCGTGCCGTGTGCCCACGCGATCACCGGCCAGCCGCCCTCGGGGGCCGTGCCCGAAGGGAAGTACACGGCGGCGCTGGTCGTGGTCGGCTGGTCGCCCGCGGTGGTCGACCGGTAGATCAGTCGCTCGGCGCGCGCCGAACCGGGCAGTGTCGCCGCGGCGGACAGCGCCTCGACGCCGACGACCGTGCCCGCCGCGCCGGGCCGCGCGCCCGCGGCCGCCGGAACCAGACTCACCGCGGCCGTCGCCGCGACCACTGCCAGCGACGTCGCCGCGATCTTGGAAATCCTCATGGGGTCACCTTGTCGTTTTCACGGACGAGTGTCCAGGACGGAATCCGAGGTGCCCGGCCAGTGACGACACGCACACCATTCCTGCCCGGCGTGGTGTGTGAAACAGGTCACAGGGTGGCAGGCTTGGGCGTGTCGGGTCGCACCCGGCGGGCAAGCGCTAACAGTACGGGCGTTATGCTAAAACTCCTGGTCAGCGCTACCCGTCGGTAGGCCCGGTGCTTGCAATCAACCCGCAAATTTCGCAAAGTTAGCAAACGCGGCGGCAAACCTAGCTGAGATTCACACAAGCAACAGGTAGACGGCTATTTCCTGGTGTGCCATCGTGTGGAAGTACACCCCTTGGGCCCTAGCTAGTCCTAGCAAGCCTGCAAATTGCTCCAGCAGTACGAACCGCGCAACCGAAAGCGTTCAGCCGCCGGTTGTTTCGCGATCGGACCGCAGGAGCACCGACCACACCGAGGAAGTGGAGTCAGAGATGTCGACTGTCGGCACCCCGAAGACCGCTGCGGAGATCCAGCAGGATTGGGACACCAACCCGCGCTGGAAGGGCATCACCCGCAACTACACCGCCGAGCAGGTCGTCGCCCTGCAGGGCAACGTTGTCGAGGAGCACACCCTCGCCCGCCGCGGTGCGGAGATCCTGTGGGACCTCGTGAACAACGAGGACTACATCAACTCCCTCGGCGCCCTCACCGGCAACCAGGCCGTGCAGCAGGTTCGCGCCGGCCTGAAGGCCATCTACCTGTCGGGCTGGCAGGTCGCCGGTGACGCGAACCTGTCCGGCCACACCTACCCCGACCAGTCGCTGTACCCGGCGAACTCGGTCCCGTCGGTGGTCCGTCGCATCAACAACGCGCTGCTGCGCGCCGACGAGATCTCCAAGGTCGAGGGTGACACCTCGGTCAAGAACTGGCTGGCCCCGATCGTGGCCGACGCCGAGGCCGGCTTCGGTGGCGCGCTGAACGCCTACGAGCTGCAGAAGGCGATGATCGCCGCTGGTGCCGCCGGTGTCCACTGGGAGGACCAGCTGGCTTCGGAGAAGAAGTGCGGCCACCTCGGTGGCAAGGTGCTGATCCCGACCCAGCAGCACATCCGCACCCTGACCTCCGCGCGCCTGGCTGCCGACGTCGCCGGCGTGCCGTCGGTGATCATCGCCCGCACCGATGCCGAGGCCGCCACCCTGCTCACCACCGACGTGGACGAGCGCGACCGTGAGTTCCTGGACGGCACCCGTACCGCCGAGGGCTTCTTCGGCGTGAAGAACGGCATCGAGCCCTGCATCGCGCGTGCCAAGGCCTACGCCCCGTACTCCGACCTCATCTGGATGGAGACCGGCGTGCCGGACCTCGAGGTCGCGCGCAAGTTCGCCGAGGCCGTCCGCAGCGAGTTCCCGGACCAGCTGCTGGCCTACAACTGCTCGCCTTCGTTCAACTGGAAGGCGCACCTGGACGACGCGACCATCGCGAAGTTCCAGCGTGAGCTCGGCGCGATGGGCTTCAAGTTCCAGTTCATCACCCTGGCCGGCTTCCACTCGCTCAACTACGGCATGTTCGACCTGGCGCACGGCTACGCTCGCGAGGGCATGACCGCGTTCGTCGACCTGCAGGAGCGCGAGTTCAAGGCTGCCGCCGAGCGTGGCTTCACCGCCATCAAGCACCAGCGTGAGGTCGGTGCCGGCTACTTCGACACCATCGCCACCACCGTCGACCCCAACACCTCGACCGCGGCCCTGAAGGGCTCGACCGAAGAGGGTCAGTTCCACTGATCCGCCTGGGGTTGCTCTGAGTAGCAACACCTTTCCTCTACTCCGGTAGGGGTGTACGGACGCTCCGCGTCCAGCACGCCCTCCCACGCCGAACAGCCCCGGCGTGGGAGGGCATCCCTATAGCTTGGTCGACATGACCACCCCAGCCACCCCACAGCCAGACACACAGCAGGAGCGGGACGTGAGCAGCAGCGAGAAGATTCAGCGCGTCGGGATTATCGGCGCGGGACAGATGGGCGCTGGCATCGCCGAAGTGTGCGCACGCGCGCACGTCGACGTCCTCGTCTACGAGACCAGTCGCGAACTCGCCGCCGCGGGCCGCGCTCGGATCCTGCGCTCGCTGGACCGTGGCGTGAGCAGCGGCAAGATCACCGAGCGCGAGCGGGAGCAGGCGGCCTGGCGGCTGCGCTTCACCTCCGATCTCGGCGACTTCGCCGACCGTCAGCTGGTCGTGGAAGCCGTTGTCGAGAACGAAGAGGTCAAGACGGCCATCTTCAGCGAGCTGGACAAGGTCGTCACCGACCCCGACGCCGTGCTCGCCTCCAACACCTCCTCCATCCCGATCATGAAGATCGCGGTCGCCACGGCGAACCCCGAGCGCGTTGTCGGTCTGCACTTCTTCAACCCGGTGCCGGTGCTGCCGCTGGTCGAGCTGGTCACCACGCTCAAGACCAGCGAGCCGGTCGCCAAGCGCGCCGAGCAGTTCGCCGCCGACATCCTGGGCAAGCAGGTCGTTCGCTCGGCCGACCGCTCCGGCTTCGTCGTCAACGCGCTGCTGGTGCCGTACCTGCTCTCGGCCATCCGGATGGTCGAGTCGGGCTTCGCCACCAAGGAAGACGTCGACAAGGCGATGGTGCTCGGCTGTGCCCACCCGATGGGCCCGCTGGCGCTGACCGACCTCGTCGGCCTCGACACCGTGAAGTCGATCGCGGACTCGATGTACGCCGAGTTCAAGGAGCCGCTGTACTCGGCTCCGCCGCTGCTGATGCGCATGGTCGAGGCGGGCCTGCTGGGTAAGAAGACCGGCGCCGGTTTCTACCAGTACGGCAAGTAGGGGTTTGCTCCCCGGAGGCCACCGTCATCACCGACTGAGCGATGACGGTGGCCTTCGGCCATTTCGGGGGTGTTTGCAGGGGGAACGGCGAAGGGTCGCGTTCGCGGCCTAAGCTGCTGTAGCCGGACGCGCTCGCGCGGCCCGGTGATATGTCGAGCGCAGCAATGCGCGGGAGCCGGCGTCGCCCGGGGAGTCCGCGCAGGTGATCGAAAGGGAGTATCCCGGTCATGGTCAACGTCACCGATGGATTCGGGTCGAGCGTTCTCGGATATCCGAGGATCGGTCCGCACCGCGAGCTCAAGCGTGCGCTCGAGTCGTATTGGCGCGGATCGCTGGAGCGCGATGAACTGCTCGCGGTAGGCCGCGACATCCAGGAGCGTCAGTTCAACGAGCTGGCCGCGACCGGACTCACGCAGGTGCCGGGAAACACCTTCTCCTTCTACGACCACATCCTCGACAACGCGCTGCTGTTCGGCGCGGTGCCGTCGCGCTTCGAGGAACACCAGGAGGGCATGCACCCCCTGGACTTCTACTTCCTGATGGCGCGCGGCAACCCGGACCTGCCGCCGCTCGAGCTGGTGCGCCTGTTCGGCTCCAACTACCACTACCGCCAGCCCGAACTCGGCGCCGACACCACGTTCTCGCTGCACCCCGAGGCCCTGCTCGACGAGTGGGACCGGGCGATCGAGCGCGGGATCGAATTGCGCCCGGTCGTGCTCGGCCCGGTGTCGCTGCTGCTGCTGTCGAAGGCGGGGCACGTGCCCGGCGAGGCCGAGTTCGACACGCTGAGCCTGCTCGACAAGCTGCTGCCGTTCTACGAGGAGCTGTTCGAGATCCTCGCCAAGCGCGGCTCGACCTGCGTGCAGCTCGACGAGCCCTGCTTCACCGGTGAGCGCTCGCCCGCCGAGCTGGCCGCGTTCGAGAAGACGTACCAGCGGCTGTCGAAGGCGCCGCTGCGTCCGCGCATCCTGGTCACCGGCCAGTACGGCGATTTCGGTGAGGCGCTGCGGATCCTGGCCGCGAGCAATGTCGAGGCGATCGGCCTCGACCTGGCCTCCTACCGGATGACGCCGGAGGAGCTGGCGGCGATCCCCGGGATCAAGCGCAAGCGGCTCTACGCCGGTGTCATCAGCGGCACCAACGTCTGGCGCGCCGACCGGTACGTCACCCTGAACTACCTGAACTCGCTCGCCGAGGTCTGCCCCGACCTGGTCGTGTCCACCGGCACCACGCTGCTGCACGTGCCCTACGACGTGCTCGCCGAGTACGACATCGACGGCAATGTCGCCGACCGGCTCGCCTTCGCCAAGCAGAAGGTGGGCGAGGTGGTCTCGCTGGCCAAGGCGCTCACCGAAGGCCCGTCGGACCACTGGCGCAAGCGGCCGACCGAGGTGCACTTCAAGCAGAAGCACGCGGTGCGCCAGCGGGTGTACGCGGTGACCCCGGACATGCGCGAGCGTGAACCGTATGTCGAGCGCCGTGCCGCCCAGCAGGAACGGCTGAACCTGCCGGTGGTGCCCGCGACGACGCTGGGTTCGTTCCCGCAGAGCGTGCGGCTGCGCCAGGCCCGCCATGAGGTGGCCCAGGGCAGGCTGTCCGAGCAGGACTACCGCAAGCAGGTCGAGGCGGAGATCGAGGCGACGATCCGGCTGCAGGAGGACATCGGTCTCGATGTCTTCGTGCACGGTGAGCACGAGCGCAACGACATGATCCAGTTCTTCGCCGAGCAGCTCGACGGTTTCGCCACCACCCGATTCGGCTGGGTGCAGGTCTACGGATCGCGGTGCGTGCGTCCGCCGATCATCTACGGCGACGTGTCGCGGCCCGCGCCGATGTCGGTCGACTGGACCACCTACGCGCAGTCGCTGACAGACAAGCCGGTCAAGGGCATGGTCACCGGACCGGTCACCATGCTGGCCCGCTCGTTCGTGCGCCAGGACCAGCCGCTCTACGAGACCGCCGATCAGGTGGCGCTGGCCATCCGCGACGAGGTGGTCGACCTGGAGAAGGCGGGCATCGCGATCATCCAGGTCGACGAGCCCGCCATCCGCGAGCTGCTGCCCGCGCGTCCGCTGGGTCGCGAGGAGTACCTGCGCTGGGCGGTGGGCGCGTTCAAGCTGGCCACCTCCGGCGTGCGGGCCGACACCCAGATCCACACGCACATCGGCTATTCCGGCCGCACCGAGGTGGTCGACGCGATCGAGCAGCTCGACGCCGATGTCACCGCGATCGTGGCCACCCGCTCGATCGAATGGGTGATGCAGGCCCTGACCGAGGACGTCGCCACCGGCCACGGCCTCAGCCACGGCGTCGGCCCCGGCGTGTACGAGAGCCGCTCGGCGCGGATTCCCGACATCGACGAGTTCGACGAACTACTCACCAAGGCCGCGGAAGCCGTGACGCCGCAGCGGCTCTGGGCCAATCCGGACGGTGGCCTCAAGACCCGTCACTACTGGCAGCTCGAGCCGTCACTGCGCAATATGGTCGCGGCCGCGCGCCGCGTGCGTCGCCGGACGCTGGCCGCCGAGGCCGAGGCAGCAGCCGCCGCGGCGGAGTAGATAGGCCGACCAACGGGGCGGGAAAGCAGCGCCTCGACGCCGGCGGTGAGGCCGGCGGCGGAGGGGGCGTGCATGGGATCGATCAGCCACTGCATCAGCAGGCCGCCGATCATCGTCTGGATGACGGCGCCGACAGTGCTGTCGTTGCCGAAGGCCTCCGACAGGCCGCGGCGGGCCAGCTCCTGGGCCGCGGCGAGTTCGGTGCGCAGTTCGGGGGAGTGCAGTGCCTGGTTCAGGCATTCGGCGTTCGCCTGCCAGAGCGCGGAATCGTCGCCGAACGACGTGATCAGGCGTTGCCAGAATTCCTCGAGGCGGGCGGTGGGGTCGGCCGGATCGTCGGCTGGCAGGGAATCGAGAATCTGCTCCACCGCCGCGGCGCTCGACTACGACCGTCTACGGCTCGCTGGACCTGGCGATCATGCGGCAGGTGCTCGGCGAACTCGCCGCCCATCCGCTGCTGCGCAGCCGGGTGGTGGACGGCTGCTTCGTCCGCGACGACCGGTTCCAGCCCCGGCTCGATATCGCCGAGGGCGATGAGGCCGAGTACCTGGCGCTGGTCAACGCGCCGCAGGACTGGCGTGACGGACTGTTCCGCGCGCTACTGCTGCGGTCGCGTCAGCAGCTGGTGCTGATCGTCCATCACGGGATCTCCGACGGCAGGTCGGGTTTCGCGCTGCTCGACCGCTTCTGTGCTGCCCCGAGCCCGGCGCACTGCCCCTATTCTGCGGTTACGCGGCCGACCTGCTGTCGGCCCCGCATGCCCCCGAAGCTCACCACCTTCACCCTCGGCGGCCGCGTCACCCTCCAGCTCGAGTACGACACCGCCCTCTACAGCCGCTCCCGCATGGACAAGTTCCGCCTCACCCTCACCGAACTGCTCGACACCCTCGACCAAATTTCATTACGGTACGTACTGTACTGTTATGGCATGGACATGACGACCTGGCCGGATTCCCTGCGCGTCGCACAGGTCCGGATCGCGCGCCCGACCGACCGGCTCGACGACGTCGTGCGCTTCTATGTCGACGGGCTCGGCCTGCGCGAGCTGTACCGCTTCGAGAATCACGCCGGATACGACGGGGTGATGCTCGGCTTGCCCGGCACCGACTACCACCTGGAATTCACCAGCCATGTCGACGGCAGTCCGGGTGCGGCGCCCAGCGCGGAGAACCTGCTGGTGCTGTATTTCGACGGCGAGGCGGCGATGTTCGACGTCGTGCAGCGGCTCGGTGAGTTCGGCGTCGAACCGGTGGCGGCGGAGAATCCGTACTGGGCGGCCAACGGCGGCATGGCCTTTCCCGATCCGGACGGCTGGATCGTCATGCTCGTGCCGCGGCCGGTGTTCTGATGCCGGGACGCGCCCGCGAGGACCGGATCGACGCCGCGGTGCTGGCCGCGACCAGGCAGGTGCTCAACGACAACGGCTACGCCAAACTGTCCATCGGCGAGGTGGCGACCAGGTCGGGTATTCACCGGCCCGCGATCTACCGGCGCTGGCCGTCCAAGCGGCACCTGGTCGTCGCGGTGGTCGCCGAGCTGCTGGGTGTGCGGCCGACACCCGACACCGGTGATCTGCGCGCGGATCTCACCGCGGCACTGCGCGACCTCGTTGCCGCGCTGTGCGACACCTCGCTGGATCGGGTGCTCCCCGCGCTGGTCGCCGACCTCGCCAATGACCCCGAGCTGCGCGCGCACTTCCTGGCGACGGTGTTCGAGCCGCGGCGAGAGACCACCGCGACGGCGTTGCGGGCGGCGATGACGCGCGGTGAGGCCGACCCCGGGATCGACCTCGACTTCGTGCTCGACACGGTGGCCGCGCCGATCTACTTCCGCGCGCTCTTCGGTCACCTGCCGCTGGACGATGCCCTGGTCGAGTCCTCGGTGGACGCGGTGATGCGGCTGGTGCGCCCGCTCAGTGGCTGAGGGCGGCGACGCCGAACATCGCGCCGACACCGGTGACCGTGCACAGGAGGGTGAGGCGGGAGGGGTGTTCGGCGTGGGCCTCGGGGAGGATGTCGGCGGTGGCCAGGTAGAGCAGGAAGCCGGCGAAGTAGCCGAGGTAGAGGCCGATCCACTGTTCGGGGACGTGGATGAGGGTGCCGAGGATCGCGCCGATGACGGGGGCGATGGCGTCCAGGCCGAGGAGCGTGAGGGCGCGTTTGCGGGCGTTGCCGTAGAGGGTGGGGATGGTGAAGGTGTTGAAGCCGTCGGCGAAGTCGTGGCAGATCACCGCGATCGCGACCGACAGGCCGACCGACGCGCCGGCCTGGTAGCCGAGGCCGATACCGAAACCGTCCAGGGTGCTGTGGAAGATGAGACCGGCCGCGGCGAGTAGCCCGACCGACTCGAATCCGTGGTGGTGGGCACCGAATTCGGACTCGTGGCCGGTGTGGATGGCGACGGCGCGTTCGATGATGTGGATGCTCAGGAACCCGATCACGGCGGCGATCAGCACCACCGGCACCCCGTACACCTCGCCGGTCGACTGCTCCAGCGCCTCGGGAATCAGATCGAAGGCGACCAGGCCGAGCATGACACCCGCGGCCAGGCCGAGCACCAGGTGCCTACGGTCGCCGATCCGCATGGCGACGAAGCCGCCGAACAGGGTCGACAGCATGGAGACGAGCGACAGCAGGATGGCCATCGCGCCGTCTACTCGCTCGACGATTCGGCGGGTGGCTGTTCCTTGCGCTTCTTCCCCGGCGGCGCCTCGGCCTCCTCGGTGACCTCGTAGCGCCGGACAAAGGCGCCGGCGAAGCCCTGCAGGGTGGCGGTGACCGGGATGGCCAGCAGCGCACCCGTCGGCCCGAGTAACGCCGCGCCCGCGATCACCGCGCCGAAGGCCACCGCCGGATGCATGTCCAGGGTGGTCGCGGTGATCCGCGGCTGCAGCACGTAGTTCTCGAACTGCTGGTAGGCGACGATGAACAGCAGGATCCACAACGCGCTGATCGGGTCGTGCACCAGCGCGATCAGCACCGGCAGCGCACCGGCCAGATAGGTGCCGACGGTGGGGATGAACTGCGAGACCACGCCCACCCACAGCGCCAGCGCGAACGCCGATGGCACGTCGAACAGCCGCAGCGCGACATAGTGGGCGAGCGCGGAGCACAACGCCAGCAGCGCGCGCGAATAGATGTAGCCGCCGGTCTTCTCGACCGCGATATCCCACGCCCGCAGCACGTGCTTCTGCTGTTTGGGCGGCAGCAGCGAGCACACCCAGGTGCGGAAGCGGGGTCCGTCGGCGGCGAAATAGAACGTGAACAGCAGCACGCCGAGCAGCTGGAATATCGCGCCGATCGCGACAGTGCCGATGCCCCAGACGTTTCCGGCCAGACCGACCAGATAGCCCTCGATCGTCGAGCTCCACTCCGAGGCGTATTTGGTGAGGTCGGCGCCGGAAAGGTCCTGGTCGAAGGTCGAATTGATCCAGTCGACCACGTCCTGGATGTAGTCCGGCGCGTTGTTCACCAGCATTGTCACCTGGTTGACCAGCAGCGCACCCAGCGTCCACACGAACGCGACGACCACCAGCAGCATCCCGCCGAACACCACCCCGGTGCCTGCCCCGCGCCGAACACCGCGCGCGGCAAGCCAGTTCACGGCGGGTTCGATCGCGAAGGCCAGGAACAGCGAGACCATCAGAATGGTCAGCAGGCCTTGCAGTTTGCCGAGCACCCAGAACGCCGCGATCAGGCCGGCGACGGCCAGGGTCGTGTAGAGCAGCGACCGCGGCAGCCAGCGCGGCGGGGTGCGCACCGACCAGCCGACCGGCAGTGTGTCCGCCGCGGCGGCGGGGCCAGGGGTCGGTTCGTCATCGGCAGCCACCCGGTCACGGTACCGAGGACGGCGGAGTTCGCGCGCGCTGGCGCGCGGCTCAGATCGTCGCGGTGTCGATGACGAAGCGGTACTGCACGTCGCTGGCCATGACCCGCTCGTAGGCGGAATCGATCTCGTCGGCCGAGATCAGCTCGATCTCCGCGCCGATGCCGTGCGCCGCGCAGAAGTTGAGCATCTCCTGGGTCTGCGCGACGCCGCCGATCATCGAACCGGCCAGCGAGCGGCGGAACGCGGCGAGGTTGCGGCCGGTGACGCTCATCGGCTGATCGGGCAGGCCGAGGATGACCAGGGTGCCGTCGAGGGCGAGCAGGCGCAGGTAGTTGTCGATCGGCAGGTTCGCGGAGACGGTGTTGATGATCAGGTCGAACGAGCCGCGCAGCTGCCGGAAGGTCTCCTTGTCGCTGGTGGCGTAGTAGTGGTCGGCGCCCATCCGCAGGCCGTCGTCGCGCTTGCGCAGCGACTGGCTGAGCACGGTCACCTCGGCGCCGAGGGCGGCCGCGATCTTCACCCCCACGTGCCCGAGCCCGCCCATGCCGATGATCGCGACCTTCTTGCCCGGCCCGGTGTTCCAGTGCCGCAGCGGCGAGTACAGGGTGATGCCCGCGCACAGCAGCGGCGCGGCGACATCGAGGCCGATGCCGTCGGGAATGGCGACGACGAAGCTCTCGGTCACCACGATCTGGGTGGCGTAACCGCCCATCGTGTAGCCACCCGGCTGCACGGTCTCGGGGACCGGGTTGTTGTAGGTCCAGGTGGCGCCCTTGGCGCAGTACTGCTCCTCGCCGGCCAGACACGGCACGCACTTGCCACAGGAGTTCACCAGGCAGCCGACGCCGACCCGATCGCCCACCTGGTACTTGCGCACCGCCGAGCCGGTGGCCGCGACGATGCCCGCGATCTCGTGACCGGGCACGCAGGGGTATTTGGTGCCGCCCCATTCGTCGCGGGCGGTGTGGATGTCGGAGTGGCAGATGCCCGCGTACTTGATATCGATCAGGACGTCGTCGGGGCCGAGTTCACGGCGCTCGATCGTGACCTTCTCGAAGGACCCGTCGGGGGCGGGGATGGCGTAGGCGGCTGCGGTGCTCATGGACTTATGCCTACCGTCGCATGCGGCGTTTGCCAACCGGCGCGTCCGGATCGATACCGGCCCGGCTCGGATCCGGGTCACAATGGAGTAGTCGGCTCGCGAGAGAGGACATGCGCGTGCACGCTCTTGGCCGGGTGTTTGCGACGCTGGTCGTCGCGCTGATCGGCGTGTGCGCGTTTCTCGGATATCGCGGTGAGCTGGCGTTTCCCTGGGATCCACCGGCGGGCGAGGTTGTCGCCGTCGCGGAGGAACCGCCGCCGATCCCGCTCGATCCGGTCCTGGTCGCCGCGCAGGTGGAGCCCGCGCTGGTCAATATCGCGGTGGATGCCACGCGGTTCGGGAGCAGCGCCGCCGGGTCGGGCATCGTGCTCACCGCGGACGGGCAGATCCTCACCAGCCATCACGTGATCAAAGGCGCCGACGAGCTGAAGGTCACCGATATCGGGAACGGGCTGGTCTACCCGGCCACGGTCCTCGGCTACGACTCGATCGCCGATATCGCGCTGCTGTCGCTGGCCGGGGCATCGGGGCTGCCGACGGCCCGGCTCGGTTCCTCCGCCGAGCTGCGGATTCGCCAGGACGTGCTCGCCATCGGTGACGCGGGCGGCGACGGCGGCGAAGCGACCGCGGTCGCCGGGCCGATCACCGACCTCGACGCGAGCATCGTCGCGATGAACTCCGCCGACCTGACCCGCAAGTCGTTGCGGGGCATGGTGCAGATCGCGGCGCCCGTCGTCGGCGGACAGTCCGGCGGCGCGCTGGCCGACAGCACCGGCGCCGTCGTCGGGGTGATCACGGCGGCCTCGGGAGAGCGGCCCGGCACCGAATACCAGCCGAGACAGGCCAACGGCTACGCGGTGCCGATCGATACCGCCATGCGGATCGTGGCGCAGATCCGGTCGGGGACGCCGACCGAGACCGTGCACATCGGGCCGACGGCCACGCTCGGGGTGCAGATCGTCGACGCGAATCCGTCCGGCGCCCAGGTGAACTGGGCCTTCTACGGGCAGCCCGCGCGGGCCGCCGGGATCACGACGGGTGATGTCATCACCGCCGTCGACGGGCTGCCGATCACCACTGCCCGCGCGCTGAGCGCCGCGGTCAATGTGCGCAAGCCCGCCGATCTGATCCGGCTCGACGTCACCGCGCCCGACGGCACGACCCGCACGGTCGAGGTGGTGCTGGCGAAGGGAACGCCCTAGCTAGACCAGGCTCAGCCAGTAGTCCTGGAACTTCAGGAAGACCAGCAGCAGCACCACCGCGTAGAACACCACGACCAGCGTCCACCGCCATTCGGCGAGGATCCCCATCGGACCGCGCGAGCCGCCCCAGGTCTCCTGCGTGGCCACCGCGAACAGCACCGGCACCGCGACCCACACCACCATGCAGTACGGGCACAACGCGTTGATCCGGTACAGGCTCTGGAAGATCAGCCAGCAGATCGCGGCGACACCGAGGACGGTGCCCAGCCACAGCCCGCCCCAGATCCAGCGCGGGAAGCCGACGCCGACCACCGAGAGCACGGCGAGGGTGACGACCACGGAGAACCCGACGATGCCGAACAGCGGGTTCGGGAAACCGAACACCGCCGCCTGATCGGTCTGCATGATCGACCCGCACGACAGCACCGAGTTGATGCTGCAGGAGGTGACGTAGTTCGGGTCGACGAACAGCTTGAACCGTTCGACGGTGAGCGTGAACGACGCCAGCCAGCCAGCCAGCCCGGCGATCAGCAGCAGCCACGCCGAGCGGGCGGGCGTGGTGATCACTTGGCCGCGTCAGCGATCACGGACGCCAGGCCGTTCTCGGTGAAGATCGCGTCGGACTGGTTCAGCTCACCGTTGATGAACACCGACGGGGTCGACTTCACGCCGCTGCTCAGCGTCTGCTGGGTGACCTGGGTGATGTAGTCGTTGTACGGCTTGTCGTCGATGCAGGTCGCCACGGCGGGATCGGTGTAGCCGACGTCGGTCGCGATCTGGATGAGCTGCTCGTTGCTCAGACCCGCGGTGCCCTCGGCGGGCTGCTTGGCGAACATGGTCTGCAGCCAGGTCTGGTACAGGCTCGGATCGGACTTGGCGACGCAGAACGACGCGTTGGCCGCGCGCGAGGAGTACTGGGTGGAGGACGCGCGGTCGAGGAAGGAGATGATCTGGTACTCGACGACCGCGGTGCCGTCTGCAGCGGCCTTGGCCAGCGCCTCCCCGTTGGCCGCCTCGAACTGCTGGCAGGCCGGGCACTGCAGGTCGGCGACGACGCGGACCTTCACCTTGGCGTCCGGGTTGCCGATGCGGACGGTGCCGGTCTCGGTGACCGAACCGCCGGTCGCGGGGAGCTGCGCCACGGAACTCGTCGTCCCTTCGGTGTCGGAGCGGTTCATGGCGATGCCGATGCCGATCGCCGCGATCAGTGCGACCAGGACGGCGGCGACACCGATCTGGATCGCCAGCTTGCGCCTCTTGTCGGCCGCCTCTGCCGCCGCCAGCGGATTCTGCTTGCCCGTGCTCACCGTCGTCACACGCCTTTCGTTGGTTGTCTCCCCACGAGGGACATCATTGCGGCCGAACCTGAGAGTTTGTTCAAAGATCGATGTCAGGACGCGTCGAGCCGGCGCAGCTGCTCTTCGACGTCGAAATCGGCGGGTGGCCAATCCAGCCCGAGCCCGGTCAGCGCGTCGATCAGCAGCTCGGTGACGGCCAGGCGCGCGTACCACTTGTGGTCGGCGGGCAGGATGTACCAGGGCGCGTAGTCGGTGTTGGTGCGTTCGAGAACAGCCTGGTAGGCCTTCTGATATTCGGGCCAGTAGCCGCGTTCGGTGATATCGCCGGGATGGAACTTCCAGTACTTGTCGGCACGCTCGAGGCGCTCGTGCAGCCTGCGCTTCTGCTCGTCGAGCGAGATGAACATGGCCACCTTCACGATCGTGGTGCCCGCGTCGGCGACCTCACGTTCGAAGGCGTTGATCTTGTCGTAGCGCTGCTCCCACTCCGCGCGCGGCACGAGTTCGTGCACCCTGGCCACCAGCACGTCCTCGTAGTGGGATCGATCGAAGACGCCGAGCTGGCCGGGCACCGGCAGCCGCTTGCGGATGCGCCACAGGAAGTCGTGCCGCTTCTCCTCCTCGGTCGGCACGCCGAAGGAGGTATGGTCGACGCCCTGTGGGTCGACCGAACCGATGACGTGGCGCACGATCCCGCCCTTGCCCGCGGTGTCCATGCCCTGCAACACCAGCAGCACGCTGCGCTTGTCGCCGGTGCGGCCGTTGGCGAACAGCCGCTCCTGCAGGTCCGACAGGACGACGCCGCGCTCGCTCAGCAGCGTCTGGCCCTGCTGCTTGTCCCCGGCGAAACCGGGTGTACTCGAGGTGTCGAGGTCGGCGATGCGCTGACTATCGGCGCGCAGCGCTGTCGTGACGGGTTGTGCCCAGTTCTTCGCCATTTCCCATGCCTACCACTAGTGCGCGCGATCGACCGGCAAGCTCGATGCAATCGTCTCCTGCCAGCACGCGACGCCCGCCGGGTCGGCGATCTCCGGGCGGTGCACGTACACCGGATCGACGCCCGCCGCGCGCTGGGCCCGGTAGTCGGCGAGCAGTCGGAACGCGACGACACCGAGCGGGATGATCGCGGCCAGGTTCACCAGCGCCATCACGCCCATGAACACATCGGCCAGGTTCCAGATCAGGCTCACCGAACCGAGCGCGCCACCGAAGACGGCCACCAGCACCAGCACCCGGAACGCGGTGAGCACCTGCGGGCGGTCGGTGATGAACTCGATATTGGCGCGGCCGTAGTAGAAGTTGCCGATCATCGAACTGAACGCCAGCAGGAACACGACCGCGGTGAGCATGTGGCCCGCCCAGGAGCCGAGGCTGTCCTGTAGCGCGCTCTGGGTGAGGTCGGCGGTGCGCCGCTCCGACAGGTCGGGATCGCTGGTCAGGATGATGAACGCGGTGATCGAGCAGATCAGCAGGGTGTCGAAGTAGACGCCGAGCGACTGCACGAGGCCCTGCTTCACCGGATGCGAGACATCGGCGGCGGCCGCGGCGTTCGGCGAGGAACCCAGGCCTGCCTCGTTGGAGAACATGCCGCGCCGGATGCCCTGCGCGATGGCCACACCGATCCCGCCGCCGACCACCTCGCGCAGTCCGAACGCGCCGCCGACGATATCGGCGACCACCCGCGGTAGATCGTCGATGTTGAGCGCGACCACCGCGATGCCGAGCAGCAGGTACACGAGCGCCATGATCGGCACGAGCACCTCGGTGATGTGGCTGATCCGGCGCACCCCACCGAAGATCACCACCCCGAGCAGCACGATCAGGCCGAGCCCGACGAGCGGGGCGAACCAGTCGCCGTCCAGGTCCGGCAGCGAGGCCCGCGTCGTCGCCACGATGGTGTTGGACTGCACGGCGTTGAACACGAAACCGAAGGTCACCGTGATGATCACCGCGAAGATCAGGCCCTGCCAGCGGCGGCGCAGCCCGTACTCCATGTAGTAGGCGGGGCCGCCGCGGAAGGTGCCCGGCTCGTGCTCGGGCCGCTTGTAGAGCTGGGCGAGCGTGGATTCGACGAAGGCCGACGCGGCGCCCAAGGTCGCCATCGCCCACATCCAGAACACCGCGCCCGGCCCGCCGACACTGATCGCGGTGGCGACGCCGGCGATATTGCCGGTGCCGACCCGCGCCGCCGCCGAGATGCTGAACGCGCCGAACGCCGAGACCGACTTCTTGCCGTCCTCGGCGGTCGTCCCCTTCTCGGTGACCGCGCGGAACATCTCCGGCAGCATCCGCAGCTGTACGACACCGCTGCGCACGGTGAAATACAGTCCGGCGACGATCACCAGCGGGATCAGCAGCCAATTCCAGAACACATCATTGATATCGACGACCACCGAGTTCAGCGTGTCCATGCGGCGAAGGCTACCGCCGAGCTACCGCACGACCGGTCAGGCTGTACTTGATGTCGCCTGCTCGGGGACGCTGCGTGGTGACGCTGCGCTACCGCCTCCGCGCCCTGACCGATCAGGCCGGGCGGGTGGCGTCGACGTACTGCATGAAACGGCGCACCCGCTGGTCGATTTCGATCAACCCCGCCTCGGCGAACAGCGTCGGGAAGGTGTCGCGGTCGAACAGCCGCAGCCCGCCCAGGCCGGCGGCCATGGTGCTGGCCCGGCCGAACAGGTTGTCCTCGCGGTAGCTGGTGGTGATCGCGATCCGCCCGCCCGGCGCGAGTACCCGGATCATCTCGCGGGTGGCCGCGATCGGATCGGGGATCAGGTACAGCGCGCCGAAACAGCAGACGGCGTCGAAAGTTCCGTCGGCGAAGGGCAGCGTGCGGGCGTCGCCGCGGACATAGCCGACCCGCGGGCCCGCGTTGTCGGCGGCGGCCCTGGCCAGCATCGGCTCGGAGTAGTCCAGGCCGGTGACGAAGCCGCCACCGGAGAGGAATTCGCTCAGGTACCTGGTGAAATTGCCGGGGCCGCAGGCGAGATCGAGTACCTTCTTGCTGCCGCTGAGCCGCAAGGTGTCGACCGCTTCGCGGCGGTCGCTGCCGGTGGTTCGGCCGCTGGCCAGATAGAACAGCGTCGGCCGCCACGCGTGCTCGTACACCGCGGCCAAGGCCGGCGCGTTCATGGTCTTGCGGGCTAGGTTCACTGCCGTGCGACCTCGATCGTCATGCCCGCCTCGCGCAGCCGGTCGGTGAGCGCTTCGCCCATGGCGGAAGCCGGGGTGAGAACGCCTGCGCGCGGCGGGAGTTCGTCGAAGGCCAGGCACAGGCCGCTCTGGCCGAGCAGCACGGCGGTGGCCTGGTAGCCGGGGTCGCCGGTGCCGGAGAAGGTGGCCTGGTACTTGGCGCCGGAGCTGGTGCGCGCGAAGGTCTTCATGGTGAACCAGCCACTGAGGCGGGCCTTTTCGCTGGGGCCGGTGCCCGGCTTGGGCAGGATCCGGTCGAGCAGCTTGCGGCCCAGCGAGACGCGCGAGAGCACGGCGCCCGAGGCCATTCCGGCCACGATGCCGCCCGCGATACCGGCGGCGACCAGCGGCGCGGCGGCCGAGTTGCCCGCGTTCATCACCTCGCGGTAGCGGAACTGTTTGCCGTAGGCCCAGCCGAGCAGGCCGTTGGTACGGCGAACGACCTTGGTGTTGTGCGAGGCCATGATGAAGGTGGTGACCCAGCCGTCCAGGCTCGGGTCGATGCTGTCGGCGCGGGCCAGCGCCTGATCGGACTGGCGGCCCACGTCGGGCTCCATCGTGCGGTCGGGGCTCAGCGAGTACGGGTGCGCCAGGATGCGGCCGCGCGCGGAGTCGGCGGCGATGTCTTCCATCATCGCGCGGCCGGAATCGATGGTGCCACCGCTCATTCCACCCTTGAGGTAGGCCACCAGGGTGGTGTCCTCGAGCTCGCCGGTGTTGTCGGCGACGGTGGCGCGGTAGAGCTCGTAGACGCTCAGGTCCGACGGAATCGAGTCGTAGCCACAGGAATTGACGATCTTCGCGCCGGAGTCGACCGCGATCTGCTCGAACTGCTCGATGGCGTCGTGGATGAACAGCGGCTCACCGGTGAGATCGGCGTAATGGGTGCCCGCGGCGGCGCACGCGCCGAGCAGCGGCATGCCGTAACGCAGGTACGGGCCGACCGTGGTGACCACGACCTTGGTCCGCTCGGCCATCGCGGCCAGCGACGCGGGGTCGGTCGAATCGGCCACCACCAGTTCCCACTTCGCGGCGGCGGGGCCGAGCTCGGCGCGCACGGCGGCCAGCTTGTCGGCCGACCGGCCCGCCAGGGCGATCTTGGCGCCCTCGGGCGCGGCCGTGAGCAGGTATTCGGCGGTGAGTTTGCCGACGAAACCTGTCGCGCCGAACAGGATCAGATCGAATTCACGGTGCTGCGGCATGACGAGCCTTTCATCGAGTGCCGGCCTTGCGGGCACGCGGCTTCTTCGCCGGTTTCGGCGGATGGGTGGTGAGCCACTCACGGTGGGCCAGACCGAGTTCGGTGACCGGCGACTCGTCGTAGAGCCATTCCCGGGCGATCAGATGCCAGTTGTTGGTGCTGTCGAGCTGGCCGAGCATACCGAAGGTGAGGAAGTCGGCGCGGCGGGAGAACAGGTGTTCCGGCGGTAGGTTCTGCTGCTTCATCCCGGTGAACTCGCTGGCCCGCGGGTCGACGGCCAGCAGGAACGCGCCGCTGGCCAGTTCGGGAGTGATGGTCAGTTCCTCGTCGACCAGGCACCACTCCGAGGCGGAGAGCACGTATTCGAGACACTCCTCGGCACCGATCTCCTCCGGCGAATCGATCACGCCGCGCTCGATCATCAACTGCCGCAGGTCTTCCGCGCGGTCCTCCGCGGCGGCGCGCAGACACAGGATCTCGAAGTGCACCAGCTTGGGGTCCATGCGGTTGAACAGACCGAAGTCGAGGAAGGCCACCCGGCCGTCGCGGGCCAGCAGCACATTGCCCGGATGCGGGTCGCCGCAGAACTCGTTGAAGGTGAACAGCGAGCCGACGTAGAAGCGGTAGATGATCTCGCCGACCCGGTCGCGCTGGGCGGCGGGCAGCTTGCGGATCTCGTCGAATCCGGTGCCCTCGACGAACTCGCTGACCAGGACCCGGGTGGTCGACAGCTCCCGCACCGCGGCGGGCACGACGATGAACGGGTGATCGCGGTAGAGGTTGGCGATCTCGGTCTGGGTCACGGCCTCGGCCACGTAATCCAGTTCGCTTTCCATGTTCAGCTTCAGCTCGTCGAGCACGGCCGGGGTGATCCACGGCATCGCCGAGGCCAGCACCCGGCGGAACATGGTGAGGTTCTTCAGGTCGGCGCGCACGGCGACGTCGACGCCGGGGTACTGGACCTTCACCGCGACGGCCCTGCCGTCGTGCAGCGTGGCCCGGTAGACCTGGCCGATCGAGGCGGCCGCGATCGGCTCGGGGTCGAATTCGGCGAACGCCTCGGCCAGCGGCCTGCCGAAATCCTCCTCGATCACCGCGCGCATGGCCTCGAAGGACACCGTCGGCGCGGCATTGCGCAGCACGGCCAGCCGCTGCTGGAACCGGTCGCGATGGTCTGGCGGCACCAGGTCCAGATCGAGCACCGACATCATCTGGCCCAGCTTCATCGCCACGCCCTTCATGGTGCCCAGCACCATGACTACCTGCTCGGTGGTGCGGATCATCGATTCCTCGGCCATCTTGGCGCGCACCGCCTCGGACCGTCCGCGCATGGAGAGCCTGGTCTTCTTCGAACGGATGACCGAGCTCGCCGCTACCGCCCCCAGTTTCGTCCCGCGGGCAAGCCGGGATGTCGGCACGTTCTTCGCCATCGAGGTACCTCCATTGGTGCCGACGCGCAGGGCGGCCGTAGACGCGTAGCGTCACACGACCGCCGGCGGTGACGCAAGCCACAGCGCCCCGCTCGGTTCAGCGTAACCAACCGCGCCGCGATGTCGAGCCCGGCTCCGGAGGTCCCGGGGAAACCCCCGGTCAGGAGGGCTGTACGGGGATCTCGGGCAGTTCGTGGGGCTGTGCGTTGAACAGCTCGGGCGAACCGCCCGCCCTGGCGACGCCCTCGATCGCCGACCACGCCATCATCGTCAGGTAGTCGATGACGTCCTGGCGCGGCATGGCCTTGTCGGTGGTCGTCCACCAGTGCGTGGCCAGCTGGATGCCGCCGACCAGCACGTACGACCACAGCATCGCGCCGTCGGTGCGCGCGCCCTTGCTTCCCGCCCGGTCGATCAGCACGGTCGTGACCACCTCGGCGAAGAGCCGTTCGAACTCGGCGAGCGAGGACTTGTCACCCGCGGAGTTGCTCATGATGAACCGGTAGACCTCGGGGTCGTCGTCGACGGTGCCGACGTACTCGGTCATCGCGGCGCGCACCAGCTGGTACTCGTCGGCGTCGAGATTGATCGCGCCGTACACGCGGGGCAGCAGCGTGGTCTCGATGAACCGCTGCATGGTGGCGTGCACCAGGTCGTTCTTGTCGGCGAAGTAGCGGTACAGCACGGTCTTGGACACGCCGATCTCGGTGGCGATCTCGTCCATGCCCGCCTGGCTGCCGCGCGCGCGGATGGCGTTGAGCGTGCCGTCGACCAGCTCTTCGCGCCGGTCGATCTTGTGCTGTCGCCACCGCCGTTTGCGGCCGTCGACAGGACCGCCGCCGCGGACGGTGGCGCGGCCGGTCTGCTCGCCGATCTCGACAAGGTCTTCGGTGGACAGAACAGCCCCCTTGTGGTCGATGTGGCGTGTCTCGTTCTACAGCTTAGGCGCGCTGGTGTGGGGTGGCGCTCGTTTGGTCGACGTTGCGGCATTTACCACACTGTGAAGCGGGCTGGCGGCGGCACTGTCGCGGCGCGCACAGCAGAATGGGGGCTATGGAGAAAGCTCCCGGCAATACGGCGGTACTCGCGCCGCGCACCGAACCCGCTGCGCAACCCGCGGGTTTCGCGGTCATGACCGACGAGGCTGGTAAACGACGTGACCTCTTCAAGATGAAAGCGCTGGCCACCGGATTCCTGCTGGTGGCCAGCGTGGTGTACCTGCTGTGCCGTTGGCTCGAATCGCGCGGTGGGGGCGGCGAGTGGGTCGGTTATGTGCGCGCCGCCTCCGAGGCGGGCATGGTCGGCGCGCTCGCCGACTGGTTCGCGGTCACCGCGCTGTTCAAGCATCCGCTCGGCCTGCCCATCCCGCACACCGCGATCATCCGCAAGAAGAAGGACCAGCTCGGCGAGAGCCTCGGCGCCTTCGTCGGCACGAACTTTCTCGCGCCCGACGTGGTGTCGGCGCGGCTGGACTCCGCGCAGATCTCGCTGCGGGTCGGCCGGTGGATGGCCGATCCCGGGCACGCGGCGCGCGTCGCGCAGGAGAGCTCGACGATCCTGACCGCGGTGGTCGGCGTGCTGCGCGACGAGGACGTCGAGCAGATCATCGACAACACCATCGTCAAGCGGATCGCCGAACCGCTGTGGGGTCCGCCGATCGGGCGGGTGCTCTCGGAATTGATCGCCGACAATCGGCAGCTGCCGCTGATCGATCTGCTCGCCGAACGCGCGCATCAATGGGCGCTCGGTTCGCAGGAGACGATTGATCGCATCGTCATGCGGGACGCGCCGCAATGGGCGCCGAAATTCGTCAACACGTTGCTTTCCGAGCGGATCTATCGGGAATTGGTCGAGTTCACCTGGAAGGTGCGCTCGAATCCCGACCACGAATTGCGTCAGGCCGCCGATCGTTTTCTGCAGGATTTCGCCGACGATCTGCAGCACGACGAGGCGATGATCGCCAAGGCCGAGAAGGTCAAGGCCGAGATCATGGGCCGCGAGCAGATCACCGGAATGGCCGAGGCGACGTGGCGCGCGGCCAAGCGGTTGATTCTCGAGTCGGCCGAGGACCCCGATTCCACCCTGCGCCGCAAGGTGGCCGAGAATGTGCAGCAGCTCGGTGAGCGCTTGCGCGACGACCCGGCCATGCGCGGCAAGGTGGACGGCTGGATCGACCGCGGCGCGCGCTATCTGGTCGGTAACTACTCGGCCGAGATCACTACCCTGGTAACCGACACCGTCGCCCGCTGGGATGCCGACGAGGCGAGCCGGAAGATCGAACTGCAGGTCGGCCGGGATCTGCAGTTCATCAGGATCAACGGCACGGTCGTCGGTTCGCTCGCCGGCCTGGCCATCTACACGATCTCGCAGCTGCTGTTCCACTAGGCCCGGCCGTTAGCCGAACCTGTGCTAACAGAAGTGCTTGCAATAGCTAGCACCCTCATTTAGTATTGACCGTACAACCGCCAGAAGGTGAGTGATGGCAGACCAGCCCGAGGGACGTGTAGCGCACGCGGCACAAGACATCGGAGGGTTCATCAGGTCCCAGCGCGAAGCTGCGCAGGTGTCCTTACGTCAACTCGCCGCTCTGGCGGGGGTGAGCAATCCGTACCTGAGCCAGATCGAACGCGGATTGCGTAACCCCTCCGCCGAAGTACTCGCGCAGATCGCCAAGGCACTGCGCGTTTCCTCGGAGGTGTTGTATGTGCGGGCCGGATATCTTGAACAGCGTCCGCACAGCCCGGTCCGGGACGCCCTGCTCGCCGACACTTCGGTGACCGAGCGGCAGAAACAGGTGTTGCTGGAAATCTATGAGTCGTTTCGCCGGGAAAACGGGGAAGAAGCCGGCTCAGGGGGGATCGAACGGGACAGCGACGTTTCGTTCACGACAATTGACACTCCGCCACGCCAGGAGAGCGAAGACTGATGACCGAAAAGACCGCTACCGTGACCAAGCCCCTGTTCGCCACCGTGGGCGCCGGTGACGCCATCTACACCGCCGTGAACGAGGTCGTCGCCGACGTCCGCGAGCGCGTCGTCGCCACCGATGCCAAGGCCCGCGTCGACGAGGCCCGTGAGCGCATCGCCAACGTCCCCGCCGACGTGCAGGCCCAGTTCGACACCCTGCGCGAGCGCATCGCCGGCCTGCCGTCGGAGCTGCCGGAGGACCTCGCCGAGCTGCGCGAGAAGTTCACCCCGGAGGAGCTGCGCAAGCTGGCCGAGCAGTACTACCGCCAGGCGCTCGACATCTACGCCGACCTCGCCGTCCGCGGTGAGGAGACCGTCGACCGGCTGCGCGCCAACCAGGCCGTCGACGAGCAGATCGGCCGCGTCGAGAACCTGTACAAGGATGCCTCCGCGCGTGCCGAGGACGCCCTCGCCAAGGTCACCGACCTGCTGGGTCGTGGCAAGGCCGAGGCCGAGAAGGTCGCCGACGAGGTTGTCGATGCCGAGGTCGTCGCCGTGAGCACCGAGCCCGCCCCGGCTCCGGCTGCCAAGGCGCCCGCCGCCAAGAAGGCTCCGGCCAAGAAGGCGCCCGCCAAGAAGGCCGCGCCGAAGAAGGCCGAGTAAGGCCGAGTAAGTAGGTCTACCGCCGACAGCGGCCCCGCGCATCCGATGATGCGCGGGGCCGCTGTTCGTATGATGGGGGTGTGAACCTGGTAACCGGTGTGACGTCGCTGATCCTGCTGGTCCTGTGGGTGGTGGCATTCGGCGCGACGGTCTTCGCGCTCATCCACGCCGTGCGCCAGCGCGCCGAGGCCTTCACGGCCGTCGACAAGATGACCAAGCCCATCTGGCTGGCGATCCTGGCCGGCGCGATGGTCTTCCTGCTGCTCGGCATCGCCGGCTTCGGCATGCTGACCTCGTTCATCGCCATCATCGCGACCGGTGTCTATCTCGCCGACGTGCGCCCGAAGATCGACGAGGTGCAGCGCGGGCCGCGCTGGTAACCGCCGCCGCGGCGAATTGAGGTCGCCGACCTCTCGCGGTTCAGTGGTACACGGTGTTACTGTATCTAGCAGTAACACAAAGGAGTGTGCCGATGCGTGCAAAGCTGCCGACGGCTCTGCTGAACCTGGTCAATTCCGCGTCCTTCGTGGTCAAGACCACCCTGGCGGCCCACCGGGCCGATCTCAGGACGCGGACCCACGGGCTCGCGGCCTTCGATCCGCCGACCGTTCCGCACGAGGTGATCCCGGTGGTCACCGCGGACGGCGCCCGGCTGCGGGTCCACGCCTACGGCCCGGTCGACGCGCCCGTCATCGTGTTCGCGCACGGCTGGACCTGTTCCATCGAATACTGGAACGCCCAGATCAACGCCTTCGCCGGCGAGTATCGCGTGATCGCCTACGACCAGCGCGGCCACGGCGAGTCGACCAACGGATACGCGCGTCCCAGCACCGACCTGCTCGCCGACGACCTGTGCGATGTGCTCGACGCGGCCCTGCTGCCCGGTCAGCGCGCGGTCCTGGTGGGCCACAGCATGGGCGGGATGACGCTCATCGCCTGGGCGGGCCGCTACCCTGAGCGGGTCGCCGAACAGGCCGAGGCCGTGGTGCTCACCAACACCGGCGCGCACTCGCTGGTCGAGGTCTCGACCATGGTTCCCGGCCTGAACAAGCCGCTGCGCCTGCTGCGCGGGCGGGCGATGCCGACCCCGGACTGGCTCGGCAAGCTCATCCTCGGCACGCCGGTGGTCTTCCCGCCGATCGCTCCCGTGCGCTGGATCTTCGCCCGCCAGGTGATGACGCTGGACACCACGCCGGAGAAGCTGAGCTACGCGCTGTCGGTGGTGCGCGGCTGTCCGATGATGACCCGCTCGCGCTACGGCCTGCTGCTGGCCGAGCTGCACCTGGGCGACGCGGCGAGCAACTTCTGCGTGCCGACCACCGTGCTGGCGGGTGACCGCGACGACATGACCCCGGTCGTGCACGCCGAGCGCCTCGCCGAGCTGCTGCGCAGGGCGGGCACCCTGGCGAAGTTCAAGGTCCAGCCGACCGGACATCTCGGCAATGTCGAGCGCTACGACCTGTTCAACGCCGAACTGCGCGAGGTGCTCGCCGCCGTCCATGAGCCTGTGCGCGCGCTGGCCTGAGCGCCTGCGAGGATGGGCGGATGAGTTCTGCCCCTGTGACCTCGGATGACCGCCGGTTCGTGCTGACCCTGGGCTGCCCGGACCGGCCGGGCATCATCGCCCGGATCTCCTCGTTCATCGCCGAATTCGGCGGCTCGATCGTGGAGGCCGGCTACCACTCCGACGGTGACATCGGCTGGTTCTTCACCCGGCAGGCGGTCAAGGCCTCGACGGTGCCGTTCGGCATCGACGAACTGCGCGCCCGCTTCGCCGAGGTCGCCGCCGAGTTCGGTCCCGAGACCGACTGGCAGCTGCACGACTCCGGTGCGCCGCGCCGGGCGGTGCTACTGGTCAGCAAGGACGGGCACTGCCTGCACGACCTGCTCGGCCGGGCGCAGGCCGGCGAGCTGCCCGCGACCATCGAGGCCGTCATCGGCAATCACCCCGACCTGGCCGGGATGACCGAGGCGCACGGCGTGAAGTTCCACCACGTGCCGTTCCCGAAGGACCCCGCCGAGCGCGGGCCCGCCTTTCAGCAGGTGCGCGACCTCGTCGACGCCCACGATCCGCACGCGGTGGTGCTGGCCCGCTTCATGCAGGTGCTGCCCGCCGAGCTGTGCGAGCACTGGGCGGGCCGGGCGATCAATATCCACCACAGCTTCCTGCCGTCGTTCGTCGGTGCGCGGCCGTATCACCAGGCCTATGACCGCGGGGTGAAGCTGATCGGCGCGACCTGCCACTACGTCACCGCAGAGCTGGACGCGGGACCGATCATCGAACAGGACGTCATCCGCGTCGACCACGCCGACGACGTCCGCGACATGGTGCGTCAGGGCCGCGACATCGAGCGGGTCGTGCTGGCGCGCGGGCTGCGCTGGCACCTGGAAGGCCGGGTGCTCGTGCACGGCCGACGCACAGTCGTCTTCGAGTAGGCGGACCCGGTTCCGTGCTGGCACGGATGTGGCGGACCTGTGAGCAGCCGCACACTGGGACCCGGTCGATCGCATTCGGTCGACGTGGGTACATCGGCACCGAACGCCGATCCAGTGAAAGGTGAAAGAAATGAACAAGTTTGCGATGCGCGCGGCGATCGCCGCGGCTGCGATCACGCCGATGGTCGCCTTCACGAGCGGGGTCGCGGGGGCAGAGGCTACGCTGAGCCCTGGCGTCGGCGTTACTGTCGCGTCAGCCAACGTCACGCCGGTGCACGCTTGCGGCCCCGGCCTGCTGAGTCTGGGCTGGGAGCTGTTCCACATGCACGTTCCCTTCCCCTTCTGCATCAAACTCTGATGCAACATCCTGTGGCCCGTCTCGATCCCCGCGGCCCCGGCCACGTCGTCGACGACACGGTGACCGTGACGGCGAGACGGGCTCAGGTTGAACGGTAGGCGTTCCGGGGGGTAGCGCCGACCGCGTCCAGGGCTGACGGAGGGTGATGCCTGCTGCGCCCTGGTCGCCCTCAGAGGTCGTAGAACGGGGCCGGGTAGCGGAATTCGCCGGTGACCGCCGGATCGTAGGCCGTCAGCGGCCGCACCTGGAAGTACTCGGCCCAGTCCGCCTGGTCCGGCACGACGCCGAGCCGGGCGCCGGGGACGAAGCCGAAGCGGCTGTAGTAGTCGGGGTTGCCGACCAGGCCGACGACCGACTCGTCCAGTGCGTCCGCCGCGCCGAGCGCCGCGTGCATCAGCGCCGAGCCGACGCCGGTCTTCTGATGATCGGGGTCGACCCCGAGCGGGCCGAGCGCCAGCACCGGGAACGGGCCGATGCCCGCCCTGGTGAGACAGATGTGCCCGACGACGGTGTCGTATTCGAGTGCGACCAGCGACAAGGTCGGCATCCACGACTCGTCGGTGCGCAGCGCGTCGACCAGCGCGACCTCGGGGGGTTCGGTGATCGCCGGGTCCTCGGCGTAGTGCGGGGCGAAGGCGGCTCGATGGATGGCGGCGATCGCCACGGCATCCGCAGGGGTCTCGCGACGGATCAGCACAATCGTCTCCGTGTCTGTGGCGGCTGGGTTAAGTCTCCCGGATATGGGTACGACCGCGCAACGCTGTTTCCCGGACTGCCTGTGCAAGGGCGGTGGACTGGTCGTATGTCATGCTTCCGAGCATGACCGTCTCGACGCCGCTGACCCGGGCCGACGTGGCCGCCATGATCGATCACACCCTGCTCGCCCCCGAAGCCACTCCCGCCGAGGTCGAGGCTCTGATCGCCGAGGCGCGCAAGCTCGGGGTGTACGCGATCTGCGTGTCGCCGTCGATGCTGCCGTTGCGGGCGCCGGGGCTGGTCGTCGCAACCGTGGCCGGATTCCCGTCCGGGAAGCATCACTCGCTGGTCAAGGGCGCCGAGGCGCGGCTGGCGGTGGACCAGGGCGCCGCCGAGATCGACATGGTGATCGACGTGGGCGCCGCGCTGGCCGGTGACTTCAACGCGGTGCTGTCCGACGTCATCACGGTGCGTGAGGCGACGACGGATCGCGGCGTCGTGCTCAAGGTGATCATCGAGTCGGCCGCGCTGACCGACGAGGCGATCGTCGGCGCGTGCCGAGCCGCCGAACAGGGCGGCGCCGACTTCGTGAAGACCTCCACCGGATTCCATCCGGCGGGCGGGGCGAGCGTGCACGCGGTGCGGCTGATGGCCGAGACCGTCGGCGGGCGACTCGGGGTCAAGGCCAGCGGCGGCATCCGCACCGCCGAGGACGCGGCGGCGATGATCGCGGCCGGTGCGACGCGGCTCGGGCTGTCGAAGTCGGCCGCCGTGCTGGCCGGGTTCGCCGAGTAGCTCAGCAGGCGAACTCGGCCTGCCGGTCGCTGGACACCGTCTCGAGCTGGGTCTTGCCGCCCGAAAGCTGAACGACCACACCGTCATCGGTGACCTTCACTTCCTGCGCGCGCAGACCGAGCGGGTAGCTCTGCAAGCTCTGGGTGAACACCTCGACGATGCCCTGCACCAGATCGGTGGGCAGGCCGAGGCCGAGCAGCTGCGCGGACTTCGTCTCCACCTCGACATTGCCGTTGCGCACCATCGGCTGCACCTCGAGCTGGGCCAGGCCGCCGAGCACGTCGAGGGTGAGCAGGCCGGTCTTCGACGAGGACTGCACCCCGCTGACCATGCCGCCCAGCGTCTGCGCGATCCCCTCGTTGTTCCAGGTCACCTCGGCCGACGAGCTGCCGATGGTGCCGCCGCCGCGGCCACGGTCGACCAGCTCGATGTCCTCGAACTCCGCGTGCACGACCATCCCGACCGCGGGACCGAACTTGTTGTCCTCGCTGTCGATGGTCACCGAGCCGACCTTGCCGTCGATGTAGGTGATCAGCATCGGCTTGGGGCCGAAGCTCACGTCGATGCTCGAGCCCATCTCCTGCTCGAACGAGCTGCTGATGCAGCGCGAGATCTGGTGGCGGGCATAGGCTTCGGTACTCACGATCGCCGCCACGAGTAGCACGGCGACCACGACCAAGGCGATCACCAGCGTGCGCCGACCGACCTTCGGGCGTTGGGGTGTCTGCGTGCTCATGGGATCGAATTCTTCCCGAACTTTCTGTGTCTGCTCTGAGGACGCAGTGAAAGCCTTCGTAGCAAAGTGTGAGCTGGCGCACTTTCGGCGGCGTAGCCTGAAACCCATGACTGGCGAGGGTGTGCGCCGGGTGCAGGGGACGGCGGACCATCGGTGGCGGGTGCTGCGGCGGCTCGCCGGCCGCCACGCGGGCTTCTTCACGACCCGGCAGGTGCTGCGGACCGGCTGTGAGCTGCAGGTCAGGGCCGCGCTCGGCGACGGAACGGTGACCAGGGCGGGGGTCGGGATGATGCGGCTGGCGCAGTGGCGGGCCGGTCCGCTCGACGAGTACGCGATGTGGGCGGCCTGGTTCGACGGGGCAGCGGCGGTGTCGTATCAGAGCGCGGCGGAGCTGCACGGGCTCGGCAGATTACAGCCGCGGTTCCTGCATCTGTCGGTGTCGGCGGGCAGGCCGCCGGTGACGCCGCGGCTGGTGCTGACCCGGCGCAAACTCGGCGGCCCCGATATCGAGTCGGCCGGGCCGTTCCTGGTGACCACGCCCGTGCGCACCGTGCTCGACCTGGCCGAGACCGAGATCTCGCAGTCGGCGCTGGACGAGGTGGTGGCCGACGCGGTCGCCATCCATCGCTGCGACACCGACGAGATCTCCTGGGGCGGACAGCAACTCGCGCCACGAGCGGCCGCGCGGGTACGCCGGGCGTTAACCGGCGTCTGACCAGCCGTTCGGCGCGACCGTCTGCCACGGCACCGACAGCACGCAGTCACGCATCCGGCGCCGATACGCGCGCACGGGAAAGCCTTCGGCGCGCAGCATTTCCGCCGCGCCACGCCACCGGATACGCGGACCGAACGGCGCCAGCGCCGCCGACCGGTCCCACGCGCGATCGGCCGCCGTCAGCAAGGCGTGCACGCGTTCGCCCGGAATGTTGCGGTGGATCAGCACTTTCGGCAGTCGCTCGGCGATATCGGACGGGCGCTCCACGGTGAACGGATCCCAGGCCAGGGTCAGCGAGAGCGGGCGGTGCCGGTCCAGCAGCACCCAGGCGCTGCGGCGGCCGAGCTCGTCGCAGGTGCCGTCGACCAGCAGACCGCCGGGCACGAGGTTCGACTGGATGCGGGCCCACGCGTCGGGTACGGCATCCTCTGGGTACTGGCGCAGCACGTTGAACGCGCGGACCAGCACCGGGTTCAGTCCGGCCAGTTCGAAACCGCCGCGGGCGAAGCGCACGCCGTCGCGGCCGTCGACGACCCGGGCCGGATCGATCTCGAGTCCGACCACCTGGAGGTCAGGGCGGACGGTGCGCAGGCGGGCGGCCAGCTCGAAGGTCGTCCACGGTGCGGCGCCGTAGCCGAGGTCGACCACCAGCGGAGCGGCGGCCGTGCGCAGGCGCGCGGTCACCAGGTCGTCGTGCACCAGCCAGCGGTCGCTGCGGCGCAGGCGGTTGACGCCGGTCGTGCCGCGGGTGATCGTGCCGACCGGTGCGAGTCCCTTGATCGTCAGACCGTCTTCTTCGCGTCTTCCCCGAGCCAACGCGAGGTCTCCTCCTGCTCGGCCCGGAACAGGTCGACCAGGTTCACCAGCATCAGCTGCTCCAGGCGCGGGCCGACCATCGGGATGAACACCTTGGCGGTGGGGGAGAAGCGCATGGTGGCGCCGGTCTCGGTGGGGAACAGCCGGATGGTGCCGTTGAGGCTGCCCGGTCCGGCCGGGATCGAGGCGGAGAAGGTGCCCTCGGTCTCGTCGTGGGCGAACGGGCTCCAGCTCTCCTTGCGGGTGATGACCATGTCCTTGCGCATCACCGTCTGGGCGATCTCGGGGAGCATCTCGCGCGGCAGCGTGTGGGCGAGCACCACATCGATGCCGGAGTCGCTCACCTCGTGGCTGATCACCTCGTTGTGCGGGGAGTACTTCCGCATCTCGGCGACGCGCGCTTCCCAGTAATTCCTGCTCTGCAGCGCCGCGTAGAGCTCTTCGGTGGTGTGCAGCGGGTAGCGGGCGGAGTAGTCAAGTCGACGTGCCATGAGCGGACACGTTACCGGGGCGCTCGAATCCGGCGCCCCGGACCTCTGCGCGTCAGTGGGTGGCGAGCCACTGTTCGGTGAAGGCGGCCTCGTTGTTGAGCAGCTCGAGCAGGTGCTCGGAGATCGCGGCCTCGATCTTGCCGCCGAACAGCGGGATCTTCACCTCGATGGTGCCGTCGACGGTGGCGGTCGAGCCGGTGCCGTCGGCGGTCAGGCTGATGGTGGCGTTCACCTTGGCTGGTGCGCCGTCGACGTAAGCCTCGACGGTGCCGGAGGTGCCGCTGTAGGTCTCGGTGCGGGGAATCGCCAGGTCACCGGGGCGGACCGCGGTGATGGCGGGCGGGAGCTGGTCGGCGGGGATGGACTGGACCAGCTGGGCCCTGACCGTGTTGCCGTCGCTGGCGAAGGAATCGAGCCGGGCGCCGGGGCCGCCGACCTCTTCGAGACGAGCCTTCCAATACTGCTCGTCGGAGAACGCCGCGCGCACGGCCTCGACCGAATAGGTGTAGCGAGCCGTGAACGCCAGAGGTGTAGCCATGCGCGACAGGCTACCGTTTGTAAACGTGCGAACAACACGGGTGGTGTCCTCCGATCAGGTGCGTGACCTTCTCGCCGACACGGGCGTGGTGGTGCGGGAATCGGTGCGTTTGTCCGAATTGACGACGCTGCGGGTCGGCGGGCCCGCGCTGGTCGCCGAATGCGGAAGCACCGAGGCGCTGATCGCGACGGTGCGGGCGCTGGACGCGGCGGAAATCAGGGTGCTGCTGCTCGCCGGTGGTTCGAACCTGCTCATCGATGACGCGGGCTTCGACGGTGTCGTGGTCAGGGTGGCGAACACCGGGGTGCGGATCGGCGCCGACAGCGTGGTCGCCGAGGCGGGCGCGAACTGGGACGAGGTGGTCGCGGCGACTGTCGCGGCCGGTCTGGGCGGGCTGGAGTGCCTGTCCGGGATTCCCGGCTCGGCCGGTGCGACGCCGGTGCAGAACGTCGGCGCGTACGGCGTCGAGGTCGCCACGCTGCTGCGCCGGGTGCAACTGCTCGACCGCGAGACCGGTGCGGTGCGCTGGGTCGAGCCCGCCGAGCTCGGCTTCGGGTACCGGACCAGCGTGCTCAAGCACAGTGATGCCGCGGTGGTGCTCGCGGTCGAGTTCGCGCTCGATCCGTCGGGCATGAGCGCGCCGCTGCGCTACGGCGAGCTGGCCAAGGCGCTCGGGGCGGGCGACGGGGAGACTCGCCCGGCCGAGCTCGTGCGCGCCGAGGTGCTGCGGCTGCGGGCGGGCAAGGGCATGGTCCTCGACCCGGCCGATCACGACACCTGGAGCGCGGGCTCGTTCTTCACCAACCCCGTCGTCGGCGCGGATCGGCTGCCGCAGGTGCTGGCGGCGATCACCGCGCACCTCGGCGACGTGCCGGTGCCGACCTACCCCGCGCCCGACGGCACGAAGCTCTCGGCGGGCTGGCTGATCGAGCGGGCCGGGTTCGCCAAGGGCTTCCCCGGTGAGCGGGCGGCGGCACGGTTGTCGACCAAGCACACGCTCGCGCTGACCAACCGCGGCGCCGCGAGCGCGGCCGACATCGTCGAGCTGGCCCGCACGGTGCGCGCGGGCGTCCAGGACCGGTTCGGGGTGACGCTGGAACCGGAGCCGGTGCCGGTCGGCCTCACCCTGTGAGCCGGGCAGGTCGATAGCTCGGCGTACATTCGATGCGGTGAGCAAACCTTCGGTAACCGCCTCGTTGCGTGCGCGCGGGACGGCAGTTCAGCGTGTAAGGGCCACCAAGGCCGCCGATGGCCGTGGCATGGGCGTTCGCCGTGGCCGGTCGCTGGTTGCGGTGATCTTGCTGGCGGTGCTCGTCGTGCTGACCGGATGCACGATCGACGGCCCCGGTGAGGACGCGGGGTCCGCGGGACCGGTCGCGCAGGTCGCCGTCACGCCGTCGGCCGGTGCGACCGACGTCGACCCCGTCGCGCCGGTATCGGTCACCGTCTCCGACGGCCGGATCGACCAGATCGCGCTCACCAATGCCAACGGCAAGCAGGTCGAGGGCAGACTCACCCCCGATCGCGCGACGTACCAGATCACCGAGCCGCTCGGCTACAACGCCACCTACACCTGGACCGGCACCGCGATCGGCACCGACAACAAGCCGGTCCCGATCGACGGCGCCTTCACCACCGTCAGCCCCACCTCGACGATCCCGGCCACGATCAATATCGGCGACGGCCAGGAAGTCGGCATCGCCGCCCCGATCATCCTGAAGTTCACCGGCCCGGTGACGAACAAGGCGGCCGTGGAGAAGGCACTCACCGTCACCACCGATCCGGGCACCGAGGGCTCCTGGGCCTGGCTGCCCGACGACGGCGGGTCCCGGGTGCACTGGCGGCCCAAGAACTACTGGACCCCCGGCACCACCGTGCACGTGGCGGCCAAGCTCTACGGCGTCGACTTCGGCGGCGGCGCGTACGGCGACGCCGACCTCACCTCCGATTTCACCATCGGCCGCAGCCAGATCGTGATCGCCGATGCCCCGAGCCATCGCATGCAGGTGGTCCGTGACGGCGTCACCGTCTTCGACTTCGCCGTCTCCTACGGCGAGGGCAACGAGCCACGCAATGTCACCCGCTCGGGCACCCACGTGGTCACCGAGAAGTACGAGGATTTCCTGATGTCGAATCCGCCGTACTACACCAATGTTCGCGAGCGCTGGGCCGTGCGCATCTCCAACAACGGCGAATTCATCCACGCCAACCCGGAATCCCTCTCGGCCCAGGGTTCTTCCAACGTCACCAACGGCTGCATCAACCTCTCACCCGCCGACGCCCAGGCCTACTTCCCGACCGCCCGCTACGGCGACCCGGTCGAGGTCACCGGCACCTCCATCGAGCTCTCCCAGGCCGACGGCGACATCTACGACTGGGCCATCGACTGGCCGACCTGGCAGTCCATGTCGGCGTTGTCGGGCGGTTCCGCGCCGGGTGGATCGGCGGCCGGTCCGCGCTAGTCCGGATGCCGACGCACCCCGCACGCTGAATGCGTGCGGGGTGCGCGTCTTCGCGGCGGTGCTCGTCAGACCAGGGCCGGGGTTCGGCTGGGCCAGCGAGGGTGGTTGCGGTCGATGACGTAGGAGTGGGTGTGCTGGAAGTGGCGGGGGCCGACCTGGATGGCGTCGACCAGAATCGCCGGGTCGACGGTGCCGATCTCGTGGATGTGGGTGATCTCGGCGGGATCCTTCCGCGGCCACAGCCGGACCGCCGCGATGACGCCGAGGGCGGCGATGACCGCGAGCGTCACCCAGGTGGTGGTGAATCCGGCCGTGGTGGCCAGCCAGCCGGTGATCGGGTAGGTGACCAGCCAGGCCAGGTGGGAGAGCGAGAACTGGGCGGCGAAGAGGGCGGGCCGGTCCTCCGGGCGGGCCGAGCGGCGTAGGACACGGCCGGTGGGGGTGAGGACGAGGCCGGTGCCGGCGCCGATGATCGCCCAGGTGGTGAGGGCGGCGGGCCAGCTCCAGGCGCCGGTGGTCGTGGTCGACAGGGTGATCGCGGCGGCCAGTCCGGTGACGAGGACGGCCGCGCCGGTGAGCATCACCGGACGTTCGCCACGCCGGTCCAGGATCTTGGGCAGGGTGAGGGCGACGAGCATCGTGCCGAGCCCGTTGGCCGCCAGCAGCATCGCGACGCCGGACTGGTTGCCGCCCAGCACGTCTCGCGCGTAGTTCACGGTGTTGACCATGACCACCGAGCCGGCGGCGGCGACCACCAGGTTCAGCCCGAGCAGTCCACGTAGTCGGGGGGTGGCCGCGAACAGCCGCAGACCCGCGGCGAGCCGTTCGCCGATCGCGCTGTCGCCGACCACCGCGTTCGGGATGCTCGCTGCCATGACCAGGGCGATCGAGATCACGAAGCCGATACCGGTGCCGACGAACAGCCAGTGGAAGCTGATCACGCTGAGTGCCAGCGCCGCCAGCATCGGGCTGAGCAGCGTCTCCATGGTCGCGGCCAGCTGCGCGGCCGACAGTGCCTTCGTGTAGTCGCGTTCGTCGGGCAGGATGTCCGGCAAAACGGCCTGGTAGGTGGGGGTATAGGCGGCCGAGGCGATCTGGAGCAGGGTGATCAGTACGTAGATCTGCCAGATCTGGTCGACGAACGGCAGGGCGAGCACGATCGCGCCGCGAATGCCGTTGAGCGCCATCAGGAATTGCCTGCGAGGGAGCAGGCCGGCGTACGCGCCCGCGATCGGCGCGACGGTGACGTAGGCGATCATCTTCAACGTCAGCGCGGTGCCGAGCACGATCGCCGCGTTCCCGCCCGCCAGCTCGTAGGCGAGCAGGCCGAGGGCGACGGTGGTGAGGCCGGTGCCGAACAGGGCGGCGATCTGCGCGGTGAACAGCAGGCGATAGTCCCGGTGGGCGAACAGTGAGGTGGTCATGGCGGTCGGCCCTCCTGGGTAATGCATGGTCTCTTATCTGCGTATAGATGCAACTATATACCCATGGGGGGTATTCCGGTCAAGGGGTGAATTGCTTGCGCTTGACCTGAAGAAAGGTTGAGGTAGCACCGTTGTGCGCAGCGGCGGCCGAGTGGCCGCCACCGAGCTGGAGGAACCTCATGAGCGAGCGCAGCGAGCGGTCGATCAACACAGCCGCCTCGGCGGTCATGCCGGAGCCGAGCGACAGCGAGGTGCAGGCATGAGCGCCACGGTTGAGCACGCCAGGACCGCGATACGCCCGCTGCGGATCGCCGTCGTCATCGGCAGCACCAGGGAGGGGCGCTTCGGCCCGACCGTCGCCGACTGGTTCGTCCGGCAGGCGCGGCTGCGCGACACCATGGACGTCGACGTCGTCGATGCGGGCCAGGTCGAACTGCCGCCGACCTTCGGCGCCGCCACCGAGCACCCGTCCGTGGCCGAGGCCACCGAGAAACTCTCCCGCGCGGACGCGTTCGTCGTGGTGACCCCGGAGTACAACCACAGCTACCCCGGCACGCTGAAGAACCTGATCGACACCCTCCACACCGAATGGCAGGCCAAACCGGTCGGCTTCGTCTCCTACGGCGGCATCTCCGGCGGCCTGCGCGCCGTGGAACATCTGCGTCCGGTGTTCGCCGAACTGCACGCGGTCACGGTGCGCGACTCGGTCGCCCTGCCCAATCCGTGGGGCCGGTTCGACAACACGGGCGACCTGATCGACGTGGCAGGCGCCGACACCGCCGCCGCGGTCCTGCTCGACCAGCTGACCTGGTGGGGCGAGGCCCTGCGCACCGCCCGCGCCGTCCGCCCGTACGGGAAGTGACGGCCGTGCTCACCACAACGACAGCCCCCGCCACCACCCGCAACCCCATGCGCATCGCGCTGGTGCTGGTGGTCGGCATGATCATGGCGACCCTCGATCAGACGATCGTGAACGTCGCCATCAACAAACTCTCCGCCGAGTTCGACGCGGGACTGAGCACGATCCAGTGGGTGGCCACCGGCTACTCGCTCGCCCTCGGCGCCGTGGTCCCGACCTCGGCCTGGCTGGTCGGCCGCTTCGGCGCCAAACGGCTGTATCTGACGGCGATCGCCGCCTTCGTCGTCGGCTCGGTCCTGGCGGGCCTGGCCTGGAACACCGAGTCGCTCATCGCCTTCCGGGTGGTGCAGGGCGCGAGCGGCGGTCTGCTGATGCCGGTCGCGATGACCATCCTGCTGCGCGCGGCGGGCCCGGAACGTCTGGGCCGGTTGATGAGCACCCTCGGCCTGGCGATCCTGGTCGGTCCGCTGCTGGGGCCGGTGATCGGCGGCTATCTCATCGACGAGGTGTCGTGGCGGTGGATGTTCTTCCTGAACCTGCCGCTGGGCGCGCTGGTCCTGGTGCTGGCCGCGCGGGTGGTCCCCGATGACGTGCCCGAGCCGCCGCGTCCGCTCGATGTCGTCGGCCTGCTGCTGATGTCGCCCGGTCTCGCGCTGGTGATCTACGGCGTGACCGCGGCGGGGGAGAGCGCCGGTTTCGCGACGCCGTCGGTACTGGTGCCGCTGCTGGCGGGCGCCGGGCTCATCGTCGCCTTCGTGCTGCGGTCGCTGAGCGTCCCGGTTCCGCTGCTGGATCTACGGGTGCTCGGCAACCGCACGACCGGTATCTCCGCCGCGTTGCTGGCGCTGTTCGCCAGCGGCTATTTCGGCTCGATGCTGTTGCTGCCGTTGTACTTCCAGGTGGTGCGCGGTGAATCAGCCCTGGTGGCAGGCGCTCTCGGCATTCCGTTCGCGCTGGCCTCGGGCGCGACCATGCAGGTGGCGGGCCGGTTGATCGACCGGATTCCGCCCGGCCGCTATCTACCGGTGTCGATCACGGTGGCGCTCACCGGTTTCGTGCTGTTCGTGCTCCAGCTCGACGCGGACGCGCCGTACTGGGCGCTGGGCGCGACCATGGTGCTGATGGGCGCGGGTGGCGGCGGCACCATGATGCCGGTGATCACCACCGCGACCAGGCCGCTGAGCCGGGAACAGCAGCCCGCCGGGTCGACGGTGCTGAACATGATCAGCACCACCGCGATGGCGATCGGCACCGCGGTGGCCTCGGTGACGCTGGGCGCACTGCTCCCGGTCACCGGCGGGCTCCAGGCCCTGCACGCCATGGACCCCGCGCAGCGCGCCGACCTGGCCCCGGCGCTGGCCGAGGCCTTCCAGCACACCTATCTGATCGCTCCGGTCATGATCGCCCTGGCGATGATCCCGGCGCTGCTGTTGCCTCGGCGGAACCGGGACGGGTGAGATCCGCTATCGGGTCGGCCAGACCAATGCCTGGGCGACGATGACGTTCTCGCCGTTGAATGTGACGGCAGGGCCCTCGTGCAGTTCGTAGCCGAGGGCGAGCGCCGCGCTCACTCGCCGGCAGAATGTCTCGTCGTCCGGGCCGGTCAACACGCGATAGATCGGCAGTCCGTCCGGTGGTGTGCTCATGCGGGCCAGTATCCGCTAGGCGGACTCGGTGGCGCGTTCCTTGCTCAGCTCTTCGGACTGCTCGGAGCTCAGCCCCTGCTGCTTGGCCAGCAGGTCGCGGATCTCGATGAGCAGCTCGGTCTCGGTGGGCTCGGCGGCCTTGGTGGTGCCGAACCTGTTCTTCAGCGAATTCATCGGCAGCATCAGCACGAAGTACAGGACAACGGCGACCATGAAGAAGTCGATGAACGCGGTGATGATCGGGCCGAGCGCGATGAAGGTCGCCGGCTTGTCGGCGATCAGCTGGACGCCAAGGCCCAGCTCGTTGGTCGAGCCGAACACCGCGAGCAGCGGGTTGACGAGGCCCTTGGTGAACGAGGTGACCACGGCGGTGAACGCGGTGCCCATGACCACCGCGACCGCGAGGTCGATGACGTTCCCGCGCATCAGGAAGTCTTTGAACCCGTCGAACACGGACTTGATACTGCTGCGCATCGGTGAAGTACTCCTCAGACTGGCTATCGGCAAACGTGGTGATGCTAGCGACCGTGCCGGCCGGTAGCGAATTCACAGCTACGCCACCGACCTGCTCGGCGCGACCACGCGCAGTATCGGGTCCGGGCCCGGCGGACGCCACTCGACAGCCGTCATCCCCGGATTAGGTTGCCCGGTCCGGGGATTGAACGTCGCAGGTCAGGAGCGTCGCGCGAAGCTGCCGGGCCCGGCCTGGTCACGGGGCTTGACGACGATCGTGTCGAGATTCACGTGCGGCGGCCTGCTGGCGACGAAGCCGACGATCTCGGCGATGTCCTGGGCATACAGCGGGTCGATGCCCTCGTAGACCTTGGCGGCGCGCTCGGCGTCACCGTCGAAGCGGACCAGCGAGAACTCCGTCTCCACCGCGCCCGGCGCGATCTCGGTCAGGCGGACCGGCTGACCCAGCAGCTCGTCGCGCAGGGTGCGGTGCAGCACGGCCTGGGCGTGCTTGGCGGAGGTGTAGCCCGAGCCGTTCGGGTAGGCGTGGAAGGCGGCGATCGAGGTGATGGTGACGATCAGGCCGTCGCCGGAGGCGATCAGCTTCGGCAGCAGCGCCTTGGTCAGGCGCAGCGTGCCCAGGACGTTGGTCTCCCACATCCAGCGCCAGTCGTCGAGGTCGGCCTCGGCGACCGAGGCCAGGCCCTTCGCGCCGCCCGCGTTGTTGACCAGCACGTCGACCCGGTCGATCGTCTCGGCGAACGCGCGCACCGACTCCTCGGAGGTGACGTCGAGTTCGACCGCGGTGCCGCCGATCTCCTCGGCCAGCCGCTGCACCCGGTCGAACCGCCGGGCGCCCACGTAGACGTGGTACCCCTGCTTCGCGAGTTCCCGGGCGGTGGCTTCGCCGATTCCCGAGCTGGCTCCGGTGACGACGGCGGTGCGAGTGCTCATGGACAGTGATCCTATTCGCCGCCGATTCGCTGTCGCCATGGCTCGGATCACCGTGATGTGGACCGGCGTTAGCCTGTCGGCATGGCTATTCGCGATGCTGTCAGTGCCGATGGAACCAGGATCGTCTACCGGGCGAGCGGCCCGGAGACCGGCAGGCCCCTGGTGCTGCTGCACGGCTGGGCGGGCAATCTGCGCTGCTGGGGCGCGGCGGCCGACGATCTGGCGCAACGGTATCGCGTCATCGCCGTCGACCTGCGCGGGCACGGTTACTCCGACGATCCGGGCGCGGGCTACGACGATCCGAAGGCGTGGGCGGGCGATGTGGCCGCCGTCCTCGCCGCCGAGGGCATCGACTCCGGCGCGGTCCTGCTCGGCTGGTCCTACGGCGGCATCGTCGCCACCGATTACCTGGCTACCGAAGGCTCCGCGGCCGTCGCCGGCGTGATCTATTGCGGCGCCACCGCCCACATCGGTCGCGGAGTGCCCGGCGCGGCGCCCGGCCCGGCGATGGAGAAGGCGATTCCCGGTGTCTTCGACGAGGCCGCCGGTCGCGCCGTCCGCGCGTTCGCCGTGTTCGGCAATGCCAATACCGGCCCCGGTGACGACAAGGGCCCCGACGCCCAGCGGCTCTTCGGCGGCAGCCTCGCCACCCCGCCCGCTGTTCGCAAGGCGCTGTTCTACCGCACCGTAGACAACACCGAAACCCTGCGCTCACTGGACATTCCGGTGCTGGTCCTGCACGGCACCGAGGATCCGGTGGTCCCCGTCGACAATGGCCGCTACATCGCCGACAACGCACCCGACGTGCGCGCTTCCTACTGGGAAGGTGCTCAGCATGGTCTGTTCATCGAAGACAGGGCCCGTTTCGTCGGCGAGGTCAGCGCCTTCATCGACGCCTTGGCCTGAGCCCGTCAACGCCTGTGAACATCCAATGTTTCAGAAGTGAGTCCGCCGGCTGATGACCCCGCCTACCCTCGATGCACGGCCCGAACACCGGCCGGGCATGGAGGTGACGCATGGGCGTCGTGGCGCGTTGTTGGCTTCTTCTGGCGGCGTGCCTCGTCGGTGCGCAGGCGGTGGCGGGCGCGGCGCCGCCCGATCCGCGGGTGACCGATGCCGCCCGGCTGGTCTCGGTGACGCCGGGGCAGGGCCGGGTCGTCGACCTGGTCGTGCATTCGGCGGCGATGGGCCGATCGGTGCACGTCGCGGTCCTGTCCGCGCCCGACCGCACGGCCGCCGCACCGGTGCTCTACCTGCTCAACGGAGTCGACGGCGGCAGCACGACCGGTGACTGGCGCGACGGCGGAAACTGGCTTACCCGCACCGACGCCGCGCAATTCTTCGCGGACAAGCAGGTCACCGTGGTGATGCCGATCGGCGGCGCGGGCAGCTATTACGCTGACTGGCGAGCCGACGACCCGGTCCTCGGCCGCCAGCGCTGGACGACCTTCCTCACCCGCGAACTACCCCGCCTGATCGACACCGAATTCCACGGCACCGGCGCCAATGCCGTCGCGGGCGTCTCCATGGCGGGCACCGCCGCGTTCCAGCTCGCGCTCGCCGCGCCCCAGCTCTATCGCGCCGTCGGCAGCTACAGCGGCTGCGTCTCGACCAGCGGTCCCCAGGGACATGCCATCGTCAACACCGTCGTCTCCGGCCAGAACGGCGACCCTGTGAACATGTGGGGACAACCCGGCGACCCGCTCTGGGCCGCCAACGACCCCTTCCTGCACGCCGATCGCCTCCGCGGCCTGGCCATCTACGCGGCGTCCGGCACCGGCTTGCCCGGCGGGCTGGACACCATCGACGGCCCCGGCATCGGCGGCGACACCGCGAAACTGCTCGACCAGCTCCTCGTCGGTGGCGCGCTCGACGTGGTCACCGGCCTGTGCACCAGGCAACTTGCCGTGCGCCTCGGCGAATTGGGCATCCCCGCCACCGTGGATCTGCGCCCCGACGGAACCCACTCCTGGGGCTACTGGAACGACGATCTGCACCGCTCCTGGCCGCTGTTCGCCGCGGCGTTGCGGTGAGCTGACAGCGGGGTCCTCTCCCGGACGCCGGGGTGTGACGGCGGCGACAACACGCGGCGACCGGTCGGATTAATTGTGATCTGTGCGCGTGGGCTCGAGCACTGTTGGATCGCATTTTCGGTGGACAATTTCAGGGTCGAATCGAGGGAATTCCGACCGTTTGGTGTTCGTCACGAGCATGCGGCGCCGGGTAATCCGAGGATAGCTGAGTCGGGCATTAGCGCAGGTAAAGCCCCCTTCCGCTGCCCCTTTGATCAGCTGATCCGCTCGTCGCGAACGCTGATGTGATAGGACTGTGATTGTGATCCAGACCTACGGAGTTTGTTCGCACAGGGCGGTGGAAAATCTTCTGGTAATCGTCACAATGTTTTCGCGAATCCGTGTGTAGCGTTCGAGAATGCCGTTTGATCGCGGGCAGGAAGGGTTCGGCGTCGAGATCGGAGTTCGATGATGTTTGGTCGGGCAGTGGGCGCTCGGATCGTTGTGGTTGTGCTCGCCGTGCTGGCGGGCCTTGGGATGGCATCGCCTGCGGTGGGGGCCGAGCAGGCGCGGATCGAGGATCAGCGGACGGAGCCGGATCACACGATCGATGTGGGGGTGTACTCGCCGTCGATGGACACCGTCACCCGGGTGCGTGTGCTGCGCGCCGCCGACCCGGACAAGCCGGCGCCGACGCTGTATCTGCTCAACGGAGTCGGCGGCGGCAGCGACGGCAACTGGCTCGATCGCACCGATGTTGTCGAGTTCTTCAAGGACAAGCAGGTCAATGTGGTGATCCCGTTCGGCGGGGCGGGCAGCTACTTCGCCGACTGGCGGGCCGACGATCCCGTGCTCGGCAAGCCGCGCTGGACCACCTTCCTCACCAAGGAACTGCCGCCGGTGATCGACGCCGCGTTCGGCGGCACCGGCGCCAACGCCATCGCGGGACTGTCGATGGCGGGGACCTCGGTGTTCCAGCTCGCGCTCGCCGCACCTGGGCTGTACCGGGCCATCGGGTCCTACAGCGGCTGCGTGCGCACCAGCGACGCCAGGGGACAGGCAATCGTGCGCACGGTGGTCGGCAGCAGACTCGGCAATGCCGCCAATATGTGGGGCCCGCCCACCGATCCCGAGTGGTCGGCCAACGACCCCTACCTGCACGCGGAAGCGTTGCGCGGCACCGACGTCTACATCTCCTCCGGCACCGGCATCCCGGGCCCGTACGACACCATCGCCACCCAGGGCGACCCGGTGCAGCTGACCTATCAGCTGCTCTTCGGCGCCACGCTGGAAGCCGTCACCAACCTGTGCACCCAGCAGCTGCGCGATCGGCTCCAGTCGCTCGGCATCCCCGCGACCGTGGATCTGCGGCCCAACGGCACCCACTCGTGGGGCTACTGGGAGCAGGACCTGCACAAGTCGTGGCCGGTCTTCGAGGCGGCGCTGGCTCGGTGAACGTGACGGCGAAAAACCGCTCGCGGCGGCGGCGCCGATCGGGCAATCTCGGTATCGACCACCGCGTGCACTCACTCCCGAATATCCTGTGACGACCGTCACCGATCCCGGTAGGGATGTCGGTGGCGGCGTCGCGGCGTGCACACTGGAGGGTGTGAGTCAGCGTCGTCCGGATCTCTTGCCCCACCGCATCGCGGTGCTGTCGGTGCATACGTCACCGCTGGCGCAGCCCGGAACCGGCGATGCGGGCGGCATGAACGTCTACGTGCTGCAGACCGCGCTCGAGCTCGCCAAACGTGGCACCGAGGTGGAGATCTTCACCAGGGCCACGTCGTCGGATCTGCCGCCGGTGGCCGAGGCGGGACCGGGTGTGCTGGTCCGCCACGTCGTCGCCGGACCGTTCGAGGGTCTGGACAAGAACGAGCTGCCTACCCAGCTGTGTCCCTTCACCGCCGAGGTGCTGCGCCAGGAGGCGCGTCACCTGCCCGGCCACTATGACCTCGTGCACTCGCACTACTGGCTCTCCGGCCAGGTCGGCTGGCTGGCCCGCGACCGCTGGCGGGTGCCGCTGGTGCACACCGCGCACACGCTGGCCGCGGTCAAGAACGCCGCGCTCGCCGAGGGCGACGCCCCCGAACCCGAGACCAGGGTGATCGGGGAGAAGCAGGTGATCGCCGAGGCCGACCGGCTCGTCGGCAACACCGGTGACGAAGCCCGTCAGCTCGTCGACCTGTACGGCGCCTCGGCCGACCGCATCGATGTGGTGCCGCCCGGCGCCGACCTGTCGCGCTACCGCCCCGGCGACAAGCTCGCGGCCCGCGCGGAACTCGGCCTGCGTCCCGACGAGCAGGTCGTCGCGTTCGTCGGCCGCATCCAGCCGCTCAAGGCCCCCGACGTGCTTGTCCGCGCCGCCGCGGATCTGATCCACCGCGATCCCCGCCGCAAGCTGCGGGTGCTGATCGTGGGCGGACCGTCCGGCAGCGGCCTGGCCAGGCCCGACGCGCTCATCGAGCTGGCCGCCGACCTCGGCATCACCGAGCAGGTCACTTTCCTGCCGCCGCAGCCCGCCGACCGGCTCGTGCAGGTGTATCGCGCGGCCGACGTCGTCGCCGTCCCGAGCTACAACGAATCCTTCGGGCTGGTCGCCATCGAGGCGCAGGCCAGTGGCACCCCGGTGCTCGCCGCCGACGTCGGCGGTCTCGGCACCGCCGTCCGGCACCGCGAATCCGGCCTGCTGGTGCCGGGGCACCGCACCTGCGACTGGGCCGACGCCCTCGCCGCCCTGCTCGACGACCCGGACCGGCTGGCGCGGATGAGCGCCACCGCCGTCGACCACGCGAGCCGGTTCTCCTGGGCGCACACCGCCGAGGGCCTGCTCGACAGTTACGCTGCCGCGATGGCCGGATTCCGCGCCGAACGCGGCCGGATCGCCCTGCACGCGGGCGAGACAAGCCAGGCCAGATCGCGGGCGCTGTGGCGGCGCCGGACGGGAGTACGCAGGTGAGCGCCGTATCGCAGGTGATCGACGAGACGCTGCGTGATCGCGAGATCGAATACACCCGCCACAGCGACGACACGTTCATCGTCGTCCTGCCCGGCGAACGCAAGCTCAAGACCACGGTGATGCTGACCGTCGGCAAGCACGGCGTGCGCATCGAATCGTTCGTCTGCCGCAAGCCCGACGAGAACTTCGAAGGCGTCTACAAGTACCTGCTGCGCCGCAACCGCCGCCTCTTCGGCGTGTCCTACACCCTCGACAACGTCGGCGACATCTACCTCGTCGGCCGCATGTCCGCCGAGTCGGTCACCCCCGACGAACTCGACCGCGTCTTCGGCCAGATCCTCGAAGCCGTCGACACCGACTTCAACATGCTGCTCGAACTCGGCTTCGCCGAATCCATTCGCAAGGAATGGAAATGGCGCGTAGCCCGCGGCGAATCCCTCAAGAACCTGCGCGCCTTCGAACACCTCATCGACGAGTCCGACCAGGTCTGAGCACCCCGGCGAGTCGCGTTCGCGATTGACGCCGAACTGATCCGCGACGTGATGTCCGGTTGCTAGCCTTGCGCCCTACCGCGCCGAAAGCGGCAGCGGCCGAACCCAATCGACGCCCGGTGGGCCGGTTATGAGGTGCGATGTCCTATCATGACGCTCCGTTCTTCCGCCGCCTGGCCGCCAGGCTGATCGATCTCGCGGTGTGCCTTGCTCTCACGTTCCTGATCGCGGTGCCGTTGAGCCTGCCGATGTATCTGGCGATCCTGGCCGTCGGTGAGGCGCACAAGAACTCGGTCTTGAGCGTCGGTGCGTGGCTGTGCTATTTCGCCGCCTACATCGGGCTGGAAGTCTTCCTGCTGATCCGTCGCGACGGACAGACGATCGGGAAAGGACTGCTCGGGCTCCGTGTGGTTCCGGCGAGCGCCTGGGCGCGCCCCCAGCTCGCGCTGCGTCAGGCCGCGGTGCGGATGCTGATCATCTTCCTGCCGTTCTTCCTGATGTCGGTCTCCGGCAGCAATCCGGAATCAGCTGCGCTGAACGTGCTGGCGCTGCTCGGATTCGGCACGTTCGTGGTGAGCTGTGTGCTCGCGATGATGACTGCGAACGGGCGCCGGGCCGTCCACGATCTGGTGACGGGGACGCGCGTGGTTCGGGCCGCGACGCGCAAGGTCGAGGTCAAGAAGGATCTGCTGATGGTGCTGCCCGGCCGTGTCGATCTGGCGAAGCGGTACTGAGATCTCGGGCGGACCGGTGCCGGGCGAGGAGTCGCCCAGCACCGGGTCACCTCAGCAGTTCGTCGGGACCGGTTCGTTGCGGAAGCGGGACTCGACGTAGTTCCAGGCATCGATGAAGCCGGCCGCGGCCGCCGTCATGTGCTCGGAGATCTCGATCGTGGCGAGCTGGATCGGCGCACCCTGGGAGCAGAAGTGGGCGACCGACTCGGCCACCGGCCCGTACGGGGTGAGGGTGTCGTACTTGCCCTGCCAGATGTAGGTGGGCGCGGTGGGCGCCCCCTTGAAGTGGACGAGGCTGTTCTCACGCAGGACGCCGCGGGCGACCTGGCTGGACATCAGGTCCTTGGAGGCGGCCATCTGCTCGGCGTTGCGGAAAATACCGTGGAACAGCAGGAAGCGGCGGCACGCGTCCTTGGTGAATTCGCGGAACCACAGGCCTTGCTCGTTGAGCGAATCCGAGACCGGCACCTGCTCCGGGTACTCGCGCTCGATACCCATGGCGGCCGCGAAAGCCAGGCCGAAGCCGGGGTGCGGCGCGAAACCGAGGGCGTCGGCCATCAATTCGAGGTCGGCGGGGATGCCACCGGCGACCACGGCGGCGAGCTTCAGCTCCGGCGCGTAGGTCGGCTGCAGCGCGCCGGCCCACGCGGTCGCCATGCCGCCACCGGAGTACCCGGCCAGGGCGACCGGCGAGGTGCCGAGGCCCAGCTCGGAAACTTTCTGGACGGCCCGCACGCTGTCCAGGGTGACCATGCCGCTCATCTTCGCCGCACCGTAGGCGACGGTCGGGCCGAGGTAGTCGGGTACCGAGACCGCCCAGCCGCGCCCGATCGGCAGCATCGCGCCGGGCGCGTCCTGGAGCTCACCGTTGAACAGCGACTTCGACGGGTTGCAGCGGGTGCCGATCGAGTTGATGAGCGCCTGGTAGGACACCAGTGGCGGGTTCTGCACGCCGATCGGCATGAGCACGGTGGTGACGCCCATGATCGCGTCGCCCGCGGAGTTGGTGGAGCGGAAGGCGACCTGCCAGCCCTCGGTACCGGGGTAGAGCATGGTGTCGATCCGGCGTGTACGCACGACATCGCCCGGCGCGAGCGCACCGATGTCACTCGGTGCCGTGAAGAACGGATCCGGATCCGGAGTCGGATACAACGGGTTCGCACCCGCCGGTGCGGCGAGAAAGCCCACACACAACAGGCTCAACACCAGTACAACGATTTTCGACACAGCTATCCTTCATCAGAGTAGTGCTGCCCAACTGACAAGACCCGACCCGCGTTGAAGTATCTAACGAATCGGGTCTCTATGTACCGACCAGTAGTCAAAGTGTCGCGTGCCACATGCTGTGATCTCTCACATCGACCGGCCGGGGAGTGCCTCGTCGTGCCGCGACGGCGATGTGGATACACACCAAGGTGGACAGGAGGGCGATGACGGCGCTGGCGCTGGACATCGGAGCGACGAAATTCGCTGCGGGACTGGTCGATCCGGACTACACGCTGCGCGGGGTGCGCCGGTCGGCTACCGACTCCGACGATCCGTGGGCGGTCTGCCGCGAACTCCTGCTCGCTGTGGCGGGCGACATACCGGTGACCGCGGTCGGCATCGGCTCGGCCGGCCCGGTCGACGTGCCCGCCGGGGTGACCAGGCCGCTGAACCTGCCGCGGTGGCGCGACGGCTTCGCGATCGTCGCCCACGTCCAGACACTGTTCCCCGGGGCCGCGGTGCGGTTCGCGATCGACGGCGCGTGCCTGGTGCTGGCCGAACATCGGGTCGGCGGGCTGCGCGGGGTGGACAACGGGCTGGCGCTGACGGTGTCGTCCGGGGTGGGCGGCGGGATCATCGCCGACGGGCGGGTGCTGACCGGGCGCACCGGCAATGGCGGGCACATCGGGCACATCGTGGTGCCGGGTGATGACACGCCGTGCAGTTGCGGGGGCTTCGGGTGTGTCGAGGCCGTCGCCGGGGGTATGTCGACGGTGCGCTGGGCGCGTGCGCAGGGCTGGACCGGTGACACCGGCGCCGAGCTCGCCGCGGCGGCGCACCAGGGCGACCCGGTGGCGACCGCCGCGATGGCGCGCGCGGGAACCGCGCTCGGACAGGCGATCTCCTCCGCGGCCGCCCTCCTCGATGTGGACCGGGTGGTGATCAGCGGCGGCTTCGCGCACTCGGGCGCACCGCTGTGGGAGCCGCTGCGGGCCGCCGTCGCCCGGCACGCGCGGCTGGAGTTCCTCGACGGGCTCACGGTGGAGCTGTCGGACTTGGCCGACGGCGCGACCCTCGTCGGAGCGGGGGTGCTCGCCGTGGAAGCGGACAGCGGGAATGCCAGAATGGCCCCATGACCTACACCCTCGTGCTGCTGCGCCACGGCGAGAGCGAATGGAATGCCCTCAACTTGTTCACCGGCTGGGTGGATGTGCACCTGACCGACAAGGGCATCGCCGAGGGCAAGCGGGCCGGCGAGCTGCTCGCCGAGCACGACGTTCTGCCCGACATCGTCTACACCTCGCTGCTGCGCCGCGCGATCAGCACAGCCAACAACGCGCTCGACGCCGCCGACCGGCACTGGATCCCGGTCATCCGCGACTGGCGCCTCAACGAGCGTCACTACGGTGACCTGCAGGGCAAGAACAAGGAGCAGGTCCGCGAGCAGTACGGCCAGGACCAGTTCATGCTGTGGCGGCGCAGCTACGACACCCCGCCGCCGCCGATCGCCGACGACAACGAGTACAGCCAGGAAGGCGACTCGCGCTACGCGGGCATCGAGGTCCCCAAGACCGAATGCCTCAAGGACGTCGTCGCCCGCATGATCCCGTACTGGGAGAACACCATCTCCCAGGAGCTGCGCACCGGCAAGACCGTCCTGGTCGCCGCCCACGGCAACTCCCTGCGCGCGCTGGTCAAGCACCTCGACAACATCTCCGACGAGGACATCTCCAGCCTCAACATCCCCACCGGCATCCCGCTGCGCTACGAACTCGACGAGAACCTGCGCCCGGTCAAGCCGGCCGAGTACCTGGACCCCGAGGCCGCCGCCGCAGGCGCGGCCGCTGTCGCCAGCCAGGGCGGCAAGTAGTACTACGCCGGAACCGGCCCCGCACCGTTCGCACGGTGCGGGGCCGTTCAGTTCCCACGGCCCGCGATGTCACACCCGGACAGGCTGTGTCGTCACCTCGGTAGACGTCGCGAGAAACGCGGCTGCCGAAGGAGGCACACCATGAACACCGCCTATGTCATCGTCACCATCGTCGCCGCCCTCTGGGTCGGCTTCTCGGCCTTCTCACTGCTGCGCCGCGCACCGTTCGTGGTGGACCCGCTGGTGGAATACGGTGTGCCGCATACCTGGTGGACACCGTTGGGCCTCGCCAAGGCCGCCGGCTCGATCGGCTTGATCGTCGGCCTGTGGATCCCCGCCATCGGCGTGGCCGCGGCCATCGGCCTGATCCTGTACTTCGCGGGTGCGGTGGTGACGGTGCTGCGGGCGCGCTCGTACAAGACGGTCGCGTTCCCGATCCTGTACCTGGCGCCGGTCGCCGTAGCACTCGGCCTCGGCATCGCCGCCTGATCAGACGCCTCGGCACACACCTGGCGATCCGCTGCCGGCGGGATCGCCAGGTTTCTGACCAGGCTGTATTCCATTGGGGTATGGATGATTTGGGCGATTCGCGTTCGGCTGGCACCCGGCGTAGGTTCGCGCGCATGGTCTCGCCGGCGTCGAATCCGCACGACGCCTACTTCCGATGCGTGATGGCCCGGCCCGCAGACGCCGCAAGCGAAATCCGCGCCGCGCTCCCCGCCACCATCACCGCCCGGCTCGACCTGACGACCCTGCGGCTGCAACCAGGCAGTTTCGTGTCCCGGGAGCTGCGCTCGCGCTACAGCGACCTGCTCTACAACGTGCAGTTCGACGGTCGCGACGCCTACGTGTACGTGTTGATCGAGCATCAGTCCGGCAACGAGGCGGATCCCAACGTCGACCTGCGGCCTGGACGAGTTCTTCGCCTGACTGTCGGCGGACCAGGGGCCTACCCGCTGACGTCCACCGCACCCCGAGTCGGTCCTCGGCACTCTCGCTGCTGCGCCGCGCGGCGTTCGTGGTGGAACCGCTCGTAAAATGCGGTGTGCCGCAGAGCGGGTGGACGCATCCGGCCAGGTCAGGAGGAGGATCTTCCGCCCCCATATCGGGTCGGTCGAGTCGGCGCTAGACTGCCTGCTGACGCTTCGATGGGGAGGGAGCTCAGTGGCTATCGGTGGGGATGCTGCGGCGCAGCTGTGGAGTGCGGCGTCGTCGGGGCAGTTGACGATGGAGCCGGATGCTGCTCGGGAAGTGGCTCAGGCATATCTGCGGTTCGCGGCGATGTGTGGCACGTGGTCTGACGACGCTGGGCGCCTGCAGGATATTCATGGGTTTGGGGCACTGGACTCTGCTCTGCAGCTGCAGCGAGGTTTCTCGGACAAAGCGGCAGCAGCGAGGCAAGTTCTCGAGCAGTTGGAGTCGGCAGCAAGGAAGATGGCAGATGGATACCTGCAGGCTGCGGGAATCCTTGCCGAGGCGGACCAGCTCAACGCAGCAGCATTGAGCGCGATTGCTGGGCAGGCATGACATGAAAGCCGTAACGATCACGTGCTGCGTCCTTGTCGCACTGGCTGCATCTGCATGCAGTCCGTCGACGGAATCCGACAACGCCGATCCCGCAGGCTCGGGGACGGCGGCTGGTTCGACCGCGACGCAAGCGGCTCGTCCGACGTTGACTGATCCGAAGCTCCAGCCGCCGTCGCAGGACAACAAGTACACGCAATCGACCGGGCGGCCGAAGGTGGTCTTCGACCCATGTACCTGGATCAGTGACGCTGACATCGAGTCCGTGGGTTTTCGCCCAGGGTCCCGGAAGCGTGGATCGGACCTTGTCGCCGAGTACACGTTCTTGACCTGTGACTTCCGCACACCGGACAGCGCAATGTCGCTCGGTCTGGACTCCGGAAACATCACATGGGAAGAGGACCTGCAAAAGAACGGGTATGTGTTGGAGCCGACGACAGTAAACGGTCGCCAAGCAGGACTGCTGCGGGGTGAGAAGGGCGACGAGTCATTGTGCAGGGTGCACCTGCGGACGAAAGTCGGAGTCGTCATTGTCCGGACCCACAGTCTCAGCCTTGGCCGGAGCCAGAATCTCGACCCCTGCGCCAACATCATGGAAATCGCCTCGGTAGTAGAGAAATCCATCGGTAAGGAGAACTGACCATGGCGGACGGGGGAGGAACGCAAGTACCGCTGACGGACATTCTTTCGACGACATTCGGACTACCGCCGCTCGAGCCGACGGCCAACGGGCGACAGCAGCAGACGGGGGCTGAGAAGCAGCAGGAGTCGCTCAGTCACGGGGGTACGGATCCGAAATACATCGCTGATTTCGAAGTCTTCGAAGGACTTTCGCACCAGGACATCTACAACGCGGTGCAGCAGATGCAGCCCGGGGTGATGCAGCAGTTCGGTGACAAGTGGGTCGCGATGTTCACGGAGCTCTCCGGTGCGGTGACCGGGCTGATGGTGCAGACGGCGCGGGCGACATCGAGTTTGCAGGGGGAGTTCGCGTCGGCGGGGGAAGCCGCCGGGCGACGGTTCGTCACCGAGGCGACGGATGTGTACACGGTGCTGTCCGCGGTCGGGCATCGGGTGAAGGCCGCGGCTTATGGTGCGGAGGCGGTGAAAGTGGCTGTGCCTGCGCCGGTCAACTCGTCCGAGGCGGTCGACGTCGGTACTTCGGTGCCGGCGACCCTGGCGGAACTGGCGGTTCCCGGCAATGCGGCAACTGTCGAGCGGGAGAAGGAAGACCGCCGTCTCCAGGCGATCGCGGCGATGAACCTGACCTACAAGCCGACCTATGGGCCCGCCGGTGAGAATGTGCCGACCTTCGTGGCGCCGACCCACCCGGGTACAGGCGGCGACATCGGCACGGGCACCGGCACTGGTGGCGGTGGATCGAACAACGGTGGCACCAACGGAGGTGGTAACGGAAACAATGCCGACGCAGGGACTTCCGGCGACCCCGGCACCACTACCGACGACACCGCGCAGCCGGAATCGACCGACGGCGACGACGACACGTCATCGGCGGGTACGGACACCGGGAACAGCAACGGCGACGACAACACCCAGGGACAGAACACCGCCGACCCCACGAGCACCAATCCCGCCGCGACGGCACCCGCCGCGGCCACGCCGGGCACCGGCACCAACCCGACCGGTGGATCGCCAGGGAGCGGATCGCCGGGTGGTGGGGCAGGCGCGGGCGGCGGTGGCACCCTCGGCCCCGGCGGTTCCGTCCCGGGGCGTTCGCCCGTCGGTGCCGGTCAAAACCTCGCCGCCGCCGGCCTTTCCGGCGCGGCGGGCGCGGCAGCTGCGCGTGGCATGGGCTCGCCGGGCATGATGGGCGCGCCGGGCGCGCGCGGCGGCAAAGGCGACGACGACGAACATCAGGCGCCCGACTACCTTCGCGGAGTTCAGTCCGAGCTGCTCGGACCGGAACAGCCAACGGTGCCCGGCGCCATCGGGTCCGACGCACCCGCGACCCGCCTCGCGGAGGACCAGGGCAGCGCGGGCGCATCGTGAGCTGGATCTTCACCGCCGACGAATTCGCCTACGTCTGGCAGGCGGAAACCGGTGACGACCGGTATCCCTTTCCGCTCACCGTGTATTCGGCCGCCGAAACCGAAGACCAATACTCGGCGCTGGCCCAGGCCGCGGCGCAGCGCTGGCCCACCGGCGCCGACCCGGACCTGACCGCGGTGTTGCGGCACGCGGCCAGGCCCGACACCGCGCTGGCGGTATTCGACGACGCCGGACCCCGGCTGCGCGCCTACGGGGCACGGTCCGGGGAGCGCGGTGTCGTGATCCGGCAGTACGACGACAACAGCGTCGAAGTGTTCTCCGGCAGTGCCGGGATGGTGGCCCGCGCCTTCGCCTCCTTCCTCGGCGAACTCCAGGCAGGGCAGGCGGGTCATCTCGTCGAGGACGTCGACCGGCTGGCCGCCCACTTCGAATCCTGGCAGCGCCCAGCCGATTCCGTCGCCGCCCGCATGCACCGTCTCACCGAGACCCGCCGCACCGCCTCCGGCCACATCGAAGCCAGAGTGGGTTTACATGCCGAACGAGCTACGCCCGCAAGGCATCTGACTTGGCTCGACGTGGCAGACGACGGCCGCTATCTCACCTACCGGCGATACCGGGATCTACACATCGAACCCGCTGGCAAGCAACGCCTGATCGACGCGATCGAAGCCATCGCGACGGCAGATGCGCACAGTGACTGAGGTATACCGACGCTGCCGGAGAGACAAATTGGCCACGTCGGCGCATCAGGCGTCGGCCACCGCGAACGCGGCTGAGAGTGGGGGCAGCATGGCGCGGGCGTCCGCGCCGCTGAACCAGAGGCCGACGGTGAAGACCGAGGTGGCTTCCAGATAGCGGGCCTGGTGCAGGCCGCCCGCTGGGAATGGTTGCAGTGCAAGATCTTCGGCGAGAGTGGCGACCGTCGCGATCGCGTCGGGGTTGTCGCCGCAGATCGGGACGGCCAGGCGTGCGCCGTCGAAGATCCGGTCGGTGCCTGCCCACACCTCGGCGGCGAGCAGGTTGAAGGCCTTGACCACGTGGGCTTTCGGTGCGCCTGCCGCGATCCGTTCGGCTACCGCGTCTTCGCTCAGGACGAAGGCGGTGACGCCCTCGGGCGCGGCGTCGTCGGGCAGGAAGGCGTTGGTGCAATCGATGACGACCTTCCCGGCCAGCGCGCTGCCGTGTTCGGCGAGCAATTCGGTAAGCGCGCTCACCGGCACGGCCATCAGCACGATGTCGGCGCCCGCGATCGCCGCACCGATACCCGCGGCGCGTACCGCGATCGGTGACGTCGGCTCGGATTCGGCAATGCCCGGCATCTCGGTGGTGTGCGTCCCCGTGCCGCGCCGAGGTGACGTATCGCCCAGCGTCGCAGTGATCCGGCCGGCGAGTTCGCGTGCGGACTCGGCCGAGCGGGCGCCGATGACCACCTCGTGACCGGCCGCGGCCCAGCCACCGCCCAGCGCAGCCGCCATCGCTCCCGCACCGATGATCCCAATTCGCATGACAACTCCTGTGTTCCGGTGATGTCGCGCCCAGCGGCGACGACCACACCGACGCTAGGAATCCCGATAGGCACCCGCGGGTGCCTATCGGCGGTGGCAGGCTGGTTTGCATGACCGCCGTACCGGCCGAACCGACGGAGTACCCGCCCTACGGGGACTACGAGGCCGACTGCCCAGCCAGGATGGGTGTCGATCTGTTCGGGAACTCCTGGCTGCCGTGATCGTGTACATGCTGCGGGATGGTCCGCTTCGTCACAGTGACCTGCGGACCGCCGTCGGCGGGATCAGTCAGAAGATGCTCACCCAGACGTTGCGGCGGATGGAGCAGATGACGCTCGTACGCAGGCAGCGCTACGCCGAAGCGCCGCCGCGCGTCGAATACGAACTCACCGAGGCGGGCCGCGATCTGCTCCAGCCGATTTATGCGCTCGGCACATGGGTCGAGCGGCACGGGGCCGCGGTGACGCTCGCGATGCACGGCGAACCGCCGGACTGACACGCCCGCCGACACTCCAGGTGCCCGCCGGGTGAACGGCACGAGAACGCCACGCCAAGGGCCTGTGACCTGCGCGAAACTTCGACGACCCGCCACCGATACGTCGGTCGGCACTCGTACGATCAAAGCGTGAGTGTTCCGCAGGCCGTGCTGTTGGCAGTCCTCGCGGCTGTCGTCGGGCTGGCAGTCGGGGGCCTGCTGATCCCGTATGTCAACGCCAGGCAGGCCGCCCGCACGCAGGAAGACACCGGGCTGACGATGTCGCAGGTGCTCGACCTGATCGTGCTCGCCTCCGAGAGCGGCATCGCCGTCGTCGACGAATACCGCGACGTCGTTCTGGTGAATCCGCGCGCCGAGGAACTCGGCCTGGTCCGCAACCGGCTGCTCGACGAACGCGCCTGGGCCGCGGTGGAGAAGGTGCTGGCCACCGGCGAGTCCGCCGAATACGACCTCACCGCCAAGAACCCGCTGCCCGGCCGCGGCCGGATCGCCGTGCGCGGCGTCGCCCGCAAGCTCTCGCGCGAGGAGACCAGCTTCGTCGTGCTCTTCGCCGACGACGACTCCGAGCAGGCGCGCATGGAGGCGACCAGGCGCGATTTCGTCGCCAACGTCAGCCACGAGCTCAAGACCCCCGTCGGCGCGATGAGCCTGCTGGCCGAGGCCATGCTGGAATCCGCCGACGATCCCGACGCGGTGCGTCACTTCGGTTCGCGCGTGCTGGCCGAATCGCGGCGCCTCGGCAAGATGGTGACCGAGCTGATCGCGCTCTCGCGCCTGCAGGGCGCCGAGAAGCTGCCCGATCTGGCCGTCGTCGACGTCGACACCGTCGTGCAGCAGGCCGTCGACCGGTCGCGCACCGCCGCCGAGGCCGCAGGCATCACCGTCAGCACCGACCGGCCGAGCGGGCTGGAAGTGCTCGGCGACGAGACCTTGCTGGTCACCGCGCTGTCGAACCTGGTCGAGAACGCCATCGCGTACTCGCCGCAGGGTTCGCACGTGTCGGTGAGCCGGTCGCTGCGCGGCGATCACGTCGCGATGGCCGTCACCGACCGCGGCATCGGCATCGCCAAGGAAGATCAGGAACGGGTGTTCGAGCGGTTCTTCCGCTCCGACAAAGCCCGCTCCCGGTCGACCGGCGGCACCGGGCTCGGTCTGGCCATCGTCAAGCACGTGGCGGCCAACCACAACGGTGAGATCACCCTGTGGAGCAAACTGGGCACAGGCTCGACGTTCACGCTGCGCATCCCCGCCCATCTGGAAGCCGATGGGGACGAGGACGCGGAGCAGACGCCGGAGCTCACCACGAGAGAAACCATCGTCCAGCGCACCCCTGCTGGACGAACGAACGGTGTGGAGGCACGCAGATGACGAGTGTGTTGATCGTCGAAGACGAGGAGTCGCTGGCCGATCCGCTGGCGTTCCTGCTGCGCAAGGAGGGCTTCGACGTCACCGTCGTCGGCGACGGTCCGTCCGCGCTGGCCGAATTCGATCGCTCCGGCGCCGACATCGTGTTGCTGGATCTGATGCTGCCCGGCATGAGCGGCACCGATGTCTGCAAGCAGCTGCGCACCCGCAGCGGTGTGCCGGTGATCATGGTGACCGCGCGCGACAGCGAGATCGACAAGGTCGTCGGCCTGGAACTGGGCGCCGACGACTACGTCACCAAGCCGTACTCGGCGCGCGAGCTGATCGCCCGCATCCGCGCGGTGCTACGCCGCGGCGCGGGCGACGAGCTGGACTCCGGCAGCGAGAACGGCGTGCTCGAGGCCGGTCCGGTGCGAATGGACGTGGACCGGCACACGGTGCACGTCAACGGCGGGCAGGTCACCCTGCCGCTCAAGGAGTTCGACCTGCTCGAGTACCTGCTGCGCAACTCCGGCCGGGTGCTCACCCGCGGCCAGCTGATCGACCGCGTCTGGGGCGCCGACTACGTCGGTGACACCAAGACCCTGGACGTGCACGTCAAGCGCCTGCGCTCCAAGATCGAGGCCGACCCGGCCAAGCCGGAGCACCTGGTCACCGTGCGCGGCCTGGGCTACAAATTAGAAGCCTGACAGCAACCCCACAACGAACAGAGTCCCGTCGGACCTCCGACGGGACTCGTTCGTTCAAGATGGGATGACTGATCCGGCGAGAACATCGGTAACTCACCGGGTACGGGCTAACCCGCTCGACCATCTGACCGCCGGCCGCGTACCCGGGTCTCCCCGCGCCTAGATCTGGCCAAGAGTCGCGGGGAGGCGGCTACAGCGCGCTCCAGGCGACGCCGATGGGGGTGTCGATCTTCTTGAGCGGGATCCAGCCGAAGGCGTCTTCCTGCATGCAGTCGTAAATCGGGACGTCGGCGGCGTTGCCGCGGCAGGCGATGGTGGTCGTGGTGCCCGTGGCGCTGATGATGATGAACTTGCCGTTCTTGGCGGCATCGAGCGCGGCCGGGTCGTTGTAGTTCACGAAGCTCGAGGTGAAGTCGGCGTACGCGGCCGGATCACCGTTCGGCTCGGCAGTGGCCAGGCCGGTCATGGAGAGGGTGGCGCCGATCACGAGGGTCGCCAGGGAAAGCGCTTTCTTCGACATGAACAGCGATCCAACCCGATCTTGATGACCTTCGCATGACCACGGGGTGAACCAGCAGGTTGCGAGGATTTCACGCCGACTGATCCGAAATGTGAGCTTCGGGGTGGATTCTCTCGGCCTCGACCGTCGCCGGGTGCACCGCGATCAGGCCCAATCCCTCCCGGCGGCGGCACAGCTTGGCGAGTTCCTCGTAGGCGGGCGCGCCGAGGAGTTCGCGCAGTTCCGGAGCGTAGGACTGCCACACCGGCTTGGCGCCGACATGCGCGTCGGGGGAGCCGGTGCAGTACCAATCCAGATCGAGGCCGCCGGGACCCCAGCCACGGCGGTCGTACTCGGTGACGACGGTGCGCAGGATCTGCTCGCCGTCGGGACGCTCCACCCAGTCCTGGGTGCGGCGAATCGGCAGCTGCCAGCAGACGTCCGGCTTCACCTCGAGCGGTTCGATCCCCTTGCGCACCGCCATGATGTGCAGCGCGCAGCCCGGGCCCGCGGCGAAACCGGGGCGGTTGAGGAAGATGCAGGCGCCGTCGAAGCGGCGGGTGCGCAGGGCGGGTTCGTCCTCGAGCTCGTCGAGTTCGAGGTAACCCTTCTTGACCACCTTGCCCTTCTCGGTGGCCTCGCCCATCAGCTGCCAGTCTTCGGGTGTGAGCATCTTCACAGCGCCCGCCAGGCGCTTGCGGTCGTCCTTGTCGGAGAGGAAAGCGCCGTGCGAGCAGCACCCGTCGTCGGGACGGTCGGCGATGATCCCCTGACAGGCCGGTGTGCCGAATACACACGACCAGCGCGACAGCAGCCAGGTCAGGTCGGCGACGATCTGGTGCTCGTCGTTTGCTGGGTCGGTGAACTCGATCCATTCACGCGGGAAGTCGAGCTCGACCTCGGGGCTCGGATCGATCTTTCGCCCAGGTCGGAGCCCGGTCTCCGCGGTGCCAGATGCGCCTTCGGTCACAACTTATGACGCTAACAGTTCAGTCGCCTGGCCTGTAGGACGGGATCACCAAGTACCGTATTCCTGTGCGGCTTGGTGTTCTCGATGTCGGAAGCAATACCGTTCACCTGCTCGTGGTGGACGCCCATCGTGGTGGTCACCCGATGCCGATGAGCTCGTCGAAGTCGGCGTTACGGCTGTCGGAGAACATGGATGCCGACGGGCGGATCACCGAGGCGGGTGAGGCGCGGCTGGTCGCGACCATCGCCGAATTCGCCGATCTGGCCCGCAGCTCCAAGTGCGTCGAGCTGATGCCGTTCGCGACCTCGGCGCTGCGTGAGGCGACCAATTCCGAGGAAGTACTGGGCCGGGTGCGCGCCCTGACCGGTGTCGATCTGGAGGTGCTCTCCGGCGACGAGGAGGCCAGGCTGACGTTCCTCGCGGTGCGCCGCTGGTTCGGCTGGAGCGCGGGCCGCATCATCAATCTCGACATCGGCGGCGGCTCGCTGGAGATGTCCAACGGCGGCGACGAGGAACCCGACGTCGCGCTGTCGCTGCAACTCGGCGCGGGCAGGCTCACCAGGGAGTGGCTGCGCGACGATCCACCGGGCAAGCGCAAGATCGCGGTCCTGCGCGACTGGCTCGACGCGGAACTGGTCGCGCCCAGCAAGACCCTCATCGAACCGGGCAAGCCGGACCTGGCCGTCGGCACCTCGAAGACGTTCCGCTCGCTGGCCAGGCTGACCGGTGCGGCACCCTCGGCCGCCGGTCCGCGGGTGCGCCGTACACTGACCAGCTCCGGTTTGCGCCAGCTGATCGCGTTCATCTCCCGGATGACCGCGGCCGACCGCGCCGAGCTGGAAGGTGTGAGTTCGGACCGGTCCCAGCAGTTGGTGGCCGGCGCACTGGTCGCGGAGGCGAGTATGCGGGCGTTGTCGCTCGACAGCATCGAGATCTGCCCATGGGCGCTGCGTGAAGGCCTGATCCTGCGCAAACTGGACACCGAGCCCAATGGTGGCCCGGTCATCCTGCCGCCGGCCGAACCGGTGGCGAGAGCGGAGTCGGCATGAGTGGTGAGGATTCGAAACAGCTATCCGTCGCCGAACTACTCGCGCGCAATGCCGCGCAGGGCGCCTCGCCGCCCTCGGGTGGCGGTGGTCGGCGCAGACGCAGCGGGCGCGGGCTCTCGGTCAACGATCTGACCGGTGAGAACGCGGCCGTCAAGCCGAACTCGCACGCCGCGCCGGCGCCCGAACCGGCCGCCCCGACCTACCAGCCCGCGCCGGAACCGGCGAGTTACCAACCACCCGCGAGCTATGAACCGCCCGCGAGTTATGAGCCCGCGCCGTATCCGCCGCCGGGCCCGGCCGAGCCGGCGTTCTCGCCGATGTCAGGGCCGATCACCCGCTTCGATCCCCATTCGGGGTTCTCCGCTCCCGACCCGAACGATCCGCTCGGCGTGGCGGGCCCGCGCCCGTCGTCCGATCCGTTCGGTCCGTTCCGGGCGGAGGCGCGCGACACCTCGACCCGCGAGACCCCGACCCGCGCCACCGGGCGTGGTCCCGGCAGGCTCGGCGCGCCAGGTTCGGCGCAGCCGGTCGATCCGGGCATCGCCGAGCTGTTCGGCTCCGGCGCGCTGCCCGCGGTGCCGGGAGCCGCTGGTGGCCGTCGTCGTAAGCCCGATCCGGAAGAGATTCCCGAGCCGCCGCAGGCGCCACCGGTCACCGGTGGTCGCGCCGCGCGCAGGCGGGCCGCCGAGGCCGCGGAGGAAGCCGCTGCGGCGCCCGTCGCGGAGCCGTCCGGTTACGCGCCTGCCGGCTACGAACCCTACGAGCCCCCGAGCGCCTTCAACGGCCGCCAGGACGCGCCCCCGTTCAACGGGTACCCGGGCGCCGACGCACCGGCCTTCGGCGGCTACCCCGACGCGGGACCCGCCTTCGGGCCACGTCCGGATTCGGTTCCCGGCTTCGGCGGGTTCGCCGATGTCGATGCGGCGCTCGGCCGTCGCCCGGACGACGCCACCAAGGCCTTCAACCCGGCAGACGCCCCGCAGGCGCGGGGGACAGGCTGGCCGCAGGCCCCTGAGGCCGATCAGCGGCCGTCGCTGGATCGCCGACGGTCCGCACCCGAGGCCGGGAAGAAGAGCGGACTGCCGTCGTGGTCGGCGCGCAGGCATCGTCCCGACGCGGAGTCCGCACCCGACAGTGGTGGTTTCGCCACGGCCGCGTGGTCGCCGGTCAGCCAGGAGCAGCCCTTGGTCGCCGGTCAGTCGGTGGCCGGTGACCTGCTGCGTCAGCGCGCCGACGACGCCGACGCGCGCACCGAGGTCTATCGCGTCGGCGGCGAGCAGCCGGGCGCCGACCCCGACACCGACGACTACGCCGAGTCCGACTACGTCGACCGCGATTACGCCGACAACGACTACTCCGACGCGGAGTACGACGACGGCGAGTACGACGACGAGGACGACTACGACGACTACGAGCCGGAGCCGAAGCCGACCAGGGCGAGCAGGCGGGCCGCGACCAAGGCCGCTGCGTCCAAGGTGGCGCGCCGGGCCAAGTCGCGGGCCGCGAGCCGGATGGCCGCGAGCCGGGTGGGTGCGAGCAGGGTGGCGGCGGGCCGGATGGCGGCGGGCCGGGCCGGTGCCCGCTCCGCGCGCAGCGCCACCGACGACGCCAACCGCCGTCAGTGGCTGATCCTCGCGGGGCAGAGCGTCGGCGCCGCGGTCGCGGGAATGTTGCTGTTCAAGGGTTTCGAGACGATGTGGGAGACGCTGCCGTGGGTGGCGCTCGCCCTCGCGATGGTCGTGATCCTCGGACTCGTCGCCCTGGTCCGGGTGCTGCGCCGCACCGACGACATCTTCAGCACTGTGATCGCCGTCGTCGTAGGCGTCTTCGTGACGCTGGGACCGCTAGCCTTTCTCCTCAGTACCAGCTGAAGCAGGGAGTGGGCTGTGGGGAACGCGCGGGCGGACATCGAAATCGGGTTGTCGACGGCGTCGGTATATCCGGAGAACACGCAGGCGGCGTTCCGCTACGCGGCCGAATTGGGTTACGACGGTGTGGAATTGATGGTGTGGGCCGAGCCGGCCAGCCAGGACATCGCGACCGTGCAGTCCTACGTCAAGCGCTACGGCGTTCCGGTGCTCGCCGTGCACGCGCCGTGTCTGCTGATCTCCCAACGGGTTTGGGGCGCCGACCCGGTGGCCAAGCTGGAACGCAGCGTGCGCACCGCGCAGGCGCTCGACGCCGACACCGTCGTGGTGCATCCGCCGTTCCGCTGGCAGCGCCGCTACGCCAAGGGCTTCGCCGACCAGGTCGGTGAGCTGGAGGCGAGCTATCCGGTGAAGGTCGCGGTCGAGAACATGTTCCCGATGCGGGCCGACACCCTGTTCCGCGAGGGCGCGGTGCGCAGGCTGGAACGCCGATCGGGGCCGGGCCGGGCGGTGAGCGCGTTCAGTCCGTCCTTCGATCCCACCGACATCGGTTTCGAGCACTACACCCTCGATCTGTCGCACACCGCGACCGCGGGCGCCGACGCGCTGGAACTGGCGCGGCGGATGGGAGAGGGCCTGGTGCACCTGCACCTGGCCGACGGTCGCGGCGCCGCCCACGACGAGCACCTGGTCCCCGGCGAGGGCACCCAGCCGTGCGCGCAGCTGTGCGAGTACCTGGTGCACACCGGCTTCACCGGGCACGCGGTGGCCGAGATCAACACCCAGACCGCGCGGACCACCGCCGAGCGCTCGGCGCTGCTCGGCCGCACCCTCGATTTCGCACGCAGGCACCTCACCGGCGCGACCCACGCCGACCGCACCTGACACATCACACCGCCGCACCATGGTGGTCGCAGCTACCTGCTTGTACGCTGTACGAATTGCCGTTGCACAGCGACCAGGAGTGACGATGACGCGAGAACTCGCGACCGACGCGCCGTTCGGTCAGGTGGTCGACCTGACCGAGCTCCCCACCACCGATGCCGACACCGGGCGCTACGTCGGCATCATCGCGCCCACCTGGACCATCGGTCCCAAGGTGCACGGCGGCACCATGGTCGCCGCCAGCGCCGCCGCGGCCACCCGCTGGCTCACCGAGGCCGACCCCGCGCTCGCGCAGATGGCGCCCATCGCGGCCAGCTCCGACTTCCTCGGTGCCCCCGAGCCCGGCGAGGTCGAGTACGCGGTCCACATCCGCAAGAAGGGCCGCCAGATCTGCCTCGCCGACGCGGAGCTGATCCAGGACGGGCGCACGCTGGTGCGCACCGCCTTCACCTTCGGCCACCTCGACGCCGAGGGCACCCGCTGGAGCGACACCGGCACCGACATGCCCGCCGAGCCGGACGCCGCCGCGCTCGAATACACCCCCGATTCGCCGATGGGCAAGATCGTGCACGTCGGCGAGGTGTCGCGGGTCTTCCTCGACGCGACCTGGGCCGATTTCGCCCGCGGCGAGACCGGCCCGCCCAGGGCGCGGCTGTGGATCCGCCCGCTCGACGGCGACGAGGCCGACCCGCGCGTGCGCGCCGCCTTCGCCATGATGGCCGCCGACATGAGCCCGCCGGTGCCGATCAACCTCGGCCACTTCGGCTGGTCGCCGACCGTGCAGATGACCACCTACCTGCGTCGCATCCCCGCCCCCGGCTGGCTGCGGGTCATCGCGACCGCCCGTGAGGTCGGTGAGCGCATGTTCGACGAGGACCAGCTGGTCATCGACTCCACCGGCGCCGTCGTCGCCCAGAGCCGCCAGCTGGCGTTGATACCTGCCCGCCACTCCGGGTAACGAGGCCATACCGGTAGGAGCCGCTCGGCAACGTACAGGTCCTGCGTCGGGATTTCGCTCGGTCGAGGTGGCTGGGGAGTTACCCATGTGCTCGCTTGATCAGTGGGCTGCGTTGGGCTGAGCGGGGATTCCCGCTTAGCCTTGACCCATGACGAGAATTGCGGTGGTCGGTGGCGGGCGGATCGGTGAGGCGCTGGTCGCCGGATTGCTGGAATCCGGCAAAGCGACCAAGGATCTGGTCGTCGTCGAGCCGGTCGCCGCGCGGGCGGCGCAGCTCGCCGAGCGGTTCAAGATCCGGCTGACCGGATCGGTCGCCGACGCGGTCGTCGGGGCCGACATCGTCGTCCTCGCGGTCAAGCCGGGCGATGTCGACTCGGTGCTCACCGACCTGTCCAAGGCCGACCTGGACACCGGCCGGGAGCAGGTACTGGTCTCGCTGGCCGCCGGCGTCACCACCGCGCGACTGGAGTCCAAGCTACCCGCGGGCTTCGCGGTGGTCCGGGTCATGCCGAACACGCCGATGCTGGTCGGGCAGGGCATGAGCGTGCTCGCCGCCGGCCGCTACACCGACGCCGAGCAGCTCGAGATCGTCGGCGAGATGCTCGAAGCCGTCGGTAAGGTGGTGACGGTGCCCGAAGCCCAGATGGACGCGGTCACCGCGGTGTCGGGTTCGGGACCGGCGTATTTCTTCCTCGTCGTCGAGGCGATGATCGATGCCGGCGTGAGCCTGGGGCTGACGCGCGATGTGGCCAGCCAGCTGGTCGTGCAGACCATGATCGGCTCGGCCGCGCTGCTGGACGAGACCGGGCAGAGTGCGGTCGATCTGCGGGCCGCGGTCACCTCGCCCGCCGGCACGACGGCGGCGGCGCTGCGGGTGCTCGAGCGCGGCGCGTTGCGCTCGGCGTTCACCGAGGCGCTGCACGCCTCCAAGCAACGCTCCGCGGAACAGGGCGCGTCGAGCGAATGACGATCGGGTACCCGGGATGAAAACCGATTTCTCACACCCGTCGCAGTAATCCCACTGGTCCCGCTAAGCTCGTAGAAGCACGTGCGTGTCTGTTCCGCCGGTGGGGAAGCCGGTGGCGCGGACGTGCCGGAGGTCAATGGTGCCATGATGTCTGCGAACAGAATGTCTGCAAGCAATTCACCGGCGTCGGGCGGTGGATCGGGTTCTTCCGGTCCGCGGGTCGGCTCCACGCAGGGACAACCGGTGATCGGCGGTGGCACGCAGTTTCTCACCGTCGCCGAAGTCGCCGATCTCATGCGGGTGTCGAAGATGACGGTGTATCGGCTCGTGCATTCGGGTGAACTGCCCGCGGTGCGGGTCGGCCGCTCGTTCCGCGTGCACGCGAAGGCGGTGCACGACTACCTGGAGACGTCGTACTTCGACGCGGGCTGAACCAGCCCGCCAGGTACAAGGGCGGTTTCGTCGCTGCTCGGGTGTCCCGGTAGCATGAACCCTCGGTTCGTGTCCGCCTGCCGGTGGCACCGCTTCGTGGTGTCCGGTGCGCCCCGGCGGCGCGGGCACCAGACGACGCACGCGACACCGCGTGTGTATGCCGAGTAGAGAAACGCGAGGAAACCCTATGGGTTCTGTGATCAAGAAGCGCCGCAAGCGTATGTCGAAGAAGAAGCACCGCAAGCTGCTTCGCCGCACGCGTGTTCAGCGGCGCAAACTCGGCAAGTAAGCCTGCGTGCCTACGCGAGCCCGTCACCTTCGGAGGTGACGGGCTTGTGTTTTCTTACAGCGTCATCGTTAAAAGCTTGTTGATCGTGTCGGTGGGTGGCGCGAATGCGGCTACTCTGGTACGCGGGAAAACATGAGAAGCAGGGGGCTTTGAGTGGGGCCAGGTCCGAGTTCTGATACACGGGAACGACACGTACCGAAGGTAGTGCTGGTGACCGGTGCCAGCCGCTTCTTCGGTAGCAACGTCGCGTCCCGGCTCGCCGCGGAACCGGGTGTCGAGCGGGTGATCGCCGTCGACACGATGACCCCCAGCCGGGAGCTCCGCCGTCGCATGGGCAGCGCCGAGTTCGTGCGCGCCGACATCAGGAACCCGCTGATCCGCAAGGTCGTCGAGGGCAACGACGTCGACACCGTCGTGCACGCGGCCGTGCTCACCCGTCCGCCCGCCGGTGGCGGTCGCGCGGTGATGAAGGATCTCAACGTCCTCGGCACGATGCAGTTGCTCGCTGTGTGTCAGAAGGCGCCGTCGGTGCGGCGCGTTGTCGTCCGGTCGTCCTCGGCGGTGTACGGCTGCAGCGCCAAGGACCCGGCGAAATTCACCGAGGAAATGGGCGCGCGTACCCCACCGGCCGGTTGGTTTGCGCGCGACATGATCGATATCGAAGCGCTGGTGCGCGGAATGGCTCGGCGCAGGCCGGATATTTCCGCATCAATTCTGCGTTTCGCGCCGATCGTGGGTCCCCGGCTGGCCGATCGCGGCGTGCAATATCTGCGTTCGCCGATCACGCCGACGGTGCTCGGTCGCGAAGCCAGGCTGCAATTGCTGCACGAGGAAGACGCTGTTGCCGTACTGGTGCACGCCGCCTTACGTGCACAGGGCGGTACTGTGAATATTGCGGGCGATGGGGCACTGGCCATGTCGCAGGCGATCCGCAGGGCAGGGCGCATAGTCGCGCCGGTGCCGTTCTTCGTTTTCCGCACGGTCGGGCGCACGCTGATGGGCCCGGTCATGCGGGGATTCAGCGGTGAACAACCCGACTACTTCTACTTCGGTTGCGGGCTCGACACGACCCGCATGCGGACCGAACTCGGTTTCACCCCCCGCTGGACCACGGTTCAGGCATTCGACGATTTCATCGCGGGCGCAGCGTTGCGGCCCGTCTTCGATCCGGCATGGATCGACGCCGCAGAAACCAAACTGCTCGGCCTCATCGGGGCCGGTTCGGGAGCGCATACATGAACGAGGGAGCGAAAGTCATTCGTCTCGACGTGAATGTCGAGGCCCGACAACGACCACCGGCGCGGCGTTGGCCCGACCAGCCGGTGCAGGCCACCCCGGTCACCTCACTGAGCGAACGCAGGCCCGGCATGCCGACCAGGCCGCCGAAGACCCTGTCCGAGATCGTCCGCGGTGCCGTCGGCGCGCAGATCGAGAACGCCGCGGAGTTCGCGCGGCGCAGGCTCACCGGCGACTATCAGGTCGACGAGTTCGGCTACGACGAGCACCTGCTCGAGTCGGTCATCCTGCCCGCCCTGCGGCCGCTGTCGGACTACTGGTTCCGGGTCGAGGTCGCGGGCATCGAGAACATTCCCGCCGCCGGTGGCGCGCTGATCGTCGCCAACCACGCGGGCACCGTGCCGCTCGACGGGTTGATGCTGCAGCTGGCCGTCCACGACAAGCATCCGAATCGGCGCGCGCTGCGGCTGCTGGCTGCCGATCTGATCTTCGAGCTGCCGATGCTCGGCGCGCTGGCCCGCAAGGCCGGGCACACGCTGGCCTGCCATCCTGATGCCGAGCGCCTGCTGCGCTCCGGCCAGATCGCCGGTGTGTTCCCCGAGGGCTTCAAGGGCGTCGGCAAGAACTACGCCGACCGCTACAAGCTGCAGCGCTTCGGCCGCGGCGGGTTCGTCTCGGCGGCCGTGCGCACCGGCGTGCCGATCATCCCGTGCTCGATCGTCGGCTCCGAGGAGATCTACCCGAAGCTGGCCGACATCAAGCCGCTGGCCCGCCTGCTCGGCCTGCCGTACTTCCCGGTGACCCCGCTGTTCCCGCACCTGGGCCCGCTGGGCGCGATCCCGCTGCCGTCGAAGTGGTACATCGAATTCGGCGAGCCGATCGCCACCTCGGCCTACGAGCCGGAAGAGGCCGACGACCCGATGACGATGTTCGAGGTCACCGACCAGGTCCGCGAGACGATCCAGCAGACCCTCTACAAGCTGCTCGCCAAGCGCCGCAACACCGTAATGGGGTAGGACGCGCCCGCTGATCACGCGAGAACATGGGTAACTCCCCGACCACCTCCAAGCCGCCGCCCTCATCACGCAAGACCGACGGCCAGCCGTCGAGCTCCCGGACGGCACGCAAAGTTCGCGGGGAGGCGGGCTAGCCCGCCCGCTTGCGGGTGATCGCCGCCGCGACGGCGCCGCCTGCCGCACCCAGTGCGAGCGCGGTGGGGACGCCGATCTTGGCGGCCTTGCGGCCGGTGCGGAAGTCGCGGATCTCCCAGCCGCGGTTCTTGGCGACCTCGCGCAGATCCGAGTCGGGGTTGATCGCGACCGCGGTGCCGACCAGCGACAACATGGGCACGTCGTTGTGGCTGTCGGAGTAGGCCGTGCAGCGCTTGAGGTTGAGGCCCTCGCGGATGGCCAGGGTGCGCACCGCGTGCGCCTTGCCGAGGCCGTGCAGGATGTCACCGACCAGCCGGCCGGTGAACTTGCCGTCGACGCTCTCGGCGACCGTGCCGAGGGCGCCGGTCAGGCCCAGCCGCTTGGCGATGACGTTGGCCAGTTCCACCGGCGTCGCGGTCACCAGCCAGACCTGCTGGCCGGCGTCGAGGTGCATCTGGGCGAGCGCGCGGGTGCCGGGCCAGATCTTGTCGGCGATGATCTCGTCGTAGATCTCCTCGCCGAGCGCGGCGAGTTCGGCGGTCGAGCGGCCCGCGATGAAGCTGAGCGCCTTCTCCCGGCCCGAGGCCATGTCGGAGGAGTTCTCCTTGCCGGTGACCCGGAACTTCACCTGCTTCCAGGCGACGTCGACCAGGTCGGAGGTCTTGAAGTACTTGCGCGCGGCCAGCCCGCGGGCGAAGTGCACGATCGAGGCGCCCTGCACCAGGGTGTTGTCGACGTCGAAGAACGCCGCCGCCGTCAGATCGCGCGGTACCTCGGGGCCCGTGTCGTCGCCCTGTTCGGCGAGTTCGGCATCGTGCAGGGTGAGCGCGGCGTCGGCGCTGGCCTCACCGGCCAGGTTGGCGCGCAGCTCCTCCTCGCTCGGCCCGAACGGGCTGCGTGGCAGCCGTGCGAACTGTTCCTGCAGTTCCTGGCCGAGGCGGCTTGGCTGCCACCGCGCAGGGAACTCCCCGAATCGCCCTGCGACGAATCCGGCCCTAGCCACCTTCGAACGTTCCGGCACCAGTACCCTCCGCTAGTCGCGCGAACCATGTCCACAGTAACCGGATTCACCGACAACCCGCGGCGGGCTCGGGGATTAAATAGAGCTCATGACTAATCCCACACCCACCGTGACCCTGTTGACGCGCGCCGGTTGCGGCCTGTGCAGCATCGCACTGGCGCAATTGGAGGCGATCTGTGGTGATTTCGGTCTCCCGGTGCACACCGTAGACGTCGACGAAGCCGCGGTCAGCGACCCCGGACTGCGTGCCGAATACGGCGATCGGCTGCCCGTGGTCCTGTTGGACGGCCGTGAACACAGCTATTTCGACGTCGACGAGCCACGTTTGCGGGCCGACTTGAACCGTTTCGCTGGTCGCGGCGGAAAATGAGGCCAATTTCACCGACTTTGTGAACGCCTGCACAAGCGGTTACGGTGGTGGCACGCAATCCGCACCGCCGCCCCCAGCAGCGGCGGTGGCCGGGTTTGTACCGCCCCCCATGGCACCGGTCGCTCTCACGCGACGTAGCGACCCACACCGGTGAACGAACAGAGGAACCGGACCGCGATCAGGCCCGGAACGAGGAGCCGACGACGTGACAGAGCAGCATGAGACGCCAGGTGGCGTCTCCGGCAAGGCTCTTCAGAGGGATATCCCCCAGGCCACGGTGACTCGTCTTGCTACTTATCTCCGGGTTCTCGCCGGCTTGGCCGACGAGGGTGTAGCCATCGTATCGAGTGAGGAACTTGCTGTCGCGGCGGGTGTCAATTCGGCCAAGCTGCGCAAGGATCTTTCCTTCCTCGGACCCAACGGCGTGCGGGGTGTCGGCTATGACGTAGCCAAGTTGCGCACCAGGATCGAAGATGTGCTCGGTCTGTCGCAGGGACATCGGGTGGTGCTGATCGGTGCGGGCAATCTGGGCCGCGCCCTGGTCGGCTACGGCGGTTTCGGGGTACGCGGCTTCACCGTGGTCGGGATCTTCGACAACGACCCCGCGGTGATCGGCCAGGCGTACGCCGGTCTCGTCGTGCGCGATGTCGAGCAGCTCACCGAGCAGATTCCGGCGCTCGCGCCGACCATCGCGGTACTCGCCGTGCCGGACGAGGCCGCCCAGGACGTGTGCGACCGGCTCGTCGCCGCCGGGCTCCCGTCGATCTTGAGCTTTGCCCCGTGTGCCCTGCGCGCGCCCGCCCATGTGGAGGTTCGCCGCGTCGACCTGGCGATGGAGTTGCAGATGCTCTCCTTCGACGCCGCCCGCAACGACGCGCCCGCCCTGCCCGAGGTGGCGCAGGCCGGGTCCGGCCGGATCGCGCGCCGGGTGCCGACGCAGAACCATCCCGCCCTCACGCACCCCGCGCCGGTCGAACCGGCGCGCGGCAGGCCGCAGCGACGCACCGCGCCGCACTCGGCCACCCCGCATTCGGCAACGGAGCCAAGCACCAAGGGATCGGTGATCACGCCATGAGCATCCTGCTCGTCGGAATTTCTCATCGGAGTGCGCCGGTCTCGGTGCTCGAGAAGGTCGCCATCAGTGAGGCCGACCGCCCGAAGCTGATCGACCGGCTGCTCGAGTCGAGCCATGTGTCCGAGGCGATGATCGTCTCCACCTGCAACCGCGTCGAGGTCTACGCCGTGGTCGACGCCTTCCACGGCGGGCTCGGCGAGGTCAGCGAACTGCTCACCAAGCATTCCGGCCTGCCGCTGGGCGATCTGACCAGGCACGCCTACGTGCGCTACAGCGAGGCCGCGGCCGAGCACCTGTTCGCGGTCGCCAGCGGCCTGGACTCGATGGTCGTCGGCGAGCAGCAGGTGCTCAGCCAGATCCGCAGCGCCTACGCCAGCGCCGACGGGCAGCAGGCGGTCGGGCGCACCCTGCACGAGCTGGCCCAGCACGGACTGCGGGTCGGCAAGCGGGTGCATTCGGAGACCGGGATCGACCGGGCAGGCGCCTCGGTCGTGTCGGTGGCGCTGGACCGGGCGCGCGGCGTCGTCGGCGATCTGGCCGGCCGCACCGCGGTGGTGCTCGGCGCCGGTGCGATGGGCGGGCTGGCCGTGGCGCATCTGTCGCGGGCCGGGATCGGCCGGATCATCGTCGTGAACCGCACGCTCGATCGCGCGCAGCGCCTGGCCGAGACCGGTCGCAGTATGCACGGCGTCGACGCCGAGGCCGTCGAGATGTCGTCTCTCACCGAGGCGATGGCAGCCGCGGACGTCGTCATCACCTGTACCGGCGCGGTCGGTGCGGTCGTGACACTGGCCGACACCCACCGCGCGCTCGCGGGCCGGGCCCGCACCGACGCCGCCGAACGTCCGCTGGTCTTCTGCGACCTCGGCCTGCCCCGCGATGTGGAGCATGCCGTGGCGGGTCTGCCCGGCGTCGCCGTCATCGACATCGAATCGCTGCAGCGCGATCCGGCCGCGGGCGCCGCGGCCGACGACACCGCGGCCGCGCGTCAGATCGTCGCCGACGAACTCGCGAAATATCTTGCCGGGCAACGCATGGCGGAGGTCACCCCGACGGTGGCCGCACTGCGTCAGCGCGCCGCCGAAGTGGTGGAAGCCGAACTGCTCCGCCTGGATTCGCGGCTACCCGACTTGGCCGATCCGGCTCGCGACGAGGTGGCGCGCACCGTGCGCCGCGTCGTCGACAAGCTGCTGCACGCGCCGACGGTGCGCGTCAAGCAGCTGGCATCGACGCCGGGTGGCGACAGCTACGCCGAGGCGTTGCGTGAGCTGTTCGAACTGAAACCCGGTGCGGTGCAAGCGGTTGCCGCTCCCATGGAGGTCGCTGCGGGCGAGTCCGCGCTGGCCGACGACTTCACCGCAGGACACCTCGGCGATGGGCAGGACTCATGATCACGACAGTGCAGGAAGAGGACACCGTGACCGCAGGCAGCAGCAGTGCGCCGTGGCGGATCGGCACGCGCGGCAGCCTGCTCGCGCTGACACAGGCGGGCACCATCCGTGATGCGCTGATCGCGGCGGGTCAGCCCGCCGAACTGGTCGTGATCAAGACGCCCGGTGATCTGTCGTCGGATCCGGTCCAGAAGATCGGCGTCGGCGTGTTCACCTCGGCGCTGCGCGACGAGCTCGCCGCGGGCAGCATCGACATCGCGGTGCACTCCTACAAGGATCTCCCCACCGCGCAGGACCCGCGCTTCACCATCGCCGCCATCCCGCCCCGCGAGGACCCGCGCGACGCGCTGGTCGCCCGCGACGGACTGGTCCTCGGTGAACTGCCCGCCGGCGCCAAGGTCGGCACGTCGGCGCCGCGGCGCGCCGCCCAGCTGCGCGCTCTTGGCCTCGGCCTCGACATCGTCCCGCTGCGCGGCAACATCGACTCCCGGTTGCGCAAGGTCAGCGAGGGCGAACTCGACGCGATCGTCATCGCCCGCGCCGGTCTGTCCAGAATCGGGCGGACCGACGCGATCACCGAATCGCTCGAGCCGGTGCAGATGCTGCCCGCCCCCTCGCAGGGCGCCCTCGCGGTGGAATGCCGCAGCGACGACCCGCAGCTGATCGAGATCCTCGCCGGCCTGGACGACGCGCCGACCAGGGCCGCTGTGCTGGCCGAGCGTGCGCTGCTCGGTGAGCTCGAGGCGGGCTGCACCGCGCCGATCGGGGCCATCGCCGAGGTCGTCGAGTCGATCGACGAGGACGGCCGCATCTTCGAGGAGCTGTCGCTGCGGGCCTGTGCCGCCGCGATCGACGGCTCCGACGTCCTGCGCGCCTCGATCGTCGGCGCGCCGCGCGACGCCGAGGAGCTCGGTCGCGCACTCGCGCGCGATCTGCTGGATCTGGGCGCTCGCGCATTGCTGAGCGTCGCGGACGAGCCGGAACCGGAGGTCGGTTCCCCCACACAGGCGGTGAACACCCCCGCCCCAGACTTCACCAATTCCAGCCCGATGGAGAACAACCGATGAGCAGCCGAGGCACCAAGAAGCAACCAGGGCGGATCCTTTTCGTCGGATCCGGCCCCGGCGACCCGGCCCTGCTGACCGTGCGCGCCCGTGAGGTGCTCGAGCGGGCGACGCTGGCGTTCACCGACCCCGATGTCGACAAGGGCGTGCTCGCGCTGATCGGCATCGCCGTCGAGGCGGGCGAGGACGGCGTGCGTCCGGTCGACGTGCGTCCGGCGCTCGGCGAGCCCGCCGAGGTGGCCAAGACGCTGATCGCCGAGGCCCGCGGTGGTCACGATGTGGTGCGCGTCGTCGCCGGTGATCCGTTGACCACCGATTCGGTGATCAACGAGGTCAACGCCGTCACCCGCTCGCACATGGTGTTCGAGGTGCTGCCCGGCCTGCCGAACGGCTCCGCGGTGCCCAGCTACGCGGGTATCGCCCTCGGTTCCGGGCACACCGAGGCGGACGTGCGCGGCGAGGTCGACTGGGCGGCGCTGGCCGCGGCCCCCGGACCGCTGGTGCTGAGCGCCACCTCCGGGCACCTGGCCGAGACCGCGAGCGCGCTGGTCGAACACGGCCTGGCTCCGCAGACTCCGGTCGCGGTGACCGTGCGTGGCACCACTCGCCAGCAGCGCACCATCGAGGCGACGCTGGCCACCCTGAACAACGCCGCCTCCGAGCTGGTCGGCCCGCTGGTCGTCACGGTCGGCAAGGAGGTGGACAAGCGCTCGAAGATGTCGTGGTGGGAGTCGCGTGCCCTCTACGGCTGGACCGTGCTTGTACCGCGTACCAAGGACCAGGCCGGCGAGATGAGCGAGCGGCTGGTGACCCACGGCGCCATCCCGATGGAGGTGCCGACCATCGCGGTCGAGCCGCCGCGCAGCCCCGCGCAGATGGAGCGCGCGGTGAAGGGCCTGGTCGACGGCCGCTACCAGTGGGTGGTGTTCACCTCCACCAACGCGGTGCGCGCGGTGTGGGAGAAGTTCGCCGAGTTCGGTCTGGACGCGCGGGCGTTCTCCGGTGTGAAGATCGCCTGTGTCGGCGAGGCCACCGCCGAGAAGGTGCGCTCCTTCGGCATCAACCCCGAGCTGGTGCCCAGCGGCGAACAGTCCTCCGAGGGCCTGCTCGCCGACTTCCCGCCCTACGACGACGTGTTCGACCCGGTCAACCGGGTGCTGCTGCCGCGCGCCGACATCGCCACCGAGACCCTCGCCGAGGGCCTGCGTGAGCGCGGCTGGGAGATCGACGACGTCACCGCCTACCGCACCGTGCGTGCCTCGCCGCCGCCGGCGGAGACCCGCGAGATGATCAAGACCGGCGGTTTCGACGCGGTCCTGTTCACCTCGTCCTCCACGGTCCGCAACCTGGTCGGTATCGCGGGCAAGCCGCACGCGCGCACCATCGTCGCCTGCATCGGCCCGAAGACGGCCGAGACCGCGATCGAGTTCGGTCTGCGAGTCGACGTGCAGCCCGAGACCGCGCAGGTGGGTCCGCTGGTGGAGGCGCTGGCCGAGCACGCGTCGCGCCTGCGCGCCGAGGGCCTGCTGCCACCGCCGCGGAAGAAGAGCCGCCGCAGCAGCAGCCGCTAGTCTGCCGAGACCGCCCGAAGGCCCGCCCACTGTGGCGGGCCTTCGGCGTATCAGCGTCATCGGCTGTAGCGCAGCAGCGTGCGCACCAGCCGGCAGGTGGCATCCGACGGCGGGCGTAGTTCGATCTGGTCGGCGGTACGCCGGATCGTCTCGTTGGTGGCCTGATTCGGCAGGTACACACCGGAATCCAGGAGCGCGATCGTCAACCGCATGGCCTTGAGCCTGCGGTTGTGCGCCACGTACCAGCGACGCGGCCTGCCCGCGGGCAGGCGCTTCTTCTCCAGCGGCACATACGGTGCGGTGATGAACGTGGACTTCGGTGCTGCGGCAATGGCGTTCATGGCGTCCTCCCGTCGCGAATGGGTCCCGCCCCCGATCGTCGGGAACCCTCGAACACGCTTTCGATTGTAGCGAGGGGGTCCGACAACTTTCGTCGATCTCGCGCGGAAGCCATTGAGCTCCAGTGGGATTCGATGTTATCCACAGGTTCACCGCGGCTCGTCGCCGGGCAGCTGTCGGACCGCTGTGGTCTAGTGGGCCACAGATGTCACGGGAGGAGACACGATGACGGTGGACGAGATCGGCAAGCGTCTCGAAGCCCATGTCCAGGCCGATGAACTGCTCGGCCTGGCCTGGCTCGTAGCGACCGGCGACCAGGTATCGACGGGCACGGCAGGTCATCTCGACTCCTCGCGCGCCGTGCCCGTGCGCGCCGACACCGTCTTCCGCATCTCCTCGATGACCAAACCGGTCACCGCGGTCGCGGCCTCGATCCTGATCGACGAGGGCGTGCTCGACCCGGCCGAGCCGGTCGATCGCCTGCTGCCCGAACTCGCCGACCGCCGCGTGCTGGCGCACCCGGCCGCCGAGATCACCGACACCGTCGCGGCCCGGCGGCCGATCACCGTCGACGACCTGCTCACCTTCCGGCTCGGCTGGGGCATGGACTTCGCCGACTTCTCGCCCAAGCCGCTCGACGCGGCCTGGAGCGAGCTCGGCCTGGGCTGGGGTCCGCCGACGCCCGCGGAGATGCCGAACCCCGACACCTGGCTCGCACGGCTCGGCACGCTGCCGCTGCAGTACCAGCCGGGGGAGCGCTGGCTCTATCACGTCGGTGCGCCGATCCTCGGCTTCCTGGTCGCCAGGGCCGCGGGCAAGCCGCTCTCGGAGTTCCTGGCCGAGCGCGTCTTCGGCCCACTCGGCATGGTCGACACCGGCTTCTCCGTCCCGGCGGGCAAACTCGACCGCTTCGGGCCGCACTACGCCGACCGGGACGGCGCCCGCATCGTCTTCGACCCGGCCGACGGACAGTGGAGTACTCCGCCCGCGTTCGAGGGCGGCGGCGACGGACTCGTCTCCACCCTCGCCGACTATCACCGGTTCGCCCGGATGTTGCGCGACGGCGGCGAACACGACGGCATCCGGATCCTGTCCGGCGAGGCTGTGGCAGCGATGACGCGCAACCACCTCACCGCCGAACAGCTCGCCCGCGGCGGCCCGAACCCGGACGGCAGCGCGGGCTGGGGCTACGGGGTCGGTGTCCAGCTCAGCGACCTGGCGGACGGTCCGCGCGCCGGCTCGTACGGTTGGTCCGGCGGCCTCGGCTCCACCTGGTCCAACGACGGTGCGGTGACCGGCATCCTGCTCACCAACCAGACGTGGAGCTCGGCCGGTCCGCTCCCGGTGTTTGCCACGTTCGAGTCGATCTTGGGCGAGGTGGCCCGCGCGGGCGAGGCTGCGTAGGCGCCGACGCGAGGCCGCGCGCGCAGGCGTATTCTGCGGTCTATGACCGCTTTCGACCGCCCGCGGCGGTTGCGCAGGACTCCCGCTTTGCGTCGGCTCGTCGCCGAAACCACGCTGGAGCCGCGTCAGCTGGTGCTGCCGATGTTCGTCGCCGACGGGCTCGACGAACCGCGCGAGATCAGCTCGATGCCCGGCGTGTACCAGCACTCGCTCGACTCGCTGCGCAAGGCGTCCGTCGAAGCGGTGACCGCCGGTGTCGGCGGCCTGATGCTGTTCGGTGTGCCCCGGCCCGAGGACAAGGACGCCACCGGCAGCCAGGCCAGCGACCCCAACGGCATCCTCAACCGCGGCCTGCGCGCGCTGTCCGAGGAGGTCGGCGACTCGACCGTCGTCATGGCCGACACCTGCCTGGACGAGTTCACCGATCACGGCCACTGCGGTGTCATCGGCACCGACGGCGCGGTCGACAACGACGCCACCCTGCACCGCTACGTGGAGATGGCGCTGGCCCAGGCCGAGGCTGGCGCCGATCTGCTCGGCACCAGCGGCATGATGGACGGCCAGGTCGGCGCGATCCGGCGCGGGCTGGACGCGGTCGGGCGCACCGACACCGCCATCCTGGCCTACGCGGCCAAGTACGCCTCCGCCTTCTACGGTCCGTTCCGCGAGGCCGTCGGCTCGTCGCTGGAAGGCGATCGCCGCACCTACCAGCAGGACCCGGCCAACCGCCGCGAATCGCTGCGCGAACTCGATCTCGACCTCGCCGAGGGCGCCGACATCGTGATGGTGAAGCCGGCGATGTCCTACCTCGACATTCTGCGCGACGTCGCCGACCGCTCGACGGTGCCGGTGGCCGCGTACCAGATATCCGGCGAATACGCGATGATCACCGCCGCCGCCGAGCGCGGCTGGATCGATCGCAGGGCCGCGATCCTGGAGTCGCTGATCGGCATCCGGCGGGCGGGCGCGGACATCGTGCTCACCTACTGGGCGACCGAGGCTGCACACTGGCTGTCGTGATCGTTCCACCGCACAAACCCGAAATCCGCCCGATGCCCGAAGACGTCGGCACCGCACGTCAGCTGTGGTGGGCCGTGTCCGGGCTCGGTGTCGTGTACACCGGCGCCGGGATCGCCACCATGACCGGGCAGCGCGACGAGCTGAGCAAGCAGTTCCTCGACGAGATGCACAAGTCGGACCCGAACTTCCCGGCCTCGACCGTCGACGTGATGGTGCTGGCCGCGTTCGTGCTGACCGCGATCGTCGGACTCGTGCTGGCCGGGGTCACGGTGCTGATCGCCCAGCAGCTCGCCCGCGGCAAGTCGTGGGCGCGCACGGTGCTCACGGTCGTCGCGGTCTGGCTCGGCCTCGGCGCGGTCGCCACGATGTTCGCCTTCACCGGCGACACCTCGGTAGCCACGATGATCGCCGGTGGCACCGCGATCGTGCAGGGCGTCCTCGCGGTCGGCGCCGCGTATCTGAGTTACCGGCCGGACTCCACCAAGTACTTCCAGCTGAACCGTCGGTGAACACGAAGTAGACCCCCGCCGACCCGGGGCGCCGACTCGCCGCAGTGTATGGTGAGCATGGTCACAGTGATTTGGGGTACTCCCTGTGACATAGCCGGTAGGGAACCGGCGGAGCGGAGGCAATGATGCGCGTGGTGATCGAGCAGCCACACAGCCTGCGGCGCGATCTGTTGGTCATCGGATTGATGGTTCTGCTCGCGGTCGTCACCATCGCTCTCATCCTGTTGCCGAGCCTGGTCAGCTGATCCTTCGTCGCAGTACCCCCATGGTGTTGTTCTCCGAGCCCGGCGCGCGATGGCGCGCGGTCGCCTACGGTCCGCTGCTCTGCGCTGTCATCCTGCTCGTGGAGTGGCTCACGGGCAGCACCCTGCACTGGTTCGCCCTGGGTTTCTGCGCCGTCGCCATCGGCGGTTTCACCGTCGTGCAGGTGATGGCGGGACGCACCCATGGCCGGGTCGAGCTGACCGACTCCACGCTGCATCAGGGCGTCGAATCGCTGTCGCTGGACGACGTCGCGGCCGTGCTCCCCGTCGAGGACGACGATGCCGCGCAGGGCAGCCCGCTCGGCGCGCTCAGCGGCGTCCCGCGCCGTCGCCGCGGCATCGGATTACGCCTGGTCGACGGCCGGATCGTGCAGGCGTGGGCGATCGACCACACCGGCCTGCGCACCGCATTGAGCTCTGCCCTGGCAGGATCGCAAGGATGAGACGCTGGATCGCCGCCGCGCTGTTCGAGCTCGGCCTGGCCGTGCTCTGCCTGGCCGGCGCGGCGTACAGCTGGAGCCATGCCCGGCGCACGACCGAATACGTCACCGCCGACGATCATCCCGCGTTCGAGGCCGTCCGCTACGTGCCACCGCTGCTGATCCTGGCCACCGGGCTGGTGATCCTGGCCGGTGTCCTCGTCATCGATGCCGTCGCCAGGATCGTGACCGGATATGTAGCGCCGCGCGTTACCGAAACGATGCACTGAGCGAGGCCGAATTTCGATGTGCGCGTTGGGGTTCGGCGCGGATCTCGATGCTCGCGCAGCGGGCAGTGCACGGAGGAACACCGATGACCAAGCTCACCGCAGGATTCTGTACCGCGGCCGCGGCCGTGGCGGCGATCGCCCTGGCGGCGGCACCCGCCCAGGCCGCCGGCCTGCCCCTGACCCCCATGGTTGCCGAGCCGGCCGCCGGTGGCTTCGCCCCGGAGACCGGCTCGAGCGGTATCTACAACGGCATCATGTGCCAGCTGCACACGATCTCGGCCGAGGTTCCCTGCATGTACACCTAATTCCAGTGCTGGTAGACGTCGACGACGCGGCCGCCGCGGGTCCCCGGCGCGTTCAGGTACACGGTGACGGTGCCGTCGGGATGGCTCGCCGCCTCCGTCACCACCTGACGCAGGGTGGCGCGGATGCCGCCGTCGGCGTCGCGGTGCAGATTCGTGTCGCCGTGCAGGCCCGCGCCGATCCGGTTGGCCGGCACGAGCATCGCGATCAGCGCCGGAATCGGACCGGCGCCGAGGGCGACGGTCTCGGAGTGGCTGAGGTGGGCGCCGATCCGATCCGGCTGGGCCTGCGGCGCGAAGGCGGTGGCCGAGCCCGCGCCGAAGACCACGGCGGCCGCGACGAACCCGGTCCCGAGGGCAGTGCTGGTGACGCCGAAACGCATGAAATACCCTTCCGCTATGAGCTGAGTTCCCACCGCTCAGTGCCTGAGCAGCCCGCAGCGTAGCCGCAGGCCAACGTGCCTAGATCGAAATCATCGGCGCCAGGGGGGCGGCGTGTCGGGCGTGTCGTCGGTGGGTCGCTGCGGTCTGGGTCACTGTGCTCCACCCTGTCGTCCGGCGCGCCGAGGCGAGCTGAGAGACTGGAATCCGTGAGTTCTTCTCCGCACGCGACCAGGTCATCGGTGCCGGTTTCCGCCCAGCTCTTCGAGCGGGCTGCTTCGGTGATCCCGGGTGGTGTCAATTCCCCGGTCCGTGCGTTCAATTCGGTCGGCGGAACGCCGCGGTTCATCGCCTCGGCCAACGGCTGCACCCTGATCGATGCCGACGGCAATTCCTACGTCGATCTGGTCTGTTCGTGGGGCCCGATGATCCTCGGCCACGCGCACCCCGCGGTCGTCGAAGCGGTGCAGCGGGCCGCGACGGGCGGACTGTCGTTCGGCGCGCCGACCGAGGCCGAGATCGAACTGGCCGAGGCGATCGCCGCGCGGGTCGAACCGGTCGACCGCGTGCGCCTGGTCAACTCCGGCACCGAGGCCACGATGAGCGCCGTGCGGCTGGCCCGCGGCTTCACCGGCCGGACCAAGATCATCAAGTTCTCCGGCTGCTACCACGGCCACGTCGACGCGCTGCTGGCCGACGCGGGCTCCGGCGTCGCGACGCTGGGCCTGCCCACCTCGCCCGGTGTCACCGGCGCGCAGGCCGCCGACACCATCGTGCTGCCCTACAACGACCTCGCCGCCGTCGCCGCCGCGTTCGAGGCCAACCCCGGCCAGATCGCGTGCGTCATCACCGAGGCCGCCGCGGGCAACATGGGCGCGGTCGCGCCGCTGCCCGGTTTCAACGAGGGCCTGCGCAGGCTCGCCCACGACAACGGCGCGCTGCTGATCATGGACGAAGTGATGACCGGTTTCCGGGTCAGCGCGTCGGGTTGGTACGGGCGCGAGGGCGTCGCCGGTGACCTCTACACCTTCGGCAAGGTGATGAGCGGTGGCCTGCCCGCCGCCGCGTTCGGCGGTCGCGCCGACATCATGAACAACCTCGCCCCGCTGGGCCCGGTCTATCAGGCGGGCACCCTCTCCGGTAACCCCGTCGCCGTCGCGGCGGGCCTGGCTACGCTGCGCGCTGCCGACGCGGAGGTGTACGTGGCGCTGGACCGCAACGCCGATCGGCTCGGCTCGCTGTTCGCGAAAGCCCTGACAGAGGCCGGTGTCGAGCATCAGGTCCAGTTCGCAGGCAATATGGTGAGCGTGTTCTTCGCCGACCGCCCGGTGACCGACTATGCCGCCGCCAAGGCGAGCCAGACCTGGCGTTACCCAGCCTTCTTCCATGCCCTGCTCGACGCGGGCGTGTACGCGCCGCCGAGCGCGTTCGAGGCCTGGTTCGTCTCCGCGGCGCTCGACGAGGACGCGTTCGACCGTATCGCCGCCGCTCTGCCCGCCGCCGCCCTCGCGGCCGCGGCCGCAACCCCCGAAGGATCCCCAGCGTGAGCTCCGACCAGCCCGACGCAGAATTCACCACCCCGGTCGACGGTGACGAGGCGCCGCATCCCGCGCCCGCCGCCGCGCCGCCCGGCCTCGACGACGACCCGTCGACCGTCGAAACCATCGTGCATGTGCTCCGCCACGGCGAGGTGCACAACCCGAACGGCATCCTCTACGGCCGCCTGCCCGGTTTCAGCCTCTCGGTGGCGGGCCGCTCGCAGGCCGCCGCGGTTGCCCGCTCGCTGGCCGACCACGACATCTCCCTGGTGATCGCCTCCCCGCTGCAGCGCGCCCAGGAAACCGCGGCCCCGATCGCCGCCGCCCACGACGTCATCGTGCGCACCGACGAGAACCTGATCGAAGCGGGCAACACCTTCGAGGGCCTGCGCGTGTCCGTCGGCGACGGCGCGCTGCGCAAGCCGCGGCACTGGTGGAAGCTGCGCGACCCGTTCACCCCGTCGTGGGGCGAGCCGTACCTGCAGATCGCGCATCGCATGCTGGCCGCGGTCAACAAGGCCCGTGTCGAGGGCGCCGGTCACGAGGTGGTGCTGGTCTCGCATCAGCTGCCCGTGTGGACGCTGCGCCGGTTCCTGCAGGGCCAGCGGCTCTGGCACGACCCGCGCAACCGCCAGTGCTCGCTCGCCTCGCTGACCTCGCTGGTCTACCACGGCGATACCCTGGTCGACATCGTGTACTCCGAACCAGCGGGCGCCTCCGACCCTTCGGTTCACGGCGCATGACACGCTCCACCACGTCGGTCTCCGTCCGCAGCCATCCGCTGCGGGCGGTCACTGCCGTCCTGTCCGCGTTGCTGGTGATCGTCGCGGCCGCGGGCTGTTCGACAGGTACCGATGCGGTGGCCACCGGTGGTGGCACCTTCGAATTCGTCTCGCCCGGTGGTAAAACCGATATCTATTACGATCCGCCCGCCTCGCGCGGCACGATCGGCAAGCTCTCGGGGCCCGATCTGATGAACGAGGGAAAGACCGTTTCGGTCGAGGATTTCCCGAACCAGATCGTGGTCGTCAATCTGTGGGGACAGTGGTGTGGCCCGTGCCGCGCCGAGTCGCCCGCACTCGAAAAGGTCTACGCGGCGACCAAAGACAAGGGCGTCGCGTTCCTGGGAATCAACGTCCGCGACCACCAGCGCGACAAAGCCCAGGACTTCGTAGTGGACAACAAGATCGAATACCCGTCCATCTACGACCCGTCGATGCGAACCTTGCTCGCCCTCGGCGGAAACTTTCCCACCAGTGTCATTCCGACCACGTTGATCCTGGATCGTCAGCACCGGGTCGCCGCGGTCTTCCTTCGCTCGCTATTGGCAGAAGATCTGCAGCCCGTGGTCGAGCGCATCGCCGCCGAGGAGAAGCAGTGAGCCGTCGTCGTCCCGGAAATCTGACCGCGTGTCGCCCCCGCCAGGGTGCCCGCCGCATGGGAGCGGGGTGGACCGTCGACGATCGCTGGGCGGGCATCGCGACCGTCCCGCGCAGCGTGGCCGGTGCGGGCCTGTTCGATTTCGGTCCGGCCGAGCCGGCCGAGACCGAGCGCACCCTGTCGTTGCCCCGCGACGAGCAGCGTGACGAGGACAGCACCGAGTGATGGTGCTCGCCGCAGTCGGGGATTCCTTCCAGCAGACGGCGGCATCGGGTCCGTTGCTGTTGGCGCTGGGTGCCTGTCTGCTCGCGGGCCTGGTGTCGTTCGCTTCACCGTGTGTCGTGCCGTTGGTGCCGGGGTACCTGTCGTATCTGGCCGGGCTGGTCGGCGCCGAGGCGCCACCGGCCACGGCCGCGCAGGCCGGTGTCCTGACCGCGCAGCGCCGCAGCGCGAAGATGCGCGTCGCCGGTGCCGCCGGACTGTTCGTCGCCGGGTTCACGGTGGTGTTCGTGTTGGCCACGGCCACCGTGTTCGGCGTGATCCAGACCCTCAACGTCAATCGGGAGCTGCTGCAGCGCATCGGCGGTGTGGTGACGATCCTGATGGGTCTGGTGTTCATCGGCCTGGTGCCCGCGCTGCAGCGGGACACCAGGATGGAGCCGCGCAGGTTCACCAGCATCGTCGGCGCGCCCCTGCTGGGCGGGGTGTTCGCGCTGGGCTGGACGCCGTGTCTGGGCCCGACGCTGTCGGGCGTGATGGCGGTGTCCGCGGGCACCGAGGGTACGACCGCGGCGCGCGGTGTCGTACTGATCGTGGCGTACTGTCTCGGGCTCGGGCTGCCGTTCGTCGTGCTGGCGTTCGGCTCGGCCGGTGCGTTGCGCGGGGTCGGCTGGCTGCGGCGCAATTCGCGCACCATTCAGGTAATCGGGGGTGTTCTGCTCGTCGCCGTCGGCGTCGCGCTGGTCACGGGGGCATGGGATCAGTTCGTCGGCTGGGTGCGTGACGGGTTCGTCTCCGAGGTGACTCTCCCGATCTGATGACTGACACACTGACTACTCCGATCACCCCCACCCCGCCCGTCCGGCAGTCCCTGCCCGGCCGTGCCTGGGCCCTGGTCCGCAATACCTGGCGCGGCCTCACCAGCATGCGCACCGCCCTGGTGCTGCTGTTCCTGCTGGCGCTGGCGGCCATCCCGGGCGCCCTGCTGCCGCAGCGCAGCCTGAACGCGCAGAAGGTCGACCAGTACATCGCCGACCGCCCGACTCTCGGCCCGTGGATGGACCGGTTCGAGCTGTTCGACGTGTTCGGCAGCTTCTGGTTCACCGCCATCTACGTGCTGCTGTTCATCTCGCTGGTCGGCTGCATCCTGCCGCGCTGCTGGGACCACTACAAGGCGCTGCGCACCCCGCCGGTCGCCGCGCCGCGCAATCTCGGCAGGCTGCCGCACCACTTCAGCGAGACCGTCGATCGCGACGCCGAGGAAGTCGTCGAGCAAGCGCGCGGGCAGCTGCGCGGCTGGCGCGTCGAGGTGCGGCCGGGCAAGCGCGACGGCGAGGTGACGCTGTCCGCGGAGAAGGGCTACCTGCGCGAGTTCGGCAACCTGGTGTTCCACCTGTCGCTGGTGGGACTGCTGGTCGCGATCGCGCTGGGCAAGCTGTTCGGCTACGAGGGCAATGTCATCGTGATCGCCAACAACGGCCCCGGCTTCTGCACCACCTCGCCCGCGGTGTTCGACTCCTTCCGCGCGGGCAACACCAACGACGGCACCGGCATGACGCCGCTGTGCATCAAGGTGAAGGACTTCAAGGCCGACTACCTGCCCACCGGCCAGGCCGAGATGTTCCGCTCGAACGTCGAGTACCAGGCGGGTCAGGACCTGAGCACCGACACCTGGCGCAGCACCGAGCTGCGGGTGAACCATCCGCTGCGCGTCGCCGGTGACCGCGTCTACCTGCAGGGCCACGGGTTCGCGCCGACGTTCACCGTCACCTTCCCGAACGGGCAGACCCGCACCGAGACGATCCAGTGGCGGCCCGACGACGCCCAGACGTTCCTGTCCAGCGGTGTGCTGCGGATCGACCCGCCCGGCGGCATGTACGCCACCGACGAGGAGCGGCGCCAGAACCAGATCGCCATCGAGGGCCTGTTCGCGCCGACGGCGATGTTCCACGGCAGCCTGCTCACCTCGTCGTTCCCGACGATGGACGATCCGGCCGTTGCGGTCGACATCTATCGCGGCAACACCGGCCTCGACACCGGCCGCTCGCAGTCGCTGTTCTCGCTGGATCCGGAGATGATCAAGCAGGGCCGGCTCACCAAGGAAGCGCGGGTCAACCTGCGTCCGGGCGAGTCGACCACGCTGCCCAGCGGCGCGAAGGTCACCTTCGACGGCGCGCAGGAGTTCGTGAACCTGCAGGTCTCGCATGACCCGGCCCAGCAGTGGGTGCTGGTGAGCGCGCTGACGATGATGGCCGGACTGCTGGTGTCGCTGCTGGTGAAACGCCGCCGGATCTGGATCCGGTCGTACCCCGCCGAGGCCGCGGCAGGTACCGTGGATCAACGACGGACCGTAGTAGAGATGGGCGGTCTGGCCAGAAGCGATCAGGCGGGCTGGGGCGGCGAATTCGACCGGCTGCGCGCGCGGGTACTGGACGCGGAAACGGAGAACTGATGCCGATCGACGAAACGCTGTCGCGCTACAGCGACTTCGCCTTCATGTCGGCCATGGCGGTCTATGCCCTGGCGACGGTGCTGCTGCTAGTGCAGTACGCCTCGGCGCGGGCCAAGCAGGTCGCCGCGCGCGAACTGGTCACCGCGGGCGCGCCCGCCGACCCGTCGCTGCCCGGCCGCATCGAGACGCCGGTTGCGAAGCCGACCGCCGAACGTCTCGGCAACATGGCGTTCGCGGTACTGCTGGTCGGCGCCGTGCTGCACGTCGGCTCGATCGTGCTGCGCGGGTTCGCCACCCACCGTTTCCCGCTGGGCAACATGTACGAGTTCACGACGATGGCCACCGCGGCCGCCGTGGTGATCGGCCTGTACTTCCTGCGCGATCAGCGCTACCGGTCCATGTGGGTGTTCCTGCTGGTCCCGGTGCTGATCCTGATGTTCCTGGCGGGCACGGTCCTCTACGCCGACGCCGCGCCCGTCGTCCCCGCGCTGCGCTCGTTCTGGCTGCCCATCCACGTCACCATCGTCAGCATCGGCAGCGGCGTCTTCCTGGTCTCGGGCGTGGCCAGCCTGCTGTACCTGTACCGCATGCGCCAGCCCGCGGGCGAAGAGTCGAACAACATCCTCGGCACCATCGCCCGCCGCCTCCCCGACGCCCGCACCCTCGACCAGCTCGCCTACAAAACCACCATCATCGGCTTCCCCCTCTTCGGCGCAGGCGTCATCCTCGGCGCCATCTGGGCCGAAGCCGCCTGGGGCCGCTTCTGGGGCTGGGACCCCAAGGAAACCTGCTCCTTCATCGCCTGGGTCCTCTACGCGGCGTATTTGCACGCCCGAGCCACCTCGGGTTGGCGCGACACCAAGGCCGCCTGGATCAACATCGCCGGCTTCGTAGCCATGCTCTTCAACCTCTTCATCATCAACATGGTGATCAGCGGTCTGCACAGCTACGCCGGTCTGAACTGACTTTCCGTACGCAGAGTTTCACGGCACCCCGCGGCAGCTGATGGGAGAATCCCCGGGTGCCAACACTGTGGGGGACGGCCGTTCGGTGGGTCGATGACGACGACACCATCGGCGGAGCATCGAAGTCCAGTTCACCGATGCGGAAGGTGCCGTGCATTCCGTGATCGACAAACTGCCGATCTTCTTCGCATCGGTTGACGACTACCCGACCCCGTCCTCGCCCTACCCGATCCCGTGTCCCCTCGATGTAGTCATCAGCGAGCACCTCGAAGGCAGCCGCACCGCAGTAGATCTCCGATGGGCGGAGTCGACCACCGATCAGATCCGTTTCGTCGTCCGTACGGCCGAGATCGAGACTGGATCGGTCGCTGAGCGGGAACGACAAAGCCCGGCGCTCGGGGAGCGTCCGGGCCTTCGTCGGTGATCGGGATCAGCAGTAGTAGCAGATCTTGTTGGCCGGGAGTTCGACGTGGCAGTTGAGGCAGACGGGCTTGCGGACCGGTTCCGGCTTCGGGACGGTGACGCTGCGCGTCGAGGCTGCGGTGCGCTTGGGCTTGGTTGCGGCTTCGGCTGCTTCGGCGGTGGCGAGGTCCTGGGAGGTCTGCTGGCGCAGGGCCGCGACCTTGGGGGGAAGGGTGGGGAGGCCGCCGTCGGCGGGGAGGTCGGTGGCGTAGTGCTGGTAGCACTGCCAGCGGGCGGCGGCGGCGTGCATTTCCAGGTCGTCGGGGATGGGCAGGCCCGCGAGTTCGAGGATGTAGCGGTAGCCGGTGCCCACCGTCTGGTTCTTGCGCACGCACAGCGCGCTCAGCGGCGGCTCGTTGTTCTTGTGACAGTGCTCGGCGACCTTGTCCAGTACGACCGGCAGCCAGTGCTGCCACTTCACCTGTGTGCGGATCCCGGATTCCTCCTGGACCAGCTCGGCCAACTCGGTGTTGACGATGAAGTTGTTGAACCTGGTCGCGGTGTCGGCGAGCACCTCGTGCGCCGCGCGGGTCCACGCCGACCTGGCCTCGGTGAACGTCACGGCGCTGCCGTCGGCCGCGCGCCAAGTGGTCGGAATGGAACTCTGCTGCACATCGATCACCGGAATACGTTATCTACCCGGGTCTTTCGCGGTGCAATCGGGGGTATGTGGGTAAGCTCACGCGCGCGAGCGCTACGGCTCGGACGGGCCGGAGTCGTCGCGGTGCTGCTTGCCGAGGCGCCAGAGGAATTCCGGATCGTCGTCGGGGCCGAGGATCGGTCTGCGCGGAGATGGGCCGGGCTTCTGTGGTCCGAACGCCTTCCAGCACAACACCGCGACGGCCGCGATTGCGATGAGGGCCAACAGGTACGTCACGTCGCTCACCTCCTGCTATCGAGGGTAGCCGTGTACGCGCCGTGTGCACATCCGCAACGGAAGGGAAATTTCCGGCAAACGCGAGCCCGCCAGAGGACTCGCGTCGGCCGGTCGGGTCAGCGGGGTGCTGCCTCGGTGGTGAGCGATTTGAGCAACTGCAGAACCTCGGACTCGCGGAATCGGCGATGTCCGCCCGGCGTGCGCAGCGAACCGAGCCTGCCCGCATGAGCCCACCGGGTGACGGTCTTGGGGTCTACGTGGAACATTGCGGCCACTTGGCCTGGTGTCAGCAGAGTGTCCTGGCCGCCGACGGTGATCGCAGTCATAGCTAACCTCTCCGTTCTCGACAGTTCCCTCATCAGATGGCGCCATCGTCGCACTGCGACCCCCACGTAGTCGAACCACCTACTTTTGGTAAAGGGGAAGTAATAGACAAAAGCCGCGAACGGGGCCGCATCGGCCCAGGCCGCGGCGGGGTTAGGCTGTTGTCGTGAGTGAAGCAACTGGTCAGCAAGGCTCTGGCGCGGGAAAGCGGCTGGTCCGCAATCTAGCCCTCTACACGCTGGCCCGCCTCGGGCTCGTCGTGGTGATCGCCGCGGTGATCGTCGGCGTCGCCAAGCTCATCGGCGTCGAGGTGCCGATCATCGTCGCGGCGCTGTTCGCGCTGATCGTCGCGATGCCGCTGTCGCTGACTCTGTTCAAGAAGCTGCGCACGAAGGTCAACGAGGACATCGCCATCGTCGACGCGCGCCGCCGCCAGGACAAGGCGCAGCTGCGGGCCCGGTTGCGGGGTGACGACGACGGGTCGGCTGCGTGAAATACCTCGACCGCAGCGCCCCGCGTGACTGGGTCGACAATGCCGTCCGACTGATCGACGCCGACTCCCAGCGTTCCGCCGACACCCACCTGCTGCGGTATCCGCTGCCCGCCGACTGGCCGGTGCAGCTCTACCTCAAGGACGAGTCCACCCACATCACCGGCAGCCTCAAGCATCGGCTGGCACGGTCGCTGTTCCTGTACGCGATCTGCAACGGCTGGGTCACCGAGGGCACGACGGTGGTCGAGGCGTCGTCGGGATCGACGGCGGTGAGCGAGGCCTATTTCGCGAAGCTGCTCGGCCTGGATTTCGTCGCGGTGATGCCGGCTGGCACCTCGCCGCAGAAGGTCGCGCTGATCGAAGCACAGGGCGGCCGTTGCCATTTCGTCGAGCGCGCCCCGGAGATGTACACCGAGGCCAAGCGCCTCGCCGCCGAGACCGGCGGGCATTTCATGGACCAGTTCACCCATGCCGAGCGCGCCACCGACTGGCGCGGCAACAACAACATCGCCGAATCCATCTTCGAGCAGCTGACGCTGGAGGCCCACCCGGTGCCGGAGTGGATCGTGGTCGGCGCGGGTACCGGGGGCACCAGCGCCACGATCGGCCGCTACATCCGCTACCGCAGGCACTCGACGCGCCTGGCCGTCGTCGACCCTGAGCACTCGGCGTTCTTCGGCGGTTACGAGACCGGTGACGCGGGCTACGAGACCGGAATGCCGTCGCGGATCGAGGGAATCGGCCGTCCGCGGGTCGAGCCGTCCTTCGTCGGGCAGGTGGTCGACCGGATGATCATGGTGCCGGACGCGGCCTCGGTCGCCACCGCGCGTCACGCCAGCACCGTGCTCGGCCGTCGCGTCGGCGGCTCGACCGGCACCAACCTGTGGGGCGCTTTCCATCTGGTGTCCGAAATGCTGGGCCAGGGTCGCAGCGGCAGCGTCGTCACCCTGCTGTGCGACGGCGGCGACCGGTACGCGGGCACCTATTTCGACGATGCCTGGGTCGAGGGCCAGAGTCTCGACCTCATCGGCCCGACCGCCGTCCTCACCGAGTTCGCCGCGACGGGTCGCTGGCACGGTTGACCAGTGAAACCTGACCGAGGATGTCAGGTTTCACTGTCAGGATCGGTGTCCATGACGACCCGCTATTACACCGCTACCAGCCTCGACGGCTACATCGCCGACCCCGACAATTCGCTGGACTGGCTGATGGCCGTCGCCGATGCCGACACCGCTACAGGCGATGTCGGCGAATTCCTGCGCGGCATCGGCGCTCTGTGTCTGGGGTCGACGACCTACGAGTGGATGGCGAACAACAATCCACCCGAGACCTGGCACGACAACTACGGTGACCTTCCGACCTGGGTCTTCACCCACCGGGAGCTGCCCGTGCTGCCCGGCGCGAATGTGCGCTTCGTCGCGGGCGAGGTGAGGCCCGTGCACGAGCAGATGACCGCCGCGGCAGCAGGCCGCGGCATCTGGATCATCGGCGGCGGCGACCTCGCCGGACAGTTCGCCGACGCCGGTCTGCTCGACGAGGTGATCGTCGGCATCGCGCCGGTGACGCTCGGTGGCGGCGCGCCCCTGCTGCCGCGGCGGATCCTGTCCGATCGGCTGCGGCTGGTCGATGTCGAACGTCTGGGCCAGTTCGCCAAACTCGTCTACCGATTGGGCTGAGCCGCGTCGTCAATTTTTGTTGACAACCCACGATTCGTCAATCAAAATTGACGCCATGACCGATGCAACAACGCTCGCCTCGGCGGCGGGTAATCCCGATCCGGCGGTCGGACTGCGCGCGGTGCTCGCCCTGCGCAGGCTGGCCGACCGGCTCGAATCCATCCAGGTGGCCAATGCCAGGGCCAACGGCTGGTCGTGGCAGGCGATTGCCGAAGCGCTCGAGGTGAGCAAGCAAGCGGTGCATCAGAAGCACAATCGGAAGGGCGGAACCCGCTGATGTTCGAGAAATTCACGCGACAGGCCAGGGTGGCGGTGGTCAGCGCCCAGGACGACGCCAAGGAGCTGGGCGCCAAGCAGATCGGGCCGGAGCACGTGCTGCTCGGCGTGGTGTCCAACGCCGAACCCGGCTTGCGGACGGTGCTCGACGCGCGCGGCGTCACCGCCGACGGTGTGCGCACCGCCCTCGCCGAACGCGCGAGCGTGACGCCGCTGGGCGCCGACGACGCCGAGGCTCTGCGTTCGATCGGCATCGACCTGGACGCGGTGCAGGCCAGCATCGCCGAGAACTTCGGCCCTGACGCCTGGGGCCGGGCCGAACCGGAGGCCAAGCGCGGTGTGTTCGGCCGGCTGCTCGGCTCGGGGCACATCCCGTTCACCGGCACGGCCAAGAAGACGCTCGAACTCGCCCTGCGCGAGGCGATCCATCGCAAGGAGCGCGAGATCTCCACGGCCTACCTGCTGCTGGGGATCCTGCGTGCCGCCGACCCCGCCACCACGGACCTGCTCGGCGGCCGCGACGGAGTCTCCGCACTGCGCACCGACATCTACGGGATGCTCGACCAAGCAGCGTGAATTCCGTGTCGGGTGTGTGTCAGTCCCGCCGCATTGTCCGTTTTCGGGCCTAGCATTGCGTGTATGCAGCTAGCAATACGGTTGGTCATCAACGCCATTGCCATTTGGGCGGCGGCCGCGTGGATCGACAAAATCGATATCTACGTGCCGCCAGAGTGGTCGTCCGAGTGGGGGAACTGGGGCAAGGCCCTGGTCCTGCTCATCGTCGCCCTCGTGTTCACGGGCGTCAACGCCGTGATCAAGCCGATCGTGAAACTTCTGTCGCTGCCGTTCGTGATCCTCACGCTCGGTCTGTTCCTGTTGCTGGTGAACGCGGCGATGCTGTGGCTCACCGCCAAGATCACCGAGATCACCGACTACGGCCTGCGCGTCGACGGCTTCTGGGCCGCCCTGTGGGGTGGTGTGATCATCACGCTGGTCAACTGGGTGCTCGGCATCCTGGTGCCCGACGGCGACTAGCAGGCGGCTGCTTCGGGCTCCGCTGAATTGCCGGACGGCGACTAAGCGAGCCCGACGGCCAGCGCGCTCAGCGCCGACCAGGCCAGCAGCGCCAGCCCGGAATCACGCAGGGCGGGAATCAGTTCCAGCCCGCCCTTGCCCGTGCGCACGGGGGTGTTGGCCCGGATCGCCAGCGGCAACGCCAGCAGTCCGGCCAGCGCCAACGGCGTGCGGGCGATCAGCGCGAGGCTGATCACGAACGGCGCCGCGAGCAGCACAAGATGCAGGGTGCGGGTGCGTGCGTCGCCGAGTTTCACCGCGAGGGTGACCTTCCCGGCTTCGGTGTCGGTGGGGATGTCACGCAGGTTGTTGGCCACCAGCACCGCGCTGGAGAACGCGCCGACCCCGATCGCCAGCAGCAGCCCGACCCAGTCGACCCGCAGTGCCTGCACGTACTGGGTGCCGAGCACCGCGACCAGACCGAAGAACACGAACACCGCGATCTCACCGAAACCGCTGTAGCCGTAGGGCTTGCTGCCGCCGGTATAGAACCAGGCGCCCGCCAGGCACAGCGCGCCGATGAGCACCAGCCACCACGCCGTCGTCACGGCCAGCACTAGCCCGGCGACCGCGCCGATCGCCAGGCTCAGCACGGCGGCATTGCGGACGGCCGTGGGGGAGGCCAGCTTCGAGCCGACCAGCCGCAGCGGGCCGACCCGCACGTCGTCGGTGCCGCGGATGCCGTCGGAGTAGTCGTTGGCGTAGTTCACCCCGACGATCAGTGCCAGCGAAACCAGCAGCGCCAGTATCGCTTTCCACCAGACGGCCCCGCCGATCGATGCGGCGGCACCGGTACCCGCGAGTACCGGCGCGATCGCGTTGGGCAGCGTCCGCGGCCGGGCGCCCTCGATCCATTCCGCTGCTGTAGCCATGGGTCGAAGCCTAGTGGGGCACCGGCGCGCAGCGCACGGCCGGAGCGAATGCGGAGGTACGCCTGGCCTCGGCGGCTGTACTAGGCGGATTCGGCGATCGTCTTGAGGCGGGCCAGGCCCTTGTCGAAGTCCTTGCCGATCAGGTTGTCGATCGGGAACACCTTGCCGAGCACGCCCATCAGGCCCGAATGCGTTCCGGTCATCTTCCAGGTCACCTCGGTGCCGCCCGTGGTGGGGGTGAGGCCGAAGGTGACGAAGTTGGTGGCCTTGAACGGCTTCTCGAAGGCCAGCTCGATGCCGATCTCGCGCTCGGCGTCGGCCTTGATCTCCATCGCGCCCGCACCGGCCTTGCGGTTGCCGCGCCAGGTGTAGCGTGCGCCGACGCCGGATTCGGGCCCGGTGTAGGTGCGTGCGAGCTGCGGATCGGCATCCTCCCACGGCGACCACAGTCGCCACTGGCGGAAGTTGTCGATGAAGCCGTGGATGCGTGCGGGTTCGGCGGCAATGGTTGTGCGCCTGGTCACCTCGAAGTCGCCCATGCGCGTCAGCCTAAGCCGACGTACCGACAATTTCGCGGCGTGCGCCCGTGGTGTCGCGCCCCGCGGGAAACGGGAGCTCGTCGCCGTGCTCGCCTACGATGACTTCCGGCATGTCTGCACAGCATCTCGGCCCCGACGGGCCGCCTCCCACCGTCGCGGTGGCCGCCTCCCACCTGGTCGTGGGGGTGCTCGGCGTGATCGCGATCCGGCGTGACGGCGCCCTGGTCGCGCTTCCCGGCGCACGGGCCAGACTGCTGCTCGCCGCCCTCGCCGTGCGACCGGGCCGGGCCCGCAGCGCACAGTCGCTCGTCGACGAGGTCTGGGGTGATCAACCGCCCCGCGCTCCGATGAACGCCCTGCACACGCAGGTCTCCCGGCTGCGCGCCCTGCTGCCCGACGGTGCGCTGGAAATCGGCCCCGCCGGCTATCGGCTGACCCTGGCCGCCGGCAGTGTCGACCTGACCGCTGCCACCGCCCTGGCCCGCCGCGCCGAGGACCTCCTCACGACCGGGGAAACCACAGCGAGCCTCGCCGCAATCGCCACCGCCCGCGCGCTGTGGCGCGGCGAGTCAGGCGCCGACCTCCCCGATTCCGGCCCCGCCGAGGACCTGCGCGCCGCCGCCGACCAGCTACGCCGCGACCTGGACCGCACCGAACTCGCCGCCCACACCAGCCGAGGCGATCTGGCCGCAGCTGTTCCGCTGGCCCGTGCCGACGCAGCGGCCCATCCCCTGGACGAGCCCGCCCACACGACCCTCATCCGGCTGCTCGCTGCCGACGGCCGCACCAGCGACGCACTCGAGACCTTCGCCACCTACCGGCTGCGCCTGATCGAAGAACTGGGCGCCGACCCGGGCCCGACCTTGCTCGCCCTCAACACCGCCGTACTCCGGGGCGACCCGATCGAGCTCCCGGGCGCCCGGCCTTCCCCACATCGTTCGGTCGATTCGCGGTCCTCCGCAGGCCGTTCGGGCCAGGTGGGCACCTCCGCGGATCGTTCGGGCGAGTCGTGGGCGTCCGCAGATCGTTCCGTCGAGTCGAGGCCCTCCGCACACCATCCGGCCGATGGCCATCCCTCCACACCCGGCGTCGCGGATTCATCGACCGCCGATCGGGGTGTTCGCGGTGGCAACGGTCAGCAGTTGGAAGCTGCTGACGGTGTAGCTGCGCCTGAATCCACCTCGCGTCCTACCGCGGTCGGTGGCGGGATCGCGGAGCCCGCACGAGGACCACGGGCGAGTATCGCGGGCGGATCCGATAATCCGGCGCCGGAGGGCTGGCCGGATGTCGCGTCCGACGGCTGGCATACATCACCCGACCGGCCATCCGCAGCATCGGACAGACAGCAGCGCAGCCACCCGCTCACCGCTATAGGCCTCCGCGCCGCGCCCAACGAGTTGCTCGGCCGGGCCGCCGATCTCGACGCGATCGCCGAGCTGGTGCACCGTTCGCGGGTGACCACCGTGCTGGGCCCCGGTGGCACCGGCAAGACACGCGTCGCCAATGCGGTCGGCGCGCGGCTGGTTCGGTCGCTGCCGGTCGTCCTGGTCGAATTGGCATCCGTGCAGCCAGAATCGGCGGGCTCGGACACCGCGACCGACATCGAGGTCGCGATCGCGCATGTGCTGGGACTGGGCGAGGTGGTGCGTGAACCGAATGGCCTCTGGCCGGGCAGGCGATTCGATGCGGGCAGGCTGTTGCGCGAGGCACTCGCGGCCCGGCCCACCCTGTTGATACTGGACAACTGCGAGCACGTGATCGATGCGGCGGCCGAGCTCGTCGCCGATCTGGTCGGCGCCTGCGCACAGCTGACGGTGCTCACCACCAGCCGGTCACCGCTGGCGATCACCGCCGAGTCGGTCTATCCGCTGGCACCGTTGGCGATCGACGCGGCGGGTTCGCCCGCGACGGAGCTGTTCTCGGCCCGCGCCCGCGCGGTGCGCCCCGATGTGCGGCTCGACCCCGACACCGTGGCGCGGCTGTGCCGGACGCTGGACGGCCTGCCGCTGGCGATCGAGCTGGCCGCGGCACGGGTCCGCACGATGAGCGTAGCCGAGATCGAGACCAAGCTCGAGCATCGTTTCGCGTTGCTGCGCAGCGGTGATCGGGCCGCCCCGCACCGGCACCGCACGCTGCATGCGGTGATCGCGTGGAGCTGGAATCTGCTCGATCCCGATCAACAGGTGGTCCTGCGCAGGTTGAGTCGGTTCCCTGCCGGGTTCACCCTGTCCGCGGCGGAGGTCGTCGCGGCGGGAGCAGACGTAGTCGACGCGGCCGCGGCCGTCGACGGCCTCGTCGGACAGTCGTTGCTCACGGTGCTCGACGACCCCGACGGCGCAGGCATCCGCTATCGCATGCTCGAGACGGTCCGCGAGTTCGGCGCCGAACAGCTGGCCGCCGTCGACGCCGTAACCGACGGCGCCGAAACGGCGCTGGTCGACGACCGGATGGCCTGCTGGGCGCGGAAATTCGCGATCGGCGCCGCCCGGGACTATCGCGAGGGCGACCAGGTCGCGGTGGTGATCGCCCTGACCGCCGAGCTGGACAACCTGGTCGCCGTGCTGCGCGCGGCCACCGATCGCGCCGACGCGCCCACCGCGTATTCGGTGTTCCCGGTGGTCGCGGTGCTGTGGGTGATGCGCGGTTCGCATCTGGAATTCACCGGGTGGGCACTGCGGCTGGTGGCCGTCCCGCCGCCTGCGCCGTCGTCGGGTGACGCCGCCGACCTACAGATGATCGCGCACCTGCTGACCTGTCTGCACATGCTGTTCCTCAACGGCGCCGAGACCCGTCCGGTGGCTACGGTCCGGTTGCGGGCGCGGCGGCTGAGCGCGCACCCCGATCTCGATCCGGGTCTGCGTCTGCTCGGCCGGTTGATCACCGTGCGGCCCAACGGCTTCCGATTGGGCAGGCTGTTCGCCGAAGGCGCGCGCTCACCCGATCCGCATGTGCGGATCGCGGCCTGGTCGGCGCGCGCCAGCTTCTGGGAGAATGCGGGCAATGTGGCGGGCTCGGCAAGCGACGCGCTGCACGCACTGGCAGATCTGAAATCGGCGGATGTGTGGGGCACGGCCATGGTGTGCCAGCATCTCGCCCAGCTGCGCGGTCAGTCCGCCCGCTACGGCGAGGCGGTGGGTTACTACCAGCGGGCGCTGGAGCTGATGGGCCGCTTGAGGGTCCACGAAGAGATCATAGAGAGCCGCTGCTTCCTGGCTTCGGCGCTGATCGGCAGCGGCAGGCGGGAGCAGGCTCGCGCGGAACTCGACTTCGCACTGCGCCAAGATGATTCCGGGGTCAAGCTGGTCGACGACCCCGCGATCCGCCGCAACCACCGGCTCTCGGCCGCCGCCATGGCGGTCGCCGAACTCGAACTCGCCGACGGCGACATCGACGCAGGCTTACAGCACTACCGCCGGGCCCTGGCCCTGCTCGGCTGGCCGGCATTCGAGCTCACTCCCGGTCCAGGCGCGCTGATGACCTCGGCGGCCACGGTCAGCGCGCACGTGCTGCACGGCCGAGCCGACGCGGTCACCGATCTGGTGACCCAGATCATCGTGACCACCGAGGAGCGGCTGTCGCTGTACTTCGACCTGCCGCAGATCGGTGCGGTGGCGTGCGCGCTCGGGTCCTATCTGCTGGCCACCGGAACCGCCAGGAACGAGGGCCTCGAACTGCTCACCCTGGCACGGGCTTCGGTGGCCAGGCAGGACGGACCATCGATGGAACTGGCCCGTCATCTCGCGCTGCACCGGGGAACGGTGGGCGATGAGGTGATGGACCTGGCTGTGCGGCGGGCGGCGGGCGTGCGCCGGATGGCCGCGGCCACCCGGATCATCGAGCTGATCTCCGGCCTGCGCCGCGACGACAACGGCACCCGACCCCTGACGGATCGGATGCCGTTGCGGTAGCACGGGTTCAGGCCCGGCGCATATAGGCCCGCACGGTGAGCGGTGCGAAGACCGCGATCACCATGAGCGAGCCGACCAGCGACCACACGAGGTCACTGCTGTAGACGTTGGCGTTCATCAGGTCTCGGCAGGTGTTGACCATGTAGTACACCGGATTGGCGTGGTTGATCGCCTGCATCCAGCCCGGCATGGTGCTCACCGGGGCGAACGCGCCGGACATGAACGTCAGCGGGAACATCACCATCATCGAGATGCCCTGCACCGACGCGGCGCTCTTACCGGTGACACCGACCAAGGCCCACACCCAGCTGATGGCGAACGAGCAGACCACGACCACCAGGCAGGCTACGGCCACACCGGCGAAGCCGCCGCCGGGCCGGTAGCCCAGGCACAAGCCGACGATGATCGTCAGCGTGGAGGCGATGCCGTAGCGGACCATGTCGGCCAGCAGCGCACCGGCCAGGGCCGAAACCCGGGCGATGGGCAGGGATTTGAAGCGGTCGAACACGCCCTTGTCCATGTCCTCGCGCAGCTGGGTGCCGGTGACCACCGAGGTGAGCACGACGGTCTGCACGAGGATGCCGGGGATGAGCACGGGCAGGTAGCTGTCGACGCTGCCCGAGATCGCGCCGCCGAAGATGTAGGTGAACAGCGCGGTGAACAGGATCGGCTGCACCGTCACGTCGAAGAGCTGCTCGGGATTGTGCTTGATCTTGAGCAGGCCGCGGTAGGCCATGGTGAACGAGGTGGAGATCGTCTCGCGCAGCCCCACCCGATCGCTGACCTGGGCGATATCGGCGATGGGCGCGGGAGCGGTGAGGACAGCGGTCATGCCGCGCTCCGTTCGGTGTCGTCGGATTCGTCGGCCGGATGGCCGGTGATGGTGAGGAAGACCTCGTCGAGGGTCGGCTTGGAGACGGTGATCTCCTCGACGCCGATCTCCCAGTCGCGCAGGCGGATCAGCAGGTCGGCGGTGAGGTTCGGCTCGGGCAGCGGCGCGGTGAGCCTGCCCGCCTCCGGGCTGATCTGGGCGGCGACGCCGAGGAAGTCGCCGACGATGCGGCGGGCCTCGTCGAGCTGCTCGCGGTCGAGCAGCGTCAGGTGCACCGAGGAGCCGCCGATGGAGGCCTTGAGCTCGTCGGCGGTGCCGTCGGCGATCACCCGGCCGTGGTCGATCACGGCGATCCGGTCGGCCAGCTGATCGGCCTCGTCGAGGTACTGGGTGGTGAGCAGCACGGTCGCGCCCTCGGTGACCAGCCTGCGGATGGTGTCCCACATCTGGGCGCGGGTGCGCGGATCGAGGCCGGTGGTCGGTTCGTCGAGGAATAGCAGCGGCGGGGTGGAGATGAGGCTGGCCGCGAGGTCGAGGCGCCTGCGCATGCCGCCGGAGAAGTTCTCGAGCGGCTTGTTCGCCGCCTCGGTCAGGTCGAACTCGTCGAGCAGCTCGACGGCGCGACGACGGGCGTCGGGCCTGCTCAGGCCGAGCAGACGGGCGAAGATGATCAGGTTCTCGGTGGCGGAGAGCTCCTCGTCGACCGAGGCGTACTGGCCGGTGACGCCGATCAACGAGCGCACCGCAGTGGGCCGCTCGACGACGTCGTGGTCGAAGATCCGCGCACTACCGCCGTCGGGACGCAGCAGGGTCGCCAGCATCTTGATGGTCGTCGTCTTGCCGGCGCCGTTCGGTCCGAGCACCCCGTAGACCGAGCCGCGCGGCACCGCCAGGCTCACCCCGTCCACGGCGCGCTGCTTGCCGAACACCTTGACCAGACCGTCCGCCTCGACGGCGAGCGCTGAAGTGGGTGTGTAAGTCATGGGACCTACGGTGCCCGGCCCGCCTTGCACGGCCCTTGCGTCGCGATGGCGTGAGCCACGCAAGCGTCAGTGGGTGGTGTTGGCCAGCAGGTGTTCGCGCAGGGCGGCGCGGTCGGGCTTGCCCGGTCCACGCAGCGGGATCTCGGTCAGCACGGCCAGCTCACGCGGGGCCGCGATCGAATCGAGCTCGGCGACGACGTGGGCGCGGATCTCGTCCAGCGTCGGCGCGGCACCGGGCGCGGGCACGATCGCGACCGCGACCCGCTGACCCAGCCGCTCGTCGGGCAGGCCGAGCACGATGCACTCCCTGATCCCGGGGTGATTGGCCAGCACGGCCTCCACCACCTGCGGAATCACCAGCAGCCCGCCGGTCATGATCGCCTCGTCGAGGCGGCCGGTGATCGAGAGCACGCCGTCCTCGTAGGTGCCCGCGTCCTCGGTGCGGAACCAGCCGGGTTCGGCGAAGGCCGGGTGGTCGGGCAGGTTGCGGTAGCCGCGGGCGATCATCGCGCCGCCGAGCAGCACGCGTCCGTCCTCGATGCGCACCTCGGTGCCGTCGAGCGGCACGCCCTCGTAGACGCACCCGCCGCAGGTCTCGCTCATCCCGTAGGTCCGGACGACGGTGATGCCCGCGTCGAGCGCACGTTCGTAGACGGGCAACGGCGTCGCCGCCCCGCCGACCAGCACGCCGTCCAGCTCGGCCAGCGCCTTGGCCGCCACCGGCGAATCCAGCGACTTGATCAGCTGCGTCGGCACCAGCGCGGTGTAGCGGCGCGGCCCGCGCATCGCGGCGACGGCACCGGCCAGCGCCTCGGGCAGGAACCCGCCCGACACGTCGAGCACGGTCGGCTCGGTGCCGGCCAGGATGCTGCGCAGCAGTACCTGGATGCCCGCGATGTGGTGGGTCGGCAGCGCCAGCAGCCAGCTGCCGGGCCCGCCGAGCCGGTCGTGGGTGGCATTGCCGCTCGCCCGCAGGGCCTCTGCGCCCAGCAGCGCGCCCTTGGGGATGCCGGTGGTGCCGGAGGTGGTCACCACCAGGGCGACATCGTCGTCGATCGGATCGCCCGGCTTCAGCGCGTCGGAGAGCCTGCGCGCCTCGCGGCGATCGGTGGTCGGAATCGGCAGCCAGGCCGGGCCGTTGCCGTCGAGCGCCTGACGCAGATGGGGAAGCACTTCGCCGACACCGGAACCGGTCGGCATCTGCAGCGTCCGCAGGGTTCTGCTCACGCCACCACCTCCCGAAACAGCTTGTTGCGCTCCCTCACGGCTTCGATCGTGTCATGCGACCGACAAGACCCGGCCAACGGGTCGGTTTGCCGGAAAACGGTTCGCCAAAAGGCAGGCATAGCGACTGCGATTCAGTAGATGGACGACAACTCGCACTGCGGTCCGGACGGCGGCGGTCGGGCGCTTGCTCGCAGCTATCGTGCGCGGCCGGACCCGGATCGGCAACTCGGGTCCGCCGCGACAACAACTCGTTCATTCCGCCGACCAGCGCGGATCCCGCCGGATCGGATGTTCGGCAGGAACCTGTACCAGGACGATCGCCACACCGTCCGGGTCGCGCACCCACATCTCCCACAGGCCCCATGATTCGAGCACCGGCGCGCGCTCGATCGCAATTCCCTTCAGCGCCAACTCCGCCGCCGCGTCGGCCACATCGCGGACCTGCAGCCAGATCGCGCCGTCGAAGCGGCCCGGCTCCCCGCTGCCGCCGTGCCCGGCGACCTCGAGCAGCCCCTGCCCGGCGTAGAACACCGTGCCGCCCGGATACTCCCGCGCGATAGCCAGCCCGAGGCCGTCCCGGTAGAACGCCAGCGTGGTGGCATAGTCGCTGGGCCGCACGATGATCCGGCTGTTGAGAATTTCCATGGACCTGCCCGTCTACTCAGAAGTACCAGGGGTAGGGCGCCCAGTCGGGCTTGCGCTTCTCCAGGAACGCGTCGCGGCCCTCGACCGCTTCGTCGGTCATGTACGCCATCCTGGTCGCCTCGCCCGCGAAGAGCTGCTGGCCGACCAGGCCGTCGTCGAGCAGGTTGAACGCATACTTCAGCATCCGTTGGGCCTGCGGCGATTTGCCGTTGATGTCGGCGGTCCACTCCAGCGCGACGTTCTCCAGCTCGTCGTGGTCGACGACCTTGTTCACCGCGCCCATCTGGTGCATCTCCTCGGCCGTGTACGGCCTGCCCAGGAAGAAGATCTCGCGGGCGAACTTCTGCCCGACCATCTTCGCCAGATACGCGCTGCCGTAACCACCGTCGAACGAGCCGACATCGGCGTCGGTCTGCTTGAACCGCGCGTGCTCGCGCGAGGCCAGCGTCAGATCGCACACGACGTGCAGGCTGTGCCCGCCGCCCGCGGCCCAGCCGTTGACCAGCGCGATGACGACCTTGGGCATGAAGCGGATCAGCCGCTGTACTTCGAGGATGTGCAGCCTGCCCGCGCGCGCGGTGTCGACGGTGTCGGCGGTCTCGCCGTCGGCGTACTGGTAGCCGTTGCGGCCGCGAATGCGCTGGTCACCGCCGGAGCAGAACGCCCAGCCGCCGTCCTTCGGACTCGGCCCGTTGCCGGTGAGCAGCACCGCGCCGACATCCGATGACATCCGCGCGTGATCGAGCGCGCGGTAGAGCTCGTCGACGGTGTGCGGGCGGAACGCGTTGCGGACCTCGGGCCGGTCGAACGCCACCCGCACCGTGCCCTGCTCGATATGTCGGTGGTAGGTGATGTCGGTCAGGTCCTCGAACCCGGGGACGGGCCGCCACAGCTTCGGATCGAAAGTCACGACCCTGATTATTGCCCTACCGTCCGGCGGGCCGGTACGAGGTCGTAACACCGCAGCTCGAGCGGTCGCCGCGTGTTTCGCCGACCCGATGCGTATAGTTGCGGCTGCTCGTTCAACGAACCGATCCGGAGGAACCTGAAAGTGGTTGCAGCGCTGTCTGAATCCCTGCTCGACGACACCAAGCGTTCGGCTTTCCTTGCCGACGCCGTCGAGGTTCTCGACGCCGAGGTCTCGGACAAAGGTGGTGCGTCCGGCCTGGCGGTGAAGGGTGGCTACGCGGCGGTCAAGAAGATCAGCCCGACCATCGTTCCCGACGCGCTGGCGTCGCTGGCGCCGAAGCTGCTCGATCAGCTCCAGCCGTACTGGGCCGAATTCACCGCCTCGGGTGCCGGCACCTTCGCCGACCTGCTGACCGCGAAGTCCGACGAGGTCGCCGAGTCGCTGCTGGCCGTGACCGACGCCCGCGCCGAGTCGTCGAGCCGTCCCGCCCTGCAGAAGGTGTACTCCTCGATGCGTGGTTCGGCCAAGAAGCACGTCGTCGAGGCCCTGCCGCGCGTGGGCGACCTGGTGCAGAAGCACGCGGGCTGAGTCCCATGGTGGGGTAGCCCCCGCAAGTATCGTCGGCGAGAGGCCGGTGCGGTTCGTTCGAACCGCACCGGCCTTTTGCGTGCCGGAGTGACCACACTCACGTCACGGGCTGCCGCGCGGGCGCGGCCACGCAGATTCCCGGTCGCGGGTAAATTCCGCGCTGCGAGGTGTGAGCCATCGCACCCCATACGTGAACGGCAGGGAAAGTGCGGGTTGCCGTCAATTCCTCGCCGGAAGCGAACGCAGCGAACGATTGGCTATCGCCGCACCGGATCGATTACCTTGCCAATCGAGCGGATTTCGGAAAGAGATATTCCCGAAATAGTCCTTCCGCTCGGTACGGACGTTAAAGACTGCATTGCGCAGGTCGAAAGGAAGTCGATCATGATCTCTCGCAAGACTCTCGCCGCCGCCGGTGTCACCGCTGCCGCCGCTGTCATGTTCTTCGGCCCGGCCGTCGCCAGCGCCGACACGGGTTCGGCCACCGGTTCTGCCGAGCTCGCCGAGCTGTCCACCGGCTCGGCCGGCGTGCTCAGCGGTTCGGCCGCCGGCTCCAGCGTGCTCGAGTCGGGCAGCGGCGCGATCGACAGCGGCACCTCCGCGATCGTCAACATCATCGAGGCGATCACCGGTATCCAGGAACTCACCGCGCCTGCCGCGTGACCTGATCGAGCACACCGACCTGCTCCTTCGAGATGGTCTCGAGATCTGGCGACGGGCCCGAAACCCGTCGCCAGATTTCTTTTCGTTTGTATTCCTTTTGCACTCTTGTGAATACCGGGAATTGTTGATCTAGCTATCGGGTAGAACCCGCCTGTGACGGCTCCGGCGGCGTCGACGACAGCGCGCAACTCGGCGCGGTGACGCAGACAACGCGGGCCGGGGGCAGACGGGTGTGCCCCCGTCTGACACTCTGGGATTGTGAATCCGTCAACTGCGCAGGCACGAGTGGTCGTCGACGAGCTCGTGCGCGGCGGCGTCCGCGAGGTGGTGCTGTGCCCCGGATCGCGTAATGCCCCACTGGCCTTCGCGCTGCAGGCGGCGGACGCGGCGGGGCAGCTACGGCTGCACATGCGCATCGACGAGCGCACCGCGGGCTTCCTCGCGGTCGGGCTCGCGGTGTCGTCCGGGCGCCCTGTCCCGGTCGTGATGACCTCGGGCACCGCCGTGGCCAACCTCGGGCCCGCGGTGCTGGAAGCCAACTACGCGCGGGTGCCGTTGATCGTCGTCAGCGCGAACCGGCCCTACGAGATGCTCGGCACCGGCGCCAATCAGACGGTCGAGCAGCTCGGGCTGTTCGGCAGCCAGGTCCGCGCCACCATCAGCCTCGGGCTCGCCGAAGCCGAGGCGGGCGAGTCGGCGTATCCACGCCAGAACAGCGTGTGGCGCTCCTCGGTGTGCCGGGTGCTCGCCGCGGCGCGCGGAACCCGTTCCGGCAACGCCGGTCCGGTGCAGTTCGACATCCCGCTACGCGAGCCGCTGGTTCCCGAGCTGTCCGACGATCCGCTGCCCGCGGGCCGCGACGACGAACGGCCGTGGACCTCAACCCAGTACGCCACCCTCGACGTGCCGCTCGACATCGACCTCACGCCCGATACCGTGGTTATCTCCGGGCACGGCGCGCGGTTGCTGCCCGAACTCGCCGAGCTGCCGACGGTGGCCGAGCCGACGGCGCCGATGCACGGTCCCGCCCTGCATCCGCTCGCACTGTCGCTGCTCAAGCCGACGCAGGCGATCATCACCGGCCGCCCGACCCTGCACCGTCAGGTCTCGAAGGTGCTCGCCGATCCGAATGTCATCGTCTTCGCGCTGACCACCGGCCCGCGCTGGCCCGATGTCTCCGGCAATGTCGTCGGCACCGGCACCCGCGCGGTGACCACCGGCGCCCCGCGCCCGGAGTGGCTGGCCCGCTGTACCGAGCTGAACCGGCAGGCGCAGTCGGTGGTGCGGGACGAACTGTCGGCGCACCCGAAGGCGACCGGCCTGCATGTGGCCGCCGTCGTCATGGACGCGCTGCGCGAGGGCGATCAGCTGCTGCTCGGCGCCTCGAACCCGGTCCGCGACGCGGCGCTGGTCTCGCATCCGCGGCCCGGCGTGCGGGTGCTGTCCAACCGCGGTGTCGCCGGGATCGACGGCACCGTCTCCGGCGCGGTCGGCGCCGCGCTGGCCCACCCCGGCCGCACCGTCGCCCTGATGGGCGACCTGACCTTCCTGCACGACGCGTCGGGCCTGCTGATCGGGCGCGGGGAACCGCGCCCGGACAACCTCACGATCGTCGTCGCCAACGACGACGGCGGCGGTATCTTCGAACTGCTCGAACAGGGCGACCCGCAGTACGCCGGCGTCTTCGAGCGGGTCTTCGGCACACCGCACGGCATGGATCTGGCCGCGCTGTGCGCCGCCTACCGGATCCCGCACCGCCAGGTCGACCCCGACGAGCTGGCTGTCGAGCTGGTCGGCGACGCGCACGGACTGCGCGTGCTCGAGGTCGCGACCGAGCGCTCCAGCCTGCGCGAACTGCACGCGACCGTCCGGGCGAAGATCGCGGGCTGAGCGCCTACTGCTCCTCGTCCTCGACGAACTCGTCGTCGAACGGGACGGGGATGGTCTGCTCGATCACGTCGGCGGGGTTCGCGGTGAAGGCATCGCGGTCGACATTGGCCGCCATCTGATCGGAGTAGTCGGCGGCATCGGAGAAGGCGGGGTCGTCGGGGTCGTCGGCGGTGAAGGCCGTCTGTTCCTGTTCGATCCGATCGGCCTCGGGGACCTCGTCCAGCGGTCGGGCGGCTTCGTAGTCGATCATCGGTGCTCCTCGGTCGTCGCCTCGCACGTATGTCGCTGATCGTTGCGTCATCCAGCGTGCGCCGATTCGGCCCGCTCGGCAACCCGCGCGCCGATGAGATCACAGCGCTCGGTCCGTCTGTATCGGTATAGGCAGTCCGTCCTCGCCCAGGAGCGCACATGGAACCGCAGTTCGACTTCGCCCCCGCCGCCCACACGCTCGCCACCGTCGTCGCCGGAATCGCCGACGATCAGCTCGCCGCGCCGACGCCGTGCGTGGACACCGCCGTGGGGACGCTGCTCTCGCACGTCGTCGGGCTGACCGAGGCGTTTCGGCAGGCCGCGACCAAGGAGTCCGACGGCCGGTCCGCGCCGCCCAGCCTCGACGACCCGCTGCCCGCCGACTGGCGCACCCTGATCCCCGCGCGGCTCGACGCGCTGACCGCCGCCTGGCGGGTGCCCGAGGCCTGGGACGGTGACGCCGAGGCCGGTGGCGTCGTGCTGCCCGCCGCGGTCATGGCGATGGTTGCTCTCGACGAGGTCACCATCCACGCCTGGGATCTGGCGGTCGCCACCGGGCAGTCCGTGACGATCGATCCGGGCTATCTGCCGATCCTGCACGAATTCCTGCGCGACACCGACCCGTCCGGCACGCCCGGTCTGTTCGGCCCGGTGGTCGCCGTTCCCGACGACGCGCCCGCCTTCGAGCGCGTGCTGGGCCTCACCGGTCGCGACCCCGGCTGGCGGCCGACTGTGAACGCAGCGGACCGCCGGGTTTGACACGGCCGCAACCCGTTAGCCGTTCGACCTGGGGCATGGGCGGCAGGGGCTTCCTGACCGCGGCCGAATTCACCGGGCCCGCACCGCATCCGGTGGGCGAATTCGTCTCGAAGTAGGCGCTCAGCGGACGAAGGTGCCGCCGATCGCGGCGAGGGTGGCTGCCCTGGCCGACTGGTCGGCGGCGGCTTCGTCGATGGGGTCGCCGCTGGCGAGCAGCCGGTAGTACAGCGGGGCGGAGACCGCGGACAGGACCGCTCGCGCGTCGGTGCCCGGCGGCGCTTCGCCGCGCGCGACAGCGGCATCGACGCAGGGCGCCCACTCGGTGAGCCGGGTGTCGTAGAAGGTGTGCAGCGCCGCGGCGGTGACCTCGTCGCAGGTGGCCGCGGCGATGACGGCACGGAACAGATTGCCCTGCCGTTGGTCGGCGAGGGTCTTGGCCACCAGCCGGGCATTGGCCGTGAGGTCGTCGAGCAGGGTGCCGGTTTCGGTGCGCGGCAGCGACTGCTCGGCCATGTCGACGAGCAGGTCGGCGACCAGCCCCGCCGGGGTGCGCCAGCGGCGATAGACCGTGGTCTTGCCGACCCCGGCCGTCGCGGCGACCTCGGCCAGATCGAGGTGGGCGAAGCCGCGGTCAGCGAGCAGATCACCGGCGACCTGCAGGACGGACTCACGGACCCGGGCAGTGCGCCCACCTGGGCGAACAGACCCCGGCCAGGCGACATCGTGATTCATAACGGAACTCCTGTTTCATTTAGTGCGGATCGGGTGTACTGTCCGAAGTGTTAACGGAACTATAGACCCTTTAGGAGTTCTCATGGAGTACCGGCGGCTCGGCGCATCGGGTCTGCTCGTTCCCGCGCTCGGTTTCGGCGCGGGCACCTTCGGCGGACGTGGCGCCCTGTTCAGTGCCTGGGGCGATACCGATGCGGCGCAGGCCAGGCGCCTGGTCGACATCAGCCTGGAGGCCGGTGTCACCCTGTTCGACACGGCCGACGTCTATTCCGACGGCGCCTCGGAGGAGGTGCTCGGCGCGGCGATCAAGGGCAGACGCGAGCAGGTGCTGTTGTCGACCAAATCCGCCCTGCCGACAGGCCCTGGCCCGCACGAGGCCGGTGCAAGCCGGGCCAGGCTGATCCGAGCGGTCGACGCCTCCCTGCGTCGCCTCGGCACCGACTACCTCGACCTGTTCCAGCTACACGCCTTCGACGCGGGCACCCCGCTGGCGGAAACCCTCACGGCCCTGGACGATCTCGTCCGCGCGGGCAAGATCCGCTACCTCGGCGTCTCCAACTTCGCCGGCTGGGAACTGATGAAGGCGCTGGCCACCGCGGAGGAACTCGGCCTGGAAAAGCCTGTCGCGCACCAGGTCTACTACTCGCTCGTCGGCCGCGACTACGAATGGGAACTGATGCCGCTCGGCGCGGATCAGGGTGTCGGCGCGGTCGTCTGGAGCCCGCTGGGCTGGGGCAGGCTCACCGGCAAAGTTCGTCGCGGCCAGCCGATTCCGGCGGGCAGCAGGCTGCACGAGACCGCGCAGGCAGGCCCGCCCGTCGACGACGAACACCTCTACGACATCGTCGACGTCCTCGATCGCATCGCCGCCGACACCGGCCGCAGCGTCCCGCAGATCGCTCTCAACTGGCTGCTCACCCGGCCGACCGTCGCCACCGTCCTGATCGGCGCCCGCAACGAGGAACAGCTGCGCCAGAACCTGGGCGCCGTCGGCTGGCAGCTCGATCCGGAACACGTGGCCGCCCTCGACGCGGCGAGCGCGACCACACCCCCGTACCCGTACTACCCGTACCACCGGCTGCCGGACTTCACCCGGCTGAACCCGCCTGCCGTGCGGGCGGCGTGAGTCAGTACACGTCGCGCACGTAGCGCTTTTCGGCGACGAGCTGTTTCTTGAACGCCAGGGCGCCTGCTTCGTCCAGCTTGCCGTGGATCTGGGCGATGCGCAGCAGGGTGTCGTCGACGTCCTTGGCCATGCGGGCCGCGTCGCCGCAGACGTAGAAGTGGCCGCCGTCGCGCAGCCACGACCACAGCTCGGCGCCGTGCTCGATCATCCGGTGCTGCACGTAGATCCGCTCGCGCTGGTCGCGGGAGAAGGCCAGGTCGAGGCGGGTGAGGAAGCCGGAGCGGAACATGTCCTCGAGTTCGGAGCGGTAGTAGAAGTTCTGGGCGGCGTGCTGGTCGCCGAAGAACAGCCAGTTGCGTCCGGTCGCGCCGATGGCCCGGCGCTCGTGCAGGAAACCACGGAAAGGAGCGATACCGGTGCCCGGACCCACCATGATCATCGGGGCGTTCGGGTCCAGGGGCGGGCGGAAATGTGGTGCCCGCTGCAGGAAGATCGGGACCTCGGCGCCGGCCCGGTCGGCGAGGAAGGTCGAGCACACGCCGCCGCGCCGGGCGGAATCGCCCACGGGATCGCCGTAGCGGACGACACCCACGGTCAGCTGCACTTCGTCGGGGGTGGTCAGCGGGCTCGACGAGATCGAATACTGGCGTGGTTGCAGCTTTTTCAGGGCGCCGAGCCAGTCGACCAGGTCGGTGCGGACCGGGAAGTCACGCAGCACGTCGACGGCCTGGCGGTCCCACAGGTAGTTGGCGAGCTCGTTGCGGTTGTCGCGGCGCAGCAGCTTGGCCAGCTGCGGATGCGGGTTGCGTTCGGCGATGAAGCCGAGCAGATCCTGGCTCACCTTGGTGATGTCGTAGTGCGTGCGCAGTGCCTCGGTGAGGGTGAGCTCGCGGTCGTCCAGCTCGATCACCCGGCGTCCGTCCAGGCCGGTGGCGGCGAGCCATTCCTCGATCAGCTCGGTGCCGTTGGCGGGCAGCACACCCAGCGAATCGCCGACCTCGTAGCTGGCATCCAGGTCGTGCAGGTCGAAACCGAAGCGGCGCACCTCTTTCGACGAGCCGGGAGCGCTGAGGATTTCATTGCGCATCAGGGTCGCGCGGACCGGCGACTGACGGGTGAAAGGCGCCGGGGCGGCGCGCTGGACGCGGCTCGGCGCGGCGGTGAGCGGACGGTCGAGCACGATCGCTCCACCGCGACCCGAGGGCATGGCCAGCGAGGGGCCGGAACTCTGGTGCGGCGCAATACCGTTCGGAATCGGGGGCGCGCCACCTCCCGTCGAGTCCGACGGTCCGGCATCGTCCGCGGTCGAGCCGCCGAGTGCGGCGAGGACGTCGTCGAGCCACTGCTCGGCGGCGTCGGCGAAGTCGGGTTCGCTGTCGACTCGCGGCACCAGCGGCTTGGCGCCACGCTCGGCGAAGAGGCGGTCGAGTTTGCGGCCGTGCCCGCAGAAGTCGTCGTAGGAGGAGTCGCCGAGGGCGAAGACCGCGTAGCGGACGCCGTTGAGGCGCACGATGCTGTCTTCGAGCCTGGTCCAGAAGTCGGCGCCGTTGTCGGGCGGGCCGCCGTCGCCGAAGGTGCTGGTGACGATGAGGATGTCGCCGGTGAGCGCCGACAGCTCACAGGAGTCCATGTCGAGCAGCGACGGCAGGAAGCCTGCCGCGGACAGCCGTGCGGCGACGGTGGCCGCGAGTTCCTCGGCATTGCCGGTCTGGGAGGCCCACAGCACCGTCACCGGGGCGGCGGCCGGGGCATCGGCGCCTGCGATCTCGGTCGCGGCGCCGGCGGTGCGCGAGTACATGCCGGCCAGCAGCCCGTCGACCCACAGCCGTGACTGCGCCGACAGCGGCGCGCTCGCGGGCAGCACCGGCTGCCCGGTCACCGGCAGCGATTGCAGTGCGGCGAGATAGCCGCCGAGGTAGATGCGCTCGGTCTCGCTGAGTGTCGGCGAGGCGCCCGCGTCGAGGCCCAGAATCCCGGCCAGGGGGTGGGTGGCGGGTTGCGCCGGCTGCTGGACCGGTTGCGCCGGTGCCTGCTCGGGTGCGGCGGCGGGGCCGACCCGGCGCAGTGCCACCGCGCACGCCTTGAACTCGGGCTGCAGCGAGGCGGGATCCACCGCGTCGTTGGTGACCGCGTTGATCGTCAGGTATTCGCCCTGTTCGTCGTTCCAGTGGAAAGGAGCAAAGCAATCACCGGGTCGCACGCGATCGCTGATCTGCACCGGCAGCACGGCACGGCCACGGCGCGAGGCGATTTCGAGCTGGTCGCCGGGCTTCAGGTCGAGGCGCCGCGCGTCCTCGGGGTGCACCTCGACGAACGGCGCGCCGTTGAGCTTGGTCAGCTTGGCGACCTTGCCGGTCTTGGTCATCGTGTGCCACTGATGCTGCAGGCGGCCGGTGTTGAGCAGGAACGGGTAGTCGTCGTCGGGCAGTTCGGCGGCGGGCAGGTGCGGGCGGGCGAAGAACACCGCGCGCCTGCTCGGGGTGGCGAACGCGAGGCGCGGGGTGGTGCCGTCGGCCTCGACGTGCAGCGGCTGATGGGTGCCGTCGTTGACGTAGCGGATCGGGTTGCGCGGGGAGTCGCTGTCGCGGCACGGCCACTGCATCGGGCCCTCGCGCAGCCGCTCGTAGCTCATGCCGCTCAGGTCGTAGCCGGTCGCCGGGTTGGTGAACTGCTGCAGTTCGGCGAACACCTCGGCGCTCGAGGCGAAGTCGAAACCAGGGAAGCCCATGGCCGTGGCGACCTGCGCGATCAGCAACCAGTCCGGCCGCGCGTCGCCGATCGGATCGACCGACTGCTGCAGCAGGGTGACAGTGCGCTCCGAATTCACCATCACCGCATCGGCTTCGGCCCACAGCGTGGCGGGCAGCAGCAGATCGGCGTAGGCATTGGTGGCGGTCTCGGTGTAGGCGTCCTGCACCACGACCAGCTCGGCCGCCTCCAGCCCGGCGATCACCGTCTTGCGATTGGCCACGGTGGCAACGGGATTGGTGCAGATGATCCAGGCGGCCTTGATCTCGCCGTCGGCGAGGCCGCGGAACATGTCGATGGTGCCGGGGCCTGCCTCGGTCCGCAGGGTGCCCGCGGGCAGGTCCCACGCGCTTTCGACGAAGGTCCGGTCGGCGGGGGAGAGGAGGCTGCGCTGGCCGGGCAGGCCGGGTCCCATGTAGCCCATCTCGCGGCCGCCCATGGCGTTGGGCTGGCCGGTCAGCGAGAACGGGCCGCTGCCGGGGCGGCAGATCGCGCCGGTCGCCAGGTGCAGGTTCACCAGGGCGTTGGTGTTCCAGGTGCCGTGGGTGGACTGGTTGAGTCCCATCGTCCACAGCGACATCCACTCGCCCGCCTCGGCGATCATCATCGCCGCGGTGCGGATGTCGGCCTCGGCAAGGCCGGTGATTTCGGCGACCCTGGCAGGCGGGTAGTCGGCGAGGAACTCGGGCATCGCCTCCCAGCCCTCGGTGTGCTCGGCGATGAAGGCGGTGTCGATCGCGCCGTCGGCGACAAGCAGGTGCAGCAGGCCGTTGAGCAGCGCGAGGTCGGTGCCGGGCGCGATCTGCAGGAACAGGTCGGCGCGGGCCGCGGTCTCGGTGCGGCGCGGGTCGACGACGATCAGCTTGGCGCCCGCCTTGAGCCGGTCGGCCATCCGCAGGTAGAGGATCGGGTGGCAGTCGGCCATGTTCGCGCCGGAGACGAAGAACAGGTCGGCGTGCTCGAAGTCGTCGTAGGAGCCGGGCGGGCCGTCGGCGCCGAGCGACTGTTTGTAGCCGGTGCCCGCGCTGGCCATGCACAGCCGCGAATTGGCTTCGATGTGCTTGGTCCGCAGGTAGCCCTTGGCCAGCTTGGTCGCCAGGTACTGAGCTTCGAGCGACATCTGCCCGGAGACGTAGAGGGCGATCGCGTCGGGTCCGTGCTCGTCGAGTATCGCTCGCAGCCGGGTGGCGGTCTCGTGGACGGCCTCGTCGACCGGCAGCGGGACGGGGACCTGACCGCGCTCGGGGCGGTGGTAGGCGGACTCCATCCGGCCGGGGGCCGCCATCATCTCGGCGTGCGTGGCGCCCTTGGTGCACAGCCTGCCCGCGTTCGCCGGATGCAGCTTGTCGCCGCTGACCTTCGCGATCAACCGCGCGCCCGACTGATCAGTCTTGGTCTGGACGCTGATGCCGCAGCCGACGCCGCAGTACGAGCACTGTGTACGCACAGCGCCCGTCTCGCGGATGTCAGCTTCCCCTGTCATGGCTTCGATCATCCGCACCTGTCGTTGCGCTCGATTTACCGAACGTTATGTCCAGGTGACAATCGACCTCACATGTCAAAATTTTCACTGTGAGGTCGAGCCCGGAATATCGGCCCTGATCAGGGTATGTTCCGACAGGGGAGCGCCCGCCGCGCGCTGTCCCGGAGTGACCGGATTCACCCCGGGATCGAGGGGGTTTCAGCCCAGTTTGTAGCCGCGATGCAGCGCCACCACACCACCGGTGAGGTCACGCCACTGCACCGAGTCCCAGCCCGCGTCCGCGATGCGCCGGGCGAGCCTGCGCTGATTCGGCCACGCGCGGATCGACTCGGCGAGGTAGACGTAGGCGTCGGGGTTGGAGCTGACCGCCCGCGCCACCCGCGGCAGCGCCTTCATCAGGTACTCCATGTAGACGGTGCGGAACGGCCCGAACACCGGGGTGGAGAACTCGCAGACCACCACGCGCCCGCCCGGCTTGGTCACCCGCAGCATCTCGCGCAGCGCCAGATCGATGTCGGCGACATTGCGCAGGCCGAAGGAGATGGTCACCGCGTCGAAGGAATTGTCGGCGAACGGCAGGGCCATCGCATCGCCTGCCACCATCGGCACCTGCCGGAACCGGCCGGCGGCGAGCATTCCCTGGGAGAAGTCGGTGGCCACGCACCAGGCGCCCGACTTGCCGAGCTCCACGGTCGAGACCCCGGTGCCCGCCGCCAGGTCGAGCACCCGCTCACCCGGTCGCAGCCCGAGCGCGCGCCGCGTCGCCCACCGCCAGTACCGATCCTGGCCACCGGAGATGACCGTGTTGGTGAGGTCGTAGCGCTTCGCCACACCGTCGAACATCGACGCGACCTCGTGGGGTTGCTTGTCCAGCGAAGCCCGAATCGGTTCCCGCTGCTCTGTTGTCGCCACGAATCGAGCTTATCCGTCTCCGGCCGCGGCCCTCTATGCCGAGCGCGGCAATCGGTCGCGCGTGCCGGTGACGTCGGCGTAGTGCGTCATCAGCTCGGTGCAGATGGCAGGCCAGGTGCGGTGCAGCACCGACTTGCGGGCCGCCGTCGCGAACCGGGCGCGCTGGCTCGGATCGCGCAGGGCCGACACCGCGCTCGGCAGCAGTTCGGCGAACCGGTCGACCGGCAGCAGATAGCCGTTGCGGCAGTGCGCGATCAGATCGCGCGGTCCGCCCGCGTCGGGACCGATCACCGGCACACCGGAGGACAGCGCCTCCTGCACACCCTGGCAGAACGTCTCGTGCTCGCCCGGGTGCACCATCACGTCCAGGCTCGCGTAGTGCGTGGCCAGCTCGCTGCCGCCGAGTTCACCGGTGAACACCGCGTCGGGCATCAGCCGGCCCAGCCGTGCCCGCTCCGGCCCGTCGCCCACCACGACCAGCTGGATCGAAGGATCACCGGCCAGCGCGGCGAGTCGTTCGACGTGCTTCTCCGGCGCGAGTCTGCCGACGAAACCGACGACGAGCCGGTCCTGCGAGCCCAGCCAGCTCGCCCGCAGTTCGGCGCTGCGCGCGGCCGGATTGAACCGGTCGATGTCGACGCCGCGGCCCCAGCGGTGCACCCGGGGAATGCCGTGGTCGGCCAGGTCCTGCGCGGCCGCCGAGGACGGCGCCAGCGTGCGCGTCGCGCCTTCGTGGATCCGGCGCGTCCACGCCCAGGCCGCCCGCGCGGCCAGCCCGAGGCCGTAGCTCTTGGCGAAGCCGGCCACATCGGTCTGATACACCGCGATCGAGGGCAGATCGAGCCGGGTCGCGGCCGCCAGCCCACCGGCGCCGAGCAGGAACGGCGAGGCCAGATGCACCACGTCCGGATCGAAGGCGGCGATCGCGGCGGTGATCCCCGGCTGCGGCAGGCCGACCGGCAGCGAACTGACCTTCGGCACCATCATCGCGGGCACCCGGTGCACCGGGAAACGGCCGTGGAAACGGGGGGCGGGCGGCACGCCGCGCAGAGTGTCGGGCGCCACGATCATCGCGTCGTGCCCGTGCTGGTCCAGGTGGTCCAACACCCGCAACACGGAGTTGACGACGCCGTTCATGTTCGGCAGGAAAGACTCCGAGACGATGGCTACGCGCACCCTCTCAGGGTGACCGCCACACCGCGCGGCACACCCACACCGACGTGAAGCCGGGACGAACAGCAGGAGAAGTTACGCCTCGCGCTGCTTGCGCCGCACCAGCCACAGCGCGGGCAACGCCAGCGCCCAGACCACCACGATCACCGACGCCGCCGGGATGATCGCCACCCGCGCATCGCGCCCGGCGACCCGGACCAGGTCGGGGTCGCGCGTGCTGTACTCCACGTTGATCCGCTGACCGGCGGTCAGATTCGTCGGATACAGGATGCCGACCTTCGGATTGTGGGTCACGCTGTCGGGCGTCACGTACATCACCGCCGAACGCAACCGGCCCGCCGAGAGCACCTCGCCCGCGGTGACGCCACGATGATTCTCGATCTCGTAATCGTTGCGCCAGGCGGCGAGAACCAGCAGCACCATCAGCACGCTGATCACCGTCGCGGCACCGAGCACCCCGGTTCTCACCCGTCGCAGGCGCTTGGTCCGCCTCTCCGACTGGCTGGTTTCCGACACGCCGCCACCCTAGCTGTCTCCTGCGCTAGCGTGTGCGCCCATGTCCCGAAAATTCAGCTTCACCGTGCCCTACACCGTCCCGGTCGAAGAGCTTCACCGGGCACTCGTCGACGATGCGGTCTGGCAGGAGCGCTTCGCCGCCGCCGACACCGCGACCGTCGAACTGTCCCATCCCGACGGGCCTGGTTCGATTCGCCTGCACATGACGGAAACCCCCGGTCGGGACAAGGTCCCCGGCCTGGTGCGCAAGGTCCTCAAGAGCGATCTCGTGCTCTCGCGCACCGACAACTGGCAGCCGCTGCGAGGTGAGGTCGCCAAGGGCGACTTCACCGGCCGCACCGGCGGCATCACCACCGAGATGTCGGGCACCTACGAACTGCGCCCCACCGCCGAGGGCAGCGAGATCGAAGTGGTCGGCACGGTCACCGTCAAGGTGCCGCTGGTCGGCGGCGCCATCGAGCCGCTCGCCGAGCAACTGCACCAGCGCGTCCTCAACAGCGAACGCAAGTTCCTCGAGGGCTGGTTCGCCAAGAACTGACACCCGCGACGGTGCCGTCGAACCGGCGGCACCGCGCCTGACGGGGGAGCTCAGCTGAAAGGTGGCAGGTCGTCGGCTCGCAGCGAGGCACGTCCCGCTGCTCGCCAGGCGCGGGCGGTGATGTCGAGGTCCTCGTCGGTCACCAGATTGCCCATCACCCGAACGGCCGTGCGCTGCAGGTACTTCGAGCGCATCACCGGCGGCCCGCCGAGCGGGACCATCTTCGGGTGGGTGGCCAGGCCCGCGAGCCTGCGCGCCACCGAGAACGTGCGGCCGTACCGGTCACGCAGCAGCTGCGGCCAGACCCGGCTCAGATCGGGCTCGTCCAGCAGCCCGGCGAGCATGTGCCCGCCTTCCAGGCCGTAGTCGATGCCCTCACCGTTGAGCGGGTTCACACAGCCCGCCGCGTCGCCGACGAGGACCCAGTTCGGCCCGGCCACTCCCGACACCGCGCCACCCATCGGCAGCAGTGCCGACGCGACGGCACGCAGCTCGCCCTCGAGCTGCCATTCCTCGCGGCGCAGCCGGGTGTAGTGCTCGATCAGCGGCTTGAGCGCGATGTGCGACGGCCGCTGTTCGGTCGCCAGCGAACCGACGCCGATGTTCACCTCGCCGTTGCCGAGCGGGAAGATCCAGCCGTAGCCGGGCACCAGCTCGTCGGCGGCGTTGCGCAGTTCCAGGTGCGAGGAGATCCACTGGTCGTCGCTGCGTCCCGACTTGATGTACGCGCGCGCCGCGGTCCCGTAGGCGAAGCGCCGATGCCAGGTGCGGCCCAACTGTTTTCCGATGGGGGAGCGCACGCCGTCGGCCACGACGAGCACCCGGCAGCGCACCGAGTGGGTGGCATCGCCGACGCGCACCGTCACGCCGGTGACCCGCTCGCCTTCGCGCAGCACCTCGGTGACCTTCGCGCCGTCGAGCATCCTGGCACCGGACTTGATCGCGGTCTCGCGCAGCTTGTCGTCGAGTTCGGTTCGGGGAACAGCGCTTCCGTACGTCGGGAACGACCCGCCCGGCCACGGCAGCAACGCCTCCCGGCCGAAACCGGCCATCCGCAGGCCGTGGTTCACCGTGTGCGCGCGCAGCCACTCGCCGAGGCCGAGGTGCTCGAGCTCGGCGGTCGCGCGCGGCGTCAGCCCGTCGCCACAGGTCTTGTCCCGCGGGAACACAGCGGAATCGAGCAGCAGCACATCGCGTCCGGCGCGCGCCGCCCAGGCAGCCGACGCCGAACCGGCGGGCCCGGCACCGACGACCAGCACCTCGACGGCGGCAGGCAGGACAGCGCGGTCGGCGGGGGTGAGATCCGGTGAACCCATGGCTCAATACTGGCACCTCGGGGCGCTGTGCGAGAGTGTCGGGTACACCGGGAATAGTCACTGTGTGACGGTGTTCATCGGCGTGGGCGCCGGAACACGCTAGGTTGCTACCCGTCGGGGTCGGACGCATCGCTGGGAGAAGATAATGAGCACATCGGCTGTGAGCGACGAGAGCACCGTGGTTGCCGGGGTAGATCTCGTCGATCCCGAACTCGCCGCCACCGTGCGCGACGGCCTGGCCGCGGTCGAGAAACTGCTCGTCGACGAACTCTCCGACGGCGAGGAATTCCTCCAGGAAGCCGCACTGCACCTGGCCCGCGCCGGCGGCAAGCGGTTCCGTCCGCTGTTCACCGTGCTGACCGGTCAGCTCGGCCCCAATCCCACCGACCCGGCGCTGGTCACCGCTGGCACCGTCGTGGAGCTGGTGCACCTGGCCACGCTGTACCACGACGACGTGATGGACGAGGCCACGCAGCGCCGTGGCGCGGTCAGCGTCAACGCGCGCTGGGGCAACAACATCGCGATCCTGGCGGGTGACTACCTGTTCGCGCACGCCTCCCGGCTCACCTCGACGCTCGGTCCCGACGCGGTCCGCATCATCGCCGAGACCTTCGCCGAACTGGTCACCGGCCAGATGCGGGAAACCATGGGCGCCAAGCAGTCCCAGGATCCGGTCGAGCACTACCTGCGCGTGGTCTGGGAGAAGACCGGTTCGCTCATCGCCGCCGCAGGCCGTTTCGGCGGCACCTTCTCCGGCGCCGGCCCCGAGCACGTCGAGCGGCTGGCCCGCCTCGGTGACGCCGTCGGCACCGCCTTCCAGATCTCCGACGACATCATCGACATCTCGTCCTCGGCCGAACAGTCCGGCAAGACCCCCGGCACCGACCTGCGCGAGGGCGTGCACACCCTGCCCGTCCTCTACGCCCTGCGCGAGTCCGGCGCCGACGGCGACCGCCTGCGCACCCTGCTGGCGCACCCCCTGGAAACCGACGCCGAGGTCGACGAGGCACTCGAGCTGCTGCGCCGCTCGCCCGGCATGGCCCTGGCCAAGGAGAAGCTCGGGGAGTACGCCGACCTCGCCGACGCCGAACTGGCCGCGCTCCCCGCGGGCCCGGCCAACGAGGCGCTGAGCCGGCTGGTCTGCTACACCATCGAACGCGTCGGCTGACCAGGAACTATCCCGGAGTCACGCACGTTTTTCGATCATGCCCAATGGGATCAAGACTTTCGGATTGATGGTCGGGCTGTCGGCGTTGATCGTCGCCATCGGGGCGATGTTCCGCAGCCCGACGATCCTGATCATCTCGATCGTGCTGGCCGTCGGCATGAACGCCTACGCGTACTTCAACAGCGACAAACTGGCGCTGAAGGCGATGCACGCGCAACCGGTCAGCGAACTGGAAGCGCCGGTCATGTACCGGATCGTGCGCGAGCTCGCGACCATGGCCCGTCAGCCGATGCCGCGGCTCTACATCAGCCCCACCAACGCGCCCAACGCGTTCGCGACCGGCCGCAATCCCCGGCACGCGGCGGTGTGCTGCACCAGCGGCATCCTGCAGCTGCTCGACGAGCGGGAGTTACGCGCGGTTCTCGGGCACGAGCTGTCGCACGTCTACAACCGCGACATCCTGATCTCGTCGGTGGCGGGCGCGATGGCCTCGATCATCACCGGACTGGCGAACATGGCCTTCTTCGCCAGCTCGTTCGGCAGCAGGGACGGTCAGGGCCCGAACGTCATCGCGGTGCTGCTCGTCTCGCTGCTCGGCCCGATCGCCGCGGGCCTGATCAAGATGGCGGTATCGCGATCGCGCGAATTCCAGGCCGACCAGTCCGGCGCCGAGCTCACCGGTGACCCGCTGGCCCTGGCCTCGGCCCTGCGCAAGATCGAACGCGGCGTCCAGGTGGCCCCGCTGCCGCCCGATCCCAAGCTCACCAGCGAATCGCACCTGATGATCGCCAACCCGTTCCGTGCGGGCGACCGCATCGCCCGCTGGTACAGCACGCATCCGCCGATGGAAGAGCGCATCAAGCGGCTCGAGGAGATGGCAGGCGGAGACCACCGCTTCTGACGTCACCACCACGTTTTCGGCCGCCTCGCCGCCGAGTAGCGAGACGGAACGCCGAAGGCGCGGTATCGCAGCTCGGCGGCGAGGTCACGAGGCCGAAAACCCGCGGCGCCAGCCGCTAGCGATAGTTGACGAATTGCAGGGCGATGCCGAAATCCTCGCCCTTGAGCAGGGAGATCACGGCCTGCAGGTCGTCGCGCTTCTTGCTGCTGACCCGCAGCTCCTCGCCCTGGATCTGCGCCTTCACGCCCTTGGGGCCCTCGTCGCGGATCTTCTTGGAGATCTTCTTCGCCTTCTCGGTATCGATGCCCTGCACCAGCGTGCCGGTGATCTTGAACACCTTGCCCGAGGCCTGCGGCTCGCCCGCGTCGAACGCCTTGAGCGAGATGTCACGGCGGATCAGCTTCTCCTTGAACACGTCGAGCGCGGCCTTGACCCGCTCCTCGGCGTTCGCGGTCAGCACGATGGCTTCCTCGCCCGACCACGCGATCGACGCGTCGGTGCCCTTGAAGTCGTAGCGGGAGTTCAGCTCCTTCTCCGCCTGGTGCAGCGCGTTGTCGACCTCCTGGCGATCGACCTTGCTCACCACGTCGAATGACGAATCGGCCACACTGCGCTCCTGTCCCTCACGGTCTGACAATGGGTGCGCCGACAGGTGTGCCGGCCACCGAGACAGTTGTACCCGCATGCCTGGTCCGACCGTGCTCGCAGGGTCGTTGTGCAGGCGGTTTGCATTGGGGGTGTGGGTTCGTTGTAAGCTGCTCAGCGCACCGGAAACGGCGCATAAGGCAGATTGCCCGAGCGGCCAATGGGAGCAGACTGTAAATCTGTCGGTGAAAGCCTACGTAGGTTCGAATCCTACATCTGCCACATCGAACCCCGTCGATCATCAGATCGGCGGGGTTCTTTGGTTTGTAGAGAACGGCTCGATCTGCCGGGACCGGCGATCCTACGGGTGCATGCGGGCAAAAACCGTGCCTCACCTGCCGATTTGGTGCTCTCGGGTGGTAGTGTGTAATCTCGTTCAGGACGCCGGAGCACGGGGTCGCGCTGATCGGCCCGCCGATACAGACTCTGTGCCACGTAGTCATGCCCCCTTAGCTCAGTCGGCAGAGCGTTTCCATGGTAAGGAAAAGGTCAACGGTTCGATTCCGTTAGGGGGCTCGCCGGATTGCCGGTGGTGACCGACTTTCCCGCCGGCCCACCGTAACAGGTCCGCCGTGGCGGTGTAGCTCAGTCGGTAGAGCAAACGACTCATAATCGTTGTGTCGCCGGTTCAAGTCCGGCCATCGCTACCAATAACGACTCAGCCCAGACCGGAAAGAAGGCATATCGTGGCCGCGAAGTCCACCGATGTCCGGCCAAAGATCACCTTGGCCTGCGAAGAGTGCAAGCACCGCAACTACATCACCAAGAAGAACCGGCGCAACGACCCGGACCGCCTCGAGCTGAAGAAGTTCTGCCCGAACTGCGGAACCCACCGGGCGCACCGCGAGTCGCGCTGATTCACCAGAACATTTGCCGAAGGCCGGACGAAAGTCCGGCCTTTGTGCGTTTCCGGGGGCAATACAGTACCCCGCGGGGGCGATGTTTACACCCCCGGACGGCTTGTGAGCGGTCTCCGTGTGAGTAAGGTCCACGTGGTGACACTGAACACCGGAACTGACGAAGCGGTCACCGCCGCAGCCGCCGAACCGTTCGATCCCGCCGCACACGCGGCGGCGATGGTCGGCCACCACTACCGTGTCGACGACTTCTACGAGGTCGGCCGCGAGAAGGTGCGCGAATACGCCCGTGCCGTGCAGGACTACCACCCGGTGCACTGGGAGGAAGACATCGCGCGCGAGTACGGCCACCAGGGCCTGCTCGCCCCGCTCACCTTCATCTCGCTGGTCGGCATCCTCGCTCAGCGCAAGCTGTTCGAGCGGATCGTCACCGGCTACGACCTGAGTCAGATCATGCAGACCGACCAGATCCTGGAGTTCCACCGCCCGATCCGGGTGGGCGACCAGCTGACCTGTGATGTGTACCTGCATTCCTTCCGGCAGGCCTTCGGCGGCGACATCATCGTCACCAAGAACATCGTCACCGCCCAGGACGACGAGCTGGTGCTCACCACCTACACCACGCTGGTCGGCCGCAGCGGCGCCGACATCGATCCGGCGATGTCGGACGCGGTCCGCAACATCCTCATGCACGGCCTCGAAGAGCCCGACCATCACGCGCCGGCCGAGCTCCCCGCCGAGATCTCCCCCGATCCGGTCACCAGGCAGCCGGAGCCGTCCGTCCCCACGCACGCCCTGTCCTTCGACAGTGTGGCCGCGGGCGATGAACTGCCGCCGCGCACCGTCCGGCTCACCCGTGGCGATCTGGTGAACTACGCGGGCGTGTCCGGTGACGCCAACCCGATCCACTGGAGCGACGAGATCGTGAAGATGGTCGGGCTGGACGACGTGGTCGCACACGGCATGCTCACGATGGGCCTCGGCGGTGGTTTCATCACCTCGTGGCTCGGTGATCCCGGCGCGGTGAAGGAGTACAACGTCCGGTTCACCAGCCCGGTCTACGTCGGCGCCGAGTCCCCGGCCGAGGTCGAGTACACCGGTAAGGTGAAGTCGGTCGATCCCGAGACCAGGACCGCGGTCCTCGCCATCACGGCGAAGTCGGCGGGCAAGAAGATCTTCGGGCGGGCCACGGCAACCGTTCAGCTGTCCTGACCTGGTCGGCTGTACCGGATTGGCGAATACCGCACGCGGTAACGTACACTCGGGACTCTGGGGTCACCGGCTGCTGCGCGCTGATCTTCCCGGGGACTAGATCCCCCACGGAAGCGGCGCGCATGTTGTGTGGCACCAGAGCTCGATAATCGAATATCGACTGTGGTTGGACAACTACAGCTCAGGCTGGTCCAACCGAAGGGGCGTAGCTCAATTGGCAGAGCAGCGGTCTCCAAAACCGCAGGTTGCAGGTTCAAGTCCTGTCGCCCCTGCCCTGAATGCCAGCGACGAGGAAGGATCGACGTGAGCGACGAGCGGGATACTCGCGCCGAAGACGGCGACGACACCGCCGCTGCCACTCGGCCGAGCGGCAAGCGGACAGCTCGCCGTGCGCGCACGTCGGATGCTCCGGCGGACACCGGTTCGGTGGCCACGCTGGACCGGCCCTCCTTGCGCAAGGCAGACAAGACTGCCGGGAAGGCCAAATCGGGCAACCCGTTCAAGCGGCTGCTCAAGTTCCTGCGAGAGGTTATCGCGGAACTGCGCAAGGTGATCTGGCCCAACCGGAAGCAGATGGTCACCTATACGGCCGTCGTTCTGGTGTTCGTGGTCTTCATGGTCGCGTTCATCGCCGGGATCGACGTGGCGTTCGTCAAGGGTGTCGACTGGCTGTTCGGCTGATCGCCGACACCCACGCCGGTAGCCGATCGCGGGCCGGAACGGCGGAGTGTGCCTCCGCGCACCCGACCCGGCCCAGAGGATGTACGTGACGACACAGGAAGCGAGTGCCGAAGTGAGCACCCCGGAGAACGAAACAAACGCCGAGTTCCCGGTTGACGACACCGTCGTGGCGGAGAGCGCCACCGACGAGGTCGAGGCCACCACCGAGCTCGCTGACGCCGATGCGGCCGACGAGGCCGTCGCCACCGAGGAAGACCCCGAAGCCGACCCCGTCGAGTCGATGAAGGCCAAGCTGCGCCGCGTCCCCGGCGACTGGTACGTCGTGCACTCCTACGCCGGCTACGAGAACAAGGTCAAGACCAACCTCGAGACCCGCGTGCAGAACCTCGGCCTCGAGGACTACATCTTCCAGGTCGAGGTGCCGACCGAAGAGGTCACCGAGATCAAGAACGGGCAGAAGAAGAACGTCAACCGCAAGGTGCTGCCCGGTTACATCCTGGTCCGGATGGAACTGAACAACGAGTCGTGGGGCGCGGTCCGCAACACCCCCGGCGTCACCGGTTTCGTCGGCATGACCGGCGGTGGCCCCGGCGCCAAGCCGACCCCGCTGACCATCAACGAGGTCGTGAAGTTCCTGGTCCCGGCCGGTGCGCAGGCCCAGAAGAAGGCGGCCGCCGCCGCTGCCGCGTCTGGTTCGGACGCCGGTGCCGCTGCCGCGGGCAAGCCGGTCATCGAGGTCGACTTCGAGGTCGGCGAGTCGGTCACCGTCATGGACGGCCCGTTCGCGACGCTGCCCGCCAGCATCAGCGAAGTCAACGCCGAGCAGCAGAAGCTCAAGGTGCTCGTCTCGATCTTCGGTCGCGAGACCCCGGTCGAGCTGAACTTCACCCAGGTCTCCAAGATCTGAATTCTCTCCGCTCTCGCTCGACGGCACCGCTCACCGGCGGTGCCGTTCGGCGTTTGCGCTGGTCACCACCCGATTGCTGGGTCGCGGGTTGAGTCAAGTAGAGTGTGATGGTTCGTGCTCTGACTTCCCGTAGTACTTTTCGGGCCCGGTCGTGCGCGGATGCCGGGCTTGGACCCGGCGTGGGAGCGATCCCGCAACAGGCTTACGGCAACCGTAAGGAACCGAAACCCAAGGAAGAAAGATGCCCCCCAAGAAGAAGAAGCTCGCCGGGATCATCAAGCTGCAGATCCAGGCCGGCGCCGCGAACCCGGCTCCTCCGGTCGGCCCCGCGCTCGGTCAGCACGGCGTCAACATCATGGAGTTCTGCAAGGCGTACAACGCCGCGACCGAGTCGCAGCGTGGCAACGTCATCCCGGTCGAGATCTCGGTGTACGAGGACCGGACGTTCGACTTCAAGCTGAAGACCCCGCCCGCCGCGCGTCTGCTGCTCAAGGCCGCCGGTGTGCAGAAGGGCTCGGCCGAGCCGCACAAGACCAAGGTCGCCAAGGTCACCATGGACCAGGTCCGGGAGATCGCCAAGACCAAGGCCGAGGATCTCAACGCCACCGATCTCGATCAGGCCGCGAAGATCATCGCCGGTACCGCCCGCTCGATGGGTATCACCGTCGAAGGCTGAGCGTCAGCGCCGGAGGCGGCAGCGCAGCGTGACCACGCAGGCGCAGCGAAGCCTTCGAACGTGCACTGAGGCTGAGCGAATCCTCGCTCTATGTGGGAGGGCCGGCCAGGCCCGGGACACCACATCTGAACTCGAACATTAAGGACAGAGAAACATGGCAAAGCGAAGCAAGGCGTATCTCGCCGCTGCTGAGAAGGTCGATCGCGACAAGCTGTACTCCCCGCTGGCCGCTGCGCGCCTGGCGAAGGAGACCGCGACCACCAAGACCGACGCGACCGTCGAGGTCGCCGTCCGTCTCGGCGTGGATCCCCGTAAGGCCGACCAGATGGTCCGCGGCACCGTCAACCTGCCGCACGGCACCGGTAAGACCGCCCGCGTCATCGTGTTCGCCGCCGGCGAGAAGGCCGCCGAGGCCGAGGCCGCCGGTGCCGACGCCGTTGGCGCCGAGGACCTGATCGAGCGGATCCAGGGCGGCTGGCTGGACTTCGACGCCGCGATCGCCACCCCGGACCAGATGGCCAAGGTCGGCCGCATCGCGCGTGTCCTCGGCCCGCGTGGTCTGATGCCGAACCCGAAGACGGGCACCGTCACCAACGATGTGACCAAGGCCGTCAACGACATCAAGGGCGGCAAGATCAACTTCCGCGTCGACAAGCAGGCCAACCTGCACTTCGTCATCGGCAAGGCCTCGTTCGACGACGCCAAGCTGGTGGAGAACTACGGCGCCGCGCTGGACGAGATCCTGCGTGTGAAGCCGTCGACCGCCAAGGGTCGCTATGTCAAGAAGATCACGGTTTCGACCAACACCGGACCGGGCATCCCGGTGGACCCGAACCGCACCCGCAACCTCCTCGACGAGGATGCGTGAGCTTCCACTGACAGGTAGCTCCTGATCGACCGCGAGGGTGGGAACGCACTGCGTTCCCACCCTCGCTGGTTTTCCGGGGTCAGTCCTTCTTGCGCCAGCCGAGCAGCACCGATTCGCCGTCCTGCGGCTTCCACGGCAGGAAGATCGCGACGATCACCGCGCAGACCCCGACCGCGCCCGCCGCCACCAGGGACGCGGTGTGCGCACCCTGGAGGGTCGCCGTCTTCATGGCGACGATGAGGTTCTCGCGCTGGGACTCCAGGAACGGGGTCAGCTCGCGTTTGCGCAGCTCCAGCACGCTGAGCGGACTGGCCTTGACCAGGCTCTTCTCGTTGGCGTTCATGATGCCGAGCGGGATGGCGTCGACCCGGGCGCCGATTCGGCTGGTGTAGTACGAGGCGACGATCGAGCCGAGCACCGCGACGCCGAGGGTGCCGCCGATTTCGCGGGTGGTGTCGTTGACGGCCGAGCCCGCGCCCGCCTCGTCGAGGGGGAGTGCGGACATGATCGACTCGGTCGCCGGTCCCTGCACGATGCCGAGGCCCAGCGCCATCGACACCATCGAGGGCAGCACCCCGATCACATAGCTGCTGTCCACCGTGACCTGGCCGCCCAGGTACAGGCCCACCCCGGTGAGCAACAGCCCGATCACCAGCACCGCGGTGGTGCCGACCCGTTGCGCGAGCAGCGTCGCGACCGGAGCGCCGATGGCCACCGAGAACGCGAACGGCAAAGACGCGATGCCGAATTCGAGCGGGGTGTATTCACGCACGCCCTGGAAATACTGCGTGATCAGAAAGAGGAACCCGAACATCGAGAAGTAGCCGACGGCAATTGCCAAGGCGGGCAACGAGAATCGCCGATTCCGGAACAGTCGCATATCGAGAATCGGTGCGGCCGTGCGTAATTCCCACGTGACGAAAGCGGCGAGCAGCACGACGCCGAGTGCCGCCGTGCACAGTGTGGTGAGCGAGAGCCAGCCGTTGTGCGGCGCTTCGATAATCGCCCACACCACCAGCGTGATGCCCGCGATCGACAGAGCGATGCCGGGGAGATCCAGCTTGCCGACCTGGTCGGCGCGCGATTCCGGCACCCAGATCAGCGTCGCGATCAGCGCGGCCAGCGCCACCGGCACATTGATCCAGAACACCGAATGCCAGCTGAAATGTTCGAGCAGCCAGCCGCCCGAGATCGGGCCGATGGCGATGGCGAAGCCTGCCATCGCGGTCCAGGCGGCGATGGCGAGTGCGCGTTCGCGCTTGTCGGTGAAGATGTTGATGATCAGGGCCAGGGTGGCGGGGAAGACCGCGGCGGCGAAGACGCCCATCGCCGCGCGGGCCGCGATGACCTGCGTCATCGATTCGGCGAGCGCACCGCCGACCGACATCACCGCGATGCCGATCAGGCCGACGATCATGATCCGCCTGCGACCGTAGCGGTCACCGAGATTGCCCGCGGCGAGCAGCAATCCGGCGAAGGTCAGGGTGTAGGCGTCGACGACCCACTGCAAGCCGGAGACTCCGGTCTGCAGCTGGACGCCGATGGACGGGAGGGCGACGTTGACGATGGTGTTGTCGAGGACGACCAGCAGTTCGGCCAGACAGATCACGGCGAGTGCGAGGAATCGCTGTGAACGTCGGTCCAGCAGCGGTGGTGGAGCGACTATGGAGGTTGCCATAGTTGAGGAGTGAACCAGGTTACTGTCACCTTGCGTAACACTTTCTTGGTGCGATTGCTACCACATTGCAGGAGCGAAAGTGAGCTACGCCACAAGAGATTTGGCCGAATCGGGCGGGCGCTGGACCCGTTTTGGCAGATGGGGGCAGGTACCGCTACAGTGGACTCCGGTCATCGACATGTTCGATGGCTACCCATTCGTTCTACCGAAGACCGTTGGTCGTCGATGCCGCTTGCGTGGTGTCGATCGAAGGTCCGGCGACATTGCCGGCGGCCCACGCAGGGAGAGCTGAGGCCGATCTTTCGCGCCCCGGTACGCCTTGCGTCCGGGGCGTTAGTTTTGTCGCCGGCCCCTGAATTCGGTAGTGCGCGTTCACGAACCGACATCAGAGAGGAGGCGAAGTATGGCGAAGCCTGAAAAGGTCACCGCTGTCGCGGAGATCGCGGAGCAGTTCAAGAACTCCACGGCCACTGTTGTCACGGAATACCGTGGTCTTTCGGTCGGCAAGCTCACCGAGCTGCGTCGTGCGCTCGGCGCCGAGGCCACGTACTCCGTCGCCAAGAACACCCTGGTCAAGCTCGCGGCCGCGGAAGCGGGCGTCGAGGGCCTGGACGACTTGTTCGTCGGACCGACCGCCATCACCTTCATCCAGGGTGAGCCGGTCAACGCCGCGAAGGCGCTCAAGACCTTCGCCAAGGACAACAAGGCGCTCGTCATCAAGGGCGGCTACATGGACGGCGCTGCGCTGTCCGTGTCCGAGGTCGAGAAGATCGCCGACCTGGAGACCCGCGAGGTCCTGCTGGCCAAGCTGGCCGGTGCGATGAAGGGCAACATGTCCAAGGCTGCCGGGCTGTTCTCGGCTCCCGCAGGTCAGGTGGCCCGTCTGGCCGCCGCGCTGCAGGAGAAGAAGCAGGCCGAAGGCGCTGCCGAGTAATACCCCCGCACGGGTATTACGCCCGCGCGCACAAGACATTCACTACCGAAAGGAACAATCATGGCCAAGCTGTCCACCGAAGAGCTGCTCGAGGTTTTCTCGGAGATGACCCTGCTGGAGCTGTCGGGCTTCGTGAAGGCGTTCGAGGAGAAGTTCGAGGTCACCGCTGCTGCCCCCGTCGCCGTTGCCGCCGCGGGTGCCGCCCCGGCCGCCGCTGACGCCGCCGAGGAGCAGGACGAGTTCGACGTCATCCTCGAGGGTGCGGGCGACAAGAAGATCCAGGTCATCAAGGTGGTCCGTGAGATCGTCTCCGGCCTGGGCCTGAAGGAAGCCAAGGACCTGGTCGAGGGTGCCCCGAAGCCGATCCTGGAGAAGGTCGCCAAGGAGGCCGCCGAGGCCGCCAAGGCGAAGCTGGAAGAGGCCGGCGCCAAGGTGTCCGTCAAGTAATTCGGCGCTTCGCGTTCGCGAACGGGCGGTCCTTTCGGGGGCCGCCCGTTTGTTATTTGTCCGGACATGCGATGGTGATACGCGCTGTATCAACCGGGTGGGTTACTCTTCAGTCATATGAGGGTGTGCCCTGTCTCACTGATGGGATACAGTGACCGGACCCACAGTGTCGTGACGCACCGCCGTGATGTGAGCGCGCGGTCAGCGGGGTGGGCTGCTCGCAGGCAACAATGGAGGTAGGCGTGGGCGTCGAGGTCAGGACCGAGGGTGTTACCAAATCCTTCGGGTCGCAGCGAATTTGGCAGGACGTGTCGATCACGCTCCCTTCGGGTGAGGTGAGCGCCCTGCTCGGCCCTTCGGGTACGGGTAAGTCGGTGTTCCTGAAATCGCTCATCGGTCTCTTGCGGCCGGAGCGCGGCTCCATCTTCATCGATGGCACCGATATCACCACCTGCTCCAACAAGGAGCTCTACGAGATCCGCAAACTGTTCGGCGTCCTTTTCCAGGACGGCGCGCTGTTCGGCTCGATGAACCTGTTCGACAACATCGCTTTCCCGCTTCGTGAGCACACGAAGAAGTCGGAAACCGAGATCAAGCGCATCGTCATGGAGAAGCTCGAGCTGACCGGTCTGCTCGGCGCCGAGAACAAGCTCCCCGGCGAGATCTCCGGCGGTATGCGCAAGCGTGCAGGCCTGGCCCGCGCGCTGGTCCTCGACCCGCAGATCATCCTGGTCGACGAGCCCGACTCCGGTCTGGACCCCGTGCGTACCTCGTACCTGGCGCAGTTGCTGCTCAACATCAACGCCCAGATCGACGCGACGATCCTCATCGTGACGCACAACATCAACCTGGCCCGTACCGTGCCGGACAACATCGGCATGCTCTTCCGCCGCCAGCTGGTCATGTTCGGCCCCCGCGAGGTGCTGCTGACCAGCGAGGAGCCGGTCGTCAAGCAGTTCCTCAACGGCCGCATGATCGGCCCGATCGGTATGTCGGAGGAGAAGGACGAGGCGCAGATGGCGCGCGAGCAGGCGCTCGTCGACGCCGGTCACCACCACGGTGGCGCCGAGGAGATCGAGGGCATCATCCCGCAGATGAAGGCCGAGCCGGGCATGCCCGCTCGCCAGGCCGTCTTCCGCCGCCAGGCGCGGGTACGTGAGATCATGCACACCCTGCCGCACGCGGCCCAGGTGGCGATCCGCGAGTCGCTCGACGAGTCCGCCGACGACACCCAGGTGATGGCCGCCTACGGCAGCGAGCACCCCACCGCCCAGTTCGACACCAAGACGATTCAGCACGGCCAGATCAACGGCTGAGCGTCTTTTTCTCCCACTACGAGCCCCGGCCACTCGGTCGGGGCTCGCCGTGTGTTCAGGGGCGGTGGCGGCTCGACTCGATCGGAAAAACGGGCGCTGAGCGGCGGTTACGCGAGTTGGCGCACACGGCGTGTCGCGAGTAAAATAGCCGCGGTTCCGGACGGGGATGCGCAGCGCGCCAGTCGATCTCACTTCTCGGACAGACCGCGCCGCGCCACTTGACGAGGCGGGCGCGAACCGTCACCCTATTCACAGCAGCGCCAGCTGTTACAGGGGCTTCAGCGCCCAGAACACCCGACGCGGCCAGTGTCACGGGAGTTCGGCGCGTTTGCCGTGTGAGCGGTCGCACGGATGGTACGTTGACACCCCCGTGTATGTGGGTGTAAGTTTGGACGTTGCGCTGGCTGCCTCCTGTCCACACCTTGATTCGCACTCGTAAGTTCCACCTTCCGGTGTTACTTCCGCTGCTGCCTGTTCGGGTTTCGTTCGGGTTGTAACCAGCGGAATTCGTAGCAGACAAGCGACGGTCGCGGACCACCACGCGACGCGCGTGAGGTGCTGGAAGGACGCATCTTGGCAGTCTCCACCCAGACCAAGGCTGGAATCCCCGGAGCCCCGTTGAGGGTTTCGTTCGCGAAGATCCGTGAGCCCTTGGAGGTGCCCGGACTTCTCGACCTACAAACGGACTCGTTCGCCTGGTTGGTCGGTACCCCCGACTGGCGTGAGAAGGCGGCCGCACGCGGCGACGTCGGTCTCGCAGGCGGCTTGGAGGAGGTGCTCGAGGAGCTCTCGCCGATCGAGGACTTCTCCGGTTCGATGTCCCTGTCGTTCTCCGATCCGCGCTTCGAAGAGGTCAAGGCCTCTATCGATGAGTGCAAAGAGAAGGACATGACCTACGCGGCGCCGTTGTTCGTCACCGCGGAGTTCATCAACAACAACACCGGCGAGATCAAGAGCCAGACGGTCTTCATGGGCGATTTCCCCATGATGACCGACAAGGGCACCTTCATCATCAACGGCACCGAGCGCGTCGTCGTCTCGCAGCTGGTCCGCTCCCCGGGCGTCTACTTCGATCACAGCATCGACAAGGGCACCGAGAAGGACCTGCACAGCGTGCGCGTCATCCCGTCGCGCGGCGCGTGGCTGGAGTTCGACGTCGACAAGCGCGACACCGTCGGTGTCCGCATCGACCGCAAGCGCCGTCAGCCGGTCACCGTGCTGCTCAAGGCGCTGGGCTGGACCACCGAGGAGATCGTCGAGCGTTTCGGCTTCTCAGAGATCATGATGTCCACCCTGGAGAAGGACAGCACGCCCGGCCAGGACGAGGCGCTGCTCGACATCTACCGCAAGCTGCGTCCGGGCGAGCCGCCGACCAAGGAGTCCGCGCAGACCCTGCTGGAGAACCTGTTCTTCAAGGAGAAGCGCTACGACCTGGCGCGCGTCGGTCGCTACAAGATCAACAAGAAGCTCGGCATCCACGTGCACGAGCCGGTGACCTCCTCGGTGCTGACCAAGGAAGACATCGTCACCACCATCGAGTACCTGGTGCGTCTGCACGCCGGTGACCGCTCGATGACCGCCCCCGGTGGCGAAGAGGTCCCCGTCGAGATCGACGACATCGACCACTTCGGCAACCGTCGTCTGCGCACCGTCGGCGAGCTGATCCAGAACCAGATCCGGGTCGGCCTGTCCCGCATGGAGCGCGTGGTCCGCGAGCGGATGACGACTCAGGACGTCGAGGCGATCACGCCGCAGACCCTGATCAACATCCGTCCCGTCGTGGCCGCGATCAAGGAGTTCTTCGGAACCTCCCAGCTGTCGCAGTTCATGGACCAGAACAACCCGCTGTCGGGTCTGACCCACAAGCGCCGCCTGTCGGCGCTTGGCCCCGGTGGTCTGTCCCGTGAGCGCGCCGGCCTGGAAGTCCGTGACGTCCACCCGTCGCACTACGGCCGCATGTGCCCGATCGAGACCCCGGAAGGCCCGAACATCGGCCTGATCGGTTCGCTGTCGGTGTACGCGCGGGTCAACCCGTTCGGCTTCATCGAGACCCCGTACCGCCGGGTCATCGACGGCAAGGTGACCGACGAGGTCAAGTACCTGACCGCCGACGAGGAAGACCGCTACGTTCGCGCGCAGGCCAACTCCCCGGTCGACGCCGAGGGCCGCTTCCTCGAGGAGAAGGTCCTCGTCCGCCGTGCGGGCGAAGAGGTCGAGTTCGTGACGCCGGCTCAGGTCGACTACATGGACATCTCGCCGCGCCAGATGGTGTCGGTCGCGACGGCCATGATCCCGTTCCTCGAGCACGACGACGCCAACCGTGCCCTCATGGGCGCGAACATGCAGCGTCAGGCCGTGCCGCTGATCCGTTCCGAGTCCCCGATCGTGGGCACCGGCATGGAGCTGCGCGCCGCGGTCGACGCCGGCGATGTCGTGGTGAACGAGAAGCCGGGTGTGGTCGAGGAGGTCTCGGCCGATTACGTCACCGTGATGGCCGACGACGGCAGCCGCAAGTCCTACCGGATGCGCAAGTTCAACCGCTCGAACCAGGGCACCTGCTCCAACCAGCGTCCGATCGTGGACGAGGGTCAGCGGGTGGAGAAGGGCCAGGTTCTGGCCGACGGCCCCTGCACCGAGAACGGTGAGATGGCGCTGGGCAAGAACCTGCTCGTCGCGGTCATGCCGTGGGAAGGCCACAACTACGAGGACGCGATCATCCTGTCGCAGCGCCTCGTGGAAGAGGACGTTCTCACCTCGATCCACATCGAAGAGCACGAGATCGACGCCCGCGACACCAAGCTGGGCGCCGAGGAGATCACCCGGGACATCCCGAACGTCTCCGACGAGGTGCTGGCCGACCTGGACGAGCGCGGCATCATCCGCATCGGTGCCGAGGTCCGCGACGGCGACATCCTGGTCGGCAAGGTCACCCCGAAGGGCGAGACCGAGCTGACCCCCGAGGAGCGCCTGCTCCGCGCGATCTTCGGTGAGAAGGCGCGCGAGGTGCGCGACACCTCGCTGAAGGTGCCCCACGGTGAGTCCGGCAAGGTCATCGGCATCCGCGTGTTCTCGCGCGAGGACGACGACGATCTGCCTCCGGGTGTCAACGAGCTGGTCCGCGTCTACGTGGCCCAGAAGCGCAAGATCCAGGACGGCGACAAGCTCGCGGGCCGCCACGGCAACAAGGGCGTCATCGGCAAGATCCTCCCCGTGGAGGACATGCCGTTCATGCCCGACGGCACCCCGATCGACATCATCCTGAACACCCACGGTGTTCCGCGTCGTATGAACATCGGCCAGATCCTCGAGACCCACCTGGGCTGGATCGGCAAGGCGGGCTGGAATGTCGACGTGGCCACCGACGGCACCCGTCCCGACTGGGCGGCCTCGCTGCCCGAGGAGATGCTGGGTGCCCCGGCCGACTCGAACATCGCGACCCCGGTGTTCGACGGCGCCAAGGATGACGAGCTGACCGGTCTGCTCGGCTCGACCCTGCCGAACCGTGACGGTGAGCGCATGGTCGACGAGAACGGCAAGGCGACCCTGTTCGACGGCCGCTCCGGCGAGCCGTTCCCGTACCCGGTCGCGGTCGGTTACATGTACATCCTGAAGCTGCACCACCTGGTCGACGACAAGATCCACGCCCGTTCGACCGGTCCGTACTCGATGATCACGCAGCAGCCGCTGGGTGGTAAGGCGCAGTTCGGTGGTCAGCGTTTCGGTGAGATGGAGTGCTGGGCCATGCAGGCCTACGGTGCGGCGTACACGCTGCAGGAGCTCCTGACCATCAAGTCCGACGACGTGGTGGGCCGTGTGAAGGTCTACGAGGCGATCGTCAAGGGCGAGAACATTCCGGAGCCGGGCATTCCGGAGTCGTTCAAGGTGCTCCTCAAGGAACTCCAGTCGCTGTGCCTCAACGTGGAAGTGCTGTCCTCGGACGGCGCCGCGATCGAGATGCGCGACGGCGACGACGAGGATCTGGAGCGCGCCGCGGCGAACCTGGGCATCAACCTGTCCAGGAACGAAGCGGCCACCGTCGACGATTTGGCGAACTAGGTGGTGACGCGGGTGGCTGTTTCGGCAGCCGCCCGCGGACCCGCGATCGATAACTAGTGAACTTTTTGCTCGAATTCGACCCGAACAGGGGAAAGGAAGTTACGTGCTAGACGTCAACTTCTTCGATGAACTCCGGATCGGCCTGGCCACCGCTGAAGACATCCGCCAGTGGAGCTATGGCGAGGTCAAGAAGCCGGAGACCATCAACTACCGCACGCTCAAGCCGGAGAAGGACGGGCTCTTCTGCGAGAAGATCTTCGGCCCCACCCGGGACTGGGAGTGCTACTGCGGCAAGTACAAGCGCGTCCGCTTCAAGGGCATCATCTGTGAGCGCTGTGGCGTCGAGGTGACTCGCGCCAAGGTGCGTCGTGAGCGGATGGGCCACATCGAGCTGGCCGCACCGGTCACTCACATCTGGTACTTCAAGGGTGTTCCGTCGCGCCTGGGCTACCTGCTGGATCTGGCGCCGAAGGATCTCGAGAAGATCATCTACTTCGCCGCCTACGTCATCGTCGGTGTCGACGAGGAGCTGCGCCACAACGAGCTCAGCACCCTCGAGGCCGAGATGGAGGTCGAGAAGAAGGCCGTCGCCGATCAGCGCGACGCCGATCTCGAGGCCCGCGCGCAGAAGCTCGAGGCCGACCTGGCCGAGCTGGAAGCCGAGGGCGCCAAGTCCGACGTGCGTCGCAAGGTCAAGGACGGCGGCGAGCGCGAAATGCGTCAGCTGCGCGACCGCGCCCAGCGTGAGCTGGACCGCCTCGACGAGATCTGGACGACCTTCACCAAGCTGTCGGTCAAGCAGCTCATCGTCGACGAGGTGCTCTACCGCGAGCTCGTCGACCGCTACGGCGAGTACTTCACCGGCGCCATGGGTGCGGAGTCCATCCAGAAGCTGATGGAGAACTTCGACATCGACGCCGAGGCCGAGAACCTGCGCGAGACCATTCGCTCGGGCAAGGGCCAGAAGAAGCTGCGCGCGCTCAAGCGGCTCAAGGTCGTCGCGGCCTTCCAGGCCAACGGCAACTCGCCCATGGGCATGGTGCTCGACGCCGTTCCGGTGATCCCGCCGGAGCTGCGCCCGATGGTTCAGCTCGACGGTGGCCGTTTCGCCACCTCCGACCTGAACGACCTGTACCGCCGCGTGATCAACCGCAACAACCGCCTCAAGCGACTGATCGATCTGGGTGCGCCCGAGATCATCGTCAACAACGAGAAGCGGATGCTGCAGGAGTCGGTCGACGCGCTGTTCGACAACGGCCGTCGTGGCCGTCCGGTCACCGGACCGGGTAACCGCCCGCTGAAGTCGCTGAGCGATCTGCTCAAGGGCAAGCAGGGTCGTTTCCGTCAGAACCTGCTCGGCAAGCGTGTCGACTACTCGGGCCGTTCGGTCATCGTCGTCGGCCCGCAGCTCAAGCTGCACCAGTGCGGTCTGCCGAAGCTGATGGCGCTCGAGCTGTTCAAGCCGTTCGTCATGAAGCGTCTGGTCGATCTCAACCACGCGCAGAACATCAAGTCCGCCAAGCGGATGGTCGAGCGTCAGCGTCCCCAGGTGTGGGATGTCCTCGAAGAGGTCATCGCCGAGCACCCGGTGCTGCTGAACCGCGCGCCCACCCTGCACCGCCTGGGTATCCAGGCCTTCGAGCCCCAGCTGGTCGAAGGCAAGGCCATCCAGCTGCACCCGCTCGTCTGTGAGGCGTTCAACGCCGACTTCGACGGTGACCAGATGGCCGTGCACCTGCCGCTGTCGGCGGAGGCGCAGGCCGAGGCGCGCATCCTGATGCTGTCGTCGAACAACATCCTGTCCCCGGCGTCGGGTCGCCCGCTGGCGATGCCGCGTCTGGACATGGTGACCGGCCTGTTCTACCTGACTCGTCTCGACGAGAAGGGCGTCGGCACCTACCGGGCCGGCGGCAAGGACGAGCCGGAGTACGGCGTGTACTCCTCGCCGGCCGAGGCCCAGATGGCCGTCGACCGCGGTGAGCTCACCGTGCGTTCGATGATCAAGGTGCGGCTGACCGAGCAGCGCCCGCCGCGCGAGATCGAGGCGGAGCTCTTCCCGGAGGGCTGGCACCGCGGTGACGCGTGGCTGGCCGAGACCACCCTCGGTCGCGTGCTGTTCAACGATCTGCTCCCGGCGGACTACGCGTTCATCAACGAGCCGATGCCGAAGAAGCGGCAGGCCACGATCATCAACGATCTGGCCGAGCGCTACCCGATGATCGTCGTCGCGCAGACCGTCGACAAGCTCAAGGACGCCGGCTTCTACTGGGCCACGCGTTCGGGTGTCACCGTCTCCATGTCGGACGTGCTCGTTCCGCCGGAGAAGGCCGACATCATGGAGCGGTACGAGGCCATGGCGGATCAGATCGAGAAGAAGTACCAGCGTGGTGCGCTCGATCACCAGGAGCGCAACAACGCCCTGGTCAAGATCTGGCAGGAAGCGACCGAAGAGGTCGGTACGGCGCTGCGTTCGCACTACCCGGCCGACAACCCGATCATCACGATCGTCGACTCGGGTGCGACCGGTAACTTCACCCAGACTCGTACCCTCGCCGGTATGAAGGGTCTGGTGACGAACCCCAAGGGTGAGTTCATCCCGCGCCCGATCAAGTCCTCCTTCCGTGAGGGCCTGACCGTGCTCGAGTACTTCATCAACACCCACGGTGCTCGTAAGGGTCTGGCCGACACCGCGCTGCGTACCGCCGACTCGGGTTACCTGACCCGTCGTCTGGTGGACGTCTCGCAGGACGTCATCGTGCGCGAGCACGACTGTGGCACCGAGCGCGGCATTGTCGTGCCGATCGCGGAGAAGCAGGCCGACGGCTCGCTCATCCGGGACGCACACGTCGAAACCTCGACCTACGCTCGCACCCTGGCGACCGACGCGGTCGACGCGAACGGCAACGTCGTCGTGGCCAAGGGCGCCGATCTCGGCGACCCGGCCCTGGAGGCGCTGCTCGAGGCCGGTATCACCGAGGTGAAGGTCCGCTCCGTGCTGACCTGCACCACCGGCACCGGCGTCTGCGCCACCTGCTACGGCCGTTCGATGGCCACCGGCAAGCTGGTCGACATCGGCGAGGCCGTCGGCATCGTCGCCGCCCAGTCCATCGGTGAGCCGGGTACCCAGCTGACCATGCGTACCTTCCACCAGGGTGGTGTCGCGGGTGACGACATCACCGGTGGTCTGCCGCGTGTCCAGGAGCTCTTCGAGGCCCGTGTCCCCAAGGGCAAGGCGCCGATCGCGGAGGTCTCGGGCCGGGTGCGCCTCGAGGACGACGACCGCTTCTACAAGATCACGATCATCCCTGATGACGGGTCGGACGAAGTCGTCTACGACAAGCTCTCGAAGCGTCAGCGTCTGCGTGTGTTCAAGCACGACGACGGCACCGAGCGCCTGCTGGCCGACGGTGACCACGTGGAGGTGGGTCAGCAGCTGCTCGAGGGCGCTGCCGATCCGCACGAGGTGCTGCGCGTGATGGGTCCCCGTCAGGTGCAGGTCCACCTGGTCCACGAGGTCCAGGAGGTCTACCGCTCGCAGGGTGTGTCGATCCACGACAAGCACATCGAGGTCATCGTGCGCCAGATGCTGCGTCGCGTGACGATCATCGATTCGGGTGCGACCGAGTTCCTGCCCGGTTCGCTCACCGAGCGTGCCGAGTTCGAGAACTCGAACCGTCGCGTGGTGGCCGAGGGTGGCGAGCCCGCCTCCGGCCGTCCGGTGCTGATGGGTATCACCAAGGCGTCGCTGGCCACCGATTCGTGGCTGTCGGCGGCCTCCTTCCAGGAGACCACCCGAGTGCTGACGGACGCGGCCATCAACTGCCGCTCCGACAAGCTGATCGGCCTGAAGGAGAACGTGATCATCGGTAAGCTCATCCCGGCCGGTACCGGTATCAACCGCTACCGCAACATCCAGGTGCAGCCGACCGAAGAAGCCCGCGCCGCCGCGTACGCGGTGCCGTCCTACGACGACACCTACTACTCGCCGGACAGCTTCGGCGCCTCCACCGGCGCCGCAGTGCCGCTGGACGACTACGGCTTCAGCGACTACCGCTAAGCAGTAACCCGAACGCCCCGCTCCTTACTGGAGCGGGGCGTTCGTCGTATCTGGGTCAGCGGACTCGCGGGCAGGCTTTGCCCGCGATGTGACAGCGTTCCTCGAAGCCGTGGGGTAGCCACGAGCCGCTGATCAGTTGCGGGTGATGGGGGAATCTCGCTTGGCTGGCGACAAGGAACGCCGGTGCCGCCCACGGTGTCGCCAATTCGAGGTAATGCGATGTGGCCGCCTCGGTGAATCGGATTCGCAGCCGGTCGGGTTGGGTCAACTCGATGTGCTCCAACGCCGTGAGCGGGATCGGGGATGAGCGATATTGGTTGGTGAGGTGAATTCGACGATTCGTGACGGTGATGCGGCCGCTCGGCTCCGGTATCCAGCGTGGCTGCATCGCCTGACTGCGGGCCGCGGCCGCCGCGGCGTTCGCCACGCGTGCGGCCTCGGCCGCCGCCCGAACCATCTGAACCGCCATTTGCTCGCTTCGTTGTCGGGCGTTGAAGGCCGCGGCATTGGCGGCCGTGCGTGCCCGCTGAATGTCGCGGCGCGAGCTGCCGCGCGGCGGTACGAAGACCGGGGTGGTCGGTGTGACAGCGGCGATCACCGGTGGGGCGATCGGCGGTGGCGGTGGCGGTGGCAGCTCAGGGCTGCGAAACGCCGCCCACACGCCCGAGCCTTCACCGAAGCAGGTCTCCTGGTCGTCCATCAGGATCGACGTCGGATACGGCTCGAGCGCCGCGATGCCGCCCGCCCGCAGCCGCGACAACATCTCGCAGGCGTAGACCAGGTGGTCGTCGACCCAATTCCAGCCGACCTGCGCGGCCAGCGCCCGTTCGACGTCTGCCATCGGATCGTGCACTGTCACCACCAGGGTCGTTGCCGCATCGGGTCATCCAGAATAGCGGCCTCGTCCGCTTGTTAGAACCGCTTGACGAGGTCATTCCGCCGAGCCGGGTAGCGATTGCAGCATCCAGCCGAGGACGTTGTGCACGGCGATGCCGCCGGTGCCCTAGTCGGCTTGCGCGTTCGTAGCGGCGGTCGCGTGGTGGTGCGGAGGGCGCAGCAGCCCGCAGGCTGGATCAGGCGAGCAAGGTTCCGGATGCAACCGGTGGCCTTCTCATTTCACCTCACGCCAATTACGTGCGCCAGTCATCGAGCATGAACCGAGCTGAGGCATCGGTTAGTCGGTGGTGGATTCGGCGGGTTGGCGGGAGGGGGCGGTGCGGGCGTGGGTGGCGTAGAGGGTTAGGCCTACGAAGGTGAGGCCGCCTACGAGGTTGCCTACCACGGTGGGGATTTCGTTCCAGATGAGGTAGTCGGTGAGGGAGAAGTCGCCGCCGAGGAGGAGGCCGGAGGGGAACAGGAACATGTTGACGATGGAGTGTTCGAAGCCCATGTAGAAGAAGAGCATGATGGGCATCCACATGGCGATCACCTTGCCGGAGACCGAGGTGGACATCATGGCGGCGACCACGCCGGTGGAGACCATCCAGTTGCACAGGACGGCGCGGATGAAGAGGGTGAGCATGCCCGCGGCGCCGTATTCGGCGTAGCCGAGGGTGCGGGACTCGCCGATCTCGCCGAGTTTCTGGCCGACGGCGCTCGGGTCCACGGAGAAGCCCATGGTCAGGATGATCGCCATCATCACGGCGACGGTGAACGCGCCGGCGAAGTTGCCGACGAAGACCAGGCTCCAGTTGCGCAGCATCGAGCGCACGGTGACGCCGCGGCGTTTGTCGAGCAGGGCCAGCGGCACCAGCGTGAAAACGCCGGTGAGCAGGTCGAATCCGAGCAGGTACAGCATGCAGAAGCCAACCGGGAAGAGCACGGCGCCCAGCAGCGGCTGGCCGGTGTTGACGGTGATGGTGACCGCGAACGCCGCCGCGAGAGCGAGGATCGCGCCCGCCATATAGGCGCGGATCACGGTGTCCCGGGTGGACATGAATGCCTTGGCTTCGCCCGCGTCGATCATCTTCTCGACGAAGTCCGCTGGTTTGAGATACGACATGCGACCCCTTCGTAGTGATTCCAGCACAGTAGTTTTCGCCGTCGAGGTTGCCTCGCGATCACCGGAAGTTGCCTCCGGGTAAATAGTGGTATTCCACTATGGCGGGCTCGGGCGGGCGGATGGCAGGCTGGCGAGGTCCCCGACCGAGGAGCCCGTATGCAACCGATCATGAGCAAGTCCGCCGCCGCCGATCTCGTCGTCGCCGCCCGCATCCGCAAAGGCCTGACCTGGGCCGCCATCGCGGAATCGCTGGGTGCGCCGCTGGTCTGGACGACGGCGGCCCTGCTCGGTCAGCACCCGATGAGCGAGGAGCAGGCGGCCGCTGTCTGCGCGCTCCTCGACCTCGACGAGACCGTCGCCGAGAGCCTGCGCCTGCAGCCCTCGCGCGGCGCCGACCCGGCGCAACTGGCCGATCCCACCATCTATCGCCTCGTCGAGGCGGTCTCGGTCTACGGCCCGGCGCTCAAGGCGTTGATCCATGAGGAATTCGGCGACGGCATCATGAGCGCCATCAACTTCAACATCGACATCGCCCGCCGCCCGCATCCCGACGGCGACCGCGTCGTGATCACCCTCGACGGCAAGTTCCTCGACTACCGCTGGTAGGTCAGGCCTCGGGCCGGGCCGGGACCTCGGCGACGGCCCGCGCCTCGGGATCGCCGACCGGTAGCGGTTCGGGCTCCCCGAGGCGGACGATGATCACACCGAGGAGAATCAGTGCCCCGCCGAGCAATTGGATCGGCCGGGGCGCCTCGCCGAGCAGCGCCCAGGCGAACAGCAGCGCGGCCAGCACCTCGGTGAGTGCGACGAACGAGGCCAGTCGGGAACCAAGGCGGCGGGTGGCGGCGATGCCGGTGACGTAGGCGATCGCGGCGGTGACGATGCCGATCAACAGGATCGGGACCCACCATGGGGTGCTGAAGTCGTCGAACACGACCGTCGCGGTGGTGGCGTGCAGTGGCACGATGCCGACCACTCCGGCCAGTATCAGCGTGACCCCGCCGATCAGCAGACCGCCCGCGGCGAGGACCGTGCCGGGCAGCTCGCCACCCTGGGCGGAGAGCACGAAATACGCCGCGGCGCCGATCATCGCGGCCAGCGCCCAGGTGATGCCGATCGGATCGGTCGACACCCCGGCGAGAATGTCGAGCACGAGCAGCAGTCCGGTGATGCCGAGTGCGGCGCCGGCGAGGGTGGCCGCGCCGGGCTGCTGGCGGTGCCGCGCCCACATCCAGCCGACGACGGCGATCGGCGCCGTGTACTCGATCAGCAGCGCGGCGCCGACCTCCATGTGCGCGACGGCGTTGAAATAGGCCAGCTGGGTGCCCGCGACGGCGAGCAGTCCGTACAGCACGATCAGGGTCGCGTTGGCGCGCACCAGGTTCCAGTTGCCGCGTATCTGGGGGAGGGCGACGGGGAGCAGGACGACTCCGGCGAGCAGAACGCGCGCGGCGACCACGGCGGCCGCGCTCCAGCCCGCGTTCATCAGGCCGCGCGCGAGTGGACCGGACAGGCCGAACGAGGTGGCGGAGGCCAGCGCGAAGAGCAGGCCGGTGCGGATCCGGCTGCTCGCCAGTCCGTCATGAGTCAAAGTCGCCATGACTAATGACGGTAAGGAGGCTGCGGTAATATGTCAACGTGGTTTTCGCTCATGACACCGAGGCGGCGCTGCTGGCGGCGGTCGAACTGGTCAACTCCGCCGAAGACCCCGACACGCTGACCGAGACCGCCCAGCTCGACGAGTTCTTCGACCGGCACGTCTACACCGGCGTGCATACCGGCGACGCCGCGGAACTGACCGCCGTGCGGGCCTTACGCGCCCCGCTGCGCCGCATGCTGATGAGCGACCGCGACACCGCGGTCACCCTGGTGAACGAGACCCTCGCCGAGCACCGCGCTGTTCCGCAGCTGGTCCGGCACGGCGACGTCGACTACCACGTGCACGCCGTCCCGCCCGAGGCCCCGCTACCGGTCCGCATCGCCGTCGAGACAGCGATGGCGATGATCGACCTGATCCGCGCCGACGACCTGAGCCGCCTGTCGATCTGCGCCGACGACACCTGCGAAGGTCTGGTTCTCGACCTGTCGCGCAACCGTTCCCGCCGCTACTGCAGCACCGCCTGCGGCAACCGCAATGCCGTCGCGGCCTACCGGGCGCGGCAACGCTAGAGCCCGCGCACCTTCGGGCACTTCTTGCCCGCCAGATGACACTTGTCCTCGAAACCGGCGGGCAGCCACGTCCCGGTCCGCAGCAGCGGATGATGCGGAAAGTGCTGCAGTGCCGCGGTGACGAAGATCAGCGGCGCCCACGCACTGCGGATCTGCAGTTGCTGCATGGTGCCGTTGTGGTCCGGGAACCGGCAGCCGACCAGGTCGGGCGCGGTGAGGTCGACGCTCTCCAGCGCCGACCAGTACAGCGAGAACGACCGCTCCGGATTCGCCAGGTGAATCCGCCGATTCGAGATCATCGCCGACCCCGGCCGTTCGGCGATCCATCGCGGTTGCGCCGCCGCCTCGGCCCGCGACCGCCTGGTCTCGTTGCGCACCCCATTGCCCAGGTGCGCGACAGCGCCGAGCGGCGTCTGCCCGTCGGCGCGCACCCGGCCCCGCGTCCATCGACCGTCCCCGACGCCACGCCAGGTGAACCACTGGACCCCGCCGTCGGCCAGACAGGTCTCGCCGGGCTCCAGCCGGACCCGCGTCGCGGTGGACGGGATCTGTGCGACCCGCCCGCTCGCGATCAGCTCGGCCACCCCGCACGTGTACAGCAGGTAGTCGTCGAACCACGTCCATCCGGCCTGCTCGGCCAGGGCCCGGTCGATCTCGGCCAGCGGGTCGAACACGTCTCTCACCACCCACTCACAACATGCGGAGTCTCCTCCTGACCACGGTAGCTGGTGCCGGTCGATGCTCAGGGCGCCCCGGTGACGTAGGCGAGCGCGGTATCGATCGCAGGCTGCCCGCCTGCCATCGCGTACCCGGCCATCGCGCCGATCGCGGCGCCCGCCACGGTCGCGACCGGGACGGTGATGAAGTCGAGGACGAACAGCCCGAGCGGGAAGCCGAGAACGAAGCCGATGGCCGCCCCGATCGCCGCGCCCTGGATGATCTGCGGCTGCAGACGCTGCGTCTCGGCGTAGAACTGCTCCTGGGCGCTGATCTCGCGCACCGGCGCATCGGCCTCGCCGACCGGGGTGAGGGTGAGACGCGTGCCCGACTCGTCGATCGCGGGGGTGAGCGGCACGGAGTGCTCACCGAGGCGCACGACCATCGGCAGCGCGGCGATCACCGCGCCGGAGGCGTCGGTGACCGTGACGACCTTGGCGTCGTGCACGAGCTGGAACTGTCCCGCGTCGAGCGTCGTCACCGCGGCACGCCGATCCTCGGACACGCCGACCTGGTAGTTCACGCCCCGGTCGACACTGCGCAGCGAGGGCAGCGCCTCGGAGCCGGCCTGGGCGACCACCGGAGCGGGCTCGGCGGCACCGATCCCCGTGGCCGACAAGGTGACCCCCACCGCCAGCAAAGCCGCGCCAACCACAGTGCCGAACTTCATCCCGCAAGCCTCCTGCTGCTTCACCCGAACCGGATACGCCCGGTCATCGCGGCAAACCTAACCGCTGGAGGAGTTTTCGGGAAGCTGTCGCGAGGCCGCTCGGCGCCGGCGTAACGACGATCACAGGGCGCGGTCGACCTTCCGGTCCGAGCGCCGAGGCGGCGGTGCGCGGTCAGTGGGTCGGGGAAGGCCGGTCTGCCCCGACCGGTGCGCGGCGTGTGAAATCCGGTGCCGTCGAGCAGAGGCCGGGCCAGAACGCGCGCGGCCGCGACGGCATCCTGCACGGCGAGATCGACGCCGACGCCGCCGACCGGCGACATCGTGTGCGCGGCATCGCCGATGCACGGCAGGCCGGGCACGTACCAGCGCTCGAGTAGTGAATCCCGGAGGGCATCCGGGGTTTTCGGAAATCTCCGGCGCGCCCTTGACGCCCACCGCCGACGCGCGCAATACTGAACTAGATGGTTCAGTATGACTTCCTGGATGCCTCGTTCGGGGCGCTCGCGGACCCCACCCGGCGGGGGATACTCGAGCACCTCGGTCGTGGGCCCGCGAGTATCAGCGAGTTGGCCGAGCGGTTCGAGATGACCCTGACCGGCATCAAGAAGCACATCGGGTTGCTCGAGGACGCGGGCATGGTGGTCACCGAGAAGCGTGGGCGGGTCCGGTACTGCCGGATCGGCGAGCACGTCTTCGATCGGGAGGTGGCCTGGATGCAGGGCTATCGGCAGATGCTCGAAGCCCGGATGGACCGTCTCGGTGAATTCCTGCAACGATCGGAGACAGAGCAATGAGCACAACCACCAACGACGCGGTCATCACCTCGACCTCGGACCGCGAAGTCCACATCGAACGCGATTTCGACGCACCGCTGGACCGGGTGTGGAACGCCTACAGCCGGATCGAGCAGCTCTCGCGCTGGTGGGGCCGCGGCCACGTGGTCGACGTCGAGCGCTGGGAATTCCGCAAGGGCGGGCACTGGCGCTTCGTCGAGCACGAAGGCGACGAGTCCTACGGTTTCGAGGGCCGCTTCCGGGAGATCACCCCGAAGGAGAAGATCGTGCAGTCCTTCGAATGGGACGGCATGCCCGCGCACATCTCGATCGACTCGACGACCTTCGTCGACCTCGGCAACGGCCGCACCCGTGTGGTCACCGACAGCATCTTCCACACCGCCGAGGAATGCGCGGGCATGCTCGCCTCCGGTATGGAAGGCGGCCTCAACGACAGCTACCGCGCCCTCGACGCATTGCTCGCCGAAGGCCGCTGAGTACCGATCGATCCGGCGCCGCGGGGAAGGCGGTGCCGGATCAGCGGTGGGTGCAGCCGGTGGCTCGCTTGCGTGGCTTCAGCCGCAGCGGTGGCAGCGGCGGCGCGGGAATCCGCTCGGCGGGCCCGTGCCCGAGGATCTCGCCGAAACGGCTGGTGTCGTGGGCTTCCCAGGCCTCGCGGGCCGCGACGATCTCGTCGTGGCTGCGGCCGACGAAGTTCCACCACATCACCAGTTCCTCGGCGAACGGCTCGCCGCCGATCAGCGCGAAGTGCGCACCGGCGGTGGCCGAGAGCCGAAGTTCGGCGCGATCGGTGCCCAGGTACAGCAGCGGGCCAGGGGTGAGTTCGGTGCCGTCGACCTCGACGCTGCCCTCGATCACCAGCACCGCGTGCTCGAAGGCGCGTTCCAGCGGCAGCCGCACCTCGGCACCGGGATCGAGCACGATGTCGGCCCCCACGATCGGGGTGTAGGCCTTCGCCGGTGAGGTGACCCCGCCCAGCGAGCCGATCAGGACGGTGGCGCGCAGCCCAGGCTCCTCGTACACGGGCAGCTCGCGATGCTGCTCGAAATGCGGTTCGACGCCGGTCGCGGTGCCGGGCAGGGCGATCCACAGCTGCAGGCCGTTGCCCGCGTGCGCGCCGGGAACGCCGAACTCCGAATGCGCGATGCCGCGGCCGGAGGTCATCAGGTTCAGCTGACCCGGTTCGATCTCGACATCGGAGCCCACCGAATCGCGATGCCGGATCCGGCCGTCGAACGGCCAGGTCACCGTCTGCAAGCCGATGTGCGGGTGGGGCAGGATGTCGGGGGAGGCCCCGGTCTGCCGGACGGTCGGCGAGCCGAACCGGTCGAGAAAGCACCACGCGCCGACGGTCGGCAGATCACGTTGCGGCAGTGTGCGTTCCACGTACACGCCGCGGACGCCGCCGAGCGGTACCTCCCTGGCGGGGTACAGCTCGGCGATCGGTCCCGGACTCGGCGACGGCTCACACAGCGCCTCGGCGGGATCGGCCTCCAGGTCGCTCACTTCGCGATGCCCTTGCCCACCACGTGCGCGTCGTACTCGGGGTGCTTGTCCAGCCAGCCGCGGATGAACGGGCAGTGCGCGGTGATGGTGCGCCCGCGCGCGATGACGTCCTCGATGGCGTGCCGGGCGAGCACGCTGCCGAGGCCCTTGCCCGCGAAAGCGCCGTCGATCTCGGTATGGACGAAATCGGTGTCGTTGTCGCGCTCGACGTACTCGGCGAAGCCGGCCAGTTCGCCGTCGTAGAACACGTCGTAGCGGTTCTTGTCCGCGTTGCGCGCGACCCGGGGCTGCGGCTCGGTCGAGGCGGGCTGGGCGGGGGTGGTCTCGGACATCTTCTTGCGCTCCTTCCGCACCGGAACAGGGTGCGCGCTCAGGATCGATACGCGATTGAACGCACCGATCGCGACGGCGATCCAGACGATCACCGAGATCTGTTCATCGGACCAATGCTCGCGCGCGATCTCGTATTCCCGATCGGTGCGCTCCTCGTCGGGCAGGGTGGTGACCGCCTCGGCCAGCCCGAGCGCGGCCCGGTCGGCCGCGGAATAGGTGCCGCCGCGCCGCCACGCGGGCAGCACCGCGATCTCCTGCGCGGACAACCCGGCGCCGAGGCCCGCGTGTTCGTGGACGTCGAGGCAGTACGGGCAGCCGTTGATCTGGGAGACCCGCAGATTGATCAACTCGATCAGCCTGCGTTCGATGCCCGCGGCCGCGGCGGCGGCGCGGACCTCGGCGGCGGTCGCGCTGAGCGCTTTGAAGATCGCCGGGTGCTGCTTGTCGATCCACACGCGTTGGGGGACTTCGGTCACCCTCGCGATGCTAGTCCCGCGCGCCGCGGCCCCGAGGACCGCGGCGCGCCGACGGCTACTCCCGGCCCGCTGAGGTGAAGGACATGTCGGCATACCGGTTGCCCGCCACCTGACCGGCGATCGGCTCGAGCGTCGCGAGTTCCTCGGCGGTGAGCTGGACCGTGGCCGCCGCGACGTTCTCGGCCAGCCTGCCGCGCTTGCGGGTGCCGGGGATCGGCACCACCGGCAGACCGTGCACCTCGGCGCGGGCGTGCACCCACGCCAGCGCGGCCTGGGCCTGGGTGATGCCATGGGCCGCGGCGATCGCGGCCAGCGGGGCGAGCAGGTCGGCGTTGTGCTCGGCGTTGTCGCCGGTGAAACGGGGCTGGAACTGGCGGAAATCCTTGTCGCTCAGGTCCTTCGCGGTGCGGAACGCGCCGGTGAGGAAGCCGCGGCCCAGTGGCGAGTACGGCACGAAGGCCACGCCGAGCTCGGCGGCGGCGGGTACGGCTGTGCGCTCCACATCGCGGGAGAACAGCGACCACTCCGACTGCAACGCCGCGATCGGGTGCACCGCGTGCGCGGCGCGCAGTTCGTCACCGGTCACCTCGGACAGGCCGAGCGCGCGCACCTTGCCCGCCGCGACGAGTTCGGCCAGCGTGCCCACGGTGTCCTCGATCGGCACGGCTGGGTCGCGCCGGTGCATGTAGTACAGGTCGATGGTGTCGATGCCCAGCCTGCGCAGGCTGGCATCGACGGACGCGCGGATGTAGCCGGGGGAGTTGTCGAAGCCGCGGAAGGTCGGGTTGTCGGCCTTGCGGACGATGCCGAACTTGGTGGCGATCACCAGGTTCTCGCGATTGGCCCGGACGAAGTCGGCGAGGAATTCCTCGTTGTGGCCCGAGCCGTAGACGTCGGCGGTGTCGAACAAGGTGACGCCGAGTTCGAGCGCGTGGTCGAGGGTGGCCCGCGATTCGGTCAGGTCGCTGTCGCCGTAGAACTCGCTGATGCCCATGCAGCCGAGGCCCTGCACGCCGACCACGGGGCCGTCGGTGCCGAGGGTGACGGTGGGCAGTGTCGCGGTGGTGCTCATGTATCGGTTCCTTCACTCGTGTACGCGGTGAGCGTGGCCGGCCCGCCGACCTCGGATCGGCCTTCGTAGATGGCGATCTTGTAGTCGAGGACGGCCACGGTCTGCTGTAGTTCCGCGATCTTGTCGAGCACGTCGGACCTGGTCTGCCGGAACATCGCGAGCCGTTCGGGGTAGGTCTGCTCGCCTGCCCGCACCAGTTCCGCGTAGCGGATCATGTCGGCGACCGGCATGCCGGTCAGCCGCAACCGGCCGATCAGCGTCAGCCACTCCAAGTCGCGATCGCTGAAGCGGCGGTTGCCGGTGTGGTCGCGGCCGATGTAGCCCATCAGCCCGATCCGCTCGTACCAGCGCAGGGTGTCGCGACTGAGACCCGATCGCCCGGCGGCCTCGCCGATCGAGTATTTCGGGCGCTCCCGATCGTCGTCCCCGCTGTTGCTGCGCAGGGCCGCGTCCTTGTCCATCGTGCTCGTCCCTTCCCGTGGAACCCCACCGACGCTATCCACCTGGAGTGCACTCCAAGCAAGACTTATTCTCACGGGCCGAGCGAACTCAGTTGTACTTCGGCAGCTCCTGGACGGCCCACCGGTTGCCGTCGGGGTCGGCGAAGAAGGTGAACAGTCCCCAGCCCAGGTCCTGCACCGGGCTGGCCTCGACACCCGCGGCGACGAGCTGGTCGTAGGCCTGCTGCGCGCTGGGCACGACCATCTGCATGCCTTCGACGCTGCCGGGGGCGGCGCTGGTCAAGCCGCGGCCGATGCAGATCGAGCAGCCGGAACCGGGCGGGGTGAGCTGGACGAAGCGGATGTCCGGGCTCGGCGTGTGGTCGTGATCGGCGTTGAAGCCGATACTGGTGTAGAAGTCCTTGGCCCGATCGACATCGGTGACCGGGATGGCAACGAGTTCGATTTTCCAATCCATGCGGTTCAGCATGGCACCGAAGACCGACAGAAACGTAGTGTGGATCACATGGCTGGTAAGGACATCGACCGGATCAGGGCCCGCTCGGCCTGGGAGACGGTCAAAGAGAGCCCCGTGATCACCGCGATCGCGGTGGCCCCGGTGGTGTTGGTACTCGGCGTGGTGTGGGCGCTGACGAACGGCTTCGTCGCGCTGGTACTGCTCGCGCTCCTGGGGGTCGGCATTGTCGTCGGCGGCAAGCTACTCAAGTAGCCCGCACTCAGCGTGGGACGTGGAAATACGTGAGTTCGCCCGACCCCGGGTCCAGCTGTGCCCACGGGCGGTCGAATGCGAGGACGGCCAGCGCCGAGGTCGGGAACTTGCGGCTGAGCTCGGTCGCCTGATCGGACTCGCGGTTGGCCGCCAGTTCCCAAGCGGTCCACGGGATTCCGGGCACGTGCCCGACGACGAGCAGGGTCTCGATCGCGTCGTCGGTGAGCTGGATCAGCTCGATCAGGGTGTGCGGGCTGGCCTCGTAGATGTCGTCGGTGTACTCCACCGGCGCGGCGATGCCGGTGGCCGCGAGGGTCTGCCTGGTACGCGTCGCGGTCGAGCAGCGGACCGCATCGATGGGCGGCTGGGTGGCGCGCAGCCACTCGCCCGCCAGCGCCGCTTCCCGTTGTCCGCGCGGGGCAAGCGGGCGGGCGTGATCGCCCACGCCCTCGGGGTAGGCCGATTTTCCGTGCCGCATCAGGATGAGGGTCGCCGCCATGGAACCACCGTAATCCCGACCGCGGGTGAGGTCGCGGTCACACTCGAGGCACACTGAAAGCTACGTCACCGTAGACGTGTTCGTGGCACACCCGCCGCGGGCCCGTCGCGGACGGCGTCTCGAGCCACCGACCACATATTTCGAGGATCTGCACCTATGGCCTACGTCATCACGCAGCGTTGTTGCAACGACGCCAGCTGCGTTACCGAGTGCCCGGTCGACTGCATTCGCCCGACTCCGGATCAGCCGGAGTTCGCCACGGCGGAAATGCTGTACATCGACCCCGACACCTGCATCGACTGCGGCGCCTGTGTCGACGCGTGCCCGGTGGACGCCATCTTCTCCGAGGACGATCTGCTCGCCTCGCTGGCCAGGTATCGCGAGATCAACGCCGCCTACTTCCAGCGTCACCCGCTGGAGTCGAACTTCGATCCGCTGGCGACGCCGACGCGTCCGCCCAAGGAGCTGGGGACCCTGCGCGTCGCGATCGTCGGCGCGGGCCCGGCGGCCTGTTACGCCGCCGACGAACTGCTGCGGCGCAGCGACGTGGAGGTCGAGATGTTCGACCGCCTGCCGACCCCGTGGGGCCTGGTGCGCGCCGGCGTCGCGCCCGACCACGCGGGTACCAAGGGCGTGGCGAACATGTTCGAATCGGCCTTCCGCCGCGACACGCTGCAGTACTACCTCAACGTCGAGGTGGGTGAGCACATCGATCACCAGGAGCTGCTCGACCACCACCACGCGGTGATCTACGCCGTCGGCGCGTCCAGCGATCGCAAGCTCGGCGTGCCCGGCGAGGACCTGCCCGGCAGCCACTCGGCCACCGAGTTCGTCGCCTGGTACAACGGCCACCCCGACTTCGCCGACCGCGAGTTCGACCTGTCCGGCGAGCGTGCGGTGATCGTCGGCAACGGCAACGTCGCTCTCGATGTCGCCCGCGTGCTCACCGTCGACCCGGACGAGCTCGCCAAGACCGACATCGCCGACCACGCGCTGGACGCGTTGCGCCGCAGCAATATCCGCGAGGTGGTGATCCTCGGCAGGCGCGGCCCGCTGCAGGCGGCCTACAGCACGCCGGAGTTCCTGGCGCTGGCGCACCTCAAGGGCGTCGACGTCGTGGTCGACCCGGCCGACCTGGAGCTGGACCCGCACAGCCGCGCCCTCCTCGACGACCCGAACATCGAGCCGTCGCTGCGACTGAAGTACCAGCTCGCCGAGGAGTACTCGACCGTGCAGCACGACCCGTCGCACAAGCGGATCGCCTTCCGCTACCTGGCGACCCCGACCGCGGTGCACGGCGACGACCAGGTCACCTCGATCGAATTCGCGCACAACGAATTGACCGAGGAGAACGGGCAATTGGTGGCCACCGCCACCGACCACACCGAGTCGCTCGGCACCGGGCTGGTGCTGCGCTCGATCGGTTACCGCGGTGTGCCCGTCGCGGGCCTGCCGTTCGACGAGCGGCGCGGCATCGTGCCCAGCGAGCACGGCCGGGTCATCGACGCGACCGAGCCGGTGCCTGGCGTGTACGTGTCCGGCTGGATCAAGCGCGGGCCGCGCGGCGTGATCGGGTCCAACCGGGTCGACGCCGAGGAGACCGTGGAGGCCGTGATCGCGGACTTCATCGCGGGCAAGCTCACCGCGCCGACCGGTGACAGGGCCGCGCTGCAGGCGCTGCTCGCCGAGCGGCAGCCGGAGCTGGTCGACCGCAAGGGCTGGAAGACCATCGACCAGGCCGAGAAGTCCGCGGGCAAGGCGGCGGGCAGGCCGCGCGTCAAGTTCACCACCCGCGCCGACCTGCTCAAGGCCGCGAAGGGCTAGCCGACGGCCCCGGTCCGGGAACGGGCCGGGGCTATTCCGGCAGCGGCATGATCCGCACGACGGTCGTGGTCGTGCCGCCGACAACGAACCACAGCCGCAGCACCTGCTGACCGGTCCGGTCGCCCGGTTCGTACCGGCCGCGCACGGTGATGTGCTCGCGGGCCAGCACCGGCGCCACGTACTCGATCACCGCGCGATGCGGTCCGGCGACCAGCTTCGGGTAGTCGACCAGGAACTGCTCGACGGCCTGCCAGTAGCAGGTGTGGTTGACGTGGTTGTACTGGTCGATATCGGTCGCGCGCACCGGGAAGGGCAGATCGGTGTCGGACTCGCGTGGCGCCGGATCGGTGAGGTAGGGCCGCCAGCGCAGCCGGTGCTCGTCGGTGGATCGGGCCAGGTAGGCAAGGCCGTCGTCGCTGATCCGGGCGGGCAGGTTGCTCGATTCGCTGAGATTGATCCAGAAGCCCTCGGTCTCGATCAGGCCGCCGCCGTCGCTGGTGATCCTCGTGCGCATGTTCGTCCAGCGGGTCGACATGCTCGAGCACCAGCGGGTCAGGTGCACCTGGTCGGGCCAGGTGACCGGCCGGATGACGTCGATGACGGTGCGGCGCACGATCCAGGTGGGGTCGGTGCGATGCAATGCCGTCTGCTGGAGTTCGTCCCAGGAGATGTCTTGCAGATACCGCGCCACCGCGTCGAGGCGCAGCCGCTGATAGGGATCCACGTCGCCAGCCCGGACGGGCCACGCCGCGGCGAAACCCATGCCCTCCTGGGGAAGCGGGGCCAGTGGCTGATCGAGTGACACGTGTGCTCCTTGCACGGCGCACCGAGGCGTGCCGCGACTTCTTGCGTAGTTCTGCACACGACTTTACGGGTCGCAGATCACACACTCACGCGGAGCCGGGACTATCGGTACCAGGTGGGGGTCACAGCGCGGGCGCCGACCCCATTGTCGTACATGACAGGAGCAACCCGCGCCCGGTAGCCTGCTGGAATGGCCGGCGGGGCAATGGCGGGCTCGAGGTTCGGGCGCTATGAAATGCGCAGGCTCCTCGGAGTCGGCGGTATGGGGGAGGTCTACGAGGCCTACGACACCTCCAAGAATCGCACTGTCGCCGTCAAGGTGCTCAACCGCGAATTGGCCAGGGATCCCGTCTACGTGCAGCGCTTCCGGCGGGAATCGCATGCGATGGCGAGTGTGCAGGAACCGCACGTCATCCCGGTGCACGACTGGGGCGAGGTCGACGGGGTCCTCTACATCGACATGCGCCTGGTCAAGGGCAGCGATCTCAAGGACCGCCTGCAGCAGCACGGCAGGCTGACGCCGGGTGAGGCGGTGCAGGTCGTCGAGCAGATCGCCGCCGCGCTCGACGCCGCGCACGAGATCGGCCTCGTCCACCGCGACGTGAAGCCGGCCAACATCCTGCTCACCAGCAACATGTTCGCCTACCTGGTGGATTTCGGTATCGCGCACGCCGACTCCGACCCGCAGCTCACCAGCACCGGCAGCGCCGTCGGCTCGATGGCGTACATGGCGCCGGAGCGGTTCGAGGACCAGCCGATGACCGCAGCGGTGGACACCTACGCCCTCACCTGCGTGCTCTACGAAAGCCTGGTCGGCCGGGTTCCGTACCCGGTCAACAGCCTCGCGGGCGCGATCGGCTCGCATCAGATGGCACCGCCGCCCCGGCCGAGCGCCGTCGATCCCGGACTGGCCTTCTTCGACGCCGTGATCGATCGCGGCATGGCCAAGCGGCCGCAGCAGCGCTACGCCACCCCCGGCGACCTGGCCCGCGCCGCCCGCGCGGCTCTCGTGCAGGCCGAGCGATCGGCGCCGAGCACGGCGCCCGGACCGCAGGTGGCGGCGGCGACCGTGGTTCCCGCGCCGCGGTCGTGGGACACCGGTGAGCCGCCCCCGCCCACGGTGTCGGGGCCGCAGGTGGTGGTCACGCCTGCCGCCGCTGGGCAGCAGCAGTGGACGCCGCCGCCGGGCTACCGGACGGCGGGCCCGCAGCCCACCCGCGTCGGTGGCAACACCCACCCCTCCGCGCCGCTACCGCTGCCACCGCAACGCAATTCGTCGACGCCGATCCTGGCCGGTGCGCTGGGCGCGCTGATCGTGGTCGCCGCGGTCGGCGTCGCCGTGTGGGTGATGCTGAGCGTCGGCGACGACAAGAAGAAGACCGTGGCCGATCCGCCGAACACGACCACCGGCGCCGTCGTTCCGCCGCCGCCGCAGATCGAGACGGTCAGTCAGACCGTGCCGACCACCCGGGTCGCCACCTCACCGCCCTCGCCGACCAGGACGACCGTGCCGCCGCTGCAGTCCAGCGTCTCCGGCGCCGACGGCCAGGGATTCCTCGACGGCAACCCGCGCTGCAACGACAACGACGCCGCGATGACCATCGCCCGCACCACCGGCTCGCGCGTGATCATCTGCCACACCGGCGACAACCGCTACTACTACAAGGGCGCACGGGCCAGCGACGGTCTCGGCCTCGAACTCGACGACCCGGTGCCCACCGGCGGCGGCGGTTTCACCGCGACCAACCCGACCGACGGCACGCAATATCAGCTCTCTCCCGCAGGTCTGACGATCACCAAGGGCGGGTCGGTGCTGGCGAGCGAGCAGGTCACGGAATTCGCCCATCGCTGACCGGTTCGCCGGGATATTGTTCGATCATGCGCGCAGCCCAGGTCGGCAAGTTGGACGGTCCGTCGGCGATCGAGATCGTCGACCTGCCCGAGCCGGTGGCCTATCCCGGCGGGGTACTGATCGACGTGCACGCGGCGGGCATCGCCTTCCCCGATGTGCTGATGACGCGCGGGCTCTACCAGATGAAGCCGGGCCTGCCGTTCGTCGTCGGCGGCGAGGTGGCCGGTGTCGTGCGCGAGGCGCCGGAGGGTTCGTCGCTGCGCCCGGGCGACCGCGTCGCCGCGCTGACCATGCTCGGCAACGGTGTCGCCGAGGTGGCCGTCTCGCCCGAGCACGCCGTGTTCAAGCTGCCCGACAACGTCTCGCTCGAAGCGGGCGCCGGCATCCTGTTCAACGACCTCACCGTCCACTTCTGCCTGACCAAGCGCGGCCGGATCACCGAAGGTGAGACCGTGCTGGTGCACGGCGCCGCGGGCGGCATCGGCACCTCCACCCTGCGGATGGCAAGGGCGCTCGGCGCCGGCCGGGTGATCGCGGTGGTCAGCACCGAGGCGAAGGCCCAGGTGGCCAAGGCCAACGGCGCGACCGATGTGGTGCTGACCGAAGGCTGGCTCGCCGCGGTGAAGGAGCTCACCGACGGTCGTGGCGTCGACATCGTGCTCGACCCGGTGGGTGGCGACCGCTTCACCGACAGCATCCGCTGCCTGGCCGGTGGCGGCAGGCTGCTGGTCGTCGGTTTCACCGCGGGCGAGATCCCGACCGTGAAGGTGAACCGCCTGCTGCTCAAGAACGTCGAGGTCGTCGGCGCGGCCTGGGGCGAATGGGTGATGAGCCACCCCACCTACCTCGCCGAACAGTGGGCCGAGGTCGAACCGCTGCTCGCCTCCGGCGCCATCCCCGCACCGGATCCGGTCCTGTACCCCCTGGACAAGACCGCCGAAGCCGTTGCGGCGCTGGATAACCGGACCGCCACCGGCAAGGTGGTCGTGCAGCTGCGCTGATGGTCGCGACGCTGCGCTGAGCGGCGAGTGGCCGCGCCGCATGCTCCCACGCGTGTCGTAGTCGGCCGGTATCGTCCAGCTCGTCACCGGGGGAGTGGGAGGACTCGCATGCAGCTGTCGAATCGGGTGCTGAACCGGACGCTGCTCGCGCGGCAGCACCTGCTCGAGCGGTCGACGCTGACGACCCCGCAGATGTGCGACCACCTCGTCGGCCTCCAAGCCCAGGACGTCCCACCGCCGTTCGTCGGATTGTGGAGCCGGATCGCCGACTTCGATCCGGCGACGGTGTCCACGGGCCTGGACGACCGCTCGCTGGTGCGAATCACCTTGATGCGCGGCACCATTCACCTGGTCACCCCGCCCGACGCGCTGCGCATCGCCCCGCACATCCAGCCGGAGCTGGAGAAGACGCCGTTCCGCCAGGGTTTCAACTACGGGGCGATGGTCGGTCTCGATCCTGACGAGGTGCGCGCGCACGGCGATGCGGCGCTCGGAGACGAGCCGATGGCCGCCGCCGCACTACGCGCCGAAGCAGCCAGGATCTATCCCGACCGCGATGCGGGCGCGGTCCTGCAGACCTGGCTGTATCAGCTCCCCGTCCTGCAGACGCCCCCGCGCGGCCGTTGGCGCGACAACAGCCGACCGGTCTGGTCGCGCGTGCAGCCTTGGCTCGGTGCTCCACTCGACCCGGATTACCCGGTGGCGGAACTGATCCTGCGCTATCTGCGCGCGTTCGGCCCCGCGAGCACGATGGACATGCAGGCCTGGTCGCGCCTGCCCGCGATGAAACAGGCCGTCGCCGACCTGGGCGACCGGGTCCGCACCTACACCGACGAGCGCGGCCGGACCCTCTACGACGCCGCCGACCTCGACCTCGCCGACCCCGATCTGCCCGCCCCGGTCCGCCTGCTCGGCTGGTACGACAACGCGCTGCTGTCCCACCAGGACCGCACCCGCATCCTCGGCGACGGCTCCGCGCCCCCGCCGCGCGCCTTCGCTGCCGCGGTCTCGCCGGTGCTCATCGACGGCTTCCTGGCCGGCGTGTACAAGATCTTCGTCAAGTCCGGCACCGCCCGGCTCCGCATCAGCCCGCTGCGCACGTGGACGAAACCCGAAGTCGCACAGGTCGAATCGGAAGCAGCGGCGCTGCTCGCCTTCCTCGAACCGGAATCCGCGCCCGCCGTGGAGGTCCTGGCACCCGGGGCGGACGTCCGGCCGTGACACGGCCTCGCCCTGCGCGAACACGCCGCATCGGCGAAGCGCTCGGATCCGGGCAGCCCGAGTCGGCGCGCGCCGCGAAGCGCAGGTGCACGGTCCGCTGACCAGCCTTGGCAGGCAGCGACCGTTCAGCGCGGCTCGCGGTAGGCGGGCGCCTTCGCGGTGCCCGCGGGGGTGAGGGTGCGCAGCAGCGGCATGGTGCGCCGCGCGATCACCGTCGACAGCACGATCACGCTGTGGGAGCGCACCACCGAACTGGTCCGGTCGATGCTGAGCAGCACCGACTGCAGCCCGGCGTGCGAGTCGGCGCCGATCCGGCACAGCACGTCGCCGGAGCCGGTTGTCGCATAGGCCTCGAGCACGCCGGGGATGGCTTCGAGTTCGGCGCTCACGGTGTCCAGCGCGCCCTGCGCGATCTCCAGCGTCACGAAGGCCTGCACGTCGAATCCGGCGGCGGTCACGTCGATCTGCGGATCGTAGGACGCGATCACCCCCGACTCCTCCATCCGGTTGATCCTGGCCTGCACTGTCGCCCGCGCGACCTTCGTTCGCCGCGACAACTCGAGGATCCCGGCCTTCTGGAACTGGTGCATCGCGGTGAGGATCGCGAGATCGAGTTCGTCCAGTTTCGCCGGCGTACGCATCGCAAGGCCTCCGTGTCTGCGCGGTGAGGTGCTATTCAAATTGTCCACCATCTGGCCGCGAACGGTAGCTTCTTGTGTCAGCCTGTTCAGACTCCGATGGAGAAGTTGCCCAGCTCACCCGGAACGGGATTTCCTAGGTCATGACCATTGAGCAGCAGCTCGTCGGGCTGATCGAGCACGACGACAGCGTCGATCCGTTTCCGGTGATCGGGTGGGACGCGCTGGTGTGGGTCGTCGGCAACGCGACCCAGAGCGCGCACTTCCTGCAGTCGGCGTTCGGGATGCGGCTGGAGGCGTACTCCGGTCCCGAGACCGGCATTCGCGACCACAAGTCGTTCGTGCTGCGCAGCGGGGCAGCGCGGTTCGTGGTCCAGGGCGCGGTCGATCCGGACAGTCCACTGGTCGCCCATCACGACCGGCACGGCGACGGCATCGTCGACATCGCGCTCGAGGTGCCCGATGTCGACCGCTGCATCGCGTGGGCGCGCGACCACGGCGCGCGGATCCTGGTCGAACCCCACGACGAGAGCGACGAATTCGGCACCGTCCGCTCCGCGGCGCTGGCCACCTACGGCGATACCAGGCACACGCTGGTCGACCGGTCCGGGTACTACGGGCCGTATATGCCGGGCTATGTGGCGCGCACGTCCACCCATCAGCGCCGCACCGCCCGGCTCTTCCAGGCGATCGACCACGTGGTCGGCAATGTCGAGCTCGGCATGATGGACCGCTGGGTCGACTTCTACCGCAACGTCATGGGATTCACGAACATGGCCGAGTTCGTCGGCGACGACATCGCCACCGAGTACTCCGCGCTGATGAGCAAGGTCGTCGCCAACGGCAACCACCGGGTCAAGTTCCCGCTCAACGAACCGGCGGTGGGCCGCAAGCGTTCTCAGATCGACGAGTACCTCGAGTTCTATCGTGGCCCCGGCGTCCAGCACATCGCCCTGGCCACCGGCGACATCCTCGCCACGGTCGACGCCTTGCGCGCCGAAGGCGTCGAATTCCTGCAAACTCCCGACACCTATTACGAGGACCCCGAACTACGAGCCCGGATCGGCCGCGTGCGAGTCCCGGTGGGGGAGTTGCAGCGCCGCGGCATCCTGGTCGACCGCGACGAGGACGGCTACCTCCTCCAGATCTTCACCCGTCCCCTCGCCGACCGCCCGACCGTCTTCTTCGAACTCATCGAGCGACACGGCTCACTCGGCTTCGGAAAAGGCAACTTCAAGGCCCTCTTCCAGGCCATCGAACGCGAGCAGGAGGCTCGCGGCAACCTGTGAGCCCGGCGGCGCAGCCACTAGAGTTCATGGCATGCGGATCCCCTCGGCGATCATCACCGGCATGGCCCTGGTCGTCATGCTGACGTCGTGCGGATCGGGGGGCGACTCCGATACGCCGACCGGCCCGAATCGACCACCACCGAAGGTCGCCTCGCTGGGACCTTTCGTCGGTGAATGCGGACACGTCACCGACGACGAAGTGCGCAATCTGGCGGGCCTCGGCCAGATCTCGCGCGTGTACAAGAACGCGACCGGATGCAACTGGCAGGCCGCCGGCCTGAGTTCGCCGAGTGTCACCTTCGCCTCGTACCGGGGCAGCCCGATCGATCGCGAGAAGGCATGGGTGTCCAACGTCGGCCGCAATCCGCAGACCATCGATGTGGGCGGGCGCCCTGGCTTCCAGGCGCTCGACCCCGAAGGCACCGTCTGCGATCTCGCGGTCCAGCTCGACGACGACTTCTTCGAATGGTCCATGTCCACCGGCCTGTTCGCGACCGGCGGCAACCCGTGCGACCGGACCAGGAAACTGGCCGAGCTGACTGTGGGACGGCTCGAATGAGTGCGCGCCGGGTCGCGGTGGCCGCGACGGCCGCGCTGCTGCTCACCGCCGGGCTGGCCGGCTGCGCCGAGAAGGTCGAGGGCAACGCGCAGCCGCTGGGCGGCGGTGGCGGTGGTGAGGCGATCAACACCGACTTCGACAAACTGCTGCGTGAGTGCGACGTGGTGGCCAGCGACAAGATCGGCGAGATCGTCGGCAACGCCACCTACGTGCAGGACTCGTTCTCCGGCGCCGTCTGCATGTGGGAGATCGAGGACGCCCCCGGCGGCGGGGCCATGGCCACCCTGAACTGGTACGAGATGGGTACGCTGAACAACGAGAAAGCCACCAACGACAAGTTGGGCTACCTCACCGGCGACATCACCGTGCAGGGCCGCAGGGCGCTGCAGGTGCGCAGGCCGGGCGACAACGACTCCTGTGGAGTCACCGCACCGGCCGCCGACGTCGGGGTCGTCGGCTGGTGGATCAACTACAAGCCGGGTTCGTCCCATCCGGATCCGTGCGCCGCCGCCCAGAAATTGGTGGAGCTGACCTTGGATCTGGCCCGGTAGAAGCCTTGACGGTCCACCCCGCTTTGACCCGGATTCGGGCACGCGGGTATCGTGGATCCCTGTGCCCGGATTGCTACGGGCAAGTTCGTGCGTGAACGTAGGCCAGCGAGAGCGGCCGGAACGTTCCAGCGTGCCCAGAAAAAGGGCCCTGAACTGCGCGCGACACGCCCGACCGCGGGTAAACGGAAACACGGTCGGACGTGCGAGTGAAAGCTCGATGAACTGAAGACATGTGTTCCGACAGCCGCAATTACCAATAAGGAAAGCCGGTCTATGCCAACCATCAACCAGCTGGTCCGCAAGGGTCGCCGCGACAAGGTCTCCAAGACCAAGACTGCGGCCCTGAAGGGGAGCCCGCAGCGTCGTGGCGTGTGCACTCGCGTGTACACCACCACCCCCAAGAAGCCGAACTCCGCGCTCCGTAAGGTCGCGCGTGTTCGCCTGACCAGCGCAGTCGAGGTCACGGCGTACATCCCCGGCGAGGGCCACAACCTGCAGGAGCACTCGATGGTGCTCGTCCGTGGCGGTCGTGTGAAGGACCTCCCCGGTGTCCGCTACAAGATCATCCGTGGCTCGCTGGACACCCAGGGTGTGAAGAACCGCAAGCAGGCCCGCAGCCGCTACGGCGCCAAGAAGGAGAAGAGCTGATATGCCACGCAAGGGCCCCGCACCCAAGCGTCCGCTGATCAACGACCCGGTCTACGGGTCGCCGCTGGTCACTCAGCTGGTCAACAAGATCCTGCTGGACGGTAAGAAGTCCACCGCCGAGCGCATCGTCTACGGTGCTCTCGAGCAGGCGCGTGAGAAGACCGGCACCGACCCGGTCGTCACCCTCAAGCGTGCGCTGGACAACGTCAAGCCCGCCCTCGAGGTGAAGCCCCGCCGCGTCGGTGGTGCCACCTACCAGGTGCCGGTCGAGGTCCGTCCGGGCCGCGCCAACACGCTGGCCCTGCGCTGGCTGGTCAGCTACTCCCGCGCCCGTCGCGAGAAGACCATGGTCGAGCGTCTCGCCAACGAGCTCCTCGACGCCAGCAACGGCCTCGGCGCTTCGGTGAAGCGTCGCGAGGACACCCACAAGATGGCCGAGTCGAACCGGGCCTTCGCGCACTACCGCTGGTGATTGCCGCCCGGCCCGTCGCTAGTGTCGGCGCCGGAAGGCTTTCAGTCGGGACGCGGCACTTCGGTGCCGCCCCCGGCGTTGACATTGTGACGACCCGAACCAGGGTCGTTCCCGAGAATCCCAACTAGCTAACGAGCGGGGAAGATTTCCGTGGCACAGGACGTGCTCACCGACCTGAACAAGGTCCGCAACATCGGCATCATGGCCCACATCGATGCGGGCAAGACCACCACTACCGAACGCATCCTCTTCTACACCGGTATCACGTACAAGATCGGTGAGGTCCACGACGGCGCTGCCACGATGGACTGGATGGAGCAGGAGCAGGAGCGTGGTATCACCATCACCTCCGCCGCTACCACCTGCTTCTGGAAAGACAACCAGATCAACATCATCGACACCCCCGGGCACGTCGACTTCACCGTCGAGGTGGAGCGTTCGCTGCGCGTGCTCGATGGCGCGGTCGCGGTGTTCGACGGCAAAGAGGGTGTCGAGCCGCAGTCCGAGCAGGTGTGGCGTCAGGCCGACAAGTACGACGTGCCGCGTATCTGCTTCGTGAACAAGATGGACAAGCTCGGCGCCGACTTCTACTTCACGGTGCAGACCATCAAGGACCGTCTCGGTGCCAAGCCGCTGGTCATCCAGCTGCCGATCGGCGCTGAGAACGACTTCGAGGGCATCGTCGACCTGGTCGAGAACAACGCCAAGGTCTGGAAGGGCGAGACCAAGCTCGGCGAAGAGTACGAGGTCGTCGAGATCCCGGCCGATCTCAAGGAGAAGGCCGAGCAGTACCGTCAGGAGCTGCTCGAGACCGTCGCCGAGTCCGACGAGGCGCTGCTCGAGAAGTTCTTCGGCGGCGAGGAGCTCTCGGTCGAGGAGATCAAGGGCGCCATCCGCAAGATGACGGTCAACTCCGAGTTGTACCCGGTGCTGTGTGGCTCCGCGTTCAAGAACAAGGGCGTGCAGCCCATGCTCGACGCGGTCATCGACTACCTGCCGTCCCCGCTGGATGTCGAGGCCACCACCGGCCACATCCCGGGCAAGGAAGACGAGCTGGTCACCCGCAAGCCGAACGTCGACGAGCCGTTCGCGGCCCTGGCGTTCAAGATCGCGGTGCACCCGTTCTTCGGTGAGCTCACCTACGTCCGCGTGTACTCGGGCAAGGTCGACTCCGGCTCGCAGGTCGTCAACTCGACCAAGGGCAAGAAGGAGCGTCTGGGCAAGCTGTTCCAGATGCACTCCAACAAGGAGAACCCGGTCACCACCGCCTCGGCCGGCCACATCTACGCCGTGATCGGTCTGAAGGACACCACCACCGGTGACACCCTCTCGGACCCGCAGAACCAGGTCGTCCTCGAGTCGATGACGTTCCCGGACCCGGTCATCGAGGTCTCGATCGAGCCCAAGACCAAGTCCGACCAGGAGAAGCTCGGCACCGCGATCCAGAAGCTGGCGCGCGAAGATCCGACGTTCTCGGTCAAGCTGGACGCCGAGACCGGCCAGACCGTCATCGGCGGCATGGGCGAGCTCCACCTCGACATCCTCGTCGACCGCATGAAGCGCGAGTTCAAGGTCGAGGCGAACGTCGGTAAGCCGCAGGTGGCCTACCGCGAGACGATCACCAAGGCCGTCGAGAAGCTCGAGTTCACGCACAAGAAGCAGACGGGTGGCTCCGGCCAGTTCGCGAAGGTCATCATCGCGGTCGAGCCCTTCGTCGGCGAAGACGGTGCGCACTACGAGTTCGAGAACAAGGTCTCCGGCGGTCGCGTGCCCCGTGAGTACATCCCGTCGGTCGACGCGGGTGCCCAGGACGCCATGCAGTACGGCGTGCTCGCCGGCTACCCGCTGGTGAACCTGAAGGTCACCCTGCTCGACGGCGCGTACCACGACGTCGACTCGTCGGAAATGGCGTTCAAGATCGCGGGCTCGCAGGCCCTCAAGGAAGCGGCCCGCAAGGCCGGTCCGGTGATCCTCGAGCCGCTCATGGCGGTCGAGGTCATCACGCCCGAGGATTACATGGGCGACGTGATCGGCGACCTCAACTCCCGCCGTGGCCAGATTCAGGCCATGGAGGAACGCAGTGGTGCCCGTGTCGTCAAGGCGCTGGTTCCGCTCTCGGAGATGTTCGGCTACATCGGTGACCTGCGGTCGAAGACCCAGGGTCGCGCGAACTACTCCATGGTGTTCGCCCAGTACGCGGAGGTTCCGGCCAACGTGTCCAAGGAGATCATCGCCAAGGCGACCGGCGAGTAATTCGCTTGCCGGGGCCAAGTACGCTTGGCCCCGGCAACCGGGCGTCAGCACGACCCCCCTTAATAACCGCACTGCTGCAAAAAAGCACGCACTAACTAGTCCAGGAGGACCACAGTGGCGAAGGCGAAGTTCGAGCGGACGAAGCCCCACGTCAACATCGGCACCATCGGTCACGTCGACCATGGCAAGACCACGCTGACGGCTGCTATCACCAAGGTGCTGGCCGACAAGTACCCGGATCTGAACGAGAGCTTCGCTTTCGACCAGATCGACAAGGCGCCGGAGGAGAAGGCTCGTGGTATCACGATCAACATCTCCCACGTCGAGTACCAGACCGAGAAGCGCCACTACGCGCACGTCGACGCCCCCGGTCACGCCGACTACATCAAGAACATGATCACCGGTGCCGCCCAGATGGACGGCGCGATCCTGGTCGTGGCCGCCACCGACGGCCCGATGCCGCAGACCCGTGAGCACGTGCTGCTCGCCCGTCAGGTCGGCGTGCCCTACATCCTGGTCGCGCTGAACAAGTCGGACATGGTCGACGACGAGGAAATCCTCGAGCTCGTCGAGATGGAGGTCCGCGAGCTGCTGGCTTCGCAGGAGTTCGACGAGGATGCCCCCGTCGTGCGCGTCTCCGGCCTGAAGGCCCTCGAGGGCGACGAGAAGTGGGCCGAGTCGGTCCTCGAGCTCATGGCTGCCGTCGACGAGTCGATCCCGGACCCGGTCCGTGAGACCGAGCTCCCGTTCCTGATGCCGGTCGAGGACGTCTTCACGATCACCGGTCGTGGCACCGTCGTCACCGGTCGTGTCGAGCGCGGCATCATCAACGTGAACGAGGAAGTCGAGATCGTCGGCATCCGCGAGAAGAGCACCAAGACCACCGTCACCGGTATCGAGATGTTCCGCAAGCTGCTCGACCAGGGCCAGGCCGGCGACAACGTCGGTCTGCTGGTTCGCGGCATCAAGCGCGAAGATGTCGAGCGTGGCCAGGTTGTCGTGAAGCCGGGCACCACCACTCCCCACACGGAGTTCGAGGGCCAGGCGTACATCCTGTCGAAGGACGAGGGCGGCCGCCACACCCCGTTCTTCAACAACTACCGTCCGCAGTTCTACTTCCGTACGACTGACGTGACGGGCGTTGTGACCCTCCCCGAGGGCACCGAGATGGTCATGCCCGGTGACAACACCGAGATGTCCGTCAAGCTGATCCAGCCGGTCGCCATGGACGAGGGCCTGCGTTTCGCGATCCGTGAGGGTGGCCGCACCGTCGGCGCCGGTCGCGTCACGAAGATCAACAAGTGAGTCTGTAGACTTACTGAACACCTGAACGGCGTCGCTCCCCGGAGCGGCGCCGTTCGGCGTTTCCGGTTCATTCTCCAGACCGGTCGTCGGTTGAGGGGGAGTCGTGGCTCGGGTACATCCGAACAGGGTCGTCGAAGATGAAGCGCTGAATCGCGTAGACGATTGCGCTGCAGGGATCCCGATCGGGAACATCTTTGTCTCCGCTGATTCGGTTCTCGATGAACTCACTGTGGTCGCGGTTGTCGAGGCACTGCGGAAGTCGATTGCCGAGCGAAGCCACCTCCGCAACGCGCTGACCGCTTTAGCCGGCGTTCAGTTCGATACAACCGACTATCTGGCGTATTTCATGAACGAATACGGCGAGCAGATCGTATTTCGCCAGGGTCTCGGTGACCCGCTGCTTCCTTGCTACACAGTGACTTCGACTGGGAACCAATCGTATTCGACCCCGAAGTGGTGACGGGGGCACAACGGGCGGCGCGGATGGGTGTCCGGACAGTGAGCGATTCGGTGCATGTTCCTGGCGCCGGACGAGGTGGTGCAGTTGAGTGACGATTCGAGCTTGTCGGTGCCCGGCTCCGCGAGTGACTTGTTTCGCTTGTCGACGCCCGCCTCGGACAGTGGCCCGTTTCGAATGCCGATCGAGGATGTTGTCACCATCAACCGTCGCGTGTTCATCATCGGTCGAGTCGAACAGGGGGCTGTTCATGGTGGTGACGTCATCGAGATATCGGGAGACGGCCAGTCGATCACTGCGCGGGTAGTACGGGTGGAGTTCCTGTGTTGGCGCGGAGATGGTGAACCTAGCGCGTCGGCAGGTGACAACGTGGGACTTCGGGTTGCACGGGTCCGCCCGGAGCAGATACGCGTCGGGTGGATCGCGAATGCTCAGTCGGCGGTTCAGCTTCCATGACCTCCGAGGTCATCGCGGTTTGTCGGTGGGGCTCGGTAGCTTTGGGGCGGTACCGCACTCGAATGGATCGGAGACGTCGTGGGTAGAGCTGCGCTCGAACAGGAGTTGGACGTCACGGAGGGGACGCTCGAACACGGCATGCCGTATCTGGCGTTCGGTTCGGGGCGTCCGTTGGTGTTCTTGCGGTGGTTCACGCCCGATCATGCCAATCCGCGTGGGTGGATGCGGGGCTCGGAGATCAAGACGATGGCGCCGCTGGCCAGGCATTTCCGGGTGTACGCGGTGAATCGCGCGCCGGGGATGGCCACCGGGACGACGATGGCCGATATCGCGCGCGAGCATGCGGAGGCGTTGCGGGCCGAGTTCGGTGAGCCGGTCGACGTGCTGGGAATCTCGTCCGGCGGGTCGCTGGCGTTGCAGCTGGCCGCGGATCATCCGGCGGTGGTGCGCAGGCTGGTGGTCGCGTCGTCGGGGTATCGGCTCGAGGATGCCGCACGGGAGTCGCAGATGAAGTACGCGACGGCCGCGGCCGCGGGGAAGCGGGCATTGCAGCACCTGGTGACCCAGGGGATCGAGTCACCGGTCAAGGCGAAGCTGGTCGGTGCCGTCGGGTGGCTCGCCGATCCGCTGGTGCGGCCGAAGAATCCGGCCGACACCCTCGCGTTCGTGCGCGCCGAGGACGCCTTCGACCTGGACGGCAGGCTCGCCGATATCACGGCCCCGACCCTGGTGGTCGGCGGTGATCGCGACGAGTTCTACTCCGTCGACACCTTCCGCCACACCGCCGACGGCATCCCCGGCGCTCGCCTCGTGATCTATCCCGACACCACGCACCTCGGCGCCATCAAGCACCAGCGTTTCGCGCCCGACGTCACCGCGTTCCTGGAGGGGGCCTGATCAGGCAGGCCGGACGCGAACGGTGACGCGACCACGGTCGTCGCGATGGCTCACCGCGTGGCCCGGCCGGTCCACCCCACCGATACGAAGGGTGACCGGCCCGCCTTCGCCGAGGAAGTTGCGCCACCACTTCTTCTTGTCCGGCATGGCCACCCCGATGACGTACTCGTCACCGGAACGGCGATAGTTGACCGGCGTGCTGAAGGCGCGTCCCGAGCGGCGGCCGACATAGCTGACCTGAGCGAAAGCCCCACCGAGGAGCTTCCCGACGACCGGCGCCTCGGTCAACGCGACCACTCCGGCGTTGAAGCCGTGCAGTCCCCGACGCAACAACGATTCCTGACTCAACGGCCTCTCCTACCTGGAGGTGAAGAACGAGTACGTGCGGCCACGGTACCGAGGGTTCTTGACGAATCTCTGAGAGTCCTTGGCGCCGGGGCGATTACACGCGGTCAGCGGATCTTGGCGCCGTAGACGTGTTCGACGGACAACGCCATCAGCACCCGTCGGTCCGAAACCATGACCTCCCGGTACTCGTTCCAATCAGGGTGCTCACCCGCAGCGGCACGGTAGTAGGCGACCAGCGCCTCCACCTCGGAACCGTTCGGGTCTGTACCGGGACCGGTGAGGGTGGCGCTGCCTTCGGCCGTGGCCCAGGACCAGCCGTCGGGCGCGGTCACCTCGAAGGCGGCCCGCGGATCCCGGCGAAGATTGACCGTCTTGGCCCGGCCTTCGGTCATCGAGACATAGATGATCCCGGCGTCACGGTGGTAGTACGGGGTGACGGGGGACAGCTGCGGACGTCCATCCGCTTTGATCGTGGCCAGGACGCCGAGTTTGGCCGTCGCGAGTAGTTCTTGCGGGTCGAACTCTGCTGTCATCGGTGGGTTTCCTCTGGGTGTGGGCGGGCCCTCGTTGTGACGAACCGTGGTCGCGCCGCATTTATGCCCGGGTCGAACCACCGGAAAACGCCCAGCGGAAAACCCGTCGACAGCCGGGCAACCGACCGCGTAGAACTGGTCCCATGGTTACGGCACGTCCGCATTCGCGGCACTAGTTCACATCGGGTCTTCGGGCGCCGGTGTGGCGCCGCGTGATCCGACGCCCGTGCCGTCCGGTGGAACGCACAACTGGCGAGCGTCGACTTTTCGACCGAACTTGTCGACCCACTGGGGGATTCCCATGACCAGACCACGCGCCGACCTCGCCCGCATGCGCAATATCGGCATCGCCGCCCACATCGACGCGGGCAAGACCACCACCACCGAGCGGGTGCTGTTCTACACCGGCGTCACCCGCACCCTCGGCGAGGTCCACGACGGGACCGCCGCCATGGACCGGATGATCCAGGAGCGCGAGCACGGCATCACCATCGCCGCCGCGGCCACCACCTGCTGGTGGAACGAGCACGAGATCACCATCCTCGACACCCCGGGCCACGTCGACTTCACCGTCGAGGTGGAGCGATCGCTGCGCGTGCTCGACGGTGCGGTCGCCGTGTTCGATGCCAAGGAGGGCGTCGAGCCGCAGTCGGAGCAGGTGTGGCGCCAAGCCGACAGGTACGGCGTGCCACGGATCTGCTTCGTCAACAAGATGGACAAGCTCGGTGCGGATTTCGCCTTCACCGTGCGGACCATCGCGGAGCGACTCGGCGTGCGGCCGTTGGTGATTCAGCTGCCGATCGGCGCGGAGGGCGAGTTCGAGGGCATCGTCGACCTGGTCGAGATGACGGCGAAGGTGTGGCGTGGTGACACCGACCGCGGTGCGCGTTTCGAGGTCGTCGAGATCCCGGACGACCTGCGCGTCAAGGCCGAACAGCACCGCGAGGCGCTGGTGGCCGCGGTCGCCGAGGCCGACGAGGCGGTGCTGGAGCGCTACCTCGCCGGTGCGGCGATCCCGGTCGCCGAGCTCAAGGCCGCCATCCGCACGATGACGGTCGACGCGCGCGCCTACCCCGTCCTGTGCGGTTCGGCGCTGGCCAACATCGGCGTGCAACCGCTGCTGGACGCCGTCGTCGACTACCTGCCGTCGCCGCTGGATGTCGTTGCGGTGCACGGTTTCTCACCGGAGGGCGAGAACATCGAGCGCGCACCCGATATCGCCGAGCCGTTCGCGGCCCTGGCGTTCAAGGTCGCGCTGCACCCGTTCTTCGGCAAGCTCGTGTACCTGCGGGTCTACTCGGGCCGCATCGAACCCGGTGTGGCCGTACTGAATTCGACGAACGGACGAAAGGAGCGCCTCGGCAAGCTGTTCCAGATGCATTCGAGCACCGAGATCGCCGTCGATCGGGTGCAGGCCGGTCAGATCTGTGCGGTGGTCGGTCTGAAGGAGACGGGCACCGGCGACACCCTGTGCGATCGGAACGCCCCGATCGTGCTGGAGTCGATGACCTTCCCCGACCCCGTGCTGGCGGTCTCGATCGAACCGCGGACCCGCGCGGATCAGGACAAGCTCGGCGTCGCCCTGGCTCGTCTGGCCGAGGAGGATCCGACGTTCACCGTGTCCGTCGACACCGAGACCGGCCAGACGGTCGTCGGCGGCATGGGCGAACTGCATCTGGAGATCCTGGTCGACCGGATGAAGCGGGAGTTCCGGGTCGAGGCCGAGATCGGCGCACCGCGGGTGGCCTATCGCGAGACCGTCACCGCCGCAGTGGATCTGCTCGAGTACACCCATCGCAAGCAGGTGGGTGGACGCGGCCAGTTCGCCAAGGTGGTGATCGCGCTGGAGCCGCACGTGGCCGCCGACGGCGCGGTCTACGAATTCGAGAGCCGGGTCGCGGGCGGGCGCGTACCGCGGGAGTACATCCCCGCGGTCGACGCGGGCGCGCAGGACGCGCTGCGCGTCGGCGCGCTGGCCGGCTTCCCCCTGGTGAACGTGAAGGTGACGCTGCTCGACGGCGCCGCCCACGTGCAGGATTCGTCGGACCTGGCATTCCGGCTGGCAGGCGCGGCAGCGGTGCGAACCGCCGTCGCGAAGGCGAAGCCGGTGCTCCTCGAACCGGTGATGGCCGTCGAGGTCGTCACCCCCGAGGAGTATGTCGGCGAGGTGATCGGTGACCTGAACGCCCGCCGCGGCCGCGTCACCGACCTCACCCAGCGAGGCGGCGCCCACGTCGTGCGCGCTCTGACCCCGCTCCAGGAGATGTTCGGCTACATCGGGGACCTTCGCTCGAAGACCCGGGGCCGGGCGACCTACGCCATGGTGTTCGACTCCTACGCCCCGGTCCCACCGGGCGTCGCGGAGTCGATCATCGCCGGCTGACCGGGCCCGGTGGCGTCGTATCCCGTGGAGACGACGCCACCGGGTCACTCGCACGCTCTGCCGTCGCACGGCCGAGCAGCCGCAGCGCGTCGGCCGCGCCCGCGTCGCGCGGGGTGTAGACCTCGAGCCGATGGTCGGGGCTGTCCGGCTGCAGCCACACCTGGTAGTCGACGTCGACGGTTCCGACGGTGGGGTGATGCAGGTGCATGGCGCCGACCGTGCAGTCGGCGACTTCGCCCTCGGCCCACAGTGCGGCGAATTCGGCACTGCGCATGGACAGTTCGCCGATCAGTTCGGCCAGGTGACCGTCGGTGGGGTAGCGGCCCGCGGTGAGGCGCAGGTAGGCGACATGTATCCGCGCCAGCTCGGACCAATTGCGGTGCAGGTCCCTGGTGAGCGGGTCCAGGAAGAACATGCGCGGGATCGACGGACGCAGCTCGGGTTCGGTGGGGGCGGCGAAGACCAGATGCTCGGCGAACAGGGCGTGCCCGGTGCGGTTCCAGGCAAGCACGTCACCGCGGCGGCCGAGGACGACGGCGGGCATGGTGTCGCCGAGCGCGTCGAGCAGCGCGAGGACCCGGGGATGCGCGCGTTCGGGCTCGGCACGGGTCAGGCGCGGCGCCGCGGGCAGCCCGGCCAGGTTGTGCAGGTGTGCGGTCTCGGCGGCATCGAGCCGCAGCACCCGCGCGATGGCCTCGATGACCTGCGCGGATGCCGTACCCGCCTGATCCTGTTCTAGGCGCGTGTAATACCCCGCGCTGACCCCGGCCAGCTGCGCGAGCTCCTCACGGCGCAGCCCGGACACCCGGCGGGTGGCGCCGTAGGTGCGCAGCCCGATGCGCTCGGGCGTGATCCGGTCGCGGCGGGTCTTGAGGAATGCGCCGAGGCTTTCCAGTTCCATGCCTTCCGATCGTAGGCACGGCGGCCGACCCGCGGGTATCCCTGCGAGGTGTACCCATCACCGGGTCTGGTTGGCGGTGGCGGGCTGCCGCAGATTCGGGGACATGACTCGACTCGACACACCCCCTTCGGCGCTGCGGGCCTGGCTGGGTCTGCTGGTGATTCTCGGCCCCGTCCTGCTGGTCGCCATGGACGGCTCGGTGCTGTTCCTCGCCATGCCTGCGATCATCGACGCGCTCACCCCGACCGCGGACCAATCCCTGTGGATCCTGGACAGTTACGGTTTCGCGGTCGGCTCGCTGCTGATCGCGTTCGGCAGCATCGGCGACCGGTACGGCAGGCTCCGGCTGCTGATGATCGGCGCCGCGGTGTTCGGACTCGCCTCGGCGGCAGCGGCTTTCGCGCCCAGCGCCGAGATCCTGATCGGCCTGCGGGTGCTGATGGGCGTGGCGGGAGCGACGCTGCTGCCGTCGGCGCTGGCGATCCTGAGCATCCTGTTCGCCGACCCGCGCACGCGCGCACAGGCGATCGGGATCTTCGCCGCCACCTTCGCCGCGGGCTTCGCGGTGGGTCCGATCGTGGCGGGGCAGCTGCTCACCAGGTTCTGGTGGGGATCGGTGCTGTTGATCAACCTGCCTGTGCTGCTGGTGTTCCTGGTGTTCGCGCCGGTGCTGCTGCGTGAGGTGCGCGAGACCAGCGTCGGCCGGGTCGATGTGGCGAGTGTGCTCGCCTCGGCCGCCGGACTGCTGCTCACCATGTACGCGGTCAAGCACGCGGCGGCGGACGGTCTGTCCGCGTCCGGGTCGGTCGCCGGGCTCGCCGGCCTCGCGTTGCTGAGCTGGTTCGTGCGCAGGCAGTTCCGGATCGCGCACCCGCTCATCGACTTCGGACTGTTCCGCAGTCCGGTGTTCACGATCGCGATCGTCACCGGATTCCTGCCGCTGGCCGCGTGGTCGGCGACCGCCTATCTCGCGAGCACCTATCTGCAATCCGTGCTCGGCCTGACGGTCGCCCACGCGGCCTTGCTCGCGGTCCCGGGTGCCGTCGTGCTCACCGTGGCCGCGGTTGGCACGCCCGCGGTCGTCGCCCGGATCGGGCAGTCGGCGGCGCTGATCGGCGCGCACTTCGCCATCGCCGCCGGACTGTTCCTGTTGCTGTTCGCCGGTGATACGGGCGGCGCGGGCTGGTACATCGCCTCGACCGCCGTCGCGGGCATCGGCTACGGCATCTCGTTCAGCGTGGTCGCCGATATCGCCGTCGCCGCGGTCCCGCCCGAACGGGCCGGTTCGGCCGCCGCGCTCGCCGAGACCGGCAACGAACTCGGCAACGCCGTCGGGATCGCGGTCTTCGGCTCGCTGGCCGCGCTGCTGTTCCGGCTGCACGGCCCCGAGCTGGCGCCGACCCTCGGCGAGACCCTGCACCTGCCCGCTCTCGCGCCGGTCGTGCTGGCGGACGCGCGCGCCGCGTTCGTGGATGGACTGCATGTCGTCGCCGTGACCGCGGGGCTGCTACACGCCGTGCTCGGCCTGCTTGCCGTGCGCGTGCTGCGCCGGTCAGCCGAGGTGGGTCATGCCCGCGGCGACCACCTGGGCGACCGAGAGCAGGTCGTCGGTGGTGGGGACCGGGATGTCGTCGAGCGCGTGTAGGCGGTCGGTGCCCGCGATGGCGAACATGGCCGAGACCCAGGCGGCGGCGCAAGCGCGCAGGGTGCTGGGACGGATGGGGGTGGGGACGCTTTCCTGGAGGACGCGGGCGGTGACGTCGAGGAGCTGGTCGCGGAGCTGGCGCAGGCGGCGGCGGACGTCGGGGTGGGTGTCGGCCTCGCGCCACATGATGACGCGCAGGACCGAGGAATGGTGGTCGCGCAGGTTGATGGCGGTGTCGAGGTTGATCAGGCTGGTGGCCGGGTCACCGGGGGCGACGACGGCGTTCACGTCGTCGATCGGGTGTTCCGGGACGCGCTCGCGCATGAGCGCGGACAGGATCGCGTTCTTGGTGGGGAAATAGTAGAAGACCAGACCCTTGGGCACGCCGGCGGCCGCGGCCAGGGCCGCGGTCGGGGTGGCGTCGAAACCTTGTGCGGCGAACAGGCTTTCGGCGGCATCCAGAATGAGTTGCCGGGCGTCGCCATCGCGTTTCGCGTTGCGGCGCCCGACATGTCGGCCCGGCATCAATGATGCGGAGCCATATTGTGCAAGCGGGCATTCATCGCGGGCAGCGCGGCGACCGCCACCACCACCGTCACTACTCCGACCACCCATGCGGTCATGGATGCGCCGCGGAAGGCGGTGAAGTCCATCGCCCACGGCGAGATGAACAGCAGGACGCCGAACAGGCCCATGGCGTAGTCGGCGGCGGCCATCTCAGCCCTGACCATCTGGATCAGCCCGGTCGCCGCGATGAGCACGCCGAGCACGATCAACGTCCAGCGGGCGTTGTCGTTGGTGCTGACCCACAGGGGCGACAGCGCGGTGAATGCGCCGAGCACGACGGCGAGAAAATCCTGTGCACGGCTGTCGGTGAACATAGGGGAAAGCCTCCTCGATGAGACGGAAATACCTCTGACCTCGGTCTACTCCTGATTGACCGCCCGGTCTATACCGGAACCGGCACGGTTGTGTTGCGACGTGGGTGTCACCGGTGACCGGGCGCACTGGTACAAACATCTGGGGGCCGTAGTGGCCCGCGACACAAGGACATGGCATGAGCGGTCAGCGCCCGGCGGCGGTGGCTCGCGCGAGCACGGAGAGCGCCGCACATGCCGAGAGGACACAGGTATGAGTGCGCCCATCGTGATCGTCGGAGCGGGTCTGGCAGGCCTGCGCACCGCGGAGGAACTGCGGCGGGCCGGATACGAGGGTGGGGTGGTCCTGCTCGGCGACGAGTCGCGCCCGCCCTACGATCGTCCGCCGCTGTCCAAGCAGTTCGTCCGCGGCGAGACCGACGACACCACGCTGCGCCCGCCGGAGTTCTTCGCGGAGAAGTACATCGAGCTGCGCCTTGGCACCGCGGTCACCGGGGTCGACACCGCCGCGCGCACCGTCACCCTCGCCGACGGCACCAGCATCGACTACGGCCAGCTGATCATCGCGACCGGCCTGCGCCCGCGCAGGCTGCCCGGTCTGTCCGAGGTGGCGGGTGTGCACGTGCTGCGCGCCCACGAGGACGCGCAGACCCTGCGCGCGGAACTGGACAGGGCGAACCGGGCGCTGATCATCGGCGCCGGTTTCATCGGCTGTGAACTGGCGGCCAGTTTCCGCGCTGCCGGAGTCGAGGTGAGTCTCGTCGAGCCGCAGCCGACCCCGCTCGCCTCGGTGCTCGGCGAGCAGATCGGCGGCCTGGTGGCCCGCATGCATCGCGAGGAGGGCGTCGACCTGCGCTGCGGCGTCGGCGTCGACACGCTGCGCGCCGACGATTCCGGCCGGGTGCGTGGCGCGATGCTCACCGACGGCACCGAGATCGACGCCGACCTGGTCGTGATCGGTGTCGGCTCGGTCCCGGTCACCGACTGGCTGGCCGATTCCGGCATCGAACTCGCCGACAAGTCCGCCGGGGGCGGTGTGCTCGCAGACGAGGTCGGCCGCACCTCCGCCGACGGTGTGTGGGCGGTCGGCGATGTCGCCGCCTGGCAGCACGACACCGGCGTCCGCAAGCGCGTCGAGCACTGGACCAGCGCCGGTGAGCAGGCGAAACTCCTGGTCACCGCGCTCCTCGGCGGCGCGGCCCCGACCGCGGCCAGGGTGCCGTATTTCTGGAGCGACCAGTACGACGTCAAGATCCAGGCCCTCGGCACCCCGTCGCCCAGCGACGACGTCACCGTGGTCACCGACGACGGCCGCAAATTCCTCGCCTACTACTCCCGCGACGGCATCCTCACCGCCGTCCTCGGTGCCGGCCTGACCGGCCAGGTGATGAAGCTGCGCGCCAAACTGGCAACCGAGACCCCGGTGGCCGACCTCCTCGCCGCGGCGGGCTGACCCGGGGCGACGGCTCTGTCCGTCGCCGCGGAACTGGATTACTGTGGCGGCGTGGGGTTTACCGATTACGCGCCCGGTGATGTCGTCCAGTTCCCGGCGGGGCCGTTCGTCGGTATCTGTGGCGTCGTCCGCGAGGTCGACGTCCGGCGCGCGACGCTGCGGCTGGAGTTCGCCGAAGGGGTCGCCCACCGTGAAGGCGGTGTCCTGCGCGAGCGGCGGCACAACCTGACCGTCGGGTTCGACGAGATCGAATTGGTCTAGCCGCGCCGAATCGGCGGGCGCACGGTCGCGACAGGCCGATGTGGGTGCCTGTAATACGGTGGACCCCGTGATCGTCGCGCTTATCGATTCCGGCCTAGGCCTGCTGCCGACGGCTGCGTGGTTGCGCAAGTTGCGTCCCGACGTGGATCTGCTGCTCCTGCTCGACCCCGAGGGCGCACCGTGGGGGCCCAAACCGGAGGACTGGGTGGTCGAGCGGGTGCTCGGCGCGGCGCGGCAGGCGCTCGAACTGGGCGCCGAAGTGATCGTGCTGCCGTGCAATACCGCGAGCGTGACGGCGCTGGATCATGTGCGGGCCGCGGTGGGGGAATCGGTGCCGGTGATCGGGACTGTGCCCGCGATCAAGCCAGCGGCGGCGCAGTGCCGGTCGGTGGCCGTGTGGGCGACCGCGGCGACCACCGCCAGCCGCTACCAGGCCGACCTGATCGCCCGTTTCGCCGGTGACGCCAAGGTCGTCGGCGTGGCCTGCCACGGCCTGGCCGACGCGATCGACCGCGGCGACCTGCCCGCCATCCGCGACTCCATCGCCGACGCCGCCGCGCGCACCCCGGCCGACGTCGAGGGCGTTGTCCTCGGCTGCACGCACTATCCGCTGGTCATCGACGCCATCGTCGCCGCGCTGCCCGACGGTGTGCGCCTGTTCGACAGCGCCCAGGCCGTCGCCGCGCAGACCATTCGCAAGATGGACGAGCTCGGCCGCCCGACGACGGGCAACGGCACCGTCACGGTCCGCAAGAGCGGACTTCCCGGTGAATTGCCCGCCAGCGCGGCGACCTTCGAATCCGGTCGACTCCTCGGCGCCACCGAGCTCTGACCGCACCGCTCCGCGCCACCCGCCGGCATACGGCGACTGCCGCCGCATGGCCGTGTCGGTGCCCTGGCTACCTGCCACGGATTGTCGGTGCACCGGTGTTGAATACGGGTGGCTGTCCGTCGATCGGAGGTGTGCGTGGTGTCCGAGGCTCCAACTGCCGACCAGGTGCGGTCCGCACTGGCCGAACTGGCGAATCCGGCTGACGCGCAACACCTACAGCGCTTCTTCAAGACCGGCCCCGGCGAATACGGCGAGGGTGACGTCTTCCTCGGCGTCCGCGTCCCCGCCACCAGAAAGGTCGCGAAACAGTTCGCCACCCTGCCGTTGAAGCAGATCGGCGAGCTGCTCGACAGCCCGGCCCACGAGGAGCGCCTGGCCGCCCTGCTCATCCTGAACGCCCGCTTTGCCGCCGCCTCGAAACCGCGCACCCGCGACGACGCCGCCCGCGCGGAGATGGTCGAGTTCTACCTCGACGCCGTGCGCCGGGGCCGGGTGAACAACTGGGATCTGGTCGACGCCTCCGCCGAGCACATCATCGGCCCCTGGCTGCTCGACCAGGACCGCGCCTTGCTGTTCCAGCTGGCACAGCAGGATTCGCTGTGGGAGCGGCGGGTGGCGCTGCTGTCGACCTTCGCTTTCATCAAGGCCGGCGACGCGAGCACGACGCTGGAACTGGCCGCGAAGCTGCTCGACGACCGCCGCGACCTCATCCAGAAGGCGCTGGGCTGGATGCTGCGCGAGGTCGGCAAACGTGCCGACCCCGCGGTGCTCACCGGCTTCCTCGACGTCTACGCGCCGAGCATGGGCCGCACCGCGTTGAGCTACGCCGCAGAGCACCTGTCACCGGAGCTGCGGGCGGTGTACCGCGCGATGCGGTGAACCCGGCTCAGAACTGGATCTTCAGGTGGTCGGTGACCGGTCGCGCCTGGCAGCCCAGGATGTAGCCGTTCTCGATGTCCTCGGGGTCGAGGATCTCGGCGTTGCCCATCTCCACCTTGCCCTCGAGCACGGTGCAGGCGCAGGACCCGCACTCGCCCTCTTGGCAGGAGTAGGGCACGTCCAGGCCCTTGTCGAGCATGATGTCGACCAGGGTCCGCTTACGCGGCCACGACAGCTCGTGCACCTGCCCGTCGAGCTCCACCTCGACCGTCGCGGCGTCGGCGGCCTCTTCGTCGCTGACCTCGACGGGGGCGTGGTCGGCGAACGGGTCACCGGCCAGGGAGTTGAACACCTCGGCGTGGGTGCGGGCGCGCGGCACCTCCAGGGTGGCCAGCGCGTCGTGCACCAGGTCCATGAACGGCTTCGGCCCGCACATGAACGCCTCGTAGGCGGTGTAGGGCGCGACCAGCGTCGAGAGCATGTCGGCGGTCGGCAGCCCGAGCAGCGGTTCGAGCCAGTGGATGACGGTGAGCCGCTGCGGGTGCTTGCCCACGAGCTCGCGCAGCTCGTCGGCGAAGATCACCGAGTTCGCGTCGCGGTTGGCGTAGACCAGCACGACCTTGCCGGTGCCCTGCGACAGCGCCGACTTCAGGATCGACATCACCGGGGTGATGCCGCTGCCCGCGCCGAACAGCAGCAGGTTCTCGTCGAGGTTCTTGGGCGTGAAGACGCCCGACGGTGGCAGCACCTCGAGCTGGTCGCCCGCGGAGATGTTGTCGCACAGCCAGTTCGAGCCGTAGCCGCCCTCGGTGCGCTTGACCGTCACCTTGGGCAGATCGTCGGTGAACGGCGAGCTGGCCAGCGAGTAGCAGCGCGCGACCGAGCCGGTCTGGTCACTGGGGATGCGCAGGGTCAGGAACTGGCCCGGCGAGTAGGTCATGCGTTCGCGGAGGTCGGCGGGCACCTCGAAGACCACGGAGTTGGTGTCGGCCGTTTCGGCGATCACCGCGGCCACCCGCAGCACCACCGAGCGCGAACCGTGCGGAACCTCGACTGTGGTCATGTCGTCCTCTCGAACAAAACTAGAACGTGTTTCAGTTTCATGCTAGGTCGGGACGCGCCTGCAGGGCAAGCTGTGCCTCGAGACCGGCGACCAGCACCTCCATCCCGAAGTCGTAGGAGTACTTGCCGCGCAGGTCCGCCATGTACTTCGTGGCCCGTGCCACCGCCTCGGGCAGCAGCACGTCCGCGGGGGCGGAGCGGTCACGCGGATTCACCCGGCTGCGGCCGAACAGGTAGGTGTGGATGGTCGCATAGGCGGCCAGCACGTTGCGGTCGCTGAAGCCCGCGTCGAACAGGATCTCCATCACCGCGTCGATCAGGTCGAGCTGCTTGCCGAGCATCTGCTCGAGCAGGATGTCGCCCAGGCCGGGATGCCTGCGCAGTTTATCGTCTATCTGATCGATCAGATCGCGCAGGCGCTCCTGCCACGGGCCCGACTCGCGCGAGGGTTTACGTACCCCGAGCAGCGCGGCGCTGGCCACCAGGTCGAGCAGTTCCCGTTTGTCGGCGACGTAGTAATACGGCGCCATCGGCGAGACGCCGAGCTCGCGGGAGAGTCTGCGCATCGACAGCTTCTCCACGCCGTCCTCGCGCACGACTCGTAGCGCGGCCTCGACGATCTCGGTCTCCGAGAGTGTGGAATGCGCGCCGCTTCCTGCCCCTCCGTGGTTACGCAAGCTTCCGCCTCACCTCTACTGCCACCGGGCGTTCGGCCCGTTCCCGTCCTGCTCCCGGAAGTCTAGAGGGGCGCCCCAGAGCGCTCGCGGCCATCGAGATTTTCGAATTCCGCCCCTTTATGGCAGTGACTGACGTTAAAGTCGGCGGTGACCGGCAACACAATGGAGGTAGTCATGCCCGAGAACGCAACGCGTGCGACCGTCGAATCCGACGAAGACCTGGTCACCGAGACGCTGATCGAAGAGGTCAGCATCGACGGCATGTGCGGCGTGTACTGACCATGGAGGCAGGCGTGCTCGATCTCGATACCCGCTGGGCGCTGCATCCGCGCGTCTCGCTGCGACCGGAATCCTTCGGTGCGCTGCTGTACCACTTCGGCACTCGCAAGCTCTCGTTCCTGAAGAGCCGCGACCTCGTCGACGTGGTGCAGTCGCTGCCCGCCCATGCCTCGGTGCGGGACGCGCTGCGGGCCAAGGGCGTCGGCGCGTCCGACGTGCACATCAAGGCGCTCGCGCAACTGGCCGACACCGACATGATCGTGCCCGCACCGGGCCCGGTCACCCCGGTGACGCCGGTGAGCATGCCTGCCTCCACGGACACCACCCAGGGCGGCAGGCTGATCGACCGCTTCGAATCGGGTCTGGCCGCACCGATCTGCCTGACCTGGGAACTCACCTACGCGTGCAACCTGTCGTGCGTGCACTGCCTGTCCTCGTCGGGGCGTCGTGACCCGAACGAGTTGACGACCGAGCAGTGCAAGGCGCTGATCGACGAGTTCGAGCGCATGCAGATCTTCTACGTCAACATCGGTGGCGGCGAGCCGACGGTGCGCCCGGACTTCTGGGAACTGGTCGACTACGCCACCGCCCACCACGTGGGGGTCAAGTTCTCCACCAACGGCGTTCGCATCAACGAGGAGGTCGCCGCCCGGCTGGCCGCCAGTGACTACGTCGACGTGCAGATCTCCCTCGACGGCGCCGACGCCGCGGTCAACGACGCCGTGCGTGGCCCCGGCTCCTACGACACCGCGATCCGCGCCCTGGAGAACCTGCACAACGCGGGCTTCAAGGACGCCAAGCTCTCGGTCGTGGCCACCCGCCACAACATCGCCCAGCTCGACGAATTCAAGGCCATCGCCGACCGTTACGGCGCGACCCTGCGCCTGACCCGGCTGCGCCCGTCGGGCCGCGGCGCCGACGTCTGGGACGAACTGCACCCGCTGCCCGAGCAGCAGCGCGAGCTCTACGACTGGCTGGTCGCCAACGGCGAGGGCGTGCTCACCGGCGACTCGTTCTTCCACCTGTCCGCCTTCGGTTCCGCGCTGCCGGGCCTGAACATGTGCGGCGCGGGCCGGGTGGTGTGCCTGGTCGATCCGGTGGGCGACGTCTACGCCTGCCCCTTCGCCATCCACGACCGGTTCAAGGCCGGAAACATCGTCGCCGACGGCGGTTTCGACGCGGTGTGGACCACCTCGGAGCTGTTCGCCGAACTGCGCGAGCCGGTCGACGGTGGCGCCTGCACCAAGTGCTCGCACTACGACGCGTGCCGCGGCGGCTGCATGGCGGCGAAGTTCTTCACCGGCCTGCCCGCCAACGGCCCCGACCCGGAATGCGTTCAGGGCTATGGCGAAGCGGCGCTGTCGATGCCTGGACGCACGATTCCCAGACCCGCGGTCGACCATTCGCGCCCGGTTCGTACCCGAGGCCGGGTGTCGCTGCCGTTGACCGTGAAGCGTGCTCCTGCCAAGGCGTGCAACGAGAGTCCACTCGGATAGGTAGGCCAGTTGCCGGAAGTGCGCTGCCGATCTTGTTGACGCGTCCGGTTACCGGTCACGGCGGCATTTCTGGCGGACTTTCCTCCTTTTTTGTGGGGTGATGATGTCTGCGAGCTCGAGTGCGCATAGCATGCGAGGAATGCGCCATGATCGTCTGCCCGACGGCTTCGGGGTACGGATCGATCCACGGGTACGCGCATTTTCCGGGGGTCGGATCCTGATCGGTGGATCGCCCGCGCGGATGCTGCGCCTGGCCCCGGAGGCCGCCGAGCTGATCGGCGACGGGTACCTGGAGGTGACCGATACCAAGTCCGCGATCGTCGCCCGCCGGCTGCTCGATTCCGGTGTGGCGAACCCGCGGCCGCGGCTGCTGCCCTCGCTCGACGACGTCACCGTCGTCATCCCGCTCTACAACAACGCCGACGGCCTGCTGCGGCTGCTGGCCACGCTGCGGGGGCACAACGTCATCGTCGTCGACGACGGCTCCGACGAACCGGTGCGCATCCCGCCGCGTCAGGGCCGCGGTCAGGTGACGGTGCTGCGCCACGAGACCCCGCTGGGTCCGGCGGCCGCGCGCAATGCCGGATTACGGGCGGCGACAACGGGCTTCGTCGCGTTCCTCGACTCCGACGTCGTACCACGCAGCGGCTGGCTGGAAGTGATGCTCGGGCACTTCAGCGACCCGCAGGTCGCGCTGGTCGCGCCGCGCATCGTCGCACTGGACAAGGAGTCCAACGCACTGGCGCGCTACGAGCACACCCGGTCCTCGCTCGACCTGGGCAGGCGCGAGTCCGCTGTGCACGCGCGCGGAGTCGTGTCCTATGTGCCGAGCGCGGCGCTGCTCGCCCGGCGCGCGGCGCTGCTCGGCGAGGGCGGTTTCGACGAGTCGATGCAGGTGGCCGAGGACGTCGACCTGTGCTGGCGGCTGGAGCGGGCGGGCTGGCGGCTGCGCTACGAGCCGGCCGCGCACGTCGCCCACGATCATCGGGTGGCCTTCCGCGCCTGGTTCGGCCGAAAGCTTTTCTACGGCACCGGCGCCGCACCGCTGGGCAAACGGCACGCGGGGATGGTCTCGCCGCTGTCGGTGCCGACCTGGACCGTGCTCGCGAGCATTCTGTTCGCGACGCTGTCCAAGTGGGGCCTGCTCGGCGGGCTGGTCACGCTGGCCACCGCGCTGGTGCGGATGCGGCGGGTGTTCACCGAACTGGACAACCCGACCCGCATCGCGGCGGTGTATCTGGCGCGCGGCTATTTCGCCGGAATGTGGCGGCTGGCTTCGGCGATGTGCCGCGACTACTGGCCGGTGACGCTGGTCGCGGTGCTCGCCTCGCGGCGGATCCGCAAGATCGCGATCACCATGGCGCTGGCCGACGGGCTGGCCGACTGGTTCACCCATCGCGATTCCGGTGGGCTCGACCCGGTGCGCTATGTCGCTTACAAGCGTCTCGACGACGTCGCCTACGGCAGTGGCCTGTGGCTCGGCGTCATCAGGGCGCGCAGCTTCGAGGCGCTCAAGCCGAGCGTGCCGCCGCGCTGAGTTTCGCTGCGTGACCAGCACTCTCGTCGTCGGGGCCGGGTCGGCCGGGTGCGTGCTCGCGGCCCGGCTCAGCGCCGACCCGGCGCACACGGTCCGGGTGCTGGAAGCGGGACCGGTCTGGGCGTCGGCTGTCGAGATGCCTGCCCACCTGCTCGATCCGGGGCATCTTCCGGTCGGCCCGGATTCCGGTGTGGTGTGGCGGTACCCGGGAAATATCGTGCGGGGCAAGCTGATCGGCGGGTCGGGCGCGATCAACGGCAGCTACTTCGTCCGCCCGACCGCCGCCGACTTCGCGGCGTGGAGCGCGGCGGCCGACAGCGCACGCTGGTCGTTCGACGCGGTGCTGCCGCTGCTCGCCGAGCTGGAATCCGATCGGGATTTCGGTTCCGCGCCCGGACACGGCGCACGCGGCCCGATCCCGGTCCAGCGCACCGCCGATCCCGCTCCGGTCAGCAGGGAGTTCGCCGACCGCTGCGCGGCACTGGGCTTCGCCGAAATCGCCGATCTCAACGCCGTCCCCGCGAGTTCGACCGCCGGCGGGGACCCTGGCCGGCCGCCGGATACGGGCGCGGGCAGGCCGGCATCGCTTGGTGCCGACGGTTTCGGGCGAGTACCGCTGGCGGTGGCGGGTGGCCGCCGCGCCGGACCCGCGCTCACCCATCTCTATTCCGCGCTCACCCGGCCCAACCTGGATGTCACCGGCGGGACAACGGTGACCCGGCTGCTGCTGCGCGGCTCGCGAGTCATCGGTGCGGAGTGGGCGCGTGGGCGCGAGCGCGGAACGACCTTCGCCGATCGGGTGATCGTCTGCGCGGGCGCCATCGAGTCGGCGGCGCTGCTGATCCGCTCCGGGATCGGCCCCGAGTCGCAGCTGCGCTCGCTCGGTATTCCGGTCGTGCTGCCCGCGCCGGTCGGCGCCTGGTGCACCGATCATCCGGAGATCGGCATCGAGTACCGGGGACCGGTGCCGGAGTCGACGACGGTCGCCCTCGAATACGTCCTGGAGCTCGACGATCTCGAGCTGCGCCCGTATACCCCTATGTTCACGCCGGGCCTGCGCAGGCTCGGGGTCGCGCTGATGTCGCCGGAGGCGACCGGCGAACTGACGCTCGGCTCGGCAGACCCGGCTGTCCCGGCCCGTATCGACCAGGGCTATCTGCGCAGCGCCCGCGATCGCGACCGGCTGCGCGCCGGGATCGACGTCGCGGCACAGGTGCTCGGCCTGCCACTCGGCACCGTCGACGACACCTGGCTACGCACGTATCTGGGGACGTCCCAGCATCTTTCGGGTACCTGCCGGATGGGTCCCGTCGGTGACCCGCGCGCCGTCGTCGACGAGTGCGGCCGGGTACACGGCATCGAGGGCCTCACGGTCGCCGATCTGTCCGTCGTACCGGTGCCACTGCACCGTGGTCCGCAGGCCGCGGTAGTGCTGCTTGCGGCACTGATAGCCGATCTCTATGCGGTGTGACGAAGTGACATTTGCTACCACAATGTGACCTGCGGGACAAACCCACACTTCTGGCGAAGCGGCTGATAACTGACCGGTACAGTTTGTAGCGGGAAAGAAAGGCAAATGGTCAGCAATCTCGCAGGTGGGCGGCCCCCACGGCAGGCGGCGGAGTCGGGCGCACAGCTCGGAGCTCTGGAAGCCTATGCCGCACAGGCCCATGGTTTTCTCAGTGCCGGTGGTGAACAGCTGACCCAGCTGGCCGGCCTGCTGCGTCCGCTCGTACTCGAATCCTGGCTACGCAGTGTGCGTGGCGGAATCGATCCGACGGACGTTCTCGACGGACGCGGTCTTCGCGGTGCCGATCTGGTGCGTTACCGGGATGCTCATCCCATCGCCGCACTGATGCCACTGATCGACAAACTGCTGGTCCAGGACGCGGCGCGCGCCGGACTGATCGTGACGGTCGCCGACCAGTTCGGCCGGGTGCTGTCGGTACACGGCCATCCCGAGCAGGTCGCCGCCGCCGCCGAGATCGGCGTGCGCGAGGGCGACGATCTCAGCGAACGCCGGATCGGCACGAACGCGGTCGGTCTCGTCGTCCGCACCGGCCGGGCGACCTGGATCCACGGACCCGAACATTTCCTCCATCGCATGCACCAGATCACCGGCGCGGCGGCGCCGGTGCACGAGCCGGACGGCCGGTTGATCGGCGTGCTGATGATTGCCGGCGGGATGCGGGTGGCCAAGCCCGAGATCCTCGCTCTGGTGAAAGCGGCGGCCACGGCGGCCGAGATGGATCTCGTTCTCCGGGCGATGCGCGCGGGCCGCGGCGGGGCGGCCGCGGAGCCGCAACGCACCGGCGACGCGGGCGCCGACGCGGGACCGGCCCGGCTCGGGCTCGATGTGCTCGGCCTCGGTCAGCCACAGCTGAGCGTGGCGGGGGAGCGGGTGCCGCTCTCGCAACGCCATGCCGAGATCCTGCTCCTGCTGACCGAGCATCCCGAAGGACTGGGCGCCGATCATCTGGCGCTGCTGCTCGACGACACCGATCTGGACAACGGCACGATCCGCGCGGCGATGTCGCGCTTGCGGTCGGTGGTCGGCGCGACGGTCGTCGGATCGCGTCCATACCGTCTCCGGGTGCATGTCGCAACCGATGTGGAGGCGCTGCGGGCCGCACTCGACTCCGGTGATATCGAATCCGCATTGCGCTTGTACGCCGGTCCGGTGCTCCCGCGATCCTCTGCTCCCGGCATTTGTGACATCCGGGACGAGCTTCGCGTGCGGCTGCGCACCGCGGTGCTCGCTTCGGCCGATCCCGGCGTGCTGCGCCGGTGGACAGCGGGTCCGGAAGGCCGTGACGACGCCGCCGCATGGGCCGCGTACCGGGCCACCGTCGACCGCGATTCGCCACTGTATGCGCAGATCGAAGCCAAGATCCGGGTGCTCGACCGGCGCCTCGGGGCCGATGCAACGCAGATGCAACGTTTCGGCTCATAGTCTCCGGTTCTGAAAGTGTGGCAGCTCACACATCTGGCGAAGATGTGGTGTGGCACACACTGATGCCCAGGTCGTGGGCCACCCTCCGAACCGACTGGACGCTTGTTCGGTTTTTTTATCGGAAAAAGTTCCTTTTTATTAACTGACCGCCTAGTGTCTGCAATGCATGGACAGGCAGCCATGTGATGTAAGTGACAACGCCGGGGCGCGAGGTTCGAGCCGCGGCCGCGATGTTGGAGGAACGATCAACAGCTAGGCACCCGTGACAGACACGAACCGTCTGTCACGCCGACGGCCGACCGGTCGTCGATCTCGTCCACATGATCTGTCGGGGATCCTGCGCGAGTGCGGCGTCACGCCCACTGCGCTCTTGCCGAAATTCTCGGTCTCACGGAGTACTGCGGTGTCTTCGTGCTGCCCGAAAAGCGTTCGGTCTGCTGTTTTTTCGCGATTCGAGGAGGCTCTGGTGCACGGTACGGAGTTGGGTGGGTTCAGCGCGCGACCACAGGAAGCGGAGGCCGCGTCGGCGCCGTTCCCGCTGACCCCCGCCCAGCTGGGTGTCTGGTACGCACAACTGCTCGACCCCGATGTCCCGATCACCATCGCCCAGTACGTCGACATCACCGGCGAGCTGGATGCCGCTGTGCTGCAACAGGTCACGGCCGAGGCAGCGCACGCATACGGCTCCCCGCTGGTGCGCATCGGCGAATCCGACGGCGTCCCGTATCAGGTCGTCGACCACACCATCCCGGTCGAGACCGAGCTGCCGCTGATCGATCTGCGCCACCACGACGACCCGGTCGCCGCCGCGCACGAGTGGATGCGCGCGGAATTCGGCGCCCCGATCGACCTGCTCACCGACCGGCTGGTGGCGGGTGCGGTGCTGCGCGTCGGCGAGGCGCGCTGGTTCTGGTACCTGCGCGGACACCACATCGTGCTCGACGGCTACGGCGCCTTCACCAATTCCCAGCGCATCGCCGAGCTCTACACCGCACGGATGCTCGGCACCCAGGCGCGCGAGGTCGTGCCGGGTGACCTGGCCGAACTCGTCGAGGGCGAACAGCGCTACCGCGAGAGCACCCGGTTCGCCGGCGACCGCGAGCACTGGGCGCAGCGCATCGCGGGCCTGGACAGCCCGACCGGGCTCGACACCCGCACCGCTCCGCGCGCCGCGATCAACCTGGTGACCGGCGGCCGCCTGTCGGAGAAGCTGGTCGATCGGCTGGAAACCATTGCCGCCACCGATGATTCGACGATCTCGGCGGTGCTGCTCGCCGCCTTCGCCGCCTACCTCGGCCGGCTCACCGACCGCCCGGACGCGGTGCTGAGCCTGCCCGTCACCGCCCGCACCACCGCGGTGATGCGCCGCTCGGCGGGCATGCTGTCCAATATCGTGCCGCTGCGCCTGCCCACCGGCGCCGCGGGTTCCACCACCACGTGGGGTGAGCTGCTGCGCGCCGCGCGGGTGGAGGTGGCCGGTGCGCTGCGGCATCAGCGCTACCGCGCCGAGGACATCCGCCGTGACGCCGAGGACGACGGCCGCCCCGCCCGGCGTGCGCTGTTCGGCCCGCTCGCCAATTTCATGCTCTTCCGCAGCGACCTCACCCTGGGCACCACCACCGGCCGCTACCGGGTGCTGTCCACCGGCCCGATCGAGGACCTGAGCCTCAATGTCTACTACGGTGACCGCGATCGCGTGCATGTCGACTTCGAGGCCAACCCCAACCTCTACGACGCCGACACCCTGGCCCGCCACCACAGCCGGTTCCTCGGTTTCCTCGACCGCCTCTCGGCCGCCGACCTGGAGACCTCGATCGCCGCCGTCGAAGTGGCGACCGAGCTGGAGCTGGAGGTCAGCACCAAGATCTGGAACGCGACCACCTTCGACGTCGAGGCCGCGCTGGCCGAGCGCTGCGTGGCCGCGGCGACGCTGCCCGCGCTGTTCGAGGCCCAGGTCGCCCGTACGCCCGACGCCGTCGCGGTGCGGATGGCGGGCGACGACGACGCGACGATGACCTACCGCGAGCTGGCGCAGCGGGTCAACCGGCTGGCCCGGCGGTTGCGCGCCGACGGCATCGGCCCGGAATCACTGGTGGCGCTGAGCATTCGGCGTTCGCCCGATCTGGTCGTCGCGATGTACGCGGTGCTCGCCGCGGGCGCGGCCTACGTGCCGATCGACCCGGATCATCCGGCCGAGCGCATCGCGCACATCCTCGGCACCGCCGCACCGGCCGCCGTCCTGACCACCACCCGTGACGGTGCGCCCGGCGCCGACGCGCTGCCCGTGCTCGCCGTGGACGCCCTCGATCTCACCGGCTACGCCGACACCCCGTTGACCGACGCCGAGCGCACCGCCCCGCTGCGTCCCGGTCATCCCGCGTACGTCATCTTCACCTCCGGCTCCACCGGCCTGCCCAAGGGTGTCGCGGTCGAGCACGCCGCGATCGTCAACCGGCTGGTGTGGATGCAGCACACCTACCGGCTGCACGGCATCGACGTGGTGTTGCAGAAGACCCCGATGACGTTCGACGTCTCGGTGTGGGAGTTCTTCTGGCCCTTGCAGATCGGTGCGACGCTGCTGCTCGCCGAGCCGGACGGGCACCGCGATCCGGGATACCTGCGCCGGGTTGTCGCCGAACACGGCGTCACGGTCGCACATTTCGTACCATCGATGCTGGAAGCCTTTCTCGCCCAGCAGGAGATCGCCGAGCGCACGTCGCTGCGACTGGTCTTCGCCTCCGGCGAGGCACTGCCCGCTGCACTGGCGCAGCGGCTGCGGCTGCTCACCGGAGCGCGGCTGCACAATCTCTACGGGCCGACCGAGGCCGCTGTCGATGTCACCTTCCACGAGGTGAACGACGCCGACCGGGTCACGGTGCCGATCGGCGCGCCGGTGTTCAACACCCGGCTCCATGTTCTCGACTCGCGGCTGCGGCCGGTACCGGTCGGGGCTCCGGGTGAGCTGTATCTGTCGGGGGTACAGCTCGCCCGGGGTTATGTCGGACGTCCCGAGCTCACCTCGGGCCGCTTCGTCGCCGACCTGACCGCGCCGGGTGCGCGCATGTACCGCACCGGTGACCTGGTGCGCTGGACGACCAACGGTGAACTGGAATACCTGGGCCGCACCGATTTCCAGGTGAAGCTGCGCGGTCTGCGGATCGAGCTCGGCGAGATCGAGGCCGTGCTGGAAGCCGTCGAGGGCGCGGTGCGCGCGGTCGTCGTCGTCCGCAGCGATGCCGGTGTCGGTGAACAGCTCGTCGCCTATGTCGTGGAGGCCGAGCCGGGCACGGTCGCGGTAGAGCAGCTGCGGGAGGCGGCGCTGCGCGCGCTGCCCGGGTACATGGTGCCCGCCGCGTTCGTGCTGCTCGACACCCTGCCGGTGAACGCCTCCGGCAAATTGGATCGCAAGGCGCTGCCGGCGCCCGCCCGCACTGTTGTCGCTTACGCCGAGCCGGTCGGCCCGGTCGAGCAGACGGTGTCCAGGGTGTTCGGCGAAGTCCTCGGGCTCGACCGGATCGGCCGCGACGACGACTTCTTCGCTCTCGGCGGCAACAGCCTGGTCGCGACCCAGGTGGCGGCCCGGCTCGGCGCCGACCTCGGCTGCAGGCTCGGGGTGCGCGATCTGTTCGGCGCGACCACCCCCGCCCGGCTGGCCGCCGCGATCGCCGAGCGCACCGATGCCGGGATCTCGGCCCAGCTGCCGGTGCTCGCGGCGCGTCCGCGTCCGGAGCTGATCCCGCTCTCGCCCGCGCAGCAGCGGATCTGGTTCCTCAATCGGTTCGATCCGACGGCGCCCGGCTACAACATGCCGTTCGTGGTCCGGCTGCGCGGCACCGCGAATCTGTCCGCGCTCGTCGACGCCCTGACCGCCGTCGTCGAACGGCACGAGGCGCTGCGCACCGTGTTCCCCGCGGTGGACGCGCCCGGTGGCGAGGTGGCCGAGCAGGTCGTGTGCGACGCCGGGATCGTGCGGATCGGGGAGCCGACCACGGTCACCGCGGCCGACCTGGACGCCGAGCTCGCCCGATTCGCTTGCGCCGGTTTCGATCTCGAACGCGAGGCGCCGTTCCGCGCGCACCTCTTCGTCGTCGCGGAGGAACCGTACGAGTGCGCGCTGGCGGTCGTCCTGCATCACATCGCGGCCGACGGTGTTTCGCTGCAGGTGCTGGTCCGCGATGTGCTCACCGCCTATCAGGCCGCTACCGCGGGCATCGAGCCCGGCTGGGCGCCGTTGAGCGTGCAGTACGCCGACTACGCGCTGTGGCAGCGGGAACTGCTCGGCGCGGAAGCCGATCCGCAGTCACTGGCCTCGCGCGAAATCGCCTTCTGGGAACGGACTCTGGCGGGTCTGCCCGACCAGCTGGAACTCCCGTTCGCGCGGCCGCGTCCGGTCGAGTCGAGCATGCGCGGCGCCCGGACCGGCTTCACCATCGGCGCCGGCCTGCACCGGCAGCTGGCCGGGCTGGCCAACCAGGCGGGCGCGTCGCTGTTCATGGTGCTGCACACGGCGCTGGCGGTGCTGCTGGCCCGGCTCGGCGGCACCACCGACATCGCGATCGGCACCGGCGTCGCCGGCCGCGGCGACCGGGCCATCGACGATCTGATCGGCATGTTCGTCAACACCCTCGTGCTGCGCACCGAGGTCGACCCGGCCGCGAGCTTCACCGCGGCACTGGAACACACCCGCGAGACCGACCTGGCCGCCTTCGCGCACGCCACCGTCCCGTTCGACCGGCTGGTCGACGTGGTGAACCCGGCCCGTTCGCAGTCTCGGCACCCGCTGTTCCAGGTGGCGCTGAACTTCCAGGCTGTACTCGACACCAGCTTCGAACTCGGCGGCACCCCGGTGTCGGTGCACGAGATCGAACTCGACATCACCAAGTTCGACCTGCAGATCACCCTCGCCGAAAGACACGGCGCCGCGGGCGAACCCGCGGGCATCGAGGCGGTCACCCTCTACGCCACCGACCTGTTCGACGAGGCCGAGATCGTCGACCTCGGTGCGCGTTTCGTGCGTCTGCTCACCGCGGCCGTCGCCGGGCCCGAGACGCCGGTCGGCGATCTGCCGCTGCTGTCGGCGACCGAACAGGCCCGTCTCACCGGTATGCGCGGCGCACCCGTCACCGCCACCGGTCTGCTCCCCGACCTCCTCGCCGCCGCCGTCGCTGCCGACCAGGATCGGATCGCGGTCACCGATGGCGACCGCGGCCTCACCTACCGGGAGCTCGACCGGGCTTCCTCGCGGCTGGCGCGGGTGCTCATCGACGGCGGCGTCGGCCCCGATGACATTGTCGCGGTGGGTATTCCGCGCTCGATCGAGTCTGTGCTGGCTGTCTGGGCGATCGCCAAAGCCGGTGCTGCCTGGCTGCCGGTCGACCCGAGCTACCCGCTCGATCGGATCACCCATATGGTGACCGATTCCGGTGCGCGAGTGGGTCTTACGGTGTCGGACGCCCAGGCCGCGCTGCCCGGCCCGACCGACTGGCTGGTGCTCGACGAACTGAAGCTGATGGCCGACTGCGCCGCCCGCTCCAGCGATCCGGTCACCGACGCCGACCGGGTGCGCCCGCTGCGCGCCCAGCACCTGGCCTATGTCATCTACACCTCCGGTTCCACCGGCCTGCCCAAGGGCGTGCTGGTGACCCAGGCCGGTATCGCCGGGTTCGCCGCCGAGGAGACCGACCGCATGTTCGGCACCCCCGACGCGCGGGTGCTGCAAGTCGGCTCGCCCTCGTTCGACATCTCCGTGATGGAGCTGCTGCTCGCGGTGAACTCCGCCGCCACCCTGGTGATCGCGCCGATGGGCCGCCACGTGGGCGCCGACCTGGCGCAGCTGCTGGCCGAGGAGCGGGTCACCCACGCCCTGATGACCCCGTCGGGCCTGGCGGTGCTCGATCCCGCACAGCTCGACGACCTGCGCATGGTGATGGTCGGCGGCGAGGCCTGCCCGCCCGACCTGGTCGCCCGCTGGACCGAGGGCGCCGTGCCCCGCGCGTTCGTCAACGCCTACGGCCCGTCCGAGACGACGGTCGCCACCAATATCAGCGCCCCGCTGTCCGCGCACGCGCCACTGACCCTCGGCACCCCACTGCGCGGCATCGCCCAGTGGGTCCTCGACGACCGGTTGCAGCCCGTCCCCGCCGGCGTGCCAGGCGAGCTGTACGTCGCAGGCGCCCAGGTTGCCCGCGGCTACCGCGGCCGCGCCGCCCTCACCGCAGGCCGCTTCGTCGCCTGCCCGTGGGAGCCGGGCGCACGCATGTATCGCACCGGCGACCTGGTCCGCTGGACCGCGGAAGGCACCCTCGAATACCTGGGCCGCAACGACGACCAGGTGAAGCTCCGCGGCTTCCGCATCGAACTGGGCGAGATCGAGTCCGCCCTGCTCGCCCAGCCGTCGGTGCGTCAGGCTGTTGTCCTCGTGCGCGCCGACGCGCACCGCGGTGACCAGCTGGTCGCGTACTTGGTGCCGGCCAACGCCGACTCCGCCGTACAGCGCGGCGTCGCTGAAGTGCGAGAAGCCGTCGGGTTCACCGGAATCGACGTCGATCAGAACGCTGTTGTGTCGCGCGAGGTTGTGCCGCCGATCGAGGTCGATGTCGCGGCGATCGAGGCGGTCCTGCGTGGCTCGCTCGCCGCGCACATGGTCCCTTCCGCGTTCGTCGTGGTCGACGCGCTGCCGCTCACCCCGAATGGCAAGCTCGACCGCCGTGCGCTGCCGGAGCCGGTGTTCGCCGCTCGTGCGTTCCGGGCGCCCGCCGCGGGTGCCGAGACCGTGGTGGCGCGGGTGTTCGGCGAGGTGCTCGGGGTCGAGCGGGTCGGCGCCGACGACGATTTCTTCGCGCTCGGCGGCAACTCGCTGGTCGCCACCCAGGTGGTCGCGCGCCTCGGGGCCGCGCTCGGTGTGACGGTGTCGCTGAAGGTGCTGTTCGAGGCGTCGACGGTCACCGCACTCGCGGCCCGCCTCGGCACGGGCGAGACGGCTGAGATCCGTGTGCCGCTGGTGGCGGGGGAACGGCCGCAACGGATTCCGCTGTCCTACGCGCAGCAGCGCATGTGGTTCCTCAACCAGTTCGACGCGGATTCGGTGGCCGACAATATCGCCGCCGCCATCCGGCTGACCGGCACGCTCGACCACGCCGCCATGACCGCCGCGGTCGCCGCGGTGTTCGCCCGCCACGAGGCGCTGCGCACCCGCTACCCGTCCGTCGACGGCATCCCCTTCCAGCAGGTGCTCGCCGCCGAGCAGCTGACGATCACGCTCGAGCCCGAAGCCGTCGCCCCGGCCACGCTCGGTGACCGGATCCGCGCCGTCGCCGCGGTGCCCTTCGCGGTCGACCAGGAACCGCCGGTGCGCCTGCATCTGCTGCGCACCGCGCCCGACGAGCACGTCCTGGTCCTGGTGCTGCACCACATCGCCGCCGACGGCTGGTCGGTCGCCCCGCTCACCCGTGACGTGATGGTGGCCTACGCCGCCCACCTCGCGGGCACCGCACCGCGATGGACCCCGCTGCCGGTGCAGTACGCCGACTTCGCCCTGTGGCAGCGCGCCGCGCTCGGCGCCGAGGACGACCCCGATTCGCCGATGGCGCGCCAGATCGGTTTCTGGACAACCGAACTCGCTGATCTGCCCGATCTGCTCGCCCTGCCCGCCGATCGTCCGCGCCCCGCGGTCGCCTCGGGCCGCGGCGCTCGCCACACCTTCGCCGTGCCCGCCGCGATCACCGATCGGCTGCGCGCGCTCGCCGCCGACACCCAGGCGTCGCTGTTCATGGTGCTGCACGCCGCTTTCGCCGCCACCCTGGCGAAACTGTCCGGACAGCAGGACATTTCGATCGGCACCCCCGTGGCGGGCCGCGGCGACCAGGCACTCGACGAGCTCGTCGGCATGTTCGTCAACACCCTCGTACTGCGCACCCAGGTCCGGCCCGCCGCCACTTTCGCCGAACTCGTCGGCACCGTCCGCGACGGCGACCTGCGCGCCCTGGCCAACACCGACGTCACCTTCGACCGGCTGGTCGAAGCGCTCAACCCCGAGCGTTCCACCGCCAGGCACCCGCTGTTCCAGGTGATGCTCGACTTCCAGAACAACACCCGGACCGAACTCGAACTGGCAGGCCTCACCGCCTCGGAAATCGAGATCGACACCTACACAGCCAAATTCGACCTGCAGCTGACCCTGCGCGAGACCGCCGACGGCCTGCTCGCCCGCTTCGAGTACGCCACCGACCTGTTCGACGCGCAGACCATCACAGATTTCGGTACCCGCCTGCTGCGGGTGCTGGATACGGTGACCGCCGATCCCAGCGTCGTGATCGGCGACATCGACCTCCTCGGGGCCGCCGAACGCACCCGCATCCTCGACACCTGGAACGCCACCGAATACCCGGTCGACGAGTCCATGACGCTGGTCTCGCTGTTCGCGGCCCAGGCGGCGCGGACCCCGGGCGCGATCGCGCTGACCTGCGAAGACGAATCGCTGGCCCACCCGTCGCCCGACCACCACCCCTCATCGAGTCACGCTGTGACGCTCACCTATTCCGATTTCGCCGAGCGGGTCAACCGGCTCGCGCGCCTGCTGATCTCGATCGGGGTCCGGCCGGACCGCACCGTGGCCATCGGCATGCACCGCTCGACCGACCTGGTCGTCGCCATCTACGCGGTGCTCGCCGCGGGCGGGGCCTACGTCCCGCTGGACCCGGAGCACCCGGCCGAACGCCTCGCCGACGTCATCGACGCGGCGGACCCGGTCTGCGTGCTCACTCGCTCGGTCGACGAACTCGACCTTTCCGCAACGACTTCGGTGCCGGTGCTCGAGTTCGAGCAGCTCGACACCGCCGACTATCCGGCCGAGCCGATCACCGATGCCGACCGCCTCACCACCCTCACCCCGGCCAATGCCGCCTACCTGATCTTCACGTCCGGCTCGACCGGCAAGCCCAAGGGCGTCGTCGTCTCGCACGCCGCGATCGTCAACCGCCTGGTGTGGATGCAGGACGCCTACCGCCTCACCGCCGCCGACACCGTGCTGCAGAAGACCCCGGCGACCTTCGACGTCTCGGTATGGGAGTTCTTCTGGCCCTTGCAGATCGGCGCTCAGTTGGTGCTGGCCCGGCCCGGCGGGCATCGTGACCCGGCCTATCTGGCCGGCTTGATCGACCGCAGGTCCGTCACCGTCGCCCACTTCGTGCCGTCGATGCTGTCGGTGTTCGTGGCCGCACTCGAGGCGGCGAGCACCGGGAGCGGCGCCGTCGCAGGCGCAGCTTCGTCGAGTGGTCCCGCTGCGGACATGCCGGACATGGTGGCCGGACGATGCGCTTCGCTGCGCACGGTGTTCGCCTCCGGCGAGGCGCTGCCGCCCGCGCCCGCCCAGCTGCTGCGCCGGCTGACCGGCACGGCTGTGCACAACCTGTACGGCCCCACCGAGGCCGCGGTCGACGTCACCTTCCACGAGGTCGTCGACACTGATGTCGTCACCGTGCCGATCGGTGAGCCCGTCCACAACACCCGCGTCTACGTGCTCGACGAGCGGTTGCGGCCGGTCCCGGTTGGCGTCCCCGGTGAGCTCTACCTCGCCGGCGCCCAGCTCGCCCGCGGCTACGCGGGTCGCGCGGATCTGACCGCCGACCGCTTCGTCGCCGACCCGTTCGCGGTGGTTGGTGCGGCGACTCCCGAGAGCCCCGCAGGCTCACGCGCCACCGACTCGTCCCCGACGGCCGGTATGGGCTCGCGCATGTACCGCACCGGTGACCTGGTCGCCTGGACCGCAGACGGCGAGCTGGAGTACTTGGGCCGCACCGACTTCCAGGTGAAGCTGCGCGGTCTGCGGATCGAGCTCGGTGAGATCGAGGCCGCGCTGGCCGCTCTGGACGAGGTCGCGCAGGCAGCGGTCGTCGTCCGCGACGAGCTGCTCGTGGCCTATCTGGTCGCGGCGACGGACATCGACACCGAGGCGGTGAAGGCAGCTCTCACCCGCACGCTGCCCGCCTACATGGTCCCCGCGGCGTTCGTCGAACTCGACGCGTTCCCGTTCAATGCCTCCGGCAAGCTCGACCGCAAGGCACTGCCCGACCCGGTCTTCGAGGCCGCCGTATTCCGCGCCCCGGTCACCGAGGTGGAGCGGATCGTGGCGACCACCTTCGCCACCGTGCTCGGTTTCCCCGCCGACCGGGAAGTCGGCCTCGACGACGACTTCTTCGCCCTCGGCGGCAACTCGCTCAACGCCACCCAGGTCGCGGCCCGCCTCGGCGGCGCCCTCGACACCCAGGTGCCCGTTCGACTGCTGTTCGACGCCCCGACCGTGGCAGCCCTGGCCGAACGGTCCGTCGCGCTGCGCGGCACCGGCCGTCGCCTGCCGCTCACCACTCGCGAACGCCCGCAACGGATTCCGCTGTCCGCTGCGCAGCGCCGGATGTGGTTCCTCAACCGCTACCTCGCCGATGCCGACGGCCCCGGCGACGCCGTCGACAACATCCCGGTGGCGCTGCGCCTGGCCGGTGACCTCGACATCCCCGCCCTCGAAGCGGCCCTCGCCGATGTGGTCGACCGCCACGAAACCCTGCGCACCAGCTACCCCGACGGTCCGGAAGGCGCCGAGCAGCTGATCGCCGACACCGCACGCCTCGTGCTGCGGCCGGAGCCGATCACCGAAGCCGACCTGCCCGAGCGCCTGTTGTCCTGCGCCGCGGTCCGATTCGATCTCACCACCGAGATTCCGGTGCGCGCCGCGTTGTTCGCCGTGGCCGACGAGCACGTCCTCGTGCTGGTGGTCCATCACATCGCCGCCGACGGCTTCTCCCTCGGCCCACTGGCCGCCGACCTGATGACCGCCTACGCGGCCCGCCGCGACGGCACCGCCCCCGCATGGTCCCCGCTGCCGATCCAGTACGCCGACTACGCGCTCTGGCAGGACGAGAACCTCGGCGAGGCAACCGATCCCACCTCCCTCGCCCACACTCAGCTGGCGTTCTGGCGGCGCGGCCTGGCCGGTCTGCCGGAGCAGCTCGAGCTGCCGACCGACCGTCCTCGCCCCGCCGAGTCCAGCTTCCGTGGCGGCGTGCACCGGTTCCAGATCGACTCCGACCTGCACAGCGAACTGCGTGAACTGGCCCGCAAGCACGAGGCCACGCTGTTCAGCACTGTGCACGCGGCGCTGGCGGTGCTGCTGGCCCGGCTCTCCGGCGGCAGCGACATCGCCATCGGCACCCCCGTCGCCGGCCGCGGCGAGGCCGCGCTCGACGGGCTGATCGGCATGTTCGTCAACACCCTCGTGCTGCGCAGCCAGATCGACCCGCGCGCCGAATTCGAGACCACCCTCGACGCCGTGCGTGCCGGTGACCTCGACGCCCTTTCCCACGCCGACATCCCGTTCGAGCAGATCGTCGACGCGGTGGACCCGGCCCGGTCCCGCAACCGCCATCCGCTGTTCCAGGTGGCGCTGGTCCTGCAGAACTTCACCGTGCCCGCACTCGAGGCGGCCGGGCTGAGGGTCGCGCCAGTCGACTTCGACGTCCCGGTCGCCAAGTTCGACCTGCAGTTCACCGTCCGCGAATCCGACGACGTCGACGGCCGCGCCGACGGCATGGCCATCGAAATCGCCTATGCCACCGACCTGTTCGACGCGGGCAGTGTCGCCGTGCTGGCCCGCCGGTTCACCCAGGTGCTGGCCGCCGTCGTCGCCGACCCGACCGTCGTGGTCGGTGACATCCAGCTGCTCAGCGCCGAGGAACAGCAGCGCACCCTGCACGACTGGGCCACCACCGGCAGCTCGGTGGCCTCGGACACCGAGACCATGCTGGACCGGTTCGCCCAGGTCGCCGCGGCGAACCCGCATGCCGTCGCGGTCAAGGCTGGTCGCAACGCCCTCACCTACGGTGAGCTCGACGCGTGGTCGAACCGTCTGGCCCGGCGTCTCGTCGGCGCCGGTGTCGGCCCGGAAGCACTGGTGGCCGTCGCTCTTCCGCGTTCGGTGGAACTGGCCGTCGCACTGCTGGCTGTACTCAAGGCGGGCGGCGGCTACCTGCCGATCGACCCGAACTACCCGGCCGACCGCATCGAGTACGTCCTCGACGACGCCCGTCCGCTGTGCGCGATCGCCGGCGCCGACACCGGGCTCGCCCGCGACTGGTTCGGCGGCCCGGTGCTCGACCCCGCCGCCGACACCCTGAGCGGCCACTCGGTCGCACCGCTGACCGCCGCGGACCGCCGCGCGCCGCTGACCTCGGCGAACACCGCCTACGTCATCTACACCTCCGGCTCCACCGGCCGCCCCAAGGGCGTGGTGATCCCGCACTCGAACGTGCTCGCCCTGCTGGACAACAGTGCCCGCCACTTCGGCTTCGGCCCGTCGGACGTGTGGACGATGTTCCACTCCTACGCCTTCGACTTCTCGGTGTGGGAACTGTGGGGCGCGCTGCTGACCGGCGGCTCGGTGGTCCTGGTCGACTACTTCACCTCGCGCTCGCCCGAGCAGTTCCGTGAGCTGCTGCTCGCCGAGCGGGTGACCGTGCTCAACCAGACCCCGTCGGCGTTCTACCAGCTCATCGCCGCCGATCTCGCCGCGGAGCCCGCTCAGTACGCGCTGCGCACGGTGATCTTCGGTGGGGAGGCGCTGGAACCGCAGCGGCTGTCGGGCTGGTTCGCCCGCTACCCGCACTCGCCCCGCCTGGTGAACATGTACGGCATCACCGAGACCACGGTGCACGCCTCCTACCGGGAGATCACGCCGGACACCGGATCGGCCAGCGTGATCGGCAGTGCGCTCGCGGGACTGACCGTGCGCGTGCTGGATTCGCGTCTGCGCCCGGTCCCCGTCGGTGTGCCCGGCGAAATCTATGTCTCCGGAGTGCAATTGGCGCGCGGCTACCTCGCTCGTCCCGCGCTGACCGCGAGCCGGTTCGTCGCCGACGCGTACGGCGCGCCGGGCAGCCTGGCCTACCGCTCGGGCGACCTGGCCCGCTGGACAGCCTTCGGCGATCTCGAGTACCTGGGCCGCGCCGACCAGCAGGTCAACCTGCGTGGTTTCCGCGTCGAGCTCGGCGAGATCGAAGCCGCGCTGCTGCACAGCTCGGTGGCTCCGCGCGAGGTCGCGGTGCTGGTGCGCACCGACCTGGTCGACGAGCCCCGGATCGTGGCCTACCTGGTCGCCGGCCCGGACACCGGGCGCATCGACGCCGCCGCCCTCCGCCAGGAACTGGCCCGCACGCTGCCCGAGCACATGCTCCCGGCCGCCGTCGTGCCCGTCGAGCGCATCCCGTTGACCGTCAACGGAAAGCTGGACCGGGCCGCACTGCCCGCACCGGTCTTCGAGACCACCGTCTACCGCAAGCCGGCCACGGTGACCGAGGAGATCATCGCCGCGGTCTACGCCGAGGTGCTCGGCCGCACCGCCGCCGACGATCAGCCGATCGGCGCCGACGACGATTTCTTCGCCCTCGGCGGCAGCTCGCTGCTCGCCGCCAAGGCGGTCGCCCGGATCGGTGCGGCGCTGGACCGGCGCATCGGCGTGCGGACCCTGTTCGAGACACCGCGCGTCGGCGAGCTGGCCGCCGCCGTGGACACGCAGGCGAAGGTCGACCGGCCCGCCCTTGTCGGCCGGGCCCGCCCCGAGCAGCTGCCGCTCTCGCCCGCGCAGCAGCGGATGTGGTTCCTGAACCGCTTCGACCGCGCCTCGGTGGCCTACAACATCCCGTTCGCCTTGCGCCTGTCCGGTGATCTCGATATCGCCGCGCTGCAAGCCGCGGTCGCCGATCTGGTCGCCCGCCACGAATCGCTGCGCACCGTGTACCCGGAGTTCGACGGCGCACCCGTGCAGTCGATCATGTCTGCTGCCCAAGCGGTTCCGTCGCTCGAGCCGATCGCTGTCACCGAGGCCGAGCTGCCCGGCGCCATCCGCGATCTGGCCACGACTACCTTCGACGTCACCGCCGAGATCCCGGTCCGGCTGCGCCTGTTCCAGGTGAGGGCTGTATCCGGTGGTGATGCGTTCGAGGGTCCTGCGGGGTCACGCACCGCAGGCGGAATCGTCGCGGGCGAGTTCGTGCTCGCCGCCGTCCTGCACCACATCGCCGCCGACGGCTCCTCCATTGCCCCGTTCGTCGCCGACCTGATGCGCGCCTACACCGCGCGTCTCGCCGACACCGCCCCCTGCTGGTCGCCGCCCGCGGTGCAGTTCGCCGATTACGCGCTGTGGCAGCGCGAGCTGCTCGGTGACGAAGCGGACCCGGAATCCGTTGCCGCCCAGCAGGTCGGCTACTGGCAGACCCAGCTTGCCGGCTTGCCCGATCAGCTGACCCTGCCGACCGACCGGCCTCGCCCGGCCCGGCAGAGCCTGCGCGGCGACAAGGTGAGCTTCACCGTCGACGCCGATCTGCACGCCGCGCTCGTCGCTCTCGGCCGTAGCTCGGGTGCCACCCTGTTCATGGTGGTGCACGCGGCCTTCGCCGCCCTGCTGGCCCGCCTCTCGGGTACCGCCGACATCGCCGTCGGCACCCCGAACGCGGGCCGCGGCGAAGCCGAGCTCGACGAGGTCATCGGCATGTTCGTCAACACCCTGGTGCTGCGCACCCAGGTCGCGGCCGACGCGCCTTTCACCGATCTGCTCGGCGCCGCCCGCACCGCCGACATCGCCGCGTTCTCGCACGCCGACGTGCCGTTCGAGCGTCTGGTCGAGGTCCTCAACCCGGCTCGCTCGACCGCCCGGCACCCGCTGTTCCAGGTCGGCTACTCGTTCCAGAACCACGAGCGCGGTCAGCTCGAGCTGCCGGGATTGACCGTCTCCGACATCGAATTCGATTCCGGCGTCGCCCAATTCGACCTGCACCTGTTCGCCCTGGATCACTACACCGCCGACGGTGCCCCCGCCGGTATCGAGATGGCGCTGGGCTACGCGACCGACCTGTTCGACGCGGGTACCGCCGAACGGTTCGCCGAGCAGCTGCGAAGGGTGCTCGAATCCGTCACCGCCGCACCGGAAACCGTCGTCGGCGATCTCGATCTGCTCGGCGCCGACCGCACCCTGGTGCTCGACACCTGGAACGCCACCGCGCACCCGGTCGAACGCACCACCCTGGCTGACCTCGGCGCCCGCCAGGCCGCCGCCACCCCGGCCGCGCTCGCCCTGGTGGACGGCGAGACCGGCGAATCGCTCGACTACGCCGCGTTCGACGCCCGCGTCAACCGGATCGCCCGGCTGCTGATCGCCGAACGCGTCGGCCCGGAACGCACCGTCGTCCTGGCCATGCGGCGCGGTCTCGACCTCGTGATCGCCATGCACGCGGTCGTGCGGGCGGGCGGCGCGTACGTGCCGATCGACCCCGATCACCCGGTCGACCGCATCGCCTACATCGTGTCGACCGCAGCCCCGCTGTGCGTCCTCACCACCGCAGCCGACGGCCTGCCGCTCGCCGTCGATGTGCCGGTGTTCGAACTGGATCACCGGGCGCTGGAAGGACTCTCGGACCACCCGGTCTCCGATGCCGAACGCATCGCACCGCTGCGCCCCGAGCACCCCGCCTACGTGATCTTCACCTCCGGCTCGACCGGCCTGCCCAAGGGCGTCACCGTGCCGCACGCCGCGATCGTCAACCAGCTGGCCTGGCTGCACGACCGCTTCACCATGACCGGCACCGACCGGGTCCTCCTGAAGACCCCCGCCACCTTCGACCTGTCGGTATGGGAGTTCTGGTCGCCCCTGACCTCCGGCGGCGCGCTGATCGTCACCCGCCCCGGCGACGAACGCGACCCGGATCGCCTGCGCACCACGATGACCCGCCACGGCGTCACAGTCCTGCACGCGGTCCCATCGCTGGTCGGCATGCTGCTGGCCACCGAAGCCGGACTGCCGGAGTCCCTACGCGCCGTCCTCGCCATCGGCGAAGCGCTCCCTGCCACCACGGCCGCCCAGTTCCGCGCCACCGGCACCGCAGCCCGCCTCCACAACCTGTACGGGCCGACCGAGGCGGCAGTGTCCATCACCGAATACGAAGTGGCACAGGACGCCACGCACGTGGTTCCGATCGGCACCCCGGCCTGGAACAGCGCCCTCTACGTCCTCGACGCCCGCCTTCGCCCGGTACCCATCGGGGTCGCAGGCGAGCTGTACCTGGCCGGCGACCAACTGGCACGCGGTTACCACGGCCGCCAGGCCCTCACCGCCGACCGCTTCGTCGCCAACCCGTTCGGAGTCCCTGCGCGCGGCGTCGAATCGGCGGCCGCCCTCGGCTCGCCCACGTCGGTGACTACTTCCACGGCGGCTGGAATCGGCAGCCACCACGGTTCCCGGATGTACCGCACCGGCGACATCGTCCGCCGGCGTGCTGACGGCACCCTCGAATACCTCGAGCGCGCCGACTTCCAGGTGAAGATCGGTGGGTTCCGCATAGAACTCGGCGAGGTCGAGACGGCGTTGCTGCGGTGCGCGGGAGTGCGTGCCGCGGTCGCGATCGCCAAGACCGACGAGCGGGCCGGTTCGCGCCTGATCGCCTACGCCGCTGTCACCGATCTGACCGCCGGCGACGAGCCGGCGATCGCGGCCCGGCTACGGGGCGAACTCGCCGCCGAGCTGCCCGCGTACATGGTGCCCGCGGCACTGGTCGTGCTCGACGCGCTGCCACTCAATGCCAATGGCAAGGTCGACCGGGCCCGGCTACCCGAGCCCGAGTTTGCCGAGGCGGCTTACCGCGCACCGGTCACCGCGACCGAACAGCTGGTCGCGCAGACCTTCGCCGAGGTGATCGGCTGCGCGAGCGCAGGCCTCGACGACGACTTCTTCGCCCTCGGCGGCAACTCGCTGATGGCGACCCGCCTCGCGGCGCGGCTCGGCGCAGCGCTGGGCGCGCAGGTACCGGTGGCCGCGGTGTTCGATGCCCCGACCGTGGCCGCGCTGGCCGAACGGCTCGGCGGCATCGACCGCTCGATCGCCCGTCCGCCGCTGACCCGGCGCACCGGTGACGGCCCGGCGATGCTCTCGCCCGCGCAGCAGCGCATGTGGGTGCTGCACCAGCTCTCGCCCCAGTCGGCGGCCTATCACATCCCGGCCGCCATCCGGCTCACCGGCGACCTCGACCTGCCCGCCCTGCAATCGGCGGTCGGCGACCTGCTGGCGCGTCACGACACCCTGCGCACCCGCTACCCCGATACCGCAGCGGGTCCGGTCCAGCAGGTCATGCCGGCCTGGTCCGCCGCGGTCGAGCTGACCCCGATCCCGGTCGCGCCCGCGGACGTCGAGGCCAGGATCGCCGCCCTGGTCGCGCAGCCGTTCGACATCACTGCCGCACCGCCGGTCCGGGTGGCGCTCTACGGTCTCGGCACAGCGTCCGACAGTGGCGCCACTCCCGAAGGCTCTCCGTCGTCACGTCCCGCTTCCGAGCCCACCGGTCGTGGCGGTGACTACGTCCTCGTCGTCGTGGTGCACCACATCAGCGCCGACGGCTACTCCATCGCGCCCCTCACCCGGGACCTGGTGCGCGCCTACGTCGATCGCACCGAAGGCCGCGAACCCGGCTGGGCGCCACTGGAAATCCAGTACAGCGACTTCAGCGCCTGGCAGCACGAGCTGCTCGGCACCGACAGCGACCCGGACAGCGTGCTCACCCAGCAGCTGACCTACTGGACCCGCGAACTGACCGGTGCGCCCGAACTGCTCGCCCTGCCCACCGACCGCCCCCGCGCCACCCGGCGCGAGATGCGCGGTGCGGCCGAGCAGTTCGAGGTCGACGCCGAGCTCACCCGCCGGCTCGACGAGGTGGCACGCGCCAACGGAACCACCCTGTTCACGCTGGTACACAGCGCCTTGGCGGTGCTGCTGGCCAAGCAGTCCGGCAGTGCCGACATCACTATCGGCGCACCGGTGGCAGGCCGCGGTGCCCGCGAACTCGACGACCTGGTCGGCATGTTCGTCAACACCGTCGTCCTGCGCACCGAAGTGGATTCGCGGGCGCCGTTCACCGACTTGCTCGCCCAGGCCAGGCGGCGTGACCTCGCCGCCATCGCGCACGCCGACGTCCCGTTCGAGCAGGTCGTCGACGCCATGGGCCGGACCCGCTCCGGTGCGTACACCCCGCTGTTCCAGGTGATGCTCACCTTCCAGAACATGCCGCCGGGCGGCATCGAGCTACCCGGGCTGCACGTGCAGACCCTGGACCCCGGACTCGGCGAAGCCAAGTTCGACCTGCACCTGACCGCCCTGCAGCGCTACGACGACGACGGCGCACTCGACGGGCTCGACATGCACTTCGGGTACGCCACAGATCTTTTCGACGCATCCACCATCCGGGTACTGGCCGAGCGGTTCCGCAAGGTCCTCGCGGCCGTCGCGGCCGACCCGAGCGTGGTGGTGCGGGCGATCGACGTGCGCACCGACGCGGAGCAGACACCGCGTCCGCGCACCTACACCATTGCCGATCTGCCGGGCCTCGTCGGCTCGGCGGCCCGGCTCGCGCCGGCGACCGTGGCATTCGCCCACGGCGAGCACGCCATCTCGTTCGCAGCGCTCGACGCCAAACTCACCGCGGTGAGCAAGGCGATGGGCGCCGCGATGAAACCCGAAGCGCTGGTGAACGTCGCGCTGGCCGGGCTGGTGCCCGGCGTGCTCGCCGCACTCGGCGCGTCCGGACTCACCACCACTTTGCAAACACTGGTGACCGATGCCGCCGCGGTGATCGCCGGGTCGGGGTCGGCTGACGACACGGAAGGACAACTCTGATGTCGCACACGGATTCGGTCACGGCCGCTGTCTCGATCGACGCGTTGCTGCGTGACCCCGAGGACGAGCGCAGGCGTGACCCGGCGACGTTGCTCGCCGCTTTCACCACCCAGCTCCGCCACGACCCCGACGCTGTCGCGGTGCGTGCGGGCAAGACCGAGCTCAGTTACGGGGAGCTCGGCGAACGGGTCGACGCGCTGGCGGCCTGCCTGGCCGCACGTGGCGTCGGACCGGAAACCACCGTCGCGGTGTCGCTGCCGCGCTCGGTCGAGCTGGTTGTCGCCGTGCACGCGGTGATCGCCGCTGGCGGCGCGTTCGTCCTGCTCGACCCCGACGCCCCCGCCGACGTGCGGCAGCGCACGGTGTCGCTGGCCGCGCCCGTGCTGATGATCACCGAGCCGGGCGCACCCCATCCCAACGGTGTCCCGGCCCTGGCGATCGACACCGAACCCGTCGGTGACATCGCGGCCGACGAGCTACCGGGGCCGGGCGCCGACAATCCCGCCTACCTCGTAGTCGACGTGGCGGCCGCGAGCGCTGTCGTCGTCGGACACCGCGCCGCACAAGCCAATTCGGTGTGGCGCCAGCGGCTCTGCGGTGTCGGTTCCGGTGACGCCGTGCTCTGGCACGCGCCGCTGACCGGTCAGGCGACGGTGGGGGAGATGCTGCTCGCCCTGCAGACCGGAGCCACCCTCGTTCTCCCGACGAGCGACTCCCTGGCCCGCACGATCTCCGAGACCGGTATCACCGCGGCCTGTTTCGATCCCGATCAGCTCGCCGCGCTCGCCGCGCTGCCCGATGCCGAGGAGCGTCTCGATTCCCTGCGCATCGTGCTCAGCTGCGGCGCACCGCTGCCCGCCAAGACCGCCGCCGCCCTGCGCGCCGTGAGCGGCGCGACCCTGTGGCACGTCTACGGCAGGCCCGAGACCGCGGGGGAGGTCGTGGCCCACGAGGTCACCGGCGCCGACCTCGAGGTGGTGCCGCTCGGCTCGGCCGCCGACGACGTCGAACTGCTGATCCTCGACGAGCACCTGTGCCCGGTCCCCGACGGTGAAGTCGGCGAACTCTATGTCTCCGGTGTGCAATTGGCGCGCGGCTACCTCGGCAGGCAGGCCACCGCGGCGACCTTCCTTGCCAACCCGATCGGCCCGGTCGACGACCGGATGTTCGCCACCGGCGACCTCGTGCGCCGCAGGCCGCCGGGCGACGGCTGGACCGCGGAACTCGAGTTCGTCGGCCGCGTCGACGATCGCGACCAGCTCGGGTCCGAGGCGCCGCGCCTGGGCGGACTCCCTGGCGAGCTGCTGCTCGACGAGTTCGAAGCGCAGGCCGCCGCGACCCCTTTCGACCCGGCGGTCGTGTACGCCCCGAGCACGGGTGACCCGGCCTCGATCATCACCTACGGCGACCTGGACCGGCGCACCAACCAGCTGGCCCGGCATCTGACCGCGCTCGGCATCGGCCCGGAATCCGCTGTGCTCGTGGATGTTCCGCGCTCGGTGGAGCTGATCGTCGCGATGTACGCCGTCCTCAAAGCGGGCGGAGCCGTTGTCCCCGTCGACACCGCGACTGCCGTCTTACCGCCGGTCGCGAACCCCGCGCTCGTGCTGACCGTGCGCGACCGCGATCACGTGGCGCTGTACGACATTCCGGCCGTCGTCATGGACGGAGTGCCGCTCGCCGACTACTCCGACGAACCGATCACCCGCGCCGAACGCCGCGCGCCCGTACTGCCGGAGCATCCCGCGTTCGTCCTGTATCCGCACGGCGCGACCCAGGGCATCACGATCAGCCACATCGCCGCGGTGCACCGGCTGACCGGCGTCCAGGGCCGCCACGCCTTCACCAACCGTGACGTCTACCTGCACCAGGCGTCCATCGGCGAGGTCACCGAATGGCACGGCTATGTGCTGCCGTTGCGGGTCGGCGCGACCGTCGTCCTCACCGAACCACCCGATCCGGTGCGGTTAGCAGGCCTGGTCGCCGACTACGGCGTGACCACGGCCGACTTCACCCCGCAGCGGCTGGCCGCCTTCACCGAGCACGTCCACCGGGCGGGCCTGCGCGCAGAGATCGCCTCGTTGCGCAGCGTCGTCGTCCTCGGCGCGCCGCTCACCGCGGCCGAGGTCCGTGCCTTCGGCGCGGTGACGGGCGCCCGGCTGCACCACGACTACGGCCGGGCCGAGGCCACTGTCACCCTCACCTATCCGCCCGCACCGCGCACCGACACCCCCGAGCCGCCCGCCGTGCGGGTGCGCGAATGGAACCGCCGCGTCTACGTGCTCGACCCGCGCCTGCGGCCGACCAGTCCCGGTGTCGCGGGCGAGCTGTACCTGTCCGGCGCGCAACTGGCCCGCGGATATCGCGACGACCCGGTGGCGACCGCCGATCGTTTCGTGTCCAACCCGTTCGGGATCCCCGGCGAGCGCATGTTCCGCACCGGCGAGCTGGCTCGCTGGGAAATCGACGGCACCACAGCGGCATTGGTTCGCCTCGGTACCGCCGACGTGCCGAAAACCGGCGCACTGGAATCGACCCTGGGGCGGGGCGCGAGCATGCGGGCCAGGATCGGCGCCGGGATCGGCGGGCGGATCGCCGAATTGTCCCGCAGGCATGCGGTCCCGCCGTTCGCGGTGGTGCGCGCGGCGATGACGGTCATGCTCGCCTGGCAGGCGGGCACCGCGATCGCGGGCGCCACCACCCTCGCCGAAATCCTGTGCTCCGAACCAGATCCCATGGTCGCCTCGGCCACCGCCGCCACCAGTGAGTCGTGCGCGGTCACCGGCCCGCTGGGCGAGGTGACACTGAGCTACCTCGACACCGGCGCGTTCGACATCCCGGGTCTCGAACTCACCGCCATGCGCTTCGACGGCTCGACCGTGGCCGACGGCGTGCACTTCATCGTCTCCGCCAACGCCGACCCCGACGGCAACCTCGGCCTCGAAATCGAATACAGCACCGACCGTTTCGACGACCGCACCGCCGCGGCCCTGCTGCGCCGCTTCTCCCGCACCCTCGGCCTGCTCACCGCCGACCCCGACGCCCCGAGCGACTCCTTGGACCTCACCACCCCCGCCGAAAGGAATATCTGATGAGCAACCCCTTCGACGACGAGAACGCCCAGTTCTACGTCCTGGTCAATGCCGAAGGCGAACATTCCCTCTGGCCCACCTTCGCCGCCGTCCCCGGCGGCTGGACCGTAGCCTTCGGCGCCGCCACCCGCACCTCCTGCCTCCAGTACGTCGAAGCCCACTGGCTCGACATGCGCCCCAACTCCCTCATCGCCGCCATGGCCAACGAAGGCTGATTCTCTTCAGCCCGCGCGGGTCAGCGGCGGTGGCTGCCAGGTGCCGTCGATGGCTGCTTCCTTCGGGGCGTAGAGGCGCAGGGTGAGGGAGAAGTCGCCGGTGGGCGGGATGGGAAGCCAGTTTCCGGTGGGGACGCGGGGCCGTGGGTCTTCGTATTGGACGGCGATGTCGATCGAGCCGTCGGGTGCGGCGACGGGCGGTGGGGCATGGCCGACGGAGTAGATCGCGTCCGGGTTGAGGACCAGGAAGCCCTGCGGGTCGTAGGCGGTGAGGGAGGCGAAGGCCGATACCGGCGGCCATTGGTCGCGGGCGAAGCGGAGGCGATAGCGCAGAGGGCGGCCCTGCTCGTCGGTGGCGGGCGCGGACCAGAGCGTCGCGTAGAGGACGTCGCGGGTCGGGGCAAGGCCGGGGGAACGCAGTGCGGCGGCCGCGCGGCGCAGATAGTCGGTGCCGAAGGCTCCAGAGTGGATCGGGATTTCCCAGCCGTTGGCGTGCCGGGCGGTCGGGTCGCGCCAGTCGGCGATCCGGCGGTGTGCCTGGCGCACGGCCTCGTCGAGCACCTCGGTGGGCTGCCCGTCGACGGTGCCACCCGGCCGCACCCCGATCGCGGCGAGCTCCCGCATCAGTGCGGCGTCGGCGGGTACGGGTGGTGTGGTCATCATGAGCCGGCACAGGCGATCGAGGTACGTTCGGCCGTCCAGCGCCGCGATCCGCTTCACCGGCGGTTCCGGACCACGGTCGATCGGGTGGACGCGGCTCACGGTGCGGTCGAACTCGCCGCGTTGCCAGGCACTCAACGGGATCAGCTTGATCTGCTGCTGGATTCCGTTCACCCGGGGCGCGTCCTCCGGCCCGTTGATCTGGATGCGGCCGACGATCGTCGACGTCGCCGCGGGCATGTCCAATCGGGTGGTGCGCGGGGGCACCGTTCCAGACCACTCCGGTCCGGTGATGACATAGGTGTAGGGCGGCCCTTCGCCGTCGGCGGAGGTACGTGGATCCTTGCTGGACAGATCGTGCACAGTGTTGCCCCACCCGTCGAGCACCTGAAACAGCCAGTACCGGTCGGGTTCCATCCCCGGTATCTGCAGCACCAGCGGCTCGTCGCCGAGGTTGAGCCAGGCCTGCGAATAGACCATGTCGCGGCTGAGCCGGGCGACGCCGCGATCGAGCGGATCGGACAGCCCGCTGTGATCGATGGTGTTCGTCGGCCCGCTCGCCGCCCGGATCATGTCCAGCATGATCATCGGATAGCCGAAGACGTAGGCGTCGATGGCGAGCGCGAGCACATCCGGTGGCCCGGTGGTCCGCCTCGGCCCCCGGTCCGGCTCGTCACCGCCGCAACCGGGTAGCGCCGCGGCCACCACGCCCGCCACGCCGAGCCCGAGCAGCCCACGCCTGCTCAGCCCACCGTCTTCACCCGCGAGACCATCCATCCACTCTCCGTTCGAGGGCACCGACGGCCACCGTAAACCGCCCCCACCCCACCCCACCTCACACGCAGCGGGTGAATTACGCAGGTCAGCCGAGTAGGACTCGGCGCATGAGGTAGGCGACTCTGGCGCGGCAGGCGATGGGGTTGCCCGCGAAGGCCTGGCCCAGGTCGATGACCATGGCGAAGGCCGCGTGGACCAGGAAGCGGGACTCGGCGGCGGAGAGCTCGGGGCGTTCCTCGCGGACCAGGCGGGCCCATTCCTGGACGCTCAGGCGCTGGATATTGCGCAGGACCGCGCGTTCCTCGGCGGGGACGTGCCCGAATTCGGCGTAGTAGACGACGGCGAGTGCGCGTTCGTCGAAGGTGTCGGTGACGAACTGGCCGATCAGGACATCGAGGGCCGCGCCGCTGTCGGGGGTGCCTGCGACGGCGGGGCCGATCGCGCCGGAGACGCGGTCCGCCGCGCGGCGGAAGGCGGCGGCGAGGATGTCGCTCTTGCCGCGGTAGAAACGGTAGACCGCCGAGGCGGCCGACAGCCCGGCGGCCGAGGCGATGTCCTCGACGCTGACGTTCGGGTAGCCGCGTTCGTGGAACAGCTCGACCGCTTTGCGTAGCAGCAGTTCGTGTTTGAACGAGTCCGGAATCTCGACCTGGGTCGGCAGCTCCGAAATGGTTGCCGCGGGCGGCAATCCGCTCTCGGCCAGCGCGAGACAGGCCTCGCCGAGCAGCCGGTTCAGGGTGCGGGCGGGCAGGGCGGCGTGATGGTCGGCGATGCTGGTGATGACGCCGAACATCGCGGTGGACAGCATCCGCAGATCCGGTGCGGTCAGCTCGGGGCGCAGCGCGGCCAGCTGCTCGTCGAGCGCGACCTGCACGCAGGTGCGCTGCTCGTCGAGCACCAGCCGGTCGGCAGGCTCGAGGTAGCGCCCTTCCCAGCGCACCAGCGTGACCGTCGCCCGGTTCTCCACCGTCGCGCCGATGAGCCCGGTCAGCATGTGCCGCAACCGTTCCGCCGCGGTCGGTGTCGCGTCAACGGATGCGTCGATCGAGGCGGTGAAGGCCCGCCCGACCCGCAGCAGCTCCTCCCGGAACAACGCGTACTTGCTCGGATAGTGCCGGTACAGCGCGGCCGAGCTGATGCCCAACCCGGCCGCGATGTCCTCCATACTCACCCCGTGGTATCCGGCCGCGCCGAATGCCATCGCCGAGCTGGCCGCGATTTGCGCACGCCGATTCTTCGGCCGCCGCCGCACACCATCCTTCGCCCCGCCGACTACCGATCCACGTGCTCCACGAGACTCGCCGACATTCATGCCCAGAGTGTATTAGGGCTTGTGGGGCGGGGTGATACGGGCATACCAGTCGAGCAGGGACGGGTCGTCGACGGCGCTGCGTTCGACCACGCGGTCGGGGTCCGCGCCCTGGAAGAGCTTCTTGATCGGGACTTCCAGTTTCTTGCCGGTTCTGGTGTGGGGGATGCCGGGGGCCTCGCGGATCTCGTCGGGGACGTGGCGGGGGGAGACCTCGGTCCGGATCGCGGTGGCGAGGCGGGTTTTCAGGTCGTCGCTGAGTTCGGCGCCGGGGGCGAGGACGACGAACAGGGGCATCCAGTAGCCGCCGTCGGGTTGTTCGGCGCCGATCACCAACGCCTCGGCGATTTCCGGGAACTGTTCGACGACCTGGTAGATGTCGGCGCTGCCCATGCGGATGCCGTGCCGGTTGAGGGTGGAATCGGAGCGGCCGTGCACCACGACGCTGCCGCGCTCGGTCAGGGTGATCCAGTCGCCGTGCCGCCACACGCCGGGGTAGGTGTCGAAATAGGCGTCGTGGTAGCGCTTTCCGTCCTCGTCGCGCCAGAAGCTGACCGGCATCGACGGCATCGGCTCGGTCACCACCAGCTCGCCGACCTCGCCGCGCACCGGTTTACCCTGCTCGTCGAAGGCGTCGAGGGCGACACCGAGGTACGGCGCCGACAGCTCACCGGGCCAGACCGGCACGGTGGGCGCGGCGCCGATGAACGCCGATACCACGTCGGTGCCGCCGCTGATCGAGTTCACCTGCACGTGCTCGCCCGCGTTCTCGTCGAGCCACAGCGCACTCGACACCGGCAGCGCCGAACCGGTGATGCCGACGGTCCGCAGGGCCGACAGATCATGATCGGCGCGCGGCACGGAGCCCGCCTTGATGCAGCCGAGGACATAGCCGGGGCTGGTACCGAGGACGGTGGCGCGCACCTGAGCGGCCAGGCGCCACAGCGCATCCGGCGCGCCGGCGGCCGGGCTGCCGTCGTAGGTGACGATGGTCGCGCCCGCCAGCAGCCCGGCCACCTGGAAGTTCCACATCATCCAGCTGGGGCTGGTGTACCAGAAGAAAGTGTCGTCGGGCCCGATATCAGATTGCAGCGCAACGGCTTTCAGATGTTCGAGCAGCACACCACCGTGTCCGTGCACGATGCCCTTGGGCAGGCCGGTGGTGCCGGAGGAGAACACGATCCACAGCGGATGATCGAAATCGACAGCGGTGGTGTCGATGACGCCGAGACCGACCTCGGCGACGGCCTCGGACCATGCCATGCTGTCCGGAACGTCGAGGCCGAGCTGGGACACCGCGACGGTGGCGCGCAAGCTGGGCAGACCGTCCTGCAGCGCGGCGATGTCGGCGCGCTTGTCGTGCTGCTTACCGCCGAACCGGTAGCCGTCGGCGGTCACCAGCACCGTCGGCTCGAGCTGGCCGAGCCGGTCCAGTGCCGCCTTGGCCGAGTAGTCCTGCCCGCACGCGCTCCACACCGCGCCGATGCTCGCGGTGGCGAGGAAGGCGACGATGGCCTCCGGGATATTCGGCAGGTAGCCGATCACCCGGTCGCCCGCTTCGACGCCCTGCTCACGCAGCGTGCGCGCGAAAACGGTGACCTGCTCGATCAATTCGGACCAGGCGATCTCCTGCGGCTCGGCGTCCTCGTGCAGCGCGATGATCGCGGGGCGGCCGAACTGGGCCATCCGGATGATCTGGTCGACATAGTTCAGCCGGGTGCCGGGGAACCACTGCGCGCCGGGCATCTCCCGCGAGCCGAGCACCTCGCCGGCGGTCTCACCGAGTTCGAAATAGTCCCACAGCGCCTGCCAGAACCCGGCGATGTCGTCGACCGACCACTGCCACAGTGCCTGGTAGTCGGGGTACGTCCGGCCGGTTCTGGCGCTGACGAAGGCGGCGAAGTCGGTGATCCGTGCCGACGCGATGTCCTGGGCGTTCGGCTCCCATTGCGGTTGCACCGGATGTCCTCCTCTGGATTGCACGTGAACCGGGGTCTCCGGCGAATGGTTACCCGGCGCGCCGGGATGTACTCAGCGGGCCCGCCGGACGATCTGCTCGGCGTGCCGCAGAACCGGTGCGTCGACCATGCGGCCCTCGAAGGCGAAGACCCCACGATGATGGGGCACCTCGGCGAGAACCCTTCGTGCCCAATCGATCTCCTCCGGATCGGGCGCGAATCCCTCGCGGATCACCGCCACCTGACTCGGATGAATGGCCACTTTGGCATCGAAGCCGACGGCCACCGCGTCGAGCGTCTCCACCGCCAGCCCTTCCAGATCCTTGATGTTCAGGAACACCGAATCCAGCGCGAACCGGCCGAAGGCCTTGGCCGCCACCAGACTCGCCGAACGCACGTGCCGGGCGACATCGCGATAGCTGCCGTCGGCGTGCCTGCTGGAATTGCCGCCGAGACCGGCGACGAGATCCTCGGCGCCCCACATGACCCCGATCGCGTTCTCGGCCGCGACCGACTCGGCAACCCGCACCGCGCCCAGCGGCGACTCGACCAGCACGATCACCTCGTACTCTGCCAGGCTGCGAACCTGCTCGGCCGATTCGCATTTGGGCAGCATGACGCGCCGGTAGGCGGTCTGGGCGAGGGCGTTCAGGTCGGCGGCGTACTCGTCGGTGTCGGCCGCGTTGACGCGAATCACGGTGTGCTGCGGGTCGAGCGGGGTCTCGATCAGGGCCTTCCTGGCCGCGGCCTTGTCACCCGTCGCGACGCCGTCCTCGAGGTCGAGGATCACCACGTCAGCCGCGGCGGCGGCCTTGGCGAAGCGCTCGGGCCGGTCGGCCGGGCAGAACAACCAGGCCGGTCCGCTCGGCTCCCAGGCGCTCACGTTGTCTCCCGTCATCGTCATACTGTGTCCTTTCGGCGGGCCGGGGCGCCCGGGGATGGTGCGGCACGGCAGTTCCTCCGGGCGTCGCCCGCTCACTCCGCGGGCGCCTTCCTGACCAGTGTCTGCCGGACCGCCTTCGCCACGATCACCCCGTCCTGGTTGCGCGCGGTGTGGGTGAGGCTGACGATGCCCTCACCCGGGCGGCTCTTCGATTCCCGCTTGTCGGTGACGAGCGTCTCGGCGTACATCGTGTCGCCGTGGAACAGCGGCGCGGGCAGCGCCATCTCGGAGAACCCGAGGTTGGCCACCAGCGTGCCCTGGGTGAGCTGGGCAACCGACAGGCCGACCAGCGTGGACAGCGTGAACATCGAGTTCACCAGCCGCTGGTTGAACGGCGGCTGCGCGTCGGCGAAGGCCGCGTCCAGGTGCAGCGCCTGGGTGTTCATGGTCAGCGTCGTGAACAGGACGTTGTCGGCCTCGGTGATGGTGCGACCCGGCCGGTGCTCGTAGATCGTCCCGATCTCGAACTCCTCGAACCACAACCCCCGCTGAACGACGCGCCGGGCCGTGCTCATCGGCGCCTGCTCTCGAGGCCCTCCGTGGTTACGCTCCGCTGCCGCCTCCGGGCCGCCGTGATCAGGCGCGCTCACAGACCCAGCTCCCGTGCGATCAGCATCAGCTGCACCTCCGTCGTGCCCTCACCGATTTCCAGGATCTTGCTGTCACGGTAGTGCCTGGACACGGGGTATTCGTTCATGAATCCGTTGCCGCCGAAGATCTGCGTGGCGTCGCGCGCGTTGTCCATCGCGGCCTCGCTGGCGACCATCTTGGCGATCGAGGCGGCCTTCTTGAACGGCTTGCCCGCCAGCATCAGCGCGGCCGCGTCGTAGTAGGCGGTGCGCGCGACGTGGGCCCGCGCCTCCATCCTGGCGATCTTGAACGCGATGGCCTGATTGCGGCCGATGGCCTGCCCGAACGCCTGGCGCTCGCCCGCGTAGCGCACGCTCTCGTCGACGCAGCCCTGGGCGGCGCCCACCGCGAGCGCGGCGATGGCGATGCGGCCCTCGTCGAGGATGCGCAGGAAGTTGGCGTAGCCGCGGCCGCGCTCGCCGAGCAGGTTCTCCTTCGGCACCCGCACATCGGTGAAGCTCAGCGGATGGGTGTCCGAGGCGTTCCAGCCGACCTTGTTGTAGGCCGGTTCGGCGACGAAACCGGGGGTAGTGGTCGGCACCAGGATGGTGGAGATCTCCTTCTTGCCGCCGGTCTGCCCGGTGACCGCGGTGACCGTGACCAGCCGGGTGATGTCGGTGCCGGAGTTGGTGATGAACTGCTTGGCGCCGTTGATCACCCAGCTCTCGCCGTCCTCGACCGCGGTGGTGCGGGTGCCGCCCGCGTCGCTGCCAGCGTCGGGTTCGGTGAGGCCGAACCCGGCCAGTGCCCGGCCGCTGGTGAGCTGGGGCAGCCACTCGGTCTTCTGTTTGTCGTTGCCGAAGCGGTAGATCGGCATCGCGCCGAGCGAGACGCCGGCCTCGAGGGTGATGGCCACGCTCTGGTCGACCTTGCCGAGTTCCTCGAGCGCCAGGCACAGGGCGAAGTAGTCGCCGCCCATGCCGCCGAACTCCTCGGGGAACGGCAGGCCGAACAGACCCATATCGGCCATACCGGCGACCACTTCGTACGGGAAGCTGTGCTCGGCATCGTGTTTCGCCGAGACCGGTGCGACGACCTGCTGGGCGAAGTCGCGCACGGTGAGGGCGAGCTGGCGGTATTCGTCCGGCAGCGATCCGGTGGACAGGTAGTCGGTCATGCGGGGATTCCTTCCGCGGCAGCGGTTTCGGTGGGATGGGCGATGACGCGGACCAGCACCTGGTCCAGCTTCACCTGGGCGCCCGGCTGTGCCAGGAGTTCGACGGTGCCCGCGACGGGCGCGGTGAGCGCGTGCTCCATCTTCATGGCCTCGATGACGATCACCGGGTCGCCGACCTCGACGGTCGCGCCGTCGGCGACCGGTGCGGCGATCACCGAACCCGGCATGGGACTGCGGATTTCGGCGTCACCGACGTGCGCCGCGTCGCCGCGCACGCTCGCCTCGGCGACCTCGCGCAGCACGGCGACACCGCCGTCGCCGCTCACCCACAGCTGACCGTCGGCCTCGGCGACGCGATGCACGCGCCGGAGCCCGCCGATGGTGAGGGTGAGGCGGCCGTCGCGCAGCGCGGCCGCGAGTGCGCGGGTGTCGGACTCGTCGGTGTGCGCACCGGGCCGCGCGGTGTCATCGGTTTCCAGCCGGACGGTCGCGGATTCCGGTGTGCCCGTGATGAAGACGTGGCGGATCTGATCGCCGCCCGCGAGCCGGATCGCGGTCGGCGCCGGTGTGCCGAGCCGCCAGCCCGACGGCACCGACCACGGATCACCGCCCGCGCTCGGCCACCGGCGCAGCCAGTGATACGCCGCGGCGGCGATGAATTCGTCGTCGGTGACGGCGGCGGGCCGGAAGTCGGCCACCCGGCGGTCCAGCAGCGCGGTGTCGAGGCGGCCTGCCTGCACGTCGTCGTCGGCGAGCAGGAAGCGCAGGAACTCGATATTGCTCGTGACGCCGAGCAGCACGGTCTGCTCGAGCGCGCGGTCCAGTGCGGCGAGCGCGTCGGCGCGCGTGGTGCCGCGGGCGATCACCTTCGACAGCATCGGGTCATAGTCGCTGCCGACCACCGTCCCCTCGGACAGGCCCGAATCCACCCGCACGCCAGGGCCGTTCGGCTCGGCGAGGGCGAGCACGGTGCCACCGGTGGGCAGGAAGCCGCGACCCGGGTCCTCGGCGTAGACGCGTGCTTCGATCGCGTGCCCGACCAGGTGGATCTCGTCCTGGGTCCGCGCCAGTTTCTGACCGGCGGCCACGCGCACCTGGCATTCCACCAGGTCGACACCGGTGACCATCTCGGTCACCGGATGCTCCACCTGGAGCCGGGTGTTCATCTCCATGAAGAAGAACTCGTCGGGCCGGTCGGCGGAGACGATGAACTCCACGGTGCCCGCGCCGACATAGTCGACGCTGCGCGCGGTATTGCAGGCCGCGGTGCCGATGCGGGCCCTGGTCGCGGCGTCGAGCAGCGGCGAGGGCGCTTCCTCGATCACCTTCTGATGCCTGCGCTGCAAGCTGCATTCGCGTTCGCCCAGGTGCACGACATTGCCGAACTTGTCGGCCAGGACCTGTACCTCGATGTGGCGGGGCCGGGTGACGAACCGCTCCAGGAACAGGGTGTCGTCACCGAAGGACGCGCCCGCCTCCCGTCGCGCGCTGACCAGTGCGGCGGGCAGGTCCTCGGCCCGGTCGACCCGGCGCATGCCCTTGCCGCCGCCACCGGCCGACGGCTTCACCAGCACCGGATAGCCGACTTCGGCCGCGGCGGTGATCAATTGCTCGTCGGTGAGGCCGGGTTCGGCGATGCCGGGAACGACCGGAACACCGAACGCGGTGACGGTCTTCTTGGCGGTGATCTTGTCGCCCATCACCTCGATCGCCTTGGCCGGCGGCCCGAGGAAGACGATGTCGGCGTCGGCCAGCGCGGCCGCGAACGCCGAATTCTCCGACAGGAAGCCATAACCGGGGTGCACGGCCTGGGCACCGGAGCGCAGGGCGGCGTCGACGACCTTCTCGATCGACAGGTAGCTCTCGCGAGCGGGCGCGGGCCCGAGGCGGACCGCCACATCGGCCTCGCGCACATGGCGAGCGTCGGCGTCGGCGTCGCTGTACACCGCGACCGAGCGAATGCCCATGGCGCGCAAGGTCTTGATGACGCGCACCGCGATCTCGCCACGGTTGGCGACCAGGACGGTGTCGAATTCGACGGGGTGGGATTTGTTCAGCATGTCTCTCACATCCGGAAGACGCCGTAGGAAACGGGCTCGAGCGGCGCTTGCGCGCACACCGAGAGGGCAAGTCCGAGCGCGGTTCTGGTGTCGGTGGGTGCGATGACGCCGTCGTCCCAGATCCGCGCGGTCGCGTAGTAGGGGTTGCCCTGGGTCTCGTACTGCTCGCGGATCGGCGCCTTGAAGGCCTCCTGATCCTCCTCCGACCACGGCTTGCCCGCGCTGTCGAGCTGGTCGCCGCGCACGGTCGACAGCACCGAGGCGGCCTGCTCGCCACCCATGACCGAGATGCGCGCGTTCGGCCACATCCACAGGAAGCGCGGCGAATACGCGCGCCCGCACATGGAGTAGTTGCCCGCGCCGTAGGAGCCGCCGATCACCACGGTCAGCTTCGGCACCCGCGCGCAGGCCACCGCGGTGACCATCTTCGCGCCGTGCTTGGCGATGCCGCCGGCCTCGTAGTCGCGCCCGACCATGAAGCCGGTGATGTTCTGCAGGAACAGCAGCGGGATCTTGCGCTTGTCGCACAGTTCGATGAAATGCGCGCCCTTCATGGCGGATTCGGCGAACAGCACGCCGTTGTTGGCGACGATGCCGACCGGGTGACCATGGATGCGGGCGAACCCGGTGACCAGGGTCTTGCCGTATTCGGCCTTGAATTCGTGGAATCCGGCCTCGCCGTCGACGATCCGGTCGATCACCTCGCGCACGTCGTACGGCGTGCGCGGGTCGACCGGGACCACGTCGTAGAGCTCGTCCTCGGGCTTGGCGGGCGGGGTGCTCGGCAGCACCTCCCACGGCGCCTCGGGGCGCGGGCCGAGGGTGGCGACGATATCGCGGACGATGCGCAGCGCGTCGCGGTCGTCCTCGGCGAGGTGGTCGGTGACGCCGGAGGTGCGCGAGTGCAGCAGGCCGCCGCCGAGTTCCTCGGCCGTGACGACCTCGCCGGTCGCGGCCTTCACCAGCGGCGGGCCGCCCAGGAAGATGGTGCCCTGATCGCGCACGATGACGGCCTCGTCGGCCATCGCGGGCACGTAGGCGCCACCGGCGGTGCACGAACCCATCACCGCCGCGATCTGGGCGATGCCCTTGGCGCTCATGTTCGCCTGGTTGTAGAAGATGCGGCCGAAGTGCTCGCGGTCGGGGAACACCTCGTCCTGGTGCGGCAGGAACGCGCCGCCGGAGTCCACCAGATACACGCACGGCAGGTTGTTCTGCGCGGCCACCTCCTGCGCGCGCAGGTGCTTCTTCACCGAGATCGGGTAGTACGTGCCGCCCTTGACCGTCGCGTCGTTGGCCAGAACCAGGCACTCGCGGCCCGCGATGCGGCCGATGCCTGCGATCACGCCCGCGCCGGGGCACTCGTCGCCGTACATGCCGTTGCCGGCCAGCGGGGACAGCTCGAGGAACGGGCTGCCGGGGTCGAGCAGCTGGTCGACCCGCTCCCGGGGAAGCAGCTTGCCCCTGGCCGTGTGCCGCTCGCGCGACTTCTGCGGGCCGCCGAGCGCTGTCTTGGCCAGCCGCTGCCGCAGCTCGTCGACCAGCGCGTTGTGCGCGGCCCGGTTGCTCGTCGCGGCTGCGGTGCCGTTGTCGAGGTCGTGCGTAACGGTCATCACGCCATCCTGCCATCCGGTTAATCGCCAATAACTGAAATTCAGGTTAATCTTGACTAACCAAGTTGTCCAGACCCGGTGGAAGGGAGTCGAGGTTGGCCACGCTCGAGCCCGCCCCGGTGACCCGGCGCGAATTGATGAAAGCCCAGCGTCGGGAGCAGTTGCTCGACGCGGGCGCCCGGCTGATCGCCGATCGCGGATTCTTCGGCGTCCGCCTCGACGACCTCGGCGCGGCGGTCGGCATCAGCGGTCCGGCCGTCTACCGGCACTTCGCGAACAAGGAGGCGCTGCTGGTCGAGCTCCTGGTCGGCGTCAGTGAGCGATTGCTCGCGGGCGGGCGCGCGGTCGTGGCCGCGGCGTCATCCCCGGCCGAGGCGCTGGAAGGCCTTGTCGATTTCCACCTCGACTTCGCCTTCGACGACCCCGAGCTCATCCGCATCCAGGACCGCGATCTCGACAATGTCCCCGCCGCCGACCGCCGCACCCTGCGCCGGACCCAGCGCCAGTACGTCGAGGTGTGGGTGCAGGTTCTGCGTGAGGTGCACCCCGGCCTCGCCGAGGAAACCGCCCGCGTCCAGGCACACGCCGCCTTCGGCCTGATCAACTCCACCCCGCACAGCGCCACCCCGGCCATCGCGACGAGGGCCCGTCCGGTGCTGCGGCAGATGGCGCTCGCGGCATTGTCGGAGTCGCCCCAGGCGGTGTCGCGGATTCAGCCTGCCCGCAAGCGCAAACAGCCGGTGCCGGAACCGGCTGGTGGCAACGGGACCGTCACCGACCTGGCCGACGATCAGCGCCGTTGACCGGATCCGGCTCTCAGTTCAGTTGACTCACAAGCCAGCTGGGGCCGACGGTCTCGGCGCCGAGCGCCTGGACGCGGGAACGGAGTTCGCGGTCCGCGGTGACGACGGTGATATGGCCGGTCGCCTCGGACACCACGTCGAGGATCTTGTCGTCGCCTGAGCGTTCGGCCAGGACGATCGTCATTCGTGACGCTGTGGGTTCGTCCGCGGCGGCTTTGGCCGCGCCCTCCAGGACGACGGCCACGTCGGTCGATTCCGGCAGCCGGGTGGTCAGCTCGGCGATCTCCGACAGCAGACGCCGGGCGGCGCCCGCCCGGTCCCGCCACCAGCCGTCGGCCCGGGAACCGACGACATTGGCCGCGTCGACCACGATCAGCTGTCTCGGATCGCTCATCGGTCCAGTCTGCCCTGGCCTGCTGGTGGACGCGCCGGTCAGGCGTGGGCAGGCACGTCGAGGGTGGTCAGCAGGCCGTCGGTCATCCGGTAGACCGCGTCCATGCGGTGCAGGTGGGTGGGATCGTGGGTGACCAGGATCGTCGCGGCCCTGTGTTCGCGGGCGATGGCGGTGATCAGGTCGAGGACGGCCGCGCCGCGTTCGGAGTCCAGCGCGCTGGTCGGCTCGTCGACGACGAGCAGAGCCGGGTCGTTCATCAGCGCGCGGGCGATATTGACGCGCTGGCGCTGTCCGCCGGAGAGCTGGGCCGGGCGCTTGCCCGCGTGTTCGGACAGGCCGACAGCGTCGAGCAGTTCCTTGGCGCGGGATCTGGTTTCGCTGCGTCCAGCCCGTGGCTTACCGCCGAGATGGGCGGTGACCTCCAGTTGTTCGAGTGCCGTCAGCGCCGGAATGAGGTTCGGCTGCTGGAAGACGATGCCCATCGCGGTGCGGCGGACCGCGGACGCGGCGCGCCTGCTCAGCGTCGCGAGATCGGTGCTGCCCGCGTCGGTGTCGAGGACGACGGCGCCCGAGTCCGGCCGGATCAGCGTCGCCGCCACGGCGAGCAGACTCGACTTGCCCGACCCGGACGGGCCGGTGACCGCGGCGATCGTGCCGCCGGGAACGCGCAGGGACACCCGGTCGAGGGCGGTGAGCCTGCCCGCGCCGTCGGGGTAGGTGAGGGTGACATCGGTGAGGGTCAGTGCCATGGGGGAGTCCTTCAGCGGGTCGCGCCGAGCGCGGTCAGCGGATCGGTGGTGAACAGGAAGCGCAGGGCGACCGCGGCGCCGGCGAGGCCGAGCACGATCAAGGCCAGCGCGGGCACCAGGGTGGTCGACAGCGAGAGCACGAACGGCATGGCGTCGCCGAGGAACAGCGAGGCCACCGCAGTGATGCCGAGACCGATCGTGACGCCGGTGACCAGCACGATCGCCGCCTGCGCCAGCGCGTCGAGGGCCAGCGAACCGGTGGTCGCGCCGAGTGCCTTCAAGGTGGCGATATCGGGCTGGCGCTGCACGGTCCACACCGTGAAGAAGGCGCCGATGACCAGCGCGGAGATCGCGAAGAGCAAGACGGTCATCAGGGTGAGCGAGCTGTTCTCGGCCTGGTAGGAGCCGATCGCCGCAACGGCGTCCCGCGCGGGCACCGTGCGTGTTCCGGCTTCGGCGTCGAAGTCGTCGCGCGGTGCGTTGCCGGTCACCGCGAGCACGGTCGCCGCGCCCGAGCGTGGGCTCGCGGCCTGCCAATCCCGCATGCTGGTCCAGATGACCGGGGTGTGGCTGTACCACTCGTCGCCCGCGACGTCGGCCACGGTGAACTCGTGGCCCGCGAGCACTATGGTGTCGCCGGTCTTCGCGGCGAGCTCCCTGGCCGCGGCCGAGCTCAGCACAACTGCTCCCGGAGCGGTAGCAGGGTGATTGCCGAACGCCGACGGGTCACCGCCGAACAACGCTACTTGTTCCGGGCTGGCGCCCGCATGCTCGGCGCGGGCGCGGGAGATGCCGATCGGGGTGGCGGTGATCCCACCGGCCGACTGCCACTGCGCCACCTGCTGCTCGGTGAGCACCGACGAGTCGAAGGACGGATCAGCGCCCGTCTCGGCGAAAACCACATGGTCGGCGCGAATGCCCTGGACCGCCGAGACGTTCTGATGCGCCAGCCCGGCGGTGAGGCCGCTGAGGAAACTGACCAGCACCGCCACCAGCAAGACGACGGTGGTGATGAGCAGGAAGCGGCCGCGGGCGGCGCGCAGATCTCGGAGTGCGACGAACATGCCTCCACTCTCGCCGCGCTCAGCCGCCGCGCCATCGCACCGGCGCACGAAACGCCTTCCTTCCAAGGTCTGCCCGCGTTTACACCTTTCGATGGATGCCGGGCCGGTTGCCGCACATAAGCTGGTCGGGTGCACTCGTCCCCGCTGACCCCGGTGGTCACCACGCTGCGGCTCGGCCTGCATGTGCTGGTGACGGTGCTGGCCGTGGTGGTCGCGGTGCGGGCGCTGTTGCCCGGCGGCGGTGGGCACGGTACGTGGGTGATCGTCCTGACGGTGGTGTGGCTGGTCGTCTACTTCGCGGGCACCGAGCTGCCGCGGCGATCTGGGGATCGGATTGCCTCGGGCGCTCCGGCATCGGTGTGGCTGGCCACGCTCACCGTGCTGTGGCTGGCGTTGCTCGGGCTCACTCCGGACGCGGTATATCTCGCCTTCGGGTTGTTCTTCGTCTACCTGCATCTGCTGCCGCGACCGTGGAATCTGGTCGCGGTGGTGCTGGCCACGGCCGTCGGGGTCGTCGGATTCGCGGCGCACCGTGGCTGGTCGGTGGCGGCGGTGGTCGGGCCGGTGCTCGGCGCACTGGTCGCCATCGGCATCGGGCTCGGCTACCAGGCGCTGTACCGCGAAGCGGTGGAACGGGAGCGACTGATCCACGAACTGCTCGACACCAGAGCGGTTCTCGCCGAACAGGAGCGCACAGCGGGTAAGCTCGCCGAACGCGAGCGACTGGCCAAGGAGATCCACGACACCGTCGCCCAGGGGCTGAGCAGTATCCAGCTCCTGCTGCACGCCGCCGAACAGGCGGCACCGGATCATCCAGCGCTGGATCGCATTCGGCTCGCCCGCGAGACCGCCGCCGAGGATCTGGCCGAAACCCGCCGGCTCATCGACGAATTGTCGCCTGCCGCGCTGGACGGGCAGTCCCTGGCCGAAGCGCTGGAACGGATCTGTGAGCGCGCGCAATCGCCGTCGCTGTCGGCCCAGCTGCTGGTCGAAGGAGATCCGGAGCGGTTGCCGATGCCGGTGGAGGCGGCGCTGGTGCGGATCGCGCAGAGCGCGGTCGCCAATGTCGTCCAGCACGCCCAGGCCGCGCGGATGCGGGTCACCCTCACCTACGACGACACCGACGTGCACCTCGACATCGTCGACGACGGCATCGGCATCGCGCCGGACATCCTGCGCGGGCCGCGATCCGGTGCGTTCGGCCTGGCCGCCATGCGCAGTCGCGTCGAACAGCAGGGTGGTGCGATGACGATCGAATCCGAACCCGGCCACACCGCCGTCACCGTCTCCTTCCCGCTGGGAGCGGTCTCGTGATCCGGCTGCTGCTCGCCGACGATCACGCCATCGTGCGGGCCGGTCTGCGTGCCCTGCTGGAGGCGGCCGACGACATCACCGTCGTCGGCGATGTCGCCGATGCCGATGCGGCCGTTGCCTTCTGCGCCGCCGACCCCGTCGACCTGGTGCTGATGGACCTGCGCTTCGGCGACGGCCGCTCCGGCGCCTCCGCCACCGCCGGCCTGCGCGCCCTGCCCGCTCCGCCCAACGTCCTGGTGGTCACCAACTACGACACCGACGCCGACATCCTCGGCGCGATCGAAGCGGGCGCCGTCGGCTACCTCCTCAAGGACACCCCGCCCACCGAACTCCTCGCCGCCGTCCGCGCCGCCGCCGCGGGGGAGAGCGTCCTCTCACCGACCGTGGCCTCCCGCCTGATGACCCGGGTCCGCCGCGCCGACACCACCCTCAGCCCCCGCGAGGTCGAGGTACTGCGCCTGGTCGCCGCGGGCCTGTCGAACCGCGAGATCGCCAAGCAACTGTTCCTCAGCGAGACGACCGTGAAGTCCCACCTGGTCCACATCTACGCCAAACTCGGCGTGAAATCCCGAACCTCGGCGGTCGCGACCGCGCGCGAGCAAGGCGCGATCTGAGTCGTGACGCCTGATCGGGCGGTGGCCCGCCTACGCTGAACCCATGGCCTCACTCGCTGATCCCCAGGTGCGCGAATTCCTCTCCCACGGAACACGAACGGGCAAGGTGGCGTTCACCGGTGCCGACGGACGTCCGCTGGTCACGCCGGTCTGGTTCATCGTCGAAGGGGATGAGCTGGTCTTCAATACCGGAAAGAACACCGCCAAGGGGCGGGCGTTCGCGCGGGATCCCCGGGTTGCCCTGTGTGTCGATCTCGAGGAGCCGCCGTACGCGCTGGTGGAGGTGCAGGGGACGGTGACGTTGTCCGAGGATCTCGACGAGCTTGTCCGGACCGCGACCGAGATCGCCGCACGCTATATGGGGCAGGACAAGGCCGCGGAGTTCGGCAAGCGCAACGGTGTGGCGGGTGAGCTTGTCGTGCGGGTTCGGCCGACCAAGGTCATCGCCCACTTCCAGGTGACGGCGTAGGCAGGTCGGGGGTCGCCGCGCCGTCGCTGTTCGGGTCCACGGCGCCGGGGCCGGGGGCGGTGGGGTCGAACGGCGGTGGGTTGGTGCGGTCGAACAGGGGTGACGAGCAGGTCGCCCCGGGTTCCGGTGTGGTGTAGGGGTTTTCGCGCAGGGCGACGATGAACTGGTCGATCCGCGGGTCGTCGGCGCTGTCGAGTTTCAGTTGGTGGCCCCACGATTGCAGGGAGATCGGGTCGTCCATGCCGGGAATCGGCGACATCACGGTGTACGGCCTGTCCTGGACGCGCGCGGCGAGCGCGGTGCGGTCCTCGACGTTCACCTTGTCCGGGTTGTAGGCGATCCACACGGCGCCGTGTTCCAGGGAGTGCACCATGTTCTCGGTGCGGACGCCCTTGTCGTACACGACGCCGTCGCAGGCCGCCCACCTGCTGTCGTGTGGTCCGCCCAGCGGCGGGATCGCGGGGTAGGCGACCCGCTGGGTGCTGGTCACGTGCAGGCCGGGCGGGAACTCGGTGATCACGATGCCGGGGATCTCGCGGGCCGGATCCTGGTTGTCCGCGGTCGGCACGAAGGAGTCCATCGAGGCGGTGGCGGTGCCGTCGATCTTGTCGTCCGTCGTGCAGCCTGCGGCGAAGAGCGCAGCGGTGGCAACCGCGAAACCCGCTGCGGCGGTGCGTGTGCGCCGCGCACTGCTCGTCGTGTTCGAATCCCGCACCGCGTCCCCTGTCGTCGAGCCGGCATACGCCGACGGATCCGAACATACTTGCCTGCCGCTCGCGCCACCGTTCTCGGATGCGCGTCGCTGCTGAGTTGAGGCCTCAACCACCGCTACCGTTTCGTCAAGTTTCGTAGGCAACGACGCTGGCGAACGGAGCTCTGGCATGGCCGGACGAACTGCGATGCGCGCGTTGGTCGCCGCGTCCCTCGGTGTGGTGCTCGTCCTCGGCACCGCGACCCTGGCGCAGTCGCAGCCGCCGGGCCCGCCCGCCGAGCGCGCGTCCGAGCATTTCGACGACCCGGAGTCGGGCCTGTCGATCGACGTGTTCTATTGCAGCTCGCAGACCCAGACCTACAAGGTGCCCGCCGGGACGACGAGCCTCTATATCGAGGCGGTCGGCGGTCAGGGGCAGACGCCGAATCCGAACTTCACCGGGATCGGTGGGCTCGGCGGTCAGGTCAGTGGGGGATTGCGGGTCACGCCCGAACAGGAGTTCCAGGTCCAGGTCGGTTGCGCGGGCGGGGAAAACGGCGGGTTCTCGCCGTACGCGTCCGGCGGCCCGAGGGGCGAAGCCGTCGACCAGGTGACGAATTTCGGCACGGTCTATTCGAGCGGCTGGGACGGCGGTGGTGGGGGTGGCGCCTCTGCCGTGCTCGGCGCCGACAACGCGCCGGTCCTGGTCGCCGGTGGCGGCGGCGGGGCGGGCGGCAATGCGCCCGACTGCTATTCGGTATCGCCTGTACAGGATTCGACCTTCTTCTACTGTGGCGGCGGCTCGCGGCGTGACGGCGGCGACGGTGGTGACGGCAGCGCGGCGGTCGGCTGGCAGGAAGGCCCGCCGTGGACCGGCGGTGCGGGCGAGAACAATCCGGCGGGCACCACGCCGAGCGGCCTCACCTGTGGTGGGCCACGCACGGGCGGCGCCGGCCACACGTTCGACAAGACCGGCGGCGGCGGTGGTGGCGGTGGCGGTGGCGGTGGGTATCAGGGCGGCAACGGTCAGGGCGGCGGCTGTGGTGGCGCGGCGGCGCCGGAGACGCCGATCTCGCACGGCCCGCACGCTTCGCCCGGTGCGGGTGGCGCCGGCGGCGGTGGCGGGACTTCGTATGCGTCGCCGCAACTTTCGAAGGCGAGCGTGACCACCGCGTCCGTCTCGGGCGACGGCTACGTCCTGTTCCTCACCTCGGCCGACGGGGTCAGGACGACGACCTTCGGCGTGCACGGCGATTCCGCGCAGTACTACTGCGTCGGCGACGGCGTCGACGAGATCTTCGCCGATGTGCTCGGCGCGGCGGGCGCGGGCGGCGGCCACGACTTCGGCGATGTCGGCACCGGTGGTGCGGGCAGCGGCGTGCAGGCTGTCATCGCCGTGCAGGAACGCAAGCAGTTGAAGATCGAGGTCGGTCACTACGGCGGACCGGGCGGCGGCTGGGGTTACGGCAAGGGCGGTTCCCGCGGCACCGCCGACTCCAGCGCGTCCTACAGCGGCGCGGGCGGCGGTGGCGCGTCGGCCGTGAGCCAGAACGACGCCGAGTGCGGGACCCGGCCGTCCCGCGACAGCGAACCGATCGTCGTCGCGGGCGGTGGTGGCGGTGGCGGCGGCAACGGTTTCAGCGCCGACGGCGGCGACGGCGGCAGCGGTGGTCCGCAACCGGGTGACGGCACCAGCGGCGGGTTCGGTGGTGGCTTCGGCGGCGAGGGCGGCAGCGAGCGCGGCGTGAACGGCGGCCACGCGACCGGCAGCACCACCGGTGGCGGTGGCGGTGGCGGCGGTGGTGGCAGCCACGGCGGCGGCAAGGGCCACGGCGCGCCGGACGGTAACGACGGTGGTGGCGGCGGTGGCGGCGGCGGCCAGTCGATGGTCAGGCCTGCCGCGAATCAGCGGCCGCACTTCTACAACGGCCCCGACGGCAGCTACGGCAATCGCGACCGGCTCAACGACGGCAAGGTGCAGCTGATCGTGCCGATTCCGTCGAAACGCAGCCGGGTGGAACTGATCTCGGGCAACAGTCAGAGCGCGTACTCGGGGCAGCCGTTCGCGCAGCCGCTGCGGGTGCGGTTCGTCGACGCGATCCACGGCCCGCAGGCGGGGAAGTCGATCACCTTCTCGATGCCCGCCGGGCAGCCGCCCGCCGCGGTGTTCGCCAACGGCGCCGACACCATCCAGGTGACCGCCGACGCCGACGGCTTCGCCCAGGCTGACCTGTCAGCCCTGCCCGCGGTGCGGCAGGGCGCGCTCCCCGGCGGATTCCTGGTGCACGCCGCGGCCACGGACGACCCGGCTCATCTGATCGGCGGCGCGGTGTTCCGGCTGCACGACGACCAGGTGCCGACCGAGATCGAGGTGACCACGAGCGCGCCCGGTCAGATCTCGCAGGTCGGTCAGCCGGTCAGCTTCAGCGCGAAGGTCAGCCAGAAGCCGGGTACGACACCGGCCTTCGGTACACCGGCCGGGCACGTGCGGTTCGAGATCGACGGTGTCGCGACGCCGGGGCCGATCGAGCTGGTCGACGGAGTGGCGACGCTGCCCGCGATCAGCGGGTTGCAGCCCGGCACCCACCATGTGCTCGCGACCTACCTGGCCGACGATCCGACCAGGGTGTTCGCACCGGTCTTCGGCAGTGTCGGCCTGCTGGTGCAGGCGGTGAAGGTGCCCACCGAGGTCCATCTGACGGTGCCGCCGCCCCCGGTGCTGGCAGGCGCGGTCGTCGGCGCCACCGTCACCGTGCCCACCCCGAAGCCGGACGCTCCGAAACCCACCGGCGCGATCCAGTTCTCGCAGAACGGTTCCCCGCTCGGCGCTCCGGTGCCGATCGCCGCGGACGGCACGGCGAGTTCGCCGCCGCTGCGAGCCGGTTCGGGAACGGTCCAGGCGCACTACCTCGGTGACGAGGTCTACGCGCAGTCGCAAGGCCGGGTCGACCTCACCGTCTACACCGCCACCTCGACGACAACGGTGACCGCCAACCACAATCCGGTCACCTACTTCGAACAGCTCGACCTCACCGCGACCCTCGCCCGAGATCCGGCGGGCCAGATCGACTCCGGCACCGTCCAGTTCTCCGCCGACGGAAGACCTCTCGGCGCAGCGGTTCCCGTCGACAACGGCACGGCGATCGCCCGCGATGTCGACATCGCCCACCTCGGCTTCGGCACGCATCTGGTCACCGCCGACTACTCCGGCGACGCGGCGACGGGTGTCGCGCCGAGCCGCGGCACGATGACGTTGTGGGTGCTGAAGGTCGGCCAGTCACCCGGTGACCACCCCGGCGATATCGACGTCCACCTCGATCTGCCGCGCACGGCCGACCCCGGTGAACAGGTGACGGCGACGATCACTGTCACCAATGTCGGCGGACGGCAAGCCACCGCTGTCGAGGCCAGGTTGTCGACCCAGGGCTGGGACCGGCTGGTCGATCCCGGTGGCGGCGAGGTGCGGCCGACCCTCGTGCGGTTCCTGCTGCCCACGCTCGAGGCGGGCGAGACCAGGACCTTCACGGTCGTCCTGGAAGCGCCACGGCGGCTGGCGTTGATCACCTCGTTCCTGCACGCGTCGAGCACGAGCACCGACCTGAACCCGCTGAACAACCTGCACCTCGCGTCGACCTTCGTCCGGGCGAGCTGGAGCTGAGCCGCCGCGCACCGTCGATGCGGCCGGAATCCGGGCACGGGCGGGGATCTACGCTGCTGGCATGACGGTGCATTTCATCGGGGCGGGCCCCGGCGCAGCCGACCTGCTCACGGTGCGCGCGGTGAACCTGCTGCGCGAGAGCCCGGTCTGCCTCTACGCGGGCACCTACCTCGATCCCGAGGTCCTCGCCCACTGCGCGCCGGACACCGAACTGATCGACACCCAGCGCCTCGACCTGGACCAGATCACCGACCACCTGGTCCGCGCCCACCAGGCAGGCCATGACGTGGCCCGCCTGTGCTCGGGCGACCCATCCCTCTATTCGGCCCTCACCGAACAGACCCGCCGCCTGGACGCGCACGGCGTCCCCTGGGACATCACCCCCGGCGTCCCCGCCTACGCGGCAGCGGCCGCCGCCCTCGGCACCGAACTGACCGTCCCCGAGGTCGTCCAGTCGGTCGTCCTCACCCGCGCCCAGGCCCGCTCCACCGCGATGCCCGCGGGCGAGGCACTCGCCAACTTCGCCGCCACCGGCGCCACCCTCGCCCTGCACCTCGCGATCACCCGCATCCGGGTCATCGCCGAGGAACTCGCCGACGAGTACGGCGCCGACTGCCCGGTCGCCGTCGTCTACCGCGCCAGCCAGCCCGAACAACTGATCCTGCGCGGCACCCTCGCCGACATCGCCGACCAGGTCGAAGCCGCCGGCCTCCGCCAAGCCGCCGTCATCCTGGTCGGCCGCGCCATGACCCCGTCGATCGACTGCGCCCAGTCCCACCTCTACGACCCGGCCAGGGTCAGAGGCCTGTGATCCACGCCTCACTCGCTGCGGCGCCGGGGCGCTCCCGTGACGATGTGAGCGCACAGACAAGCGTCAGCTAACGGGCCGCTGACGGTCTACCTGGGCCGATGTCGCGTCGCTATGGAGGTGGTTGGTTGCCGGGCGAGCGCACCGGTAGATTGGTGCGATGGTTTGCGAAGAGCACACCGGCGCTGCCGGGTCCTCGATCATGAGCATGGTCTCGGCCATGTAACAAGATCGGACGGGCCGACAGATAGTGCCAATGGACATTTTTTGCCTGATTGATTTCGAGAATTGAACCCGAGACGCAGGCGCCACGCTAGTTCTGGCTGAGGCGCCTGCGTTCCGGTGTCGTCGGGGAGCGCCTACCCAGGTGTTCCGGAAACGAGGTTTGGGTTGGACCGGCTGGATTTCGGCGGAAACGGCGAAACTGGTGACGGACGTGGAGACTCTGCGGAGTACTTCCCGCTCTCGCCCGCACAGCTGGGTATCTGGTACGCGCAGCACGTCGACCCGCTGGTGCCGATCAACATCGCCCAGTTCGTCGACCTGCGTGGACACCTCGACGTGGCCACCCTCGAGCGCGTCAGCTCCGAGGCCGCCGCGGAGCAGCAGTCGGGCTTCCTGCGCATCGTCGAGATCGACGGCGAACCGATGCAGACCGTCGACCTCACCCAGGACGACACGCTGATCTATGTCGACCTGCGCGGCGAGTCCGACCCCGAGGCCGCCGCCGCGGAGTGGATGCGCGGCGAGTACAGCCGCCCGCTCGACATCGTCAAGGACCGCCTGGTCCAGGCCGCCGCGCTGCAGCTAGAGGACGAGCGCTGGTACTGGTACGCCCGCGTCCACCACATCGTGCTCGACGGTTTCGGCGCCAACAACTTCGTCACCCGCACGGCACAGCTCTACACCGCGGCCGTCACCGGCGCCGAGGCACCGGCCAACAAGGCCACCGACCTGCGCACGCTCTACGAGTCGGAGATCGCCTACCGCGACAGCACCCGCTTCGAATCCGACAAGGCGCACTGGGCCCAGCGCGTGGCCGGACTGGAAGAGGGCAGCAGCCTCACCGGCCGCTCTGCGCCGCCGTCGCCGGTCAACGATGTCACCAGCGCGGCGCTGAGCCCGGCGCAGGACACCCTGCTCAGCGAGGCCATCACCCGCCACGACACCACCTCGGCCCCGCTGCTGATCGCCGGTTTCGCGGCGTATCTGGCGCAGATCACCGGCACCGAGGACGTCATCCTCAGCCTGCCCGTGACCGGCCGCACCACCGCCGTGATGCGCCGCTCCGGCGGTGTGACCTCCAACATCGTTCCGCTGCGCCTGCGCGTCGGCCACGACACCACCGTCGCCGACCTGCTGCGCTCGGTCACCACCGAGGTCTCCGGCGCCCTGCGCCACCAGCGCTACCGCCACGAGGACATCCGTCGTGACTCGGCGGGCGACGGCATGGTCGCCACGGAGTTCTTCGGCCCGTGGGTCAACATCATGCTGTTCGACAACGAGCTGCGCTTCGGTGACATGGACGGCACGCTCAACGTGCTCTCCACCGGTTCCATCGAGGACCTCGGCGTCAACTTCTATCAGTCGCACGGCGGCACCCGCTCGCACATCGACTTCGAGACCAACCCGAACCTGTACTCGGCGGCCGACGCGGCCACCCACCACAGCCGGTTCCTCGAGTTCTTCGACCGCTTCCTGGCCGCCGACGCCGCGGCCACGGTGTGGAGCCTGCCGGTCACCGGCGCCGCCGAGCTGGAGCGCTCGCTGACCGAGTGGAACGACTCGGCGCACGAGGTCCCCGCGACCACGCTGCCCGCGCTGCTCGACGCGCAGATCCCGCTGACCCCGGACAACATCGCCCTCGACTTCGAGGGCCAGACCCTCACCTACGCCGAGTTCGGCGCCCGGGTCAACCGGCTGGCCCGCTTCCTGATCGCCGACGGCGTCGGCCCGGAGTCGCTGGTGGCGCTGGGCATGCGCCGCTCGCTGGACCTGGTCGTCGGCATGCACGCCGTGCTGCGGGCCGGTGGCGCGTACGTGCCGATCGACCCGGATCACCCGGCCGACCGCACCGCCTACATCCTCGAGTCCGCGGCACCGGTCTGCGTGCTGACCACCACCGGCGACGACCTGGACCTACCGAGCACGGTGGCCAGGGTGGAGATCGACACCCTCGACACCACCGCGTTCGCAGACACCCCCCTCACCGACGCCGAGCGCCTGGCGCCGCTGCGCCCGGACAACACCGCCTACGTCATCTACACCTCGGGTTCGACCGGCCGCCCCAAGGGCGTCGCGGTCACCCACCACGCGATCGTCAACCAAGAGCTGTGGATGCTCGACGAGTACCGGTTGACCGCCGACGACGTCTACCTGCAGAAGACCGCCACCACCTTCGACGTGTCGCTGTGGGGTTACTTCCTGCCGCTGATGGTCGGCGCCAAGCTGGTCATCGCCTCGCCGGACGGCCATCGCGACCCGCTGTATGTCGCGGACATGATCGAACGGCACGGCGTCACCGTGACGGACTTCGTGCCGTCGATGCTCACCGTCTTCGTCTCGCACGCCACCCAGGCCCAATGCGCCACGCTGCGTGCGGTTTTCGTCATCGGTGAGGCGCTGCCGCCGGAGACCGCCGCTGGTCTGCGTGCGATCTCCACCGCGGGCCTGCACAACCTGTACGGCCCGACCGAGGCCGCGGTCTCGGTCACCTACTGGGAGGCCACCGAGGCCGACACCGTCACGGTGCCGATCGGTATCCCCGAGTGGAATGTCGAAGTCTACGTACTGGATTCGCGCCTGCGCCCGGCCGCGATCGGCGCGCCGGGTGAGCTGTACCTGGCGGGCCGTCAGCTGGCGCGCTGCTACCGCGGCCGCCCCGACCTGACCTCGGACCGCTTCGTCGCCAACCCCGTCGGCGCCCCCGGCGAGCGTATGTACCGCACCGGTGACCTGGTGCGCTGGAACGCCGACGGCGTGCTGGAGTACATCGGCCGCACCGACTTCCAGGTGAAGTTCCGTGGTCAGCGCATCGAGCTCGGCGAGATCGAGACCGACCTGCTCGCGCACCCGACCGTCAGCCAGGCCGCGGTGCTGGTGGTCGACACCGCGACCGGCCAGCAGCTGGTGGCCTACATCGTGCCCGCGCCCGGCCAGTCCGCCGATCCGGCGACGCTGACCCGTTTCGTGTCCGAGAAGCTGCCCACCTACATGGTGCCCGCGTCGATCATGGTGCTCGACGCGTTCCCGCTCAACACCTCGGGCAAGCTGGACCGCAGGGCCCTGCCCGAGCCCGTGTTCAGCGCTGCCGCGGGCGATTTCCGCGCACCGCGCACCCCGGCCGAGCAGATCGTGGCGGGCATCTTCGCCGACGTGCTCAGCCAGGAGCGGGTCGGCGCCGACGACAACTTCTTCGAACTCGGCGGCAACTCGCTGGTCGCCACCCAGGTCGTCGCCCGGATCGGTGCCGCGTTCGGCATCCAGCTCGGCGTGCGCGCGCTGTTCGAGACCCCGACCGTGGCAGGCCTGGCCGCGCGCGCCGAATCCGCAACGCCCGCAGATGTTGCAGCCACGAGGCCGCCGCTGATCGCTCAGCAGCATCCGGATCAGGTGCCGCTGTCGCTGGCTCAGCAGCGGATGTGGTTCATCAACCAGTTCGACCCCGCCGCGCCGACCTACAACCTGCCGTTCGTGGTGCGGATGAAGGGCCGCGTCGATGTCGACGCGTTGATCGCGGCGCTCGACGACGTTGTCGTGCGCCAGGAATCGCTGCGCACGATCTTCCCCGACGCCGACGGCGGCTTCCAGCAGGTGCTCGGCCCCGACGAGTTCGACCTGGGCATCACGGTGACCCCGATCGACCAGTCGCTGCTGCACGACGAGCTGATCAACTTCGCCTCCACCGGTTTCGACGTCACCCTGGAACTGCCGATCCGCGTGCGGATCTATCAGGTGACCGGCGGAACGACCAACGGCACACCGGAATTCGCGGTCGCCTTCGTCGTCCACCACATCGCGGCCGACGGTTTCTCCTTCGGTCCGCTGGCCCGCGACGTCGCCACCGCCTACCTGTCCCGCGCGGCGGGCGAGGCCCCCGGCTGGGCGCCGCTGCCGGTGCAGTACCGCGACTACACCCTGTGGCAGCGCGAACTGCTCGGCGCCGAGAGCGATCCGGCGTCGATGGCCGCGCGCCAGCTCGACTACTGGCAGCGGGCGCTGGACGGCCTGCCCGATCAGCTCGACCTGCCCAGCGACCGCCCGCGTCCGCAGCAGCAGAGCTTCCGTGGCGCGCGCGTCGGCTTCGACATCGACGCCGAGACCCACGAGCAGCTGTCCGCACTGGCCCGCGCCAACGGCGTCACCCTGTTCATGGTCGTGCACGCCTCGCTGGCCGTGCTGCTGGCACGGCTGTCGGGCACCACCGACATCGCGGTCGGCACCCCCATCGCGGGCCGTGGCGAGCAGGCGCTCGACGACCTGATCGGCATGTTCGTCAACACCTTGGTGTTGCGTTCCGACGTCGACCCGACCCAGCCGTTCAGCGAATTCCTCGCGCGCACCCGCGAGACCGACCTGAGCGCGTTCGCCAATGCCGACGTGCCGTTCGAGCGGCTCGTCGACGTGCTCAACCCGTCGCGTTCGCAGGCCCGCCACCCGCTGTTCCAGGTGGTGCTCTCGTTCCAGGAGATGTCGCACGGCACCCTGGAACTGCCCGGCCTGTCGGTCGATGCCGACGAGGTCGAGGTCGACATGGCCAAGTTCGACCTGCAGTGGACCCTCACCGAGGAGCACACCGGTTCGGGCTCGCTGTCGGGCATGACCGGCGTGCTCACCTACGCCGTCGACCTGTTCGACCGCTCCACCGTCGAGGAACTGCTGCTGCGCTGGCGGCGCGTGCTCGACGCGATCCTGGCCGACCCGGCCGTCACCGTCGGCGCCATCGACGTGCTCGACGACGCCGAGCGCACCGACCTGGTCACCCGCTACGGCGCGCCGGCCGCGGTCGCGCGCACGCTGCCGCAGCTGATGGCGCAGGCCGCCCGCGACACCGAGGCGACCGCGGTCGTGTTCGAGGGGACAGCTGTGTCCTACGGCGAGCTCGATCGCCGCTCGAACCAGGTGGCGCGCTTGCTGATTCAGCAGGGTCTCGGCGCCGAGGACTTCGTGGCCGTCGCCGTGCCGCGTTCGCTGGAATCGGTGCTGGCGGTGTGGTCGGTCGCCAAGACCGGCGCCGCGTTCGTGCCCGTCGACCCCAACTACCCGGCCGACCGCATCGCGCACATGATCACCGATGCCGGTGTGTCCGTCGGCATCACGGTCACCTCCGAGGCCGGTGAGCTGCCGGAGTCGGTGCGCTGGATCGAGATCGACGAGATCGATCTCGACGAGTTCTCCGACGCGCCGCTGGCCCCGCGCGAACTGGTCCGCCCGACCGATCCCGCGCAGCCCGCGTACCTGATCTACACCTCCGGTTCCACCGGTGTGCCCAAGGGCGTCGTGGTCACCCATGCCAGCGTCGCCAACTTCTGCGCCGAGCAGATCGACCTGTACTCGCTCGACTCCGACACCCGCGCACTGCATTTCGCCTCGCCCTCGTTCGACGCGTCGGTGCTGGAACTGCTGCTCGCGCTGGGTTGTGGCGGCACGCTCGTCGTCGTCCCGCCGGGCGTCTACGGCGGTGAGGAACTGCGCGACATCCTCATCACCGAGGAAGTCACCCACGCGTTCGTCACCCCGGCCGCGCTGGCTACCTTCGACGCGCGCGGCCTCGATCACCTGCGGGTGCTCGCGGCCGGTGGCGAGGCGGTCCCGCCGGAGCTGGTCACCAAGTGGGCGGTCCGCCTGCCCGACGGCTCGCGCCGCATGCTGGGCAATGTCTACGGCCCCACCGAGACCACCATCGCCTCCAACCTCTCCGAGGGTCTGATCCCGGGGGAGCGGGTCGTCATCGGTGGCCCGATCCGCGGTGTCCACACGCTGATCCTCGACGACCGTCTGCGCCCCGTGCCGGTGGGCGTGGCCGGTGAGCTCTACATCGGCGGCGTCGGCATGGCGCGTGGCTACCACGCGCGCGCCGCGCTGACTTCGGATCGCTTCGTCGCCAACCCGTACGCGCCCGGCCAGCGGATGTACCGCACCGGTGACGTGGTGCGCTGGACCGCCGACCGCAATGTCGAGTACGTCGGCCGCTCCGACTTCCAGGTGAAGGTCCGCGGTTTCCGTATCGAACTGGGCGAGATCGACTCCGCGCTCGCCTCGCACGAGACCGTCGACTTCGCGGTCAGCATCGGTCACAAGAACAAGGGCGGCAGCACCTCGCTGGTGTCCTACGTGGTCGCGGTGCCGGGCCGTTCGATCGATATCCCCGAACTGACCGACCATGTGGCGCAGCGTCTTCCGGCGTACATGGTGCCGTCGTCGATCATGGTGCTCGCCGCCGTCCCGCTGACGGTGAACGGCAAGCTCGATCGCCGCGCGCTGCCCGCGCCGGTGTTCGAGGTGCGCGAGTTCCGCGCCCCGACCACCCCGATCGAGCAGATCGTCGCGCAGGTCTTCGCCGACGTGCTCGAGCTCTCGCGCGTCGGTGTCGAGGACGACTTCTTCGAGCTGGGCGGCAACTCGCTGATCGCCACCCAGGTCGCCTCCCGCATCGGCATCGCCCTGGACACCCGTGTCCCGGTGCGCATGCTGTTCGAGGCGCCCACCGTCGCGGCGCTGGCCGCGCGGGTGGAGTCCCAGGCCGGTGACGGCGCGCGCAAGGCGCTGGTCGCCCGCGAGCGGCCCGACCTGGTGCCGCTGTCGCTGGCCCAGCAGCGCATGTGGTTCCTGAACCGCTTCGACACCGCCTCGGCGGTCAACAACATCCCGGTCGCGATCCGGCTGTCCGGTGACCTCGATGTGGCCGCGCTGCAGGTCGCCGTCATCGACGTGATCGACCGGCACGAGTCGCTGCGCACGGTGTTCCCCGAGTCGGGCAACGGCCCGGTGCAGGTGGTGCTCGACGCCGCGCAGATCGTCCCTGACCTGACCCCCTACCGGGTCACCGAGGACAACCTCATCGACCACCTGATCGACCTGGCGTCGATGGCCTTCGACGTGACCAGCGAAGTGCCGCTGCACGCACGGCTTTTCGAGATCAGCGAGACCGAGTACGTGCTCGGCATGGTGGTGCACCACATCTCCGCCGACGGCTGGTCGATGGCGCCGCTGTCGCGCGATGTCATCGTCGCCTACGCCGCGCGCACCTCGTGGGAGGCGCCGACCTGGGCCGAATTGCCGGTCCAATACGCCGATTACGCGCTGTGGCAGCGCGAGGTCCTCGGTTCCGAGGACGACCCGCAGTCGCTGATCTCCTCCGAGATCGACTACTGGACCCGCGAACTCGCCGATCTGCCCGACGAGCTGGTGCTCCCGGCCGATCACCCGCGCCCGCCGGTCGCCACCTACCGCGGTGGCACCTACAGCTTCGTCATCTCCGGCGACACCCAGCGCGCCCTGGTCGAACTGGGCCGCCGCTACAACGCCTCGCTGTTCATGGTCATGCACAGCGCGCTGGCCGTGCTGCTGGCCCGCGCCAGCGGCACCAGCGACATCGCCATCGGCACGCCGGTGGCGGGCCGTGGTGACCAGGCCCTCGACGACCTGGTCGGCATGTTCGTCAACACCCTGGTGCTGCGCTCGCAGGTCGACGGCGCGACCCCGTTCGCCGCCCTGCTCGACCAGGCCCGCGAGACCGACCTGCAGGCGTTCGCGCACGCCGACGTGCCGTTCGAGCGGCTCGTCGAGGTGCTCAACCCGCCGCGCTCGCAGGCGCGTCACCCGCTGTTCCAGGTGATGCTGTCGTTCCAGAACAACAAGCAGGCCTCGCTGCAGCTGCCCGGCCTGTCGGTCAGCGGCATCGACTACGACTCCCAGCTGGCCAAGTTCGACCTGCAGCTGACGCTGACCGAGGTCCAGGACACCGACGGCGAAGCCGGCGGCATGGCGGCCGAATTCTCCTACGCGCTCGACCTTTTCGAGGAGTCGACGGTCGCCGCGTTCGCGCGCAGGCTCGACAACATCTTCGCCGCCATCGTCGCCGACCCCGAGGTGTCCGTCGGCGACATCGATCTGCTGGCTCCCGAGGAGCACGCGCAGGTCCTCGTCGACTGGAACGACACCGCGCGCGAGGTGCCCGCGGGCACCCTGGTCTCGCTGTTCGACGCGCAGGTCGAGCGGACTCCCGACGCGGTCGCGCTCGTCTACGAGAACGAGTCGCTGTCCTACCGCGAGCTGCAGGAGCGGGCCAACCGCATCGCCCGCAGCCTGATCGCCTCCGGCGTCGGCCCCGGCGACCATGTGGCACTGGCGATCCGGCGCTCCACCGAGCTCGTCGTCGCCATGTACGCGGTGCTGCAGACCGGTGCGGCCTACGTGCCGCTCGACCCGGACCAGCCCGCCGACCGCATCGGCCACATCATCGAGACCGCGCAGCCGCGCCTGGTGCTCACCAGCCGCCGCGACGCGTTCGAGGCCGAGGGCGTCACCGTGCTCGCGGTCGAGAACATCGAGCTGCCCGCCGATTTCAGCGCAGCGCCGATCACCGATGCCGAGCGCACCCGCCCGCTGCGGGCGTCCAACACGGCCTACGTGATCTTCACGTCGGGTTCGACCGGTCGCCCCAAGGGCGTCGCGGTCGACCATGCCGCGATCGTCAACCGACTGCTGTGGATGCAGCACGAGTACCCGATCGACGCCGCCGACGCGGTGCTGCAGAAGACGCCGGCCACCTTCGACGTGTCGGTGTGGGAGTTCTTCTGGCCCTTGCAGACCGGCGCGCGCCTGGTCGTCGCCAAGCCCGACGGCCACCGCGACCCGGTGTACCTGGCCCAGATCATCGCCGAACGCGACATCACGACAGCGCATTTCGTGCCGTCGATGCTGTCGGTGTTCGTGTCCACCCTCGGCAGCAACGGCAACGGCGACGCGGTCCGGCTGCGTCAGGTGTTCGCCTCCGGTGAGGCGCTGCCCGCGCCCACCGCGCAGCGCCTGCGCGAGCTCACCGGCGCCCGCCTGCACAACCTGTACGGGCCCACCGAGGCCGCGGTCGACGTCACCTATCACGAGGTCGTCGACACCGACGTGGAGTCGGTGCCGATCGGCCATCCGGTGTGGAACACCAAGGTGTTCGTGCTGGATTCGCGTCTGCATCCGGTGGCCGCCGGTGTCGCGGGTGAGCTGTATCTGGCGGGCGATCAGCTCGCCGTCGGCTACCTCAACCGCGCCGATCTCACCGCCGACCGTTTCGTCGCCAACCCGTACGGCGCGGCCGGTTCGCGCATGTACCGCACCGGTGACCTCGTCACCTGGACCCGTGACGGCGAACTGAACTACCTGGGTCGCACCGACTTCCAGGTGAAGCTGCGCGGTCTGCGCATCGAGCTCGGCGAGATCGAGGCCACCCTGCTGGCCCAGCCGGGCGTCGCGCAGTCGGTCGTCGTCGTGCGCGCCGACGCGCACGCCGGTGACCAGCTCGTCGGTTACGTGGTGCCCGAAGCGGATTCGAGCATCGATGTCGCCGCGGTGAAGGCGGGGATCACCGCCGAGCTGCCCGCCTACATGGTGCCCGCGGCGCTGGTCGTGCTCGACGAGTTCCCGCTCAACGCCTCCGGCAAGCTCGACCGCAAGGCGCTGCCCGCGCCGGTGTTCGAGGCCAAGATGTTCCGCGCGCCCTCGACCCCGATCGAGGAGATCGTGGCCGAGATCTTCGCCGACCTGCTCGGCGCCGAGCGCGTCGGCGTGGACGACGACTTCTTCGCCCTCGGCGGCAACTCCCTGGTCGCCACCCAGGTCGCGGCCCGGCTGAGCAAGGCCCTCGACGCCGAGGTCGGCGTGCGCACCCTGTTCGAAGCGCCCACCGTCGGGGCGCTCGCGGCCCGCGTGGAATCGCACGCGGGCACCGGTGTGCGCGCCGAGCTCACCGCGCGGCAGCGCCCCGAGCACCCGCCGCTGTCGCTCGCCCAGCAGCGCATGTGGTTCCTCAACCGCTTCGATCTCGGCGACACCGGCGACACCGGTACCTACAACATCCCGGTCGCCGTCCGCCTGCAAGGCCTGCTCGATCTGCCCGCGCTGCGCGGCGCGGTCGCCGACGTGATCGCGCGGCACGAGTCGCTGCGCACCGTCTACCCGTCCTACGACGGCACCGCCTTCCAGAAGGTCCTCGCAGCCGCCGTTTCCATCCCCGAGCTGGAAATCGTCGAGGCCGACGAGACCGACATGGCGACCTCGCTCTACGAGTTCGCCCGCCGCGGTTTCGACGTCACCGCGCACGCCCCGGTCCGCCTGCGCGTCTACGAGCTCGGTGAGCGCGAGCACGTGCTGGTGATGGTGGTCCACCACATCGCCGCCGACGGTTTCTCGCTGCGCCCGCTGGTGCGCGACCTGATGACCGCCTACGTCGCCCGCACCGCCAACGCCGAACCCGGCTGGCCGCCGCTGCAGGTCCAGTACGTCGACTACGCGCTGTGGCAGCGCGAAACCCTCGGCGAGGAGACCGACCCCACCTCGCTGATCTCCGAGCAGCTCGACTACTGGCGCGGCGCGCTCGCCGACCTGCCCGACGAACTGCGCCTCGGCCACAAGTCGCGGCCGGCGCAGGCCACCTACCAGGCGGGCACCCACCGCTTCGAGGTGCCGGGCGAGCTGGTCGACGCGCTGAACCGGGTCGCCCACGAGCACGGCACCACCCTGTTCATGGTGGTGCACAGCGCCTTCGCCGCGCTGCTGTCGCGCCTGTCCGGCACCGAGGACATCGCCGTCGGCATCCCCGTCGCCGGTCGTGGCGAGCAGGCGCTCGACGACCTGGTCGGCATGTTCGTCAACACCCTGGTGCTGCGCGCCAGGGTCGACCCCGCGGTCTCCTTCACCGACCTGCTCGGTCAGGTCCGCGAGAACGACCTGGCCGCCTTCGCCCACGCCGACGTGCCGTTCGAACGCCTCGTCGAGGTGCTCAACCCGGCCCGCTCGCAGGCCAGGCACCCGCTGTTCCAGGTGATGCTCTCATTCCAGAACCTGGGCCGCACCACCCTGGAACTGCCCGGCCTCACCGTCTCCGAGCTGGGCATCGACCAGCACGTGGCCAAGTTCGATCTGCAGCTGGCGCTCAGCGAGGTGCCCGCCGACGACGACAGCCACATGGAGGCCGAACTCGTCTACGCCACCGACCTTTTCGACGCCGGCTTCGCCGCCACCTTCGGCGCGCGCCTGCTGCGCGTGCTCACCGGCATCGTGGCCGACCCGTCGGTCGCCGTCGGTGATATCGAGCTGCTCGACGCCGCCGAACGCACCCTGGTGCTGGACCGGTGGAACGACACCGAATTCGCCGTCGACGCCGCGCTGAGCACCCCCAGCGACGACGACCCGGCCACCCTCAACGCCCTGTTCGAGGCGCAGGTCGCGCGCACGCCCGACGCGACCGCGCTCACGTTCGAGGGGACGAGTCTGTCCTACGCCGAGTTCGCGGTGCGGGTGCGTCAGCTGGCGCGCTGGCTCAAGGACGCCGGTGTCGGCCCGGAATCGTATGTGGCCCTCGGCATGCGGCGCTCGATCGACCTGCTGGTCGGCATGTACGCCGTGTCCGCCGCCGGTGGCGCGTACGTGCCGCTCGACCCCGATCACCCGGCCGAGCGCATCGAGCACATCCTCGACACCGCCCAGCCGGTGTGCGTGCTGACCTCCGGCGAGAGCCTGCCCGGCGTGGCCGGTCGCGAGGTGCGCATCGATCAGCTCGACCTGTCCGGCCAGTCGGCCGAGCCGGTCACCGATGCCGACCGGCATCGCCCGCTGCGTTCGGACAACACCGCCTATGTCATCTTCACCTCCGGTTCAACCGGTCGGCCGAAGGGCGTCGCGGTCAGCCATGCCGCGATCGTCAACCGCCTGGTGTGGATGCACGCCGCCTACGGCCTGGCCGCCGACGACGTGGTGCTGCAGAAGACGCCCGCCACCTTCGACGTGTCGGTGTGGGAGTTCTTCTGGCCGCTGCAGGTCGGCGCGCGCCTGGTGGTCGCCAAGCCGGACGGCCATCGCGACCCGGCCTACCTGGCCCGCCTGATCGCGGCCGAGCAGGTCACCACGGTGCACTTCGTGCCGTCGATGATGGCTGTGTTCGTCACCGAACCCCTTGCCGCCGACTGTGTCTCGCTGCGCAATGTGTTCGCCTCCGGTGAGGCGCTGCCGTCGCCGACCGCGCAGCGCCTGCGCGAGCTGACCGGCGCCGCGCTGCACAACCTGTACGGCCCCACCGAGGCCGCGGTCGACGTGACCTATCACGAGGTCACCGACGCCGACACCGACACCGTGCCGATCGGCGCGCCGGTGTTCAACACCCGTCTGTACGTGCTGGATTCGCGGCTGCGGCCCGTTCCGGTGGGTGTCGCGGGTGAGCTCTATCTCGCGGGCGTGCAGCTCGCGCACGGCTATGTGGGTCGCCCCGACCTCACCATGGACCGCTTCGTCGCCGACCCGTTCGCCCCCGGCGAGCGCATGTACCGCACCGGTGACCTCGTCACCTGGACCGCGGACGGCGAGCTGGAGTACCTGGGCCGCACCGACTTCCAGGTGAAGCTGCGTGGTCTGCGCATCGAGCTGGGCGAGATCGAGTCGGCGCTCACCGCGCTGCCGCAGATCGCGCAGTCGGTGGTCGTGGTCCGTGCCGACGAGCGCACCGGTGACCAGCTGGTCGCCTATGTCATCCCGCAGCAGGGCATGACCGTCGACACCGACGCGGTCAAGGACGCCCTCGGCGCCGAACTGCCCGTCTACATGGTGCCCGCCGCGTATGTGGTGCTGAACGCCTTCCCGCTCAACGCTTCCGGCAAGCTCGACCGTAAGGCGCTGCCCGCGCCCGTGTTCGCCGCGCGCACCTTCCAGGCGCCGGTCACCCCGGTGCAGCAGATCGTCGCCGCCACCTTCGCCGAGGTGCTCGGCGCCGGTCAGGTCGGCCTCGACGACGACTTCTTCGAACTCGGCGGCAACTCGCTGGTGGCCACCAGGGTCGCGGCGCGTCTGTCCGAGGCGCTCGACACCCAGGTGCCGCTGCGCGCGCTGTTCGAGGCATCGACGGTGGCCGCGCTGGCGGCCCGGGTCGAGACCGCCACCGGTCGCGGCGGGCGTATCCCGCTGGTGCCGCAGCCGCGCCCGGAACTGGTGCCGCTGTCGCAGGCTCAGCAGCGGATGTGGTTCCTCAACCGCTTCGACAACCGCACCGCCGTCAACAACATCCCGGTGGCGATCCGCCTCACCGGTGACCTCGATGTCGCCGCGCTGGAAGCGGCCATCGCCGATGTGACCGCGCGGCACGAGTCGCTGCGCACCTTCTACCCCGAGGTCGAGGGCGCCGGCTACCAGCAGGTCCTGCCCGCCGACGAGGTCCGCTTCGCGCTGCCGGCCCAGCCGGTCACCGCCAACGAGGTCGTCGCCCGCGTGGTCGAGCTCGCGAGCGTGCACTTCGACGTCACCCGCGAGGTGCCGTTCCGCGCCGGCCTGCTGCGCGTCGACGAGCGCAACCACGTCGCCGTGCTGGTCATGCACCACATCAGCGGTGACGGTTTCTCGCTGCGTCCGCTGCTGCGCGACGTCGTCGTGGCCTACACCGAGCGTGTCCGCGGCGAGGTCCCCGCGTGGGCCCCGCTCGAGGTGCAGTACGCCGACTACACGCTGTGGCAGCGTGAGGTCCTCGGCGAGGAGTCCGATCCGGAGTCGGTCGCCGCGAGCCAGATCGCCTACTGGACCGAGCAGCTGCGCGATCTGCCCGACCAGATCGAGCTGCCCGCCGACCGCCCGCGCCCCGAGATCGCCACCAATGCCGGTGACCTGTACCGCTTCTCGGTAGATGCCCACCTGCACCGCGCGCTGACCGACATCGCCCGCGCCCACGGCGTCACCCTGTTCATGGTGATGCACGCGGCGCTGGCCACCTGGGCCGCGCGCCTGTCCAACAGCACCGATATCGCGATCGGCACCCCGATCGCGGGCCGCGGCGAGCGCACCCTCGACGACCTCGTCGGCATGTTCGTCAACACCCTGGTGCTGCGCAGCGAGGTCGACCTCGGCGGCAGCTTCGGCGACCTGCTCGACCAGGTCCGCAAGGTCGACCTGTCGGCCTTCGCCAATGCCGACGTGCCGTTCGAGCGCCTCGTCGACGTGCTCAGCCCCACCCGCTCGCAGGCCCACCACCCGCTGTTCCAGGTGGCGCTGACCTTCGAGGCGGCCACCGCCGCCGACACCGGCACCGTCGCCCTGCCCGGCCTCGACCTCAATGTCGTCGACTTCGACCCGGGCACAGCGAAATTCGACGTGCAGCTGACCGTGGGCGAAGCCGCCGACGGCTCGCTGTCCATGTCGTGGAACTACGCCACCGATCTGTTCGACCCCGAGACCGTCGCCGCCTTCGGCGACCGCCTGATCCGCATCCTGCGCAGCGTCGCCGAGAACCCGGACGTGATCGTCGGCGACATCGACCTGCTCGGCGAGGCCGAACAGCGCGACGTCGCGCAGCGCTGGGTGTCCTCCGGCGCCGACGCCATCGCCCTGCCGGTCATCCACGACGCCAGCACCCCGGCCGGTCACCGCCGTGGCCTGTTCGGCAACAAGCACACGACGCTGGTCGACCTGTTCGACGCGGCCGCCGCGGCCTACCCGGACCGCATCGCCGCCAAGTTCGGCGTCGAATCGCTGACCTACGCCGAACTCGACCGGCGCGCGAATGTACTGGCGCGCAGGCTGATCGCCGACGGCGCGGGCCCGGAGTCGCTGGTCGCGGTGATCCTGCCGCGCTCGCTCGACCTGGTCGTCGCGCTGCTCGCCGTCGTCAAGACCGGCGCCGGTTACGTGCCGGTCGACCCGACCTACCCGGCCGAGCGCATCGCCTACGTGCTCGAGGATTCCCGCCCCACCAGCGTCGTCCTCGATTCCACCGTCCAGGTGACGGTGCCCGCGGAGCTGCCCTCGGTCGTGCTCGACGGCTTCGCCGTGGAGACCGGCAATGTCGAGGACGCCGACGACCTGCCGATCACCGACGCCGACCGGCTGGCCCCGCTCTCGCCGGACAATGTCGCCTACGTCATCTACACCTCCGGTTCGACCGGCCGCCCCAAGGGCGTCGCCGTCGCGCATCGGAACGTGGTGCGCCTGTTCGCCAACACCGACCGTGACTTCGGCTTCGGCCCGCGCGACGTGTGGACGCTGTTCCACTCCTACGCCTTCGACTTCTCAGTGTGGGAGCTGTGGGGTCCGCTGCTGTTCGGCGGCTCGCTGATCGTCGTCGACTACTACACCTCGCGCTCGCCCGAGCAGTTCCTGGAACTGCTGCGCGTCGAGCAGGTGACGGTGCTCAACCAGACGCCGTCGGCGTTCTACCAGCTCGCCGAGGCCGACCGGATCGCCGGACCCGGCCTGGACCCGCTGGCCCTGCGCTACGTCGTCTTCGGTGGCGAGGCGCTGGAACTGCGCCGCCTCTCGGATTGGGTTGCCCGCCACGGCGACAGCTCGCCGACGCTGGTCAACATGTACGGCATCACCGAGACCACGGTGCACGTATCGTTCCGCGCGCTCGACGCGAAAACCATTGCCGCCGCGGCCGGTTCGGTCGTCGGCCGGGCCATCGCGGGCCTCGGCGTGTACGTGCTCGACAACCGGCTGCGCCCGGTGCCGGTCGGTGTCGCGGGTGAGATGTATGTCGCGGGACCGCAGTTGGCGCGTGGCTACCTCGGCCGCCCCGACCTGACCGCGACCCGCTTCGTCGCCAACCCCCTGGCAGGCCCGAACCAGGCCGGTTCGCGCCTGTACCGCTCCGGTGACCTCGCGCGCTGGAACCGCTTCGGCGAACTCGAATACCTCGGCCGCGCCGACGACCAGGTGAAGGTCCGCGGCTTCCGCATCGAACTCGGTGAGATCGAAGCCGCCGTGCTGGCCCAGCCGGGCATCGCCCAGGCCGCGGTCATCGTCCGCGAGGACCAGCCGGGTGACCAGCGCATCGTCGCCTACGTGGTCGCCGACGGCGACGCCCAGCCCGACCTCGACGTCGTGCGCAGCGGCGCCGCCGAACAGCTGCCCGCCTACATGGTTCCGGCGGCCCTGGTCCGCCTGGAATGGATCCCGCTGACCGTCAACGGCAAGCTGGACCGTCGCGCGCTGCCCGCTCCGGCGGTGCAGGCGCGGGCCTTCCGTGCCCCGGTCACCCCGGTGCAGGAGACCGTCGCCGCGGTCTTCGCCGACGTCCTCGGCCTGGACCGGGTCGGTGTCGACGACGACTTCTTCGACCTCGGCGGTAACTCGCTCATCGCCACCCGCGTGGTCGCCCGCATCGGCGCCGCGCTCGGCGCCACCGTGCCGGTGCGCGCGCTGTTCGAAGCCTCCACCGTGGAAGCCCTTGCGGCCAGGGTGGAATCGCACACCGGCGGCACCGCCCGCGCGGCGCTGGTCGCTCGCGAGCGCACCGAGGGTGAACTGGTGCCGCTGTCGTTCGCGCAGCAGCGCATGTGGTTCCTCAACAAGTACGACACCACCTCGGCCGCCTACAACCTGCCCGTCGCGATCCGCCTGACCGGCGCGCTCGACACCGAGGCGCTGTCGCTGGCACTGGCCGACCTGGTGCGCAGGCACGAGTCGCTGCGCACCCGCTACCCCGAGCACGGCGGCACCCCGGTGCAGCAGATCGTTGCGGCGGAACGCATCTCGCTGGATCTGCGCCCGGTCACGGTCGCGCAGGATCAGCTGTTCGGCACCGTCACCGAGTTCGTGTCCACCGGTTTCGATGTGGCCGAACAGGTTCCGCTGCGCGCCCGCCTGTTCAAGGTGACCGACACCGAGCATGTGCTGGTCGTGGTCGTGCACCACATCGCCGCCGACGGTTTCTCCATCGCGCCGCTGACCCGGGACGTGATGCTGGCCTACACCGCCCGCGCCCAGGGCACCGCGCCCGGCTGGGCGCCGCTGCCGGTGCAGTACGCCGACTTCGCGATCTGGCAGCGCGCCGTGCTCGGCACCGAGGACGACGCCGACTCGCTGATGTCGCGCCAGGTCGGGTACTGGCAGCGCCAGCTCGCCGGCATCCCCGACGAGCTGACCCTGCCGTTCGACCGGGCCCGCCCGGCCATCGCCTCGCATCGCGGCGCCACCGTGCACCGCGAGCTCGCGCCGGAGCTCATCGCCAAGCTCGACGAGGTGGCGCGTCGTCAAGGCGCCTCGCTGTTCATGGTCATGCACACCGCGCTCGCGGTGCTGCTCTCGCGCCTGTCCGGCTCCGACGACATCGCCATCGGCACGCCCATCGCGGGCCGTGGCGAGCAGGCCCTCGACGACCTGGTCGGCATGTTCGTCAACACCCTGGTGCTGCGCACCGGCGTGCGCCCGGCCGAGTCCTTCACCGACCTGCTCGAGCAGTCCCGCAAGGCCGACCTCGACGCCTACGGCAATGCCGACGTGCCGTTCGAGCGCCTGGTGGAACTGCTGGCGCCGGAGCGTTCGCAGTCGCGCAACCCGCTGTTCCAGGTGATGCTGGCCTTCCAGAACCTCGACCGCACCACCCTGGAACTGCCCGGCCTCGCCGTCTCGGCGCTCGATCTCGACGAGAGCGTCGCCCGCTTCGACCTGCAGTTCACCCTCTCCGAGCTCGGTGAGCCCGGCAGCGGCGGCATGGCGCTGGCATTGAACTACGCCACCGAACTGTTCGACGAAGCCACCGTCGAGACCATCGCGACCCGCTGGGAGCGCGTCCTCGAAGCCGTCGCCGCCGATGCCGCGGTGACCGTCGGCGCGATCGACGTCCTCGACGCCGCCGAGCGGACCGACCTGGTGTTCCGCGTCGGCGAGCCGCCGGTGCCCGCCCGCACCCTGCGCAGCCTGCTTGCCGAGGCCGTCGCGCAGAACCCGACCGGCGATGCCGTCGTGTTCCAGGGGACAGCTCTGTCCTACGCCGAACTCGACGAACGCTCGAACCGCTTGGCGCGCTTGCTGATCGCCGAGGGCATCGGCGCCGAAGACCTCGTCGCCGTCGGCGTCCCGCGTTCGGCCGACTCGGTCTTCGCCGCCTGGGCCGTCGCCAAGACCGGCGCCGCGTTCGTGCCGGTCGACCCGACCTACCCGGCCGACCGCATCGCGCACATGGTCACCGACTCCGGTTCACCGCTGGGCCTCACCGTCGCCTCCGTGCGCGAGGGCCTGCCGGATACCGCGTCTCGGCCGGTGGGCCCGGAGGCGGTAGCGGAGCGTGACCACGCAGGGCCTTCGGCCGAGACGCAGTCCGGCGCAGTGCGCTGGCTGGTGCTCGAAGAGCTGGATCTGGACGCCTTCGACGGCGGCCCGATCGCGGATTCGGAACTGGTCCGCGCGACCACGCCCGAACAGCCCGCCTACGTCATCTACACCTCCGGCTCGACCGGCGTCCCCAAGGGCGTCGTCGTCACCCACGCGGGTCTGGCGAACTTCGGCGAGGAGCAGGCCAAGCGCTACGCCCTCGACTCCGATACCCGCGCACTGCATTTCGCCTCGCCCTCGTTCGACGCCTCGATCCTGGAACTGCTGCTGGCGCTGGCCCGCGGCGGCGCGCTGGTCGTCGTCCCGCCGGGCGTCTACGGCGGTGACGAACTGTCCGAGCTGATCCGCGCCGAGCGGGTCACCCACGCCTTCATCACCCCCGCCGCGCTGGCCACCTTCGATCCGAGCGGCCTGGACTCGCTGCGGGTGCTGGTCGCCGGTGGTGAAGCGGTGCCCGCCGACCTGGTGAGCAAGTGGGCTGTTCCGTTGGCGGACGGCACTACTCGTGCCTTCCACAACGGCTACGGCCCCACCGAGACCACGATCATGACCAACATCAGCGCCGCGCTGACGCCGGGCGAGCTGGTCACCATCGGTGGCCCGACGCGCGGCATGCGCTCGCTGATCCTGGACGCCCAGCTCCAGCCCGTTCCGGTGGGTGTCGCGGGTGAGCTGTATCTGTCGGGCATCCAGCTGGCGCGCGGCTACCACGCCCGCGCCGGGCTGACCGCCGACCGGTTCGTCGCCGATCCGTTCGTGCCGGGGGAGCGGATGTACCGCACCGGTGACGTCGTGCGCTGGACCGCCGACGGCACCGTCGAATACGTCGGCCGCTCCGACTTCCAGGTCAAGATCCGCGGTTTCCGTATCGAACTGGGCGAGATCGACTCGGCCCTGGCCTCGCACGAGACCGTCGACTTCGCGACCACCGTCGGCCACAAGAGCACCGCGGGCGCGGTCTCGCTCGTCGCGTATGTGGTTGCCGCGCCCGGTCATTCGATCGACGTCGCGGCGCTGACCGCGCACGTCGAGGATCGCCTGCCCGCCTACATGGTGCCCTCGTCGATCATGGTGATCGACCACGTGCCGCTGACCCCGGTCGGCAAGCTCGACCGCAAGGCGCTGCCGGAGCCGGTGTTCGCCACCGAGGTCACCTTCCGCGCCGCGCGCACCTCGATCGAGCAGACCATCGCCGAGGTCTTCGCCGAGGTGCTCGGTGTCGAGCGCGTCGGTGTCGACGACTCGTTCTTCGCCCTGGGCGGCGACTCGATCGTCTCCATCCAGCTCGTCTCCCGGGCCAAGGCCCGCGGCGTGCTGTTCACCCCGCGCCACGTCTTCGAACAGCGCACCGTCGCCGGTCTGGCCTCGGTGGCCGAAACCGCCGATGTGGCGGCGGCTTCCGCGGTCACCCTGGCCGAGCTGCCCGGTGGCGGCGTCGGCGAGCTGCCGCTGACCCCGGTGGTGCGGTTCATGGCCGAGCGGCCCGGTTCGTTCGACCGGTTCAACCAGACCATGGCCCTGGAACTGCCGGTCGGCATCGACCGCGCCGGCATCGCCGCCACCGTCGGCGCGGTCATCGACCGCCACGACATGCTGCGCTCGCGCCTGCACCAGGTCGACGGGCGCTGGGTCGTCGACACCGCACCGGCCGGTGCCGTCGACGTCGACGCGCTGATCGATCACAGCACCTTCCCGGCCGATGCCACCGACGACCAGCTCGTCGAGATCGCCTCCGCCGCACTGGACGCCAGCCTCGACCGGCTGAATCCGGCCGCCGGTGTCGTCGTCCGCTTCGTGTGGCTGGAGCCCGCCACCGCGGCCGCCCCGGCCATCTCGTTGCCCGGCGCGGCCCCGACGACCGCTACCGACGGCGTTGCCGCTGCCGCGGGTACCCGGTCCACCGCGCGGGCAGGCCGCCTGATCGTCGTCGCCCACCACCTCGTGGTCGACGGCGTGTCCTGGCGAATCCTGGTGCCCGACTTCGTCGCTGCCTGGGGCCAGCTGTCCGCCGGCCAGCAGCCGGAACTGGTCGCCCCGGCCACCTCCATGCGGGCCTGGGCGCACGCGCTCGCCGACGAGGCGCGCACCCCCGAGCGCACCGCCGAACTCGACTTCTGGCGCGAGGTCGTCGCCACCCCGGATCCGCTGCTCACCGAGCGGCCGATGGACCCGGCGGTCGACGTCTCCGGCGTCATCGAGAAGCTGCCGGTCGAAGTGTCCGCCGAGGTCACCAAGGCCCTGCTGACCACCGTGCCCGCCCTGTTCCACGGTGGCGTCAACGACGGTCTGCTCACCGCGCTGGCCCTGGCCGCCGCCAAGTGGCGCAGCACCCGCGTCACCGCGGCCAAGGCAGCGGGCAACGGCGCGACGCACGACGAGGACGCGCTACTCGTGCGCCTCGAGGGCCACGGCCGCGAGGAAGAGGTCGCGCCCGGCGCCGACCTGTCGCGCACCGTCGGCTGGTTCACCGCGATCTTCCCGGTCCGTCTCGACCTGGCAGGCATCGACATCGATGCCGCGCTCGCCGGTGGTCCCGCGCTGGGCCAGGCGGTCAAGGCCGTCAAGGAGCAGCTGCTGTCCGTGCCCGACAAGGGCATCGGCTATGGCCTGCTGCGGTACATGAACGCCGACACCGCGGCGGAACTGCCCGCCCAGCTGCCCGGCCAGATCAGCTTCAACTACCTGGGCCGCGTCGCCGACAGCGACGTGCCCGACGCGCTGCGCGGCTTCGGCTGGATCCCCGCACCCGAGCTGGCCGCCCTCGGCGGCGCCTACGACGCCGACATGCCCGCGATGGCGCCGCTGGACGTCAACGCGATCGTCGTCGGCGACAAGCTCAGCGCCAATATCGGCTACCCGAGCACCCTGCTCGGCGCCGCCGAGGTGCGCGAGTTCGCCGACCTGTGGATTACCGCGCTGGAAGCCGTTGCCCGGCACGCCAACTCGGCCGACGCTGGCGGCCACACGCCGTCCGACTTCGCGCTCGTGCGCTCCACCCAGCGCGACATCGACGTCTGGGAGAAGCGCTACCCCGAGCTGACCCAGGTGTGGCCGCTGGCCGCGCTGCAGGCCGGTCTGTTCTTCCACGCGCGCCTGGCCGCCAGCTCGGTCGACGTCTACACCGCGCAGGCGGTCCTGACGCTGACCGGTCGCGTCGACGCCACCCGTCTGCGCGCCGCCGCCCAGGCCCTGCTCGACCGGCACGAGACCCTGCGCACCGCGTTCGTCACCGACCACGACGGCAATGCCGTGCAGATCGTCCTCGAACACGCGAAGGTGGCCTGGACCGAACACGATCGCACCGAAACGGGCGAGTTCGCCGACCTCGTCGAGGCCGACCGCAATGCCCGCTTCGACCTCGCCGCACCGCCGCTGATCCGGTTCACCCTGATCCGCATCGCCGAGAACGAGTGGCGCTTCGCGGTGTCCAACCACCACATCCTGCTCGACGGCTGGTCGACACCGCTGGTCATGCGCGACCTGCTCGCGCTCTACGCCCTGCACGGCGACACGAGCGCGCTGCCCGCCGTCCGCTCCTACCGGCACTTCCTGGAATGGGTTGCCCAGCAGGACCACTCGGTGTCGGTCGCGGCTTGGTCCGACGCGCTGCGCGGCGTCACCGAGCCGACCCTGCTGGCACGCCCCGACGCCAGCCGCGAGATCGCGGCCCTGTCGGAGGAGCACCTGTTCGACCTGGACGAGCCGACCACCGCCCGCCTGGTCGCGCTGGCCGCCGATCTCGGCGTCACCCCGAACACCGTGCTGCAGGTCGCCTGGTCGATCGTGCTCGGCCGGATGACCGGCCGCGACGATGTGCTGTTCGGCACCACCGTCTCGGGCCGTCCCGCGCAGCTGTCCGGTGTGGAATCCATGGTCGGCCTGTTCATCAACACCGTCCCGGTGCGCGTGCGCTTCGACGCCGCCGAATCGGTGCGCGAGGTGCTGACCCGCACCCAGGGCGAGCAGGCCGACCTGCTCGACCACCACTACATCGGCCTGGCCGACATCCAGTCGGCGGCCGGTATCGGTGGCCTGTTCGACTCGCTGGTGGTCTTCGAGTCCTACCCGGTCGACGCCGAGGGCATCAAGGCCCAGGCCGCCGACATCGACGGCATGGCCGTCACGGGTCTGGACGCCGCCGACGCCACGCACTACCCGCTGTCGCTGATCGCCCAGCTCGACACCCAGCTGCGCATCCGCGCCGGCTACCTGAGCGACCTGTTCGACGCCGCCACCGTGCACCGCATCGCCGAGCGCCTGATCCGGGTGCTCACCGCGATCACCACCGAACCCGGTGTGGCCGTTGGCGATATCGAACTGCTCGACGCCGCCGAACGCGAGCTGGTCGTGCGCGACTGGAACGCCACCGCGCACGAGGTGGACCAGCAGGCCACCCTCGTCTCGATGTTCGAGGCGCAGCTGGCGCGCACCCCGCAGGCCACCGCCCTCAGCTTCGAAGGCGAGAACCTGTCCTACGCCGAGTTCGCCCAGCGGGTCTACCGCCTGGCGCGCTGGCTGATCGATCGCGGTGTCGGCCCGGAAACCTATGTGGCCCTCGGCATGCGCCGCTCGATCGACCTGGTGGTCGGCATGTACGCGGTGAGCGTGGCCGGTGGCGCGTATGTGCCGCTGGATCCCGATCACCCGGCCGAGCGCACGGAATACATTCTGGCGACGGCGGATCCGGTGTGTGTGCTCACCTCGGGCACCGACCTGGAGATCGACACCGCGCAGGTCCGCATCGACCTGCTCGACCTGGTGGGCTACGCCGACACCCGCATCACCGATGCCGAGCGCACCGCGCCGCTGCGTCCGTCGAACACCGCGTACGTGATCTTCACGTCCGGTTCGACCGGTCGTCCGAAGGGTGTGGCGGTCAGCCACGGTGCGATCGTCAACCGTCTGGTGTGGATGCAGGCCGCCTACGGCCTCACCGCAGACGATGTGGTGTTGCAGAAGACCCCCGCCACGTTCGACGTGTCGGTGTGGGAGTTCTTCTGGCCCTTGCAGATCGGCGCACGTCTGGTCGTCGCCAAGCCCGACGGTCACCGCGATCCGGCGTACCTGGCCGAGATCATCCGCGTCGAAGGAGTGACCGTCACCCACTTCGTGCCGTCGATGCTCGCGGTCTTCGTCGCCGACGCCGCGGCCGCACGCTGTGAGTCGCTGCGGATGGTGTTCGCCTCCGGTGAGGCGCTGCCGCCCAAGCCCGCGCATCGTCTGCGCGAGCTGACCGGTGCCGCGCTGCACAACCTGTACGGCCCGACCGAGGCCGCGGTCGACGTCACCTTCCACGAGGTCGTCGACACCGATGTGGACACCGTCCCGATCGGCGCCCCGGTGTTCAACACCGAGGTCTACGTGCTGGATGCGCGCCTGCGCCCGGTCCCGGTCGGTGTCGCGGGTGAGCTGTACCTGGCGGGCACCCAGCTGGCGCGCGGCTATGTCGCCCGTCCGGACCTGACCGCCGACCGCTTCGTCGCGAACCCGTTCGCTGTATCGGATGGCGGGGCAGCCGAGGGCGCTGCGTGGTCACGCTCCGCTACCGCCTCCGCGCCCGCCGGCAGCCCCGCGGGCGGCGGCGCCCGCATGTACCGCACCGGCGACCTCGTCGCCTGGACCGAGCACGGCGAGCTGGAATACCTGGGCCGCACCGACTTCCAGGTGAAGCTGCGCGGTCTGCGCATCGAGCTGGGCGAGATCGAGTCGGCGCTGACCGGGCTCGACGAGGTAGCCCAGTCGGTGGTGGTTGTCCGCGGCGACCAGCACACCGGCGACCAGCTGGTGGCCTACGTCATCGCCGCGCCGGGTCGCACCGTCGACATCGAGGACGCACGCGAGGAACTGGGCAACAACCTGCCCGCCTACATGGTGCCCGCGGTCATCATCGTCCTCGACGAGTTCCCGCTCAACGCCTCCGGCAAGCTCGACCGCAAGGCGCTGCCCGCGCCGGTGTTCGAGGCCGCGGTTTTCCGTGCCCCGACCACCCCGGTCGAGGAGATCGTCGCCGCCACCTTCGCCGACGTGCTCGGCCTGGAGCGGGTCGGCCTCGACGACGACTTCTTCGCTCTCGGCGGCAACTCGCTGACCGCGACCCAGGTCGCCGCCCGCCTGTCGGCCTCGCTCGAGACCGATATCGGCGTGCGCGAACTGTTCGAGGCCTCCACCGTCGCCGGACTGGCCGCGCGTGCCGAGACGCACTCCGGCACGGACCGCCGCGCCGCGCTGGTCCCGCAGCATCGCCCCGAGCGGGTGCCGCTGTCGCTGGCCCAGCAGCGCATGTGGTTCCTCAACCGCTTCGACCCCGAGTCCGCGGTCGACAACATCCCGGCCGCCGTGCGGCTGTCGGGCCTGCTCGACCGGCAGGCGCTGCAGGTGGCCGTGGCCGACGTGCTCGCCCGCCACGAGTCGCTGCGCACCTACTACCCGGAGGTCGCCGGCGCGGCCCACCAGGTGATCGTGCCGACCGGCAAGGTCATCCCCGACCTCGCGCCGATCGAGACCACGGGTGCCGAGCTGCCGCAGCGCCTCTCGGAGCTGGTACGCACCGCGTTCGATGTCACCGCCGAGGTGCCGTTCCGCGCCGCCCTGTTCGAGATCAGCCCGACCGAACACGTGCTCGCCCTTGTCGTGCACCACATCTCGGCCGACGGCTTCTCCATGGGCCCGCTGACCCGCGACGTGATGACCGCCTACAGCGCCCGCGTGGAAGGCGCCGAACCGGCCTGGCGCCCGCTCGAGGTCCAGTACGCCGACTTCGCCCTGTGGCAGCGCGCCGTGCTCGGCGACGAGGACGACGCCAAGTCCGTGATCTCGCAACAGATCTCGTTCTGGGGACAGCAGCTGCGCGGCCTGCCCGAGCAGCTCGACCTGCCCGCCGACCGGCCGCGCCCCGCGGTCGCCAGCGGACGCGGCGCCACCCACACCTTCGAGATCGACGCCGAAACCCATGCGGCGCTGGCGGATCTGGCCCGCGGCCGCGGCGCGACGCTGTTCATGGTCGCCCACGCGGCGCTGGCGCTGCTGCTCTCGCGCCTGTCCGGCGAGAACGACATCGCCATCGGCACCCCGATCGCGGGCCGCGGCGAGCGTGCCCTCGACGACCTGATCGGCATGTTCGTCAACACCCTGGTGCTGCGCACCGAGGTCGACGGCGATGCGAGCTTCACCGACCTGCTCGGCGAGGTCCGCGCGGCCGATATCGCCGCCTTCGGCCACGCCGACCTGCCGTTCGAGCGCCTGGTCGAGATCATCAACCCGGCCCGCTCGCAGGCTCGGCACCCGCTGTTCCAGGTCATGCTGGCCTTCCAGAACACCGGCCAGACCAGCCTGGAACTGCCCGGCCTCACGGTCAGCGGCGTCGAGCTGCCGATCGACGTGGCCAAGTTCGACCTGAACGTGGTGCTCACCGAGAAGCCCGCGGAGTCTCCGTCGGGCATCGTCGCCGAGCTGATCTACGCCACCGACCTGTTCGACGCGGCCACCATGGACCGCTTCGGCACCCGCTTCGCGCGCCTGCTCGCCGCGATCGCGGCCACGCCGGAACGGGCCGTCGGCGATCTCGAACTGCTCGACACCACCGAGAACGCGCTGGCCGTGTTCGGCTGGAACGACACCGAGCACGCACTCCCGGACGCGGGCACCCTGGTCGACGAGTTCAACCGGCAGGCCGCGGCCACCCCGGACGCGGTCGCGATCGTCGACCCGGCCACCGGCGCGACCCTGACCTACGCCGAATTCGCTTCGCGCGTGCACCGTTTGGCGCATCGCCTGATCGAGGCGGGCGTGGGCCCGGAGACCCTGGTCGCGCTCGGCCTGCGTCGCAGCATCGACCTGGTCGTCGCCGCCTACGCGGTGCAGGAAGCGGGCGGCGGCTACGTGCCGCTCGACCTCGACCAGCCCGCCGACCGCATCGCCTACGTGCTCGACACCGCCGCCCCGGTGGTCGTCCTCACCACGGGCCGCGAGGCTTTCGACGCGGGCGAGCTGCCGACGCTGGCCATCGACACCCTCGAGGTGGCGGCCTACCCCGACGCGCCGGTCACCGACGCCGAGCGGATCGCGCCGCTGCGCCCGCAGCACCCGGCCTACGTCATCTTCACCTCGGGTTCGACCGGCCGCCCCAAGGGCGTCGCCGTGCCGCACGCCGCCGTCGTCAACCAGATCCGCTGGATCACCGGCGAATACGGCATCGGCGCCGACGATGTGGTGCTGTTCAAGACCCCGGCCACCTTCGACGTGTCGGTCTGGGAGCTGTTCGGCCCGCTGAGCACCGGCGGCCGGATCGTCGTGGCGAGCCCCGACGGCCACCGCGACCCGCAGTACCTCGCCGATGTCATTGCGGCGCAGCGCGTCACGATGACCTCGTTTGTGCCGTCGATGCTGACTGTTTTCGCAGGCAGCATCGATGCGGCCGCCGTCTTGGGCGGAGCTCTGTCCTCGCTGCGTGCCCTGCTGATCGCCGGTGAGGCCTTCACCGGGGACGCGGTGGTGGCGCTGCGCAAGGTGAGCGACGCGGCCCTGTTCAACCTGTACGGCCCGACCGAGTTCACCGTCCACGCGACGCACGGCCCAGTCGCCGACCAGGTCGACGGCGCTGTTCCGATCGGCGCGCCGGTCTGGAACTCGCAGGCCTACGTGCTGGACTCGCGTCTGCACCCGGTCGCCGCCGGTGTCGCCGGTGAGCTGTACCTGGCCGGTGCGCAGCTGGCGCGCGGCTACTTCGGCCGCGCGGATCTCACCGCCGACCGCTTCGTCGCCGACCCGTTCGGCGAGGACGGCGCCCGCATGTACCGCACCGGTGACCTCGTACGCCGCGACGAGAACGGTGTCATCACCTACCTCGGCCGCACCGACTTCCAGGTCAAGCTGCGCGGTCTGCGCATCGAGCTCGGCGAGATCGAGGCGGCGCTCACCGCGCACGAGACCGTCTCGCAGGCCGTCGTGGTCGTGCGTTCGGATGCCCGCACCGGCGACCAGCTCGTCGGCTACGTCGTGCCTTCCGCGGGCGCGACCGCCGAGATCGACGCGCTGCGTACGCATCTGACTGCCCAGCTGCCGTCCTACATGGTTCCGGCCGCGTTCGTCGTGCTCGACGCGATGCCGCTGAGCGCCAACGGCAAGCTGGATCGCCGCGCCCTGCCCGATCCGGTGTTCGAGGCCCGCGAGTTCCGCGCGCCGAGCACGCCGATCGAGGAGATCGTCGCCGCCACCTTCGCCGAGGTGCTCGGCCTGTCCGGTGACCGCGCCGTCGGCCTGGACGACGACTTCTTCGACCTGGGCGGCAACTCGCTGATCGCCACCCAGGTGGTCGCCCGCCTCGGCGCCGCCCTGGACACCCGCGTCCCCGTGCGCGTGCTGTTCGAGGCGCCCTCGGTCGCCGCGCTGGCGGCCAAGGTGGAATCGCATGCGGGCAGCGGCAGCCGCCGCGAGCTCGTCGCCGGAGCGCGCCCGGAGCAGATCCCGCTCTCGCTGGCCCAGCAGCGCATGTGGTTCCTCAACCGCTTCGACAGCGCGACCGGGGTCAACAACATCCCGCTCGCCGTCCGCCTGAGCGGCGACCTCGACATCGACGCCCTGCGCCAGGCCGTCGCCGACGTGGTCGACCGGCACGAGGTGCTGCGCACCGTCTACCCCGAGACCGCCGAGGGCCAGGGCGTGCAGGTCGTGCTGCCCGCGGGCCAGGTGCCGATCTCGCTCACCCCGATCACGGTCGCCGAGGACGAGATCCGCGATCGGATCAGCGAGCTCGTGCTCGCCGGGTTCGACGTGACCGCCGAGGTCCCGGTGCGCGCCGCGCTGCTGCGCGTCGCCGGCTCCATGGACGGCTCGCACCCCGACACCCACGTGCTCGTCTTCGTCGTGCACCACATCTCCGGTGACGGCTGGTCGGTGCGCCCGCTGGCCCGCGACGTGATGATCGCCTACGCCGCGCGCTCGCGCGGTGAGGCGCCGGGCTGGGCGCCGCTGCCGGTGCAGTACGCCGATTTCGCGCTGTGGCAGCGCGAGACCCTCGGCGCCGAGGACGACGCGTCGTCGATGATCGCCCAGCAGGTCGCCTACTGGTCCCAGCACCTGGCGGGCCTGCCCGATCAGCTCGACCTGCCCGCCGACCGGCCGCGTCCCGCCGTGGCCTCCAACCGCGGTGGCGTGCACGAGTTCTCGATCGATCCGGCACTCGCGGCGAGCCTGAACGCGCTGGCCCGCGAACACGGCGCCAGCCTCTTCATGGTCGTGCACGCCGCCTTCGCGGCGCTGCTGGCCCGGCTGTCCGGCAACGACGACATCGCCATCGGCACCGCCGTCGCGGGCCGTGGTGAAGCGGTCCTCGACGACGCGATCGGCATGTTCGTCAACACGCTGGTGCTGCGCAGCGCCGTCGATCCGGCCGAGACGTTCACCGAGCTGCTCGCGCAGACCAGGGAAAGCGACCTGGCCGCCTTCGGCCACGCCGACCTGCCGTTCGAGCGGCTCGTGGAGATCCTCAACCCGGCTCGTTCGCAGGCACGTCACCCGCTGTTCCAGGTGATGCTGTCGTTCCAGAACACCGGCGAGGCCTCCTTCGAACTGCCCGGCCTCGAGGTCGCGGGCGTGCCGCTGGACGTGGTCACCGCCAAGTTCGATCTGCACCTGAACCTGGCCGACCGGCACCGCGCCGACGGTTCCGCCGACGGCATGACCGCCGAATTCGCCTACGCCACCGACATGTTCGACGCCGACACCATCGCCGGCCTCGCGCAGCGCCTGGTGCGGATGCTCACCGCCGTGGTCGCCGCGCCGGATCGGGCGATCGGCGAGGTCGAGCTGCTGGCCCCGGCCGAATACCGCCAGGTCGTCACCGACTGGAACGCCACCGCGCACCCGGTCGACGAGGCGGCGACGCTGGTGTCGATGTTCGAGGCACAGGCCGCGACCAGCCCGAACGCGACCGCCCTCACTTTCGAGGGGACGAGTCTGTCCTACGGCGGGTTCGCCGCGCGGGTGAACCGCCTGGCTCGCCGCCTCATCGCCCAGGGCGTGGGCCCGGACACCATGGTCGCGCTCGGCATGCGCCGCTCGCTGGACCTGGTGATCGGCATGTACGCGGTGAGCGTGGCCGGCGGCGCGTATGTGCCGCTGGACCCCGACCACCCGGCCGAGCGCACTCACTACGTGCTCGAGACCGCCGCGCCGGTCTGCGTATTGACCACCGCGCGTGACGAATTCGACGCAGGCTCGACCACCGCGCTGAACATCGAGAGCCTGGATCTGTCGGGCTACTCCGCCGCGCCGGTCACCGATGCCGAGCGGATCGCGCGGCTGCGTCCGTCGAACACCGCGTACGTGATCTTCACGTCCGGTTCGACCGGTCGTCCGAAGGGTGTGGCGGTCAGCCACGGTGCGATCGTCAATCGTCTGGTGTGGATGCAGGCCGCCTACGGCCTCACCGCAGACGATGTGGTGTTGCAGAAGACCCCCGCCACGTTCGACGTGTCGGTGTGGGAGTTCTTCTGGCCCTTGCAGATCGGCGCACGTCTGGTCGTCGCGAAGCCCGACGGTCACCGCGATCCGGCCTACCTGGCCGAGGTCATCGCCACCGAGGGCGTCACCACCGCGCACTTCGTGCCGTCGATGATGTCGGTGTTCGTGGCCGAGCTGGCCGAGTCCGCCGCCGTCGCCCTGGCCGACGGCAGGCAGACCAGCAGCAGCCTGCGCCTGGTCTTCGCCTCCGGCGAGGCGCTGCCCGCGCCGACCGCTCAGCGTCTGCGCGCGCTCACCGGCGCGGCCCTGCACAACCTGTACGGCCCCACCGAGGCCGCGGTCGACGTCACCTTCCACGAGGTCACCGACGCCGACACCACCTCGGTGCCGATCGGCGCCCCGGTCTTCAACACCCAGGTGTACGTGCTGGATTCGCGCCTGCACCCGGTGCCCGTCGGCGTGCCCGGCGAGCTGTACCTGGCCGGTGTCCAGCTGGCGCGCGGCTATGTCGCGCGGCCGGACCTGACCGCCGACCGCTTCGTCGCCGACCCGTTCGGCGAGGACGGCGCCCGCATGTACCGCACCGGTGACCTCGTCACCTGGACAGCCGACGGTGAGCTGGAGTACCTGGGCCGCACCGACTTCCAGGTGAAGCTGCGCGGTCTGCGCATCGAGCTCGGCGAGATCGAGTCCGCGCTCACCGCGCTGCCGTCGATCGCCCAGTCGGTCGTGGTCGTGCGCTCCGACGAGCGCCTCGGCGACCAGCTGGTCGGCTACCTGATCCCGGCCGCGGGCGCGAGCATCGACCTCGATGCCGTGCGCGCCGAACTCGGCGGCGCGCTGCCGACGTACATGGTGCCCACCGCGTTCGTGATCCTGGATGCCTTCCCGCTCAACGCTTCCGGCAAGCTCGACCGCAAGGCGCTGCCCGCGCCGGTGTTCGAGGCCAAGGTGTTCCGCGCGCCGGCGACCCCGATCGAGGAGATCGTGGCAGGCACCTTCGGTGACGTGCTCGGGGTGGCCCGGGTCGGCGCCGACGACGACTTCTTCGAACTCGGCGGCAACTCGCTGCTGGCCACCCAGGTCACCGCCCGCATCGGCGCCGCCCTGGACACCCAGCTCTCGGTGCGCGACCTGTTCGAGGCGTCCACCGTGTCCGCGCTCGCCGCCCGCGCCGAGCACAACGCCGGTTCCGGCCGGACCCGCCCGCGCCTGACGGCGGGGGAGCGGCCCGCGATCATCCCGCTCTCGCCCGCCCAGCAGCGCTACTGGTTCCTCAACCAGTTCGACACCTCCACCTCCGCGGTGGACAACATCCCGCTGGCCGTTCGCCTCACCGGCGAGCTCGACGTGCCCGCGCTCGAGCAGGCCATCGGTGACGTGTTCGCCCGGCACGAGATGCTGCGCACCACCTACCCGCGCTCGGCCGACGGCCCGCACCAGGTGATCCTGCCGATCTCGCAGAGCCGCGCCGTCGTGCACCACATCGAGGTCGACGAGGCCGATCTGCTCGGCACCGTCATCGAATTCGCCATGACCACCTTCGACGTCACCGAAGAGGTGCCGCTCAAGGTCGCCCTGTTCAAGCTGAACGACACCGACCACGTGCTCGCGTTCACCGTGCACCACGTCTCCGCCGACGGTTCGTCGATGGGCCCGCTGGCCCGCGACATCATGGCCGCCTACGTCGCCCGCGTGCAGGGTGAGGCCCCGCAGTGGGCGCCGCTGCCGGTGCAGTACGCCGACTACGCGCTGTGGCAGCGCGAGGTCCTCGGCGACGAGACCGACCCGGAATCGCTGGCCGCCAAGCAGGTCGCGTACTGGAGCAAGGCCCTGGCGGGCCTGCCCGATCAGCTGGAACTGCCCGCCGACCGGCCGCGCCCGCCCGCGCAGTCGTTCCAGGGCAAGGCGATCCGCTTCGAGATCGACCCGGCGCGTCACGCCGCCCTGCACGAGCTGGCACGGGCGAACAACGCCTCGCTGTTCATGGTCGTGCACGCCGCCCTCGCGGTGCTGCTCGCGCGCCTGTCCGGCACCGACGACATCGCGGTCGGCACCCCCATCGCGGGCCGTGGTGAGCGCGAACTCGACGACCTGATCGGCATGTTCGTCAACACCCTGGTGTTCCGCACCGCCATCGACCCGGCGGCCTCGTTCGCCGAACTGCTGGCCGACGTGCGCGAACGAGACCTGGAAGCCTTCGCCAACGCCGACGTGCCGTTCGAGCGCCTGGTCGAGGTGCTCAACCCGGTGCGCTCCACCGCGCGCAACCCGCTGTTCCAGGTGGGCCTGTCGTTCCAGAACCTGGCCGACACCACCTTCGAACTGCCCGGCCTGACCGTCAGCGCCGTGGACTACGACTCGCAGCTGGCCAAGACCGACCTGCATGTCACCCTCTACGACCGCTACACCGACGACGGCGCACCGGCCCAGCTGGTCACCGAATTCGGTTACGCCATCGACCTGTTCGACGAGGCGACGGTCCAGAGCTTCGCCGACCGCTTCCTGCTGGTGCTCGACGCGGTCGCCGCCGACGCGACCGTCCCGGTGGGCGATATCGACCTGCTCACCACGCCGGAGTCCGAGCAGATCGTCACCGCGTGGAACGACACCGCGCACGCGATCGACACCGACGCCACCCTGGTGTCGCTGCTCGACGCCACCGTGGCGGCGACCCCCGAGGCCGTGGCGCTGGTCGTCGACGAGGCGGATGGTCGCCGTGAGCTGACCTACGCCGAGCTCGATGCCGAGGTGAACCGTCTCGCGCGGCACCTGATCTCGCTGGGTATCGGCACCGAGGACCGGGTGGCCCTGGCCATCCGCCGTTCCGCGGAACTGATCATCGCGATGTACGCGGTGGCCCGCACCGGCGCCGCCTACGTGCCGATCGACCCCGATCAGCCCGCCGAGCGCACCGACTACATCCTGGAGACGGCCGCGCCCGCGGTCGTGCTGACCACGGCGAACGCCGAATTCAGCACGGCGGCGGCGGAAGTGGTCGTCCTCGACGAGCTCGACCTGAGCGGTGTCAGCGCTGCCGCGATCACCGAGCGTCGTGGTGACCTGGTGCCCGCGAACACCGCGTACGTGATCTTCACGTCCGGCTCCACCGGCAAGCCCAAGGGTGTCGCGGTCTCGCACGGCGCGATCGTCAACCAGTTGCTGTGGGAGACGGCCGAATTCGGCATCGGTGCCGACGACGCGGTGCTGCTCAAGACCGCGGCGACCTTCGACCTCTCGGTCTGGGAGTTCTGGACCGCCGCCGTCGCCGGTGGCCGCCTCGTGGTCGCCACCGCCGACGGCCACCGCGACCCGGCCTACCTGAACGACCTGATGCGGGCCACCGGTGTCACCACGCTGCACGCGGTGCCGTCGATGCTCGACGCGCTGCTCACCGAGTCGGGTGCCGCGCTGCCGCGCACGCTGCGCCGGGTGCTGGCCATCGGTGAGGCGCTGCCCGCGTCCACCGCGCAGCGCTTCCGCAGCGCCAACGCCGCGGAACTGTTCAACCTGTACGGCCCGACCGAGGCCGCGGTCTCGATCACCAGCCACGCGGTGACCGATGCCGATCAGGTGTCGGTGTCGATCGGTGCGCCGGAGTGGAACAGCCGTGTCTACGTGCTGGATTCGCGTCTGCGCCCGGTGCCGGTCGGTGTCTCCGGTGAGCTCTACCTGGCCGGCGCCCAGCTGGCCCGCGGCTACTACGGCCGCGCGGATCTCACCGCCGACCGCTTCGTCGCCGACCCGTTCTCCGAACTCGGCGAGCGCATGTACCGCACCGGTGACCTGGTGGCCTGGAACGCCGACGGCGAACTGGACTACCGCGGCCGCACCGACTTCCAGGTGAAGATCCGCGGCTTCCGCATCGAGCTCGGCGAGATCGAGGCCGCCCTGCTGCGGCAGGCGGATATCACCTCCGCCGCGGTGCTCGCCCACACCGACCCCGTCGTCGGCGACCGCCTGGTGGCCTACGTGGTGGCCGGTGCCGAGGTCGACAAGCTGGCTCTGCGCTCCGCCCTGGCCGCCGAGCTGCCGTCCTACATGGTCCCGACCGTGTTCCTGCAGCTCGATGCCCTGCCGCTCAATGCCAACGGCAAGCTGGACCGCAAGGCCCTGCCGGAGCCCGAGGTCGAGAAGGCCGTGTTCCGCGCGCCGGTCAGCCCGAGCGAGCAGCTCGTGGCCGCCACCTTCGCCGAGGTCCTTCGTCTCGGCGCCGACAAGCGCTTCGGCCTCGACGACGACTTCTTCGCCTGGGGCGGTAACTCGCTGCTGGCTACGCAGGTCGCCGCTCGCCTCGGCGAGGCGCTGAACACCCGCATCCCGGTGCGCCTGCTGTTCGAGGCGTCCACGGTCGCCGCGCTGGCGCACCGCATCGAGCAGCACGCCGAGACCGGTGATCGCAAGGCGCTCACCGCCGGTCCGCGTCCGGAGCGCATCCCGCTCTCGCTCGCGCAGCAGCGCATGTGGTTCCTCAACCGCTTCGACACCCAGTCGGCGGCCTACAACGTGCCCGTCGCGGTCCGCCTCACCGGCGACCTCGATGTGGCCGCGCTGCGCGCCGCGATCACCGACCTGGTGTCGCGCCACGAGATCCTGCGCACGGTGTACCCGCAGACCGAAGCCGGTGCGGCACAGGTGATCCTGTCGCCCGCGCAGGCCGCGCCGGAACTGCTGGAACGCATCGTCGCCGCCGACGAGGTGGAATCGGCTGTCGCGGAACTGATGTCGACCATCTTCGACGTCACCGTCGAGGTGCCGCTCAAGGTGGCCCTGTTCCGGGTCGAGAACACCGACGAGTTCGTGCTCGCCATGGTCGTGCACCACATCTCCGGTGACGGCTCCTCGGTCGCCCCGCTGACCCGCGACCTGATGACCGCCTACGCGGCCCGCTCCACCGGTCAGGAGCCCGGCTGGGCGCCGCTGGCCGTGCAGTACGCGGACTACAGCATCTGGCAGCGCGAACTGCTCGGCAGCGAGGACGATCCGGACTCGATGGCAGCCAAGCAGGTCGCGCACTGGAAGCAGGCCCTGGCGGACCTGCCCGATCAGCTCGACCTGCCCGCCGACCGCCCGCGCCCCGCGGTGCAGACCTTCGCGGGCAGCAAGGTCGACGTACAGATCGACGCCGACACCCACCGCGCGCTGGTCGAGCTGGCCCGCGCCGAGGGCGCGACGCTGTTCATGGTCGTGCACACCGCCCTCGCGGTGCTGCTTGCCCGCCTGTCCGGCACCGACGACATCGCCATCGGCACCCCGATGGCCGGTCGTGGCGAGGCCGCCCTCGACGACATGGTCGGCATGTTCGTCAACACCCTGGTGTTCCGCACCAAGGTCGACGGCGGCGAGGCGTTCACCGAGCTGCTGGCCCGGCAGCGCGAGGACGACATCGCGGCGTTCGCCAATGCCGATGTGCCGTTCGAGCGCCTTGTCGAGGTCCTCAACCCGGTCCGCTCCACCGCGCGGCACCCGCTGTTCCAGGTCGGTCTGTCGTTCCAGAACCTCAGCCGCGCCACCCTGGAACTGCCGGGCCTGACGGTGTCCGGTCTCGACATCGACTCCCAGCTGTCGCAGTTCGACCTGCACCTGATCGCCACCGACCGCTACGGCGATGTCGGTGAGCCCGAAGGCATTTCGGGCATCTTCACCTACGCGACCGACCTGTTCGACCACGCCACGGTCGAGGGCTTCGTCGAGCGTTTCGTCCGTCTGCTCGGCGCGATCGTCGCCACCCCGCGCACCGCGGTCGGCGACATCGAGCTGCTCGCACCGGCCGAACGGGCCCAGATCCTGGACGCCCGCAACGCGACCGCCTACCGGGTCGACACCGAGGCCACCCTGGTCTCGCTGCTCGACGCGACGGTGGCCGCCGATCCGAAGTCGACAGCCCTGGTCACCGACGACGGCGCCCAGCTGACCTACGCCGAACTCGACGCGAAGGTGAACCGCCTCGCGCGGCACCTGATCTCGCTCGGCGTCGGCCCGGAGGCCCGCGTCGCGCTGGCGCTGCGTCGCTCGGTGGACTTGATCGTCGCGATGTACGCGGTGGCCAAGTCCGGTGGCGCGTACGTGCCGGTCGACCCCGATCAGGCGGCCGAGCGCACGAACTACATCCTCGAGACGGCGGCACCGGTCTGTGTGCTGACCAACGCCGAGGCCGAGTTCGACACCGATGTCGCGCCGCTGGTGCGCGTCGACGAGCTCGAGCTCGACGAGGTCGGTGCCGCACCGATTTCCGATGCGGAGCGCACCGCGCCGCTGCGTCCGGAGAACACCGCGTACGTGATCTTCACGTCCGGTTCGACCGGCCGCCCGAAGGGTGTCGCGGTGCCGCACGGCGCCATCGCCAACCAGCTCCAGTGGAAGCTGATCGAGTTCGGCATGGACGCCGCCGACGCGGTGCTGCTCAAGACCGCCGCGACCTTCGACCTCTCGGTCTGGGAGTTCTGGTCGGCCGCCGTCTGCGGTGGTCGCCTGGTCATCGCCTCGGCCGAGGGTCATCGCGATCCGGCGTACCTGAACGAGCTGATGTCGCGCGAGTGGGTCACCACCCTGCACGTGGTGCCGTCCATGCTCGACGCGCTGCTGGCCTCGGGCATGCCCGATTCGCTGTGGCGAGTGCTGGCGATCGGTGAGGCGCTGCCGGGTTCGCTCGCGCAGCGGTTCCGCACCGCGTTCCCACGCACCGAGCTGTTCAACCTGTACGGCCCCACCGAGGCCGCGGTCTCGATCACCTCGCATCGGGTGAACGCCGCCGACCAGGGTTCGGTCTCCATCGGTGGGCCCGAGTGGAACAGCCAGGTGTACGTCCTCGACGCGCGACTGCGCCCGGTGCCGGACGGCGTCGCGGGCGAGCTGTACCTCGCGGGCGCGCAGCTGGCCCGCGGCTACTTCGGTCGCGCCGACCTGACCGCGGACCGTTTCGTGGCCAACCCGTTCACCCCCGGTACCCGCATGTACCGCACCGGTGACCTGGTGGCCTGGCACAACGGCGAGCTGGACTACCGTGGCCGCACCGACTTCCAGGTGAAGATCCGCGGCTTCCGTATCGAGCTCGGCGAGATCGAGGCCGCGCTGCTGGCGCTGCCCGAGATCGCGCAGGCCGCCGTCATCGCCAAGTCCGACCCGCGCACCGGCGATCGCCTCGTCGCGTACCTGGTCGGTACGGATATCGATGTGGCGCAGGTGAAGTCGACGCTGGCCGCCGGGCTGCCGTCGTACATGGTGCCCGCCGCGTTCGTGGTGATGGACGCGCTGCCGCTGAACGTCAACGGCAAGCTCGACCGCAAGGCGCTGCCGGAGCCGGAGTTCGAGGCCCAGGCCTTCCGCGCGCCGTCCACCCCGATCGAGGAGATCGTGGCGGGCGTGTTCGCGGACGTGCTCGGCGCCGAGCGCGTCGGCGCCGACGACGACTTCTTCGCCCTCGGCGGCAACTCGCTGCTGGCTACCCAGGTCGCGGCCCGCCTCGGCGCCGCCCTGGACAGCCGGGTGCCCGTGCGCCTGCTGTTCGAGGCGTCGACCGTCGCCGGTCTGGCGGTGAAGGTCGAGCAGGGTGCCGGCGCCGGTGGGCGTCGCGCGCTGGTCGCCGGACCGCGCCCGGAGCAGGTGCCGCTGTCGCTCGCGCAGCAGCGCATGTGGTTCCTGAACCAGTTCGACACCAGCTCCGCGGTCAACAACATCCCGGTCGCCGTCCGCCTGACGGGCGCGCTGGATGTCGGGGCGCTGCAGCTCGCGGTCGCCGATGTGCTGGCCAGGCACGAGACCCTGCGCACGGTGTACCCGTCGACCGACGGCACCCCGCACCAGGTGATCCTGCCGGTCGAGGGCAATGTCCCGGATCTGACGCCGGAAACCGTTGCGCCCGACCAGGTCCGCGACAAGATCGCCGCGCTGATCTCCGCCGGCTTCGACGTGCTCGACGAAGTTCCGTTGCGCGCCAAGCTTCTTCGCGTGGCGGACGACGAGTTCATCCTCGTCTTCGTCGCCCACCACATCAGTGCCGACGGCTGGTCCATGGGCCCGCTGACCCGCGACGTGATGGTGGCCTACGCCGCCCGAGCCGCCGGGGAACGCCCGGGCTGGGCGCCGATGCCGGTGCAGTACGCCGACTTCAGCGTCTGGCAGCGCGACGTCCTCGGCTCCGAAGCCGACGACGCCAGCCTGATCTCCCAGCAGGCCGACTACTGGAAGCGCGCGCTCGCCGGCGTCCCCGACGAGCTGAACCTGCCGCTGGACCGGCCGCGTCCGAGCACGCAGTCCTTCGCCGGTGGCCGGGTGCTGTTCCCGATCGACACCGAGATCCACGCCGGACTCTCGGCCATCGCCCGCGAACAGAACGCGACGCTGTTCATGGTTGTGCACACTGCGCTCGCGGTGTTCCTGGCGCGCATGTCGGGCACCGAGGACATCGTCATCGGCACCCCGATCGCCGGCCGTGGCGAGGCCGAACTCGACGACGTCATCGGCATGTTCGTCAACACCCTGGCCCTGCGCACGCAGGTGGGTGGCCAGCTCAGCTTCGCCGAGCTGCTGACCCAGGCCAAGGAAGCCGACCTGGCCGCCTTCGCGCACGCCGACATCCCGTTCGAGCGCCTGGTGGAACTGCTCAACCCCGAGCGCTCCACCGCGCGGCATCCGCTGTTCCAGGTGGCGCTGTCGTTCGAGAACCTGCCCGACGCCAGCTTCGAGCTGCCGGGCCTGTCGGTCTCGGCGGTCGACTTCGACGTCGACACCGCCAAGTTCGACCTGCTGCTCACCGTGCGTGAGGCGGCGGCCGGCGACGAGGCCGGCGCCTATGCCGAGTTCTCCTACGCCAGTGACCTGTTCGACCAGTCGACGGTCGAGAAGTTCGCGCAGCGCTTCCAGCGTCTGCTCGCCGAGGTCGTCACCGACACCACCACCCCGGTCGGCGATCTCGAACTCCTCGACGGTACCGAGCGCACCGAACTGCTCACCCGCACCGGCGGTCCCGCCGCGTCGACGAGCACACTGCCCGAGCTGCTGGCCCAGGCCGTCGCGGCCAACCCGGCCGGTCAGGCGATCGTCGCGCCCGGCGAGTCGGCCTCCTCGCTGACCTACGCCGAGCTCGACGCGGCCTCCTCGCGTCTGGCACGGGTGCTGATCGAGCGTGGTGCGGCACCGGAGACGGTCGTCGCCATCGCCATGCAGCGTTCGCTCGACACCACCCTCGCCATCTGGGCTGTCATCAAGTCGGGTGCGGCGTTCCTGCCGGTCGACCCGAAGTACCCGGCCGAGCGCATCGCGCACATGATGTCGGACTCCGGTGCGGCACTGGGTATTACGGTGTCCGCCGAGGTCGAGCACCTGCCCGCGCCCGCACTGGGTGACTGGCTGGTTCTCGACGACGCGGCGCTGCGGACCGAGATCGCCGAACAGCCGGACGCGCCGATCACCGACGCGGACCGTCATGGCGCCGTCCGGTCCGGCAACACGGCCTACATGATCTACACCTCGGGTTCGACGGGCCTGCCCAAGGGCGTCGTCGTCACCCACACCGGTGTGGCCAACTTCGCCGCCGCCCAGGTCGCGCAGTTCGGTCTCGACAACAACGCCCGCACCCTGGCGTTCGCCTCACCGTCGTTCGACGCGTCGATCCTCGAGTTCCTCCTCGCGGTCGGCTCGGCGGGCACACTGGTCATCACCCCGGTCGGCGTGGTCGGCGGCGAGGAACTGGCCGAGATCATCGTGGGTCAGCAGCTGACCCACGTGTTCCTCACTCCGCTGGTCGCGGCGTCGATGGAACCCGCGGCGCTGGCCGAGGTGGAAGCGCTGATCGTCGGTGGCGACAAGGCCCCGGTCGACCTGGTCGCGAACTGGCACAGCGCGGGCACCGACTCGGCGCGCCACCGGTTCTACAACGCCTACGGCCCGACCGAGGCGACCATCGCGACCAACCTGTCCGATCCGCTGCTGCCCGGCGACACCATGAACATCGGTGGCCCCATCGCCGGCGCCACCGTGTACGTGCTCGACAACCGCCTGCGCCCGGTCCCCGAGGGCGTGGCCGGTGAGCTGTACCTGGGCGGCGTCCCGCTGGCCCGCGGCTACCACGCGCGCCACGGCCTCACCGCCGAGCGCTTCGTGGCCAGCCCGTACGCCGAGGGCGAGCGCCTGTACCGCACCGGTGACGTCGTCGCCTGGCGCACCGTCAACGGCAAGTCCGTCGTGGAATACGTGGGCCGCAACGACTTCCAGGTGAAGATCCGCGGTTTCCGCATCGAACTGGGCGAGATCGACGCGGTCCTCACCGCGCACGACGACGTCGAGTTCGCCGCCACCATCGGCCGCAAGACCGACGCGGGCGCCACCATCCTGGTGTCCTACGTGCGAGGCAACGTGGACCCGGCCGCCCTGGTCGAGTACGCGACGCAGCACCTGCCCGCGCACATGGTGCCCGCCGCCGTCATGGTGCTCGACGAGATCCCGCTGACCCCCGCGGGCAAGCTGGACCGTCGCGCCCTGCCCGAGCCGGTCCTCGCTCCGCGCGAGTTCCGCACGCCCACCAGCGAAGTCGAGGCGATCATCGCCACCGTCTTCGCCGAGGTGCTCGGTGTCGACGCCGTCGGCCTGGACGATTCGTTCTTCGCCCTCGGCGGTGACTCGATCCTGTCCATCCAGCTCGTCTCGCGGGCCAAGGACCGCGGCGTGCTGTTCAAGCCGCGCGACGTGTTCGAGAAGCGCAGTGTGGCGGGCCTGGCCGAGATCGCCGTGCTCGCGGGCGATTCCGAGCAGATCGTGCTGGAGGAACTGCCCGGCGGCGGTGTCGGCGACATCCCGATGCTGCCGATCATGCGCCAGATCCTGAGCAGCGGCTCCACCTACGACCGGTTCTCCCAGTCGATGGTGCTGCGCCTGCCGGAGAACATCACCGACGAGGTCCTGCACGCCACCATCGGCGCGGTCTTCGACCACCACGATGTGCTCCGTTCGCGGGTCGCTCGTATCGCGGAGCGACCGGCGGGCCTGGAGGCGGTAGCGGAGCGTCACCACGCAGGGCCCTCGGGAGCGGAGCAGTCGGACACTGCTGGTGAGTGGGTCTTCGAGGCGCTGGCGCCGGGCGAGGTAGACGTGGCCGCGCTGGTGCGTCGCGTCGAGGTGCCGGGCGAGATCGGTGACGAGCAGCTGTCCAAGCTGGCCAGCATCGAATACGACGAGGCCATGGGCCGACTCGATCCGGCGAACGCCGCCATGGTGCAGTTCGTCTGGTTCGCCTTCGGCGAGAACGCCGACGGCGCGCGCCGTCGCGACGCGCTGCTCATCGTCGGCCACCACTTCGTGATCGACGGTGTCTCCTGGCGCATCCTGATCCCGGACCTCGGCATGGCCTGGGGCCAGATCGCCGCCGGTCAGCCGGTCGCGCTGCCCGCCAACGGCACCTCGATGCGGCGCTGGGCGCACAGCCTGGTCGAGCAGTCGGCCGATCGTCGCGCGGAACTGCCGTTCTGGCGCGAGGTCTCGGCGACCGCCGATCCGCAGCTGGGCGCGCGGGCGTTCGACCCGAAGGTCGACACCTTCGCGACCGTCGACCGGGTGCAGGTCACCCTCTCGCCGGAGGTCACGGACGCGGTGCTCACCGCCATCCCGGGCCTGTACCACGGCGGGGTCAACGACGGTCTGCTCACCGCACTCGCGCTGGCCGTATCGCGGTGGCGCGGTGACGAATCCGGTACCGCGGCGCTGATCAAGCTGGAGGGCCACGGCCGCCAGGAAGAGATCGTCGCCGGTGCCGACCTGTCGCGCACCGTCGGCTGGTTCACCACCGCCTTCCCGGTCCGGCTCGACCTGGCAGGCGCCGATCTCGACGACGCCTTCGCGGGCGGCGCCGTGCTCGGTGACGTGATCAAGTCGGTCAAGGAGCAGATGCTGGGCGTGCCCGACAAGGGCATCGGCTACGGCATGCTCAAGTACCTGACCGCCGAGGGTGCCGATCTGCCGTCCGTCGGCCAGATCAGCTTCAACTACCTCGGTCGCGCGACGGCGGGCGAGATTCCCGCCGAACTCGCCGAACTCGGCTGGGTGCCGGTGGCCGATCTGGGCCAGCTCGACGCCGAGATGGACCTGGACATGCCGGCCAACGCGACGCTGGACATCAACGCCATCGTCAACGACGGCGACGAGGGCCCGCAGCTGGGCGCGAACATCGCGTTCCCGACCGGGCTGCTCACCGCCGACCAGGCCAAGGAGTTCGCCGACCTGTTCGTGGCCGCGCTGACCGCGCTGGCCACCCACGCGCAGCGCGCCGACGCGGGCGGTTTCACCCCGTCCGACATGCCCCTGGTGCGCGTCGATCAGTCCGATATCGAGCTGTGGGAAGGCAACTACCCGGCACTGTCGGAGATCTGGCCGCTCTCGCCGCTGCAGGCCGGCCTGATGTTCCACGCCATGCTCAGCTCGGCCACCGTCGACGTGTACACCGTGCAGGCCGTGCTCGACCTGACCGGCACGCTCGACACCGAGCGGCTGCGGCGCGCGGCCCAGGCGGTGCTCGACCGGTACCCGAACCTGCGCACCGCGTTCGTCACCGACTCGGCCGGTCAGCCGGTGCAGGTCGTGATGTCGGAGCTCGAGGTCCCGTGGCGCGAGGTCGACCTGACCGACCTGCCCGAGGACGAGCGCCTGCCGCGCATGCAGCAGCTGCTGGTCGCCGATCGCGCCAACCAGTTCGACATGGCCACGGCCCCGCTGATCCGCTTCGGTCTCTACAAGACCGGCGAGGGGCAGTCGCACCTGGCGATCACGGTGCACCACATCCTGATCGACGGCTGGTCCATGCCGCTGCTCATGCGCGACCTGCTTGTCCTCTACGCGGTGCACGGTGACCTCACCGCGCTGCCGCGCGTGGCCTCCTACCGCAACTTCCTGTCCTTCCTGTCGGGCTGGGATCGCGAAGTGTCGCTGCAGGTCTGGGCCGAGGCGCTGAACGGGGTCGAAGGCCCCACCCAGCTGGCGCCCGCGCCGCGCACCGAGGAGCGCTACGAGCTCGGCAAGGTCATCGTCGAGATCGACAACGACCGCACCAGGGCGCTCGGCAAGTTCGCGGGCGAACTCGGTGTCACCGTGAACACGCTGCTCCAGACCGCGTGGGGCATCGTCGTCGGCCGCCTGACCGGCCGCGACGACGTGGTGTTCGGCGCGACCGTGTCCGGCCGCCCGGCCGAACTGCCCGGCGTCGAGTCGATGGTCGGCCTGTTCATCAACACCCTGCCGGTGCGGATCCAGATCGATGACCGGATCAGCGCGGAGGAGCTGACCAAGCGGGTGCAGGCCGAGCAGGCCGACCTGCTCAGCCATCACTTCGTCGGCCTGTCCGACATCCAGCGGGTGGCCGGGGCCGGTGCGCAGTTCGACACCCTGCTGGTGTTCGAGTCCTACCCGATGGACAAGGACGCTGTCACCGCGGCGAGCTCGATCGACGGCATGCAGGTCACCGGTGTCGGCCTCGACGACGCCACCCACTACCCGCTCACGCTGGTGGTGATGGCCGAGTCGACCATCGAGATCACCCTGCGCTACCTGCGCAGCACCTACACCGAGGACGAGGTCCGCACCTTGTCCGCGCGTCTGCTGCGGGTGCTCGACGAGCTGCTCGACAACCCGACCGGCCTGGTCGGCGACATCGACATCCTCGACGCGGGCGAACGCGCCCAGCTGCTCGCCGAATCCGGTGTGACCGCGGCCGTTTCGGCGCCGGTCGCCACGGCGGGCGTCGGCGCGCAGACGGTGGCCAAGGTGCTCGCCGAGGTCGTCGAAGCCGACCCGCAGGCTCCCGCCCTGCTCCGAGGCGACAGCGAAATCGCCTACAGCGCACTGGATCGCAAGTCCTCGCAGCTGGCCCGGGTGCTCATCGCGCGCGGTGCGGGCCCCGGCGATATCGTCGCGATCTCGCTGCCGCGCAGCGTGGATTCGGTCCTCGCTGCCTGGGCCATCCAGAAGGCGGGCGCCGCGGTCCTGTTCGCCGGCGAGCTGTCCGGCGTCGAGATCGCCGCGACCGGTGCGTCCTACGGCATCAGCGACGCTCCCGTCGCCGGCGTCGCGGGCGACTGGCTGATCCTGCCCGACGTGGAAGCCGAGATCGCCGCCGCCGCGGCGCATCCCGTCTCCTACGCCGACCGGGTCCGCCCGCTGTCCGAAGACCACCCCGCCTTCGTGACGGCCGCGGCGGAGGCGAACTCGACGCTCACCCAGAGCGCCGCGCTCGCCCTCGCCAAGACCCTGCGCGACACCCACGGCATCGACTACGAATGCACCACCTTCACCACCCACGCCTCCGGCCCGGCCGCCATCCAGGAATTCCTGGTCTCGGCCACCGCGGGCGCCCTGTCGGTCCTCCCCGACGGCCCGGTCGAAGACGACCTGTCCGACGGCGAGGTCACCCACTGGTTCGTCGCCCCCGGCGACCCGACCGATGCGGCAGACGGTGAAGTCACGGTGATCGTCGCCGAATAGGCAGGAGCGCCGAGCGCCGCGGAGATCACCTCCGCGGCGCTCGGCGCACCCATCGGTACCGGCCTCGACAGTGCCGCCCGAGATCCGAGGGAACCAACCACGCTCCCGCCGCGTCCAAGTAGGTATGCACCACAACCACCCGCTTCGTCCGGGGAGCTCCGGATACCGACCCGAGGTCCTGTGATGGCCGGGGGATACTTCAATCACTACGACGATCCGGAAGAGTTCTGGGACGAGGAACCTCTTGTCCGGAAGTCGGCGCCGCCGTGGGAAGCCTCACCCGCTCCCGCTCCGCCGTCGGGTTTCGCCCAGCCCGACCCCGCCGCGCCACGTGCTGTGAATCCCTTCGACATCGACGAGCTCATGCAAGAGTTCGCGAAGTTCCATGGGTACACCCAGGCGATCTCCGGCTTGATGCAGGAGGTGATGTCCGCCGGGCCGGATCGAGCTACGGCCCGCGACAGCACAGGAGTCGTCGAAGTCGGTATCAGCAGGGCCGGCGAGCTGATCGAGATAGCGGTATCGGACGACTGGCGCCGGGTGCTCGATCGGAGCACGCTCGGGCAGGCCGTGACCGACGCGGTAAGGAACGCCGAGCGGAAGATTCTCGAATCGACGAGTATCGCCGCGGTCGACAACGGCACGATCGATCGGCTCGAGGCGCTGAGCATGGACGACGTCGTGCCGACGAAGTTCACCGCGCCCGAACCTACTTCGGCTCCGATCGGCGACTCGGGCCTGCTGCTGGAGCATGCGCTGCAGATTCTGTCCGGCAGTCCTCGGGCCGCGGAGGTCGACACCTTCGTCGGTGAGGTCGGCACGGAGTCGGAGATCTCCGTATCGACCACGCTGGGCCGAAATGGCATCGCCGAGTGCGTCGTTCGTATTCCCTGGGGGATGGACGTCGGGGGCGGCTCGATCTCCTGGGCGGTCAAGGAATCCTACGATCAGGCATACCGTCGTCGACTCGAAGGGGCCGGCCATGGGCGCTGATCCGGAAAAGCTCGCGGTCGCTACGGGGTCGTTGCGGAACGACGCGACCGTGTGGGACGGCAAATCCACCACCATGTCGGAGATTCAGGCGAAGATTCAGACCCTGACCTTCACTCACATCGAAGCGGGATTGTTCTTCACGATCACGAGTGCGAACGACAAGCTCGTGACAGACCTGACCGGCCGATCTGGTGAGGCAGCACAGCGCTTCACCGAGGTGGCCAACGTACTGCGTGTCTGTGCGGATACCTATGAGGCCGAAGACAACGCGGGCAAGCACAACCTCGATAGCATCTGGTAGACCAGGAAGCTGATCATGACTTTTGATATCTCCCAATACAATTCCGTGCTCGACGGCCTGGACAAGTTCTTCGACAAGGTCGACAGCGCGATCACCACGGATGTCCCGAACGCGCAGTCCGATGCTCTCGATCTCCCGTATGTGCGGTTGCTGCCGTCGCTGCAGAAAGTCATCAATGCCTGCGCGGACAAGATCATCGAGATCTGCAATTGGATCTGGACAAAGATCAAAGAGATATACACCGGAATACGTGCGCCATACGAGATGTATCTCCGCAGCAAGGACTGGGCCGACATCCGCGACGATGCGAACGGCGTCAAGCAGGGCATCGACCCCAACAATGTAGAAGCTCTTCGGTATTGGGAGGGCACGGCGCGCCTCGCGTACATGCAGACGTGCACCAGTCAGAGCGCGGCCGCGGGAACGTTCTCCGACATCGCTGAGAAGGCCCGGAGCGCGATGATGGATGCCGCGGTGGGCGGTCTCGCCTTCTACGTCGGGATCCTGGTTATCTGCGCCGAGTTCTTGCTCGGTCTCGCCAGGGCGATCGGCGAGCTGCTCTCCGGCGTCGGAGCGCCCATCAGCATCGTCGACATCGCCGCCACCTCCGGTATCTCCACCGCTGCCATCTGGGCGGCGCTCGCCGCGCTCTCGACGTTCCTCGGCGCGCAGGCGAAGGCCTTCGGGGACCTGGATCGGTCCTTCCCCGAAGGGAAGTGGCCGGATTCGCAGTCCGCGAGTTTCGGTGACGCGTCGGTCGTAGGAGACAACGAATCCAACTGGAAGATCGCGTGAGCATGTCTCCGGAACGAGTGCGGGATGTCGCTCGCTGGGAACAGCGGGTCCGCTTGTTCGGGCTCGCTGTGCTGGCGGTGCCGCCCACACTGATCGGGTGTGGACTGATGTTCACCTTTGTCGGCGAGTGGGCGGGGGTCGGTCCGGTTCAGCGCGTTGTCATCGGCTGCGCGTTGCTGATGCAGGTGCCTGCGATCGGGGTCAGTTGGCGGGTGCCACCGACCGGACGGCGCCTGATCGTAGTGCGCAGCGCATTCTTCGCTACCTACGCGGCGGTGGCGGCAGCGGCGGCTCTCCTGGCCCGCGAGGAGGACTGGGAGATCTTGGCCATCCCGGTCTTCCTGATGCTGATCTTCTCCTTGCACGCCCTGTACGAACGCTGCGTCCGCCGCTTCGAGAGGTTCGGCGGGGCGGAAGCCGGGGCGTGACGTGCGGTCTTGCGTTCCGAAATGTGCGGAACGCAAAACCGGGATAAGGTCCGGTTCCCTACAGGAAAACAGGAAGGGAGCGGTCGACATAACGCTTCGGATTTGGCTGAGTAGTGCAGGTGCGGCGACCGTTCAGGTCATGCGGTTGCTGCGGGAGAACCCGGACGGCGTGGACGTCACCATCTACGCCAGCAACGTGGACCCGGGTGCGGCCGCTCTCTCGGTGTGCGATGTATCGGCGATCGAACCTCGGTACGTCGACAACGAGGAGTACGCGCAGTTCGCGCTCGACTTCTGTCGGACGCACCGCATCGATGTCCTCATTCCGCCTCGGCGCCTCGACGCGCTCGCCGGCCGGGTCGCGGACTTCGCCGCGGTCGGCACCAGTCTCATGTGTTCGCCGTTGTCCGCCGTGCGGGCGCTGACCAGCAAAGTCCGCACCTACGAGATCGCCGGTGCGGCGGGCATTCCCGTGCCACCGTGGCGGGAGGCGAGCGACGCCGACGAGTTCTACGCCGCCGTCGACGAATTGTCGCGAGACGGCGAGACGTTGTGCATCAAACCGAGTGGCGAGTACTCGGCGTTCGGCTTCCGCATCCTCGACGACCGCCCGCTGACCCTGGCGAGCCTGCGGGTCGCTCCCCGGCCGGTGGCCTCGGTCGAGGCGGTAGCGGGGGCCTTGCGGCGGGCGGCCGAGGAGGGGGAGTTCGTACCCCCACTGCTCGTCATGCCGTTTCTCGAAGGTCCGGAGATCAGCATCGACTGCCTGTCGGCACCGGGAGGTGAACTGCTGGTGGGTATTCCGCGCGCCAAACAGGGCCGCTTCCGCACACTGCTGGACGACCCCGCGGTCGTCGATATCGCCCGACAGCTGGTCCGGCACTTCGAACTGGCCTACCTGACCAATGTGCAACTGCGTTATCGCGGTGGACAACCGGTGCTGCTCGAGGTCAACCCACGCCCGTCGGCGGGCCTGTTCCACACCGCCTTCGCCGACGTGAATCTGCCCTGGGCCGCGGTCCGCCTACTGCTGGAACGGGATTCGGGGCTGCGGCGTCCGCCACGCCTCGGCGCCTGCCTCGCCGTGACGGAAGCGGTCATGGAGGTCACCCCCCATCGCGGCGATCAGGCTCCCGATTGGGTACGCCGGAGCGCGGACCTGGTACCGGGCTGATCGAGTTGCCCGGCCGCAGGCTCGCCTAGCTGGGCTGGAGTAGGTGGTTCAGGCCGTCGAGGAGTAGGTCGAGGCCGAAGGCGAAATCCGCTAGTCCGGAGTGGGTTCCGTCGATGACCAGGGTGGCGAGGGCGTGCATGTGGGGGTGCGTTTCCGGCGGGATCAGGTGGAGGAATTGCGTTGCCGCCGAGCGGTATTCGTTGGGGTCGAGGGGGAAGTTGATCGCTTGCAGGGTGAAGCCGTAGATGTGGCTGTCGAGGGCGTTCCAGGCTCGGTCGGCTTGTTCGTAGGTGAAGCCCGCGGTGATCAGGCAGGCGAGGGTGGCGTCGATGTAGCGGAGCATGGCGGGGCCGACGTTGACGCGCGAGCCGAGCAGGCCGGTGGCCCAGCGGTGGCGGAGCAGGACCTCGTGGGCCGAGGTGGCGCGGCGGCGTAGCTCGGCCCGCCAGTCGCCGTCCGCTCGGGGGACGTAGATCTCGGCGACGACCAGGTCGATGATGCCGTCGAGGAGGTCGTCCTTGTTGGCGACATGGTTGTACAGCGACATCGCCTCCACGCCGACCGCCTTGGCGAGCTTGCGCATCGATAGCGCGTCCAGGCCCTCCTGATCGGCGAGGTCGATCGCCGTGCGCAGGACTCGTTCCCTGGTCAGCGGGGTGCGTGGCATGCGGCTCCTGACTGATTCCTTGACCTACTTACGGCGTAAGTGTACCGTCTGTCGCAACATACTTACGCTGTAAGTGCGAGATGAGGAACGTCATGACCGATGTGGATACGGCTTCGATGACCGCGTGGGTAGCTCCTCGGTACGGCGGGGGTGAGGTGTTGCGCGCCGAGATCGTGCCGCGGCCGGTGCCGGGGGAGCGGGATGTGGTGGTCCGGGTGCACGCGGCATCGCTGTGCAGCGGAGATCTGCACCTGCTCAACGGGACGCCGTATCTGCTGCGGCTCGGGTTCGGGTTGCGCAGGCCCAAGCGGCGGACGATCGGGCAGAATCTCGCGGGTGAGGTCGTGTCCGTCGGCGGACTCGTCACCGAATTCCAGATCGGTGACCGCGTATTCGGCGAGGTGCCCGGTGGTGCGTTCGCCGAATACGTGCGCGCCGATGCCGGTTCGTTCGCCACCGTTCCCGCCGCGCTCGGGATGGAAGAGGCTGCCGCCATACCGGATTCGGGGATGACCGCCTTGCAGGGACTGCGCGATATCGGCAAGGTCGGGCCGGGACAGCGGGTGCTGATCAACGGTGCGTCCGGTGGAGTCGGCAGCTTCGCGGTGCAGATCGCGAAGGCGCTCGGCGCGCACGTGACCGCGGTGTGCAGCACCCGCCATCTCGAGATGGTGCGACGCATCGGCGCGGATGTCGTCGTCGACTACACCGTCGACGATTTCACCCGGACAGACGTCCCGTACGACGCGATCTTCGACCTGGCGGGCAACCGTACGCTGCGCGAATACCGCCGAGTGCTCACTCCGGATGGTGTCTACATCTCCTCCGCCGCCGCACCGGGCGACAACTGGCTCGGCCCGATCCGCTGGCTGAGTTCGGTCGTCCTGGCCGACCTGTTCACCCGTCAGACCCTGAAACCGCTGCTGATGCGCCCCGCCGCCGCCGACCTGGACTACCTGGCGGCCTTGGCGATCGACGGTTCCCTCCAGCCGGTGATCGAACGCCGAATTCCGATGGCGGAAACGCCCTCCGCCATTGCCGCCTTCGCTGAAGGCCACGCCTCGGGTAAAACCGTGCTCATCGCAGTGGACAGCTGATCGCCAGGCGCTGGTAGCGGCATCGCGCGAGAGGCGATCGCCACCAGCGCCTGGTGATCTCGATCAGCGGAACAAGGCGGCGAGGTCGACCGTGCTCGCCATCGCCGCGGCGCCGGCGTCGTTGAGGTGCATGCCGTCGCCGCTGTCGAACTCGGGGCGGATGTAGTCCGGCCGCGCCGGGTCGGCGACCGCGCGATCGACATCGAAGACGGAGTCGAACACATCGGTGCCGCGCAGCCATTCGTTGACCGCGCGCCGCGTCGGCTGGGTTTCGGCGAGTGGCATCCCGGGGTAGATGCAGCCCGCGTAGGGGCCGATGGTGGCGGCGTGGATGCGCAGCCCGGCCGCGTGGGCGCGGGTGGCGAGATCGGTGAAGCCTGCGATCAGTTCGTCGGCGGTGGCCGATGGCTGACCGCCCATGGCGCCGAGGATGAGGTCGTTGATGCCGAAGTTCACCAGGATGTCGGTGACGCCGGGAACCGCCAGCGCCTCGGAATCGAAACGGCTGCGGCCGGATTCGCCGATCTCGCCCGCCGTGAGACGGTTTCCGGAGATACCGTTGTTGACCACCCAGCCGTGGGTGAGCCGGGCGTTGATGACGTCGACCGAGCGACGGTTGGCGCTCAGGGTGGTGCCGAAGCCCTCGAACCACGAGTCGCCGATCGCCACGGCGATCCGGGTGTCGGCGGGGGCGAGTACGTCGACGCCGGTGAGGAAGAAGCGGAACGGAAGCTCGTCGGCATCCGGTAGTTCCACGTCGGAGGTGTGGTCGCCGGAAACGACGTAGGCGATCTCGGCGGGCTGCTGCGAGAACGTCGCCAGACCGGTGGACTCGGGCAGGTACAGGCTGAGCAGGAGATCTTCGCCTGCGGCGACGGGCAATTCGATCGGGTCGCTCACCAGGTCGGCGCCGGGTGCGATGGTGACGGTGTCGGCGCCGCCGAAGCGGAGCTGCCGATCGGTGTCGGCGGTGATCGCCGAGCCGGACTTGCGCGTGGCGATGCGGGCGGCGCCGATCGTCAAGGGGGTGCGGCCGTAGCGGTTGGTCAGCCGCACGCGCACCGCGTCGCCACCGCCTGCCATCCGCACCACGTGGCGCACGGTCTCGTTGTCGAACGCGCGGGATTCGTTGAGCTTGATCTGCTCGTACGGGCTGATGACACCGGATCGGAAGCCGGCGACCCACGTGTTGTGCTGCATGATCTCTCCAGTAGTTGCTGTGAGGAATATTGCGTACGCATAGTCCTACTCCGGGATATTCCTCGTGTCAACTATCCGCAGGGCAAGTATCGGCTAGGGTGGAGGTCATGTCCGTGAATGCGATGTTCGACGACCCCCGGCTGACCATCTCCGGCCTGCTCTTCGAGTCGTCCAGTGGCCTGGTCGCCAGGCTCGAGCCGACGTGGAAGGCACACGGCATGTCCGGGCTCGATCTCAATGCCCTGATGCGGCTGAGTCGTTCGCCGGATCAGCGCCTGCGCATGTCGGATCTGGCCGCGCAGACCGCGCTGTCCACCAGTGGGGTCACCAGGCTGGTCGATCGCCTGGCCGCGGCGGGTCTGGTCGAGCGCAAGCTGGATCCCGGCGATCGGCGCAGCGCCTATGCCGCGCTGACCGACGCCGGTGTCCGCCGCCTCGAAGAGGTGCTGCCCGACTACCTGGCGGCGCTGGAGCGATGGCTCACCGGCCTCCTGACCCCCGACCAGCTGGAGGGCCTGGTCGTGGGCCTGCGCGTCATCCGGGACGCGACGAACCCGGCGGCTACCGTCATCGCCGACCAGGGCTGACGCTATTCGCCGGAGTCGTGGGTCCCGCGGTACTTGCGGACCTTGGTGAGATTGCCGCAGCGGTCCATCGAGCACCAGCGGCGGCGGCCGGGGCGGGACGCGTCGACGAAGAGCAGGCCGCAGTTGTCGGACGCGCAGACGCGGATGCGGGTGGCCAGCGGGCCGGAGAACAGGTCGATGGCATCGCGGGCCAGGGTCGAGAGGGCGGCGCGGGCGGCCGGATCCGGGTAGCTGCGGGTGCCGTCGGGATGCAGGCGGGGGGTCAGGGGTGGCTCGGTCGCGGCGGCGTTGATCGTGTCGATGTCATGGGGGTCCACGGGGATTCCGGCCGGGGTGCCGAAAGCGGCGCGGGAGAGCGCCGCGCGCAGGGCGCGGAAGGCGGTGAGGTCGGCGTCCTCGGCGGTGATGCCGGGGATCTCGAGGATGACGCTCAGCCAGTGGCTCAGGTCCTCGGCGGTGTGCACGATCTCCCACACCGCGAGCTCGCCCTCGCCGCCGGTGTGCACCAGGTCGAGGGAGATGCGGCCGGTCTGGAACCGCCGCCGGACCGCCGGCGGCAGAGATTTTCGCCCTTGCATGACACCAGTTTAACTGGTTACCGTTGGTGCATGGCAATCGCGACGTACATCAATCCCGAATCTCTGCACAGCAACCCGGCCTTCTCCCAGGTGGTTCGGGTTCCGGCCGGCGCCGACCTGGTCTACATCGGCGGTCAGAACGGTGTCGACGCCACCGGCCGCGTCGTCGGCCCTGACCTCGCCTCTCAGGTGAAACAGACCCTCGACAACCTGCGTGCCTGCCTCGCCGCCGCGGGCGCCGAACCCGGCGACGTGGTGAAGTGGAACCTGCTCATCAAGGAGGGCGAAAGCCTGCAGGAGGGCTTCGCGGCCTTCGGCGCGGCCTGGGGCCACCTGCTCAACCCGCCCGCGATCACCTTCGCCTTCGTCTCCGGTCTCGCCGTCGATGGCGCGCTCATCGAGATCGAGGCGGTGGCCGTTGTCGCGCCATGACGTGGTGGATCAGTCCGCGAGTTCCCCTGCGGTGCGCCAGGATTGGCGCTCGGCGGCGAACGCCTCGGCCTGGACGGCACGGAAGTCCGCGATGGCAGGGGCATTGTCGGCGAGGAATCGGCGATAGTCGGCGAGCCGGAATTCGCCGTCCTCGACGGTGACATCCACCTTGCCCGCGGCGAAATCGGCGCGGAGGTCGAGCAGCTCGCCCGCTTCGACCGGGTGCCAGCGGATGCGGTCGAAATAGCGCAGGAGCCACGGGGTTTCCGCGTCGGTGGCGAAACGGTCGACGCCAGGCCCCGCGGCGCCGCTCGGCCTGGCGCGGTGATTCCACACCTGGGTGGTGCGGCCGACGAACTGGTAGCCGCCGGGGCCTTCCATGCCGTAGATGCAGAGGTAGGCGCCGCCGATGCCGACGGCGTTCTCGGGAGTCCAGGTGCGGGCGGGGTTGTATTTGGTGGTGACCAGGCGGTGGCGCGGATCGGTGGGGGTGGCGACCGGGGCGCCGAGGTAGACGTCACCGAGGCCGAGGACCAGGTATTCGGCGTCGAAGACGGTGCGGTAGACGTCCTCGACCGAGGCCAGGCCGTTCATGCGCCGGATGAACTCGATATTCCACGGGCACCAAGGGGCGTCGGCGCGGACGCCGTGCATGTAGCGGGTGATCGCCTCGCGGGTGGACGGGTCGTCCCAGGAGAGCGGCAGGTGGACGGTGCGGCTCGGGACGACGAGCTGATCCGAATTCGGCAGTTGCGCTTCGGCTTCGGCGAGCAGGTCGAGGAGCTGGTCGATCGGGAGGACGGCGGGGTCGACGCGGATCTGCAGGGAGCGGATGCCCGGCGTGAGCTCGACGACTCCGCGCGGACCGGCTTCGATCAGATGCTGGTGCAGGGCGTGGACCCGGGCGCGAAGACCGAGATCCAATGTGAGCGTGCCGTATTCGACGAGGACGCCGTCGTCGCCCTGTCTGCGGTAGGTCACGCCGGTCTCGTCGTCGACCGCGGTGCGGCGCAGGATGCCGTCGTCACCGTCGCGCCCGGCCGAGAGGACGGTGCCGAACGAGGCGCGGCGGTGTGCGCCGAGTTCGTGTGCGGGAGCGGCATGGTCGGCGCGAATGGGAACGAAGCGGACCTTGTCGCCCGGTGTGAGCTGGCCGAGTTTCCAGCGGTCGGCCGCGACGACCGTCACCGGGCAGACGAAACCGCCCAGGCTCGGGCCGTCGGGGCCGAGCAGAATCGGGGTGTCGCCGGTGAAGTCGAGCGCGCCGATCGAATAGGCGTTGTCGTGGATGTTCGACGGGTGCAGGCCCGCCTCGCCGCCGTCGGTGCGCGCCCACTCCGGCTTCGGGCCGATCAGTCGGACGCCGGTGCGGTCGGAATTGAAGTGCACCTCGTAGTCGGTGCCGAGGATGGTGTCGAAGTCGGTGCGGGTGAAGAACTCCGGCGCGCCGTGCGGGCCCTCGGTGACGGCGAGTTCCCAGCGGTGGCCGAAGGCGGGGATGTCGGCCATCGGGACGGCGGGGGCGCGACGACGCGCTGGTTCGCCGAGTGTCAGCGACTCGTCGGCGCGCAATGCCGCGCCGGTGCCACCGCCGAACTTGCCCAAGGTGAATGTCGCTGCGCTGCCGAGGAATTGTTCGACGTCGATGCCGCCCGAGACGAGGATGTAGGTGCGCATGCCGGGTCCGCGGATGGCGCCGATATCGAGGACACCACCGGCCGGGACCTCGATCGTGCGCCACTGCTCGACCGGATGACCGTCGACGCGTACGTCAGCGACCGCGCCGGTGACACACACCCATGTCGTCTCGCTGAAGCGCAGCGCGGGTCCGCCGAGCGTGCATTCGAGTCCCGCGGCACCCTCCGGGTTGCCGAGCACCCGATTGCCGAGCCGGAACGACAGGTCGTCCATCGGGCCGGACGGGGGAACACCGATGTGCCAGTAGCCGATTCGCCCCGGCCAGTCCTGCACGGTGGTCTGCATCCCCGGGCGCAGGACATCGATGCGCCGCGCGAGCGTGGGTACCGGGGCGCCGGAGCTCACGGCTACGGCCGCCGCTTGCTGGGTGGCAGGTGTTTCGGCGATGAACACGTCGACCCGGGTGTCGGTGAGGCTCATCGGGTCACCACCATGCGGACAGGCGTCGGATCGAAACCGTTGCAGGGGTTGTTGATCTGCGGGCAGTTGGAGACCAGCACCAGAGTGTCGATCTCGGCCCGCAACGTGACCTTCTTGCCCGGCGCCGACAGCCCGTCGACGATGCCGAGCGTGCCGTCGGCCTCGACCGGCACATTCATGAACCAGTTGATGTTGGACACCAGATCCCGCTTGCCCAAACCCCATTCGAGGGCGGCGGTCAGGAAGTTCTCCACACAGGCGTGCTGGTGACGGGTGTGGTGGCCATAGCGCAGGGTGTTGGACTCCTGGGAGCAGGCGCCCGCGATGGTGTCGTGGTTGCCGACCTCGTCGGCGACGACCGTCATCAGCGGGGTGCCGCGTTCGGTGCGCAGGACGCTGCCGGTGGTGAGGAAGATGTTGCGCTGGGCGGCGATGGTGGCCTGGGCGCTGTAGCGGTCGGTGCGGTCCGCGGCGGAGTAGAGCAGGCAGTCGACGGCTTGGTTGCCGTGCAGGTCGATGATCTCGAGCTGATCGCCCGCGCGCACGATCGCCGACCACGGCGCCTCGGCGGGGACGGTCTCGTCGAGGACGACGGTGCGGGTGGTGGTTGTCATGCCAGAACCTCCGTGTTCTGCGCGGCCGCCCAGGCGGCTTCGGTGTTGTCCACGGCCCGCCGGTATTCGGGGTCGTCGTTGGGTGTGGCGTCGAGGTCCGCCGGCGAGGACCAGGCGAGGACGTCGAGGTCACCGGTCGGGCGGTCGTCGAGGGGGTGGGCAGCGTTGGCGACCAGGAGGGTCACCGGCAGATGGATGATCAGGTCGACGGTGGCGCCCGCGGGGCCGTTGCCGGTCGGCTCGATCGCACCGTCCGCGGCGACCCGCGCACCGCGGAACAGCGCGATCGACGGGCCGATGTCACGCGGCTCGAGCCCCTGCTTGGCCCCGGCCAGGTGCAGCTGGTGGCGGCCCTCGGCAGTGGGCCCGCACAGGGTGTCGTGGTGCCCGGCGGAGTCGGCGACCACGGTGGCCAGGACCCGGCCCTGATCGGACAGCAGCGGATGCCCCGCGCTCAGGTAGGCCTGCCACGGCACCTTCACCGTGTCCGCGACATTCAACCGCTCCCAGGGTGATTCGGCGCGCAGCAGGAACAAGTGCGCACAGGTGGTGCCGGTCGGGTCGGCGAACCGGACCCGAGTCCCACGGCCGAGCATGATATTCGCGTAGCTACCCGACGGAATTCGCTGTGCGACGACAACTGCCGCAGGATCGACGCCGACCGGTGTCTCCGGGCGGACCAAGGTGGCTGCCGCAGCCTGGGCTCGTGCATGGGCACGGGCGCCGTCGGTGGAATGGGTACTCGTCATCGTCATCTCCTGTGTTCTTGGAGCGCTGGCGCGCTCGAGTCGCGGCCCCTTGTGTCCCGCCGGTCAGGCACCGTTGCTTGCTCCTTCGTCGCCTGCGCAACGGCGCCTGACCGGCGGGACGGCCGCGACGGCCGCTTCGCGGCCTGCCCCTCCTCGAGGTCGGGGCGTGCCGGTTGAGCGGGCGGTTAGGGGCCGATTGCGGGTGCCGGATGAATCAGGCTGTGGCGGGTGCTGTTTCGGCCGCAGGGAGCGCGTCCTTGGTGGCCACCACGAAGCGGTAGACGATCGCGCCGGCCGTGAGGATGACGGCCACCGACAGCGGGCCTGCCCACAGCTGCCACCAGCTACCGCCCGCGGGCGTGTACACCTCGGGCCGCGGCCAGGCCAGGTTGATCACCATCGCGAGACCCCAGACCACCGCGAGCGCGTTGATCGGAATGCCCCAGCGGCCCAGGCTGAACAGCGTCGGGTCGTCCAGCGCGGGCATGCCCTTGATCCTGCGCACGAGCAGCGGCACGGTGACCAGCAGGTACGCCAGGTACAGGCTGACGATGCAGACGCTGGCCAGGGTCGCGAAGATCGCCGGGTTGCCCAGGTTGAGCACCAGCAGGCCGATGCCGAGCGCACCGATCACCACGGCGGGCCACACCGGCGTGCCGAAGCGCGGGTGCACGGTCGCGAGCGCCTTGGCGAACGGCAGCTTGCCGTCACGCGCCATCGAGAACAGCAGGCGCGAGCCCGCGGTCTGGATCGCCAGTGTGCACACGATCACCGCTACCGCGACGCAGCCCAGCAGAACCGATCCGGCGGGGCTGTTCAGCTTCGACATGATGACGTAAGCCAGTCCGCCGGAAGCCAATTCGCCGTCGGACAGGCTCGGTGCCGCCATCAGCGCGCCGAGCAGCATGAGCCCGCCGCCGAGCGCCGAGACCGACAGCGCGAGCAGGATGGTGCGCGGCGCGACCCGGCGCGGATTCTTGGTCTCCTCGGACAGCTCACCGGCGGAATCGAAGCCGACCATCACGTACGCGGCCATCAGGCCGGAGACCAGGAACGCCGCCCAGTACGGGCCGGGCGCGGCCTGGTCGGTCTGCAGGACCACACCGGGACCGCGCTCGGCGCTGGTGAAGAACAGCGCGATGATCGCCAGCACGCCGACGATCTCGATGGTGACGCCGATCGAGTTGATCCGGGCCATCAGGTCGATGCCGATGACATTGATCGTGGTGGTCACCACCAGCAGCACGCTGCCGAGCAGCACCGCGTTCATGGCGCCGTCGCGCGAGGTGAGTGCGGTGTCGGTGCCGATGATCTGGAAGCCGCTCCAGATCGTCGGCAGCACGACCTGCAGGGCGATGGCGGCCGCGGCGGCCGTGACGACCTGCGCGATCACCATCATCCAGCCGGCGAACCAGCCGATCAGCCCGCCCGCAAGGCGGCGCGACCACTGATAGATGCAACCCGAGATCGGATACCGGGCCGCCAGCTCGGCGAAATTCAGCGCCACCAGGAACTGGCCGGCGAAGACCAGCGGCCAGGTCCAGAAGAACGCGGCGCCGCCGAACGAATAGCCGAAGCCGAAGAACTGGAAGATCGTGGTGAGGATGGAGACGAACGAGAAGCCTGCCGCGAACGACGCGTAGCGTCCCAGCTTGCGATGCAGGACCGGCTGATAACCGAACGCCGCCAGGTCGGCACTGTCGCGGCCGGTGTCGAGCGGTTCGGCGGGGGAATCGAGAGTCGTGGCCATGTCGGTGTCCTTCGGCGGTGCGGCCAAATATCTATCAGTCGATAGTTTTGCGCTCGCGATCGCTCGAACGGTGTCCGGCGTGTATCAGGTGTGGGACCCGCGGTAACTTCTGCGTTGCCCAAGTTTCTGTCAAGTGACAGAAATTCGACCGCGCGGCATCTTCGCTGGTGAGCTGCCCGCTTCGGGCCAGGTCGGGGCCCGATGACAGAATCGGGACGTGGCAAACCTCGGTCCCGGGCGTCCCCGGCTGGAACAGCGGCGCAGGCAGGGAACCACGCCGCGCGCGGAGATCCTCGACGCCGCGGCGGAGCTGTTCACCACCAAGGGCTATGCCAACACCTCCACCCGGGCGGTGGCCGACGCGGTCGGCATCAGGCAGGCCTCGCTGTATCACCACTTCGGGGCCAAGGACGACATCCTCGACGCGCTGCTGGCCGAAACAGTCGCGGGCCCGGTCGAATTGGCGCAGCGGATGATCGGCGAGCCGGAGGCCGCCGCGACGAAGCTCTACGCGCTCGCCCTGTTCGACGTGCGCCAGTTGCGCAGCGCGCGCTGGAATCTCGGCGCGCTGTATCTGCTGCCCGAACTGCGCACCGAACGGTTCGCCGCGTTCCGGCGCCGCCGGGACGAGCTGCGCGGGCACTACGAACGGCTCACCGCCGAATCCTGCTCTGCCGCAGGGCAGTCCGATGAGGTGCGCATTCTGCCGTTCCGGCTGGTCGAGACGGTGATCGCGATCCGGTCCGACGAGGGGACCGCGGCCGCCGAGACCGAGCGTGTCATCCCGGACGCGATCATGCGGATAGTCGGGCACCGTGGCGAGGTCGGCGCGGCCGCCGACGCCCTCCTCGCGCGACTCGGCGAGATCGACATCGATCCCGCCTGAGCGGTACCGGCGCGGTGCCGGTGCGTGGCACCGCGCCGAGGAGTCCTCAGCTCTTGATGAACGCCAGGATGTCCTGGATGAGCTCCTGCTGGTAGGCACCGAAGATGCCGTGCGGAGCGCCGGGGTACACCTTGAGCGTCCCGTTCTTCACCAGCTCGATCGACTTCAGCGCCGCATCCGCGATCGGCACGATCTGGTCGTCGTCACCATGCGCGATGAAGATCGGCACCTCGAGCGCCTTGAGGTCCTCGGTGAAATCGGTCGCCGAGAACGCGGCGACGCACTCGTAGGCGGCCTGGATACCCGCGAGCATGCCCTGGCGCCAGAAATCGTCCTGCGCGCCCTTCGAGACGGCGACGCCCTCGCGGTTGAAGCCGAAGAACGAGGGGGCGAGTTCCTGGTAGAAGTTCGAGCGGTCGGCGAGCACACCGGCGCGGATGCCGTCGAACACCTCGATCGGCAGGCCCTCGGGGTTGGTTTCGGTCGCGAGCATGATCGGCGGCACCGCGCCGATGGTGACGACCTTGGCGACTCGATCCCGGCCGTGCTGCGCCGCGTAGCGCACGACCTCGCCACCGCCGGTCGAGTGCCCGACCACGATGACATCGCGCAGGTCCAGCGATTCGACGAGCTCGGCGAGGTCACGCGCGTAGGTGTCCATGTCGTTGCCCTGCCACGGCTGCGACGAGCGGCCGTGACCGCGGCGGTCGTGCGCGATGACGCGGTAGCCGGCGTCGGCGAAGGTCTTGCGCTCCAGCGCCCACGCATCGGAACTGAGCGGCCAGCCGTGGCTGAAGACGACAGGTCGGCCGGTGCCCCAGTCGGAGAAGTAGATCTCGGCGCCGTCGGAGGTGGTGAAGTAGGGCATTGCGCTCCTGTCGGAGATGCGGATGGATAGGTTGCCCATCGTTGTCGACAAGCGCGTCGGCTGTCGCCTACCGGAACGGCCGCGGATCCCGCCATTTCGGACAAGCACTAGATTGATCGGCATGTCCTCACCCCCGGATCGCGTCCGGCACACCGCATCTAGTGGGACACGGCGTATCGGGTTTCTCCTGTTCGACGGGGTCAAAGCGCTCGATTACATCGGTCCCGCAGAGGTTTTCATCGAGGCGAATCAGTTCGCCGATGCCTACGAGGTCTTGCTGTTCTCACCCACCGGCGCGCCGGTGCACAGCTCGGTCGGCCAGGGGGTTGCTGTGACGGCCGCGGCGGCCGATGCGCCAGCGCTGGACACGCTCGTCGTACCGGGGAGTGAGGTCCGGCCCGACGACTTCGTCCGACCCGATCTCGTCGAGGCCACGCGCACCCTCGCCGCGCGCAGCCGTCGGGTCGTCTCGATCTGCAGCGGCGCCTTCGTGCTCGCCGAACTGGGGATGCTGGACGGGCGCAGCGCGACCACGCACTGGAAGTTCGCCGCCGAACTCGCGCGCCGGTACCCGCGCGTCGACGTGCAGGCGGATCGAATCTTCGTGCAAGAGGCCGACATCGCGACCTCGGCCGGTGTCGCCGCAGGCATCGACCTCGCGCTCGCGCTGGTGGCGGAGGATCTCGGCAGTTCGATCGCGCGTCAGGTCGCGCAGGGGCTGCTGGTCTATCTGCAGCGTTCCGGTGGGCAGACCCAGTTCTCGACGCCGTTGCGCGCGGCCGCGTCGCCGCCGGGACCGGTGCGCGCGGTGACCGATCTCATCGCGCGGGATCCGGCGAAGCGGCACAGCGTGCAGGAACTCGCGCGGCACGTCAACGTGAGTCCGCGCCATCTCACCCGGCTCTTCACCGAGGAGGTCGGGCTCAGCCCGGCCGAGTACGCGGCGAGCGTACGGTTCGATCTCGCCCGCGCCCGGCTGGAGGCGGGCAGCTCGGTGAGCCGGGCCGCCGCCGACGCGGGGTTCGCCAGCGCCGAGGCGTTGCGGCGGGCCTTCCTCGCACGGCTCGGCGTGTCGCCCTCGGACTACCGGCGGAGATTCAAGTCGGGGGCGACCGCCTAGCTCGGAGGACGCCGTCAGCGCGAGGTCGGCGGGGCGATCTGCCAGTGCTGGTTCAGCGCGCCCGCGATCTCGGGGAGCACGGTGATCGGAATCCGCTTGGCGCGCAACATCTCCCGGATCTCGGTCACCTGTTCGCGTTTGCGCATGTCGTAGGCGCCTGCGACCGGGCCGACCACCGGCGGGATGGACAGAAGGACCAGTTCGTCGGTGGTCTCGCCGGTCAGGTCGAGGGCCAGCGCCCAGCGGGACCGCTCGTCGAGGGTGAAGCGGCCACCGACGACGCGGTCCCACGGCACCGTCGCCGAGCGGAACGGGGTCCTGGCGTAGATCGCGTGCTCGGTGAGCTCGACGACATCACGCACGAACAGCGCGACGCCCGCCGCGATCCCGGCGATCGCGCCGACGAGGATCCCGGTGACGACCCGGTTCACCCCGAACATCGCCAGGAACATCCCGACGACGCCCGTGGTGGCCAGCAGCCCGATCAGGCAATAGAACAGGCTCCGACCAGCGGGCACGACACCGGCACGCACGACCGCCATGCGAACCTCCCTCTCCACGACTCGCGGCCCACCCTAGCGGTGGTCACCGCGCCGCGATCACGAGCCGAGCGAAACCGCCGCTTCGGAGGTCTCCACGAGGAAGGTGAAGGACTCCTGGAAGTACAGCTGCACGGTCTCGGCGTCGTGGCTGAGGTAGCCGATCGACAGATCCTGACCGAGGGCCAGCTCGAAGTCGCCGCCGCGGGTGGTGAGCGCGAAACCACCGCTGATCGCGGGCGCCCAGATGATCTCCCCGTCGATCAGCCGCTCGATGTGGGTGCGGATCGGGTGACCGTGATCGGAGGTCTCGCTGACCTGCGTGTACAGCTCGGCGCTGAGCACCACCGAGTACGGGCCCTGCACACCGGCCAGGCGCAGCCCGGTGAGCGCGTGCGAGATCGCGTCGGGAATGTCGACGACATTGCCCGGCAGCTCGACCGGTTCGTTGGACGCGGCGGCGCGGATGCCGGTGATGCCCGCGGCGGCGTAGCTCTCGAAGATCGCGCGATCCTCGGCGAAGGCGATCTTCTGGGCCGCGGCCTTGAGGTTGTCCAAGTCGGCGTCGCCGGCGCCGCGCTCGACGTCGTCGAGTTCCTGGCGGGACAGGGTGAACGGCACGCGGAGTTCGATCAGCGGCTGCACCACCCGCTGATGCGCCAGCACGCCGTCGTCAGGGGAGGAGATCTTGGTCAGCCTGCCGCGGTTGAGCGCCGAGTAGGCGAACCCGTGCGGGCCGGACACGTCGACGACCCGGCGACCCGCGATATTGCGCTTGAACGTGCGGGTGGCCTCTTCTTCGATCTGTGCCCAGGCCTCGCTGCTGATCGGCGCGAGTTCGCGATGCAGGTTGTTCATTCAGATACTCCTTTTCATCGAGCCGATGGCGAGCGAGCCGTCGGAGTCGGCTGCTGCGGCGTTCGCCTGTTCCACCGGGGCGAATTCGGGCAGGGAATCGGACTCGTCTTCGGTGGCGACGGATTCGGGTGCGTCGGGCAGGTCGTCGAGGAAATCGACGGTGGGGGTGAAGAACAGGGTGCCGGTGACCGCGAAGGAGAAGTCGAGGATGCGGTCGTAGGCGGCCTCGTCGGTGCCGAGGAACATCCGTTCGAGCATGCGCTCGGTGACGCTCGGGGTCGCGGCGTAGGCGATGTAGTACGTGCCGAACTCGCCGGTGCCGATGGTGCCGAACGGCATATTGGCGCGCATGATCTGGCGCTCGGTGCCGTCGGGGTCGACCAGGGTGTTGACCGCCACGTGCGAGTCGGCCGGTTTCACGTCGTCGGGCAGTTCGTAGTCGGCGAGCTTGGTTCGCCCGATCACCCGCTCCTGCTCCTCGATCGACAGCGCGTTCCACTGGTCGAGCGGGTGGGTGTACTTCTGCACGATCACGTAGCTGCCGCCGGTGAATTCGGGGTCCTCGTCGCCGATCAGCGCCGCCGACGCCGCGGCCTTGCCCTCGGGGTTCTCGGTGCCGTCGACGAATCCGAGCAGGTCGCGCTGTTCGAAGTAGCGGAAGCCGACGGTCTCGTCGACGATCGTCGCCGCGCCACGCAGCCGCTCGCCGATCACCATGGCCAGCTCGAAGCACGGGCCCTGGGTCTCGCCCCTGATGTGGAAGAGCAGGTCGCCAGGGGTGGCCGGCGCACTGTGGATCGGGCCGTTGTAGCCGGGAAACTCGTGCAGCTCAGCGGGTTTCGGGCCGACGAAGAGCCGGTCCCAGGCGGACGAGCCGATCGAGGTGACACAGGAGAGTCCGTCGCCGGGAACCCGGAAGCTGACCGAACGCCGTAATCCGGTGATGTCGGACAGCAGGTCGCGAACCGCCGACTCGCCGCCTTCATCGATGGTGGCGACGAGGAAAATCGCGGCAGGCGTGAGTGGATCGAGGATCGGCTGTGGCTCACCCATGGCGTCCACAGTACGGCTCCGGGCCGACAGGTTCGATCGGTGCCCTGGTGTGTCAGCGCATTCCGGGCGACCGGCGCCCGGTGACCTACTTCGCGACGGTCAGCAGAAAGGCCACGTTATCGATGGCTTTGACGCTGTGCCGGGCGCGCGGGACCACGATCAGATCACCGGCCGAGCCTTTCCATTCGTCGGTGCCCGCGATCAGGATCAGCGTGCCGGTGAGGACCTGGATCGTGGCATCGCCCGCGTTGTCGTGCTCGGCCAGGCTCTGGCCCTCGGCCAGGGCGACGACGGTCTGGCGCAACACATGAGTGTGGCCGCCGATGACGGTCTGCGAACTCCGGCCGCTCGTCGAGGTGGCCGCCAGCTTCAGCTGTTGACGGGCCACCGCGGTCAGCGATTTCTTGTCCATGACATCGCGCCTTTCGCAGGCTCTCGCGGGCTGGTATCCAGGAGTATGCCCGAGACCGTGCCCGCGGTCGGGCGTTTCGGGCGACCGTTAGCCAAGCGTTGTCAGTGCCGGGTGTAGTGGCGAATCCGGTACCGGAGACCGGTTTTCGACTCCTGCCACGGGGTTTCGGGCGCGTGCCACTCGGGTCCGATGGCCGGGGCGAAGGCATCACCCTCGACGGTCGTGTCGACCTCGGTGACCAGCAGCGATGTGGCCAGCGGGAGCGCGGCGCGATAGATCTCGCCGCCACCTGCCACCCACACGTCGACATCGCCCGCGATCGCCAGCGCGTCGGGCAGTGAGCCCGCGCGTTCGGCGCCCTCGGCTGCCCAATCGGTCTGGCGGGTGACCACGATGTTGCGGCGCCCGGCCAGCGGACGGAACGCGGCGGGCAGCGAATCCCAGGTGCGCCTGCCCATGATCACCGGGTGCCCCATGGTGGTGTCCCGGAAATTGGCCATGTCCTCGGGCAGGCGCCACGGGATGGTGTTGTCGACGCCGATGACGCCGTCGGCGGTCTGCGCCCAGATCAGGTTGATACCGCGACTCACACCGCCACCGGCGCCTTGATGGCCGGGTGGTGCTGGTAGCCGGTGAGCTCGACGTCGTCGTAGGTGTAGTCGAACAGGCTCGGCGCCGCGCGCAGGTGCATGGTCGGGAACGGGTACGGCTCCCGGGAGAGCTGTTCGCGCACCTGCGCGACGTGGTTGTCGTAGATGTGCACGTCGCCGCCGGTCCAGATGAACTCGCCGGGTTCCAGCTCGGTCTGCTGGGCCATCATCAGGGTGAGCAGGGCGTAGCTGGCGATATTGAACGGCACGCCGAGGAACAGGTCGGCGCTGCGCTGATACAGCTGGCACGACAGCTTGCCGTCGGCGACGTAGAACTGGAAGAAGGCGTGGCACGGCGCCAGCGCCATCTTGTCCAGGTCGGCCACGTTCCAGGCCGAGACGATCATCCGGCGCGAATCCGGATCGGTGCGCAGGGTGTGCAGGACCTGGGCGATCTGGTCGATGTGGGTGCCGTCGGGGGTCGGCCACGAACGCCACTGCACGCCGTAGACCGGGCCGAGCTCGCCCTTGGCGTCGGCCCATTCGTCCCAGATGGTGACGCCGTGTTCGCGCAGCCAGGACACATTGGAATCGCCGCGCAGGAACCACAGCAGTTCGTAGACGATCGACTTGAGGTGGACCCGCTTGGTGGTGATCAGCGGGAAGCTCTCGGCCAGGTCGTAGCGCAGCTGATGACCGAAGATGCTGCGGGTTCCGGTGCCGGTGCGATCGGCTTTGGGCGTGCCGTGCTCCAGCACGTGCCGGAGCAGGTCCTCGTACTGTGTGTCAGGGGTGGCCACGCCTGGCGATTCTACGGTGCACGACACCTGGCAAGCTCTCCGCGTATGCGCAAGCTCTACGTGATCGGCATCGGTGCCGGAGACCCCGACCAGGTGACGATGCAGGCAGTCAAGGCCATGCGACACGCCGACGCCTTCTTCGTCATCGGCAAGGGCGCCGAGAAGCAGGAACTGGTCGACGTGCGCACCGCGATCCTGGCCGCGCACGTCGACGGACCGCACCGGATCATCGAGATCACCGACCCGCCGCGCGACCGCACCCCCGACGACTACGCCGGCGTCGTCCAGGACTGGCACGAACGCCGCGCCGAGCTGCTCGAGGCCGCGTTCGACCAGGTGGACGGGGTCGGCGCGATCCTGGTGTGGGGCGATCCCGCGCTCTACGACAGCACTCTGCGGATGGTCGAGCACGTGCTGGCCCGCGGCCGCACCGCGTTCGACTACGAGGTGATCCCCGGTGTCACCAGCGTCGCCGCGCTGGCCGCCCGGCATCGCATGGTGCTGCACCGGATCGGTGAGCCCGTCCACGTCACCACCGGCCGCCGGTTGCGCGAGGAAGGTCTCGGGGCGGGCTCGACGGTGGTGATGCTCGACGGCGACTGCTCGTTCACCGAGATCCCCGGCGACGACGTGCACATCTGGTGGGGCGCCTACCTGGGCATGCCCGACGAGACCCTGATCGAGGGCCCGCTGCGCGAGGTGGAACAGCGGATCGTGACCCGCCGCGCGGAACTGCGCGCCGCCAAGGGCTGGATCATGGACGTCTATCTCCTGCGGGGGCGCTGACGCCCGCGAACACGCGGCGCCGGCCGCTAAAATGGCACAGTGCCCGAGCTACCCGAGGTAGAGGCGCTGGCGCAGTTCCTGCGGGATCATGCGGTCGGCGCGGTGGTGGGGCGTGTCGACGTGGCCGCGTTGAGCGCGGTGAAGACGTTCGACCCGCCGGTCACGGCGCTGTCCGGGCGCGATGTCACCGGGGCGGGGCGGTGGGGGAAGTTCCTCGGGATGGATTGCGGCGGGCTGTGGATGATCACGCACCTGTCGCGCGGCGGCTGGCTGCGGTGGGTGGACGAGCCGAATCCGTTGCCGCCCAAGCCGGGCGGTAAGTCGCCGCTGGCCTTGCGGGTGCATTTCTTCACGCCGGAGGGCGCGACGCCCTCGATCGATCTGACCGAGGCGGGGACGAAGAAGCGGCTTGCGGTCTATGTCGTCGACGATCCGAAGGCCGTGCCCGGTATCGCGCGGCTCGGGCCGGACGCGCTGGCGGTGACCGAGGACGAGTTCGCCGCGCTGCTGAAGGGCACGTCGCAGCGGATCAAGACGGCGCTGGTGGATCAGACGCTGCTCGCCGGTATCGGCAACGCCTACTCCGACGAGATCCTGCACACCGCCAAGATCTCGCCGTTCGCCAATACGAAAACACTTTCGGCGGACACGGTTTCGCAGTTGTACACCGCCATGCGCGAGGTGCTGCTCGATGCCGTCGACCGGTCGGTCGGGCAGGACGCGGCCCGGCTCAAGGGCGAGAAGCGTTCGGGCATGCGGGTCCACGCGCGGACCGGACAGCCGTGCCCGGTCTGTGGTGACACCGTGCGCGAGGTGTCCTACGCGGAGCGGTCCTTCCAGTACTGCGCCACCTGCCAGACCGGCGGCAAGGTGCTCGCCGACCGGCGGATGTCGCGTCTGCTCAAGTAGCTCACCGCTTTTCGCGCCACGCTTCCAGCAGGCGCAGCCAGAACTCGCTGACCGCGGGGAATGCGGGTACCGCATGCCACAGCGTCTCCAGCGGAACCCGGCCGACCACCGCGATGGTCGCCGCGTGCAGCTGTTCGCCCATGTCCGGGCCGACGAAGGTCGCGCCGAGCAACCGGTCGTCGGCGATGTCGACGACGAGTTTCGCGCGGCCCCGGAAGTCGTCGCGGGACAGGGCAGAGCCCGCCACGGCGATGTCCATCTCGACGGTGTCGACGGCGTGGCCCGCGGCGCGCGCCTCCTTTTCGGTGAGGCCGACGGAGGCCAGTTCCGGTGCGGTGTAGACGACCTGCGGTATCTGCTGACGGTCGGCGCTCGCGGTGTAGCGCGGGCTGTCGAGGGGCTTGCCCTCGGCGCGGGCGGCGATCACGTCACCGCAGACCCTGGCCTGGTATTTGCCCATATGGGTCAGTGCCGCGCGGTGATTCACGTCGCCGACGGCATAGAGCCAGTCGCCGGGCACACCTCGGACGGTCAGCTGGTCGTCGACCTCGACATAGCCCGGGGGCAGGCCGACCGTGTCCAGGCCGAGCGCCTCGGTGGCAGGGGTGCGGCCGGTAGCGACGATCAGTTCGTCGACTTCGATTTCCCCGTCGTCGAGGACGAGGGTGACCGGGCCGCCGTGGATGCGGCCGATGCCGGTGTCCTCGGGGTCGCGCCGGGAGACGAGGTGCGGTTCGGTGTGCAGCCGGACCGTGACGGCGCCGGTATCGCGCAGACCCCGCAACACCAGTTCGGCGGCGAAGGCCTCGGCGCGGGGGAGCAGGCGGTCGCCGCGGACCAGCATGGTCACCTCTTCGGCGCCGAGTTCGGCCAGCCAGGTGGCGGCCTCGCAGGCGACCACACCGCCGCCGATGATCGCGACCCGGCGGGGGACAACGGTCAGGTTGGTGGCGTCGCGGGAGATCCACGGCAGTGCCTCGCGGACGCCGGGTATGCCGGGTATCGCGGCGGTGGTGCCGCTGGCCAGCACGACCGCGTGCCGGGCACGCAGGAGCTGGACGCCGTCGTCGGTCCCGACTTCGACGAGCCGTTCGCCGACGAGCCTGCCGGCACCGCGGACCGGGTCGATGCGGGCGGATTTCGCCCAGTCGACCTGGGAGGTGTCGTCGTGGTGGTGCACGAAACTGTCGCGGCGCGCGAGTACATCGCCGACCTGCGGACCGCTCGCGGTCAGGCCGGGCATCGCTTGGCCGAGACCGAGGACGCTGCCGGTACGCAGCAGCGCCTTGCTGGGGATACACGCCCAGTAGCTGCATTCGCCGCCGAACAGTTCCCGTTCGACGAGCGCGGCCGTGCGATCGCTGCCCGCGATGGCGTAGGCGGCGGCGTTCTCACCCGCCGGGCCCGCGCCGAGGACGATGACGTCGTATTCGGCGTCGGTCACTGCAGATAGCCCTCGACCTCGCGCGGGGAACGCAGCGCGGTGTCGTCGGGTGACTCGGCGGAGCCGGAGCGGGCGCGGCGCTGCCGCAACAGATCCCAGGCCTGGTCGAGCATCACTTCCAGCTGGGCCAGCTGCTGGCGTTCGGCGACGGGATCGATCTTGCCCGCGGTGGCCTTGGCTCGCAGGGCGTGCTCGTCGTCGACCAGCTGTTTGATACGCGCCAGGATGTCCTGATCGTTCATGTGCTCACCACTTCGATGGTCGGAGGGGTAGTGCCTGAACCGCGACCCGCGCGGGTCTCGGTCCATGCTACGACCGTGCCGGTGGATCAGGCTGTGCGGCGGCGAGGCAGTCGGCGGCGATCGGCACGGCTTCGGCCAGCTCGGCGGCGCCCAGGGCCGTGTAGCCGATCGCCACCCCGAACCGGTGTTCTTCGGCCAGATGGTGGCGGGCCAGGCCGTCCAGCAGCACACCGCGGGCGCGGGCCGCGTCGACGGCGTGCCGTTCGGCAGCGGCATCGGGAAGCTCGACGACCACGTGCGAGCCCGCGTCGTCACCGACGACCGGGAGCCCGCGACAGGCGAGAGCGTCGACGACGAGAGCGCGGCGCGGCGGCACGACCCGGCGCAGGCGGCGCAGGTGCCTGGCCAGATCGCCGTGCCGCGCGAACTCGCTGAGAACTCGTTGGCCTGCCGGGCTCGGGGCGGTGCCGGTGTGGGTGCGGTGAGCCAGTACCGCGTCGGCGATGTCGGGGCGGGCGACCAGCCAGCCGACGCCGAGGGTGGTGGCGATGATCTTGCTGGTCGTGCCGAGGTGCACAACGACATCGGGCGCCATCGAAGCCAGCAGCGGCAGTGGCGCCGAGTCGTAACGCAATTCGCCGTCGTAGTCGTCCTCGATGACGAAGATGCCTTTTGCCCTGGCGAATTCGATCAGCTCGACCCGGCGGGCCGCGGGCATTCTGGCGCCGAGCGGAAACTGGTGTGCCGGTGTGCAATACACCGCGCGCACGCCCGCCGGAATCAGGTCGACGCGCAATCCGTCGCCGTCGACGGGGACCGGCAGTACACGCACACCTGCCGCTCGGAACGCGCCGACGGCCCGCAGATACCCGGGGTCCTCGATCGCGACGGTGTCGCCGGGGCGCAGCAGTGCCGAGGCGAGCTCGCCGACCGCGGAGCTGGTGCCCGCCGTCGCCAGCACCACCGAGGCGGCGCCCGCGGCAAGCCCGCGATGCCGCAGCAGGTGCTCGGCGACGGCCGCCCGGAAATCCGGCTCGCCCGCCCGGTCCTTGCGGGTATCGGCGGGGTGGTCGCCCGCCGCCCGCCAGGCGCGTCGCCAGGCGGCCGGGTCGACGGCGTCGGCACACGGCGCGCCGGGGCGGAGATCGAGCAGACCGGCGTCGGGGTCGGCGTAGATGCCCGCGGCGGTGCTGGGTGGCGCGGCGGCGGGGGCCGTGCTCAGGTAGGTGCCGGAGCCGCGCCGCCCGGTGAGCCAGCCCTCGGCGTGCAGTTGGTCGTAGGCGGTCGACACCACCGCCCGGCTCACCTCGCGCCGCTGCGCCAGCGCGCGCGAGGACGGCAGCCGGTCACTGACGCGCAGCACTCCGCCGGTCGCGGCGGCCCGCAGGGCATCGGCTACCTGCACCGACAGCGGTTCGGCCGCGGTTCGGTCGAGCGGAATCGGAAGGTCGTCGAGCATCGCCCACCTCGAATTGGCCTGTTGATCTTCTGCTGAATTGGACCTACTCATGGTCCATTTCTTCGGCGAAGCTCATCTTATGACCACGCACGACGCCAGCAGGACCCCCTTGTCGCCGACCCCGCGCACCACACTGACCCGCTCCAAGGAACGCGGCAGGACCGACCGGGCCGAGCTCGACGCGGTGCTCGACGCGGGCCTGGTCTGCCACCTCGGCGTCCTGCTCGGCGGATCGCCTGTCGTGCTGCCGACCGTCTACGGCCGTGCGGGCGACACGCTGTATCTGCACGGTTCCACCGGCGCGGGCAATATGCGCGCCGCGATCGGCACCGACATCTCCGTCGCGGTGACGCATGTCGACGGGCTGGTGTACGCGCGCTCGGCCATGCACTTCTCGATGAACTTCCGGTCCGCGGTGATCCGGGGCCGGGCGAAACTGGTCACCGACGAGGCCGAACGCGACAACGCCCTGCGGGTGATCGTGGAGCACGCGGCACCGGGGTCCTGGGATCGGGTGCGCCCGCCCAGCCGCAAGGAGATGGCGGCCACGATGGTGCTCGCGCTCGATCTCACCGAGGCTTCGGTCAAGGTGCGTGCCGGGGGGCCGAAGGACGATGCCGACGACATCGCGACCGGCGGTGTGTGGGCGGGTGTGCTGCCGCTGCACCAGGTCTGGGGCGAGCCGATCACCTCGGCCGATCTGGAGCCCGGCGTCGATGTGCCCGCCGATGTCACGGCGCGGGTCACGCCGAGTCCGGTGACCGTCGGCTGAGCGAGCCGTCAGTGGGTCGACGCGCTCAGCGCCATCAGGTCCTTGGCCGAGGCCTCCGGCAGATACGCCTTGGTCAGCGCGATCCCGATCCGCGGCAGATCCGCCTCGTCGCGGTAGCACAGGAACACCGGTTCGTGGCGGGGCGGGAGCTTCGCCTTGAACGCGTGCAGCGACCGGAAACCGTAGTACGGCTCCATGGCGGCGCCGAGCCCTTCGAGCAGTCGATCGATCGGCTCGGTGCCGTCGGCGCCCGCGCTGCGGGCCAGCGGGGCGCCGGAGAGCGAAACAATCTCGGCGCCTTCCTCTTTGAACGTCTGGCAGACGGAGGCGATCAAAAATTTCACCACCGGGCGGAAGCCGTCGGGACGCCTGCGCATCACGTCGAGGGTCCAACCGCGGATCTCGCCGCCGGGCGCGTATACCGGCAGCCACGAGGTGACGCCGTGCACGCTGCCGCCCGCATCGATCGCCAGCCCGACGCGCACGGCGGGATCGAGGGCATCCTCGACGCCGCCGAGCGCGAATCCCATTTCGGGCAGGCCCTTTTCGCCGACCCACTCCTCGGAGATGGCGCGCACCTGCGCCAGCACCGCGAACGGCTCCTCGGCGAGGTGGACCATTCTGAACTCGATGCCCTCCTTGCTCGCCTTGTTGATCGCGGACCGGATGTCCTGCCACGCCTTGCCTTTGAACTCGAGCTGTGCCAGATCGACGATGGTGTCCTCGGCGATCTGCACACTGCGCCAGCCGAGTTCGCCCGCCTGGTCGGCCACCGTCGCGGTGGTGGAGAACAGGCACGGCACCAGGCCGTCGGACTCGCATCGATCGGTGAGCAGTGCACGCACCGCGGTGCCGGGGTCGGCGCCCGACAGCGCGCCGTCGGTGATCTTGCGCCGGGCGGGCACCCGGAACGCGCCCCGGCCGCCGTAGAGCAGCGCCACCTCGCCCGCCCACAGCAGGGCGGTGCCGACGGTCACCGCGCCGGTGGTCTCGTAGTCGACACCGATGGCCACTCCCAGCGTGATCAGGGTGAGCACCACGTGCAGCGTGCCGTAGGCGACGGCCACCCACCACGCCCAGCGCCGTCCTTTGCGCAGCTGATCTGCGATCGCCGCGATCACCGCGACGGTGAGGATCGTGCTCCCCAGTGAGCCGCGGTCGTTCCCGGTCGGTCCGAGCAGGCTGTCGGCGGGGAAGAAATACACCAGCACCGAGACCGCGGCGATCAGCAGCAGCCCGATCGACCCGAGCATCCGCACCTCGCGTCGGGTGCGCGGTCAGAACCCGTGCTCGGTGCGGCTGAACAGCTTCTCGCCAAGGGGAAACCACGCCGCGAGCGCGAACACGTGCATGAGATCGGCGAAAGTCGATTCGAACAGGAACGTGATCGACACGTGCGCCACCAGCACCACGCGCACCCGCAGCCGCCACGGTGACCGCAGCGTAGCCGAGACCGCGGCGAGTGCCGCGATCGCCGCGGTGGTGAACCTGACGTCGCGGACCTCGGTGAGCCGATCGGCCCAGCCGAGGTGGGTTGGCGCGAGCAAGCCGACCGTCACCGAGGCGCCGAGGACGCCGATCAGGTGGCCGCTCACACACACCAGCGCGGCGCGCGCGGAGCCCAGCCGCCACTCGGTCCAGCCGACGGCGGGCGCGAAAAAGATTGCCATCATCACGTATTGGACGGGGGTCAGGCCGAAGAACCAGCCCGACGGCGGAGTCCACCACCTGCCTTCGGTGAGTGCGAGCCAGCCGTAGGCGATGTCGGGGAACCAGGACCCGGCGTCGAGCCTGCGCCAGAGGCCGCCGGTCGCGATGCCGAGGATGGCGACCAGGGCGAGGAAGGCGATCGTGAACGGCACCCGGCGGAGCACGGTGCCCGCTACGGCGAGCGCGCCCGGTTCGGTGGCAGCTGCGTTGTCGTTCGTCGATCCACCTTTGCTCCGAGTGCGGCATCCGGGCGCGGTGAAGATCTCTGTGTACCGTATGTCATCGTGGCCGCTTGTGGCCCCCGGCTCGGGCGTTGACGTGCATCTATGGACATGAATCTATGGAGGTCGCGATGACGAGGGTTAGCGAATTGTCGTTGCTCACCGGGTGGCTCCCGGTGGTGCTTCCGTTGCTCGGCGTGCTGGGTTGGGTGTGGTTGCTGTTCCCCCGTGCGCAACGCTATCGAAAGGCGGCGATGCCGGTCGCACTGCTGGCCGCCGCCGTCCTGACCGTCGCGCTGTACCTGTTCGTGGAAGAGATATGGCAGCTGTACCCCGACCCGATCGGGTTGTCGGTGTACATGCTGATCGCGATCGGCGTGGCCGCGGTCCTGCTGATCGTCCCGCGGATCCTGGTGCGCCGGACGGTGTGGACCGGGGTGGTGACGGCGCTCGCGGCCGTCGCGGTGCTGGTGGCGGTCGGCACCGGGATCAATCTGAGGTACCCGTCCTATCCGACGGTGGGCGCCGCGCTCGGGATCGACCACGTCAAGCGGCTCCACGCCGATCAGCTGCCCCTGCGCGAGCAGGTGATCAGCGGGCGGCCGCTGGAATCGGTGTGGTCGGCACCCAGCGGACTGCCCAAGGGCGGCGAGGTGATGACCGCGGCCGTGCCGCCGACCGCCTCCGGTATCGCTGCCCGTGAGGCCCAGATCTACCTTCCCCCTGCCTATTTCGCTGATCCGCGGCCGTTGCTGCCGGTCTTGGTGTTGCTCGCGGGCGAACCGGGGACACCGCAGGACTGGTTCGCCGACGGCAGGCTGACCGAGACGCTGGATGAATTCGCCCGTGCGCACCGCGGTCTCGCGCCCGTCGTCGTGGTCGCCGACGGCACCGGCGGTCAGCCGGCGAACCCGCTGTGCCTGGATTCGCGGCTGGGCGACGTCGCCACCTACCTGGCCGTCGACGTGCCCGCCTGGACGAGGGCGAACCTGCAGATCGACCCCGATCCGCGGGCCTGGGCGGTGGGTGGGCTGTCCTACGGTGGCACCTGCGCACTGCAACTGGCGACCAACTATCCGCAGGTGTATCCCACCTTCCTCGACATGTCGGGCCCGGACGAGCCGACCCTCGGCGACCGGCAGCGCACGGTCGATGCCGCCTTCGGTGGCGACACCGCCGCCCCGCCGTCGGCCAACCCGCTCGATCTGCCGCTCGGCCAGACCCACCAGGATTCCGCGGGCGCGTTCGTGGTCGGGGCCGACGACGAGCAGTACCGGCCGCAGGTCGAGCGGATGTTCCACGCGGCCAAGGCCGCCGGCATGGATGTCCGGCTGCAGATCGTGCCCGGTGGACACGACTTCGCGGTGTGGTCCATCGGGCTCCGTGTTCAACTTCCCTGGCTGGCGACACGACTCGGCATCGCGCCGTGACGGACGAGCAGCGCGGCGAAAGCGAGTAGCCACGCGCTCCACAGGAGGTAGCCCAGGAAGTTGGTGAGCCCGGCGGGCTCGACACCCAGCGGAACCAGGACGCCGGTGGCGATGGCGGCGGCGCTGACGTAGCCGAGGAGGGCGAACCAGCGCGGGGTGCGCAGGGCGGTGACGACCAGCACGGTCCACAGTGCGGTGAGGGTGTAGCCGGCGGTCTCGCCGAGCAGGGCGCCCAGGACGGTGTTGACGGTCTCGAAGGTGTGGATCGCGGGGGAGTCGGGGCCTTCGGTGGCGACGCGGTCGGCCAGGCCGGGGACCAGGACGGGCCAGCGCAGCAGGCCGATCGTCTGCACGATCGCGGCGGCGACGCCTGCCCGCACCGCCCATGGCATAGGGGCGAGCCTGCCGACGAGGACGGCCAGGGGCGCGAAAGCGCAGGCAGCGGCGGCGAGCAGGGCGAAGAGCAGGACGACGGTGGTCTGCTCGGCGCGGAATTTCGCCAGCGCTTCGGCGGCGGGCAGTTGCAGGACGCCGGGGTAGTCGAACGACACACCCAGGCCGGTAAAGGCGAGGTTCATCAGGATCGGGGCGGAGATCAGCAGCGTGATGGTGGGCCATGGCTTGGTGAGCATGAGAGATCCGTTCTGGCTGTACGGGGTACAGGTAGCTGTACGGGGTACAGTCCATCGCATGCCGGACGGGAAGTCAACAGGTCAGCGGGGTGCGCCACGCCCGACGCGGCGGTCGTTCACCGAGGAGCAGGTCGTCGACACCGCGCTCGATCTGCTCGACGACGGCGGGCCGAACGCCCTGTCGATCCGGGCCGTAGCCGCGCGGCTCGGGGTCAACCCGAACGCGGTGTACACCTATGTCGCCAGCCGCGCGGACCTGGAGGGCGCGGTGATCGAGCGGGTGCTCGCCGCGGTGCCGCTGGGGCCGCTGTCCGATCCCGGGGTCGAGTGGACCGCCGCGGTCATCCAGTTCGCCCTCGGCCTGCGCGATCAGCTGCTCGCGCATCCCGCGGTCGCGACGCTGATGATGTCGGGTCCGATGAACGGACCGGCCGCGCGCGATGTCGGCGAGGCGATGTTCGGCTGTCTGGCGCGCGGCGGTCTGCCCGCGCAGACGCGGGCGCACGGGGTGTACGCGGTGATCGTGCAGGTCCTCGGCGCGGTCGCCCTCGAGGTGGCCGAAACCGACGGAAAGCCGCCGCTGCCACCGGAATCCGAGCGCATCGCCCAGCGGCGGGCAGCCTTGGACGATGTCGACGCGACGCGTTGGCCGCGCACCGCGGCACACCTGGACGAGATCGCTGCCTGGAACTCGGTTGATCAGTTCGTATGGGGCTTGCGGGTATTGCTCACCGGGATGACGGCGGCTTGATCACGGGCGCGGACTCGGTGGGTTCGTCGCGAGTGGTCCGCTGATCAGCGAGGTCATCAAGCGCGGCACTGGCGGTGTGATCACCAGGGTGCAGCGCGGAGCCCGGCGGCGGCACAGGCGCGATCGGTTGCGGCGTCGAGTGTTTCGCGGTCGCCGGACAGGCTGACCAGGGCCAGTGTGTAGGTGTCGGCGAGCCGGGAAAGGTAGCCGGAGAGCTGGGTGCGGGGAAAATCGGTGAGGCCGGGGTGGATCGCGCGGGCCGCTACCCGGTCGCAGCGGTGTGTGCCGACGGTGCGCAGGGACTCCGGGAGCGTTCCGATGTTGGAGCACAGGATGTCTCGTTCACCCGCGCCCTTGCTCAGGGCATAGGCCCAGCGGTCGGGGAGTACCTGGAGGATCTCCTCGGGCAGGCCGGCGGGGCTCGACATCCGGCGTAGGTAGGCGGCGCGGGCCTTGTCGCGGATGGTCGCGGGGGTGTCGGAGCGGTCCATCGCGATCTCGGTCATGGCGAGATCGTTGTCGACGCGCGGTTCGTCGCGGGTGTCGACGGGCAGGCTCGCGGCGATCTCCGGGCGCTGGAAACCGTTCTCCCACAGGATGTTCGCGACCAGGTGAATGAACAGGCTGTTCGGGGTTCCGCCGGATGCGGCGGCTGTGGTGTCCCACTCTGCGGCGTCGAAGGTCAGCAGGGTGCTGTGGACTGCACGGTCACGCGACGGGCTGGGAGTGCCGGTGGCTGGTGGCCGGGGAACTCCCCGCCGCAGGGCGCGTGCGGTGCCGCCGATGATGGTGGACCACTGGGTGCGGGCATCAGCCCAGTCCGAAGCCGGTGCACCACAGCTGTTTACCGGACTATCGGTGTCCATGGCCGCCTGCCTCGGTGTGATCAGCCTGGAGGTCGAGCCAGCGGTGGGGGCGCTGTGCGGATCGTCAGCGCTGCTCGCGAGTTCATCGAGGGCTGCGGCGACGGCGTGGATGAGGCCGCGGGCGTCGGCGAGGGCGTGCGAACAGGTCAGGGCGACAACGGTTCCGCCGTCTTCCAGTGGTGCGGAGGACAGGCGCCAGCCGGGGCCGAACTCGGGGTCGAGGTCGGTGCCGAGGGTGTCGGCCCAGGGCAGGATCGCGGCCTCGGGGAGCGGGGAGCCGACGTGGTCGAGAGGGTGGGCCTGGATGTTCGGCCGCCAGGCGCGGCGCGCTCCGGGGACCCGGGCGCGAACCACCCGGCGGCCGAGGGCGCCGGTGCGCAGGCGGTCGTGAATCGCCTGCAGCAGAACGAGTTCCATCGCGTCATCGGTGCGCCACAGCCCTTGGAGGGCGATGGGTGTGCCCATCCCGCGATGGGTGCGCAGGAAGATCTCGTCGACGACGGTGAGCCGGTTCGTCACCGATGTTCGGCGCTCCCATGCCTGCCCGCGCCCGCGGCGAAGCGGGCGGCGCCGTCGAGTGCGCCGTCGGTGAGGGCTTTCAGGCCGTGCTGGAACTCGATCCGCATCGCCTCGTCCTCGGGGTGGCCGTGCTGGTCGTAGAGCGCGGCGCGGTCGGAGCGCAGGCAGGTCTGGGGGAGGACGGCCAGTTGCGCGGCCAGTTCCTCGGCGACCCGGCGGGCGTCGCCGGGCTGCACGACGCGGGTGACCAGGCCCATCTGCAGCGCTTCGGGCGCGCTCACGGCTCGCCCGGTGAGGATCATGTCCAAGGCCCTGCCCTCGCCGACGATGCGCGGCAGGCGCACCGTGCCGCCGTCGATGAGCGGCACGCCCCAGCGGCGGCAGAAGACGCCGAAGATGGCGTCCTGCTCGGCGATGCGCAGATCGCACCACAGCGCCAATTCGAGTCCGCCGGCCACGGCGTAGCCGGAGACCGCGGCGATCACCGGCTTGGACAGGCGCAGGCGGGTCGGGCCCATCGGGCCGTCGCCGTCCTCGGTGGCCTGATTGCTGTTCTCGGTGCCCAGCGATTTGAGGTCGGCCCCGGCGCAGAAGGTGCCGTGTTCGCCCCACAGCACCGCCACCGCGGCGTTCGGGTCGGCGTCGAACGCGCGGAAGGCGTCGGCCAGGGCTCGGGCGGTCGGGCCGTCCACTGCGTTGCGGGCTTCGGGCCGGTCCAGGATCACCGTGGTGACCGGGCCCGCGTGTTCGACGCGTACAGACATCTTTCGACCATACGGCCAGATGCCCCTTGTGTGAAGGGGTGAATCGGTGGTTCACTTCTTCGTATGGTGTATCGCAGAACCCCGGCCGTGCAGGCCCGGCTCGACGCACAGCGGGCGCTGATCGTGCAGGGCTCGACCAGGGTGCTCTCGCGCGACGGGTTCGCCGGACTGTCGATGGCCGCGGTCGCCGCGGAGGCGGGCATCGCCACCGGCACCGTGTACAAGCAGTTCGAGAACAAGGCCGAGCTCGTCGCCGCGGTGTTCGAGACCGTGGTCGCCCGCGAGGTCGACGCGGTGCGCTCCGCCGTGGCCGAGGGCGATGTCCTGCAGCGGGTCAGCGCGGCGGTGGAGACCTTCGCCGGGCGCGCGCTCAAGAACCCCAAACTCGCTTACGTCCTGCTGGCCGAGCCGGTCGACGCGGCCGTCGACGCGCAGCGGCTGGAGTTCCGGCGTGCCTTCGCCGCGTCGTTCGAGTCCGCGATCGCGCACGGTATCGCCGAGGGCCGCCTGCCCGCGCAGGACCCGTCCGTCAGCGCCGCCGCGCTCGTCGGCGCGATCGGTGAGGTGCTGGTCGGTCCGCTGGCCGCGGCGCCGCACGCCGAGACCGTCATCCCCGAATTGGTTGCTTTCGCCGTGCGCGCCCTCGGTGCGCGTCCGGACACGTTGTAGTCGAAGGAGTTCCGGCCATGCCGACCCACGAAGTGTTCAACCAGGTACCCCCGCTCGTCCCCTTCGATGCCGCGCGCAACCCCGCGCTGATCGAAGGTCTGCACCGTGAAGGCGCGGGCTGGGCCGAGGCCGAGGTGCGTGAACTCGGCAGGCTCGCAGGCGATGTCGCCGCGCAGGACTGGGGCAGGCTCGCCAACGAGTACCCGCCGGTGCTGCACACCCACGACCGCTGGGGCCATCGCGTCGACGAGGTGGAATTCCACCCGCACTGGCACGACCTGATGAATGTCGCTGTCTCCCATGGCCTGCACGGTTCGCCCTGGCTCGACGAGCGCCCTGGCGCGCACACCGCCCGCGCCGCCAAGTTCTACACCTGGGGCATCGCCGACGCCGGGCACATGTGCCCGATCTCGATGACCTACGCGGTGGTCCCCGCGCTGCGCCACAACCCGGAGCTCGCCGCGAAGTACGAGCCGTTACTCGGTTCGCGCACCTACGATTTCGGCCTCCGCGAGCCGTCGACCAAGGCCGGGCTCATCGCGGGCATGTCGATGACCGAGAAGCAGGGCGGCTCGGACGTGCGGGCCAACACCACCACCGCCGCGCCGCAGCCGGACGGTTCGTACCGGATCGTCGGGCACAAGTGGTTCACCTCGGCGCCCATGTCGGACATGTTCCTGACCCTGGCCCAGGCGCCGGGCGGGCTGTCGTGTTTCCTGCTGCCGCGCGTGCTGCCCGACGGCACCCGCAACCCGATCCGCATCCAGCGGCTCAAGGACAAGCTCGGCAACAAGTCCAACGCGTCCTCCGAGATCGAGTACGAGAACGCCACCGGCTGGCTCGTCGGCGCCGAGGGCGCGGGCGTGAAGACGATCATCGAGATGGTCAACATGACCCGCCTCGACTGTGTGATCGGCTCGGCCACCGGCATGCGGCTCGGCGCGGTCACCGCGGTGCACCATGCCAGGCACCGGGAAGCTTTCGGCGCCAAGCTGATCGATCAACCCGCCATGCGCAATGTGCTGGCCGACCTGGTCATCGAATCCGATGCCGCCACGACGGTGATGATGCGCCTGGCCGGTGCCACCGACCGCGCAGGCACCGATCCGGCCGAGGCGGCGCTGCGCCGGATCGCGCTGGCCATCACCAAGTACTGGGTGTGCAAGCGCGCGCCCGCGCACGCGGCCGAGGCGCTGGAATGCCTGGGCGGCAACGGTTATGCCGAGGAATCGGGGATGCCGCGGCTGTACCGGGAGGCGCCGCTGATGTCGATCTGGGAGGGCTCGGGCAATGTCGCCGCACTGGACGCGTTGCGCGCCATTGGCCGTCAGCCCGAGACCGTCGAGGCGTACTTCGCCGAGGTCGGCCTCGCCCGCGGCGCCGACCCGCGCCTGGACGACGCGATCGACCGGGTCGGCAAGGAGCTCAGCGACCTGTCCGATATCGAGTACCGGGCCCGCCGGGTCGTGGAACTGATGGCGCTGGTCCTGCAGGGCGCGCAGCTGGTGCGCCACGGTCATCCGGCCGTCGCCGACGCCTTCTGCGCGACCCGCCTCGGCGACGACTGGGGCATCGCCTTCGGCACCCTGCCCGTCGGGGTCGACACCGGCGCCATCATCGAGCGAGCCTTCGTCGACGTGCAGTGATCCGGGCGCATCGGCTGAAACGGCACGCAGGCCAGGTGATCTCGTAGGGTGAGGCGGTGAGCTGGCCGAGCGGAGTGCTGTCGGTGACCGACCTCGCCCTGCGGGTGCCGCGCTCGCCCGGGCGGCGGTGCCTGCTCGGTATCGCGGGACCACCGGGCGCGGGCAAATCGACACTGGCCGAGCGGCTCAGCGCCGAGCTCACCCGCTCCGGCCTGCGCGCTGTCGTCGCGCCGATGGACGGATATCACCTGCGTAACGAGGTCCTGCGGGCTCGTGGCGCGCTGGCCCGCAAGGGCGAGCCCGACACCTTCGACGCCGCGGGGTTCGTCACCGATCTGCGGGCGTTGCGGGAGACGCCGATCGGTGAGCCGGTGCCGTGGCCGCTGTTCGACCGTGCCATCGACGAGCCGACCGAGGGCGGTGTCGTCGTGCGTGACAAGGACATCGTCGTGGTGGAGGGCAACTACCTGCTGCTCACCGATGCCGAGGCACCCGGCTGGGCGGAGGTCGGCGAGCTGCTCGACGCCTGCTGGTACCTCGACGCGCCGCGCGCGGTCCTCACGGAGCGATTGCTGCACCGGCACACCGCCGGCGGGCGATCGGCGGCCGAAGCGACAGTGAAGGTCACCGACAGCGATCTGCGCAACGCCGATCTCGTCGCCGCGAGCAGGCATCGGGCCGATCAGGTGCTGACGGCGGTGGACGCGGGGTACCGGATCGGCTGAGCACGGCGCGCGTACCGCGGAAATCGGCGGTATCGGGCAATCATGGAGCGATGACGCGAGATCGGCGAGTGCCAGGACATGCGTTGCGCAATGGCGGCGCGGTACTGTGTGCGCTGCTCCTCTACTACAGCGCGCCGTTGAACGGGGTGTTCGAGCTCGACGACTGGCCGGGCCACGTGTTGGGGGTCGTCGGTTTCGTCGCGGGCGTGGCCGGACTGATCTGGCTGGTCTGGCGGCGGATCGAGCACTACCTGAACGCGCCACCGTCGGCGGGCGGCCGCGTCGACGGGGTGCTGCTCCTGCTCTGCATCGTCTGCGTGGTCTTCTCGCTGTTCTACTACCGGCTGCAGCAACAGCAACCGGACCAGTTCGCCGGCTTGGTGACCCGCACCGACGCGCTGTACTACACGATGTCCACTCTCGGCACCATCGGCTACGGCGACGTTCACGCCGTCGGTCAGGTGGCCCGGATCGCGACGATGGTGCAGATCGCGTTCGACCTGGTGGTGATCGGCACCCTGGCGACCATCGTGACCAGCAGCGTCACCCGCAGGCTCGCCGCCATCCACCCGGAACCGCCGGCGGCGGGCGAGGTCAGCGGCGGTGCGCCCGATACCACTCGATGAGCTCGTCGGTCGACGAATCCCCTTGCGTCACCGGCTGCTCCGGCTCGCTGAGCAGCGGCATCAGCGCCAGCGCCTGCTGCTTGCCCAGCTCGACGCCCCACTGGTCGAAGCTGTCGATGCCCCAGACGACGCCCTCTACGAACACCTGGTGCTCGTAGAGCGCGATCAGCTGACCCACCGTCGACGGGGTGAGTTCCGGCGCCAGGATGGTGGTGCTCGGCCGGTTGCCCGGCATCACCTTGTGCGGAACCAGCTTCGGGTCCGTTCCCTCGGCGGCGATCTCCTCGGCGGTCTTGCCGAACGCCAGCACCTTGCTCTGCGCGAACAGGTTGCTCATCAGGATGTCGTGCATGCTGCCGGTGCCGTCGCGGGTCGGCAGGTCGTCGGTCGAACGGGCGAAGCCGAGGAAATCGGCGGGGATCAGCCGGGTGCCCTGGTGCAGCAGCTGGTAGAAGGCGTGCTGGCCGTTGGTGCCCGGCTCGCCCCAGAAGATCTCGCCGGTCGAGGTCGTCACCGGGGTGCCGTCGGCGCGCACCGACTTGCCGTTGGACTCCATCGTCAGCTGCTGGAGGTAGGCGGGGAAGCGGGCCAGATCGTTCGAATAGGGCAGGACCGCACGCGATTCCGCGCCGAAGAAGTTCGTGTACCAGACGCCGAGCATGGCCAGCAGAACCGGGCCGTTCCGCTCCAGCGGCGCTGTCGCGAAATGCTTGTCCACGGCGTGCATTCCGCTGAGGAACTCGGCGAACTGCTCCTTGCCGATGGTCACCATCACCGAGAGGCCGATCGCGGAGTCCACCGAGTAGCGCCCGCCGACCCAATCCCAGAAGCCGAACATGTGCGCGGGGTCGATGCCGAAGGCGGCCACCCGTTCCGCGTTCGTCGACACCGCGACGAAGTGCTTGGCGACCGCGTCCTCACCGAGCGCGCCGACCAGCCAGCGGCGCGCGGCGGTCGCGTTGGTCAGGGTCTCCAGGGTGGAGAAGGTCTTCGAGGCGACGATGAACAGCGTGGTCGCCGGGTCGAGGCCGGCCAGTGTGGCGACCAGATCGCACGGGTCGACATTCGAGACGAACCTGGCTTCGATCCCGGGGTCGGTGTAGTGGCGCAACGCGCGATACACCATGTCGGGTCCCAGATCCGAGCCGCCGATGCCGATATTGACCACTGTCGTGATGCGCTCACCGGTCGCGCCCCGCCAGGCTCCCGAACGCACCGAATCGGCGAATTCGCCCATCCGGCGCAGCACGTCGTGCACCTCGGCGTCGGTGTCGGTGCCGTCGATACAGAGCTGATCTCCGACCGGCAGGCGCAGGGCGATATGGCCGACCGCGCGGTCCTCGGAGGTGTTGATGTGGGCGCCGGAGTACATCGCGTCGCGGCGCTCCGGCACGCCGGCGGTACGCGCGAGATCGACCAGCAGATCCAGGGTTTCGCGGGTCACGCGATGCTTGCTGTAGTCGATGTGCAGGTCTGCCACCCGCAGGGTCAGGTCACGGCCGCGCGCCGGGTCGTCGGCGAACAACTTCCGTAGGTGCAGGGGTGCGACACTGCGGTGATTGTCCGACAGTGCCTGCCAGGCCGCCGACGCGGTGATGTCGCTGCTCACGACAGCCGACATTACAGCGTTCGATTACTACCGGCCGGTCGGATCGGTGCCATCGACACGCCCCGCGGCCTACGCTGACGACATGGTCTCCGAACGTGACGTTCTCGAATTCGTACCGAAGGGTTTGTGGATCGGCTCCGGGCCGGTCGAGGCGACGGGCGGTGGCACCTTCGCGGTCCGCAATCCGGCCGACGACTCGGTGCTCGCGCAGGTCGCCGATGCCACCCCGGCCGACGCGATGCGCGCCCTCGACGCGGCCGTCGCGGCGAGCGAGGCGTGGGCGGCGACCCCGCCCCGCGAGCGGGGCGAGATCCTGCGCGCGGTGTTCGAACAGCTGACCGCGCGGGCCGAGGAGTTCGCGTTGCTCATGACGCTCGAGATGGGCAAGGCCCTGACCGAGAGCCGCAACGAGGTCCGCTACGGCGCCGAGTTCTTCCGCTGGTTCAGTGAGGAGGCGGTGCGGGTGCACGGTCGCTACCTGCACGCGCCCTCCGGCACCGGCCGGATCATGGTGGCAAAGCAACCGGTCGGTCCGTGCTTGGCGATCACGCCGTGGAACTTCCCGCTCGCCATGGGTACCCGCAAGATCGGGCCCGCCCTGGCGGCCGGCTGCACGATGATCGTGAAGCCCGCATCGGCGACCCCGCTGACCATGCTGGCGCTGGCCAGACTGTGTAGCGAGGCCGGTCTGCCCGACGGGGTGCTGTCGGTGGTCACGACGTCGCATTCCGGTGCCGTCACCGGCCCGCTGATCGACGATCCGCGGCTGCGCAAGCTCACCTTCACCGGCTCGACCGAGGTCGGCAAGAAGCTCGTCGGAGCCGCGGCGAATCGCCTGCTGCGCACCTCCATGGAACTCGGCGGCAACGCGCCCTTCGTCGTGTTCGACGACGCCGATATCGACAGCGCGGTCGCCGGTGCGATGCAGGCGAAACTGCGCAACGGCGGCGAGGCGTGCACGGCGGCCAACCGCTTCCATGTCCAGCGCGGAGTGGTCGAGGAGTTCACGCGGAAGCTGGTCGCCGCGATGACCGAGACCGTGGTGATGGGACCGGGTACCGATCCGGCCAGCACCCTCGGTCCGCTGGTGAGCGAGGACCAGCGCGAGATCGTCGGCGAGCTGGTCGACGATGCCGTCTCGAAGGGTGCGCAGCTGCTGCTCGGCGGCAAGGCGCCCGGCGGTCCGGGGTGGTTCTACCCGGCCACCGTCCTCGGTGATGTCCCGTCGACGGCCCGCATCCTGCGCGAGGAGGTGTTCGGTCCGGTCGCCCCGGTTGTCGCGTTCGACACCGAGGAGGAGGGCATCGCCGCCGCCAACGACACCGAGTACGGACTGGTCAGCTACGTCTACACCCGCGATCTGGACCGGGCGCTGCGCGTGTCCGAGACGCTGGAGTCGGGCATGGTCGGCGTCAACCGCGGCGTCATCTCCGACCCGGCGGCCCCGTTCGGCGGCGTCAAGGAATCGGGCTTCGGGCGCGAGGGCGGCACCGAGGGCATCGAGGAATACCTGAACACCAAGTACATCGCCCTGACCTGAGACACGAAACCGCCCCGGGGATGGTGTTGCACCCGGGGCGGCTTTGTGGAAGCGGCGAACTGGTTGCGCGCCGCGTGGTTTGTGGGGGGCCTAGCGTCCGAGGCGACCTCGGCCGAGGCGGAGCAGAAGCATGGCGAGGGTGTGCCCTTCCTGGCCGAGCTCACTGAATCGCTCGAGCACCTTCATCTCGCGGCTGTGGACCAGGCGCGGACCGCCGGAGGCCATCCGGGTACGGCCGATGATCCGGGAGATCTCGCTACGACGCTTGATCGCGGCGAGGATCGTGGCGTCGAGCTGGTCGATCTCGAGGCGGAGCTTCTCGATCTCCGCTTCGGATTGCGGCAGAGCCGAATCGGACCCAGTGGTCGTAGCAGGGGTGCTCATCATTCATCTCCTCGTGTCAGAACTGGGATCGGTCCGGCCGGACGGCCTGTTACCCGATCTGTTCCTTCACCCTGAAACTTTCCCGATGGGCGGTACGAAATCCCCCCGGGAGTGCGCAAAGAGCAGCGCTCACCGTCACGATATCGGATCGAGTGCCGATCCGGGCATGCGGAGAAGCACTGACCATGAGCCCCAGTGTGCCACGGGCCCCTAGCTATGCAAAACAGTTGTGTTTGTGAATGACCTGAGAAGCCGGCAGTTCGCCGCCTGTCGGTGGCCGCCGGTAGCGTGGACAGACGATGGATATCACGGTCGCTCCCCACGCCTCAGCCGCCGATCCCAGCGAACCAGCTTCCGCCCCCGCGGAGCTATCGCGCCGGGGCGGTGGTGGGTCCGGCGCGTCCGGCGGCGGGCTGGCCGAAGCGGCGGCCAGGCACAGCGCCGAGCAGGAGCAGCGCCGCAAGGAGCGCGAACACAAGCGTGCCGAGGAGACCGAGCGCCTGCTCGACGGACTCAATCCACAGCAGCGTGCCGCCGTCGTGCACGCGGGGTCACCGCTGTTGATCGTCGCGGGCGCGGGCTCGGGCAAGACGGCGGTGCTCACCCGCCGCATCGCCTATCTGCTCGCCGCGCGTGGCGTGCACACCGGGCAGATCCTGGCCATCACCTTCACCAACAAGGCCGCCGCCGAGATGCGCGAGCGGGTGGCCGGGCTGGTCGGCCCGCGGGCGGCCAGCATGTGGGTCTCGACGTTCCATTCCAGCTGTGTGCGCATCCTGCGGATGCAGGCCGCGCTGCTGCCCGGCCTGAATTCCAATTTCTCCATCTACGACGCCGACGACTCGCGCCGCCTGCTCACCATGATCAGCCGCGATTTCGACATCGATACCAAAAAGTATTCGGCGCGTTTGCTGTCGACCGCTATTTCCAATCTGAAGAACGAACTGATCGGGCCAGAGCAGGCCGCCGCCGACGCCGAGGCCGACGAGACCGAGCTGCCCGCGCTGGTCGCCAGGGTCTACGCCGAGTACCAGAAGCGGCTGCGGGCGGCCAATGCCATGGACTTCGACGACCTGATCGGCGAGACGGTCGCGCTGCTGCAGAACCACCCGCAGGTGGCCGAGTACTACCGGCGCCGGTTCCGGCACGTCCTCGTCGACGAGTACCAGGACACCAACCACGCCCAGTACGTGTTGGTGCGCGAGCTCGTCGGCCACCACAGCGCCGAGGCGGGCGAGGAAGCGGGCGTCGAGCCGAGCGAACTGTGCGTGGTCGGCGACGCCGACCAGTCGATCTACGCGTTCCGTGGCGCGACGATCCGCAATATCGAGGAATTCGAACGCGACTTCCCTGACGCGGAAACGATTCTGCTGGAACAGAACTACCGCTCCACCCAGCACATTCTCTCCGCCGCCAACGCGGTGATCTCGCGCAACGAGGGCAGGCGCGAGAAGAAGCTGTGGACCGATTCCGGCGAGGGTGAATTGATCACCGGTTACGTCGCCGACAACGAGCACGACGAGGCCGCCTTCGTCGCCAAGGAGATCGACAAACTGGTCGACGCGGGCGATGCCAACTACGGCGATGTCGCGGTGTTCTATCGCACCAACAACAATTCGCGTGCGCTGGAAGAGATTTTCATCCGGATGGGTCTGCCGTACAAGGTGGTCGGCGGCGTCCGGTTCTATGAGCGCAAAGAAGTCCGCGATGTGGTGGCCTATCTGCGGGTCCTGGAGAATCCCGACGACGCGGTGAGTCTGCGCCGCATTCTCAACACCCCCCGCCGCGGTATCGGTGATCGCGCGGAGGCGTGCGTCGCTGTACATGCCGAACAGCGCGATATCGGCTTCGCCGCCGCGCTGCGCGATGCCGCCGACGGCAAGGTCGCGCTGCTGAACACCAGGGCGCAGCGGGCCATCGCCGGTTTCCTCGACCTGCTCGACGAGATCCGCGCGGCAGGCAAGCGTGTCGACAGCGAGTACCCCGATGTCGGCAATGTCGTCGACGCGGTGCTCGACCGCACCGGGTACCGGGCCGAGCTGGAAGCCTCCGACGATCCGCAGGACGGCGCGCGGCTGGACAACCTCAACGAACTGGTCAGCGTGGCACGCGAATTCAGTTCCGAGGCGTTCAACAATGCCGAGGCTGCCCGCGAGGAGGGGCTGCTGCCGGAGGCGGGCGACGGTGAACCCGAACCCGGCTCGCTGGCGGCGTTCCTCGAGCGGGTGTCGCTGGTGGCCGACACCGACCAGATCCCGGACGAGGGGTCGGGTGTGGTCACCATGATGACGCTGCACACGGCGAAGGGCCTGGAGTTTCCGGTGGTCTTCGTGACCGGCTGGGAGGACGGGCAGTTCCCGCACATGCGCGCGCTGGGCGATCCGACCGAACTGGCCGAGGAGCGCAGGCTCGCCTACGTCGGTATCACCCGCGCGCGCCAGCGGCTCTACCTCTCGCGGGCCGTGGTGCGGTCGGGCTGGGGTCAGCCGGTGTCGAACCCGGAATCACGGTTCCTGCAGGAGATTCCGCAGCATCTGCTGGATTGGCGTCGGCTGGAGCCGGTGGTGTCGCCGGTGCAGCGTGGGCGCAGGCGTGAGGACAGCGGGTTCGATCGTGACTGGACCCGAGGCGACGGCTGGGATCAGCGTCCCGGTGTGCGCGGCGGGACCGGGCAGCGCAGGCCCGCGCCGGGTGGCGCGGTCAAGCGGAACAACACCGATCTGGTTCTCGCCGTGGGTGATCGGGTCAGCGACGACAAGTACGGCCTCGGCCGGGTAGTCGCCGCCGACGGTGTCGGCCCGCTGGCGACCGTCACCATCGACTTCGGCACCGCGGGCAAGATCCGGCTGATTCCCCAGTTCAGCCGGACCATCGTCAAGCTCTAGTGCGGCAGTAGGTCGTTCAGCGCCCCGTCCAAGGTGGGGTAGCGGAAGGTGAAGCCTGCCTTGTGCAGGACTTCGGAGGTGGCGTGGCGGCCGGTGAGGCCGAGGGCGGGGTCGGTGCGGAGGGCGACCGCGCCGACCTTCAGCACTGCCGTGGGCGTCGGGGGTGCCGGTGGGCGGTGCAGAAGGCGGCGCAGGGTGGCCATGAGTTCGGTGTTGCGGACCGGGAATTCGGTGGCGGCGACGAGGATGCCGTCGGGGAGGGTCAGGTCAGGGTCGAGGCCGAGGGTGGTTCGGACGATCGCCAGCCAGTCCTCGATGTGGATCCAGCTGAACCACTGGTCGCCGGGGCCGACGCGGCCGCCGAGACCGGCCTTGGTGAGTTGGGCCAGGCGTTTGAGCGCGGGGGCGTCGGGGTCGAGGACGATCGAGGTGCGCAGGATCGTCCAGTGGTCGGCGCGGGCCGGGTCGAAGGCTTCTTCCCACGGCTGGGCGACGCCGGTCATCTGGGGGAGGCCGACGGGCAGGGGAGTTGTTTCGGTGCAGCGGGTTTCGCCCGCGTCCGACCAGATCGCGGTGGTGCTGGCCTGCACCCAGTAGTCGACCGGGGTGTCGCGCAGCCCGGCCGCGGCGACGAGGGCGCTGGTGGAATCGACGCGGCTGCTGCGCAGTTCGGCGATGTTGCGTTCGGTCGGTCTGCAGTCGACCAGTTTTCCGGCCAGATTGATCACCGCGAGCTTGCCGGGTTCCCGCAGTTCGGCGGCCCAGGCACCGACCGACCGGCCGTCCCATTCGGTCTGCCGGAACGGCAGCGCGGGGTTGCGGCGGCGGGTGAGCAACGTGACGCGCTGTCCCCGGCAGGTCAGGTCGGCGGCGATCTGGGTGCCCAGCGCGCCGGTGCCGCCGGCGATGACCACGGTGAGCGCGTCCTCGGCGGGGACGAGCCCCGCCAGTCGCGCCAGCCGCGAAAAGTTCACGCGCGCATCGGTTTCGATGAAGGGGCGAACCACCGCGCGAGCCGCCGCGGCGGACGGTCCGGCGAACCGCAGTTCCTGGCTGATCTCGGTGCCACCGTCACGCGGTGTCAGCCGCCAGGTGAGGTGCATGGTGCCCGCCGGTTCGGGCTGCTCGATACTCAGCTCTTGATTCGGCACCACCGTGGTGACAGTGAACGGCTCGCCGAACCGCCCATGGATCCGCGCCGAGAACTTACCGTTGGGCAGGTAATTACCGGTGGCGCCAACGGCAACCGGCCCGTGCATCCGCACCGACCGCACACCGGGATTCCACTCGGGCCACTGCTCGAGATCCCCCAGGACGCTCCACACCAATTCCGGTGCGAGCGCGATGAACTGCGTGTACTTCGTCGTACCACCCATACCGAAACGCTAGCCCGCAACCGCCAACACCGAAACGTGCTAGTGCTCACGCACCAACTGATCAACGCAAGAACATGGGTAACTCACCAACAACAGCAAACCCACGCATCACCACACCGCCAGCCGCCAACGCAGCCCGACCAACACCTGAGTCTGGCCAAAATACGCGGAGAGGCGGGGGGAGAGGCGGGCGAGCACCTAGTCGCGTTGGGAGCCTAGGCTGATGCCTCGGGTGGCTAGCCACGGGACCGGGTCGATCTTGTCGGTGCCGTTGAGCCACACCTCGAAGTGGCAGTGCGGACCCGTGGAGAAGCCGCGGTTGCCCATGGTGGCGATCTGATCGCCCGCCATGACCCGCTCGCCCTGCGAGACGGTCGCGGTGTCGATGTGGCCGTAGATGGTGACCGTGCCGTCGTCGTGCAGGACACGCACCCACATGCCGAAGCCCGATGCCGGGCCCGCCTCGATGACGGTGCCGTCGGCGACCGAGTAGATCGGGGTGCCGATCGGGCCCGCGACGTCGATGCCGAGGTGCTGCACACCCCAGCGGGCGCCGAAACCGGAGGTGTAGTTGCCGGAGGTGAACTTGGCGAACAGCGGCCGCAGCTTGGCGGATTCCTGCGCGGCCAGGTCTTCGGCGAACTTCTGGCCCTTGGCCAGGATGTCGTCGAAATGGCTCCTGTCGGCGACGGTGCTGGCGTCGAGCACCTGCGGTGCGGCGCCGGTGCCTTCGTCGGCGAGGTCGGCCGTGCTCATCGACTGAGCGGCGATCTCGTGGATCTGGCCCGCTGCCTCGTAATCCACGCCGTGGGCGGGCTGACCGGGGTCGGCCATCGCGGCCTGACCCGCGGCGACGACCGCGCCGGCGGCGACGGCGATGACCGCGGCGCGGCCCTTCAGCGCGGCGGGCGGTGCCGGCACGCGGTGCGCGCCACCACGGCGCTCGACGCGACGCGGTTCGGGCTCGGCGTGCGTTTCTTCGGTGGGGGTGGGCTCCCAGGTGTTGTCGTAGGCGCCGGTGTCATAGGACTCGTCGGCGGTCCACTCGTCCTCGGCCGGCGTCCACGCGGCATTGCCGGACCAGCTGTTCTGGTCGTGCCAGGCGTCCTGCTGCGGCCACGCGGTCTCGGGCTGCGCGGCCGGGGCGCGGCGGGCCTGCGGGTGCGAGGTGTATTCGTCGGCATACCGGTAACGGTGTCCGGAGTTGGTGCGATCTTCGACTGTGAAGGTGGAGCGGTGGTTCATCGGCCGTGCCGAATCGCCGACGGCTGTTCCAAGCGAGTGCTGACGTGCCTCAAGCTTGTCGTCCTCCTCAGTCCTGACTTGCCAGTCGTGACCTGGTTGTCGTGACCTGGTTGTGACTTCGACCGCATTGACGGTAACGAAGCGATTGCAGAGTGGCAAGCGCTGCTCGAAAACCTACACGCGTGTGTGAGATTCGTCACCGTAACGCGAGGGAATTTCTCACCGTTTTCGGGTCTCCCGGGTGAGGTATGTCGACGACATAACGTAGTAGATCGTGGGGCGCCGCGGCTTTAGGTGTTCCGACCTGCCACGGTGTCGGAAAAAGCCGAAAAACTACTCGCCAGTAGCCTTGGCCAGCGGTTTTTCCGGCCTCCCGTAACACGTCGTGACCTGCGCCACTTAGGATGAATGTGGCCGATTGGCCCTCCATGTGACTGGTTAGAGTCCGACCCGACCCGCTACCGACGTCGGGCCGCCAACAAAGACGTTGTCATAGCAACGCAGACGAGACGGTGAGTACATGGATCTCTTCGAATATCAGGCGAAGGAGCTCTTCGTTAAGCACGGAGTGCCTTCGTCCGAGGGTCGTGTTTGCGACACGGCCGAAGAAGCTCGCGCGATTGCCGAGGAAATCGGCAAGCCGGTGATGGTCAAGGCGCAGGTCAAGGTGGGCGGCCGCGGTAAGGCGGGTGGCGTCAAGTACGCCGCCACCCCGGAGGACGCGTTCACGCACGCGCAGAACATCCTCGGCCTGGACATCAAGGGCCACATCGTCAAGAAGCTCCTTGTCGCCGAGGCCAAGGACATCGCGGAGGAGTACTACATCTCCTTCCTGCTCGACCGCTCGAACCGCACCTACCTGGCCATGTGTTCGGTCGAGGGCGGCATGGAGATCGAAGAGGTCGCGGAGAAGACTCCCGAGCGCCTCGCCAAGGTCCCCGTCGACGCCGTCAAGGGTGTCGACCTGGCCTTCGCCCGCTCGATCGCCGAGCAGGGCCACCTGCCCGCCGACGTGCTCGACGCCGCGGCCGTGACCATCCAGAAGCTGTGGGAGGTCTTCGTCAAGGAAGACACCACCCTGGTCGAGGTCAACCCGCTGGTGCGCACTCCGCAGGACGAGATCCTCGCCCTCGACGGCAAGGTCACCCTGGACGAGAACGCCGAGTACCGCCAGCCCGGCCACCTCGAGTTCGCCGACGTCGACGCGACCGATCCGCTCGAGCTCAAGGCCAAGGAGAACGACCTCAACTACGTCAAGCTCGACGGTGAGGTCGGCATCATCGGCAACGGCGCCGGCCTGGTCATGTCGACCCTGGACGTCGTCGCGTACGCCGGTGAGAACCACGGCGGCGTGAAGCCGGCCAACTTCCTCGACATCGGCGGTGGCGCCTCGGCTTCCGTGATGGCCGCGGGTCTGGACGTCATCCTGGGCGACTCGCAGGTCAAGAGCGTTTTCGTCAACGTGTTCGGTGGCATCACCGCGTGCGACGCGGTCGCCAACGGCATCGTGAAGGCGCTGGAGATCCTCGGTGACGCGGCCACCAAGCCGCTGGTCGTCCGTCTCGACGGCAACAACGTCGACGAGGGCCGCAAGATCCTCGCCGAGGCCAACCACCCGCTGGTGACGCTGGCCCAGACCATGGACGAAGGCGCCGACAAGGCTGCCGAACTGGCCGCAGCCAAGTAAGGAACACAAACATGTCCATCTTCCTGAACAAGGACAACAAGGTCATCGTCCAGGGCATCACCGGCGGCGAGGGCACCAAGCACACCGCGCTGATGCTGAAGGCGGGCACCAACGTCGTCGGCGGCGTGAACGCGCGCAAGGCCGGCACCACCGTGACCCACACCGACGCCGCGGGCAACACCGTCGAGCTGCCGGTGTTCGGCTCCGTCGCCGAGGCGATGGAGAAGACCGGCGCCGACACCTCGATCGCGTTCGTGCCGCCCGCCTTCTCCAAGGACGCCATCGTCGAGGCCATCGACGCGGAGATCCCGCTGCTCGTGGTCATCACCGAGGGCATCCCGGTGCAGGACTCCGCCTACGCGTGGGCCTACAACGTCGAAAAGGGCGAGAAGACCCGCATCATCGGCCCGAACTGCCCCGGCATCATCACCCCCGGCGAGGCGCTGGTCGGCATCACCCCGAACAACATCACCGGCAAGGGCCCGATCGGCCTGGTCTCGAAGTCGGGCACCCTGACCTACCAGATGATGTACGAGCTGCGCGATTTCGGTTTCTCGACCGCGATCGGCATCGGCGGCGACCCGGTCATCGGCACCACCCACATCGACGCCATCGAGGCGTTCGAGAAGGACCCCGAGACCAAGATCATCGTCATGATCGGCGAGATCGGTGGCGACGCCGAAGAGCGTGCCGCGGCCTACATCAAGGCCAACGTGACCAAGCCGGTCGTCGGCTACGTCGCGGGCTTCACCGCGCCCGAGGGCAAGACCATGGGCCACGCGGGCGCCATCGTCTCCTCCGGCGGCGGTACCGCGCAGGCCAAGCAGGAAGCGCTCGAGGCCGCGGGCGTGAAGGTCGGCAAGACGCCGTCCGCGACCGCCGCCCTGGCGCGCGAGATCCTGGAGAAGGCGTCCATCGCTTCCGCCTGATCCGGTCAGGGCCCGTAGGCGGTAGCTTGCGTAACCACGAAGGGCCCAGAGGATCAGGCCAGTCGGACACCGCCTGATCTATCGCACACCTATGAAGGCCGCCTCCAGGTTTGACGGAGGCGGCCTTCGTCGATTCTGCACAGGGCGTGGTTATCCACAGCCCGATCGGTAGGTGGTGACCGGGGACGTGGCGTGCAGTAGCGTCAAGTACTGGATCAGCACCAGTCAGTTCGACGCGACCGATGCGCACGACTCGACAAGGAGACGACGACATGTCATACCCGACCGGGGGCTCCGGGTACAACGCACCCGCGACACCCGCCGCGCCCAGCCAGGGCCCGAGCACCGGAGCCGCCGCGGCTGCACCATCGACCGCGGCCGATGCCGGTGCCAAAGGGCTGCCGTTCATTCTGACCGCGGCGACCGCCGGACTCGGCGTGCTGACCTTCCTGCTCGGCTTCCTGCCGTTCGTCGGCGCCAAGCCGGTGACGCTCGGCGGCACCACGGTGACCAGCGACGAGACCGACAGCTTCTTCGCGTACTTCGGTGGTTCGGCCTCGCTCACCATCGTCCTGGTGGCCGGCCTGCTCGCCGCAGTCTCGTTGCTGCCCAAGCAGAATCTGCTCGGCGCCGCCGCGGCGACCGCGGTGGCCGGGCTCTTCGGCGTGCTCGCGCTGACGTTCTCGGTGCCCGAGGGCGCCGAGCTCGAATTCGGCGCCTTCATCGTGATCGTGTTCGCGCTGCTGACCGCCGCCGCCGCGATCGTCGGCCTGCTGTTCGGGCTGGGCATCATCAAGGCGCCCGCGCCCAAGCCCGCGCAGCCACAGCAGCAGCCGGGTCAGTACGGCCAGTACGGCCAGCAGGGTTACGGGCAGCAGGGCTACGGCCAGACCGGGTACGGCCAGGGCCAGACCGGCGGTCAGTACCCCACCCAGCAGCCGTCGCCGTACGGCCAGCAGAGCCAGCCGTCGGTGCCGCAGCCGTCCTACGGTCAGCCGGGCCAGCAGCCGCCGCCTGCCTACGGTCAGCCGCAGCAGTCGCCGTACGGCCAGCAGTACGGTGCGCCGCAGCAGCCCTCGCCCTACGGTGCCGCGCCGCAGGCGCAGCCGCGTCCGGACGAGAGCGCGACCCAGAACTTCGGCGGGCAGCAGGGCCAGCCATTCGGCGGGCCGACCTACGGTGGCGCGCAGGGCGGTTCGCCCGCACAGCCGCAGCAGGGCGCCGGTCAGGGTCAGCCGTTCGGTGGTGAGCAGACCGCCGATCCGGCGGCCGACGCGACCACCGCGTTCCGCCCGAACGACGACAACAAGTAGGAAACCGACGGCCATCGCGTGTGGCACAGGTTCGATCGCGAGCCCACAGGTGTGCCTGTGGGCTCGCGGCGCGCCTGACCCGCGCCCGCCGGGGAAGCTGCCACGCTGAATTGTCATGAGCTCCCGTAACGCCCTCGTGCGCCGGACCTCCAGGTCACGCGGCACCGGGGAGGCCACCGCACCGCCGTCCGGGCACGGTCACGAACCGCCCTGGTGGTCGCTGTCGCCCGAGCGGGCGCGAACCCTGCTGCTGGTCGCGGCCAGGCCGACGATCTGCGCGCTGGCGGCGACGATCCTGCTCGTCCTCGTGGTCATGCTGACCACCGGCACCGACCTGACCAGCGCGCCCGGCGCGGTCGCCGCGACCTGGCTTGCCGCCCATCAGATTCCGCTCACCGTCGGCCGGACCACGCTCGGCCTGCTGCCGCTGGTACCGACCGCGATTCTGGTCTTGGTCGCGGCCCGCGAATGCGCGCGGGCGGTGCCCAACCGGCCGACCCCGGTCGAGCTGGGCTGGCTCACCGGCGCGGTACTGGCCGGTCCGCTGCTCATGACCGCCGTCTGCCTGGCCGTCACCGGTGACGCCGCCGGCGTCACCCCGCTCGAACCGCCGGGCCCGGTCACCGCGTTCGGCTGGGTGATCGTGCTGTATCTCGGTGCGGCGGCAGGCGGAATCGCGAGCAGGGCCTGGTCTTCGCTGTGCGCGCTCGTCCCGGTCGAGATCCCCGAATGGGCCGTGCTCGGTGCCCGCGCCGCCCGCCGGACCGTCTTGCGGATGCTCTGCTGTGCCGCGCTGGCCACGGCCGTGTCGTTCTTCACGCACCTCTCGCGCCTCGACGGCGCCTACCACCAGGCCCACAACTTCACCGACGTCCTCGGCATGACGTTGCTGTCGCTGCTCTACCTGCCCAATGTGGTGATCGCCGCGGCGGGTCTGCTCACCGGCGCCGCCGTGCAGCTCGGCGCGGGCTCGGTCGGCCTGTTCGGAGTCACCGCGGGCCAGGTGCCCGGCGTGCCCGCGCTGATCCCCTTGCCGGAGGGACCGCCCGCGGCCTGGTGGCCGGTGCTGCTGCTGGTGCCGATCGCGGTGGGCGTGCTCGGTGGCATCGAGCTCGGCCGCGTCGGCGACGACCGGCCGGGCGCACCGTGGGCGACGCTCACCTCCGCCGCGCTGTCCACGCTGACGTTCCTGGCCCTGGCGATCCTCGGCGGCGGACAACTCGGCGCCGTCGGCTGGGTCGGAGTCGACCTGCTGATGCTGGTCGTGTTGATGGTCACCTGGTTCGGTTTCGGCGGCTTCGTCGGCATGGTCTTCGCCCGCCGCTTCCTCGCCCCCACCGCACCGGTCGAGGACTACGACGACCACATCGACGACTACGACGATTACGACGACGAGGACGACTACTACTACGACGACGACGACGAGGACGAGGACGAGGACGAGGACGAAAACGACGACTACGACGACGATCCCGCGGTCGAGCTCGACGCCGAACTGGTCACCGACATCGACGACGACGTCGAGGTGAGCATCGCCGCCCCCGGTTCCGCGGTGCCGCCCGCCGACGACATCGTCGACGCCGAGGTGGTCGAGCCGGACCTGCCGGAAGGTGACAAGACCACCGGTCGTTAAGCTCGACCCGGCGGTATCGCCGATCGCCGCCACCCGACCCACACGCAGGAGTAGAGCGCTGACGTCCTCGTTTGCCCAGTGGAAGCCCGCAGGGACACCGGCCACCGTCGTCGTCCTCGCCTCGGGCACCGGCTCGCTGCTCAACGCGCTGCTGGCCGCCGCCCGCGAGCCCGGCTACCCCGCCAAGATCGTCGCGGTCGGCGTCGACCGGGTGTGCCAAGCCACCGAGTACGCCGAATCCGCTGGTATCGAGCACTTCCGCGTCGCGGTGAAAGACTTCGCCGACCGCTCGGCATGGGACCTCGCGCTGACCGAGGCCGTCGACGCCTTCCAGCCCGATCTGGTCGTCTCCGCGGGCTTCATGAAGATCGTCGGCCCCGCGTTCCTGGAGCGTTTCGGCGGCCGGTTCATCAACACCCACCCCGCGCTGCTGCCGTCGTTCCCCGGCGCGCACGGGGTGCGTGACGCGCTCGCCTACGGCGCCAAGGTCACCGGCTGCACGGTGCACCTGGTCGACGGCGGGGTCGACACCGGCCCGATCCTCGCGCAGGAGGCGGTCGACGTGCTGCCCGGCGACGACGAGGCCGCCCTGCACGAGCGCATCAAGGTTGTCGAGCGACGGTTGCTGGCTGAGGTCATCGCCGCTGTCGCGACGCGAGGCATTGTCTCCGACGGACGAAAGGCAGAAATTCCAGATGAGCGAGCACGCCGGTGAGTGAACGTAAGGCGATCCGCAGGGCGCTGGTGAGCGTCTACGACAAGACCGGGCTCGTCGAGCTGGCCACCGGACTGCACGCCGCGGGCGTGGAGCTGGTGTCGACCGGTTCGACCGCGGGCAAGATCGCCGAGGCGGGCATTCCGGTCACCAAGGTCGAGGACCTGACCGGTTTCCCGGAGACCCTCGACGGTCGCGTCAAGACGCTGCACCCCCGCGTGCACGCGGGCATCCTGGCCGACACCCGGCGCGCCGAGCACGTCGATCAGCTCGTGGAGCTCGGTGTCGAGGCGTTTCAGCTGGTCGTGGTGAACCTGTACCCGTTCACCCAGACCGTGGCCAGCGGCGCGAGCATCGACGAGTGCGTCGAGCAGATCGACATCGGCGGTCCGTCGATGGTGCGTGCCGCCGCCAAGAACCACCCGTCGGTCGGTGTGGTCGTCGATGTCACCGACTACGACGACGTGCTCGCCGCGGTGAAGTCCGGCGGGTTCACCCTCGCCGAGCGGACCGCGCTGGCCGCCAAGGCCTTCCAGCACACCGCGAGCTACGACGTGGCCGTCGCGAGCTGGATGGGCTCGGTCGCCGTGCCCGCCGTGCAGCCCGAGACCGAGCAGTTCCCCGGCTGGGTCGCCGGTTCGTGGGAGCGGTCCGCGGTGCTGCGCTACGGCGAGAACCCGCACCAGGCCGCCGCGCTGTACACCAGCAACGACGGCACCGTCGGCATCGCGCAGGCCGAGCAGTTGCACGGCAAGGAGATGTCGTACAACAACTACACCGACGGTGACGCCGCCTGGCGCGCCGCCTACGACTTCGACGAGCCCGCCGTCGCGGTGATCAAGCACGCCAACCCGTGCGGCATCGCCGTCGGCGCCGACATCGCCGAGGCGCACCGCAAGGCCCACGCCACCGACCCGGTCAGCGCCTACGGCGGCGTGATCGCGGCCAACCGCGAGGTCAGCGTCGAGATGGCCGAGCAGGTCGCCGAGATCTTCACCGAGGTGATCGTGGCCCCCGGCTACGCCCCCGGCGCGGTGGATGTGTTGCAGCGCAAGAAGAACGTGCGCGTGCTGGTCGCCGAGCCGCCGCGGCGCAAGGGCGTGGAGCTGCGCCCGATCAGCGGCGGTGCGCTGCTGCAGGACCGTGACATCCTCGACGCCGCGGGCGACGACCCGGCCAACTGGACCCTCGCCGCGGGTGATCCGGCCGACGCCACCACCCTGGCCGACCTCGAATTCGCTTGGCGCGCTTGCCGTGCCGTGAAGTCGAACGCGATCCTGCTGGCCGACGACGGCGCCGCCGTCGGTGTCGGCATGGGTCAGGTCAACCGCGTCGACTCCTGCAAGCTCGCCGTCGAGCGCGCGGGGGAGCGGGCCAAGGGCTCCGTCGCCGCCTCCGACGCGTTCTTCCCGTTCTCCGACGGTCCGCAGATCCTGGTGGCCGCGGGCGTGCGCGCGATCGTCCACCCGGGTGGCTCGATCCGCGACAAGGACACCGTCGAGCTGTGCCGCGAAGCCGGGGTCACCCTGTACCTGACCGGAGCGCGCCACTTCGCGCACTGAGTCACGTCGAACCCGAACGGGTGCCGCGCCGAATCCTCGGTGCGGCACCCGTTTTCGTTATCCCACGTCGACGACCTGTCGGTTCCCCAGTGGCGATGTCAGGGTGATCTCCATGGTGCCGAAGACGGCGTTCATGGTGCACATCTTGCCGACGGCGTCGGCGCGAGTGCCTGAGCGCAGGGCGACCGAGACGGCGGTGTCGGACTCGGTGACGGTGGCGTCGACGCCGAAACACTCCGGGTTACCGGTCTGGAAGTTGACGCCGATCATGTTGTCGCCCAGGCGAGTCCAGGACGTGAAGGTCAGCGGATGGGGGTCGACGATGGTGGGATCGGGCGTGAAGCGGTGGCCGAGGCTCGCGTTGCCGTCCTCCGGGCGCGCGCTAGCAGTGGTCGTATTCGATTGGGGCGCAGCGTCATCGGAGCTCGAGCAGGCCGTGAGTGGGCTGAGCAGCGCGGCCATGGCGGCCGCGGCGGCGGTGAAACGCGACGTCGTTCGCATGTCGCGAGCCTAGTCGGCGCGGCGCACGCGCACGTGCGGGCGCGTGCGGCATTCTAAACGCGACAGTCCTCACAGTGAACTTTCCGCGAACCCTGCGCGTAACTCACCCATTTCGGCTCGGCGGGGACTACATTCGCTTGCGATGCGCCGCCGTGGCATACGGCGAGCATCGTTGAAGTTGGATGCTCTGCAACTGGATCTTCGAAAGGACGAACGTGGGCGACACGCTGCGCGTAGGCGAAGAACTGGGACTGGGACAGTCCCTGACCGGCGGTGCGTACACCCTGGCTCTGCAGCCAGATGGCAACCTTGTGGTGACCGAGCCCGACGGCAACGTCGTGTGGGCCGCCCAGACTCATGGCCAGGACGTGCAGCGCGCGGCCCTGCAGGAGGACGGCAACTTCGTCCTCTACAAGGGTGACGGCTCGGCCGCCTGGTCGACCGAGACCAACGGCAAGAACGTCGAGAAGCTGGTCATCCAGCCCGACCGCAACGTCGTGCTCTACGGCACCGACGGTTCGGTCGCGTGGGCAACGGCCACCAACACCGACAACCCGCTGCCCGCTCCGGCTCCCGAGCCGGAGCCGGTCGCCGCCGCCCCGATCGCCGAAGAGGTCCCGCCGCCGCCGGCCGCGCAGACCTACACGGTCGAGCCGGGCGACACCCTGTGGGCCATCTCCGAGCGCTTCTACGGCGACGGCAACCGCTACCACGAGATCGCCTCGGCCAGCGGCATCGACAACCCGGATCTGATCAACGCGGGCCAGGTTCTCACCATCCCGTGATGACGTAAGTCGCAGCGTTCATCGCCTGCACAACGAAAGTGGCCCCGAGGCAACAGCTTCGGGGCCACTTTCGCGTGACGGCTACTTGGTGGTGGTGAAGGGCAGCAGCGCCATTTCGCGCGCGTTCTTCACCGCGACGGCGACCTGACGCTGCTGCTGCGGGGTCAGACCGGTGACGCGACGGCTGCGGATCTTGCCGCGGTCGGAGATAAAGGTGCGCAGCAGGTTGACGTCTTTGTAGTCGACGACTTCGATGCCCGCGGCGATCAGCGGGTTCTTCTTCGGCTTACGGCCCTGCTCGGCGCGTGCCTTCTTGGACGGTGCTCGCTTCACTGCCATGCGATGTTCCTTCTCACGAGATCAGTGGGTGTCTACCAGCTCGATTTGTGGACCCCAGGGAGCTCGCCCCGGTGGGCCATCTCGCGCACACGAACACGGGAGAGGCCGAACTTCCGGAGATGGCCGCGTGGCCGGCCATCGGCTGCATCCCGATTGCGCAATCGTACCGGACTGGCATCGCGGGGCTGGTTGCGCAGTTCGGCTTGCGCGGCGGCGCGCTCGGCGTCACCGGTGCCAGGCTTGCGGATGAGCTCCTTGAGCTCGGCGCGCCGGGCCGCGTAGCGCTCGACGATCGCGCGGCGCTGTTCGTTGCGGGCGATCTTGGACTTCTTCGCCATCAGCGCTCCTCGCGGAAGTCGACGTGCTTGCGCACGACGGGGTCGTATTTGCGGAGAACCAGCCGGTCGGGGTCGTTGCGGCGGTTCTTGCGGGTGACGTAGGTGAAGCCGGTCCCCGCGGTGGACTTGAGTTTGACGATCGGCCGGATATCGGTCGATTTCGAGGCCATGGATGCTCCTAGATCTTGTCGCCACGGGCGCGGATACGGGCCACCACGGCCTCGATCCCGTCCCGGTCGATGGTCTTGATGCCCTTGGCGGAGACCGTCAGCGTGATGCGGCGGCCCTCGCTGGGCAGGTAGTAGGTCTTGCGCTGGATGTTGGGGTTCCAGCGCCGGTTGGTGCGCCGGTGCGAGTGTGAGACGGCTTTTCCGAAGCCGGGCTTGCGACCGGTGACCTGGCAGTGGGCCGACATGCGACCTCCCTCCATGGGTATGACAACCATTTTCGACAACAGGTATTCCGCACTGTACCGTTGCGGTAAAGTAAATGAAAATCGTTATCGAAAGGGGATCCGGGTGCTGGACCAGTCCGACCGGAGAACGCCCGTCGTGCTGCTCGCCGGCTTCTCCGGACCTGCCATGACCGGCGTCGAGCGCATCGCGGCGACACTGAGCGAGGACGCGGGCACCGTCGTGGTGCACCACGACCTCGCCGAACTGCGCGAAGGCGTCGTCCGCCGCACGGTGCGCACCGCGGGCACCGTCACGACCACCGTGCTCGAGCTCGCGCACGGCTGTGTGTCGTGCACGCTGCGGGCCGACCTGCTGCCGATGCTGTGCACGCTCGCCGCCCGCGAGCATGTGCGCCGCATCGTGCTCGCGCTCGACCCGGCCATCGAGGCCGAGGCGCTGTGCCACGCGATCGACGCGGTCGAGGTGACCGGGGTGGCCGACCGGGTCGACGGGCCTGCGGGCCGGAATGTGCGGATCGAGGCCACGCTGACCTGCCTGGACGGGCAGCAGTGGCTCGCCGACGCCACGGGCGACGAGGCGCTGGCCGACCGCGGGCTCGCCGCGGCCGACGACGAGCGGACCGTTGCCCAGGTGGCCGTCGGTCAGGTCGACTTCGCCGACGCGCTCGTGGTGCTGACCACCGGTGTCGACGCGCTCGACCGCGAGCGGCTGCACGCTGTGCTGACCAGGATGGCGCCCGCGGCGCCGGTGGCCTGGCTCGACGAACTCCCCGCCTTCGACGCCGTCGAGGTCGGCGCCCTGCTGACCAGGATTCCCGCCGACGGGCGTCGCGGCCGCATCTTCGACGCCCACGCGCCGCTGCTGCGCGGCCAGCCGCCGCTGACCACCGACTGCGGCGTCTCGCTCATCGAGTTCGCCGCGCGCAGGCCGTTCCATCCGGCTCGGCTGCACGAGGCGCTCGACGTGCTGTTCGACGGCGTGGTCACCGCGCGGGGCCGGATCTGGCTGGCCACCCAGCCGGATCAGGTGGTCTGGCTGGAGTCGGCGGGCGGTGGGCTGCGGGTCGGGGGTGCCGGTCGCTGGCTGGCGGCGATGAGTGCCGAGGAGCAGGCGGCCGCCGATCCGGACCGCAGGGCGATGGCCGCGCTGCGCTGGGACGAGCGCTTCGGTGACCGCGATGTGTCGCTGGTGATCCTGGCGCACGACGCCGACCCCGCCGAGATCCGCCATGCCCTGCACTGGGCGCTGGTGGAGGACGACGAGCTGCTGCTGGTCGACCGGGCGCCGGAGCGAGTCGCGTTGTGGGAGGACCCCTTCGGCGACTGGCACGAAGACCCCTGCGCCGATTCCGCCGAGGCGTCGGCCGCGGCGAGCGAGCGCATCAACCCGAGAGGAGAAACAGCATGAAAGCGGGCATCCACCCCGACTACCACCCCGTGGTGTTCGAGGATTCGAGCACGGGCAAGCGGTTCCTGACCCGGTCGACCTCGACCAGCGACCGCAGTGTCGAATGGACCGACGGCAAGACCTATCCGCTGCTGATGGTCGACGTCACCTCGGATTCGCATCCGTTCTGGACCGGCACCCATCGCAACCTCGACACCCAGGGCCGGGTGGAGAAGTTCGAGCGCAAATACGGGAAGCGCTCGCGCGCGGGCAAGGAGGGCTGACCAGTGGCTGTGCCGAAGCGCAGGATGTCGCGGTCCAACACCCGCAGCAGGCGTTCGCAGTGGAAGGCCGCTGTTCCACAGCTGGTCCCGGTCACCGTGGGCGGCGTCGAGTACCAGGTGCCGCGTCGTATTGTGGGAGCCGTGCGGAGAGGTTTGATCGATCCCTCGCGGATCTGAGTCCGCCGCACATCGGAGTTCGAGAGCTGGTTCGGAGGGGACAACCCGGATCGGGGATCGGGCAACGACAACGGCCTGCCGGTTTCCCCGGCAGGCCGTTGTGTTTTTCGCGGGTTCAGCCTTCGCGCTCGGCCAGCTCCACCAGGGCCGCGGCCAGCTGGAAGAACTTGTTGCTACCCAGGTCGGCGATGGACTTGATCTTCAGCGCGTCGAGCAGCTGCTTGTCGTGCGCCTCGGTGAGGCCGGCCAGGGCCGACGGCGGCGCGGCGAGGATTTCCTTCAGCGTCTTGTTCTCGAAATCCTTGTCGAGAACTTTGTCGAGCACCACGTTGACGGCCATGCGAACTCCTTCGAACGAACCTCGGATGTGCTGGGCGAGACGAATGCGCCCTAGCCGACGATAACCCGCTGGCGGGCGGTGTGGGGGTCGAACGCGCCGTCAGCGGCCTGTTCTTCGCCCCCTGCTGTCCAGGGGTCTTACTGGGCAGCGGTCATGCCTGCTCAGGGGCTCATGGAAGGGGCTACGGCAATCGCCCGGTTAACGGTGTGGCACAAGCCACTTGGCGCGGATGCGCCCGGAGGCTTGCTGGCCGATTGCCGGAACGGGCATTACCAACTTTTGGTTTGTTTTGTGGCACAAGAAAATTCCTGGACGACTGATGCGGAGTCCTTGGCGGGTATGTACTCTCGTGCGGGAGGGCGGGTTCTCCGGTGACGGAGAACCCGCTCATCGCCACTTCAGGGGTGGTTTTCGGGGCCGATCCGCCTCGGTTGCCCGCATCCGGCGAACGGGGCGATCGCCCACAATAATTCAGACAAACCGGGCGTTAGCTGGTTGCGGTCACCGCGTACCGACCGGCTGCCGCTGCGGCTCGGGAGCCCGCACCGCGTCGCGCCGATCGGGCGCCACCAGCACCGCGGTGATCGGCACCGTCAAACCCAGCGCGCCGATCACGAACATCGGGTACACCAGATCGAACAGCTGCAGGCCGGTGGGCGTCCGGCTGCCCGGATCGAGCGTGAACTCGAGCGAGGCGACCGCCGTGTAGTACACCGCCGCGACCCCGAGTGCGAACAGCAGGGACGCCACGACCCGCAATGCCACGATGCGGACCACCTGGGAGGCCCACAGCGTGGCCGTGCACAGCGCCATCGACAGCAGCACGGCGATCCCGATGAGGCCGAGCGACTCTTCGACCTGGCCCTGCACTTCGAGGGCGTCCAAGGTCAGATAGGTCGACAGACCGACGCTCAGTCCCGTCGTCAGCCCGCCGACGATCAGCCGGGGCAGCTGCGGAGTCCGCCCGCCGATCAGCAACCCGGCCAGCACGCCGACGACCGCGATGGCCAGCGACGCCGCGCCGAGCGCGACGTTGTACCGCATGATGCTGTCCTCGACCCGGATGCCGAGCAGCGCCACCGAATTCGCCAGCCACAGCCCGACCCCGCCGAGCGAGACCGCCGCCATCGTCAGCCAGACGAGCCGGAACCGCGCCGAGTACTTCGCATGCCGCACACAGGCGAACGCCACCAGCGCGCCGAGCGCCGACATGTCCAGCGCGAGCCAGGCGATGCCCGTGCCACGCCCGAACGTTTCGGCCCCCGTCGCGGCGAGCAGGTCAACCACGCCGGCCGGCCCCCTCGAACTGCTGCGGCTCCAGCTGGGCGATGGCGTATTCGGTTACCGCCGCCAGCGCCTGCCGCACCTCGACGGCATTGCGCGCGTCGATGTCGACGATCGGGATGCCCTCGCGCACCGAGAGCGCCTCGCGCAGTTCGGCGATCGGGAAGCGCGGGGCGTTCGGGAAGCGGTTGACCGCGATCAGGAACGGCAGGCCGCGCGCTTCGAAGAAGTCGACCGCGGCGAAACTGTCTTCCAGCCTGCGGGTATCGATCAGCACCACGGCGCCGATGGCGCCGCGGATGAGGTCGTCCCACATGAACCAGAACCGCTTCTGGCCCGGGGTGCCGAACAGGTACAGCACCAGGTTGCCCGGCAGCACGATGCGGCCGAAGTCCATGGCGACGGTGGTGGTCTCCTTCTCCGGCGTCTCGGCGAGATCGTCGATCCCGTCGGAGAAGTGGGTCACCATCGCTTCGGTGCGCAGCGGAACGATCTCCGACACCGCACCGACGAATGTTGTCTTGCCTGCGCCGAATCCACCGGCCACGACGATCTTGGTCGACGCGACCCGCTGATCGGGGTTCGGGGGGCGCATGCCCTCAGAGGCCACGGAGTCCACGCAAAGTCCTCTCCATCAGTGATCGGCGTTCGTCGTAGCTCGCCTGCTCGGTCAGCGTCGAATGCACTCGAAGAATCCCGCCGACAACGAGATCGCCGATCATCACCCGGACCATACCCAGTGGGCGGCCAAGGTATGCAGCTATTTCTGCGACGGACAGTCTATGTGTGCCGAGACGCACTATTTCGGTGCGCAAATCCCCTGCGGGCCATTCCAGGTGCGCGGTATAGGAGACCGTTTCCACGACTGCCTCGAGTGGCAGCGAGATCGCGGGCTCGGTGCGGCCGGAGGTCAGGGCGTAGGGCCTGACCCGGGTCGTCGGCCGGTTTTCTGATCCGTACGGGCTCGACATCTCACCTCAGCCGGCGGAGCGGGCGGTGGCGGTGACCGCCGAGCCCACTCGGTCGACGAGCAACGCCATCTCGTAGCCGATACGGCCGATGTCGTGGCTCTTGTTGGCCAGAACCGCCAGGTGCGAGCCGTTTCCGACACTCATCACCAGCAGGTACCCGCGCTGCATCTCCACGATCGACTGCATCACCTTGCCGCCGTCGAACAGGTGCGCCGCACCCATCGACAGGCTCGCCAGGCCTGCGGTCACCGCGGCCAGCTGCTCGGCCCGGTCCGCGGGCAGGTGCGGACTGGTCGCCTGCAGCAGACCGTCGGCCGAGACCAGCACCGCGTGCGAGACGCCGGGCACGTCGCGGGTGAAGCGGGCGACCAACCAGTTCAGATTCTCGTCCGTGGGATGCGCGTTGCTCATTCGAGGCCTCCGTCGTTGTACTGGATCTCGGCACGGCCACTGCGAACGCCGCTGAGATGTCTGGTCAAGTTGTTGCGGATCTCCTCGGGATCGCGGGCGCCTGCCTCCTCGGCGGGAGTGAGTCCGCCGGGGACAAGCTGGGCGCCCGGTTTACGGATCGGCAGCCCGCCGACGGTGCGTGAGGAAGTCGGCGGATTACCCGCGCTGGCCGCTGCCGACCAGCCCGCGTCGCCGGGGGAACTCCATGATGCGCCGTTGCCGCCGGATTCGGCAGTGGCGGAAGCGGGTTCGACGAGCCATTCCGAGACCATCCGCTGGTAGATGGGGGTCGGCGCCTCGCCGGGCACCGGTGCCAGCCGGGTGGACGACGTCGGCATCGGGTCGGCATCGGCGACCGGCTCCGGTGCGGGTGCGGGTGCGGGCTCGGGTAAACGCGGCGTCTGCCTGGCCGCGGCGAGCTCGCTCAGCGCCGAGGAGGGAACGCGTTGCGGCAGACCGAGGGATCTGTTCGCCGTGCCGTTCGAGTCGGCGGTCGGCGTGACCGGCAGATCGTCGGTGTCGTGCTCGTGCTCGGCCCACAACCCGGTCGGTTCCGCGGGTTCGGTCGACGCGGCGGGCACCGGCTCGGCCGCGGGCGGGTTCGCCGGACGACGTTGCGGCAGACCGGCACTGGTCAGCGGCGCCATGGACGGTTCGGGCCGGTCGGCGTCGAGGCCCGGCGCGACCGGTCCCGTCGGCACCAGTGGGTTCGGGCCGGTCGGCAGCGGGATGCCGATCGGGCCGGTGCCGACCGGCGGCATGATCGGGTTCGGGCCGGTGATGTCGGCCGGGGTCAGCGCGTGCGGGCCGATGGCCGAGGACGCCAGCGCGTGCGAGCCGGTCGACACGATCGGGTTGGGGCCGGTCGCCGGGCCCGACGACGCGGGCGGCGGGGAGACCAGCGCGCTGGGCAGATGCACGCTCGCGGTGATGCCCGGCTGCGGCGCCTGGGTGGCTGTGCGGCGCAGGCTGACGGTGATGGTGTGCCGCTTGGCGAGCCTGCCGACCACGAAAAGACCCATCCGGCGGGCGGTCTCGATGGTGACCTCACCACCGGAGGCGAGCCGGTCGTTGGTCGTCTGCAGGTCCTCGGCCGACATGCCGAGACCGCGGTCGGTGATCTCGATCAGGTAGCCGCCGTCGACCGCGCGCCCGACGATGACCGCCACCGAGGTGCTCGGCGGCGAGTAGCGCAGCGCGTTGTCGATCAGCTCGGCGAGCAGATGCTCGATGTCGACCGCGGATTCACCGGCGACGACGCCGTCGGGCACATTGCCGATCTCGACCCGCTGGTAGTCCTCCACCTGGGAGACCGCGCTCCAGAGCATGTCCGACAGCGGCACCGGCGGCAGATGACCGCGGCGCAGCGCGGTGCCCGCGAGCACGAGCAGGTTGTCGCCGTTGCGGCGCATGCGGGTGGCGAGGTGGTCGAGGCGGAACAGCGTCTGCAGGCGCGACGGGTTGTCCTCGTCGTGCTCGAGTTCCTCGATGAGCGCGAGCTGCTGCTCGACCAGCGACTGACTGCGCCGCGACAGCGTCTCGAACATGTTGCCGATCTGCAGGCGCAGGCGGGCCTGGTCGGCGGCCAGATTCAGCGCCTGCTCGTGGATCTCGTCGACGGCGCGGGCGAGCTGGCCGACCTCGTCGGTGGAATGCACCCCCACCGGGGCGATCTCGGGCGTCGCGCCGCCGCTACGGACCACGGCCAGCTCGTCGGGCAGCTTCACGTGCGCGACCTCGAGCGCGTCGCGGCGCAGCCTGCGCACCGGGACGACCAGCGTGCGGGCGACCGCCAGCGCCAGCGCCAGGCCCGCCAGCAGCATGCCGAGCACCAGGGTGGTCTCGCGCAGCGCCGCGGTCTGGGCGTTCGCGGTGTTGGTGTCGAGCGTGCGGTCGATGTTGTCGAGCAGGGTGGCGATGCTCGACGCGTAGGTGTCGGCGCTGACCTGCAGGGTGTTGAGCACCGCGGCGTTGGTGGTCGGATCGCCGTTGTTCTGGCTGAACACGCTGATCCTGGTCTGCACCGCGTCGAGCAGCGCGCCCATGCTGCCCGCGTTCTCCGGCATGATCATGCCGTAGGTCTTGATCATGGTGGACTCGGAGCCGAGCTCGACGAGCATCTTGGCCCGCGCGCTCTGGCTGCGGCCCGCGTCGGGGGAGACGACCAGCGTGCGCTCGCGGGTGAGCACCCTCCTGGCCTGGTGCAGCGCGGTGACCTGGAGGAAGTAGCGCTGGACGACGAAGTCCTCGACCTGCGGGGTCTTGGCGAGCGCGTTGCCGATCCGTTCCCCGATCTCGTCGGTCTGCTCGCCGACCATCGCCGGGGAGCCGCCGCGCACGGTGTTGCGCAGGGTGGAGCCGGTGGCGGTGGCCGCGGTGAGTTCGGCCGCGACGGCGGGGTCGATCCTGGCCGAGCGCAGTGCGTTCTGGACCTCGGCGAGCGCCTGGTCGTAGGTGGTCAGCGCGGCGTCGGTCTGCGGGTCGGCGATCGCACCCCAGTTGGCGGTGGCCGCGATCGCGAGTTGTTCGGTCGCGGTGGCGAATTTGACGACGGGACGGATGACGGTGGCTTGCTCGGTGGCCGCGCCGAGCTGCGTCATCGTTTGCAGCTCGTTGTTGATCCGCAGCACGGCGAACGTGGTCGCCAGCATCACCGGCAGCACCAGCACCACACCGACCTTGCGCGTTACCGACCAGTTCGACAGGCTGAATTGCCAGGAGCGCGATGCAGGTTCCATCCGCGTGCGTTGCCTCTGCTTCCACGTGTGACCCCGGCCCGCGCGGGGAGGTCGCGGAGTGATGCGAGCGCAGAACCAACTGGAGGTCTTCTTTTATCGCAGGAAAGATACCGTGCCGGGTGGTCAACGGCAATCCGGGCCACTCGGTCTGTAATTCGCCGAATATGCGCTGACACAAAGACGATTCACGCGGATTTGTCAAGGGCGACAGGCCGCCGCGCCCCACTGCTTCGGGCCGTCCTCGGCCACGCCGGGCGCGACCCTCTCAGTGCGTTCTCAGTCGATCACGGCAAACTGAGCACATGCGCATTCTGGTAGTCGACGACGATCGCGCCGTGCGGGAATCTCTGCGCCGGTCGCTGAGCTTCAACGGCTACACCGTCGACCTCGCGGTCGACGGCATGGACGCATTGGAGAAAGTCACCGCGGCCAGGCCCGATGCCCTGGTTCTCGATGTGATGATGCCCAGACTGGACGGTCTGGAAGTGTGCCGCAGGCTGCGCAGCACCGGCGACGATCTGCCGATTCTCGTTTTGACCGCGCGCGATTCGGTCTCCGAACGCGTCGCGGGCCTCGATGCGGGCGCCGACGATTATTTGCCGAAGCCTTTCGCGTTGGAGGAATTGCTGGCGCGTTTACGCGCGTTGCTGCGTCGCCGGGCGCCCGACCCGGGCGAAGCATCGGAAGCGATGGTGTTCGCTGACTTGTCGCTGGATCCGGTGACACGTGAGGTCTCGCGCGGCGAACGCGCCATCAGCCTCACCAGAACCGAGTTCTCGTTGCTCGAGATGTTGATGGCCAATCCACGCCGCGTGCTCACCCGCGGGCGCATCCTCGAAGAGGTCTGGGGCTACGACTTTCCCACCTCGGGAAATGCGCTGGAGGTCTACATCGGCTATTTGCGGCGCAAGACCGAGGCCGACGGCGAGGAACGGCTGATCCACACCGTGCGCGGCGTCGGCTACGTGCTGCGCGAGACTCCTCCCTAGGCGGCGGGCATGGCACACAAGGAACCCGTGGTCGCGGTCTTACGGCGGCCGCCCGACGGCGGCGAGATGCGGCCGCCGATGCCGCTGACCCGCTCGGTGTCGCTGCGCTGGCGGGTGACGCTGCTGGCGGCGTCGGTGGTGCTCATCGCCGTCGCGGTCACCTCGATCGCGGCCTACGCGATGGTGGCGCGGGCGCTCTACGCCGACGTCGACGCCCAGCTCGAGGCGCGCGCGGCGACGATGATCAACAACAACTTCGAAACGCTCGGTTTCCAGACGATCGTGCTGGCCGGGCTGTTTTCCAACGATGTCGGCGTGGCGCTGATCTACGCCGACCACAAGCCGTACATGCCGCCGCAGCAGACGATTCCGCCGGTGGGCGCCCAGGAACTCGCCGTCGCCGACGGCAAGTACAGTTCCTCGCTGCGCACCGTCGGCGACCAGCGGGTCCTCGCGGCGCGCACGCACAGCGGCGCGACGCTGATCATCTCCCAGAAGCTCTACCGCACCAGGGAGGTGCTCGACCGGCTGGCGTGGCTGCTGTTCGTCGTCGGCGCCTGCGGCGTCGTGCTCGCCGCTGCGGCCGGCACCGCGGTGGGCCGCACCGGCCTGCGCCCGATCGCCCGGCTGACCGCGGCCACCGAGCGCGTCGCCCGCACCGACGACCTGACCCCGATCCCGGTCACCGGCGACGACGAACTGGCCAGGCTCACCGACAGTTTCAACACGATGCTGCGGGCGCTGGCCGAATCGCGCGATCGCCAGCGCAGGCTCGTCGCCGACGCGGGCCACGAACTGCGCACCCCGCTGACCTCGCTGCGCACCAACATGGAACTGCTCATCGCCTCCGGTAGGCCGGGCGCGCCCCAGCTGCCCGACGAGGACATGGCCGAGCTGCGCGCCGATGTGGTCGCCCAGATCGAGGAGCTGTCGACGCTGGTCGGCGACCTGGTCGACCTGGCCCGCGAGGACGCGCCCGAAACCGTCTACGAGCGGGTCGATCTCGGCGAGGTCGCCGAGCGGGCGCTGGAGCGGGCCCGCCGCAGGCGCACCGGCATCACCTTCACCGCCGAGCTGCGTCCCTGGTTCGTCTACGGCCACGAGGCCGGGCTGGAACGCGCGGTGCTCAACGTGCTCGACAACGCGGCGAAATGGAGTCCCGGCGACGCCGAGGTGCGCATCACCATGCGCCCGGCCGGGCCCGGCCTGCTCGAACTGGCGGTGGCCGATGCCGGTCCCGGTATTCCGGCGGGGGAGCGCGAGCTGGTCTTCGAGCGCTTCTACCGCACGACCGCCTCGCGCTCGATGCCCGGCTCGGGGCTGGGGCTGGCGATCGTCAAGCAGGTGGTCACCAAGCACGGTGGCACGATCGCGGTCGACACCTCCGACCGCGGCGGCACCCTGGTCCGGATCGTGTTGCCCGGTGAGGCACCGGTGGTTCCGGACGATTCCGAGGCCGGACCGGTGTGATCGGCCGCGGAGTCTCGGCGAACTGACGGGGCGATCTCAGCCGCCTCTCAGTAGCCGTCACGAAGCTGGTCAGCAAGCGTGAGGAGACAAGACACCATGACCGACGATCCCCAGCACCGACCTGCTGACCGGCCCGCCGATCCCGGATCCGGCAGCGCGGACCATCCCGCCGAGGCCCAGCAGCACGGCAGGCAAGCCCCGTACGCCGGCCAGGCGCAGCCGCAGAACCCGGCACAGCCGTTCGGCTCGGCACAGCAGTACGGCGCGCCGGAGTCGCACGGCACCGCTCCGCTGCCTGGCGTGTCGGTATACGGCGCGCCGCACGGTAGCCAGCCGCCTTTCGGGGCACAGCCCGGGCCGTTCGCCGCGGCGCCCGCACAGGCGCCGCAGCGTAGGCCGCTGCGGCTCGGCCTGGTCGCCGGTGCGACCGCGCTGGCCCTGGTCAGCGGTGGCGTCGGCGGTGTGGTCGGCGTGCTGGCCACCGGCTCGGACTCCGCGACGGTGACCAATGCGCTCGATGTCCCCAAGCCCGCGGTCAACAACGCCGTCAACGCGCCGGCGGGCTCGACGCAGGCGGTTGCTCAGCGGGTGCTGCCCAGTGTCGTGATGATCAAGGTGGCCGGTACGCGCGCCTCCGGCGAGGGCTCGGGGGTCGTGTTGTCTTCCGACGGGCTGATCCTCACCAACAATCACGTCGCCGCGGGCGCCGGCGCCTCGGCGAAGATGGAGGTGGTGTTCAGCGACGGCAGCACCGCCCCGGCCACCATGATCGGCGCCGATCCGGTCTCGGATCTGGCCGTCATCAAGGCCTCCGGCAAGAGCGGGCTCACGCCGATCGAACTCGGCACCTCCGACGGTCTCGCGGTGGGTCAGCCGGTGATCGCGATCGGCTCGCCGCTCGGCCTGGCCGGCACCGTCACCACCGGCATCGTGTCCGCGCTCAATCGCCCGGTCTCCACCAGCGGCGAGGGCACGCCCAGCCAGGTCAACCCGGTGATCGACGCGATCCAGACCGACGCGGCGATCAACCCGGGCAACTCCGGCGGTGCCCTGGTCGACGCCCAGGGCAAGCTGATCGGCATCAACACCGCCATCGCCAGCCTCGGTGGCGAAGCGGCGGGTGCGCAGAGCGGGTCGATCGGCCTCGGCTTCGCGATCCCGGTGGATCAGGCCCGCCGGGTCGCCGACGAACTGATCAAGACCGGGCACGCCACCTACGCCCAGATCGGGATCAAGCTGCGGCCGCTGGACACCGCGGCCCGGGTTCTCGAGGTCACCCCGGACGGCCCCGCCGCCAAGGCCGGCATCCCGGCGGGCGCGATCGTCACCCGGCTCGACGACCGGCCGATCGATTCCGGCGACGCGCTGATCGCGGCGGTCCGTTCGCATCAGCCGGGCGACAAGGTGAAGCTCACCTATACCGACGAGCAGGGCGGCAACGCCAAGACCGTCGAGGTCACGCTCACCGCCGCCGCGGCGGAGGGCGGCCGATGATGCGTTCGAGCGCGGCACTGTCGTGTGTAGGCGCTACGGTGATGAGCATGGACATCGATGCTCCCGTGGCAGGGCGTGCACTGGTTGTTGTCGTCGACGATCGGACGGCACATGGCGGCGTGGATTCGCTCGGCCCGCTCGTCACCGAACTGCTCAGCGAAGCGGGCTTCCTCGTCGACGCCTCGGTGACGGTGCAGGCCGAGGAGGTCGAGATTCGCAACGCGCTCAACACCGCGGTCATCGGCGGCGTCGACCTGGTGATCTCGGTCGGCGGCACGGGGATGTCGCCGCGCGATGTCACCCCCGAGGCGACCGCGCAGGTGCTCGACCGCGAACTGCCCGGCATCACCGAGGCGCTGCGCGCGTCCGGCCGGGTGGCCGGCTCGCTGGACGCGGGGCTCTCGCGCGGCGTCGCGGGCATCTCCGGCAGCACCCTCGTGGTGAACCTGCCGGGTAGCCGCGCGGCGATCCGCGACGGCATGGCGACCCTCGGCCCGCTCGCGAGCCGGGCGATCGGCGAGCTCTCCGGATTGGACGAGTGAGGGCAGTGACTTCGCAGGACAGCACGTCGCCGCGCGATCCGGAGGCGGCCAGGCGCAAGGCCGCCGAGGCCGCGCGGCTGGCGCGGATATTCGGCGACGTGCTGCCTGAAACCACCGGCGACGAGCGCGGCGACGGCGGCGGGCGCTCTGATAACGACGAATGGTTACGTTCGCAGGTACCGCCGCATCACGGGTGACCGTACCGTTATCTACGTAGCTGCTACGTAATAAACCCTCACCGAAATGCGGTTTTCGGTGTGATTGCGAACAGGCGACAATTCCTCAGGACCACGCGAAAGCGTGGTCCTTTGTCGTATAAGTGTTCGAAACCGGTGAGTAGCCGACCTGCGGTCCACCCCCGTTGACACGGCGGATCTCGGATGCATTGATGCACGTCAAAGCATGTGGCGATGTGCGCACGTGTGTGGGGGGTCACAATGAAATTTACGAACTCTTTCGTTGCCGGAACGACGGCGCAGCGTTTAATGTTCGCCATCGAGCCATCAACTATTGGCCCCCGCAGTACCCCACTTCTATGCGTTGAACCACCCGGTGGAGCCCTGGCTCGGGTTCGCCACACCGGCCCCGGCCGTATCGTCGAAATAACAGTTGGTTACGTAACGGCAACAAAGGGGCGACACACTGAGCTGGGCCTGTGAGGTCCACCCGTTCGGTCTCGAAAGTCGAGGCCGGCTGCTAGACACCTGATGAGGGGAAGTATGAGCGAGAACCGCACCACCGGTGTGCGCCGCGGAGCCCGTGCCGCGGGCGTCGGCGCTGCCGCGGCCGCCGTGGCCTTCGGCCTGCTGTCGACCGGTGCCGCCAATGCCGACACCTTCGTGCCGTTGCCGGACGGCCAGAAGGTCAGCCCTGCCGGCGTGACCATCACCCGTACGGGTGAGCACGCCCTGATCTCGCCGTCGCTGGCCGCCAACGGCGCGGGCCGCGTCGTCTGGGTCTCGGGCTCCGCGATCGCCGAGGTCGCCGACACCCCCGAGGGCGAGGTCGGCCCCTGGAACGGCCCGACCGGCCGTCCCGGCTCCAACAACTCCTCCACCCACGGCACCTCCCAGCTGAACACCGGCTACATCGTCGGTTGCCAGGTGAGCATCGCCGACGACGCGATCGGCGCCGGTGTGTCCGGTGGCGTGAGCACCGGCGGCGTGAGCGCCGGCGGTTCGATCGGTGTCAACCTGGGCCCGGGCGAGGTCAAGTTCGTCCAGATCAGCTCGAAGGACATCCAGAAGGCCGGCACCTACGCGATCGATTACCAGGACGCCGAGATCGAGATCCAGGGCTGCGCCGGTTACGCGCAGGCCCGGGCGTACACCGTGGTCGAGATCATCGGCGACCACTACTCGAAGACCACCCTCTACGGCATGCCGTTCAGCATCGGCTGACGTCTTTCGAACTGTACGAATCTTCTTCTCGCTGCGGCGAACTCAATCCTCGAGGGATGAATCCAATGATCAACCGTAAGTTCATGGCGCGGATGGCGGGCGTCAGCGCTGCGGCCACCGTGGCCGTCGGCCTGTTCTCCACGGGCGCGGCCAACGCCGACACCTTCGTTCCGCTGCCGGGCGGACACATCACCAAGACCCTGTCCGACGGCACCGTCGTCGAGATCAGCCTGGTGGGCGAGTCGGCCAACATCAACCCGTCGCTGGGCTCCACCCCGGTCCACCGCAACGCGTGGGTCTCGGGTAGCGCGCAGGTCACCGTCTCCGACGGCGGCAGCGGCAAGATCTTCCCCGGCTACACCGTCGGTTGCCAGGTGAACATCGCCGGCGGCGGTGTCTCCGGCGAGGGCACGGTCGAAAGCGACTGGGAGGGCAACGCTTCCGGTGGCGTCGGCACCGGCGGCGAGCTCTCGCTCGGCCCCGGCCAGGCGAAGTCGTTCTACGTTCTCGACATCGAGAAGGCCGACGACTTCGGCAGCGAGTCGCACGGCAAGTCGAACAAGTTCAAGAACGGCAGCGGCTCGGTGACCTGGTCGGACACGACCATCGGCCTGACCGGCTGCGCCGGCTACGCGCAGGCTCGTGCCTTCGTGAGCGTCGAGGTCGAGACCGACAACGTCATCAGCTGGGTGACCCTGTGGGGTCAGCCGTTCAGCCTGGGCTGATCTGTTCGATACCCGAACACACACGGGCCGGTCGCTTCCGCGACCGGCCCGTGTCGTTGTGCCCGCACCGAATTCGCGCTGGACTTTGCCGGGCCGCCTCATTATGTTTATGGCGAATTGACTGTCCGACAGTCAGTGTCGCCACGAGTTTCGTGATTTTCAGCTTCTCGATTCACCTCCCGGCTGGGCGTTACCCGCCCTGTTGCCAGCGGTGCGGTCCGCGGACCCGCCTGGGCTGGGTCCGGGCGCAGCACAGATATCGACCTCGACGGTCGAGGTCGATTTTGCGTACACCTCGAGGGGAAGTATGAGCGAGAACCGCACCAACCGTGTGCGTCGCGGCGCTTTCGGCGCCGGCGCCGCAGTGGCCGTGACGATCGGCCTCCTGTCGGCCGGTGCTGCCAACGCGGACACCTTCGTACCGTTGCCGGACGGTGAGAAGCTCGGCCCCGGCGTCACTCTCTCCCGGACCGGTGAGCATGCCGTCATCTCCCCGTCGCTGGCCGCCAACGGTGCGGGCCGCGTCGTCTGGGTCTCCGGCAACGCCAGGGCCGATGTGCAGGTCACACCGGAGGGCGAGATCGGGCCGTACAACGGGCCAACCAACCGCCCCGGCTCCAACAATTCCTCGACACACGGTGCCTCGCAGCTGAATACGGGGTACATCGTCGGTTGCCAGGTGAGCATCGGTGACGAGGCGATCCGCGCCGGTCTGCAGGGCGCCATCTCGACGGACGGACCGGGTGTGTTCGGGTCGTTCGGACTCGACCTCGGCCCCGGTGAGGTGGCGTTCGTCCAGATCGACGCCAAGGACATCCTGAAGCCGGGCGTCTACTCGGTGGAGTACCAGGACGCCGAGATCCAGATCCAGGGCTGCGCCGGCTACGCCCAGGCGCGCTCGTACTCGGTGGTCGAGATCGTCGGCGACCACTACTCCAAGACCACCCTGTACGGACAGCCGTTCAGCATCGGCTGATCGCGCGGCCGAACCGAAACTCTCGCTAGTTCACACGAATTCACCCTCGAGGGGTCAACTGTGATGATCAACCGTAAGAGCATGGCGCGCGCGGCCGGTTCCGTCGCCGCGGCGACCATGGCAGTGGGTCTGCTGTCCACCGGCGCGGCCGATGCCGACACCTTCGTTCCGCTGCCGGGTGGTGAAATCACCAAGGTGCTGTCCGACGGCACCGTGGTCAACATCAAGATGGTCGGCGAGTCGGCCACTATCAATCCGTCGATGGGATCGACGCCGGCACACCGCAATGCGTGGGTGTCCGGTAGCGCGCAGGTGTCGGTGTCCGGTGACGGCGGCGGCAAGATCTTCCCCGGCTACACCGTGGGTTGCCAGGTCAATATCGCGGGCGGCGGGGCGAGGGCCGAGGGCGAAGCGGCGACCGGCTGGGAAGGCGAGGCGGAGGCCGCCGGGGCAGCGGGCGGCGAACTCACCCTCGGCCCCGGCCAGGCGCGATCCTTTTACGTCCTCGACCTGGAAATGCCCGACGACTACGGCAACGAATCACACAAGACCCGCAACGCCTTCCAGGGCGGCAGCGGCTCGGTCACCTGGGCCGACGAGACCATCGGCCTGTCCGGCTGTGGCGGCTACGCGCAGGCGCGTTCGTTCGTGAGCGTCGAGGTGGAGACCGACAATGTGATCAGCTGGGTCACCCTGTGGGGCCAGCCGTTCAGCCTCGGCTGAGGCACTGAAACAGACTCCAGCCCAACGAGATCGGGGCGAGTCCTCCGGGACCTGCCCCGATCTCGCTGCGTACGGGGCTCAGTGCTTGTGCTCGCCGTCGCTTGCGGCCGGTTCCGTGAGCATGCCGTGCTTGCCGTTCGACGTGGTGCCCTGCTGAGCCAGCAGATCCCGGATCTCGATGAGCACCTCGCTGTCGGAGAGCTTCTCGTCCTCCTTGGAGAACCGCTTCTTCGCCATGGTCGCGGGCAGGACGAGGACGAAATAGAGAATCACGGCGATCATCAGGAAGTTGATGAACGCGGTGATGATCGGCCCGATCTCGATGAAGGTGGCCGGTTTGCCGGCGACGAGCTGGACGCCGAGCCCCATCTCGTTGGATCCGCCGAAGACCGCGAGCAGCGGGTTGACGATCCCGCTGGTGAACGCGGTGACGATGGCGACGAACGCGGTACCCATGACGACGGCGACCGCCAGGTCGATCACATTGCCGCGGAGCAGGAAGTCCTTGAAGCCTTTGAGCATGCCGATATCTCCTTCGTTTCGGAGCCGGCCGGAGGCACTGTGCTCCTTGATCGAATGATGTGAACGGTCGTGCTGTTTGTGTGATGCTAACCAGAGCTCTGGCAATTATCTCGCGAACTGTGCCGGGGGCGCAGTGGCGGTCCGGGCCAGGAGTGTCAATGGAAGACGACGGTGAGCGCGGTGCGCAGCGAGGCGCCGGCCACCGCGGTGGCGTATTCGGCGCCCAGCGCGACCAGGACCACGCGTTCCGCACCCGAGCGTCGCTCGCCCGTCGCGGTGACGAGCACGACGGCGGCATCGGTGGCCAGGGTGCGGGCGGGTTTCGTCGCACCAGGGCCGCCCGCGTCCTCGACGCCGACGACGTCCACCCGATCGCCCGCGCGCAACACATCGGCGACCGCGGAATCGGCTAGCCGGATGGGCACGATCCGTGCGTCGGTGCTGCCCGCCGCGGCGGCGGCCAGGCGCGGGCCGACCACGCGCAGATCGGTGAAGGTCTCCCCGGCGCGCATGGCGCCGGTGAGCGTCGCACCGAGCAGGGGAGCGGTCTCGGTGGCGGAACCCGAAGGCAGCGAACGGGATTCGTGATGATCGACGCGCAGATCGTCGGCGGTGAGCAGCCTGCCCGGTGCCAGATCGCGGGCGGCGACCACGACGGCGCGGCGGGAATCACCGGGATCGCCGCGGACGAACATCGCCAGCGCGAGCAGGGCCAGCACCGCTGCGGCGATGCGGCGCGCGAGCAGGGCATCGGCCCACGCGGGGCGATTACCGAGGGCGAAACGCCAGGAACTGCCACGTCCCAGATCGGCAAGACTGCGAGTCATGCTCCGAGCCTAGGAGCGTGGCAGTGGGGAACAGCCCCCGAAAGTCCAGGTTGTGGACAACTACGGGGCTGTGGATAACTCCGGAAGGATCAGCTGGCGGCGGCGGGCGCCGAGCTCGTGCTCGCCGCGGGAGTGCTGGTGCCGCTGCCGTTGGAATCCGAGGACGTCTTGGCGGGCTCGCTCGCGGTGGACGCGCCACCACGGCTGTCGGTGCGGTAGAAACCGCTGCCCTTGAACACGATGCCGACCGAGTTGAACAGCTTCCGCAGCTTCCCCGTGCACTGCGGGCATTCCGTCAGTGTGTCGTCGGAGAAGGACTGAACGATGTCGAAGCGGTTGTCACACTCGGTGCACGCGTATGAATAAGTTGGCACAGGATCCTCCGCAAGTCTCGTCGATCTAGCACTCTACCGCCGACACTGCCAACGTCGCGAATCGCCGTTTCATTCCGGCGAAACGGGCAGCTCATGGCCCAGTTCACGCAGTCCGCCACCGGGCGTCACCGCCCAGCCCATCCGCCGGTCGTGTGGTTCTTCCGGCAGCCGGTCGACGAGTTCATTATCCCGCACGACGGCGATGAGCCTGGTGCCGTCTCCGACGGCGCCCAGTGTCCGGTCGTAGTAGCCCGCACCGCGCCCGAGGCGCACCCCGCGCAGATCCACCGCGAGCGCGGGAACAAGGACCGTCGTCGCGGTGGCGACGGTGTCCGGCGGCAGGGTCGCTGTCGTCGGTTCGAGCAGCCCGAAGCGGGCCTTGCGCAGGGAATCGGGGCCCTCGTAGCGCGCCCAGCTCAGCGGTCCCGGCTCCCCGGTCACCGGCAGCAACACCGTGGCGTTGCGCACACACAGCGCGTCGAGCATGCGCAGATCGCCGGGTTCGCCGCGGATCGGGACATAGGCGCAGACGACATCGTCGGCCCCGGCCAGCGGCTCGATCGCCGTCGCCAGCTCGGCCGCTTCGCGTGCGTGCTCCGCTGCCCCGACCAGGGCGCGCTCGGCCAGGATATGGCTGCGCCAGGCATATTTGGTGCGCTCACCGGGCATCTCCACAGCGACCACCCTAAGCTCTTGCCGACGCCGGATCGTCGCGACGGGCGATCGGACGGCACGCTGAATGGATAGGGTATGCGCATGACAGACAAGACTTCCGGTTTCCGCACTGCGGTGGTACCCGCGGCCGGACTCGGGACGCGGTTTCTGCCTGCCACCAAGACGGTGCCCAAGGAATTGCTGCCGGTGGTCGACACCCCCGGCATCGAGCTGGTCGCCGCCGAGGCCGCCGATTCCGGCGCGGATCGGCTGGTCATCGTCACCTCGCCGGGCAAGGACGGCGTGGTCGCCCACTTCGTCGAGGACCTGGTGCTGGAGAGCACCCTGGCCGAGCGCGGCAAGTTCGCGCTGCTGGAGAAGGTACGCAAGGCCCCCGGCCTGCTCGATGTGACCTCGGTCGTCCAGGAGGAGCCGCTCGGCCTCGGGCACGCGGTCGCCCAGGCCGAATCGGTGCTCGACGACGACGAGGACGCCATCGCGGTGCTGCTGCCCGACGATCTGGTCCTGCCGTGCGGGGTCCTGGAGACGATGAGCCGGGTGCGCCGGGAGCGCGGTGGCTCGGTGCTGTGTGCCATCGACGTGCCGAAGTCGCAGGTCAGCGCCTATGGCGTGTTCGACGTGGAGGACCTGACCGAGGGCGCCGAGGCCGACGTGCTGCGGGTCAAGGGCATGGTCGAGAAGCCGGACCTGGCCGACGCGCCGTCGACCCTGGCGGCCGCGGGCCGCTACCTGCTCGACCGCGTGATCTTCGACGCACTGCGCCGGATCGAGCCGGGCGCGGGCGGGGAACTGCAGATCACCGATGCCATCGCCCTGCTGATCGCGGAGGGACACCCGGTCCATGTGGTCGTCCACCGTGGGTCGCGCCACGATTTGGGTAACCCGGGCGGCTATCTTCGAGCTGCCGTCGATTTCGCCCTCGAGCGGGAGGAATATGGTCCGCAACTGCGCGAGTGGCTGAAGTTCCGGCTGAGCCCGGAGTGGGACCCCCAGTCTCCGAACGCGTAAGCGCGGCAAGCGGTAGTACACAGGCAGGCAGTCGCCGATAGACACAGGAGCTCGATGCGCTCGGTTGAGGATCAGCTGATCAAGGTCACCGCGGCCGCGGTCGCACCCAGGCCGGTCCGGGTGGCGATATCCGAGGCCCAGGGTTTGCTGTGCGCGGAAGACGTCGTCACCGAACGTCCGCTGCCCGGCTTCGATCAGGCCGCCATCGACGGTTACGCGGTGCGCAGCGTCGACGTGACCGCCGCGGGCACCGATGTGCGCGACGAGGAGGGCGAGCTGATCGACCTCACCCTGCCGGTGGTCGGTGAGGTGGTGGCCGGTTCGCGTCAGCCGATCCGGTTGCAGCCGCGCCAGACCGTGCGGGTCGACACCGGCGCTCCGCTGCCGACGCTCGCCGACGCGGTGCTGCCGCTGGAATTCACCGACGGTGGCCGCGCCAGGATCAAGGTTTTCGAGCCGGTCCGCTCGGGCGACTACGTCCGCCGGATCGGTGACGACGTGCAGCCCGGTGACGTGGCGGTCCGCGCGGGCACCATCATCGGCGCGGCCCAGGTGGGCCTGCTCGCCGCGGTCGGCCAGGACAAGGTGCTGGTGCACCCGCGTCCCCGGCTGTCGGTTATTTCCATCGGTGGCGAACTGATCGATATCGATCGCACGCCCGGCCCCGGCCAGGTCTACGACGTGAACTCCTACGCGCTGGCCGCGGCCGCGCGCGACGCGGGCGCCGATGTGAACCGGGTCGGCATCGTCAGCGCCGATCCGCGCAGGCTGCGCGATGTGGTCGAGGGGCAGTTGGTGCGCTCGGAGGTCGTCGTGATCGCCGGTGCGGTCGGCGGCTGGGCCTCGGAGCAGGTGCGCGAGGCGTTGGACGGGCTCGGTGAGCTCGAGGTGGACCGGGTGGCCATGCATCCGGGTTCGGTGCAGGGTTTCGGCAGGCTCGGCCGCGACGAGGTGCCGACGTTCCTGCTGCCGTCGAATCCGGTGAGCGCGCTGGTGGTCTTCGAGGTGATGGTGCGTCCGCTGATCCGGATCGCGCTGGGCCGCAGGCAGCCGATGCGCCGAATCGTCAACGCCCGCACCATCACTCCGGTCTCCTCGATGCCGGGCCGCAAGGGCTACCTGCGCGCGCAGCTGCTGCGTGACGAGGCCACCGGCGACTACCTGGTGCAGCCACTCGGCAACGGCAACGGCGGGTCCTCGCACCTTTTGGCGACGCTGGCCGAGGCGAACAGCCTGATCGTCGTCGAACCCGACGACACCGATTTCCGGACCGGTGACGAGGTCCGGGTCGCGTTCCTGGCGCAGCGCGGCTGAAACGTGGAGTCGATGAACGTATTCCGGGCAGGCCAGCATCCCGGATGGCCCGCGCGGCTCGGTCCGGTGACCGTGGCGGCCGGTCAGGTGACCCTGCGGCCGGTGCGTTTTCGCGACGCCGCCGCGTGGAGCCGCATCCGGCTGCGTGACCGCGACCATCTGGAGCGCTGGGAGCCGACCGGGCGCGGTAGCTGGGAGGCGCGCAATCACGCGTCGAACTGGCCGTCGCTGTGGACGAGCCTGAAGGCCGAAGCGCGGCGGGGCGCGATGATCCCGCTGGTGATCGAGGTCGACGGGCAGTTCAGCGGGCAGCTGACCATCGGCAACATCGTGCGCGGTGCGCTGCGCTCGGCCTGGATCGGCTACTGGGTGGCCAAGGACCTCGGCGGTCAGGGTGTGGCGACGGCCGCGCTGGCGCTGGGGCTGGATCACTGCTTCGGGCCGGTCGGCCTGCACCGCGTCGAGGCGACGGTCCGGCCGGAGAACCTGGCCAGCCAGGCGGTCCTGCGCAACGTCGGCTTCCGTGAGGAGGGCCTGCTGCGCCGCTACCTCGATGTGGACGGCGAATGGCGCGATCACCTGCTGGTGGGCTTGACGGTCGAAGAAGTCATGAGCACCGTGGTGGACCGCCTGGTCAGGGAGGGTCGAGCGGCGCTGCCGTGAAATTTCTGTTACTCATGTGGCAGGTGTGCACGGCGCGCCTGCCCCGCGGGCAGGCGCGCCCGAATTAACCTACGGACGTCGGTAGTGCGTCCACAGATGGACAAAACGCAGGCGGAGACGGGAGGTGATGACCGCGATGCCGAATTCGATCCTGTGGATCGGACTTGTCGTGCTCTGGGTCTTCGTCCTGTTTCCGATCCTGGCGGACCGGCATCCCCGGATCCGCCGCACCACCGATGCCGCACTCGCCACGCGCGTGCTGCACCGTGGCGGGGCCGAACGACGGATCCGCATCGGGGCGGCAGGCGGTCACGAGAGTGACCCCGACTACCGGCCCCGTGTGCTGAGCAAGCGCCCCCACCGTACTGATTCGGAGGATCGGATGACGACATCGGCCGACGAGCCCGTCACCGAAGCTGACGACGAGAAGCTCACCCCCGCACCGGAACTCGAGGCCGCGGCCGAGACCGAGGTCGACCTCGGCGATGACGCGGCGGGCGATGAGCCCGAAGAGCGCGCCGAGACAGCCGATTCCGCGGATGCCGAACTCGATGACCCCGCGGCGGAGCCGGACCCGGACACCACCGAAGGCGACGACGAGGCCGACCCGCCGGTCGCCGCGCGCATCCCGCCCGCGCCGCCCGCCCGCCTCGAAGACGTCACCGAAGACGTCACCGAGGATGCCGACGACTTCGACGAGGACTTCGTGCCGAGCAGGCGCGGCCGCGGCGGCTACGACCCCGAGGCCGACGCCATCGCCCGCGCCGCCCGCTACAGCTTCCGGCAGCGCGCCGTCCTCGGTCTCATCATCGCCACCATCCTGTTCGCCGCGTTCGGCCTGCTGCTGAACTCGATGTTCTGGTGGGCGTGCGGCCTGTCCACGGCCGTGTTGGTCGGCTACCTGGCCTACCTGCGCAAGCAGGTCCACGTGGAGGAGGAGATCCGCCGCAGGCGCGCGGCCCGCCTCACCCGTGGCAAGCGCCGCGAGGCCACCGCCACCCCAGAGGCCGCCACGACCCGGCGCACCATGGACCGCGACACCGCCCGCGCCCTGCGCCGCCGCTCCACCCTGCTCGACACCGACGACGAGGACCCGATGTTCGAGCACCTGGAAACCTTCGATCCGGCCACCGCGCGCGCCCTACGCACCCGGGTCGAAGACCTCGGCCGCGCAGTCGGCGAGTAACTGGTCGAACCACGCATAACAGCAGGTCAGAGTACCGATTCGGTATCCGGGCGCAACGCCTGATACAGTGTCACAGCGCGGTTCGCCAGAGCCGCACGGGGCTATAGCGCAGTTGGTAGCGCGTCTCGTTCGCATCGAGAAGGTCAGGGGTTCGATTCCCCTTAGCTCCACTCCCCAGAAATCCCCAGGTCAGCAACCTGGGGATTTTTGCATTAGCCGGGAGGAGTGCACCGCACATGCCGACGGTCGGAAGAGTTGCCGAGCTGAAAGAACTGGCCGCGCTCGTGGACGGACCCGATGACCGCAGCGGCATCCTGATCGACGGGGAACCCGGAATCGGAAAGTCCTCGCTGGTCGACGAGACGGTGGCCATGGCGGCCGCGGCGGGGTTGCGGGTGCTGCGGACCACGGGCGCGGAAGCCGAACACGGCCTCGCCTATGCGGGGCTGCATCGGCTGTTGTACCCGCTGCGGCACGCGTTCGATGCGCTCCCCGCGCGCCAGTTCGATGCGCTGACGACCGCTTTGGGCATCTCGGACGTCGCGAGCGAGCCGAGCCCGCACCTGGTGGGGCTCGCCGCCCTGACGCTGCTGGCGGATGTGGCGGCCGAAAGGCCGCTGTTGGTCGTCGCCGAGGACGTGCACTGGCTCGATCCCGCCAGCGCCGAGGTCCTCGCCTTCGTCGCGCGCCGCATCTACTCCGAACCTGTCGCGCTGCTCGCGACCGTGCGCGACGGCACGAGCTCACCACTGCGTGAGGCCGAACTGGCCGCGATGCGGCTCGGGCCGCTGACCGATGACGACGCGAACGCGCTGCTCGACAGCACCGCACCGGACCTGCCCGCCCAGCTTCGCCGCCGGGTGCTGGCCGAGGCGCACGGAAACCCGCTCGCGTTGACCGAACTGCCGACGGCCGCGGCGGATCTCGCCGAATCCACCCAGATCATCCCGTTGACAGAACGACTGGAGCGGGCGTTCTCGGCGCGCGGCGCGAAGCTGCCGGAGCGCACCCGGTCGGTCTTGCTGGTCGCGGCGCTCGACGATGGCAATGCCGTCACCGAAACCCTCGCTGCCGCGGGGATTCTCCTGGGAACCGAGGTGGAGGCCGATATTCTCGCCCCTGCGGTGGCGGCCCGGTTGATCGATATCCGTTCCGGCACAGTGATGTTCCGTCATCCACTCGTCCGCTCGGCCCTCGTGGCGGCGGCGACTGCCGAACAACGCCGCCGGGCGCATCTGGCGATCGCCGACCTGCTCGCGGAATCCCCGGATCGGCAGGTGTGGCATCGGGCGGCGGGCACGGCCGGAGCCGACGAGGAAGTCGCCGCGGCACTCGAGGACGCCGCCGAACGATCCCGGCACCACGGCGGGGCGATCGCGGCGCTGGAACGGGCCGCGTCGCTCAGCGCCACGCCCGGCCGACGCGCGGATCGTCTGCTGCGCGCGGCGGAGCTGGCCATCGACGCCGGTCGTCGCGAGACGACCGAACGACTGGTCGACGCCGCGCGTACGCTTCCCCTCACGGCCGGGCAGGAGGCCACCGCGAACTGGCTGGCCAGCGGGTTCGACGACGGAATGCGCGAAAGCCCTGCGCGCATCGGTGAGCTCGCCGTCCTCGCTGCCTCGGTGGCCGCGAACGGGTTTCCGGATGCCGCGCTGCGGATCCTGTGGGGAGCTGCCGCGCGGTGCTTCTGGTCCGAACCCGGACCCGATACCCGGCGCGCGGTGCTCACGGTCGCCGATACCTTCGGCATCCCCGACGGCGATCCGCGCAAGCTCGCGATCGACTCGATCGTGGCCCCGTTCGAACGCGGCGAACAGGTACTCGGCCACCTGCGGGCGCTGGCCGCGACCACCGGACGCGAGACCGAGGTCGATCACTTTCTCAGCAGCGCGGCCTACCAGGTCGGTGCTTTCGATCTCGCCGCGCATTTCGCCGGCGCGGCCGCGCCCGGATTCCGTGCCGCCGGGCAGCTGGGGTTGTTGACCAGGGCACTCGCGATCCAGGCTTGGAGTCTGGCCCGGGTCGGTGACCTCGCCGCCGCCGCGCCGATCGCGGCCGAGGCCGCGGCTTTCGCGCTGGAGACCGGGCAGCCGTTCATGCACGCGTCAGCCATCGGCGTGCAGGCCGAAATCGCCGCGCTGCGAGGGGACTACACGCAGGCCGCAGCGCTCGTGGCGGACACCGAACGGATCGGACTTGCCGCCGCCGTGCGGCCCGTGCTGGCCACCGTGCAGCTCACCCGAGGACTCATCGCGCTCGGTGAGGGCCGCTTCGATGACGCCTTCACCGATCTGGTCCGTATCCACGATCCGCGCGACCCGGCGCATTCACCGGCGCTGGCCGCGTATTTCCTCACCGAACTCGCCGAGGCCGCCGTCCGCGCCGGGCATACCGACGCCATGACCGAACTGCTACGCGGGCTGGAACCCGCGGCGGCAGCCACCTCCTCGCCCGCATTGCACATCGGAATGCGCTACGCCCGAGCGGTTCTCGCCGGTGACAACGCCGCAGAGCTGTTCGCCACGGCGCTGGCGGCGGATCTCACCGGCTGGCCCGCCGAACGCGGCCGCTTGCATCTCGCGTACGGCGAGTGGCTGCGGCGACAGCGTCGGGTCGTGGAATCGCGCACCCATCTGCGCACGGCGCGCGAGGTTTTCGATGCCCTCGGCTTCACCGCGTGGAGCGAACGGGCTCGCCTGGAACTGCGCAGCGCCGGCGAGTCGAGCCCGAATCGCGACCCGGATGCCAGGGAACGGCTCACCCCGCACGAGCTGAGCATCGCGCAACTGGCGGCACAGGGGCTGACCAATCGGGAGATCGGGCAGCGGCTCTACCTGTCGCACCGGACCGTCAGCACACACCTGCACCGGATCTTCCCGAAGCTCGGAATCAGCGCACGTGGGGACCTCGCGGCGCTGCTGCCCGCCCTGGACGAAACGGCCGGTTGAGCGACACCGATTACGTCATCCGACGCTCGCGGCGGGGTCGGTGCGCTGCCTAGCGTCGATGACATGGACATCAATCGACGACGGCTTTTCGGTGGAGCGCTCGCGGCGGGCGCCGCCGGCCTGGCCGCGACTTCCCTCGGCGCCTGCGCCACCGACGCCGCCACGGCGCCCGCGGGCGCCACACCCGGCGCGGCCCTGCGAGCGGGATCGGGGGCCAACACGAGCCTTGGCCCCATCAAGAAGATCGAGGCAGGCGTCCTCGAGGTCGCCTACGCCGAGTTCGGGCCGGTCACCGGACAGCCCGTGATTCTGCTGCACGGCTGGCCCTACGACGCCTACAGCTTCGCCGATGTCGGCCCGCTGCTTGCCGAGGCCGGATACCGGGTGCTCGTCCCGTTCCTGCGTGGCTACGGCGAGACCGCCTTCCTGTCCGCGCAGACCGTCCGCAACGGGCAGCAATCGGCCATCGCGCGCGACATCATCGACTTCATGGACGCCCTGCGCATCGACAAGGCCGTCCTCGGCGGATTCGATTGGGGCGCGCGCACGGTCGACATCGTCGCCGCGCTGTGGCCACAACGCGTCAAGGCGATGGTCGCGGTGAGCGGATACCTCATCACCCGGCTGGCCGCACAGCAGCAGCCGTTGCCGCCCGAAGCCGAACTCGAGTGGTGGTATCAGTACTACTTCGCCACCGAACGCGGACGCCTCGGATACACCCGTAATCGCCACGATTTCAACAAGCTCATCTGGCGGCGTGCCTCCCCGGCCTGGGATTTCGACGAAGCCACCTACCGCCGCAGCGCCACCGCCTTCGACAATCCCGATCACGTCGACATCGTCATCTCCAACTACCGGTGGCGGCTGAGCCTGGCGCCCGGCGAACCGCAATACGACGCCTACGAACAGCAACTCGCCGCAGGCCCCGCCATCTCCGTGCCCGCCATCACCATCAGCAGCGATTTCGACGGCGCGGCCAAAGACGGCAGGGGATACCGCGACAAGTTCACCGGCAAATACGAGCATCGCGTCTTCGACGGCATCGGGCACAACGTCCCGCAGGAAGCGCCGAAGCCGTTCGCGCAGGCGATCATCGACGCCGACCGGCTGTGAATATCCGGCTCCGGGCGCTCGGCGTGCCCGGAGCCGGACGTGGTCACAGGCCGGCGCGCGCCTCGATGCGGCCGCCCGGCTCGAGCTCGACGACAGTGTCGATGCCGATTCTGCGCAGGAACGGGTAGTCGTGGCTGACCACCAGGATCGAGCCGCGATAGTCGGCCAGCGCTTCGACCAGTTGCTCGACACTGGAGATATCGAGGTTGTTGGTCGGCTCGTCCAGAATCAGCAGCTGGGCGGGCGGGTCGGCGAACAACAAGCGCGCCAGCGAGACCCGAAAGCGTTCACCGCCGGACAGCGTCGACACGGGCCGTTGCACGCTGCTGCCGCGCAACAGCAGACGGGCCAGCTGGTTGCGGATGGTGGCCGGTGCGGTGGTGGTGGCCACGGCCCCGACATTGTCGAGCGCGCTGGCTCGCTCGTCCAGGTTGTCCAGACGTTGCGGCAGATACCCCACCCGGTCGGTGAGCAGCCTGCCTCGCTCCGGGTCGCGACCCGCGAGCAGGTTTTCGATCAGTGTCGTCTTGCCCGCGCCGTTGGGGCCGATCAGGGCGACGCGTTCCGGGCCCTGGATGACGACGCGCCGGTCACCGTCGCGCAGTTCCGCGATGCGCCGGCTGCGCGGCACATCGGGATCGGGCAGTTCGAGATGGATGTGCTCGTCGCGGCGGACCCGCGACGACGCGGAATCCAGGACATCTTGGGCCGCACGGACTTTCGCATCCAGCGTGCTGCGCATGCCCCCGGCCGAGCTTTGCGCCCTACTGGCCCTGTTGCCCGCGAGAATCCGCGGAATTCCCCCGTCCCGCTGTGTCGCCCTGGCGGTGCGCTCGCGTCTGGCGAGCTTGGTCTCGGCCTCGATCCGCTGCCGCTTCTCGACCTTCAACGCCTGTTCGGCGGTTCGAGCCGCCTGCGCGGCCGCCGCTTGCTCCTGGTCGACGTACTGCTGCCAGGCGCTGTAGGGCCCGCCGAACACCTCCAGCGTCGCGGCCCGCAGTTCCGCGGTGGCGTCCATCCGCTCGAGCAGTTCGAGATCATGACTGACCACGATGAGCGTGCCCGGCCACGAATCCACGAATTCGGCCAACTTGGCACGGGTTTCGCGGTCGAGGTTGTTGGTCGGCTCGTCGAGCAGGGTGATCGGCGTGCGCTGGATCCGCAGCCCGGTGATCGCGACGAGCACCGCTTCACCACCGGAGATCTCGTCGACCCGGCGGTCCAGATCGGTGGCGCTGAAACCGATGTCGTGGAGCGCTTCGTCGGCGCGGGATTCGATGTCCCAGTCGTCGCCGATCGTCTCGAAGTGTTCGTCGCCGGTCCGGCCGGATTCGATCGCCCGCAGGGCCGCGAGCTTGCCGGCGATACCGAGCAATTGCGCGACGGTGGCATCGCGACCGAGGGTGAGCGTCTGCGGGAGGTAGCCCACCGGGCCGGTGGTTTCGATGCGCCCGGACGTCGGCGTCAGAATCCCCGCGATCAGCCGCAACAGCGTCGATTTCCCGGCGCCGTTGCGGCCGACCAAACCGGTGCGCCCGGTGTTCAATGTTGCGTTGAGCCCGGACAGCGCGACAGTGCCGTCGGGCCATTCGAAGGACAGATTCCGCAGCGTGATGGCAGCGGACATGGATGTGGACATGGATGTGGACATGGGTCGTCGACTCTTTCCTGCTCGTGAACGAGCGGCCGCAAGTTCGCGCCGTGGTCGAACCATCGGCGCGTGATTCGGAACTGTGCGGAGCCAGGCGAAGGCGAGAATGTGTGATCGGAAGCGCCGCCTTCGACTGGGCGGCTAGATTCTGTCGACTTCCTCGATGAGCACGTGGCCACCCTAGCAGCGGTCTCAGACGGTGATGGTCTGGTATTCGGTGTACTGGCCGAGGCCGACGGCGCCGTATTCGCGGCCGATTCCGCTGGCCTTGAAACCTCCGAAGGGACCGTCGAATCCGACCGGCGCACCGTTGACGGTGACCGTGCCTGCCCGGATTCGGCGGGCCACGGCAACCGCCGCCGCCTCGTCCGCCGACCACACGCCACCGGAGAGGCCGTAGTCGGAATCGTTGGCGATGCGGATCGCGTCATCGATGTCGTCGTAGGCCATGACGACCAGGACGGGGCCGAAGATCTCCTCCCGTGCGATGCGCATGGCAGGGGTCACGTCGGCGAAAACCGTCGGTGTGACATAGAAACCGTCCCGCAGCCCGGGTGGCAGCTGCGGGCCACCACAGACCAGGCGCGCGCCTTCACCGATGCCGGCCTCGATGTAGTCGCGGACCCGCTGCTGCTGATCGCCGCGGACCATCGGCCCGATGAAGGTTTCCGGGTCGCGTGGGTCACCGACCGGCAAGGACTCGACCAGCGCGCTCAGCGCCGCGACCACCTCCCCGTAGCGGGAGCTCGGGGCGAGGATCCGGGTGTGGGCGATGCAGGACTCGCCGTTGTTCAGCAGCGCAGCGAACTTCAGGCCCTGCATCACCACGGTCAGATCGGCGTCGGGCAGGATCACCGCCGCCGATTTGCCGCCCAGTTCCAGACTGACCCGTTTGAGCTGGGAGCCGGCGATGGACGCGATCCGGCGGCCGGCGCCGGTCGAGCCGGTGAACGCGATCTTGTCCACCAGCGGATGGGAGATCAGGTACTCGCTCGTATCCCGTTCGGCGGGCAGCACACTGAGCACGCCGTCCGGCAGCCCGATGCGATCCATCAGCTCGGCCAGCAGCCCCATGCTCAGCGAGTTCTCCGGAGATACCTTCAGCACCACGCAGTTTCCGGTGAGCAAGGCGGGCAGCAGCTTCGATGTCGCGGCGGAGAAGGGCGAGTTCCACGGGATCACCGCGGCCACCACGCCGACCGGTTCGCGCCGTACCACGCTGCGCACGCGCGCATCCGGGTCCGACGGAGTGAGCGTGCGCTCCCAGTCGAAATCCTCGGCGGCCGCGAAGTAGGCGTTCGCCTGCCGGGTCAGACCGGCCTGGCCTGCCTGGGTGAACCAGGTGGCCGAACCGTTTTCGGCGGTGATGAGCGCGGCGATCCGGTCGGCCTGTTCCTCGCGCAGCCGGTTGAACCGTCGAAACATCGCGATTCGCGCGGCGGCCGGGGTGTCGCGCCACTCGCGGCTGTCGAACGCCGCCTGCGCCGCCGCCACCGCGCGGTCGATATCGGCGGGCTGGGCCTGCGCGGCTGCGCCGAGGAGCGATCGGTCGTGCGGGGACAGGATCTCCAGGAGCGCCGGTTCGCTGGGTTCGGTCCACGATCCGCCGATGTAGAGCTGCTCGTAGGTGATCATCCGGCTTCCCCCGGTGCGGCCGAGTTCTGTTGGTCGCGATAGGTTTCCAGCAACCGCAGCCAGACCTCGCTGATGGTGGGGAACGCGGGCACCGCATGCCAGAGCCGGTCGATCGGAACCTCGCCGGTGATGGCGATGGTGGCCGAATGCAACAGTTCGGCGACGCCAGCTCCGGCGAAGGTGGCGCCGACGATCACCCCGCGCTGCGGGTCGATCAGCACCCTGGCCCGTCCTCGATAACCGGGATCGTGCTGGATCGCGCCCGCGACCCGGCCGATGTCGTAGTCGACCACATCTACCACTCGCCCGGTGCGGGCGGCGTCCTCGGTGGTGAGTCCGACCGCCGCGATCTCCGGGTCGGTGAACACCACCTGCGGCACCGCTTCCAGGTCGGCGGTTCCGGCATGCGGGCCCCACTTGCCGGTGTCCAACGTCGCGCCCCGCGCTCGGGTAGCGATGACCGCCCCGGCGATGCGGGCCTGATATTTGCCCTGATGGGTGAGCAGCGCACGGTGATTGACGTCGCCGACCGCGTACAGCCACGCGCCGTCGACCGCGGTCACGGTGAAGGTGTCGTCGGTGTCCAGCCACCGACCGGGCGTCAGGCCGACGGTCTCGATGCCGAGGTCCGCGGTGCGTGGTGCGCGTCCGGTCGCGAGCAGGAGCTCGTCGGCGACCAGCCGGGTGCCGTCGGCGAGGGTGAGGTGGACGCCGTCGTCGGGGCCGCCCGCTCGTTCCGCCGCGGTGATGGTGGTACCGAACCGCAGTTCCACACCGGCCTCCCGGAGCCGCTCGGCGACCAGGTCCGCGGCGAATGCCTCGACCCGGCCGAGCAGCCGCGATTCGCGAGCGATGAGGGTGACCCGCGCACCGAGTGCCTGCCAGGCGGTGGCCATTTCGACGGCGACCACCCCGGCGCCGAGAATCGCGAGCCGACGGGGAACGTCCCCGGCAGCGGTGGCTTCGCGGCTTGTCCACGGTCGCACCGTATCCAAGCCCGGTAGTGGCGGCAGTGCCGCCGACGTGCCGGTGCACACCGCCACCGCGTGCCGTGCGGCGAGCCGCACGGCGCCGCCCTCGGGCGTATGAACTGTCACCTGCCGCGGTCCCGCGAGGCGGCCGTGGCCGCGAATGAGGTCGACCTGCGCGGAGTCGAGCCAGTCGACCTGGTCCCGGTCGTTCCAGTCGGCCACCATGCGGTCACGGTGTTTCAGTACCGCGGGCACGTCCAGACGGCCGGTCACCGCGCTGCCGACGCCGGGGAAGCGGGCGGCCTCGCGATAGAGCAGAGCTGGACGCAGCAGGGCCTTGCTGGGTTCGCAAGCCCAGTAGGAGCATTCGCCGCCGACCAGTTCGGATTCGACGATCACGGTACTCAGCCCGGCGGCGCTTGTCCGGTCGGCGACATTCTCGCCGACCGGCCCGGCACCGATGACCACGACATCGTAGGTACGAGTTTCCTTCTCGGACATGGGTTCGCCTTCGATGGTCGGATCAGCGGCCGGGGGCACGCTGGGTGACTTCCTGCAGGAACCAGCCGTTGCCGTCGGGATCGGTGAACGCGGCGAACGAACCGTAGGAGCGGCGCTGCGGATCCGCCCCGGGGACACGGCTTTCGGTTCCGGGGTGATGGAACACGCCGGTGGCGTCGCGGAACGGCCCCTCGACCTCGACCCCGCGCTCGGTCAGCTCCGCGACGGTCTGCTCGATATCGGTGACGATCAGGTGCAGGCCCTGCACGGATCCGGGCGCGGCCGCGCTGACACCGGTGCCGATGATGATCGAGCATTCCGAACCGGGCGGGGTGAGCTGCACGACGCGGTAGCCGTCGTCCACCGCGAAGTCGGCGTCGAGACGGAATCCGAGCCGATCGGTATAGAAGTCCTTCGCGCGGTCGACGTCGGCGACGGGCAGCACGATGACTTCAAGCTTCAAATCCATGATGTGTTCTCCTCGAGTACTTTTCGTGATTGGTCAGGGGGTGACACCCTGGGCGGCCTGCTCGATCACGTCGGCGACCACGTCGGGGTGCGAGACGGCGACCGAGTGCGAGGCTTCGACCTCGGTGACCCGGGAATGTGCCCGCTCGGCCATGAACCGCTGCGCCGCGAGGGGGATATTGAGGTCCTGGGTGGTGATCACGTCCCAGCTGGGCTTGTCGGTCCAGGCGGCGACGGTGGCCTTCTCCTCGAGCGCGGTCTGATCGATCGGACGCTGGGCGGCCGCGGCCAGGGTCGCGCGGTCCGCGGCGACGTCGGCGGCGAACTGGTCGCGGAACTTGCTCTGCTGGATGTACAGATCGGTGCCGGTGCTGCCGTCCGGGCGGGTGAAGGCGACCGGGTCGAGCGTGCCGGGCAGCGTGGACCCGGGGAACTTGGCGGTCAGCTCGAGCGCGGTTTCACCCGGTGCGGGCAGGAATGCCGCCACATAGACCAGCGCCTTCACCTGATCGTTGCCCGCCGCGGCGGCGCTGATGACCGATCCACCGTAGGAGTGCCCGACCAGGACGACCGGGCCGTCGATATGGCTGATCAACCCACGCACCGAGGCGGCGTCAGCGGCCGGTCCACGCAGCGGATTGGCCGCCGCGACAACGGGATACCGGTTCTCGATGAGCCTGTCGATGACGTCGTTCCAGCTCGATCCGTCCGCGAACGCGCCGTGGACCAGCACGATGGTCGGCTTCGGCGCGTCCAGGGTGGGGCCGGCATGGGTGGTGGTGCTCGCGGTACAGGCGACGGCGAGGCTGCCCGCGGCCACTACGGCCGTGATCGCCGCGACCGCTCGGCTGGAGCGTCGGATGTCGACCATGTCATGGTCCTTTCGGGAACGGTGAAGCAGTGCGGATTCCACAATGGGTCACGCGGCCCCGACGCCACATCTGTCACCTGACGCCGACCATGACGTAGTCACCATCGTCAGACCGGCGGAGTCCGGCGCGAAGCCCAGGTGCAGGCCGGCCGGCGCGCACCCACCGCGGGAGCGTCCCCGATCGGCTGGGACGGGCTGGAATACGTCAGTCCCAGCGTCATCCGACAGATTCGGGGCGAGGTCCCGGACAGCGATTGTTTTCTCATGGCTACTGTCCGTTTTCACCTGATGTCCACCCTGTCGCCCGCCGAGGTCGTGCACGTGCTCACCGATTTCGGGCCCACCCGTCCCGAGGCATGGCCGACGATCGATGCCGAGCACTTCGTCGTCCACGAGCGCGGCGAGACCTGGGCCGAGGTCACCGAAGGCACCGCTGCGGCGTGGGAGCGCGCCCGCTACGAGTGGGACCCGGCGGGCGACACCGTCACCATCACCACGCTGGACTCCAAACTCTTCGGTGCCGGCGGCGGCTGGGTCTTCCGCGCCACGCCCACCCAGGCGGGCTCCCGCGTCGATATCGAACTGACCAGGACCCGCGGGCGTTCAAGGGCAAGGTCCTGGCGGCGCTGCTGCCCCTGGTCGGGCCGTCCTCGCTGCGCAAGTCCTTCGCCGCGCCGCTGCGGGCCGCGTGATGTCGCTCCCGCCGCAGACCTCCGGCGCGCTCGCGCCGGGTACGCACGTCGTCGACTCCGACGGTGTCCGCCAGCGGTACCACGTGTACGGCAGCGGCCCGGTCTGCCTCGCTCATCCGGGCGGACCCGGCATCCACTGGGAGTACCTGCGCATGCCCGAGTTGGAACAACACCTGACCATGGTCTACGTCGAGGCCATCGGCACCGGCGGATCCGGCCGTCTGCCGACACATCCGCACGGCTACACCCGGGAGCGCTACAGCATCGCGCTGCAACGGATCATCGAACACCTCGAGGTGCCGACGGTGTATCTGCTCGGTCACTCGCACGGCGCGTTCGTCGCCGCCTACCACGCGATCCACCGTCCGGCCTGCCTCGCGGGCGTCATCCTCTACGAGGGTTCACCGGTGACCGGACCCGAGCACGGCGCGGAGGCTGCCCGGCGGCTCCGGGAATTCGCCGCTGCCCACGCTGATCGCCCCGAATTGGCCGAGGTGCTCGCGGCTTTCGGTGCGATGCAGGCCATTTCGAACGATGTGCAGACCCTGGCTGTCGCCCGCGGCATCTTGCCCGCCTACCTCGCCGACTACTGGGGTGACGAACGGCGCTGGGCTCCGGTGCGCGATGCGCTGCGCGCCGGCTACATCTCGGGACTGGACGCGATCGGATCTCCCGATCTCGTCGACGACCGCGCCGACCTGCCTGCGCTGACCGTCCCGGCGCTGGTCGTCGTCGGTCGCTTCGATGTCATCTGCGGACCGCGCTGGGGGCAGGAGCTGCACGAGCTCATCCCCGATTCGCGACTGCTGATCCTGGAGCACAGCGGCCACCTGGGGCATCTGGAGGAACCAGGGCGTTTCGCCGCCGCGGTCCGCGACTTCGCCTGCTCACCACAATCCCTGTCGTCACCGTGTGGCGGCAGCCGAGAAGGGCTCGTGCCATGAATCCGAGAAATCCCGAACGCCCTGCTGTCGCAGAGCTTTTCGTCTGTGGACCGATCGCGATGCTGATCTGGTCGGAGACCGCCGTGTTGCACGGTCGCGGACCGTCGGCACCGGAGTTCGTAGGACGTAGGTCATGAACAGCACTGTGACACCTACTGTTTCGGCATCCGAGCGTTCGTCGCTGATCCGACTGTCGCTGGGCCGCGGTGTCCTGGCGATCGCCTGGGCTCTCGCCTTCGCGGCAGCGCACGACCCGCTGGATGCCGTCGCGGTCATCCTGCTGGTCGGCTACCCGCTGATCGATGCCGTGTCGTCGCTGATCGACTTTCGCGCGGTGCCCGACGGCCCCGAGCGCCGGGTGACCGCGGTCAACGGCGCACTGAGCGCGGTCACCGCTGTCGCCCTCGGTATCGCCGGGACGACCGGCAGTGCGGCCGCGGTACTGGGCGTATTCGGTATCTGGGCGGTGCTGTCTGGCGCGGCCCAGCTGGCTGTCGGGCTGCGCAGGCGTGGCCCGGTGCTGGGCAAGCAGTGGCCGACGCTGATCTCCGGCGGACTGTCCTTCCTGGTCGGCGCGACCTATGTCGCCAAGGCCGCGGGCGAGTCGCCGTCCCTGGATGTCTTGTCCATCTACGCCACCGGTGGCGGTGTCTTCTTCCTCGCGCAGGCCGCGCTGCTGGTGTGGAAGGCCCGATCACTCCCATGACCACATTCGACAACCAGAAGGAGGACCCCATGTCAGCACGACTGCAGGGCAGGAAAGCTCTGATCACCGGCTCCACCAGCAATATCGGCCGCGCGACCGCGCTGGCCTTCGCCGCCGAAGGCGCGCACGTCATCGTCTCCGGGCGTGACCGAACCCGCGGCGAGGCCGTCGTCGCCCACATCCGCCGGGCAGGCGGGCAGGCCGACTTCCTCCGAGCCGACCTCGACGGCAGCCTCGCCGCCAGCCACGCCCTTGCCGCGGCGGCGATCGAACAACTGGGCGGACACATCGACATCCTGGTCAACAATGCCGGCATCTTTCCGCCGGGGACGACCCTGACCACCGACGAGCAGGCCTTCGACCGTGTCTACGCCGTCAACGTCAAAGCCGCCTTCTTTCTCACCCAGGCCATCGTTCCCGCGATGATCAGCCGCGGTAGCGGTGTGGTCGTCAATCTCGGATCATGGGTCGCGCGGCTGAGCCTGCCCGTCGGCGCCCTGTACGCCTCGACCAAAGGCGCGATGGAAACCCTCACCCGCGCTTGGTCAGCCGAGTTCGGGAGCCAAGGCGTCCGGGTCAACGCCATCGCACCGGGGGTCATTCTGGCTTCCGACGAGGACAGCGACACCGATCCTCCGGTCGGGCTGCTGATGCACGGCACCCCGGCCGGGCGAACCGGCCACCCCGATGCCGTCGCCGCCGCGGCGGTATTCCTCGCCTCCGATGACGCTGCCTTCGTCCACGGCACCGTCGTCGACGTCGACGGCGGCCGCACCGGCGTCGCGGTCGTCGCCGATGCGGGCGCCTTTCAAGCTGCCCGAACGGCCTGACGATCGAGCAGGTTTCCGAAGCTGTCGTCCGGGCCTAATCCGGGTTCGGGCACCGGGTTCGGCGTTGTTCGGCGCGGTGGGTGAGGGCGTCGACGATGCGTTGCCAGGACGGAGACGACTCGGAGATGCGCGAGGAGATCAGCTTGCGGGTCGTCTGTCCGCCGGTGTCTTGTGCGTGGGCGATTTCCCAGGCGTCCAGGTCGTCGATGAGCTGGTCGAGGCGGGGATCGTGGGGGTCCCAGTCGGCGGAGCGGTCGACGGCGAGGTAGAGGCGGGTGGTCTCCGGGTCGTCGAACTCGGCGTTCTTCTCCCGGATGCGGTGGGGGACGGCGTCCGGGTCCAGGGCTTGCAGGAGGATCCAGGAGTCGCGTTCGAGGAGTACCCGTTGTTCGCCGATTCCGAGGGCGCGCATGCGGTTCAGGATGGCGACGACCTCGGGTGGGAGGACGAGGCGTTCGCCGCTGTCCAATTCGGCGATCCGGCTGCGGTATTCGGTGAGCTGGTCGATCTTGCGCTGGAGGTCGGCGTCGATGTCGGTGATGGCCGCGGCGAATTCGGGGGGTTGGGCGTGGAGGAGTGCGTCGATTCGGGACAGGGGGACACCGGCGTCGGCGAGGGTTCTGATGCGGATGAGATCCACTGCTGCCTGGGCGGTGTAGCGGCGGTAGCCGGAGGCGTCGCGGTCGGGCTCGGGGAGCAGGCCGACATGGTGGTAGTGGCGGACGGTGCGCACGGTCACGCCCGCGGTGGCCGCGAGCTGGCCGATCGTGAGCACCGTCCTCCTCGGGTCTACGCCGAACATGATCGGGTCGAGTCTAGGTGCGCGCGACTCGGCCGACGACATCGCGAATGGCTTGCACCACGGCGTCGGGACGGTCGAAGCAGAGCCGGTGGTGCACGGTGTCGGCGAGGATTCGGTGGTCCCCGTACGAGAGGCCGCGCACCAAGGCCGCGTCCATTCGCCGTCGGCCGTCGTGCATCCGGCGCAGCGTCTCCGCCGGCTGGGTGGGGTCGGGGCCCAGCGCGCTGAGCGCGACCACGGGGACATCAGGAAGGCCAGGCCCGGCGTGGAGTTCGGCGGCCAGTGCGGTCAGGTTGCTGCGCTCGGCGATGCCGACGCGGGTCCATTCGGCGCTCTCCTTGGCTTCGACCAGCGATCGCCGGATGTGCTCCGGGTAGGCAGCGAGCAACTCGGTGCGCATCTGACGCATGGCCGGGCGCAGTTGTTCGAGCTGCTCGGGATCGGTGCCCATCCGCTCCGCCTCGGCCAGCCGCATCGCGGACGGCATGAACTCGTCCCAGTCGCGGTGCAGGCCGTCGATCCAGACCAGTCCGGCCACATCCCGCGGGTACAGCTGCGCGAACCGGTGCGCGTAGAAACCGCCGAGCGAATGGGGCGCGAGCACGTAGGGGCCGGGAATACGCTGGGCGCGCAGGAGCTCGCGCAGTTCGGTGGCGACCGCGGCGGCGGTGCGCGGCAACGGGAGGGCGTCGCTGTAGCCGGTGCCACCACGGTCGTACACCACGGCGGTGGTGAACTGCGAAACCTGTTGCTGGACACCGAAGTAGTCCAGGCCGACCGCGCCGGCGCCCGGCAGGAACACGACGGCGGGTCCGCCGCTGCCCGACCGGTGCACGAAGACGCGGTGGCCGTCGACTTCCTGGAACCCGCCGACCGGCGGCGTGAACCGAGTCGGGGGAGTGCTGTTGTTCGTCATGGGACCAGCCTCCAACCCTGACGCACGGTCAAGGTCAAACCCGGGCCTGGCGGGTCAGAACACCAGGTAGCGCAGGGCGAGGAAGCGCAGGCCACCGCACCCGGCCATGACGGTGAGCATGGCGCAGGCCTGAGTGAACTCGCCTAGGCCGGGGACGAAGGCGTCGAGTCCGGCCAGGGTGCCGGTGCTGATCAGCAGCCCGGCCAGGGCGAGTCCGCTGCCCTGGCACTGCGCCGCGAACCAGCCCACCTGATCCGCCGCCCGGAAAGTGAGACGGCGGTGCAGTTCGTTCGCGATCAGGGTGCTCACCATCGAGCCCGCGATATTGGCGGCCAGCGGTCCCAGGTCGGTGCAGGCCGGAAACAGCAGCACGTAGGCGATATTGCTGACGCCGCCGACCAGGGCGAAGCGCAGCAGCTGGGCGAAGCCGTGCTCGCCGAGCAGGAACTGACGGACTCGGGTGCGCAGGCCGGACCAGTCCGCGCGCGGCGCCGGGGCGAAGACGGAACCGAAGGCGGGGGCGGGGGCGATGCTGGTCATACCGAGAACCGTGGCCGAGCCCGCTGACGCCGACCTGACGTCTGGCTGACAAACGCCTGGCACGACGCGGCGGCGACGGTGTCAGCGGACGTGTCAGGGCGGTGTCAGCCCGGTATCAGCCGAGCCGGTGACTGTAGTTCCCATGAACAGCACAGCGATTGCGGCCTCCGGGCTGCGAAAGGCCTACGGGGACAAAACGATCCTCGACGGCATCGACATCACCGTCGGCACCGGCACGATCTTCTCGCTGCTCGGGCCGAACGGGGCGGGCAAGACGACCACCGTGAACGTCCTGACCACCTTGCTGAAGGCCGACGGCGGCACCGCCCGCGTAGCGGGCCACGACCTGGTGACCGAAACCGAAGCAGTCCGCAAAGCCATCGGCGTCACCGGCCAGTTCGCCGCGGTCGACGATCTGCTGACCGGCGAGGAGAACCTGAAGCTGATGGCGGATCTGCACCGTCTGCGTGGCAAGGCGGGCAAGCGGGTGGTCACCGAACTGCTGGAACGATTCGACCTGGTGGAGTCGGCGCGCAAGCCGGCGGCGTCCTACTCCGGCGGCATGCGCCGGAAACTGGATCTGGCCATGACCCTGGTCACCAAGCCGGAGATCGTCTTCCTGGACGAGCCGACCACCGGACTGGATCCGCGCAGCAGGCGCACCATGTGGGAGATCGTGCGGGAGCTGACCGCCGACGGCGTGACGATCTTCCTCACCACCCAGTACCTCGAGGAAGCCGATCAGCTGGCCGACCGGATCGCGGTCCTCGACCAGGGCCGCATCGTCGCCGAAGGCACCGCCGACGAGCTCAAGCGCCGCGTGCCCGGCAGCCACGTCCAGCTGCGGTTCACCGACGCCACGGAACTGGCGGCGGCGGCGCGGATCCTGCCCGGCGCCACCCCGGACGACGAGACGCTGGCCCTGCGCGTTCCCGGCGACGGCAGCTCGAAATCCCTGCGGGCCCTGCTGGATCGGCTCGCCGCCCACTCACTGGAGGCCGACCAGGTCTCCATCCACACCCCTGACCTCGACGACGTCTTTCTTGCCCTGACCGGGCACGCCACCACGGAGGCCGAACCACGATGAGCACTCTTTCCGTCACCGATTCCCTGTTCGACGCATCGGTCATGTTGCGCCGCAACTTCACCCACATCACCCGTTCTCCGGTCACGATCTTCAACGCGGCGCTGATGCCCGTGGTGATGATGCTGATCTTCGTCTACGTCTTCGGCGACGCGTTCGACGTCGGCGAGAACTACATCGACTACGCGGTACCCGGCATGCTCATGCTGGCCATCAGTTACGGCCTGTCCGGCACCGCGGTCTCGGTGAGCTCCGACATGACCACCGGTGTCATCAACCGGTTCAAGGTCATGGACGTCTCCCGCGGCGCCGTGCTCACCGGCCATGTCGCGGCGAGCATGGTGACCAACGTGGTCGCCATCGCCTCCGTCCTCGCCGTCGGCTTCGCGCTGGGATTCCGCTCCCCGGCGACCGCTGTGCAGTGGCTGGGCGCGCTCGGCGTCCTGCTGGCCACGGCCTTCGCCGCGGCCTGGCTCACCGTCGCACTCGGCATCGCCGCGAAAACCCCTGAAGCCGCGGGTATGTCGGTGGTGCCGCTGATCATGCTGCCCTTCGTGAGCAGCGCGATCGTGCCCGCGGAGAAGATGGGTCCCGGCGTCCGGCAGTTCGCCGAGTACCAGCCCTTCACCCCGATCATCGAATCCGTGCGCGGATTCCTGGCAGGCAACCCCTCCGCCGGCTACACCGCCGCTGCGCTCGCCTGGTGCGCCGGGTTCGCCGTTGTCGGATACCTGTGGTCGCGTGCCACGTTCACCAAGCGAGCGTGAGTGCCACCAGTTCCGGCCTGCTCGCCAGCGCACCCTCCCGCATCGCCTCGGTGAATTCCACATCACCGAGGCGATGTCGTGCTGTCTGCTCGATTCTGGCGACATCCGGCTGGGAACGATCGGGCAGCCCGCGCGTCGCGGTGCTCGCCGCGAGCAGTCGCGCGGCCTGCTCGTACTGTTCCGCGCGCACCGCCAGGTCCGCGATGCCGACGAGCACCTGGGCCATCAGCGGAGCGTGGCCTGCCGCCGACGCCGCCTCGAAGGCCGAATTATGGTGCGCGCGAGCCTCATCGAGGTCATCGGCGAGGTAGCCGAGCAGGCCGTGCACCATCGCAGCGACATTCGGATGTTCGGCATCGCTGCCGAACAGCGTGCGCGCGAGGTCGAGCTGCTGGAGTGCCAGCTCGGTGTCACCGCGCCAGCGCGCCAATTCCACACGCGCCAAGGCGACTTCGGCCAGGGCTGTCGGCCAGCCGGTCCGGTCCGCGCAGCGCTGTGCTTCGGTCAGGGCGGCGGTGCTCGCCTCGGCATCGTCGAGCAGCCAGTACAGCTGGGCCTGCCGGGATCGCATCCCGACCACGTCCTCGATCGCGCCGACCTCGGTGACCACCCCGATCGCCTGCTCGTACAGCTCACACGCAGCGACGAATTCGCCGCGCAGGGCGGTGCGGTTCGCCAGTTCGGTCAGTGCGAACGAAATCCCCCAGCGCTCACCGAGGGCACGGAACTCGGTGAGCGCCTGGGCGAGATATTCGTCCGCCTCCGGCCCGTCGTGGCCGAGGACGGTGCGCAGCTTGCCCAGCTGTAGGCGCGCCAAAGCCCGCGCCCAGGGGTCGTCGTCGGTGAGCACCGCTTCGAAGGCGGGCAGATAGTGGTCAGGGCCGCCCAGCATGCGTTCCAGTGCGGCGGTGAAGCGCAGCGACGGATGGCTGCCCTGGCTGTCACGGCCGAAGCGGTACGCCTGGTGGATCCATTCCGCCACCTGGTGTTCGTCATTGCGTCCCGAGGTTCCGAAATGCACGGCCAGCCCGTACACCGTGGCCCTGGTCTCGTCGTCGACCTCGCCGGGCACCTCGGCGGCCGCGACGACCAGCTCGCTGCCCTCGGCCTTGTATCCGCCCAGCCACCAGTACCAGCCCGCTGCCGCGGCGAGCCCCATCGCCCCGGCCGCGTCACCGGACGCGAGCGCGCCACGCATCGCCGTCGCGATGTTGTCGTGCTCGGCGTCGAGGACGGCGAGCCACTCCAACTGCTCGGCGCGGCGCAGATGCGGCTCGGCGGTGGCGGCGAGGTCGGTGAAGTACGCCAGATGCGCATGGCGTGCGGACTCCGCGTCGCCCGCCTCGGCGAGCCGGTCGGCGGCGTACTGCTTGATCGTCTCGAGCATGCGGTAGCGCGGGACCTCGTCCTCGGTGACGAGCAGCAATGATTTCTCGGTCAGGGCGGTGAGCAGCTCGAGCACCTCCCACTGTTCGACCTTGCCCGCGCAGACCTGTTCGGCCGCTTCCAGACTCGCGCCGCCGGAGAACACCGAGAGCCGGCACAAGACCATCTTCTCGGCGTCGCTGAGCAGTTCCCAGCTCCAGTCGACAACCGCCCGCAACGTTCGGTGCTGCGGGATGGCGGTGCGGCTGCCGCCGGTCAGCAGGCGGAAGCGGTCATCGAGCCGGTGGGCGAGCTGATCGAGGGACATGGTGCGCAATCGGGCCGCGGCCAGTTCGATCGCCAGCGGTATCCCGTCGAGTGCCCGGCAGACCCGCGCCATGGTCGCCAGGGTGCCCGCATCGGTCGCGAGGTCCTTGCGCACCGCGCCCGCCCGGTCCCGCAGCAGCGCGACGGCGGGGGAGGTCTCGATCTCGCGGGCATCCGCGCCGTCGGCGGGCAACGTCAGCGGCTCGACCTGCCACAGCGCCTCGCCGGTGATGCCGAGCGGTTCCCTGCTCGTCGCGAGGATCCGCAGTCGCCTGCACTCGCCGAGTACCCGGTGGGCGAAGGCCGCCGCCGCCTCGATCACGTGCTCGCAGTTGTCCAGGATCAGCAGCGTCTCGCGGTCGCGGATCGCCGCGATCAGCCGGTCCATCGGGTCGGCGTTCGGGGCGTCGCCGAGCAGCGCGTCCCGGAGTCCGAGCGCGGCGAAGGCCGACTGCGCCAGGTCGCCACTGCCGTCGGCAGAGGCCAGTTCCACCAGCCAGGCGCCGTCGGGTAGATCGCCGAGCATGGTGCGCGCGGTCTCAACGGCCAGCCGGGTCTTGCCCGATCCGCCGGGTCCGGTCACGGTGGTAAGCCGGTGTGCCGCAATGAGTTCACGGACCGCGGCGATGTCGGCGCGCTTGCCGACGAAGCTGGTCAACTCGGCGCGCAGGTTCGTCGTGCGTGCCGCGGGCCTGCCCCCTACTTCGCCACGCAACAGCGCGACATGCAGCGCGGACAGCTCCGGTGACGGGTCTACGCCCAGTTCGTCGGCGAGGGCCTCCCTGGCGCGCTGGTACACGGTCAGCGCCTCCGCGCCACGGCCCGCGGCGCCCAGTGCCCGCATCAGCGCGGCAACGAGCCGTTCCCGCACCGGATGCTGGGACACCAGCTCGGTCAGCTCGGCTACCACTTCGGGGCCACGGCCGAGCCGGAGTTCGGCTTCGTAGCGATCCTCCATGGCGGCCAGGCGCAGCCCGTCGAAGCGCGTGATCACCGCGTCGAAGGCCGCGCTGTCGCCGATGTCCTGCATCAGCGGACCGCGCCACAGGTCGAGGGCTTCGCGTAGCAGCCGCGCCTGGTGCGCGTCGTCGCCGCCGCGCGCTTGGTCGAGAAGTTGTTCGAAACGGATGGCGTCGACCGCGCGAGGTTCCACCGTCAGCCGGTATCCACCCGCCTGCACCTCGACAGCCCCGTCGGGCAGCGCCCTGCGTAAGCGGGAGACCAGTGCCTGCAGGGCGTTCGCCGCGTCGGCGGGCGGCTGCTCGTCCCAGATCCAGTCGACGAGTCTCGACTTCGGGACCGCGCGACCTGCTTCGAGTGCCAGCGCGATCAACAGCGCCCGCAACCGAGCGCCCGGTACCTCTATCGATCCACCGTCCCCTGTTCGGATCTCCAGCGGCCCAAGCATCCCGATCTGCACCCGGCCCATTGTGCCTCGGACGTCAACGGGTCGCGACACCTGCTTCGACCGGCCGGAATTCGTGTCAGCGGGTGCGTCAGGCCGGTGTCAGGTCCGTGTCAGCGGCGCTCGCGACAGTAGTCACATCAACCGAACGGCAACACCCACCGAGGAGCACGAGATGATCACCTTCCAGACCCCGGCCCCGATCGCCGTCACCGTCGAAGTTCTCTCCGCCGGTGTCACTGTCATCGCCTCCGATCGCAGCGACACCACCGTCGAGATCAAGCCCGCCGACGCGACCAAGAAGGCCGACGTGCGCGCCGCCGAGCAGACCACCATCGATTTCACCGACGGCGCGCTGACGGTGACCACGCCGAAGAGCTGGCGCACCCACACTCCCTTCGGTGGCAACCCCACCATCGAGGTGACCATCCAGGTCCCCGACGGCTCGCAGCTGAGGAGCACCGCCGGTGTCGGGCACCTGCTCGGCGCCGGTGCGCTCGGCTCGTGTGACGTGACGGTCTCGCTCGGTGACATCGTCATCGAGCGCCCGCAGGGTTCGGTGACCGCGAAGGCAGCCAAGGGCAACATCCGCATCGGTGAAGCAGTCCGCGGCGAACTGCGCCTGGAGACCTCCGTCGGCGAGCTGGAGGTCGGCATCAGCCCCACCAGCGCGGTGCGCCTGGAGACCAACACCACCAGCGGCACCGTGCACAACATGATCAGCCCGGTCGCCGCGGCGCACGACCCGGCCGACACCGTCGAGGTGTTCGCGCGAAACAGCGTCGGCGACATCGTCATCGGGCACATCGTCGCCGCGTGAACGGCCTCGGCCACCGCATGGGCCGCGCCGAACCGGTGCGGCCCATGCCGATTCAGCGCTCCGGCGCATATCCTCGACAAGGAGAAACCGATGAGTGAATTTCCCGTCCCGCACGGCCTTCCGCAGCATCGCGATGCCGGCCCCTTCGATCCGCCCAGCGAGATCACCCGGCTTCGCGAGGCCCGCCCCGTCAGCCCACTGATCTTCCCCGACGGTCACGAGGGCTGGGTGGTCACCGGCTACGAGGCGGTCCGCAGGCTCCTGGCCGACACCCGGTTCAGCTCCCGCCAGGACCTCGGCATCGTCCATGTGGCGTACGAGACCCCCGGCATGCCCGTGCAGACCGAGCCGTCGCCGCAGATCCCGGGCTTGTTCGTCGCCATGGACCCGCCGGATCACACCCGGTTGCGGCGCAAGCTCACCGGCGCCTTCACCGTCAAGCGGATGAAGCAGCTCGAAGACCACATCATCGAGATCACCGAGCGGCAGCTGGACGAGATGGCGCGCCTGACCCCGCCGGTCGACCTGGTCACGGAGTTCGCGCTGCCGGTGCCCTCGCTGGTGATCTGCGAACTGCTCGGCGTCCCGTACGAGGACCGGGCGACCTTCCAGGTCAATTCGGCCCAGTTCCTGGTCAAGGATCAGGAACTGGAGCAGAAGATGGCCGCGTACGGCGCGATGACCTCGTACCTGGCCGACCTGGTCATGCGCAAACGCGCCGAACCCGGCGAGGACATCCTCTCCGACCTCGCCCGCGACGAGGATCTCGGCATCGAGGAACTGGTCGGCATCGCCTTCCTGCTGCTGCTGGCCGGTCACGAGACCACCGCCAACATGCTCGCGCTCGGCACCTTCGCGCTGCTCGAGCACCCCGGGCAGCTGGCCGAACTGCGCGCCGACCCGGAGCTGGTTCCCAACGCCGTCGAGGAGCTCATGCGCTACCTCTCGGTCGCCGACATCTTCTATCGCTACGCCACCGAAGACATCGAGCTCTGTGGCGAGACGATCGGCAAGGGCTCGACCGTGGTCATCTCGCTGCTGGCCGCCAACCGCGACCCCCTGCGCTTCGACAACCCCGACACCCTCGACGTGCACCGCACGGCCCGCGGCCACGTGTCCTTCGGCCACGGCGTCCACCTCTGCCTCGGCCAGCAGCTGGCCCGCCTGGAGATGCGCGCCGGCTTCACCGGGCTACTCCGCCGCTTTCCCACCCTCGAACTCGCCGTTCCCGCGGCCGACGTGAAGCTCAAGGCCGACATGAACATCTACGGCGTCCATGAACTGCCGGTCACCTGGACGGACCGCTAGAGTCCTGAGACCCATCGCCGCCGGGGGACCTCAGAGCTGGGTGACGCACACGACGAATTTGCGCTGGTTGTAGACGAATCCGAAATTGCCCGACTCGCATTGGTTGGCATCGGCGACGCCGTGCTTGACGTCCAGCACCTTCACGCCCTTGGTGGTTCCCCCGGTGGCGCAGTCGATGTGCATCGGCTCCTTCTTGCCGAGTTCCAGGCAACCGCCGACCACCCAGTCGATGTCCATGCACAACGAACCCTGCTCGACCGCACCCACCCGCTCGCTGTAGGTCTGATCGGTGTCGGTCGGGCAGGTACCGCCCATGGGGGCCTTGTCGAAGATCTTGTAGCTGGAAGGGTCACTGCCGCAGGTGGTCTTCTCGACCGTGACCTGCTCGCCCTCACCCTCGGCCACCACGCAGTCACCGACGGCCAGCTGGATCGCGATCGGCGTTTTGGCGGCCGAGCTGAGCGTGGCGACGGGGGCGGGTAGCTGAGGTTCGACCGGCGCCGACGGCATGTTCGTGCCCGATGCGGCTGCCGCGCTGACGTTCTCGGCCGGATGCCCGCTGCCCGCGATATCGTCCGAGGTCAGGGTGATCGCGGCCACCATCACCACGGTCGCGAGCAGAGCGGCTGAAGCGATGAAGACGGTCAGGACTAAACCGGCTTGAACACGTTGGCGTGACACGGACAGTCCTCCAGAGCTTTACTGTTGCACCTCGAATCAAGCAAATGCTTACACCATGTGACGCGCGCTCGTCGAATCACCTGTTCGGCCAAACGGATTCGGTCAAATGACTAGGTCACGATCCGGCAACGATGCGCGGCCAGGTCTGGCCGATTGCCATTCCCTGCCACAAGCTTCGGACGCTGTACAGCTGCTCGCCATTCGGTCACGCCGACCGGAGGTACCTGAGAAGGAAATGTCAGTATGAAGTTCGGCCCGTTGATCCCGGCGACCCTCCTGGCCGTCGCGGCCGTTGGCATCGCTGCGGGGACCGTGAACGCGAAACCGCAGGACAATCACGATATTTCGACGTCCGGCGTCGATCATGGCGTCGCTTACCACACCGTTGTCTCCGATTTCTCCAGGGTCGTCACGACCACCGTGGACCACGGCAAATTCGAACTGACCGACAACGGCGGCAAGGTGTCGTTGAAGTCGGATAACGGTGTCGTGATTACTGAAATACCGCTGACTTACATTGTTTCCGAAAGTCGCATGGCGGTAGCGCAGGAAATCAGCGCCGACGGCCGGAAACTCACCCTTACCCCAAAAGTGACCGCGCAAAACATCGGCGAGATGCAGCCCATCAACTCGATGGGCCGACTTGCCGCCGAGGTCAATCAGAACGTGGTCGGCGTCGTCGTCGGCGGACTGCTCGGCGCGCTGATCGGAACCGTGCTCGGCTTCGGCTTCTTCAGCATCATCACCGGGCCCGTCGGCCTGGTGGTCGGCGCGATCGCGGGTGGCGCCATCACGGGTGGCCAGTCGTTCATGGACGCGGTGACGGCGGTCGTCAGCGGCCAGCCCTGATACGAAAACTGCCACCCCCGGTCGCGTCGGACGCGACCGGGGGTGGCAGTTTTCGCGGGGGTTGTCAGCTCTTGACGAGTTCCGGCGACTCGGGTTCGTCGGACTGTTCCGGAGCGTGCGCACCGTGCGGGTTGTCGGAGCGGTTCGGCAGCAGGATCGCCATCGCGATGACGATCAGGGCCAGGCCGGCCGAGACCAGGAAGGCCAGGCGCATGCCGTCGAGGGTGGCGGTGGTCTGGTCGATGCCGTCGGCGACGAGCGAGGTGCTGCGGGCCGACATGACCGTGACGACCAGGGCGGTGCCGAAGGCGGCCGCCACCTGCTGCAGGGTGCCCAGCATCGAGCTGCCGTGCGAGTACAGGTGCATCGGCAGGGCGCCGAGGCCGAGGGTGAACACCGGGGTGAACGCGCCGGCCAGCGAGACCATCAGCAGGATGTGCAGGCCGAGCAGCTGCCAGTACGGCATGGTCAGCGAGATCTGGGTGAAGCCCGCCAGCGAGACGGCGATGCCGATCGAGCCGGGGATCACCAGCGCGCGACCGCCGAACTTGTCGAACAGGCGACCGACGGTCGGGCCGAGCAGACCCATCGCCAGACCACCCGGCATCACCAGCAGGCCGGTCTCCAGCGGGCTCAGGTGCCGCAGATTCTGCAGGTACAGCGGCAGCAGGATCATCGAACCCATCATCGCCAGGAACGCGATGGCCATCAGGACCAGCGCCTTGGCGTAGGTGCCCGACAGCAGCACCCGCAGGTCGAGCAGCGGGGTGCCGTTGCGCTGCAACTGCACCTGACGCAGCGCGAACGCGGCGATCAGGGCGACGCCACCGGCCACGATCAGCGACGGGACGGTGTAGCTGCCGCTGTGGAACTTGCTCAGACCGAACACGAGGCCACCGAAGCCGATGGCGGCCAGGAACACGCTGGGAATGTCGAGCACACCGGGCTGCGGTTCACCGACGTTCTCGAGCTGCCGCAGGCCCAGCCAGGTGACCACACCGGCGATCGGCAGCATCACCACGAACAGCAACCGCCACGAGTCGAGCGCCGGGACGCTGATCTGCAGGATCAGGCCGGAGATGACCGGGCCCATGGCGGGCGCCACCGAGATGGCCAGCGTGACGTTGCCCATCACCCGGCCGCGATCCTGCTCGGCCACGACGGTCATGAGGGTGGTCATCAGCAGCGGCATCATCACCGCGGTGCCACCCGCCTGGATGATGCGGCCGATCAGCAGCACCGCGAACGTCGGCGCGAGCGCCGAGAGCACGGTGCCCGCGATGAAGACGCCCATCGCGACCGCATAGGCCTGGCGGGTCGTGACCCGCTGCAGGAACCAGCCGGTGGTCGGGATGATCGCGGCCATCGTCAGCATGAACGCGGTCGAGACCCACTGCGCGGCGACATCGGTGACGTGCAGATCGCTCATCAGCCGCGGGATCGCGTTGATCATGATGGTTTCGTTGAGGATGACCACGAAGGTCGCGAGCACCAGCACCCGGATGACGGTCGGTGTCCGGCCTTTCGTCATCGATGGGGATAGTTCGGCCGGCATCGGGGTACCTCCAGGAGCAGCGGGGTCGGCAGGGCAAGCGGTGGCCCGATGCCGAGTCGACTGTGTCCCGGCACCACGAGAGAGAAGACGGATTCCGTCGGTCCAACTCATCGGGCGCGGGCCAGTATTCCGCTCACCACCGACACAAATCACCTTGTTTTCGGCTCGAGCGCCGCACCCGCATGGCGAAAACACGCAGGTCGAGTGGGCTTCTCGCCCACCGATCCGGTCGATGGTGAGCCTGGTCACTCTCGAAACCGATGCCGGAAAGGACTCGCCGGGGCGCGTGTGGCTGAGTGTTTGGGCCGAGTCGGCGGGGTATACCGGATCGGTGACTACATCGAGAGTGTGGCTTGCTGTGGTGTGCGCGATTGTCGCCTCGCTGGGCGGTGTCCAGGCGAAGGCCGATCCGGGGGTGTACGTGGCGGGGGAGGCGCCGCTCGGAGGGTCGGCCGCCCGGATCGATGTGTACTCTCCCGCGATGGACCGGGTGATCCAGAACCGGGTGATCAAGGCGGCGGGTGCGGGGGCGCCCACGCTGTACCTGCTCACCGGCTTGGGCGGCGGCGACGACGGGATCTCCTGGTGGGACGACACCGATGTGGTGCAGTTCTTCGCCGACAAGAACGTCAACGTGGTCATGCCGGTCGGCGGCGCGTTCACGCTGTACACCGACTGGATCGCCGACGATCCCGGCGTCGGCCGGGTGCGCTGGGAGACCTACCTGACCGACGAACTGCCCGGCGTGATCGACAGCGCGCTCGGCGCGAGCGGACGCAATGCCATCGCCGGCGTCTCGATGAGCGCGTCCTCGGCACTGGATCTGACCATCCGCGGCGGTTCCCGATTCGACGCCGTCGCCGCGCTCAGCGGCTGCCCCTGGGCGGCGGACCCGCTCGGCATCGGCATGGCCAGCGCCCAGGCCGTCCGCGGCGGCGGCAACCCGGGCAACATGTGGGGCGTCCCCGGCGGCGCGGTGTGGCGCGAACACGACGTCTTCGCCAACGCGGGCAGGCTCGCGGGCAAGACGATCTTCCTGTCGGCGGCCTCCGGGCTGCCCGGCGGCCTCGACCGGGGTTTGCCCATGCCGCCGGTCGAAGCGATCGCCGGGGCGTGCACAGCCGCCTTCGCGAACCGCCTGGGTCAGCTCGGTATCCCGGCTACCTACGTCCACCGGCCGACCGGCTCGCACACATGGGGCCAGTGGGAGGCCGACCTGCGCGAGGCCTGGCCGCACCTGGCCGCCGCCATCGGGGCCTGAGCTCAGGCCTCGACGGTGGCCGGTTGCTCGACCGGCGCGGGCGAGGCCGCCACGGGTTCGGGCCCGATCTCGGTGTCGCGCTTGCCCCGCCGGAACCACCACTGCAGGACACCGATGCCGATCAGCGCCAGCAGCGCGCTGGTGAGGCTGATCGACAGACCCGGCGGCCGCCAGGTGACGGTGAGCTGGGCGTTCTGGGTGCCCGGCGGGATGTCGACGGCGAGGAAGACGCCCGCGACCGCCCTGGTGGGAATCTCGCGGTCGCCGAGCGTGGCGGTGTAACCCGGCCAGGCCAAGCGGGACAACACGACCCGGCCGCCGGTGCCGGAGGACACGGTGGCCCGGTTGGTCAGGCCCGCCTCCGGCATCACGGTCGCGTGCACACCCGACTCGTGCGCGATGAGGTCGCCGGGGGAGGGCAGCGGGTTGACCCGCTCGAGCACCCAGATCTGCTGTTCGTGGCCGGGGTAGCGGACGAACTTCCAGCCGGCCGGAGCCGGCTTCTCGCCCGCGTCGGGGTGCTGGGCACGTTGCAGGACAACACGATCCAGCCGCATCAGATCGACGACGGGAGTATCGGTCGACGGCTCGACCGCGAACACCTTGCGATACGCGTCTGGGCAGGTGCCACCGTCCCAGGCCATGCACAGCAACCCGGCGAACGCCGCGTGCCCGACAGGGGTGTAGCCGTTGACGTACTGCAGGCCGAGGTTCTTGGCGTAGCTGCCGAGCGCGATCGAACCGTAGGTCGCCGCGAGGGTGCGCTCCTCGTCCCGCACCATGATCCGGTCGGCCAATTGCAGTGTGCGGCCGCCGAAATCGGGGAACGCGGCCGTCATCTCCGAGCGGCGTTCGGGGAACCCGTACGACATCGGTGTCGCGGGCGCCGCCGCCACCTGCGCGTAGGCGATGGGGAACGTCGCGACGATGGTCAGCGCGGCCGCGGCGGTGATTCCGCGGGTGCGCGCCAGCCAGACGACACCGGCGCCCAGCGCGACCACCACGGCCACCGCGAGCACATGGCGCTCGAGGAGTTTCGGTGCGGCGGAGAACGATCGGACGAACAGCAACCCGATCAGCGCGCCCGCCGCCGCGTACCGCCGCCGGGACGCGGCGAACACGCCGTAGCGGCTGAGCAGCACGCACACCAGCACCAGCAGCGCGATCGCCAGCATCGGCAGCACCCTGGCGGGCCAGCGCAGCGGACCGATCGCGCCGGGTCCCGCCGTCCACATCAGCGCGGCGACGGCGAACAGCGCGATTCCGCTCCAGTCGGCGGCGGTCCGCACGGCGGCCTTCCAGTCGATGAAGGCCAGCGCCGGGATCACGAACCACGCGATATAGACCATCGGCAGCGGCTGCACATGGCCCCACCAGGCGGTGAACGCGGGCACCGTGCTCGGCAGGCTCGCATTCAGCGATTCCGACCACGGCACGGTCAGGAACGGGTCGTTGTGGATGGTGGAGACGTCACCGCGCCAGGTCGCCTGCGAGGACAGCAGGATCGGCAGGTTGGCCACCATCGCGCCGAGCACCGCGAGCCCGGACACGGTGAGCAGCCGCAGCACCGGCGCCCACCGGCGCTGGTACAGGTACTCGCCCGCGGCGACGGCGGCGATCATCAGGCCGGATTCGACGGCGGGGAAGGCGTATTGGATGGTCAGGGCCAGGTACAGGAACACGAACAGCGGGATCGGCCCGGTGCGTCCCCGCGCGTACAGCACGGCCGAGGCCCAAGCGTGCACGAGCCAGGCGGTGCCGGTGTGCGAGGTGAACCAGCTGGCCTCGTCGAAGAACAGGAACCAGCCGCTGAACGGGAACGCGACGCCCGCCACCGCGGCCCAGGGCGCACGGGCGCCGTAGGCCAGGCAGATACGGAACACACCGAGCGCCGCGATCGCGGAGAACACCAGCTTCACCGCGGTGGCGTAGAGCGCGAGATTGTCGAACGAGGGCGCGAGCAGATACACCAGCAGCTGCGGCGGGTTGTAGAGCCCGGCCTCCTCGAGGCTGTAGTTGCCCGCCATCCATTCCCACGGCACCATCGCCGGGAACCGGCCCGCCCGCAGTTCGGTACCGAGCAGCTGCCACATCGGCACGTATTGCGCCTCGGTGTCGTCGGTGTAGAAGTGCCGCGGGTCGCCGAGCAAGACCGCGAGATAGCCGGCCAGTACCGCGATCACGACGATGATCGCCCACTGCGCCACTTGCTTTCGCGGTTCGAGCGCCGCGCGTATCCACACGAGCGCGGGAGCATAGGGCATAGACGTGAATCGGACAATACGTGGAGATGTCACGGCGTGGTGGTGGACGTTTGTCCAGCTCAGATGTGGTTAGGTTGGGGTAAGCACAACTCGGTGTGTCCCCGCTGTCGGGTTCGAAGTTGATAGCATGGCGCAACCGAGCCGACCCTTCGAGAGAGTCATCAATGCAGTTCGAAATCGTCGAGCGGGACGAGACATGGGTGGCCGGTCTGCCGGTCCGCAGTCCCAAGCGCGCCCTCGGTGAGCTGCGCGACCGGGATCTCGAAGCCGCGTGGTCGGCCGTCCTGCATCAGGACCTCGGCGGTCCGCTCGCCAGCGCCTACACCGACTACACCGGTGAGCTGAGCACCTACAACACCCAGATCGTCGGCTACCAGTGCGATTCCCTCGACCAGGTGACCCGTGGACATCTGGCGGCCCGCCTGCCGCGCGGCACCTACGCGCGCTTCTCCTCGGTCGGTAACTTTCCGCAGGTGATGACGGATCTGTGGACCCAGATCGCCTACGCCGAGGAGCACAACCAGATCAAGCGCACCTTCACCGGCGATTTCGAGTGCTACCCGCACGCGTACAAGATCGACCTGTATCTGGCGGTCGATCCGCGATGAGCTACACGATCGTCGTGCGCGGCAGCGCACTTTACGGGGGCCTGGCCGTGCCGCGAGTCCATCCGAGCTTCAAGGTCAGCAACAGCGACCTGATCGAGTTCCTCAAGGACCGCCTGCGCGACCGGCCCGGCGGCAGCGAGCCGCTGCACACGGTCTATGTCCCCGACCCGGCGGGCAACTGGAACGCGCTGGTGGCGCGGGAATACGCGACCCCCGACGAGGTTCCGGTCGGCGATCTCATGGTGCGGGTGCCCCGGGGCATCTACGCGCGATTCGCGCCCAACGGCGACTACCACGATCCGGTCGAGGACGTGTGGGCCCAGGTCGACGACGCGACGGCGTCGGCGGAGATCTCGCGCGCCTATCGCGAGGAGATCGAGGTCTGGCACGGCCCGGACACCGTAGAATTGTTCGTTTCGATCACGGCTGATAGCTGAGAAGTAGCCAGATTCGAACCGATTGGTCTGGATCTTGTCGGCATCACTCTGAGCACATGTTCTGACCTGCGAATACCTCACCCGCCGCGCGGTGTTTCCGGAAAATTAGCCACTCGCCTGGTGGATTCCATTCGGATGACGGATACTGCACGAGTCGGCATCGGTAGGACGCCGATCGCGCGCGGGCGCGTAGCACGGAGCTAGGAACACGATGGCTGTCGAAGCAGCGCGCAACGACGCGGGGTTGCGGCGCGTTCACCGCGGCGCCGGATGGCACGCGATGGCGCGGTTCGTGGTTCGGACCCGCCGATGATCGAACCGGACCCGCAGACGGCGGACTACCGCCCCCTTGTGCTCGATCCGGCCGATCACGCCGACGCGGCAACCTTGCGGCAGCTGGCCGGGTCGGCCGGCATCCGCCGATACGACCTGCGCGCCGGGATGCGCGCCGAACTGGCCGAGCTCACCGGCCCGCCGCCCGGACTCGATCCGGGCGAGGAACGGTGGGTCTACTACCCGTGGCGCCACGCCCTCGTCGCGATCCTCGGCCCCGCCGCGTTCCGGGCGATCCGGACCGACCGCAATCGCAACAAGCTCACCCGCGCCGAGCAGCAGCGCCTCGCGCAGCTGACGGTCGGTGTCGTCGGGCAGAGCGTCGGTCATTCGGTCGCGTACACGCTGGCGCTGGAAGGCGCGTGCGGACTGCTGCGGCTGGCCGACTTCGACACCATCGAGCTGTCGAATCTGAACCGGGTGCCGGGCGGGTTGTTCGACGTCGGCGTCAACAAGTCCGTCGTCACCGCCCGCCGGATCGCCGAACTCGATCCGTATCTGCCGGTCGAGATCTGGCAGGCAGGGGTGCTGATCGACACGGTCGACGAGTTCCTCGACGGGCTTTCGGTGGTCGTCGAGGAATGCGATTCGCTCGACATCAAATTCGCGGTCCGCGAGGCCGCGCGCAGGCGGCGGATCCCGCTGCTCATGGACACCAGCGACCGCGGTCTGTTCGACGTCGAACGCTACGACCTCGAACCCGGCCGCGAGCCCTTCCACGGACTGCTCGGCGCGACCACCGGTGCCCAGCTGGCCGACCTCGACACCAAGGCCAAGGCGCCGCATGTGCTGCGCATCCTCGACCCGGGCCAGCTCTCCTCGCGAATGGCCGCCAGCCTGGCCGAGGTCGGCGAGACCATCACCACCTGGCCGCAATTGGGCAGCGACGTGCAGCTGGGCGCGGCCATCGTGACCGCGGCCGTGCGCCGGATCGGGCTGGGCGCCAAGCTGTCCTCCGGCCGGACCCGCGTCGACCTCGAGGCGGCGCTGGACTCGCTGGCCGAACCCGGCTACCTCGACGAGGACATCGGCACCGTGCCCGAGCCGCCCGTCGACGAGCCGCCGGCCGACCCCGTCGCGGCGATCCTGGCCTGCGCCCAGCGCGCGCCATCGGGCGGCAATGTGCAGCCGTGGCGATTGCGCGGCGAACCGGGGCTGATCGAGATCGCCCTCGATCCCACCGGCTCCACCGCGATGGACATCGAGCTGCGCGGCAGTGCCGTCGCGGTCGGCGCGGCCGTGCACAACGCCCGCGCCGCCGCGGCCGCCCACGGCCTGCTCGGCGAGCCGCAATGGCGCGTCGACGACCCGGCCGTGCCCTTGCTCGCCCGGCTGCGGCTACGCGAGGGGACCGACCCCGATCTGGCCGCCGACTATCCCCTCGCCCTGGATCGGCACACCAACCGCAGGCTCGGCGCGACGACACCGCTACCGGGCACTGTCGTCCCCGCGCTCGGCACCGCCGCCGCGGCCGAAGACGCCACCGTGCACGCGATCACCGGTGCGGACGCACTGGCCGAGGCGGCCGAGCTGCTGGGCGCCAGCGACCGGGTCCGCTATCTCACACCCCAGCTGCACGGGCAGCTCTACGCCGAATTGCGCTGGCCCGGCGAGGATCTGCGCACCGGCATCGACGTGCGCACGCTCGAACCGGCGCCGGACGAACTGGCCAAGCTCCAGGTCGGCCGCCGCACCGATGTGATGGACCGGCTGCGCGAGTGGTCGGCGGGCGCCGCGCTCGGGGAATCCACCGTCGACCGGGTGCGCGCCAGCTCGGCTCTGGTGGCAATCGGTTTCCGCCCTCGCGCAGGGGGTATCCCTGATTTGGCCGACTACGCGAGAGCCGGTGCCGCGGTGGAAAGAGTGTGGCTACGGGCGCAACTGCTGGGGCTGGCGGTGCAGCCGGTGTCCCCGGTGTTCCTGTATGCCGACCGACGCGAGGATTTGCGCATCGTTTCTCCCGAGTTCACAGATACACTTGCCAGCATTCAGAGGCGTTTCCAGGACCTGTTGGGACTCCCTGAGGATGAGAACGTGGCATTGGTTCTTCGTCTGAGCTACGCCGCGGCTGCGAGCGTTCGCAGTCGACGGTTGCCGGTGCCCGGCAGTAGGAACGACGGATAGCGCGGATCGGAGACAACGTGCCTCGGCAAACGCTCGACTCACTGGTGACGCAGGTCGCCTCCGAGTTGATGGGTGTCGACGCCACGACCATGGTGGCGGCGAGCGAGCGGGTGCTCGCCTCCCTTGTCGACCACTTCGACGTCGACGTCAGCTATCTGCGCCATACCGACCGGGCGCGGCGCGCGACCGTCCTGGTCGCCGAATGGCCGCGCAGGCCCGATGTCCCCGATCCCGACCCGCTGCACACGGTCGAATTCGAGCACGCCGACTCGGTCTTCCGTGCCCTCGAATACGCGACCGAGCCGCTGATCGTGCGCCCCGGCCACGGCAGCGCCGACTACCAGGAGACGATCCGCAAGTCCTCGGGCATTCCCGAGGTGGCCATGGCCTGCGTGCCGCTGGTCTCGCGCGGCGAGTCGACCGGTGTCCTCGGCTTCGTGAAGATGGGCGACCGCGCCTGGTCCAAGCGCGAACTCAACGTCCTCAAGGCGATCGCGGCGCTCTTCGCCCAGCTGCAGGCACGCGTGGTCGCCGAGGAGAAGCTGCGCTACATCGCGCTGCACGACGACCTCACCGGGCTGGCCAACCGCCGCGCCCTGCTCGAATACATGGAGGAGCGGCTGCGCGCGGGCGAACAAGGCCCGATCGCCACCTTCTTCCTCGACCTGGACCGGCTCAAGGCGCTCAACGATTTCCTCGGGCACAGCGCGGGCGACAACTTCATCCGCACGCTGGCGCGCAGGCTCAAACAGAACCTCGAGCCCGGCGACATGATCGCGCGCCTCGGCGGCGACGAGTTCGTCATCGTCCCCGCCGCGCCGATGGACGCGGTGGCCGCCGAGCTCGAGGCGACCAGAATTCAGCAGCTCATCGGCCGCCGGGTATCGGTGGGGCAGGAGTCGGTCAGCCGCGGCGTGAGTGTCGGTGTCGCGCTGGGTATTCCGGGGGAGACCTCGGTGTCGGACGTGCTGCGCCGCGCCGACCATGCCCTGCTGTCGGCGAAATCCGGTGGCGGCAACGGGGTCGCGGTGTTCACCGACGCCATGCGCGCGCAATTCGAACTCCAGGACGACGTGGAGCTGAACCTGCGCAGCGCGGTCTCCGACGGCTCGCTGGTGCTGCACTACCAACCCGAGGTCGACCTGCGCACCGGCCGGATCGTGGCGCTGGAAGCGCTGGTCCGCTGGCAGCACCCGACGCGCGGCCTGCTGCCGCCGGGCGCGTTCGTCTCGGTGGCCGAGGCCACCAACCTCGCCGGTGAACTCGGCCGCTGGGTGATCCGTTCGGCCTGCTCGCAATTCGCCGACTGGCGCCGCCGCGGGCTGGCCGCCAATGTGGTGATCCGGATCAATGTGTCGCCGGTGCAGCTGGTCAGCGCCGATTTCGTCGAGCGCATCGAGGACATCCTGCGCCTGTTCGGGATCGACGGCAGCTCCGTCTGCCTCGAGATCACCGAGCATGTCGTCGTGCAGGACCTCGTGCGGACCAGGCTCACCCTGCGCGGGCTCAAGCGGATGGGCGTGCAGATCGCCATCGACGACTTCGGCACCGGCTACAGCTCGCTGTCGCACCTCAAGGCGCTGCCGGTCGACGCCGTGAAGATCGACCGCGGTTTCGTGCAGCGTCTCGGCGACAGCAACGACGACCTGGCGATCGTGAAGTCGATCATCGGCCTGGCCGGCTCGTTCGGGCTCGGCGTGGTCGGCGAGGGCGTCGAGACGCCGATGGCGGCCAGGACGCTGGTCGGCCTCGGTTGCTATCGCGCGCAGGGCTTCCTCATCGCCAGGCCCATGCCTGCCGAGGAAGTCGAGGCGCAGCTACGGGAAGGGCGCATCCCCCTCGACCTCGATCTGCCACGCGCGGGACGCGGCGTGGCGCCGAACTGATCGCGGCGATGCCTGCCGGGGAGTGGCTGCTGATCGAGACCCTCGTCGAGGATCTCGACCCCACCGTCGTCGCGGAAGGCGCGCAGGTCAGGCAGTGGGCTGGACCGGTGTGGCTGCACCGCAAACTCGGGCAGGCGCGCGTGGGTGTCGCCGCGGCGGCGGTGCGGCGCTGCCGGGCCGAGCAGACCTCGGTGCGGGAAGAGACCGACGGCCTGCGGATACTGGCCGAGCCGATTCGTTGCGCGTTCGACGGGATCCACGGTGTCCAGCTGTGGGCCGGACCGGCCGCGGCGCCGGTGCCGCCGCGTCGGCAGGTGGCGGCGTGGGACTGGGAAGCCGACACCGAACTCGCCTATCACGGACCGGGCTTGGAGGAGCTCATCTTCGCCCGCGATCCGGCCGAGGTGCGGGTGGTCCGCACCCCGCCGGACGCCTTCGGCCGGATGGTGCGGTTCGACGGCAGGGTCGAGTACTTCGCGATGGCCACCGGGCTCGTGCCCGGCGGTCACTGGCAGGGCGAGGTCGACATGCTCGGCGACGACGACGCGGTGCGCAGGTTCCAGATGGTCGCCAGGGCCGCACCGCGGGTGCGCCGGGTGAGCGGTCTGATGCACGCCGTCCCCGAACACAACGGGGTGCCCGACCCGGACGTGACCATCTTGCGCGCGGTATCGCAGCGCGCCGGGGTCGGTATCGGCCTGGTCGAGCTGTCCAGCGCGATCATCTACGAATGGGCCGCCGAGCCGCTGCCCCCGCTGGACCGGTGGGCGGTGGAGCGGCCCGCCGTCGACCCGGACGACCTGACCGCGTTGCGCGCCGCCTGCGCCGATGTCGCGCGCGAGCCGGGGACGGCACGGCGGCTCGCGCTGCGGGTGCGCTTCGCCGACGGCGAGTGGCTCACCGCGCAGGCCGAATTGGTCGCGATGGCCACCGCCGCGTCCGGACACGGCCTGCTGCGGGTCTGGTTCGACGGCGCGCCGGAATCCGGTTAGCCGCATCTTTCGCCGCTGTTCACGCGCTGTTCCACGGGCTGGTTCCAGGGGTCACCCGCGTCGCTGAACGATCGGGGTGTGCGCATCGTGCAGCTCGCCAACTTCTACGGCCCGCGATCGGGTGGGCTGCGCACCGCCTTGCACCACCTCGGCGAGGGCTATGTCGCGGCAGGTCACGAGGTGGTGCTGATCGTGCCGGGGCCGCGGCGCAGCGAGGAAGTGCTGCCCACCGGCGCGTTGCGAATCACCTTGCCCGCGCTGGCGATTCCGTGCACCGGTGGTTACCGCGCGGCCGATCCGCGGCGGGTGGCCGATGTGCTCGGCGGCCTGCGGCCCGACGTGCTCGAGGTCTCCGATCGGCTCACCCTGCGCGGTTTCGGGCGCTGGGCCCGGCGACGCGGGGTCGCGAGCGTGATGATCTCGCACGAACGGCTCGACCGCCTGCTCGGCCAGTTCCTGCCAGGGCCCGCCGCCCGCCGCTTCGCCGACGTGGCCAACCGGCGCACCGCCGACGACTACGACATGGTCGTGTGCACGACCGACTTCGCCCGCGAGGAATTCCAGCGGATCGGCGCACCCAATGTGGAACTGGTGCCGCTGGGCGTCGACCTCGACCTGTTCAGCCCGCGCCGCCGTGACCACCGGCTGCGCGCTGACCTCGGCGTCGCCGGGTATCCGATGCTGGTGCACTGCGGCAGGCTGTCGGTGGAGAAGCGGGTCGACCGCAGCATCGAAGCGGTCGGCGCCCTGCACCGCGCCGGTGTCCCCGCCCGGCTGGTCGTCGCGGGCGACGGCCCACGCCGCGAGTCGCTCGAACGCCGCGCTCGCACCATGCCCGCCCTCCCCGGCGGCGAACCGTCCGTCCACTTCACCGGATTCATCAGCGATCGCGCGATGGTCGCGAAACTCCTTGCCACCGCCGATGTCTCACTGGCTCCCGGACCCCACGAAACCTTCGGCCTCGCCGCCCTGGAAGCCCTGGCCGCGGGCACCCCCGTCGTCGCCAGCCGCTCCTCGGCCCTCGCCGACATCGTCACCGCCGAATGCGGCGCCATCGCCGCCGACCGCCCCCGAGCCTTCGCCAGAGCCGTCACCGACGTCCTCGCCATGCCGACCACCGGCCGCCGCAAAGCCGCCCGCACCCGCGCCGAACAATTCACCTGGCCCCGAGCGGTAGCGGGCATGCTCGCGGTCCTCGACCGGTGAGCAGCGGACCCGCCCGCGGGTGACGACTACTCGGCGGAACGGGCGGCCAGGACTGCTTCGTACAGGTCCTTGCGGGAGGCGCCGCGGCCTGCGGAGACTTCGGCGCAGGCGTCCTTGAGGCGCATGCCGCCCGCGACGAGTGTTTCCACTTCGGTGACCAGGTCGGCCGGGTCGGCCGAAACCGGCTGGGCGCCTTCGAGGACCACGGTGATCTCGCCCCGGGCGCCCTCGACGGACCAGGCGGCGAGTTCGGCGAGGGTGCCCCGGACGACTTCCTCGTAGGTCTTGGTGAGTTCGCGGCAGACGGCGGCGCGGCGGTCGGGGCCGAGGACCGTGACGGCGTCGGCGAGGCAGTCGGCGAGGCGATGCGGGGCTTCGAAGAAGACACAGGCGCGTTGTTCGGAAGCCAAGGTGCGCAGCCACTCCCGGCGCTGGCCGCCCTTGCGCGGGGCGAAACCGTCGAAACAGAAGCGTTCGACCGGCAGGCCGGACAGAGCGAGGGCGGTGGTGACCGCGGACGGACCGGGCAGACAGGTCACCGGGAGGTCGCGTTCGACGGCGGCGGCGACCAGCCGATAGCCGGGATCGCTGACCGAGGGCATGCCCGCGTCGGTCACCAGGAGCACGGTGAGGCCGCTCGCGATGTCGTCGAGCAGGGCGGGGATACGGGCCGTCTCGACATGGTCGTAGAAGCTGACGATCCGGCCGGTGATCTCCACGCCGAGTGCCTTCGCCAGCGCCTTGGTGCGGCGGGTGTCCTCGGCCGCGACCACATCGGCCGAGCCGAGCGCGTCGCGCAGTCGCTGGGACGCGTCCCCGATGTCGCCCATCGGTGTAGCCGCTAAGACCAACACAGTGTTGTCCAGCCTCTCCGGTATTTTGGCCGTACCGAGCGAGTGCGGCGGCGGGGCTTGCATGCGGTGTTCGGCCATTCTGTCAGGCGGGCCCGCCACGCCGGATCGCGCATCTGCCGGGAAACGAGGGGGAACAGTGTCGGCTCGGACTTCGATGGGCGCACCGCCTACGATCGGGGCGTGATCCCGGTGACCGAAACGCGCGCGACGCCACCGTCGCGGTCGGCGGCGTTGGTCGCGCCGGCTCCGCTGCGACCCGCCCCCGACTTCGGCCCGCTCGACACCGCCCGCGGCTGGGCGGTCACCGCCGTGCTCACGGTCATCGCGGCGATCACCCGCTTCGCGAACCTGAACTACCCGACCGACGCGCGCACCCCCGTCTTCGACGAGAAGCACTACGCGCCACAGGCCTGGCAGATGGTCACCGGCGGCGGCGTGGAGGACAACCCCGCCTACGGGCTGGTGGTGCATCCGCCGGTCGGCAAGCAGTTCATCGCGATCAGCGAGGCCCTGTTCGGTTACAACGCGTGGGGCTGGCGCGGCACCGCGGCCCTGGCGGGCACCCTGCTGGTGCTGCTGGTGATCCGGATCGTGCGCCGCATGTCGCGCTCGACGCTGATCGGCGCGTTCGCGGGCATCCTGCTCATCGCCGACGGGCTGACCTTCGTCTCCTCCCGGATCGGCATGCTCGACATCTTCATGGCGCTGCTGGTGACCGCCGCGTTCGGCTGTCTGATCGTCGACCGCGACGAGGTCCGCGAACGGATGGCCGCCGCCGACCTGGCGGGCCGGATCGGAATCACCGACTGGGGGCCACGCCTAGGCGTGCGCTGGTGGCGCTTCGGCGCGGGCGTGCTGCTCGGGCTGTCGTGCGGCACCAAATGGTCGGGCGTCTACTTCATCATGTTCTTCGGGCTGCTGAGCGTGGCCTTCGACGTGAGCGCCCGCCGCGCGTACGGGGTGCGCAAGCCGTGGATCGGCACCCTGGTCCGTGACGTGGGCCCGGCGCTGTACGCGCTGGTCGTCATTCCGCTCGTGGTCTATCTGTCCTCGTATTGGGCCTGGTTCGCCAGCGAGAACGGGGTGTACCGGTACGCGGTCGGCAACCAGATCGGCACCGGCGGCCCGTTCGCGTTCCTGCCCGACGCACTGCGCTCGCTCTGGTACTACCAGGGCGAAACCCTGGACTTCCATTCGAGTCTCACCAACTCGGCGGGCAACCATCATCCGTGGGAATCCAAGCCGTGGACCTGGCCGATGGGCCTGCGCCCGATGCTCTACTACTACGCCGACGGCACCGTCACCGGCTGCGGCGAGGCGCAGTGCGTGAAGGCCGTGATGGCGGTCGGCACGCCCGCGCTGTGGTGGCTGGCGCTGCCCGCGCTCGGCTGGATGGTGTGGCGCTCGGTCGTGCGCAAGGACTGGCGCTACGCCGCCGTGCTGGTCGGCTACGGCGCTGGCCTGCTGCCCTGGTTCCTCACCCTCGACCGGCAGATGTACTTCTTCTACGCGGTGGTGCTCGCGCCGTTCCTGGCGATGGGCGTCGCGCTGATCCTCGGCGACATCCTCGGCTCGGCCCGGCCCGCGGGGATACCGCGCAGTCCCACCGGCACCTATCTGCCAGCCCCGGTGAACGAGCGGTACGCGCTCGGACTGCTCATCGTCAGCATCTACCTGGGCCTGGTGATCGCGAACTTCGTCTGGCTCTGGCCGATCCTCACCGCCCAGCCGATCACTCCCGCCAGCTGGCAGGACCACCTCTGGCTACCGAGCTGGCGGTAGAACCTAGCTGTCCAATGTCCGCTCGACGAACTCGAGCGCGTCGGCGTCGGTGAGGCCGAGGCGGCGGATCGTCGTCACGTAGTCGACGGCGGCGCGGCCTGCGATATCGCGGGTGGGATCGCCGGAGGAGGCGATGAAGGAGCCTTGGCGGCCCCGGGTTTCGAGGACTCCGTCGGCCTCGAGTTCGCGGTAGGCGCGGGCGACGGTGTTGGGAGCGATGCCCAGATCGGCGGCCAGCGCGCGGACGGTGGGGATCTTGGTGCCCGCGGTGAGCGTGCCCGCGCGGACCTGTTCGATCACGGCCATACGCAGCTGCTCATACGGCGGCTGAGTGGAATCGGCGGACAGCTCGACGTGGAACATGATCGCTCATACCTCGTCTCGGGCCAGTGGGCAGGACATGCAGCGCGGACCGCCACGGCCGGAGCCCAGCTCCGACCCCTGGATCGTGAGTACCTCGACCCCGGCGTCGGTCAGGCGCGAGTTGGTCATCTCGTTGCGTTCGTAGGCGACGACCACGCCCGGCGCGAGGGCCAGGGTGTTGTTGCCATCGTCCCACTGTTCGCGTTCGGCGGTCGGTCCGTCGCGGCCGGTGTCGATCACCCGCAGGCGCGCGATGCCCATGGCGGCGGCCGCCGCGGGCAGGAACGGCTCGGGTCCGATGATGCTGATCCGGTCCAGATCGCTGCGCCCGGAGAAGCCGTCCTCGCGGCGGATCGTGAAGGCCTGCAAGGTTTCCCGCACACCTGGATACATCACCACCGCGTCGGTGTCGACCATCGTGCACACGGTGTCCAGGTGCATGGTCGCGCGGTTCTGCGCGATCGGCACCACCAGTACGGTGTGGGCGAGATCGTCGTCGAAGAGGCTGCGCGCCAAGGCTTCCGCGCCGGCGGGCGTGGTCCGTTCGCCGACGCCGACCGCCACCACGCCCGGCGTGAGCAGCAGCACGTCGCCGCCCTCGATCGGCGCGGTGTGCGATTCGTAGGCCCGGCGCACGCCGAGGAAGCGCGGGTGGAAGGCGTAGACGAGATCGGTGATCGAGGTCTCGCGGTGCCGGGCGGGCAGGGCGAGGGAGGTGATCGCGACCTTCGGCCCGACCCAGAACGAGGAGTCCCTGGTGAACAGCAGATTGGGCAGCGGGTCGATGACGAAGTCGGCGCCGTGGTGCATCCGGCGCACCAGCGAGGTGGTGTCGGGGCCGAAGGGCAGTTCGTCGAAGGTCATCCCGGCCATCAGGATGTCGGCGAGCTCGCGCGCCTCGAATTTGCGCAGTTCGGCGGCGAGCTGATCGGCCAGATCGTGCCCGAGTCTGCGGGCATCGACGGCGGCCGAGATACCCTGGATCCTGGCCGCGCCGCTCACCTCGAGCGTTTCGGCCAGCAACTCGGACAGCAGCAGCACTTCCACGCCGCGTTCGCGCAGCAAGGCGGCGAAGGCGTCGTGCTCGGCTTGGGCGCGTTCCACCCACGGAATGCCGTCGAAGAGCAGTTGATCGTTGTTGCTCGGGGTGAGCCTGCGCAGTTCGTCGCCGGGCCGGTGCAGCAGCACCGTCCGGAGCGTGCCGACCTCGGACGTGACGGCCAGGCGCGAGTCGGGGGCGGTTCCCATGCGGAAACCGTAATGCGAGGAGCCCGCGTCGGCACGGAAGACCCGCAGACCTGGCCTCGGGGAGTCCGGCCGTTTTCGTACACGACACGAAAACCTCAAGTATTGTTGAGGGCGAAAACGGGAGGAGCGCAGATGACGACGGCCGATTGGCAAACGAAGGAGCTGACCCCCGGGCAGCTATCCGAGCGTAGTGGAGTTGCAGTGTCCGCGTTGCACTTCTACGAACGCGAAGGTCTCATATCGAGTCGTCGAACCAGCGGCAATCAACGTCGCTACGCTCGCGAAACTCTGCGCCGGGTCGCGTTCATCCGGATCTCGCAGCGGGTGGGGATCCCGCTCAGTGAGATCCGCTCGGCGCTGGACCGGCTCCCGGAAGGGCGCACACCTACCCGTCGTGACTGGGAAGCCCTGTCCACCACGTGGCGCGAGGATCTCGACGACCGCATCGTCCAGCTCACCCGGCTACGCGACAACCTCACCGGCTGTATCGGCTGCGGCTGCCTGTCGCTCGGCTCGTGCAAGCTCGTCAACGAACACGACCGGCTCGGTGCCGAAGGCCCCGGTGCGCGCGTGCTCGATGTGCAGCTGAACTGCCCGCCGCGGACCGGTTGCGTCTAGTCCGGCGGCGCGGACACTCGCGGTGCGGCATCATCGCGGTATGACCTCTCTGGACGCGAAAGCGAAGACTCTGCTCGAACTGCACCGGCCGGGGGACCCGGTGGTGCTACCGACCGTGTGGGACGCGTGGTCGGCGAATGTCGCTGTGGCCGCTGGTTTTTCGGCGTTGACCATGGGTAGTCACCCGGTCGCCGACTCGGTCGGGCGCAGTGACGGTGAGGGGATGACCTACGACGAGCTGCTCGCGCGCGTCACCCAGGTGACCGGGGCGGTGGACGTGCCCGTGTCGGTCGACATCGAATCGGGCTACGGGCTCGAGCCCGCGCGGCTCATCGAGGGTCTGCTCGCGGCGGGTGCGGTCGGGCTCAATATCGAGGACACAGTGCACAGCGAGGGCAAGCGGCTGCGCAGTCCCGAGGAGCACGCCGAGCTCGTGCGCGGGCTGCGCGCGGCCGCCGACCCGGCGGGGGTGCATGTGGTCGTCAACGCGCGCACGGATCTGTTCCTGCGGCAGGACGGGGACGAGGCCGACCGCGTCGACCGCGCGATCGCCCGGCTGAGGCTGGCCGCCGAGGCGGGCGCCGACGTGCTGTACCCGGTGGGCAAGCACGCCGACGACGTGTTGCGCAGGCTCACGAGCGAACTGCCGTTGCCGGTCAACGCGATCGGGCAGCCGGGGACTCCGGCCAAGGACTACTTCGCCGAACTCGGTGTCGCCCGGATCAGCTTCGGTCCGTTCCTGCAGGCCGCGCTGGGCGCCGAAGCGAGCAAGCTGCTCGCCGCCTGGACCTGAGATGCGGGTGGCGCACGGTGAGATGCCGTGCGCCACACCGTCTTACTCCTTGGGCTCGACGTAGCGCGGGAACACCGGCTCCGGCGCGGGCAGGTCGATACCGGGGACGAGGGGAGTGGCGATATCGGCGAAGGTGCGCCCCTCCTGGGCGAGCAGGTCCAGGATCTTGGCGGCCGAACCCGGCATCACCGGCTGCACCAGGATCGCCACGATGCGCACCACCTCGAGGGTGACGTAGAGGACCGTGGCCATCCTGGCCAGGTCTTCCTCGGTGCCCGACTTGCGCAGCGCCCACGGCGCGTTGGCGGAGAAGTAGCGGTTGGTCTCGCCGAGGGTCAGCCAGATGGCCTCCAGCGCCAGATGCATCTGCTGGGCGTCGAACTCGGCGCGGCAGCGGTCGAGCAGGCCGTTGGCGCGGTCGAGCAGGGCGCGGTCGTCCTCGGTGAACTCACCGGGGGCGGGTGCCTTCGCGTCGCAGTTCTTGTTGACCATGGTCAGGCTGCGCTGCACCAGGTTGCCGAACTCGTTGGCCAGGTCGCTGTTGATCCGGCCCGCGATGGCGTCGTTGCTGTAGCTGCCGTCCTGGCCGTAGGAGATCTCGCGGAGCAGGAAGAACCGCACCTGGTCCAGGCCGTAGGTGGACACCAGCGCGAGCGGGTCGACGACATTGCCCGTCGACTTCGACATCTTCTCGCCCTTGTTGTACAGGAACCCGTGCACGAAGACGCGGTCCGGCAGCTCGATCCCCGCCGACATCAGGAACGCGGGCCAGTACACCGTGTGGAACCGGGTGATGTCCTTGCCGATGATGTGCACGTTCGCGGGCCAGAACTTCCGGAACTCGGCGGAATCGGTGTTCGGGAAGCCGACGCCCGTCAGGTAGTTGGTGAGCGCGTCGACCCACACGTACATCACGTGATCGGGGTGGCCGGGCACCGGAACGCCCCAGTCGAAGGTCGTGCGCGAGATCGACAGATCCTTCAGCCCGGCCTTGACGTAGCTGACGATCTCGTTGCGCCGGGTCGCGGGCGCGATGAACTCCGGCCGCTCCTCGTACAGCGCCAGCAGCTTGTCCTGGTACTCCGAGAGCTTGAAGAAGTAGTTCGACTCCTCGGTCCAGATGACCGGGGTCTGGGTCTCGGTCGAGACGCGGGTGCCGTCGTCGAGGAGGGTGGTCTCCTCCTCGGTGTAGAAGGCCTCGTCGCGCACCGAGTACCAGCCCGAGTAGTTGCCCAGGTAGATGTCGCCGTTGGCGAGCATGCGCTCCCAGATGGCGACGCTGGCGGCCTTGTGGTCCTCGTCGGTGGTGCGGATGAAGCGGTCGAAGGAGATGTCGAGCGCCTTGTCCATCGCCTCGAAGACGTCGGAGTTGCGGGCCGCGAGTTCCTGCACCGGGATGCCCTCGGTGGTCGCGGTCTGCTGCATCTTCTGACCGTGCTCGTCGGTGCCGGTCATGAAGAACACGTCGTAACCGTCGAGTCGCTTGAACCGGGCGATCGCGTCGGTCGAGATGTACTCGTACGCGTGCCCGATGTGCGGCGCACCGTTCGGGTACGCGATGGCGGTGGTGACGTAGAAGGCGGGCGCCTCGGCGCCTTCAGATGCGCTCATGCCTGAGCCTCGCTGGCGCTCGGCTCAGTCCTGACCGCATCTGCGGCTGTGCCCATTGATCGCTCGCTTCGCTCGCTCATGATGCGAACTACTGTAATCCGCGTGCCAAACACGAATCGTCCGGCTCCGCCTGTTCCGCCGCCGCTCGCGCCGCTGATCGATGCGCATACCCACCTCGATGCCTGCGGTGCGACCGATGCCGAGTCGACCGCGGTGATCTTGGACAGGGCAGCCTCGGCCGGTGTCGGGCACGTCGTGACGGTCGCCGACGATCTCGCCGCCGCGCAGTGGGCGGTGCAGGCGGCGCAGTGGGATCCGCGGGTCTACGCGGCCGTCGCGCTGCATCCGACGCGGGCGAACGCGCTGGACGACAAGGCCAAGGCCGAGCTGGAACGCCTGTCCACCGACCCGCGGGTGGTCGCGGTCGGCGAGACCGGTCTCGACTACTACTGGCCGGGCAAGCTCGAGGGCTGCGCGGATATCGAGACCCAGATCGAGGGTTTCCGCTGGCACATCGACCTGGCCAAACGCGTCCGCAAGCCGCTGATGATCCACAACCGTGAGGCCGACCACGACCTGCTCACGGTGCTGCTCGACGAGGGCGCGCCGGACACGGTGATCTTCCACTGCTTCTCCTCCGACGCGACCATGGCCGAGGCCTGCGTGGCCGAGGGCTACGTGCTCAGCTTCTCCGGGACGGTCAGCTTCAAGAACGCGCACGAACTTCGCGAGGCGGCCCAGCTGGTGCCCGACGACCAGATCCTGGTCGAGACCGATGCGCCGTACCTGACGCCGCACCCGTATCGCGGTGCGCCGAACGAGTCCTACTGCCTGCCGTACACGGTGCGCGCGCTGGCCGAAGTCCGCGAGCAGGACCCGGCGGAACTGGCCGAAATCACGACCGCGAACGCGCGACGGCTGTACCGCATTCGCTAGTCGGTTTCGTCCGGACGGTAGGGGGCTGGACGTTAAACGTGATTCGGCTCACTTTCGGGTGCCCAGGTCGTTATCTACCAGCGATGTCTATATCGAATCGTGACCTGCGATCCCGCTGATCGGGCGCATCGGTGTTGTCTGGGGCAAACCTTGTCGTTATCGTTCTGTAACCATGTCGGCTTTTGCTCGGATCAACTCGTCACGCTCGCCGCTGCTGTACGCGGCGGTGGCGGCTTTGCTGCTGACTCTTCTGGTCGGCGCCTCGCTGGCGATCACGAACCACAAGACGGTCGCGCTGGTCGTCGACGGTGAGCGGATCGAGCACAGCACCATGTCCCGTGATGTGCGCGCCATCCTGGCCGACGCCGGCTACGAGCTCTCCGAGCACGACGAGGTGAGCCCCGCGGCGGCCGCCAAGGTCGGCGACGGCGCGACCATCACCCTCAACCGCGGTCGCGAGATCACGATCACCGTCGACGGCGCCGAGCGCAAGGTGTGGACCACCGGCCTCACCGCGGGCGACGCGCTCGCCCAGATGCAGATCCCGTCCGACACCCACGTGGTGCCGACCCGCACCGAGAAGCTGCCGCTGGCCGGTGCCGCGCTCAGCGTCTACACCCCGCGCACCATCACGCTGTTCGACGGTGGCGCTGCCCCGGTCGACGTGCGGCTCGCGGCGCCGACGGTCGGCGAATTCCTCACCGCCGCGGGTGTTCCGCTCGCGGATCAGGACTTCGCCGAGCCCGCCGCCGACACCCCGCTGACCGGCGACATGCAGGTCACCGTCACCCGGCAGCGGATCGAACAGCGCACCGAGACGCTGCCGCTCGACCCCGCCGAGCTGGTGATCGAGGACGTCACCATGAACATGAGCCGCACCGTGGTCGAGAACCCGGGCGTGCCGGGCCTGCACGAGGCGACCTTCGCGGTCACCATCACCAACGGCGTCGAATCCGGTCGCGTGCAGACCAACTCCAACGTCATCACCCCCGCCCAGCCCAAGACGATCCGCAAGGGCGCCAAGCCGGGCACCGAGGTGCCGCCGGTTCGCGACGGCGCGATCTGGGACGCGCTGGCCCGCTGCGAGTCGACCGGCAACTGGGCGATCAACACCGGCAACGGGTACTACGGCGGCATCCAGTTCGACCAGAGCACCTGGGAACGTCAGGGCGGGTTGAAGTACGCGCCGCGTGCGGATCTGGCTACCCGCGAAGAGCAGATCGCCATCGCCGAAGTGACTCGCGCCCGTCAGGGCTGGGGCGCCTGGCCCGCGTGCACGGGGCGTCTCGGCCTGGGCTGATCGGATCTGCGGATCGGATCCGGTGTCCGGCCGAACCCTCCTCGAGGTCGGTCGTGCGGGGCTGGGAGTGCGGTCATGGCGGACTCGAGTTGTGGTGCGGGGCCGGGAGTGCGGTAGGTCGCGACTTTCCGGGTGCGCTCGGCGGGTCGGGTTGACTGGGTGACCGTGCACGGTACCGTGCACTCGGTTTCGCCGGGTCCGCTGTGCTCGTGCGGTGGTTTCGGCTCGTCGATGAGTCGAGGGTGGTTGTGATGCGTGGGGTTTCGGCCTGGCGGCTGGCCGCTGCCGCGGCTGTGCTGTCGACGGGTATCGGGGTGTGCGCGCCGATGGCGCACGCGGACGCTCCGGGAACAGTCATCGCGGTGATTCCGCAGGCCGACGGGTTCCACGGGATGTCCGGCGCGCAGGTGATCGACTACTGGACCCAGGGTGTCGGTGGTGTGCCGCAGCCGGCCAGCGGCGCCCTGTATCTGCCGGAAGGTGACGTGCCCGCCGGTGGCTGGCCGGTGATCGCCTACGACCACGGCACCACCGGGCTCGGCGCGGGCTGCGGCGGGCAGTCGGATCCGGCGGGGGCGCCGTGGCCGGAATCGCAGGCGGCGCAAGATGTGTTCCTGCGGCATCTGGTGGCGCAGGGCTACGCCGTTGTCGCGCCGGATTACCTGGGGCTCGGGCGGTTCGACACCGGGCCGCACCCGTATCTCGGGATCGATACCGAGGCCACCGCCACGCTGGATCTGCTGCGGGCGGCACGGTCGGTGCGGTCGGATCTGTCGCCGGTGTGGGTGGCGGCGGGAATGTCGCAGGGTGGGCAGGCCGCGCTCGGCACCGGCCACCGGCAGGCGAGCTACGCGCCGGAGCTGGACTTCCGCGGCACCATCGCCATCGACCCGGAATCGGATGTCGAGAAGGTGGCACCGCTGCTCGGGCCGGGCAATCCCGATCGTGTCAGCGGCGGCATCCTCGGTTTCTCGGTGAGCATTCTGGCCGGACTGCGCGCGGCCCGTCCCGACGCCCAGGTCGACAACTACCTCACTCCGCTCGGCCGCCAGGTCATCGACGAGATCGGCACGCTGTGCCAGGACGCGATCGACGAGCGGGTCGCGGATCTGACGCTGGGGCAACTGCTCTCGCGCCCCCTCTCCGAGGAACCGCTGCGCTCGGTCATGGCCGACTACATGACCGTCCCGACCAGCGGCTACGACGCGCCGATCCTGTTGCTGGTCAACGCCACCGACCGTACGGTGCCCTCGCCCCTGCACGCCGCGCTGGCCGCCCAATTCACCGCCAACGGCGTGAACTACACGCCCGTCGTCGGCACCGGCAAACATTGCGAGCTGAACCAGGCGATGATCGCCGCGATCGATGAATTCCTGGCCCGAGCGCGCTGACCCGTTCCTGCGGCCCGATAGGTGACCCCCTGATGCCGAAGACCATGAGCCGTGCTGCGATCGCAGCCGTCATCACCGCTGCCGCGCTGATGACCGCCACCTACGCCCCCGCCTCGGCGGAACCGGGCAGCGTGCTCGCCACCGAATTACGGCCGGCGGGTTGGCACGGCATGGACCGTGGTTCGGTGATCGAGTACACGACCACCGATTCGTCGGGCGCCGAGCGTCCGGCCAGCGGTGCGCTGTTCCTGCCCGAGGGCGATGCGCCGGCCACCGGCTGGCCGGTCATCGCCTACGACCACGGCACTTTGGGTTCGGGCCCCGGCTGCGGCGGCCAGGCCGACCCCGAGCTCGCGCCGCTGCCGGTCAACCGCGCCGCCGAGGACGAGCTGATCGCGCGCCTGGTCGACCAGGGCTACGCCGTCGTCGCCCCGGACTACCTCGGCCTGGGCCGCTTCGACACCGGCCCGCACCCCTACCTCGAGGTCTACAGCGAGGCGACCGCCACCATCGACCTCGTGCGCGCCGCCAGGGCGGCCAACCCCGACCTCTCGCGCACCTGGACCGCCGTCGGCGCCTCGCAGGGCGGGCACGCGGCGCTGAGCACCGCGCACGTGCAGCAGGGCTACGCGCCCGAGCTCGACTTCCGCGGCATCGTCGCCGTCGACCCCGCCTCCGATGTGGAGAAGGTGCTGCCGCTGCTCGGCCCCGCCTTCCCGGAGATCGAGGGCACCGCGGGCCTGACCGGCTTCACCGTGAGCATCCTGGCCGGTCTGCGCGCCACCCACCCCGAGGCCGAGGTCGACTCCTACCTCACGCCGAAGGGCAAGGCAATCCTCGACGCCGCCGGTGGGCAGTGCATCGACGCCATCGTCGCGAACGTCAAGGGCCTCGGGTTCGATGACCTGTTCGCCCGCTCGCTGTCGGACGGTCCGCTGCGGACCGCGCTGTCCCAGTACATGACCGTGCCGACCAGCGGGTACGACGTGCCGATCCTGTTGCTGATCAACGCGACCGACGCGATCGTGCCGTCGCCGCTGCACGCCGCCCTGGTCGCGCAGTTCGCGGCCGGTGGTGTCGACTTCGAGGCGGTGACCGGATTCGGTCAGCACACCGTGCTCAGCCGGCAGATGTGGGACGCGCTCGACGGGTTCGTCGCGCGAGTCAACACCGCGCCGCCGCTGCGCTGACAGTCGAATAACCAAGGGGTGCAACGCTTTTGGATGACTGCTCGATGTGCGAGGCGGAACCTCCGCTGATCTGTACACTCGTCCAGGAAGTGTCGCCTGGTGGAGAGCTGGATCCGTTGCCGAAGACCCCGATGCGCGCGGCGTTCGTCGCCGCCGTCACCGCGAGCGCGTTGCTCGCCGCAGGATTCGCCCCCGCGGCGGCGGAGGCGCCGGGCGCGATCATCGCGGTGCAGCCCGAACCCGCGGGCTGGCACGGCATGGCCCGGGGGTCGGTCGTCGAGTACTGGATGACCGACTCGGCGGGCACCCTGCGCCCGGCCAGCGGCGCGCTGTTCCTGCCCGACGGTGACGCGCCCGCCACCGGCTGGCCGATCCTCGCCTACGACCACGGCACCTCGGGCTCTGGTCCCGGCTGTGGCGGCCAGGCCGACCCCGAGCTCGCGCCGCTGCCGCGGCAGCGCGGCGCCGAGGACGCGTTCATCAAGCGGTTCGTCGACCAGGGCTACGCCGTCGTCGCCCCCGACTACCTCGGGCTCGGCCGTTTCGAGACCGGCCCGCACCCGTACCTCGAGGTGCGCAGCGAGGCCAGCGCCACCATCGACCTGGTCCGTGCCGCCCGCGCCGCCGACCCCAACCTGTCGCGCACCTGGAGCGTGCTCGGCATCTCGCAGGGCGGGCACGCGGCGCTGAGCACCGCGCACGTGCAGCAGAGCTACGCGCCCGAACTCGACTTCCGCGGGACCGTCGCCGTCGACCCCGCCTCCGATGTGGAGAAGGTGCTGCCGTTCGTCGGTCCCGAGCTGCCGGAGATCCCGGTGCTGTCCTCGGCCACCTCGTTCGTGGTCAGCATCCTGGCCGGGCTGCGCGCCACCCATCCCGAGGCCGACGTGGACTCCTACCTGACGCCGCTGGGCCGCTCGCTCGTCGACGCCGCGGGTGACCGGTGCCTGGACGAGATCATCGCCTCGGTGAAGGGCCTGTCGGCGCGAGATCTGCTGGCGCGCCCGCTCACCGGGCTCCGCGATGTGCTCGCCGCCTACATGACCCTGCCGACCAGCGGTTATGACGCGCCGATCCTGCTGACGATGAACGTCACCGACACGATCGTGCCGTCCCCGCTGCACGCCGCGCTGGTCGCGCAGTTCGCGGCCAACGGCGTCGACCAGCAGGTGATCCCCGGAACCGGCCAGCACGGGTCGATATCGCCGGAGCAGCGCGCGGCGATCGACGCCTTCCTCGACCGTGTCCATGCCGCCCCGCCACAGCGCTGAGCTGCTCGATCGGCCGGGTTGGTAGGTTCTAGCCGTGCCCGAACCAGAGATCCCCGCGCGCGGTAGCGCCGCACTGCTCGGTCCCGCCGAGGTGCGGACGCTGGCCGAGCGCTTCGGCGTCCGGCCGACCAAGCAGCTCGGGCAGAACTTCGTGCACGACGGCAATACGGTGCGCCGCATCGTCGCCGCGGCAGGCGTCGGCGCGCGGGACACCGTGCTCGAGGTCGGGCCGGGTCTCGGCTCGCTGACCCTGGCGCTGCTCGATGTGGTCGACCGGGTGGTCGCGGTCGAGATCGACCCGGTGCTGGCCAACTACCTGCCGGAGACCGTCGCCGATCGGGCTCCCGGCCTGGCCGACCGACTGCAGGTGGTCGAGGCCGACGCCCTGCGGGTGCGCCCCGACCAGCTGCCCGTCATGCCGACGGCGCTGGTGGCGAACCTGCCGTACAACGTGGCCGTTCCGGTGCTGCTGCATCTGCTCGCCGTGCTGCCGAGCATCACGGTGTCGCTGGTGATGGTGCAGGCCGAGGTGGCCGACCGGCTCGCGGCCGAACCGGGCAGCCGGGTGTACGGCGTGCCGAGCGTCAAGGCCGGTTTCTTCGGCAAGGTGCGCCGGGCGGGCGCGGTGGGCACGCAGGTGTTCTGGCCGGTGCCGCGCGTCGAGTCGGGCCTGGTCCGCATCGATCGCTACGCCGAGCCGCCGTGGCCGATGGACGAGGCGCATCGCCGTCGCGTGTTCGAGGTGATCGACGCCGCGTTCGCACAGCGCCGAAAGACATTGCGCGCGGCCCTGTCCGGTTGGGCGGGCTCGCCGGCGGAGGCCGAGCGCAGGCTGATGGCGGCGGGTATCGATCCCACCGCGCGGGGCGAGACGCTGGATACGGCGGCTTTCGTCCGCCTTGCGGCGCAGAGCTGAATCGCGGGTTCCCGCACTCCGAACCCGCAGTACACCGGCTGTTCATCGGCTCGCGGAATCACGGCCTGTGAAAGCAATTGTGGACAACCGGTTTTCGCCGGTGCCGGAGTTGATCATGGTCTGCGGGCCGCGTACCCGGTAGCGGGTGAATATCCGCACTGTTGCGCCGGGTAGCGCAGATGTGGATGACGCTGTGGATGATTCGCGGCGTCCCAAGCGGTGAATGAACCGCTGGTTAACGCATGTGGGACCACCACGTTTTCGGCCGCCTCGCGTCCGAGGGGCGAGACGGAACGCCGAAGGCGCAGTATCGCCCCTCGGACGCGAGGTCACGAGGCCGAAAACACGCGGCGCCAGCCGCCTAGGATGCAGCCAGTTCGTAGCCCGCCTCGTCGACGGCGGCCGCGACGTCGGCCTCGGACAGCTCGTTCGCGCTGTCGACGCGGACGAGGCCGCTCGCGAGGTCGACGTCGACGCTGGTCACACCGTCGATCTTGCCGATCTCCTGCTTGACCGAACTCACGCAGTGTCCGCAGGTCATCCCCGTGACGGTGTAGGTGGTGGTGGCCATGGCCGACTCCTTCGCTGTTCGATCATACGGTCCTGGGGTATGTCCCCGACACGATTGAACATACCCCCCACGGGTACCTCGCGCAACCCGTCTCGCCCTCGTATGTGCCGGATCGCCTTTCGGGGCGGGATTCGGCATGCGTACTCGTCGGTGCAACCGGTTACGCTTGGTGATCGTGCTGTCAGTTGTGCCCAGCCCGGTCGTCGTGCGCGCGCCTTCGAAGGTGAACCTGCATCTCGGAGTCGGTGATCTGCGTCCGGACGGCTATCACGATCTGACCACCGTCTTCCAGGCGTTGTCGCTGTCCGACGAGCTCGAACTCGCCCCGTCGGCCTCGCTGACCGTGCGGGTCAGCGGCGAGAGCGCCGCGGAGGTGCCCACCGACCGGACCAACCTGGTCTGGAAGGCCGCGGTGCGGCTGGCGCATCTGGCCGGGCGCGCGCCCCTGGTGGAGATCGCGATCGCCAAGGGTATTCCGGTGGCGGGCGGCATGGCGGGCGGCAGCGCCGACGCCGCAGCGACGCTGGTCGGCCTGAACGAGCTGTGGGACCTCGGCCTCGGCCGCGACGAGCTCACCGCGGTGGCCGCCGAACTCGGCAGCGATGTGCCCTTCGCCCTGCACGGCGGCACCGCGCTCGGCACCGGCCGCGGCGAACGGCTGCTCCCGGTGTTGTCGCGCAATACGTTTCACTGGGTGCTCGCGCTCGCCAAGGGCGGCCTGTCCACCCCTGCGGTGTTCCGCGAACTCGACCGGCTGCGCGCCGAGGGCGATCCGCCGCGCCTGGGCGACCCGCAGAAGCTCATGCAGGCGCTGGCCGCGGGCGATGCGCAGACGCTCGCACCCCTGCTCGGCAACGACCTGCAAGCCGCGGCGCTGTCGCTGAAGCCGGAACTGCGGCGCACGCTGCGGGCCGGTGTCGGCGCGGGCGCGCTCGCGGGTCTGGTGTCGGGGTCCGGGCCTACCTGCGCGTTCCTGTGCGACACCGAAGAGGCGGCGATCGCGGTCGCGGCGGAGCTGGCGGGCGCGGGCGTGTGCCGCAGCGTGCGCACCGCGAGCGGGCCGGTGCCCGGTGCGCGGGTGCTCGACACGGATGCGCAGGCCAAGCGCTGATCGCAACCACCTGAGCTTGGGCCGGGACCGTGGGGGACAAAACAGCAGCGGCCGGTCCTCTATGATCGCTTTCAACAGATCTCGCATGGACATGGGTAACTCGCCGGGGACGGGCTAGCTGATCCAGCAATCCAACGTAAGCCGCCGACGCGCGCCTCCCCGCGCCTGAGTCTGGCCCAAAGTCGCGGGGAGGCGGAACGGCGAGCAATACCTATGTCCAACCTGATCAACCTCGAACAGGTCTCCAAGAGCTTCGGCGTCAAGCCGCTGTTGGACGACGTCTCGCTCGGTGTGCACGCGGGAGAGCGGATCGGGGTGGTCGGTCTCAACGGTGGTGGCAAGACGACGCTGCTCGAGGTGCTGACCGGGCTGGAATCCCCCGACAGCGGCCGGGTGAGCCGGGTCGGTGGGCTGCGGATGGCCGTGGTCACCCAGCGTGGTGTGCTGCCCGACGGTGCCACCATCGGGTCCATCGTGCTCGCCGGCTTGTCCGACGACCTGTCGACCGTCGACATCGCCGAACACGAGTGGGCCGCCGACGCGCGCATCCGCTCGGTGCTCGACGGCATCGGCATCGCCGACCTCGGCCTCGACACCCCGGTCACCAACCTCTCCGGTGGCGAACGCCGTCGCGTCGCGCTGGCCGCCGCGCTGGTGCGTGACCTGGACCTGCTCGTCCTCGACGAGCCGACCAACCACCTCGACATCGAGGGCGTGCAGTGGCTGGCGCGGCACCTGGTGGATCGGCGCACCGCGCTGGTCGTCGTCACCCACGATCGCTGGTTCCTCGACACCGTCGCCACCCGCACCTGGGAGGTCGTCGGCGGCAAGGTGGAGACCTACGAGGGCGGCTACGGCGACTGGATCTTCGCCCGCGCCGAACGCGCCCGCCAGGCCGACGCCACCGAGTCCCGCCGCCAGAACCTGGCCCGCAAGGAACTCGCCTGGCTCCGCCGAGGAGCCAAGGCCCGCACCTCCAAGCCGCGCTACCGGGTGGAGGCCGCCGAAGCGCTGATCGCCGACGTGCCGCCGCCGCGCGATTCGGTGTCGCTGGCCGCGTTCGCGCGCAAGCGGCTGGGCCGCGTGGTGATCGAACTAGAGAACGCCACGCTCACCACCCCCGACGCCCGCGAACTGGTCGGCGACCTGACCTGGCGGCTCGCGCCGGGCGAGCGGGTCGGTCTGGTCGGCGTCAACGGCTCGGGCAAGACCACCCTGCTGCGCGCGCTGGCCGGGGATGTCGAACCCGCCGCGGGCAAGCGCATCCAGGGCCAGACCGTGCAGATCGGCTGGCTGCGCCAGGAACTCGACGACCTGCCCACCGATATGCGCGTGCTCGAGGCCGTCCAGCAGATCGCGCAGCGAATCATGCTCGGTGACAAGGAGATTTCGGCGGGCCAGCTGGCCGAACGACTCGGGTTCACCCCCGCGCGCCAGCGCACCCCGGTCGGCGACCTCTCCGGTGGCGAACGCCGCCGCCTGCAGCTCACCCGCATCCTGATGGCCGAACCCAACGTCCTGCTGCTCGACGAGCCGACCAACGACCTCGACATCGATACCCTGCAGCAGCTCGAAGACCTGCTCGACAACTGGGCGGGCACCCTCGTGGTCATCAGCCACGACCGCTACCTGGTCGAGCGCATCTGCGACTCCACCTGGGCCCTGTTCGGCGACGGCAAGCTCACCAACCTGCCCGGCGGCATCGACCAGTACCTCACCAAGCGCGCCACGATGGCCACCTCGGCCAAGCCGGTCACCGCGAAACCGGCCGCGGCGACCACGGATTCGGCCGACCGCCGCGCCGCCCGCAAAGAACTGTCCCGCTTGGAGCGCACCATCGCCAAGTTCGACGAGCGCGAACAGAAACTGCACGTCGCCCTCGCCGACGCCGCCACCGACCCGGACAAGCTGGTGAAGCTCGGCGGCGAACTCAAAGAGGTCGTCGCCGAAAAGGAAGCGGCAGAAGAACGCTGGATGGAGCTTGCGGAACTCGCCGAGAACTAGGGCCTGGTAAGCGTTGAGCATTCACTGAACGCTCCGACGGTCACGATTTCGACCGATCGGCCGGAAAGTGAACGTTCAGCGCGGTTCTAGGTCGCGGTCTCTCGCCCATCGCCGATGACGACCGGCAGGCAGGTCTGGACGAAATCCGCGCCGAACTCGGTGAGCAGGATGCTGCGGTAGCTCACCTTGGTGCCGAAACCGCGCTTCATCGCATCGCGGACCTGTTCCTGCGCCTCGATGAGCTGGTAGCGGCTGGGATTGCCGACCGGATCGCGGGTGAACTCGATGAGTCCGAGCCTGCGCAGGTTGGGCAGGTATTGCGGGACGCGGTTCGGGAAGCGCAGACCTGCGTGCTCGCCGATCAGCGTCAGGCCGCTGATCAGGCGTTCGCCGCCGAACGCGCGCTGACGGCCGGTGCGCACGTCGAGCGCGGGCTGCGGACCGTCGACGTGCATGAACCGCAGGATCCGTGCCTCGTCCGGGGTGATCTCGGCGAGGATGCCGGGGTAGGCGGGGTGCGTATCCGGCTGGGCGGCATGGGTACTGGCGGACAGGCGCAGCAGTTCGGCGCCCTGTTCGCGCAGGGTCGGCGTGCCGGGGTCGCCGTGGTGTTCGGCGGCGGTCGGCAGGCCGAGCGCGTGCCGGAGCCGGTCGCGCACTTCGCCTTCGGCTTCGGCGAGGACTTCCTTGGGCGGTGCGCCCGCCATGCTGCCGCGCAGGACGGTGACGGTGACCCCGAGTGCGGTGTCGAGGGTCCACAGCGTCATGCCCGAGGCCGCGGTGAGCGCGACCCGCGCGACCCCGGTCGCAGCTCGCACCGTGCGCACCGGCGAGACGGGCAGCACGCCGCGTCTGTCGCCGGTGGCTTCGATCGGCGGTACCGGCCGTCGCACCAGCTCGGTGGACGGGGTCCCGTCGTCTACATCCATGTCGTCGCTACTCCTGTTCCGAAGACCAGGATGTGAGCGTATCCGGCGAGCAGCCCCAGCGCGCCGCCATGGACGAAAAGCAACCATTCGTCCTGTTTGATGGCCGAACGCAGCATGTCCACGAAGTCGTGCGGGGAAAGTGCGGACATTTGCCGGGCGATGTATTCGTTGACCTGCCTGCCCTGTTGGACATTGAACGCGGGATCGGCGAAGGCCATCGGCGCGATCGTCATGGCCTCGGCGGTGATCGTGGACTGCAGCGAATCGTATTCGCGGCTGCCGAGCATGAATTTCACCGCGGGCCTTGCCGGGCCGAGCGCGCGATCGGCGGCCGGGCGCAGGGTGTCCTCGAGCATCTGCAGGGTGCGGTCCGAGCGCGGGCCGTTGAGCAGTTCGTCGCCGATATTGGCGACGGTGACGACCTCGGTGGAGACGAGTTCGGCGTAGCCCGCGGTGATCTCGGGCTGACGCTTGATCAGCAGACCCTGCCGCCACGGGCACCACCACTTGGGCAGCGCGGGCGCGAAGATCATGTTGATGCCGACCCAGTTGACCACCCAGCCGATGATGATGCCGCCGATCGGCAGCACGATCAGCGGCGAGAGGCCGGTGGTGTGCAGCGCGAGGACGAGCAGCAGGCCGCAGGGCGCGCCGAAATAGAAGCCGAAATTCTGCATGAACCGCAGTTCCTTGGCGCCGAGCACCTGGAACAACTGGTTGAGCAGTTGCGGGCGGGCCTGGAAGTAGCGAATGACCATCTGCTTCACATCGAGCAGCTGATCGATGTTGGTGCCGAGCTCGATGGTGAGTTCGCGCAGGATCTCCGGCAGCTGCGAGCGCACCCGCTGATGCACCATCTCGCGCACCTGGGTGGGCAGGTTGTACCAGAGCTGGGGGTGCTCGCGACGCAGGATCACCTCGACGATGTCGCTGATCTGCGCGTCGGCGACTTCGGCCAGATGTTCGGCCAGCTTCTCCGGATCCAGTTCACGGTAGAAGTCGGAGACGCTGCCCAGTTTGGACAGTCCCTTGTCGACGGCGATGCTGGCCATCTTGTCGGCGCGCGAGGGCACGATGCCCTGCCAGCCGATCCGGCCGTCATAGCTGAGCAGCGGCAACACCTGGATCCGCTTGGGCAGGTACGGGAAGACCGCGCGCAGGCCCGGCAGCTTGACGCCGTAGAACTTGATCGGCTGGAACAGCATCAAAATGCCGGTCCAGTTGGTGATGTAACCGATAATTCCTGTGAAAAGGGGAATGGTCACAATTTCGAGCAGGAGTGTCGGGTGTAACCCGAACACACTCTCCAACAACGACACCCTCCTGCCGTAATCCGGTGACCACCGCCTTCACCGGCAAACCAAAATTAGCACCTGCACCCCCATGGCGAGGTGACCCTACTGTGAGATGCGGAACTGGGTCCATTCGTCGTGCGTCAGGCCACAGGGTAGTGTCTGAGACATCAGTCACAGAACCTGTCCCGAATGCCGTACTCGCCCTGGCGAGTCGCGACAATGAGCACCACCACATTTGATGACAGGACACAACCAGCGCGTTCAGGGGGCGCGCTGCGAACGCACTGTGCCTGAAGCGTGGTCGGGCAATAATCTGTGAGCGAGAAGTTCACATGGCGAGACTTCGGAGTAGGACGTGACAGACGACAGGACCGGACAGGACCTGGCCCGTGCCGGTACCCGCGCCGTCGAGCGCAGCTCGGATGTCGAGCAGCGACAGATCAGCAACGAAGCCCGGTTGATCCGAGGCGTGTTCCGCGCCGCGGGACTGGCCGCCGGGACCGCGGTGCGCGGCAGCCAATGGGCTGTCGGCACCACCTACGAGGTGACCAAGGAACTGGCCCAGGCGGCTCTGGACGGCGAGTCCTCGGCCGACATCGCGGAGCGCACCGGTAACGCGCTGCGCTCCATCGCGCGCAGCGCGCTCGGCGTCACCGAGGGGTCGGTGCGCGAGATCGTCAGCTATGTGCCGACGCCCAACGGGTCGACCCAGCAGGCCATCACCGTCGGCCCGTACCTGCGCTCGGCCAGCACCGAGGACCTGCGCCGCCGCGGCGACGCACTGCTGGCCCGCTCGGCCGACGTCTACTTCACCGAGGACGTGCACCCGGCCTACGACCGCATTCTCGACGAGATCGCGCCCGACGAGGCCCGCATCCTGCGGTTCATGGCCCTCAACGGCCCGCAGCCCTCGGTCGACGTGCGCACCAACCGCCCGCTCGGCATCGGCTCGGAGCTGGTGCAGGGCGACCTGACCTCGGTGCCCGAGCAGGCCGGCGTGCGCTACCCGGACCGGGCCCGCTCCTACCTGATCAACCTCAACCGCCTCGGCCTGACGTTCACCTCCGACGACCCGGTCGTGCTGAGCCGCTACATGGTGCTCGAGGTGCAGCCGGTGGTCGAGGAAGCGCTCAAGAAGGCGGGCCGCGCGCCCAAGATCGTGCGCAAGAGCCTGCGGCTCTCGGAATTCGGCGAGGACTTCTGCCGCACCTGCTTCACCATCGGGTAGCTGAGACAGCGCGGGGCGCCGGCGCCGGAGATCACGCTCCGGTGTCGGCAGTGATAGCGATCTGATACAGATCGGGCACTGCGCGCGTTTCAGTGGGATCGTGGAGGGATGGAGCAGGGGTCCGGATCACCGAACGACATGCGGGTCGACGAACCTGTCGCGCCCGCATGGGTGCGGCCGGGATCGTTGCTACCCGGAGGCGACGAACCGCTGGTCGCCGGGCCGGAGACGGGGGAGGGCCGGATGGCCGGAGAGTTGCCGGAAGAAGCACAGGACGAGCAGCCGGAACCGTTCGTGCGGCCGCCCGATCACCCCGACGACCTCATCGCGATCAGCAGGCTCAAGTTCCGCTACCTGCGCGCGCTGGACACCAAGTCCTGGGACGAGTTCGCCGACACGCTGATCCCCGAAGCCACCGCGACCTACAGCGAATACCTGCAGTTCGAATCGCGTGAGGCCTTCCTGGCCTTCCTGCGCAACACCCTCGGACCGCACGTCATCACCGAGCATCGGTGCGATCATCCGGAGGTCGATGTCGACGGCGACACTGCGACCGGCACCTGGTATCTCGCCGACACGGTGATCATCCCCGAGCACAACATGTGCCTGCGCGGCGCCGCGTTCTACACCGATCGCTATGTCCGCTGCGACGACGGGCACTGGCGCATCGCGCACACCGGCTACGAGCGCACCTATGAGGTGGTGCTCTCGCTCAGCGATCTGCCCAGCCTGCGTCTGACCGCGAGCCGCTGGGGAATGATCGCGCAGGAGAACCACATCTCCTCGGTGGAACGCAACCCCGGACCGGCCGCGTAGGGCCGACTCAGACAGTTGACCAGTTAGTCCGCGGTCGCGACGAGCGGTTCCAGCGTGAGCTTCGGGTGTTCCTTCTCGATGTACTGCAGCCGCCACTTGTCGCTGAACAGGGCCAGGATCGCGCCGTCGGTGCGGGTGAACACCTCGACACCGCGCTGGCGATCCAGTTCCGGCGCCGATTCGGCGTCGGTGCGCCGGGCCAGGGTGAAGGGCAGGAAATCCAGCTGGGTTTCCACATTGAACTCCGCCTGCATGCGGGCGGTGACCACTTCGAACTGCATCGGGCCGACCGCCGCGAGTACCGGCGACTGGTCGCCGCGGGCGTCGTTGCGCAGCACCTGGACAACGCCCTCGGAGTCGAGCTGGTCGATGGCCTTGCGGAACTGCTTGTACTTGCCTGCGCTCTGCGCGCGCAGCGTCGCGAAATGCTCGGGGGCGAAGCTCGGGATCGGCGGGAACTCCACCTTCTTGTCCACGAACAGGGTGTGACCGGGCGCGAGCGCGGTCGCGTTCACCAGACCGACCACGTCACCCGGGTAGGCGGTGTCGACGGTGGTGCGTTCGCGGCCGAACACCGTCAGCGCGTACTTGGTGGCGAACGGGCGACCGGTCTGCGCGTGCGTCACGACCATGCCGCGCTCGAACTCGCCGGACACGATCCGCATGAACGCCAGCCTGTCCCGGTGCGCGGTGTCCATGCCCGCCTGCACCTTGAACACCACCGCGCTGAACGGATCACCGGTCTCGCGGTCCTTGCCCGCGACGTCGGCCCGCGCGCCCGGCGCGGGCGCCAGCGCGACCAGCGTCTCCAGCAGTTGGCGCACACCGAAGTTCAGCATCGCCGACGCGTAGATCACCGGCGAGGTCTGCCCGGCCAGGAACAGCTCCTGGTCGTGGTCCTGCCCGGTGGCCGAGAGCAGTTCGCTCTCCTCGGCCGCGGTCGTCCAGGCCTCGCCCTCGCGCGCCTCGGCTTCGGCGGGCGTCAGCGATTCCTCCGGCGCGATCGTCGCGCCACCGGCGGTGCGGGTGAAGTGGATGTACTCGCTCGCCTCGCCCTCGGGGCCGCGGCGCAGCAGGCCGCGGAAATCGCCCGCGATGCCGACCGGCAGGAAAAGTGGGGTGGGGGTGAGGCCGATCCGCTCGCTGATCTCGTCGAGCAGTTCCAGCGGCGCCTGGCCGGGGCGGTCCCACTTGTTGATGACGGTGATGACCGGGATACCGCGGTGGCGGCAGACCTGGAACAGCTTCAGCGTCTGCGGCTCGAGGCCCTTGGCGGCGTCGATCAGCATGACCGCGGCGTCGACCGCGGTGAGCACGCGGTAGGTGTCCTCGGAGAAGTCGGAGTGACCGGGGGTGTCGACCAGGTTGATGACATTGTCGACATCGGACCCGGCGGCACGGTAGTTGAACTGCAGCGCGGTCGAGCTCACCGAGATGCCGCGCGCCTTCTCCATCTCCATCCAGTCCGACACGGTCGACTTGCGGCCTGCCTTACCGTGGATCGCGCCCGCCTCGGAGATCATCTTGGCGTGCAGCGCCAGCGCCTCGGTCAGCGTCGACTTACCCGCGTCCGGGTGCGAGATCACGGCGAACGTGCGGCGGCGCGCGACCTCGGCGGGTAGTCCGCGCGGGGTGGGGGCGGCGCTATCTCCGGACTCGGTCAACGCAGAACCTTTCGCAGTGGTCGGCAAATTCTATTGGAGCGCTGGCGCGCTCGAGGTCGCGGCCCCTCCTGTCCCGCCGGTCAGGCACCGTTGCTTGCTCCTTCGTCGCCTACGCAACGGCACCTGACCGGCAGGACGGCCGCGACGGCCGCTTCGCGGCCTGCCCCTCCTCGGGGTCGGGGCGTGGGGGCTGGGAGTTCGACAGGTAGCGGTTTCAGGTCAGGTATGCCGATGCGGTATGGTTGTCGGGTTGTCTCGGCGAGGGTGAGTTGCCCCTAGTGGTTGTGCTCACCGTGATCGACGCGGCTCGGCCTTCCCGGTCGTCCTCGTTCGTTCTTCGTCCGACGAGTAGACGTTGACCCCTCAGATGGGTCGCCACAATGACCAGCCCGGAAGAGCCGTAGGAGCGCATTCAGTCATGTCCGACGTGAACCAGATCGAAGCCGCCGTCCGCACCGAATTCGGTAAGGGCGCCGCTCGCCGTACCCGTCGCGACGGCAACGTGCCCGCCGTGCTGTACGGCCACCAGGCCGAGCCGCAGCACCTGAACCTCAACGCCAAGGCCTTCGCCGCCATCCTGCGTGAGCACGGCACCAACGCCATCCTGAACCTCGTCGTCGACGGCAAGCAGCAGCTCGCGATGACCAAGTCGGTCGTGGTCCACCCGATCCGCCGCTACATCGAGCACGCCGACCTGCTGATCGTCAAGCGTGGCGAGCGCGTCACCACCGACGTCAACGTCGTCGTCACCGGCGATGCCGCCGCGGGCACCCTGATCACCCAGGAAGCCACCAGCCTGTCCATCGAGGCCGACGCGCTGAAGCTGCCCGAGACGATCGAGATCTCGGTCGAGGGCATCGAGGCGGGCACCCAGATCCTGGCCGGCTCCATCGAGCTGCCCGCGGGCGTCACCCTGGCCGGCGACCCGGAGGCGCTGATCGTCAACGTGATCGCCGCGCCGTCCGCCGCGCAGGTCGAGGGCGAGGGCGAAGGCACCACCGCCGAGGCGCCGGCCGCGGAGACCGAGTCCGAGTCCGAGTAAGACTCCCGCACCACGGTTCGGCCGATGACCGAATCTTCCGGGCCCGCACTCGTGGTGGGGCTGGGTAACCCCGGCCCCGAATACGAGCGCACCCGCCACAATGTGGGCTTCCTGGTCGCCGACGTGCTCGCCGAGCGCGTCGGCGGCCGTTTTGCCGTACACAAGAAGTCCGGCGCCGACCTGCTGCAGGCGCGGCTGGACGGGCGCCAGATTCTGATCGCGAAGCCGCGCACCTACATGAACCTGTCCGGCAGGCCGGTGGCCGCGCTGGCCAAGTTCTTCTCGGTGCCCGTCGACCAGGTGATCGTCGTGCACGACGAGCTGGATCTGCCGTTCGGCACGATCCGGCTCAAGCAGGGCGGCGGCGAGGGCGGCCACAACGGTCTGCGGTCGATCTCGCAGGCGCTGACCACCAAGGAGTACCTGCGCACCAGGATCGGCATCGGCCGTCCGCCGGGACGCCAGGATCCCGCCGACTACGTGCTCAAGCCGTTCGCGGCCCCGGAACGTAAAGAGGTCCCGGTGATCGTCGAACAGGCCGCAGACGCGGTCGAGTTGCTGCTGAAGGTCGGGCTGGAAACCGCCCAGAACTCGCTGCATTGAGTTGAACTCCCGGCGCGCCCAGGCGAATTCGTCTGGGCGCGCCGAGTGCGTTTCAGCGCAGGTGCACCGCGGTCGCGGCGCGCCGGAGCTTGCCCGACGACGTCTTCGGCAGGGCGCCGGGGCCGAGGACCGCGACCGTGCGCGGGCGCGCGCCGACCTCGGCGAACACCTCGTGGACGATCTCGCGCTCCATCCGCTTCACCTCGTCGGGTTCCTGGTAGTCGTTGGATTCCACCACCACCGCGAAACTTTCGCGCTTCTCGCCCGCGTCCAGGCGCACCGCCACCGCGTTGCCGGGACGCACGCCGGTCACGCGCAGCGCGGCCCGCTCGATATCGGTCGGGTAGATGTTGCGGCCGCCCATGATGATGACGTCCTTCATCCGCCCACACACCACGATCAGGCCCGCGTCGGTGAAGTAGCCGATGTCGCCGGTGTCGAGCCAGCCCTCCTCGTCCTGGGCGGGCCGGAATCCGTCGACGGTCACGTAGCCCGAAGTCACCGCGGGACCGCGCAATTCGATGATGCCGACCGTGCGGACCGGCAGCGGCTGCCGTTCGGTGTCGACGACGCGGCCCTCCAGATCGTCGACGAGATGGCCGAGCGTCGGCAGTCTGCGCGGCGTGCCGTGGTGGCCGGTCTCGGCGACCGGCACCGCCTTGCCGACGGCCTCGAGCAGATCCGCGTCGATGATGTCGAGCACCATGCCGTGGCCGCAGTCGGGCACCGACACGGCCAGCGTCGTCTCGGCCATGCCGTACACGGGGGTCAGCGCCATCGGGTTGAGCCCGAAGTGCTTGCCCGCCTCCGCGAGCGCGATCATCGTGTCCGGGTCGACCGGTTCGGCGCCGTTCCACATGTATCGCACGCTGGACAGGTCCATCGACCCCGGCTCGGCCTGCCGCAGCCGCCGGGCCAGCAGCGAGTAGGCGAAATTCGGTGCCGCGGTGACGGTTCCGCGGTACTTGTCGATCAGCTCCGCCCACAGCAGCGGCCTCGCCAGGAAGTCCAGCGGGGTCACGCAGACCACCTCGGCGCCGAATTGCATGGGCACGCTGAGGAATCCGACCATGCCCATGTCGTGGAACAGCGGCAGCCAGCTGATCATGACGTCGTCGTCGAGCTGGAACTTCACGCGATTGAACATCGCGCGCGCGTTGACGTTGAAGTTGCCGTGGGTGATGCGCACGGCCTTGGGCGACCCCGTCGATCCGGAGGTCAACTGCTGCAGGGCGATATCGGATTCGGTGGTCGGCACCGGATCGGTGTCGGGGCCGGAGTGCAGGTCCTCGATCTTGACCACGGTGATCCCGCGTTCGAGCAGCACGGGTTCGGCGGCGGCGAACGGCGCGCCGAGCACCACGGCCTTGGCCTCGATCATGCCGAGCACGGTTTCGGTGTCGCGCACCCAGACCGCGAGATCGGTGCGCGGCGTCGGCTGATGCAGCATCGTGATGGAGGCGCCACGCATCCAGATCGCCTGACAGACCGGCGCGATGTCGACGGGCAGCCCGGCGAGCACGCCGACGGCGTCACCGTGCTCGATCCCGGCGGCCGCGAGACCACCCGCCATCCGCCGCGCCTGGCGATGAATTTCCCCCCAGGTCTGCCGCAGCGGCGCCTCCGGTTCCCCGGTGACCAGCCCCCGTGGGCTGGTCAGCGCTGTGGCAAACATTTCGTCGGTGAACCTGCTCAACGTCGGACTCCCTTTACGCCAACGATCGGTTACGGCCGTGCTCCCAACAGAAAATCCCCGCCCGCCCAACGGGTGTTAACCCCGACTGACACCCGAGCACCCTCGCCGATCAGCTCTCGGCGGCGAAGGGGGCAGCGTAGCGGTCCACATATGGTCTACCCGATAGTGCCGACTTTTCCCGCATCAGCTGAACAGTTGCCACTCTGACCTGGGCGCGATGAACCGCTGCCGCGGCGCCCCTGTAGGCGTGGCAACGCGTGGCGCCCCGGTGCGACCACGATAGACCTGCCGTCGATCGGCCGTGTGCCCTCCTGGTGAATTGCCTTGGCGCAGTTCGTTGCCCTCGGCAAGGACCCTGGCCGACCGGGTCGTCTGCCCGGCTAGCGGGTGATGTCGGCCAGGGTGGCTACGAAGCGGTCGAGGTCGTCGGTGGTCACGAAGTAGTGGGGGGAGGCGCGGACGATGGCGGGGAGGGCGCGGGCGGTCATGTCGAGGAGGGTGGAGCCGGCGTGGCTGACGGTGACGGTGACGGCGTGGTCGGCGAGGCGGTCGCGTAGTTCGACGGGGTCGTGGTCGTCGGCGGTGAACGAGACGATGCCGCTGTGTTCGGTGCCGAGGTCGCGGACGGTCACTCCGGGCAGTTCGGGCAGGGTTTTGCGGAGGTAGTCCGCGCGCTCGGCGACGGCGGCGTAGACCTCGTCGGGGCCGAGGGCGAGCAGGTAGTCGACGGCGGCGCCGAGGCCGAGGCGGGCGGCGACGTCGCATTCCCAGAATTCGAAGCGGGACGCGTCGGGGGCGAGGCGATATTCGCGCTCGCTCACCCACTCGGCGCTGTGCAGGTCGAGCCTGGCCGGTTCCATTGTCTGCGCCAATTCTTCGCGGAGGTAAAGGAATCCGGTGCCGCGTGGGCCGCGCAGCCACTTGCGTCCGGTGGCCGAGAGCGCGTCGACGCCGAGTTCGGCGACATCGATCGGCAGCTGGCCGATCGACTGGCAAGCATCGAGCAGGACAAGCGCGCCCGCCTCGTGGGCGATCCGGGTGGCCTCGGCGACGGGGTTCACCAGGCCGCCGTTGGTGGGCGCGTGCTGGAGCGAGACCAGCCGTACCCGCTCGTCGAGCATGGCCGCGAGCGCGTCGGTGTCGAGGCGGCCGGTGTCGTCGCTGGGGATGTGCTCGACCACCGCGCCGGTCTGCTTGGCGCGCTGGAGCGCGGCGATCGCGTTGCTGGCGTAGTCGGCGCCGGAGATCAGGACGCGATCGCCGGGGCGCAGGGGTAGCGAGTAGGCGAAATCGGCCCACGACCGGGTAGCGCTGTCGCTGAGCGCGATGGTGTCGGCGGTGGCGCCGATGAGGGTCGCGATCGAGGTCTTCACCGCGGCGAGGTCATCGAGACGTTCGTTTGCTGCACGATAGCCACCGATCTCCGCTTCCCGGTGCAGATGGCCGATGACGGTGTCGGTGACCACCCGCGGTGGCAGCGAGGATCCGGCGCTGTCGAGGAATACCTGTCCGGTGGCAAGTCCGGGGGTGGCGGCTCTGATCGCGGCGAGATCCATCATGGCGACGACCCTAGCGTCCCGAGGCGTTCCCCAATTCGTCACTTTTCCTGTCGGTGCCCGTCGCTACTCTGGAATGAGTCGGTTGCACGAACACGCGAATTCCCCCGATGGAACACAGCACGCGGAGGTTGGCATGGCGGTCACTCTGGAACGTTCTTCGTGGCCTGATTCCGCCACTGACCAGGGCGAACTATCGTCCAGAGCGGCGGCGGAGGCCTATGTCGGCGGTGTCTGCTTCAAGCTCGGACCACCCGCGCTGATCGGCGCCGAACTGGAGTGGCTCACCGCCGGGCCCGCCGGTGCGCGCCCCTCGCTCGAGCTGATGGCAGCGGCCCTCGGGCCACACGCGCCCACCTCGATCGCCCCGGCTTCGGCCGCGGCACCCCTGCCCGGCGGGAGCATGGTCACCCTCGAACCGGGTGGTCAGATAGAACTTTCCAGCGCCCCGTTCGCCGATACCGAGGCGCTGACGCGGAATCTGCGCGCTGATGCGGCCCGTTTGCGGGACCTGCTCGCCGCCCACGATATCGACATCATCTCCGCCGCCGCCGATGCCGATCGGCCCGCCGGGCGGCTGCTCAGGCTCCCTCGCTACGCCGCCATGGAACGCCGGTTCGCCGGTGTCGGTCCGTTCGGCGGCCTGATGATGTGCAATACCGCCGCCACCCAGGTCAGCGTCGACGCGGGCGTCGATCCCGACGAGGTCAGGGCGCGCTGGACGGCGCTCTACGCGCTCGGACCGGCCCTGATCGCCGCCTTCGCATGCTCGCCCGTCCTGCACGGCGCACCGCAGGGCGAGTGGGTCTCGCAGCGGATGCGCACCTGGCTGCGGCTCGACCCGTCCCGCACCCGCCCACCGGTCGCCGACTGGGGTGATCCGATCACGGCCTACGCGCACTGGGCGCTGGACGTGCCGCTGCTGTGTGTGCGCTGCACAGAGCGCGACGCCGACTGGTCGCCACCGCCGGGCGCCACCTTCGCCGACTGGCTGGCGGGCGCACTCGACGACGAGGTCGGTCGCAGACCGGGCATCGCCGACCTCGACTATCACCTGACCACCCTGTTCCCACCGGTCAGGGCCTCGGGCCACCTCGAGGTCCGCTACCTCGACACCCAGCCCGGCGATACCTGGACCACCCCGATCCACGTCGTCGACGCGCTGTTGTCGACACCGGCGGTGGTCGAGAAGGCGACGGCCATCGCCGCCCCGACGGCAGGAGAGTGGCTGGGCGCGGCACGCACCGGACTGCAGGACCCCGAATTACGTCGAGCCGCAGTCGATCTGCTCGAGCTGGCCGAGCAGCACGCCCGGTCAGATACTGCCGCACGGGAATTGGGACTCGCCGCCCGCCGATGTCGGTCCGGCCGCAGCCCGCTCACCGTGGCGCAGCCGGCACGCAACGGATCGTGACGATCCCGCGCTTCGATCCCGATGTCGTTGTCGCCCCTCTTCGTTCGGAGCTGATCCCGTGACTCTTTCCGCCCCCACCGACCACAGCGGCCGCGACCGCATGCGCGAGCGGATCGCCGAAGTGCTGCAGCGCGCCCGCAGCCGCACCGCCACCCTCACCGACAGTGTCGACGAGGCCGACCTCGTCGCCCAGCATTCGCCCCTGATGAGCCCGCTGGTCTGGGATCTCGCGCACATCGGCAATCAGGAAGAACTCTGGCTGGTCCGCGACGTCGGCGGCCGCGAGGCCGTCCGGGCCGATATCGACGAGCTCTACGACGCGTTCAAGCACGCCCGCGCGAACCGTCCCGCGCTGCCGCTGCTGAACCCTGATCAGGCGCGTGGCTACGTCGGCACGGTGCGCGACAAGGTCTGGGACGTCCTGGGTTCCAGCGCGCTGTCCGGTGACCCGCTGGTGGACAACGGCTTCGCGTTCGGCATGATCGCCCAGCACGAACAGCAGCACGACGAGACCATGCTCGCCACCCATCAGCTGCGCCTCGGCGCGCCGGTACTGTCCGCGCCGCCCGCGCCCACCGCGCAGGCGCCGATCGGCGGCGAAGTCGTCGTTCCCGCAGGCGAATTCCTGATGGGCACCTCCGCCGACCCGTGGGCGCTGGACAACGAACGCCCCGCCCACCCGGTGCACGTGCCCGGCTTCGCCATCGATGTCGCGCCGGTGACCAACGAGCAGTACCTGGCCTTCATCGCCGACGGTGGCTACGAGCGGCCCGAACTGTGGTCGGATCGGGGCTGGGCGCACCGGCAGGAGGCCGGGCTCGTCGCACCACAGTTCTGGGAGCGCGACGGCACACAGTGGACGCGCCGGGCCTTCGGTGTCAGCGCACCGCTGCGGCCCAGGCAGCCGGTGGTGCACGTGTGCTGGTTCGAGGCGGAGGCCTACGCGCGCTGGGCGGGCAAGCGATTGCCGACCGAGGCCGAGTGGGAGAAGGCGGCCCGATTCGATCCGGCCACCGGAGCGTCGCGCCGCTATCCGTGGGGCGAGGACACGCCGGACGAGCGCCTGGCCAATCTCGGTCAGCGACACCTCGAGCCCGCCGACGTCGGCGCGTACCCGGCCGGTGTGTCGGCGACCGGCGTGCACCAGCTGATCGGCGACGTCTGGGAATGGTGCGCTTCGGGTTTCGAGGCGTATCCCGGATTCCGCCCGTTCCCCTACCGCGAGTACTCGGAAGTCTTCTTCGGCGGCGACTACCGCATCCTGCGCGGCGGCTCGTTCGGCACCGACGAGGTCGCCTGCCGCGGTACCTTCCGCAACTGGGACCACCCGATCCGTCGCCAGATCTTCGCCGGGTTCCGCCTGGCCCGCGACCTGAGCGAGGACGAACGCTGATGGCCGGGCTGGACTACGCGCGCTATCAGGCGGCACGGTGGGAAGGCGGATGCTGATGGGCGGGCGAGATTTCGCGCGCTGCCGACCCGCGCGGCACGAGGGTGGACGCTGATGTGCAGGCAACTCGGATACGTCGGCCCGCCGGTGGCGGTCGGCGAACTCGTCGTGCGCGGCCCCCAGTCGCTGTACGTGCAGTCCTGGGCGCCGCGGGAGATGCGCGGCGGCGGCACGATCAACGCCGACGGTTTCGGCGTCGCCTGGTGGCGTCGCGCCGAGGTGGGTGTCGAGGGCACGCGTGACGCGGTCACCAGATACCGCAACCCCGCGCCGATCTGGACCGATCCGGCCGTCACCGAGGTGCTCGGGCAGGTGGAGTCGCGCGCCGTGCTCGCCGCCGTCCGGTCGGCCACCGTCGGTATGCCGGTGGAGCGCGCGGCCTGCGCGCCGTTCGTCGACGAGCACTGGGCGTTCAGCCACAACGGCGTCGTCCCCGACTGGCGGACAACACTGGCGCTCGCCCTCGCCGACCTTGACGAGATACTGGCCTCCGCACCAGGACTCGATGCGCCCCCCGGTTCGTTACATGCCCAGGGAAACGGTGCGGTGCCGTCGGGTTCGTCTGCCGGGGCGTTTTCCGGCGCGGAGTACGCCGGTGCAGCGCAGTCCGCCGAATCGGTGCGGATCCGCCCCGATGCCGCGCCCCTGTTCGGTTCGGCCGCTGCGCTGTTGCAGGCCGAGGCGCTCACCGATTCCGCGGCGCTGTGGGTTTTGCTTCGTGGCCTGCTCGGGGCGATCCGACCCGGCGGCCCGGTCGCCGACGCGGCCGACGCATTGCGCCTGCTGACTACCGCGGTGTTGCGGCACCAGCCCAATGCCCGCCTGAACCTGTTGCTCGGCAACGGGACCCAGCTGTGGGCCACCACCTGCTGGCACGCGCTGTCGGTCCTCGTCGCCGACGACTACACCGTGCTGTGCTCCGAACCGTACGACGACGATCCACGGTGGCAGCCGGTCGCCGATCGCCAACTGGTGATCGCGGGCCCCGGCCACTGCACCATCACCGCTCTCGAGCTTCCCGTCACCGAAAGGGTCCGTTCATGACCGCGCCGCTGCTGGACATCCACCTCACCGACGACGACCTCACCGCGGCCTTGCGCACCGACGCCCGCACCGGCCTCACCGCCACCCCGAAATCGTTGCCGCCCAAATGGTTCTACGATGCCCGCGGCAGCGAGCTGTTCGAGCAGATCACCGAACTGCCCGAGTACTACCCGACCCGCACCGAGCGGGCCCTGCTGCAGCGGGTCGTCGGCGAGATCGCCGCGGCAGCCCGCCCCGAGGTGCTGGTGGAACTCGGGTCAGGCTCGGCCGCCAAGACCCGCCTGCTGCTCGACGCGCTCAGCGCCGAAGGCTCTCTGAAAACCTATGTACCGCAGGATGTCTCGGCCTCGGCGCTGCGTGGCGCGGCCGGCGAGATCGCGACCGAGTACCCGAACCTGGCCGTGCACGGCGTCGTCAGCGACTTCACCGACACCCTGCACAATCTGCCGCGCGGCGGCCGCCGGATGATCGCCTTCCTCGGCGGCACCATCGGCAACCTGGTGCCCGCCGAGCGCGCCGAGTTCCTGTCCGGCATCAACGAGGTGCTCGAACCCGGCGAGCTGCTGCTGCTCGGCGCGGGCCTGGTGATCGACCCGGCCGTCCTCGTCCCCGCCTACGACGACGCCGCCGGCGTCACCGCGGAGTTCAACCGCAATGTCCTGCACGTGCTCAACCACCGCCTCGGCGCCGACTTCGACCCGGACAGGTTCGAGCACATCGCGCTGTGGGACGCCGAGAACGAATGGATCGAGATGCGCCTGCGCGCCACCGAGGCGATGACCGCCACCGTCGCCGACCTGGACCTGACCGTCGACTTCGCGGCGGGCGAGCAGATGCGCACCGAGATCTCCGCCAAGTTCCGCCCCGACGGCCTGCGCGCGGAACTCGACGCCGCGGGCTTCACCACGGTACACACCTGGACCGACCAGGACGACCGCTTCGCCCTGGTCCTGGCCGAACGACGCTGAGGGCTACAGGTCGAGCTCGTCGGCGAGGTATTCGCCCGCGGTGAGGTTCTCGTCGCCCTCGAGGTCGCGTTCGACGCCTTCTTCGCCGTTGATCGCGTCGTCGTAGAGGTCACCGTCGACGCCGTCGTCGCCGACTATCCGGACGGCGGAGACCTCGGCAGGGCGTTCGTCCTCCTCGACGGCCTGGCGGGCGGCGCCGTTCTCGGTCCACTCCTCGCCGACTTCCTCGTTGATGCCGAGGAAGCCGTCGGCGTCGGCTTCGTGATTGCGGATCACGTAGTCCTCCGGCGGGTCCTCGACGTACCGCTCGTATTCGACGATGTCGTCGGCCTGATCGTCGTCGCCCATGTCCATGTCCAGCGGTTCACGGCTCATAAGCCCAGTATCGGCCTCCGGTCGGCCTCCGTCACCGTAGCCACGCCCGGTAGTCAGTGCTCGACGCCCTCGAAGACGCCGGTGAACCACTCGACGAGCGGCCGCAGGTCGGTCCACGCCCGCCGGATCTCGGTGGCCGCCGCCGGGGTGGTCAGCCAGTCGGGCGCGCCGAACTCCCGGCTCGCGATGAGCGACTTGTGGCGCAGCAGGTCGATACGGGGATGGTCGATGGAGTAGCTCTTGGGCTTGGTCTTGAGGCGGTCACCGCCGATGGTGTACCCCGCCGCGGTCGCCGCCGCCAGGATCGCCTCGAGCTCGGCGCCACGGACGTCGTCGTCGATGGTGGCTCGCAACGTCGCCAGCGCCGCGGGCGACATCTGGTAGCAGCCGCCCGCGACGAACAGCCCCGCCGCGTTGATCTGCACGTACCAGCCGACACCGGGCGCCGTGCCCGCCACCGCGCCCTGATGGTTCTTGTACGGCGTCTTGTCGGCGGAGAAGCGGACGTCGCGATAGGGCCGGAAGATCTTGGCCTGCCCGAACTCCGGTTCGAGTTCGGCGGCCAGCGCCGTCATCGGCGCGCGCACCGCCTCGTCGTAGGTCTGCTTGTGCGCGGTCCAGAATGCCTTGGAATTGTCGGCCTCGAGGTCCTCGTAGAAGTCGAGGGCCGCCAGCGGGAACCCGGTGAAAGCGTCCATCGATGCAGTATCGCCCGCGCCGGTCAGAGACCGCCGAGCGCCACCACGAACAGCACGACGGCCAGCGCGGCCAGCGCCGCGACGACACCGTTGGCGATCGCCGCCCATTTACCCATCTGCTCGCCCTTGGCGTGCCCGACGATCCCGAGCACGATCCCGGTCGGCGCCGTCACCAGGATCGGCAGCCCGCACAGCATCGCCCCGCCGACCACCGACGCCGCGACACAGCAGAAGCTGAGGATCGACCAGATGGGGGTGGTGTCGGCATACCCGTAGCGCTGCATCGGCACGGGCTGATAGGGCAGCGGATACCGCGGCGCGCCATAACCGACCTGGCCCGGAACGGGATACGCCCGCGGGTAGACCGGCGCGGGCGGTGGCGGCGGATACGGCGGCAGCTCGACCGGCGGCGCCGGACGTTCGATCCCGGCCCACGGCAGCTCGGGCTGGGCGGGCGCAGGCGGTGGCAGTTCGGCGGGCGGGGCGTCGTCCACCCACATCCGCTCGGTCGGCGCGGGCGCGTCCTGCACCCGCGGCGCGACGGGATCCTTGCCCAGCTCTACCCGGCGTTCCGGTTCGGTCCCCATGGCGTCCCCCTCGCTCGTCCTGGGTTCCATGCCTACCACGCACTCGGTCCTGGCACCAGAAACGGCCCCTCAGCTGCTGCCGAAGGGCCGTTCCGTCATAGCGTCAGTTACGCGTTGCCGTTGAAGAGTCCCGTGACCGAGCCGTTCTCGAAGACCTCGCGGATGGTGCGCGCCAGCAGCGGCGCGATGGACAGCACGGTCAGCGTGGGGAACTTCTTCTCCTCGCTGATCGGCAGGGTGTTGGTGATGACGACTTCCCTGGCACCGCAGTTGGCCAGGCGCTCGGCCGCCGGGTCGCTCAGCACGCCGTGCGTGGCGGCGATGATGACGTCGCCCGCACCGGCCTCCTTGAGGACCTTCACCGCACCGGCGATGGTGCCACCGGTGTCGATCATGTCGTCGATCAGCACGCAGGTGCGGCCCTCGACGTCACCGACGACGCGGTTGGACTTCACCTGGTTGGGCACCAGCGGGTCGCGGGTCTTGTGGATGAACGCCAGCGGCGTGCCGCCGAGCGAGTCGGCCCACTTCTCGGCGACCTTCACGCGACCGGCATCGGGGGAGACGACGGCCAGGTTGTCCGACGGGTAGTTGGTGCGGATGTACTCCGAGAGCTGCACCAGCGCGTGCATGTGATCGACGGGGCCGTCGAAGAAGCCCTGGATCTGGTCGGTGTGCAGGTCGACGGTGATGATGCGGTCGGCGCCCGCGGTCTTGAGCAGGTCGGCGACGAGGCGGGCCGAGATCGGCTCGCGGCCACGGTGCTTCTTGTCCTGGCGCGCGTACGGGTAGAACGGCAGCACCGCGGTGATCCGCTTGGCCGAACCACGCTTGAGCGCGTCGATCATGATCAGCTGTTCCATCAGCCACTGGTTCAGCGGAGCCGGGAAGCTCTGCAGCACGAAGGCATCGGAACCGCGCACCGACTCCTCGAACCGCACGAAGATCTCGCCGTTGGCGAAGTCACGCGCGGTCTGCGGGGTGATGTCGACGTCCAGTTCCTTGGCGACCTGCTCGGCCAGCTCAGGATGTGACCGGCCGGCGAAGAGCATCAAGTTCTTCTGGTTGTCGATCGAGAACGCGGTCACTGCTGGTTGCCATCCTTTTGCTCGATTGTCTGATCAGACGTCTCGTTTGCCGCGATGGCATCCGCCGCCGCGCGCGCCGCAGCGGTTCCTGGACGGTAACGCTGCACCCAGTTCTCAATGATGCGCTGTGGCCCACCCGACACGGCCAGTGCCCCCGGTGGAACGCTTCTACGCAGCACAGTACCCGCTCCGGTATAGGCTCCGTCACCCACGGTGACCGGGGCGATGAACATGGTGTCGCTACCGGTCCGCACGTGGGAACCGACCACGGTGTGATGCTTGTTGACGCCGTCATAGTTCACAAAGACGCTGGAAGCGCCGATGTTGCTGTGCTCGCCGATGGTCGCGTCGCCGACGTAGGTCAGGTGCGGCACCTTCGAGTGCGCTCCGATCGTGGCGTTCTTGGTTTCGACGAAGGCGCCGAGCTTGCCCGCGTCGCCGACGACGGTGCCGGGCCGCAGGTAACTGAAGGGGCCGATGGTCGCGCCGTCACCGATCTCGGCGCGCTCGCCGTGGGTACGGATGACGCTCGCGCCCGCGCCGACGACGACGTCGGTGAGCGTGGTGTCCGGCCCGATCTCGGCGTCCTCGCCGATGTGGGTCTCGCCGAACAGCTGGGTGCCGGGCCGGAGCACGGCGTCACGCCCGATCCGCACGGTCGCGTCGATCCAGGTCGTCGCCGGATCGATGATCGTGACGCCCGAGCGCATGTGCCGTTCGAGGATGTACCGGTTGAGGGTGGCGCCCGCCTCGGACAGCTGCACCCGGTCGTTGACCCCGGTCACCTTGTTGGAGTCGACGAGTCGCGCGCCGTGCACGGGATGCCCGGCCTCGCGGGCCAGCCGCAGCACATCGGTCAGGTAGAGCTCGTGCTGTGCGTTGGCGGTCGACAGCCTTCCGATCATCGTGCGCAGCACGGAGGCGTCGAAGGCGTAGACGCCGGAGTTCACTTCTTTGATCTTGGCCTGGGCCGGCGTCGCGTCGGCGTGCTCGACGATCTCGGCGACCTGGCCGTCGGCGTCGCGCACGATCCGGCCGTAGCCGTTGGGGTCGTCGGGGACGAAGGTCAGCACGGTGACGGCGGGCCGTTCGGCGTAGCTGCGGTGCTCGTCGAGCAGCGCGGCGAGCGTGTGTCCGTCCAGCAGCGGCACGTCGGCCGAGGTGACGAGCAGATCGCCGTCGAAGTCCGTCGGCACCGAGCTCAGTGCGCACTGCACCGCGTGGCCGGTACCGAGCTGCTCCTCCTGCACCGCGCTGACGATCTCGCGGCCGAGGTCCTTGCCGACCTCGGCGACGGCGGCGCCGACCTTGTCGCGGTCATGGCCGACCACGGTGATCAGGTGGGTCGGATCGATCTCGGCGGCGGCGTGCAGCGCGTGCGAGAGCATCGACCGACCGGCTAATGGATGCAGCACTTTCGGAGTCTTCGACCGCATTCGCGTCCCAGCACCCGCTGCGAGAACGACGACGGCGGTCTGCGGTGGCATGGATCTCCCTCGGCTGCCTGTCAGCGAGTGTGCTGTGGCGGGTTCGGTCGGTGATGGTGCGGGCCGACGATACGTCACTGTGTCCGTGTGCTCCGCCGCCAGGACTCGAACCTGAACTATCTGAACCAAAATCAGAGGTGCTGCCATTACACTACGGCGGATCGCCACACCAGTGGGCCGTGAGAGCCCACCACTGTGCTACGGCACGGCCATGATCCTCGCACAGTTCCCGCCTCCCCGGAAATTCTGGCTGGCCCGCCTCTCCGAAAATTTTGGCCGGACTGAGGTGCGGGGTGAGCTCGGGACGCGGCAAGCCTTGTTGAGGTGGCAAGTTGGCCCGTACCCGCGGCGGGTGGGGTGGGGTCTGCGGTGGGGTGGGGTGATGGTCTGAGACAGTTGTAGGACTGTCGGGCGGTAGGAGAGCGGGGAATCTGGTGACTGAACCGGGGCGGATCGCTAGACCGAGGATGACCGGTACGCAGCGGCGGCAGCAGCTGATCGAGATCGGTCGCGCGTTGTTCGCCGAGCGAGGGTATGACGCGACATCGATCGAGGAGATCGCGCAGCGTGCGCAGGTGTCCAAGCCGGTGGTCTACGAGCATTTCGGCGGCAAGGAGGGTCTCTACGCGGTGGTCGTCGACCGCGAGATGTCGATGCTGCTGGACATGATCACCTCCTCGCTCACCCAGAATCGCTCGCGGGTCCGGCTCGAGCAGGTGGCGCTGGCGCTGCTCACCTACATCGAGGAACGCACCGACGGCTTCCGGATCCTGGTGCGCGATCAGCCGGCCGCCAATGCCGACGGCCGCTATTCGAGCCTGCTCAACGAGGCGGTCAACCAGGTCGCGCACCTGCTGGCCGGCGATTTCGCTCGCCGGGATCTCGACACCAGTCTCGCCCCGCTCTACGCGCAGGCACTCGTCGGCATGGTGTCCACCGCGGCGACGTGGTGGCTCGACGAGCGCGAACCACCGAAAGAAGTGGTCGCGGCGCATCTGGTCAATCTGTGCTGGAACGGATTGAGCCACTTGGAAGCCGAACCGGGGCTCAGCTCCGAATGGAATACCGGGCAGGCGCGCGGATCGGCGGGGTAACCGGACGATAGCGCCTACTGCCACAGTGAATCCAGGATTCGGCTGCCCCGTAGCCGCCTGGTGGTACGGTTCACCCATCCTTTTGGGTGCTGCCGGGCGGTATGTCGATCAAACTTCGGGATGTCGGTCTACTTCAGGATGGCTGGATTATTGGATGACAGGCGGATCTGATGGCTAGGCAAGCGCGCGCGGAGATCACCCGCGACTCCGTCCTTGCTGGCGCTGCCGATGTCTTTCTCCGTTTGGGCTACGCCAACGCGAGCCTCAGCGAAATCATCGCGCAGTCCAATGTGACCAAGGGCGCCTTGTACTTTCACTTCGGCTCCAAGGAGGAGCTGGCCAGGGCGGTGGTCGATCAGGGCAACGAGCGCCTGGTCGGCTCGTGTCAGGGATTCTTCGATTCCCGGGTACCCGCGCTGGAGGCGTGCATCGGGATCACCTACGTGGTGGCCGACCTGTCGATGAACGATCCGATGGTCGGGGCGATGCTCAAGCTCAACCATCAGATCGGCGACTATCGCGGCGCCCAGGGCGACAACATCGCCAAGGTCTGGAGCGAGACGTACCGGGTGCTGGCCGAGCGCGCCATCGCCCAGGGCGACCTGAACGCCGACCTGGACGCCGACGTGGTCGGCCTGCTGCTGCACGAGCTGACGGCGGGCGTGCACATCGTGGCCGTCGGCACCGAGTCGATGGACGAGATGGCGGCCAGGATGGAACGTGCCTGGTACTTCCTGCTGCCCTCGATCGTGCCGCCGGAGAAGCTGTCGTACTTCCGCGAGTTCGCCGCCCGCCGCCTGCGCCGCTACGTGCTCTAGACGCTGCGATCGGTGGCGAGCACCGCGCGCACGTCCGCCTCGTCGCCGGAGGTCTCGATCCTGACCTCGTTGCGGCCGAACGCGTGCAGCAACAGCTCCGACGGCCTGCCGGTGAGCACGACCTCGGCGCCGGGCGCCTTGTGCGCGGTGATCCGGTCGCCGTCCGGCGTCGCCAGCGCCACCGCGACGGGTGCCTTGCGATAGGCGGCACGGGCGACCGTGCGCAGCGCCGACCACAGCCGCGACTCGTCGTTCGCCGCCAATTCCCGTGGCGTCCAACCGGGTTCGGCGCGGCGGACGTCCTCGTGATGGATGAACATCTCGGTGAGGTTGGCGAACGCGTCGACCGGCCGCAGCGGTGACCACCAGGGCGGTCCGGTGCGGACCAGTTCGGCGAGTTCGGCGAAGGGCCGCTGCGCGATCTTGTCCTGGGTCGCGTCGAGGTATCCGGCCAGCGGCTTCACCAGGATGCCGAGCGAGGCATCCGGCCGACGTTCCCGGACCACCAGGTGGGCGGCCAGGTCGTGCACCGTCCAGGTACCGCACAGGGTCGGGGCCGAGGGCCCCGCTTCGATCATTGTCGCCACCAGGGCGTGGCGTTCCCGCTGAGCCAGACTCACGACCTCGACGGTACGCGGGCACGGGGGAAATCACCTCGTCGGGCGCGAACCCCGACATCACCGCGGCGGGGCAGGAGGCGTGCGCCGAACGTGTCGGGGCCGGTGATTAGACTCGACCCGGAACATCCCGTCTGCGTATCAGGAGCGTTCATGTCCTCCCTTCGTCCTCCGCTCGCCGGTCTGGCCGAGGCGGCTGGGGGTGACGCCGCGCTGCGGACGGTTGCCGACCTGGTCGGCAAGTCCGGGGTGGAACTGGTCGCGCCCTCGGCGGTGCGCCCGTTCGTCGCCGCGACGATCGCGGCCCAGCAGCCGCTGGTCGTTGTCACCGCGACCGGCCGCGAGGCCGACGACCTGACCGTCGAGCTGGCCGAGATGCTCGGCCCGTCGGTGGCGATGTTCCCGTCCTGGGAGACGCTGCCGCACGAACGGCTCTCGCCCGGCCCCGACACGGTGGGCCGCAGGCTCGAGGTGCTGCGCAGGCTGGCCCACCCCGACGACCCGGTCTACCCCGAGCCGCTGCGCGTCGTGGTGACCACGGTGCGCTCGCTGATGCAGCCGATGACGGCGGGTCTCGGCGATATCGAACCGATCGTGCTGCGCGTCGGCACCGACTACGACTTCGACGCCTTGCTCGCCCGCCTGGTCGAATTCGCGTACACCCGGGTCGACATGGTCGGCAAGCGCGGCGAGTTCGCCGTGCGCGGCGGCATCCTCGACCTGTTCCCGCCGACCGCGGATCACCCTGTGCGCGTGGAGTTCTGGGGTGACGAGGTCACCGAGCTGCGCCCGTTCTCGGTGGCCGATCAGCGCTCGCTGAGCGAGCACACCCTCGACACCATCGTCGCGCCGCCCTGTCGCGAACTGCTGCTCACCGAGCCGGTGCGCGAACGCGCCGCCGCCGTCGCCGCCGACAACGCGGCCGATGCCGCCCTGGTCGAGATGCTGGACAAGATCGCCGAGGGCATCCCGGTCGACGGCATGGAGGCCCTGCTGCCGGTGCTCGCGCCCGGCAAGCTGAGCCTGCTCACCGAGGCGCTGCCCCCGGGCACCCACCTGCTGCTGTGCGACCCGGAGAAGATCCGCACCCGCGCCGCCGATCTCGTGCGCACCGGCGAGGAATTCCTCGAAGCCTCGTGGACCGCAGCGTCTTTCGGTAGCGACGCGCCGCTGGGCGCGCACGGTCTAGACCTGGCCGCCTCCGGCTACCGCAGCCTGCCCGAACTGCACACCAGCGCCGACGAACTCGGCATGCCGTGGTGGACGCTGAGCCCGCTCAGCTCCGGTGATCCGGTCGAGGTGAACCTGCCCGTGCTGGCCGGTCCCACCGCGCGCGGGTCCGAAGAACTGGTCGCCACCATGTTCGCGTCGCTGCGCGCGCACGTGGCCACCGGCGGTCGCGCGGTCGTCGTGGTGACCGGACACGGTACGGCGCAACGCATTCTGGAACGCCTCGCCGACGCCGAGGTGCCCGCCGCCGCGCTGGCGGCGGGCGCGGTGCCGGAACCGGGCGTGGTCGGGGTGCTGTGCGGTTCGCTGCACGACGGCCTGATCTTCGACGACGCGAGCCTGGTCGTCGTCGCCGAATCCGATCTGACCGGCAACCGGGTCACCGCACCCACCGAGGGCAAGCGGCTGCCCGCCAAGCGCCGCAACCAGGTCGACCCGCTCGCGCTCACCGCGGGCGACATGGTGGTGCACGATCAGCACGGCATCGGCCGCTTCGTGGAGATGATCGAGCGCACCATCGGCGGTGCCCGCCGCGAGTACCTGGTCATCGAGTACGCGCCGAGCAAGCGCGGCCAGCCCGGCGACCGGCTGTTCGTGCCGATGGAATCGCTCGACCAGCTGTCCCGCTATGTCGGCGGCGAGTTGCCGAGCCTGTCCAAGCTCGGCGGGTCCGACTGGGCGAACACGAAACGCAAGGCGCGCAAGGCCGTTCGCGAGATCGCCGGCGAGCTGGTGCAGCTCTACGCGGCCCGCCAGGCGGCGCCGGGTCACGCCTTCGCCCCGGATACACCGTGGCAGCAGGAGATGGAGGACGCGTTCGCGTTCACCGAGACCGTCGACCAGATGACCGCCATCACCGACGTCAAGGCCGACATGGAGAAGGCGGTCCCGATGGACCGCGTGGTGTGCGGCGACGTCGGCTACGGCAAGACCGAGATCGCCGTGCGCGCCGCGTTCAAGGCTGTCCAGGACGGCAAGCAGGTCGTTGTTCTCGTGCCGACCACCCTGCTGGCCCAGCAGCACCTGCAGACCTTCACCGAGCGGGTAGCCGGTTTCCCGGTGACGGTGAAGGGCCTGTCGCGGTTCACCGACGCGGCCGAGTCCAAGGAGATCATGGCCGGGATGGCCGACGGCACGGTCGACATCGTGGTCGGCACGCACCGGCTGCTGCAGACCGGCGTGCGCTGGAAGGACCTCGGCCTGGTCGTCGTCGACGAGGAGCAGCGCTTCGGCGTCGAGCACAAGGAACACATCAAGGCCCTGCGCACCCATGTCGACGTGCTCACCATGTCGGCCACCCCGATCCCGCGCACCCTGGAGATGAGCCTGGCGGGCATCCGCGAGATGTCGACCATCCTCACCCCGCCCGAGGAACGGCACCCCGTCCTCACCTATGTCGGCGCCTACAACGACAAGCAGGTCACCGCCGCCATCCGCCGTGAGCTGATGCGCGACGGTCAGGTGTTCTACGTGCACAACCGGGTGTCCTCGATCGACAAGGCGGCCAAGAAGATTCGCGACCTGGTGCCCGAGGCGCGCGTCGTCGTCGCGCACGGGCAGATGAACGAGGACCAGCTCGAGCGCACCGTGCAGGGTTTCTGGGAGCGTGAATACGACGTGCTCGTCTGCACCACCATCATCGAGACCGGCCTCGACATCTCCAACGCCAACACCCTCATCGTGGAACGCGCCGACTCCCTCGGCCTGTCGCAGCTGCACCAGCTGCGTGGCCGCGTCGGCCGGTCCCGCGAGCGCGGCTACGCCTACTTCCTGTACCCGCCGGAGAAGCCGCTCACCGAGACCGCCTACGACCGCCTGGCCACCATCGCCCAGAACTCCGATCTCGGCGCCGGTATGGCCGTGGCGATGAAGGACCTCGAGATCCGCGGCGCGGGCAATGTACTCGGCGCCGAGCAGTCCGGCCATGTGGCGGGCGTCGGCTTCGACCTGTACGTGCGCCTGGTCGGTGAGGCCGTCGAGGCGTATCGCGCGGCCGCCGACGGCAAGCCGATCGTCACCGAGGAGAACAAGGAGGTGCGCATCGACCTGCCGGTGGACGCGCACATCCCGCCCGACTACATCGCCAGCGACCGGCTGCGGCTCGAGGCCTACCGCAAACTCGCCGCCGCGCAGGACGATGCGGCGCTGGCCGCGGTCGTCGAGGAGCTCGTCGACCGGTACGGCCCGCTGCCGGTGGAGGTCGGCAGGCTGGTGTCGGTGGCCAAGCTGCGCCTGCTCGCCCGCGCCTACGACGTGTCCGAGATCGTGGTCACCGGAACGACACTCAAGATCGCGCCGCTGACGCTGCCCGATTCCAAGCAGCTCCGGCTCAAGCGGCTCTACCCGAGCGCGACGTACCGTGCGGCCAGCGGCCTGGTGCAGTTGCCGCTGCCGCGGGTCACCGACAGCGTCGGCGCCGACCGGGTGCGCGATGTCACCGTGCTGCAGTTCGTCGCCGATCTGCTCCTGGCGCTGGACGGCAAACCGCAAGGCATGGTCGATCTTTCGGTGCCGACGGAAGCGACGCCGGTCTGATGGGCGGCGAGACCCAGGAGGCGGCCGACACCGCCGTCGTCGCGGCCGGTCTCGCGGGCGCGGTCGAGGTGATGGACCGGCTGTGGCATTTCGGCGGCTGGGAGACCACCCAGACCCACGACTCGCTGCGGCCCTACCTGCTCGAGGAGACCTACGAACTGCTCGACGCCATCCAGGAAGGCGACTACGAGACCATCAAGGAAGAACTCGGCGACCTGCTGCTGCAGGTGCTGTTCCACTCCCGGATCGCCGAAGCCGCAGGCGAATTCACCGTCGACGAGGTCGCCGCGACGCTGGTGGGCAAGCTGGTCAACCGCAGCCCGCACCTGATCGCGGCCGACCTGCCCGCCGGCACCTCGGTGGCCGACAAGATCGCCGCCCAGGAAAAGGCATGGGAGGAGCGTAAATCCGCGGAGAAGTCGCGCCGCTCCTGCCTCGACGGCATCGCCATGGCCCAGCCCGCGCTGGCGCTGGCCGAGAAGGTGCGCGCACGCAGTGCCAGAGCCGGTCTGCCCGAGGAGCTGGTTCCGGAAGCGTTGCGCGTAGTCGAGCTCGGCGGGCCGGATTCCGCCGAGGAACGCCTGCGTAAGGCCACCCTCGACTTCGCCACCGCCATCCGCGCCGCCGAGGACAATGCGGAAACCGCACGTGGCGAACGTCTCCCGTTGACGGCGCGGGAATGGCGCGCCTACTGGCCGAAATAGCTACCGGTCAGCTAATCGGACTGTTCGCGCAGGTGACGGCTGAGACGTTGCTGAGATCTGCCGGACAATCCGGCGCGAGCCAGCGAGCAAGTGGCACACCGATTTAGACTCGGGGGTGCGCTCGCCGTTCGCGGCGGGCCACGTGGTGTCCGACGATCGTCGAGGTGAGGTAGATGGCAACAGAAGTCGATCCGGCAGGGCAGGATTACATGACCGATCACCCCGAGCTCGACGTGTTGCCGGTGTGGCCGCAGGAGACGATCGCGGTGCTGGTCACGACCGATCCCGCGCCGCACGCGATTCCCGTGTCGTGGCCGGTGCGCGCGGGCGACCGGCGGATCCTCATCAGCCTCAAGTCCGATCGCGGCTCGCTGGCCCGGCTGCGGGCCCAGCCCGAGGTGGCCCTGCTCATCCTGGGCGGCGGCAATGTCGCGCTGTGCGCGCGCGGACGGGCGAAGGTGATCGCCGAGCAGATGCCGTCGGCGGAGGACTACACCGCCGTGCAGCTCGACGTGGACGTGATCGACGACCATCGGCAGTCGGCCTTCGCGGTGGACCGCGGCATCCAGCGCACCGTGCTCGACGCGTCCGAACTGCGCGCACTGGAGGGCCGGGTCGAAACCCTGCGGACCTGGGCAGAGAAAGGAAACTGATATGACTGTCACGCTCGCCAAGGGCGGCAATGTCTCGCTGTCGAAGCAGACCGACAACCTCACCAAGGTGGCGGTGGGTCTGGGCTGGGACGTGCGGACGACGACCGGCGCCGATCACGACCTCGACGCCAGCGCGCTGGCGACCGGCGCCAACCTGAAGGTGCTCTCCGACCAGCACTTCATCTTCTACAACAACCTGCGTTCGCCGGAAGGCACCATCGAGCACACCGGTGACAACCTGACCGGCGCGGGCGATGGCGACGACGAGGTGATCAACGTCGACCTGGCCGCCACGCCGCCGACGATCACCAACATCTTCTTCCCGGTGTCGATCCACGACGCCCAGGCTCGCGGCCAGTCCTTCGGCCAGATCCGCAACGCCTACATTCGCGTCACCGACGCCAACACCGGCGTCGAGCTGGCCCGCTACGACCTCTCCGAGGACGCCTCCACCGAGACCGCCATGGTTTTCGGCGAGCTGTACCGCCACAACAACGAGTGGAAGTTCCGCGCGATCGGCCAGGGCTACGCCTCCGGCCTGGCAGGCATCGCCAGGGACTACGGCGTCAATATTTGATGCGGGCCGGGGCCCGCGTGTTCGCGGCCCCTCCTGTCCCGCCGGTCAGGCACCGTTGCTTGCTCCTTCGTCGCCTACGCAACGGCGCCTGACCGGCGGGACGGCCGCGAACCGCCGGTGCGCGGCGGACCCTCCTCGAGGTCGGGTCGTGCGGGGTACTAAAGCGATTGGGCGGCGGGTACGCGCACTGCCTGTGCCGTGCTCGCCTGGTCGAGCAGGGCGAAGTACTTGCGCAGCATGAGCGCGGCGGTGGTGGCCAGGCCTGCCGTGAGGCCCCACCAGACGCCGGCCGCGCCGAGGCCAAGCGGGAAAGCGAACAGCAGGGCCGCGGGGAGGCCGACGCCCCAGTAGCCGACCAGCGACAGCCGGAAGCCCGCCGAGGTCTCCTTGAGCCCGCGTAGCAGCCCGGTGCCGATGTTCTGCGCGGCGTCGAAGAACTGCAGCACGATGCCGATGAGCAGCAGGGTGTGCGCGATGGCGATCGTATCGGTGTCGCCGGAGTCCAGGAACGGCGCGAGTACCAGGTCCGGCGCGGCCACATAGACCACGCCGGTGACCGCGGCGACGATGCCCGCGTGTCGCAGCGCCACCCAGGCCAGGTTCTTGGCGTGGCCGTACTCGTCGCGCGAGACGGCGTGGCTGACCAGGATCGACGCTCCGTGCGAGATGCCGATCGCCACCTGGAACACGATGTAGATGATCTGGTAGACCACATTGTGCGCGGCCAGCGCGGCAGGGCCGAAGCTGCCCATCACCAGTGCGAGCACCGAGAACATGCCCGCTTCGGAGCCGTAGGTGAGCGCGATCGGGGTGCCGAGGCGCAGTTCCTCACGCACGGTCGACCAGCGCACCGGCCACGGCGTCGACGGCAGCGTGCGGCCGAGATGCGCGTCGCGGCGCACCATCGCCCAGAACACGCCGAAGGTGATCAGGAAGACCAGCGAGGTCGCGATGCCGACACCGGTCAGCCCGAACGCGGGCAGGCCGACCCAGCCGTGGATGAAGGTGAGCGCGAGCACCAGGTTCAGCGCGACCGAACCCAGCGTCACCAGCAGCAGCGCCTGCGGTCGCTGCATGCCGACGGTGTACTGGCGCAGCACCTGGAACCACAGGCACGGCAGCAGGCCGGGCGCCAGCGCGATCATCATCGGCCTGGCGAGGGCGAGCACACCCTCGTCCTGACCCAGCCACGACAGCGCCCAGCCGAGCCCGATCAGCACGGCTCCACCGAGCAGGCCCGCGAGGGTGGCGATGACGAACGCCGCGCGCACCACGCCGCGCACCTCGTCGTCGGCCGAGTCGCCGCGTTTACCGGCCGCGCCGAGCGCCCCGGCGATCTGGTTGCCGGTGCCGGTGATCAACCCGACGCACATGGTGCGGATCTGGTTGAACAGCACCAGCGCCAGGCCACCGGCGGCGACCTCGGCCACGCCGAGGGTGCCCATCAGCGCGAGATTCGTCGTCGACACCGCGATCTGCGCCAATTGCGTGAGCGCGATCGGGGTCGCCAGCTTGGCGAGTGCGCTGCTGTCGGTGATCTTCCCGCTCACCGGCGCCCCTCGGCATTCGAGCTGTGGCGCGCGATCGCGCTCACCTGACCTCCAGCAGTTCGTCGTGGCGCCGCAGCGGCGAGTAGCGGCGCAGCAGCGTGGTGATCTCGCATTCGGCGGCGGGGTCGAGCAGGCCGCGCGCGGCCATCCAGTCGTCGTCGAACACGGTGTCGAGATATTTCTCGCCACCGTCGCACACGATGGTGACCACGGTCGACCCGGCCGGGAATTCCTCGAGCCGCGCCAAGGCATTGTGCACCGAACCGCCCGCCGAACCGCCGATCAGCAGACCGTGTGTCCTGGCGACGGCCCGCGCGGTGGCGAAGGCGTCGACATCGCTGACCTTCACGCCCTCGTCGAGCTGGGAGTAGTCGACGGCGGTGCCGATGGTCGCGCCGGGCGGGGTCCCGGTGCCCGACTGCCAGTACGGGCCGCCCTCGCCGCCGAAGGCGATGGAGCCGACCGGCTCGACGCCGATGACCAGTGCGGGTTTGCCGAGCTCGCGCAGCCGGGTGGCCGTGCCGAACAGCGAGCCGCCGGTGCCGACCGCCGAGAGCAGGATGTCGACCCGCTCGACCTCGGCGAGCAATTCCTCGGCCACCGCGTAGTAGCCGACGGCATTGGCGTCGTTGTTGTGCTGTTCGGTGAAGTAGGCGTCGTCGCGGGCGGCCGCCATCGCCTCGGCGAGATCCTCTCGTGCCGAGGTGGCCAGCTCGTCGTCACCGTCGTCGGCGACGAACACCAGGTCGGTGCCCATGGCCCGCATCGCGCGCAGTTTGTCCTTACATGCGTGGTTGTCGACCACGGCGGTGAATCGATAGCCACGTTCGGCCGCGACCACCGCCAAGCCGAGTCCGGTGTTGCCGGACGTCGACTCGATGATATGCCCGCCATCGCGCAGCAAACCCCGCCGCTCCGCGTCGAGCACCATCGACCTCGCCATTCTGATCTTGGCGGCGCCGGTCGGGTTGAACTGTTCGAGCTTGAGCAGCAGCCGGGTCCCGGAGTCGGTGACGGCGAGTTCGAACAGGGGAGTGCGGCCGATCAGATCCGTCACGCGCGTGACGAGAGCCATGGGAAATTCCTCCATCGGATTGGGAGCTCGGGTGGATCAGCGGGCGTCCATATTCCAGCGCAACCGGTCGCCGTCCGCGCGCAGGACGATCTTCGGCGGGAGCGGGAGTTCGTGGAACGGGGACTCGTTGGAGTCCATCTGATACCCGGCGGTATTCGGGTAGATCAGCAGATCGCCCACGCGGGCGCGGCGCGGCAGCGGGATCCGCCGCCCGCTCAGCAGGTCGGACTCCAGGCAGGTGGTGGCGCCGACACAGGTGGGTGTGGGATGGCCGGATCGTGGCGGCCACAGCACGGGATCGGGCAGGTATTCGCTGGCGAACCACTGCTCGGACAGGCTCAGGCTGGTGCCGTCGACGGTGAGGATGTCGTACGGTTCGCCCTGTGCGGTACGGGTTTTGACGCCTTGCACGCGGAACACGGAACTACCCGCCCGATCCAGCAGTGCACGGCCGGGTTCGACAGCGAGACGGATCCCGTTGTCGCGCAACAGGCCTGCCAGATCGTTGTGGGTGAGGACGGCGGACAGCATGTCCGCGCCGGGGACCGGGAAGTGGTACGGGTAGTAGCCGCCGGTGGGCGGGTCGGCGTGGAACCAGCTCTCGCTCAGGTCGTCCTGGAACCGCGCCCACGCGTCGGCATCGAGGTAGTCCACCCCGAACCCGCCGCCGATCGAGATCGTATCGGCCGGGTGGCCGTCTGCCCGCGCCCGCAAGCAGTGCCCGACCAGCGCGACAGCCAGTTCGGCACGGGCCATGGCGTCGTAGCCGGACAGGTGAAAGCTGAAGCCGGACAGCGTGATCGGGCCGTCGGCAGCCACGGTCTGCACAGCCTGCTCCAGCTCGACGGGGTCGAGACCGAAGCGGCTGGTCGAGCCGTCGGGCAGCACCCGCAGCAGAATCCGTGCAGGCAGGCCGAGTTCGGTGAGCCGATCGAGTTCGTCGAGCGCGTCGATCGCGATCAGCGCCCGGTGCCGCGCCGCCAACCACAACAGCTGGTCGGACTTCGCGGGCCCGGTCACCATCAGATCCTCGCCGCGCACACCCTGCGCCAGCGCCGCGACCAGCTCGCCGGTACTGGCGACATCGATGCCCGCCCCGTTCTCCGCACAGGCCCTGGCCACGCACGCGGCCTTGTTCGCCTTCTTCCCGAAGTACACGAACCCGTCGACGCCCGCCGCGAGGAAGGCCGCCTGGAATGCGGTGACATTCACCGCGACTCGCTCGGGAAACAGCACGTGGAAGGGCCCGCCGACAACCTCGGCGATATCGCCGAGCAGCTGGGGATCCTCGATCAGTCGCTGTTCTCCCGCGCTGATCCGAGCGGGCATCGGCGGCGCACAGTGCGTCGGCTCGGCCTCCCGGCGCAGGACGGCGGCGTCGGCGGGCCAACCACCGCCGCCGCCACCGGAACTCGCGTCCGTCAGTCCCACAACGGCACCTCGACACCCCGTCCCTCGGCGATGGCGCGGGCCGCCAGCGCGTGCGCGACCGCGATATCGGTGAGCACCAGCCCACTGTTGTAGACGAAGATCTTCTCGTCCTCGCTGCGCCGTGCGGGCGCGCTGCGGGTGAGGATCTGCGGCAGCTCGGCATCCACACTGCGCAGTGTGCCGTCGGGCCCGGCCATGTCGGTGCCGGTCAACGCCATCTGCGCGGCGCTGGTGGCGATTACCCGATCCGCCTCGACCAGCGTCGACGGCGCGAGCCCGTACCCGACCAGCACCGCCACCGAACCCGGTGCGAGATGGGCGGATTCGAGGGCGACCTCGGTACCGGGACCCGCGGTCGCCAGCACCACATCGGCGTTGGCCGCCGCCGCGTACGGGTCGTCGACCACCTCGAGCAGCGCGTGCGGCACCGCGTCGGCCAGCTGCGCGTGCACCGCCGCCAAACCCTCCGGATGCGTGCCGAACACCATCAGTTTGCGTAACTGCGGATTCACCGCCAGCAGATGCGGCAGGGCATTGCGGCCCTGGGTGCCGGTGCCGATGAGCAGGGCGCTCTCCGCCCCCCGCCGCACCGTCTCGCGAACCAGCAACGCCGACACCGCGGGCGTGCGTAAGGCGCCGACCCTGGCGCAGTCCATCATCGCGATGGGCGCGCCGGTGGTGTCGTCGTAGAGGGTGATGGTGGTGTAGTACCGCTTGGTGCTGCGGTCGTGGCCGGGATCGAACTTGTAGGAGGTCTTCATGGCCACCACCCGGCGCCTGCCGTCGCGGCCGAGCATCGCGTAGGACACCGAGGAACCGCCGGGGTCGGCGACGCTCAGCTTGCGCGGGTTGTCGGATTCGCCTGCCGCGAAGGCGAGATACGCCTCCTCGACGGCCCTGACCACCTCCGCCGGGGTGATCGGCACGTCGGCCAGGTCGCTGCGCGAGAGCACCCGCAGCGGGATGCTCCGGTCACGGTTGTTCAACGGATCCTCGTTCATCTGTCCTGCCCCGCTCTGCTGCCCGATCGGTGCTCGCCCGGAACGGCGCGACCACGTGTTGCCCATACCCATTCTCGGACGACTCCTGCGCGCGCCTGCGACGTTCGGGCAACCGGACATTGACGCGTTTGAGCCAGCGATCGGTGCCGTCGTAGCGGGCGCGGAATGGCACCCGGCCGTGGACGGCCACGTCGTTGTCCACCAGCAGGACCTCTCCCGGAGCCAGCGCGGGCGCGTGGCAGACCCGGGCGAGCTCGGCGGTGAGGCGGGAATAGGCCGCCCTGAATGCGGGGTCGGCATCCTCGAGCGGGGTGTAAGCGGGATCGTAACGCAGTGTGGGACTACCGGATTCGTCGAACCAGATGGTCGGCACGGCGGGTGCGGGCTGATCGAAACCGATGCCGTAGGACACGTCGGGCAGGATCGGCACCGTCGGCACGGCGAGCGTGCGCAGGTCCTCCTCGGTCAACCGCACCTGACCCACCGACGACACCGTGGTGGCGACCTGGTCGGGGTTGCGCAGACAGGTCAGCATCAGCAGGTTCGCGCGCGCGGCGTGGAAGGCGTCCTCGGTGTGCGGGCTGAGCAGGGTGGAGCTGCTGGCGCCGGACTGCTCGTCCTCGTGGCCGACGGCGGGCAGGATGTTGTTGACCAGCCTGCCGTTCTGCTGGCCCTGCCAGCCGAACGGCTCGCCGGCGCACCGCGCCAGCAGCAGCATCGCGATGTCGAGTTCGAGCGAGCCGGTGTGCCGGGGATCGGCCGCCGCGGTGGCCGCGGCCTGCCAATGTGCCGGTGTCGGGCCGAATTCGGCGTCGTCGACAGGCAGGCCGCGCACGACGGTGGCGCCCGCCGCGGTAGCGGGCGGGCGCACGGCATGGCGGACGGCGTCGGGGAGTTCGGCGGCGCGCTCGTGCACCTGGGCCAGCAGCACGGGATCGTGCAGGGTTTCGGTGTGAGGTGTGTCACCTAATTGATGTCGGATGTCGGTCGCGAGTGCGCGGACGGCCGAGGCGGCGTCAGGCGGTAGCTCGCGATGTTCGATGTCGTGCAGGTGAAGTGTCATACGTTCGGGCAGAACGCTTTTCACCGGCCTTCCCTTCTTCGCATCGGTCGAACGCGGGTGATCGGAGACTCGATGAGCGAAGGTAGTGCCTGTATTCTGATTAGGCAAGACTTACCTAATGTATCGGCCGAGAAATAGCCTGTTCATATAACTCTGTGTTCTACCTGAGGCGTCGGAACGGGCGACATCCGGGGGCGTCCGGGTCGACTGCGGTTCGATGTCGGTCGCGAGGAACCCCACCACTCGGCAAGTATTTTAGGCTAGCCTCGCCTAGTTTGCGACGTCAGGAAATCGGGCGTGGCGCACGCGGTTCGAGGGAGGCAACACGATGAGTTTCACCCGCAGGCAACTCCTGCAATCCGGGCTCGGCGTCACCGCGCTACTGCTGGTGGCCGCGTGCGCGAGCGAGGAGGGATCCGACGGACCCGCCAAGAAGGGCGGCACGCTGCGCGTCGGCGCGCTCGGCACCACCGCCCGCATCGAACGCGACCCGCACGCCAATCTCAGCAACGACAGCGACTTCCTGATCGCCTCGCTCGTCTACGACGCGCTCACCGTCCCCGGCGCCGACCCGAACGTCGCGCCGCGGCTGGCCTCGCGCTGGGAGCCCTCCGCCGACAATCGCCGCTGGACCTTCACCATCGCCGACGGCGCGAAGTTCCACAACGGCGCACCGGTCACCGCCGACGACGTGGTGTGGTCGATGCGCCGCCTGCGCTCGGTCGGCGGCGCGTCGAAGATGCCGGTGGCCGAGAACGATATCGCCGCCGACGGCCCGAACCGCGTCGTGTTCACCCTGGCCGCGCCCAATACCCAACTGCCACTGCTGCTTCGGCTCATGACCTTCACCGTGCCGCAGGGCACCACCGACTTCACCGCCGCGATCGGCACCGGTCCCTTCCGGCTCGAGTCCTACCAGGGCGGCAATGCCAGGCTGGTCCGCAACGAGCAGTGGCACGGCACCCCGCCGCTGCTCGACGCGATCGAGGTGACCATGTTCGACAGCGTCACCGCGCTCGGCAATGCCGCGCTCGGCGGCCAGATCGACCTCGCCTCCAATGTGGGCGCGATCGCCGGACGCACCGCGGCGGGCCGTGGCGACCTCCAGGTGGTCCGGCGCGCGAACGACACCATGCTCGGCGTGGCCATGCGCGTCGCCGACGGTCCGTTCGCCGACGCGCGGGTGCGCACCGCGCTGCGTCTCGGTGTCGACCGGACCGGGCTGATCAACCAGGTGCATTCCGGCTACGGCACCGTCGCCGCCGACATCCTCGGCACCGCCGACCCGCTCTACGACACCGCACTCGCGCGCCGCGACCGCGACATCGAGCGCGCCAAAACCCTGCTGCGCGAAGCGAATTTCGATACCGGCCGCCGCTATCCGTTCGTGACGAAGGCCGAGGTGCCCGGCGAGGTGGAATCGGCGAAGGTGATCGCCACCCAGCTCGCCGAGATCGGCGTCAGCCTGGACGTGCAGGTGATCGAACCCACCGCCTTCTACGACAAGACCTGGCTGAACGCGCCGCTGTACACGGTGTCGTGGGGAACCAACGATTCGGCGCTCTTCTACGCCGACAAGCTGATGACCTCCGGTTCCAACCGAAACGAAACCGCCTTCCGTGACCCGGAATTCGATGCCGCCACCGCCATGGCGCTGGCGTCCTCGGGCGAGGACTACATCAAGGCGGTCCGCGACATCCAGCGCATCCAGTTCGAGCGTGGCGGTTACCTGGTGTGGGGCATGGCCGACGGCATCGATATCGCCGCAGCGCCGGTACGTGGTCTGCCGACCCTCGGCGGCTTCGCCCGCGTCCAGCTGGAACGTGCCTGGCTGGCGTGATCGCCGTGAAAACCTTCGTCCTGCCCCTGCTCCGGCGGATCGCGCTGCTGCTGGCATTGCTGGCCATCGTCTTCGTGGCGGTGGACCTGCTGCCCGGCAGCGCGGCCCGCTCGGCGCTGGGCCGGGACGCGGAACAGGCCGAGCTCGCCGCGAAGGAGCACGAGCTCGGCCTCGACCGCGCATTGCCGGTGCAGTTCTGGCACTGGCTCTCCGGCGTGCTGACCGGTGACTTCGGGCAGACCGCGCGCGGAAACTCGATCGCCACATTGCTGGCCGACAAATTCCCGCAGACCTTGCTGCTCGGTGGGATCGCGCTACTGCTGACCGTCGTGGCCTCGCTGGTGCTCGGCTGCTGGTGGGCGGTGCGCCCGACCGCCCTCGGCGCGCGGATCTTGCAGCCCGCCACTACGGTCGCGGTCGCGGTGCCCGAGTTCGTCTGCGGCACACTGCTGATCCTGGTGTTCTCGCTGGCGACGGGCTGGCTGCCCGCGGTCACCATCACCGACCGCTCCGGTTTCCCCGCGGGCCCGGAGATGCTGATCCTGCCGGTGCTCGCCTTGGCGATACCGCAGATCGGCTGGAACGCCAGGGTGGTGCGCTCGGCGCTCCAGGATGTCGCCACCGCGCCGCATGTGGAAAGCGCTGTGCTGGACGGACTTCCGGTCCGCACTGTCTTGGTTCGGCACATGCTGCCCTTCGCCGCGCCCGCCATCGTCGCCGGCTACGCCACCACTGTCGGCATGCTCTTCGGCGGCGCGCTGGTGGTAGAGACCCTGTTCAACTATCCGGGAGTGGGTGCGGTGCTGGCCGGTTCGGTGGCCGACCGCGACACCGCGACGGTCGCCGCGGTCGTCGCCCTCACCGCCATCGTCATCATGGCCTTGCTCGCGGTAGCCGACTTCGTCCGGAACTGGGCATCGGGAGGTGCGCGATGAATGCTGTCGAGCGTCCCGAACAAGGTCAACACGCGGTGGTGGCGGGAGCTACTCGGCCGATGCCGCCACCACGGCGTGGTGATCGCCTGTCCAGGCGTGTCTGGTGGCGATGGTCGGCGGCGGCCGGGGTGGCGCTCGTCGTGCTTGTCGCGGTGGTGGGGCCTTTGGTCGCACCGCATCCGGCGGAGCGGGCGGTGGGGATGCCGTTCGCGTCGCCCGGTGGGGGAGCGGTGCTCGGGACCGATCGGCTCGGCCGGGATGTGCTGAGTCATCTGCTCACCGGCGGTGCCCAGCTGCTGCTGGTGTCGGCGGTGATCGCGGTGGCGGTGACCGTTCTGTCGGCGGTGCTCGGTGCGGTGGCCGCGGTCCGGCCGCGGGCGGGTTCGGTGATCGAACTCGGCGGCGATCTGGTGATCCTGCTGCCCGCGGTGCTCGGCATCCTGCTCGTCCTCACCGCGTGGCCACAGGGCGGAGTGTTCGCGCTGATCATGGTGTCGCTGCTGTTCGGCGTGCCCTATTGCGCCAGGATCTTCGCGGCCGCCGCGTCGGGCATCGCCACCAGCGGTTATGTCGAAGCGGCGATCGCCAGCGGAGAGTCCCTGTCCCACTTGGTCTTCCGGGAGATCCTGCCGAACCTGCGCTCGGTCTTCACCACCCAGCTCGGCCTGCGCTTCGTCGTCGCCGTCTACCTCGTCAGTACCGTCTCGTTTCTCGGGGTGTCCGTCCTCGACGAGCACAACTGGGCGAACATGGTGCGCGACAACGCCTCCGGCCTGCTGCTCAACCCGTGGGCGGTGCTTGTCCCGAGCGCGGCCATCGCGATCGTCGCGGTCGGGGTCAACCTGGTGGTCACCGGTGGCGCCGTGAAGAGCAGGCCAACGGTCGGTGGAGCCACCGACAGCCACGTCGCTCACCCGGACACTGATCCCCTCGCAGGTGACCCGATCGGCATCGGAGACCCTGATGTGGTCGATGCCGGAGATGCCGCCGTGGTCGATGGATTGACCGTGGTCGCCGAGTCCGGCGCGGTGCTGTTGGCGCCGTTGTCGTTCCGGTTGAAGGCGGGCACTGTCACCGCGCTGACCGGTCCGTCGGGTGCGGGCAAGTCGACCGCGATGCGGGCGCTGCTCGGCCATCTCCCCGCGGGCGCCAGGCAGGAAGGCGCGGTGCTGGTCGCCGGGCACGAGGTGTTCGCGCTGGATTCGAGTGCGCTGCGGACATTCCGGCGCACCCGGATCGCCTATGTCGGCCAGGACCCGGGCTCCGAACTGAATCCGCTGCTCCGGGTACGCGCCCTGCTCGCCGAAGCCGCGCCGACCGCGTCCGACGCCGACCGCCGCGCCGCCCTCGAACTTGTCGGCCTCGACGCCACCCATCTGCGCCGCCGCAGTGGTCGCCTCTCCGGTGGCCAGCAACGCCGCGTCGCCCTCGCCCGCGCCTTCCTCCGCCGACCCGAGGTCCTCGTCCTCGACGAGCCGCTCGCGGGCCTGCACGGCGCCCTGCGCACCGACATCGCCCGCCTCATCGCCGACCTCGCCCTGCGCGAGTCGACCGCGGTCCTCCTCTCCGGCCACGACACCACCACGATCCACGCCATCGCGGACACCGTGGTCGAGATCCACCCGCCCGGCGGAATGCCGGTGATCGACGAGGCTGGGTCGCCCGAGTCGGAGACTGCTCTCGAGTGCGTAGACAAAATCGCCGACGGCGGCGCGGAGGAACAGACTGGCGCTACCGAGGGCGCACGACCGGAAACTCGGACAGCTTCATCGCCGTCATGTGCCGACCGACCCGGCAGCGGAGCAGAGTTGGCGGTCAACGGAAACGGGCAGCCGGGCACGGCGCCGACGCCGCGGGCGAACGGTGCCGTCGGTCCTGACAGTGCGACGGTGCGGGGGAACGGAGCACGAGGAGCCCTCCGACGCGAACGAGAGGACGCCGCAGGCAGACCAGAGGCTGCGCCGCACCGAGGCAGCGCGACTGCCCTGCGCGTCAACGGAATCAGCGCCGTAGCCGACGGTCACTCGATCCTCGCCGACATCGATTTCACCGTGCGCGCGGGCGAAGCGCTGGCCGTGGTCGGCCCATCCGGCGCGGGGAAGACGACCCTTGCGCGGGTGATCGCAGGCCTGCACACCACCGGCTCGGGTTCGCTCGACCTACGGGGTGCCAGAATCCCGATCGGTCGTAAACGTCGAATCAAAGCCGGTATCAACGGCATCCAGCTGGTCACCCAGAACCCCCTGGCTGCACTGAATCCCCGCCGCACCGTCGAACAGACCCTCGCCCGCCCACTCCGCCGCATCGCCCGCGTACCGAAGAACCAGGTCCGCGCCCACATCGAATCCCTGCTCATCGCAGTCGAACTCCCCACCGAGCTCGCGACCCGCCATCCCCGCGAACTCTCCGGCGGCCAACGCCAGCGCGTCGCCCTGGCCAGAGCACTCGCCGCCGACCCCGCCGTCCTGATCTGCGACGAGATCACCACCGCCCTCGACACCGACACCGCCGCCGCGATCATGACCCTCCTAGACCACCTCCGCGCCGACCGCGGCACCACCGTCCTGCTGATCAGCCACGACATGGCCCTGGTCACCAGACACTGCACCGAACTCCTCGTCCTCGACCACGGCCGAGTAGTCGAATCCGGCACCCCGGCAACCGTTCTCGCCAGCCCGGCGCACCAGGCGACAGCGGACCTGATGGGCTGACACCTCGTGTCCTGTCTCGTGTACGCCCAATTCGCCCGCACGGTCGCCGAACCCAACCGCAACCTCGCCGCACTCTGAGAACTCGCTGTGAGAGGTGCCGCGGAGGCCCCAGACCTGGATGATGGGTTGAGTGTCTGTGCAGAAAGTCGGCGTCCTCGCCGCCGTGGCGATGACCGCGCTGCTCGCCGGGTGTAGTTCGCTCGCGTCGATCCCCGGCGACATGCCGCCGGGGCCGGGTGCCGCGCTGCCCGCGATCGATGTGGACGCGCCGGGTCGCGCGGCCGAGCAGTTACGCGGCTGGGCCGACGAGCAGTCGGGGGCGGTCGGCATCGAACCGGTCGCGCTGGAGGCCTACGGCTACGCGGCGGCGGTGCTCGCGCGGTCCAAGCCCGAATGCGGGATCGCCTGGACCACCATCGCCGGGATCGCGAGTGTGGAGAGCGGGCACGGCACTCATCGCGGCGCGGGCGTCGACGCCGACGGGACGGTGCGTCCGGCGATCATCGGCGTCGCCCTCGACGGCACCAAGGGCAATGCCGTCATCCGCGACACCGACGGCGGCAGCCTCGACGGCGACACCACCTACGACCGCGCGGTCGGCCCGTTGCAGTTCATCCCGGAGACCTGGCGCCGCTGGGCGGTCGACGCCAACGGCGACGGCGTGCTCGACCCGCAGAACATCGACGACGCCGCCCTCACCGCCGCCAGGTACCTGTGCACCCGCGGCGGCGACCTGACCTCGGCCGACGGCTGGCAGCGCGCCCTGTTCGCCTACAACCAGTCGAACAAGTACATGCGGGTCGTGCGGGACAGAGCCGCCACCTACAGCATCGGCCGGCGCGTGTAGTCGGCGCCGGCCCGGAGTGCCGGTTACTCGACGTCACGCCGAGGCGATAGGCTCGCACCCGCACGGACCAAGCCGTGAGACCTACCGTGCCTTCAGTCGTAAGGAGTCGTTTTCGTGGCCATCATCGAACAGGTCGGAGCGCGCGAGATTCTGGATTCGCGCGGCAATCCCACTGTCGAGGTCGAGATCGCCCTCGACGACGGCACCCTGACCAGGGCGGACGTTCCGTCCGGCGCGTCCACCGGTGAGCACGAGGCCGTCGAGCTGCGTGACGGTGGAGACCGCTACAACGGCAAGGGTGTCACCAAGGCCGTCGAGGGTGTCCTCGACGAGATCGCGCCCGCCATCATCGGCCTCGACGCCGTCGAGCAGCGCACCGTCGACCAGGTCCTGCTGGACCTGGACGGCACTCCCGACAAGTCCCGCCTCGGCGCGAACGCCCTGCTCGGCGTCTCGCTGGCCGTGGCCCGCGGTGCGGCCGAGTCCTCGGGCCTGGAGCTGTTCCGCTACCTGGGCGGCCCGAACGCCCACGTGCTGCCCGTGCCCATGATGAACATCCTCAACGGTGGCGCGCACGCCGACACCGGCGTCGATGTCCAGGAGTTCATGGTCGCCCCGATCGGCGCCCCCACTTTCCGTGAGGCGCTGCGCTGGGGCACCGAGGTGTACCACTCGCTCAAGGCCGTGCTCAAGGAGAAGGGCCTGTCCACCGGTCTCGGTGACGAGGGTGGCTTCGCCCCCGACGTCGCGGGCACCAAGGAAGCCCTCGACCTGATCAGCCTGGCTATCCAGCGGGCAGGCTACAAACTGGGCACCGATGTCGCGCTCGCGCTCGACGTGGCCGCCACCGAGTTCTACACCCCCGGCGAGGGCTACAAGTTCGAGGGCAAGGTGCGTAGCGCCGCCGAGATGGGCGAGTTCTACAGCGAACTGCTCACCCAGTACCCGCTGGTCTCCATCGAGGACCCGCTGTCGGAGGACGACTGGGACGGCTGGGTCGCGCTGACCGACTCGATCGGCGACAAGGTGCAGCTGGTCGGCGACGACCTGTTCGTCACCAACCCCGAGCGCCTCGAAGAGGGCATCGCCAAGGGCGCCGCCAACGCGCTGCTGGTGAAGGTCAACCAGATCGGCACCCTGACCGAGACCCTCGACGCCGTCGAGCTCGCGCACCGCAACGGCTACAAGACCATGATGTCGCACCGTTCGGGCGAGACCGAGGACACCACCATCGCCGACCTCGCGGTCGCCGTCGGTTCGGGCCAGATCAAGACCGGCGCCCCCGCGCGTTCCGAGCGGGTCGCCAAGTACAACCAGCTGCTGCGCATCGAGGACGCCCTCGGCGACTCGGCACGCTACGCGGGTGACGTGGCCTTCCCGCGTTTCACCGGCGAGTTCTGAGCACAGCAGTACCGCAGTACAGGTTGAGATGACGGGGCGGTAGCGAATGACCGAGCGACGTGCGCGTGGAACCAGTCCGGGTGGACGAGGCGACCGCCGCACGTCGCGGGCCGCACGCTCCCGCCCCAGTCATCTCGACGCCCCCGGCCGCCCCGCCGCGGCCAAACGCACCACCCGGCGCCGCCCCGAATCCGCCACCGGCGCGACCACGGGCAAGCGCAAGCCCAGCGGCAAGCTCGAGCGCAGCGAACACACCATCCTCGGTCTCTCGACCGGCAAGGCGGTGATCCTCGCTGCCGTGCTGTGCGGCCTGGCACTGACCCTGGCCGTGCCGACCCGCACCTACTTCAGTCAGCGCGCCGAAGCGGCCGCGCTGGCCCAGCAGCGGGCGGAACTGGACGCCGACCTGGCCGTCCTGCGTGATCGCCGGGCCCAGCAGCAGGATCCGGCCTACATCCGCTCCGAGGCCCGCGACCGGTTGCGCCTGGTGATGCCCGGCGAAACCCCCTACATCGTGCAGATTCCCGGCATCGAAGCACCGGCGCCGCCGCCGATGAGCACCCGAACAGCGGCGCCCGACCCCTGGTACACCGACCTGTGGCGCAGCATCTCCGAACCGGCCCCGGAAGGACCAAGGTGACCGCACCGAACGAGCGCGACCTCGAGATCATCGCCCAGCAGCTGGGCCGCGAGCCGCGCGGTGTGCTCGCCGTCGCCTACCGCACCCCCGACGGCCTGCCCGCCGTGGTGAAGACCGCGCCGCGCCTGCCCGATGGCACCCCGTTCCCCACCCTGTACTACCTGACCGACCCCCGGCTCACTGCCGAGGCGAGCAGGCAGGAGTCGGCCGGGGTGATGCGCGAGATGACCGAACGTCTCGCCGCCGACCCCGAGCTGGCCGCGGCCTACCGCGCCGCGCACGAGAGCTACCTGGCCGAACGCGACGAGATCGAGTCGCTCGGCACCGATTTCACCGGCGGTGGCATGCCCGACCGGGTCAAGTGCCTGCACGTGCTGATCGCGCATTCGCTGGCCAAGGGCCCCGGCGTCAACCCGTTCGGCGACGAGGCCGTGGCACTGGCGGCCGACGCCGGACTGCGCGGCACCGCGATCCCGGCCGACTGGCCCTCCGCCCGCAAGTCCGGCGAACCGGCATAATCGCGGACAGCACGCGGCGCCTGCACACCTCGCACGGCGCTCGGGCCGACCAGGAGGAACATCATGACTGAGCGCATCGCCGCGGTGGACTGCGGCACCAATTCGATCCGTCTGCTGATCGCCGAGGTCGGCGCCGACGGTGGTCTCACCGATGTGCACCGCGAGATGCGCATCGTGCGGCTCGGCCAAGGTGTCGACGCCACCGGCCGGCTCGCTCCCGAGGCGATCGAGCGGACGCGTGTCGCGCTGGCCGATTACGTCGATCTGATGCTGGCGCAGGATGTTTCGCGTGTCCGGATGGTCGCCACCTCGGCCACCCGCGACGCCGCCAATCGGGGCGACTTCTTCGAGATGACCCGCGCCGAACTCGGCCGGGTCGTCGACGGCGCCGTCGCCGAGGTGATCACCGGCGACGAAGAAGCACGGCTGTCGTTCGCGGGCGCGGTCGGCGAACTGTCCGCTGACGCAGGGCCTTTCGTCGTCGTCGACCTGGGCGGTGGCTCCACCGAACTGGTGGTCGGCGACGCCGAGGGTGTCCAGGCTGCCTACTCCGCCGACATCGGCTGCGTGCGGGTCACCGAGCGCTGCCTGCCCGGTAACCCGCCGACCGCCGAACAGGTCGACGCCGCACGGGAATTCGCGGAGAGCAAGCTCGACGAGGCTTTCGCCAAGGTTCCGGTCGACAAGGTGCACACCTGGGTCGGTGTCGCCGGCACGATGACCACCATCACCGCTGTGGCCCTCGACCTGCCCGAATACGACTCCACCCGCGTCCATCTCACCCGGCTGAGCCTGGCCGAGGTGCACGAGGTGTGCGACCGCCTGATCGGCATGGACCACGACCAGCGCGCCGCCCTCGGCCCGATGCACCCCGGCCGGGTCGACGTGATCGGCGGCGGCGCCGTCATCACCGAGGTGCTGGCCGACGAATTGGCCCGCCGCGCCGGTGTTTCCGAGCTGGTCGTGAGCGAGCACGACATCCTCGACGGCATCGCGATGTCGATCCTCGGCTGAGCGGCCCCGGCCTGCGAGCCAGGTCATTGCCGCCTGACACGACATCGCCGCGCACCGTGATGCTTTCGGTGCGCGGCGATCGAGGCGTTCAGGATCAGGGGAGTACCTGCGGGATGACCTCGGGCGCCACGGCGCCGACGGCCGCGCCGATGAGCGCGCCGATGAGGGCATTGGGCAGGCCGATCAGCCCGGTACACGCCAGGAACACGAGGACGGCCATGATCCCCGGCAAACACATGACCGCGGCGAACACCAGGCCGGCCCCGGCACCGAGGGCAGCGGCGTTCTGGACCGGGTCGGAGTTCTGCGCGGCCGGATTGGTGGCGACCGTCTTCAGTTCGGCCGCCGCGCCCTGGGACACCTGCGGCCTCGCCATGATCGTGCGCCCGTCGGCGGAGATCGCGGTTGTCACGGTGATGGTGTGGCCGCCTACCGTGCCGAAGCGGGTCGGCACCTGGGCGATCGGCCTGCCGGTCGCCGATTCGACCGTCAGCGTGCCGTCCTGGCCGAGGACGAAGCGTCCGTCGTCCAGGGTCGCCGAGACGGTCCGCAGATCCGGCGTCACCGCAGTGCTGTAGCCGATGCCCTCGGCATTGCCCACCGTGGACAGCCCCTGGGCGAACCGCGCCTGCTGATCGGTATCGACCTCGGCCGAGGCCACACCGGCGAACGTGACGGCCACCGCTACCGGCAGGACGGCGGCGAGCATCCGCCGCGCCACGCTGGAACTCGAGTTCTGGAACATATCGGAGAAGCTCCCTCTCCGAACTCACCCGAAGATTTCGATCCCCGGGAGAATCCGAAATTTCGTGGTCGATGAACACCCACTATTCGGACCGCCCGCTCCGTTGGATGGATATCCGTGCCCGCCCTATTCACACCGGGCGAGTCGCGAAGCCCTCACCGTGGGCCGGATCGGAGCGCGATGCCGGCGCGGGGCGATCCGCTCGGGCACGGTCACGGGCCCGAGCGCGGCAATCAGCTCCCGCCGCAGGTCCGGCCCGATCAGCCGTCGATCGCGATAGGTGAGCGCCCCTTCGAGCGCCCAGAGCATCTCCAGGTTCAGGCCTTTCACCTCGGCCGCGCGCAGCCGCCGGTAGGATTCGAGGGCGCCGAGTTCGGTGAGATCGTCCAGCGAATGCATATCGGCGTGCGCGAGCATTCGGGCGGCGGCGTGGCCGAGTTCGACGCCGCGTCCGTAGTATTCGCGAATTCGCAAGTGCGCGTCACCCCGAACGGATTCAGCCTCGCTCCATACGGCAGCACGCAAGTCGTCCGGCGGGCGTCCGCGGGGTGAGAACAAGCATTCCGCGCCGGCGAACGGTGTCACCCCGCGTTCTTCGATAGTGCTGCCGAGTTGCCCAGCGGTCAAACGCCCCAGGTTCCAGCGTTCGGTCCAGCCCGAAGGACCGCCGCCGCATACCGGTGCAGTTTCATCCCATCCCCGACGGACCGGGCATTACCCGGGCGCTGTCTCTTCATCCCGTCAAGAAGGCCACACCTCGCGGTGAGCACGCCATCGATTTTGGCGGCTATGCGGCGGGCGGCGCGAGGGTGTCGGCTTCGGCGCGCAACTCGGCCGCCTCGGTGGTTCGCTCCAGCTCCGACAATTGATCGGCCTGGCCCGGCAGTCTAGACATTTGGTGTCGTTTGTCTTACGTTGGAGTCATGAGTTCAACGACGTCTCATGCGGTTCGGTTCGAGCTTCGCTCCGGGGACACCTGGCGCGACCCCTGGTCCATGTATTCCGCACTGCGCGACCATGATCCGGTCCATCGGGTGATTCCCGCGGGGCAGGAAACCGGCGACTTCTACGTGCTGTCCCGCCACGCCGATGTGTGGGCCGCCGCCAGGGACCCCGAGACCTTCTCCTCCGCCTCGGGGCTGACCGTGGACTATGTCGACCTGGCGGCCGCCGGCTTCGGCGCGGTCAAGCCGTTCGTCTTCATGGACCCGCCCGAGCACACCGACTTCCGTCGCCGCGTGGCACCGGGATTCACACCGCGCCAGGTGAATTCGGTGGAGCCCGCGGTGCGCAGGTTCGTCGTCGACCGCATCGAGCAGCTGCGCGAGGCGGGCGGGGGCGACATCGTCGGGGAGCTGTTCAAGCCGCTGCCCACCATGGTGGTCGCGCACTATCTCGGGGTGCCGGAACAGGATCACGGCAAGTTCGACGAGTGGACCGAGAACATCGTCGGCGGCGCGGTCGCGGGAGCCGGCCTGGCCGCGGGCGACCAGAACGCCTTCACCGCGGTCGGTGAGCTGGTCGGCTACTTCACCGAGCTGATCGCCCGCCGCCGCGTCGAACCGGGCGACGACACCATTTCGCACCTGCTCGCCTCCGGTCTCGGCGAAGACGGCGACAACGAGGGCCTGATCGCGATCCTCGGCTTCGCGTTCACGATGATCACCGGCGGCAACGACACCACCACCGGCAACCTGGGTGGCGCGGTCCAGCTCCTCACCGCCGATCCGGACCAGCGCAGGCTGCTCATCGACGACCCGTCGCTCATCCCCGACTCCGTCGAGGAATTCCTCCGCATGACCTCCCCGGTGCAGGGCCTGGCCCGCACCACCACCCGCGATGTCGAACTGCACGACACCACCATCCCCGCGGGTCGGCGGGTGCTGCTGCTCTACGGCTCGGCCAACCGGGACGAGCGCGAATTCGGCCCTACCGCAGCCGAACTCGACATCCGACGCGACCCCAAGCGCATCCTCACCTTCAGCCACGGCCACCACCACTGCCTCGGCGCGGCCGCCGCCCGCATGCAGGCGCGCGTCGCGCTCGAGGAACTGCTCGCCCGCTGCCCCGACTTCACCGTCGACCTCGATGCGGTGCGCTGGTCGCAGGGCAACTACGTGCGCTGGCCCGTCTCCGTGCCGTTCCAGGCTGTGGGCGCATGAGTGGCGACTGGCTGGCCACCGACCGGGCCGATCTGGCCGCCGAGCGCATCCTCGACGCGGCCGCCGAACTGTTCGCCGAACACGGGGTGGCCGCGGTGGGGATGCGCGACATCGCCGCAGCGGCCGGGTGCTCCAGGGCGACCCTGTACCGCTACTTCGACAACCGCCACGCCGTGCGCATCGCCTTCGTGCACCGCGAGACCCGCCGCATCGTCGCCGACCTCGCCGAACAGGTCCGCGACATCGCCGACCCCGGCGAGCGCGTCGTCGCCGCGATGCTCGGCGCCATCGCGGCAGTCCGCGCCGACCCGCTGCTCATCGCCTGGTTCCGCCCCGGCGACTCCGGCACGGCGGGCCGCATCAGCCAGGACTCCGACGTCATCGAGTCCCTCGCCGCCGCCATGTTCGCCGACGCCGACCTCAGCGACCCTGAACGCAGCCGCCTGGCCCGCTGGCTGACCCGCATCATCGTCTCGTTCCTGGCCACCCCCGGCCGCGACGAGACCGACGAACGCGCCATGCTCCAAGAATTCGTAGCCCCGATCATCACCCGGACCGCCCCCACCTGGGCCGACCGCTGACCTGTCAAGATCCCGGTTGTGCCTTCAGGCCGGTGTGCTCGGTGCGTGGTTCCGGCATCGCGCACACCATGCCGTCGGCCATGCCGGTCGGCTGTACGCCCAGGGCTTGGTTGAGTCGTGCCCGCTGGTTCTCCCAGGAGATGGACGCGGCCAGTTCGGTCAGCTGCGCCTTCGACAGGTGCGTGAGCAGGGTGTCGCGCAACTCGTCGATCTCGACCGCCGGCGTCGTGGTCATCGCCTCGGCGAACGCGATCACCAGTTTCTCCAGCTCGGTATAGGCGTCGCTGGTCCGGTACCGGGGCAGATCGGTGATCTGTTGCCGGGTCAGCCCGGAGGTATGCGCCATCGCCGATCCGATGTCGAGACAGAACTGGCAGGCCACCATCCCCGCCGTCTTGAGCTCGGCCAGCTCTTTGAGCCGGGGATCGAGCTTGTTGCTGAACAGCAATGCTGTCTCATAAGTCAGGGTCGCGACCCCGATCTGCGGCCGCCGCCCGAGCCATCCGGCCAGATCGCCCCGATTGCGCCGGGCTTGCCCGACTACCTTGGCGTAGCCCCTGATTCGATTGACAACCCGCATCGATAACACCTCTTCGTGTCGACGATTCGCTTACCCCTCAACCTACGCCGGGCGGCCGCCGAACCCCAGTCGACTAGAACGTGTTCTATATTTGAGGCAAAGTTCCGGCGATCCCTCGGGAGTCCAGATATGTACCAGTGGTCCGACGAAGACCTGATGTTCCGCGATGCTGTGCGCGGCTTCATCGCCAAGGAGGTCACCCCGCACGTCGACCAGCTGGAGAGCGGCGCGCTGCCCCCGTTCGACATCATCCGCAAGCTCTACGCCACCTTCGGGCTGGACGAGATGGCGCGGGAAGGGCTCGAGAAGGCCATCGCGCGGGAAGAAGCGGGCACCACCGGGTCGGGCAAGTCGGGTGGCGGGTTCAGCGGTGCGGGCAGCATGGGCGTCATCCTCAACAGTGAGCTCGCCGGCGTCAGTCTGGGCCTGGTGGCCTCCATGGGTGTGAGCCTGGGCCTCACCGCGGGCACCATCCGCAGCCGCGGCACCCTGGCCCAGAAGAAGCGGTGGCTGCCCGAACTGGTCACCATGGCGAAGGTCGGTGCCTGGGCCATCACCGAACCCGATTCGGGGTCGGACGCGTTCGGCGGCATGAAGTCCTATGTCCGTCGGGATGGTGAGGATTACATCCTCAACGGCCGCAAGACGTTCATCACCAACGGTCCGTATGCCGACGTCACCGTCGTCTACGCCAAGCTGGACGAAGAGGACGGCACCGACCGCCGCGACCGCAAGGTGCTGACCTTCGTCCTGGACAAGGGCATGCCCGGTTTCGTCCAGAGCCCCGCGTTCAAGAAGATGGGCATGAACTCCTCGCCCACCGGCGAACTGTTCTTCGAGAATGTCCGTATCACCCCCGACCGTTTGCTCGGCGAAACCGAGAACCCGGCCAAGGGCGACGGAAAAGACAGCGCCAAGGAATCTTTCGCGGCCGAACGCATCGGCATCGCCTCACTGGCGCTCGGCATCATCAACGAATGCCACCGCCTGTGTATCGATTACGCCAAGTCGCGCAAGTTGTGGGGCAAGGAGATCGCGCAGTTCCAGCTCATCCAGCTCAAGCTGGCCGAGATGGAGATCGCCCGGATCAATGTGCAGAACATGGTCTTCAACGCCATCGAGCGCACCGCCGCGGGTGACAAGGTCACCCTCGCCGAGGCCTCGGCGATGAAGCTCTACTCCTCCCGCGCCGCCACCGAGGTGGCGATGGAGGCCGTCCAGCTGTTCGGCGGCAACGGCTACATGGCCGAATACAAGGTCGAACAACTCGCCCGCGACGCCAAGTCCCTGATGATCTACGCGGGCAGCAACGAAATCCAGGTCACCCACATCGCGAAGGGGCTGATCGCCGGGTAGTCATCTTCAGCGGTTCGAGCAGGTAGTCCGCTCGTATACTACGAAGATGCGAATCCGCCGGGATGCCGTGATCGGCGCCGTCGTCGTGGTCGCTGCTGCGGTCGTCGCGCTCGCGCCCTCGGCTTCGGCCACGCCGTCCTCCGGCGTGACCGTCGAACCGCTGGCGCAGGTCGACGTGAGCGCATTCAGCCCCTTCTCCTCGTTGCCGAGCAAGTTCACCTTCCGGCGCATCACCATCGCACCCGGGGGATCACTCGGCTGGCACTACCACGACAGCAATGTCTTCGCGGTGGTCACCGCAGGTCAGGTGACGCGCTACGAGGCGGACTGCGTGCCGACCACGTACTCCGCGGGCCAGGGTTTGTCCGAGACTGTCGGCCCTGACCACGTCCATACCGGAAGCAACGTCGGCAACGAGCCGGCCGAGCTGTATGTCGCGTACGTCAACCGCGCGAACGAACCGCTCTTCGTGGACGCACCCGCCCCGGACTGTTCGTAGTACTCAGCCGCCGAGACAGGCGCCGGCGCCACCCGCGGCGAACGTTTCCGCGCTGCAATAGGCGGCCTTCGGGTAATACGGCCCCATCGTGGTGGCCGGGTCGCTGCCGGAGTCCTGGGACGCCTGGATCGAAGAAGGATAGAACTCCGCGCTCGGGGTCATGTTCCGCAGGAACAGCACCTTGTCCACGTCGGTGCTGCCCCAGGGAATCACCGTCACGCCCGGGTCGTGGCTCGCAGGCAGGTCGGCGGGCTCGGCGACCACATAGGTGTAGTAGCCGGACTCGTCGAACGCGGTCTGGAAGTCGGCTGCGCAGGCGACAACGGGATAGGGCGAGCGCAGATCGTTCTGACACATCGACCAGTACCGCACCTGGCTCGGATCGGTCGGCGATTGTCCCGCCCTGGTATCCGGGAAGGTCGGCGCCTTGCCCCGCACCACCAGCAGCCGCCCCGGCTGATAGCTGATGCGCGTCCCGATGTACTTGTTGTCGCCGTTCGGAAACAGCCCGGAGGTACTCGCCGGATTACCGAACGTCGCCTCGGGCGCGTTCCCAGGAAACGCGCCCGAGGCCGCCGCGGCGATCGCCCGATCGAAGGCGGCCTTGGCGACATCGGCGACCGGGCCGGTGTACGCGGCCGGATCGAAGGGCTGCGCGCACGGCTGGCTCGGCACCTCGGCGCCCGCGATCGAGAGCTTCACCTCCGGCAGCGCAACGCCGCCACTGACCGAGCCCGGGTCGGTCGGAACATAGACACGCACGATGACGAACCCGATCGGCGTGCCCTGCCCACTCGCGACAGCCTGCAACTCGTTCCGGCTGTGATCGGCAGGCCCGTTGACCAACCTGGCATGCCAACGCTGTCGCGCCGCAGGCAACGACGCGGCGGAGGCGTCGACGAACGGATTGGCACTACCCGCGTCGGGTGCAATCTGGTTGTCCCGCAACGTGTCCACCGTGTCGAGATCGGTCCCGTAGGTGTTCAGCGAGAAATACCGCGCGGCCGGATAGGTACCGGACAACTCGATCGAGTCCCCCGGCCCCAAGGCGTAGGGCATCATCCAATACGTCGAGTTCGCATCGGGGAACGCCACATTCAGCACCGTGCTGTTGGACATGAACCGCCACGCACACAGCGGCGAATCCGGCGGATCCGCGGCGACGGGCCCGGCGAACCCCACCGCTATGGCCAGCACACAACCTAGGCGGACGATCAATGCCACCACCGAATGCACGATGATCCCTTCGCTGCGTCAGAGCTGTCGAAGAATCCACGCGTCCACGCCACCGCGGGCCGTCTCCCGCAGTACCATAGCGCCCCCACTGGGACTCGAACCCAGACCGCGCGGTTTTCGGTTCGGGACCTTTCGGTCTTCACGCTCAGTCCCGACAGATCACGAAAATGCATCTACCTATTGAGATAGAACGCATTGGTCGCGGACTGGAACAGTCTCGCGCGTCTCAACAGTGCCGATCCGAGCCAGTCGAGGTGCCCATGGACGCTGGCCTCGGACCGCAAGTAGCGGCGCTCGTCGTCCGCCACGCGGGGCTCGTCCCACAACGGCTGCAGGGACGCGTCCTCCATCAGGATCCGTGATAGACCCGGAATTCCTGTGACGGATGACCCGTCGGCTTCGGCGAACGGTGCGAGACATGAGAAGGCGCGTTCAGCTGCGTTGTATGTCTCGTCGAACGCGGCGGCGTAGGCATCGAGGTGAATCGTCACAGAGCCATCCGGCTGCGGTCGAACTCGGGTGATCGTGAACGGGTGTTTGGTCCACAGCCGGATGTCGGCCAGCGCCGTGAAGATCCGGGACTCCAAAGGACCACCGCGCGGCGTGTTCTCGTCTTGCCGAGCGGTGGCCAGAGACGTCCCGAGATGCCCGAATCTGCACAGTGCGCGCGGTGGTGGCGTCTACCGGCGGTCTTCCTGCGTGAGTGGGGTCGGGGGCCCGGAAGACTGGGCTGTTCGGCGATGATCGCGTAGCCGACATACCGAACGTCATCGGCACCACCGAAGGCCAGAAGGTTCTACTACGGCATGCTCGTCTCGGTTCTGAGCCGCCGCGACGCCGACGATGCCCGCGACTTCACCGAACAGGTCCGCACGACCCCGATCCCACCGGTCGACTGATCGTATATCTCTGTGACGTGCGCCCCGCCTGACGTTCGGTGACCATTCACTGACCGGTAGGGGCCGGTCTCGCTGGTGCCCGGTTCGAAGTGACCAGAAGCGGTCGATGGTGCGGACGCTTCGCTCAATTCATCCCCTGTGGGTGATGTTTCTCCCGGTGCCGACACCGACGATGGAAGCGGCCGACCCTCACCGGATCATCTGCAATGGAGGCGTAATGAGCGTGTTGTCCAGCGATCTGCGAACCTTGAGCTACGAGGCGTATGTCTACCTGTACTCGCTGGTGACGATGGATGTCACTCGCCGTCAGCAGACGAACTCCCCGGCCGGTTCAACCCCGGGCTTCGGACCGCCGAACCAGTTCCATCACATGCGCGAATTGCCTGACGTCGATTTCCGCGCGGTCGTACGCCCGAACTTCGACACGCTGTACTCGTCGGCGTGGCTGGACCTCACCGACGGTCCGGTCCAGATTCATATTCCCGACAGTCGCGGCCGGTATTACATGATGCCGATGCTTGACGCCTGGACGGATGCGTTCGCCACACCTGGTAAGCGAACAACCGGCACCGAGGCCCAGGACTATGTCGTCGCCGGGCCGAGCTATCGCGGACAGTTACCCACCGGCATCCCGGTGATTCAGGCGCCGACCCCGATCGTGTGGGTGATCGGGCGAACTCAGGCGAACGGCCCCGACGACTACGCATCGGTCAACGAGTTCCAGGCCGGACTACAGATCACCGAACTCGGCGACCGGCCGCCATTCACGCCCGATCCGGCCCTGGTCAGCGAGATCGAACCGCTCCGCAGGGTCAACGAGATGACCCCGACGGAGTTCTTCAGCCACGCTGCCACCGTATTGAAGACGATCCCCGCTCACCCGACCGACTTCTCCATCCTCGCCCGCATCTCGTTGCTCGGTATCGTTGTCGGCCAGGACTTCGACGCGAAACGGTTCTCCGCCGCCGAACTCGCCGAGATCGACGCGGGCGTCAGTGCGGCGCGCGCCGACCTCCTCGACGCGCGAACCACGATGATCCCGCCCACCGACGGCTGGATGAGCATCCTGTCCACCATCGGCGTCTACGGCAACGACTACTTCCGCAGGTCTGCGATCACCCTGGTCGGGCTCGGTGCCAATACCGCCGAGGACGCGATCTACCCGCTGCTGGTTCGTGACGCCGCGGGCAACCCGCTAGTCGGCGACGACGACTATGTGCTCCACTTCGACGCCGGGAAACTGCCGCCGGTCGGGGCGTTCTGGTCGGTCACGATGTATGACCTGGAGGGCTTCCAGATCGCCAACGAACTCGACCGCTACGCCCTCGGCGACCGCGATCGGCTGAACTACAACTCCGACGGATCGCTCGACATCTACATCTCGCACAAGAACCCGGGCCCGGACCGCGAACCGAACTGGCTGCCCGCGCCGACCGGTCCGATGGGCATCACCCTGCGCCTCTACGCGCCCGACGCCGAAGCCCTTGACGGAACCTGGACCCCGCCGCCGGTCCACAAAACGTCATGACGGCAACTTCACAGGAATGGCGAACTCGACGGCCGCCGCGCTGGTACCGGCCACGAACTGGTGCAACCGAATTCGCTCGACGGACGCCGGGCTCGGGTTGATCAGGGTGACTTCGATATCGCCGCGTGCCTGTAGGCGATTGGCTGCCACCGCGCCCGCGTTCATAGTCCGGCCGCTGGTGGGTCATCTCGCCATTCGGCCGGTCACGTCGGCGTTCGTCGGTCAGCTGGAGCCGCTGGGCAGCAGTCCGGCCGAGCCGCTGCCGAGCTGGGCGTCTCCGGTGATCTCGACGACGAGGGTCTTCGTGGAGGAGCCCTGGGTGGCCACGATCGTGTATGTCCCCTTGGCCGGTGGGCGCCAGGTGCCGCGGATCGCGCTGCGCTGTCGGTCCGGATAGTCCAGGCGTTCGGGCGAACTGAGCTCGCGGCCATTGATCGTCACGGTGGCGGGCAGTGCGTAGTCGGAGCCGAACATCCGGGCCATGACGCTACAGTTGGCGCCCACATAATCGCAGGCGACGGGCATTTCGCTGTTTCCCCAGGCGGAAATGGTGATGTCCTCCACCTCCGCCGAGGCCGCGGGAGCCAGGGTGGCTGGGATCAGTGCGCCCGCCGCCAGGGCGATCAATGCTGCGATTCGCATGGGTTCGGTGGTCCTTCCGTGGGCGAGGTCAGCCCCGGCGCTCGTCCCCGGAACCGCGTGAAGCGGTAGCGTTCCACGATTTTCGAAGGGCCGGTACCCCGAAAACCCAGGGCTTGACCCTGGGTTCCCGGACCCGGGCGGTACCCGATCCGCGTCAGCGGACGCACCTGGATTCGATCAGTGCGACCGTTGCGGCGGGATCGTCGACCTCGACGATCAGCCGGGCGTAGCGCTCGTCAGTGAGCTCGATCACCACGGCCTTCGCGCCGTCGCGAACGTCCCAGAACACACGCTCCCCGTCGATGTGGAACGTCCCCGCTGTGATGACACCCGGCAGATGGGTACCCGGAGCGCGGATGCCCTTACGCTCCTTGACAATCCCCGGATCGATGGTTGCGCCGCGCACATTGGCCAAGGGAATCGACAGGTGGCTCTTCAGTGCCCACAGCTTGTCCAGGCCTTCCATGCGAACGATCAAGTTGCTTCCGTCGATGACGACCTCAGCCACGGTTTCCTCCTGTTGTGATGCTCATCGGCTCGATTCGGATCGTCGGCACCACTGATCGACGATCTCCGATACTGGATCTCCCGCACGGGCACGCAGTCGCAGCCCGAGCAGCATCGTTGCGGGCAACGCACCCCCGGAGGCGCTGGCGGCAGCATCCAATTCGGCAAAGGCGCCGCGAACCTCGGCACTGACCTCGGGATCGACCGCCGCCTGTTCGATGGCCGCCATCAGCAGCAGATCGAGGTCGATGATCTGCTCGGAGAGCACCGTTGTGCGTAGGACCTCGAGCGGCTCCTCGGCGACGGCCAGTGCGTGAACGTTCTTCGCTCGCGCACGCCGCAGCGCCCGCAGATACAACCCCCGCTTGCTGCCGAAGGTTCGGTACAGACTGTGCCGGTGTACACCGAGCTCGCCGACGAGGTCGTCGATCGACACCGCGTCGAACCCGCTCCGCGCGAACAGTTTCGTCGCCGCCTCGACGGCCGCCTCTTCGTCAAATGTCCTCGGTCGCGCCATATCTCGACATTAACCGTTTGGGAACGGTTGGTCAAGAATGGTCATTCCCAAATGTTTCGGGCGGTAGCAGTGGCCGACCAGGCGGCCTAGGAGCTCGGCGTCACTCAACGGCAGGTGTTCGCTTTGGCGTACATGTACGACCTTGCGCGGCGTGCTGGAGCGTGCTGTGTTCCGCGTTGTGAAGGTGGCCGGGGTGACCTGGCACCTTGGTGCCCCCACTGGGACTCGAACCCAGACTGCGCGGATTTTAAGTCCGCTGCCTCTGCCAATTGGGCTATAGGGGCGTCCCGGACAGCCTAGCGACTCGTACGGGTGTACCGGAATCTTGTCGGTGGACAAGGTCGGCCCGGCGTGTCGCCTGATGACTCGCGCCGGTCCGACCTTATCGCCGAGACTGCCGGTCAGTCGGTTGTCGGCGACTTCTTGCCGAGGACGGAGTGGCGGCGGCTGTAGGCGAAGTAGACCACGAAGCCGATGGCCATCCAGACGATGAAGCGGATCCAGGTGTCCACCGAGAGGTTGACCATCAGCCACAGGCAGGACAGGACGGCCAGGATGGGGACGAGGGGGACCAGGGGGACGCGGAAGCCGCGGGGGAGGTCGGGGCGGGTCCGGCGCAGGATGATGACGCCGACCGAGACCAGGACGAAGGCGAACAGCGTGCCGATGTTCACCATTTCTTCGAGGGTGCCGAAGTCGACGAACCCGGCCAGCACGCAGCAGACGATGCCGACGAGGACGGTCAGGCGAACCGGCGTGCCACGCGAGCCGGTGTGGGCCAGCCAGCGCGGCAGCAGCCCGTCGCGCGCCATCGCGAACAGCACGCGGGTCTGGCCGAGGAACAGCACCATCACCACGGTGGTCAGGCCGGCCAGCGCGCCGATGGAGATGACGTTCTTGGCCCAGTCGACGCCGTGGATCGCGAAGGCGGTTGCCAGCGTGGCGTTCTCACCGGCCAGGTCGGTGTAGGGCACCATGCCGGTGAGCACCAGCGACACCGCGACATAGAGCACGGTCACGATGAGCAGCGAACCGAGGATGCCGCGCGGCACCGCCTTCTGCGGGTTCTTGGTCTCCTCGGCGGCGGTGGCGACGACGTCGAAACCGATGAACGCGAAGAACACCAGGCTGGCCGCGGCGAGCAGGCCGTACCAGCCGAAGTTGCTGTCACCCGCGCCGGTCAGGAACGAGAACAGCGACTGATGCAGGCCGCTAGCGCCGTCCTCGGCAGGCTGCGACGGCGGGATGTAGGGGCTCAGGTTGGAGGCCTTGAAATAGGTCATGCCGAGGACGAGCACCAGCGCGATGACGCCGAGCTTGATCGCGACCGCGATCGCCGACACCCGCGAGGACACCTTGGTGCCGATGGCCAGCAGGACGCCGAGCACCGCGATCAGCGTGACCGCGCCCCAGTCGAAGGTGACCGAGCCGAGTTGCATGGTGGCGGACTCGAATCCGAAGACCGTGCCCAGATACTGCGACCAGCCCTTGGCGACCACCGACGCGGCGAGCGCGAATTCGAGTATGAGGTCCCAGCCGATGATCCAGGCGACCAATTCACCGAAAGTGGCATAGGAATAGGTGTAGGCGCTACCGGCGACCGGCACCGTCGAGGCGAATTCGGCATAGCAGAACGCGGTGAGACCACAGGCGATCGCGGCGAACACGAAAGCCAGCGAGACCGAGGGGCCCGCCACATTGCCCGCGGTCCGCGCAGTGAGCGTGAAGATACCGGCGCCGACGACCACCGCGACACCGAAGATCGTGAGATCCCACGCCGTCAGGTCTTTGCGGAGTCTGGAATCCGGTTCGTCGGTGTCGAGAATCGATTGCTCGACGGATTTGGTGCGGAACAATCCACTGCTGCGTGCGGATGTTCGGCCCGCCTCTGGTGTGGCTTCCGGTGTCGGCACGGTCTTTCTCCTTCTGTGCGAACGTCTTCGGGGAGTACCCGGAGGCAGGTCAGTGCACGCCCTGCATGTGACGCTTGATCCAGGGGGCGCACGCGACCACGACGAGACCGGCCGCGATGGCGGCGGCGCCGCTGATCCCGAAGTAAGCGGTCTCGCTGTCGGGGCTGTAGTAGCGGGCCAGGGTGCCTGCCATCGAGGTGCCGATACCGACCGAGAAGAAGTACAGGGCCATCATCTGGGAGCGGAACGCGGCGGGCGCGAGATGAGTGGTCACCGCGAGACCGATCGGCGAGAGCAGTAGTTCGGAGACGGCGAAGCCGCCGAGGATGACGAACACCGCGAGCACCGGGACGGTCTTGCCCTCGAATCCGCTCAGCAGCGCGAACAGCCAGAACGCGATGCCCATGCCGATGACGCCGAGGGCGAACTTGATCGGGGTGCTCGGCGCCCGGTTGCCGAGCTTGGTCCACATGAGCGCGAACAGCGGCGAGAGCGCGATGATCCACACCGGCTCGACCGAGCCGATCCAGCTCGCGGGCGCTTCCCAGCCGAAGATCCGCCAGTCGATGCGCTCGTCGGAGTACACCGCGAGCATGGTGAACATCTGCTGGAACAGCGACCAGAACACCGCGTTGGCGATGAACAGCGGGATGAAGGCGAGCACCCTGGTTCGCTCGACCGGGGTCACCTTGGCGCTGGTGAGCAGCACCGCGAAATAGGCGATCGAGGCAAGCACGATGACGCCGGTGGTGACGTCGGAGAGATTGTCGAGCGTGATCAGCCCGGCTGCCACGGCCACCGCCACCACGACCGCGGCGACGGCGGTACCGATCAGCACCGGGGTCAGGTCATTGCGGGTGACCGGGTTGGGCACGTCGCGGCCGTGAGTGCCCAGGTTGCGCCGGAAGATCACGTACTGGGTCAGGCCGAGCGCCATGCCGACCGCGGCGGCGGCGAAGCCGACGTGGAAGCCCCACTCACGCTGCAGCAGACCGGTGATCAGCGGACCGGTGAACGCGCCGATATTGATGCCGAGATAGAACAGCGTGAAACCACCGTCGACGCGCGCATCCGAGGGCGCGTACAGCGTGCCGAGCAACGACGACGCGTTCGCCTTCAGCGCGCCGCTGCCGAGCGCGACGAGCACGAGGCCGGCACCGACACCGGTCAGCCCGGGCAGCACCGCCAGCGCGATATGGCCCGCCATCACCACGACACCGCCATAGAAGACGGTGCGCTCCATGCCCAGCACCCGGTCGGCAATCCAGCCGCCGAGCACGGTGGACAGATACACCAGGCCGCCGTACGCGCCGACGATGCCCAGCGCCGTGCTCTGATCGAGGCCGAGCCCGCCCTCGGTGGTCGAGTAGTAGAGGTAGTAGCCCAGGATCGTGAGCATGCCGTAGAAGGAGAAACGCTCCCACAGCTCGACGCCGAACAGGTTGGTCAAGCCGATCGGATGACCGAACAGGGTACGTTCGGCAGCCTCGTCGGCGGGGCCTGGCGGGTCGCCGAGCCGCGTTTCTTCGGTGGACATAGGGGAACGATCCCACGTCCAAACGGTGTACAGCAATTTTCCCGCATCGTCGCGGGTTCGGCGCGCCGCGGGAGTCTCACCTCGGCAGAACTCGGCGCGCGGCGGCCTCGTGCGCCAATTACGCTGGAGTGGCTCGACTCCCGCGACGGACGAGGAAATCAGACATGCTGACTGCCGAAGTCACGGTGCCGGTGGACCGCGGTGCGGCCTTCGCGACCCTGTCCGACGGCTGGCTGTACGCGAGCTGGGTGGTCGGCGCCTCGCATATCGGCCGGGTCGACCCGGGTTGGCCCGCCGTCGGCAGCCGCATCCACTACCGATTCGGGCTGTGGCCGGTGTTGATCAGCGATACCACGGTGGTGCGGGCCGTCGACCCGCCGCGTCGGCTGGAGCTGGAGGCGCGGCTGTGGTCGGTGGGGTCGGCCTGGATCCGGCTGACGCTGACCGAGGAGAAACCGGGCCACACCACCATCCGGATGACCGAGCGGGCCTCCCGCGGCCCGGCGCAGCTGATTCCCGGACTGGCCCAGGACCTCGTCTTCGCCGCCCGCAACCAGGAATCGCTGGACCGGCTGGCGGATCTGATCAGGGCGCGCACACAGAAGTCATGAGCGTGTGGCGGCGCGTGGCCGGGCGGGCCGAGCTGGACGCCGACGCCGAGAAGAAGGCCGGACGCGCACCACTGTGGCGCGCGTCCGGCTGCGACCGGTGCAGCACCGGCCCGGCCACCTCCGGCAGCGGCAGGCAATGGCCGCGCCGGAGCTGACCACGGGCTACTGGCTGGGTTCGGGCAGCTCGCAGTCGTTGACCTTGGGGTTGACCCCCATGTAGTTCAACGGACCGGCGACCACCGTCACCGCGATGGTGCTCAGCGTCGCGCAGTTCTGGTCACGCTCGGTGAGATAGCCGCGCTGACCTGCGGCGATAACGCCGATCACCAGCCACACCAGCACCAGGAGCGGAATGAGGCGGGACAGATACATGATGTCTCCTCCAGGAAGTCCGGCCGGGGATCAGTACCAGTGCCGCCGGCCGCCGACCGGACGGCCCATGCCGCCGACCAGGGCGAGGACGACGCCGATCACCAGCAGGATCACGCCGATGGTGGTCAGCAGCGAGATGCCGAGGACGAGTCCTAGGATGAGGAGAATTGCGCCGAGAATGATCATTGAGCTCACCTGTTCGGTATGGGGTCTACGTCGGGATGTGCCGGGATAGTCCGCCACATCGGGCGTATGCCCCGTTGTGCCGATCGGAAACAGGTATCGCTTGCGCGGGAACGGATCTGCCGGAATCGCGGCCGGTCAGCGGGTGGTTGCCCCGCGCCGGGACGCCGCCTCGTTGTCGGCGGTCATCCGGTAGACCGTGCGCTCCATGGTGGCCAGGATCCCGGTGATCGGCAGGGTGCCAGCGGCGAAACGGCCGATCAGGGCCAGTGCCATATTGCCCAGGATGAGGCCGAGATCGTCGAGGTAGCCGGGGTCGAGGTCGCGCAGCGCGACCTCGGCGACCGGGAGCACCGCGATCAGGCCCTGGCTGTCGAGGCGTTCGCCGCCGGGTCCGGTGCGGGCGTGGTGGTAGGCCTCGAGCATCTTGGGATTGCGCTCCCACGGCTCGAAAACGGTGCGCAGCAGCCGGGTCAGGCTGTCGCGGACGGACTCGCCGGGTTCGGGTGGGGTCACGTCCGCGTAGGCGTTGGCGTCCATCCACTGCTGCAGCGCGGCGATGATCAGCTCGTCCCTGGTGTGGAAGAGCCGGTAGATCTTGGCCAGCGAGACGTGGGCCTGCGCGGCGACGGTGCGTAGCTGGACGGCGTCGTAACCGTCGGTGGTCAGCAGGTCCAGCACCACCGCGATGATCTTCGCCGATGCGTCCGATTCCGTTCCGCTGCCCACCGTTGAATGGTAGCGTCGCGCGGTGGTAACCCAGTTACTGCTGGATGAGGTCGGTGCACGCCTCGTCTGAACGAAGCGACACCCAACCACTGACGAGGTCTTCCTCCGCTGCCGCGTGGCGGTGGAACAGCTCGCAGGCGAAAGAAAGGCGGCCCCGTTCGCGGGGCCGGCGACAACTCCATGACTCGTCTGTTCACTCCCGCGGCCCGCCGCTACGGCCTCGCCGCGGTGGCGGTGCTGCTGATGCCACTCGGCATCGCCGCCCCACCACCCGCGGCCGGTGCACCCGCCGCGCACACCGCCGACTGCCTGCCCGGCTCCCTGCCCGAAACCGGTCTGCAGGGCGACGTCCCCGCCGCCGACCGCGACAGCGGGCGCTCCCGCGACGGATTCCGTTGCAATATGCGGATGCTCGGCAGTTCCGCGGGCCGCGGCGGCGGCATCACGTCGGTGACCTTCGACCACTGCGCCTATGTCGGTACCTTCTTCCCCGGCAACCTGCTCGGTCCCGACGAGGGGGTCAGGGTCCTCGACGTCGCCGATCCCTCCGCGCCGGTGCACACCACCACCCTCACCGAGCCCGCGATGCTGGCGGGGACCTGGGAGAGCCTGAAGGTCAATGCCGCGCGGAAACTGCTTGTCGGAGCGGGTGTTCCGGCGCTGACCGGAGCCGGTCTGCTCTCGGTCTACGACATCTCCGATTGCGCGCATCCCCGGCTGCTCAATCCGGGCCCCGGCACCGATCTTGCGCTACCGGTACCGATCACCGCGCACGAGGGCGGCTTCTCCCCGGACGGCCGCACCTACTGGGCCTCGGGCACGGCACCAGGCCTGCTCAGCGCGGTCGATCTCACCGACCCCGCCGAACCCCGGGTGATCTGGCAGGGCCTGCCGGGTCTGTCCATGCACGGGTTCGGCTTCTCGCCCGACGGCAATCGGATGTATCTGGCCGACAATATGGGCGGGCTGAAGATCCTCGACGTCGCCGCGGTGCAGCGCCGCGATCCCGAACCGCGCGTCCCGGAACTCGCCGATATGACGTGGACCGACGGCTGGGCAACCCAGCACGCCGTTCCGGTGACCTACGGCGGGACGCCCTATGTGTTCGCCGTCGACGAGGCCGGTTCGGGCGGGGTGAAACTCATCGACGTCTCCGACGAGCGACGCCCCCGGCTCACGCAGTCGATCAAGCTCGCGATCAACCTGCCCGAAAACCAGGACAGTATGGTCGCCTCGGCGTCGGGCGGTTCGCTGTTCGCCTATGACGCGCACTACTGCGCGGCCGACCGCCCGGTGGACCCGACCGCTCTGGCCTGCAGCTGGACCTCCTCCGGCATCCGGGTCTTCGATGTCCGCGACCCCGGCGCCATCCGCGAGATCGGCTACTTCAATCCGCCCGCCCGTACCGGCGAGAACGCCGGGCTGTGGAACTCTCCGCACGCGCTCGCCTCGATCATCGGTCCGCCGCTGCTGGCGGCGCCGACGCTGGCCCAGTCGATGCTGCAGGGCGCCTTCGATCCCGCGCAGGCGCTCAGCTCACGCACCGGCACACTGGCTTTCGGCGATTTGTCGACCGACTGGTGCTTCTCGCCGCCGGAATGGCGCGGCAATCAGCTGTGGACTACCTGCGCGGACAACGGCTTCCTCGCGCTGGAACTGGCGCCCGAGGTGTACACCCCGCCTGCCGGCCAGTCCTCGACCACCGGATCATGAACGGGCACAGTGGATTCCGGCTGGCCGGCGCAGCCGGGCTGGTAGCGCTGCTGCTGGCCATGGGCGCCGCGCTGCGCTCGCTGCTGCCCGTTGGCGCGGTCACCGCGGCGCCGGTACTGACCGCCACCGAGATCGGCTTCGTCCAGGACATGGCGGCTCATCACAGCCAGGCCATCGTGCTGGTCCAGCGGCTCGATCGGGGCGCCGACCCGTCGGTCGTCGCGCTGGCCGGGCAGATCGCCGACACCCAGCGCACCGAGTTGGGCATGTTGCTCGGCTGGTTGCGCTTGGCGGGCGCGCCCACCACCGGCACCGAACCGATGGTGTGGATGCGGCCTCGTGGGGCCCATCGGCACGCCGGAGTCGATCTCGCCCAGCACCATTCGACGATGCCGGGGATGGCGACGACAGCCGAACTCGCCGAACTCGCCGCCGCGCGTGGCGGCCGGGCCGAAGTCCTGTTCCTGCGGCTCATGCAACGACATCACTACGGCGGCATCGCGATGGCCGCGGTGGCTGACGCGCTGCTCGACGGCGGGGAAGTCGAGCGAGCGGCCCGCGACATGATCACCGGCCAGGGCCGCGAGGCCGGCCTGCTCGGGTTGCTGCTCGACCACCGCGCCTGAGCGGACTGCTCGAAACACCGATTCCCAACCCCGATGAAGGTCTCCCGAATGTCGAAGTTCACCCGTCGTACCCTGCTGGCCGGTGCTGCCGCCGCAGGTCTCACCCTCGCCACGGCAGGCACCGCCGCGGCCCGGCCCGGTCTCGCCCCCCGCACCGGCGGCATCCCGCTCACCCACGAGGACCGCAGGGTCGTCGTGATCGGGTCCGGCTTCGGCGGCGGGGTGACCGCGCTGCGATTGGCCGAGGCCGGCGTTCCGGTCCTGCTGCTGGAGCGGGGCAGGCGCTGGGCGACGGGCCCGAACGCCCAGACCTTCCCGCTGGCCACCCGCCCCGACAAGCGCCTGCTCTGGTACCGCTCCGATCCGGTCGTGTTCGGGCAGCCGCTGCTGTTCGAGCGGTACGCCGGTCTGGTGGAGGCGGTGCCGGGCGCCGGGATGACCGCGCTGTGCGCGGCAGGCCTCGGCGGCGGCTCGCTGATCTACCAGGGTATGTCGCTGCAGCCGGCACGCGAGGTGTTCGAGACCCACTTCCCTGCCGGGATGGACTGGGATCGGATGGACCGGGTGCACTACCCGAAGGTGGCCAGGATGCTCGGGCTCGCCACCGCGCCCGACGAGCTGATCGCCCACCGGAACTACACCGCGGCACGGGTTTTCGCCGACCGGGTACGCGGCGCGGGGATGCCGCTGTCGAAGATCCCGATGCCGATCGACTGGAACTACGCCCTCGCCGAACTGCGCGGGGAGATGGCGCCGTCCTACACCAACGGCGACGGCGCGATGGGTGTGAACAACGGCGGCAAGCATTCCGTCGACGTCACCTATGTCGCGGCGGCCGAGGCGACCGGTCTGGTCGACGTGCAGACCCTGCACGAGGTCACCGAGATCGAGCGCGCCGCCGACGGCCGCTGGGTGGTGCGCGTCGACCGGGTCGACCTCGCGGGCACGGTGCTGGAGAACAAGGTCATCACCACCGGCGCGCTGGTGCTCGCGGCGGGCAGCCTCAACACCACCCGCATGCTCGTGCGCGCGGCGGCTTTGGGGCACATTCCCGATCTGCCCGACGAGCTCGGTCGCGGCTGGGGCACCAATGCCGACCGGATCTATGTGTGGCGCGACGCGTCCGCGGGATTCGGTGCGGCGCAGGGCGGTCCGGTCGTGTACGGCAGCAAGAACTGGGACGACCCGAATTCCGCGTTCACCGTCATCCAGGCGTCGATCCCGTCGCTGCCGGTCGACCCGGGCGCCACCATGCTCGTCGGCTACGGCGTCAGCGCCGGGCGCGGCGAATTCGTGTACGAATCAGGCGCCGACATCGCGACCCTGCGCTGGCCAGGCGACGGTGACCGGGCCATCCAGGACGGACACATCGGCCCCGCGGTGCAGCGCATCGCGGGCCCCGGCAGCTCGCTCATCGATACCAATGCGCTGTTCCCGTCCACCTGGCATCCGCTCGGCGGCGCCAATATGGGCTCGGTCTGCGATCTCGACGGTCGGGTGCTCGGCCAGCGCGGTCTCTACGTCATCGACGGCGCGCTGATGCCGGGCAACACCGCGGCCTGCAATCCGTCGATGACCATCGCCGCGGTCGCCGAACGCGCGCTGGAGAATCTGGTCCGCACCGACGTGGGAACGCTCATCTGAGCGCGTTCGGCGCGCCGCCGGAATGGGGCGCGCCGAACGTGCAATCAGCCTGCGGAGCCGGGGATTCCGGGCAGGACGGCCGAGCCGGTCGACGGCGGGCGCGGGCCGCCGGAGCCGAGGTCGGCATCGAAGGAGCCGGTGCCACTTCCGAAGTCGGCGTCGACCGACCCCGCTGAGCTGCCGGTGGGTGGGCCGATCTCGACCGAACCGGAGGGGAGCAGATCCCAATCGAGACCGCCGACGGCGTTGGCGGTGCCGCCGGTGCCGAGCACGGCGCCCGCGGCGAGCACGGCCAGCAGGCCTGCCCGGGTGGTGGACTTACGGATGGACATGGGGTGATACCTCCGAGCACTTCGCTGTGATAGCGCTCATACAGTATCTGAAATAAAGCAGTTTCATACCTGCGATCGCTGGCCGACTTCCATCTGCACGCGATAGCGGTCGGCGCGGTACCAGCTCTGGGTGTGCTCGATCGGCACCTCGGCGCTGAACGACACCCGGTCGAAATGCAGGACGGGAGCGCCCTTCTTGACCCCGAGCAGCATCGCGACGCCGGACTCGGCGGCCTGGGCGTCGACGGTCTGCACGGCCCGTTCGATGGGTCGGCCGTACCGGTCGGCGGTGGTCCGGTAGATCGAGCCGGTGAGGTCGTGCGAGATCAGGCCGGGCAGCAGTTCGGGATTGAACCAGGCGTCGTCGACGCTGACCGGTTCCTCGTCGGCCAGCCGCAGCCTGCGCACGTGATAGGCGCGCGCGTCCTGGGGCAGGCGCAGCGCGCGGGCGGTGGCCTCCGGCGGCACCGCTTCCTCGGCGACCAGCACCAGGGTGGTCGGCTGATGCCCGAGCGCGCGCATCTCCTCGGTGAACGAGGCCAGATGCAATCGCGATTGCACCGGCCGGTGCGCCACGAAGGTGCCCTTGCCGCGCACCCGCACCAGATAGCCCTCGTTGACCAGCTGGCCGATCGCCTCGCGTACGGTGATCCGGCTGACGCCGTAATCCTGCATGAGATTGCGTTCGCTGGTCATCAGGTCGCCCGGCTGCAGCTCGTGCGTGCATTTCTGCAACAGAATCGCGCGCAGCTGTTCGTGTTTGGGCACTGCGCTGTCGCGCAGCGGTGCGGGCATGAGGGCGGCTCCTTCTCGCGAGCGGTGCACCGGTCCCTACTGGTCCTGTCCGGTTTGATCGAGGATACGCGACCTCGGCAAACGACGAAAGCCTCGCGCACCGAGGGAATCGGCGCGCAAGGCTTTCGGTGGAACCCGGCTTCAGCCGAGTGCCTTGGCCTTCAGGTGTTCGAATTCGGCCTGGGTGATCGAGCCTTCCTCGAGCAGCTTCTTGGCGTCGGCGATCTGCGCGGCGGGACTGGTGCCCGCGGTCTCCCTGATATACGAATCCTGCGCCTGCTGGATCTGCTTGGCCTCGGCGCTCGAGCGCTCGGCCATGCCCTGGCCGCGGACGATCAGGTACGCCAGCGCGGTGAGGAACGGGAGGAAGAGCAAGCAGATGATCCAGATCGCCTTCACCCAGCCCGAGGTCTTGTGGTCCCGGAACAGGTCTCCGATGATCATGAACAGCATGAGCAGGTAAGCGACGAATGCGAAGCTCACAATGATGAGCCAGAGCACTTCCCAGAATGACATGACACACCTCGCGTTCGGACACGGATCGATTCGCCCCAGTTCGGGTGATCGATTGAAGCACGCATATAGCTGGAAACTTGCCGGTCTTCGAGCATTGTGCCAACCCTGTTCAGGGTGACCACCCGTCAGCGTACGCGCAGATGGGGTCGCGTCGCAGGTGGCGGCTCCGGCGCCGCCACATCACGATTCAGCGGATGCCGGGAGTCGCGGGGTTGCTGCCGACGCAGCCGAGCACGACGCAGCCGGGCGGCCAGTCGGAGAACGGCGGCTTGGGCGTCTCGCCGAGACAGTCGACGAAACTACAGCCGGGGTAGGCGTACGGGCCGATGCCGAGGGTGCCGAAGAACGCGTCGGGGCGGGCGATCATCGGATCGGTGACGCTCACGTCCGGGCGCTCCTGGTAGGGGCCGGGGTCGGGCTGCGGCTTGTCGACGAAGGCCGAGACCAGCGTGCGCAGCACATTGTGGGTGTAGGTCGACGAGGCGCCCGGCGTCGCGACGCCGGTCCAGTTGAGCATCAATCCCAGGCTCGGGACGATGTAGCTGTCGTTGCGCAGCATGCCCGACATCTTCACCGCGTCGTCGGGCAGGCCGGGGAACTCCAGGCGGCAGGGCGCGCCGTTGATCACGAACAGGAAGCCGTAGCAGGGCATGCTCGCCGAGGGGGACAGCGCCGCGCGCATGTAATCGTCGGAGATCACCTGCAGGTCGTTCCAGCGTCCCCGATTGCCCACCAGCAGACCGAGTTTCGCGAAGTCGTCCGGCGGCAGGATCAGATGCGCGTGACCGTAGGTGTTTCCGGCGCGGTCGCGGGCCCAGAAGTAGTCGCTGCGCGCGATACCCAACGGGTCGAACAGCTTTCGCTGCGCGAAGGTCTGGAAGTCCTCGCCGACGGCCTGCTGGATCACGTAGACGAGCAGGTCGACCGCGCGCTGGCTGTAGCGGAACATGGTGCCCTGCGGGCGCTCGATCGGCATCGCCAGCGCCTGGGCGACGACATTCGGATCCAGCGCGGCCAGCCCGGTCGCGCCCTCGGCGGCGACGGCGACCTCCATCCCGGAGGACTCGGTGAGCAGGTTGCGCACGGTGATCGCCCGGTGCGCCTCGTCGCCGAGACCGGCGGGCAGATAGCGGCCGATCGGCTCGTCGATGACCAGGCGGCCATCGTCGACCGCCAGGCCCGCGACCAGCGCGACCACGCTCTTGGTCCCGCTCCACAGATTCCAGGGCACCCCACCGGATTCGGCATTGCGCGGCCCGCCGGCTACCAGGCAGTTGTTGCGGTAGAGCTGGATGTTGAAGCGGGTGGTGTCGATCGCCAGGTTCATGGCGGCGGTGACGCGCCCCGGGTCGAGGGCGGCCTCGGCGGGCGTCGCGGTCTGCGGCGTGCGCCCCGAGCTGACATCACACTGCTTCGCGGTGACCGGGTCGGCCTGCGCCGTTGCGGGCAGCAGCGCTCCCGAGGTGAGCGCCAGCGCGGTAACCGCTGCTGCTACAACATATTTCAGATAGCCGTGCACTCAACCCTCCAGAAAGAGATTCCGGGAGGGAATCGTGAACGATCACGTTCTTGTTACGTCGGCTCAGCTTCCGTAGGGCTTGCAGACCTCGATCGCGGCGTCTTTTGCCGCGTTGAACGTGTCGATCACACCGTTGAGTTCGTCGGTGGGCGCGCGCCGTTCGAGGGTGTCGGCGAGGGTGTTGGTGTTGTCGCGGTAGGAACGCAGCGGCTCGGCCAGTGTCGGGATCACATCGTTGGTGATCTTGCGGCCGAGGTCCTTGGCGTTGTTGCGCAGGGTGGCGACCGCGTCGTTGGCCTTGGTGTCGGTGTCGGGCGCCCTGGTGTTGCTGGCGTCGATGTAGGCGTTGAACGCGGTCACCGAGCTCTTGTTGGCCGCGCGCAGTCCGTCGCAGGCTGTGTCGTTGGCCTTCTTCACTCGCGCCGCCGAGGAGGCGGCCACCTCGGAGGTGTAGGAGGCGAGGTCGGTCTGGTTGGCCTGGGCATCGCCCGGCACCTGCTTGGTGCAGGCCACCAGCACCATTCCGGTCGCGACGGCCACGAGTGCCGTGGTCACCCCCACCCGTTCCCGTTGTCTCATCTCGCCCTCTCCTCCCTCGGGACCGCCGGCACCGGATCGCGCACCGGAGCCGAACATATCGACCGTACTGGCTGTGAGCGGGTGACGTCAGCTCGCGGTGGCGATTTCGATGACCAACCGAGACGTCGGGCCGGTCGCGGTGCCGGGACCGTCGGCCCCGGCACCGCCTCCGATCAGCCCTGTCCGAGCATGCCGCGCATCGTGTTGATCTCGGCCTCCTGCGCGGCCACGATGGCCGTGGCGAGCTGCCTGGATTCCGGGTTGACGCCGTTGGCCAGCTCGGTGCGGGCCATGTCGACCGCGCCCTCGTGATGGTCGATCATCATCTCCAGCCACTGCTTGTCGAACTCGGCGCCCTGGGCGGACTGCAGTGCGGACATCTGGGCGTCGGTCATCATGCCGGGCATGGCGTGACCGCCGTGGCCTTCGCTCGCGCTCGGCGCGGGCTTGCCGAAGGACACCAGCAGGTCGGTGATCTGCTGCATCTCCGGCGCCTGCGCCTTCTCCACCTCCGCGGCCAGCGCGATGAGCTGCTGGTTCTGGGTGTGGCTCGGCACCATCTTCGCCATCTCGACGGCCTGCGCGTGGTGCGGGTACATCATCTGCAGGAAGGTGACGTCGGCGTCGTTGAAGTCGGTGCGGGCCGCGGCCGTCGCGCTGGTCGCGCTCGCCGAGCTGGTCGAGGAGTGGGTGTCGTGCGTCGCGGAATCGGTGTCGTCGCCGCAGGCGGCGAGCAGCAGGACGCTCGCGGCGGAGGCGGCGAGGACGGTGGCGCGGGTACGGGTGATGAACATGGGTGATCCTCCTGGGGATTCGGGTGACAGTGAGAGGGGTCGGACCGCCGCCGGGCGCACCGGTGGCGGCTGACCTGTCAGATCCGCAGGATCGCCAGTTGTGCGAGGGAGAGGACGGTCCACGGCGGTGGGCGTTCACGCCTGCCACGCCATGGCCGTGCGATGGCGTGGCCGATCGCCGCGGTGTCGTTCGTGAGCCGGTAGAGCAGCACCAGCGTCAGGGCGACGGCCAGTGCGGCGAGGACGAAGACGCAGGAATGGACGGCGGCGTGCTCGCCGCAACCCGCGGCGCCGCAGCCGGTGTCCGTTCCGTGCTTGCCCTCGGCGGGGGCCGCGGCCAGCACGATGTCGGTGGCGGGGTCGGCGAAGTGGATCGGGCCGCCGGTCGGGACATCGCGCACCGCGGTGCTCGCGTGCGACGGTTCCTCGGCCATGGCGTTCGACGACGCGGCGGTGCTCGCGTGCGATGAGTCGCCGGCCATGGCGCCCGACGACGCCGCGGTGCTTGCGTGCGATGAGTCGGTGGTGGATGGGTGCGCTGACGCGGCGTTGGTTGCGTGCGATGACTCCGCCGTGGACGCGTGTGCGGTGCCGAAAACAGCCGAGTGCATGGCGACGATCCCGGCCAGCAACATCAGCATGGCGAGCACCCTGGCGATGCCGGGTGCGCGCTCGAGCGGATGCTGATCGTTCACAGCACCGAGTCTAACCAGCGTGATCGGCCTGCCGGAAATACCCCGACACGGTAGGGGTAGTTACTGGGTGGCGATGTCGACGACCAGCCGCGGCGGGTTCGTCAGCGCGGTGACGGTGAACGGCGGCCGATCGGCGTCGACGCCGATGAAGGACTGGGTCGCGCCTTCGTAGACCAGGGTCTTGTAGACGCCGGTGATGCCAGGGACGCCAGGGTCGGTCACCGGGTCGGGCCCCGAATACGCCGGGACGGTCGATTCGAATGGGTAGACGGACCCGAGGATGCGCACCTCCAGGATCGAACTACCCGCCACGTCGACGGTCTTGCCGCTGCCGTCCTGCACCGCGCGGTCGGTGTACTCGACCCGCCAGCCCGGCGTTCCGGTGCCGCCGAGGGCGAAGACCACCCGGTCGAAGCCCTCCTGGCGGCCGACGCGGATATCGGTGACGGTCAGCGCGGCGCCGGTGGAGGCCTCGCCGGACTTGGGTTCGTTGTCGGTCGGCACCTCGCCGGTGGCGTCGGCGAAGGTGGTGGTGGTGCTCGTCGGCGCGGTGGTGGCGACCGGCGCGGTGTCGGTGCCGCAGCCGGACACCGCCAGCGCCGCGATGGCGACCATGCCGAACACGAGAGCAGTACGCATGAGGCTGATGGTACGCAGCCCAGGTGGCGCGGCGGGCGAACTAACGCAGGGTGTGTTCGGGCTACGGCAAGTTTGCTGGGGCACGGGCGAGTGGCCTGAGCGGGCCGGTCTGCGCGAGGGCGTTCGGGTAATCAGCGGTGGCAGCGGGTTCGACGCGGGGGTGCACTGCGTCCGAGGCGGATCAGACGAGGTCGATGTAGTCCAGAAACGGTGGTCGAAACATTGGGGAACAACAGGATTCGTGAGATCGGCCCGCTAGAGCCGGTCTGCAAGGATGGCGCAAATCGATGGAAGCTGTTCGTGCCCATCGGAGTACGTGCCACGACACCGCACTGTGAGCAAGGCCACCGGCGGATATCAGGGCCGGATGTGACGGTGGGGCAACGATCTAGCACACTTGTCGCGTGGACAGAGTCGAGGACGTATTCACCCGGCTGCGCCGGTATCCGGATGTGGAGGCGCCGAACCTCTATGCCGTCGACGCCGCCGACCGGTTACTCCTCGACACCGCCGCGGACGCCCTGACGGTGGCGGGTAGCGGCGAGGTTGCGGTGATCGGCGACGCCTACGGCGCGCTCACCGTCGGCGCGGCGACCCGGCACGATCTGACCGGTTTGCGCGTGCATCAGGACCTGCTCACCGGGGAACTCGCGCTGGCCGCCAATGCCAAGAATCTCGGGCTGACCGATCGCTACACCGCGCACGGTCTCGACGCCGAGTTGCTGACCGGCGCGCGGGTCGTCCTGATGCGCCTGCCGCGGATGCTGTCCGGCCTGGCCGAGATCGCCGAGGCGATCGCCCGCTACGCCGCCGAGGACGTCGTCGTGTTCGCGGGCGGCCGCGACAAGTACCTGACCCCGGCCATGAACGAGGTGCTCGCCGAATCGTTCGGCCAGGTGCGCGCGGGCCGTGGCAGGCAGAAGTCGCGGGTGCTGGTCGTGAGCGAGCCGCTGCCGGTCGGCGAGTCGCGGTTCCCGGTGGCCGAGCACATCGCCGAGATCGACGGTGACGTGCTCGCCTACGGCGCCGCGTTCTCCGGGCCGCGCCTGGATATCGGCACCCGCTTCCTGCTCGAGCATCTGGACCGGATGAAGCCCGACGCCCGCGAGGCCATCGACCTCGGCTGCGGCACCGGCATCCTCGCGGTGGCGCTGGCCAAGTCGCGCCCGCACATCCGGGTCGTCGGAACCGACCAGTCCGCCGCCGCGGTCGCCTCGGCCAGGGCCACCGCGGCCGCCAACGGCGTGGCCGACCGGGTGACGGTGGTGCGCGACGACGCCATGTCCTCGGCCGCCGACAACAGCGCCGACCTGGTGCTGTGCAATCCGCCGTTCCACGTCGGCGCCGCCGTGCACACCGGCTCGGCGATCAAGATGTTCGCCGAGACCGGCCGGGTGCTCCGGCCGGGCGGCGAGCTGTGGACGGTCTACAACTCGCACTTGAACTATCGGGGAGTGGTCGAACGGATGGTCGGGCGCACCGATGTGATCGGCCGGAACCAGAAGTTCACGGTGACGCGGTCCGTTCGTGGCCTGCGCGACGTACAACGATAGAGCCGGTCACACGCGGTAGAGTCCGATTTGTCCGAACGGACGGGTGACCGCACGCCGGGAACTTTGTCCGGTCGTGTCGCGTTGAACAGGCAGTTGGAGCTGTGCGACGCCGACAGGCGTACAGCGACTAATCACTCCAAGAAAGGCGCACGGTGCGTACCTCATCGAATCCGGTGTTCAAGAACTTACCTCGCCAGGAGGGTGTCGGCGGTTACGCGAACTTCGGTTCGGGCGTCGCCGGCGCGGGCCAGCTGGGTAACCAGCAGTACGGACAGCAGCAGTACGGCGAGTACGGGCAGCAGTACCAGCAGGCCCCCGCCACCCGCGCGATGACCATCGACGACGTGGTCACCAAGACCGGCATCACCCTCGCGGTGCTGACCGTCACGGCGATCATCTCCTTCGCGCTGTCCTCGGCGAACCCCTCGCTGGCCCCGCTGTTCGTCATCGGCGGCGGCCTGATCGGCCTGGTGCTGGTCCTGGTGGCGAGCTTCGGCAACAAGATGGACAACCCGGCCATCGTCCTGTCCTACGCGGCGTTCGAGGGCCTGTTCCTCGGCGCGCTGTCGCTGATGTTCACCGACGTGACCTTCGGAGGTGTGGGCGGTAGCGCTCTGATCGGCCAGGCGGTGCTCGGCACGTTCGGCGTGTTCTTCGGCATGCTCGTCGTCTACAAGACAGGCGCGATCCGGGTCACCCCGCGTTTCACCCGCATGCTGCTCGGCGCCATGGTCGGCGTACTGGTCCTGATGGTCGGCAACCTGATCGCGAGCTTCTTCACCGACGGCGGCTTCGGCCTGCGCGACGGTGGCGTGCTGGCGATCGTGTTCAGCCTGGTCTGCATCGCCATCGCCGCGTTCAGCTTCCTGCTGGACTTCGACGCCGCCGACCAGCTGATTCGCGCCCAGGCCCCCGAGAAGGCCGCCTGGGGCGTCGCCCTCGGCCTGACCGTCACCCTGGTCTGGCTCTACGTCGAGATCCTCCGCCTGCTGAGCTACTTCCAGCGGGATTGATAGCCAAGACATAAAAGAGCGGCCCACCGAATTCGGTGGGCCGCTCTTTTCGTTCTAACTCAGCTGAGGCGCTCGATCACGAGAGCCATGCCCTGGCCGCCGCCGACGCACATGGTCTCGACGCCGAACTGCTTGTCGTAGGTCTGCAGGTTGTTCAGCAGGGTGCTGGTGATGCGGGCACCGGTCATGCCGAACGGGTGACCCAGCGCGATCGCGCCACCGGAGACGTTGAGCTTGTCCTCGTCGATCTTCAGCTCACGCGCCGAGCCGAGCACCTGCACCGCGAAGGCCTCGTTGATCTCGAACAGGTCGATGTCGGAGACCGTCTTGCCCGCCAGCGCGAGAGCCTTCTTGACCGCCTCGACCGGGCCGAGGCCCATGATCTCGGGGGACAGGCCGGACACGCCGGTGGAGACGATGCGGGCCAGCGGGGTCAGGCCCAGCTCCTTGGCCTTGGTGTCGCTCATGATGACCAGCGCGGCGGCGCCGTCGTTGAGCGCGCAGCAGTTACCGGCGGTGACGGTGCCGTCGGGACGGAAGACCGGCTTGAGCTGGCTGACCGCCTCGTAGGTGACGCCGGCGCGCGGGCCGTCGTCCTTGCTGATCACGGTGCCGTCGGGCAGGGTCACCGGGGTGATCTCGCGTTCGAAGAAGCCGGCCTTGATGGCCTCTTCGGCGCGGTTCTGCGAGCGCACGCCCCAGTGGTCCTGGTCCTCGCGGGTGATGCCGGTCAGCGAGGCCACGTTCTCGGCGGTCTGGCCCATCGCGATGTAGGCGTCGGGGAGCAGGCCGTCCTGGCGCGGGTCGTGCCACGCACCGGCGCCACCCTCGGCGGTCTTGGCGGTGCGGGCCTCGGCCTCGGCGAACTCGGGGTTCTTGGTGTCGGGCGAGCTGTCGGCCGAGCCACGGGCGTAGCGCGAGACGGTCTCCACACCGGCGGAGATGAACACGTCACCCTCGCCGGCCTTGATCGCGTGGAAGGCCATCCGGGTGGTCTGCAGCGAGGACGCACAGTAGCGCTGCACGGTGGTGCCGGGGACGACATCGAGGCCGAGCTTGATGGCGACGATGCGACCCATGCCGAAGCCACCCTCACCGGCGGGGGAGCCGGTGCCCAGGATGATGTCGTCGATCTGCGTCGGGTCGAGCGAGGGCACCTTGGCCAGCGCGGCCTGGACCATCTGCGCGGTCAGGTCGTCCGGACGCATACCCGCCAGGGACCCCTTGACGGCACGGCCGATGGGGGAACGGGCGGTGGAGACGATAACGGCCTCGGGCATGAGGACTCCTTTTCGGATGCTGGCGTGAACGGCTGTTTACCTTGCCGGTCTTTCGTGAATCTACGTCTCGCCGTACGCGACGGGAAGAGCAGGGCGGGCGCGCACCGCCTCGATCAGGACGGGAAGCAGCTGAGCAGCGGCCAATTCGTAGCCCGCCGCGGAGGGGTGAAATCCGTCGGTGGCGAACAGGATTTCCGGAGCGGCGCGGAACTCGGAGGCGACCAGCGGTGAACCCATCGCCACCGGCGTACCACCTGCCACCGTGGTCGCCACCGTCTGTGCCTTGGCCAGGCGGACGCTCCAGTTGGCCACCACTGTGCGCAGCGGCTGCTGGATCGCGGTGACGGTGCCCAGGTTCGGGCAGGTGCCGACGACGACCAGCGCGTCGGCCTCGCGCAGCCGCGACACCGCGGCGGCCAGCCTGCGCGCCGAGGCCCGGATGGAGTGCTTCTTGGTGATGTCGTTGGCGCCGACGAGGATGACCGCGGCGTCCGGCGGCGGCCCGGCGACGAACATCGCGTCCACCTGTCCCGCCAGCCCTTTGGAGGTGGCGCCCGAGATCGCCTTGGTGCTCAACCGGATCCGCATTCCGGTGGCGTCGGCCAGACCGCGCGCCAACCGCACACCCGGCACGTCGGCGGCGCTGAGGCAGCCGAGCCCGGCGGCGGTGGAGTCACCGAAGATCATCAGATGCAGGTCGCTCGGCACGCCCTTGCGCCACGGCTCGGGTAGTTGCTCGCCGGGCGCGTAGACGCCGTCGGCTTCCGGCGGCTTGGAGGTGTCGCGCCCGATGACCGCACGCGCCGCGCCTGCCTGCGTCATCAGCAACCGATAGGTGGCCCAGGAAACGGTGCCTGCGCCGGACCCGGCGAGCACGGTGGTCGCCCCCGTGACGGCAGCGGTACGCCAGCTGATTCGAGGTGCGCTCACATCCGAAAATTCTACGACGCCAGTCCGCCTCTCCGGGCTTCTGGCCAGACCCGGGTGCCACGATTCATCGCAGGCGGCCGGAGGTTCAGACGCGTGTGAGCCAGCCCGTACCCGGCGAGCTACCCATGTCCCGACGAGATCATGCTGCACGACAGGACGCACCCCAAGGTCCCGTGCCCGATGCGCTGACTGCGGTGCGCTGGCTCACACCATCGGACCAGGTCGCACCGTCGATCTGAGGTTCTGCAACGATGGAGCTTATGCGTATCGCGGATCATGTCGTCGACCTCATCGGCAACACCCCCCTGGTTCGGCTGAACTCGGTGGTCGGCCCGAACGCGGGCCTGGTCGCCGCCAAGATCGAATACCTCAACCCGGGCGGCAGCTCCAAGGACCGGATCGCGGTCAAGATGATCGATGCCGCCGAAGAGGAAGGGCTGCTGAAGCCGGGCGGCACCATCGTCGAGCCCACCTCGGGTAACACCGGTGTCGGTCTCGCGCTGGTCGCCCAGCAGCGCGGCTACAAGTGCGTGTTCGTCTGCCCGGACAAGGTCAGCGAGGACAAGCGCAACGTGCTGCGTGCCTACGGCGCCGAGGTCGTGGTCTGCCCGACGGCCGTGCCGCCGGAGCACCCGGACAGCTACTACAACGTCTCCGATCGCCTGGTCCGCGAGATCGAGGGCGCCTGGAAGCCCAACCAGTACGCCAACCCGGGCGGCCCGGACAGCCACTACGAGACCACCGGCCCGGAGATCTGGGCCGACACCGAAGGCAAGATCACCCACTTCGTCGCGGGCGTCGGCACCGGCGGCACCATCACCGGCACCGGCCGCTACCTCAAGGAGGTCTCGGGCGGGAAGGTGAAGATCATCGGCGCCGATCCCGAGGGTTCGGTGTACTCCGGTGGCACCGGCCGCCCGTACCTGGTCGAGGGTGTCGGCGAGGACTTCTGGCCCTCCGCCTACGACCCGAGTGTCCCCGACGAGATCATCGCCGTCTCCGACGCCGACTCCTTCGAGATGACCCGCCGCCTTGCCCGCGAGGAGGGCCTGCTGGTCGGCGGCTCCTGCGGCATGGCCGTGGTCGCCGCGATCGAGGTGGCCCGGCGCGATCCCGACGCCGTTGTCGTGGTGCTGCTGCCCGACGGTGGCCGCGGCTACCTGTCGAAGATCTTCAACGACAAGTGGATGAGCTCCTACGGCTTCCTCACCACCCCGCTGGAGGCCGGTCCCGAACCGCTGGTCGGTGACGTGCTGCGCGGCAAGTCCGGCGAGCTGCCCGACCTGGTGCACACCCACCCGTCGGAGACCCTGCGCGACGCCATCGAGATCCTGCGCGAGTACGGCGTCTCGCAGATGCCGGTCGTCGGCGCCGAGCCGCCGGTGATGGCGGGCGAGGTCGCGGGCAGCGTCACCGAGCGCGACCTGCTCTCGGCAGTCTTCGAGGGCCGCGCCCAGCTCACCGATTCGGTGGCCCAGCACATGAGCCCGTCGTTCCCGCTGATCGGTTCGGGCGAGCCGCTCTCGACCGCCACCAAGGCGCTGTCGGACACCGACGCGCTGATGGTCGTCGAAGACGGCAAGCCGGTCGGCGTCATCACCCGCCACGACCTGCTCGGCTTCCTCAGCACCGGTACCAAGGGCAACTGAGCCCGATGCCGCCCCGTGCTGTCGGGGCGGCATCGAATCCGGCTACCGGGTGAGCGCCGAATGCAGCGACACCCACTGCTCCGGATGGACGTAGGCGACCACAGTGTCGCGGGCGATACCCGCTTCGGCCATGGCCGCGTCCACTCCCTGGTAGCGGGTGTGCAGTGATGCGCGCACCGTGCCGCCGATGCCCGAGAACCCGGTGTGCACCAGTTCGGTGTAGGAATCCCGGTGTGTGACAAGCGGTTCCGGTCGCCGGTCGATCCGCAGGATCGCGGAGTCGACGGCGGGGACCGGCCGGAAGCTGGTCCGGTGCACCTGCCCGCGCAATTGCCAGTCGAACCACGGCCAGCTCGCCGCGGTCAGCAGACTCCACCGGCCGTAGTCGCCGGTGCGTTTGCGCGCGTATTCCCGCTGCGTGAGCAGGGTCGCCGAGGTGAGGGCCGGTGCGGCCAGGCACCAGTCGACGATCTCGGCGGTGACCGAGAACGGGATGTTCCCGACCACGGCGAACGGTGTCCGTGGCGCCTTGGCCTTGGTGAAATCGCCACGCACCACGCGGATTCCGCGCTGGGCGCGGGTATGCGCCGAGAGCTTGGCCGCCAGCAGCGGGTCGATCTCGTAGGCGGTGACCTGTGCGCCACGCCCCGCGAGCGCCTGCGTCAGCACGCCCTCGCCCGCGCCGGGTTCGAGCACGGTGCCCGCCGGATCGGCGACCGTCATCATCAAGTCGACGGCCGACCGGTCCACCAGAAAGTTCTGCGAGAGTGTCCTTCTCGCGAGATCACGCGTGGTCCGGCCGCCGCTGCGTCCGGTGACCTTGCGCTGAGTGTGTGAGTAGTTTCGGTGTGCAAAATCCTGCGCCACGGCAGTTGCCCCTTCGGGTCATCGAGTCGTCTGAATCTCGATGGGCCCTGGGCGCGCCGGTGGACGCCGATGCGGTATCCGCGTCCGCTAGCGGGCCAGAGCCCGGGCGTGGCGGATGCGAATGAACATGTGGCACGACATGCGGCTCACCTTAGGAATCAGGTGCACGGCGGCGCAACCGAATTTCGGCGCCGGCCGGGAGGGCCTGGCCGGGGCCGATCCGATCGGCGCCGCGCGGAATCGGCGTCGATCGGATCGGGCGAGGGTCGTCTAGGCGGGTTCGGTGCTCGGCTGGACGCCGGACCACTTCCGTGCCGCGGCGACCGCTGATGCGGCGGCGGTGAGGGCACTGTTGATCGAGATCTCGCCGCGCATCCCCGGCGCCGCGACCATGTCGCCCACCAGATACACCCCGTCGCCGCGGTCGATGGCGTGCCGGTCCCGCCAGGTGGTGCCCGGCAGGTCCAGCGCGCCGGTGCGGCCCTTCGCGGTCGAGGTGCGGTGGAAGGTGGTGCGGGAGCGCCAGTCCGGTACGGTGGCATCGGCGAAACGCTCGAGGCGTCGGTGCGCGTCCTCGCGGGATTCGTTGTCGCGCACCGGCATCTGGAGCTGGAACAGCGATTCGCCCGCGGGGGCGATCGTGTCGTCCTGCGCCGAGTAGCACTCGTGGAAGCCGCCCTCGTCCAGGTCGAAGCAGACGAAACGATCGCGCCGGTTCTTCGTCACGCCGAGGTCGAGCAGCGCGGTGAAACCGCCGGTGCCGTGCAGTGTTTCGTCGCCGAGGAGGCGGCGGGCGGAGTCGAGATCGGTGGCGACGATGACCGGACCGTCGTCCGGCAGCGCGTCCACCCGCGATCCCGTCTCGATGACCACCCCGAGTTCTGTTGCCCGCGCGACCATCCGGTCGATCACCTGCTGCCAGCCACCGCGCACCCACCGCACACCGGGGATGTTCGCGCCGAGCGCACGCTGGAACAGATCCCAGACGAAGGCGGCCGAGAGCCTGCCGGTATGCGCGTCGTAGGTGACCACGCTGATGGCGTTGGCCACCTGCGTGGCGGTGCGCTCGTCCCAGCGGTCGGCGGCCCAGCTGTGGAAGTCGACGTCGACCGGTGCCTGCAACCACTTGTGTGACTGGGCCCGCAGCATCCCGAGCGGCGGCACGTGCCGGATCCGGTCGTCGGCGCGGAAGCCGACCTTCATCGCGTCGGTGATGCCGGGCCAGCCGAGCCCGGCCACGAAGCCACGCTTCTTCAGCCAGGTGTAGTGCGGGCCGTCGGCGTAGAAGACGTGCGCGCCCTCATGGGCGACATACGGCGCCGGGGTTGCCCGGCCGCGCCCGCCCAGCGTCCGGTGGGCCTCGAGCAGGCGCACCGGCACGCCGGTTTCGGCGACGGCGATCGCGGCAGTGAGTCCTGCCAGTCCGCCCCCGACCACGGTGATGGGTGTGTTCATCCTCGGTCCTCTCCCTCGGTACCCGCCCAGTCGAGCCGGGCGGCGATCATCTCTGCGGTGGCTTGCAGGTAGCGGTCTTCGTCGACGTTCGCCGGATGACCGCCGTCGAAAATGTCGCCGATCATCCAGAAGTGGGCGAGCGCGCCGACGAGGACGGCGGCGGTGGCGTCCCAGTCCTGATCGCGCACCCGGTCGCCGGCGAGTTCGGCCAGTCCGCGGGTGACCGCAGCCATCACCACCGCGTATTCCTGCTGCCGGAATACTTCGAGCAGGTCGGCGGGGATCGAGTTGTCCCGCAACAGGATCCGGGTCACATCGCGGTCGTGGTCGAGGCGTGCGAGGCCGATCCGGCACAGCGCGACGAGCTTGTCGATCATGCCGCCCCCTGCGGTCACCGAGTCCAGGGCCGCGGCGATCGAGAACTCGGGCGCCATGAACCGCTGCCACTCGCCCCGATCCTCGAGCCTGCTCGCCACGGCCCGCACCAGCAGTTCGTCCTTGGACTTGAAGTGCCGATACAGCGCCCCCGACCCACCCGACAGCCCGGCCGCCTGCTCGATCTGGGCGACCGAGGTCTTGGCGAAGCCCTGTTCCCCGAACAGGCGCAAGGCCTCGGTCATGATCCGGTCCCGCGATGTGGGCGTCACGTCACCTCCGATGTAAGTAACCACTTACTTACACGATGACCGAGGCCGTGGTGCTGCGCAAGACCCTGTTCCAGCAGGGTTGACGGTCCGTCGGAACGTCCTCGCCGCAAGAGCAAATTTCTCGTTATCGACACGGTTCGGTCTCGTCAACCCGGGTAACCACCGGACGAAGGTTATTCGGCAAATCAGAGCGGGAAGAGCGAAAGGACGTGCTGTGAATATCTCCGTTGTCGCGATCGATTTCCAGCAAGGTTTCACCGACGCGTGGAGTTCGGTCGCGAGATTCATTCCGAAACTGGCCGCCTTCATCGCCATTCTGCTGGTCGGCTGGATCATCGCGAAAGTGGTCGCCAAGATCGTCAACGCCGTGCTGGAGCGGCTCGGATTCGATCGACTGGTCGAGCGTGGACAAGTCCAGAAGATGCTGTCCCACAGTAAGTACGACGCGTCCGATCTGCTGGCCAAGATCGCCTATTACGCGATCCTGCTGATCGCGTTGCAGATCGGCTTCGGGGTCTTCGGGCCCAACCCGGTCAGTGATCTGCTCGCCGGCATCGTGGCCTGGCTGCCCAAGGCGGCGGTGGCGATCGTGATCGTGGTGATCGCGGCGGCCATCGCGCACGCGGTGAGCGAGCTGGTCACCTCCATGCTCGGTGGGCTGTCCTACGGTCCGATGCTCGGCCGGATCGCCGCGGTGTTCATCTGGGGCATCGGCATCATCGCCGCGCTGAACCAGATCGGGGTCGCGACCTCGGTGACCACGCCGATCCTGATCGCCGTGCTCGCCACCATCGGCGGCATCCTGGTGGTCGGTCTGGGCGGTGGCCTGGTCCGGCCCATGGAGCAGCGCTGGAACAGCTGGCTCGGCAACCTGGAGGCGGAGATGCCCGCGATGAGGGGGCAGGCCGAGGCCTACCAGCGCGGCCGTGAGGACGCGGCACGAGCCAGTGGGCAGGCTGTGCCGGGTGCGCCGGTCGAGACCGAGCGGCAGCAGGTCACGCCGGGGGCGAGCTACCCGGAGGCTGGCACGCCGGGAGCGGGCTACCCCGAGCCCGGCCGACCGGGGTGGGGCGGCGAAACGGGTCGATAACCAACCGGCGCCGGCGTTCCGTCACCGTCACCGGTGGCGGAACGCCGATCCGGTATTCAGGCCGGTGCGGCGTGGTGGCAGACCGCGGCGAGGCGCAGTTGCAGCCAGTCGGCCTCGTGCCAGGCGTGCGGCGCGGCTGCCCTGAGGTCGCTCGCGTGCTCGGCGACCTGGTCGAGCAGGCCGCGCACATAGCCCGCGAGCAGAATGGTGATCGGAATCCGCGCCGATTCCTCGACGCCGAAGGCGAGAATGTCACGCACCGCCGCGGCGTGCTGATCGAGCTGGGCCGACAGGCCGGGCTGCACCGCGGCAGCGGCGGCCGCGGGCGCACCATAGATAGTGTTCAGTTGTCGCAGATGACGTCGTGCCGAGATTTCGAGCAACGCGTGGCCGGGCGCAAACATAACCAAATGGTAACAACCCCTCCGATTCGCCGGATTCCGGCCGGGGCGAACTGCGCGCAATCGCGCATTCCGCTCGAATTGTGTTGAGCGCAACCATGGTCGAGTGACCCATCGCACTGCTGGACTGGCGAGCATGGGTACCGAACGCCGCAAGTTGAAGACCGTCACGGGGGTGAGCGGGTCGCGCGATGTGTACGCCGCGGCACTCGATCCGACCCGCTCCACTCTGGACGAGGCGCAGCGTATCGCCAGGATCGCCGAGGACAACAAGATCGGCGCGCTGTTCGCGGCCGACCTGCTCGCCTTCGGTGCCCAGGGGGCGATCGGCGCGCAGGAACCCCTCATCCAGCTGGCCGCGCTGAGCGCGGTGACCACCCATGTCGGGCTCATCGCCACCGTCACCACCACGTTCCACCACCCGTACAACCTGGCCCGGCTGTTCGGCACCCTCGACCACATCAGCAACGGCCGCGCGGCCTGGAACGCGGTGACCTCCTCGCTCGGCGAGGAGAACTACGGCGACCAGGAGCTGCCGAGTCCGGAGCAGCGGTACGACCGCGCCACCGAGGTGCTCACCGTGGTCAACGCGCTGTTCGACAGCTGGCGGCCGGGTGCCTTGCGGACCGACGGCACCGGTGGCGCGGTACTCGACGAAACGCTCGTGCGGCCCATCGACCATGTGGGACAGCACTTCTCGGTGCGCGGTCCGCTGAACATCCCGCCCCTGCCGCAGGGCAGACCGGTGCAGTTCCAGGCCGGTCAGTCGGCGGGTGGCATCGAACTCGGCGCGCGCTTCGCCGAGGTCGTGTTCACCTCGCTGCCGACCCTCGAGGACGCCGTGACCTACACGAAGAAGATCCGGACCCGCGCCGCGGAGTGGGGCAGGGCCGACGGACTGCCGCTGATCTTCAGCTCCTTCCATGCGACCTACGGCTCGACCGAAGCCGAGGCCCGCAGGCTGGTTCGCGAGGCGGTCGAGTCCACCGACTTCGACGCGGGCCGCCGCCGGCTGGCCGACATGCTCGGCGGCGGAATCGACCTGTCCGAACTGCCACTGGACAAGCCGATCCCGGAAACAGTGCTCCCACAGCTGGATTCGGTGCACCGCAGGCGCGGGCGGGTCGAGATCTTCCGCAAGCTGGCCGCCTCGGGTGCCACCCTGCGCGAACTCGTCGTCGCCGCCAAGGACACCGGGCACTGGGCCGCCGCCGGCACACCCGAACAACTCGCCGACGCCATCGAGGAGCGCTACCGGGCGAACGTGCTCGATGTGATCTCGCTCGGCGGCCTGGCCGACGAGCGCACCGCCGATTTCGTCGTCAACGGCCTGCTGCCCGAACTGCGCGGGCGCGGGCTGGTCGACACCGACTACCTGGGCGGCAGCTACCGGGAGAACCTGGAACTGCCGCCGCTCGGGTGACGTCCGATCAGAACGGCACTTCGGTGCTCAGCAACCCGGAACCGCTGGCCCGGCCGGCCAGGATGCGGCAGAACTCGATCGCGTCGAGTTCGATCGCGGGCGCGTCACCGCTGGTCCACGTGCCGCCCGCGGGGCCGTGCAGTGTCAGGCGGTACGGCTTGCCGTGGCGCTGTGCCCATTCGCGGACCGCATCGTCGACGATGCGCCCGTCGTGCTCGGCGGTGAGTTCCAGTGGGCGCCCGGTCGCCCGGCTCAGGTCGATCCGGTGCATCCACGGGTCGCGGGTGAGGATCACCTCGGTCAGGAATCCGACCGTCCACCGCTCGTCGACGCCGTTCACCCGCTCGCAGCCCGGCATCGTCAGCTTGCGCAGAAACGCGGGCACCCTGCGCCGGGCTGCCGCGGCGCGGGGACCGAGGCGCGCGATCAGGGCGCGCAACTCGTCCGGCGGGTGGGCGCCGTAGCGGTCGACTTGATAGGCGGTCAGCACATCGATGCGCCGCTCCTCGCCGCCGGACCAGCGGTCGGCGGCCCGTTGCTGCCGGATCATCTCGGTGATCGACGCCGTCATCGCCGCCATGCCGACGACGTGCGAGATCATCTGGTGCACAGTCCACTTCGGGCAATCGGTCGGCCGGTTCCAGTCTGCCGGGGCGAGTGCGGCGACGGCACTGCCGATGCGTTCGTATTCGGTCGCGGCCAAAGTCATCGACTCGGGACGCGGGATAGCGCTACGCCGCGGCTCGGTCGGCGCCGGGGTCGTCGTGGTCATGGGGGTCCCTCGGTTCCGGGGGCAGGCCGACGCTGTCGGCCCACATGGTCATCGCGCGTTCGATCAGCCTGCGCCTGCTGTCGCCGGTCGGATCGTTGGCGAGTTGCTGGTCGATGAGGCCGCCGATCAGGCTGAACCAGATCTCGATGTCACCCCGATCGGTGACACCTGCCTCGGCGAACATGGTGACGGCGTCGCGCACCACCCGCTTCGATGGCGCGAACGCCGCGGGCGACGGCTCGAATCCGGGCACTGTGCGCTGATTCATCAGCTGGTAGCGGGCCAGATCCGCCACGGCGAAGTCGAAGAAGCCGTAGGCCAGCGCCAGCAGCCTGGCGCGTGGCGCGGTGGGCAGGGTGGCGGCGACGCGCGCCGCGTGCTCCTCGTACTCCGCCCACGCCTGCTCGAACATCGCGTCGTAGATAGCGTGCTTGGCCGCGAAATGTGTGTAGAGCGAGGGCGCGCGCATGCCGACCCTGGCGGCGACATCGCGCAGGGTGATCTGTGCCAGGCCGTTCTCCCTGGCGAGTTCCCACGCGACCTGCAGAATCTCCCGCCGTGTTGCCTCACGGCGTTCGGCTTGCCTATCGCGAGTAGTTTCGCCTAACACAGTTAGAATTGTGACGCAGATCACTGTGCGAGTCAAGGGTTTGCCGCTGGTCGCGAGAGATGGCGGAGTTGCGTCAACAGGGCGCCAGGTGGATTCTGGGCGGGCAGGATCGACGCTAGACAACTTTTGGCTAACCAGCACGGCGAGCGAAGGGGCCCGCAGTGGACGTCACCGAACCGGCTATCCACCTAGTCGGCATGAGTCCGGTAATCCCGGCTGTCACAGGATATTTCGCCCGCGAAGGGGTCGGACGTGCGATGTGGCGGTCGCCGTACGCCCCGCTGCTCGGCAGGCTTGTCGCCGCGATCGTCTGGGGTTGCGGCGGATTGGCGTCGCTGACAGCCCTCGGCATCCCCGCAGCGATCATCGTTCCCATCGCGGCGACGGTCGCGACCGTGGTGGGGCTGACCCTGGCAATCATCTTCGCGGGCGGCCTGATTCGGCCCGCACCCGTCGCCGGTTCCAGGGCCGGTGTGCCGGTCGGCGGCTGAGCCGACCGGCACACCTCGAACTACCGGAACGCGTTGGCGTCGGTGAGCGCCTTGCCCAGCACCAGCTGATGCACCTCGGCGGTGCCCTCGTAGGTGAGCACCGACTCCAGGTTGTTCGCGTGCCGCAGCACCGGGTAGTCGAGGGTGATCCCGTTGGCGCCGAGGATGGTTCGGCATTCGCGGGCGATGGCGATGGCCTCGCGGGTGCTGTTCAGCTTGCCCGCGCTGATCTGCTCGCCGGTGATCTCGTGCCGATCCTTCAACCGGCCAAGGTGTAGCGCCAGCAACTGGCCCTTGCCGAGTTCCAGCGCCATATCGGCGAGCTTGGCCTGGGTGAGCTGGTAGGCGGCCAGCGGCTTGTCGAACACCTCGCGGGTGCGGGCGTAGTCGATCGCGGCGGCCAGGCAGTCACGCGCGGCGCCGAGCGCGCCGAAAATGATGCCGAAACGGGCCTCGCTCAGACAGGCCAGCGGTGAGCTCAGGCCGCCCGACCCGGGCAGCACGGCGTCGGCGGGCAGCCGCACGTCGTCGAAATCCAATGCGGCCGTGAGGGATGCGCGCAGCGAGAGCTTGCGGTGGATCTCCCTGGTGGTGAAACCGGGCGTACCAGCGGGCACCAGGAAACCGCGCACCCGCGGCTTGTCCTGGCCGGGCTCCTCGGCATAGGCCCAGACGACGGCGATATCGGCGACCGAGCCGTTGGTGATCCACATCTTGGACCCGTTGAGCACCCAGTCGCTGCCGTCGCGCTTGGCCCTGGTGCGCATCCCGCCGGGGTTGGAGCCGAAATCGGGTTCGGTGAGACCGAAGCAGCCGATCACCTCACCGGCCGCCATCGCGGGCAGGTACTGCTGCTTCTGCTCCTCGGAGCCGAAGAAATGGATCGCCGACATCGCCAGCGAGCCCTGCACCGACACCATGCTGCGCACGCCGGAGTCGACGGCCTCGAGTTCCTGGCAGGCCAGCCCGTAGGCGGTGGCCGACGATCCGGCGCAGCCGTAGCCCTCCAGGTGCATGCCGAGCAGGCCGAGCTTGCCGAGTTCGGGGGCGATCTCCCTGGCCGGGAAGGTGCCGTCGGAGAACCAGTCGGCGATGTGCGGGCGCAGCCTGCGCTCGCCGAATCGGGCCACGGTGTCGCGGATTTCGCGCTCCTCCTGCGACAGCAACGGATCGATCGCGAACAACTCTTCGACAGTCACCATGTCGTCAGCCTAACGCTGCCGTCCACGGCGAATCCGGCACTTCGTGCACGGCCAATACCCCAGCGCTTCGACCCGAATCCGGTCTACTAGCCTGAGCTCATGAGTGAGCTGGGATTCTCGACCAGGGCCATCCACGCCGGATATGAACCCGATCCTCAGACCGGTGCGGTCAATGTGCCCATCTACGCGAGCTCCACCTTCGCCCAGGACGGCGTCGGCGGCATGCGCGGCGGCTACGAATACGCGCGCACCGGCAACCCGACCCGCACGGCACTGGAAGCCAACCTCGCCGCCCTCGAATCGGGCAGCTTCGCGCGGGCCTTCGCCTCCGGCATGGCGGCCACCGACTGCGCGCTGCGCGCCACCCTGCGCCCCGGCGACCACATCGTCATCCCCGACGACGCCTACGGCGGCACCTTCCGGCTCATCGACAAGGTCTTCAGCCAGTGGGGGATCGAGCACTCGCCCGCCCATATCGCGAACCTCGACGAGGTCCGCGCGGCCATCCGCCCCAACACCAAGCTGGTCTGGATCGAGACCCCGACCAACCCGCTGCTGAGCATCGGTGACATCCCCGGGCTGGCCGACATCGCGCACGCGGCCGACGCCAAGCTGGTCGTCGACAACACCTTCGCCACCCCCTACCTGCAGCAGCCGCTGCTGCTCGGCGCCGACATCGTCGTGCACTCGACCACCAAGTACCTGGGCGGTCATTCCGATGTCGTCGGCGGCGCGCTGATCACCAACAGCAAGGAACTCGACACCGCGTTCGCGTTCCTGCAGAACGGCGCGGGCGCTGTCCCTGGCCCGTTCGACGCCTTCCTCACCCTGCGCGGCATCAAGACGCTGGCCGTGCGGATGGAGAAGCACTGCGACAACGCCGAGGTGATCGCGGAGTTCCTCACCAACCACCCGGCCATCTCGCAGGTCATCTACCCTGGCCTGCCCACCCATCCCGGGTACGAGATCGCGCAGAAGCAGATGCGCCGCAGCGGCGGCATGATCTCGGTGCGCCTGGCCGGTGGCCGGGAGGCGGCGCTGAAGTTCTGCTCGCGCACCCGGATCTTCACCCTGGCCGAGTCGCTGGGCGGGATCGAGTCGCTGATCGAGCACCCGGGCGCGATGACCCACGCCAGCACCGAGGGCTCGGCGCTGGAGGTCCCCGCCGACCTGGTCCGGCTCTCGGTCGGCATCGAAGACATCAGCGATCTCCTCGCCGATGTCGAGCAGGCGCTGAGCTGACGAGGACCCACAGATGACGAAGCGGCCGCATCCGATGTTCGGGTGCGGCCGCTTGCGTTCGGGTTCAGATTATGTGGGCTCGGCGAGGCTGTGCTCAGCCGTGGTACGGCTCCGCGCTGACCAGGGTCACCTTCATGGTGTTGCCGTTGGGCAGCGTGTACTCGCGGGTCTCGCCCACCTTGGCGTCGATCAGCGCGCCGCCGAGTGGGGAGTTCGGCGAGTAGGTCTCGAGGTTGGTGGCGCCGAGGCCCTCTTCGCGGGTCGCGATGAGGAAGGTCTCGGTGTCGTCGGAGTCGCCGTCGTAGTAGACGGTGACGACCGAGCCCGGGAGCGCCACACCGGACTTGGTGGGGGCGACGCCGACCTTCGCGTTGTTCAGCAGCTCCTGCAGCTGGCGGATGCGCGCCTCCTGCTGGCCCTGCTCCTCGCGCGCGGCGTGGTAGCCGCCGTTCTCCTTGAGATCGCCCTCTTCACGGCGCTCGTTGATCTCGGCGGCAATGACCGGACGGTTGGCAATGAGCGAGTCCAGCTCGCCCTTGAGCCTGTCGTGCGACTCCTGGGTAAGCCAGGTCACATTCTCGGTCATCTCGATCACTCCCTAGTAGTTGTTCCCGGCGCACCGGGATTCCCTGAAACCAGCGCGGTGCCCTCCCGCAGGAGGGCATGCACCAGCCCGACGGCTGGAGCGATCCTGGGGGGTGAACCCATAACCCGCTAACAGCACCGCTGGCCGCCAATGCAGCAAACACGGCTCCGAGCCCCGGAACCGTGTATCAGGCCATTTTAGCATGTCTCATAAATATGCAGGTCAGGCTAGGCGGAGGGCGTTATTCCACGCGCAGATAGCCCGGTACCTGCTCGGTGCAGCCGTAGATATCGCCCGCCGACGCGCGCGCCGAGGACTTGACCGTCGTGGTCACCTGGACGCTGGTCGAGTCCGATCCGGGGACCAGAACCTCGCGCCTGCCGACCTCGGCGCCGTCGCGGTCCATCGCCCGGACGAAGCAGACGACGGCCTGCTGGGGTGAGTCTCTGGTCACCTTCATCCGCACCGTGAGCGTCGAGTCGTCGTCGACCACGTAGCCGAGCTGCTCGGTCTCGATCGCCTTCGGACCGTACTTCTGGAACCCGAGATAGGCGACGGCGAGGCCTGCGACCAGCACGCCGACGCCGAGCGCGACCAGGAGCCACAGCCGACGCACCGGAGGTTTCCGGCCGTATCGATCGGCGTGTCGCGCAGCTGCGGCGGCCGAGGTCGCCGCGGAGTCCGGTGCGGGCTCGGTCATCGGTTTCTCGCTCCCGGGGGTGGTCGGAACAAACGGGGGGTCGGATGGAACTATAGGGAACGAAGTTCTGACACCCGCGAGCGAGAGCGATGGTGAACGAGACGTGAGTGGCCTTCGCCTCATGGCGGTGCACGCCCACCCCGACGACGAATCGAGCAAGGGCGCCGCGACCACGGCCAGGTACGCGGCCGAGGGCGTCGACGTCCTGGTCGTGACGTTGACCGGTGGTGAACGCGGCAGCATCCTCAACCCGGCCATGGACACCCCCGGTGTCCTCGACCGGATCGAGGAGGTCCGGCGCGAGGAGATGGCCGCGGCCGCCCACGCGCTCGGCGTGCGCCAGCACTGGCTCGGCTTCGTCGACTCCGGTCTGCCCGAGGGCGACCCGCTGCCGCCGCTGCCCGAGGGCTGCTTCGCGCTGGTGCCGCTGGAGGAGTCGACCGAGGCGCTGGTGCGGCTCGTGCGCGATTTCAAGCCGCACGTGATCACCACCTACGACGAGAACGGCGGCTACCCGCACCCGGATCACATCCGGTGCCACGAGGTGTCGATGGCCGCGTACGAGACGGCGGGCGATCCGGACAAGTTCCCCGAGGCGGGCGCTCCGTGGACGCCGCTGAAGCTGTACTACGACCACGGCTTCAGCACGAAGCGACTGGAGACCTTCGCCGAGGAGTACGAGCGCCTCGGCCAACCGTTCCCGCTCCAGGAGTGGCTGGATCGGATGCATCAGTTCAAGCGCGGGGCCACGTGGAGCCGGGTCACCACCCAGATCGAATGCTCGAAATACTTCCCCCAGCGTGACGACGCCCTGCGCGCGCACGCGACCCAGATCGATCCGAACGGGGCGTTCTTCGCGATCCCGTTGGAGATGCAGCAGCGGCTCTGGCCGACCGAGGAGTTCGAATTGGCCAAGACGAGGGTGAGCACCGCCATCCCGGAGACCGACCTGTTCGCCGGCATCGAGGACGCCGACCGGTGATGTTGGTCTACCTCGCTCAGAACACCCCCACCGGACCCGAGTTCGGCAAGGCGTCACCGCTCGGCCTGCTGGTCATCCTGATCCTGCTGGCAGGCACCGTGCTGCTCGTGCGCTCGATGAACAAGCACCTCAAGGGCCTGCCCGAGACCTTCGAGCCCGAGCACCCGGAACCGGACCAGAAGGCCGACGAGGGCACCGAACCAGGCGCCATCGAGCCGGAATCCGGCGACGGCACCCCGAAGGCCCCGAAACCCGACTAGGGCAACCGGGCGATATCGGTCACCAGCTCGCCGACCAGATCCCTGGCGGCAGCCGCGTGCTCGGCCAGCTGCCGCGGCGCCCCGGCCGCACTCAGCTCGATCATCTTGTTCATCAACCCGAAGATGACGACGAGCCTGCGTAGTGCGGCCCGGCGCTCGGCCACGGAAAGCTCGGCACTGTGGTTCGACTCTGTCCCCGTCACATGAGAGTGATCGGCCCACCGCCCCACAACGTTTCGCGGAAACCTGTTGACGTGGGACTACTCGTCGGAGCTCAGCGTCGGTCCGGGTTCGGTTGATGCCGTTCAATCGGTCGGCAGTACGGCTACTGTTGGTCCGGTGAGTGAGGCATATGACTGGTCGTGGCTGCGCGCCGGTGTCTCCGAGATCGACATGGACACGTACCTAGCGATGCCCGAAGACCTCTCCAGAGTGATCGAGGTCAAAGATGGCCTACCGGTGCACTGTGAGTCGCTGTCGCCCAACCACATCGCCATCACCGATGCGATCAAGCAGTCCCTGCGCGAGGCCGTCAGGAAACGCGACCACGGGCAACCTTGCCTGAAGGCCAGCGGTGAGCTGGACATGCTGGTTTCCGAGGTTCCGTTCAACTTCCGCCGCCCGGACGCCATCGTGTATCGCTGCATCGACGATCCGCGGGACAAGTGGAAGACCAAACCGACGGCGGCGGATACCCTCCTCGTCGTCGAAGTGGTTTCACCGGCGACGGTCACCGCCGATTGCGTGGACAAGCGAGCCGAGTACGCACGGCTCGGCATCGAGCAGTACTGGATCGTCCGCATGGAAAACAATGACGGCCGCGTCAAGTCCATCGAGATACTGCGCCTGAACACCGCGGGCGTCTACGTCACCACCGAGACCAGATTCCGTTCCCACAGCCCGATCGCGGTGGCGATCACCGATCCACTCGACGTCGGCATCACCTGGGATGCCCTCGACGCAGACCTCGACTGAGATATCCGGGATCGACTCCCGGCGCTGCTCACCAGTCGATGAGGTCGAGTTCGTGGAGGCGGCGGAAGACCATCATGGAGCCGGGGGCGACGTGGTCCATGGCGGCGTATTCGCTGACGGTGAAGTAGCGGAATTCGGCGATTTCGCCGGTGGCGTGGGGTTCGCCGGTGAAGTCGGCGAGGAAACAGGTCATGTGCAGGCCGGTGTTCTTACCGTGGCCGAAGGCTTCGGCCTCGAAGATGCCGAGTTCGGCGACGCCGGACAGGCCGACGCCGAGTTCTTCCTCGATCTCGCGATGTAGCGCCTCTAAGGGTGTTTCGCCCGGGTCGATCTTGCCGCCCGCCATGTAGAAGACTTCCTTGCCTTCCGGGCGTGTCTGGATCAGCCTGCGGTCGCGGACATGGGCGAGGGCGGCGGTGCGGATCATGGCAACACTCTATGGAGCGATCGGCTCCGGTTCACATCGAACGGGCACCGCGTCGCCCTGGTGTCTGGGTCAGCTCACGGTGTCGGCGCCTCTTGCGGTGCGATGGTGCGGGTTTCGGAGGTGGTGAGCGCACCGATGCGCGAGGTGTCCTTGAGGTCGACGCCCGAGCGGCCGAGTTTGCGCGCGCCCGCGACCAGGCCGGCGACCACGCGGGCGGCGTCGGCGTAGGTGAGGCCGTCGGGTGGGTGGATGTTGGAGATGCAGTTGCGTTCGGAGTCGGCGCGGCCGGGGCGCGGGGCGTGGGTGAGGTAGATGCCGAGGCTGTCGGCGACCGAGAGGCCGGGGCGTTCGCCGATGATCACCAGGACGGTGCGCACGCCCATCGCCTCGGCGATGTGGTCGCCCAGGGCGACGCGTGCCTGGGTGGCGATCACGGGTGGGGCCAGGGTGTAGCGGTCGGCGAGTTCGTCGGCCAGTGCGGCGAGCAGGCCGGCGCCGTGGTCGGTGAGTGCGCGGGGGGACAGTCCGTCGGCGAGCACGAAACCGATATCGGCACTGTGCTTTTCGATGACGGACAGGTCGGCGGGCTGCCTGCCGAGATCGGGGCGGCGGAGGTACTCCGAGCGGTCGGCGGCCATGCTGGTCACGGTGACCGGGTCGCCGAGTCCCATGCTCGCGATCTGTTCGGCGAAGATGTCGACTTCCAGCGGGACGTGCACCGCGTCCCTGGCGGCGGCATGCGCGGCCCGCAGCGCGAGGACTTCGGTGGTCGGCAGGGCGTCACCGGTGCGCCCGAGCCCGATCCTGGCCTGGGTGTTGCGCCGCAGATCGCGCCAGAACTCCTGGGCCACAGCCCCTTCGGCATCACCGCGCTCGCCCACTGCACTTCCTCTCCACTCGGTATTCGATCCCACGATGCGCAGAACCGGCTTCGTCGCAGCGGGTTTCATCGGTTCGCCGCCAGAGCTCGCAGCGGTGACGACAGCGGTTCCACCTGCCGTATCCGGCCGTTGGCGTCGAGCATGCCGAGCCCGGACAGCCACGCCTCGAATTCCGGTGCGGGACGCAGGTTCAGCACCTGCCGCGCGTAGAGCGCGTCATGGAAACTCAGGCTCTGATAGCCCAGCATCACATCGTCGGCGCCGGGCACCGCGATGACGAACGCGCAGCCCGCCGCGCCCAGCAGGGTGAGCAGGGTGTCCATGTCGTCCTGATCGGCCTCGGCGTGGTTGGTGTAGCAGACGTCCACACCCATCGGCAGGCCGAGCAGCTTGCCGCAGAAGTGGTCCTCGAGTCCGGCCCGGATGATCTGCTTACCGTCGTAGAGGTACTCGGGCCCGATGAACCCGACGACCGTATTGACGAGCAGCGGTTGCAGATCCCGCGCGACGGCATAGGCGCGCGCTTCGAGCGTCTGCTGGTCCACCGGCCGATCATTGATGCCCAGATGGGCATTGGCGCTCAACGCCGAACCCTGCCCGGTCTCCAGATACATCACGTTGTCGCCGACGGTGCCGCGCCCGAGCGAGCGCCCTGCCTCGTTCCCCTCACGCAACAGCGAGATGTTCACGCCGAAACCGGCATTCGCGCCCTCGGTGCCCGCCACCGACTGGAACACCAGGTCCACCGGCGCACCCGCCTCGATCAGCCCGATGGTCGTGGTGACGTGGGAGAGCACGCACGACTGGGTCGGGATGTCGAAGCGCAGACGGACCTCGTCGAGCAGGTGCAGCAGATCGGAGGTGGCGTGGGGCGAATCGGTGGCCGGGTTGATGCCGATCACCGCGTCACCACAGCCGAGCAGGAGTCCGTCGAGGGTGGCCGCCGCGATCCCGCGCGGATCATCGGTCGGATGGTTGGGTTGCAGGCGCGTACTCAACCGGCCCGGCAGGCCGATGGTGGTGCGGAAACCCGCCGTCACCACGGTGGCCTTGGCGACGGCGATCAGATCCTGATTGCGCATGATCTTGCTGACCGCCGCCACCATCTCCGGCGTCAGCCCGGGCGAGACCGCGGCCAGCGTCGTCGCGGAATCCTCGGTCGCGGCGACCGCGAGCAGCCAGTCGCGCAACCCGCCGACGGTGAGATGCGCGATCGGGGCGAACGCGGTCCGGTCGTGGCTGTCGATGATCAGCCGGGTCACTTCGTCGGTCTCGTACGGGACGACCACCTCGTTGAGGAAGGTGGTCAGTGGCACGTCGGCCAGTGCCCACTGCGCGGCCGCGCGTTCGGCATCGGTCGCGGCGGCGCAGCCGGCCAGCTGGTCGCCGCTGCGTTCGGGCGTCGCCTTGGCCAGGAGATCGACCAGACCGTCGAAGGTGTAGGTCGTGGCGCCGACAGAGCTGCGGTACACGGTCATCGGGTGCCGCCTCCTTTCACGGATTCGGGTGAGCGGGTTACTCGAGCTCCTGCTCGGCCTTGGCCAGCGCCGCGAACTCCTCGTCGGGGGACTTGGCGACCAGGTGTTTGCGACTGTAGAGCCCGAAGTAGGCCATGAAGGCGCAGAACACTCCGAGAGTGAACAAGGCCGCCTTCTGGTCGACCAGGAAGGTCGCCGCCACCGAGGCCGCCGCGATGACCAGCGCGAACGAGGTGGTGATGATGCCGCCGGGCGTGCGGTACGGCCGCGGCATGTTCGGTTCGCGGACCCGAAGCACGATGTGGCTCACCATCATCAGCACATAGCTCACCGCGGCGCCGAACACGGCCATGTTCAGCAGCATCGCGCCTTCGCCGGTCAGCGAGAGGGCGAACCCGATGAGGCCGGGCACGATCAGCGCCAGCATCGGGGCCTTGCGGGAGTTGGTCACCGACAGGCTGGTGGGCAGGTAGCCGGCGCGGGAGAGCGCGAAGGTCTGGCGCGAGTAGGCGTAGACGATGGAGAAGAAGCTGGCGATCAGACCGGCCAGGCCGATGTAGTTGACCACCTTGGCCGCCGGGCTGTCACCGAGCGCCTCCACGAGCGGGTTGCCCGAGGCCGAGGCGTCCTGCGCGCCGAGCGCACCGGTCACCAGGACCAGCACCACCGCGCCGGTGACCACCAGCAGCAGCATCGCCACGATGATGCCCTTGGGCACGTTCTTCTCCGGCTCGCTGGCCTCCTCGGCCGCCAGCGGCACGCCTTCGACCGCGAGGAAGAACCAGATGGCGAACGGGATCGCGGCCCAGATGCCCATGTACCCGAAGGGCAGGAACGACGACGAGCCGGTCGCGGCCGGATCCGCCGCGATATTGGTCAGATTCGCGACATCGAACCGGCCGACCGCCGCGATCGCGAAGACGACCAGACCGACCAGCGCGATCGCGGTGATCACGAACATCGCCTTGAGCGCCTCACCCGCCCCGCCGAGATGGATGCCGATGAACAGCGCGTACACCGCCAGATACACCCACCACCCGTCGGTGATCCCGAACAGGTTCAGCGACTCCACATAGGCGCCGATGAAGGTGGCGATGGCGGCGGGCGCGATCGCGTATTCGATGAGAACGGCTGTGCCGGTGGCGAATCCGCCCCACGGGCCGAGCGCGCGCCGGGCGAAGGTGTAGCCGCCACCGGCCGCGGGCAGCGCCGAGGACAGCTCGGCCATACCCAGGACCATGGCCAGATACATGCCCGCGATGACGATCGCCGCGATCAGCAGACCACCGAAACCGCCCTCGGCGAGGCCGAAGTTCCAGCCGGAGTAGTCACCGGAGATCACATAGCTCACGCCGAGGCCGGCCAGCAGCACCCAGCCTGCCGAGCCGGAGCGCAGGGTGCGTTTGGCGAGATAGTCGTCGGCGGGCGTGTCCGCACCCGTGGCGGGAATCGCGTCGGTACTCAAGGTGTAGCTCCTCATCAACAAACAAGCGCGTGCGACGGCAACGGTGATCGTCGAGGGTTGAAGAATGGTTGACGACTGTTACGGTCGTGGATCCCACAGGTCAGCGGCGCGTATCGAGCGCCGCCGACCTGCGGAAACAGTGTGATAGCGGGTGTTTCACATCACTGTGGAACGGTGTCACCGGTGGGTGGCGGCGGCTGGGATTCCAGCTCGGCCACCTCGTCGTCGGTGAGCAGGCGTGAGCGGATCAGGAACCGCACGCCCTCGGGGGCTTCGAGCGAGAAGCCGCTGCCCCGGCCGGGCACCACGTCGACGGTGAGATGGGTGTGTTTCCAGTACGCGAACTGGTCGGCACTCATCCAGAACGGGGTGTCGCCCGGCAGATGACCCAGCAGCACATCCGAGGCGCCGACGCGGAATTCTCCGCGCGGGTAGCACATAGGGGAGCTGCCGTCGCAGCAGCCGCCGGACTGGTGGAACATGACCGGGCCGTGTTGCCCGGCCAGTTCCCGCAGCAGCGTCGCCGCCTGTTCGGTGAGGTCGACGCGCTGCACCATCAGAAGAAGCCGAGCTTCTGCGGCGAGTAGCTGACCAGCAGGTTCTTGGTCTGCTGGTAGTGCTCGAGCATCATCTTGTGGTTCTCGCGGCCGATGCCGGACTTCTTGTAGCCGCCGAACGCCGCGTGCGCGGGGTAGGCGTGGTAGCAGTTGGTCCACACCCGGCCCGCCTTGATGCCGCGGCCGAGTCGGTAGGCGGTGTTCATATCGCGCGTCCACACGCCGGCGCCGAGGCCGTAGAGGGTGTCGTTGGCGATCTTCAGCGCCTCGTCGGTGGAGTCGAAGGTGGTCACCGCGACGACCGGGCCGAAGATCTCCTCCTGGAACACGCGCATGTCGTTGCTGCCCTTGAAGATCGTCGGCTCGATGTAGAAGCCGTCGGCCAGCCCGTCGACGCTGCGGACCGCGCCGCCGGTGAGCACCTCGGCGCCTTCCTTCTTGCCGATGTCGATGTAGGACAGGATCTTCTCGAACTGATCGTTGCTGGCCTGCGCGCCGATCATGGTGGCCTCGTCGAGCGGGTTGCCGCTGACGATCGCCTTGGTGCGCTCGACGCAGCGCGCCATGAACTCGTCGTAGATCGAGGAGGCGATCAGCGCGCGCGACGGACAGGTGCAGACCTCGCCCTGGTTGAGCGCGAACATCACGAAGCCCTCGACGGCCTTGTCCAGGAAGTCGTCGTCGGCGGCCATCACATCGGGCAGGAAGATGTTGGGGCTCTTGCCGCCCAGCTCCAGGGTGACCGGGATGATGTTCTCGCTGGCGTACTGCATGATCAGCCGGCCGGTGGTGGTCTCACCGGTGAAGGCGACCTTCGCGACGCGGGGGCTCGATGCCAGCGGCTTGCCCGCCTCGACGCCGAAACCGTTGACCACGTTGAGCACACCCGGCGGCAGCAGGTCCGCGACGAGTTCGACGACCTTCATGATCGAGGCCGGGGTCTGCTCGGCGGGCTTGAGCACCACGGCATTGCCCGCCGCGAGCGCCGGCGCCAGCTTCCAGGTGGCCATCAGGATCGGGAAGTTCCACGGAATGATCTGCGCGACGACGCCGAGCGGCTCGTGGAAGTGGTAGGCGATGGTGTCCTTGTCGACCTCGCTGATCCCGCCTTCCTGCGCCCGCAGCACGCCGGCGAAGTAGCGGAAGTGGTCGACCGCCAGCGGCAGGTCGGCGGCCAGGGTCTCACGGACGGGCTTGCCGTTGTCCCAGGTCTCGGCGACGGCGAGGGCCTCGAGATTGGCCTCGATCCGGTCGGCGATCTTGTTGAGGATGTTGGCGCGCTCGGCCGCGGAGGTCTCGCCCCAGGCATCGGCGGCGCGGTGGGCGGCGTCGAGGGCCAGCTCGATATCGGCGGCGGTCGAGCGGGCGATCTCGCAGAACGGCCGGCCGTCCACCGGGGAGGTGTTCTCGAAGTACCGGCCCTCGACGGGCGGAACCCACTTGCCGTCGATGAAGTTGTCGTACCGCGGCGCGTAGCTGACGATGCTGCCCTCGGTGCCCGGCTTGGCGTAGATCATGTGCGGAGGCTCCTCGCTGATTCCGGTGAAGCGTGACGCCCATCACTATCCGCTGTCAGGGTTGATGAAACGTTGAAGCCGGACCGATCAGGCGCGAAGAGCGCTGTGCAGGCGGGCCGCGGCGACGGCGCGCCGCGTGTCACGCGGGGGCAGCAGGGTCATGGCGTGTTCGTGGACGGCGATGTCGTCGGGGGCGGCTTCGCCGTAGGTCAGCGCGTGGTCGGCGTCGGGGCTGGCGAGGACGGCGTTGCGCATGGCGACGGCGAGGTAGTCGCGCCATTCGCTGATGCCCGGTGTATCCGAATCCGGAAGCAGCGGACCGTGATACAGCCGCACGGCGGTGTCGACATCACCGGACTCCAGGGCGCGCAGGACGTCGACGGCGTCGCAGGACAGGGCGGTGGTGAAGCGGTAGACGCGGCTGGTGATGTCACCGCCGGTGGCGCGGCGCAGGTACGACATCTCCGATTTCAGGGTGCTCGCGCCGACCGCGCGATCGCCGTAGACGGCGTAGTGCAGGCGCTCGTGGCTGTAGCCGTCGTCGTCGAGGGCGAGCAGGGTGAGGATCTCGAGCTGGCGGGGGCGCAGCCGGATCGGGGTGCCGTCGCGCACCAATCGGCCGGTGCCCAGACAGGTCAGCCGCATGCCCGCGGGTGCGGGCGCGGCCGCGTGCAGTTTGGCCTCGATCGCGCTGGTCATGGTGCGCACGGTCGCCATGGCCAGCGGGTGGGAGCGCTTCCAGGTGGTCGACAGGTCGAGCACGCCGAGCAGCGTCCCGTCGGCCGCGCGGATCGGCGCGCAGTAACAGACCCAGCCGTGCAGCGCGGCGACCAGGTGCTCGGCCGAGAACACGGTGTGCGGTTGATCGGTGCGCAGCGCCAGCGAGAGCGCGTTGGTCCCCATGTGCGCCTCGTCCCACCGCCCACCCGGCGCGAAGTTCACCTGCTCGGCCCTGCGGCGCATGACCGGGCCGCCGTAGGTCCACAGGATCGTGCCCGAAGCATCGGTCACCGCGGCGACGTAACCCGCGTCGTCGGCGACGCTGTGCAGTTGATCCTTCAACTCCGTGACCGGTCCACGCAGCGGCGACTCCGCCCATCGCGGGCCGATATCGCCGGCCTCGCTCTCCGGCGCGTGGTCGCGTGCCGGATCGACCGTGCGTAACGAGCGCAGCCAAGACTGCGCCACCTCGGTCCGCACCGACGAACTGCGCCCGAGCGCGGATTGCCCCGCGGGCACCCACTGCGCCCACTCCCGCTCCAGCGCAGCGCGCTGCGCGGAAAGCGTGAGCTGCGGTGCCATGGTGGTCCTGTTCGGTCGCGATCCGGGGATTTCACCCTAATAATGCCCCACCAGCGCGCCCGGAAATGGGGTTTCGTCAGGCGGTGGCACCGCGGTACGCGGCCGCGGTCTACTTTGGCCGGATGAGATGGATCCGCGTATGAGGGTCGACGAGCTCGACCTGGCGCTGATCACCGCGCTGCAGGTCGCGCCGCGCGCGTCGTGGGCCAGGCTGGCCGGTCCGCTCGGCGTCGACGCGGCGACGCTGTCACGGCGGTGGTCGGCGCTGCGGGAGAGCGGGACGGCCTGGCTCACCTGCTATCCGGGGTCGGGCTTCGCCGCGGTCGGAGTGCTGGCGTTCGTCCAGGTCGACTGTGAGCCGAGCGAGCTCGCGGCAGTGGCCGCGGCGCTCGCCGCGCTGCCCGCGGTGGTCAGCGTGGAGCTGGTCGCGGGCGCGCATCCGCTGCTGCTCACCGTCGGCTCCGCGTCGGCGGCGCTGTTCACCGAGCAGCTGCTGGCCTTCGGCCGGGTTCCCGGGGTGCGCGGGCTGCGGACGCACCCGGTTCGGCGGTTGCATCGGGAGGGCAGCCGGTGGCGATTCGACGCGCTCTCGCCGGGACAGCAGCGTGAACTGGCCGTGGCCACGGCGCCCGGAGCCGATGAGCCCGCACCGCTGTCCGCCGAGGAACGCGCGCTCATCCTGGCCCTCGGCGCCGACGGTCGGCGGACCGTCGCCGCGTTGGCCGCGGAGCTGGACCGTCCGGAGGCCACGGTGCGCAGGCTGCTCGGCAAGTTGCTCGACGGTGGCAGGGCCGTGCTGCGCTGCGAGGCCGCGCTGCCGGTGACCGGCTGGCGGGCCACGGCCACGCTCTGGCTGAACACGCCCGCCGCCGAACGTGTTCCGGTGATGGAAGCGATCGAGGGGCTGCGCGACACCCGGCTGTGCGCGGCCACCGTCACCGATGCCGACGCGATCGCGGTGACGTGCTTCCGCGGACTGGACGGTCTCGCCGACTACGAGGCGCGGCTCGGCGCGGTCGCGCCAGGACTGCGGGTCGTCGACCGCGCGGTGACGCTGCGCTGGGTGAAACGGATGGGCAGACTGCTCGGCGAGGACGGTCGCGCCACCGGATCCGTGCCGATGGACGTGTGGGCACCGGCGCCGACCTGACGGATCCGTGCACGACGGCCCGGAATTCGCCGGAATCCCGCGTTTGCGCGGAGTGGCATCCGGCCGCGAGTACGACAGAGCCATGTTTCCCACGAAGACCCAACGCCCCGCCGTTCTCGGCGCCGCGGCACTGCTCGCCGCCGGTTCCCTGCTGCTCGGCTGTTCCTCCGCCGACACCGCTCCGGCGCCGCAGGCACCGGCCGGACTCGACTTCTACACGCCCCAGGCCGACACGGTCGCGGGCGAACACGGTTCGGTGATCTGGTCGCGGCCGCTCTCCGGCATCCCCGGACTGGCGAACGCCGACAACCACCTGGTGCTGTACCGATCGGTCGACCCGAAGGGTGCGACGGTCGCGGTGTCGGGCGTGGTCGCTGTGCCGCGCGGCGAGGCGCCCGCCGGCGGCTGGCCACTCATCTCCTGGGCCCACGGAACCACCGGCATCGCCGACGCCTGCGCCCCCTCGCGCGACACCGACGAGAACTACCCCGCGCACGCCTACATCGCGCGCACCCGGGTGGTCCAGCAGCGTCTGCTCGACGCCGGATACGCCGTCGCCATGACCGACTACCAGGGCCTCGGCACTCCGGGCAGGCACAGCTATCTCATCGGCGAAGCCCAGGCGCGAGCCGTCACCGACATCGCGCGCGCCGCTCGCGAACTCGCGCCGAGCATCGGCACCCGCTGGGCCACCATCGGTCATTCCCAGGGCGGCCAGGCCGCGATCTTCACCAATGCGATCGGGCCGACCTGGGCGCCGGAGCTGCAACTGGTCGGCGCGGCCGCGCTGGCCCCCGCCAACAACAACGGGTCGCGCCTGGCGCTGCTGCGCACCGCCGCGGAGGTCGGTCCCGCCGCCGACATGACCGAGAGACGGGCAGCGCTGCCGTTCGCCCCGCTGGTCATCGCGGGCGCCGAGACCGCGGGCGGATTCGACCCTGCCGCCTTCCTGACCCCCGAGGCCGCCGACAAGCTGAAGCTCGTCGACGACAACTGCATTCCGGCCCTGTCCACCCCCGAGCAGTGGACCGGTATCGGTGTGCACGAGGTGGTCACGCCGACCGGCGACCTGTCCGGTATCCGCGCCGTCCTCGACGCGAACGAGCCGACCGCCGTCCGCTCCGGCCTGCCGCTCCTGGTCATCCAGGGCAGGCGGGATGTCATCGTGGTCCCCGAGGGCACCGACGCCATGGTCGCCCAGCTCCGCGCCGCGGGCAGCCCGGTCGATTACCGCACCGACGAATACGCCGACGCCGACCATCGCGCCATTCTGGAATCCGGCCTCGACACCCTCCTCACCTGGACCGACACCCATTTCGACCGCACCTGACGCACGGTGTAGCCCGCTGTAGCGCGGCGGGCTACATTCCGTGAATGCGGCAGATCGGTCACCGCGAGCTGCGGAACAACTCCGCGACGGCGCCGCACGCGGTGGTGACAATGGCTCGCCGGGTTGCCGTCGGGGTCGGCGCGGCGCCGGTTTCGTGGCGCGCGATCACCGCATTCCCCCGCTCCTCCGAACAGCTTTCGCGACAGCGCGCGGCACGTGATTCCGGGTTACAGATATTTGGACTCGGGCGGCGGCCGGACATCGTTGGAATCAGCCTGATTTCTCGCGGCTTACGCTTTGCCGCAAGGCCTTTCGTGACTTATGCCCGATTCCGGGGAGTCCGTGCGCGGCGGGCGGTCGCGGGTATTTCGGTCACTTTCCGGTGACACCCGGCGCGAATTGGGCACCCTGCTATCCCGTGGCGTTACCCCGCGGCTACCCTCTGTACCGAATCTCGATGCTGTATCCGGTTTTCTCGATGCCAAGGGTTTCCCGAAATCGTAGGAGGATCGAATCGTGAGGAGTCGAGCACGCAGCTTGACCACAGCGTTGGCCTGCAGCCTGGTGGTTGCCGGTGGCGCGATCTGCGCTCCACAAGCTTTGACCGAACCGGCCGCCGAGATCGCAGGCGCCGATTTCTACCTGCCCCCCGCTCCGCTACCGGGCGGAGCACCGGGCACCATCGTTCGCACGGAACCGTCGCGCCTCGCGCTGTCGGCACCGGGACAGACTGGCACCATCCCCGCGGAATCCACGCGGATGATGTACATCAGCAGCGACACCCATGGCGGTGAGACCGCGGTGACGGGCACCTATCTGGAGCCGTCGCAGCCGTGGACCGGACCGGGCCCGCGCCCGCTGGTCGCCTACGCGGGCGGTACGAAGGGACAGGGCGATCAGTGCGCGCCCTCGAAGCTGCTCGCCGAACTCGTCCAGTACGAGCCGCCGATCAACATGATCTTCGAATACGACGTCGTCGCGCTGTACTCGTTGCTCGCGCGCGGCATGGCGGTCGTGATGACCGACTACCACGGCCTCGGCACGCCCGATGTGCACGGCTTCCTCAACCGTAAAGAGCAGGCCCACGCGGTGCTCGACGCCGCCCGCGCGGCCATCCAGCTGCCGGGTGCGGGCATGAACCCCGACTCGCCCGTCTTCCTCTACGGCTACTCGCAGGGCGGCATGGCCTCCGCGGGCGCCGCCGAGCTGCAGCCCAGCTACGCACCGGAGCTGAACGTGCGCGGCGCCTACGTCGGCGGTCCGGTCGTCGACGACCAGTTCTTCATCGGATACAACGACGGTCGCTCCTCCGTCGCCCCGGCCTTCGCCTGGATTCTCAACGGCATGGCCGCCGGCTACCCCGAGGTCCGCGCGGTCCTGGACAACGAACTCAACGGTATCGGCAAGGCGATCCTGAACGACTCCGCGAGCAAGTGCGCGGTCCCCACCGGGATGGCCCAGAATCACGGGCAGACCTCCCAGTGGACCGCGAGTGGCGAGCCGCTCACCCAGGTGATCGACCGGGTTCCCGAGTTGAAGGCGGTGTTCGACGAACAGCGTGTCGGCACGCTCACCCCTTCGGTCCCGGTGCTCATCTCCTCGGCCCGTAACGACGAGGGCGCGCCGTACGTGCCCATTCGTGACATGGCCGCCAACTGGTGCGGTGGCGGGGTGCAGGTCCAGCTGGATTCCAACGCCTCGATTCCGCCGCTGACCGGCATCGCGGGCACGCACGTGTTGTCGTTCTTCCCGGCGCTCGAGGCATCGCAGAACTGGATGACCGATCGCCTGGCGGACAAGCCGGCGCCGACCAACTGCGCAGCCCTGCCCTAGTCGCGGTACACCGGCGTGTTCCGGCCCGGGGTTCGCCCGTGGCCCGGTCCGCGCCGGTGACCGACGACCACCACGATCGTGCCTTCGGCGCGGTCGTTTTCCGCGATCACAATTCCGATGGGTGCTGTTTGTTCCGATGGCAGTCTTCGAGCACACAAGAGTCAGCGACCCCAAACGCTATCTCTGGCTTCTGGGTCTGATCGCCCCGGCGTGCGCGCTGTTCCCCTCACAATTAGTGGCATTGTCGGGGCTGCCGGTGTTCTGGTGGATCGGCCCGATCATCGTGTTCGTGGCGATTCCGCTGCTGGACCTGACGATCGGGCGCGATGGGAGTAATCCACTCGACGAGGACTACGAGGCGCTGTCCGACGATCGCTATTACCGCTGGTGCACTTACCTTTTCCTGCCGATCCAATTCATCAGCCTGGTGATCGCGGGATATTTCTGGGCCGGTAGCGAACTGAGCGTCCTCGACAAGCTCGGGCTCGCCGTGACAATGGGGGTCGTCTCCGGCATCGGCATCAATGCCGCCCATGAACTGGGCCACCGGTCCGAGCATCTGGAGCGCAGACTGGCGAAAATCGCCCTGGCGCAGTCCGGGTACGGGCATTTCTTCGTCGAGCACAATCGCGGTCACCACGTCCGCGTCGCGACACCGGAGGACCCGGCCAGCGCGCGATTCGGCGAGCGGCTCTGGGAGTTCCTGCCGCGCAGCGCGTTCGGCGGCCTGCGTTCGGCGGTCGCCTTGGAACGAGAAAGATTGGCGCGCAAGGGAAAACGCTGGTGGTGTCGTGACAATCAGATTCTGCAGGCGTGGTCGATGAGCCTGGTGTTGTTCGCGACGATGACAGCGGTCTTCGGGCCTGCGATCATCCCGTACCTGCTCCTGCAGGCCGTCATCGGCGCCGGGCTGCTCGAGACGGTGAACTACATCGAGCACTACGGGTTGTTGCGCAGTCGCCGCCCCGACGGCACCTACGCCCGGTGCTCGCCGCGGGACAGCTGGAACAGCGACCATCTGGTCACCAACGTCTTCCTGTTCCACCTCCAGCGCCACAGCGATCATCACGCCAACCCCAGCCGCCGCTACCAGACCCTGCGCAGCTGTGAGCAGGCGCCGCAACTGCCCGCCGGGTACGCCACCATGGTCGTGCTGGCCGCGGTACCCCCGCTGTGGCGTGCGGTCATGGACAAGCGAGTCCTGGCCCATTACGGCGGCGATCTGTCACTGGTCAACAGCAAGCGCGGGTGACGCGGGTCCGAGGTCGAACCGGATGCCGGCGCGCAGCATCGTGGTGGCGGACAGGCCGATCATGTCGCGGAAGGACTCGCTGAAATGGGAGGGCGTGGCAAAGCCCGCGTCGAGCGCGGAGCGGGTGAGATCGTGGCCGGCCACCGCGCTGCTGACCGCGGAGATCATCCGGTTCCAGCGCTGATAGCCGCGGAAGGTGGTGCCGCAATGCCGCGCGAACAGGTGCAGGAAATGTCCGGTCGACAGCCCCATGTTCGCCGCGATCTGGTCGGCGCGCAGTGCCTGGGCAGGCTCGTCGCGGATCGCGGCGGCGAGCTTCGCGATGCGCGGATCGGTGACGGGACTCGCGCCGGCTACCGCGCGGGCGTAGATGCGGTCCGGGTCGACGACGGGCGCGCGGCACAGCTCGACGAGCTCACGCTCACGGCGATGACGCAGTCCGAAAGCACCTGCGGCGGCTGTCATCTCGTCGGAGATCAGGGTGGCCGGTGCGCCCGCGGGGTCGACGAACAGCGCCAGGATCCACCCCTGGGTGGCGGCGATGCGGTGCGCCGTGCGCGCGGGTGCGAAGGAACTGCTCGTGCGAACGGGTCCGTGCGGGGTGTGCAGGATCAGCGGCCCATCCAGCCCGACGGTGAGCATCGCGACCGACGGGGCGTGCGGGTCGACGCCGAGGTCGGGGCCGACGTAGCCGATGTGACCAGGGCGGACCCACGCCGTCGGTGTCGGATCCGTACTCACCCTTACCAGGGTATCGGCCTACCGTCGCACGGATCTCGGCAGCGCGGACCGTGTGGGGCGCGTTGCGCGCGCGCCGGTTGTGGCAGGGTGGAACCGTGAACCGATTGGCCGGTGCAACTTCGCCCTATCTGCGTCAACATGCCGACAACCCCGTCCATTGGCAGGAGTGGGGTGCCGAGGCGCTGGCCGAGGCGGCGCAGCGGGATGTGCCGATCCTGCTCTCGATCGGATACGCCTCGTGTCACTGGTGCCATGTGATGGCGCACGAGTCGTTCGAGGACGCGGCGACGGCCGAGCTGATGAACGCGGGATTCGTCTGCGTGAAGGTCGACCGGGAGGAGCGGCCCGATCTGGACGCGGTGTACATGAACGCCACCGTCGCCATGACCGGGCAGGGCGGGTGGCCGATGACCTGCTTCCTCACACCCGACGGCGCCCCGTTCTACTGCGGCACCTACTACCCGAAGCAGCCGCGCGGCGGGATGCCGTCGTTCACCCAGCTGCTCAGCGCGATCACCGACACCTGGCGCAACCGGCGGGCGGATGTGGACCAGGCGGCCGAGCAGGTCACCGAGGCGCTGCGGGCGCAGGCGACGGGGTTGCCCGATGCCGAATTCGCCGTTGTCCCTGACCTTCTCGATACCGCGGTGCGCGCGATCGCCGCGGACGAGGACCGCGAGCACGGCGGCTTCGGCGGTGCGCCGAAGTTCCCGCCGTCGGCGACGCTGGAAGGTCTGCTGCGGCATTGGGAACGCACCGGTGATCAGGCGGTGTTCGATCTGGTGGAGCGCACAGCCGAGGCGATGGCCCGCGGCGGCATCTACGACCAGTTGCGCGGCGGCTTCTCCCGGTACTCCGTCGACGCGGGCTGGCTGATACCGCACTTCGAGAAGATGCTCTACGACAACGCCCTGCTGCTGCGCGCGTACGCCCATCTCGCCCGCCGCTCACCCGCCATGCCCCTGGAGTCGTTGCCGCACCGCGTGACTCGCGAGACCGTCGAATTCCTGCTCGCCGATCTCGGCACGGCGGACGGCGCGTTCGCCTCCGCGCTCGATGCCGACACCCAGCTCGAACCGGGTGGTCCCGGCGTCGAGGGCGCCACCTATGTGTGGACGCCGTCGGAGCTGATCGGCGACCTCGGTCCGCTCGACGGTGTCTGGGCCGCAGAGGCTTTCGGCGTCACCACGGGCGGCAATTTCGAACAGGGCACCTCGGTGCTCACCCGCCGCAGCGACCCCGTCGACGCCGAGCAGTCGACCCGCTTCGACCGGCTGCGCACGCGGATGCTCGAGCTGCGCGCGCAGCGTCCGCAGCCCGCCCGCGACGACAAGGTCGTCACCGCGTGGAACGGCATGGCGATCACCGCGCTCGCCGAAGCCGGTGCGGCACTGGAGGAACCGTCCTGGGTGGCGGCCGCCGTGCGCTGCGCCCGGTTCCTGCTCGACGTCCACCTGGTCGACGGCAGGCTGCGCCGGGCCTCGCTCGACGGTGTCGCGGGCACGCCGCCGGGTGTCCTCGAGGACTACGCCTGGCTCACCACCGGCCTGCTCGCCCTCTACCAGGCGACCGGCGAAGCCGACTGGCTCGCCGCAGCACAGGTGTTGCTGGACAGCGCGATCGAGCATTTCGCCGATCCCGAACGCCCCGGCAGCTGGTTCGATACCGCCGACGACGCCGAAACCCTGGTTGCCCGCCCCCGCGACCCGGTCGACGGCGCCACCCCGTCCGGCACCTCGGCCCTCGCCGAAGCCCTGCTGACCGCCGCCGCCGTCGCCGATCCCGAACGCGCCGTCCGCTACCGCGAACTCGCCGACCACACCCTCGGCCGCGGCGCTGTCCTGCTGGCCCGCGCTCCCCGCTCGGCGGGTCACTGGCTGGCGGTCGCCGAGGCCGCGGTCCGCGGACCCATCCAGGTGGCGATCGCCGCCACCGAGAAGTCCTCCGCCGCTACCGAACTCCTCGCCGCCGCGCGCACGTGGTCACCCGGCGGCTCGATCGTCCTGGCAGGCCCACCCGACACCGCGCCGCTGCTGGCCGAGCGCCCGCTGGTCAACGGTGGCCCCGCCGCCTACGTCTGCCGCGGCTCGGTCTGCGACCTGCCGGTCACCGACCCCACGGCGTTGACCGACGCGCTGCGGCCCAGGCCTGTCTCGAAGTAGCTGCGTTCGTCGCCCCTGAGCCGGGGCGCCGCCCGCGATCCCGTCGGCCTCCGCGCTGAACAGGCTCACAGTCCGGGTGGGATATCGGTCCAGGTTCGGGTGCGCCCGGGGATGCCGCGCAGCCGGAGATCCTTGTATCGCTTCCAGTGCGCGCGTTCGTTGGGTGTGGCGGCTTGCAGGACCGGGTCGCTGACCAGGATCCGCCGTGGCGCTTCCTTGGCCATGGCGGTGAGCCGGGCGGCCTCGTTCACCGCGTCGCCGATGACGGTGAATTCGAGGCGGGTGTCGGCGCCGACGTCGCCGGCGAAGACCTGGCCCCGGGCCACGCCGATGCCGACGTCGAGTTCACCGGTGGCGACCACTTCGTCGCGGATGCGGCGGGCGGCGCGCAGGGCGGGGGTGGCATTGTCGTGCAGGGCCGACGGTGCGCCGAAGATGCACAGCGCGGCGTCGCCCGCGAACTTGTTGACCAGGCCGCCGTTGGCCTCGGTGGCGGCGACAACGGTCGCCAGCAGCCGGTTGAGCTTGTGCACGAACTGTTCCGGCGCCATCTCGGCCGACAGCTGCACCGACCCGGTCACGTCGACGAACAGCGCCGACACGATCCGCACGTCACCGGTGAGATCGGTGCTGCCCGACAGCGCGCGTTCGGCGACCGTCGAGCCGACATGCCTGCCGAACACGTCCTCGGTGTGCAACTGGTCCTGCAGGGTCGCGGCCAGCTCGTTGACGGAGTGTTCGAGCCGCCCGATCTCGCTGGCACTGCCGACGGGCACCCGCACGTCGAGTTCGCCGCGGGTGATCCGGTCCAGCGCCAGGTACATCGTGCGCATCGGGGTGGCGACCGAGCGGGCGAGCAGCGCGGTGGCGAGCGCGCCGACGGCGAGGGCGACGAGGGTGAAGATCCAGGCGGCGCGCACCCGGTCCTCGGCCGGGGTGGCCGGGTCGCTGAGCACGACGATGATGATCAGGCCAGGCAGCGCGCTCGATACCGCCCAGGTGACGAGCACGCGCACGAGCACGGTGGAACTCGGATGCACGGTGGGCCCGAGCACCGCCGCGATGATCGGAACGGCGGGACGGATCAGCCGGTCGAGGATCAGATAGGTCGCGCCCGCCGATTCCAGCGCGCCGAGCGCGAATCCGGCGATCACCACGGCGTCGTTGTCGTAGTCGGTGAACCGGTCGACCAGCCACACCGTCAACGCGATGCCGGGGATCCACAACACGATCGCGCGCACGGTGATCGCCGCGGGCAGCGCGATCAGCCGGCGTGCTTCCTCCGGCGTCGGTTTACGGCCGTCGTCGAGCCAGCGAAGATATCTGCGGCGGTCGTAGATGGCCATCCAGATGCCGAACAACACGGCGAACGCCGGATAGATGGCGAGCAGCGACGCCGCTTCCCGCCAGTTGGGGCCGACCCGGGTGAAGACACCGTCCGCCCACGCGATGAGGAAGATGGCGCCGAGGCCGACCAGGTTGGCCGTGATGACGACCAGCGCGAGTCCCCAGTAGCTGCGCAGCGCCCAGCGGAGCAGCCGGTTCATCGCTCACGCCAGAACCCGGAGCACCGGGACGCCCGGGTATCACGAGCTGCGCTGACGGGTGACACGATTATCGAGCATAGAAGGCCGGGCAACGCCGATCGCGCCCACGCGCCGGTCAACCGAGCAGCACCAGCCAGATCGCGATGTAGTGGAACACCGCCGCGACCACCGTCGCCGCGTGGAAGAACTCGTGATGCCCGAAGTGCTCGGGCCAGGGATTCGGCCATTTCGTCGCGTAGAGGATCGCCCCCGCGCTGTAGATCACGCCGCCGATGGCGAGCAGCACCAGCGGCAGTACTCCCACGTTGTGCAGCAGTTCCGGCGCCACCGGCACGATCGCCCATCCCAGCAGCAGATACAGCGGGACCCCCACCCACCGCGGCGCGGTCGGCCACAGCATCTTCAACGCCACCCCGGCCAGCGCCCCCGCCCACACCACGATGAGCAGCGTCCGCCCCGTCGAGCCAGGTAGTCCGAGCACCGCGAACGGCGTGTAACTCCCGGCGATGAACAGAAAGATCATCGAGTGATCCGCCCGCTTCATCCGCACCCTGGCCCGCACGCTCTGCCAGGTCACCCGGTGATACACCGCACTGATCCCGAACAGCGCACACACCGCCACCCCATAAACCAGCGTGGACCACCCGGCGGTAGCCGACTCCCGAAACCCGAAGACGACAAGCACCGCCACCGCGACAGCGGCAACCCCCACCGCCCACGTATGAATCCACCCCCGAAACCGCGGCTTCCCCAAAAACCCCGGCTCCCCAACCCCCACGGCAACAGCCTCCACGAAACCTCCCATGCCGAAAACCTACGGTACCGTAAGTTACCGCCCACGCTACGTCAGCACCACCCCCCACCACCACAAACGTGCCAACAACCACACCACCGATTCCCCCACAGCCAACCCACTGATCCCGCAAGCACATGGGTAACTCCCCAACCACCTCCCACCCGCCCCGTCCCTCACCGCATGCCCGATGCACGACGTGTTTCCTTCCTACTACCGGCCAGGGTCCCGGAGAGGCGGGGGAGCGTAGGGTGCTGGGGTGGAGTTTCTCGGTCGGGTGCGTGGTCTGCCGTACCGCATCTACGAAGCCAGACTGTCCAAGCAGCTGGCCGACAAGCAGCATCCTCGCCATGTCGCCGTGATGTGCGACGGTAATCGCCGCTGGGCGCGCGAGAACGGTTTCACCGATGTCAGCCACGGTCATCGGGTCGGTGCGCTGAAGATCGCCGAGCTGGTCGGCTGGTGTGCCGACGAGGGCATCGAGATGGTCACCGTCTATCTGCTGTCGACGGAGAACCTGCGCCGCGATCCGGAAGAGCTGGAGACGCTGTTCGAGGTCATCACCGATGTGGTGGAGGAACTGTCGGCGCCGGAGCAGAACTGGAGCGTGCGGATCGTCGGCTCGCTGGCGGGTTTCCCCGAGCTGATCGCGAAGCGGCTGCGGGTGGCCGCCGAGCGCACGAGCGGGCGCGACGGCGTGCATGTGAATGTCGCGGTGGGCTATGGCGGTCGTCAGGAGATCACCGACGCGGTGCGTTCGCTGGTGCGTCAGGAGATCGCCGCGGGCGAGTCGGGTGAGGATCTGGTGCAGTCGATCACCGTCGACGCGATCGGCCAGCACCTCTACACTTCGGGTCAGCCGGACCCGGATCTGGTCATCAGAACCTCTGGTGAGCAGCGTCTTTCGGGTTTCCTGTTGTGGCAGAGCGCCTATTCGGAAATCTGGTTCACCGAGGCGTACTGGCCGGAGTTCCGGCGGGTCGACTTCTTGCGCGCACTACGGGATTACGCCGCGCGGCATCGCCGTTTCGGCGTTTGATTGTCACCGGGGTCGCGTACTCTGCGGGCAGTGGACCCCGAACAGCCTTCTTATATCAGTTATGAGGAATTCGGCAGGCGTTTCCTGGAATACGCCGTCTCCGAGCAGCGGATCGCCGAGGCATTCGGTGAACTCACCGGCGCTGCTTTCGATTTCGGTCCGATCGGGGTGGGGCCGGGTCGCCTGGCGAAGGTGACGGCGCAGGTGGAGCTGGGGCAGCCGCGCATCCTGCGCTTTATCGATGCCTTCATCTCGTTCGAGCTGACGATCCCGTTGCATGTGGATCTGGTCCTGGATCTCGCGGTCGACCGGTCCCGGTTCCAGGTCGACGGCACCGTGCATCTGCATCTCACCGCGCGCACCGCGGATCCGCTGCGGGTGGTCATCGATATCGCCGAGCCGCGGCCGAGCGATGTGCGTGTCAATGTCGCGAGCGCGACCAAGCGCGGGCAGTTGCTGCGCGTGCTGGCCAGCGTCGACCATGAGATCCGCCGGTTCGTCGCTCGCTATATCGCCGGGGAGATCCGGAAGCCGGAGATCGCGGCGGTCCGCAATATCGACGTGGCGACCAGGCTCGACGCGGCGTGGAAGTTGTAGGAGAGTCGCCCCGATCCCGGCCGAGTGCGGACTAGGCTGCTGCGCGAGACGAGACCCGACGACACGTGCAGGGGTGTGCTGTGGGAGTTGCGAGGAAGCCAGGACCGCGCCGGTTCGCCGCGATCGGTGTGGCGTCGAGTGTCGTCGCCCTGCTCGCGGGGTGCGGTACCGACAAGACGGCGCTCCCGCAGATCACCCCGACTGAACAGCAGGATGCCGCGGGTTCGGTGTTCGCGTATCGCACCGCCGGTGAACTGGCGGTCGTGCGCGGCGCGGGGACGGTGCGCGCGCCCGGCAGCTTCGGGTACTCCTCGGCCGCGGTCGGTTTCACCAGGGACGGGCAGTTCGCGTTCTCGGTGGAGACGAGCTCGAAGACGCTGGTGGCGTTGAGCGTGCGCGACGGTTCGGTGTCGCGCACCGAGTGCGACTGCTCCGACGCGGTGGCTGTTCGTGGCGCGGTGGTGGCCTGGTGGCGGGAACCGGGCCAGATCATGACCCTGGATCTGTCGGGCACCGCGCCCGCCGCGCCCGAACAGGATGTGGTGCTGCCGGATTCGCCGAGCCCGCTCTCCGGCGGCAGCTGGGACGGCGCCAGGCTGGTCGCCGCCACCGACGACTATGTGCTGCTGGCCAGGGTCGAGTCGCGCGGACTGTGGTGGGAGAAGAACCACCTCTACGCGATCGGCGCCGACGCCATCCTGCCGCTGGGCCGGGTGCCCGGCATCGACGCCCACCTCTCGGCCGCCGCCGGACCCGACGGCCACACCTTCGTCCTCGCCGGCACGACGGCCCGCAGCGCCACCTGCGGCACCGGCCACGTCGCGACCATCGACGCCGATACCAATGCCGTCCAGGAGCTGCCCGCGCTGCCGGGCGAGTGCTCGGCGGCCTACAGCCCGCGCTGGGGCGGCGACGGCACGCTCACCGTCGCCACCCGGAAGTGGGCCGACATGGCAGGCGCGCCCAGCGCGGTCGACCGGTTGCAGTCGGCGGCGCAGGGCTGGGCGCCGGTCGGCGAGAACCCGGTGGTCGACATGTTGCCGCGTGCGCGGGAGTCCATCGTCCAGGTGGTCGCCGGTGATCCCACCGACGCGCGCGACACCCCACGCGGAGTTCTGGTCGTGGAGAAGGGCGGCGCGCGCACGGAGCTCGCTCAGCAGGTCGTCTCCCTCGGTGCGCCTGCGGCCACGAACGGGTAGCTCGGCGATCGAACCGACTCGGCGTCCGCTCCGTATACCTCGGCGCCGGGAGGTTCCCGGTCGATCGGTGCCGCGCACGGGCGGCGCTGATGGGGGAGCGCCGGAGGTAGTGATGCGAAGCAAGGGGATGCGGATGGTCGTCGCGGCGGCGATCGCGTTACTCGGGGCGGGTTGCGGTACCGCACTGCCGCAGGGGCCGCAGATCGTGACGGAGTCGCCGATGTCGAACCAGATGTTCGCGGTGCGCACGACGATCGGGATGGGCGTGGCCGACGCGTCCGGTATGCGCGGCGACCGGGTCGGCGACTACCGGGAAATCGGCTTCAGCCAGGACAATTCACTCGCCTACGCGATCGACGGCGACGGCATGGTGACGGCGATGGAGACCGCGGAACTGCTGGTGTCCTCGGGCCGCATCGATTGCCGCTGCACCCGGGTGTTCCCGCTGCACGACGCGGTGGTCGCCTGGTGGCGTGACGGCGCGGTCATGCAGGCCGACCTGCGCATTCCCGATCCGGTTGTGCTGAGGTCGATTTCGCTGCCCGAGCCGCGTGATCCGCTGGGCGAAGGCGCCACGCTGACCGGCACCGAGCTGATCGCGCTGGACCGGCACCGGGCCGTGCTCACGCGGATCGAGTCGGTCCCCGGCGCGAGCTGGGGCATCAACCACCTCTACGTCGTCGATCTGAATTCCGTTGCGGTGCAACAGTTCGGCCGGATCCCCGAGGTGAATACAGTGTTCCGGCAGGCGGTGATCGCGGCCGACGGACGGTCGGTCGCCGTCGCGGGCTACAGCCGCGACAATGTCGCCTGTGGCACCGCGTCGGTCCACCGCCTCGATCTCGTCGCCGGGACGGTCGATTCCGCCGGACCGCCGTTCCCGTCGTGCAGCTCGATCGCCGACATCCGTAGCGACGGTACGGATATCGTGCTGACACGGTTGGTCTGGGACCGCGCCGAACCGCAGACACTGACCTCCTCGACGGTGTGGCGCTACCGCGACGGCTGGACGCAGGTCGGCGCCGACCCGGTGGTGCGCGTCATCACCGCACCGATCGCGCTCGAACTGCGCCACACCGGTCAGGCCACGCCGTTCGGCACCATCGGCGGCGACCTGTACATCGACGGTAAGCCGGTGTTGCACAACGTGATCGACGTGCAGACACCCCACTGATCAGAGCTTGCGCAGCCGCAACCGGTTGATCGTGTGGTCGGAGTCCTTGCGCAGCACCAGCGTTGCGCGCGGACGGGTCGGCAGGATGTTCTCCACCAGATTGGGCCGGTTCGTCGAGTTCCAGATGTCGCGCGCGGCCGCGGTGGCCTGCTCGTCGCTGAACCCGGCGTAGTGGTGGAAGTGCGCGTCGGGGTCGGCGAAGCCGGTCTTGCGCAACGCGAGAAAGCGCTGCACGTACCAGTTCTCGATGTCCTCGATCCTGGCGTCGACATAGATGGAGAAGTCGAACAGGTCCGAGACCATCAGCCGCGGACCGGTCTGCAGCACATTCAGGCCCTCGACGATGAGAATGTCGGGCTGACGCACGCAATGCGCCTCATCGGGCACGATGTCGTAGGAGACGTGCGAATACACCGGCGCGCACGCTTCTTCGGCGCCCGACTTCACCTCGGTGACGAAGCGCAGCAGCTTGCGGCGGTCGTAGCTTTCCGGAAAACCCTTGCGGTGCATGATGCCGCGGCGGGTGAGTTCGGCGGTGGGGTAGAGGAATCCGTCAGTGGTCACCAGGTCGACCCGCGGATGGTGGTCCCAGCGCGCCAGCAGCGCCTGCAGCACGCGCGCGGTCGTCGACTTGCCGACCGCGACACTGCCCGCGACGCCGATCACGAACGGCACCTGCTTGTCCGGATGCTTCTCGCCGAGGAATGTCGCGGTGGCGGCGAAGAGCCGCTGGCGCGCGGCCACCTGGAGATGGATCAGACGGGCGAGCGGCAGGTAGACCTCGGCGACTTCCTCGAGATCGATCTGCTCGCCGAGACCACGCAGGCCGGTCAGTTCCTCCTCGGTCAGGACCAGCGGAGTCGACTTGCGCAGGGTGCGCCACTGCTTCCGGTCGAACTCGACATACGGGCTCGGCTCGCTCATCCGTGCCACCTACCCGACGCTCCGTCCGGGCGCACACGCACAGCTGGGCTGCCCGTCGGGTGAGATCCGGGATAACTCTGACCGCATGCCGCGATTGTGCTCCGTCTCGGCCGCCCACGCGCAACGGGGGGTTTGGCTACTGGCCGGTAACGAACGACAACCCCGAGGTAGGGTCCGCTTTTCCGATTCACCCCGTAAGGTCGGGCACCATGGGGTCACATCCACTTGTCACTGAATACCTGCGGCTCGGACTGGCTTTCGACCGGCTCGAAGAAGGCTTCGTCGATGCCTACACCGGCGATCCGCAGTTGCGTCGCGACGTCGAGAACGCGCCCATCCCCGATCCGGCCGAGCTGGTGAAGCGGGCCGTCGACCTGCGCGCGGGCCTGGCCGATACGGATCTGTCGGCGCGGCGCACCGAATTCCTCGACGCCCATCTCGTGGCGATGGAGTGCTCCGCCCGCAAGTTCGCCGGCGAGGAGATCGGGTTCGTCGACGAGGTCCGCGCCTATTTCGACGTCGACATCGCCCCCGGCGACCCCGATGACTATCGCGAAGCCCACCGCCTGATGGACGAAGTACTCGGCGGCGACGGCCCGCTGGCCGAGCGCGCCGCCGCGTACCGGCGCGGTGACGAGATCCCGCCGGAGCGGCTGGCGGTGTGCGTCGAGGCGTTCTCCAGCGCGCTGCGCGAGCGGGTCCGCGATCGCTATCCGCTGCCCGACCACGAGACCGTCACCTACGAGGTGGTCGGTGACAAGCCGTGGTCCGGATTCAATTACTACCTGGGCAATTTCCGCTCCACGGTCGCGATCAACTCCGACCTCAAACAGCACATGGCGCACCTGCCCGCGCTGATCGCGCACGAGGCCTACCCCGGGCACCACACCGAGCACTGCCGCAAGGAGGCCGGGCTGGTCGCCGCGGGCGAGGACGAGCAGACGCTGTTCCTGGTCAACACCCCGCAGTGCCTGATGGCCGAGGGCCTGGCCGACCTGGCCCTGCAGTCCATCATCGGGCCCGGCTGGGGTGCGTGGGCGCAGGAGATCTACGCCGATCTCGGCCTGCGTTTCGACGGTGAGCGGGCCGAACGCTTCTCGACCGCGTCGGCGAAACTGCTGAGCGTGCGGCAGGACGCGGCCCTGCTGCTGCACGATCAGCAGCGCAGCGACGACGAGGTGGCGGCGTTCCTGCAGCGCTGGAGCCTGGCCACGCCGGAGCGGGCGCGCCAGTCGCTGCGGTTCCTGTCCTCGCCGCTGTGGCGGGCCTACATCAGCACCTACGTGGAGGGCTATCGGCTGCTCGGCGGCTGGCTCGACAACGCCGTCGACGCGCAGGATCGGGTCGAGCGGTTCGGGCGTCTGCTCGACGAGCCGCTCACGCCGGGCGCGATCCGGCGGATGCCGGTGTGACCGCCGGCTGACGGCGCTGCCGCCGGGGTGCAACAGCTGTGAGCTGCGTCTCCCCGGTGGCGGCCGCGTCGGTGTTGCGCTATCCCCGTGCTCGGGCGTCCGCGCGCGGCCCATAGACTGAGGGTCGTGACGCAGACGACCGCTTCGGTGAATACCCAGTCTCTCGGTGAGCTCGATCCCGAGTTGGCCGCCGCGATGGCGGGCGAGCTCGCCCGCGAACGCGACACCCTCGAGATGATCGCCTCGGAGAACTTCGTGCCGCGCGCGGTCCTGCAGGCGCAGGGTTCCGTGCTCACCAACAAGTACGCCGAGGGCTACCCGGGCCGCCGCTACTACGGTGGCTGCGAGGCCGTCGACGTGGTGGAGACCCTCGCCCGCGATCGCGCCAAGGAACTCTTCGGCGCCGAGTTCGCCAACGTGCAGCCCCACTCGGGCGCGCAGGCCAACGCCGCGGTGCTGATGGCGCTGATGAACCCGGGCGAGACCCTGCTGGGCCTCGACCTCGCGCACGGCGGTCACCTCACCCACGGCATGCGCCTGAACTTCTCGGGCAAGCTCTACGACGTCCACTCCTACGGTGTGTCGAAGGAAGACCACCGCATCGACATGGACGAGGTCCGCGACATCGCCAAGGCCGCCAAGCCGAAGGTGATCGTGGCGGGCTGGTCGGCCTACCCGCGTCACCAGGACTTCGCGAAGTTCCGCGAGATCGCCGACGAGGTCGGCGCCTACCTGTGGGTCGACATGGCGCACTTCGCCGGTCTCGTCGCCGCCGGTCTGCACCCCTCCCCGGTGCCCTACGCCGACGTCGTGTCCTCCACCGTGCACAAGACCCTCGGCGGCCCCCGCTCTGGTCTGATCCTGGCCAAGCAGGAATTCGCCAAGAAGCTGAACTCGGCGGTGTTCCCGGGTCAGCAGGGCGGCCCGCTCATGCACGTGATCGCCGCCAAGGCCGCCGCGTTCAAGATCGCCGCGACCGAGGAGTTCGCCGACCGCCAGCAGCGCACCCTGTCCGGCGCCCGCATCCTCGCCGAGCGCCTGACCGGCGCCGACGTCAAGGACAAGGGCGTCTCGGTCCTGACCGGCGGCACCGACGTGCACCTGGTCCTGGTCGACCTGCGCAACTCCGAGCTCGACGGCCAGCAGGCCGAAGACCTGCTCCACGAGGTCGGCATCACCGTCAACCGCAACGCCGTCCCGTTCGACCCCCGCCCCCCGATGGTCACCTCCGGCCTGCGCATCGGCACCGCCGCCCTGGCCACCCGCGGCTTCGGCGACACCGAGTTCACCGAGGTCGCCGAGATCATCGCCGCCACCCTGGCAGGCACCTCGGACACCGAGTCGCTGCGCGCCCGCGTCTCCAAGCTGGCCCAGAGCGTCCCGCTCTACCAGGGCCTGGAGGACTGGCGCCTGCTCGGCTGAGCCGATAGATGTCGAAACGCCCTCGGTAACCGGACTTCCGGCCACCGAGGGCGTTTCGTTGTTGTCAGGTCTCGGTCGAGCGACTGTCGATGTCGCCGCGCCGTACGGCGGGGAGCAGGTAGCGCTCGGGGCGTTCCGGAACGGTGCTGTTGCCGAGCACGAGCACCGGCATGATCACGCCGACCAGCCACACCGCCAGGAGCCTGCGCAGGCGGGGATAGCCGCCGGTGTCGCGGTCGATGACGACGAGCCCGAACACGGCCTTGCCCAGGGTGGTGTGGGTGACCGCTTGGATCAGCACCCGATCGATGAACGAGGCGAGCAGGAAGAAGCCGACCACCATCCCCCAGTTGATCTGCAGGTTCCCCCAGTCCTGCTCTTCCACCGCTTGCCTGCTCGCCGGATTCGCCAGCACACCGATTCCCACGCCGATCGCGACGTGCACAGTGACGTCGAGAATGTAGGCGAGCGTGCGACGGAGCATGCGGGGCGACGGGAACGACTCGTCGTCTTTCCCACCACGCAACGGGGTGGGCGGCGGCTTCGGTTCGTACCGAGGTCGTTCGGCGCGCGGCGGCAGCCCACCGGGATCGCCGGCGCCGGCGAACAACGTCCGCCCGAATCGCGGTGCCGGGTACCACGGTGCCTGATAGGCGAACAGGGTTCGCGCGCCACCGGGCAGCGCGACCAGACCCGCCTTGCGCGGATCACCCGCGAACCACACCTCCGTGCCGTCGCGGTACCCCGAGGCCGAGATCCACCGGCGCAACTTCAACGTGCCGATCAGCTGGTCGTGGTGATCGATCAACTGCACCCACTCCCGCACCCCGCTGCGGAAACGCTGCACGGTCACGACCTGCCACCGTCGACCTCCGGCCCGCAGCCGCCGAATCGCCGTCCAGCTCATGACGATTCCCATCACGGTGATCGGCAGGACAGCGAAGAAGCACAGGAGCGCCATCTGGTCGGCGTTCTCCGCCGTCCGTCCCGTCTCCGTCTGCGATACGTCGACGAAGTAGAAGAACGCCACCGCGCACCCCACTCCCAGCCCGAGCACGACCAGCGCGCGCAGTGTCGTCCAGATGAGCGTCCAGCAGGTTCGTGGAGTGCTCCACGCGCGTGACGCTCGGTCGTCCGTTCCGTTCACAGCGCGAGTGTGAATTGCGGGTGGACAACGGTGTCGAACGTGATCGAGCCGGCCAGCAGCACCATCATCGCCCCGAAATCGGACCCATACGCCACATCGGCGGTCGACAGCACAGCGACGGCGATCCGGGCGCCGTCGTCGGCGACGACGATCGCCTCGATCTGATGGACGGCCCGGCCCGGCGCCGCCGCCTGCGATGAATCGTCGACGACGGCATAGGTTGTCGTCGATTCGATGAACAGGACGGTGCGCCCACCGAGTTCGACCGGCTCGATGTGTGCGCCGCGGCCGTCGGTCGCCTTCTCCCCGGCCAGCTCGGCGATGGTCACCCGGGGGTTCTGGGTGCGTCCGCGATCCAGCAGCGAGATGGTCAGCCACGAGGTCACCGGTGTGCCGTCCGCGGACGCGTGCTGACCGATCGCGCAGTAGCAGGCGCTATTGGTGCGCAGGACGGTGAGTAGGTCGGCGATGGCCGATGCCACTTCGGGAAAATCCCCGGCGACCTCGGCCGGCAGGAACTCGACGATGCTCTCGGCCGACTCGACCGCTTCGTGAATCGTGGCCAGCGGAAGTTCGTAATAGCCGCGCGGCAGGACGACCGACAGCGAGGTGGTCGACCCGTCAGGGGTGGTGTCCGCTGTCAATCTCCAACTCCCTGTGATAGGTCGATCGTCTTGTACGAGGCGCCGGTCATCCGCTGCAGAACCGCCAGCGCGGTGGCCGGACTCTCCTGCATGAAGTGCTTACCCTCGGCCCCGGTGAGCTGCAGCAGCGAATGCACACCGGTGGTCGCGCCGGAGGAGGTGAGCGTGTCGGAGACACCGAAAGCGTTCTTGTCGGTGAAGACTCGGGCGACGAGACCCGGATCGTTCGCCGCTTCACCCCAGGTCTGCGCCATCATTCCGAATCGGCCGAGATCGTCGGCGCCGTTGCCCATGGCGAACACCTTGCCCGCTTTGAACACCCCCGAGGCGCCGGGCACCACGCTCAGCAGGTCACCACCGACGATCGCGGCGGCGCCGAGCTTCTCGGTCCAGCTGCCGTCGACCAGGTCGTCGCGCAATTCGTCGTTGGTGGCGGTCAGGGCCAGCGCGCCCGCGCCCGCGGCCAACGAGATGCCCAACGCGATCGCGCTGATCGGTGGTGGGGTGACCAGGGCCAGGATGCCGCCGATCGCGGACGTGGTGGACAGCACCTCGTGAATCGCGTCGCGGTTCTCATCGATCCAATCGGTGAGACTGTCCCACCAGCTCTTGTCCGGTTCACTGGGCGCGAAGTTCGCGGCGGCCTCCAGCTCGGTCGCCGTGGTGGTGGCGTTGGCGTTGTGCGCGATCTCGAGGTCTTTCGCGCGGGCGATGATCGCGTCGATCGCGCCCTGGCAGTTGTCGACCGCGGTCGACGCCGAGGTCACCTGGGCGTTGGCGGCGTTCAGCCGGGACTGGGCATCGGCCAGCTCGGACGCGTCGGAGAAAGTCCTGTTGGCCAGGCCGAGGTCGGGATTGGCCTTGGCCTGCTGGAGCGCGGTGACCGCTTGGGCGTGGTTGGCCCTGGCGGTGGCGGCTTCGGTCTCCAAACCTTTCGCGGTGTCCTGGAAGGCCACGAGGTCGGTATGCCACGCGGCGATCGCGGTACTGGCTTGCTGTAGTGAGGATTGGGCGAGACCGAGGTCCTGGGCGAGCGTGGCGTCGAAGCTGGCGCGGAAGGCATCGCCCGCCTCGCCTTTCCACACCTCGTCGTTGCTGTTGCGAATGCTGGTCAGCAGCGTGTTGGTCTCGGTGACGGCGTCGGCAGCGGTCTTGATCTTCGTGCTGAGGGTGGCGACTTCGGCGGCGTCTCCCGGAGTGGGATCGAAACCGAGGTTCGGGTAGGGGTTGTCGGTCATTTCGGGGTCCCGGGAGTGACCGCCTGCGGATCGGTCTGTGCGCCCGCCTGGGCGAGTGCCTGCGCGACCGCGGCATCGAGTTGCTGGTAGGCGGTGTGACACTGGGCGATCCCGTCGGCGGTGACGGTCGTGGACTCGCAGATCCGTTCGATGCCGTACTTCCACTTGCTCTGGAAGTTGTCGGCGGCGTCGTTCAGCTTGGCGGTACCGATGTCGGAATCCCCGTCCTTGGACAGCGCGGTCATGGCGTCGGTGAGTACCTGCTCCGTTCCGCGCAGCAACTGGACGGTTTTGCCGAGGACATCGATGTCGACCTGGAGAATTCCGGTCATCTACCCTCCCCCTTTTTCTCGTTCAGTGTGTTGGACGCACGAACTGTCGGTTCGGTTCCCTCGGATCTCGGGCACGACACGGACCGCCGTACGCGTCTTCCGGACCGCCGACATAGCCGCCCCGCGGCGCCGCTGTCGGCGCCGCGGGGCGGCTATCGCTCGGAACGAGAAAAGGAAGTGGTCAGCCGACCAGGGGCTTCAGGGCGCGGCCCGCGGCCTCGATGACGCCGGGCTCGTGGCCGTTGGTGATCATGTTGACGATGATGCCGTCGATGCCCTGATCCAGGACGCGTTGCTGGATCTGCTCGGCGACCTCGTCCGGGGTGCCGACGAACTGGCGGTCGGCGGGGGAGTTGCGGATTTCCTCGGGAGACAGGGCGGACAGGTCGATGCCGAAGCGGGCGAGCATGTCGCTCTGCAGTTTTCGGGCGCGGTCGCCGTCCTCGTCGGCGATCACGAAGGCGAGGAAGCTGGTTTCGAGGGTCGACGGGTCACGGTCGGCCTCGGCGCAGCGCTGGTGCAGCGCCTCGATCTTCTGTGGCAGCAGGGAGGCGTTGCAGATGATGTTGAGGTGGTCGGCGAAGCGGGCCGCCAGCGCGAAGGTCTTCTTCTCGCCACCGCCGCCGAGCATGATCGGCAGGTCGTCGCGGATGCGCGGCTCGTTCAGCGCGTTCTCGGTGTGGTACCACTTGCCGTCGACGGTGGGCCGCTGTCCGTGCAGCATCGGGGCGATGATCTGCAGCGCTTCCTCGAGCCGCTGGAACCGCTCGGTGAAGGTGCCGAACTCGAAGCCGTACTGCTGGTGCTCGAGCTCGAACCAGCCCGCGCCGATCCCGAGCACGGCCCGCCCACCGCTGACCACGTCGAGCGTGCTGACGGTCTTGGCGAGCAGCGCCGGATTGCGATAGGTATTGCCGGTGACCAAGGCGGACAACTGGATTCGCTCGGTCGCGGTGGCCAGCGCGCCGAGCGCGGTGTAGGCCTCCAGCATCGGCTCGTCCGGAGCGCCGATGCCGGGTAGCTGATAGAAGTGGTCCATGACGAAGGCGGCGTCGAAGCCGGCCGCCTCTGCCGCTCTGGCCTGCGCGATCACCGTGGGAAAGAGCTCGCGCACCGACGAAGTGTTGCTGAAATTGGGCATCTGGTAACCGAGACGAATGCTCATGGGAGCGACCATAGGACTTGGAGTGCACTCCAAGTCAAGGCTGACACGGGGCTCAGGACACGTCGGTGAGTTCGACGCGCGCCGGGTAATCGATCAGGTCGATGTCGTTGGCGGCCTTGTCGCCGTACTTCAACATCAGCGAGAAACCGCGCGAGCCGAGGAACCAGTTGCGGACCTTGATCCCGAGCGCGGTCTTCGGGGCGAGGAACGAGCCCGCGTTGCTGTTGCCCGCGATCTTGGCGTAGTGCTTCATGATTCGGTCGTACGCGGCGAACGCGGTGACGTGATCGCCGTCGGCGAGGGCCAGTTCGCCCGCGAGGACGTAGGCGCCGACGACGGCCAGGCCGGTGCCGAACCCGCCGAGGGTGTTGCCGTAGGCGGAGTCGCCGACCAGGGCGACGCGGCCGCGAGTGTAGGTGCCGTTCATCCTGACCTGGCTGATCGAGTCCAGGTAGATGTCGTCGAAGCCGGCCAGGTCGGCGAGCATGCGCGGGGCGTGCCAGCCCATGTCGGCGTAGGTGGACTCGATGATCCGGCGGGCGGCGGCGGTGTCGTCGCGGGCGAAATCGAGTGCGGGACTGGCGAACAGGTACATCTGCTGCGCCTTCGGCCCGCCGTCGATGGCGAGTTTGCCCGGGATGTTGTGGGCGTAGGCGCGGGCTCGTTCGCGCGAGGCGGTGGGATCGCTCCACCGGCTCGCGCCGGCCACGCAGTAGTAGTGGCCGAGGTGATGCACGTAGTCGGACCCGGGCCCGAACGCCAGTTTCCTTACCCGCGAATGGATTCCGTCCGCGCCGAGGACGAGGTCGAAGGTGCGCGGCTGTCCGTGCTCGAACTGCACCCGCACGCCGTCGGCGGTCTCGGCCAGTGCGGTGATCGTGTCGCCGAAGACGTATTCGACTGCCTCCGAGTTCTTCTCGTACAGGATCTCGGCGAGGTCGCCGCGCAGGATCTCGATGTCGCCGCCGGTGAAGTCACCGGACATGACGACCAGCTCCCGCCCGTCGTCGTCGACGAACACCGTGTCGGTGGTGCCGGTGCGCCGGGCGCGAACGGCATCCAGGACACCCATCCGCTCGAGGACGGTCAGGTGCGTCCGGCCCTTGAAGTCGACGGCCTGACCGCCGGGACGCAGCGCGGGTGCGCGCTCGACGACGGTCACGGTGAAGCCGTAGCGCTGCAGCCAGTAGGCCAGCGCGGGCCCCGCGATGCCGGCGCCGGAGATGAGGACGGTCTGGTTGCGCATGGTGTGCTCCTCGCGAGGAATCTGTGTCTGATGGAATCTGTATCCGCTGGACACGAATAAGAGTATGGTAGACACAGTTCTGACGTCAACAGGAAAGGCAGGACCGATGCCGACCACCGTCGAACTGCTGTGGGGCACCGCCGCGCGCCCCAAGCGCGGCCCGAAACCCGCGCTCACCCTGGACGGGATCGTCGCCGAGGCGATCGCGCTGGTCGACACCGAAGGACTGTCCGCGCTGTCGATGCAGCGGCTGGCCGAGCGCCTCGGCTTCACCAAGATGTCGCTGTACCGGTACGTGCCGGGCAAGGAACAGCTGACGGCGCTGATGGTCGACGCCGCGATCGGCGAACCGCCGCGCGCCGACGGCGCGAAAGGCGGCTGGCGCAGCGGCCTGCGGCACTGGGTCGAGGCGATCTTCGAGCGCTACCGCGCCCACCCTTGGACCATCGAACTGACCATCGGCATCCGCCCGATCGGCCCGAACGAGATGAGCTGGACCGAGGCCGCGCTGACCGCCCTCGACGGCACCGGGCTGACCGGCCCGGAACGGCTCGACACCATCGTCCTGCTCAACGGGCACGCGCGCAGCCTGGCCCAGCAGGTCGAATCGGTCGGCGGCGGCGATTCGGCGACGCGGTTCGCCGAGCAGTTCGCCGAGATGATGACCGCGGCGGGCGACAGATTTCCCGCGGTGAGCGCGGCCTTCGCGGAGGAGTCGGCGGCGGTCCCGCCGTCGGCCGCGCCGGGCGCCGCGTTCGATTTCGGCATCGACCGCATCCTCGACGGCCTCGCCGTGCTGATCGCGAAACGGACGAATCGGTAGCGCCGAGGTCTGGTCTGCCGGGCGCGAACGTCCTAGGCTCGCATCATGACCGACCAGCCGGAACTGCCGGAAAACTCAGCCACCCTCGTGCGCGAATTCTTCGCCGCGCTAGAACTCGGCAGTGTCGACGAGGCTCTGGAGTTGCTGGATCCGGCGATCGTCTGGAAGAACACCGGCCTGCCGACCGTGCGTGGCAAGGATCGGGTCGCCGCGTTGCTGCGCGGCCTCGACCGGCCGCAGCTGGGATTCGCGGCGGACATGCACCACATCGCCGAGAACGGCGACATCGTGCTCACCGACCGCACCGATTACCTGCGCGCGGGCCCGGTCCGGATCGGGTTCTGGGTGAGTGGCACCTTCGAACTGCGCGAGGGCCGGATCGTGCTGTGGGACGACCACTTCAGCATGGGCAACATGGCGCGCGGCGCCGTCGTGGGAGCGGCGCGGGCAATCCTGCGTCGCTGAACGCGCCCCGGCTACTTGTGCTTGTTCAAGTAGTCCAGATACGTCGGCCGCAGGACTTCGGCCAGTTTGCCGTCGCCCGCGTGCATGTAGTCGTCGATCATCGGCAGCACGTATTTGATATCGGCCGCGCTCTCGCCGAGGTCGCCCGCCTCGGCCTGGGCGGCCGGGATGGACTTGAGCAGTTCCCACAGGAACTTCACGTCGCCGCGGCGCACAGCCGCCTTCACCGCACGATCGTGCAATTCCTTCGACGACAGTTTCTCCAGATCCTGGTCTTCGGACATGCTTCGACTCTAGCCCTCGGCGACACCCCTGTGGCAGATCCGAAGCGTCGGCGCCGGTTAACGACAAATTCACGGACACGTCCGGCTGTCCGGCAGCGCGGCAGGGAGTTGGACGGTAGCGTCGGTGATGCGGGCCGCGTCGGTGTGGCTCGTACGGGAGGTCCTGACCGTGACTGAGCTACTCAGTGCGAGAGGGCCGGCACCCGGCCCTCGTGGCGGTTGACCAGCGCGTCACCGCCTACCAGGACGGACCGGTCCAGCGAGATCGTTCGCGCGGGTGCCGTGCGAACACATAAGGAGCCCACCGTGACTGCTGCACGCTCCGTTTCCGCCCCCGCGATGCACACGGCCTCGGCCTCGAAGAAGGGGGCCCGCCCCTCGCGTTCCGGTCGCAAGACTTTCATCGTCGACACCTCGGTTCTGCTCTCGGATCCCTGGGCCGTCACCAGGTTCGGCGAACACAAGGTGGTTCTACCGCTGGTCGTGATCAGTGAATTGGAGGCCAAGCGACACCACCACGAACTCGGCTGGTTCGCCAGGGAAGCCCTGCGGATGCTCGACGACCTGCGGGTCAACCACGGCAGGCTCGACCAGGCACTGCCGATCGGCACCGACGGCGGCACACTGCAGGTGGAGCTCAACCACACCGACCCCTCGGTGCTGCCCGCCGGATTCCGCTCGGAGACCAACGATTCCCGCATCCTCGCCTGCGCGCTGAACTTCTCGGCCGAGGGCGAGGAGGTGGTGCTGGTGTCCAAGGACATCCCGCTGCGGGTCAAGGCGAGCGCGGTCGGCCTGTCCGCCGACGAATACCACGCGCAGGACGTGGTGACCTCCGGCTGGAGCGGGATGGTCGAACTCGACGTCGCGGGCTCCCAGATCGACCAGCTCTACACCGACTCGGTGATCGATCTGGACGAGGCGCGGGAACTGCCCTGCCACACCGGAATCCGGTTGCTGGGCAGCAGCTCCAGCGCACTGGGCCGGGTCACCGCCGACAAGCGGGTCCAGCTGGTCAGGGAGCGGGAGGCCTTCGGCCTGCACGGCCGCTCGGCCGAACAGCGCATCGCGCTCGATCTGCTGCTCGACGAGAGCATCGGCATCGTGTCGATGGGCGGCCGCGCGGGCACCGGTAAGTCGGCGCTGGCGCTGACCGCCGGGCTCGAGGCCGTGCTGGAACGGCGGACCCAGCGCAAGGTGGTCGTTTTCCGGCCGCTGTACGCGGTGGGCGGCCAAGAGCTGGGCTACCTGCCCGGTTCGGAGAGCGAGAAGATGGGCCCGTGGGCTCAGGCCGTCTTCGACACGCTCGACGGGCTGGCCAGCCGCGAGGTGATGGAGGAGGTGCTCAGCCGCGACATGCTCGAAGTGCTGCCGCTGACCCACATCCGCGGGCGCTCGCTGCACGATTCGTTCGTGATCGTCGACGAGGCCCAGTCGCTCGAGCGCAACGTGCTGCTGACGGTGCTGAGCCGCCTCGGCACCGGCTCGCGCGTCGTGCTGACCCACGATGTCGCCCAGCGCGACAACCTGCGGGTCGGCAGGCACGACGGCGTCGCCGCGGTGATCGAAAAGCTCAAGGGGCACCCGCTTTTCGCGCACATCACGCTCACCCGTTCCGAGCGCTCGCCGATCGCGGCGCTGGTGACCGAGATGCTCGAGGAGTACGGACCGAACGCGTGATCGTGGCAATCCGGCTGCGTCAGCGGCCGGATTGCGTTTGATTACCGGAAACTGTGGGTATTATCCGCGGCGACACCAATCCAGCAACGGCTCGGCGAACAATGTTCCGCCGGGCCGTTGCGGATGTCGGCCAGGCTCCATCCGGGGCGTGCCCCCGGGGGGCCACTCGCGAGAGGATGGATATGAACCACTTCGCTCGACGTACTGCCGCTGGAGGCGCCGCGGTCATCGCCGCCGCCGGACTGTTGCTCGCCGCCGGCTGCGGTGACGACGACAAGGACACGGCCGATGACACCGTCGGCTCCGTGACCTCGGTCATCGGCGGCCCTGGCGCGACAACCACCGCCGAAGGCGGCTACGGCGGGATGACCACGACTCCCGACAGCGACGAGACCACCACCCCCGGCGCGGCCACCACCACCGCGACGGCGGCAGGCGAGTCGACCACCATCTCCACTCCGAACGGCGACATCACCGTCTCCGGTGAGGTGTACAAGAAGTACGTCGCCGTCGGCGGGCCGGGCAGCCCGCTCGGTGCGCCCGAGGAAGCCCAGGAAGCCGGCCCGGACGGCGGCGAGTACCAGGACTTCGAGGGCGGCACCATCTACTGGAGCAAGGACTCCGGCGCGCACATCGTCTGGGGCGAGATCCGCGAGGCCTGGGAGGACGAGGGCGGCGCCAACGGTCCGCTCGGCTACCCGATCAGCGACGAGAAGGACATCACCGGTGGTAAGCAGAGCGACTTCACCGGTGGCACCATCGTCTGGGTCAACGGCGAGACCACGGTGACCAAGAAGTAGCTCGGGCGCCCGGCCCGGCGCGGGGACCTGATCGCCTACCAGGTCCCCGCACCGACGGCCGAACCGCTAGGTTGTCGGGGTGCAGAAAACTATGACCGACCGTGAGCTGCTGGATTCGCTCGCTGACGTGGTGGAAACCAACCTGGCTCGGCACATCGAGGTGGCCGAGGGCTGGCAGCCGCACGAGTTGGTGCCGTGGGCGGACGGCCGCAACTTCGCCTTTCTCGGCGGCACCGACTGGTCCCCGGAACAGTCCGAGCTGAGCGCGACCGCCAAGCTCGCGCTGACGGTGAGCGTCCTGGTCGCCGACAACCTGCCGTCCTACCACCGTGAGCTCGGCAAGCACCTGCGCACCGGCCCGTGGTGGCGCTGGGTCGGCCGGTGGACGGCCGAGGAGAACCGCCACGAGATCATGATCCGCAACTACCTGATGGTGACGCGCGCGGTCGACCCGGTCGCGCTCGAGCGGGCCCGCATGGCGCACATGACCGCGGGCTTCAACCGTCCTCCGCTGCACCTCATCGACGTGCTGGCCACCTGCGCCTTCGAAGAGCTCGCCGCCGCGATCCGGCACCGCAACACCGCCGCCCTCGGCGAGAACCTGGTCGTCACCGCGATGGCCGAGAAGCTGGCCGTCGACGACGAACTGCAGGCCGAGTTCTTCGCCACCCTCGTCGCCGCCGCCCTCGATCTGGTCCCCGACCAGGCCGTGCGCGCCATCGCCGACCAGGTCGCCGCCTTCCGGGTACCGCACGTGGACCTGCCCGGCGGCGGTTCCAGCGACGAGGCACTGGCCGAGGCGGGCATCTACGATCCCGCCGACGAGGCCGAACTGGTCTTCAAGCCGCTGCTGCAGCGCTGGAACATCTTCACCCGCACCGACTTCACCGAAGCCGGCGAGAAGGCCCGCGCCGAACTGGCCCACCTGGCCTGATCTTTCGGGCGAACGGCCGTCACCGCACGAGGTGGCGGCCGTTCGTCGTGTCAGGATTCGCGGTCGACGTTCGCCATCGCGAGCACATCCAGCTTCTGATCGAGCTCCTCGACGGAGAGCTTGTCCGGGGTGAGGCCGCGATCGATCACCGTCTGGCGGATCGTCTTCTTCTCGCGCAGAGCCTGTTTGGCGACCGCGGCCGCTTCCTCGTAGCCGATGGCCGAGTTCAGCGGGGTGACGATCGACGGGGAGGACTCGGCCAGGGTGCGCAGGTGCTCCTCGTTGGCGACCAGGCCCACGATGCACTTGTCGGCGAAGAGGCGAGAGACGTTGGCCAGCAGGCGGATCGACTCGAGCAGGTTGCGAGCCATGACGGGGATGTAGACGTTGAGCTCGAACGCTCCGCTCGCGCCCCCGAAGGCGATCGCCGCGTCGTTGCCGACCACCTGCACCGCCACCTGCGTGACCGCTTCGGGCAGAACGGGATTCACCTTGCCCGGCATGATCGAGCTACCCGGCTGCAAGTCCGGCAGCTGGAGTTCGCCGAGCCCGGTCAGCGGGCCCGAACCCATCCAGCGGATGTCGTTGGCGATCTTGGTCAGGCTGACCGCGATGGTGCGCAGCGCACCGGAGGCCTCGACCAGCCCGTCGCGCGCGGCCTGCGCTTCGAAGTGGTCGTGTGCCTCGCGCAGCGCGTCGATTCCGGTGGTGCGCACCAGTTCCGCGACGACCTTGCCGCCGAACCCGGCGGGCGCGTTGAGTCCGGTGCCGACCGCGGTGCCACCGATCGGCAGCTCACCCAGGCGCGGCAGGGTGGCCAGCGCCCGCTCGATCCCCGCCTCGATCTGCCGGGTGTACCCGCCGAACTCCTGCCCCAGCGTCACCGGCACCGCGTCCATCAGATGCGTGCGACCCGACTTCACCACGGTGCGCCACTGCTCCGACTTGTCCAGCAGCGCGATCCGCAGATGTTCCAGTGCCGGAACGAGATCGGTGATGAAGGCCTCGGTGGCGGCCAGATGCGTCGCGGTGGGGAAGGTGTCGTTGGACGACTGCGACATGTTCACATCGTCGTTGGGATGCACGCTCACGCCGTTACGCGCGGCGATCGAGGCGATCACCTCGTTGGCGTTCATGTTGGAACTGGTGCCCGACCCGGTCTGGAACACATCGATCGGGAACTGATCGTCATGCCGCCCCTCGGCAATCTCGCCGGCCGCGGCGATGATCGCGTCGGCCTTCCCCGGATCCAGCAACCCCAAATCCTTGTTGACCTGCGCACAAGCAGCTTTCAACAGCCCCAGCGCCCGAATCTGCGCCCGCTCCAACCCCCGCCCACTGATCGGAAAGTTCTCCACAGCCCGCTGCGTCTGCGCCCGCCACAGTGCGTCCACCGGGACCCGAACCTCACCCATCGTGTCGTGCTCGATGCGGTACTGCACGTCGTCATCAGCCATGTCTCTGACACTAGGACGAGATCAGCGCGAATGGTGTCGGCACACCAGCGGAAAATCCCACACTCCGGTGCGGAATACGCGGGGG
>NZ_BMNE01000002.1:683439-1371214 GCF_014646295.1 Nocardia rhizosphaerihabitans
GCGCGATGGCGATGCATTGACGTAATGATCACGTCAATGCATCATGGAGGGATGTTGTATCCGACACCGCAGCTGAACAGCCAGGACGAGACGGTCCTGGCTGAGGTCGACAGCATGCGGGAGCGGCTGCGGCACCAGGTGCAGAGCGTCCCGGCGAAGTGGGCCGGTGGCCTCCGGAAGTTCCTCACCGCTGACGCCGTGGCGGCGTCGAACTCGATCGAGGGATTCAAGGTCTCCACCGTGGATGTCGAGGACCTGATGGCCGGAGAGCAGGACGTCGATGTGTCCGACGAGGACCGCGAGGAGACCCTGGCCTACCAGCGGATGATGACCTACCTGCAGACGCTGCACGACGCCCCGGACTTCCGTTTCAGCAAAGGGCAGTTGAACGCGCTGCACTGGATCCTGCAGGGCCACCGCCACACATCCCGCAAGCCCGCCGGTCAATGGCGCTCCGGTCCGGTCTACGTAACCGACGCGCGAGACCCCAGTATCGCGGCCTATACAGCTCCCGACGCCGAACAATTACCCGCCCTCGCGGACGAACTGGTGGCCTGGCTGAACACTCCCGACGACACGCACGCACTCGTCCGAGCGGCAATGGCTCACCTCCACCTGGTATCGATTCACCCTTGGTGTGACGGCAACGGCCGAATGTCGCGGTCCTTGCAGACCCTGCTGATCGCGAGGGAAGGCGTACTGGCGCCGGAGTTCTCGTCGATCGAGGCATGGCTCGGACGCCCAGGAAACACCTGGGAGTACTACCAGGTGTTGGCCCGCCGCGGCGCGCACTACCGACCTGATCAGGATGTCTCCGAATGGATAAGCTTCAACCTGCTCGCCTATCACCAGCAGGCGCAGACAGTGCACGCGCGGTTCCAACGGTCCGGCAGAGTATGGGAACAATCGTCGGAGTTCGCGGCGCAGACCGGACTCGACGATCGGATCGTCTCCGCCCTGCATGATGTGGCGATGGCCGGGCGAGTTCGCAGGTCACGATACGGGGAAAGCGAAGGGCTGAGCGTGCAGCAGGCCCAACGTGATCTGAAGGTACTGGCGCAGCGAGATGTATTGCAGCCGGTCGGGCGAACGAGAGCGCGCTATTACATTGCGGGGGAGAGATTTCCGCAGAACGTATTGGAGACGGCCCGAACGCCGACCAGTCTGGTGGATCCCTATCGGCCGTAGCGGGCATGTGCCGGGGCGTCGGTGCTGCCGGCTGGGCACCTATCGAGGCTCAGTCCGATGATTCGCGGACGCTCTCGCGTGTCTCCATAGATGCGATCAGGTCTCGTCGCGTGCGTGGTTCCGTTCGCCGAACATTCTCATCCAATGAAGGATTTCTGATGTCTCAAGATCTGCGAGGAGGAAGGTGTACCATCCGCTATGATCAGCGATATAAATCATCAGCAGCGTTCGGTGACGTCCCACCATGTCCATGCGCGGTATGGTATGGCGGGGGTGTATCGTTTCGTGTGTTTCCAATTTTTATGGAATAAAAGCTCGCCACTATTGGTCCCCGTAGAATCTTCTGCCGATGCGGAGCCATCGATGCTCCAACTCTGACGCAACTCTGCCAGTTATGTGTTGATTGCTTTCGAAACCCACTGTCAGGGCCACGACCTCCCATCCGTCGAGAAGATCGGCATCCGTCAGAAGAACTCGAAGATATCGAATGTTGAACTCGAATGGGAGACGTGATCCGATGTCTATTACTTCGGCGAAGGTGCCGCCTCTGTTCAAGAGATCACTAACCGAAGTTCTTAAAGCTGCAATCAGTGCGATCCGTTTGTCGGGACTTATCTCGACAGCTGGAATGACGATGTAGCGACTACCCGTATAGGTTTGTATCGATACTGCTACGCGATCTCCGGCGTCATAATCCACATTGTCTAGGTAGGGAGGGTGAATTTCGACGATGGCGCCACTATCGAGTTCGAGAACGGCTTTCATGTCCGAAACGGACACGATCGTGCCATCGACAACGGTGCCGTCAGGAATAGAATCTTTTGAATCGCTTGCCATCGACCCTTCCCTTTCCATAGTGTGTTGAAAATTGGCGTTCTGTCGCTGCGCGATTATTTCGAGTTCGCCCAGAACCACTCGGTTAGCTTAAAGTGCTCAATCCCTCTGTGATGTTTGCACCTCCAGCGCTAAGATCGTGTCTCATGTCGCGAGTCGGGCCTTGGCCAGCTTCTTGAAACAGGTGAATGCAGCGGCGAGGGTCAGGAACCCGAGGAAGTGTTCGGCTTTGCGGTCGTAGCGCAGGTTGAGCCGGTGGTAACCGGTCAGCCAGGAGAATGTGCGTTCCACGACCCACTGGTGCCGCCCGAGGCGGTCGCTACGCTCGACACCCTTGCGGGCGATACGGACTCCGATACCCCGGTCAGCGACCCAGCGGCGCAGCTCAACGATGTCGTAGGCCTTGTCCGCGTGCAGTTTCGCGGGCTTGCGCCGGTGCGGTCCTCGCCGCGACCGCACCGCCAGGACCGCCCGAACGAGTGGGCGTAGGGCTTCGGCATCGTTGGTGTTGGCTGCTGAAACAGCTACGGCCAGGCGGATTCCCGCACGGTCGGTGAGGATGTGGAGCTTGGAACCGGGTTTGCCACGGTCGACCGGACTCCGCCCGGTCTTCGGACCCCTTTTATCGCGCGTACCGACGCCCCGTCGATCACCGCGCGTGACCAGTCGATCAAACCCGACCCACCGAGTTCGTCCAAGACAGCGCGATGCAGCCGCCGCCATACCCCGGCCCGGGTCCATGCTGTGAACCGGCGATGCGCGGTCGGCACACTGACACCGAACGACGGCGGCAACAAACGCCACGCGCAACCGCTGGTCAGCACGAACACCACCGCGGTGAACACCGCTCGCTGATCGGTCGGCGCGGTACCACCGCCCTGGCTACGTGCCGGGAACACCGGCAGTAGCGGCTCGACGATCACCCACAACTCATCCGGCACCAACCGCCGCGACAGCTCGTCCACCACAACCGAACATCATGCCCCACAACCGATCACGACGTGAGAAATGGTCTTAACATCAATTCCGTGAAGATGATCGACTAGCTGCCTCAGCTGCTCCCTTTCGCGGTGAAGAAGGAGTTTCTTCTGCAGCTGTTCGCTGGCCATCTTTCCTATCTGGGGTGGTAGACGTGAGTTTGTCTCCGACCTACCGGTAGCGCTTGCCCATCATGCTGGCATTGTGGCCACCGCCCTTCGGCTTGCAGGCATGGAGGTGCGGATTGATGCTTGATGTCACTGGTCTGCTGCGCAACTACGCGAGTGCCGGGGGCGTCTCGCGCTGATAGTATCTGCCGCGGCTTCCTGGATTCTCATCGAAGACATAGTTGCTGACGCGATGACGTTGAGCTTGAAATCTGTGGCCCAAAGAGGCTTGTTTCTCCCTACTCGTACATTACGCCTGCGTAGATAAGGAGTGCGACGAATTTCCAATCCGATGGTCTGCCGGGAATTCCCATACGCTGTAGGTTATCCTCGCTATCGAGGTCGAGGTCATCTAGCCAGGCGCCCGAGCCTTCGAGAAAGGACTCCAGGGTGCCGTTTTCGACCTGCTCAGGATTAGTCTTCAGTAGCGAAGTTAACTGCTGGATGAACTCGACCAAGTCCGCACGGCTGGTGACGGTATCGTAGTTTAATTCGGCCATATCATCCCACCTTCTCCTCGAATTCTGATGCTCTGCCCGTCTGTCTTGCTTGTCATTTTAAATGCATCCCTGGCTACTTGAGCCGGGGTTGCGGCGGTAATCGGTACATCGACTCCAGCCATTTGAAACGCCGCCAACCTTCTGTTGTCAAGCGAATAGAGGTTTCCATCTCGTTCGAAAACTCTGATTGGTGGTATGTCGGAGGGTATCACCTGCCCGGTTCTAAGGGACTCTGATAGATCAAATACTGAACTTCCATCGCGGAAATTTTGGCTAATCGAATCCTGGGTGAATCTGATCTCGCGAGGATTCGCGTAGTCTGGGATCAGTCCGAGTGGATCGATCCAATATGTAGGGTTGTGGGGGTAGGCGAATGGGTTTGATGCTGCGGTTAGGCCGAGCGGATCGGAGGTGAGGAAGCGGGCCGTATTGGGATCATACGTTCTGTAGTCGTTGTGGTGGAGACTGGTTTCGTGGTCGTGGTATTGACCCGGGTATCGGATGGGGATCGTTGTGCCAGACCAGGTGGTGTATCCCCAATGGTTCTGCGATGCGGCTCCATCTTCTTCTGCGGTAACCGGATTGATGAGGGTGGTGGGTATCCCTGAAACGCTTCCAAGAACAACGGAATTTACTGTATCGGTGTGTGTTTGGAGCGATTGGGTGAGAGGGGTATTCGTGCCCGGCCTGTAGTGCCAGCGGGAGGTTACGGAGGTGGCGGTGTCATACTGCTCAGCGAGTTCGCGCGTGTCGTATGTGAACTCAATGCTTTGGCGGATTTCGTCGGTGTTTCCGTCGCGAAGCTGCTTGGCGGTTCGGCGGCCGTGAGCGTCGTACGAATATTGCCACCATTCCTGGTTTGGTGAATAGACATCCGTCAACTGGTCGAAGGCGTTGTAGCGGTAGTGCCAGACGGCGGATTTGCGGGAGAGTCGGGTGGTGACTTTGCGGATGAGGCGGCCAGCGGGGTCGTAGTAGTAGTGGTTACGGCCTTCTCTCACGAGGAGGTTGTTGTGGTATTCGCGGCCCTCCATCTGGCGATGTGCGGGCGGTGCGGCGGGGGCGGGGTCGACAGCGGCGGGGATGCTAGCGGTGATGTTGGAGAGGGCGTCGTACTCGTAGGCTTCGGATATGTGGTTGTTGCGGGTGATGGTGTTGACGCGGCCGATGGGGTCGAGGGTGTAGGTGGCCCGGGTGGTGGCGGTGTCGGGGCGGGTGGTGGTGGTGTGGTGGTGGGTGAGGTAGCCGTCGGGGCGGTAGATGTAGTCGTCGCGGCGGATGGTGAAAGGGTCCGGGCGGTTCGTAGTTGGTGAGCCGAAGTCGCCTAGATCGAGGGTGAATTCTCGTGCCGGGAAGCCGGTGACGTGTTGGGAGGCGATGTTGCCGGTCGGGGTGAACGTGCGGTCGACCTGGACTTCTCCGATGCGCCAGCCTGTGAGGCGGCCTGCCGAGTCGTGGTTGAAGGTGATGTCAGTGTCATCGGCGGTCATGGCGGTGACATGGCCGAGGGCGTTGTGCCGCCAGGTTGTAGTACCGCCGGTGGGGGTGGTGCGGCGGATTCGGCGGTTGCGGTGGTCGTATTCGTTGACCATCGGCGGCTGGTCGTCGAGCTTTTGGGTCGCGACCTGGCCGGTGGGGGTATAGGTGAATTCGAGGGTGTGGGTGCGGGTTTCGCCGGTGCCGTTGATGGCAGTGAGGATTCGGCCCAAGGGGTCGTGGGTGTAGGCGAGGTATTCGCCGGTGTCGGCGGTGATCGAGGTGAGGTTGCCGAGGAGGTCGTAGCGGTGGTGGCGAGTGACGCCGGTCGCGGGGGTTACGGTGGCGATTCGACCGGTGGCGGTGTGGGTGTAGGTGGTGGTCGCGCCCGTGTAGTCGGTTTCGGATTGCAGGCGACCCGCGAGGTCGTATTCGTAGGTCCAGCGCTGGCCGAGGGGATTGATGACAGCGGTGAGGGCTCGTTCGGTGTTGTAGAGGTAGCGGTGTACCGAGCCGTCGGGGTCGGTGCGCGTGGAGATCTTGTCGAAGCCGCCGTAGGTGTACGACGTGACATGGCCTGCGCGGTTGGTATGGGTGAGGAGGTTGTTTTCTCCGTCGTAGGACCAGGCTTCCGAGTGGCCGTCGGGGTCGATGCGGCGGGCGGGCCGGCCTTCGGGCGTCCATTCGTAACGGGTGACGGCACCGAGTTGGTCGGTGACCTGGATGGGGCGGCCGAAGAGATCGCGCTGGATTTCGGTGGTCGCGCCATACGGGTCGGTGACCTTGATCGGCAGACCCGCCGAGTCGGCTTCGATGTAGGTGCGGGCGCCGTCGGGATCGCGGATTTCGGCGACGGCACCGCATTGGTGGTGGTGGTACTCGGTTCGTGCGCCCGCGGGGTCGGTGACGGCGACGAGGTTGCCTGCCTTGTCCCACTCGCGGTGCTGGGTAGTGCCGTCGGCGTTGGTGATTGTCGACGGACGGTTGGGATATGCGTAGTCGATAGTGATCTGGCGGCCGTCGGGGCGGGTGATGGCGGCGACATCACCGTCGGAGGTGTAGATGTAAGTTGTTGTCGCGCCGTCCGGTTCGGTCACCGTGAGGGGTTTGCGGGCGGCGTTGTAGTCGATGTGGCGGTGGCCGCCATCGGGGGCGCGGAGATCGCGCAGGCGTAGGTCGCTGTCGAATCCGTAGCCGGTGACACCGCCGCGGGAGTCGGTCATACGTGTCAGCCGGCCGGTGCCGTTGCCGAATTCGAGATATTCGTATTCGGCGTCGAAGACGCCATCGGCGCCGCGCTGGGAGACAACCCTGCCGGATTCGTCATAGGTGTTGGTCACCCAGCTGCCGTTGGAGTCCGTCCACGACAGCATGCGGTGTTGGTCGTCGTAGGCGAAGCGGGTGACTCCACCGACACCGTTGGTCACGGAGGTCAGTTCGCCGTTGTCGTATCCGAATTCGCGTACCAGGGTGGAGGTTTCGGTGCCGTCGACCTCGCCGGCGACTGAGATCGCAGTGATCCTGCCGTCGGCGGAGTCCAGGACGACGCGGTAGCCGCCGGAGTGGGTGACCTCGGTCGGGTCGCCGTTGCTGTTGTAGTGGAATCTGATTCGGTTGTGGTGGCGGTCGGTGATCGCGGAGATCGCGAGGTTTCCCAGGAGTGTGTCTAGGCCGCCCAGAGCAGATTCGGGGGCAAAGTGCCACACCAATTCCCGGTCCGGGTCCCACAACCGATAGCCGCCGGTGTCGGTGCGGGTCAGCTTCCAGCGTTGGCCACCGGTGATCGGTTCCACCCCGACGCCTACCTCGGCGTGGGGGTAGGGCAGGAGCATGCCGTCTTCGAACACGACGGTGACACACTCGTCTTCGACGACAACGCGCATGTCGAGGGTGGCCGACCAGGATGAGCCGAACCAGCGGCCGTACCGATAGTTGGAGTGGTGGGCTCGTTTCAACGCGAGGCGCAGGATGCCGGGTAGATCGAGATCGGTGAGGGGGAGCAGGAACTCGCCGGTCGCGATATTGACCGGGTCTCCTCCCTCGGTGGTCTGATCGCGGGTGGAGTCGGTTTCGGGTGGATTGCGTTGCCCGGTATCGCCGACACTGGGTTCGCCGTTTCCACCGTTGTCGTTGTTGGCGCGGAGTTCGGGCTTGGTGTTGTCGGGTTGATCGGGCGTGTTGCCGTTGTCCGGACTGAGACCGCCTGGCTGGGTGCCGTCGTTGCTGTCACCTGGGTTGGCGTCGCCCTCGTCAGGGCGGGAAGCCGGACTGCCAGGATCGGCGGCACCTGGAGAGTTGTCACCGTCATTGTTGGTCGGCGGGTTGTCGGTGTCGGGCGTGGCGGCGGGGGAATCGCCCTCCGGTGATGTCGCCGCCGGGTTCGGCCCTGCCCCGTCGGGTTCCGGCGTCGGTCGAACCGGTGGTGAATCGTCGGCACCGTTCGTCGTGTCCGGTGAACCATCGTGGGGCGAGGATGAATCCGGATCCGGGGTACGCGGAGCGTCAGGCGTGTCGGGAGTCGACGGGGCATCGGGGTTTGCGGCCGGGGAATCCGGGCTGGTCCCAGCAGGATTCGTCGCCGGGGCATCACCCGTTTGCGCAGCAGGGTTCGGGGCGCTCTCCGGAGTGGGAGCTGCTGGGTTGGTGCCTGGGCTTTCCGGTGTGGGTGCAGGTGCATCACCGGTCTGGCCTGCGGGATTTGTCGCGGGGGAGGCCGGGTTGTCCGGCGTGGTGGTTTTGGGTGTGTCGGGGACGTTTCTCCCGGCAGTCCCGGCCGCGTCGTCGACGACATTGCGGCCCGCATTGCCGAGGCGGGCGGCATCGGAGGCTTTGTCGACAACAGTCGCACCCGCCTTGGCCGCACCACCCGCACCACCGGTCGCCACGGTCAACAACGCGTCGCCGGTGAGCGCGCCCAACGCTTCGGACGGGTTCGTTTTGAACCCCGCCAGCATCGCCGCCCCGGTCGCTTTCGGGTCGGCCGCGGCCAACACCATGCCGGTGCCCAGATCCGACATGCTCGACATGTACTCGGCCGGGTGGGTGATGTTGTAGGCGTCGATCGGAGAGATCGAGCGCACGAACTGCACCATCCCGGTCAGCGAGGTCAACAACCCGGTACTGAAGTTCAGCCGCGCCTGGTCGATTGCCGCGCCCAGGTCTTCGAAATTGCTGCCCCATCGCGATAGAAACGGTGGTTCGGTCGGCGCGGTCGCGGTCGCCGCGCTGATCGCGGCCACCGCGGCATCGGCGGCATTGTCGCGTTGCGTGCGGGCGCCGGTCAGGATCGCTTTCGCGGCGTTGCGGATGTCGGTCCAGGTGTCGGTGAGGTTCTTGCCCTTGCGCTGATCGTCGGTCAGCGCGTTCCACTCGTTCTTGCGGTCGCGTTCTTCGCGATCGGCGGCTTCCCATTTCGCGATCGCGTCGGCGGCCTTGGCCTGGGCGGCGGTGACCTCGTGTGACCAGGCGTCCAGTGCGGTCTTGGCCTTGCCCATCGCATCCGCGCCGTCCCACCACAGTTTCGGCTGCTTGGCGAACTCCTCGTCGAATGCTGTCGCGGCTTCACCGGTCCAGTCGGCGGTGTCGATCTTGCGCAGCGCGTCACCGGTTTGATCGATCGCGGTGCCGATCTTGCCCAGGTGTCCGACGACCTCGTTGATCTTGCCGACATCGCCCCGGATCAATTCCTTGGGATCGCTGGTCTGCCCGAGTTCTTTCTCCGGCACCGCACCGCCGGTCGCGTCGACGACCTTGTCGCCCAGATCATCCAGCCATTCCGACAAGCCGTCGGCGCCAACAGCTTTCGCAACCTTCGACTCGGCATCGAGGACCGTGTTGTAAGCCTGCCCGACCTTTTCGGTGGCGGTCTCGAGCCCGTCTTCGATCTTGTCGCCGACGCTGTTGAGGAAATCCCCGATTCCCATCTACGGTTTTTCCCCCGTCTTGGCCGCAGGCTGCTGTGATTGCTGGATCTCGGCGAGGTGGGCGGCGACGCCGGTATCGAGGCTGTAAGCCTTGTCGGGGTTGTCGAGCAGGTACTGACCTGCCTCCCCCAACGTGGACACGTTGTCTCCTATATGGGAGAACGCCTCGGAGAACGACGAACCGCTGTAGTCGGGCTGCGCGGCCAGATTCCAGGTGTTGTTCGACAGCACCTGACCCCAGTCCATCTCCTCGATGTCGGCCTTGCTCATGTGCGGGTTGCCGGCCAAGTGGGTGAACATCTGCTTGAACGAGTTCGAAATCTGCTCGTCCATGAGGTAGTAGCGGCCCGCGGACAGGTCCAGGATCTTGGCGATCTCGTTCCCGGACTGGACCAGCGCCCGCACGCCCCACGACCACCGCTCGGCGAACTCCTCGAACGTCGACTGGACGTTCGCCTTGCCCGCCTCCATCGCCGACAACGTCAGCTGCGCGAAGCCGCGCCCGACCGCACCGGTTTCCCCGATACCCAGCTCGGACAGTTCACTGATGATCCCGGTGATGCCGGTCGCGGCTTGAGTCAGCAACGCGGGATCGACATTGATATCCGACATCGGTTACTCCCGGACTCTGCCGGCGGAATCGTCGGGTACGTCCGGTGGGAAGGTCATCGGGCGGGCGCCGAGCATGTCGACCGCCACGCCCGTCGGATCTGTCTGCGCCGCCGCGAACTCGCGGAGACGACGGCCCAAAAAGGTGTGGAAGCGGTACTCCTGGTCGGCGACAACGCCCCTCGTGGTCATGAACCGCGCGTACTCGGCGACACCGGTGAACGCACATAGCCAGGCGATACCGCCGGACTCCAACGTGAAGACCCGGTCTTCCGGGCCGGTCAACGGCACCAGCAGCGCCGAGGACTCGAACGCCGCCGTCAGCTCGCCCGGCGCACCGAACCCGGCGTAGAACGCCGCGATCTCCGACCGCAATCGCCCGGAGTCCACATCAACGACACCCACGTCTTTACCCCCCGTCCCCTCGAACCCTGCCAGCCACCGTAGTGAACCGTGCTGGGGTCGATCAAGGATCGGGCCGCGCACCGGGGTGCGCGGCCCGTCACATCACGGCAGTGGCGGGTTGGCGCTGTCGTCGCCGTCGAAGTCGACGGAGGAGTATTCGCGGAGTTTGGTGAGGCGGTGGTAGGCGTCGATCATGCGGACGGTGCCGGACTTGGAGCGCATGACGATCGACTGGGTGGAGGCGCCGCCGCCGAAGTAGCGGACGCCGCGCAGCAGGTCGCCGTCGGTGACGCCGGTAGCACAGAAGAAGACGTTCTCGCCGGCGACCAGGTCGGTGGTGGACAGGACGCGGTCCAGGTCGTGGCCCGCGTCGATGGCCTTCTGGCGCTCTTCGTCGTCCTTGGGGGCGAGCATGCCCTGCAGTTCGCCACCGAGGCAGCGCAGCGCGGCGGCGGCGATGATGCCCTCGGGGGTGCCGCCGATGCCGACGAGGATGTCGACGCCGGACTCGGGGCGCGCGGCGGCGATGGCGCCCGCGACGTCACCGTCGGAGATCAGGCGGATGCGGGCGCCCGCGTCGCGGGTCTGCTGGATGATCTCGGCGTGGCGGGGGCGGTCCAGGATGCAGACGGTGAGGTCGGAGACCGAGGACTTCTTCGCCTTGGCGACGCGGCGGATGTTCTCGCCGATCGGAGCGGTGATGTCGATCGAGCCCGCGGCGTCGGGGCCGACGGCGATCTTGTGCATGTAGAACACGGCCGACGGATCGAACATGGCGCCGCGCTCGGCGACCGCGAGCACCGAGATGGCGCCGGGGGAACCCTTCGACATCAGGGTGGTGCCGTCGATCGGGTCGACGGCGAAGTCGACGTCGGGTCCGGTGCCGTCACCGACCGCCTCGCCGTTGTACAGCATCGGCGCTTCGTCCTTCTCGCCTTCGCCGATGACGACGACGCCCTTCATGGAGACGGAGCTGACCAGCTGGCGCATGGCGTCGACGGCCGCGCCGTCGCCGCCTTCCTTGTCTCCGCGGCCGACCCAGCGGCCCGCTGCCATCGCGCCTGCCTCGGTGACGCGTACCAACTCGAGTGCGAGGTTGCGGTCGGGTGCCTCGCGGCGGCTGGGGGCGGGCGATGATGCCGTCATTGCGGAGTGCCTCCTTGGCGTTGGTGTACGGGGGCAATTGTCGCATTCAGATCTGGCACGCTCGTGCACCACCTCCTCGGACGCCCGCTGACAGCCCTGGTCGGCGTCGAGTGGATACTGGTAGCCGTGGCCCAGCAGAAGCACCGGATCTTCAACGACTATCGCGACCTTTTCTGGTCGCTGATCCCGTTGGTGCTGATCGCGATCGTGCTCGCGGGCGCCGCGAGCCAGTGCACGGTGGCCACGAACGGCCCGACGCAAGGTCAGGTGCCGCATTTCGACGCCGACTCGGCGCTGCGCGCCGACGCCAAGTCGCTGCCGTTCCCGATCCGCAAGCCGGAGCTCCCGCAGGACTGGGTGTCGAACTCGGGCAGCCGCGAGACCATCGTCGCGGCGGGGGGCGGCCCCATGAGCACCGTCGGCTACCTGACCCCGCAGGGCACCTACATGCGGTTCTCGCAGAGCTCGGCGTCCGAGGAAGCGCTGGCCAGGCACGTGCTCGGCTCGCGCTACGCCACCGGAACGCAGGACGTGGCCGGGCAGAAATGGGTCGTCTTCACCGAGCCGACCGAGGAGTCGGCCTGGATCGCCGACCTGGGCGGTGTCCGGGTGCTGATCACCGGCGCCGGCAACGAGGCCGCGTTCACCACGCTGGCGAAGGCGGTCACCACCGCGCAGCCGCTGTCGAAGTGAGCTCCGCACGCTGAATACCGGTTGTCGAGCCCGCAGAACTGCCGAGTTCCACCGGTAGGTCGGCGGACCTATTCGCCGGTGTCGTCGGCGTGCGACGCGATGGCATCCTCCACGCGCTTGCGCGCACCGGCCAGGTGCTGCTCGCAGCGGGTGGCCAATGCCTCGCCGCGCTCCCAGAGGGCGAGCGAGTCGTCGAGGTCGAGGCCGCCCTGCTCGAGCATCTTGACCACGTTGACCAGTTCGTCGCGGGCGCGTTCGTAGCCGAAGGCGGCGATCTCGGCGAGGGTGTCGGCGGGCTCGGTTCCGGCGTCGGGCACGGTCATTTCCTCTTGTCGTCGGTGGCGGGTGTCAGGCGCTGGGTGCCGAGCGCGGCGGCGGTGACGGCGCCGTCGGCGACGCGGATGCGGAGCTGGCTGCCCGCTGGGGCGTCCTCGATCGCGCGAACCACATGACGTTCCGGTCCGGCGACGCGTTGCACGACAGCGTAGCCACGGGCCAGCGTCGCGGCGGGACCGACAGCGGTGAGCTTTTCGCGCAGGTGCACGGCCGCGGTGGATTCGGTGCGCAGCGTCTGCTCGACCGTGCGGCGCGCCGCCAGGCGCAGCCGCTCCACCTCGTCGTGGCGGTGCCGCAGTTCGCGCAGCGGATCGGCGAGGACGGGGCGCGAGCGCAACTGGGCGATGATGTGGGTCTCGCGCTGCACCCAGCCGCGCAGCGCGGCGGCCGAGCGGGCCCGCATCTCGCGCACACCCGCGAGTTCGGCGGCGGCGTCGGGGACGATGCGTTTGGCGGCGTCGGTGGGCGTCGCGGCGCGCACGTCGGCGACGAGATCGCTGAGCGGGGCATCGGGTTCGTGGCCGATCGCGCTGACGATGGGGGTGGTCGCGGCGGCGATGGCCCGGCACAGCGCCTCGTCGGAGAACGGCAGCAGGTCTTCGGTACTGCCGCCGCCGCGGGCGAGCACGATCACGTCGACGGCGGGGTCGCGATCCAGCGCGGCCAGCGCGTCCAGCATCTGCGGCACCGCTGTCGGCCCCTGCACCGCGGTGTTCTTCACGACGAAACGGACTGCGGGCCAACGGTTCTGGGCGACGGTCAACACATCGCGTTCGGCCGCGCTGGCTCGTCCGGTGATCAGCCCGACGGTGCCGGGCAGGAACGGCAGCGGCCGCTTGAGTCGCGGATCGAACAGCCCTTCGGCCGCCAGCAGCGACTTCAATCGCTCGATCCGCGCGAGCAGCTCGCCGATGCCGACCGGCCGGATCTCGGTGACCCGCAGCGACAGCGTGCCGCGCCCGGTGAAGAACTGCAGCTTGCCGTAGACGACGACGCGGCTGCCCTCGGTCAACGGGACGGGACTGCGCCGCAACAAGTCCGGATCGCACGTCACCGACAGCGACATGTCCGCCGAGGTATCGCGCAGCACCAGGAACGCGGTGCGCGTGCCGGGGCGCAGATTGATCTGGGTGACCTGCCCCTCCACCCACACACTGCCGAGCCGGTCGATCCACTGCGCGACCTTCACCGCGACCGAACGCACCGGCCACGGCTGCTCCGCCGAACTGCCCGGTGCGCCTGCCTGCGCGGCTGTGCCGGAGGCCGCCGGGGCGGTGGTGCCGGAGCCGTCCTCAGTCATAGGTCAGGTATACGCGGCGCTACCGACACAAACAAAAGCGACCGCAATCAGCGCGGATTGCGGTCGCTTCGAGACGGAACAGGCTTACTGCGCCTGGACGGTGGCGATGCGGTTGGTCAGCATGGTGACGAAGGGGGCGCGGGCGCGGGTCTGCTGCTCGAAGGCCAGCAGCTGGGCCAGCTCCTCGACGGTCAGCATGCGCAGCCGGGCGCGCAGCTGGGCCAGCGTCATCGCCGGGTAGTCGTAGCGGACGGCGACCTCGGGGGCCTGCACCTCCTCGGGCTCCGGCTCGGCGGCGGGCTCCTCGGCCTCGGCCTCGGTCTCGAGCAGCAGCAGCGACGCGGGCGTGGCCTTGCCGTTGGCCTGCTCGGCCGGGTGCTCTTCGGTGTACAGATCGAAACGGCTGGCGTGGCCGTTGGTGGCGACCGCGGGCTCGGGCGCGATGTCCTCGTCGAAGGTGGCCCACTCCGGCTGTTCCTGCGGAGTCGAACCTAGACGTTCGAACACGAGGTCACCCTTGAGCGCGAGGCTGGTGACGAACTGCTGCACATGCATGGTCGTCTGCAGCACGCGACTCAGCGCGGTGATCGGGAAATTGACCGCGGCGACGGGTAACCGCCGGGTCTCTTCTAAGGCGTACACGGCGGCGCCGGCGGCGACCCGGGCCACGAACGGAGGACGGAACATGGTCCCAGCCTGCCGCAAACCGCCTGTGATGCAAAGGTCCAGGCTGCCCAGATGTGACTTTCGCCCCTTGATCCGCCCTGATCCCGCCCGCGCGACGCACGTAAGCTGTGGATCATGACCTCGGCAATTCCCTTGAACGTCGGTATCACGCGCTCCGCGGGCGCGTCCGCTGCCGGTGGCAAGCGCGTGCTGCTGGCCGAGCCGCGCGGCTACTGCGCAGGCGTCGACCGCGCCGTCGAGACCGTGGAGAAGGCGCTGGAGAAGCACGGCGCCCCGATCTACGTCCGTAAGGAGATCGTGCACAACCGGCACGTGGTGGAGACGCTACGTGAGCGCGGCGTCATCTTCGTCGACGAGACCGACGAGGTGCCGGAGGGCGCGCTGGTCGTGTTCTCCGCCCACGGCGTCGCGCCGATCGTGCACGAGACCGCCGCCGAGCGGAACCTGCGCACCATCGACGCGACCTGTCCGCTGGTCACCAAGGTGCACCAGGAAGCCAAGCGCTTCGCCCGCGACGACTACGACATCCTGCTGATCGGCCACGAAGGCCATGAGGAAGTCGAGGGCACCGCCGGTGAGGCGCCCGAGCACGTGCAGCTGGTCGACGGCCCCGATTCGGTGGACAAGGTCTCCGTGCGCGATCCGTCGAAGGTGATCTGGCTGTCGCAGACCACGCTGTCGGTCGACGAGACCATGGAGACGGTCCAGCGGCTGCGCGAACGGTTCCCCACGCTGCAGGACCCGCCCAGCGACGACATCTGCTACGCCACCTCCAACCGCCAGACCGCGGTCAAGGCGATGGCACCCGAATGCGATCTGGTGATCGTGGTCGGCTCGCGCAACTCCTCCAACTCGGTGCGCCTGGTCGAGGTCGCCCTCGGTGCGGGCGCACGTGCCGCGTACCTGGTCGACTACGCCCGCGAAGTCGACCTCGCCTGGCTCGACGGCGTGCAGACCATCGGCATCACCTCGGGCGCGTCGGTGCCGGAGATCCTGGTGACCGGTGTGCTCGATCTGCTCGCCGAGCACGGCTTCGGCGAGGTGCAGCCGGTGACGACGGCCAACGAGACGCTGGTGTTCTCGCTGCCGCGTGAGCTGCGCGCCGCGCGTCGCGATGCCGCGCCGCAGGACTGACAGAGGCCCAGAAAGAAAGAATCCCCGTCGCGAGATCGCGGCGGGGATTCTTCGTTTCACACGTTGTCGGGTCGGCGCCGTTCGGTGCGGCCGGTGTCGGCGCGGTCGCGATAGCGCACGGTCGGCTGTGGGTGCGGCTGCGGGTCGGCCCTTCGGCGCGGCGTGCGCGCAGGCTCGGCCTCCCGCGGTGCGGCGCCACGGCCCGTTCGCGGTGTCCTTGCGGCGGCGGGGGCGCGCTTGGGTTCGGTCGCGCGCGGGGCGCGGCGGGCCGGGCTGGCCATGTCGACTTCGGTGACCGGCTCGTCCAGGACGGCGGTGGCGCGGCGGGTGCGCCTGCCGCGGGTGGCCTCGTCGAGCGTCTCAGGCCTGCGTCGGCTGGCCGGCTTGGATTCGGTTTTGCGTTCGGTCCGGCGTTCGGCGGCGGGCCGCGCGGTGCCGGGGGCGCGCTTGGCGATCGCGATCCTGGCGCCGCCGATCGCCAGCACGAGCACGGTGGCCAGCATCATCGTCGGGAAGCGCTCCACCAGCGGGATGATGAGGTTCATCAGCACGTCTTTGATGGAGGTGGTGGCGCGCCCACCCAGCATCTGGCAGGCCAGCGGCACCGCGACGAACAGCAGCAGCGGCGGCATCACCATGGTGGAGAACAGGCCGCGGAACCGCACGGCGCAGACGGCGAGCACGCAGCCGAGCACATACAGCGCCGAGAACGTGCCGGTCGGGTAGGTCTCGCCCCCGAGCCCATCGATCAGGAACCCGAACATCGTCATGCCCGCGGCAAGCAGAATCGCGGCCCAGGCGGGGATGCCGGGCACCGAGGGCATGATCGAACGTTGCGGCGCGGGCACCCGGGGTCGCGCACGTTGGGAAGCAGCCACCCTATGACACTAACCGCACAACGCGCCGTCAGGCGCTGCGGCACGGGGATCTCAGACGCGATCCTCGGCGTCGGCGAAGGCCACGACCCGCGGTCTGGTCTCGGTCAGCCGGATTGCCGGGAGCTCCTGATCGGCGATCCCGAGATCGTGCATCCGGCGTGCCGTGACCATCACCCGCGACTCCACGGAACCGACGGTCGCGTTGAAAGCCGCTACTGCCTTACCGAGATTCACGCCCAGATTGTCCAGATGTTCGGCCACCTTGCCGACCCGCGTGTAGAGCTCCTTGCCCAATTGCTGCACCGTTGCCATATCGCGCGACAGCGCTTCCTGCCGCCAGCTGAACGCGACCGTGCGCAGCAGCGCGATCAGCGTAGTGGGGGTTGCCAGGATCACGTTCCGGCCGAACGCGTACTCCAGGAGCCCCGCATCGGTGGTGAGGGCGGCGTCGAGGAACGGGTCGCCTGGCACGAACAGGACGACGAACTCGGGTGCCGGATCGAAGGCCGTCCAGTACGCCTTGTCGGCCAACTGGTCGACGTGGGCGCGCAGATGCTTGGCGTGGCGGGCCAGCAGTTGGTCGCGTGTGGTGGGGTCGTCGGTGGTCGCGGCGTCGAGATAGGCGGTGAACGGCACCTTCGCGTCGACGACGATGTGCCTGCCGCCGGCCAGCCGCACCACCAGGTCGGGCCGCACTCCGGCGCGATCGTCGCCGCCGGCGCGGTGGACCTGGGTGTCGAAATCACAATGCCTGGTCATGCCCGCCAGCTCGACGACCCGCTCCAGCTGGATCTCGCCCCAGCGGCCGCGGACCTGCGGCGCGCGCAGCGCCGCGACCAGCTGACCGGTCTGATCGGAGAGCCGATGCGAGGTGCGCTGCATCCCCGCGACCTGCTCCCGTAATCCCGAATACGCGTCGATCCGGTGATGCTCGACCTGGCGGATCTGCCGCTCCAACGCGCCGACCGCATCACGCAGCGGATCGACCATCGCCCCGATCGCGGCCGAATGCCTGCGCGCCGCATCCTCGTTCGCCGCGTGCAGCGATTGCTGCAGCAACCGTTGATTGTCCCCGGCGGCGGCGAGCCGGGCTTCCGCCGCGGCGGCGCGTTGCCCGCCCCGGGCGGAATGCCCCAACCAGCCGAGACCGAACCCGGCAGCGAATACCAAGACGAGCGCGACGAGCATCGAGGCGGTCATAGCGGCGATAGTGCCCGAGCCCACCGACAAACTCGCAATCGCCGAGCAACCCGGCGTGGTGACTCGCCGGGCGCCGCGCCGAGGAATTACACGTGTGTAGTGCGTCGATTGAATTCTGTCGGGGGTGTGGCCTAAGTTTCGCGGCATGCGCATCCTGCACACCTCCGACTGGCACATCGGGCGCACCTTCCACGGTGTCGACCTGCTGGCCGACCAGGCGCGGGTGCTGGCATCGATCGCGGAACTGGTCGCGACCGAATCCGTCGACGTGGTCGTGGTGCCGGGCGATGTCTACGACCGGTCCATTCCGAATGCCGATGCCATCGCGGTCTGCAACGGCGGCTTCGAGGCGATCAGGGCCGCGGGCGCGCTGATCGTCGCGACCTCGGGCAACCACGATTCCCCCGCCCGGCTCGGTGCGGGCGCCAGCTTCGCGGCGGCGGGCGGGCTGCATCTGTGCACCCGGGTGTCCGACGCCGACCGGCCGGTCCTGCTCGCCGACGCGCACGGCGAGGTGGCCTTCTACGGCATCCCGTACCTGGAGCCGGAGATCACCCGCGCCGAACTGGGTGTGCCGCAGGCGCGGTCGCACGCGGAGATCCTGGATGCGGCGATGGGGCGTATCCGCGCCGAACTCGCGGGCAGGCCTGGCACGCGCACGGTGGTGCTCGCGCACGCGTTCGTCGTCGGTGGGGAGGCGACGGGGTCGGAGCGGTCGATCTCGGTGGGCGGGGTCGAGACGGTGTCGATGTCGGCCTTCGACGGGATCGACTATGTGGCGCTGGGGCACCTGCATTCGCCGCAGACCCTCTCGGAATCGGTGCGCTACAGCGGTTCTCCGCTGCCGTACTCGTTCGCCGAGAATTCCCACCGCAAGGCGGTCTGGATCGTCGACCTCGACGCGGACGGTCTGGCCGCGGTGCACCGCCACGATCTACCGCTGGTGCGCGGGCTCAGCAGGCTCACCGGCACGCTCGACGAACTGCTCACCGACGCCGGATTCGCCGACGCCGAACAGCATTACGTCTCGGCCACCCTCACCGACAGCGCCAGGCCGGTCGACCCCATGCGTAAGCTGCGCGAGCGGTTCCCGCACGCGGTGCACGTGGAATGGGCTCGCCCCGAGGGCAATCCGGAGTTGCACTATCGCGAGCGGGTGCACGGCCGCCGCGATGTCGAGGTGGCGGCGAGTTTCCTGACCGACGTGCGTGGCGAGCCGAGCGAGGGGGAGATGGTGTGGGTGGAGCGAGCCTTGGCTGCCGCGGTGCGCGAAACCGACTCGGGGCGTGTCGAATCGGAACGAGAGATCGACGGCGCGGCTGCCATGGAAGTATCCGCGTGAGCATCGAGACCATGTCCGGCGCGGTAGCCGGTGGTGCGGCATGAGACTGCATCGACTCGAGATGGTCGCCTTCGGTCCGTTCGCCGACAGCACCGTCGTCGACTTCGACGCGCTCGGCGCCGACGGACTGTTCCTGCTGCACGGGCACACCGGCGCGGGCAAGACCACCGTGCTCGACGCGATCGCGTTCGCGCTGTACGGCCGCGTGCCCGGCGCGCGGGGCGAGGGCAAGCGACTGCACTCCGATCACGCCGACCCGCAGACACCGCCGTGCGTCACCCTGGAAGCCACCCTGGGCGGCAGGCGTCTTCGCCTCACCCGGAGCCCGGCTTTCGAACGGCCGAGCCGGGATGGCACCAAGACCAGGGAGATCCAGGCCAAGGGCACTCTGGAATGGCTCGACGGCTCGGGCGAGAACCTGTCCAGGCTCACCGATATCGGTGACGAGGTGCTGCGCCTGCTCGGGATGAGCGCCGACCAGTTCTTCCAGGTCGTCCTCCTCCCGCAGGGCGAATTCGCCCGATTCCTGCGCGCCGAGAACGAGGACCGCGAGAAGCTGCTCGAAAAGCTCTTCGACACCCAGCGATTCGGCACCGCCGAACAGTGGCTCGCTGATCGCCGTCGCGCGGCCGCGGCGGACCTCGACACCCGTAAGCAGGGCATCGACCGGCTCATCACCAAGGTCGGCATGGCCGCCGGCTACAGCGGTTCGGAGTCGGTCGGCGTCCTGGACGCGGTCCGTTGGTCGCAAGATCTGCTGGCGACGGCCCGCACCGAGCTGGCCGAGGCCAACACGAATACCGAACTGCGCCACAAGGAATCGGCCGAAGCGCGCACCGAGGCCGAGGAGCAGCGGCGTATCGCCGGGCTGCACGCCCGGATGGCAGCAGCCCGCGCCGAACTGGCGACCTACACGGCGGATGCGCCGCGCCGCGCCGAGCTGGAACGTGAACTCGAACAAGCCCGCCGGGCCGAGCCGGTCGTTCACGCCATCGACGAGGCTCGTTCGGCGGTCCGCGCACTGCGTCGTGCCGAGTCGTCGACCCGAACCGTCGCCGGTGAGTTGGCCGTCCAGCTGGGGGCCGAGGCAGCTGCCGACATCGCGGGGATCGACCTGCTGACGGTTGTTCTCGACGAGCAGACCGATGCCGCTGTGAGCCGTGATGTCTCGGCTGACGCGTCGGACGGACGGCCCGCGCAATCAGGTCCTGGCGCCAGGCGGCCCAGCCGATCGGTCGCCCCGGGCGGCTCAACCGACGCGGACGATGCGCAGTCTGCACGCCGATCGGTGCCGGGTGCCGGGAAGTTCGCCACGTCATCCGAGGCGGAGGTCATACCGCACTCTCGGCCGGGAGCCAGGTGGTCTGTCGACCCCCTCCGTGTGCGGGACGTCGAGGGTGACCTCGATGGCGCGGTCAGCCAGTGGAATGGCCTGCTCGGTGTGCTCGGTGAGGTGCGGGCCGATGCGGAGACCGCGCATCAGCTCACCGCCGACCTCGCCGCGCACGAGGCCGAAGCGGCTCGCCTGACCGAGCGGGCGACGGCGCTGGCCCAGCGCCGCGTCGAGTTGCCCGCGGTGATCGCCGGGGCGGGGGAGCAGTTGCGGGAGGCGACCGATGCGGCCGCCGCACTGCCCGGACTGCGCACCGAACTCGGCAAGTGGCAGGAATCGGCGGCCGCTGCCGTCGAATTGGCCAAGCAGCGAACGGCTTTGGATCGGGCGCAGGCCGAGTTCGATACCGCGCGGCGAAACCACCTCGACGCCAGGGAGCGCGTACTCGACCTGCGCACGCGCCGGTTGGCCGGTATGGCCGCCGAGCTCGCGGGCGCGCTGACCATCGGCGCACCCTGTGCGGTGTGCGGGTCTGCCGAGCACCCCGACCCCGCACGGCCCACCGACGACGCGGTGTCCAAGGACGCCGAGGACGCCGCCACCGCTGCCGAGCAGGCGGCCGAAGCGGCTCGCGACCGGATCGCCGAGCGCATCGGTGTCATCGAACGCGAGATCGAGGCACTGATCGCACGCGGTGGCGATGCCGACCCGGTCACCCTGGCCGATGCCGTCCGCACCGCCACCCACCGCTTCGACGACGCCGCCGACACGGCCGACCGCGTCGCCGCGCTCACCACCCGCCTCGACACCCTGCGCGCCGAGGAAACCGCCCTGCACGAGCAGTCCCGCGACCTCGACACCCGCCTCGGCACGGTCACCGCGACCATCGCCGCCACCCGCACCCGGCTCGACGAACTCACCCTCCGCCTGCGCGCCGCCGCGGGCGCCGACGACTCGGTCGACGCCCGCACCACCCGCCTCGAATCCCTGATCACCGCCGCCACCGCCCTGCGCACCGCCCGTCTCGAGGAGTCCACCGCCCGCGACGCCGTCCGACAGATCGCCACCCGAGTCGAAAACCTGGCCCGCGCAGCCGGTTTCGTCCCCGTAGGATTCGAGGAGGCTGGCCCTTCGGCGAACGCCCAAGCCGCGCCCCCCGCTGCGAAAGCGGATGCTTCCGTGGCCGACAACGGCACCGGAACACCGGCCGCTTCGGCGACCGATGGAGGTGCCAGTTCGGGGAATGGATCGCCAGCCGACGCCAGGACGGTGGCTACTTCCGCCGCCGACGGCGCTGCCGGGTCAGTGCATGGTTCGGTGGCCGGGCCCAGTGGGGCGGGTACTGCGGCGGCCGAAAGGGGTCCAGAGGCGGCGGATGCGTCCGAGACAGACCGTGCTGTCGGGCCAGGGAGTAGTTCGGCGGTCGATAGTGGCGTCACGGCATCGGACGCTTCGGAAACTGACGGCGGTGTCGGAGTGCAGGCCGCTTCCTTCGACGGCGATTCGACCGATGGCCGAGGTGAAGCACCATCGCGTCCCGGACGCGGTGCACGTCCGGTGCGTGTCGAGCCCGATATGCCCACTCTGTTCGACCTTTTCGACGACGACCTGGTCGACGACGAGCCGGAACCGGAGGCCGAACCCGCGCCGCCGCGCGACGACGTCGCCCTGCTCACGGCCTACGCCCAGGTCGTCACCGCGGTCGCCCGCACCGCACAGCAACAGTCGGCCATCGAGACCGAACTCACTGCCGCCGACCGGGCCCGCGCCCATGCCGACGCGGTGCTGGCCGAACCGCAGATCCAGGCCGTCGCCGAGCAGGTCCCCGGCGATCTGACCGCGCTGGAACAGCGCTTCGCCGAAGCCCAGCACGCACTCACGGCGGCGGTCGCCACGCAGTCGGCGGCGGCGGAGCGGGTCGCGCAGCTGGAACAGCTCGGTACCCAGCTGTGGGGTGAGGTCGAGCGGATCGCGCCCAGACAGCAGGAATTCGACGAACTGGCCACGCTGGCCGAGGTGGTCGCGGGGCGTGGTGAGAACAATCGACGGATGTCGTTGCGCTCCTACGTGCTTGCCGCTCGTCTCGAGGAAGTCGCGGTGGCGGGATCGCTGCGGCTGCGCCGGATGTCCGGCGGCCGTTACGAATTCGTCCACTCCGACAAGGCGGGGCCGCGCGGCAAACGCGGTGGGCTCGGCCTAGACGTCCGCGACGACTACACCGGCGCCATCCGCTCCGCGAAGACCCTCTCCGGCGGCGAAACCTTCATGGCCTCACTGGCTCTCGCCCTGGGTCTGGCTGATGTGGTCGCCGCCGAATCGGGTGGTCTCGTCCTGGATACGCTGTTCATCGACGAGGGGTTCGGCAGTCTGGACGCCGACACCCTCGACGCGGTGATGGGCGTCCTCGACGAGCTACGCGCGGGTGGTCGCGTCGTCGGCGTCGTCAGTCACGTCGACGAGATGCGCCAGCGCATCCCCAGCAGGCTCCACGTCGTCCGTGGTCGTTCCGGTTCCCGGCTGGAGGCCACCGTCGCCTGAACCGGTGTCCCGCAGCATCGCGACGGCGAGCACCGAGCCGGCCGCCGCCAGCGCGGCCGCGGCGAGGAACGCCATGGCCAGCCCCGTTCGGTAGGCGATGCCGGGTCCGGCCGCCGACGACTCGGTCACCTTCTGTGCCAGCAGCAACAGCGCCGTGACACCGATCCCGGACCCGATCCGGCCCGCCGTGTTCACGATCCCGGCCGCGGTGCCCGCCTCCTTCTGCCCGACCGCGGTGACGGCGGGCTGGGTGACCCCGACGAACGCCGCGGGCAGTCCGATGCCGAGCAGAAGCGCGCCGGGCAGCACATCGACGACGTAGCTCGCCTGCTCGGGCATCCGGGCGAACAACAGCATCGCCAGAGCCTGCAGCCCGAGCCCCGCCGCCAGCACCCACCGTGCCCCGAACCGGTCGAGCATCGCCGGCAGGACGGTGCGCGACACGATGATGTTGACCACCGCGACCGGCAGCACCGCGAGCCCGGACAGCGTGGGGCTGTAGTGCTGCGTGTGCTGCAGGTAGAGCGCGAGCAGCGCGAACACCGGCACATGCGCGGCCCCGACCAGGAAGTTGACCACCGCGGACCCGCTCACCTGCCGCACACCGAACATCGACAGCGGCATCAGCGGATGCGGGCTCCGCAGCTGGATCAGCACGAACACCACCAGCAGCGCGACGCCCGCGCCCAGCAAGGCGATCGGACGTACACCCTGATCGGGAGCGCCCAGCGCGCCGATCCCGTAGCCGATCAGCAGCAGCGACACGGTGCCGGTGACCGCGCCGGGCAGATCGAGCTGCCGTAGGGCCGCTCCCGCGCGCTGAGTGTCGCCGGGCAGCAGCCGGATTCCGGCGAGGGCGAGCACTCCGACGGGCACATTGATCAGGAAGATCGACGGCCAGCCGAAGACATCGGTGAGTGGTCCGCCGAGCGCGGTACCGAGGGCGGCGCCCGCCGCGCCCATCGCACTCCACGTCCCGAACGCGCGGTTGCGGGCGGCCGGTGTGGTGAAAACCGCGGTGAGCAGCGCGAGCTGGGCCGGAATGAGCAGCGCGGCGCCGACGCCCTGCGCGGCGCGGGCGCCGATGAGCACCGCCGCCGACGGTGCCAGCCCGGCCAGACCCGAGGCCAGCGTGAACACACCGAGCCCGAGCGCGAACATGCGCCGTGCGCCGATGAGGTCGGTGGTGCGGCCGCCGAGCAGCAGGCAGCCGCCGAAGGCGAGCAGATAGGCGTTGGTCACCCAGCCGAGCCCGGACTCGGTCAGACCGAGATCGGCGCCGATGGTCGGCAACGCCACATTGAGCACCGTCGTGTCGAGGAAGACGACGAGTTCGACGGCGGTGATGAGCAGCAGGATCAACCGCTCGCGCGGTGACGGAAGGGAACCTGACATGTCCGAACCTCTCACTAGAGCATTACTCTAGCGAGAGTGTCACTGGAGTTAAGCTCTAGTCAAGTAGGATCGAAGACATGACGGAACGCACCGCCGGGGTTCGTGCGGCCAAGACCATCGCCAACCGGGCCAGGATGCTCAGCGCGGCCAAGGAGTTGTTCATCGACCGCGGGTACGCGGCCACCACGATGAAAGCCATTGCCGAGCGGGCGGGCATGGCGGTGCAGACGCTGTATTTCACCTTCGCGAACAAGCGCGCGATTCTGCTCGAGTTGCTCGACACCGAGATCGCGGGCGACGCCGAACCGATCGCGACGATGGACCGCCCGTGGTTCGCCGAGGCGGTCGCCGCGCCGCCCGCCGAGCAGATCCGGTTGCAGGTGGCCGCGGCGGCGCGGATCCACGCCAGGGTCGCGGCCATGCTCGAGGTGGTGCGCTCCGCCGCCGCCACCGATCCGGAACTGGCCGAGATCTGGCAGACCAATCTTGCCCAGCGGCTGACCGTACAGCAGCGGCTCGTGACGGAGCTTGCGGCAAAAACTGAACTGCGAGAAGGTATTTCGGTGGATCGTGGTGCCGATATCGCACTCGCGCTCACCGCGCCGGAGACCTACCGGCTACTCGTCGGCGAGCGCGGATGGTCGGCTCAGGAGTGGCAGGAATGGGTCACCGGCGCACTGACCGATCAGCTCCTCGGCCGATAGCGGCCGAGGTCACGCGGCGACCGGCTGTGGTTGCGGCTTCGGGGCGAACCCGGGCAACCACCCGTCGACATACGGAATCATCAGCTGGATCAGCGGCCCGATGCCGAAGGCGTAGACCAAGGTGCCGATTCCCACGCTGCCGCCGAGCAGCCAGCCGGTGATCAGCACCGTGGCCTCGATGCCGGTGCGGACGGACCAGACCGGCCAGCCGGTGCGGGCGACCAGTCCAGTCATCAGTCCATCGCGGGGCCCTGGACCCATACCCGCCCCGATGTAGAGGACGGTCGCGGCGGCATTCACGATCACCGCGACGACCATCGCCAGCACCCGGACCCACAGGGCCTCGGCCGCCGGGATCAACCACAGGCCGGCGTCGACCGCGATCGCGATGACGACCACATTGCTGACCGTGCCGAGCCCCGGCCGCTGCCGCAACGGAATCCACGCGAGCAGCACGGCGAGGCCGGTCACCGCCGTCACCGCGCCGAAACTCAGCGGCACGTGCGCGGCGACGCCCTGATGGAAGACGTCCCACGGATCGAGCCCGAGCCCGGCCCGGATCATCACCGCCATCGACGTCCCGTACAACCACAGACCGGTGTAGAGCGCGATCAGGCGACGAGTGAGCATGCGTTCCAGCATCCGGTCCCACTGGACCTCACAAAAGAGCCAATCACCAGATACTGGCCTGATCGACGACGGCGATTCGGCAATCCAGCCGGCGGGACACCAGCAACTACTGCTCAACTCTCGTGCGCGAGCAACCACCGCTTCGCCTCGAGCCCCCACCGGAACCCACCCAGCTGACCGCCGATCCGCAACACCCGATGACACGGCACGAACAACGCCGCCGCATTACGCGCGCACGCGTTCGCGGCAGCCCGGGTCGCGGCAGGCCGACCGGACAGCCCGGCGAACTCGGTATAGGTGACCGGCTCTCCCGCAGGCACCTTGCGCAGGATTTCCCAAGCGTGGGTGAGGAATTCACCCGAGTGCTGACGCACCGGGATCGAGTCGATCGCGGTCAGATCGCCCGCGTGATAGTCGATCACCGCCTGGGTGACCTCGCCGAGGGAGTCCCGCAGCCGCAGTTCGGTGGGACGCAACGAGGAATGGACGACGCGAGCCAGCTCGGTCGGATCGCCGGTCCAGCCCGAGGCGAGCACCGCGCCGTCGGTGTCGACGACGGCCGTGAACGGTCCGATCGGCGTGGGCACCGTCGCGACGTCGGCGAGGCGAGTGATGGTGGCAGTCATGGTTTTTCGCTTCCAGTCGAAGGTTCACACGTGGACGAGCACGGCGCCGCGATGCGCGAGCGCCCGCTTCCACAGATGCATGGACAGGTAGGAACGCCACGGCGCCCACCTGGTGGTGTTGTCGAGTTCGATGCCGGTCAGCGTCGCGCCCTGGCGGACCACCAGGTCGGTGCCGAGCAGGATGTCGGGATCGGCGAGCAGCCGCATGGTCACGTAGTCGGCGGTCCACGGCCCTACCCCGTCGAGCGCGAGCAGGTCGCGGCGCAGGTCGGCCGCGGTACGGCCGGTGTGCAGGGCCAGTTCTCCGTCGGCGATCGCCCGCGCGGCCGCGACGACGGCGGCGATGCGTCGCGCCGGTCCGGTGAGCACCTCGGCGCCGCGCTCCGCGATCACCGACGGCGTCGGGAACAGCTGGGGCACCGCCCCGTCGATCCGCTCGCCGAGTGCCGCCACCAACCGCGCCGTGTGGGTGGCCGCCGCCTGCACCGAGATCTGCTGGCCGATCATGGTGCGCAGCAACAACTCCGGACCGTCGAGGCAGCCGGGAACGCGAATGCCCGGCGTGAACCCGGCCGGGTCAGGATCGCCGATTCCCAGCGCGTCGTCGATGCCTTGCGGATCGGCGTCCAGATCCAGCAGATGCCGCACCCGCGCCACCGTCGGCGCGAGATCACGCATGTCGCGCAGCGCCAGCTCGGCCCGCACATGTCCCGGCTGGAACGACAGCCGGATCGTCGCGTGCCCGTGCGGCGTGCGCAGGCTGCGCGTGTAGACGCCGTCTTCCCAGATCTCCATGCCCGGCACGGTGTGCGCCGAGAGGAACCAGGCCAGCCAGCCGGTGTCGAGTGGCTCCCGGTACGGCAGCCGCAAGGTCAGCAGGCCGGGCGTGGCCGGGGCGACGACATCCGAGCGCGGGGAACGTCGTGATTCGGTCCGCATGGTCGTCGGGCTCACCGCGAAGACCTCGCGGACGGTGTCGTTGAACTGGCGGATACTCGCGAACCCGGCCGCGAAGGCGATGTCGGACATCGGCATCTCGGTGGTCTGGATGAGCAGCCGCGCGGTGTGCGCGCGATGCGCCCTGGCCAGCGCGAGCGGGCCCGCGCCGAGTTCGGTGGTGAGCACCCGGGTGAGCTGACGCTGCGAATAGCCCAACGTCGCGGCCAGCGCCGGAACGCCACCGCGCTCGATCACCCCGTCCCCGATCAACCGCATGGCCCGCGCGGCCAGATCGGCCCGCACATTCCACAGCGGCGACCCGGGCGCGGCGTCCGGCAGGCACCGGCGGCAGGCGCGATACCCGGCCTGCTGCGCCGCCGCCGCGGTCGGTAAGAACGAGACGTTGGCGCGTTTGGGCGTGATCGCCGGGCACGAGGGCCTGCAGTAGATACCGGTCGTGCGCACCGCTGTGAAGAACTGCCCGTCGAAGCGGGAGTCCCGGGTCGACACCGCTCGGTAGCAGCGCTCGAAGTCCATCGCCGTGATCGTCACGGGTACCACAATGCCCGCATCCCGATCGGGGTGCTAGCGGAAATCGGCCACTTATCCCCGAGGCTCCGCGACGGAATTTCGTCGCCGATGAGGTCGCCCGGTCGGCATTGCGGCGTGCACCACCGACACGTCGGCGACTCTCAGCAGCAGCGGGTCGTCGGGTTTCGCTCGGCCTCGTCGTAGCGGTCGCGCCAGTACTGGCGCTCACTCGGCACCGGGCAGCCGGGGTGAGTGCGGCGCAGATGGTCGACGTAGCGCTGGTAGTCCTGCCCGCCGTTGATCGCGCTGTACCACCGGGCGACCCCGCGCACGCCCGCCCACAGCCGCGACAACAGTGCCCGCGTCGTGGCCGCAGGGGAGTGGACAGCCGATCCGACGAACCGGCCGTCCATCTCCCGCGACGCACTCACGACACGTGCGCCGATCCGGGCGCGGTCACCTTGCCCTCGGCGATCAGCACATCCCACTCCTTCTGCACGTCCTTCTCCGCGGCGGTGGCGACAAAACCGCTGGGCGCGAAGATCTTCGACGGCTGCTCCTCGGTCTCGGAGCTCGACACCGTGCCCGAACGGATCGCCCGCGCGCACACGATCGCGCCGACCACGGTGACGATCAGCACCAGCACCGCGAACACGATCGAGAGCGTGCCCTGGATGAAGGTGTTGCGGATCGCGATGTCGACCTGCTCGGGTGTCTTCGCCGTCAGACAGCCCTTTCCCGCATCCTTGGCGGCCTGGCACAGGCTGTGCTGCTTCCAGTAGCCGAGCTTGGGATCGTCGGAGAAGATCTTCTGCCACGACGCGGTCATCGTGACAAGCAGATCCCACGCCAGCGGAACACCCGGAATCCACGCCCACTTCCACTGCCCGCGCTTGACGATGATCGTCAGCACGACGGTCAGCGCGATCGCGGCGAGCAGCTGGTTGGCGATACCGAACAGCGGGTAGAGCGCGTTGATGCCGCCGAACGGATCGTTGACGCCCATCAGCAGCACGCCGCCCCAGCCGGCGACGACCAGCAGCGAGCACACCCACGCGCCGACCCGCCAGGACGGATCACGGAACTTCTTGAACCCGCCGCCGAAGTTGCCCAGCGCGTCCGAGACCAGGAACCGCGCGACACGGGTGCCCGCGTCGATCGTGGTGAGGATGAACAGCGCCTCGAACATGATCGCGAAGTGGTACCAGAACGCCTTCATCGACTCGCCGCCGAGGAACTTGTGGAAGACCTCGGAGATGCCGACCGCCAGGGTCGGCGCGCCACCGGTGCGCGAGATGATCGAGTTCTCACCCACATCGGAGGCCGCGTCGGCGAACAGCTCCGGCGTCGCGGGCGGGCCGGACAGGCCGAGCGTATTGGTATAGGCCGCAGCCTTTTCCGGGGTGCCGCCGGTGAGACCGAGCGGCGCGTTCATGCCGAAGTACAGGTGCTGATCGATGATCGAGGCCGTGATGATCGCCATCACCGCGACGAACGACTCCATCAGCATGCCGCCGTAGCCGATCATCCTGGCATTGGATTCCTTGGCCAGCAGCTTGGGCGTCGTCCCCGAGGACACCAGCGCGTGGAAGCCCGACAGCGCACCACAGGCGATGGTGATGAACAGGAACGGGAACAGGCTGCCCGCGAACGCGGGACCCGTTCCGGTGTGCGCGAATTCGGAGACCGCGGGCGCCTTCAGCACCGGCATGGTGATCAGGATGCCCGCCGCCAGCAGCACGATGGTGCCGACCTTCATGAATGTCGACAGGTAGTCGCGCGGGGCGAGCAGCAGCCACACCGGCAGCACCGAGGCGAAGAAGCCGTAGGCGATCAGGCACCAGGCGATGGTGGTGCGCGAGAGGGTGAACCAGTCTGCGCCCCACTCGGTTTCGGACACCCAGCCGCCGCCGACGATCGCCGCCAGCAGCAGCACGATGCCGATCGCGGAGACCTCGCCGACCTTGCCGGGGCGCAGGAACCGCAGGTAGACGCCCATGAACAGGGCGATCGGGATGGTCATGGCGATGGAGAACACGCCCCACGGGCTCTCGCCGAGGGCGTTGACGACGACCAGCGCGAGCACCGCGAGCAGGATCGTCATGATGGCCAGGATCGCCACGATCGCGGCGACACCGCCGACCGCGCCCAGCTCGTCGCGGGCCATCTGCCCGAGGCTGCGGCCGCGCCTGCGCGTGGATGCCCACAGCACCAGGTAGTCCTGCACCGCGCCGGCGAACACGACGCCGACCACGATCCAGATCGTGCCGGGCAGGTAACCCATCTGCGCGGCGAGCACCGGGCCGACCAGCGGCCCGGCGCCCGCGATGGCGGCGAAGTGGTGACCGTAGAGCACCCGCCGGTCCATCGGCATGAAATCTTTGCCGTTGTCGTAGATCTCGGCAGGCGTGGCGACGTCGTCGCGCGGCTTGGTGATCTTCCATTCGATGAACCGCGCGTAGAACCGGTACGCGATGATGTAGGTACAGACCGCCGCGATGACGATCCACACCGCGTTGACCGACTCACCGCGCACGAACGCGAGGATCGCCCACGCGATGGCGCCGAGCACGGCGATCCCCGCGAACACGGCCTTCTTGGCGGGCGTGATCGGCGTGCGATCGACGACACCGACCGGAGGCAAGTCCGGGTCGGTCCGCAGATATTCGATGGTCGCCATCAGTCAACTCTCCTGGTATAACGCGCAGAGCCTTGGGGTGAAACATCGACAACGTAGCCGATCGGCCCAGCGCGCCGGACAGGATCACACACGTCCGCGGCCATTATGAAATTTTGTTCAGGCGCTCATTCGCCGCGGTAGGTGCCGAAGCTCCAGAGGTTGCCTTCGGGGTCGGCGGCGCTGAAACCGCGGGAGCCGTAGTCCTCGTCGCGCAGGCCGCGAATGACGCGGGCGCCCGCCGCGACCGCGCGATCGTGCAGGGCATCGGGTTCGTCGGTGACCAGGTAGAGCGAGGCGACGCCGGCCGGTCGGGTGCCGAAGGGACTGTCGTCGCGGCCGGTGGAGCCGAACATGATGCCCCCGCCCGCGGGCCAGCGCAGTTCGCCGTGTTCGACGACCGAGGCGTCGTCCTCTCTGGCGTAGACCGCCGCGACTTCGAAACCGAAGGCGGTGGTGAGGAATTCGATCATGGCGCGAGCGTCGTCGAAGGCGAGGCAGGGCCACACGGTGGTCTGGGTATTGGTGGAAGTGTCCATGTCTTCAGCCTTCCGCCGCGGGGGCGTTCGGGTCTTGGACGGATGGAATCTCCTCGGCCAGCCAGGTCGTCGGTGCGCAGCCGGCGAGCTCGGCGAAGTCGCGGTTCAGGTGCGCCTGGTCGTAGTAGCCGCAGGCGGCGGCGACCTGGGCGATGGAGACATAGGACGGCGTGTTCGCGAGCATCCGGCGCGCCCGTTCGAAGCGGATGATCCGCGCCGCCAGTTTCGGGCTAGCGCCGAACTCGGCGGTGAACTTGCGGGTCAGGTGCTGGCGGCTCCAACCGATCCGCTCGGCCAGCGGGGTGATCTCGCAGGTGCCGCCGGTGCCGACCAGCGTGCGCCAGGCCCAGGTGAGTTCGGGGCCGGCGAGGGCTTCGGAGCGCGCGGCCGCGGTCAGCGCGCGATCGCAGGCGGCGAAGCGGCCGGGCCAATCCGGTTGCGACTGCACGGCATCGGCGAGTTGATCGCCCAACGGTCCACTGGCATCGGCACATTCGATCGACATGTCCCACAGTTCGCTCGCGGGCATCCCGAACAGGACCCGGCTGCCCAGCGGAGTCAGTTCGATCGCGACGCCTTCCTGGAAGCCGGTGTGCGCGATCATCGCCGGGGTAGCCTGCAACCCGCTCAGCACGCAGCGGTAGTTGCCGGGGGCCTGGTGCGGATCGGTCTGCTCGACGACGTCGATCGTGGGGCCGATGGCGACGATGAAGGTCATGTGCCGTGACGGCAGGCCCCGGTGCAGGCCGGGTTCGAATCCCGCGAGCCGGTAGCCGATATAGCGGTCGATGAATGCCGCCAATATCGGCGCGGGGGCCGCGGTCACCACCTCCGTGGTCGCCTCCATACGGTCACGCTACGCCGGAGACGGCCGCGGCGACCAGGGCTCGAGGACGGTCGTGACGGTGTGGCGTGACGCACGCGTCCCGGGTGCCCCTGCGGGGTAACCATTCTGTGAAGGTGCTCTCCGTGCCCAGCGCACGGCGGTGAGATTTAGCACTCACAGGTCCGTGAGCTGTGGTTACGCGCACTCGTCCGGTTACCGTTGCGCCTTCGCCCAATCTCAGGAGGTGTCATGCGGCGAGTTCGGTACGAGCGCAGCGGTGGTCCGGAGGTGCTGGAGGTCGTCGCGGCCGAGGTGCCGGTGGCCGGTCCCGGTGAACTACTGGTCAAGGTCGAGGCTGTCGGGGTCACCCTGTCGGCGATCCGGCGGATCAGTGGTCCGCAGGAGTTGCGGGCCGAGGTGGCCGGTGAGGTCGTCGCGGTCGGTGACGGGGTGGACGGATACGCGGAAGGTTACCGAGTCGTCGGCCTGTGCGCCGACGCCTACGCCGAGTACGTCGTGCTGCCCGCCGATCAGGCGTCCGCGATTCCCGACGGCGCCTCCGCGGTCGACGCGGTCGCGTTGATGCGCAGCGGTCTGGTCGCGCTCGGCGCGCTCGACACCGCCGCACCGCGCGAGGGCGAGACCGCCCTGATCACCGCTGCCGCCGGTGGCGTCGGCCACCTGGCCGTGCAGCTGGCCCGCGTCCGCGGTGCGGGCTGGGTCGTCGCCGCGGTGTCCGACGAGACCAAGGCCGATTTCGTGCGCGGCCTCGGCGCCGACGAGGTCGTCACCTACGACCGGCTGCAGGCCGCCAAGCAGGCCGACTTCGCCCTCGACGGCGTCGGCGGCACCGGTCTCGGTGCGGCGATCGGCGCGCTCGCCGAGGGCGGCCGGGTCGTCACCTACGGCACCGGCGGCGGACTCATCGACACCGAGGACCTGCTGGCAGGCGGCAAGACGCTGTCCGGTTTCCGCATCGGCCGCCTCGCCCAGCGCGACCCCGCCCGCTACGAGGACCTGCGCCAGGAGGTTTGGCAGTTCTACGCTTCCGGCCTGCTGCACCCGGTCGTGCACGCCGAGTTCTCGCTCGACGACGCCGCGGCCGCGCACGCGGTCATCGAGCAGCGCGTCAACCTGGGCAAGGTCGTCCTGGTTCCGTGATCACCGTCGGCCCGCCCTGCCTGTGCGGGGCGGGTTCCGGTGGTTCGGCGGCAGGCCGCACCGCGTAGACTCTGCTCCTCGTGAGCCTCACCCTCGGAATCGTCGGCCTGCCCAACGTCGGAAAGTCGACGCTGTTCAACGCGCTGACCAAGAACGACGTGCTGGCCGCGAACTACCCGTTCGCGACCATCGAGCCCAACGTCGGCGTGGTCCCGCTGCCGGACCCGCGCCTGAACAAGCTGGCCGAGATCTTCGGTTCCGAGAAGATCGTGCCCGCCGTCGTGTCGTTCGTCGACATCGCGGGCATCGTGAAGGGCGCCTCCGAGGGCGCGGGCCTGGGCAACAAGTTCCTGGCCAACATCCGTGAGGCCGACGCTATCTGCCAGGTGGTGCGCGTGTTCGCCGACGACGACGTGGTGCACGTCGACGGTCGCGTCGATCCCACCGCCGACATCGAGGTCATCGAGACCGAGCTCATCCTCGCCGACCTGCAGACCCTCGAGAAGGCCATCCCGCGCCTCGAGAAGGAAGCCAAGGTCAAGAAGGACCGCAAGCCCCTGCTCGACGCCGCCAAGACTGCCCAGGAATTCCTCGACGCGGGCACCACCCTCTTCGCGGCGGGCAAGAAGATCGACGCCGAACTGCTGCGCGAACTCTCGCTGCTCACCATCAAGCCGTTCCTCTACGTCTTCAACGCCGACGAGTCGATCCTCACCGACGAGGCCAAGGTCGCCGAACTCAAGGCCGCCGTCGCCCCCGCCGACGCCGTCTTCCTCGACGCCAAGGTCGAAGCCGAACTCCTGGAACTCGACGACGAGTCCGCTCTCGAACTCCTCGAGTCCATCGGCCAGACCGAACCCGGCCTGCACGCCCTGGCCCGCGCCGGTTTCCACACCCTCGGCCTGCAGACCTACCTCACCGCAGGCCCCAAGGAAGCCCGAGCCTGGACCATCCACCAGGGCGACACGGCCCCCAAGGCCGCAGGCGTCATCCACACCGACTTCGAACGCGGCTTCATCAAGGCCGAACTCGTCGCCTACAACGACCTGGTCGACGCCGGTTCCATGGCAGCAGCCAAGGCCGCGGGCAAGGTCCGCATGGAAGGCAAGGACTACGTCATGGCGGACGGCGACGTCGTCGAGTTCCGCTTCAACGTGTAGTCGCTCGCGAGACCAGTTGTCCGCGTGAACATCGCGGGCGGCACGGGCTCCGGCTCCTCGGTGATGTCGACCCGGAAAACTATGTCGCATAGTAGATTGGGCGTCCGGCATTTGGCGTGGTGACGTCGCCGGGAGGTGACATCCCGAATGGGGGAGCGATGAAGGGGCTCGGGGCGCTCGAGAGCCAGGTGATGGCTGTGCTGTGGGAGGAGCCGGACGCGTTGTCGGTGCACGATCTGGTCGATCGCCTGGACAACGGCGAGCGGACACCCGCGTACACCACGGTGCTGACGGTGGTGACGCACCTGTGGGAGAAGAACTGGGTCCGGCGGGAGAAGGTCGGTCGTTCCTACCGGTACCGGCCGACCCGGACTCGCGCCGAGGCGACCACTGATCTGCTGCGCGAGATCCTGGATGCCAGTCCGGATGCCCCCGCGGTGCTGTTGCACCTGGTGCGCACCGCCAGCGCGCGCGAGGTCGACGCGCTGCGCCGGGGGCTCTCCGACGATGCGCACGGCCCATGATCCTCATCACCGCGCTGCTGGCCGCGGGTGTCGCACTGGCGGTGCTCGCTCCAGCGGTACTGTCGCGAGCCGATTTCACCGCCGCCCCGGTGGTCGGGATGGCTGCCTGGCTCGGCGCGGTCGCCGCCACGGCCGGGTGTGGCGTGCTGGCGTTGATCGCGTTGGCGTGGCCGGGTGATCCACCGGGAAATGTGTTGGCGGGCAGGCTGGTCGAGAGCTTGGCCGCGGTCGAGCCGGTCGTCGTCACCTGGACGGCGGGGTTGATCATGCCGGTCGCGGTGATCGGCATGATCGTGCCGACCGGGCAGTTGGCGCGCATCGTCGTCGGACACCGTGGACGCGGGGCCGCGCTGCGCCGCAGGCACCGGGAACTGGTCGAGATCGTGGGCCGCGTCGATGCCGCGGGCGCGAGACTGGTGCGGCTCGACCATCCGGTTCCGCTGGCCTACAGCGTCGCCGGGCGCGGCGGCTATGTCGTGGTCACCGACGGGCTGGAGCGCTGTCTCACCGAGGCGCAGTGGCGCGCTGTCCTGGCTCACGAACACGCGCATCTGCGCTGGTTCCATCACCACATTCTCGGCGTCTGTCAAGTCCTCGCCCAGGCCTTTTCGTGGATTCCGCTGTTCGCCGCGGCGCCGGCCGCGGTGACCACCCTGGTCGAATTCGCCGCCGACCGCGCGGCCGCGGCCTCGACCGACCCGCAGGCTCTCCATTCCGCGCTGCACACCGTCGCCGCGCACGAGTCGGCCATGCCGACGGCTCGGCTGAGGTTGATCGACGAGTCGCTGCCGATGCGTCTGGAATGTCTGGCGGCGGCGCCGGAATCCCGTTCGGCCGCACGCCGCACGGCGACCACGATGCTTGTCGTGACGATGTTGCTCGCGCCTGCCGCGGCGGTCGTCGCGGTCGGGCTGAGCGCGGCGATGGTGTGCTTCATCACGGTCTGAGAACCGGCCACGAAAAACTATGCTCCATAGTATTTTGGCGTGAGGTCATTGTGAAATAGAGCTAGTTCAGAAATGAGAAGCCTTGCGTTCCAACCTCCCCCACGCGGGTCAAGCGCGATCGAAATCCCTGCTGGTGCTCGCCGTCGCCGTGCTGGCAGCGGGTCTCGCCGGGCCGGGTCCAGGGTCCGTCGCGGCGGACCCCGCCGCCGAGCAGACTCGCTATTCGCTGGTCAACGGCTGCTACCGGATCGACACCCCGGCCGGGCCGCTGGCCCCGGCGTCAGGCCCGTATCGGATGCGTGCGTCGGCGCTCGGCGAATATCTGCTCTATGGGCGACAGCGCGAGGTGCTCGCGGTCTCGGAAGGGGTGATCGGCCCCGCGAAGACCCCGTCCGCCGCCGCCGTGTGGAAGGTGGACGGCACCGGCGCCGGCGGATTCATCCTCGCCAACGGCGCGACCCAGACCAGCACGCCCGCCACCTTCGTCCCGGACAGCGGTTGCGCGGATTTCCCCGAGGCGCAGACCGGCGCGGAGGGAACGCCGGGTCCCGGCGTCGGCGCCGACGGCTCGATCGTGGGCACCATCGACGCGCACGCGCACATCACCGCCTACGAGTTCATGGGCGGCAACTTCCACTGCGGCCGCCCCTGGCATCCCTACGGGGTGACCTACGCGCTGCCCGATTGCGCGCAATACCGCACCGGCACCAATGGTCTGATCGCCGACTTCCTCGACTACGGTGCACCGTTCCAAGGCTCCGACACTCGCGGCTGGCCCAGCTTCCGCGACTGGCCGAAACCCTCCGTGCTCACCGCCGAAGGCGCCTACTGGACCAGCATCGAGCGCTCGTGGAAGGCGGGTCTGCGCGTGATGACGGTCGACCTGGTGGACAACGAATCGCTGTGCGCGATGATGACCGACCGCCGAAACCCCTGCGACGATATGGATTCCGTGCGCATCCAGGCCGACAGCCTGCGCGCGCTGCAGGACTACATCGATGCCCAGTCGGGCGGCCCGGGGCAGGGCTTCTTCCGGATCGTCACCGAACCGGCCGAAGCGCGGCGGGTTGCCGCGTCCGGCAAACTCGCCGTTGTCCTCGGTATGGAGTTGTCCGACCCGATGGGGTGCGGCGTGTTTCTCGGGCAACCCGAATGCACCAGGGCCGACGTGGACCACTGGCTGGCCGAACTCCGGCGCATCGGTGTCAGCAGCTTCTTTCCCGTCCACAAATTCGACAACGCCTTCGGTGGCACGAAAATGGACCACGATGTCACCGGCCTGCTGGTGAACGCGGGCAACTTCATGCAGACCGGCACATTCTGGAACGTCCAGCCCTGCCCCGGCCCCGAACACGACAGCACCCAGCCCTCGGTGCCCATCGCCGGCCACATCAACCAGTTCCTCGCCAATCTCACCGGCCCACTGCTCGGCGGCGCACCGCTGCCGCTGTATCCGGCGGGATCGCACTGCAACGCACGCGGACTCACCGATCTGGGCGCGTACCTGATCGACAAGATGATCGATCACGGCTTCCTCATCGAGATCGATCACCTGAGCGAGGCCACGGCCGACGAAGTCATGACCATCATCGAAAGGCGTGACTACCCGGGCGTGCTGTCCTCGCATGGCTGGGACTCGTCGAAAACCACCGAACGTGTGTACGCCGCAGGTGGTTTCGCCACTCCCTATGCGGGCGGACCGCAGAGCTTCGTGCAGGCCTGGCGCGAAGCTCGCGTATTGCCGCGGCCCGCAGGGGATTTCGGCTTCGGCTTCGGCTCCGACATGAACGGGATCGCCGGTCAGGGTGCCCCGCTGGGCCCCGATACCATCCGATACCCCTTCCTCTCGCACGACGGACGGGTGACCTTTCACCGGGAACGCTGGGGCGATCGGACGTTCGACATCAACACCGACGGCACCGCGACCTATGGAACCTACGCCGACTGGCTCGAAGCGGTCCGCGTCCTCGGCGGCCCCGAGATCATGACCGACGTCTTCCACGGCGCGGAGGTGTACTTGCGGCTCTGGGATCAGGTCAGGCGATAGGCCCTGGCGCCGCGCGTTTCCGGTCAGGCGATTCCGAGGGCCGAGGCGGTCAGGTGCCAGAGGCGGGCGGTTGCTTGTTGCTGGTCGGCGGGGGGCGTCGACTTCAGTTGCTGGGCGATGCCGTGGCGTAGGCCGCCGATGACATAGGCGCCTGCGCTGGCGGGGTCGAGGTCGGCGGGGAGCTGGCCGAGGGCTTGGCCGTGGCGGATGTTGTCGGCGGCCATGGCGCTCATGGTCTCGATGTGGACGGCTTCGAGTTCGGCGAGGTCGGGGTCGAGGGCGGCGCGGGTCAGCAGGATGGGGGCCAGCGGGTCGGCGAAGTGGTAGGCGACGAAGAGGCGGGTGCGTTCGCGTTCGCGGGTGCTCCAGTCGGCGTCGGCGGGGAGGTGGGCGTCGGCGATGGCGTGGCGGAGGCCGTCGTAGAAGCCGTCGTAGATCGCGGCGAGAAGTCCGCTCTTCGAGCCGAAGTGGTGGTAGAGCGCGCCGGTGCTCAGCTTCGCCCTGCGGGTGAGCGCGCTCAGTTCCAGCACGCCGTTGCCGCGGACCAGTTCCTCGCGTGCGGCGGTGAATAGTTGTTGACGTCCGATCGGGGCGCGTGCCATATTCGAAACATAACAGAACTCAGTTATGTTCTAGGAGTCGCCGTGAGCAGCGAAGTGTCGTCGTTGACCGATTTGGGTGGCGATCTGGCCGGTACGTATCGGCGGACCGTGAGCAGTGGGACGACCGTCGATCCGGCGCTCGCCGAGGCGGACCTGGCCGCGGTGCTGCGCGACGGGTACGTCATCCTGCCGGACCTGCTCACGCCGGACGAGCTGGACGACATCCGCGAATCGGTGCGGCCGCTGCTGGATCGGCACGGGCGCAATCAGTTCGAGGGCCACACCACCCAGCGGGTGTACAGCGTGCTGAACAAGACGGCCAGCTGTGACCGCATCGCCGACCATCCGCGAGTGCTGGCCCTGCTCGATCGGCTGTTCCTGCCCAACTACCTGCTGTCGATGCTGCAGGTGATCAACATCCTGCCCGGTGAGCAGGCGCAGATGCTGCACACCGACGACGGCTTCTACCCGATTCCGCGACCGCGTGCCGCGCTCGGGGCGGCCACGATCTGGGCGATCGACGACTTCACCGCCGACAACGGCGCCACCGACATCATCGCGGGCAGTCACCGGTGGGGCGATCGGCTGCCCGCGGAATCCGACCGCGAGCCCGTGGTGATGTCGGCGGGTTCGTGCGTGTTCTTCCTCGGCACGTTGTGGCACGGCGGTGGCGCCAACCGAAGCGATCGGTCGCGCTTGGCGGTCACCGCGCAATACTGTGAGCCGTGGCTGCGGCCCCAGGAGGCATTCACGCTGTCGACCACCCGGGACACCGCACGCCGGGTGTCCGAAGATCTTCGGCGCATGCTCGGCTACAGCATCCATCCGCCGTTCATCGGTCAAGTCGACGGCATGCATCCGAAGCGGTTGCTGGAACCCGGCGCCCAGGCGCTGTAATCCGTTGCGCCGGAGATGAATCGGGCTAGCCCACTTCGAGTTGGATTGCGCCGGCGAGGAGTTCGCGGGCTCGGAACAGGTCGAGAGAGCCGCTGTGCCGGCGTTCGCTGAGGCCTTCGACCAGGGCGGTGAGGCGTTCGGCGGCTTCCAGGATCTGGGTACGGCGTTGCGGCACGGTTCCTCGCCGTAGGGGCCGGGGGGCGGCGAATCCGCCGGGGTGGCGCAGCGGGTTCCTGCTGGGTGATGCAGTGGATGCCGTCGCCACCTGCGGCGAAATCGTCGTTCTCGAACTCGGTCGACGGGCCGGTCAGCACCTCGACCTGCGAGGGACGGCTGTGGGCGTCGGTCGCTGAGCCCAGGATGTCGAGGTAGTCGAGTCACCTTGGTGGGTTTCTGCACACCCTCGGGGGAGCGGGACCAGCACTCGGGGCCCTGCCGACGACGTCCGATCCGGCGCAGAGTTGATCCTGTCACCGCACGCCACCTGGAGGTTCCGATGTCGGACATCAGCACCAACGCCCACTCGGCGCAGCGTCGTGTCTCGGTATCGACCGGTGACGGGGTGGAACTCGCGGTTCGCGAATACGGGCGGCGAGACGCGGACCTGACGATTGTCCTCGTGCACGGGCACTGCCTGCGCACCGCGTCGTGGGCCGCCGTGCGCGCCGCCCTGCTGCGTGACTACCCCGGCGCGCGGGTCGTCTGCTACGACCACCGCGGCCATGGTGACTCGGCCACGGCGTCCAGGCAGACCTACAACCTCGAACAGCTCGGCCACGACCTGCACGACGTGCTCGACGCCGTCGCGCCCACCGGGCCGGTCGTGCTGGTCGGCCATTCGATGGGCGGCATGACGGTGCTGACCTACGTCAACCGATACCGGCACGAGATCGGCACCCGCATCGTCGGTGTCGGACTCGTCGCGACCGCGGCGAGCGGACTCGCCGACGCCGGCTTCGGGCGGCTGCTGCGCAACCCGATCATCTCCGTCTTCCAGTCGGCCGTCCGGCGCGCACCGCGCCTGATGCAGCAAGTCAAGGTGCTGGCCTGCAAGGTTTTCGCCCCGGTCGTGCGCGCCGCCGAGTTCGGCGATCGCAAGGTCAGCCCCCAGGTGCTCGCGCTGGCCGAGGCGATGCACAACGCGACATCGATCGTGACGATGGCGAGCTTCCTTGGCGCTTTCAAGGACTTCGACCGCACCGACGCGCTGGCGCTGTTGTCGGAGATCCCCACCCTGGTCCTGTGCGGCTCCGCCGACCTGATGACACCCCCGTCGCATTCGGTCGCCATGGCCGCCGCGGTCGACTACGCGGACTTCGTGACGATCGACGGCGCGGGCCACTCGGTGATCCTCGAGCAGCCCGCGCGGGTCGCCGAGGCCATCGCCCGGCTGGTCGGCCGGGCGAGCAGCGAGCAGGTCCAGATCGCGAGCCTGGCGCTCGCCGCCTGATTAGGCGGTGACGCCCAGTGGCGCCCGATGCAGGACGAGCTTGGTCGTGTGGGCGCGGTAGGCCTCGGGGGCGTCGTCCCAGTCGGCCAGCAGGGTCGTGACCGTCTCGGCGGGGAATTCGGTGTCGGCGATGAAGTCGAGCAGGTCCGGTAGGTGCGGACGCACATGGGACACACCGATTTTCAGTGTCGCGTCGTTCGCGTACATGTGCATCAGCGGCACCTTGGTGCCCGGCGCGAGGTAGTAGCCGACCGGGGTGCAGATCCCACCCGGCCGCAGGGCGCGCAGGGCCGTGTCGACACCCGCGGCGGTGGAGGTGCCCTCGACGGCGATGTCGTAGTTCCGTGACGGCAGGTCGGCTCGGCGGAGCTTGCCCTTGGCGACCGGATACGCTCGGGCACCGAGCTTTTCGGCGATCGCGAGGCGTTCGGGGCGGTGGTCGACGTAGTCGACGACCTCGGCACCGTGGGCGACCGCCAATCCGGCCGCGTAGAGCCCGATGCTCTGCGCCGCACCGCCCAGGACGAGCACCGAACCGCCGGGACGCTCGGCGAGCGGCCCGACGACGCAGCGCCAGGCATCGGTGAGATTGTCACTGGCGGCGGCGATCCGCAGCGGGTCGACCCCGGCGGGCACCCGGACAAGCATGTGGTCGGCGTGGGGGATACGCAGCAGGTCGGCGACCATGCCGCCCCACGGTCCACTGGCCGGGCCGAACCCGAACGCGGCCAGGGTGCTGGTCCGGGTCGTCGAGCACTTGGCGGTGAGTCCGCGCTCACATTCGGGGCATTCCCCGCACGACACCGCCCACGGCACGACCACCACGTCACCGGGGACCAGCCCCGTGACATCGGCGCCGACCTCGACGACCTCCGCGATGCATTCGTGCCCGATGCCGAACGGGCCGCGGAACGGGACGTCCCCGCAGATGCTCGCGACCACCGGATCGATGAGTCCGGCCCGCAGCCCGACCTGCATGGCGCGGGACACGTGCCGGTGGATGGGCATGGTGTCGCCGTCGCAGCGTCCGGCGACGAACGGGCGGACGATCGCGTCGCCGGGTTCCGACAGGACCGGGTCGGGTCGTTCGCGCCAGGCGAGGTGGTGGGCGCGGACGAGTTGCAGCTCCCGCATTACCCGCGTGCTCCGGCCGCCAGTGCCTTCAGCTCGGCGAATCGGATGATGTTGCCCGCGGCGCCCCACGTGCCCTCGGGCTGTTCGTGGATGAGCACCCACACCCGCAGCGCGTCGGCCTCGGTGAGCCCGGCGGCGGCGAGGACGTCGTCGGTCACCTGCTTGATCAAGCCCGCTTTCCGGCGTTCGGACAGCGCGCCTTCGGGCACGGTGGCGTCCACCCGGAAGCGCGGCAGGTCGTCCTCGGCGGTGCCGAACGCGCCCGTGGGCACCTCGTGGATCAGGCACCAGGCCTGGGCGCGGAAGAACGCGGTGTCCGGTGCGCCTTCCCAGGTGAGCAAGGTCGCGGCGAGCGTCTTCTGCAACTGCTGCCGGACGTCGCCGGTCAGGACGCCTTCGGGCAGCGTGAGCTGGATCATCGGCATGGGGAACACCTCCGTTATAACGACTGTTATAGATGGGCGACGGTACGCTATGACGGTCGTTATGGTCAAGGGAGGTGCTGGATGGCGCAGTCGGATGCGCGCGATCGATTGGTGGCCGGTGCGGCCGACATGCTGCGGCGCCGTGGCCTGAACGCGACCAGTGTGCGGGAGCTGGCCAAGCACTCCGGCGCGCCGCTGGGCTCGACCTATCACTACTTTCCCGGGGGCAAGTCGCAGCTGGCCGCCGAGGCTGTTCGTCTGGCGGACGCGCTGACGGTGCGTAAGCTGACCGCCGAGTTGCCCTCAGGCCCGGTCGACGGCCTGCGCGCCTTCGTCGCCATGTGGCGAAAGATCGTGGTGGACAGCGACTTCGAGGCCGGCTGCCCGGTGCTGGCGGTGTCGGTGGAGGACCAGCCCGCCGACGACGACGAACCCCGGCGCGCGGCCGCCGAGGCCTTCGATCATTGGACCGACCTGCTCGCCGGATCCCTGTGCGAGCATGGCGCGACCGCCGACGCCGCCGACCGGACCGCGACCCTGATCGTGGCCGCGATCGAGGGCACCGTCGCCATGTGCCGGGCCCAGCGCAGCGTCCGCCCGCTCGACCAGACCGCCGAGGCCTTGGAAGCCGTCGTCCATGCTGTCATCGCTGTGGACTGAGGGGTCGAGCTACCGACCGCGTGAGGCCGCGAGCATGGCGTGGGGGCGGACCTCGCCGACGCGCGGGCGTTGCTGACGTTCGAGTTCGGTGAAACCGGCCGAGCGGAGCAATTCGGACATGTCGTCGACCGGCCAGCGATAGGCCGATGTCACTTTGTGCGGGAACATTTCCACGTGCTCGGTGCTGTCGAAGAAGCCGATGACAAGTCGTGCGCCCGGTGCGAGAATCCGGCTGAATTCCGCCAGGATGTCGGGTAGTTCGGCTGGTGCGAAGTGGATCAAGGAGAACCACGCGAGCACGCCGCCGATCGTTGCGGTGGGGGCGTCGACGGCGCGGAGTGAGTCGACGCGGAACGGCACGTCGGGGTAGCGGGATCGTGCGTGGGCGACGAACTCCGGGACGAGATCGATGCCGGTGGCGGCGAGGCCCGCCTCGTGCAGGACATGGGTGAAATGGCCGGGACCGCAGCCCAGATCGAGGACGGGACCTTCGGCGTCCGCGAGGTGGCGCAGGACGAAGGCGGTGTCGTCGGGGGCGAGGTCGGTGGGACTACCGAAAAGGTCGATGTACAGCTCGTTGATCGCGCTGTAGGCGGTTCGGACGGTGGCGTCGGACACGAGGTCGACGGTAGCGCGACATCGTCGAGGCAGACACTGGACAGGGCATGCTCCATCCGATGGATCGTTTGTGCCCGCGGGTCCCGGGTAGTCGAATGGGGAGGAGCCGTACGCACTCCCCAGTCGTAGACGAAGGGATCCGACGATGCCGATCAAGCCTGTTCGCCGCGTTGCTCGCACACTGCTGGCGACGACATTCGTAGCCGGGGGCGTCACCGCGTTGATGAATCCGAAACCCCGTGCCGCGGCGGCGACCGCACTGGCCGACAAGGGCAGGGCCGACCTGCCCGACTCGCTCGCCGCACGGGTGCCCGACGATCCGAGCCGGTTCGTGCAGATCAATGCCGCCGTGCAGATCGCGGGCGGTCTGCTGCTGGCCAGCGGGCGGGCGCCGCGCCCTGCCGCGCTGGTGCTGGCGGCGACGGTGGTGCCGGGCACGGTCACCGAGCAGGACTTCTGGGCCGAATCGGATCCGGATCGGAAGGCGGCCAAGCGGGCGGGATTCCTCAAGGATCTCGGGCTGCTCGGCGGTCTGTTGATCACTGCGTCCGACACTGCGGGCAAGCCGTCGCTGGGCTGGCGGGCCAGGCAGGCGCTGGCGCGCCGGGAACCGGAGAGCGCGGCCTTCGTCGACGCGGCGAAGGTCCGCGGCGCGCATCTGGCCGAAGTGGCGGGCGAGCAGGGCTCGCATCTGGCCGACGTGGCCCGCGAACGTGGCCCGCAGCTCGCCGAGGCGGCGCGGGAACGGGGTGCGCACCTGGCCGAGGTCGCCAAGGAGCGCGGGCCCGAGCTCGCCGAGGCGGCGCGGGAACGGGGTGCGTACCTGGCCGAGGTCGCGAAAGAGCGTGGTCCCGAGTTGGCCGAGGCGGCACGTGAGCGCGGTGCGCAGTGGGCCGAGGTCGCGAAGGAACGCGGTCCCGAATTGGCCGAGGTCGCGCGGGAACGAGGTGCGCATCTGGCCGAGGTCGCCAAGGAGCGCGGGCCCGAGCTCGCCGTGGCCGCGCGGGAACGGGGTTGGCACCTGCTCGATATCGCCAGGGCCCGTAGCGCGTACGCGGCCGAGCTGGCTCGGGAACGGGCCGAGCGGCTCGAAGCGGCGGCGCGGGAACACCGGCCCGCCGCTCGCTGAGAATTCCACTGCCCCGAGATCCGTGGTCTGTCGAACGCGATGACCACGGCGGAGAATGAACACGGGTCGGGCCGTGTCGCCGAAAAATGCCCTCCGAGAACAGCGCAATGAGGTCAATCCGCGCGAATCGGGCTCGGAGGGCAGTTTCGGCATGAATACTGCATATTCGCAGTGCATTTCGGAGAGTGGGATTTATCTGATGTTGTCCGGTCGTGAAACGTCCAAGCCGTATGCCGTTCGAGTCGCCTTGGTCGGCGTCGCGGTGACGATCGGGCTGCTCGGCGCGGCGGCGCCCGCCTCGGCGCTGCCGGGCTCGGGCTCGGCGACCGGGTCTGCCACCGGATCCGCCGATCTGGCCACGGGCTCGGCTACCGGGTCGTCGGGTGCGGCCGCGGCGGGTGCCGCAGGCGCGTACCTGACCTGGCAGTCGGCGCAGTTCATCCAGAAGACGATCCAGATGCTGCTCGCCGTCCCGCGTAATCAGCTGTAGGACAGCTACTTCCAGGCCCTTTCCCAGCGCTCGGCCGCCCAGTCCCGCACATCGGGACTGAGCGCGATCGCGGGCAGCAGCAGCGCGAAGCCGATGACCAGCACGGCCAGCCGCACCCACACGCTGAGTTCGCCGAGGGCGCGTAGCAGCGCGGGCAGCACGCAGATCGCCGCGAGGACGACGAGGACGATCGCCGCGAGATTGCGGCCGGGGCCCGCGATCAGCGCGGCGCAGGTGCCGAAGCACAGGCCCAGGACCAAGCCGCCGACGCCGACGAAGTAGTTGTCCCAGGCGAGCCAGCTCGGGCGGGTAGACCGTTGAGTGACCACGCGGCGGAGCTTAGCGCGCTCAGCTGTCCGTGCGCTGAGGTCTGGGCCACGGGTTTTCCTCGATTCGCTCGACCGAGCGATTGAACTTCCGCATGAGCCTGCTCAACTCGCTGACATCGTGGGCGTCCCAGTCGGCGACGACGGCGCCGATACCCGCGGCGCGGTGCTCCTGATCCGCGGTCAGCGCGGCCCTGCCCGTCGCCGTGGCGCGCACCTTGCGGGCGACGCCGCCGTCGGGGTCGGGCACCCGTTCCACCAGTTCCTGCTTCAGCATCGCGCCGACCTGGCGGTTGATCGTGGAGATGTCGAGCTGGAACGCCGCCGACAGCTCGCGCAGGCTCAGCGGTTCGCTCAGCTCCAAGCGCGTGAGAATGAGGAACGCGGAGCGGTCGAGCAGGAAGCCGGGTCGGCGGCGCGTCGTGGCGAGGGAGTGGCGCGAAATCAGGTTCAGCTCGAACACCAGGCGGGTGAACGGCGTGTCGTCGACGGGGCCGGAATCGGACATACGCCAACTATGTCGCGTGGGTCACCGCGAATCCAAATTGTGCACCATACACATGATGTGTACGGTGCATATTTGTGTCTGTAACCGCCGCCGACGTCACGCCGGCCACCTCTGAAACCCGCGGCGTCTCGCCTGCCGTGCTCATCGCGGTGCTCAGTACCGTCGGCGTCGTCGTCTCGCTCATGCAGACGCTGGTCATCCCGATCATCCCGTCGCTGCCAAGCCTGCTGAACACCTCGGCGTCCAACGCCTCCTGGGTGGTCACCGCGACGCTGCTGGCAGGCGCGGTCGCCACGCCCATCGCGGGCAAGCTCGGCGACATGTTCGGCAAGCGGCTGGTGCTCGTCGCCAATCTCGGCTTCATGATCGTCGGCTCGGTGATCTGCGCGAGCTTCTCCTCGCTGCTGCCCGAGATCGTCGGCCGCTCGCTGCAGGGCGCCGCGGTGGGCGCGATCCCGCTCGGCATCAGCATCATGCGCGACGAACTGCCCGCCGAGAAGGTCGGCGGCGCGATGGCCGTGATGAGCGCGACCCTCGGCGTCGGTGGCGCGGTCGGCCTGCCGTTCGCGGCGGTGATCGCGCAGAACGCGAACTGGCACATGCTGTTCTGGATCGCCGCCGGGCTCGGTGCGCTGTGCGCGGTGCTGGTGTTCGTCTTCGTGCCGGAATCGCCGGTGCGCACCCCGTCGAAGTTCGACTTCGGTGGCGCGGTCGGGCTGTCCATCGCGCTGCTCACGCTGTTGATCGGCATCACCAAGGGCGCGGACTGGGGCTGGGCCGGCCCCTCGATTCTCGGCCTGTTCGCTGTCTCGCTGGCGAGCTTCCTGCTGTGGGGTTTCTACGAACTGCGGCAGAGCTCGCCGCTGGTCGACCTGCGGGTCTCGGCGCGGCCGCGGGTGCTGTTCACCAACCTGGCCTCGATCGCGGTCGGCTTCGCGCTCTACGGCATGTCGCTGACGTTCCCGCAGCTGCTGATGGCGCCCACCGAGACCGGTTACGGCTTCGGCTTGTCGATGGTGGCCGCTGGTCTGGCGATGGCGCCGGGCGGTGTGGTCATGATGCTGCTCTCGCCGGTGTCGGCGCGGCTGTCGGCGAAGAAGGGGCCCAAGCTGACGCTGGCCCTCGGCTCGGCGGTGATCGGTTTGGGCTACCTCTTCGCGGTGCTGCTGATGGACAGTGTCTGGCAGATCGTGGTCGCCGGGATCATCGTCGCCGGTGGCGTCGGCCTGGCCTACGCCGCCATGCCCGCGCTGATCATGGGCGCGGTGCCGATCACCGAGACCGCCGCGGCGAACGGCCTGAACTCGCTGATGCGTTCGGTCGGCACTTCCACCTCGGCCGCGGTGATGGGTGTGGTCCTGGCGCACATGACGATGCAGCTCGGCCCGCACGTGCTGCCCTCGCGGGAAGGTTTCCACGCCGCCTTCTACATCGCGATCGCCGGCGCGGTCGTCGCGATCGTGCTGACCGCCTGCATCCCGATCCGCAAGACCGACCAGCGCTGAGTCTTGGTCAGTCGATCTGCCTCGGGGCGTAGACCACCAGCGACCATTCCCGGCGCGGGATGAGCGACGCGCCGAGGGAGTGCACCGTCATGGCTGTCGTCGCGCCGGTGCGCGGGTCGCGGCAGTACATCACCGGGTCGTCGAGGCTGTGCGGTGCGGCCGGGTCGGTGGTCCAGAACTTCGTCCACTCCGGCGCCTCGGCGCAGGCTTCGACGATCTCGGCGATCCGCTGCTGCGACGCCAATCCGGGCCCCATCACCCGGAACCCGTAGACGCACATGTGCACCTGCTGCTCCCAGTCGACCAGCGCGGTCTTGGCGCGCGGGTCCAGCAGCATCCACTCGAGCATTGATAGGCCCGTTTCCAGCCCGGGAAAGTGCAGTCGCCATGCGGCATTCGTGGCCACGACATCGTAGGTCGGGTGCATCTGCAGGCTGGCCGGGTGCGTGATCCCGTCGAGCAGCACCTGGTCGGCGGGTCGCACCAGGGGCGGCGACACGGGGTCGTAGCGGCCGGTGATCGACAGGGAGATCAGGTGGTCACGCATCACCTCGGGGACGGTGAGCGCATCGAACAGCGCGGTCAACGCCTCCAGTGTCGGCGGGCGGGTGCCCTGCTCGATCTTCTGGATGAGGGCGGGGGAGATGCCGGCCGCGGCGCTGAGCGCGGCACGGGTCAGCCCCGCTGATTCCCGGCGTTCGCGCAGGTAGCGCGCAATCGGCGGATACGGGTTCTCCACGTTGGAATCCTCTTCCATGGCCGGTGGGGGCAAAGGCGATTGGCAGGGCCGGGAAAGAGACTAGGCGGTCGTCTTCGGCACCAGGACAACCAAGGACCAGTTGCGGCGCGGCAGTGCGAAATCCAGGTTGTGCATCGCCAGCATTGTCGGTTCGCCGGTGTCGACGTCGCGCACCAGGAGTTCCGGGTCGTCGATGCCGTAGGGCGGCTGCGGCTCGGTCGTCCACAGCCGCTCCCACTCCGGGGCGCGGGAGCAGGACGCGACGATTTCGTCGATCCGCGCCCGCGGCACCAGGCCGGGGCTGGTCATCCGGAAACTGAACACACTCGCGTGGATCTGTCGTTCCCACTCCATGACCACCGAGCGGGCCGCCGGATCGAGCAGCATCCATTCGAGCAGCGTCGTTCCCGGCTCCAGCCGGGGGAACTGCCGCGCCCAGGCGGCGTTGATCGCCAGGACGTCGAAGGTGGGGAAGACCTGCAGGCTGGCCGGATGGGTGATGCTGTCGAGGAGCTTGCGCTCGGTCGCGGGGACGACCGCCTCGACCGGTGCCGGTTTGTCGTATCGATGCGACAGCGACAGCGACACGAGGTGATCGCGGAACGGCTCGGGGATCGCCAACCCGTCGCACAGCGCGGTCAGTGCCTCGATCGTGGGCGTGCGGGTGCCCTGCTCGATCTTCTGGATGAGCGCAGGTGAGACGCCGGCGATAGCGCCGAGGGCCGTTCTGGTCAGCCCGGCGGATTCGCGGCGTTCGCGAAGGAAGCGCGCGATCGGTGCATGCGGGTCTTCCACGCCAGTTCCTGTTCGGGTCGCTGGGACAAATTGGGACAGTCGTCTAGCTTGACCGAGAGTAAAGCGTTCGCAAAAATTCTCACAGCCGGGCGGGGAAAACCGCACGGCTACCAGTTCAGCGCAGCACGGTGATCCAGCCCGGCGTTTTGCGCTGGTCAGGTCGGTGGGTTCCGGAGCGGCACGTGTTCGAAACCACGTCCGCGCCCCGTGCGTGGACGTCGCCGGAGGGGACGGCACGCACGCTGGATGCGCGCCGAGAGCGCGGTAAGCGAGCCGATACCCGGGTGGTGCAGGGGTCCACCCGGTGATCACGCTCCCACCCGGCCCGCTCCGGAGCCCACTATCCCGTGACCCGATCCGGGAACCACGGGCGCCCCCGGTTCGTCTTAGAGAGCAGAAGGCTGAACGAAAGCGGGGGGCGATGACGCAAGTACAGGCCGGACCTACCGGCCGCACAGCGCGCTGGTTGCTCGGGATCTCCGGGCTGCTCGCGGCGACGGCCGTGGTGGTCGTCGGACTCGTGTGGTGGCAGCACGATTGGGGCGAGCCGTTCCCCACGCTGGACAGCGAACACCTCGACGAACAGCAACTCGCCCTGGTAGAGGTGCTGCGCCACGAATACGAGCACCCCGGCGACGGACCGAAATACGCCGAGGGGGTCGAGGAAGCCTGGTGTGCCGACTTCGTCAGCTGGACGATGCGCGCGGCGGGCAGGCCGCTGGCCAACCCGAACTCCGGTTCGTGGCGCATTCCCGGCGTCTACACACTGCAGGAGTACTACCAGAACGTCGGCCGGTTCACGCCGGGCGACGTCGGCTACCGGCCGCGTCTGGGTGATGTGGTGCTCTACGGCCCGTCGAGTCCGCTGGGTCAGCACACCAACATCGTGCTGAAGGCCGACGGCGATTCGATCACCACCATCGGCGGCAACGAGATGGGCTCGGTGCGGGTCCGGACCATCGAACTCGCCGAAACCGCCGATCTGGTCGGCTACGGGCGATTCTGAAATCGATTGTCGCTCAAGACAACTGCCCTGATCCGGAACGGCGGTACCACGGGCGTACCCGTACGATGGAATCGGTGGCGCCCGGCAGCGCCCCGGCCGACCCCTCCGTCCTGCTTCCCCCTCATCGGCAGGACGGGGGAGTTGTGCCACCAACCGGGGGTTTCCCTTCGTCACGTACCGTGTCCGATGTGCGCGAGAAGGTGGCCGGGGAGGCACGGCGAGACCCGATGTGGATCGAGTATGCCGATTTCGGCGAGCGTTTCGTCACCTACGCGGTGACCGAAGAGCGCATCGCGGCGGCCGTCGCGGGCATGACCGGCCGTGGGGTGACGATCGGACCGTTCTCGCTCGGCCCCGCCGGACTGGCCGGCTTCGTCGCCGAGGGCACGCTCGGGACACCCGTCGTCACCCGCAATCCCGGTGACGCGCTGACCTTCGGGGTGCGGGTGCCGCTGACGCTGGCCGTCAACCTCGTGCTCGGCGGCCGCAAGCTGGGCCTGGCCGCCGTGGTCGAGATCGGGCTGACGCTGCACGCGCGCACCGCCCAACCGCTGCTGGTGGTGATCGACGTTGCCCCGGTGACCGCAAGGGACGTGAGCTTCACCCTGCGCGCCGAGGCCATCGACACCGCCTGGGAAATGCTGCTCGACCCGATCGCGGGCCTGGTGCAGCGCGAGGTCGCGAACCGGGTCAACGCCATCGTCGGCGACCCGAAGGTCCGCTCCGAGCGGGTCTTCGACATCGAGGCGATCCTCGACGGCTACCGCTCACCGCATCGCCACGACACCGTCTTCGAGTGGATCGACTTCCGCGAGTTCGGTTTGCGGTTCTTCGCCGACATCGTCACCAGGGACCGGGTGCACGACGTGGTCGCGCAGATGGCGGGCAGCGAGATCGCGGTCGGCCCGCTGTCGGAGGGCCCGCGTGGCGCGGCCACGGTGACCGTGCGCGGCGCGATCGAGCAGCCGCGCGTCATCGATCGCGGGGTGGGGGAGCCGGGCGCCGCGCGCGTGTTCGACATGACGCTGCCGGTGGGGCTCGACATCACCGTCGACGTGCTCAAGGCCAACCACTACCGCGCCGACCTGGAGATTCCGCTGGTCCTCACGGCCAGGGCCGCCGAACCGCTGCAGATCGTCATCGATGTGCCGCCGCCCGCGCTCGAGGACATCTCGATGGAGTTCACGGCGAAGGGTCTGCGCGCGGCCACCCTGGCCCGGCTGGCCGGGATCAAGCGGCAGGTGGTGGCCCAGGTCGTCGCCGTGGTCAGCACCGAGCTGGCCGACCCGACGAGTCGCACCATCGACGTGGGCGCGGCCATCGACAGCGCCACCTGATCTGTGTGACCGCTGGGACGAAAGTGACTTTTGGTTCTGGCGGTTCCCGTGGGGTTGTGGTGAAATGAGTGCACGTTCGAGGCTCCCGGCGCGCGGGATTCGGGGAAGGCGCGCCGGGCACGCTGCCGGTTGAAGGTCGGGTTGCGCGAAGGAGTCCTGCGATGCGTTCTGTTCCGGTGACCCGGCGGGAATTCTTCGGATTCACCGCCGCCGCGGCCGCTGTCGGTCTCGGCGTGTCCGCCGCGCCCGCCGCGGCCCAATCCTTCGGCACCCTCGTCGACTACGCCGCGGGCGTGCCGTCCGCCGAGGCGATCAAGGCCGCCGGGCACATCGGGGTGATCCGCTACGTCTCCGACCGCAGGCCGGGCGCGGAGTGGATGGAAGGCAAGCCCCTGCTGGCCGCCGAGGTCGAGGACCTGCTGTCCGCGGGGTTATCGATCGTGTCGAACTACCAGTTCGGCAAAGGCCCGACGGCCGACTGGCGCGGCGGGCTGGAAGCGGGCAAACAGCACGCCGAACGCGGCTGGGCGCTGCACACCGCGGCGGGCGGCCCCGATACCGCGCCGATCTACGCCTCCATCGACGACAACCCGTCCGAAGCGGAATTCGACGAGATGATCGCGCCCTATATCGAAGGGTGGCAGTCGGTGCTCGGCGCCGCACTCGTCGGCATCTACGCCAACACCCCGACTATCGACCGCGCGCTCGACGCCGGGCTGGGTTCCTGGTTCTGGCAGCACAATTGGGGCACCCCGAAGGGCTACGTGCACCCCGGTGCGCAGCTGCATCAGTTCGAGATCGACAAGCGCGCCATCGACGGTGTCGGCGTCGACCTGAACCGGGTGCTGGCCGAGGACTACGGCCAGTGGTGAACTCGCCGCCCCCGGAAGTTCTCCCGGAGGCGGCGAGGTGGCGTCAGTCGACGGCGGTTCCCTCCAGCTCGATCAGCTGGCCCGGGATCGCCAGCCGGGTGACCTCGAGCATCGTGGTCGCCGGTGCCACCCCGGCGGCGCCCAACCGTGCGGCCAGTACGCCGTAGTGCTGGAACAGCAGATCGACGTCGGTGGTGTAGACGTTGAGCCGCACGAGGTTCGCCAGCGTCATTCCCGCTTCTTTGAGCACGCCCTCCACGTTGTCGATGCTCAGCGCCAGCTGTGCCGCCATGTCGCCGTCATGCTCGGGCCTGCCCTCGCTGCTCATCGCGGTCTGCCCGGAGCAGTACAGGGTCCGGGTGTGACCCGAGACGAGCTCACCCTGGTTGAAGCCCATCTCCACCGACCACGTCACCGGGTTGACTGCCGTTCGTTCCACTGCCAGCTCCATTCGATTCGTTCGAAGTACGTGGTGGTAAGCCTCGCAACGAATCACGACATCCTGTGTCGTGTATTCCCGGTAGATTTTTCGTATGCGTGCGGACCGGTTGGTGTCGCTGGTGCTGCTGCTGCGCCAGCGGGGGCGGCTGACCGCGACGGAGCTGGCCGAGGAGCTCGAGGTGTCCACCCGCACCGTGTTGCGCGATATCGAGGCGCTGTCCGCGGCCGGAGTCCCGGTCTTCGCCGAACGCGGCAGGCACGGCGGTTTCGCGTTGCTGCCCGGGTTTCGGACCGAGCTCACCGGGCTCAATCCTGACGAGGCGCTGGCCCTGCTGGTCGCCGGATCACGGCGCGGCACACAGGCATTCGGCCTCGGCTCGGCGCTGGCTTCGGCGATGCTCAAGGTCGTCGACGCGCTGCCCGAAAGCTATCGGAACACCGCGGCCGACGTGGCCGAGCGCTTGCTCATCGACCCCGAGACCGATCTGCTCTCGCGTCGGCTGGTCGCCGAGGAAGTGCCGGGCACCATCCTGGCCGAGATCCGGCGCGCGGTATTCGCCGGAAACAAGCTGCGCATCCACTACGCGGCCGTCGACCAGGCCCCGACGTGGCGCACGGTGGACCCGATCGGCCTGGTCGTCGTTCGCGACCAGGGCTACCTGCTGGCCACGAGATCCGGCGCGGACCGCACCTACCGGTTGTCGCGGGTGCTGGCTGCCGAGGAACTCACCGAACCGGCACAGCGGCCGGAGCGAGTCGATCTGGACCTGGCCTGGCAGGAACGCAGCACGCGGTTCCGGACCGGCGGTGACCAGATCGTCGTGCTCGTCCGGATGAACCCCGGGCGGCGGGAGGATCTGGTGAGTACCGCGCTGGCTGTGCGCACCGAGGAACCAGACACAGACGGGTGGCTGCGTCTGGAGGTGGCCTTCCAAGACACACGGCACGCCGAATGGGCGCTGTGGCAGCTCGGCACGGACGCGGAAGCCCTGGCTCCGCGGTCGCTGCGTATTACCCTGCGCGATCGCGCCGCCGCGATCGCTGCCCGCTACGCCTAGGTCTGGCAGTGGCAGGTCGGCGCGAGCCGCAGATCCGGCTCGTCGTCGGGGATGACTCGCAGCGCCACTCTGTCGTCGGGTTCGGCGCAGACGCCGCGCCACGACAGCAGCGACCAGCGCGACAGGCCGGACAGCGCCGAGCCGATGCTCGCGAACGAGCCGGAGGAGATCACCGACCCCAACGAGCCGACCGAGCCGATCGAGAGCACCGACCCGACCGAGCCGATCGACAGCACGGAATAGGCCGAGCCGATGGACAGAATCGAGCCCTCGGATCGATAAGACAGGATGGAGCGGCTCGACCGCCGACTCCGAATCGACCGAGCATCGCGGGATGAAACTCGTGTGGTCGCCATGGTTCTCGGTCTACCACATCGGGATGCTCGGGGGAACCCGTTGACAACGACAGAGCCCGGCCGGTTCCCGAGGGAACGGACCGGGCGGTGCGTCGATGACCTAGACCGTGAAGAAGCCGAGGGTCGGCAGGAAGTTGCAGGTGCGGGGAGCGGCGCCCTCGGCCTGCGTGGTCAGCGAACCGGAGACGACGGCGACGACACGGCCGTGGCCGGTGCTCGCGATCGCCGACAGGGTGGCCGGGCCGCCCGGGTTGATCTTGGCCTCGTCGGTCAGCGTCTGCACCGCGGACTGACGGGTGTCGAGGTTGAGCCACTGCACCGTCATCGGCGGGTTCTGCTCGGCGGTCGGCGCCTTGGTGCCGAGCGCGGTGAACACGAAACCGGCCTGACCGGCGGCGACGCCGGGCGGGGGCAGCTGAGCGGGACCGGCGACGGCCAGCGCGGTGCCGACCGAGTCGGCGCCGTCACCGATGCAGCCCTTGCCGATCGTCGGGTACAGGAACTGCGCGATGACCGGGCCGTCCTGCGGGATGTCGGGACCGCCGCCGCCGCTGCCGTCGAGGAAGGTGATGATCCGCTCGAGCGTGGCCTTGATGGCGGGCGGCAGGTTCAGGGTGGCCAGCAGGGCGCGCGCCTGGTCGAGCAGGGCGGTCTGCGGGCTGGCGACGTCGGCGGGGCCGGCGATCAGGCCGGCGACGGCGGGGGCGAAAGCGGCGAGCGCGTCGACCGGGACGCCCTCGGGCACCATCGGAACGCTGATCGGCGCGGCCTGCGGGGCAGGCGCGGGAGCGGCGATGGTCGACGCAGGCGCGGCGAGCATGGCGCTGGCCGCAATGGCGAATGCGGTCGTTGCGATCCGCGATCCTCGGCTACGAAGCACTTGTCCAGCCGTCCTTACCTCGGTGTTGCGATGGGGCGAGGGTGTCGAGCCCTTCGATGTCGGGGTCACTCTAAGGACATGGCTGCCGTGTTGTACAGCCGCCTGGCCCGTGACGGCGCGCCGACCGAAACCCTGTTCATCGACGCTAGCCCCCACTGCTGTTACCGCTGGGGATGTTGATGCAAATGTTACCGATGGTGTCGCGCGCCTACGCGTCAACCCGTGCGCGTGGCCACCCGCGCCCGCACGGTTAAGGTGATCGAAGCAACGCGACGCGGCGCCGACGCCACCCATACGACCGAAAGCCTGGCATTGAACCGACACCTCCGATGGGCTCTCGCGCTGCTCGGATTGTCCGTGCTCGCCAGGCTGTGCTGGATGTTGTTCGCCGAGAACGGGCTCAATGTCGTCGATCTGCACGTCTATGTCGACGGGTCGGCCGCGCTGCTCACCGATCGGCTCTACGACTTCACCTACGCGGAAAAGACGCCGGACTTCCCGCTGCCGTTCACCTATCCACCGTTCGCCGCGCTCGTCTTCTTCCCGCTGCACTATCTGCCGTTCGCGGCGGTCGCGGTCGGCTGGATGCTGGCGACGGTCGCCGCGCTCTACGGCGTCATCCGGATCAGCTTCGAACTGCTGATCGGCGCCGAACGGGCCAGGCAGACGCGCTGGATCACCGCGGCGGTCGGGTGGACGGCGCTGGGCGTCTGGCTCGAGCCGGTGCGGACCACCATCGACTACGGCCAGGTCAATGTGTTCCTGGTGTTCGGCGCCATGCTGGCGGTGCGCAGCGCGCGCTGGTGGATCTCGGGCACGCTGGTCGGCGTGATCGCGGGCATCAAGCTGACCCCGGCGATCACCGGCCTGTATTTCGTGGCTCGCCGCCGTTGGGCGACGGTGCTGTGGTCGGCGGCGGCCTTCGGGCTGACGGTCGCTGTGAGCTTTCTCATCAACGCGCACGAGGCGCGGCGCTACTTCGGCACGCTGCTCGGCGACGCCGACCGGATCGGGCCGGTGGGCTCGGTGTGGAACCAGTCGCTGCGCGGCACGCTGAGCCGGATCCTCGGCTACGACGTGCAGTCGGGACCGTGGTGGATCGCCGCGGTGCTGGTCACGGCGGTGCTGGCGTTCCTGGCGTGGCGCGCGCTCGGCCCGGACGACCGGCTCGGCACCCTGGTGCTCGTGCAGCTGTTCGGGGTGATGATCTCGCCGATCTCCTGGTCGCACCACTGGGTCTGGCTGATCCCGACCGTGCTGTGGCTGCTGTACGGACCGCTGCGCGCCCAGCGCACCGCACGGATCATCGCCGGGTTCTGGGTGCTGACGATGCTGATCGGCGTGCCGTGGGTGCTCTCGTTCGCGCAGCCGACCATCTGGACGATCCCGCGGCCCTGGCCGCTGGCCTGGCTGGGCGCGGTCGACGTGATCGGGGTGTTCGTGCTGCTGGGCTGGCTGGTCTGGCACGGTCGCGACACCCTGCGCGCGCAGGCGCGCGCCATCGCCCGCCGGCCCGCGGTCGAGGTTCCGGCGAGCTGAGACTCAGCCGCCGACGATCTCGTCGATGGTGTGCGCGAGCGCGGTGTCGTTCGCGGTCAGGCCACCCACGGAGTGCGTGCTCAGGGTGAAACGCAGTGTGCGCCACCGGATATCGATGTCGGGATGATGGTCGGCCGCCTCGGCCGCCATGGCGACCCGGCGGACCAGGTCGATCCCTGCAGGGAAAGAGGAAGCCTTGAATGTGCGGGTGATCGCGTCGCCGTCGCGCGACCACTCCGGCAGCGTGGCCAGGGCGATGGTGATCTCGGGGTCGGAGAGCAATGCCGGTTTACCCATACCTGCAGTTCTACGCCTCGTTCGGGCAGCACGCATCGCCCGCCGTCGATGCGCCTCAGGCGGCGCGCGCCTGCTTCAGGGCCTTTTTGAGATCTTTGCCGCACACTCCGGCGGCCTCGGCCTTCTTCATTCGCATGATGACGACGGGGCATTTGAAGCAGCGCGTCTTCTTCCTGCAGCACTTTTTCTTAGGCTTGAGGCTGGAAACCTTCTTCGCCTTCACCTTGCCCATATGGGTTAGCGTACCCTAAGTACAAAGCCTGACACGTGCGTGCCACTCTCGTACCGGTACGGTGTAACAGGCCGCGATGCCAGATGAATGCGCGCCAATACACCAACAGCAGGAGGATTGAGGCGTGTCGTCTACACGCGATTTTCGCAACGTCGCCATCGTGGCCCACGTCGACCACGGCAAGACGACGCTGGTCGACGCCATGCTTCGTCAGTCGGGCGCGTTCGCTGAGCGAGCCGAACTGGTCGACCGGGTCATGGACTCCGGAGATCTGGAGCGCGAGAAGGGCATCACCATTCTCGCCAAGAACACGGCGGTCCACCGCCATCACCCCGACGGCTCCGTCACCGTCATCAACGTGATCGACACCCCCGGCCACGCCGACTTCGGTGGTGAGGTCGAGCGCGGCCTGTCCATGGTCGACGGTGTCGTGCTGCTCGTCGACGCCTCCGAGGGCCCGCTGCCGCAGACCCGGTTCGTGCTGCGCAAGGCGCTCGCGGCCAAGCTGCCGGTGATCCTGGTCGTCAACAAGACCGACCGCCCCGACGCCCGGATCGAGGAGGTCGTCGAGGAGTCGCACGACCTGCTGCTCGACCTGGCCTCCGACCTCGACGACGAGGCCGCCGAAGCCGCCGAGCTGGCGCTGGACCTGCCGGTACTGTACGCCTCCGGCCGTGAGGGCAAGGCCTCCAAGGAGCGTCCCGAGAACGGTTCGGCGCCCGACGCCGAGAACCTCGACGCCCTGTTCGACGTGCTCATGGAGAACATCCCGGCGCCCAAGGGCAACCCGGAGGCTCCGCTGCAGGCCCACGTCACCAACCTCGACGCTTCGGCCTTCCTCGGCCGTCTCGCCCTGGTTCGCGTGCACAACGGCGAGCTGCGCAAGGGTCAGAACGTCACCTGGATCAACGCCGACGGCGCCAAGCAGGTCAAGATCACCGAGCTGCTGCAGACCATCGGCGTCGAGCGTCAGCCGGGCGAGGTCGCCGTCGCCGGTGACATCGTCGCGATCGCCGGCATCCCGGACATCATGATCGGCGACACCCTCGCCGACACCGAGAACCCGGTCGCCCTGCCGCGCATCTCCGTCGACGAGCCCGCCATCTCGGTGGTCATCGGCACCAACACCTCGCCGCTGGTCGGCCGGGTGCAGGGCCACAAGCTGACCGCACGCATGGTGAAGTCGCGCCTGGACCAGGAACTGATCGGCAACGTGTCGCTGCGCGTGCTCGACATCGGCCGTCCCGACGCCTGGGAGGTGCAGGGCCGTGGTGAGCTGGCGCTGGCCATCCTGGTCGAGCAGATGCGCCGCGAGGGCTTCGAGCTGACCGTCGGCAAGCCGCAGGTGGTCACCAAGACCGTCGACGGCAAGGTGCACGAGCCGTTCGAAGAGCTGACCATCGACTGCCCCGACGAGTACCTGGGCGCGATCACCCAGCTGCTGGCCGCCCGCAAGGGCAAGATGGTGCAGATGAGCAACCACGCCGCGGGCTGGGTGCGCATGGAGTTCATCGTGCCCTCGCGTGGCCTGATCGGCTTCCGCACCGTGTTCCTCACCGAGACCCGCGGCACCGGCATCGCCAACGCCGTCTCCCACGGCTACGCGCCGTGGGCCGGTGAGATCCGCGCCCGCCACACCGGTTCGCTGGTGTCGGACCGCGCGGGCACCGTCACCCCGTTCGCGATGATCCAGCTGGCCGACCGTGGTCAGTTCTTCGTGGAGCCGGGCTCGGACACCTACGAGGGCATGGTCGTGGGCATCAACCCGCGTGCCGAGGATCTCGACATCAACGTCACCCGCGAGAAGAAGCTGACCAACATGCGCAGCGCGACCGCGGACACGTTCGAGACCATGGCCAAGCCGCTGCAGCTCGACCTGGAGCTGGCGATGGAGTTCTGCGCAGGCGACGAGTGCGTCGAGGTCACCCCGGAGGTGGTCCGCGTGCGCAAGGTGGTGCTCGGCGCCAACGAGCGTGCTCGCGACCTGTCGCGCCGCAAGGCGCGTGACCGCGCGGTGAGCAACTCCTGATCGAGTTCTGACAGTGGGACGGTACTTCGGTACCGTCCCACTGTCGTTTTCGCAGAGACCGGTGCCGGGATCCGGACAGATGGGCGAGGTAGGGTGCCAGAGTGAGTTCGGGGGTCAGACGCGCAAGGTGGCGCGTGGCGGTGATGGTGATGGCGGCCTCGACGGCGGTCGTCGCCGGTTGTACCGCGAATCCACCGCCGCCGATCGAGAGCACCGATTCGCCCAAGACCACCCAGGCCAAGCCGGGGAAGAACACCGTCGTGGTGGCGATCGATGACATCGGCATCGGCTTCAATCCGCATCTGCGCTCGGATCAGTCACCCGCGACGAACGCGGTGAGCTCGATGGTGCTGCCGAGCCCGTTCCGGCCGGTGCCGAACCCGTCGCTGCCCGGCGTGGTCGACCGGGTGCCCGACGCCTCGCTCATCGAGTCGGCGGATGTGACGGCCCAGGAGCCGTTCACGATCACCTACACGCTGCGTAATCAGGCCAACTGGTCCGACGGTGCCCCGATCGCGGCCGAGGACTTCCGGTTCCTGTGGCAGCAGATGACCACCCAGCCGGGCGTGGTCGATCCGGCGGGCTACCGGCTGATCTCGGACGTGGCGTCCTCCGGTGGCGGCAAGACGGTCACCGTGACGTTGACCCAGCCGTATCCGGCCTGGCGCGAACTGTTCTCGAACCTGCTGCCCTCGCATCTGGTGAAGGACTCGCCGGGCGGGTTCACCAGCGGCCTGGTCGACCGGATTCCGGTGTCGGGCGGCAATTTCACGATCAAGTCCGTCGACCGCGGCCGCGACGAGATCCTGCTAGAGCGCAACGACCGTTTCTGGGGCACCCCGGCCGCACCGGACCAGATCCTGTTCCGCCGCGGTGGAACTCCCTCGCAGCTGGCCGAATCGCTGCGCACCGGTGACGCGCAGATGGCGCTGGTGCACGGCGGGGTGGCCACCCAGGCGCAGCTCGCCGCGATCCCGTCGGTGCGGACCAACATCATGCCGCAGGCCAGGGAACTGCAACTGGCGCTCAACGGCCGCTCCGGCGACCTGACCGACGTGCGGGTCCGCAAGGCGGTGCTCGCGCTGCTCGACCCGGCGCTGCTGGCCACCGTCGGCGCGCAGACCGGCGGCTGGGTGGAACCCGCACGCGCGCAAGTCCTTCCGCCGTCGAGCCCCGGCTACACCCCGACCGCCCCGCCGCGGCCGACCACCGACGAGGCGTTCGCGCTGCTGGCCGAGGCCGGTTTCGGGCGTGCGCCGGAGACACCGCAAACCGGTTCGCCGACCTCGCCCGCCCCGCGCCCGCGGTCGGTCGCGCGCAACGGCAAGGGGCTCTCGGTGCGGATCGGCGCCGTCATCGAGGACGCGCAGGCGCAGGCCGTCGCGAACACCGCCGCCGACCAATTGCGCAGTGCGGGCATCGAAGCCACGGTCCGCGGCCTGCCGGCCGACGAGCTGTACGGCAAGGAACTCACCGAGTCGGGGATCGACGCGATCGTGGGCTGGGAGCTGGCAGGCGACGACCCGGCGACCGTGCTGGCCTCGCGCTACGGCTGCCCGCCCGTGGAGGTCGCCGGTGCCGACAGCAAGTCGCTGGCCGCGGCCGAGGCATACCGCAAGGCGCCGAGCAATATCGGCGGCGTGTGCGATCCGGCCCTGCAACCCTCGATCGACGAGGCACTACGCGGTATCGACGTGCCGCGCATCCTGACCGAGGCCGAACCCCGGCTGTGGGAACTGTCGACCGTGCTGCCGATCGTGCAGGACAATGTCGTCGCCGCGGCGGGCCCGCGGGTGGACGGTGTGTCGCTGTCCGGGGCGATCCAGGTCGGCATCTTCGGAGATACGGCGCAATGGCGGAGGCTCCCATGACGCAATCCCACCGTGGCACCGGCGGTCTGCTGCTGGTGCACGCCCACCCCGACGACGAAACCCTCACCACCGGTGGCACTATCGCGCATTACCGTCGCCGCGGCGTTCCGGTCACCGTGGTGACCTGCACGCTCGGCGAGGAAGGCGAGGTCATCGGCGAGCGCTGGGCGGGCTTGATCGCCGGCCAGGCCGACCAGCTCGGCGGGTACCGCATCGCCGAACTCACCGCCGCGCTGGCCGCGCTGGACGCGGGCGAGCCGTGGTTCCTCGGCGGCGCGGGCCGGTGGCGCGATTCCGGCATGGCGGGCACGCCGTCGGCCGAACATCCGCGGGCCTTCGTGAATTCCGGTGACGCCGCGGTCGACGCGCTCGTCGCGGTGCTGCTGGAACTGCGCCCGCGTGTGGTGGTCACCTACGACCCGCGCGGCGGCTACGGCCACCCCGACCACATCCGCGCCAACGAGATCACCACCGCCGCCGTCGCCGCGGCCGCCGAGCAGGGCTGGGACGTTCCCAAGTTCTATTGGACCGTCACCGACGGCGACCTGCTGCGCCAGCACACCGCCGCCCTCGCCCGTCGCACCGTCGACGAGCTGCCCGGCGCGCTGCCCGCCGGTTGGCGGTTGCCGATCGAGGCCGAGCTGGCCGCGATGTCGACCAGTGGCGTGACCACCGTGGTCGACGTGTCCGACGCGGTCTCGGCCAAGCGGGCCGCGATGCGCGCGCACGCCACCCAGGTCACCGTCGCGCCCAGTGGCCGAGAGTTCGCCCTGTCCAACAACATCGCGCTGCCGGTCCTGCCGGAGGAACATTTCACGCTGGTGCGCGGCACCCGTGGCCAGGTCGGGGCGGACGGGTTCGAGCACGACCTGTTCGCCGGTCTCGAGTGAATAGACTCGCCGCCATGGTGACCGACTCCGATCAGCCCGCAGGTACCCCCACCGCCGTGCTGCGGTCCGTGCGCCTGCCCGCTGGACTCGACCCGGTGCTCTCGGGTCTGATCGTCGTCGCGCTGCTCGCCGACGCGCTGATCACCCTGGCACTCGAGGTGCTGTTCCTGCCGCTCTACATCGGCACCCTCGCGTTTCCGGTGGCCGCGCTGCTGGCGGCGCCGATCAACGTGGCCCTGGTCTACGGCATGGAATCGGTGACCGACCGGCTCGGCTTCACCTTCGCTCCGATCGTGGTGTGGGTCTTCGGCTTCCTCGTTGCGTCCTCGCGCGGGCCAGGCGGCGACGTGCTGCTCGGCAGCGACGGCCGCACCCTGCTCCTGCTGGCCTGCGGTGTGCTCGCGCCGCTCGCCTACCTCTACTACCGCGCGAATTTCGGCCTGTTCCGGTCGAGCTGAGTCAGCCGCGCCGGGTTTCGGCGCCGTCCAGGAGCAGGTCGATGGCCTGGGTGAACCTGCTGACCACCCCGGCCGCCGCTTCGGCGACGACCTGCGGACGCTGCTCGACGTAGCGCCGGTGCAGGCGCGGGTACCGCGTCGACGCGGCCGCGCTGGCCGCCATCACCTGGTCGACCCACTGCTGGGTCGACAGCCCGCTGCGGGCGACGGTCATCAGCATCGCCGCCTCGTTGGCGCAGGCGCCGACGATGAACTGGAAAACGGTGTTGGTGGTGATGTCGACGACGTCGTCGTCGAAGCCGCCCGCCTCCACGATGGCGAGCATCGAGTCGGTCAGCCGCATCATGTTCGGGCCCAGGTAGGTCAGGGCCGCGTTGCTGAGCACGATCGTGATCCACGGGTGCGCCAGCAGGGTCGCGCGCAGTGCGTCGGCCTGCTCGTGCATCGGCACGCGCCAGTGCTGCGGGTCGGGCGCCGGGCACTTGACCTCGCCGATGACCTGGTCGACGACCAATTCCAGTAGTTCGTCCTTGTTCGCGACGTGGGTGTAGAGCGAGGTCGCGCCCGCGCCGAGCCGCGCGCCGAGCTTGCGCATGCTCAGCGCGTCGAAACCCTCCGTGTCGAGCAGGCCGATCGCCTCGGCCACGATCTGGTCCCGGCTGAGGGCAGGCTGGTCGCGTCGTTCGCGCGCGGGCCTGGTCCAGACCGATGCGATCGCATTCGAGTTCGTGCTGGCTGCGGCCATCGCTTGCCTCCTCCGGTGGGTGATTACGTGCACTGTACGGACATCGTACAACGTTCCTCTTGCGAACATCGTGCGAATAACCGTACAGTGTGCGGCATGCCCGCACGGCGTGCGGAGAACTTCGAGAGGAGAGCGCGAACCATGCTCACAACGACTTCCGCGGACGAGAGGGTCCGCAATCCCCGCCGCTGGCTGATCCTGATCGTGCTGTGCCTGAGCTCGCTGGTGCTGGTGGTGGACAACATGGTCCTCACCGTCGCCATCCCGCAGATCGCCACCGATCTCGGCGCGAGCTCCCAGCAGATCCAGTGGATCATCGACGCCTACCTGCTGGTGTTCGCCGGCCTGCTGCTCACCTCGGGCAGCCTGTCCGACCGGTTCGGCCGCAGGTTGGTGATGGTGATCGGCCTGGTGCTCTTCGGCGGTGCGTCACTGCTGGCCGCCTATGCGGGCAGCGCCGAGCTGTTGATCGCGGGCCGTGCGCTGATGGGCATCGGCGGCGTGCTGATCATGCCGAGCACGCTGTCGATCCTGATCACCGTCTTCGACGACGACGAGCGGCCCAAGGCCATCGGCGCGTGGAGCGCGGTCGCGACGGTCGGCATGGTCGGCGGTCCGGTCGTCGGCGGTGTGCTGCTCGATCACTTCTGGTGGGGTTCGGTGTTCGTGATGAACGTGCCGATCGCGGCGGTCGCCATCGTGGCGGCGCTGGTGCTGATGCCGGAATCCAAGGGCCCGTGGCGCAAGCCCGACTTCCCCGGCATGCTGACCTCGATCATCGGCATGACCGCGCTGGTGTGGACCATCATCTCGGTGCCGCACGCCGGCTGGACCGACCGCGGTGTGCTGACCGGCTTCGCCGTGACCGTGCTCGCCCTCGGCGCCTTCGTGATTCGTGAACTGCGCACCGATGCGCCGATGGTCCCGCTGCAGCTGTTCCGCAATCGCACCTTCACCGGCTCCAGCTTCTCGCTGGTCCTGGTGACCTTCGCCAACGGCGGCCTGGTACTCGTGCTCACCCAGTACCTGCAGTTCGTGCTCGACTACTCGCCGATGGAGACCGCCCTGGCCTTCACGCCGATGGCGATCACCCTGCTCGTCGCCAACGGTATCGGCGCGGTGCTGGTCGGCAAGGTGGGCGCGCGGATCGTCACCATCGCGGGTCTGGTCGTCGTTGCCGCGGGCTTCGCGGTGCTGGCGACGCTGGACGCCGGTGCGAGCTTCACCCTGCCCGCCGTCGCGATGGCGCTGCTCGGCGCCGGTGGCGGTCTGGCGATGCCCGCCGCGATCGGTGCGCTGATGAGCGCGGTGCCCGAGGACCACGCCGGCGTCGGGTCGGCGCTCAACGACACCATCCAGCAGGCAGGCGCCGCCCTCGGTGTCGCGGTGCTCGGCGCCGTGCTGGCCGGTACCTTCGCCGGCGCCATGCCGGATTCGGCGCCCGCCGCGGCCAGGGAGTCGATCGCGGGCGCGGTCGGCACCGGCGACGACACCGTCATCGGGCTGGCCAGGGACGCCTTCTGCACCGCCATGCAGGTCACCTTCGGCGTCGGCGCCCTCGCCTCGCTGGCCGCCGCGGTACTCGCGGTCATCCTGATGCGCGACACGAAAGCTGTTGCGGGTCAGGAAGAACCGGCGAAGGAAGCGGTCACGGTCTAGTTGCCGCAGTACGCGCGAACGGCCGGGAGTCGGCTGACTCCCGGCCGTTCGCCGATGCCGGTCCCCTCACGGCGAGGCGACCGTCGACGAATCGGATTTCGGGTGCTGCCACGGCCACTGCCCGGTCAGTTCGAGCTGTAGCGAATAGCTGAGGAAGGTTCGTACCAGCACGATCAGTGCCAGCACGCCGACGCTGGTGAAGCTCGGCGAGATGGCGACCGATCGGATGATGTCGGCGGCGACCAGGAACTCCAGCCCGAGCAGAATGGCCCGGCCGAGCCCGCGGCGGTAGCTGCGATACGCGTGTTCGAAGTCCCCGCGACCGGCCACCTCGCGGGCGAAGCGAATCGTGCCGATCAGTCCGCCGAGCACGATCGCGGCGACGCCCGCGGCGTCGAGCACCTTCCCCGCGGTCTCGATGATTTCGGTGAACTCCACGAACCGCCCTCCGTCCGCACCACAACACCTCTCAGGAGGCTACGCCGCACCCCCATCGGTAGCGGGTGGACACTCGGTGTGACCGGCGATCAGCGTGTGCCCCGCAGACCGGGCGTGACGGCATCGATCAGCGCGACGGCCTGGTCGATGGGGATGTCGACCACCTGGTAGGCCTTCTTGCCCGCGGCGGTGGCGGCGACCACGGTGGCCAGGCCTGCCCTGCGCTGCCAGTAGGTGCGGCGGAGGGTCCAGCCGATGATGCCGGGCGCCTCCAGGCAGTCGCGATTGCGGTCGAGGCTGCCGCGGCGGGTGATCAGCCAGGTGGGGCCGGTGCTGCCGGGCAGTACGCGGTGGCCGAGGCTGCGGTAGCGATCCTCGGCGAGCACGGCATTGAGGACGGCGAACACGACGGGCACCGACCAGATCCAGGTGGGCAGCGGACCGGTGGTCACGGCGAGGACGATCAGCACCGCGGCCAGGATGCCGACCGGCCACGCGGCCTTCGTATAGCGGCGACGGCGTGCGGCCGGACCGTGCTGGATCAGGTCCATCGTGCCGAGAGCTGAGCCGGTGATCGGTTGCGGCGCAGCATAATCCGCGGGCTTTGTCAGGAGCTCCGGTGTGCGGGAGTGCACCGCCTGCTCTCCGCCGCTCTGCCCGCCCGGCTTGCGGCGGGTGCGGAGGAGTTCGTCGAGGGTGCGTTCGACGGCGGTGCGTGGCGCCTGGGGCAGGATCTTCTGGCGCGGATTCTCGCCGGTCATGATCATTTCCAGCTGGGCGGCCTTGGCGGCGCGCAGCAGCAGGGGATCGTTGAGGGTCGCGCCGCGGAAGCGGGCCAGGTCGAGGGTGATCTGGCGTTTGGTGAACAGCCCGTGGTGCAGGTGCAGGGTGGCGCCGTTGTCGATCACCCGCAGCCCGAACCACAGGGCGAGGTACTGCGCGCACGCGGCGAGGCTCACCAGGATCACCGAGAGCAGGATCAGTCCGGAGATGACGATCGCCGCGATCGGTGCGCTCTCGTCGTCGATGTGTTGCACGGCGGCCGATCTCGACAGCACGTCGATGAGCCCGTACTGGGCGCCGATGCCCGCGATCGGCGCGACCACCGCCAGACCGGTCAGCGACAGCGGCGCGTAGCGCACCCACGCTGTCTGCCAGTGCCCGATCTCGGTGCCCGCCTCGCTTGCCGATTCAGCAGGTGAGACATGATGCGCCACATCGGAGTCGGACTGCCCTGGCACGTATTGCCCGGTGTGCGCGAGCAATTCGGCGCGCAGAGCGGGAATGCGGCTGATGTCGAGCGCGTCGAGCTTGAACTCCTCGCCCTTGTCGGTCTGCTTGCCGGTGCCGATGGCCAGCACCGCCAGACCCAGAATCCGGTGCAGCAGATCGGCTTCCACATCCACCGACCGGATCCGCGGCCGCGGCACCGACAGGGTGCGCCGCTGCACGATCCCGCTGCGCAACTGCACATGATCGGCGTCGATGCGGTAGGAGGTGGTGAACCAGCGGGCGACGCCGTACGCGGCGACCAGCGTCACCGGGATCAGGGTCCACAGCGGATTACCGCTGGTGGTGCCGACGATGACCGAGCCGAGCAGCACCGGAATGTATTTCATGATCTCGGTGACCGGGTACACCAGCAGCATGCGCGGATCGAGCCGCTGCCAGTCGGCGAGCTGCATCGCGGACCCGGTCACGTCGCGTCCCCGCGATGCTGGGCGGCGATGGCGGCCAGCCTTGCCACGGTCTGCTCGGCGTCCGGCAGATCGAGCGCGCTGATCTTCACCGCGCCCGCCGAGGACGCGGTGGTGACGGTGACGGTGGCCAGCCCCAGCATCCGTTCCAGCGGCCCGCGCTCGGTGTCGACGGTCTGCACCCGCGAGATCGGCGCGACCCGCGACTCCTGATCCAGCCACCCGACCCGCGTGTACACGGCCTCGTCGGTGACCTCCCACCGATGCACCGCGTACCGCCACAGCGGCACGACGACCACCCCGAGCACCGCGAGCGCGACGATCACCAGCCCCGCTGCCACCTGCCACCCGCGCCGGTCCGCGTCGAGCATCGCCCACACCGCGAGCGCCACGCACAGCATCCCGATCCCGATCGCGTTCTCCAGCGCCCACAGCAGCTTGGCCTTGGAACTCGGACGCCAGGCCGGTTCGGCCAGAATGGTGGAGCGCGGCAGCGACATGGTGCCATGGTTTCATGCGGGGGCGGTGAGATCACCCCCTCGGGAATATGTGCGGTCGTGTGGAGGGTTGTCGTCCGACGAGGATGACCACCGCGTGCCCGCAGCGGGCCCGTGACCAGCCGACCGCACGTTCGGGAAAGAAGTAGCGCATGATCGACGGGGTGACCGAGCTTCCGAACCCGAGCGTTCCCCTGCCGCCGCCGAGTCCCGCCGCGATGCGCCGGGCGCTGCGCCGGGCCCGCGACGGTGTCACCCTGAACGTCGACGAGGCCACCGTCCTGCTGCACGCCACCGGCGACGATCTCGCCGACCTGTGCGCGAGCGCGGTCCGGGTCCGCGACGCGGGCCTGGAATCGGCGGGCCGCCCCCGCACGATCAGCTACTCGCGCAATGTCTTCATCCCGCTGACCAAGCTGTGCCGGGACAAATGCCACTACTGCACGTTCGTCACCGTGCCGGGCAAGCTGCGCGCCGAGGGCCACGGCATGTTCCTCGAGCCGGACGAGGTGCTCGAGATCGCCAGGCAGGGCGCGGCGCTGGGCTGCAAGGAAGCCCTGTTCACCCTCGGTGACCGGCCGGAGGACCGCTGGCCCGAGGCCGCGCAGTGGCTCGACGAACGCGGCTACGACTCCACCCTGGACTACCTGCGCGCGGTCTCCATCCTGGTGCTCGAGGAGACCGGCCTGCTGCCGCATCTGAACCCCGGCGTGATGAGCTGGGCCGAGATCGCGCGCCTCAAGCCGGTCGCGCAGTCGATGGGCATGATGCTCGAGACCACCTCCACGCGGCTGTTCACCGAGAAGGGCCAGTGCCACTACGGCAGCCCCGACAAGGACCCGGCGGTGCGGCTGCGCGCGATCACCGACGCGGGCAGGCTCTCGGTGCCCTACACCACCGGCATCCTGGTCGGCATCGGCGAGACGCTCACCGAGCGCGCCGAGTCGATCATGGCGATCCGCAAGCAGCACCGCGAGTTCGGGCACATCCAGGAAGTGATCGTGCAGAACTTCCGCGCCAAGGACGACACCGCCATGCGCGATGCCCCCGACGCCGATGTCGCCGAATTCCTGGCGACCGTCGCGGTGACGAGACTGCTTCTCGGACCGGATGTTCCGGTGCAGGCGCCGCCGAATCTGGTCTCGCACAGCGATTGCCGCGCCCTGATCGACGCCGGCATCGACGACTGGGGTGGGGTCTCGCCGGTGACGGTCGACCACGTGAATCCCGAACGCCCGTGGCCGAACCTGGACACCCTGCGCGAGATCACCGAATCGGCCGGATTCACCCTGGTCGAGCGCACCTCCGCGCATCCGAAATACGTGCGGGCCGGGCACCCGTGGATCGATCCGCGCATCGGCGCGCACGTCGCCGCGCTCACCGATCCGGCGACCGGTCTGGCCAGGCCCGACGCGCTGCCGGTCGGCCTGCCCTGGCAGGAACCCGACGAATCGTGGGATTCGGTCGGCCGCGTCGACCTGAACACCGCCATCGATACCGAGGGTCGAAACACCGAGAGCCGCAGCGATTCCGGGCTCGGCCAGGAGGTCGTCGGCGCGTTCGGTGACTGGGAGACCATCCGCGAACACGCCCGCGACCTGGCCGTCACCGCGCCCGAGCGGCTCGATTCGGACGTGCTCGACGCCCTGCGCGCCGCCGAGAAGGACCCGGCCGGACTCACCGACGACCAGTACCTCGCGCTGGCCACCGCCGACGGCGTGAACATGGATGCCATTGCGGCACTGGCCGATTCGCTGCGCCGCGAGGTCAACGGCGACGACGTCACCTACGTGGTGAACCGGAACATCAACTTCACCAACATCTGCTACACCGGCTGCCGGTTCTGTGCGTTCGCCCAGCGCAAGGGCGACGCGGACGCCTTCACGCTGAGCACCGACGAGGTCGCCGACCGTGCCTGGGAGGCGCATGTCGACGGCGCCACCGAGATCTGTATGCAGGGCGGCATCGACCCCGAACTGCCTGTCACCGGCTATGCCGATCTGGTCCGCGCCATCAAAGCCCGCGTCCCGTCGATGCACGTGCACGCGTTCAGCCCGATGGAGATCGTCAACGGCGCCTCCCGCGGCGGCCAGAGCATCCACGACTGGCTCTCGGCGCTGAAAGAGGCGGGGCTGGACTCCATTCCGGGCACCGCGGCCGAGATCCTCGACGACGAGGTCCGCTGGGTCCTCACCAAGGGCAAGCTGCCCACCTCGGCCTGGATCGAGGTGATCACCACCGCGCATCAGCTGGGCATCCGGTCGAGCTCGACGATGATGTACGGCCACGTCGACAACCCCAAGCACTGGGTGGGCCACCTGCGTGTGCTGCGTGGCATCCAGGACGAGACCGGCGGCTTCACCGAGTTCGTCCCGCTGCCGTTCGTCCACCAGAGCGCCCCGCTCTACCTGGCAGGCGCGGCCCGCCCCGGCCCCACCAACCGCGACAACCGCGCGGTGCACGCCCTGGGCCGCATCATGCTGCACGGCCGCGTCGACAACATCCAGACCAGCTGGGTCAAGCTCGGCACCGTCGGCACCCAGATGATGCTCACCGGCGGCGCCAACGACCTCGGCGGCACCCTGATGGAGGAAACCATCTCCCGCATGGCCGGCTCCCAGCACGGCTCGGCCAAGACGGTCGCCGAACTGACCGAGATCGCCGCAGGCATCAACCGTCCCGTCCGCGAACGCACCACCGTCTACGGAACAGTGGAAGCGAAACCTGTCGCCCTGCCCCTGACAGTCAGCTAGCGGCGAAGATTCGCGAGTCCGGGTCAGGATTCGAGGCGGGCCCGGATGGTGGCGAGGCGTTCTCGGAGTTCGCGCTCGTCGATGATGCCGCGTGTGACGAGCGAATGCGCCAGGGCGACGAGCTGGTTCTCGGGGTAGGGCAGGCTCGCATAGAGGGTCGCCGAGAGCGTGTCTTCTTCGTCGCGCCTGCGCTGGAAATCCGGGATGTCGGCGTCGCAGCGGGCGTGGTCGAGGGCGTCGCAGATTCCGTCGAGGCTGGTTTTCCACGGCGGCACGGGATTGCCGACACCGTAGGCGGCGGCCATGCGCGGCCACACCTGGTTGCGTTCGACGATGGCTTTCAGCGGCTCGATGTCGTGGGGCGTGCTCATTGCCCGCTCCCTTGCTCGGTGACCGGGTGGACGGCCGGACGGGTCGCGGTGATCACGTTCGTGGTCACGCCCGGCTTGGGCAGGGCGACGCCGATCAGACAGTCGCGGGTGAGGATCTCCGTGAGCTGATCTTCGTCCCAGCCGTCGGTACCCGCGGGGCGCAGGGGCATCACCATGAAGCGGTGCTTCTGGTTCGAGTCCTGCACGCGCACCGCGACGTCCTCGGGCAGGGTGAGCCCGAACTCGGACAGCACCTGGCGCGGCCAGCGGACCATGCGCCGCCGGTAGTTGGGCGTGCGATACCACTCGGGTGAATTGCCCAGGATCGGGCGCGGATAGCACGAACACAGCGCGCACACGATCACGTTGTGCAGGGTCGGGGTGTCTTCGAGGATCGAGAACGCCGTGAAGTCGCTGGGTGTGCCGAAACCTGTCGGCTCCAGCCAGTCCACGCCGACTTCCTTGCTCGCGGTCATCGGTTCGGCGAGCGCGAGCGCCTTGAAGTCCGGATCGAGCCAGGACTTGGCCACCAGGCGCGCGGCGGGCGTCGGGCCGATCTGTTCGGCGAATTCGGTGAATCGCCGGTGTTCCTCGGCGGTGAAGATGCCCTTTTCGATGCACAGCTCGCGCAGTGCGATCTCCAGCACTTCGAAATCGGTGATCTCGTCGACCATCGGTGCGACGGTACGTTCGTGATCGTGATCGTGATCGTGCTCGTGGCCGGTCATGGAGTCCTTTCCCGATCAGGTGTCAGTTCGCCGGGCTGAGCCACCGTTCGGGGATCTCGGTGCGCAAGACGTCGGTGCCGATCCCGGTGTAGGTGTCCCACAACTGCGACAGGTTGAACTCGACGACATAGAACCACTCGGGCTTCGCATCGTGGCGGTCCCACGTCTCGTCCTCGGGGGCCGGGCTTTCGTAGGCGAGCGCGGCGATCTTCCCGACCGCGCCGCGCACGTATTCCGGCGTGCGGGTGTAGAACAGCGCGGGCAGTTCCCGCACGAGCACCTGTTCGCCGACCTGGAACCGCGCCGCGCCCGCACGACCCGCGAACACCTGCGGATCGCCCTTGCCGACCGCGTCGATGTGATGGCGATTGCGCTCGACCTGCGAGCCGTCGCCCGCGAACTTCGGCTCGGCCGTCGGCGTCTTCCCGGCCAGGCCGCCCTCGTAGCGCGCCTTGACCTCGAGCATCCGCTCACTCAGTTCCGTCAGCCCGATGTGCTGCTTCTCGGCCAGAACCCGCGCGACGGCCAGCAGCCATCTACCGTAGTAGGGAAGGCCGAGGTACATGGTGCGTCCGAGATCGACATTGCCGATCCGGCGCCGCTCCTCGGACAGCCAGATCCCCCGCCAGGCCAGCACCTCGCAGATCACATAGGTGTTGTGCTCCCACGTCTCGTACTGCTTGTTCTCGTACCTGATGGGAGCATCGGGCTCACCGCCCACATCGTGATCGGTCTTGAGGTACGCCCACAGACGTGCGTGGTCGAGGAGGTCGGGAGCCGGTGCATCGGGAAGCTCGGGATAGGAGGACTTGAGCCGGGCAACCAGATCCAGCGCGGCCGCACGATCTTGCGCCGTATTCATGGCGAGTCCCTTCGTCGCGCGGAGACAACGAGTTCCTTGCACCAAATCTAGGGCCCCATACTGCGAAGGTAAAGAGTGATCGGCTGATCGGGAGTGCGAGTTAGGGCAGGCTGACCTGGGACTGAGGCATGGTCTCGGGATAGGGTTTCGGGTGGCGGAGTACCACCGCAGGTGAGGACAGACTAGGAGAACGGCAGTGCCGTACATCATCGCTGAACCGTGCGTTGACGTGAAGGACAAGGCGTGCATCGAGGAATGCCCCGTGGATTGCATCTACGAGGGTGGTCGCATGCTGTACATCCAACCCGACGAGTGCGTTGACTGTGGTGCGTGTGAGCCGGTCTGCCCGGTGGAGGCGATCTTCTACGAGGACGACACCCCGGACCAGTGGAGCGGTTACATCAACGCCAACGTCGACTTCTTCGACGAGTTGGGTTCGCCCGGTGGCGCCACCAAGGTGGGCAAGGTCGACTTCGACCCGGCCTTCATCAAGGCGCTGCCCCCTATGGCAGAAGAATGAGGGTCAGCAGTCTGCTGCCCGATTTTCCCTGGGACACGATCGCCGCGGTCAAGCAGAAAGCGGCGGCGCATCCCGGTGGGCTCGTCGACCTGTCCGTCGGCACCCCGGTCGACCCGGTCGATCCGCTGATCCAGGCGGCATTGAACTCGGTCGCCGCGGTGCCCGGATACCCGACCACGCACGGCACCCCTGAGCTGCGCGCCGCCGCCGTCGCGGCGCTGGCCCGCCGGTTCGGGGTCACCGGCGTCGACGAGGCGGCCGTGCTGCCCGTGATCGGCACCAAGGAGCTCATCGCCGGGCTGCCGCGCCTGCTCGGCCTCGGTGCGAACGATCTGGTGGTGATCCCCGAGATCGCCTACCCGACCTACGAGGTCGGCGCGCTGCTGGCGGGCGCGAAGCCGTGGCGCGCGGACGGTCTCACCCAGATCGGCCCGCAGAACCCGGCGCTGATCTTCGTGAACTCGCCGTCGAACCCGACCGGCAAGGTGCTCGGGGTCGAGCATCTGCGCAAGGTGGTCGCGTTCGCCCGCGAGCGCGGCGCGATCGTCGCCTCCGACGAGTGCTACCTGGGGCTGACCTGGGAGGGCGAGGCCCTCTCGATCCTCGACCCGCGCGTGTGCGATGGCGACCACACCGGTCTGCTGGCGATCCACTCGCTGTCGAAGACCTCGAACCTGGCCAGCTACCGCGCCGGATTCGTCGCCGGCGACCCGGAACTGGTCGCCGAACTGCTCGAGGTGCGCAAGCACTCCGGCATGATGCTGCCGTTCCCGATCCAGGCCGCGATGACCGCCGCACTGGGCGACGACGAGCACGAGGCGAAGCAGCGCGGGCTGTACCGCGCGCGTCGCGAGATCCTGCGAAAGGCCTTGCAGCAGGCCGGTTTCCGCATCGACTTCTCCGACGCCGGCCTCTACCTGTGGGCCACCCGCCGTGAACCGTGCCGGGTCACCCTGGACTGGCTCGCCGAGCGTGGAATCCTCGCCGCCCCCGGCGATTTCTACGGTCCGCGCTCGCCGGAACACGTGCGTATCGCGCTCACCGCGACCGGCGAACGGGTGGCCGCCGCGGCCGAACGGCTGGTCTGACCCACCGCTTCCGCAAACCCCGGGCACCGATGTGCCCGGGGTTTCGTTTGTTCGAAACGTGTTCGTTTCACTGCAAGTCTCGGTATAACAGGTTCTCATTGCAGTCTCGATGAGGAGCCGCACAGTGCGTGAATTCTTGTATGAAAAGCCAGGTAGTAACCGATACACCGGCGGTGTGTCCCGTCGCCGGTTCCTAGCTGCAACAGGTTTCACGCTAGGCGCGGCTGCGCTGGCTGGTCGCGCCGTCGCCACCGCCGCTCCCGCCCTCGACGGCGACAAGGTGCCCGCCCTGGTGATCGGCAGCGGGTACGGCGGCTCGGTCGCCGCGCTGCGCCTGGCCCAGGCCGGGATCGACGTGCTGGTCGCCGAGATGGGGATGTCGTGGACCAAGCCGGGGCCCGACGGCGACATCTTCTGTCCCGTACTGAAACCCGACGGGCGGTCCTACTGGCTGCGGGAGACCACCGACCAGCCTGTCGGCTACTTCCTTGGCGGTTCCTACAACAAGGACATCGACCGCTACACCGGTGTGCTCGACTCCGAGGGTTTCGGCGGCATCCGGGTCTACCAGGGCCGCGGCGTCGGCGGCGGGTCGCTGGTCAACGGCGGCATGGCGGTGACGCCCAAGCGGGAGAACTTCGGCGCGATCCTGCCCTCGGTCAACGCCGACGAGATGTATGCCACCTACTACCCGCGCGCCAACAGCGCGCTCGGGGTGAACCACATCGACCAGAACTGGTTCGAGTCGGCCGAGTGCTACCAGTTCGCGCGGGTGGGCCGCAAGCATGCCGAAAGATCCGGTTTCGGCTGGACTTTCGTGCCCAACGTCTACGACTTCGAGTACATGAAGAAGGAGCAAGCGAACACGGTGCGTCGCTCCGCGCTCGCCGGCGAGGTGATCTACGGCAACAACGCGGGCAAGCGCTCGCTGGACAAGACCTACCTGGCGGCGGCCACCGGCACCGGCAAGGTGACGATCGCCGCCCAGCACATGGTCACCTCGGTCACGCCCAGCGGCAGCGGCTACGAGGTCGAGATGGCCCAGATCGACACCCAGGGTCGCACCACCGCCACCAAAAAGGTTGTCGCGGACCGGGTCTTCTTCGCGGCGGGCAGCGTCGGCACCAGCAAGCTGCTGGTCGCCATGAAAGCCAAAGGGCAGCTGCGCAATCTGTCCGACGCGGTCGGTCAGAAGTGGGGCAACAACGGCAATGTCATGGTCGGTCGCGCCAACCACATGTGGGACGCCACCGGCAGCCTGCAGTCGGCCATGCCGTGCCTGGGCATCGACAACTGGGCCGACGCGGGTGGCCCGGCATTCGCCGAGGTCGCGCCGTTCCCGTCCGGCATCGAGACGTATGTGAGCCTGTACCTGGCGATTACGAAGAACCCGAACCGGGCGAAGTTCACCTTCAACTCCGGCACCGGCAAGGTGGATCTGAACTGGCAGACCGCCTGGAATCAGTCCTCGATCGACGCGGCCAAGCGGATCTTCGACAAGATCAACAAGAAGGAAGGCACGATCTACCGGACCGACCTGTTCGGCGTCTACAAGACCTGGGGTGACGACTTCACCTATCACCCGCTCGGCGGGTGCGTGCTCAACGAGGCCACCGACAACTATGGTCGCCTGCACGGATACCAGGGCCTCTACGTCATCGACGGCGCGCTGATCCCCGGCAACACCAGCGTGAACCCGTTCGTCACCATCACCGCGCTGGCCGAACGCAATATCGAACGCATCATCGCCGACGATCTGGGCTGATCTCGCGCTCCGGCTGCCGGATCGGCTATGGTCCGGCAGTCGGAGCAGTGGAGATCGGAAGGCTCGTCACGGATGCACGGGGTGGAATTCGGCGCGGGCACGGTGTTCGCCGGGTATCGGATCGAACGGCTGCTCGGCCGGGGTGGAATGGGGACGGTCTACCTGGCGGCGCATCCGCGGCTGCCGCGGCAGGTGGCGCTGAAACTGCTGAATCGCGAACTGTATTCGGACCCGGAGGTACGCGGCCGGTTCGAGCGTGAGGCCGATGTGTCGGCGCATCTCGATCATCCCGGCATCGTGTCGGTCCTCGATCGCGGCGTCGAGGACGGGCTGATGTGGATCTCCATGCAGTACGTCGACGGCACCGACGCGTCGGTGTTTCGCGGCACATCACTGGATCCCGCCCGCGCCGTCGACATCGTCGCCCAGACCGCCGAGGCGCTGGACTACGCCCACGAACGCGGCGTCCTGCACCGAGATGTGAAGCCCGCCAACATCTTGCTGGCCCGCGCCCGCAGCGGCGACCGCGTCCTGCTCACCGACTTCGGCATCGCCCGCCTCCGCGGCGACGCCCGCCAGCTCACCCGCACCGGCGCCTTCCTGGCCACCCTCGCCTACGCCTCACCGGAACAGCTCTCGGGCGCCCCGGTCGACCACCGCTCCGACCAGTACTCCCTCGGCTGCACCCTGTTCACCTTGCTCACGGGTGAAAGCCCTTTCCCCGCAGACAATCCCGGCGCGGTGGTCGCGGCCCACCTGAGCAAGCCGGCGCCGCGTGCGTCCGCCGCGGTTCCCGCCCTGCCCGCGGGCATCGATGCGGTGATCGCCCGCTGCCTGGCAAAGGATCCGACCGAAAGATTCGGCAGCTGTGCGGAGTTCGCGGAGACGGCCGTCGGTGCGTTGGGGTCCGCTTCGCGGCCGAACGCGCAGGCATCGAACCCGTCGGCGCCGCAGGCACAGGCGCTACGCGAATCCGGGTCGCAGGGGCCGGTCGCACAGTCGGATTCGAGGCCGACGATGGCAACACTTGTCGCGCCCCCGAATTCGGCGCCCCAACTGCCGCTTGCCGGCGGACCCGGCTGGGGTGGGCCCGTCGGCAGCTCGGCGAGTCCGCATCGGGGCGCGACTCCGCCGCCGCGCAAGGCGGTGTCCTCGCGATGGCGGGCACTCGCGGTGACCCTGCTCGTACTCGCCATGGTCGCCGGTGTCGGCCTCGTCGGTGTCGGCGCGATCTACTGGAAGTTCGTGCGGCCCACCCGGGTGCCACCCGCCCCGACCTGGGGTGCACACGAGTCGGTCGCGTCGGGCTTCACCGACCTGATCCCGATCCGGCCCGACGGCCGCGGCTGGCGCGACGCGTCGTGTTCGGCCACACCCTCGCTGGTGGTCCTGCCCGGCGACCCGGCACCGCTGCGCCAGATCACCTGCACCGACGCCAACGGCGTGCTGGCCTGGTACACCGAGTACCCGACCGCCGCCGACGCCGAGGCCTACCTCGCCCGCCACACCACCGAGGACGCCATCCGCCAGCTGCACCACACCAGCCTGGCGGCCTACCGCCCCCGCGACCCAGCCGCACCGTTCACCCTGGCCGCCAGAGAACGCGGCAATGTGTTCAGCGCCAACTCGGTGGTCGAGGTGTCCTGGCCCGGTCATTCCTTCGAGGAGACCCGCGACGACTGGTGGCAGCAGGCATCCTTCTGACCGGTCACGCGCCGAGCGCGCACTGATCCGGGCGATCTTGGGGCGGCGGCGATAGCCTCGGGGTATGGACGCTGTCACGGTGGTTCCGGTGCCCGCGAACGAGCCCGCGCAGTCGTATGCGCCGGGGACGGCGGGGCGGGAGCGGCTGCGGGCGCGGTTGAGGGAGATCGCGGGGGAGTGTGTGGATGTGCCGATGGTGATCGGCGGGGTAGAGCGCAGCGGGGAGGGGGAGCGGCACGGGATCGTGGCGCCGCATCGGCGGTCGCTGGTGCTCGGCACCTATACCGATGCCACGCATGAGGAGGCCAGTGACGCGATCGAGGCGGCCATTGCCGCGGGGCCGCAGTGGCGGGAGATGTCGTTCGATGCGCGCGCGGCGGTTTTCCTGCGGGCCGCCGATCTGATGGCGGGGCCGTGGCGGGAGACCGTCGCCGCGGCGACCATGCTCGGGCAGTCGAAGTCGGCGGTGCAGGCCGAGATCGACGCGCCGTGCGAGCTGGTCGACTTCTGGCGGTTCAATGTCGCCTATGGCAGGCAGCTGCTCGAGTGGCAGCCGCAGTCGAGCCCCGGTGTCTGGAACCGGATGGACCACCGGCCGCTGGAGGGTTTCGTCTACGCGATCACCCCGTTCAACTTCAGCGCCATCGCGGGCAATCTGCCCACCGCGCCCGCGCTGATGGGCAATACGGTGATCTGGAAGCCGTCGTCCGCGCAGACGCTCGCGGCGTGGGTCACCATGCAGATCCTGCTGGCCGCCGGCCTGCCGCCCGGCGTGATCAACCTGGTCACCGGCCACGGCCGGAATCTCTCGGAGGTCGCGCTCGCCGATTCGCGCCTGGCCGGTATCCACTTCACCGGTTCGACCAAGACCTTCCAGCACCTCTGGCACCAGGTCGGCGCGAATATCGGTGGCTACAACGCCTATCCGCGGCTGGTCGGCGAGACCGGCGGGAAGGATTTCATCCTCGCGCATCGCTCGGCGGACCCGGATGCGTTGTCCACCGCCATGATTCGCGGCGCCTTCGAATATCAGGGCCAGAAGTGCTCGGCCGCCTCCCGCGCCTACGTACCGCGGTCGCTGTGGCGGACGATGGGTGAGAAGTTCCTGGCCGCGGTCGAGGAGATCAGCTACGGCGATGTCGCCGATCTCGCGAATTTCGGTGGGGCGGTGATCGATCAGCGCGCCTACGACAAGGGGGTCACCGCGATCGAGCGGGCCAGGGACGCCGGCGTCACCATCGCGGCGGGTGGCACCTACGACGACAGCGTCGGCTGGTTCGTCCGCCCGACGGTCCTGATCGCCGACGACCCGCGCGACGAGGCCTTCAGCACCGAGTACTTCGCGCCCATCCTGCCGGTGTACGTCTACGACGACGACGCACCCGACGCCTTCGATGTCATTCTCGCCGAGGTGGATTCGACGTCACCGTACGCACTCACCGGCGCCGTCTTCGCCCAGGACCGCGCGGTCATCGAGAAGGCTAGTGCCGCACTGCGTTTCGCGGCGGGCAACTTCTACATCAACGACAAGCCCACCGGCGCGGTGGTCGGTCAGCAGCCCTTCGGCGGAGCCAGGTCCTCCGGCACGGACGACAAGGCGGGATCTCCGCTGAACCTGCTGCGCTGGGTCGCCCCGCGCGTGATCAAGGAAACCTTCGTCCCGCCGACCGGCCACCGCTACCCGCACATGGGCTAGTGCGGGCCGACCACCAGGCGCACGATCAGCGCGGGCAGTGCGTCGAGCACATCCGCGGACTGGTCGGCCGGGCTGCCGTAGGTGTGCGCGGCCACCGAGAAACCGGATCCGAAGGACGCGGAGGCGACCTCGGGGGCGCCCACATCCGACCAGCCCCACTTGCTGCCCTGCACGCCGGGCAGCTGGGCGGTGCCCCAGTTCTGGGGTGTGCCGTCGGCGGCGGTATTGCTCGCGCCCGCCATCCACTCGAAGATCGGCGAGCCGGGGTCGGTGCGCTGCTTGGCGGACAGGAAGTCGGTGATGTCGGCCGTGCTGGTGCTCGACCGGCCCCAGTCGGCGGTGCCGTGGGTCTGGCGCAATCCGTATTCGCTCGCGGTCGCCTCGATGGCCTGCGGATACTTGGACGCGAGCTGGGTGGCGGCGCCGTCGTCGGAGTCGCGGATCATCCGCTCCGACAGCGCCCGGTCCTCCGGCGAGCCGTCGCCGTGGCGCAGCGCGTAGTCGACGATGTAGAGCTTGGACATCGACAGCGCCGAGCGCGACTCGTGCTCATTGGCTGTGCCCCAACCGAATCCGCCGGGTGTGCGCAGCGAGATGGCGGTCCGTGGCGGCACCGTGGTCGGGTCCTCGTCGGCGTTGGCGGCGGGCGCGGCGATCACGAGACCGACGGCGACCGCCGCCACGCACCCTGCCAGTGTTCGAATACTCACGAGCGTTCCTCCGATTCTGCGGCGACGGCGATCAGATCGTCGGGAATGAAACCCGAAAGTCGCAGGTCAGCGGGGGAGGCGCGCGGGAGCGCCGATCAGATCAGCGGCTTGCCCCTGTGGTTGCGGCGGCGCATGTCGGCCAGGGTCGCGTTGAACGGGAAATTGCGGACGACCCGCGGCATCCGGCCCCACACCACGCCGCTGGCGCGCATCAGCTGGTTGAGCTTGCGCTCGTCATGCTCGGTCCAGGTGAGGCCGAGTTCGTCGCGAAGGTGCTGGGGGAGCAGGCCGGTGGTGAACCAGCGGTGGAACCGGGCGAACGGCAGCCGCAACGGCGGGCTGATCATCTTCAGGTCGAGCAGGTCGTCGAAGTAGGCCTTGATGGTGGGATCGACGCTGGTCATCGGCAGATTCGCGGCCCAGTAGGCGTCGAATGCGGCGCGGTCGGCAGGCCACATCGCCTTCGGCACCTGCAAGGTGGTGCCGAGGTGGTGGGCGTACTCGTAGAAGGTGTCGGCGATGTCGTCGTCGATGGGGCCGTAGACGCGGCGCATCACGTCGACCGAGCCCCAGTACAGGCAGGCGGCCACCCACAGCTGCAGGTTCTTGTCGAAGGCGTTGTACTTCACCGGGCTCGCGGCCGTGGAGTGGACGTATTTGTGCGCGCCGTTGATCGCGGTGCGGTAGGCGGCGCGATCGGCGTCGGTGCCCATCAGCGCCACCGACAGATAGGTGAGGGTGGTCCGTGTTCGCTTCACCGGATGCTTCATGATGCTGCCGCTGTGTACTCGCGATTCCGCGACGCCGTAGCCGACGGGTGCCAGACTGAGCTGCATGATCACATTGGCGGTCGCGCCCCAGAAGGCGGCCGAACCGTCGACGTAGTCCCGGATGTCGAATTCCGCCGGTTCGGTCCGACCCGAACGTGCGCGAGCAAGGATGGTCATCGTTGACCCCTTCATCGGTGAGAGAACTATATGGAGAATGTCTCATCATGTCGTCGGGGAGTCAACGGACGGCGGCGCGTAGCACCGAAACATCGCCGCGTTAGCGTGGACGGATGCCCTACGGTCCGCCGCTGCTGCTCGCCTCGCTGAATCCCAACGCCATCGCCGCCGGGGCCGACATTCCCGACGCCGTCACCATCGATGATGCCACTTTGTCGCGATCCGACCTGCTGGGTGCGGCGACCTCGGTGGCCGAGCGCATCGCCCGCGCGGACCGGGTCGCGGTGCTGGCCGAGCCGACCGTGCGCACGGTGCTCGCGGTGGTCGGCTGCCTGATCGCCGGGGTGACCGTGGTGCCGGTGCCGCCGGACTCCGGTGCGGCCGAGCTCGAGCACATCCTGCGTGATTCCGGTGCGCAGGCCTGGCTCGGCGCGGCACCGGAGGGGACCGAGCTGCCGGTGGTGCCGGTGCGCCTGCACGCCCGCTCCTGGCACACCTATCCCGAGCCGGATCCCGCGTCGACGGCCTTCATCCTCTACACCTCGGGCACCACCGGGGCGCCCAAGGGCGTGATGCTGAGCCGCGGGGCGATCGCCGCCGGGCTCGACGCCCTCGCCGAGGCGTGGGACTGGACCTGGAAAGACACACTGGTGCACGGACTTCCGCTGTTCCATGTGCACGGGCTGATCCTCGGCCTGCTCGGACCGCTGCGGGTCGGCAGCCCGGTGATCCACACCGGCAAGCCGACACCCGAGGCCTACGCGGCGGCGGGCGGCAGCCTGTACTTCGGGGTGCCGACGGTGTGGTCGCGGATCGTCGAACAGCCTGAGCTGGCACGGCAATTGGGCAAGGCCAGGCTGCTGGTGTCGGGCAGCGCGCCGCTGCCGGTGCCGGTGTTCGAGAAGCTGGCCGAGCTCACCGGGCAGCCGCCGGTGGAGCGCTACGGCATGAGCGAAACCATGATCACGCTGTCGACCCGCGCCGACGGCGAGCGTAGGCCCGGCTGGGTCGGCACCCCGGTCAGCGGCGTGGAGACCCGGCTGCGCGACGAGTCAGGGGCGCCCGTCCCGCACGACGGGGAGAGCATCGGCGCCCTCCAGGTGCGCGGGCCGATGCTGTTCGACGGGTATCTCAACCGGCCCGAGGCCACCGCGGCGGACTGGACCGAGGACGGCTGGTTCCGCACCGGCGACGTCGCCGTCATCGACGCCGACGATTTCCACCGCATCGTCGGGCGCGAGTCCATCGACCTCATCAAATCCGGTGGCTATCGCATCGGCGCAGGCGAGATCGAGACCGCCCTGCTCGGTCATCCCGCGGTGGCCGAGGTCGCCGTGGTCGGCCTGCCCGACGACGACCTGGGCCAGCGCATCGTCGCCTTCGTCGTGCCGCGCGAGGGTGGTTCCGCCGAGCTCGGCGCCGAGCTGATCGCCCATGTGGGCGCGCAGGTTTCGGCGCACAAGCGGCCGCGCGAGGTCCGTTTCGTCGACACGCTGCCCCGCAATGCGATGGGCAAGGTGCAGAAGAAGCTACTGGGCTGACGCGTGCGTCACCGGGCCCGCTTCTCGCTGCCCCTGGCGCTCAGCGCGCGGATCGGCCCGATGAGGCGATGGTAGATCGGCCGCACCACCCGGGCGGGCAGGTAGCGGTGCCGCTCCTCCTCCCAGACCCGCGCCCTGCGGTGCGCGGCCAGCGGTGACCACTTGTCGGGGTCGGCGGGCGGCGAGGTGTGGAATTCGATGCGGCACAGGTGCTTCGTATTGACGAAGCCGTACTGGCGTGGGCTCACCAGCCGCACCGGAGCGCCGTGGTCGCTGTTCAGCGGCTGTCCGTCGAGCCGGTCGGCGATGAGCACGTCGTCGGCGAGGGCGTCCTCGAGCAGGACGACCGACTGGTAGCCGTCGAGACCTTCGAAGACGACATGGCTGATCGTCGCGCCCGGACGCAGTGCCGGCTCGACCCGCAATCGGTAGAACGTCGTGAACGGGGTGCCCTCCCACACCAGGCCGGTGGCCGACCAGCCTGCGACGCAATGGAAGTCGGCTTCCATGCGCTGCCGCGGCAGCTGGGCGAGGTCGGTCTCGGACAGGGTGACGGGCGCCGTCACCGCGCCATCGATCTCGATCACCGGGTGTTCGGGGACCGGCGGCGGCGGGTGATGGAGGTGGGTGCCGAAGCGGGGGAAGCCTTCGACGGCGCGCTGGCCGGGTGGGAGTGGCATCGTTCCTCCAGTTATACGGTTCCGTATAAGAGTCGAGCGTACTGCGCGCGGCGGGCCGAGTCGAGTATCGGCCGGGTCACTCCGGGATGCGCACGGCCCGGAGCTTGTCGGGATTGCGCACGCAGTACACCGCCGTGACGACGCCCTCGGTGACCTCGATGGAGGTCACCTGGTCGAGCACGCCATCGAGGGTCGCGGCGACCGTGGGCATCGCGTTGTAGACGCCGAAGTGCACGCCCACCTCGCCCATCCGGAAGCCCTTCTGGAACAGGCCGATGACCAGCCGCGCCACCTTGTCCGGCCCGAACACCGGCCTGCGCACCGCGCTGACCACGCCGCCGCCGTCGCCGATGAAGACCACGTCGGGAGCGAGCACGTCCATCAGCGCCTGCACATTGCCGGTGGCCGCCGCGATCGAGAAGCGCTCGGCCACCGACTGCGCCTCGGCCGGTGTCGCGATCGCGGTGGGCCGCTTCTCGTGCACGCGATCCCTGGCACGCTGATTCAATTGCCGCACAGCCGCTTCGGATTTGCCGACGGCCGTGGCGATCTCGGCATAGCTGAACGCGAACACCTCGCGCAGCACGAACACCGCCCGCTGCACCGGGGTCAGGGTCTCGAGCACGAGCAGCATCGCGGTGGTCACCGCCTCGCCGGTCAGCACGTGCTCGACCCCGCCCTCGGACGCCGCGGCCAAGGGCTCGGGCAGCCACGGCCCGATGTACTCCTCGCGCCGGCGCGCGGCCGAGCGCAGGACGCCGAGCGCCTGCCTGGTGACGATCTGGGCGAGGTAGGCGCGCGGGTTCTCGACGGGAGCCAGGTCGACGTCGACCCACCGCAGATAGCTGTCGTGCAGCACGTCCTCGGCGTCGACGACCGAACCGAGGATCTCGTAGGCGATGGAGAAGAGCAGTCGCCGGTTCTCGGCGAAGGTCTGCTCGTGCTCGGCGCTCACCGCTTCGGACCGCTCAACCACACACTGTTGCCGGTGCGCGCGCTCCACGCGGCATACCGGACGATGCGCTCCTTGGTGAACGCGGCGCCGCGGCCCGCGAACGACACCGGTAGCGGGCTGTCGTCGCGGCGCGAGGACTGGACGACGGCGTCGCGCCTGCCGACGCTCAGTGCCTGGCCGCTATATCCCATCGAATAGGGCCGTGGCTCACGTCCTTCGATCATCCGGACCAGCGTATCCACCGCGTGCGCGCCCTGCGGCGCCGCCGTCGCGCAGGCCATTCGCGCCCCTGGCACGGCGGCGCAGTCGCCGATGACGAAGACGCGCGGATCGGTCACGCTGCGCAGGTACGGGTCGACCAGCGCCCGGCCGTCGGCGTCGACCGCGAGCCCGCTGCGTGCGGCCAGGTCGGGCACCCCCGACACCACCGCCCACAGCGTCAGGTCCGACGCGAGTGCGCCGCCCGAGCGCAGCCGCACCGTTCCGTGCTCGATCCGCTCGACCGCGTCCGTCCGGATCTCCACGCCCAACCTGTCCAGCCCGCGCCGCACGCGCCGCTGTCCGCCTGCCGACAGGCTCGCGCCGATCTCGGCCCCCACCAGTCGAACTCGTAGATCCGGCCTGGCCTCCGCGATCTCCGCCGCGGTCTCGATGCCGGTCAGTCCGCCCCCGATGACGGTGACGGCCCGGTCCGCGGGCAGCGCGGCCAAGGCCGCGCGCGCCTGCTCGGCGCCCTCCCACGTGCCGACCGGGATCGCGCCGGGCAGCGGCGTCGCCGTGCTGCCGACCGCGACGAACAAGTGGTCGAAGTCGACAGCGGTGCCGTCGTCGAGAGTCACGGTGCCGTCGCCGATCTTGTCCGCGCCCGCCACGCGGGTCGCGATGGCGGGGGCGAGCATGTCGGCGAGTGGGGTCGCGGCCGTGCCGGTTCCGGCCAGTTGCTCGTGCAGCCGGACCCGTTCGACGAAATCGGGCCGTGGGTTGACCACGGTGATCCGGGCCTCCGGAGCCTTCTTCGCCAGTCGGTTCGCCGCCACGGTTCCCGCATATCCTGCGCCGATCACCACGATGTCCATCGTCTGCCTCCTGCCGGGAAAAATCTGGGTCGGCTATGGGATGCGGGAGAGGCCATGTTTGTGATGGTGATCTGGGTCACGCACCATCGGTGCTGGGGCCGACGAGTTCGGCGACGGTGAGGCCGCGCTCCGGGAACGACAACGGCCCCGCACTCTCGCGAGTACGGGGCCGCCGGGGAGAAACCTCAGTCGTTGGCGTGCAGTGCGGCGTTGAGTTCGATGCCGGTGCCCTTGCGCGGCACGACCTCGACCGCGCCGGTGGTGGAATTGCGGCGGAACAGCAGGTTGTTCTGACCGGCCAGGGTCGCGGCCTTGACCACGGTGCCGTCCGGTCCGGTGACCTTGGTGCCCGCGGTCAGGTACAGACCGGCCTCGAGGACGCAGTCGTTGCCGAGCGGGATGCCAAGGCCCGCGTTCGCGCCGAGCAGCGAACGCTCGCCGACCGAGATCACGGTGGTGCCGCCGCCGGACAGGGTGCCCATGGTGGACGCGCCGCCGCCGATGTCGGAGCCGTCGCCGACGACGACGCCCGCCGAGATGCGGCCCTCGACCATCGAGTTGCCCAGGGTGCCCGCGTTGAAGTTGACGAAGCCCTCGTGCATGACGGTGGTGCCCGAGGCGAGGTGCGCGCCGAGCCGGACCCGGTCGGCGTCGCCGATGCGCACGCCCGACGGCACGACGTAGTCGACCATCCGGGGGAACTTGTCGATGCTGAGCACGGTGACCGGGCCGCGGGCGCGCAGCTTCAGCCGGGTCTGCTCGAAGCCGTCCACCGCGCACGGGCCGTGGTTGGTCCACACGACATTGCTGAGCAGGCCGAACTGGCCGTCGAGGTTCACGCCGTGCGGCTGCACGAGCCGGTGCGAGAGCAGGTGCAGGCGCAGGTAGACGTCGTGCGCGTCGACCGGGGCGGCCGACAGGTCGGCGATCGTGGTGCGCACCGCGATCACCTCGACGCCGCGCGCCGCGTCGACACCGAGCAGCTCGGCGAACTCGGGCACCTCCGCCGCCTCGACGCGCTTGGAGCCGGTCTCGGTGAATGCGCCCAGCTCGGGGCTGGGGTACCAGGTGTCGAGGACGGTGCCGTCCGAGGTGACGTTCGCGATGCCGACTGCAGTTGCTCCCTGAATACTCACGGTGCTCATTTTGCCCGGTCTGCGGGGAATTGTGTCGGCCACCCCCGACGCACACGGGTGCGCGGGCAGAATCGCCCGCGCACCCGTGTGGTGTTGCTCGCCTCGGGTCAGGGCTGGCCGGTGGCGAACGCGATGACGGAGTCCAGGAATTCCTGGCCACCCATCACGTAACCGCCGATCAGCATTCCGGCCGGGATGGTGATCAGCCACAGGAACGGGAAGAACGCGCCGATGATGCCGCCGATGACGATGCCGGGCAGATTCTTGTCGACCTGCTCCATGAGCCGGTCGTAGGAGCTGATGTCGCGCAGACCCGCGACGTCCTGCAGCTTCGCGGTGTCCTCCTGCGTCATCGACGCGGCCAGCGTGACGGTGCGGCCGTCCTCGCTGATCTGCGGGGTGACCGCGATCGGCAGCCCGGCGACCTCGGAGCGCAGCGGCGCCTGGTCGACGGTCACGCCGTCCTCGGTGCGCAGCTGCACCGCGGAGCCGTCCGCGGCGAGCACGAACCGGCCGCTGTCGACCGCCCAGGTGATGGTCTTGTCGGCAGGCGACACCGCGGTGGTGTAGTTGATGCCGTCGGCAACCCCAGAAGTCGCGCCCCCCGAAGCCACTACGGCAGGCTGCTCGGTCGCCACGGCGGGCCGACCGTTGGCGGTGGCCGCGGAAATCCCCATCGCGGTGATCGCCAGGAATGCAGCGGTAGTGATCTTTCCGAACTTCATTTCGTGTGAACCCCTCCGTTTTCCGGCTGCCCGGATATTGGCAGCACGAGAACGCCAACTCGGCGCAATTCGACTGCCACACAAGGGGGTTCATCGTCAAACAATCGCAATATTTGCCCTTGATTCGCTCCGTCGACCGGCGTCCGTACTACTGTCGAGAGGTGACTTTCGATTTGCATGCCGACCCCATTCAGCTGACGGCCGCCCTGGTCGACGTCCCCAGTGTGTCGCTGGACGAGGTCAAGATCGCGGATCTGGTCGAGCAGGCATTACGGGAGCAGACCACCGGGTTCGAGGTGCTGCGGCACGGCAACGTGGTGCTGGCGCGGACCCACCGCGGGCTGCCGACGCGGGTGATTCTGGCCGGGCATCTGGACACCGTGCCGATCGCCGACAACGTCCCGAGCCGCCCGGACACGGTGGACGGCGAGCCTGTGCTGTTCGGTTGCGGCACCGTCGACATGAAGTCCGGCGACGCGGTGTTCCTGCACCTCGCGGCCACCATCGCCGAACCCGCGCACGACCTGACGCTGATCTTCTACGACGCCGAGGAGATCGCCGCCGAATTCAACGGACTCGGCCGTATCGAACGGGAACTGCCGGAGTGGCTCGACGGTGATTTGGCCATCCTCGGCGAACCCTCCGGCGGCTGGATCGAGGCCGGGTGCCAGGGCACGCTGCGGGTGCGGCTGAGCACCGCGGGCGTGCGGGCGCATTCGGCAAGGGCCTGGCTCGGCGTCAACGCGATCCACGGGCTCGCGCCGGTGCTGGCCCGGTTGTCGGCCTACGAGGCGCGTGAGGTCGACATCGACGGTTGCGTGTACCGCGAGGGCCTGTCGGCCGTGCGCGTGTCCGGCGGGGTCGCGGGCAATGTGGTGCCCGATGCCGCCGAGGTGGATGTGAACTTCCGCTTCGCCCCCGATCGCACGGTCGAGCAGGCCATCGCCCACGTGCGCGAGGTGTTCGACGGGCTCGACGTCGACTTCGTGGTCACCGACTCCTCACCCGGCGCGCTGCCCGGCCTCACCGCGCCCGCCGCGCGCACCCTCATCGACTCGGTCAACGCGCACGGTGGTGGCGGCGTCCGGGCCAAGTACGGCTGGACCGATGTCTCCCGCTTCGCTGCCCGCGGCATCCCCGCCGTCAACTTCGGTCCCGGCGACCCCAATCTGGCCCACAAGCGCGACGAACACGTCCCGCTGAGCCAGATCACCGCTGTCGCCGCGATGCTGCGCACCTACCTGTCAGCCCGCTGACGACTGCCGGTCAGGCGGACCCAGTAGCGTGGGGGTATGTCTACCGATTCCGCTGATCAGGCTGGGAAGGTCAAACCCACGGCGAAGTTCCGTGGGCCGGTGATGTTCCGGCGGGATCGCAAACCAGGGATGCGGACCGCGGACCGGAACCTGCTCGACACCCGGCAGGACAGCGACTGGGTACACACCGATCCGTGGCGGGTGCTGCGGATCCAGGCCGAATTCGTCGAGGGATTCGGCGCGCTCGCCGAGGTTCCGCCCGCGGTCACCGTGTTCGGTTCGGCGCGCACGGCGAGCACCGATCCCGAGTACGTGGCGGGCAGGGCGATCGGAGCCGCGCTCACCAAGGCCGGTTTCGCGGTGATCACCGGTGGCGGACCTGGCGCGATGGAGGCCGCCAACCGCGGGTCGTCGGAGGCGGGCGGCTACTCGATCGGGCTCGGCATCGAGCTGCCGTTCGAGCAGGGCCTCAACGACTGGGTCGATCTCGGCATCAACTTCCGGTACTTCTTCGTGCGCAAGACGATGTTCGTGAAGTACTCGCAGGCCTTCGTCTGCCTGCCGGGCGGCTTCGGCACCCTCGACGAACTGTTCGAGGCGCTGACCCTGGTGCAGACCCGCAAGATCACCCGGTTCCCGATCATCTTGTTCGGCACCGCCTACTGGTCGGGTCTGGCCGACTGGCTGCGTGATTCGCTGGCGGGTTCGGGAAAGATCGCGCCCGAGGACCTCGACCTGCTCCAGCTCACCGACAGCGTCGACGAGGTCGTGCGCATCATCCAGGGCGAGACCGGCAATCACGCGAACATCGAGCGGCTCGGCACCGAGGACAAGTGGTGAGCGCGCCCTACTCCGTCTGCGTCTACTGCTCGGCCAGCACCACCGATCCCGATCTGATCAGCCTGGCCGCGCGCGTGGGTACCGAGATCGCCCGGCGCGGTTGGCAACTGGTCTCCGGCGGCGGTCACGTGTCGATGATGGGCGCGGTCGCCACCGCAGCCCGCGCGGGTGGCGCGCACACCGTCGGGGTGATCCCGAAACATCTGGTGCACAAGGAAGTCGCCGATGTCGACGCGGGCGAGCTGCTCGTCACCGACACCATGCGTCAGCGTAAACAGCTGATGGAGGCCCGCTCCGACGCGTTTCTCGCGCTGCCGGGTGGGGTCGGCACGCTCGAGGAGTTCTTCGAGACGTGGACCGGCGGCTATCTCGGCGAGCACGCCAAACCCGTTGTGGTGCTGGACGCGAACGGCTTCTACAGCGGGCTGTTCCGCTGGATCGATGAACTGTACGAGCGCGGAATGGTGGCGCCGCACGCGCGCGACCGCATCACCGTGGTCGCCGACCTGCCCGCCGCATTCGCTGCGCTGAACCCGGCTGCGGCCGGCTAGGAGAGATTCGACGTGAGCAATGACGCCCGCTCGACCGTGAGCGTTTTCGACCTGGCCAAGGCGCTGCCCGGGATGGCGCTGGACGCGCCAGGCATGCTGCGCAATGCGCGCGGAATGCTGGTGGGGCCCAAGGCCAAAGCCTCCATCGGCCTGTATTTCCAGCGGGTCGCCCACCGCAGGCCCGACCGCGTGTTCCTGCGTTTCGAGGGCCGCTCCTACACCTATCGTGCCGCCAACAGCGAGGTGAACCGGTACGCGGCAGTGCTTTCCGCGCGCGGGGTGCGGCGCGGCGACGTGGTCGGCGTGCTGATGACCAACCGGCCGGAGACCCTGTTCACGGTGCTCGCCGTGCTCAAGCTCGGTGGCAGCGCGGGCCTGCTCAACTACAACCAGCGCGATCAGGTGCTCGCGCACAGCATCGGCCTGCTCGACAGCGTGCTCAACGTGGTCGGCGAGGAATGCGCCGAGGCCCTGGACTCGCTGCCCGAGCCCGCCGCGAACGTGCTCACCGCCGAGGAACTCGCCGAATCCGCCCGCACCGCACCCGATGCCGACCCGGCCGTGTGCGCCCAGGTCACCGCGGGCGAGCGGGCGTTCCTGATCTTCACCTCCGGCACCACCGGCCTGCCCAAGGCCAGCGTGATGACCCACTATCGCTGGACCAAGAGCATGGCCGGGCTCGGTGGCCTCGGCGTTCGGTTGCGCGCGGACGACGCCCTGTACTGCTGCCTGCCGCTGTATCACAACAACGCGCTCACGGTCGCGCTGTCGGCGGTGCTGGCGGGTGAGGCGACCTATGTGCTCAGCCGCAAGTTCTCGGCGTCGGGATTCTGGGACGAGATCGCCCGCGAGCGCGCGACGGCGTTCATCTACATCGGCGAACTGTGCCGGTACCTGCTCAACCAGCCGGTGCGGCCCGCCGAGAAGAACAACCGGGTCCGCCTCGCCGTCGGCAACGGTCTGCGGTCGGAGCTGTGGGACGAGTTCCGCAGGCGGTTCGGGATCGGCCGGGTGGTCGAGTTCTACGGGTCGAGCGAGGCGCCGCTGGCGTTCGTCAACGCGTTCGGCGTCGACCGGACCGCCGGACTGTGCCCGCTGCCCTACGCGGTCGTGGAATACGACGACGAGACCGGCAAGGCGCGGCGCGGCAGCGACGGGAAGCTGCGCCGTGTGCGCTCGGGTGGGGTCGGCCTGCTGCTGGCGAAGGTGAACGACCGCCAGCCCTTCGACGGCTACACCGACAAGAAGGCGTCGGAGTCCAAGCTGGTCCGCGACGGCTTCAAGAAGGGTGATTGCTGGTTCGACACCGGCGACCTCGTCCGCGATCAGCACTTCTGGCACATCGCCTTCGTCGACCGGCTCGGTGACACGTTCCGCTGGAAGGGCGAGAACGTGGCGACCACGGAGGTCGAGGGCGCGCTCGACCACGACGAGAACATCGAGCAGGCCGTCGTCTACGGCGTCGACATCCCCGGCACCGACGGCAAGGCGGGCATGGCCGCGGTGACCCTGCGTCCCGGCGCGGAGTTCGACGGCAAGGCGCTGGCGGCGACGGTCTACCAGCGGCTGCCGATGTACGCGATCCCGCTGTTCGTGCGGGTGGTGGCGGAGCTGGAGCAGACCTCGACGTTCAAGAGCCGCAAGGTGGAGTTGCGCAAGCAGGGGTATGCCGTGGACGGGGACAGCCGGCTGTACGTGCTGTCGGGTCCTGCCACCGGCTATGTGCCGGCCTACGACGGGTACGCGGCCGACGTCGCGGCCGGTCAGGCGCCGCGGTAGCCCGGAACGCCCCGCGATAGCAAGGTAACGTCTGATTTCGCATGAACATGGGTAACTCGTCGGGCACGCCCGAACCCCGACCAGACGCACAACCGCCTGCCCGGAGCACCAGCAGAAGCGGTGCTGAGTCGTCGGCAGAAGTCGCGGTTACGCCTACCTTTTGCGGGCGGGCAGTGGCGACCGATCGTGCCCTGGTGATGGCGATCGTGAATCGCACCCCGGACTCCTTCTACGACCGTGGTGCGACATTCAGCGACGAGGCCGCCATGGAACGCGTGGCCCGCGCCGTCGACGAAGGCGCTGATCTGGTCGATATCGGCGGGGTGAAAGCGGGCCCGGGCGTCACGGTCGACGCCGTCGAGGAAACGCGGCGGGTGGTCCCGTTCGTCGCGGCGATCCGGGCGAAGTATCCCGACCTGTTGATCAGTGTGGATACCTGGCGCAGCGATGTCGCGCGGGCCGCTGTCGGCGTCGGCGCCGATCTCGTCAACGACACCTGGGCAGGCGCGGATCCCGACCTGGTGCACGTGGCCGCCGAAACAGGCGCCGGCATCGTCTGCAGTCACACCGGCGGGGCGGTGCCGCGCACGCGCCCGCATCGGGTCCGCTATGCCGATGTGGTGGCCGAGGTGACGGCGACGGTTGTCGCCGCGGCGGAAAATGCGGCGGCCGCGGGTGTGCGCCGGGACGGCATCGTGATCGATCCCACCCATGATTTCGGAAAAAACACCTATCACGGGCTCGAGTTGTTGCGCGGAATCGACGGTCTTGTAAATACCGGATGGCCAGTCCTGATGGCACTGAGCAACAAGGATTTTATCGGGGAGACTTTAGGTGTCGGTCTGACCGAAAGGGTCGAGGGCACATTGGCGGCGACCGCATGGTCGGCCGCCGCGGGCGCTCGAATCTTCCGGGTTCACGAAGTCGCCGAAACGCGGCGGGTCGTGGACATGATCGCCGCGATCCAGGGCATCCGGCCCCCCGCACGAACTCTGCGAGGTCTGGCATGAAAATCCAACACCGCGAGCCCGCCTGGGCCACCACCCACACCTGGGACACCCCCGATTGGACGGTCGGCGAGCTCGTCGCCGCCAAGGGGGGCCGCACCGTCTCGGTGGTGCTGCCCGCGCTGAACGAGGAAGACACCGTCGCCGAGGTGGTGGCCAGTATCCGGCCGCTGCTCGGCACGCTCGTCGACGAACTGATCGTGCTCGACTCCGGTTCCACCGACGCCACCGCCGCCCGCGCCCGCGCGGCAGGCGCCGAGGTGTTCACCCGCGAGGAAGCCGTTCCCGAACTCGAGCCGGTCCCCGGCAAGGGTGAGGCGCTGTGGCGCTCGCTGGCTTGCACGACGGGCGACCTGATCGCCTTCGTCGACTCCGACCTGATCGACCCCGACCCGGCCTTCGTGCCCAAACTGCTCGGCCCCCTGCTGACCATGCCGGACACCCACCTGTCAAAGGCCTACTACCGCCGCCCGCTGCGCCAGGGCGAGTCCGTCGACGCCAACGGCGGCGGACGCGTCACCGAACTCGTCGCCCGTCCGCTCCTGGCGGCCCTGCGCCCCGAACTCTCCCAGGTCCTGCAGCCCCTCGGCGGCGAGTACGCGGGCACCCGCGAACTCCTCACCGCCGTTCCCTTCGCCCCCGGCTACGGCGTCGAGATCGGCCTGCTCCTCGACACCTACGACCAGCTGGGCATGGACGCCATCACCCAGGTCAACCTGGGCGTGCGCACCCACCGCAACCGCCCCCTGGCCGACCTCGGCGTCATGAGCCGCCAGATCCTCGGCACCGCCCTCGGCCGCAGCGGCGTCACCGACTCCGGCGCCGCCCTCACCCAGTTCCCCATGATCGGCGGCGAATTCATCGCCCACTCCACCGAGGTCTCCCTCGAAGACCGCCCCCCGATGAAAACCCTTCGCCCCGAACAGGTCGCGGCGTAATCCACCGCACCGGGCGCCTCGTCACCTCGACGAGGCGCCCGTCTGCTGCCCGTGTTGCGGGTGGTCGCCTCTGCTACCTTCGCGACCGGATCGCCATCGATGAAGACCCGAGCACGGGTTCACGAGCAAGGCGGCGGTGGCCAAGATGACCAGCAGGACCCCGGCCAAGAGGACCTGCGGGTGGAGGCCGAGCAGGGATGGGTTGTCGAATTCTGGGTCCTGGATGGCGGTCCCGGGGAACAGGAAGGCTGCCAGCAGGCCCAGCCAGGGGGTGGCGAGGAGGGCGCAGGATGTGCGGATCCGGGAAGGGGTGGCGCCGCCGGGGCGGAGTAGCAGGAGCAGGGCCAGGCCGCCGAGCAGAATGGACATGACGATGTATTGGGCGTCGTGGAATTTCGCGTGTGGCGGCCAGGCGTCGTTGTGTAGGTGCTGTTCGGCGCCGGCCGGAATGACGAAATCGGCCAGTAGCGCTCCGAATACGGTGACGACGGCGACCAGGATGGCGAGCAGGCGTGCGGTCATGTCACGAAGGTCCTTGCTGGTGTGGGGTTTTCGTGGAGCGGCAGCGCAGAAAGTCGTCGACGACCGCGTGCACGTAGTCGAGGTCGAAACTGCGATGGGCGACGAGCCGGCGAAAGAACAGGGGGCCGTGCAGTTGATCGACGGCCAGGTCGACATCGAGATCGGGGGGCAGGTCACCGCGGGTGACGGCATCGGCCAGGATCGAGCGCACGACCCGGGTGCCCGACCGGTACAGCGACTCCTTGACCTCCGCGAATTTCGGGTCGACTGCGGCTCTTTCGATCAGCACTCGCATCGCCTGTTCACTGGCCGGCTGGTGGAGCATCGCGCGGGTGCCCGTCAGTTCGGTCAGGAGATCGGCGCGCAGATCACCGGTCGGCGGTGACTGCGCGCGGGCGATATGCCAGGTGATGGTGGCGCGCACCAGATCGGTCGGTTCCGGCCAGAGGCGGTACAGCGTGGCCCGGCTGATCCCGCTGCGCATCGCGACGGCGCCGTGCGTCAGACCTGCCAGTCCCTGTTCGACCAACAACTCTCTGGCCGAGGCCAGCGCGGCGTCGCGACTGCGCACTGTTCGGGGATCGGGTGGGCGCACGGAACCTCCCTGCGATACAAGATGTTTCATAACTGTGAAACAAACTGTATCGAAGTGCGGTCGGTATGTACAGAGATCCAGGCGGTTCCGGCTAGGGGCGGCGGTGGATCGGGCCGTCGAGGGCTGTCAGCGGCTGCGCCGTGGCGCCGGTTCGGTCGGCGAGGATTTGGGCGAGGATGGAGATCGCGGTTTCTTCGGGGGTGCGGGCGGCGAGGTCTAGGCCGAGGGGGCTTCGGATGCGGGAGATTTCGGTGTCGGGGAGGCCTAGTTCGTGGAGGCGGTGGGTGCGGTCGGTGTGGGCTCGGCGGGAGCCCAGGGCGCCGAGGAAGGCTAGGGCGGGGAAGTTGAGAGCCGTTGTCAGGGTGGGGATGTCGAATTTGGGGTCGTGGGTGAGGACGCAGATGACGGTGCGGGCATCGATGCGGCCAGCTTGGTGCTCCGCGGTGAGGTAGCGGTGGGGCCAGTCGACGACCACCTCGTCGGCGGCGGGGAAACGGGCTGGGGTGGTGAAGGTTTCGCGGGCGTCGACGACGGTGACGTGGTAGCCGAGCTGGGAGGCGGCCACGGCGAGGGCGCGGGTGTAGTCGTTGGCTCCTGCCAGGATCATGCGGGCCGGGGAGCGGAAGACCTGGACGAAGGTGCGTGGGCGCGTCGCGGCGGCGGGGGTGCAGTCCTGGGCGCCGATCAGGCCGTTGTGTCCTGCGGTGAGGAGTGCGGCGGCGTCCTGGTCGAGGTTGCGCCATGGTTCGATCCGGCCGGGGTGCAGGAGTTTTCGATCGGGGGTGGATTCGAGCGTGGTGGCGTAGGCGACGGGCTGGTGCGCGGTGAGGGCGGTGTGCAGGTCGCGTAGCAAGGGGAGGTCGGAGTGGTCGAGGCGTTCGACGAAGACTTCGATCTCGCCGCCGCAGGGCAGGCCGACGGTGAATTCGTCTGCCGCGGCGAAGCGTTCGGTGCTCGCGTGGCCGTCGAGCAGGACCTGTCCGGCGGTGGTGACGACCGCCGATTCGACGCAGCCGCCGGAGAGCGAACCGATGACCCGCCCGTCCGCGGTGATCGCCATCGCCGCGCCGGTGTCCCGGGGACCGGCACCGGTCCGGTCGACGACTCTGGCCAGCGCCACCGGCTCACCGGGAAGCAGATCGAGCACCTGCCCGAGCAGATCACGCATCGCGCACCGGCCTTCCCGCGGCCACCGTCCACGGGTCGTGGCCGTCGTGACCAGCCTAGCTACGGCACAGCATGCGCGCGCGGGGTCAGTCGAGGATTTCGCGGTGCTGGAGCCCGCCCGGCGCAGCGCCGTCGTGGAAGAAACCGCGGAAGATCTCGGCGGCGTGCTCGGCGGTGAACACCTCTTCGGGATAGACGTAGGTGTCGTCGTCACCGTGCGGCACGTACACCGTGGGCAGGCCGAGCCTGCTGCCGGGGGAGCCGAGGGTGTAGCGGCGGGTGACGTGGTCGACCGTGATGCGTAGCTGCAGGGTCATCGCGTCGGCCGAGCCCGCGCACCGCAGGGCGAGATCGCCGCGCGCCGCGCTGACCGTCGCGGTCACCTCGGTGGCGGGCATCGGCTCCGGGAGCACGGTCAGATCGAGTGCGTAGCGCTGATGACCGTCCATCCGGCGCAACGGGCGCAGAAAGCTGTCCACGTCCTCATGCGGGCCGATGAAGACCTTCAACCGGTCGCTGTAGGTGACGCGATGCGTGGCGACGACGACCTCGGCGGCGGCCGGCTCGACATCGAACGGGGGGACGGGCCGTGGATCCGGCGTGCCTGCCGCGCGGACGGGCAGAACCCGGCATGCGCTGGCCTCGGGAGACGAGAACATGTGACGCTCACCTACTCACACTCGGTTACTCGCTAGCAATCTAACCATCGCGGACAGTTTGTGAACCATAACAGTAGCGTGATCGAGATCACAAAGTGTGGCGAGTTTAGATGTATCTATGGACGAACCCGGGTCGTAGCCAACCTAGGGTCGGTTTCATGCCGATAAACCGGGGTGAGTAGGTCGGCGTCGACAGGTTCGCCGGTGGTGCGGTCGTACCGGACCGCGATGAGTACCGAGAACAAATGCGTGCTCGCGCGCTCGTGCAGGGTGGCGAGCCGGGTCGCCAGCAATCGGATCGCACCCAGTGAGCCGGGCGGATGCAGGCCGTCGATCAGCATGATGCTGCCGCGCCGGTCGGGGCGGGGAAGCCGGGCCAGGTAGGCGATGTCGTGCGGTTCGGTGCCGCCGGGGCGGTACACGCGGCGCGCTGCCCTGTCCTCGATGCCGCGGCGGGTGTCGCCTGCCCGGGTGACGGTCCGGCGCAGCCGTGGATCGGCGACGACCAGCTGACGCAGGCTGGGGGACAGCTCGGGGCCGCCGAGGATCACCAGGCCGTCGCGATTGAGGTCGATCGGCCTGCCGGGCAGGAAGGTCTCCACGTTCGCCACGAAGCCCAGCTGGCGCAGCAGCTCGGCCAGGCGCTGAGCGGCCGCTGGGTCGGGTGCGCCGAGTAGCCTGCCCGCGCGGACCTCGGGAGCGAGCACGGTCAGCGAGCCGTGCCCGAAGAACAGGCCCTCGGGGACCGGTCCCTGCGTGCTCACCTGGTGGATGCGCGCACGGGATAGTCCAGCCGCAGCGCCGATCCGGGCGAACGTCCAGCCCTCGGCATGGAGTTCGCGGATCACGGCGCGCCTGATCCTGGTGAGTTCGTTGATGGTCTGCTGGGCAGCCGCCACCCCGTCGGTGGCTGCTTTGAGTCTCTCGACCTTGTCCTCGATCGCGAAGACTCGTGCCACGTCATCGGCCGACATGTGCGAAGTCTAGACAGCTCGACAGCATTCCGTGTCTATATCGGTTTACATCGAACTGTCTTGCAGCACAACGGTAATCATGTTCGTCTTGGCGGCAATCACAATATTTCGAGGTAGCCGAGGATATGCGGAGGCTCTGCGACCCTGTGGCAAATGCCGACCGTGCGGTGTTTTTCGCCTGTTTACGTCGCGTCGAAGTCGATCGGGGGACGCTCGTTGCGGTCCAGCGGCTTCGACAGCGAGGGCGAGGCGCCGGGCATCCCGCTGCTCGTGCCGAACAGTTGCTGCTTGTCGGGCACCGCGCTCTCCAGATCGCGCAGCACCGAATCGTCACCGCCCAGCAGGTGCTTGGTGACCGCCGCCCGTGGGCTCATCCCGCGCAGTTCGTTCAGCTCGGCCAGCGGCTTGCGCAACTCGTCGAACTCCGGCCCCAGTTCCTGCTTCAACTGGGTGGTGGCCCCACTGGCGTAGTCGCGAACCTGGCGCAGGGAACGCGTGGTCCAGCGGACCGCGCCGGGCAGGCGCTCCGGGCCGAGGATCACGAGGGCGGCGACGAGCAGGATCATCATCTCGCTCCACCCGATGTTGCTGAACACGATCCCAGGTTACCCGGCGCGCGTCGGCCCAGCTCAGTCGGATTCGAGGGTGACCGGCACGTCCACCTGCCTGCCATCGCGGATCAACTGCACGTTCACCGTCTCACCGATCTTGTGCGACTGCACGGCGACGACCAGCTCGTCCGGACCGGTGACCTCACGGTCGCCGATCTTGACGATCACGTCGCCCTCGACGATGCCCGCCTTCGCGGCCGGGCTGCCCGGGGCCACGTCGGCGACGGCGGCGCCGCTCATCACCTCGTTGGCGACGGTCTTGGTGCGCGCGCTCAGGCCGATCACCGGGTGGTGCATCTGCCCGTCGCGGATCAGGGCCTGGGTGACGGTGGTCATCACGTCGACCGGGATGGCGAAGCCGAGGCCGACCGAACCGCCGGTCTCGCTGCGGATCGCGGTGTTGATGCCGATCACCCGGCCCTCCATGTCGACCAGCGCGCCACCGGAGTTGCCCGGGTTGATCGCGGCGTCGGTCTGCACGGCGTCGATGACGGCGTTGGTGTCGCTGCCCTCGCCTGCCAGCTTCACGGGGCGGTGCTGGGCGCTGACGATGCCGGAGGTGACGGTCTTGCTCAGGCCGAGCGGGGAGCCGACGGCCAGCACGTCGTCGCCGACCTGCACCTCGGCGGACCTGCCGAGGGTGGCCACGGTCAGGTTCTTGGCCTCGACCTTGAGCACGGCGAGGTCGGTCTTGGGGTCGCGGCCGACGATCTGGGCGGGCACCCTGGTGCCGTCGGAGAACTGCACCTGGATGGCGGCCCGATCGGACTTGTCGGTCGCGGCCATCGAGATCACGTGGTTGTTGGTGACGACATAGCCCGCGCCGTCGATCACGACGCCGGAACCGGTCGCGCCGTTGTCGCCGACGGTGACCCGGATCGAGACCACCGACGGCAGAACGGCATTGGCGACGGCGGCGATCCGGCTGTGCGGCTCCTCGATGCCCGCGCTCTGGTCGAGGGTGACCTTGCGCGAGGTCAGTGTCGAGGCGGTCTCGGCGCTGATCCGCCCGACCAACCCGCCCACGACGGCGATGCCGAGCGCGAGCGCGGCGAGCAGGGCCAGCGCCTTGGGTGCGACGCGGGAGCCGAACAGCACCTCGCGGGCGGTCAGCTTGGGGGCGACAGGCAGACGTTCGGGTTCGGGCGTCTCCACGGCGGGCGCACCGAGGCGCGCGCCCGCGGCCGGATCACGCCACGGGTCTACCGGACCGGCGATGACGGGTCGCTGCTCGGCGGAGCCGGGTTCGCGCTGCAACAGCTCGTCGGAGCCTTCGGGCCGGGCGAACGCCTCGGCCAGCACGCCGTCCGGCGGACGCTGGGTGACCAGCTGATCGGCGTCGGGGGATTTGGCCTGCTGCTGCGGGTCGTGCGGTGCGAACGAGCCGTTCTGGCCGTTCGGGCGGCGGAAGGCACGCGCGGTATGGCTGTCGATGTGCGGCCGGTACACCGGACGCGGGCCGAGGTTCGGCGCGTCCGACGGCCGCAGGTTCCCCCGGTCGGCCGCCGAATCCGCGTGTTCGGTCGATCCGGAATTCGTCGATTCGCCTGTCACGTCCGAGACTCTACTTGCGACGCCAGGTTGTCCACCGGGTCGCGGTGAAGGAATCGGTGATGAATCCGAGAATTGCCTCGTTACGGCGCGGCGGTTCGGGCGTGGTCCCCGGCAGTTCGGCCAGCGGGATGCGGGTCAGGCTGTCGTGCAGGCTGCGCGGCACGGCGACTTCGGCGGCTCGGCGCAGCGCGATGCGCGCCTGCTGCTGGGCATCGACCTCGGCCGCGCATTCCGGACAGACCGAAAGATGCTGGGCGGCGCGCAGATACGCGTTCATGCGCAGTTCGCCGTCGACGTAGGCCGCGATCGCCTCGCTGGCCAGGTGCTCGGTGGGCTGAAAGCGCGGGGTACGACCACGACCTGAGGCACTGGGGTCCACGCTCATGCGGAGTTCTTCCTTCCGACCGACATCAACCGAGAGGCCCGGTGCTGCCGAGAACGACATCACCCTGCGTAGGCGTCAGCGGAGTACCGCTGCTCAGTTCCATTATGCGCAAGGTAGTCGCGCAGTGCCTGCCGCCCGCGATGGATCCGGCTGCGCACGGTGCCCAGCTTCACGCCGAGCGTCGCGCCGATCTCCTCGTAGGACAGGCCCTCGATGTCACACAGGACCACCGCGGCACGGAACTCCGGCGCCAGTGAATCCAGCGCTTTCTGCAGGTCGGGGTCGAGGCGCGCGTCGTGGTAGGACTCCTCGGGAGTCGGACCTTCGGCGGGGACCCGGTCGTAGTCGTCGGGCAGCGCTTCCATGCGGATGCGGTTGCGGCGGCGGACCATGTCGAGGAAGAGGTTGGTGGTGATGCGGTGCAGCCAGCCCTCGAAGGTGCCGGGCTGGTAGTTCTGCAGTGAGCGGAACACCCGGATGAAGGTCTCCTGGGTGAGGTCGTCGGCATCCTGTGCGTCGCCGGAGAGGCGGTAGGCCAGCCGGTACACCCGGTCGGCGTGTTCGCGGACCAGTTCGTCCCAGGACGGCATGACGGTGCGGTCACCGGTGGCGTCGAAAGCCGCGGTACCGGTGAGTTCGGCTTCGAATTCCGCATCGTCGGCGGCGGTGAGATCGGTCGTGAGAGTCTGATCGGGCAGTGTGGCGTGACGCGCCGTGTCTACCATCGGGATGGGACACCTCCTACTCGGGACCGCTGGCACGAAACCTCGCCGGTCCGGGTCGACGAACCTTGCTAACGGAATCAACCAGCAACTGTGTGAGGTTGTTCCCGCGTCTCGTGCCCGCCGCGATCGGCTGGCCTTGCGTAGGGCAACTATTTCCTGCCCCGATATGGGGCAGATGTGGAGATCCTGAGTGTGTCCTGAGAATCCTCGCCCGTGCCGACCCTAGCCCCGCCGACAAAGGAAAAGCAGCAGTTCCAGGCCTTTCGTGACCTTTCCGCAAACTTCCGGCAATTGTGTGATGTGTGTGCGACACATCGTCGAACCGGCGCATTCGCTGAGTACACAGACCCCTTCGGTGGCCTAGCCTCTTAGCTGTGGCATCGAACGTGGAGCGGAACCTGGCCTATGTGGAGGAGTCCGTCGTCGAGGACGACGTCCTCCTGGATGCGCGCGAGCGGGCCACCGAGCTGGGCGCCGTGCCGGTGCCCGCTTCCGTCGGTGCGGTGCTGAGCATGTACGCGCAGATGCTGGGCGCCCGCGCGGTCGTCGAGGTGGGCACCGGCGCCGGGATCAGCGGATTGTGGCTGCTCGACGGCATGCGCGAGGACGGCACGCTCACCACGATCGACTCCGAGCCCGAGCATCAGCGCGCGGCCAAGGAGGCCTTCCGCACCGCCGAGATCCCGCCGGCGCGCACTCGGCTGATCAACGGCCGCGCGCTCGACGTCTTACCCCGGCTCGCCGACGGCGCCTACGACCTCGTCTTCGTCGACGCGGCCCCGATGGAGCACCCGCTCTATGTCGAGCAGGGGGTCCGGCTGCTGCGCGAGGGCGGGGCGATCATCCTGCACAACGCGCTGCTGGGCGGTCGCGTCCCCGATCAGAGCCAGCGCGATCCGGCCACCCAGGCGGTGCGCGCGGCGACCAGGGCGATCGCGGAGAATCCCGAGCTCACCAGCGTGCTGATTCCGATCGGCGACGGCCTGCTCTGCGCCTCGCGGGGTTAACCGACCCAGATTCCCTTGCCGACGGTGACCACGCCACCGTTGCTGACGGCGAACCGTTCACGGTCGCGGTCCAGGTCGACGCCGATGATTTCCCCCTCGGCGACCACCACGTTCTTGTCCAGGATGGCGTGGCGCACCACCGCGCCCTTGCCGATCCGGACACCGGGCATGAGCACGCTGCCCTCGACGGTGGCGCCGTCGTCGATCATCACGTTCGAGCTGAGCACCGAGTTACGGACGGTGGCCGCCGACAGGATCGAGCCCGCGCCGACGATCGATTCCTGGGCGAGGCCGCCGCGGGCGAACTTGGCGGGCGGCAGGTTCTCCGCGGCGCCGCGGATCGGCCAGTGCTTGTTGTAGAGGTTGAACACGGGGTGCACCGAGACCAGGTCCATGTGCGCGTCGTAGAAGGCGTCGATGGTACCGACGTCGCGCCAGTAGCCGCGATCGCGCTCGGTGGCGCCGGGCACGTCGTTGTCGGCGAAGTCGTAGACGGCGGCCTTGCCCGCCGCGACCAGCGCCGGGATGATGTCGCCGCCCATGTCGTGATCGGAGTCGGAGTTCGCGGCGTCGGCCCGGATCGCGTCGACCAGCACGCGGGTGGTGAACACGTAGTTGCCCATCGACGCGAACGTCACGTTCGGGTCGTCGGGCGTGCCGGGCGGGTGCGCCGGCTTCTCCAGGAACTGGGTGATCTTGCCCGACTCGTCGGAGTCGATGCAGCCGAACGCGCTGGCCTCGCTGCGCGGCACCCTGATGCCGGCGACGGTGACCCCGGCGCCGGAGGCGATGTGGCTGGCGACCATCTGCTCCGGGTCCATCCGGTACACGTGGTCGGCGCCGAAGACGACGATGTAGTCGGGATCCTCGTCGTAGATCAGGTTCAGCGACTGCATGATCGCGTCGGCGCTGCCGGTGTACCAGCGCGGACCGAGCCGCTGCTGCGCGGGCACCGGGGTGATGTACTCGCCGGTGAAGCCGGACAGCCGCCAGGTCTGCGAGATGTGGCGATCCAGCGAATGCGACTTGTACTGGGTGAGCACGCACAGGCGCAGATAGCCCGCGTTGACGAGATTGCTCAGCACGAAGTCGATCAGCCGATACGCCCCACCGAAGGGAACCGCGGGCTTGGCCCGGTCGGCGGTGAGCGGAAATAGGCGCTTGCCCTCGCCACCGGCGAGCACGATCCCGAGTACGTGCGGCTGGCTCCTCACCCTGTCAAAGTACAGGCTGGGCGCCACCACGGTGGCTCATGTCGACCCGAGGGTCTAATTTGGACCAGTGAGTTTTGGCACCGACAGCGAGCAGGCGCCGGCGGGATCGGTGCGAGTCGCCATGCTGACCCGGGAGTATCCGCCTGAGGTGTATGGCGGCGCGGGTGTGCATGTCACCGAACTCACCGGCAGGCTGCGGGAACTGTGTGAGGTGACGGTGCACTGCATGGGCGCGCCGCGTCATGGGGCTGTTGTTCATCGGCCTGATCCTGAGCTCTATGCCGCCAATGCCGCGCTGCAGATGATGTCGGCGCAGTTGCGGATGGCCGATGCGGTGGGTGCGGTCGAGGTGGTGCACTCGCACACCTGGTACGCGGGACTGGCCGGTCATCTCGCGGCGGCGCTGTATGGGATTCCGCATGTGCTCACCGCGCATTCGCTGGAACCGCGCAGGCCGTGGAAGGCCGAGCAGCTCGGGGGTGGATACCGGCTCTCGTCGTGGTCGGAGCGTAATGCGATGGAGTACGCCGACGCTGTCATCGCGGTGAGCGAGGGGATGCGGCACGACGTGCTCGACGCCTACCCCGCGATCGACCCGGACCGGGTTCACGTGGTGCACAACGGCATCGACGCGGGCATCTGGCATCCCGGGCCGCCCACGGGCGAGGAGATGCCCGTGCTGGAGCGCCTCGGGGTGCGTGCCGACCGGCCGATCGTCTCGTTCGTCGGCCGGATCACCCGGCAGAAGGGCGTCGGTCACCTGCTCGCCGCTGCTGCGGATTTCGACCCCGATATCCAGCTGGTTCTGTGCGCGGGGGCCGCCGACACCAGGGAACTCGAACTCGAGGTCGCTGCCGCCGTCGACGGGCTGCAACGCCAGCGCGGCAATGTGTTCTGGGTCAAGGAGATGCTGCCGACCGAACAGGTCCGCCAGATCCTGGCCGCGTCAGCGGTTTTCGTCTGTCCCTCGGTGTACGAGCCGCTGGGCATCGTCAATCTGGAGGCGATGGCCTGTGCGACCGCGGTCGTCGCGTCGGACGTGGGTGGTATCCCGGAGGTCGTCGACGACGGGGTCACCGGGCGGTTGGTGCATTACGACTCCGGTGCGACGGACGAGTACGAACGCGGGCTCGCTGCCGCCGTGAACGAGGTCGCCGGTAACCCGGCCCTGGCGGTCCGCTACGGCGAGGCCGGGCGGGCGCGCGCAATCGCCCAGTTCGACTGGTCACGGATCGCCGAGCAGACCCTCGAGGTGTACCGGAGCGTGCTGAGGTAGCCGGTCTGCCCGGCAGCCGCGGTAGACGAACCAGCGACCTTCCGCGTGTGAGGCGGACGCTGGGTGCTGCTGTCCGGGCTCGCACAGAACCATGTCTAGGAGCGCAGAGAGGCAACTCGCTGGGCACCCTGAAGTGTGTTCCGTGCCAGGCACCGCCGGACGATGTCGGTGAGTGACTGCTGGTCAGGTCGGGACGTAGGACGACACCGTCACCGATGCGGTGACCTCGGTGACGTCCGGCAGATCCGCGATGCGTGGGTCGTCGGCGGGAGTGCCATGGAAGGCTGACGGTCCCATGGCGATCACCCGGGTGACGTCGAGGCGGGACAGCTTCATCGGAAACTCGATCACGCGGTGGTCGAGGCGAGTGAAGGTTCCTGCCAGAGAGTCGGCCAGGCGCCGGTCCTTGTCGGGGTCGACTCGAACCATGTCGAGTGGGCCGACCAGCTCGCTCAGGTGGCGGGCGGTGGGGGTGACGACGACGAAGCGGCCGCGGGGAGCCAGTATCCGGGCGACTTCGGCCGGGTTGCGCGGGGCGAAGACCGACAGGACGCCGATCAGGCTGTCGTCGCGGACGGGAAGACCGCGCCAGGCGTCGGCCAGCACCGAGGACATGCGCGGGTGGGTACGGGCAGCCCGGCGCGCGGCGGGCTTGGCGACATCCAGGGCGATGCCGTACGCGCCGGGTTGGGCGTCGAGCACCGCGGCCAGGTAGTAGCCGGTCCCGGCGCCCACTTCGAGGATCGCCCTGTCGGTCGGTGAGCCACCGGCGGCGTATGCGGCGCCGGGCCCGATCACGGGGCTGCCGGCAGCGGCCGGATCGTCAGGCAGTGTCGTCCCGGTCTGCGTGGCGGGGCTGCCGACGGTGAGAGCGGCGTCAGGCTGCTGCGCCGCGGACCCGGTGCCGAAAGCCTGGGCCACCGCCGCGGCGATGGGCGCGAAGTGCCCGGCGCTCTGGAAGGCGGCGCGGGCGTCGAGCATGGCGGCGGTGTCGCCGGTCATCTTCGTCGACGCGCCGGTGAGCAGCCCGACATAGCCCTGCCGGGCGATGTCGAAGCTGTGCCCGGTACCGCAGCGCAGCGCGCGTTCGCGCGGTTGCAGTTCGTCTCCGCACTCCGGGCAGGCCAGGAGTGCGGCCACCTCGGTGAGAGCCGTCAGCTGGTGACGCTCTTCAGTTCGTCACCGAGCGCCGCAGCCTCGTCCGGTGTGAGTTCGACGACCAGACGCCCGCCACCCTCGAGTGGAACCCGCATGACGATTCCACGACCTTCCTTGGTTGCCTCGAGGGGACCGTCCCCGGTACGGGGCTTCATGGCCGCCATCCTCTGCTCCCTCCAGATCTGCGCGGTCGAGTGCGCACCTGTTCTCTGGCTCGCCGGGTGTTCGGCGGGCCACACCGGTCCTATTCTTCCCTATTGCCGTCTCGGGCGGACACCTGAGTACGAAATGTGACTGCCGAGTCGGTTGTGTTCGGGGCCGAGCGCACCCAGCAAACCTCCAGGTGATCGTCCACCATCCCGGTCGCTTGCATGAGGGCATACGCCGTCGTCGGGCCCACAAAAGCGAAGCCCCGGCGCTTCAATTCCTTTGCCAGAGCAATGGATTCGGGTGTGGTGGCGGGCACGTCCGCGATCGCCGCGGGGCGCGGGCGTGGCGCCGGCGCGAAGGACCACAGCAGCTCGTCGAGGCTCACCGGCAGGTCCCGGGCAACCTTGGCATTGGCGATCACCGCGTCGATCTTGGCGCGGTTGCGGACGATGCCGGCGTCGGCCAGCAGCCGGGCGCGGTCGTCGTCACCGAACTCGGCGACCTTCGCGATCTCGAAGCCGGCGAACGCGGCCCGGAACGCCGGTCGCTTGCGCAGGACGGTGATCCAGGCCAGCCCGGACTGGAACGCCTCGAGGCACAGCCGCTCGAACAGGGCGTCGTCGCCGTGCAGCGGCTTGCCCCATTCGGTGTCGTGGTAGTCGCGGTAGAGCGGGGAGCCGGTCGACCACGGGCAGCGGATGAGCCCGTCGTCGGCGAGTTCGGTCACGGCCGGTCCTGACCGGGCGCCACCTGGGCCTGCCACTGGCGTACCTGTGCCAGCTCCAGCTCGAGCTCGTCGATGCGCTCGGCGAGCCTGCCCAGCGCCCAGTCGACCTCACCGGCCTTGTAGCCGCGCACGACCTGCTGGAACCGCAACGCGCGCACATCGGCACCCGTCACGCCCTGAGCGGGCAGCACCGTGGCCGTGGTGCCCTCGGGTAACGGACCGAGTTCCTCGGACCGCCCGAAGACGGCGCTCGCCACCAGGAACAGCATGGCGGCAACCAACCCGACGATGAGCACGTAGAGCAGCAGCGTCAGCATACGAACAGCCTAGTTATCCCCACCGACAACTTTCGGCTCAGAGATGGCGGGTGGTATCGATGCCGAGCGACATGCCCGCCAGTCCGCGCTTGCGGACGGCCAGCTTGTCGGCGACCTCGCGCAGGGCCTTGGCGGCCGGGTTGTCCGGGTCGGCGAGCACGATCGGGGTGCCCGCGTCGCCGCCCTCGCGCAGGGCCTGCTCGATCGGGATCTGGCCGAGCAGCGGCACCGTCGAGCCGACCGCGCGGGTCAGGCGATCCGCGACGACCTGGCCGCCGCCGGAGCCGTAGAGCTCCATCCGGGAGCCGTCGGGCAGGTCGAGCCAGGACATGTTCTCCACCACGCCCGCGATCCGCTGCCGGGTCTGCAGGGCGATCGCGCCCGCGCGCTCGGCCACCTCGGCGGCGGCGATCTGCGGGGTGGTGACGACCAAGATCTCGGCGCTGGGGATCAGCTGGGCGATGGAGATGGCCACGTCGCCGGTGCCGGGCGGCAGGTCCAGCAGCAGCACGTCCAGGTCGCCCCAGAAGACGTCGGCGAGGAACTGCTGCAGCGCGCGGTGCAGCATCGGACCGCGCCACACCACGGGCGTGTTGCCCTGGGTGAACTGCGCGATCGAGATCATCTTCACGTCGTAGGCCATCGGCGGCATGATCATCCGCTCGACCTGGGTCGGGCGGGCGTCGGTGCCGAGCATGCGCGGGATCGAGTGGCCGTAGATGTCGGCGTCGAGCACGCCGACCGACAGGCCGCGCTGGGCCAGCGCGACGGCCAGGTTGGCGGTGACGCTGGACTTGCCGACACCACCCTTACCGGAGGCGACGGCGTACACGCGGGTGAGCGAGCCGGGCTGGGCGAACGGGATCACCGGCTCGGCCGAATCGCCGCGCAGCGACTTGCGCAGCTCGGTGCGCTGCTCGTCGCTCATCACGTCGAGGTCGACGGTCACCGCACCGGCGCCGGGCACGTCGGCGACGGCCTTGGTGACGCGCTGGACGATCTCGGTCCGCAACGGGCAGCCGGACGTGGTCAGATACACCTCGACGTGCACATCGCCGCTGTCGGCGATGGCGATCGACTTGACCATGCCCAACTCGGTGATCGGCTTGCGGATCTCCGGATCGTCGACCTTCGCGAGCGCCGCCCGCACATCCGCTTCCGTCATCACTGGCATATGCCCGATTTTATGCTGCTGGCAATTCGAGCGCGGTTCTGGGGCTGATAGGCGGTGTTCATCGCGTCTCGGCCCGGTTCCGCTCGACCGCGGCGGCGAAATCCGGGTGCGCGGAAACGATCAGCTGATCCGCGTCCTGATTCATCCACACGTCCGCGAAGAACCCGGATCGGCTCCACGCCAGCGTCGCCGCCAGCAGCGCGATCGGCATGCATCCGGGCAAGAAGGCAAACGCCAAGGGCACATAGAGCTGACGCAGCTCGAGTGACACCGCCGTGAAGATGCCGGCGATCGTCAGCGGCACCACCAGCAGCGCCAGCACCGCGATCCATCGGGACCGCCTGATCTCGGCCAGGCAGAATTCGCAGGCCGGGCAGTCGAACCGGACGGTCGCCTCGACCGGAAGCCGCTGCACGAACGGCGCCACGGACATCAACATGGCCCGCAGAGTCGGCCATTCCGAGTGCGGCCCGTTGGAATGCACGAAGAAGGGGCGGTGTTCGACGGCAGGCAAGCCGTGCTCGATACACACCTCGGGCATCGACTCGGTCGGCACCAGCTCCATCGGCGACTCGGTGAAGAACGGAATCCAATCGGGATCGACCTCGGTGTCGAAGACGACCTGCTGCCGGGACGTCCCGCTCGTCGCAGGGCTCACGCCAGCCATCCCCGCTGGTTGCGTTCACGGAAATAGCGGTCGTCTTCGTCCTCGTCATCCGGAGTGACAATGCGCTCGCGGTTCGGCCTGCGGGTTCCGGGAACCACGATGTTCGTAGCAGGTGCGGGCGCCGGCGGGGGCGGCTGGTCTGCGACCGGCTCCGTCCTGAACTCGTCCGGGAGCGGCTGCGACCTGAGCCGCGCCAAGTCTGCTTCGCCCTGTTCGGCCAGCCGCTGTCGCTGCTCGTCCGTCATGTCGGCGAACTGATTCATCGTGGCGGGCATCGTCTGATCGACAACCAGATTGAAAGCCTCACTGTGCAGTAGTTCGCGGGCGCTGCCCTTCCCCTCGAGGATCCCGCGCAGCTCATTCTTCAACCGCGGCTCCGTGGCGTTGTCCATCAGGACCCGCAGCGCCCTGGACAGCTGCCGTGAGATACCGATGTCACCGCGCGCCAGATCATGAATCGGCTCAGGCGGGTTCACTCAGGCTCCCGGGTGGTCGTAGTCGGTGGTGGGCAGCACCGGCATGTCAGCGGACTCGATGACAGCGGCCACGCCGAAGCCGGCACCGGCGATGCCTTCGAGGGCGGCATACCCGGAGTTGAAGGCCTGGACCAAGGTGTTCCATTCCTTGATGACCTCGAGCGTGGTCAGGGTGGCAGCGGCGACCAGTGCCGCCGTCGCGACAACGCCGACGCCGGAGAGGGCGGCGACCCTGACCGCGACCCACTCGATGAAGGCGATGGCGGCGTAGTCCAGCACTGCCTGCAGGGTGTTACTCATCGCTGTCGAGATGTGGTAGGCGGACTGGGCGAAATGCTTGATCTCGTCGGCCATGTCCTTCAGCGGATCGACCTGGGCGGAGATGGCGGCCGCGAGCTCGGTGAAGTAGGACTGCGCGCTCGTCGCCGCGTTTCCGTCCCACGTCGTGTCGACCGCGGCCGCCGCGGACTTGACCGAGTCGGAGAATGCCGAACTGTAGGCGGCGAGGTTCTCCACGGCCTTGCCTGCTTTCTGCAAAGCCTCCCAGTCACCCGAGATCTTGGTGGTGACCCATTTGAGCGGGTCGGTGCCGATCACCGTTTCACTCCACTTACCCGCCCAGTAGCTCGGCGAGACGGCATTGGAGGTGATGAGGAACTCGATCTTGTCGTTGAGCGGATCCTCGAGCGAGGGCTCGGTCAGGTGCTCGGCGGGAGCCGATGTCATGACTGACCACCCGCGGGGTAGGTCCGGTCGAGCTCATCGGCCAGCGCCTTGTCGGTGGTGCGGTATACCTGCGCCACCTTGGTCAGTTCGGTCGCGGCCGCCTCGGCGAGTGTTCCCAGCGTGGCGTAGTTCGGCGCGAGTTTGCTGTGCGCCTCGCCGACGGCGCTGAGCCCAGTACGGATCAGACCGCCGTCGCCCCACACCGTGCTGTCCAGTACCAGCCACTTCTCCAGATAGGTCGCGACATTCGCGTTGGCTTCGGCGAGTGTCTTCAAACTCGCGGCGAACGTGTCCACCGCATCTGGATCGACCTTGAAAATCTCCGACATCGAGCCCCCTTCCCGGCGGTGAAGCCGGAAGCCGCGTGTACGTCGGAGCACCTTCACAGAGGGGGCCTGCTCGGTGCAAACGCCTCAGATTCGGGGGAGGTCCGAGGGCTTGGGGGCGAGGCCGCTCGAATACGAGCCCGACCACGCCATCACGTTGGCGACGTAGGCCATCGAGTTGTTGTAGCGCAGGATCGCCTTGGACTGCTGGGAGAGGTCGCGCATGTTCAGGCCGCCGTCGCAGAGGTAGCGGCCCGCGGTGAGGGCCGCGTCGAACAGGTTCTGCGGGTCGGCGACACCGTCACCGTTGCCGTCGGCGGCGTAGCGGTGCCAGGTCTCGGGCAGGAACTGCATGGGGCCGATGGCGCGGTCGTAGCCGCCGAGGCCGTCGAGCTCGCCGCCGTCGCTGTCGTAGATGACGTTGTTGCCGTACAGGCTGCCGTCGAGGACCGGGCCGTAGACGGCCTTGATCGGGTTGCCGTCGGCGTCGGCTTTGCCGTAGGCGTGGGTGGATTCGACGCGGCCGATGCCTGCCAGCAGCGACCAGGACATCCCGCAGTGCGGATTCTCCACGGCCAGTTGCTCTTCGGCGCTCTGGTAGGCGGCGACCGCGATACCGGGAATGCCGAGCGGGCCGGCGGGGAGATCGGCCGAAGCCCGATCATCCGGCAGCGCAACGGTTTTCACCACCGGGTCGGCGGAGGGGGACTGACGAGCCTCCGCGTGCGCGACCTCGGCGATATCGACGGCCTGGGGCGCTGCGACGAGCTCGGGCGCGGCCTCCGGATCGACACCGGGCAGGTCGTGCTCGACGGCCGCGGTGCTGGTGGTCGTCGCGTCGGTCGCGGCGGCGGTAACGGCCACGAGTCCGGCGGGGACCAATCCGGTCAATGCGATGAGCGAGCTACGTCGAACCGTCGTAGCAGGCTGTTTCCGATGACGACCCACTGTGTGGTGCCCTCCTCAACCGTGTTGGATGAGAAGAGATTACCGCACCCGAGATCTTTTTGTTACCCCTCCGTGATCTGAATATCGGTTTGATTTCTACGGGGCCGGGGGACCGGGCGGCAGCGGGATGACGATGTTGAACGGCAGCGTGATCCCGGGCTGCTGAGTGGGAGCCACCGGGGCGGGTTCGGCGGGTGCGGGTTCGGCGGGCGCAGGCTCCTCGGTCGGCGCGATGCCCGGTTCGGGCGTCTTCTCCGGTTCCTCGGTCGCGGGCGCCTTGGGGGGTGCGGGCTCCCCGGTCGCGGCAGGCGTGCACACGGGCGCGGTGGCCTGCTGCTCGGGCTGGGCCGGATCCTTCGGCGCCGCGGCACCGAAGGTCTGCTCGACCGGGCGCTGTTCCGGCTCGAGCGGGTTCGGCATCTGGGCAGGCACCGGCTCGCTCACGCAGACCTCGGGCGCGGGCGCGACCGGCGCCGGGCAGAAGATGCCGCAGGGGATCGGCGGCAGACCGGGCAGCGTGATCATCACCTGCGTCGGCGTGGTGACCTTCGGCGTGTTGGGCGGCAGCTGATTGGTCGTCGACGGCGGCGCCGCGGTGACCGGCGCGTCGGTGGCGGCGGCCAGTACATTGGGCGAGACCAGCGGCGCGCTGCCCGGCGGCACGATGTCGGGGGAGATGGTCACCTGACTCGGCGCGCCACCGGTCCGGTACGCCGCCGACCAGCTCAGCACATTGGCCGCGTAGGACATCGAGTTGTTGTAGCGCAGCACCGCCCGTAGCTCCTGGGAGGCCTCGCGCAGGTTCATGCCGCCCGAGCACAGGTACTTGCCCGCGGCGAGCGCGGCGTCGAAGACATTGTGCGGATCGGCGGTACCGTCCCCGTTGCCGTCGGCCGAGTACAGCGCCCAGGTGCTCGGCAGGAACTGCATCGGGCCGACCGCGCGGACGAATCCGCCGTCGGCTTCCCTGATGACCTCGTTGCCCGGCAGCGTGCCGTCGAGCGCAGGTCCGAAGATCGGGGTGGTGGAGGTGCCCGCCGCGTCGGTGCGGCCGCTGCTGGCGTGCCCGGATTCGATGCGGCCGATGCCCGCCAGCAGGTTCCAGGTGAGCCCGCAGCCCGGCTGCGCGGTCTCCATCGCGAGTTCGGCATTGCGGTAGGCGGCGAGCACGATCTCCGGGATGCCCAGCGCGCCGCTGCCGGTGGGTAGCGAAATGCTGTGCAGCGGAACGGTTCCGGCGAAGGGCGCCAGGTTGTTCGCCGACGGCGTGAGCGCGCGCAGCTTGCGCGGCGCCTCCTGCGCGATCGGCAGCAGCCCGACGATCTCGGACGGATCGGTCTCGGGGGTGTCCTCGGTGGTGCTCGCCGTCGCGGCCAGCAGCGCTTCCGGCGCGGTCGGCGCGGTGCTGGGAGTCGCGGTCTGCACGGTCGACCCGGAGGCGACGAGTCCGGCGACGACAAGGGCCGACATTGTTATCGGAGCAGAGATTCGCACGGCCACCAACCCTTTACGTCGAAGCAGCGGCGCCGCAGAGTCCCCCTCCGGCCCGCCCGGAACAACGTGATCCAGGTTACCTACCGGTCAGGTAGTTGTAGAGCATTTCCGGTTACTCGTCTGAACCAGCTGGCGAAACCGGGGCAGGAGAGGGTGTTTGACCGGAGGTTTTCTTGCGAACGGCTTTTCGCTTCTTCTCCGTCTTCGGCGCGCCGTCCGGTGTCGTGACCGCGTCGATCCGGTCGAGCACTTCCTTGATCTCCTCGAGCTCGCGGCGCAGGTAGTCGCGGGTGGCGACGTCGCCGACGGCCAGGCGCAGCGAGGCCAGCTCGCGGGCCAGGAATTCGGTGTCGGCCTTGGTTTGCGCCGCCCGGGTGCGGTCCTCTTCGAGCGAGACCTTGTCCCGGTTGTCCTGCCGGTTCTGGGCCAGCAGGATCAGCGGCGCCGCGTAGGCGGCCTGGGTGGAGAACGCCAGGTTGAGCAGGATGAACGGGTACGGGTCCCAGCGCAGCGCGACCACGAACACATTGAGGATGATCCACACGATGACGATCACCGTCTGGATCGCCAGATACCGCCCCGTCCCGAGGAACCGGGCGACCTTCTCGCTGCTGCTCGCGAACGCCTCGGAATCCCAGTCGAGGGAAAAGCGCGAGCCGACCGGCGTTTCCAGCCGCGCACGGGCCGGGTTCTTCTCACTCACGACGTGCCTCCCTCCGAACGGAGCATGCTCGCCTCGGCATGAGCCGACGGTGGCTCCTCTTCTTCGCGCCAGTCCTCCGGCAGCAGGTGATCGAGGACATCGTCGACGGTCACCGCGCCGAGCAGATGATTCTCCGCGTCGACGACCGGCCCGCACACCAGGTTGTAGGTGGCGAAGTAGCGGGTCACCGCCGAGAGCGGCAGCTCCGGTGACAGCGGTGTCAGATCGGTGTCGAGTATCCCGCCGACCAGGTGCGCCGGCGGTTCCCGCAGCAGCTGCTGGATGTGCGCGCACCCCAGATAGCGGCCGGTCGGGGTCGCGGTCGGCGGCCGGACGACGAAGACCATCGACGCAAGGGCGGGCGTGAGATCGGGATCGCGGACCCGGGCCAGCGCCTCGGCGACGGTGGTGGACGGGCTGAGCACAATGGGTTTCGGCGTCATCAGACCGCCCGCGGTGTCGGGGGAGTGCGCCAGCAGCCTGCGGACCGGCTCGGATTCCTCCGGATCCATCAGGGCCAGCAGCGATTCGGCTTCGCTCTCGGGCAGTTCGCCGAGCAGGTCGGCGGCGTCGTCGGGGTCCATCGCCTCGAGCACGTCGGCGGCGCGGCGCACCTCGAGATGGCCGAGCAGATCGACCTGGTCGTCGTCGGGCAGCTCCTGGACGACATCGGCGAGGCGTTCGTCGTCGAAGGCGATCGCCACCTCGATGCGGCGTTTCTCCGGCAGCTCGCGCAACCGGTGGGCGACGTCGGCCGCGCGCAGGCCCTCGAACTGTTCGAGCAGGGTGGTGACGTCCTGGCCCGGCCTGCCGACTTCGGCGGGTGTCAGGCCCTCGACCTGCGACCAGTCGACCACGTGCACGGTGCGTCTGCGCCCGATCCGGCGATGCCCGCGCACGGCGACCCGGCCGACCACCCAATCCCTGGTTCTGGTCTGTTCGATGCCGAGATCGGCCACGTAGACGTCGACGCCGTTCAGATCCGGCAGACCGGGATCGTCGACCCGCACCTGGGAGTCGACGATCTGGGCCATGGCCAGCAGCTCGCCGGGGCGCTGGGCGAAGCGCCGCAGGCTCACGGTGCCGGTGTTCAGGGTGACGATGCCCGGCTCGATCGCGGTCACCCGCAGCATCGGCACGAAAATCCGCCGCCGGGTGACCAATTCGACGACCATGCCGTGCACCCGTGGCTGCTGACGCCCGTGCCGCACGGCCACGACGACGTCGCGGACCCGGCCGATAGACTCCCCGTCCGGACCCAGCACCGTCAGACCGGCGAGCCGGGCGACGTACACCCTGGTGGTTGCCATGACCCTCAGGCTAGGCCACACGAGGAGGAGCCCATGAAGCCCCGCCGATCGGTGCTTGCCGTCCCCGGCAGCAATCCCAAGATGATCGCCAAGGCCAAGGGCCTGCCGGTGGACGAGGTCTTTCTCGACCTCGAGGACGCCGTCGCGCCCGGCGCAAAGAGCGCGGCGCGGGCGAATATCGTCGCCGCGCTGAACGAACCGGGCTGGGGATCGCAGCTGCGGGTGGTCCGGGTCAACGACTGGACCACCGAGTGGACCTTCGCCGATGTGATCACGGTGGTCGAGGGCGCTGGCGCGGTGCTCGACGCGATCCTGCTGCCCAAGGTGACCGACGCGAGTCAGGTGCAGGCGCTGGATCTGCTGCTGACGCAGCTGGAGAAGGCGAGCGGGCTCGAGGTCGGGCGGATCGGGATCGAGCCGCAGATCGAGAACGCCATGGGCCTGCGCAATATCGACGCGATCGCCACCGCGAGCCCGCGCGTGCAGACGCTGGTGTTCGGCCCTGCCGATTTCATGGCCAGCATCAATATGCGCACGCTGGTGGTCGGCGAGCAGCCGGAGGGCTACGACGTCGGTGACGCCTACCACCACATCCTGATGACCATCCTGCTCGCCGCCCGCGCGCACGGCATCCAGGCGATCGACGGTCCCTACCTGCAGGTTCGCGATGTCGACGGGTTCCGGCGGGCGGCCGGGCGTACCGCCGCACTGGGTTTCGACGGCAAGTGGGTGTTGCACCCCGACCAGATCGACGCGTGCAACGAGATCTTCAGCCCGCGCCAAGCCGATTACGACCGCGCCGAGCTGATCCTGGAGGCCTACGCCTTCCACACCTCCGAGGCGGGCGGCGCGCGTGGCGCCGTCATGCTGGGCGATGAGATGATCGACGAAGCCAGCGCGAAGATGGCGCAGGTCATAGCGGAGAAGGGCCGAACTGCCGGAATGACGCGCACAACGCGTTTCACTCCGCCACAGCCGGTCCAGAACTAGCAGAATGGGACTATGACGAATCCCTTGGGCAACCCGAATCGCGGACGGCAGGCGTTGCCGACGCCGCCGTCGGGCTGGCCGGTCGGCTCGTATCCGACCTACGCCGAGGCGCAGCGCGCGGTCGACTACCTGGCCGACGGGCAGTTCCCGGTGCAGGACGTGACCATCGTCGGCGTCGACCTCATGCAGGTGGAGCGGGTGCTGTACCGGCTCACCTGGGGCAAGGTCATCGGCGGCGGCGTGGTGTCGGGCGCCTGGCTCGGCCTGTTCCTCGGCCTGCTGCTGAGCCTGTTCACCACCACCGGCGGCGCGCTCGGGCCGCTGGTCGTCGGCCTGGTCGGTGGCATCGTGTTCGGCGTGATCACCACCTCGATCCCGTACGCGGCCACCAAGGGCCAGCGTGACTTCGCCTCGTCCATGCAACTGGTCGCGGGCCGCTACGACGTGCTGTGCGACCCGAAGACCGCCGAGCGCGCCCGCGACATGCTGGCCCGATTGGCCCTGTGACGCAATGGATGTGGTGAATTCGGTCCGCACCGCGGTGCTGGACCATTACGGCGTCGAGCGGGCGCAGGTCGACTCGGCCTCGGTCACCTTCCTCGGGCTGGAGCCGATCGAGATCCTGCGCATCCCTGGCGAGGACGCGATCCACTACGCCACCCTGGGCGGATCACGGCACCCGATGGGCGATCCGGCCGACCTGCTCGCCGACCCCGTGCGCGGCCCGCGCGCCGAGCTGGTGCTGACGCTGCTGGCCGGCGCCGGACCGCAGGCGGGCGTCGCGCGCACGCTGGGTGTCCTCGTCGCGACGCCGTCGGTGGAAGGCGTTGTGCTGCAAGCCGACGCGCTGCTGGACCTGGGCGAACCGCTGTGGCACAACGCCGGCTTCACCGCGGTCCTGCTCGGCGAGAGCGACATCACCGAGGTGGCGCTGCCCGAACCCGCCGATCCGGTGCGCTATCTCAGCGTCACCCCGATCACCGCGACCGAGGCCGCCTGGGTGCGCGTGCGCGGTGCGCAGGCGCTGCGCGATGCGTGGTCCGAGGCCGGTATCGATGTGCGCGACCCCGCTCGGGGCGCGGTGAACCTCTAGATCCACTTGTTGCGGCGGAAACTGCGGAACAGCACGGCGCACAACACCACCATGACCGCCACCACCACCGGGTACGCCCACGGCTGGTGCAGTTCCCACATGTAGTCGAAGTTCATGCCGTAGACACCGGCGATCATGGTCGGCACCGCGGCCATGGCGGCGTAGGCCGCGATCTTGCGCATGTCGGTGTTCTGCTGGACGCTGATCTTGGCCAGCGCCGCGTTGACCAGGCCGCTCAGCGCTTCGTCGAAGTAGGCGATGTGCTCGGTGACATTGGTGTGGTGGTCGGCGACGTCGCGCAGATAGCGGCGAATCTCCTTGGGTACCGGCATTTCCTGGTCGTGCACCAGGTACTGCAGCGGCGGCCCCAACGGCGAGACCGCCCGGCGCAGTTCCACCACCTCCCGCTTGAGCTGGTAGATCGCGCCGATGCCGACTTTCGAGGCCGGGGTGAACACCGCCTCCTCCATCTCGTCGATATCGGACTCGACCGATTCGGCGACATCGACGTAGGAGTCGACGACGTGGTCGGCGACGGCGTGCAGCACCGACACCGGGCCGAGTCGCAGGTGATCGGGCCTGCCCTCCAGTTCGCGGCGCACCCCGGCCAGTCCGGTGTGCTCGCCGTGGCGGACGGTGATCGCGAAGTGGGCGCCGGTGAAGACCATGATGTCGCCGGTCTCGACGATCTCGCTGATGGCGTGGATGTCGTGCTCGACGTAGCTGACGGTACGCATCACCAGGAACAGGGTGTTGTCGTAGCGCTCCAGCTTGGGGCGCTGGCGGCCGTGGACCGTGTCCTCCGCCGCCAGGGGGTGCAGGCCGAAGATCTGGGCGACATCGGTCATCTGCCCTTCGTCCGGATCATGCAGGCCGAGCCAGACGAACCCGTCCTCGGTCTTGCCCGCCTCGGTCAGCGCCTGCTGCGGGGTGAAATGTCCGGGCACTCGCTTGCCGTCGACGTAGACGCCGCAGTCGACGATCGCGCGCGCCGTCGGCACCGGGATCCGCGGCCGCGGTGACCCCGGCCTGCTCGGCCCGCGAAACGACGGCATCTGCGGTAGGGAGGGCACGACCTGGATGCTACGGCCAACTGCCGAGTCGGCCCAGGACTGCACCTCCGCCGAGACCGCACTGTAAGACTGAGGGTGTGCGCATCGATCTGCATACCCATTCGACGGCCTCCGACGGCACGGACAGCCCGGCCGAGCTGGTGCGTCGCGCCGCCGCGGCCGGCCTCGACGTCGTCGCGATCACCGACCACGACACGACCGCGGGCTGGGCCGAGGCCGAGGCGGCGCGTCCGCCGGGGCTGACGCTGGTACGCGGCATGGAGATGTCGTGCCAGGGGATGGGCGAGGACGGCAGGCCCGTCCCGGTGCACCTGCTGGCGTACCTGTTCGACCCCACCGACGCCGGTTTCGCCGAGGAACGCGAGCGGCTGCGCGCCGAACGGGTGGCCAGGGTGCGCGCGATGGCCGACAAGATGGTGGCCGACGGCCTGCCCATCGATCCCGACGCGGTGCTGGCCGGCGCCGGTCCCGCGGCGGGCCGCCCGCATCTGGCGCGGGCGCTGGTCGCGGCGGGCGTGGTCGACAGCGTCGACGCCGCGTTCCTGGAACTGCTCGCCCCGCACGGTCCGTACTACGCGGAGAAGGCCGACACCCCGCTGACCAGGGCGGTCCAGCTGATCGCCGCCGCTGGTGGCGTCAGCGTGGTGGCCCATGTGCGCGCACGCAAGCGCGGCAGGCTGCTCGCGCTCGACGAGATCAGGGAGCTGGCGGCGCTCGGGCTGGGTGGGCTCGAGATCGATCACCCGGACCATTCCGACGCCGATCGCGCGGTGCTGACCGATCTTTCGGCCGAGCTCGGCCTGCTGCGGACCGGCTCGTCGGACTATCACGGCAGCAACAAGACCATCGAGATCGGCGCCTGCCGGACCGATCCCGAACAGTTCGAGGCGCTGATCGGCAAGGCGAGCGGGGTGCCGGTGATCGCCCCGTGACGCTGCTGCGCGGGCTCAGCGGCATCGTCGCGGGCGGGGTGGTCGTGCTGCTCTGCGTCGTGGCGGGCGCCGCGGTGATCGGTTCGCGCAGGGACTTTCCCGGGCCCGGTGCCGAATCGCTGACCTGGCATGTGCTGGCCGCGATCGTCGTCGTCGGCGCGCAGGTCTTCGCCGACCGGCGGCGCGGGCCCGCGGCGTTCACGGGGTCGGCGGTAGTCCTGGTCACGACCGGTGTATTGCTTTGGACACAATGGTGGGGCTGACGGCCGCGTAATGGTTGCGCCCGGGTGAACTGTGCCCGAATATTTCTCTTTGTGAGCAACATCGAGACGGATGTTCTGATCCTCGGCGGCGGGCCCGCCGGGCTCTGGGCCGCCGTCTCGGCCGCAGGCTCCGGCGCCAGGGTCGTCCTGGTGGACAAGAGTCGTTGCGGTTCCAGCGGTCCAGCGGTCTACGGCACCACCACCCTGTGGGATATCGCGCCTGGTCAGGCCAGGTCGAACGCGGTCGATCGGGCACTCGCGCGCGGTGGCGGTCTCGGTGACGCCACCTGGCTGCACCGGGTGATCGAGGAGACCCATCGGCGGCTGCAGGTCTGGTCCGGCACCCGGCACCGGGTACCCGACACCGCGGGCGGCGATCCGGTGGTGCACCTGGACGGCGCGAGCTATCTGCGCAGGCTGCGCCGTGGCGCCCTGGAAGCCGGCGTCCGCATTCTCGATCATCATCCGGCGCTGCATCTGCTCGTCGACCCGGCGGGCACCGTGGTCGGCGCCGCAGGCGTCCAGCACCACAACAAGTTCCGGCCGTGGACTGTCCGCGCGGGCGCGGTGGTGCTCGCGACCGGTGGTTGCGCGTTCCTGTCCGGCGGTGCGGGTACCGACGTGAACACCGGCGAGGGCCTGCTGATGGCGGCCGAGGCCGGGGCCGAGCTGTCCGGCATGGAGTTCTCCGGTGCGTACGGACTGGCGCCGGTGCTGTCCCGGGTGCACCCGAATCCGGCTGTCGCCCCCGGACTCTCGGTGCACTTCGCCGTGCTCTACGACGAGTCGGGCGTCGAACTCCCGGGCGCGTACCACCCGGCGGCGCTGGGCGCGCTCGCCGACGGCAGACGGGTCTACGCCGCGCTGCACGAGGTGCCCGACACGGTCCGGCACTGGCTCGGCAGGCACGGGGCGATCGACGCCGCGGGCCGGGTGCCCGTGCGCGCGGTGCTGGAGGGAACGGTCCTCGGGGCAGGCGGCTTGGCGTTGTCGGGATCGGACTGCATGACGACGGTCCGCGGCCTCTTCGCCGCGGGCGCCGTCGCGGGCCGGGAAATCGTCGCGGGTGCCGCGGGTGTGACCGGCGGCCTGCGCGGTGCGTGGGTGCTGGCCTCCGGAACCTGGGCCGGTGCGGGCGCGGCCGCCTTCGCGATGGTCACCGAGCGCGCGACCAGCGCGCGCCCGGTGCCGGGGGCGGGACTCGGTCCGCACGCCCACATCGATCCGCGCTCGGTGATCGGCCTGGTGCAGGAGCACACGCTGCCGCTGCGGCGCAGTTACCGTCGCAGTGCGGGCAGTCTGCGCGACAGCATCGCCGAGCTGGATACGATGTGGCCGGGCGCGCAGTTCGAACTGGGCGGCATCGGCGCCGGGCAGCTGCGGGCCAGACAGGCGGCGGCCCTGCTCGCTGTCGCGCGGTGGGCGGGCTACAGCGCGCTCGTTCGCACCGAGAGCCGCGGCATCCACCGGCGCATCGACCACCCGGACGCGGTCGCGCACTGGCGGGTCAGACAGCGCTGTGGCGGGCTCGACGACGTGTGGGTCCGCCGGGCCGATTCGCCCGATCCGTGGGACGGCGAGCTCACCGCGAGCCGACCCGCCGCGGTGTGATTGTTCACCGGATGTTCCCCGCCAGCTGCGAGTTTTCTCTAACGCCATGGCAATTCGGCGCGGATACCCTCGACACATGACGCTCGGCCGGATGACACACGGGACCGGTTTGGCAACTGGTCGGCCCGGCTGGCAGAATGTTGCGGATTCCCTTCCCTTGCCACCGCCGGGTTCGGGGAACATGGTGACCCTTCGCCTCGCGACGCACCGTCGCGGCCGGGGGTCGACCCGTTTGTCTGCCCGGACCACCCGTCCGGCTCCGCTCGGCGGATCAGTGCCGCGCCGCGCAACCGGCTTTTCCGGTATTCGCCCTGGCTGCGCACCCTATGAGCGTTATGCAAAACCGTAATCCCGATATACCCGGCGGTAACCGTCCCCCGGTTGAGTCCGACTCGAGCAGGAGTGAAATCGTGTCACCTGTGACTGACGCACCGAATGCCACCGCGGCGCCCCAGGCCGATGACGCAGCGAGTCTTGCTGCCATCACCCACGACGAGATCTTCGCGGGTCACCTCGGCGGCAAGCTGTCGGTCGAGCTCAGTGCCCCGCTCGAGACCCAGCGTGATCTGTCCATCGCCTACACCCCCGGTGTGGCGCAGGTCAGCCGTGCGATCGCGGAGGACCCCGCGCTCACCAAGACCTACACCTGGACCGACCGCCTCGTGGTCGTGGTCAGCGACGGCACCGCCGTGCTCGGCCTCGGCGACATCGGCCCGCGCGCCTCGCTGCCCGTGATGGAGGGCAAGGCCGCGCTGTTCAAGAAGTTCGCGGGCCTGAACTCGATCCCGCTGGTGCTCGACACCACCGATCCCGACGAGATCGTCCAGACGCTGATCCACCTGCGCCCGAGCTTCGGCGCGGTCAACCTGGAGGACATCTCGGCGCCGCGCTGCTTCGAGATCGAGCAGCGTGTCATCGAGGCGCTGGACTGCCCCGTCATGCACGACGACCAGCACGGCACCGCCATCGTGGTGCTGGCCGCCCTCAAGGGCGCGGCCGCGCAGCAGGGCCGCGACATGTCGGCGCTGAAGGTCGTGGTGTCCGGTGCCGGTGCGGCCGGTGTGGCCTGCGCCAACATCCTGCTCGCCGCGGGCGTCCCCGATGTGGTCGTGCTCGACTCCAAGGGCATCGTCAGCGCCGGTCGGGACGGCCTCAACGGCGTGAAGGCCGAGCTGGCCGCCCGCAGCAACCCGCGTGGCCTGACCGGTGGCGCCGCCGAGGCCCTCGCCGGTGCCGACGTGTTCCTCGGCCTGTCCGCGGGCACCATCCCCGAGGAGCTCATCGCCTCGATGGCGCCGGAGTCGATCGTGTTCGCCATGTCGAACCCGGACCCGGAGATCCACCCCGACGTGGCCGCCAAGTACGCCGCGATCGTGGCGACCGGCCGCAGCGACTTCCCGAACCAGATCAACAACGTGCTGGCCTTCCCCGGCGTGTTCAAGGGTGCGCTGGACGCGGGCGCGCGCCGGATCACCGAGGGCATGAAGGTCGCCGCGGCCGACGCCATCTTCGGTGTCGTCGCCGACGAGCTGTCCGTCGACCGGATCATCCCCAGCCCGCTGGACCCGCGCGTGGCTCCGGCCGTCGCCGAGGCCGTGGCCGAGGCTGCCCGTCGCGAGGGTGTCGCCTAGTTCCGCAGTGGTCAACCGAGAGCGCCCCGTTCCCCGGAACGGGGCGCTCTCGCGTTGTCTGGGATCATCGGGTGATGACCACGATCACCGTGCAGCTCCCCGACGAGGTGCACGCACAGCTCGCCGAGGCCGCCGATTCCGATGGACTGTCGATGAACGCGGCCGTCGTGACGGCTGTTCAGGAGTGGATCCAGTCGCGGGCCCAGCGGATGCAGGAGCGCGCCCGGATGCAGCAGGTGCTGGCGGCCGATCCGCACTTGCGCGCACTGCTCGGCGACGACTGAACTACTCGGTGAGCAGTGACGCGTCGGTGCCGACGACTGTCCCTCGCGCGAGTCGTCCGCTGCCCGGCGCGCTGACCCAGACCGCCGCCGCCAGAATCGCGTCCAGCACCAGCGCGAGCACCGCCACCAACAGCGCCCCGACCAGGACCAGGTCGTAGCGATAGAGACCGATCCCGTCGAAGATGTAGCGGCCGAGCCCACCGAGGTTGACGTAGGCGGCGATGGTCGCGGTGGCGACCACCTGCAGCGTGGCGCTGCGCAACCCGCCCAGCATCACCGGCAGCGCGTTGGGGATCTCGACCCGGAACAGGATCTGCCGCTCGGTCATCCCCATCGCACGCGAGGCGTCGACCACATCGGCCTGCACATTCGCGATGCCCGCGTAGGCGCCCGCCAGCAGCGGCGGAATGCCGACGGTGATCAGGGCGAGCAGCGGCGGGATCAGCCCGAGCCCGAGCAGCAGCACCAGGAAGGTGAGCAAGCCCAGCGTCGGCAGCGCCCGCATGGCATTGGCGAAACCGACCAACGCGGCGCTACCCCGCCTGGTGTGCCCGATCACCAGGCCCAGCGGCACCGCGATCACCGCCGACAGCGCGACGGCCAGGAAGCTGTACCAGAGATGTTGCAGCAGTCGGGTTTCGATCCCGGCCGGGCCGCCCCAGTTCGCGCCGTCGCTCAGGTACTGCCAGGCGTCGACGAACAGATTCATGCCGGGTCCTCTCGGCGGGCCGTGGTCGGGCGCGGCGCGCTCATCCCGCCGCTGCCCGCGGTGTTCGCTGCCTGCGAGCGTCGGCGCGGGTCCACGGGGTGGCGATCCGGCCGAGCAGGAACACCAGCCGGTCGAAGATCAGCGCCAGCGCCAGCGTGACGATGATGCCCGCGACGATCTGGTCCGGGTAGTCGCGCTGATAGCCCTGGGTGAACAGCTTGCCGAGCCCGCCGACGCCGATCAGCGCGCCGACCGACACCATCGCGATATTGGTGACCACCACGACCCGCAGCGTCGAGACGAACACCGGCAGCGCCAGCGGCATGTCGACGGTGGGCGTGCGGCGCAGCCTGCCGAATCCGATCGCATCGGCCGCGTCGACCACACCGACGGGCACGGTATCCAGCGCGGTCGGCACCGCGATCAGCAGCAGTGCCGTCGAATACACGGTGAGCGCGATGATGACATTCAGGGGATCGATAGCGGAGATGCCGACCAGCGGCGGGATGATCACGAACAGCGCCAGCGACGGAATGGTGTAGGCCAGGCTCGACGCCGTCGTGGTGATCTTCCTGGCCAAGCCGCGGCCGCGGATCACCGCGCCGAACGGGATGGCGATCACCAGGCCGAGCAGCAGCGGCACCAGCGCGAGCACCAGATGCGTGCGGGTGATCGCCATGATCTCGGCGAAATTGTCGATCAGGTATCGCACGCGACGTCCTGGTCGAAGAACTCCCGGTTGCGTTGCGCGTCCTCGATGCCGCGCTGCTCGGCGAGCTGGGTGAGCACGTCGACGGCCAGCAATCCGCCGCGCACGGCACCCGCGTCGTCCACGGCGACCCCGATGCCCGACGGCGAGGAGATCGCCGCGTCCAGCGCCTGCCGCAGATCACCGTCCGGCGTGAACAGCGAACCGCCCGCGGACACGCTCGCTGCCAGGGACTTTCCGGCGCGAACCGCCTCGACGCCGGTGACATCCACCCAGCCGCCCGGCTTGCCGTCGGCGTCGACCACCAGAGCCCATTCGCCCTGTTCCAGCCGCAATCCGGCGACCGCTCCTGCCTCGACGGTCCGGATCGGCGCCAACGCAACGGCATCGGCGGTCCGGAACGACAGCGCGCGGTAGCCGCGATCCCGGCCGACGAACCCCGCGACGAAATCGGTGGCCGGCTGGGCGAGGACCCGTTCGGGCGCGTCGAACTGCTGCAACACCCCACCGCGCCCGAACACCGCGATCTTGTCGCCGAGGGTGATCGCCTCGTCGATGTCGTGGGTGACGAACACGATCGTCTTGTGCAGTTCGGCCTGCAGCCGCTGCATCTCGGACTGCAACTCCGCCCGCACCACCGGGTCCACCGCACTGAACGGCTCGTCCATCAGCAGCACCGGTGGGTCGGCGGCCAGCGCCCGCGCCACCCCGACGCGCTGCTGCTGACCACCCGAGAGCTGCGCCGGATACCGGTCGGCCAGACCGCGATCGAGACCGACCCGGTCGAGCACCTCCAGCGCGGCGGCGCGCGCGGACTTGCGGGACGCGCCGAGCAGCATCGGCACCGTGGCCACATTGTCGATCACCTTGCGGTTGGGCAGCAGCCCGCCGCTCTGGATCACATAGCCGATGCCGAGGCGCAGCTTCACCGGGTCGACCGTCGCGATGTCACGGCCGTCGATCGTGACGGCGCCCGCGCTGGGATTCACCATCCGGTTGATCATCCGCATCGAGGTGGTCTTGCCGCAGCCGGACGGGCCGACGAACACGGTGAACGATCCCGATTCGATCCGCAGATTCAGCTCGCGTACCGCCCGGGTTCCGTCCGGGTAGGTCTTCTCGATATCGCGGAATTCGATGTCGGACAAGGGTTCTCCTAGCGAACGCCGACGTGCCTAGCCGATGGGGGCGTTGAGCCCCTGCGCGGTGATCCAGGCGAGCGCGGCGGCTTTCGGCTCGATCTTGCTGTCACCCGAGACGGCCGTGTTCAGCGAGATCAGCTCGGTGGTGGTGAGTTTGGCCGACACCGCGTCGAGCACCGCCACCGCTTTGTCGGTCTTCTTCGCGGCATTGAACAGCGGCACCACATTCTGGGCCGCGAAATTGTGCTTGGGATCGGCGAGGACGACGAGGTTGTTCTGCGCGATCGCGGGGGAGGTGGTGAAGATATCGGCCGCGGTGACCTGGCCTTCGACGAGTGCGCGCACCGTCGCGGGCCCGCCGCCGTCGGCGATCGGCACGAAATCGGCCTCGCCGATCTCGAGTCCGTAGATCTTCTTCAGACCCGGCAGACCGCCGGGCCGCTGCGCGAATTCCGCGGGCGCGCCGAATGTCACGTCGGCCGAATGCGGGGCCAGATCGGCGATGCTGCGCAGGTTCCACCGGTCCGCGGTCGCGCGGGTGACGACCACCGCGTCGGAATCCTGGCCGGGGGCGGGCGTCGCGATGGCCAGGTCGCTGCCGAGGGCGGCGGTCAGCGCCGCGTTCACCTCGGGCTCCGCGGTGGCGGTGGCGTCGGAGTCCAGGTACTGCAGCAGGTTTCCGGTGTACTCCGGAATGAGCGAGATCGCGCACTGGCGTAATGCTGGGATATAGGCCTCGCGACTGCCGATGTTGAACTTCGTGTCGACCTTGAAACCGTTGATCCGCAGGACCTCGGTGTAGATGTTGGCCACGGTCTCGGACTCCGGGAAATTGGCCGAGCCGATGATCAGCGCGTCACTGGCGCAATCGCCCTTGGCGGCCAGCGGATCGGAGTTGCCGCACGCGGAGATGATCATGGCGGCGGCCAGCGCGACAGCGGCTGCCAGCACCCGGCCCGCCCGTGCCGCGAGGCGGCGCGCCGGGCGACGTTGTCCCTGCGAAGAGGAGGTGAACGCGGTTTTCACTGGTGTCCTTCCGGCAAAGGCGGGCAGTGCGCTGTGCATGCGACCCGGGGGTCGCAGGTACATTCTGGTTGGTAATACTGCCCGCGTCGCGCCGAATTGCGTGGGTTGACCGCAAATACAGGAAGTTGGTGTCGCGGGATGGTGGCGGGATCGGTGCGCCGGACAGTCGCTGCGCTACTGGTCACTACCTGGTCTTTCGCCGCGGTTTCCTGTGCGGCCGAGCAGGCTCGGACGGTGGTCGCGGTTGGCGCGGATTCCTCGACCGAATCAGTTGTGCTCGCCGAGATCTATTCGCAGGCGCTGGCGCGGACCGGTACCGATACCATTGTCGTCCGCGATTCGGCGTCCCCGACGGCTGATCTCGACGCGGGCCGGATCGCGGTGCTGCCCGACCGCAACGGCGGACTGCTCGACCGCTGGAACCCGTCCGCGCAGGCGCGCACACCCGAGGCCGTGGTGGCCGCCGTCAATGCCTCGCTCCCACAGGGTCTGTCGGTCACCGACGCCGCCGACGGGACCGACCTGCGCGCCCGGCTGCTGGTCACCGAGGAGTTCGCGAGCCGCGACGGCGTGCGCGCGGTCGCCGCGCTCGTCCCGCGCTGCGGCGAACTCGCCGCCGGTTACGCCGAGCTCCCCGGACTCGCCGGGGGCGCGCCGTCACCTGGCATGATCTCCGGCTGCGCCTTCGCCACGACTACGCGCTACCCCGATCCGCAGGCGCTGCGAAAAGCATTGCAGGACGGGGAGATCCAGGTGGGAATCGTCAACGGACCACCGGCCGGCGCGGACTCGGCGGGCCTCGTAGTCCTCGACGACCCGAAATTCGCCCTGCGTGCCCAGAACCTGCTCGCCGTCTACCGCTCCGGCATCTTCGACCGCGCTCAGCTGAAGAAACTCAACTACGTCGCCGGCGAACTCACCACCGAGGGCCTGGTCGACCTCGTGCGCCAGGTCGACGCGGGCACCGACCCCGCCGCCGCCGCCCGTACCTGGCTCGACGCCCACGGACTCTAGCGGGTCGAGCTCAACACCCACGGTCTGTCGGATCCGGTAGCCGGGCGCACTCAGCGCGTCGGCCTGCAACACTCTTGCCAGCCTCTGTTCCGCTCCGTATATTCCTACTGGAATATTTGGTGTGGAACAGATCCCGCGCGGGGGCGTGGGAGTGGAGGTGAGCGTTGTGGGGCAGCCGGGGCGCAATGCGATGACGCCGTTGGCGATCGCGGTGCTCGCGCTACTCGACGAGCGACCCATGCATCCGTACGAGATGTATCAGCTGCTGATCGCGCGGCGGGAAGACCTGCTGGTCAAGGTGCGGCCGGGGTCGTTGTATCACGCGGTGGCGCGGCTGGTGGCGGATGAGATGGTGCTGGCCGAAGGGACCGAGCGGGAGGGGAATCGGCCCGAGCGCACCATGTACCGGATCACCGATGCCGGGCGTGAGGCGCTGCGGGGGCGGATCGCCGAATTGCTGCGCACGCCGGTGCCGGAGTACCCGATCTTCCGGGTGGCGCTGGCCGAGGCGCACAACCTCCCGCGGGAACGGGTCGTCGCGTTGCTCGGTGAGCGTGTCGAACAGCAGGGCCAGGCGCTGGCCGATCTCGACGCGATGATCGAGTGGGCGCGGGTCAACGCGGTGCCGCGCCGGTACCGCGTCGTCCTGGAATACATGCGCGCGACGACCAAGGCCGATCTCGACTGGATCCAGCAGTTCACCGCCGAACTCGACAGCGGCGCCGTCGAGTGGGAGCAGTTCGATCCGGTCACCGGCGAACGGCTCACCCTCGACCCGGCCCGTAGCTGACCTCTTCCGATAGGAACGAATTCGATGACCACCCAACGTAATCCGTGGCTGGCGCTGTTCGCGCTGGTGGTCGGGTTCTTCATGATCCTGCTCGACATGACGATCGTGGCGGTCGCCAACCCGGCGATCATGGAAGAGCTCGACAGCGACATCTCCAATGTCATCTGGGTGACCAGCGCCTACCTGCTCACCTACGCGGTGCCGCTGCTGGTCACCGGCCGCCTCGGCGACAAGTACGGCCCCAAGAACATCTATCTGATCGGCCTGGCGATCTTCACCGGCGCCTCGCTGTGGTGCGGGTTGTCCGGCAGCATCGGCATGCTGATCGCCGCCAGGGCCGCCCAGGGCATCGGCGCCGCGCTGATGACACCGCAGACGATGGCCGTCATCACCCGCACCTTCGCGCCGGACAAGCGTGGCGCCGCGATGGGCCTGTGGGGTGGTGTCGCCGGCCTCGCCACGCTGGTCGGCCCGATCCTGGGCGGTGTGCTGGTCGACAACCTCGGCTGGGAGTGGATCTTCTTCGTCAACGTGCCGGTCGGCATCATCGCGTTCGGCCTGGCCGTGTGGCTGGTGCCCGCGCTGCCGACCAACGACCACAAGTTCGACTTCGTCGGTGTCGCACTCAGCGGTATCGGCATGTCGGCGCTGGTCTTCGGCATCCAGGAAGGCAATGCGAACGACTGGTCGCCGCGGATCTGGCTGCTGATCGCGTTCGGCGCGCTCATGCTGGTGGCGTTCGTGGTCAACCAGGCCCGGAACCGGGGCGAGCCGCTGGTGCCGATGAGCCTGTTCCGCGACCGCAACTTCTCGCTGTCGAACACGGCGATCGCCGCGATGGGCGCCGCGGTCACCTCGATGATGGTGCCCTCGTACTTCTACCTGCAGGCGGTGCGGGAGATGTCGCCGACGGTCTCGGCGCTGGTCTTCGCGCCGATGGCGATCGTCACCGGCGTCACCGCGCCGTTCGTCGGCAAGTTCTCGGACCGGCTGCCGCCGCGGCTGGTGCCGACCATCGGCTTCACGCTGTTCGCCGGCTCGGTGTTCGCCTTCGCCGTGTTGATGACACCGGATTCGCCGATCATCCTGTTCCTGATCGCGGCCGGAATCGCGGGCTTCGCCAACGCGTGCATCTGGGCGCCGCTGGCCTCGACCGCCACGCACAACCTGCCGGTCGCCCAGGCCGGTGCGGGCGCCGGTGTCTACAACACCACCCGCCAAGTGGGCTCGGTACTCGGCAGCGCCGCGATCAGCGCGTTGATCGCCGCCCGCCTGACCGCCAACGGCCTCGACGGTGGCGGCCCCGTCGGTGAGGGTGCGGCCACCGGCCCGCTCCCACCCCAGATCCTCGACGAGTTCAGCACCTCGCTGGCCCAGTCGATGCTGCTCCCCGCCGCCATCCTGCTCATCGGCGTCATCGCCTCGGCCCTGTTCGTCGGCCACGGCAAATCCGGCGCAGGCCGGTCACCCGAACCGGCGAAAGCCGACGCGAGCGCCTGACAGCACCTCCCGTCCCCGCTCCGCAAGCCGGGGTCAGGCGACCTGGATGGTCAGGGTGGGGTAGCCGGTGGCGCCGTCGGGGATGACGTCCTGCTGGAGCGCTGTCTGTGGGGTGCCGGTGCTGTCGGTGGTGCGGGCGCGGATGGTGTGCTGGCCGGGGGTGGCGTCCCAGTCGTAGACCCACTGGCGCCAGGTGTCGATGGAGACCTCGGTGGACAGGCGGGCGGGTTGCCAGTCGCCGTTGTCGATCTGGACTTCGACGGCGGTGACGCCGCGGTGCTGGGCCCACGCGACACCGGCGATCGTGGTGCGGCCCTGGGGAATTCGGCCGCGGCCGCGTGGGGTGTCGATGCGGGTGCCGGTTTTGATCGGGCCCTGCGCCGACCAGCCGCGGCGGGTCCAGTAGGCGGTGGCCTTGTCGAAGCGGGTGACCTCGAGTTCGGTGACCCATTTCGTGGCCGAGACATAGCCGTACAGGCCGGGCACCACCAGCCGTGCCGGATAGCCGTGCTGGAGTGGAAGCGGTTCGCCGTTCATGCCGATCGCCAGCAGCGCGTCGCGGCCGTCGGTGAGGGCCGCCAGTGGTGTGCCCGCGGTCCAGCCGTCTTTGCTGGTCGAGAGCACCATGTCGGCGTCGGGCAGGGGGCCCGCCTCGGCGAGCAGTTCGTCGAGCCGGTAGCCGAGCCAGCGGGCATTGCCGATCAGGTCGCCGTTGATCGGGTTGGACACGCAGGCCAGCGTCACCAGCTTTTCGACCGGCGTGCGGCGCGCGAGATCGTCCCAGCTGAGGGTGATTTCGCGGTCGACCATGCCGTGGATGCGCAGCGACCACGAGTCTGTGGACACCTGGGGAACGATCAGCGCGGTGTCGATCCGGTAGAACTCGCTGTTCGAGGTGAGATAGGGGGTCAGGCCGGGAACCCGCAGATCGGCGTCCGGCGGCAGGCCGGGCAGTGGGGTCGCGGGCCCCGGCAGTTCGACGGTCGCCCGCTCGGTCGACACATCGGTGCGCGCCCCGCCCAGCAGGCGCCCGGCCAGCCCGGCGCCGACGGCGAACACGCCGGCGGCCGCGATCCCGCCGAGCACCCGTCGCCGCCCCGTGCTCGCCTGGCCGGTTTCGTCCTCACCGGCATCGGACTGGTCGGCGTCGATCCGCCGGGTCAACCCGCGCAACGCGAGAATCCCCGCGGCGGTACCGATCAGCGCGGGCAGCGCCCCACTGAATCCACCGACCCGGCCCGCCCCGACGACGGCCGCGAGCACCCCGAAGACGCCGAAGGTGATCGACCCGATCGGCCTGCTGACGCGCTCGAGCGCCCCGGCCAGACCAGCGATCACCACCGCCACCACGCCCATGCACACGAACAACACGGCCTTGTCGTTCGTCCCGAAGGTCTGGATCGCCCATTCCCGGATCCCGTCCGGCGTGTGATCGACGACGGTAGCCCCGAGCGCGTACGCGGGCGCACTGCTCGCACCGGTGAACACCGCCACCAGTTCGGCCACACCGAGGACCAGTGCGGCAGCCACGATCCCGGCCACCACCCGCAACAACGCCATGGGGCGAGCCTACTTCCGCCCGCGGTGACCGATTCGTGACGGCCGAACGCCTGCGGAAGGACAGCCCTGAAAACTACACTGCGTAGTAGAGCTGATCCCTGCGGCAGGAGAACCCATGCCCGAGACGATTTCCCCCGAGACCACCCTGTGCATCGCGACGGCCGTCTTCGCCGTCGCCCTGCTCGTCCACGGCGCCGACCACCTACGGCGCGGAATGGATGTCACGTCGGCGTTGGTGAACGCCCTCGGCTCCCTGCAACTGCTGTTCGCGCTGTTCACCGTGTTCCTGGTGTTCCGCAGGCACCCGGCAGCGCCGCGGGCCGCTGTCCTGATCGGTTTCGCGAGCGCGATCGGCTTCACCGTCGTCCACCTGCTGCCCGACTGGTTCGGCCCGCTGAGCGACAGCTTCATCGCCGCCCCGCCCGAGAATCGCGTCACCGGCTTCTCCTGGTTCGCGGCCCTGTTCGAGATCACCGCCGACCTCGCCATCGCCTTCGCTGGTCTGCGGGTCCTGCGCGAGCGCTCGACGGCCATTCCCGCCTGATCCGAGCCGGCGGGTCGCCCGTACTCCGGTGTCTGGGCGGTGACGGCGAAGTATGTTGCACGAGAAGATGATTCGTCGTTCTGGGTGAACCGTCGACCGGGAGGCGCGGATCACCGCGATCCGTCGGCGGCATCAAAATACCGGCGACCGGTCGGTTTCTTCTGTTCATTCTTTTCTCACCGCTGGTGACGAATCGCGGTGCCGGTATGGGGACCGGGCGGATCGGTGACTCGGGTCACCACCCGGCTCGCGGCCGTACCCGCGGTGAGGTTCGCGCCACGCGGCCGTCGGTTCCGGATCACCCGGAATTCACTCTCCTGCGGAACCTTCGCCGCGTATCCGGATCTCCCCGGGCGCTGAGCAGAGGAACCGAAACCGTGACGTCCCAACGTAATCCGTGGTGGGCGCTGGCCGCGCTGATCGTCGGCTATTTCATGATCCTGATGGACATGACCATCGCCGCGGTCGCCAACCCGGCCATCATGAGCGACCTGGACGCCGACGTCACCGAGGTCATCTGGGTCACCAGCGCCTATCTGCTCGGCTTCGCGGTCCCGCTGCTCGCCGCAGGCCGGCTCGGCGACCGGGTCGGACCCAAGTACCTGTATCTCGCCGGCCTGACCGTGTTCACGCTGGCCTCGCTGTGGTGTGGCCTGTCCGGCACCGTCGACATGCTGATCGTGGCGCGCGGCGTCCAGGGCATCGGCGCCGCGCTGCTCGTCCCGCAGACGATGGCGGTGATCGCTCGCATCTTCCCGGCCGATCAGCGTGGTGCGGCGATGGGCGTCTGGGGCGGCGCGGCCGGGCTGGCGACCCTGGTCGGCCCGCTGCTCGGCGGAGTCCTGGTCGACAGCTTCGGCTGGCAGTGGATCTTCTTCCTGAACATCCCCGTCGGCATCCTCGCGCTGGCGCTCGGCGCCTGGCTGCTGCCCGTCCTGCCGACCGGCATGCACCGCTTCGACCTGGTCGGGGTGCTGTTCAGCGGCATCGGCCTGTTCCTGCTGGTGTACGGCATCCAGGAGGGCGAGCATCAGCACTGGTCCGCCCAGGTGTGGCTGCTCATCGGCGGCGGACTGGTGACGATGGTCGTGTTCGTCATCCACCAGGCGCAGGCCGACGGTGAGCCGCTGGTGCCGCTGAGTCTGTTCCGGGATCGCAATTTCGCGTTGTCGAGCCTGGCCGTCGCGGCGATGGGCGTCGGATTCAACGCGGCGATGGTGCCCGCCTACTTCTATTTCCAGGGGGTGCGCGGGCTCTCGCCGACCGCGGCGGCGCTGGTCCTCGCGCCGATGGCGCTGGGCACCGTGGTCTGCGCGCCGCCGGCAGGCCGCTTCGCCGCGCGGCTGCACCCGGCCGTCCTGCCCGGCGCCGGTTTCGCGCTGCTGGCGAGCGTCATCGGCGGACTGGCGCTGCTGGTGGCCGACCCGGATGCCCCGCTGGTGGTCTTCGCGGTGATCGCGGCCTTCGGCGGGGTGGCCAACGGCTGCATCTGGGCGCCGCTGCCCGCCATCGCCACCCGGAATCTGCCCGCGCATCAGTCCGGTGCCGGGTCCGGTGTCTACAGCACCACCCGCCAGCTGGGCGCGGTACTCGGCAGCGCGGCCATCGCCGCCCTGATCGCGGCGCGGCTGTCGGCGCACGGTTTCGACGGCGAGACCGAGGTGCACGGCGCGGTGACCGGCACCGTGCCGCCCGCGCTGCGGGCTGCGTTCAGTGCCGCGATGAGCGAGTCGATGTACCTGCCCGGTCTCGCCCTGCTGGCCGGGGTGATCGCCTCGATGCTGTTCGTGCGCAACCGCCCGGAGCTACTGCCCGCGCCGGCCACCGTGCTCGACCGGGATGCCGAACTCGTCTCGCTGTGATCCGGGAACGCGAAACGGCCGGTCGCCCTGGAAGGCAACCGGCCGTTTCGGCGGTACTGATTACCCGATCACGAGTAGATCTTGTCGACCTCGCCCGCGTACTGCTTCATGACGACGGCGCGCTTGAGCGACATCTTCGGGGTGAGCTCGCCACCCTCCTGGGTCCAGTCGACCGGGAGGATGCGGATCTTCTTGATCGCTTCGGCCTTGGAGACCTTCTTGTTGGTCTCGTCGACCGCGGCCTGCACCTCGGCGACCAGCGCCGGGTTCTCGATCAGGGTCTCGATCGCGGTGTCGGCGGCGACGCCGTTGCGGTCCTTCCAGCCCGGCAGCGCTTCCGGGTCCAGGGTGATCAGCGCGCCGATGAACGGCTGACCGTCACCGACGACCATGACCTGGCTGATCAGCGGGTGCGCGCGCAGGGAGTCCTCGAGCACGGCGGGGGAGACGTTCTTGCCGCCCGCGGTGACCAGGATTTCCTTCTTGCGGCCGGTGATGGTGACGAAGCCGTCGGCGTCGATGGCGCCGAGGTCGCCGGTCTTGAACCAGCCGTCCTCGAACGCTTCCTCGGTGGCCTCGGCGTTGCCCCAGTAGCCGTTGAACACGACCGAACCCTTGAGCAGCAGCTCGCCGTCCTCGGCGATCTTGGCCGCGTGGCCCTGGATCGGGCGACCGACCGAGCCGACCCGGATGAACTGCGGGGTGTTGACGGTGAACGCGGCGGTGGTCTCGGTCAGGCCGTAGCCCTCGTAGATCGTCACGCCTGCGCCACGGAAGAAGTGGCCGAGGCGCGCGCCCAGCGGGCCGCCACCGGAGACCGCGGCCAGGCACTGCCCGCCGAGGGCCGCGCGCAGCTTGCTGTAGACCAGCTTGTCGAAGACGAAGTGCTTGAGCTTGAGCAGCAGGTCGGGGCCGCCCTTGGTCTCGAGCGCGGTGCTGTAGGCGATGGCGGTCTCGGCCGCGGCGTCGAAGATCTTGCCCTTGCCGCCGTCGTGCGCCTTCTGCTTGGCGGAGTTGAACACCTTCTCGAACACACGCGGCACCGAGAGGATGAAGTCCGGCTTGAACTCACCGAACTGCTCGACCAGCGTGGTCCAGTCCGAGCTGTGCCGGATGGTCACCTTGGAATCGAAGGCGATCAGCGCGACCGCGCGGGCGAACACGTGCGCCAGCGGCAGGAACAGCAGGGTCTTCTGGCCCTCGGAGACGAAGGCGGACAGCTCGATGCCGCCCGAACGCGACTCCGCCCACAGGTTCGCGTGGGTCAGCTGCACGCCCTTGGGGCGGCCGGTGGTGCCCGAGGTGTAGATCAGGGTGGCCGGGGAGGCCGCGCCGACCTGCTTGCGGCGGGTGTGCACGACCTCGTCGTCGAGATCGGCGCCGCGCTTGGTCAGCTCGTCGACCGCGCCCTTGTCGATCTGCAGGGTCTCGGCCAGCGCGGGCAGCGAACCGGCTTCGATCTCGTCGATCGTGGCGCGGTGCTTGTCGTTCTCGACGACCAGCAGCTTGGTCTCGGAGTCCTGCAGAATCCACTTGGCCTGCTCGGCGGCCGAGCTGTCGTAGATCGCGACGGTCACGCCACCGGCGGCCCAGATCGCGAAGTCCAGCAGCGTCCACTCGTAGCGGGTGGCCGCCATGATGGCGACGCGGTCGCCCAGCTCGATGCCCGAGGCGATCAGGCCCTTGGCGACGCCGGTGACGGCCTTCTCGAACTGCGCCGCCGTCACGTCGTTCCAGCCGCCGCTGCCGTTCGGGACGTTGAACAACACCGTGTTCGGCGTCTCCTTGCCGAAGCGGAAGACGTTGTCGGAATTGTTCGCATCGTCCGGGATGGTGTAGGAAGCCGGAACTTCGAACTCTCGCATCTGTGCCCTTCCAGTGGGTTCTACTCGCCAGTAATCTACGACACGTTCGCGCGGGTCGCGATATCGCCGCCCGAATTGCCCGTCACCAGGCCTTATCGTAAATCGTCGATCGATACCGGCTGAATTGCTTCTCGCAGGAATTCCGCGAGTTCGCTGAGTGCCAGCGCTGCCTCGGTGACCAGCGCGGCCTGCAGTTGCGCGACGTGCCAGAGGCCGCGGGTTTCGGTGAAGCGGACGTGCACACCCGCCCCACGCAGGGCTGAAACGAGCTGGCAGCACTGATCGTGCAACAGTTCGCTCACATCGGCCTGCACGTAGGTGGGAGGCAGGCCGAGCAGGTTTCCGGTGAGCGGGGCGTAACCCGCATCGGTTGCGGCGCCGTCGCCGAGGTAGTAGGCGGCGCAGGCTTGCGACCACGCCCGGTTGATCACCAGGTCGCGGGCTTTGGCAGGCACCTGGGTCGGGTCGACCCAGGGTGCGATGAGGCCGAGGGCGGCGGGCGTCATCTCGTGCCGTTCGATCAGCCGCTGGGCCAGTGCCAGCGCCAGGCCGCCGCCCGCCGAGTCACCGGCCAGACAGATCTGGTCGGGCCGGTAGCCGACGTTGTGCACCAGGTCCAGGAACGCGGCCTCGGCGTCGTCGAGGCCGGCCGGGAGCGGATGTTCGGGCGCGAGCCGGTAGTCCAGCGCGTAGACCGCGCACGAGGTCTCCTGCGCCAGGTGCGCCACCAGCGAGCGGTGCGTGGTCAGCGAGCCGACCACATAACCGCCGCCGTGCAGGTACAGGATCGCGCCCGCGGCACGCTCCGGCGGGACCGCCCGGGTACGCGAACCCGGGATCGCGGTCTCCGCGATGACCCGCTCGGCCGGGCGGCCCCCCAGCTGCAGGTGCTGCACGACGGAACCGTCGGGCACCAGCTGTATCAGGGAGACCGCGTCGAGCAGAGCGCGCTGCACCGCCACCGGCAGCCGGGTGTTGAGCGTGACCCGGAAGACCGGGTCGAGCAGCACGCGGGCGATCGGCAGCGGAATCTTGAACTCGCGCATGGGGTTACCTGAATTCCGCTCGGGTCAGTGCGGCATGAAGCGGCCGTTGACCACGGCCGAGATCCGGTTGTAGCCCGAGGCGAGGAAGCGCACGCTCACGTCGAGCATCTTGGCCTCCCAGCCGATCAGCACGCGGGCGTGACCCTTGCGCACACCCTCGGTGATGGTCTGCGCGGCCATCTCCGGCGTGTGGATCGCCAGGTACTTGTCGAACAGCGAGGCGGCCTCGGCGCCATCCATGCCTTCGGCATAGGTGGCGTTGCGCGCGACGGCGGTCTTGATGCCGCCGGGATGCACACAGGTGACCTTGACCGGCGCCTTGGAGATCCGCATCTCCTGGTAGAGCGCCTCGGTGAAGCCGCGGACCGCGAACTTGGCCGAGTTGTAGGCCGCCTGGCCGGGCACGGTGACCAGGCCGAACAGCGAGGACACGTTGATCACGTGGCCGTCGCCGGACTCGATCAGCATCGGCAGGAACGCCTTGGTGCCGTTGACGACGCCCCAGAAGTCGACATCCATGATGCGTTCGATGTCTTTGAACTCGGTCTTGATGACATCACCGTGGTAGGCGATACCGGCGTTGTTGTAGATCTGGTGCACGACGCCGAAGTGCGCCTTCACCGAGTCGGCGTAGACGAGGAAGGACTCGCGCTCGGCGACGTTGAGCCGGTCGGACTTGACCTGCGCGCCCAGTCCCTCGACGATGCGCACGGTCTCGGCAAGGCCCTCGGCGTCGATGTCGGACAGCGCCAGCTTGGCGCCACGACGGGCCAGGTTCTCGGCCAGCGCGCGGCCGATGCCGGACCCGGCGCCCGTGATCACACAGACTTTGTTCGTGAAGTAAGCATCATTGCTCACTGTGCTGCCACCACTTTCAGTTCGGTGTCGGTGTCGGTCGAAGTAGTCGTGTCGTAGGCCGCGACGTCGAAATTCTTGGTCAGCCTACGGAACTGGAAGGTGAAATCGGGCCACAGTGTGGTGTTGTTGCCGTGCTTGTCCAGGTACCAGCTGGCGCAGCCGCCGTTCATCCAGACGCTGTCGGCCATCTTCGCCTGCAGTTCGGTGTTGTACGCGCGCACGGCCTCGGGACGGACCTCGACGGTGCGCAGGTTCTGCCTATCGATGGTAGCCAGCGCATCGGCGACGTAGTTGATCTGCGATTCGATCATGTACACCATCGAGGTGTGGCCGAGGCCGACGTTGGGGCCGAGCAGGAAGAACATGTTCGGGAAGTTCTCGATGGCCGCGCCCTTGTAGCCGCGCTGGCCGACCTCGTCGAACTGCTCGGACAGGGTCTGCCCGGCGCGGCCGGTGATGGTCTCGAACGCGGGGGAGTCGGTGACGTGGAAGCCGGTGGCCACGATCAGCGCGTCGATCTCGCGCTCGGTGCCGTCCTTGGTGACGATCGAGCCCGCCTTGACCTCGGCGATGCCGTCGGTGACCACCTCGACATTGTCGCGGTCGATCGCCGGGTAGTAATCGTTGGAGATCAGCATGCGCTTGCACCCGATGCGGTAGTTCGGGGTGACCTTGGCGCGCTTGACCGGGTCGCGGACCTCGGCCAGCAGCTTGCCGCGGGAGATGGTCTCGAAGATCTTCATCAGCGCGGGGTACTTGGCCAGGCCGACGACCTGGGTCTCGCGGGCCGCGTAGATGGCCGCGCGGGACAGTCGCTGCACGCCCGGAATGTACTTGAACGCCAGGCGTTCCGGCAGGAAGTACGGGCGGTCCATGCGCGGCAGCAGCCACGGCGCGGTGCGCTGGTACAGGTCGAGGTGGGCGACCTTGCTCGCGATGGCGGGCACGATCTGGATGGCCGAGGCGCCGGTGCCGATCACGGCGACCCGCTTGCCTGCGAGCTCGACGTCGTGGTCCCAGCGGGCCGAGTGGAAGATCTCGCCTTCGAACTCGTTGATGCCCTTGATGTCGGGCAGCGACGGCTCGCACAGGGCGCCGACCGCGGAGACCACGGTCTCGGCGGTGAAGTCGCCCTTGCTGGTGGTGATGTCCCAGCGGGCGGTCTCGGCGTTCCAGCGCATACCGAGCACGTCGCAGTCGAACAGGTGCTTGTCGAGGACGTCGTTCTGCTCGGCGACCTTGCGGATGTAAGCCTGGATCTCGCCCTGCTTGGAGAACGAGCGCGACCAATCCGGGTTCAGCGCGAACGAGTACGAGTACAGGTGCGAGGGCACGTCGCAGGCGGCACCGGGGTAGGTGTTGTCCCGCCAGGTGCCGCCGACATCGCTGCCGCGCTCGAGAACGAGGAAGTCATCGCGACCCTGCTGATGCAGCCGGATGGCCATACCGAGGCCCGCGAACCCGCTGCCGACGATGATCGTCTTGACATGGCGGGCGGCGCGGTTGCCGACGACTTTGTCTGTAACCTTGCGACTCATGTAAGGCAGCTTACGTTCCTATTGAGCCGGAGTCAACAGCTATTGAGCAGAGTTCAGTAGTGGCTAGGATGGTCGATGTGAGTATCAGGAGTACGGGAGAGACCAAGCGCGTCCGGCTCAGCCCAGAGGAGCGCCGGTTGCAGCTGATCACCCTCGGCGCCGAGATGCTGGCCGAGCGCCCGCTGGAGGACATCTCGGTCGACGACATCGCCAAACAGGCGGGCATCTCGCGTGGGTTGCTGTTCCACTACTTCGCCTCCAAGCAGGAGTTCCACGAGGCGATCGCCCGGCACGTGAGCGCCGAGTTCTACACGGCTGTCATGCCCAACCGTGACCTGTCGTTGTTCGACATGCTGCGCGACTCGATCGAGCGTTTCGTCGACTACGCGACCGAGCACTCGGCGTCCTATCGCTCCGTGCTGCGCGGCCCCGCCAGTGTCACCCCCGACATGGTCAGCTACGTCAACGAAACCCGCGCCGCCATCGCCGATCTCATCGTCTCCGAACTCCCCTTGCCTCCCGACGACCCCGACCTGGCCCGCCTGACCCTGGCCATCCGCGGCTGGATCGCCTTCGTCGAGGAAACGATTATCACCTGGATGGCCGAAAAGCCCATCACCCGTGAGCAATTGGTCGACCTGCTGGTCGAATCGCTTCCCGCACTGGCTCTCAGCCCCGCGCTGATCGCCGCGTTGCAGAGCTGAGCCGCCGCTGTTCGGTTCTGTCGACCGCGATCAGTCGGAGTTCTTGGGGCGGGCTCGGAAGTGGGCTCGTTCGCCCTGTTTGCCGAAGAGGCTGAGGAATTCGACGGGGTGGTCGTCGGCGGCACCGAACCAGTGGGGGATGTGGGTGTCGAATTCGGCGGCTTCGCCGGGGGTGAGGACGATGTCGTTGTCGCCGAGGATCAGGCGCAGGCGGCCGTTGAGGACGTAGAGCCATTCGTAGCCCTCGTGGACCTGGGGTTCGTCGGGGCGGTTGCGGGCGTTGGGGGCGATGATCATCTTGAAGGCTTGGATGCCGCCCGCGCGTTTGGTCAGCGGTAGCATCGTCATGCCGTGGCGGGTGATCGGGCGCATGTGGATGCGTGGGTCGCCGGTGGGTGGGGCGTCGACGAGTTCGTCGAGGGTCACGCCGTGTGCCTTGGCCAAGGGGAGCAGTAGTTCGAGGGTGGGTTTGCGGTCGCCGGATTCCAGGCGCGACAGGGTGCTGACCGAGATGCCGGTCTCGGCCGACAGATCGGCCAGGGTGGTCCGGCGCTGTTTGCGCAGGGAGCGGAGCCGGGGGCCGACCGATCCCAGGGTCTCTTCGAGGTCGTCCATGGTTACCAGTTTGCCATGTCAGCAAGAAATATTGCCACGTGTGCGGGTGTAGATGCACGGTGGTCGCCGAAGGAGGCTTCAGATGACAGAGTTGAACGACACCTACGACGTGGTGGTCCTCGGCGGCGGTGCGGCCGGGCTGAACGGGGCGCTCATGCTGGCCCGCTCGCGGCGCTCGGTCGCCGTGATCGACGGCGGGTCGCCGCGCAACGCACCGGCCGACGGTGTGCACGGTTTGCTGGCGCGGGAAGGGATGCCGCCGCTGGAACTGCTCGAGCGGGGTCGCGCCGAGGTGCGCGGTTACGGCGGGCATGTGGTGTCCGGTCAGGTGGTCGCGGTCGAGCGCAGATCGGGTGTGGAATCGCCAGCGAGCGTGGATGATTCGGCGACAGTCACCGAAACCGAGACGTCGTCGGCGGTAGGGATCCCCGGCGGCGCAGGTCCCGAATTCCTGGTGACACTGGCCGACGGACGCGCGGTGGCGGCGCGCCGGATTCTCGTCGCGACCGGCCTCGCCGACGAACTGCCCGAGGTCGCCGGCCTGCGCGAACGCTGGGGCAACGAGGTCCTGCACTGCCCCTACTGCCACGGCTGGGAGGTGCGCGACCAGCGCATCGGGATCCTGGCGACCGGCCCGATGTCGGTGCACCAGGCCCTGCTGTTCGGTCAGCTGAGCGACGACATCGTGTTCCTGACCCACACGTCCGCCCCGCTGAGCACCGAGGACGCGGAAAAGCTTGCCGCCCGGGGCATTCGGATCGTCGACGGCGAGGTTGTCGAAGTATTGGCGACCGACAAGCTCACCGGCGTCCGCCTGGCCGACGGCACGGTCGTCGACCGCGACGCCCTCGTCGTTGCCCCGCGCATGAACACCCGCGCCACCTTCCTCACCGACCTCGGCCTGACCCCGGAACCGCACCCGTCCGGCATGGGCGACCACATCCCCGCCGACCCGGTCGGCCGCACCGCGGTCCCCGGCGTCTGGATCGCCGGCAATGCCACCGACCCGTCGGCCCAGGTCGGCGCGGCCGCGGCGGCGGGAGCGATGGCCGGTGCGCAGCTCAACGCGGAACTCGTCATGGCTGATACCGGGCGCGCGGTCGCCGCACTCCGGACCGCCCAGGGCGCCGGCGTCTCCGCCTGACCATGTCCTCGGCGCCCGTTCGCCGGGCGCCGAGGACGCCCGGCATGCGAGGCTGAACATAGGTGCGTAAGGGGCGAACTGGCTGAGGAGGGCGCTCGTGAAGGATGGACGACCGTTTCGAGAGCTCGCTGTCGTCACCATGCACCTGAACGGTGGATTCACCAAAGTTGTTCTCGGGCAGGCACACGGCGAGTTCGGTACTGCTTGGGACATCCCCACCGAAACCATTCCCGTTCACCTTCGAGCCATCGGAAGCCGGATGCTCCTCGTCGGTCGATTCCAAGTTCCCGAGGCCGGCGATTCCGGCGAAGACATCAGGCGAGCCCTGCGGCATCCAGAAGTCCTGGAGGTCGACGATCCGACCTGGGCGGGGGATCTGAAGGGTTCGGCGTAGGTCGGTCCGCGCCGGTGAATCCTGTTCCTGCTCAGCGTGTTCGGGCCAGGGCTTCGTCGATCGCGGTGGTCAGCAGAGTGTGGGCGGCTTCGGCGGGGAGTTGGCCGAGAGCGACGTGCAGGGCCAGCCCGTCGAGGAGGGCCAGCAGAGTGTCGGCCGCGGTCACCGGGTCGGGGTGGTCGGGGAGCATGCCCGCGATGTGGTCGCGGAAGGCGCGGCCGTTGGTAGCCAGGGTTTCGGCGACCTGGGGGCGGACCGTGGCGAAGGCGAGGTAGCCGATCAGCGTGCGGGTGTCGGAGGCCGAGTCGGGGTCGGTGGGGAGTAACGCGGTCAGGATGTGGTGCAGGTCGGGGTCGGGGCCCGCGGCGGAGATGCGGGCTGCGATCCGGTCGGCGATGGCGCTCGCCGCGAACTCCATCATCGCGTCCTTGCTGGGGAAATAGTGCTGCACCTGGCCGGGGGAGACGCCTGCCTCGGCGGCGACATGGCGCAGGCTGATCGCCTCGAGGCCGTCGCGCGCGAGCAATCGCAGCACCGCCTCGCTGATCGTCGCCCGGCGTGAGTCGTGGTCCACCCGTTTCGGCATCCGCCCATCTTTTCATGATGCAGTTGTATTGCCATACCGGCCTCGCGCTCTTTACAATGCAGTTGTATTGCGAAGGAGGGCATCATGCGCCCGATCATGCAGCTCGGACGCCGTTTCGTCCGGCTGGAAATCGACATCTGGGTGAGCCTGGCGCGGGCCGTCACCCGCAGGCCCGATACCGCCGACGGCACACTGATTCGCTACGCGGGCGCGGAATCGGCCGTCATCTGGGCATTCATCGTGGTGAGCGTGGTGGAGATCCCCGCGGTGCACCTGCTCATCCCGTGGCCGTCGGTGCGGTTCGCCGCTCTGGCACTAGGCATCTGGGGATTGTTCTGGATGTTCGGCATGCTCGCCGCACACCACATGTACCCGCACGTCCTCGCCCCGGACCGCCTCCGGATCCGCTACCTGCGCCGCACCGAACTCGGTATCCCGCTCGACACCGTCCGCGCTGTGCGCAACGATCTGCGCGCCTACGACGGCTCGAAGTCGTTGCAGCTCACCGGCAACGACACTCTTGCCGTCCAGGTCGGCAGCTCCACGAATGTCCGGGTGGACCTGACCGCGCCGCGGACCTTCACCACCCCGCAGGGTGAGTACACGGTCCGCACCGTCGCCTTCTGGGCCGATGATCCGCGCGCGGCGGTCGCGGCGATCAGGGCGGCGGCGCCGAGTGAACGCTCCGGCGCAGCCTGACCCCGTCAGGTGCCGGGAACCGGTGCGTCCATTCAGCTGGGTGTGATGCGCTGCTGGCGGAATTCGGGGAGCGCGCGAGCGATGGTGAGGAAGTCGGTGTCGTTGTGGACGACGGTGGCGTCATGGCGCAACGCGACCGCGGCGATCTGGACATCGGTGGTCTGTGCGCCGCGGCCTGCTCCGATCTTCCACAGGGCGGTGCGGATGCGGCGGACGTTGTCCTCGACCGTGTCGTCGGCGGGTAGCCAATGGAAGACCGAACCGTAGAGCTCGGTGAGATAGCCGAGGTCGGTGGCGTTGCGTGCGCTGAATCGCGCCTTGTCCATCGTGACCGTCGACGAGCACAACGCTCCGGTGATGGCGAGCTCGTCGATGGCGCGTTCGACCGCGGTGTTTGTCCGATAGTGCGACATGACCGAGTGGTCGAGGAGGTACCTCGGACGGACGGTTGCCGCGCTCACCGGGCCTCGGCGTGATCGGAGGCGAGTTCATCGCCGGTCAGGAACGGGTTGTGATCCATCCGCTTGAGTCGCGCCAGGGCTTCACGCTGGCGATAGCCCTGGACGAGTTCGGACATGGCGAGATTGATGACCGCCTTCTTGGTCGGCAGGCCGGTCAGCCGCAGGGCCTCGGCGAGTAGCTCGTCCGGGATCTCCACCGTCGTCGCCATGATGCCTCCATATTTCGAATCCCCGATATTCATAATATCAAGGATTCGTAATATGGCGGCGGCTGGATCGGCTACTGCGGGCCGAAGGATTCGAGGCCGGTGACGCGGAGGAGGTCGAGGGCGGTCGCGGTGGGGGTGTTCGGGGGCGCGGAGTAGATGATGATGGTCTGGTCGGTGTCGGGGACGTGCATGGCGTCGCAGTCGAGGGTGAGGGTGCCCAGGTGCGGGTGGGCGATGGTCTTGGTGAGGCTGTGCATGACGCTGGAGCGGCCAGCCTGCCAGTGCTGTTCGAATTCGGCGCTGCCGGTGCGTAGTTCGGTGAGCAGCCGGGTGAGGTCGGGGTCGTCGGGGTAGGTGGCCTTGACCGCGCGCAGGCAGCCGACGCAGGCGGCGGCGTTGCTGTCGGCCTCCTCGGGTGTCATCACCACGCGACCCATGCCGGTGCCGAGGAATCGCTGCCACATGATGTTGCGTTGTGCGGGCGGGATCGCGGAGAAATCACCGAGCAGCGCCGCCGACAACGGATTCCAGGCGAGGATGTCGGATTTCGCCGACAGGACCAGCACCGGCAGATCGGCCAGCCGGTCCAGCAGCCGCTGCACGCTCGGCCGGATGACCAGCGGAATGCGCCCGGCCTGCGGCGGTTCGGACCCGGCCAGCCGATAGACCAGATCGCGATCGACATCGGTGAGCCGCAGCGCCCTGGTCAGCGCGCCGAGTACCTGATCGGACGGCTTCGGCCCGCGTCCCTGCTCCAGGCGCACGATGTAGTCGACACTCACCCCGGCCAGGCTCGCCACCTCCTCGCGCCGCAAACCGGGCACCTGCCTGCGCGATCCGGCGGGCAGGCCCGCGTCGGCGGGGGTGAGCCGGGACCGCGCGCCGCGCAGGACCGTCGCCAATTCCGCTCTGTCCACGTTGTCCATGGTGCCGCAGGTCCTCAGGTGCGGGGTGGTACCGCGGATCCCACCCGGACCGCCTGTGGCGCAGACCATGCCGCTGGAATTATACGGGTCCGTATAGATGGCCGGTATGCTGCGTCTTATACGCTTCCGTATAGATGTGAGGGGTTCGTGATGGAGCGACAGAGCGTGAATCGGATGATCAAGTGGGCTGGGGTGGTGCTCGCGATCATCGGCGGCGGACACCTCACCATCGGACTGCTGCTCAGCGCGTCCTCCTTCGACGAATGGCTGTCCTTCGAGCTGTGGGGCCACTGGTGGGAGGACACCCCGGCGGCCAACAGCTTCTGGGCCAACCCCGCCGGTTTCGGCTGGCCGCTGCTGCTCGTCGGCTCGCTCATCGTGTGGATGGACCGGCGCGGCATTGTTCCGCCCGAATTCCTCGGGTGGGCGGTGCTCGGCTGGGGTGTGGTGTGTGCCGTCATCGTCGAACCGACGCCGGGGCCGGTGGTGGTGATCGCCGCGATCGTGCTGCTGCGCGGCATCCGCGTCGCCGGCGCACAGGAAGGGACGCCGGTTCTGGCGTCGTAGGCCCTGGTATCGCCCGTCCTATGCCTCGTCGGCACTGGAGCGCGGCCCGTCGGGGCGCGAATCTGAGTGCATGACAAAGACGATCGCCCTGGTCACCGGGGCCAACAAGGGACTGGGCCGGGAAACGGTCCGCAGGCTGGCCGGGTCCGGCTGGCGGGTGTATCTGGCCGCGCGCGACACCGCCCGAGGCGAAGCGGCGGCGGCCGAATTCACCGCGGCCGGGCTCGATGTCCGGTTCGTCGCGCTGGACGTGACCTCCGACGACTCGGTCGCCGCCGCCGCGGACACGGTGAAAGCCGAGGCGGGCCGCCTCGACGTACTGATCAACAATGCGGCCATCGGCGGCCCGCGCACCGCACCGGGCGACACCAGGCCCGACGACCTGCGCGAGGTGTTCGAGACCAATGTCTTCGGCCCGATCCGGGTGACCGGCGCCTTCCTGCCGCTGCTTCGCCTGTCGCAGCATCCGCGGATCGTGATGGTCTCCAGCGGCATCGGCTCGATCGCCACCATCACCGATCCGAAATGGGCGGGCCTGCTGCCACCGGCTCTCGGCTATCCGAGCACCAAGGCGGCGCTGAACATGCTCACCGTCATGTACGCGAGTGAACTCGACGGTATGAAGGTCAATGCGGTCGATCCCGGCTACACCGCCACGGACCTCAACGGGCACAGTGGGTTCCAGACCGTCACCGAGGGCACCGATGCCATCGTGGCCATGGCGACGGTCGACCGGGACGGGCCCAGTGGCGGCTTCTTCGACCGCGCGGGTGCCACATCGTGGTGAGAGCAGGCGTCCTGTTCGCGACAGTGCTCGCGGGAGTGGGCGTCATCGTGTATCTGATGAGAACGGAGGACGCAGTGGCACAACAGAATCCGCAGACGGTGCTGTCGATCGGCCTGCACCCCAGCGCCGTCGACTATTCGCGCTACCCGCAGCTCGACGAGGCGACCCTGACGGCCCGCATCGCCGCGGGCGAAACCGCGTTGCGCGAAGCGGGTTTCGACCTCGTCAGCTGTCAGCTACCCGCCGACCCCGACGCGGCGGAGGCGAAGCTGCGCGAGTGCGTGGCGGGCGGAGAGTTCCGGGTCGCGATGATCGGCGCGGGCGTTCGGATGGCACCGGAACACACCCTGCTGTTCGAGCGCCTGATCAATGTCACCTCGGAGCTCGTTCCGGGAATCCGGTTCTGCTTCAACACCTCTCCGGAAACGACGATCGACGCGTTGCGTCGCTGGGTGCAGCCGAGCTGAGTGCGGCGACCCGGCCCGCGCCTACTTGTGGCCGCCTCCGTGGTCGTGACCGCCGCAGGTATCGGTGCGCCGACCGTCCGTGGCGCTCGCCTGCCCCGCGCCATGGCCTTCGAGCGCGGCGAACGGTCCGCACTGGTGCGGGGCGATCCAGACGTGCACCATCGGATTGCCCGATCCGGGATTGATCGAGTTGGGCGGGCAATTGCCTGCCGCATCGGTGACGCCCGCGACCTGGGGGCCGTTGTCGCCCGCCTTCCAGCACAGGTTGTCGTGGACATGCCACTGCATCAGCGAACCGGCGTATTCGGTGAGAGCGGGGTCGTCGATCTTCTTGCCCTTGGCGATGTACATGGCCGAGACCAGGGTGCGGTTCTGCCCGTCCACCCGATAGACCAGCGACTCGGGGCGGTTCGCGTCGAGGAAGCTGTCGTCGCGGATGTAGCCGGTGTTGATGTAGTGCTCGTAGCCGGTGGCGGAGTCCCCGATCGAACGGAAGCCGAGCGCGCCGACGGTCGTGACATCGGCGAAGGCGGGCAGCCCGGCCATGGTGCTGCGGATCAGGTCGGCCGCGCGCTGTTCCTGCTCGGCGGTCACGCCGGGCACGCCGGAGACGTCGATCGGCTGGGCCGGGTCGAACGGGCGCGGCCACGCGTCGCCGGTGTCACCGTGCTCGTCGCCCGCCGCGTGCGAATGTCCGTCGCCGCCTTCACCGTGACTGTGCACGTGCCCGACACCGTTGAGCATCGCCGCCACCGCGAGCACACCCACCGCGGCGGCCGCGATCCCGGACCGCATCGGCGGCAGCGTCGCGGCGGGCCGGACCAGCGCGATGGCCGCACCGATTACGGCGAGCGCGGCCAGCGCGGCGCACGCGGTATCGGCGACACCCGGTGACTCCGCGGTCAATCCGGTGACCCACGGGATATCGGCGAAACGGGTGAATCCCCACACCGCCACCGCGAACGCGTTCACCGCGACCAGCGACGTCACCACGAGCTTGCGCTCGCTCAGCAGTACCGCCAATCCGGTGGCGCACTGGATCGCGGCGAGCACGACCATCAGCCGCGCCAGCGTGGCGTGCTCGGTGTGCATTCCGGCCGCCAGGAAATGCACCGCGCCCGCCCCGACCGACGAGATCCCGCCTAGTAGCAGGAATCCGTTTCGTCCGCTCACCTGTGCCACCTCTCCCACTCGATAGTCCGCGGACATTACCGGGCAACAGTGAGGGCCGTGTGCCAGGCGATTAAGAGGACTCTGTGACCCACGTCTCTCCGGCTGTTGCCGCATTGAGACCATTATCGTGGTTAACGATCTCCGGGCGAGTGGCGAATTCCAGAACATGAGTCTGAAAAGCACACAACGTCAACGGGTTTCGGTTCAGGTCGGGGTGGCCGCCGCAGCGGCCGTTGCCGCGCTCGTCGGGTTCAGCGGTCCCGCGACGGCCTTGCCGTCCGATCAAGTCGTCCAGTTCAACCCGACCCTCGCCCGGGTGCCGGGGAACGGCTGCGCGGCCATCATCAACGCCGAAACGGTGCCACAACCACAGGCCGGACAGCTAGGAGTCCGGGTGAAAATCGTCCAGACCGGGGAGAACTGTGAGGGCTACCGAGTCTCGGTGCGGTGGAAGAACCTCGACACCGGCGTCGCGAACGGCCAGTCCCACAAGGTCGACAGCAACGGCGTCATCGAACATGCCCCCGACGGCGTGATCACCGGCATGGGCATGGCGCCCGGCCCCGGCCGCGTCGAGGCGACCATCGTCGCCACCACTGACAGCTACCCGAACCACTGGGACCTGGAACAACTCTCGGGCATGGCCTGGATCACCCTGAACAAGTAGGAAGTAGACGATGGGGGCGGATCCTGAACGGACCCGCCCCCCATCCGGCCGTATAGCGGTGATTACGTACTCGGCCATGTCATCGAGTGACCATCAGAGCGACGGATGACGTCCAGCGGTGCTCGGCAGGCGTCCGTGGATGTGGTCGCCGGGGCGACCAGGAGCGGCCGCCCGCCAGTGAGGGTGGGGCGGCCGCCTGCCGACGGTGGTGAATCGTGCGGGCAAGCCTTCGCGTCGGTCTCCGTGCTCACCCCTGCGCGACGGCACGCGCCTGTCGATCCGCGAGCGCCGTGGTGCGGATGTTTTTGACGATCGCGACGATTCGATCTACATCTTCCTCGGAGAAGATGTCTTCTGGACCACTCGGTGCCACCGACTTGAACGGCGGCTCATACAGCGCGCCCACGTCGATCACGCCATTCTTGGTGAGGAAGTCGACCAGCAGCTTCAGGTAGTGGAGCTGGTTCGCGGTGAGGTTGCGGCCGGTGTGGAATTCGTCGAACTCGGCGGCTGCCGCGGTCGCATCGAGGCCGACGAGGGATCGCAGAAACAGCCCGAGGCCGCCATGAGTGCTGGCGGCGTGTTCGATGTCTTCGGCGGTGCCGAAGCTGTTGTCGAGGAAGATCTGTTCGAGTTCGGCGAGGTCGTCGGAGGTGATCTGCTTGTTGCGCAACAGTTTCTGCACGGCGAGCTTGTCCTCATGGCTGCGCATGTAGGTGCGGACCTTGGACTCGAAGCGTGCCAAGCCCTTGCCGCCGCCGGGCAGTACCGTCATCTCGACATCGGCGACTTCGCCGAGCTCGTCCTGGAAATCGGTGTAGAGCGGATTCTGTGCGCCCTTGGGCGGAATCGCCTTGACCAGACCGCGCAGTCGTCGCCGGAGTGTTTCCAGCATGGCGACGGTGACATCCTCCCACCACGCGTCACCGGCAACATCTTCGAGGAAGTCGTGCCGCTGACGAATGGCGGTGATGGTGTTGAGGCCAGGGTCCAGTAGTGCGCTCGCGATCTCCTGGACCTTCTCGCGCAGCGCGTCGTATCCGGTGTCGCCGGTGAGCCGCGCCAACTGCAAGCGATACGCCAGCAGATCGAACCGTTTGGCCGCGGGGCTCGGATCGTCGTCTCTGAACTGGGTGGGCAATCCGGCCAGTGCGCCGACCTCGACCCGGATCTCCGGAGTGACGATGTCCCAGCTACCCAGTTCGGCGTACTTCTCGACGTGCTGCAGTTGTTTGCGCACCTCCACATTCCGGGTATCCATGCCCGCAACCTCCACCCGGAGATGTTCGGCGAGCTGCCACCGCACGTCCGGCAGGTCCATGGGTTCACGGTCCGGGATCTCGGCGGGCCTACCACCCGGGGGTTGGAGCTGGTCGATGTCGCGCAGGAGGTCGGCGCGGGCGGCGAACACCTTCTCACTCATCGAGGCATGAGTGCGGCCTTCGGCGGTGGGCAGGTCTTGATTGAAGTACTCGACGTTCTGGCACAGGTCGAACACAAGGAACCGTTCCTTGTCCTTGTTCGGTGCGTACAGGTCCGGGCACAGCCGGGTGCCGCGACCGATCATCTGCCAGTACTTGGTGCTGGTGCGTACAGCCTTGGCGAACACCAGGTTCGCGACGGCGGGCACGTCGAGGCCTGTGTCGAGCATGTCGACCGAGACAGCGATGTGGGGTGCCTTGCCCGGGTTCTCGAACTTGTCGATGAGGCTCTGGGCATGGCTCACACTGTGGGTGATCATCTCGATGAAATCGCCCGGCAGGTCGGGATAGAGCACCCGGAATCGTTGCACGATCAGTTCGGCGTGGCGATTGTTGCGGGCGAAGATGATGGTCTTGCCGATGCGTTCCCCGTCGGCGACGCGGTCGCCCTGTTCCATGAGGACGAGCAACATCTGGTCGATGGTGTCGTGGTTGAACAGGAAGCTGTTGAGCGCGTGCGCGTCGACGGAATCGGGGATGTCCTCGTCGTCGCGCCACTCGAGGTCTTCCCAGTATTCTTTCTCGTCCTCGGAGAGTTCGTTGTAGCGGATGCCGGTGCGCAGGAACTTCAACGGCACCGATTTCGCTTCCGGTGCAACGAGATAGCCCTCTTCTACGGCTTGCTTCAGATCGTAGGCGTCGGTCGGCACGCCTTCCTCGAGATGGAACAGCCGGTAGGTATTGCGGTCGATCTCGTCCTTCGGGGTGGCGGTCAAACCCACCAGCAGCGAGTCGAAGTGCTCGAAGATCACGCCGTACTTCTGATACACCGACCGGTGCGCCTCATCGATGACGACGAGGTCGAAGTAGCCAGGCCCGAACCGTCGCTGCTCGGTGTCATCGATCTCGTTGATGAGGTTCAGCATCGTCGGATACGTGGACACGTAGACGCGGGCGTTGTTGTCCTTCTCGGTGAGCAGGTTCACGGTCGGCACGCTCGGCAGATGGGTCTTGAACGCGTTCGTCGCCTGTGACACCAGTACCTGCCGGTCGGCGAGGAACAGCACCCGCTTCACCCAGCCGGCCCGGATCAGCTGATCGACGAGAGCGATCACGGTGCGGGTCTTGCCCGTACCGGTCGCCATCACCAGCAGCGCTTGGCGCTGTTTGTCCTTCTCGAACGCATCGCCGATGCGCCCGATCGCTCGCTTCTGATAATGCCTGCCGGCGATGATCTCGTTGACGGGTTCGGTGGCCAGCGTCTTGCGTCGGGCCCGTCGCTGAATCAGAAGCCGCAGTTGGTCTTTGGTGAAGAAGCCCTGGACCGGGCGGGGCGGGTAGAAGGCATCGTCCCAGATCTGGGTTTCGTAACCGTTGGTGTAGAAGATGATCGGGCGCTGCCCGTGCTGCTGTTCGAGAGCATCGGCGTACAGCGACGCCTGATACTTGCCCGACTCCACGCTTTTGGATGTGCGTTTCGCTTCGACGACGGCGAGCGGCTTGCCGTTGTCGTCCCACAGCACGTAATCGACCTTGCCCTTGCCGCTGTCGGTCGGCATCCCCGTCACCGGGTATTCGCGGTCGTCGGGGCCGTTCAGCGCCCAGCCCGCCTCCATGAGCAGCAGGTCGATCAGCTGAGTGCGGGTCTGCGCCTCGGAGTAGTCGTGGTGATCCGGCACCGTGGCATTGGCGACCTTCGCCGCCTTCACCTCGGCCCGCAGCCGCTTGACCTCGTCGTCGAGTTCCTTGCGCTGCTTCCGCTCTGTTGCCAGCTCTGCCTGCTGCGCCGCGAAATCCGCGGCCATCTGCTGAACCTCGGCGTACTTCTTGCGTTGTACCTCGGCCGGGACCGGGCGCGGGATCAGCGAGGTGTCGAACCGCTGCCCGTCGAACGGCTTGCCTTCCTCGGTGCGCGCGTAGGTGCGGCCCAGCCAATACAGCACATGGAACAGCTCGCCGACCGCGTTCACTGCATCCTGCGCAGGCACCTCACCCGAGCGATGCACCGCGACATTCCCGCGCCGCCGCACCACATCCATCTTCGTGACGATCACCGACCCTGCCACCTGCACCAGGGTCGGTTCCTTGAGCTTGGCGTTCAAATCATCGCGATACGGCATCCGCAACGTGTCATCGGCCTTGAACACCCAGTTGACCGCCAACTCCAACGCCCGCCGCGCGAAGAAGCACGCCACCCGCGGATCACCCACCGCGCTCCGCTCCGCACGCGCAGCCTCGGTGAACAGGTCCGGCCACTCGGCTTGCAGGAAGTCGAAGTTGCTCTTGGCCACGAAAGGTCCTCCCCTTAAAGATCTTTCAGGTCATCTTGCCAGAGTTCCCCGCGGAAGGCGCGGAACTGGATGGAGGCGAAGAGGGTGTCTAGTCGGCGGAGATGTCGTTCCGCAGTGGATCGCGCTTCTCGGATTTGCCGGATGCGCTGCGCGTAGCTTTCTTGCAATCGCAGAGGTGGGAGGGCGACAGGAAGAGACTTGATAATGCCCATGTTCAGTCCGGACATGATCGCCCCCTTTGCGGTCTGTCGAAGGTACTGTTGCGCGATCGGGTGCTGAAGAAAGTAGCTGTGAAGGTATTCGGGTAGACACGCGCGCTGATCTAGCGTAATGCAGCAAAGGTGCTTGGTGTTGATGGCAGTAGGAATATCGTCTGGTACAACCGCGCAACGCCCGCAGGTTCCCATGATTGTGATCAGCACGTCGCCGGGGAATACGGTGTAGCGCTGGAGCTGTCGGTACTTCGTATCTGTAATGTACCGTGACTTGCCCCATTTGAATTCGTTATCGACAGCGTTATCAATGCCGAGAACTGGTACTCCTTCATCTACGAATTCCTCGTGTAGAAGCTGGCTTCCGAAAGGCCCGGTGCGGATGGAGTTCTTGGTTTTTGCAGCGAGTTCCTCGACAGTGGTCGATTGGAGCTCTGAACTTGCGCTGCTAAACATGTCGAGGAAGATCGATTGAGTGAGGTCGTCGAGGAGGGAGATGGACTTCCGTCGCTTCCCCCGCAGCGCATCCACCTGATCCAGCACCTCCGCAATTCGCCGCTGCTCATGCATTGCGGGCAGTGGCACTGCGATTCGAGCCACGAATGCGGGTCGGGCTCGGAGCAGTGAGCCGCCGACGCCAGCCACGGTGTTCATGAACTGTCGATGGAATGCGTCGCTCATGAGGAGATGGCGCAAGTAGTTCGGATCGAAGGTGTTTGATCGGAAGATAATCCACTCGCCCGAGGCGATCAGCCGGGAACCGGTGTGAGGGCTGACTATCCAAGCCCGGCGGATATGAGGAACGATCTTCGAAAGGAGAACGTCGCCGCCTTGGACTATCTGCTTGGTTGATCCGATTTGTGCTCCGGCCGTAATATCTGGTTGTCCCGCGTCGTATGCCGGGATGCTGTACAGCTCAAATATCTCATCGGGATGCTTTGCTGGGTCGACGCTACCGGCGCGGCTGACCATAATTTCCGATAGCTCGACGGATGTGGCAGATGTTGTCATGCCAGCAGGCCCTTCAGGTCGGAAAGGCCTTGCTGAATCTCCGACTCGATCAACTCCAACTCTTCGATGATCTCCAGCGGCGGCCGGTGCTCCGCTTCCTCGTGGACGATCTCCTTGTACCGGTTGAGGCTGAGGTCATAGTCCTGGGCGGCGACGTCGGCCTTCGGCACGCAGAAGCTCTGTTCGGTGCGGGCGCGCTCGCGTTCGGTCGTGGTTCGCTGGGACCAGCGGGCGAGAACATCGGGGAGGTTGTTCTTGGTGTGCTCATTCGCAGTGAGAGTGGCACCCACGCCGAGCTTTTCGTCGGCGAGCAGAGGGTTGCGTTTGTCGTCGAGGCTGAATCCGTCGGCGGCGACGTCGTAGAACCACACCTGGTCGGTCTCGTCATCCTTGGTGAAGAACAGGACTGCCGTCGAGACACCGGCGTAGGGCTTGAATACGCCCGAGGGCAGTTTGACCACGGCGTCGAGGCCGTGCTCTTCAACGAGAAGCTTGCGCAAATCCTTGTGCGCCTTGGTCGAACCGAACAGCACGCCGTCGGGAACGATCACCGCCGCCCGCCCACCGGTCTTGAGTAGGCGCAAGAACAGTGCGAGGAAGAGCAGCTCCGTCTTCTTCGTCTTCACTACCTGGAGCAGATCCTTGGCGGTGGTTTCGAAGTCGAGGCTGCCTGCGAACGGTGGGTTGGCGAGGATCATCGAGTAGCGACCGGCTTCGCTGGCAACGGACTCGGCGAGGGAGTCGCGGTAGCGGATGTCGGGGTGCTCGATCTGGTGCATGAGCATGTTCATGCTGGCGATGCGCAGCATGGTGGAGTCGAAGTCGAAACCGTGGAACATGCTGCGGTGGAAGTGATCCTGCTGTGCGGAGTCGAGCAGGGCGTCGCGGTGGGTGTGCTGGATGTACTCGGCGGCGCCGACGAGGAAGCCTGCGCTGCCGCACGCCGGATCGCAGATCTCGTCGTTGGGGCCGGGCGCCATCATCGCGACCATGAGGTCGATGATGTGGCGTGGGGTGCGGAACTGACCGTTCTGGCCCGCGGTGGCGATCTTGGACAGCATGTACTCGTACAGGTCGCCCTTGACGTCGCCGTCGCCGAGCGGCAGTTCGTCGAGCATGTCGACGGCCTTGGTGAGCAGGCTCGCCGTCGGGATCGTGAACCGGGCGTCCTTCATGTGCTCGCCGTAGGTGGACTCTTCGCCACCGAGCAGCCGCAACCAGGGGAACACGTCGTCGCGGACGGTCCGCAGCAGCTGATCCGGCCCCAGTTCCCGGAACTTCGACCAGCGCAGCGAGTCGGTATCGGCGTCGTAGATCGGGTTCTCGATCGGCCGCCCGCTGCGGTTGGCCTTGCGCTCCTTGCCGGTCTGTAGCTCGTCCAGGCGCTTGAGGAACATCAGGTAGGTGATCTGCTCGATCACCTCCAGCGGATTCGAGATACCGCCCGACCAGAACGCGTCCCACAGCCGGTCGATCTTGCTCCGCACGTCCCCTGTAATCATGCCGATGAGGTTATAGGAGGGCGGTGACTCGACTCTGCAGAGTGGAAGATCGGCCGCCGCTCGGAGGGGCCAACGGACACCCCGAGGTGCGCCTAGCTCGTGAAAGCGGAGACAAGATGCCGCTCATCTGTTCGAATGGTCGACAACGGGGAATCTCGACGGGAACTGGCTGGGCAGGAGCCGATCGTGGATGGGGTGCGAGCGTCGGAGTGGTTGCATCGTGACGGAGACGGGGTCGCGGCGCGCACCGTAGGCCAGATCGTGCGTGAGTATCGACTCGCTGGCGGGTCCAATCAGGCAGCAATCGCTGACGCGTTGGGAATCACCCAGCAGTTCCTGAGCCAGGTCGAGAAGGGAACTCGCAAGGCAACGCTGGAGCAACGGCAGGGGTTTGCTCGGGTACTGGGAATTCCGCCCGAGGAACTGGGTATCGCGAGCCGCGTTCACGGACGCGCAGACACCAACGGCACCCCAGCGGTGTCCACGAGTCGAGGCCGATGGCGAGTCCAGCGTCACTGGATGAACCAGCACCGCCACGATCTGGCAAAGCTTGCGACCCAGTGGTACCCGGCCGAGCATCGTGTATCGAGGACCTCGCTGATCACCCGTGATGGGTGGATGCCCTCCGCACCCGTGGATCTGGATTCGCTCCACCTAGAACTGGACGAAGGACCGCGGGCTGTCGGGATCACTGGAGCCGAAGCTGAGACCGCGCCCGTTCGTCCCCTACGCGCTCCCGGACTCGCCTTCGAGACGTATTCCGCCGCGGTCAAGCATCTTGATCCACCGCAGCTGTTCGAGTCGAGGCCGAGCTACCGGTATCTCGGCGGCACTGTCACCGCTGGTGCGTTGGATTTTGGGCTGGCAACCTACTTCGACAAGCTCGATGTCAGCGAGGCGCTGGCACATGAACTGGCTGCTGCGTATCTGGCTCATCCGACCACCATCATCTCAGACATGAAGGGCCGCTTACGCTTCCGCGAGCTCATCGGTGACCCTTTCGATCCGGCACGCCGCGCAATCATCCCGGCCGTCACCACGTTGACGATTCGGTTGCGCAGGTTCCCGGCACCGCCGTCGTTCCTCTTGCATTGGCGAGATCCGTCGCGCGTTGCCACCGCAGCCGGTGTCTACGATGTGATACCGGCAGGCGAGTTCCAGCCGTCGAGTATTTCGCTGTGGGATCGCCGCAACGACTTCTCCATCTGGCGCAATATGGTCCGCGAGTACTCAGAGGAGGTGCTTGGCTATCCCGAGCACGATGGGACTCGAAGCGCCCCGATCGACTATGCCGAGTGGCCGTTCTACCAGAACCTCTCCGCCGCTCGTGACCAGGGCAAAGTGACGGCGCATCTACTTGGATTCGGTCTCGATGCACTGACGTTGGCGGCGACATTGCTGACGGTTGTCGTCATCGATAATGACGTCTTCGAAGAGTTTTTCGGCGCTGCGGTGCAGTTCAACGAGGAGGGCGAGGTGGTCGGTGTCGGTGATGGTCGAGCCGCCGACGGCGTGCCCTTCACCGAGGACTCGGTGGCGCGGATGCTGGAGTCTGAACCGATGGCCGCGCCGGGAGCAGCATGTCTGGCGCTGGCATGGCAGCATCGACACAGCTTGATCAGCTGAGACGAAGCCGGAGATGCTATGCCCACGCAATCGCGCACGTTGACCGACAGCGAGCAAGCCTGGGCTCGAACACGTTCTTATCTCCGTGAGCACCGAACCGAACTGGACCTCGCTGCTGCGCGCGAGTACGCAGGAACGGACCGCGTGGTCGGTTCTCCGCTCCTCGCGCGACGTGAGTGGATTCCGGCCTCGCCTATCCCGGTGGGTGATATTGCGTTGGAATGGTCACCCACGGAGGCTCTGTCGTCGCCCGCCGATTCGCGGCGGAGTTCCGTCCTGCCTAGGCGTGCCGATGGTGGACAGTATGAGACATATTCCACAGCGGTTGGTGAGATAGCAGCGCCAGCCATCTTCGAGAATCGGCCGACCTACCGTTTGCTCCACGCTGATCTAGCTGGTCGAATGCCGACTTTACGATTCGGGTTGGGGCATTACTTCGACAGCGTGGATGTGGGCGAAGCGGCTGCGCACGAGTTCGCGGTGGCCTATCGCGACGGAGCGGTCGCGCCGGGGGTGCGCGCTGCGATCACAGACCCCTGTGACCTCGGGCAGCGGTTCGCGAATCTTGCAATCAGCACGCTCACGATCCGGCGGGACGTTGATACCGGCGAGCGGACGTTCCTGCTGCATTGGCGGGACCCGAACAAGGTTGGACATGCCGGCGGGATGTACCAGGTAGTCCCGGTGGGCATCTTCCAGCCCTCGGGATACGCCGAGTGGAATGTCGAGAATGACTTCTCGCTGTGGCACAACATGATTCGTGAGTTCGCAGAAGAGCTGTGCGGGAGCGATGAGGATCATGGCAGCGAGCAGGCCCCGATCCGCTACGAGTCGTGGGACTTTGCGTCGAGGCTTACAGACGGTGTCGAAGACGGATCGGTAGCGGCATACTGTCTCGGACTCGGCGTCGATCCGCTGAGCTTTGCCACGGATCTGTTGACAGCCGTTGTGATCGACGGCCCGCTCTTCGACGAGCTGTTCGACGGGATTGGCGCCGACAACGACGAGGGGCGAGTGCTCGAGTTGCAGCCTTTCACCACGGAGCGGATCGAGCAGATCCTCGCTGAGGTTCCGATGCAGGCCGCCGGCGTCGCAGCTCTCCGACTGGCGATCGCCCACCTGTCCTGACCTCGATACAACAGCCTGTTGTACAGCAGCCTGTTGTTGGAACTCAGCACCGCGCCGGAGAGACGCTGGGGCAGTGAATAATTCAGAGAACAGGGCGACCGGTTCCGCGGTCGCGGTAGGTGCGACACAGCTGGAACGGGCCGGCTTCGACCCCGGGAGTGAGGCTCCCATCGCTCTGCTGCACCGGGCTGTCGACGTCGGATTGCGGTTCAAGAACAACCCCGAGATCTTCGGTCGGCGCATGACCACGTGCGAGATTCGAGACACTCTGCTTACCGACCTCCCAGTAGAGCCCACGCGCGGGGAGGAGGTCATGTCCGAGTTCATGGACCGCGTTTTGCCGCTGTGCAAGAACGAGGCCTCGCCGCGGTTCATGGGTTTCGGGGATACCGGCGACGATCCACTGGCGTTGACCGGCAGTGTGCTGGCGGCACTGACACAGCAGAACATGATCAATCAGTCGTTCGACAGCCCGAGTGCGACGTTTGTCGAAATCTCGGTGTTGCGGTGGCTGCGTGACCTGCTCGGATACCGGAATCCGCCGGTCGACGATGTGCGCACGGTGTGGGATGTGGGCGGCATGATCACTCCGGGAGGCACAACTAGCAATACCGTGGCGATGATGCTGGCCCGGGAAGCGAAAGCGCCGGGCACGATGCAGACGGGAGTAACCGACCCGGGTCGGCTGGCAGTGGTGGTTCCGAAAGGAATCGGGCACTACAGCGTGAAGGCGGCGTTGACGTGGATCGGATGCGGTGCACAGGTTATCGAGGTCGACACCGACGGATTCCGATATGACAAACCAGAACTTGCCCGCACGCTGCGGGAGCAGGGTGACCGGGTGATGGCGGTGGTCGCCTACGCCGGTGACAGTCGAACTCAGACGGTAGAAGATCTACGGGCGGTCCACGATCTCGTGCGGGCGGTCGATTCGAACATTTGGCTACACGCCGACGCGTGCTGGGGGCTGCTGGCGGCGTTCAGCCCGGCCCTGCGGCACAAGATCGACGGGATCGCCCAGTTCGACAGCATCACGGTGGATCCACACAAGATCATGGCGGTGCCCTACGGGCTGAGTGCGCTGCTGGTACGTGAGCCCGCTGCAGTGCGGTCGATCTCGACGTACTCGGACCTGATCATGCAGGAGGACTTCGCTTTCGGGCAAGTCACTCCATTTCTCGGCACCAAGGGATGGATGTCGCTGAAGCTGTGGATGATGATGCTCGGCCGTGGCAGATCTGGGCTTGCGGAATTGGCTGACCACCGGTGCCACCTGGTCGCCAAGTTCGCCTCGTTGGTCGACGCACACCCCCGGCTGGTCCGTCTCAACGATCCCGACCTTGCGGCAGTCGTCTTCGCCTACTTGCCCGCAGGTATCAGGGCCGGAGGGCTCGACGAGGTCGGTCTTGCCCGCGTAAACCAACTCAACCTCGCCATCCATGAGCGCATGCTCGCCGAAGGGCATTGGCACCTACACCAATTCAGTTTGCCCGACGACCTGGGCCGCCTCCGTAAGGGTGCAGTCGTGCATCCACTGCGGTTCATGGCCAACAACCCAGGGCTCACCGAATCCCACATGCACGACGTCCTCGCCTACCTCGACCATCTCGCTTCGGATCTGGAGGAACAAGCAGCATGACGAACTCGAGTTTCCGTGCGGTGTACGAGACGGAAGGCACCTACGACAAGCTGCTGTTGCGGCACTTCTACGGCGGTACCGAAGACATCGACCTGGTTGCAGACTGGCTCACAGCGCATTACGTGGCACCCAGCGGTGCGTTGAGGGTGGTCGAATTCGGTTGCGGCACAGGAAGAATTACGGAGGCGATCGCGCCGTACGCGGGCGACTTGATACTGGCCGACTACAGCACGACCATGGTGGCAGCGGTGGCCCAGAAGTTCCCCAACGCGCGAACGATCTGCGCTGACACGAGCGACGCTGTGACCTCGCTGCTGGCGGCAAACCGTCGGGCGAGCTTCGACCTGGTGTCGGCGTTCTGGTCGCTGAGTTACCCGATCGGCGAATTCTTCGAGGAACTGTCGCCCGCTGGTGTGCGGCCGCGGCGCGACCAGGCTGTGGCCACGGGTCAGGCACGGAAGTTCGTGGGCGACCTCGTCAGTTTGGTTGCCCCTGGAGGTCATCTGCTGGCGATGTTGTTCGACGCTGAAAGCCCTGAACAGCAACTGGTGACCCGTGCCTGGGAAACGGTCGCTCCGTTTCCCGACGGTGGCCGGGCATACACCCGGCACGTCCTTGTCGATGCGCTGCGCGACGCTGAGAACCGTGGTGACGGCACGTTGACCCACACCCGGCTCGGCGGTGTGGCGTGGGCGCCGTCGCGTGACGCTGCCCGTGAGTGGTTTTTCGGTGTCCATTTCAAGCACCACCCGCAGCTGCTCGGCGACCCTCAGCTCGAGGAGGCTGTGGAGGATTTCATCGACGAGTATCGAACACCGGAAGGTGGTGTCGCGTTGCCGAGCGGTGTTCATTTCATCGACTTCCACGCAGTCGCGCACCCCCACGCATCGCTTCCCGAGGAGTTGGCCTCGTGACGCCCGAGTTGTTCGCCGCTGCGGCGCAGATTTGTCGCAGGTTCGTCCCGGCCGGCGGGTACGGGTTGGTCTACGGGTCACAAGCCGCCGGAACCGATCGATCGGATTCGGACCTGGACATGGTTTTGCTCGGACGCCCGCGCCTGGGATATCACGCCATGGACGAGTTGATCACCGCGGTGTGCTGCGTCCATGACGATTTCGGTCTGCCCGCCGACACGGAAGTCAGCTACGAGACAAAGCTTTTCGCCACCTATGCCGATGTCGATCGCGCGGTCGGATTGCTGTGCTTCCCGCGGATTGCGGGCGTGCTCAGGCCGGGCCCGGTCGTTGTCGAACCGTCCTGGCTCAACTCGCCGACGTTCGCTCAACGGCTCCTTCTCAATGCCTTGACCAGCGAACATGTGTTCCTAGGTGGAAATGTCGCACGGTATCGCGCCGACCGGTCGAGAGCCGAACAGGCTATCGCGGTGCTGGCGATCTCAATGCTCGAAGGACCTGAGATCACTGTGCCCGACGCGGTCCGGGTGCTCACCGAGGCTCCCAGCGGGGCTCGCGGCAAAGACTTCCTGGGCTACACCCCTGGCTCACGACTGTGTTCGACTGTGCAGTCGGGGTTGGCGTCATTGGTCGCCCGGAACATGGTCGAAGTTGTCGACGGCGCGCGATTCCGGCGGTGTCACGGCCGTGGTGATCAGGTTGGTCCAGGTCATGCCGCGTGATGGACCTGCCACACTAGGTTCACCACTCCCCATCGAAAGGAACCCAAGGTGAGCTCTGCCGGTGTTGTACCGCTGCTCGGACGTGTCGCTGCCGCTGTGTCGGAGGCGATCGCCCGAGTCCGTCCGGAAACGGCGGATGCGGACCCGGTAGTGCGACGATCCGATCGCGCCGATTTCCAATCGAACGCAGCGCTGCCGTTGGCGAAGCGGGTCGGTTTGGCGCCGCAACAGCTCGGTGCCGATCTTGCCGCCGGGGTTGATCTCACCGACGGTGTGATCGCTGACGTAAAGGTGTCGGGCCCAGGGTTTTTGAACATCACCCTGGCCGATTCGGCGGTGTGGGAAACCGTCGCCGCGCGGCTTGCCGATGACCGGCTCGGAGTCCCCACCACCGAAGACGGGCAACGGGTCGTCATCGATTACTCGGCGCCGAACGTGGCGAAGGAAATGCACGTCGGGCACCTGCGGACAACCATCATCGGCGACAGCCTGGCCCGGGTCTTCGGGTTCCTCGGTGCCGACGTTGTACGCGCGAACCACTTGGGCGACTGGGGCACCCAGTTCGGCATGCTCATCCAGTACATCGACGAGCATCCCGAATCGCCTTGGCATACAGAGGAACTGGGCTCGGACACCAGTTCGGTGTCGGCGCTCGACAGCCTGTACAAGGCGGCCCGGAAGCTGTTCGATTCCGATCCGGGTTTCGCCGACCGGGCGCGGACCCGTGTGGTTGCGCTGCAAGCGGGTGACCCGGACACGGTGGCGCGGTGGCGGGAGATCGTCGCCGAGTCCGAGAAGTCGTTCGGCGCGATCTACGACCGGCTCGGTGTGCTGCTCACTCCCGATGACTATGTCGGTGAGTCGTTCTACAACGATCAGCTCGCCGACACGGTCACCGAACTGGTGGACAAGGGCGTCGCGGTCGACAGCGACGGCGCGGTTGTGGTGCTGTCCGAACAGGTCACAGGCCCTGATGATCAACCGGCAGTGCTGATGGCCCGCAAACGCGACGGTGGCTACGGCTATGACAGCACCGACCTGGCGACCATTCGGTACCGCATCGCCTCCCTGCACGCCGACCGGCTGCTGTATGTCACCGACTCGCGGCAGGCGCTGCATTTCCAGCTGGTGTTCGAAGCGGCACGGCGGGTGGGCTGGCTGACCGACGCGATCGAGGTCGACCACGTCGCCTACGGCACCATCCTCGGGCCGGACGGTAAACCGTTCAAAACCCGTGCGGGCGGGACAGTTCGGCTGATGGACCTGCTCGACGAGGCCGTCGCGCGGGTGCGCGCGGTGGTCGCCGAGAAGAACCCGGACCTGTCGTCGGCCGAACTCGACACCATCGCCGAACAGGCGGGGATCGGTGCGGTCAAGTACGCGGATCTGTCGACATCCAGGGTCAAGGACTACAGCTTCGACCCGGACCGGATGACCGCCCTCAACGGCAACACCGGCGTCTACCTGCAGTATGCCCACGCCCGGGTGTGTTCGATCCTGCGCAAAGCAGGCGCCGCAACCCCGGCTGTGGTCGATAGTGCCGGTCCACTCGAGCCGGCGGAGCGGGAACTCGCCTTGGCCCTCGACGGCTATGGAACAGTACTCGCCGAGGCCGCTGACGCGTTGGAGCCGCACCGGCTTGCCGGCTATCTCTACGATCTCGCCCGTGCCTACACCAGCTTCTACGACTCGTGTCCGGTCATCACGGCGGACGAACCGATCCGTTCGAACCGAATTGCACTGTGCCAGTTGACTGCGCGTACTCTCGCGCTCGGCTTGGGGCAGCTGGGAATGGCTGCACCGCAACGGATGTGATCGCCCACCGTGCGGTAGGGATACATCGGTTCGGTTTGCTGGGTGCGGTCGGTCCGTGATCTCCTTATCGGTTCCGAACTTCGGAACTGCTTCCAAGAGGAGATCTTTCGAATGAGTTTCATGGGTAAGGCCGGCTTCGCGGTGGCGGCGTTGGGTCTTGCGGCCGGGTCGGTGCTCGGTGCCGGTTCGGCGAACGCGGCGGGCGATCTGTGGGGTGCGTACGCATTCAGCTCGCAGCAGTGGGAGAGCTGGTCGGCGGTGAACTGGCCCACCGCGGAGGCGGCGGCCGCTTCCGTGCTGGATGGCTGTGGGGGCGGGGATGACTGCCAGGTCATGACGTGGGCCAACGGGTGTGGGGCGTTGGTGTGGAACGACCAGGGGTGGGTCACCGGCGCGTCGGGCCCCACCCGTAGCGAGGCCATTCGCAAGGCCATCGACAAGCTGTCCACCCGCGTCCCGATCGCCGGGCTGGCCAACTTCGGGTCCTCCGAACTCAGTGGCACCGAGGTCGTCGACGTGGTCTGCACGGCGAACGCGCGCTGATCACCGACCGGCCGAATACGGCGAACGCCGGGTGGATCGTGGTGATCCACCCGGCGTTCGCCGTTGTGCGGTAACCGATTACGCGGTCGGCTCGAAGGCCTCGGCGATGATCTCGGCCTGTTCCACGGCGTGCACCTTCGACGAACCCGAGGACGGGGCCGACATGGCGCGGCGGGAGATGCGGCGCAGTTTGCCAAGGCGGTCGGGGAGGACCTCCGGGAGGTTGAGGCCGAAGAACGGCCAGGCGCCCTGGTTGGCGGGCTCCTCCTGGACCCAGGCGATGTCGGTCGCGTTGGGGTACTTGGCCAGTGCCTCGTTGAGGCGGTACGTCGGGATCGGGTAGAGCTGCTCGACCCGGACGATGGCCACGTCCTCGCGCTTCTGCTTGGCCTTCTCCGCGGCCAGCTCGTAGTAGAGCTTGCCCGAGGTCAGCAGGATGCGCTTGACCTTGGTGGTGTCGCCGATGCCCTGCTCGTAGGTGGGCTCGTCGAACACCGAGCGGAACTTCGACTCGGTGAAGTCCTTGATGTCGGAGACCACGGCCTTGTTGCGCAGCATCGACTTCGGGGTGAAGACGATCAGCGGGCGGCGGATGCCGTCCAGCGCGTGGCGGCGCAGCAGGTGGAAGTAGTTCGCCGGCGTCGACGGGACCGCGACGGTCATCGAGCCCTCGGCGCACAGCTGCAGGAAGCGCTCGATACGACCCGAGGTGTGGTCGGGACCCTGGCCCTCGTGGCCGTGCGGCAGCAGCAGCACGACGTCGGAGAGCTGGCCCCACTTGGCCTCACCGGAGGAGATGAACTCGTCGATGATCGACTGCGCGCCGTTGACGAAGTCACCGAACTGCGCCTCCCACAGGACCAGCGCGTTCGGGTTACCCAGCGAGTAGCCGTATTCGAAGCCCACCGCGGCGAACTCGCTCAGCGCCGAGTCGTGCACCGCGAACCAGCCGGGCTTCTCCGAGCCGATGTTGTGCAGCGGGGTGTACTCGTCGGCGTTGAGGCGGTCGATGATGACCGCGTGGCGCTGGGTGAAGGTGCCGCGGCGCGAGTCCTGACCGGTCAGGCGCACATCGTGGCCCTGGTCGATCAGCGAGCCGAAGGCCAGCAGCTCGGCGAAGGCCCAGTCGACCTTGCCCTCGTAGGCCATCTCGCGGCGCTTCTCCAGCACCGGCTTGACGCGCGGGTGCACGTTGAAGCCGTCCGGCGGGGTGTTGAACGCGTCGCCGATGCGCTGCAGGACCGACTTGTCGACCGCGGTCTGCACGGTGGCAGGCACCTTCTGGTCGTCCTCGACGGACTCCGACGGCTCCGGAACGTACTTCTCCAGCTCGCGGACCTCGTTGAACACGCGCTCCAGCTGACCCTGGTAGTCGCGCAGCGCGTCCTCGGCCTCCTTCATGGAGATGTCGCCACGGCCGATCAGCGATTCGGTGTAGGCCTTGCGGACCGAACGCTTGGTGTCGATGACGTCGTACATCTCCGGCTGGGTCATCGAGGGGTCGTCGCCCTCGTTGTGCCCGCGGCGGCGGTAGCAGACGAGGTCGATGACGACGTCCTTGCGGAACTTCTGGCGGAAGTCGACCGCCAGGCGCGCGACCCAGTCGCAGGCCTCCGGGTCGTCACCGTTGACGTGGAAGATCGGCGCGCCGATGAACTTCGCGATGTCGGTGGAATACTCGGTGGAGCGGCTGTTCTCCGGCGCGGTGGTGAAGCCGATCTGGTTGTTCACCACGATGTGGATGGTGCCGCCGACGCGGTAGCCACGCAGGCCACCCAGGTTCAGCGTCTCGGCGACCACGCCCTGACCGGCGAACGCGGCGTCACCGTGGAGCATCAGCGGCATGACCGAGAAGCCCTCGGGACCGTCGCCCTTGTTCAGCAGGTCCTGCTTGGCGCGCACGAGGCCCTCGAGGACGGGGTCGACCGCCTCCAGGTGCGAGGGGTTCGCGGTCAGCGACACCTCGATCTCGTTGTCGCCGAACATCTGCAGGTACTGGCCCTGCGCGCCGAGGTGGTACTTCACGTCGCCGGAGCCGTGGGTGGCGGCCGGGTTCATGTTGCCCTCGAACTCGGTGAAGATCTTCGAGTACGGCTTGCCGACGATGTTGGCCAGCACGTTGAGGCGGCCGCGGTGCGGCATGCCGATGACGACCTCGTCGAGCGCGTGCTCGGCGCACTGGTCGATGGTGGCGTCCATCATCGGGATGACGGCCTCGGCGCCCTCGAGCGAGAAGCGCTTCTGGCCGACGTACTTGGTCTGCAGGAAGGTCTCGAACGCCTCGGCGGCGTTGAGCCGGTTCAGGATGTACTTCTGCTGGGCGACCGTCGGCTTGACGTGCTTCTGCTCGACCCGGTCCTGGATCCACTTGAGCTGCTCGACGTCGAGGATGTGGGTGTACTCCACACCGACGTGGCGGCAGTACGCGTCGCGCAGGATCGACAGCACGTCGCGCAGCTTCATCCGCTCCTGGCCGTGGAAGCCCGCGACGTTGAAGGTGCGGTCGAGGTCCCACAGCGTGAGCCCGTGCTGGGTGACGTCGAGGTCGGGGTGGCTGCGGAACTTGTCCTTGACCAGGCGCAGCGGATCGGTGTCGGCCATCAGGTGACCGCGGTTGCGGTAGGCCGCGATCATCTCGAGCACGCGAGCGCTCTTGTCGACACCGCGCTCGCTGATGTCCTTGCGCCAGCGCACCGGCTCGTACGGCACGCCCAGGCCGTGGAAGATCTCGTCGTAGAACTCGTCGGAGATCAGCAGGTTGTGGATGGTGCGCAGGAAATCGCCCGACTCGGCACCCTGGATGATGCGGTGGTCGTAGGTCGAGGTCAGCGTCATCAGCTTGCCGACGCCGATGTCGGCGAGGCGCTCGTCGCTCATGCCCTGGAACTCGGCCGGGTACTCCATGGCGCCCGCACCGATGATCGCGCCCTGGCCCGGCATGAGGCGCGGCACCGAGTGGACGGTGCCGATGGTGCCCGGGTTGGTCAGCGAGATGGTGACGCCGGAGAAGTCGTCGGCGCCGAGCTTGCCCTCGCGGGCGCGGCGGACGATGTCCTCGTAGGCGGAATGGAACTGACCGAAGCTCATCTCTTCGGTTTCCTTGATGGCCGCGACCACCAGCGAACGGTTGCCGTCCTTACCTGCGAGGTCGATCGCCAGGCCCAGGTTGGTGTGCGCGGGGGTGACCGCGTTGGGCTTGCCGTCGATCTCGGCGAAGTGGCGGTTCATGTTCGGGAACGCCTTGATCGCCTGGACGATCGCGTAACCCAGCAGGTGGGTGAACGAGATCTTGCCGCCGCGGGTGCGGGCCAGATGGTTGTTGATCACCAGGCGGTTGTCGATCATCAGCTTGGCCGGGATCGCGCGCACCGAGGTAGCGGTGGGGATCGTCAGCGAGGCCGACATGTTCTTCGCGATGGCGGCGGCGGGGCCGCGCAGCACCTTGCTCTCGTCGGCAACGGCGACAGCGGCGGCCTTGGGCGCGGCGGCCGGTGCGTTGGACACCGGAGCCGGCGTGGTCTGCGGCGCGCGCACGGTGGCGGGAGCAGGCTTGGGGGCAGGCGCCGGCGCCGGAGCGGGGGCGGGAGCCGGAGTGGGCTTGGGCTTGGGGGCCGCGGCGGCAGGCGCGGGGGCCGGTGCCGGAGCAGCGGCGGGAGCCGGAGTCTGGCTGTTACCGGATTCGGTGGCCTCCGGTGTGTAGTCCGCGAGGAACTCGTGCCAACTCGCGTCGACCGAGGATGGGTCCTGTTTGAACTTCTGATACATCTCGTCGACTAGCCACTGGTTCTGTCCGAACTGGGAAGTTGAGCTGCTCACAGCTGGTGTTCGCCTCATTTCGTTCTTCGCGCTGCGACGTTTGTGACGTGCCCGGCAGGGGTATCAGCGGATGGCTGCCGATGCGCCCTCACCGAGCATATGCCCAGCGGCATACCCGTGTTGCTACTGACCCGATCTCCTCGGTGACGACCGGTCACGCGCCGACAGTATTCCCTCGGCTTCGGCGCCCGCCGCCCAGAGTCGCGCGTAACGTCCGCCCCGGGCCAGCAGTTCCTCGTGCGCGCCGAATTCCACGACCCTGCCCTGCTCGACCACGCCGATCAGGTCGGCGCGTGCCGCGGTGGCCAGCCGGTGCGCGACAACGACGGTGGTCCGGCCCCGCGCCAGCGATCGGCTCGCTACCAGCACCGATGCCTCGGTGTCCGGGTCGAGGGTGGAGGTGGCCTCGTCGAGCAGGAGCAGATCGGGATCGACCAGTTCGGCGCGTGCCAGCGCGATCAGCTGACGCTGCCCGGCGGACAATCCGCGCCCTCTTTCACCGACCGGTTGGTTCATTTTTCGGGGCAATCCGGCGATCATTTCCGCCGCGCCGACCTTCTCGGCCGCGATGCTGATGTCCACCGTTGTGGCGAACGGTTGCCCGAATGCAATGTTGCTCGCGACGTCGCCGGTGAACAGGTGAGCTTCCTGGGGAACAATTCCCAGCCGCGTCCGGTAGTCGGTGAGCACAAATTTACGTAAATCGACGCCGTCGACGCGGATCGAGCCGGCGGCGGGGTCCTCGGGGAGGTCGTAGAGCCGGGCCAGCAGCTTCACGATCGTCGATTTGCCCGCGCCGGTCGCGCCGACGAGCGCCAGTGTCGTCCCGGCGGGGACGGTGAAGGAGACGCCGTCGAGTGCGGGGGTGTTGGCGCCGGGGTAGCGGAAGTGGACGTCGTCGAAGACGATCTCGCCGGCGAGCCGGTCGATGGTCAGCGCGTCCGGCGGATCGGCGGCGATCGAGGACTCGGTACGCAGCAGGTCACCGATGCGGCGCAGGCCGACCCTGGCCTGCTGGTAGCCGTCGAACACCTGCGAGAGCTCCTGGATCGGGCCGAACAGCAGGCCGAGATACAGCACGAAGGCGACCAGGGTGCCGGTGGTCGTTCGCCCGCCGGCCACCGCGTTCGCGCCGAGGTAGACCACCACGGCCAGGGCGAGGTCGGCCCAGGCCAGGCCGAAGGAGAAGTAGGCCGCGATCGCGCGCTGGGCGCGGATGCGAGCGTCGCGATAGCGGTGCGAGTACTCGGTGAAGCGGCGGGCCGCGGTCGGTTCGTTGCGCGCGGCCTGCACCGCGCGCAGGCCCGCGATGTTCTCCTGAAAATCGGCGTTGACCGCGGACACCCGCTCGCGGGAGACGGAGTAGGCCACCGAGGACACCCGGCGGAACGCCAGCGTCGCCAGCAGCATCGGCGGCACCGTGGCCAGCACGATCAGCGCGAGCCCGGCATCGATGAACACCAGGCCGGCGGCGACGCCGATCAGGGTGATCAGGCCGACCAGGCCGGTCGCGACGCCGGTCTGCAGGAACGTCGAGAGCGCGTCGACGTCGGTGGTCATCCTGGTCATGATCCGCCCGGACAGTTCGCGCTCGTAGAAATCCAGGCCGAGCCGCTGCAACTGCGCGTAGCTGCGCACCCGCAGCCCGAACAGCACGCGTTCGCCGGTGCGTGCGGTGAGCACGGTGACCGCGACGCCGACCACCAGCCCGGTCAGCACCAGCCCGATCCCGATCGCGCCGGCGACGGCCAGCGCGGTGCCGTCGCCCGCGGTGACACCGGTGTCGATCGCGTAGCGGACCAGGGGTGGGAAGGCGACGCCGATCAGCGCGTCGGCGATCAGCAGCAGCATGACCGCAGCCACCAGGCCGCGCACCGGGCGCAGCAGCGCGCGCAGGCCGAAGTCGGGCTGGGGAGCGCGTAGGTCGCCGGGCAGGCCGGGTTCCTCGGTGGCCGGTGGCAGCGCGTCGACGGCGGCGCGCAGTTCGGGGGTTTCGCTGAGATCTGCCGAGGCGGCCGACATCGAGCGTGGCCTGCCGCCGTCGGGGAGGCGTTTGGTGAGCGAGGTCGCCACCGGCACCGCCGAGCCGGTGGGCGCGGGCAGCCGGATGACGCGATCGGCCTGGGCCAGCGTGGACTCGCGGTGGGCCAGGATCAGCGTCGTCCGCCCGCCCGGATCGGGCAGTCGGCGGAAGATCTCGGCCTCGGTGACCGCGTCCACCGCCGAGGTGGCGTCGTCGAGGACGAGCACGCGCGGACGGGTGAGCAGCGCTCTGGCCAGGGCGATGCGCTGGCGTTGCCCGCCGGACAGGGTGAGGCCGCGTTCGCCGATGACGGTGTCGTAGCCGTCGGGCAGGGCGGCGATGAACTCGTCCGCGGCGGCGGCGGTCGCGGCGGCCGCGATCTCGGCGTCGGTGGCCTCGGGACGGCCGAGCGCGATATTGGCGGCGATGGTGTCGGAGAACAGGAACGGATCGTCGAAGACGACGCCGAGCGCGCCGCGCAGGTCCTCGGCGCGCAGGTCGGCCAGGTCGGCCCTGGTGCCGTCGGCACCGACCAGACTGATCCGGCCCGCGTCGGGTGCGTAGAAACGGGGCAGCAGCAGCGACAGCGTCGACTTGCCCGAGCCGGCGGGACCGATGATCGCGACCGTCTCGCCGGGCCGCACGGTCAGGTCGAGGTTCTGCAGCACCGGCTGATCGGCGTCGAAACCGAAACTCACCGCGTCGAATTCGATGCCGAGCGGGCCGGGCGGCACCGTGACCGGCTGTTCGGGATCGACCAGCACGGGCGCGGCGTCGATGACCTGGAAGACCCGGTCGACGGCGGCCTTGGTGAGCTGGCCCATGATCACCACCGAGGTGATCGTGCGGGCCGAGGACGTCATGGTGGCCAGGTAGGCGGTGAACGCCAGGAAGGTGCCGACGCCGATCGCGCCGTGCCTGGCCAGCACACCGCCGACGATGATCACCGCGACCAGCCCGGCCTGCGGCAGCGCCGAGACCACCGGCGCGAACCTGGCATTGATCCTGGCGGCGCGCAGCCGCTCGGCGAACAGGCGGCGGCTGTGGTCCTCGAGCACGTCGACCATCCGGGCTTCCTGCCCGAACCCCTTCACCACCCGCACTCCGGTGACGGTCTGCTCGACGTGTTCGGCGAGGTCGGCGGCGCGCTGCTGGGCCGACCAGGTCGCCGCGTACAGCCGCGGCCGCAATCGCAGCACCACCACCGCCATCGCGGGCGCGACCAGCAGCGCTGCCAGCGCCAGCGGCGGGCTCAGCCACACCATCACCACCGCCGACAGCACGAACTGCAGCACCGCCAGCCCCGACCACGGGACCATCGCCAGTAGTCCCTGCACCAGTTGCAGGTCGGTGATCGAGCGCGAGACCACCTGTCCGGTGCGGATCGCGTCCTGGCCGGCTCCGTCGAGCCGTTGCAGGGCGGCGAGCAGCGAAACCCGCAGGCTGTGCTGCACTTCCAGCGACAGCTTGCCCGCCCAGAGCCTGCGCGCGAAGGTGACGAAGAACCGGCCGACGGCGAGCAGCGCGAGCAGCGCGGCGGCGGTGCCGATGACGGTGGTGTCGCCCGCGACGGCGGCGTCGACGGCGCGTTTGGTCGCCAGCGGCGCGGCGATCGACACCGCCGCACCGGCCAGCACCGAGAAAGTGATGCCCGTGAGCAGGCGGGGGTGCTGCAGGCTCAGGTGCCAGAGTCTGCGGATCCAGCCGGGGTCGGTGGCGGCCACCGGCGCTACAGGTCGCGGGTGCGCAGGTCCCACCAGCCCGCGGCGCCGATCGCGGCCGTCCACAGCACGAGCATCACCAGGGCGGCCGGTGTCGGTGCGAAGACCTCGGCCTCCTGGAACGAACCGGCGCTCACCCCGGCGACGGTCGCGGAGACGGGCAGGATGGCCGCGAAGCCACCGGCCCCGAAGCCCTTGGCCACCACCCAGATCAGCGGCTCGAGCACGAACGCCCAGCCGAGCACCAGCCAGATCGCCCCGCTGACCGTGCGCAGCAGCAGCCCGATGCCCGCCCCGATCACCGCCCAGCACATGGCGACCAGCAGGCCGGCGCCGAGCACCTCGATCAGCTGCCAGCCCAGCTCGAACTTGCCGCGCCCGGCGACCAGCAGCGCCAGGAGACTCGCCAGTTCGGCGGCCAGCGCCACGGCGAAGGCGAACGCGGCGGTCGTGGCGTACTTCGCGGTCGCCAGCCGATCGCGGTCGGGCGCGAACAGTACGGTCAGCGCCATGGTCTTGCGCCGGTACTCGCCGCCGGTCGCGGCGATGCCGAGCATCGCGGCCACCACGAACACCGCGATCATCCCGAGATAGAGCCCGATCGTGGCAGCGCCGGTGGCGGGCTGACCCTTCGGATCGGCCGGCCCGGACATGAGCGCGGTGATCAGCGTCGCGACCAGCGCCAGCACGACGGGCGCGCCGAGCAGCAGGCGGGCCGGGCGCACCGCGACGATCTTGCGCGCCTCGGACTCGATGCCGGGCAGGAGATCGGCGGGCAGCACAGAGGTCATCGTGGCATCCCATACGAGGTCGGCGCCGGGGCGAACGCGGCGGGGTTCGCCGCCTGCACGGGCGGGGAGTGCCGGTGCCTGCGCGGTTTGGTCAGCGAGGCGAGCACCCGGTCGGGGTGGATCGGGTCGGTGACGATGCTGCCGATCCGCACCTGCGCGGCCTCGGCGACCGAGCGGATGGTCGACTCGCTCGCCTCGGCGACGGCCAGCCGTCCGTCGGGTCGCATCACCGCGTCGGTGAAGCCCTGTGCGGCCAGCGCGGTGGCCAGCGCGATCGAGGGCGAGGCGGCCACGACCAGCCGGTCGGGGTGCCCGCGCCGCAACTTGGCCGGAGTGCCCTGCCAGACGACGGTGCCCTCGCTCAGCACGACCAGCTGGTCGGCCGTCGACACCACGTCGGCGAGCTTGTCGGAGCTCATCAGCACGGTGCCGCCGCGGCCGACATGGCTGCGTAGCAGTTCGTGCAGCCAGCCGCGTTCGAAGCTGTCGGCGCCGGTGAACGGATCGTCGAGCACGAGCAGCGGGGGATCGGCCAGCAGCGCGGTCGCCAGCGCGAGCCGGGTCTGCTGACCCGGATGCAGCTGGGCGACAACGGTATCGGCGATCGCGGCGAGCCCGGTCTCCGCGAGCACGGCGTCGACGCGCCGCCGCCTCGCTCCGGCGAGCGGGGCGTAGCAGCGCAGATGATCGCGGACCGTGCGCTCCGGATGCAGGCCGCGCGGGCTCAGCACCGCCCCGACCGAGCCCGGACCGGTGCCGGGTACGCCGATGTCGACGCTGCCGGTGGTCGGCTGCTGCAGACCGAGCACGATCCGCAGCAGCGTCGACTTGCCCGCGCCGGTGGGCCCGACGAGCGCGGTGACCGCACCGGCGGGCACCGCGAAGTCGATGTCGTGCACGGCGCCGACCAGGTCGAACTGTTTGCCGACGCCGCGCACTCGCACAGCGTCGCCGGGCCGCCCGCTCACCGCTTCTTCGCCGGCGCGGCGTTCTTCGCCGGGGTGGCGTCGATGGCGGGCAGCGGATCGGCGTCGATGACGCGGTGCAGCGGGGTCGGCCAGAACGCGGGCGCCGGCCCGAAAGCCTTGCGCGCGTTGTCGACCGTTATCCTGCCCAGCGCCCGGTTACCCGCACCGCCGATGGCCGCGCCGATGCCGGCGGGCAGGATCTTGCCCGCCATCAGCGCCGCGCGCTTGGTGATGAACCGCTTGATGAATTGCTGGAGCAGCTTGTTGTTGATGGACGAGAGCCCGGGCACCTTGTTCGCGACCATGCCCGCCCAGTTCTTGGACGAGGTACCGAGGCCCTTCTGCACGATCGCCATGCCGGTGTCGCCGAGCACGACCGCGAGCACCATCGCGCGCCGCGTCTCTTTGTCTTCGGGCTCGATGCCGTGGACGTAGGCCTCGGCGAGGGTGAACAGGGCCGAGGCCTCCATGAAGAACGCGGTCTCCGCGCTGATGGCGCCGAGCGCGGCCAGGGTGCCGATCCCCGGGACAGCCGCGGTCGCGCCGACCGCGGCGCCGCTGCCGGTGACGGCGAGCAGATACTGCTTCTCCAGCCGTTCCACGATCTGGGCGGGGCTCTCACCGGGATGACGTTCACGTAGGAATTCGACGTAGCGACGCACGGCGGGCGCCTGCAGTTTCGAACCGGTGTCGAGTACGTCGACCACGGCCTTTTCGATCGCTTTGTTGAACACGGCGTCGTCCTCCTCTTCGCCCCGACGAAACGAACTGTAGGGCACCGAGGTCCCCGACAGCTCATCATCTCAACGAGCACCGACACCCCGCTGGTTCCGCGTTGTGGGCGCGATCTCTACCCGGCGGGCACTGTCCGGAGAACCGACGCGGGTTCTACGCTGACCGGATGAGTGCAACGCAGCCGACCCGATTGACGCGCGAGTTCACCGAAGCCGGTGCCGAGATCGCGACGATCACCCTCGCCCACCCGCCGCTGAACCTCTTCGATCGCGAGCTCATGAACTCGCTCATCGCCGATATCGCCGCGGTGACCGCGCAGCCGCCGCGTGCGGTGCTGCTCAGGGCCGAGGGCAAGGTCGTCTCCGGCGGCGTCGACGTCAACGTCTTCGACGGGCGCAGTGTCGAGGAGGGCGCGCAGCTGTGGCGTGAGTTGTTCGCCCAGATCATCCACCCGCTCGAGGCGCTGCCGTGCCCGGTGGTGTTCGCCGCGCACGGGCTCACCCTCACCGCGGCCTTCGAGATCTCGCTGGCCTGCGACATCATCCTGGCCGCGCCGAAGGCGAAGTTCGGGCTGGTGGAGACGGTCGTCGGCCTGACCCCGTCGATGGGCGGCCCGCAGCGGCTGGCCGAGCGGGCCGGTTCGGGTCGCGCCCGCGAATTCGTGATGACCGGCGACCTCTACGACGCGGCGACGATGGCGGAGTGGGGCGTGGTCAACGCGATCCACGAGGATCTCGACACCGCCGCCCGCGCGCTGGTCACCCGCCTGGCCGACGGCCCGACCCGCGCGCACGCCGCGACCAAGCAGATCATCGAGGCGTGGCGTTCCGGCGGTGTGGCACACGCGGATTCGGTGACGCCGAAGGTCTCGGGCGAGCTGTTCGCCACCGACGACCTGCGCGGTGCCGTGCGCAGTTTCCTCGAGGTCGGACCCGGTAAGGCGACCTATCGCGGCGAATGACCGCGCCGACTGCCTGACAATACTGTGATCCACGTCATATAGTCACAGGTGCGGTGCTGCATCGACGTACGTGGAGGTCCGGATGGGTCAGAGCGAGCACGAACCGGGCGCGACCATCATCGAGTTCCCTGCCAAGGGCGCGGCCGGGCGGCTGACCAGGGGCTCCGACGGCATCCTGCGCTACGGAGATCTCAGCCCGGCGCTCACCGAGCTGCTCGATCTGCGGGTGCACTCGTTCACCGGGCGGGAGGCGATCGTCGAGGTCGGCGGGCCGCGTCTGACCTATCGGGAACTGTGGCACAGCGCCTCGCGGATCGCGGGCGGCCTGCAGGACCACGGCGTCGGCTACGGCGACCGCGTCGCGGTGCACATGCCGACGAGCGCGCGCTGGGTGCAGGCCTTCCTCGGCGCGCTGCTCTCCGGCGCGGTGCCGGTGCTGGTGCCCGACTCGCTGCCCGCCGCGATCGCCGAACGGGTGATCGCCGACAGCCGCGCCGATTTCGTGCTCGGCCCCGACGGTCCGCTGCCCGACAGCGCCGCCTACATCGATGACGGTGCGGCGCTGGATGATCCGGCGCTGCTCTGCTACACCGGCACCGCGGCCAGGCGGCCGGTGCCCACCGGCGTCGAGCTGACCAACGAGAACCTGCTCTCGGCGGTGTCCTCGGTGATCGGCGCGCTCGACCTGTCCGCCGACGGCATGCGCAACCTGGTGCTGTTGCCGCTGGCCCACGCCAGCGGTTGCGTCGACCAATTGCTGCCGACCTTCGCCGTCGGCGGCACGGTGGTGCTCGCGCCGGGCACGCGCGACCTCGCCGACGTGCTCGAGACCGAGCGGATCGACACCGTCTCGGCCACGCCGCGCATCTTCACCGGACTCCTGCCCGAACTCGCCGCGCGGCCGACCGGCGCCGGCGTGCGGCGGATCAGCAAGGCCTGTCACCGGTCCGAACGGGCCGCCGCCGCGGCGCCTGCCACGCTGACCGCGGCGCTGCGCGGGCTGTTCCCCGCGGCCAGGCAGTGGTCGGTCTGGGGCGCCACCGAGACCAGCGGCATCGGCCTGATGGTCGACGACACCGACCTCGCCGAATCCGGGTCGGCCCTCGGATTCGCCTTCGGTGGCACGGAATTGGCGTTGTCCGGGCCGCAGGCGAGCGCGGGCCGCGGCGAATTGCTGTGCCGCGGACCGAATGTCAGCAGGCGCTACTGGAACGACCCCGACGCCTCGACGGCCCGCTTCAGCGGAACCTGGTTCCACACCGGCAATCTGGTGAGCATCGAGGCCGACGGCCTGGTCCGCGCGGTGCTGCCGGTGCGGCAGCGCCGGGTCAGCGGGCTGTAGGTCAGATCAGGCGGGTGCGCAGGGCCTCGCGCAGCGGGCCGGTGAGCCCGATCGCGCTGAGGTAGCCCTCGGTGCCGCCGTAGGTCTCGTGCACCGAAACGTCGGCGGTGCGCAGGTACTCCTCGTGCACGCCGAGCAGGTCGATCGACAGTGCCCCGTCCGTGGCGATCTTCGGCTCCAGCATCATCCGCAGCGGTTCGACGGCGGCATTGCTGGCGAGGTAGTCGGTGTAGACGTCGTCCTCGGTGACGCCGACCGCGCGCAGCACGGTCGCGACCGCCCAGCCGGTGCGGTCCTTGCCCGCCGCGCAGTGCACCAGCGCGGCGCCGTCGCCCTCGGCGACGGAGGTGGCGAGGCGGATGATCGCCGCGTGCGCCTCCGGCATCACCGGAAACAGCCGGTAGACCTCGATCATGTGCGCCCGCGCGGAGGTCTTCTGCGCCTCGTGCGGCGGCGCCTCGCCCATCCTGGAGTCGAACGGGGTGACGTGCAGGCGCACGCCGTCGGGCAGGGTGTCGTGGCCGATGTGGTCGATCTCGGCGAGGCCGCGCAGATCGTGCACGTCGGTGACGCGCAGTGTGCGCAGGGTGTCGTGGCCCTTCGCGTCGAGTCCGCTCAGCTGAGCCGAGCGCAGCAGCACCCCGGGGCGGGTCGTCGTTCCGTCGGCGGTGCGCAGCCCGCCCACATCGCGGAAATTGAAGGTGCCGCTGATGGCGAACTGGTCGGCAGGAGGCGAGAGAGTCACTTGTCCAGGTTATCGACGCGACGCCGGGCTCCGCGATGGAGTTCGCGGATCCGACACGCACTGTGTGGTGTCCGTTCCGCGGAGTGCCACTGTGCTGTCGCCCACAGACACCCGGGGGCCGCCCGCGGTGACTTGTACACTCGACCAGGGGTCAGATGATGGCGTGGGGGTGCCGGATGCTGGGAATGCGAAGTAATTCAACCGTATGGTCGGTTTTACAAAAGGTCGCATTCGGATAACAAAACAATCTTTCAGTCTGAAAAGGACGGCTGAATCAGTTCGTGAATCCAGAAAACCTTCTAAGATCGAGCTCGCTGGATAGGTTGATCGCACCTGATCGATCTTCTCCACTTAGCTCGCATCGCCGCGGGCAGCGAAATTTGTTGCCGAGGAGTTGTCGTTGAGCGCCAGTCGTGAACTTACCGAAACATCCGTGCGACCTGCCGTATGCCTGGCCGTGGAACAAGCCGCCGCGGGATGCGACGCCACCGGTATCCGGGCGCTGCGCATGCTGCTGCACGCGGGCATGAGCGCCTACTGGCCGTTGGTGAAGGCCACGCCCTCCCGTCAGGTCGAGGCCTACGAGGCCACGCTGCAGACGCTGCGGCAGCGATGGTCGCCCGCGGGCGGCAGCGTCGGCGACCCGACCGCGGCCGCGCTGTTCCATCAGCTCGACGACGAGGCTGCCGCCTTCCTCGGCCTGTGTGCCGAGCGCTCGGGCACGCAGTGGCTGGAGCCGCTGGACTCGGTGGCCACCTACGTGGTCTCGGTCCTCTACGGCGCGGTACTGCGCTGGCTCGCCGACGGCAACGACGAGACCACCCTCGTGGTGATCGACGACCTGGTCGGCTGCCTGACGCTCAAGGCCGTCGAAAGCTGACCCGTCCGATGCTGGACGACTGACCAAATTGGTGGTTCAGTAGTCGCGTGACCCAGACGACACCGCTGCCCGGTCTGCACGCGGCGACCGCCGAACTCGACCCGCCGCTGGCCGCTCTCGACCTGACCGCCCTCGACGCCAATGCCGCCGATCTGGTCCGCCGCGCGAACGGCGTCGCGGTCCGCGTCGCCAGCAAGTCGGTGCGCTGCCGCGCCGTGCTCGAACGCGTCCTCGGTGCCGGCCTCACCGCGCAGGGCGGCTTCGCGGGCATCATGGCCTACTCGCTGCGCGAGGCCATCTGGCTGACCCGCCTCGGCGCCCGCGACATCCTGCTCGGCTACCCGGTCACCGACCGGGCCGCGCTGGCCGAACTCGCCGCCGACCCGCTCCTGCTCGGTTCGATCACCCTGATGATCGACGACGTTGCCCAGCTCGAACTCACCCGTGCCGCACTCGGCACCGATCTGGTCCGCCCCCGCGTCTGCCTCGACGTCGACGCCGCCCTGCGGATCGGCCCGCTGCACCTGGGCACCCGCCGCTCGCCGGTGCGCACCCCCGATCAGGCCGCCGTGCTGGCCACCGAGGCACGCAGGCGCGGGTTCGACGTGGTCGGCGTGATGACCTACGAGGCCCAGATCGCCGGCCTGCCCGACAGCAACCCCGCGGTGCGGGTGGTCAAGCGCCTGTCGGCCGTCGAGATCGGCCGCAGGCGCGGCCAGGTGCTCGACGCGGTGCGCATGGTGACCGGGCCGCTCGAGATCGTCAACAGCGGCGGCACCGGGTCGATCGAGGTGTCGATCACCGATCCCGATGTCACCGAGGTGACCGCGGGGTCCGGGCTGTATGTGCCGACCCTGTTCGACCACTACCGCTCGTTCACCCCGCGCCCCGCGCTGTTCTTCGCCACCCCGGTGCTGCGCAAGCCGACCCCGACCATCGCCACCGTGTTCGCGGGCGGCTACATCGCCTCCGGTCCGGCGGGACCGAGCCGGGTGCCGCTGCCGGTGTGGCCCGCGGGCCTGAAGCTGCTGGGCTCCGAAGGCGCCGGCGAGGTGCAGACCCCGCTGGCGGGCGGCGCGGAACTCGAGATCGGCGATCGCGTGTGGTTCCGGCACGCCAAGGCGGGCGAGCTGTGCGAGCGGTTCGACCAGATCCACCTGGTCGACGAATCGGGTTCGCGGACAACGGTTCCGACCTACCGCGGCGAGGGTCGGTGCTTCGGCTGAGCCGGCCCTAGCCGAGCAGTTCGGTCACCTCGTCGTCGGCGAGCTGATGGAAGTCGCGGTAGGCCAGGCCGACTCCGCCGAGTTCGGCGGGCGTCCACAGGCAGACCAGCTCGTCGCACTCGTGCCGGACCCGGCGCACGGCCTCGGGCGAGGACACCGGCATCGCGACCACCAGCCGCTCGGGATCCTGGGCCCGCGCGACCCGGCACGCGGCCACCACGGTCGCGCCGGTCGCCATGCCGTCGTCGACGATCACCACGGTGCGCCCGGTCAGCGGAACCGGATCGGTCGTCCGCAGCGCGTGCCGCCTGCGGGCGAGCTCGGCGCGTTCGACCCGCTCGACCTCGTCGAAGGCGTCCTGGGAGACTCCGCTGCGGTCGATGACGTCCCGGTTCAGCACGAGCACACCGCCCTCGCCGAGCGCCCCCATCGCCAGCTCCGGTTGCCAGGGCAGACCCAGCTTGCGAACCAGCAGAACGTCGAGCTCACCGCCGAGGACCGAGCACACGCCCGCGGCCACCGGGACACCGCCGCGGGGGAGCCCGAGCACCAGCGGATGCGAGTCGCGCAGGTGTTCCAGGGCCGTGCCGAGGACGCGGCCCGCCGCTGCTCGATCCGGGTAGACCACGTCTCGAACGCTACTCCGCGACGGGCTCCGGTGATACGCGCTCGGTGATCGCGAAGCGGCGCAGCGCCAGGCTCGGGTTGGCGGTGCGGACGCGGGCGATGTGGGCCGGGTCGATCGTCGCGGTGAGCACGCCCGGCTCGTCACCGAGTTCGGCGAGAACGGCACCTGCCGGGTCGACGATCATCGACGCGCCCGCCCCGCGCGGCGCGCACTGATCGGCGGCCGCCACGTAGATCGTGTTCTCGATCGCGCGGGCGCGCAGCAGCGTGGTCCACTGGTCGACCTTCGCCGGGCCGGGAATCCACTGCGCGGGCAGCAGCAACACGTGGGCGCCCGCCGCCGCGACACGCCGACATCCCTCCGGAAAACGGAGATCGAAACAGGTCTGCATGCCGAATATCACACCGTCGATCGCGAAGGTGGCGGGCGCGACGAGCGGACCGGCCTCGACGACATCGGATTCCAGATGGCCGAACGCGTCGTACAGATGCACTTTCCGGTACACCGCGACGCGCGCGCCGTCGGGCCCGTGCGCGACGAGCGTATTGCTGATCCTGGTCGCTCCCGGCGTCGGCTGCTCGACGACACCGGCGACCAGAGAGACCCCGAATTCCGCGGCGAGAGCACTGAGTCCGGTGGTGAACGGCCCGTCGAGGGGTTCGGCGATCGCCACCACCCGCGCGTCGAGCCGGGTCACCGCAAACATCGAGTATTCGGGCGCGAGCACCAGCCGGGCACCCGCCTCGGCGGCCGTGCGGACGTGCTCACGCAGCGTCGCCAGGTTGGCCGCGGGGTCGGTCTGGGGAGCGAATTGGACGACCGCGATCGGCACCGCGTCCGGTGCCGGTTCCTGATGCGCTGACCCGTTCTGCAGTTGCATAGGTCTCACCGTATTCACCCGGTGGCCGGGACAGCTACCGTCAGGCAGTAAACTGCTGGTCAATGAGTACCAATGAGGTCGACAGCGTTCCTGCCGACGACGACAGGCACGAAGAAGGCCCGACATTCGCCGATCTCGGGATCGATGACCGCGTCCTCGCGGCCATCGCCGACGTGGGCTACGAATCGCCGTCCCCGATCCAGGCGGCGACGATCCCCCCGCTGCTGTCCGGCGCGGATGTGGTCGGCCTCGCCCAGACCGGCACCGGCAAGACCGCTGCCTTCGCGATCCCGATCCTGATGGGTCTGGACACCGCCCAGAAGAAGCCGAGCGCGCTGGTGCTCGCCCCGACGCGTGAGCTCGCCATCCAGGTCGCCGAGGCCTTCGGCAAGTACTCCTCGCACATCCCCGGTCTGCACGTGCTGCCGATCTACGGCGGGCAGAGCTACGGCGTGCAGCTGTCGGGCCTGCGCCGCGGCGCGCACGTGGTCGTCGGTACGCCCGGCCGCGTGATCGACCACCTGGAGAAGGGCACGCTGGATCTGACCCAGCTGCGCTACCTGGTGCTCGACGAGGCCGACGAGATGCTCAAGATGGGCTTCCAGGAAGACGTCGAGCGCATCCTGCGTGACACCCCGAACGACAAGCAGGTCGCGCTGTTCTCCGCGACCATGCCGGGCGCGATCCGCAAGATCTCCAAGCAGTACCTGAACGATCCGGTCGAGATCACGGTCAAGTCCAAGACCCAGACCAACACCAACATCACCCAGCGCTATGTGCAGGTGTCGCATCAGCGCAAGCTCGATGCCCTCACGCGCGTCCTCGAGGTCGAGGACTTCGAGGCGATGATCATCTTCGTGCGCACCAAGCAGGCCACCGAGGAGCTGGCCGAGAAGCTGCGCTCACGTGGCTTCTCCGCCGCGGCGATCAACGGTGACATCGCGCAGAACCAGCGTGAGCGCACCATCGGTCAGCTGAAGTCGGGCGCGCTCGACATCCTGGTCGCCACCGACGTGGCCGCGCGTGGTCTCGACGTCGAGCGCATCTCGCACGTCGTCAACTACGACATCCCGCACGACACCGAGTCCTACGTGCACCGCATCGGCCGCACCGGTCGCGCGGGCCGCTCGGGTCAGGCGCTGCTGTTCGTCGCGCCGCGCGAGCGTCATCTGCTCAAGTCGATCGAGCGCGCCACCCGGCATCCGCTCACCGAGATGCAGCTGCCCAGCGTTGACGACGTCAACGCGACCCGTGTCTCGAAGTTCGGCGACATGATCACCGAGAACCTGTCCTCGGACAATGTGGCGCTGTTCCGCAAGCTGATCGAGGACTACGAGGCCGAGCACAACACGCCGCTGGTCGACATCGCGGCGGCGCTGGCCGTCGGCGGCTTCGACGGCGACAACTTCTTCATGGAGCCCGAGCCGGAGCCCGCGCCGCGTCGCGAGCGTGATCGGGACCGCGACCGGGATCGGGAGCGTGCCCCGCGCCGCTACGACGACGAGGACGGTGGCCCCCGTCGTGCCCCGTCGTTCTCCCGGGAGAGCGGCCAGGAGCTGGCGACCTACCGGATCAGCGTCGGCAAGCGGCACCGTGTGGTGCCCGGCGCGATCGTCGGCGCCATCGCCAACGAGGGCGGCCTGCGCCGCAGCGACTTCGGGCACATCAGCATCCGGCCCGATTACAGCCTCGTCGAGCTGCCCGCCGACCTGCCGAACGAAACGCTGGAAGCGTTGCGCCGCACCAGGATCAGCGGTGTGCTGATCCAGCTGCAGCCCGATCAGGGCCCGCCCGCGCAGCGGCTGAACTCGCGCGGCCCGCGCCGCGATCGCGAGGCGCGTCCGCGGACCGAACGGCGCAAGCCGAGGTCCTGACGCCGGGCGCCTTCGCTGGATCGGCGAAGGCACACCCCGTGGCGAAGTTCGACATGTCCGCGGGTAGCGCCCGCCTCGGCCGCGGTGCTGGTTAAGGTGTTTGCCGTCGGGTGTGCGTAAACACAGGAGGGCCGCGTTTGTTCGTGTCCGGTGATCGGGTGATCGGTGCCGTCGGCGACCTCGTGCGCGCCGCGGACTGTGAGTTCGCGCTGCTGCGCGCCGTCGACGCGGCCCTCGGCAACCTCCCCGGCGCGCCGGACGCCGCTGCCTCTGTCATCCGCACGGCCGAGGTCGCGCCGGAGTTGCTGCGCCACTTCGGTGACGCCCTGATCCGCATTCCGTCACCCGAGGTACCGGGCGCCACACCGGCCGCCCGGATCGCCGCCCTCACCACCGCCGCCGAGCAGACCATGGCGGCGCTGCACGACGGAGCCGCCGCCATCCACGGCGCGATCTTCTTCGACGGCCGATTCGCCTGCGGTGCCGGCCTTCTGGTCCGTGATTCCGGATCCCAGCGCTACACGCTGCACACTGCCATCGGCTCTGCCGAGGTCGGGGTGCCTGCCGAGCTGCGCACCGATCGCCCGTCGACAGAGTTCGATACGCCTGCGGCGCCGCACGCCGGGGCTGTGCCGGTCGAGGACTGGCTGTCAGAATCCGACGTCCACCCGCGTGGTGGCATCGGGCCTGACCTGCCCGACGATGTCGACTCCCCGGTGGAAGCTCAGGGGCTTGCGGTCGATGCCGCCGCGGTGGAATCCGTCGAGCAGACGGTGTCCGAGGCGACCGATGCGCGATTCGGTTCGCCCTCGGAGGATTTCCGTGCGCTGCGTCGCGAGCTTGCTACCGGCCGGACGCCGTTCGAGCGGGCCACCGCGTCGGTCGGTGCGCTCGAGGTCGACATACCGCGCGAGTCGTTGCGTGCCCGGATCGCGTTCGCGGCGTGCGCGGAGGCGCTGACCACTGCGGGGGTCGGCCTCGAGCCGTGGGCATTCCTGTCTACGCCGGCCGGCGTGCAGCGCACGCGGACCGAGGAGCTCAGGTCGGTGTATCTGGCGCGTCGGGCGCGGGTTGAGCGGATTGTCGAGGAGAAGCTGACCGAACTGCTGCCGGTGCAGTGGGGGGATCCGCGCTACCTCGCGTGTGGGCGGTGCGCGAGCTGTCGCGTGGCCGCTGCCACCGCGCGGGATCTGTTGCTGGTGGCGGGGGTTCGGCCTACCCAGCGGGCTCGATTGCGCGAAGCGGGCGTGCTGACCATCGACCGGCTCGCCACGACGACGACCCCGGTCGCCGGGCTGGCTCCGCGCACGGTGACCGCGCTGCGCCGCCAGGCCGAGATCCAGGTGCAGCGGGAGCGGACCGGCGAACCGGCTTTCGCCCTGCGCGACGCGACCGCGCTGGGTGCGCTGCCCGCGCCGAGCCGCGGCGATCTCGCGCTGATCGTCGACGTCGACGAGCGCGGCGCCGTCACCGCCGTCGAACTGTCCGACGCGAGCTCGGTCGTCTATCGGCCCACGATCAGCTGGGTGCGCGGGGCGCAGGAATACTCGGATCGGTTCACCGCCGCCGGCTCGGGTGACGTGCTCGACGAACTGCTCGACATCATCGGTGACCACCGCGCGGCGGACCCGAATGTGCGCGTGTACCACTACGGTTCGGCCGTCAGGACGGCGCTGCTGGACTGGTCCGGCCGCCTCGGCAGCGGCGCCGACCTGCTCGACGAGCTGCTGGCCGACGGCGCCCTGTTCGATCTGGCGCCGATCGTGCGCACCGCGCTGCTGATCGGCGAACAGTCCTACGACACCACCGGCTTGGCCGGGCTGTTCCCCGCCACCGAGAGCCGCGCCACCACGGTGCTCGCCCTGCGCGACTGGCTGCTCGCGCGCGCCGCCGACGCGGGTGTCGACGTGCCGGGCACCCGGTTCGCCGTCGCCGAGTCCGACGCGCCGCCGTCGCTGCGACCTGGTTCGCTGGAAGCCGCGCTCGCCGAATTCGCCGCGGCCGCCGAGGGTGACGCGGCCCGCGCCGCCGCCCTGACGGCCGCCGTCCTCGGCTACCACCGCCGCGAACGCCAGCCCCGCTGGTGGGCCCACATCGACCGCCTCGGCCACCCCGTCGGCGAATGGGCCGACGCCCCGGGCGTGCTCGTCGCGGAATGGGGCACCGTCGACACCAAATGGCATCGCACACCCCAGCTTCCGACGATGCGCCGCTACCTGACGCTGACCGGCCGCCTCGGCACCGGCGCGACGCTCACCCCGGGCACCCAGATGGTCACTATCTACGACGGCGCCGCCGCCGCGGGTATGACCCAGACCCTCGGCCGCCGCGCCACTGCCACGGCTACCGTTCTCGGCTGTGCCGTCGACGCGAACTTCGACGACACCGTCCGCCTGGAGGAACTGCTCCCCGCGGGCTGCCCGCCCTACGACGACCTCCCCGCGGCCATCGCCCCCGGCCCGCCCGACGGCGAGGCCGATATCGAAGCGGCACTGGAGTTCACCGCCCAGGACCTGCTCATGACGCTGCCCGCGGTCCCCGAGACCGCCGTCTACGACCTGCTCCTGCGCCGCGCGCCCCGCCTGCGCGACGGGATGGCGCTGCCGCAGGTGCACGGCGACATCGCCGCGGCACTGGCGAACGCGGTGGGCGCCCTCGACGCCTCGTATCTGGCCGTGCACGGCCCGCCCGGCACCGGCAAGACCGGCACCACCGCCCGGGCGATCGAACGGCTCGTCACCCGGCACAAGTGGCGGATCGGCGTGGTCGCGCAGTCACACGCGGTGATCGAGCGGATCTTCGACGCCGTCGTCGAGGCCGGATTGCTGCCCGAGCTGGTGGCCAAGAAGGACGTCGCCTCGGTCGGCCCGGAATGGTCGGCCATCGACGCCGACCGGTACCCGCGGTTCCTCGACAATGCCGTCAACGGGTGCGTGATCGGTGGCACCACCGCCGATTTCGTCGACGACACCCTGATCGCGCCGGAGGCGCTGGACCTGCTGGTCATCGCCGACGCGGGGGAGTGCTCGCTGGCCGACACCGTCGCCGTCGCGGTGAGCGCGCGCAACCTGCTGCTCATCGGCGATCCGGTGCCCTCGCCCGCGCAGGCGGCGCATCCGGAGCGGGTGCAGGTCTCGGCGCTGGAATGGCTGTGCGACGGCGCCGCCACCCTGCCCGCCGAACGCGGCTACTTCCTCGATCGCACCTGGCGCATGCATCCCGCGGTGTGCGAGCCGGTGTCGGCGAGCTGCTACGACGGCAAGCTGCGGGCCAGCGAAACCATCACCCTCGCCCGGGATCTGGCCGGTATCGCGCCCGGCGTGAGCACCGTGCTCGTCGAGCATCGCGGCAGCGCCACCGAATCCGATGCCGAGGCGCGCGAGGTGGTGCGCCGGGTGCGCGCCCTGCTCGGCGAGACCTGGACCTCCGGTGGCCGGGCGCGCCGCCTGCATCCGCACGACGTGTTCGTCGTCGCGCCGTATGCCGCGCAGGTGGCGCGGATCCGGACCCTGTTGGCGCGCGCCAAGATCGAGGACGTCCTGGTCGGGACGCCCGACCGGTTCCGCGGCCGCGAAGCCGCCGTCGTCGTGCTGTCGATGACCACGTCCACGCCCGCCGACGCGCCGTTCGGAATGCGACCGCTGTTGTCGCGCACCGTGATCCACGCGACGCTGTGCCGGGCGATGTGGAAGGCGATCGTCATCCGCTCGCCGCTGCTCACCGAATACCTGCCGGACACCCCGGAAGAGCTGGCCGCGCTGGCCGGCTTCCTGCGGCTGGGCTAGCCGGTCACACGCTGCGCAGCAACCTGCGCAGCCAGTCGGCCGCGCAGTCCGGGGTCGCCGGGGCGATGTCGACGTGATGGGCCGCGTGCACCAGATAGCGCCCGTCGCCGGTGACATCGATCCAGGACAGCACGCCGGTCGGCGCTTCGTCCCGGCCCGCGCCGACCAGGATCTGCCCGATGCCGCTGCGTGGACGCTGCAGCAGTTTGCGGATGCGGGCGGCGTCGGACGGTCCGGCGACGGGCGCGGTGACCAGGTCGCGGCTGTCCTCGCGGACCTTGGCCGCGAGTGCGGAGATCCGGTTGCCGGTCCCGGCGAGCTGCGCGGGAATCCGCGAGAACACCTGGGCGGCAAACCGTTTCGTGCTGCCGACCTGGACGTGGACGCTGCCGCCGCGGTCGTCCGTGCTGCCCGGTGCCTGCACGGCGAGCACGGCCACGTCACCGGTGACGGCACCGAGCATCCGGACCGGCGCGGCGGCCTGCCCGCAGACTTCGACCCGGATCTCCGGCTTGGCGAGCACCCGCAGCGCCGCCGACAGATCGGCGTCCAGGGTCCTGGCGCACCAGGCGTCGAGCGCGGGCTGCTTGGCCGTGCGTTCGGCGGTGTCGCGGGCCGAGGCGCGCACGGCGAGCGGATACGGGATCCGGTCGCCGTCGATGCGCGCCCAGGCCAGCGCGAACTGGTCCGGCGTGAGGTGCCAGTTCACCCCCGCTCGGTCCACTCACCGAGCACGGCGGGACTGGTCGGCTCCATCTTGCCGATCAGCGCGTTCACCTCGTCGGCGGGTTCCAGATAGGTCGGCTCCTCGTCGAGGAACCGCAGGAACTCGTCGTCGTCTTCCTCGTCGTCCTCCTGCGACGGCTGCGGACGCGGACCGTTCGCCGGGCGGGTCGTATCGGCGGCCATCATCGCGCCGCCCATCATCCCGCCGATGGCGCCCGCGCTCATGCCTGCCGCGGCGTCGCCCCCCGCGGCGGCAGTGTCGTGACCGGTCGACGCCGTCGCGGTGTCCGTTCCGGAGCTCGTAGCGCTGGTGGACTGTTGCGCGCCGGTCGAACCCGTCACGGCGGGCTGGGCCGATGCGGATTGGGTTGCCGCGTTCGAGGTTTTGTCGTTCGCGGGCTGACCGGCGGAGGGACGGTCGCGGCGGGTTCGTGGGTTCGCCGAGGGGACGAATCCGGCCGGGGCGGTCGAGGCCGGGCTGGCCGCTACCGAGGTCGTGGCGGTGCCGCCGCTGTTCGACTGCGCGACCTGTGCAACCTGCGTGGGTGCGACCGCAGCCGCGGCAGTCGCGGTCGGCGCAACGGAAGTCCCTGTCGGCGTAGTGTTTCCGCTCACCTGCGCTGCTGCCGCGGCCGTTGCGTCCTCGGCGCCTGCCGTATCCGCGGGGGTTCCGGCAGCCGAGGCGGTGTCAGTCGCGGTCGTGACCGGTGCTGTCACGGCCCCAGGTCCGGTGGTGGCCGGAGCCCCCGCGACACCATTCGGCACGGCCGCAGCGGGCAGAGCCCCTGGCTCCGTGGTGATTTCAGGGAACGACGGCACCCCGGACCCCGTCGGCACGAAAGCCCCGGCGTAGATCGTCTCCATCGCCCGCACAGCGTCGAGGCGAGCGTTCTCGGCCTGCCGCACGATCGCGGCATTGTCGGACGCCTGCTGGGAATCCAGCAATGCCGCGGCCGGATCAGGCTGCACACCGTCGGGTTCCGCGATCGCGGCACGCACCGACTCGGCGGCATCGCCCGCCTGACTGAGCCGAACGCCGACCGCGGTCAGCACATCGGCGATCCGCCTGCCCGCCTGCTCGAAGTCACGCACCGCGTCGCTCGCCTGCTGGGCGGCGGATCCACGCCAGCCGTCGGCGATGGCGGCCCTGATCTCGCTGTGCGCGTTCTCGACCTCGTCACCGAGCCCGGTCGACGCGGCCAGGAACACCTGGCCCGCACCGGCCAGCGCCGCCGGATCGAGCTGCCGGACAGCCTGATAGATCTCGTTGTGCGAGAGATTGTCGAAGACCTCGACGGTGGGGCAGTAGTCAGGATCGGTGCCCGGTGCGGAAATACTACGCATGGCTCGCTCCCGGAACCTCGATCGCGGCGACCGCGCCAGCCAGCGCCTGATCACCCTCCTGATAGGCGACGCCCGCGGCACGGAAGACGGCGGCGAGCGCCCGCGCGGTGCTCGCGTAGGCGCGCAGCTGTTCCAGCGCCTCCCCCGCTTTGCCCTCGAATCCGGTGCGCAGCGCGGCACCCGAGGCGAGTCCGCCGAAACCGGGAATCACCTCGGCGCCGCCGAGCGCCTGCACCTGGGCCTCCACCGCGGCGGCCAGCCGCTCGTAGCGCTGGGCGCAGCGTTCCGGTGCACCGTCGGCGACGAGCACGCCGTCGATCCACAGTCCACCCTCGTCCACGGCCTGGCCGAGGGCCGCCGTATTCGGCAGCCCCGTTCGATTCGGTTGCACCGTTCCCCCTTCGTCGTTCATCGCACCGCGGCCAATACCCACTCCGCGATATCGGCCGTCACGCGCTGCCGTACCGGTTCGTGCAACAGGTCGTGTCCGGCGTCGGCGTACTCGCGCAAATCTACCGATCCGTGCCGCGCTGTCCATAGCCGGATCACATCGATGGGCGCCCGCCGGTCGTCGGCTCCGTGCACCGCGAGAACCGGCAGACGCGGGTCGGGCGCGATCTCGGTCGCGCGGCGCGGTGTGCCGCAGAGGACGAGTCCGCCCAGGTCGCCAGGGTTTTCGGCGGCGACGGCGAGCGCGGTGACGGCGCCGAGCGAATGACCCATCAACACCGGCGCCGCCGCTGTGACCTCGCCGAGCAGTCCCCGTGCGTCGGCGGCGAGCTCATCGATGGTGCCCGGCGCCTCCGGATCGCCTTCGCTCAGGCCCTGACCCGCGGTGTCCAGCGTCCACAGCTCGATCCGCGCGAGCCGTTCCAGCGCGGTGGCGAAGCGGTGATAGTGCCCGCTGTGCTGGCCGGTGCCCGGCAGCAGCACCAGCGTCGCCGCGGGCGAGTCGACGGACCACCGCCGGTAATGCAGCCTGCCACGGGCGCTGTCGAAATAGGGCACGCACCGATTATGACCGCCGGGCCAATTGTCGTGTGCGACAGAACCGGTGCGCGATACCGTTGCTGTGCACGATGCGTGGTGGCGACGTGGTTCGCTGTGCAGAGTGGGCACACCACTACCCGTGGGTAGCCGTTAGACTTCGCGCGTCGAGCTGGGTCAACTGAGTCGAGGTCTTGCATGTCGTCGTTCCGCCGTTGCGTCGCCCACGTTGCTGTCGGCGCGGCCATCGTGACCACCGCTTCGCTCGGTACCGGCCAGGCAGCCGGCGCCCCACTCGCCAACTGCGGTAAAGCGCGCCAAGATGTCGCGATCCGCTCGAGTGTGCCGCTGCTGGACTGGTCGGAGAACTTCGGCCTCGACACCGCCGGGAATCTCTGGGTCGCGCGGGTCATGCGCGGCGAGGTGCAGCGCTACGACCGCGAGGGCAGACTGACCGCCACCGTCGAGGTCGCGGCCCCGGGCGCGGTTCGGCTCGGCCCCGACGGACTGCTCTATGTCGTCACCGGCAATTCGCCGCTGGCGGGCTCGGGTGGGATCGTCCGCTTCGACCCCATGGCGGCCGACCCGGTGCCCACCCCCTTCGCCACCGGCTTCCCGCAGCCCAACGGCGCCGCGTTCGACGCCGACGGCAACCTCTACGTGACGACCGCCAACGGCCTGCACCGGCTGCGCCGCGACGGCAGCGAGGACATGGACTGGTGGGCGCGCGTGAAGGTCGAGGGCTCCAACGGCGTTGTGGTAGCCGGTGATTCGGTCTATGTCACCGCCAACTTCGTCGCCACCGACGGCGCACCGGTCGGCCGGGTCCTTCGCCTGTCCCGCACGAACCCGGCCGACAGCACCACCGTCGCCGACCTGACCTCGTTCGGCGCCCTGCCCGATTTCGTCGACGATCTGGTCGTCCGCGACGGCGCGCTGTACGTCACCACCCTGGCCGGCCACCTCGTCCGCGTCGACCCGAAGTCCGGCGCCGCGTGCAACGTCGTCTCGACCCAGCCGTTGACCGCGGTCGTCGCCGACCCCGCCGACTCGTCGGCCCTGCTGGCCGGATCCGAAGAAGGCACCGTCCTGCGCATCCGCCCGAACAGCTAGCTCGATCCGGCGGGCGTCACCGATCCGGTAGACGCCTGCGCGCGGTCGATATCAGGTAGCCGGTCCGGCGGCATCACCGATCCGGGAGAGGCCTGCGCGGTCGATTGGAACGCCGGCCGCAGGCCGAACGTCGTGGAATCAGCCGTCGACGGTGAGCGCCGACGGCGGGTTGGCCGGAGCCGGCGCGGGCTGCGGTGTTTCGGCGGGCGCGGGAGCCGGTGCCGGAGCGGCGGTTTCCGGTGCGGGAGCCTGCGACTTCGGCGCTCCCGTGCCGGCCTCGCCCGAGCCGGGGCTGGTGGCCTGCGGTGCGGGCGCGGGCGGCACGGCGGGGGCTTCGGTGGCCTGGACCGGCAGGTCGGGGACGACGAAAGTGCCGACGGTCGGGGTCATCACGCAGCGGGCGCCCGGGTAGTCGATCGTGCCCCACATCGAGGCGATCACGGTGCCCGCGCCGCTGTGCACGGTCTTCGACAGCGACGGCAGCTGGAATTCGGTCTGGTCGTCGAGCGCGACGATGCCGCTCTGTCCCGTGTTCACGTTCACCCAGGCCACGCTCAGGCCCGAGGCCAGCGCGAAACCGGTGTGCCGCGGGCTGGCGCTGAACCGGATGTCACCGGGCGCCATGCTCGTCTCGGTGCGCGGGCCAGGCCCCTCGACGGTGGCGGCGGCGATGATCGTGGTGATCGGGCCGTTGCTGCCGCAGCCGAAGGTCGGCGCCGCGTAGGAGAACGGGATGAACTGGGCCGAGATGTCGCGCAGGGTGTCGGCGCCGACCAGCTTGGTGAAGCTGTCCAGCGCGCCGACGCCGGCCTTCGCCGAGACGTCCTCGCCCGCGAGGTGGGTCAGGTGGCCGATGCCGTCCTCGAGCGGGGTCGGGGCCGCGCTCGCGGTCGAGGCCAGCAGTGCCAGCGCGCCGATGCTCGCCGCGGTGACCGCCGCTGCCCTGCCTGCGATGGATCTGCCGTTCACCCGTAACTCCTCGGTGGATGCTCGTCACCGGTTCCCCGGCTCGTCTGGCAACGTACCAGGTCGCCGACCGGGTCGCCGAGCCACCGGCGAGCATGCGACCGCAAGGGCTGAGCATGGGCAAGTGTGATGTAGTCGACACTGGCGTTTACTCAGGGGTAAGTTTTTCTCGACGGCTACCGACGACGCTGGGAGACCCGGATGAAGTTAGCCCTTTCCCCCGAAGAGGTCGCCTTCCGCGACGAGCTCCGGCAGTTCTACAAGACCGAGATCCCGGTCGAAATCCGCGACCGCGTCAAATACGGCCACGAGCTGTCCCGCGACGACATCGTCACCGCGAACAAGATCCTCAACGACCACGGTCTCGCCGTGCCCAACTGGCCGGTGGCCTGGGGCGGCAAGGACTGGACGCCGATGCAGCGCCACCTGTGGCTCGACGAGATGCAGCTGGCCTCGGTGCCGGAGCCGCTCACGTTCAACGCCTCGATGGTCGGGCCGGTCATCGCCCAGTTCGGGTCCGAGGAACTCAAGCAGCGCTTCCTCCCGCCGACCGCCGCGCTCGACATCTGGTGGTGCCAGGGCTTCTCCGAGCCCGACGCCGGCTCCGACCTCGCCTCGCTGCGCACCACCGCGGTCCGCGACGGCGACTCCTACATCGTCAACGGCCAGAAGATCTGGACCACGCTCGGCCAGTACGCCGACTGGATCTTCTGCCTCGTCCGCACCGATCCGAGCGCCCCGAAAAAGCAGGCGGGCATCTCCTTCCTGCTGTTCGACGTGAAGTCGCCCGGTGTCACGATGCGCCCGATCAAACTGATCGACGGCAGCTACGAGGTCAACGAGGTCTTCTTCGAGAACGTCCGGGTGCCCGCCGATCAGCTGGTCGGCGAGGAGAACCAGGGCTGGACCTACGCCAAGTTCCTGCTCGGCAACGAGCGCACCTCGATCACCGGCGTCGGCAAGACCAAGGTCAAGATCGGGCTCGCGAAAGACTATGCGCGCCAGACCAGGACGGGCCACGGCACGCTGCTCGAGGACCCGGTGTTCGCCGCCCGCGTCGCCGAACTGGAGAACGAGCTGCTCGCGCTGGAACTCACCCAGCTGCGCGTGGTCTCCAATTCCGCCGACGGCAAGCCGAACCCGGCCTCCTCGGTGCTGAAGCTGAAGGGTTCCGAGTTGCAGCAGGCGGCCACCGAACTGCTGCTCGAGATCGCGGGCACCGACGCGCTCCCGGTCGACGCCGACGGCATCGCCTCGCCCGCCTGGGCCCAGCACGCCGGTCCCGGCTATCTGAACTACCGCAAGGTCACCATCTACGGAGGCTCGAGCGAGGTCCAGCGCTCGATCATTTCCTCCACGATCCTCGGATTGTGAGGCACTGACATGGATCTCGAACTCACCGACGAACAGACGATGCTGCGCGACACCGTGCGCGAACTGCTGCACCGGTTCTACGACGGCGAAGCCCTGGCGAAGGTCGGCGAGACCGATCCCGGCTGGAACCGCACGGTCTGGAAGCAGCTGGCCGAGCTGGGCGTGCTCGGCCTGACCATCGACGAGGACGACGGCGGCGTCGGCGCGGGCCCGGTCGAGGCGATGCTGGTGCAGGAGGAGCTCGGTCGCGCGCTCGCCCCGGAACCGGTGCTCGACGCGGTCGTGATCCCGGCCGAGCTGCTGAAGCTGACCGGCAGCGCCGAACAGCGCGGCCGCCTGCTGCCCGCGCTGGCCGCGGGAGAGAAGCTGCTGGCCTTCGCGCACGCCGAGCCGGGTATGCGCTGGCCGTCGACCGAGATCACCACGGCCGCCACCGCGCAGGGCGACGGGTACACGCTGACCGGCGTCAAGAACCCGGTGCTGCGCGGTGACTGCGCCGACGAGCTGATCGTCAGCGCGGTGCTGCCCGGCGGCGGGACCGGCCTGTTCCTGGTCGACCCGACCGGGACCGGGGTGACCAAGCGCGCCTACCGGACCTTCGACGGCAGGCGCGGCGCGCAGTTCGACTTCGACGGCGCCACCGGCGAACTGCTGGGCGACACCGTCGACGCGGCCGAGCAGATCGCGCTGGTCCAGGGGTACGCGCAGGCGGCGCTGTGCGCGGAATCGGTGGGGGCGATGGAGATCGCGCTGACCCTGACCACCGACTACCTCAAGACCCGCAAGCAGTTCGGCGTCACCCTGTCGAAGTTCCAGACGCTCACCCAGCGGGCCGCGGACTGCTACGTCTCGCTCGAACTGGCCCGCAGCTTCAGCCTGTTCGCGACGGCGGCGCTGGCCGACGGCGGCAACGATCCGGTGGTGGCCTCGCGGGCGCGGCTGCAGGTCGGGCGCTCGGCCGAGCACATCGGGCGCGAGGCGATCCAGATGCACGGCGGCATCGGCGTCACCGCGGAATATCCGGTGAGCCACTACATCGCCCGGCTGACCGCGATCGGGCAGACGCTCGGTGGCGCGCTGGAACACCGGCGGGTGCTGGCCGACCGGGTCGGCGGTTACGACCTGCCGGAGCTGTAGGACGGATCGGGGATGGTGCGTGCCCCAGGCGGGGTGCGCACCATCGCTGTGTCAGCCCTCGTCGTCGGTGGCGGTCGTCGCCGGCTCGGTGGTCGCGCCCGGCGTCGGGGTGGCGCCGGTGTCGGCCGGGGTGGCGATCGACGGGGTGGTGTGGTCGTGCTCGTGCGTCGTCGGATAGTCCGGCTCGGTGGTCTCCTCGACCGGGGGAGTGGTCCGCGGCGGGGAGGTGCGCGTCGGCACCGGCCGGGTGGTGGTGCTGTGCGGCGAGGTCGTCGTGGACTGGTCCTCGGAGGTGGTCGCGGGCGGACGCGATTCGGTGGTCGCCTCCGCGGGCCGGGACTCGGTCGTCGTCTCGCCCTCGGGCGGCGGTTCCGAGGGTGAGGTCTCGGTCGAGCTGAGGCTGAACGGTTTCCGCGGCGACATGTACGGCGCGATCCGCCAGCTGGGGGAGGGCGGGATCGAGATCCGTACGGTCGTCGAGGACGTCTCCTCGGCGATCCGGCTCGGTGCGGCGGCCAGATTCGCGTTCAGCGGCGGCGGCGGAACGTAGACGTCCTGCTGCCCGACACCACACGCACCGATGACGATCAGTCCGAGTGACACCGCGCCAACAGCGATTGCCGGACCTACGAGCTTGGTCCTGCTGTCATCCATCGCGTGCACTCCTCGTCGGCTTCGAGTCGCCTCACAGTAGTGCAGGACCGGCGATTCGGCAGTACGGGTCCGGTGAATCAGTACTTTTTAAACATTTATGATTCAGATATCGGATTGATTTCGTCAGCGTGTCGCGGGGACGTGTCGCGCGCGAACGGCGTCGCCGAGTCGTAGCGTGTGTGAGCAAAGTTACGCGTGAGACGCCCGGAACGACCACTGACGCGCGAAGGTTGCGCGACGTAAGAATCTGATCGGACGTCATCGAGGAGAATCTGATGGGAGCTTATTCGACACCCCGGCTGAAACCTGCGGCGGCGAACAGCGATTCGGCCGCAGCGGCAAATATTCAGCACGCACTGTCGAACCCGCCGGGCAATCGCGCTGTCGCGGTCGCCGCACGGGTCATGGGCTGGTTGTTCTTCGTCGGCGGTCTCGTCGGCGCCGGGCTCGGCATCGCCGGCCTGCATGTGGAGATCACCGTGGCCGGCCTGATCCTGGCCTGCACCGCGGGTCTGATCCTGCTGAAGCTGCGCACCGACCGGGACGTGCTCGAGAAGGACTGAGCAGCAGCGGAATTCAGGTGCGATCGGCCTCTCTGAGGCCTACCGTCGATGCTGTGCGCATCGACATCACCGGCGACGCCGCCCACTTCCTGGCCGAGGCCGAGAATTTTCTGCGTCGAGACCCCTTGCGGCATACGGTGATCGCCACCGCCGTCGCCAACGAACTCGGCGGCCGGGCGGGCGGCGCGATGACCCGATTCCTGACGGTGCGCGACGACGCTGGTCAGGTCGTCGGCGTCGCGACCAGTGCCTTCGGCGGCAGGGTCTACCTCGGCGAGCTGCCATCGCACAGCATCTCGGTCGTTGCCGACGCCTTCGCGGCGGAGCAGGCGCCGACCAGCGTCGAAGGCGTCCAGGCCGACGCGGCTGCGTTTGCCCGGTACTGGTCGCAGGTGACGGGTGGGGTCGGCGCGGAGTCGTACTCGGCCCGCCTGTTCCGGCTCGGAACCCTGTTCGTGCCCGAGGCGGTGGGCAAGCCGCGTCCGGCCACCGAGCGCGATCTCGCCGTCTGCCGCGCCTTCCTCGAGGCCTTCTGTGCCGAGACCGGTGAGCCGCGCCCGTTCGACGAGGACGCCGCGCTGCGGCGGATCGACGCCGGGTTCTGGTGGCTGTGGGAGCACGACGGGGCGCCCGCCACCTTCGTCGGCCGGAACGCCGAGATCCTCGGCTGGGCCAGGATCGGGCCCGTCTACACGCCTCCGCAACTGCGTGGCAACGGTTTTGCCAGTGCGCTGACCGCCGCCGTTTCCGCGGTCGTGCGGGCCGAGGGGGCCGACGTCTGCCTGTTCACCGATCTGGCCAATCCGACGTCGAACAAGATCTACCAGGCGATCGGATACGAGCCCGTGCGCGACTTCGTGCACTACACGCTGACCGCCGCGGGTTAGGTCAGCGGCGCGGTGTGCCACCACTCGAGCATCTGCGCCTCGTCGGCGATGAACCCGCGGCTGTACATGAGCATGGCCGCGCGGTCCGGGTCGGCGTCGAATCGGGTGACCATGCGCGGTGACTTCGGCTGGCTGTCGTGCAGAACGAAGTTCGTGTAGGCGTGACCGGTGTGCGTCGTGGCCCGGACATCGTGGGCGGGCAGCGCGTCGACGGCCTGCTGTGCCTGGTCGGCGGAGGGGTAGAGGAAGAACTCGTAGATCGCCTTGTTGCCGCCGCCGAAGCAGTGCCACATGACCACCCAGTCGCCCATGTCGGCGTCGGTGGTGTCGCGGCTCGCGGTGGCCCGGTCGTAGGCGAAGCAGCCCGCATTGCCCAGGCCCGTGCCCGCGTGGACCAGGTTGCTCGCGGAGGTGTGCGGCAGCATGCGCGGGAACTGATCGCTGAGCTGCGCGGCGTTCGCCCCGATGACCTTGCGATCGCTGGTCGTCGGCGAGGCGCTCGACGTCGTGCGCTGGGCGACGGAAGTGGCTGTGCGCGACGCCGACTCGGTCGTGGTCGGCGCGCCCGACGAGGTGGTGTCGCCGGGACCGGTCAGCTGACCCACGACCAACCAGGCAACCAGCCCGAGCAGGATGATGAAGGCGGCCCAGCTTACCGGTGACGCCTGCCAACGAGAGTTCCGCTTCGGACCGAGATAGTCCTCGGCGACCTTCGATCGCTCGCCCTCGCCACGCGGCGCCGAAGCATCACGCGGTCGCTCGGCCAGCGCATTCGGCGCGGAACGATTCGGCGAGAAACCGCCCTGCCAAGACCCGTGCTGTACCCCGGCACCCGGCCACGAGGGCTGTTGTGCGCCTCCCGGCCACGCCGCCTGCTGGACGCCTGGCGACGAAGACTGCTGGAAACCGGGCGATGACGGCTGCGGCGCGCCTGGCCACGACGCCTGCGGTATGCCGGGCGATGATGGCTGTTGCATGCCAGGTGACGAAGGCTGTTGCACGCCTGGCCACGACGCCTGCGGCATCCCGGGTGATGACGGCTGCTGCGGGTTCTGCCACGACGGAGTGCCGGCGGCGGGCCACGCGTTTGGCCCGGATGCCGCATCCGAGCCGGTGAACGGGGTCATCCCGGCGACCGGGTAGCCCGGCGCTGGTGTGTAGGGCGAGTTCGGCGGATACGTTCTGGTCTGGGCTGACGCCGGGAACCGTTGTCCTGCCGTCGGATCGGCCAATGCCTGCCCCGCGGCTGCGGCGAATTCGGCGCACGAGGCGAACCGCTCGTCCGGCCGCTTGGCCATGCCTCGGGCCAGCACCGCGTCGAGCGCGGGCGGGAGGTCCGACCGCAGGGTGCTCGCGGGTGGGGGTGGCTGCTGGAGATGGCCCTGGATCACCGCGACCGGGTTGCCCGCCTCGAACGGGGTGGTCCCGGTGAGCAGGCGGAACAGGGTGCAGGCCAGGGAGTACTGGTCGGCGCGGCCGTCGAGCGCGATTCCGGACAGCTGTTCCGGGGAGGCGAAAGCGAGGGTGGCGGTGAAGGTTCCGGTTTGGGTGAGCTTGGCCGCGTTGTCGTCGTGCAGGCGGGCGATGCCGAAGTCGGTGAGGTAGACGCGCTCGCCGCCGTCGACCGGCTCGAGCAGGATGTTCGCCGGCTTCACATCGCGGTGCAGCACGCCCCTGCTGTGCGCGAAGTCCAGTGCCGCCGCGGTCTCGGCGACGATGCGCACCGCCCGCGCCGGGTCGACGGGGGCCGACAGCGAGGCCGCGTCGGCGCCGTCGATGTAGCGCATCGAGATCCACAGCTGGTCGTCCTCGACGCCGCGGTCGTACACGGTGACGATGTTCGGATGCTCGAGCTGCGCGACCAGGTCGGCCTCGCGTTCGAACCTGGCCCTGATCTCGGTGTCGAAGAACAGTTCCCGGTTCAGCAGCTTCATCGCGGTGCGCCGGGGCAGCCGCGGATGACGCGCCAGATACACCGAGCCCATGCCGCCGCGGCCGAGCAGCCGCTCGATGGTGTACCCGGCGAAAACGCCGCCCTCGTCGATCATTCGCTCAGTTCAGCGGTGCCGAGCGCCACCAGCGCAGCACCTCGTCGGCCGTGCCGTAGGCGTCGGTGAACATCAGGAACTGCGCGCGGTCGGGGTCGCCGGTGAACTGGGTGATGATCTTGTTCCCGTTGTCGGTGTACTTGTAGTTGGTGTACTGCTTGCCGCCGTTGGTGTCGACCGACTTGGTGTTGGCGGGCAGCCCGTCGATCACGGCCTGCACGTCGGCCGCCGAGTTGTAGACGTAGAACCGGTAGAACGGATCGTCGCCGCCGCTACCGCCACCGTCGTAGCAGCGCCACTGCCAGACCCACGCGCCGAAGTCGGGGTCGCCGTCGTTGGGCGAGGGGGTGTAGCCGGTGTCGGTCTCCCAGCAGGACGCCCCGTTGTAGCCGGTGTCGCCGTCGGTGTTGGCGGGCACCATCCGGCCGAACTCGGCGCTGATGGCGTCGGCGTCCGGGGTGACGTGCTTGCCCGCCGCGACCGAGGTCGTCGTGGTGGTGGAGCCGCCGGAATCGTCGTCGCTGACCGCGACCCCGATGCCGATCAGCAACGCGAGCACCACGACGACGGCGACGACGATGCCGACGATCAGGCCGGTGTTCGACTTCGACGGCGGTCGCGGCCCCTGCGGGTACTGGCCGAAACCCCCGCCCGTCGGCGGACGCGGCGGAGCGGGCGGCGTCGGATATTGCGGCCGGGACTGCTGGGCGTACGGGTTGTGCGTGGCCGCACCGCCGGTCAGCGGCGACGCCTGATTGGCCATCGGGCCGCCGGTCATCGGGCCAACGGTGCCCATCGGTCCGCCGGTCATCGCACCTTGCGTCGCGGTACCCATCGGCCCACCGGTCATCGGCCCTTGCGCGGCAAGGGGATACGGCGACCCGGTCTGCGGAATCGCGCCGCCGGTGGTCGGACGAGGACCACCCGTGACCGGGATCGCCCCGCCCGTGGTCGGACGCTGGCCGACGATCGGCATGGCCGGCGCACTCGGGTTGTTCAGCGCGGCGATCGCGGCATTCGCGAAATCCGAGCAGGAGTCGAACCGGTCGTCCGGCCGCTTCGCCATGGCCTTGGCCAGCACCGCGTCGAGGGCATAGGAAAGGCCGGGGCGCACGCTGCTCAGCGGCGGCGGCGGTTGCTGCAGATGTCCCTGGATGACCGCGGCGGGATTGGTCGCCGTGAACGGCCCCGACCCGGTGAACAGCCAGAACAGGGTGCAGGCCAGCGAGTACTGATCCGAGCGGTGATCCAGGGAAGCGCCGGTGAGCTGCTCGGGGGAGGCGTAGGCCAGGGTCGCGGTGAACGTGCCGGTCTGGGTGAGATGGCCGGTGTCGTCGCGCAATCGGGCGATGCCGAAGTCGGTGAGGTAGACCCGTTCGCCGCGGCCGGCGCCGGAACGCGCGAGCAGGATGTTGGCCGGCTTCACATCGCGGTGCAGCACACCCATGCCGTGCGCGTAGTCGAGCGCGTCGGCGGTCTCCTTCACGATCTGCAGCGCGCGGGCGGGCGGCAGCGTCTGCGGGTCCACCGACGCGGCGTCGATACCGTCGATGAACTGCATGGAGATCCACAGCTGTTCGTCGTCGAGACCGCGGTCGTAGACGGTGACGATGTTCGGGTGATCCAGGCGCGAGACCAGATCCGCCTCCCGTTCGAACCGCGCCCGCACCTCCTGATCGAAGAACATCTCGCGATTGAGCAACTTCAGCGCAGTCATGCGCGGTAGGCGAGGGTGCTTGGCGAGGTAGACCGAACCCATGCCACCGCGGCCGAGTTGCCGTTCGATGACGTAGCCGGCGAAGACATCTCCGTTGGCCAGCATGTCTGCTCCACTTCCCGCCGTGCGCCGGGACCCACCAGCGCACGCGCGTACAGCAAGAAAGCCGCGGCCGGGTGGCCCGCCACGGGAAAATCAACGAAACCTTAGCAGCAGCCGACCGGGCGGATGGTTGCTCGTATAGCGACCGTCCAGCCCGCGCCGATCACGGTGGCCGCCTCGGCTGCGGCGGCACGATATAGCCGGGATGGTTACGGCCGCCGGGGAAGTCGATGGTGCCCGGCCGCTGCGTCCCTCGTCGCGGCGGGACCCCGCTCGTCGGCGGCCGCGGTACGTGCTGATGCGGTTGGGCCGGGGTGGTCGGCGGCGCCTGCTGATGCGGCTGCGGCGGCGTGGCCGGTCGCGCCTGCGGATACGGCTGTGGCGGCGTGGCCGGTCGCGAATAGTGCTGCTGCGGATACGGTTCGCGCGCTCGCAGCACGACGCCGGTCGCCGTCGTCTGCTGGTGGTGATGCCACGGGCCGGGGACCGCGAACAGCGCGGCCTTGGCGGCCTGGGCGAATTCCGTGCAGCTGGCGTACCGCGCCTCCGGCTGCTTGGCGGTGGCCCTGGCCAGCACGGTCTCCAGGGTCGGCGGCAGATCGGGACGCAGGCTGCGCAGCGGCGGCACCGGCTTGCTCAGGTGCGCCTGGATCACCGCGGCCGGGTTGGGGCCGGGGAACGGCACCGAGCCGGTGAGCATCCAGAACAGGGTGCAGGCCAGCGAGTACTGGTCGGCGCGGTGATCGAGCGGAGCGCCCGTGATGTGTTCGGGGGCGGCGTAGGCCAGGGTGGCGGTGATCGTGCCCGCCGAGGACAGCGTCGTCTCGCTGTCGCGCACGGCCGCGATCCCGAAGTCGGTGAGCACCACCCGTTCCGGGCGCCCGATCGGCGGCTTCGCGAGCAGGATGTTGGCCGGTTTCACGTCGCGGTGCAGGACACCGCCCGCGTGCGCGAAATCCAGCGCGGTCGCGGTCTCGGCGACGATCTGCACCGCCCGGTCCGGGGTGAGCACGTTGACATCGGCCGTCGCGACATCGGTGCCCGCCACGAACTGCATGGAGATCCACAGCTGATCGTCGTCGTTGCCGCGGTCGTAGACGTTGACGATGTTGGGATGCTCGAGCTGGGCGACCAGGTCGGCCTCGCGCTCGAACCGGCGGCGGCTCTCGTCGTCGGCGGACAGCTCGCGGTTGAGCAGCTTCAGCGCGGTGAGCCGGGGCAACCGCGGATGCCGGGCCAGATAGACCACGCCCATCCCGCCGTAACCGAGCACGCGCCGGATCGTGTACCCGGCGAACACGTCGCCTTTGCGCAACACCGCGAAGTCACCCCCTCCAGGGCAGAAGCACCCGTCCGAATTCTACCGATGTATCTCCTGATGCCCGCCCAGTGCAACATCGCCGATCATGTCGGTGCCGCGGATTAGGGTGACATCATGCGCATTGGAGCACACGTTCGCGACGAGAGCGATCCGATCGGCTTCGGTGAGAAGCTCGACGCCGAGGTCATCCAGATGTTCGTGGTCGATCCGCAGAGCTGGGACAAACCGCAGCCGCATCCCAAGGCCGCCGAAATCCTGGCCAGCCCGATCGACGTCGTCGTGCACTCGTCCTATCAGATCAATGTGGCCAGCCTGAACAACCGGCTGCGGATGCCCTCGCGCAACGCGGTGGCCCAGCAGGCGAAGGCGGCCGCCGAGCTCGGCGCGTTCGGCCTGGTCGTGCACGGCGGGCACGTGCGCTCCGACGCCGAGCTCGACACCGGAATCGACAACTGGCGCAAGCTGTTCGAACGTCAGCAGGACAAGGGTGGATTCGCGGTGCCGATCCTGATCGAGAACACCGCGGGCGGCAATCACGCGATGGCCAGGCACTTCGATTCGATCGCCCGGCTCTGGGACGCGGTCGGCGACTACGGCGCGGGCTTCTGCCTCGACACCTGCCACGCCTGGGCGGGCGGTGAGGACCTGGTCGGCGTCGTCGAGCGGATCAAGGCCATCACCGGCCGGATCGACCTGGTGCACCTGAACTCCTCGCGCGACGAATTCGATTCCGGCGCCGACCGGCACGCCAATTTCGCCGACGGCACCATCGATCCGCAGCTGCTGGCCGAGGTCTGCCGGACGGCCGGGGCGCCGGTCATTCTGGAGACGCCCGCCGATGGTGTCGCCGAAGACCTCGCCTACCTGCGGGAGAACCTCGGCTGAGCGTTCCGATCACCCGGAGGGAAAACCTGTCAGTCGAACGGGATTCGCGGTGTGCTTGATGCATATCAACCGATCCACAACGACAGAGGTGATCCCCCATGACGGTCGACCACGCCACCCCCGCCACCGTGACGGTGACCAAGCTCGGCGCCCACATCGGCGCCCAGGTCGACGGTGTTCGTCTCGGTGGTGCCCTCGACGCGGCGACCGTCGCGACGATTCGTCGTGCGCTGAACGAGCACAAGGTCATCTTCTTCCGCGGCCAGCAGCACCTGACCGAGGACGGCCAGCACGAGTTCGCCCAGCTGCTCGGCAGCCCGACCACCCCGCACCCGACGGTGAAGTCGCAGGGCATCAAGAGCCTGGCCATCGATTCCGAGAACGGCCGCGCCAACTCCTGGCACACCGATGTCACCTTCGTCGACCGCATCCCGAAGGCGTCGATCCTGCGCGCCGAGTACCTGCCGACCTACGGCGGCTCGACCACCTGGGCCTCCACCGTCGCCGCCTACAACTCGCTGCCCGAGCCGCTCAAGGCGCTGGCCGAGAACCTGCGCGCGGTGCACACCAACGTCTACGACTACGCCGCCCGCAATGTCGAGCCGCTGCGCCCGAAGTCCGAGGAGTATCGCGCGGAGTTCCAGTCGACCTATTACGAGACCGAGCACCCGGTGGTGCGCGTGCACCCGGAGACCGGTGAGCGCGCGCTGCTGCTCGGCCACTTCGTGAAGAACTTCGTCGGCCTGTCCACCAGCGAGTCGCAGGCGCTGTTCCGCCTGTTCCAGGACCGCGTCACCCGCCTGGAGAACACCACCCGCTGGACCTGGTCCGACGGCGACGTCGCCATCTGGGACAACCGCGCCACCCAGCACTACGCCATCGACGACTACGACGACCAGCCCCGCCGCCTGACCCGCATCACCCTCGCAGGCGACATCCCGATCGGCGTCGACGGCAAGTCGAGCACCGTCATCGAGGGCAACGCCGAGCACTACTCCGTCATCGAGGAGCCGCAACGCCTGGCCAGCTGAGATCCGAACTGGCAACCAACTGACCAGGGGAAGGACATGGGTAACTCCCCAACCACCTCCCACCTGCCGGACACCCGAGGTGAGACCGACAGCCAACGGTCGAGTTGCCGGACGGCACGCCGAAGTCGCGGAGAGGCGGGTGGGCTAGAGTCGCGGGGTGGCGGACAAGTGTATTCGGCCGTTGGACGGAGTGCGTGTCCTGGAACTCGGCAACTATGTTGCCGCTCCCACTGCCGGACGTATTCTGGGCGACTTCGGCGCCGAGGTGATCAAGGTGGAACGCCCCGGAACGGGCGACGAGTTACGGAACTGGCGGCTCTACGGCGGCGACACCTCCATGCTGTATCGCACCGTGAACCGCAACAAGAAGTCGATCGTGCTCGACCTGCGCACCGAGGCGGGTCGCGCGGTGGTGCTCGATCTGCTGCGGCACTGCGACGTGCTGCTGGAGAACTTCCGGCCCGGCATGCTGGAGAAATGGGGCCTTGGTCCCGAGGTGCTCGAGGAGGTGAACCCGAAGCTGGTCATCACCCGCATCTCCGCCTACGGCCAGACCGGCCCGATGGCCGCGCGCCCCGGTTTCGCCGCGGTCGCCGAGGCCGTGGGCGGTCTGCGTGAGCTCGTCGGCGATCCGGATCGCCCGCCGGTGCGGGTCGGGGTGTCGATCGGTGACTCGATCGCGGGCATCTACGCCGCGTTCGGCACCGTGATGGCGCTGTTCCAGCGCGAGCGCGTGTCCGGTCAGGTGCCGCAGATGGAGCGGATCATCGATGTCGCGCTCAACGAGTCGATCCTGTCGGTGATGGAATCGCTGGTCCCCGACCACCTCGCCTACGGCATCAACCGGGAGCGGGTCGGCGGCCGGATGGAGGGCATCGCGCCCAGCAACGCCTACCCGACCAGCGACGGCTACAGCATCATCATCGGCGGCAACGGCGATGCCATCTTCCAGCGCTACATGCAGGTCATCGGCCGCCCCGACCTGGCGGCCGACCCGGAGCTCGCCGACAACGCGGGCCGCTGGCGCAACCGGGAACGCCTGGACGCCTCGATCGCCGAATGGTCGATCCTGCGCACCCGCGACGAGGCGCTGAAAATCCTCGACGACGCCGCCATCCCCTGTGGCCCGATCTACACCGCCGCCGACATCGTGGCCGACGAGCAGTACCGCGCACGCAATATGATCCAGTCGTTCCCCGTCGACGTGGGCGAGCCGGAACCCAAGCAGGTGGGGTTCCCCGGCATCGTCCCGGTGATCGGGGGACAGTCGCTGCCGATCCGCAACGTCGGCCCCGACCTCGGCGAGCACACCAGAGAAGTGCTCGGCGGGCTGCTCGGGATGAGCGAAGATCAGATCGACGCGCTGGAGGCATCGTGAGCAGGCGAGTACACGGCAGACGCCGCCCACCGGTGCGCAGCAAGTGGGAACAGCGCGGACCGGGCCATGTGCGCCCGACCGTGCACCCGACGCCGGCCAGCGTCGGTGACAAACCGTGCGGCGGCGTGATGTGCGTGCCCGCCCAGGAACCGGACCAGCGGCGATGACCGCCCCGCTGCTGCGGGATGTGACCCTGCGTGACGGCTTGCAGCTCACCGGCAAGGTGCTGCCCACCGAGCAGAAGATCGACGTCGTCCGGCGGCTGCTGGCCGCGGGCGTGCCCGCGCTGGAGATCGGCTCGATGGCCCGGCCGGACCTGGTGCCGCCGATGGCCAACTCGCTCGAGCTGATCGCCGCGCTCACCCCGGACGAGCTGGCGAAATGCTGGGTCTGGGTGGCCACGCCCCGGCACATCGAGAAGGCGGCCGCCGCCGGTGCGCGCAACTTCCAGTACTGCTTCTCGGTCTCCGACAGCCACAACAAGGCCAATATCGGCCGCGACACGGAGGCTTCGGTCGCGGCCATGCCCGATGCGATCCGCCTCGCTCAGGAGGCGGGCGGTGAGATCCAGCTCTGCCTGGCCACCAGCTTCACCTGCCCCTTCGAGGGTGCGGTCGACCCCGCGCGGGTCCTGGCCATCGCCAACGATCCGCGCACCGACGGCGCCGCCGACATCGTGCTGGCCGACACCCTCGGCCAGGCCCACCCCGGTCAGGTGAGCGCGCTGGTCTCGGCGGTCCGCGACCGCACACCCTCGCGCCGCATCGTCTTCCACGGCCACGACACCTGGGGCATGGGCGTGGCCAACACCCTCGCCGCCGTCACGGCGGGCGCGACGATGGTCGACGGCTCCCTCGGCGGCCTCGGCGGCTGCCCCTTCGCCCCCGGCGCCAGCGGCAACACCGCCTCCGAGGACATCCTCTTCGCGACCCGCCCCGACTGGTTCACCCCGGCCGCCCTGGCGAGCCTGGTCGGTCTCACCGAGGAGCTGCTCGCCGACCTCGGCGAACCCAATCGTTCCCGCACCGCGGAAGGCGCGCGCTCGAAGGCAGCAGCCTTCGACTGGGTCATCACGTAGGCATCGGGGAGATCCCGGATGGCGCGGTTCCCGGTCGGCAGACAGACTGGACACCATGACTTCGCACGCCATGGGCACCGAGGCCGTCGATGCGGCGGCCGCCACCGAGATCGCGGCCGCCGCGCAAGACCTGGTCAAGTTGTATGGATCGGGAGACACACAGGTCAAGGCCTTGGACGGGGTGTCGGCTGACTTCGCGAAGGGGGAGTTCACCGCGATCATGGGCCCCTCCGGCTCGGGCAAGTCGACGCTGATGCACTGCCTGGCCGGGCTCGACAGCGCGAGCGAGGGCCATGTCCGCATCGGCGACACCCCGCTGACCGGGCTGTCCGACAAGCAGATGACCGCGCTGCGCCGCGACCGGATCGGGTTCGTCTTCCAGGCGTTCAACCTGGTGCCGACGCTGACCGCGCTGGAGAACATCACCCTCCCGCTCGACATCGCGGGCCGCAAGGTCGACCAGGAGTGGCTCGACACCGTCGTCAAGCGCCTCGGCCTCGGCGACCGGCTCGAGCACCGGCCCTCCGAGCTGTCCGGTGGCCAGCAGCAGCGCGTCGCGTGCGCCCGCGCCCTGGTGGGCAAGCCGGAGATCATCTTCGGCGACGAGCCGACCGGCAACCTGGACTCGCACTCCTCCGGTGAGGTGCTCTCGATCCTGCGCGCCTCGGTCGACGAGTTCGAGCAGACCGTCGTGATCGTCACCCACGACCCGCGCGCGGCCGCCTACGCCGACCGCGTGGTGTTCCTCGCCGACGGCCGCATCGTCGACGAGCTGCGCGATCCGACCCAGGATTCCATCCTCGACCGGATGAAGGCGCTGGAGACCCGATGAACAACCCGATGCGCAAGGTCGCCTTGCGCAATCTCGCCGCGCACAAGGTGCGGCTGGCGTTGACCCTGCTGTCGGTGGTGCTGGGCACCGCCTTCATCTCCGGCTCGTTCGTCTTCACCGATACCTTGCAGCGCACCTTCGACGGCATCTTCGAAGGCCAGGCCCAGGGTGTCGACGTGCGCGTCGGCCCCAAGGACCGGCAGTCGCTCGGCGTGCCGACCAATATCGTGGACGCGCTGGCCAAGACCGACGGCGTCGACCGCGTCGCCCCGGCGATGAACGGCCCGGTGGTGCTGCTCCAACCCGACGGCAAGAAGGCCGTGCAGACCGGTGGCGCACCGAGTTTCGGTCTGTCCTACCTGCCGCCGGACAAATCGGTCGAAGAGCCGAACACGTTCGTCGCGGGTGCCGCGCCCACTCAGCCGAACGAGATCGCGCTCAACACCAGCGGCGCCGAGAAGGCCGGGCTGCGGGTCGGCGACAAGACCAAGGTGCTCATCCCGTCCAAGGGTGACCCGTTCGAGGTGACCCTGTCCGGCGTCTACGAGATGCCGGGTACCGAGGGCGGCGGCGTTGTCGCGGTGATGTTCACCGAACCGCAGGCCCGCAAGCTGTTCACCGACGGCTCGCATGTCGCCTACGCCGATATCGCGGCCGCACCGGGCGTCTCGGCCGACGACCTGCGCGACCAGCTCGCCGCCGGCCTGCCCAACTACAAGGTGCAGAACGCCGACGAGGTCCGCGAGGACATGAAGAAGGAGGTCTCCGAGGCGCTCACCTTCATCAACTACTTCCTGCTCGCCTTCGGCGCGATCGCGCTGATCGTCGGCACGTTCATCATCTACAACACCTTCTCGATGATCGTGGCCCAGCGCCTGCGCGAACTGGCGTTGCTGCGCGCGATCGGCGCGAGCCGCCGGCAGGTCGGCCGGTCGGTGGTCGGTGAGGCCGTCGTGATCGGCCTGATCGGCAGCGCGATCGGTCTCGCCGCGGGCATCGGGCTGGCGTTCGGGTTGTCGGCGTTGCTGAACGCCTTCGATCTTGGCCTGCCCACCGGGTCGCTGACGGTGCTGCCACGCACCGCGATCGTCGCCCTGCTCGTCGGCCTGATCGTCACCGTGGCCAGCGCCTACGCGCCTGCTCGCCGCGCCGCGAAGGTGCCGCCCGTGGAGGCCATGCGGTCCGAATTCGCCAGCGCCGGTGACTCGTTGCATGTGCGCACCGCCGTCGGTGCGGTCATGGCCGTGGCCGGTGGCGTGCTCGTATACGTCGGCGCCCAGGGCACCGGCAAGGGCTCGGCGGTGACCGTCGGCATCGGTGCGCTCGGGTTGATCCTGGCCGTGCTGCTCGCCGCGCCCGCGCTGTCGCGGCCCATGGTGCTCGTGCTCGGTGTGCTCACCCGGCCGTTCGGCTCGATCGGGCAGATGGCCCGCAACAACGCCGTGCGCAATCCGCGCCGCACCGCGGCCACCGCGTTCGCGCTCACCCTCGGGCTGATGCTGGTCTCGGCGATCGGCATCCTCGGCGCCTCGGCCAAGACCAGCGTCGGTGTGCTGATCGACAAGGGCGTGAAGGCCGAATACGTGCTCGCCGGTCCGCAGATGATCGGTGCGCCGCTCGGTGCGGTGGACGCCGTGCGCACCCAGGTGCCCGGGGTCAGCGATGTCACCGGGATCAGGGTCGTCGCGTTCAAGGTCGGTGACGAGCAGATCGTCGCCACCTCCCCGGACGGCCCGATCGACCCGGTGATGGACATCGACGTGCTCAGCGGGTCCACCACGATCGGTGCGAACGAGCTGCTCGTCGACGAGACCGAGGCGGGCGATCGCGGCTGGAAGGTCGGCGACAAGATCACCATCACCAGCCTCGACAGCAAGAAGCTCGAGCTCATCGTCGGTGGCGTCTTCGCCAACTCGCCGCTGCTCGGCGCGATGGTCGTCGACCCCGGTGTCTACGAGCAGTTGATGCCGCCGAGCCTGCGCACCAATGCCTTCGTGCTGGTGAAGGCGGAGCCCGGCACCGATCTCACCGCCATGCGAACGAACCTGGAGAAGGCCACCGAACCGTTCGTCGTCGTGCAGGTGCAGGACCACGAGCAGTTCAAGGGCGCACAGGGCCAGCAGATCAACACCCTGCTCGCCATCCTCTACGGCCTGCTGGCGCTGGCGGTGGTGATCGCCGTCCTCGGCATCATCAACACCCTCGCCCTGTCGGTGGTCGAACGCCGCCGCGAGATCGGCATGCTCCGCGCCGTCGGCACCCAGCGATCCCAGGTGCGCCGCACGATCTACCTGGAGTCCATGCTGATCGCCATCTTCGGCGCGATCGTGGGCCTGGTCTTGGGCATCGCCCTCGGCGTCGGCTTCCTACGCACCCTGCGTGACCTGGGCATCGACCAGATCACCATCCCGTGGTCGCAGTTGGTCGCCGTGCTGATCGCCTCCGGTATCGTCGGCGTCCTCGCCGCCGTCTGGCCCGGCGTCCGCGCGGCCCGCACACCCCCGCTGGCCGCCATCGCAGACCTGTAGATCTTCGAACGGGCTCGCTGGTGACGCCGTCGGTGGCGAGCCCGTTCGCAATTAGGCCGGATTACGGGCTGCGGCTGGCGGAATCTACCAGCGAGGCAACAGAGTTCGCGATTGCACTGGCTAAGGTCTCCACCATGAGTGAGCGTGTTGCAGGAAAGACGTTCTCCACGCCTGAAGAGGCTGGCGTTGAAGCTCCTACACCCGAGGAGATCAGGGAGTTTCGGCGCATGTTCGACGAGGCTGAGCGGTTGCGAGATGCAGTCGCGCCAGAAGATCGAATCATGATGGGGCCGAAGTTCTATGACGATATCGCGGGGACCGAATTCGAACAGCGTTGACCTGGTCCCATGCCTGGTATGTGACGGCTTTTTCTGACTTGGGTCGGTCCGTTGTTTCTTCGAGCTACCGGGGTATCGGCCCGATCCGCCTACGCCGGGTACCGGTCGCGCCAGTCCTGGGTGGGTAGTCCGTCGTCGGTCTGGGGTGGGGTGAGGCCGAATTCGGTGCAGTAGTCGGTGGCGAGGCGGTCCAGGGCGGTTCGGGCATCGACGGTGTCGGACCAGCGGCGGGGGAGTGCGGCGCGGCCGTAGCGGGCGCCGAGGAGGCTGCCTGCGATCGAGCCGGTGGCATCGCTGTCCCCGGAGTGGTTGACCGACAACAGGAGTCCCGTGCGGACGATCTCGTTGGCCGCGCCGCCCCGGAATTCTGCGGCGAGCACGGCGAACACGGCGATGGCCAGTGCCTCGGGGCCGATCCAGCCCTGGCCGAGGGATTCGACCTCCTCGGGGGTCGGTCCGCGACCGGCGCGCGCGGTTGCGTCGGCCAGCGCGACCGCGGAATCGAGGGCAGCCGAGGTTTCCTCGTGGTCGGGGTAGGTCGCCAGTTCGGCTCGGGCGCGGGCGAGCGCCGTCGTGGTGTCGTTTCCCCGGGCGAGCTGGTAGATCAGCGCCGACAGGGTGCCCGCGGGCAGCCAGCCGCTGGGATGGCCGTGCGTCAGTGCGGCCGCGTCGCAACCCAATTCGAAGATTGCCCCGGTGGCCGCGCCGGAACGGTCGGCGGCGTAGCCGAATCCACACGGTGCCGCGCGCATCACCGCGCCGCTGCCCTTGGACTGGTTGATCGGCTGTTGGCGGGTGCCCAGCGGTGCGGTGGGTGCGCGTCGCGCCGCGGCCTGCCGCAGGGCCGTGTACACCGAATTCGCCACGCCCCGTTGCTCGATCAGTTCGGGGTAGCCGCTGAGTGAACTGTGCAGCGCGAAGGGTTGGTCGGGCAGCTCGACGACCTGACCTCGTAACCAGACGAGCATGCCCTGCTGCAGCAGGCCCATGGTCGCTCCGCCGATGCCCTTGGCCCGCGCCCGCACCGAACCGCGGATCAGCGCCTCCACCGTGAACGCGGTCAGCTGCGTCTCCTCCGAGATCCGCAGTGGGTCGGCGTCGGTGAGGCCCGCCTGCCCGTAGTGCGCACGGATCTGCCGCAGCGACCTGGTCTCGATCGGTGCGCCGAGCGCGTCTCCGATCGCGCCCCCGATCAGGCAACCGTGCACCGCGTTCAGCCACACCGAGCCTGCACTGGCCACGGCGTCGCTGCTGCGGCGCGGGTATTCGAGCCGGGGTGCCAGGGCAGCCGAGCCGTCACCTCGCTGCCCGGCGCGCCGACCGGATGCCGGGGAGGCAGCGGCGGTGTCGGAGTGCCGGTCCGGGTGCCGGGTGTCGATCCGTGGCCCGCTGCCGACCGACGTCATGCCACGCGCGGTCGGGTCGAGCCGGTGCGACAGGTCCGGTTCCGCGGCTCGACGTGGCTGGGACTCCGTGCGGGCCGGATTCGCGGTACCGGTCGCGGGCCCAGGGCCGCTTCCACGGAGGTCGGGCCCGGGCCGGGATTCCGGGCCTCGGCGGCGGATGGCTTCGGCGAAGGCCGCCGCGAACTCGGTGCAGGTGGGGAACCGCCGGGCGGGTTCCTTGGCCATGGCCTTGGCGAGAACGGCGTCGACCGCGGCCGGCAGCGGAGCCGATCGCCGGGTGCTGGCCCGCGGGGGAACGGCGGTGAGGTGGCCGAGCATGACGGTCGCCGGATTGGGTGCGTCGTACGGACCGGTGCCGGTGAGCAGCCGGAAGATGGTGCAGGCTAAGGAGTACTGGTCGCCTCGACCGTCCAGGGGCGCGCTGCTGAGCTGTTCGGGGGAGGCGTAGGCGATGGTGGCGGTGAACTGGCCGGTGCGGGTGAGGCCGCCGGTGTCGTCGAGGAGTTTCGCGATGCCGAAGTCGGTGAGCAGCACCCGCTCGTCGAAGCCCGCGCCGACGCCCGCGGTCCGGGACAGCAGGATGTTGGCCGGTTTCACGTCGCGGTGCAGCACGCCCTGACGGTGCGCGTAGTCCAGCGCGCTCGCCGTCTGGGTGACGATCTGCGCGATCCGCTCCACCCCGAACTGCTGGGCAGGCACCGCCGCCGCGTCGACACCGTCGACGAACTGCATGGCGATCCACAACCGGTCCTCGTCGACGCCGCGGTCGTAGACGGTGATGATGTTCGGGTGGTCGAGCTGGGCGACCAGATCGGCTTCCCGTTCGAACCTGGTCCGGATCTCGAAGTCGGTGAACAGGTCGCGGTGCATGAGCTTGAGCGCGGTCAGCCGCGGCAGCCGCCGATCACGGGCCGCGTACACCGCGCCCATCCCGCCGCGCCCCAGCTCCCGTTCGATGACGAACCCGGCGAACACCTCCCCGCGCCGCAACATCGCCTCACCCCGTTCACCGAACCCGACCGCTGTGCAGCCTAGCGAAACTCACGGTCTCACACGGCCGGAGCGTGAGTGTCGGCCCAGTGCGTGATGTCGCCGCGGTCCAGGGCGGTGGCCAGCAGGTCGGGGAATTTGTCCGGGGTGCAGGCGAAGGCGGGGATGCCGAGAGCCGCGAGCGCGGCGGCGTTCTCGTGGTCGTAGGCGGGCGCGCCCTCGTCGGACAGCGCGAGCAGGACCACCACCTGCACGCCTGCCTCCTTCATCGCGTTGCACCGGCGCAGCATCTCCTCGCGCACCCCACCCTCGTAGAGATCGGAGATGAGCACGAACAGGCTGTCGGTGGGCCGGGTGATCAGCGACTGCGAGTAGGCGATGGCGCGATTGATGTCGGTGCCGCCGCCGAGCTGGGTGCCGAACAGCACGTCGACCGGATCGCTGAGCTGCTCGGTCAGGTCGACGACCTCGGTGTCGAACACCACGAGCGACGTCTTCAGCGAGCGCATCGACGCCAGGACCGCACCGAACACCGACGCGTAGACGACACTGGCCGCCATCGACCCGGATTGGTCGATCGCCAGCACCACATCGCGCTGGATCGACTGCGCCTTGCGCCCGTAGCCGACCAGCCGTTCCGGGACCACGGTCCGGTGCTCGGGCAGATAGTTGGCCAGGTTCTTGCGGATGGTGCGATCGAAATCGATGTCGCGCAACTTCGGCCGGTGGGTACGGGCAGCGCGATTGATGGCGCCCGAGACCGCGGCGACGGTCTTGGCAGCGATGCGCCGCTCGATCTCACGCACCACCTTCTCCACCACCATCCGCGCGGTGGCCTTCGTGGTCTCCGGCATCACCCGATTGAGGCCGAGCAACGTACCCACCAGATGCACATCGGGTTCCACCGATTCCAGCAGTTCGGGCTCGAGCAGCAACTGCGTGAGATTCAGCCGCTGCACGGCATCGCGCTGCATCACCTCGACCACGGTCGCGGGAAAGTAGGTGCGGATGTCACCGAGCCAGCGCGCCACCCGCGGCGCCGAACCTCCCAGCCCGCCGGACCTTTTCGTCGACCCGCCCGCCTCCCCGGTGTTGTAGAGCGCGCCGAGCGCCTGATCCATCGCCTGATCAGGGCCGGAAGACAGGCCGCCGAGCTGTTCTTCGGCGGCTTGGCCGAGAACGAGCCGCCATCGGCGCGAATGGGTTTCGTCGGTACCGGTCATGCGTACTGCTCCTGGTGATCGAGCGAGGTCGGGTGCGGGGCGTCGGCGCGCGCCATACCGGTCTGGGATCTCCCGCCGGGAACGGGTTCGCTGCTCGCGGGCGGTGAGGTCGTCATCCGGCGGCACCCAGGATCGCGGTGGCGGCGCGCAGGGCCAACTGGCCGCGGGCGGGGTCGATGGCGGTGGCGCCGGTGGGGGTAGGCGGTGTGGAGCCGGTGTCGCGCAGGGCCTGGCCGATGGCGCGGCGTTCGCCGGATTCGAAGGAGCCGAAGGTGCGGCGCAGCAGCGGGAGGGTGGCGACGAACTGGTCCTCGGCGAGTTCGCGGAGCCAATCGTCGATGCGGCGCAACAACTCCCGGTCGTGCACCAGGAGCAGGCCGCGCCCGCCGAGGAAGCCGTCGATCCAGGCGGCCTTGGCGGCGGGGGTGTTGCCGATGGACAGGGCGGCGGCCAGGCGGCGGGCCGAGTCGGCGTCGTCGATGCGTTCGGCGTCGCAGAGCAGGCGGACCGCGCGGCCGCCGATCGCGCCGTGCACATCGTCACGGTCGGCGATGCGCTGCAGAGTCGCCAGCCATTCGGTGGTGGCGTGGTCGTCGTCGCGGGTGCTGATGGCGGTGTGCGCGGCGTCGATCTGGGCGCGCAGGGCCTCGGCCGCGTCGGTGTCGAGACCGGTGACTGCGCCGGGCAGGCCGGCGCAGATCCGCACCAACAGGCCGTCGGCGACATGGGCCAGCGCCTTGGTGTCGGTGCCGCGGACATCGCCGTAGCGCAGCGTACGGGTCAACCCGGGCAGGGCGCCGAGCAGGTGGGTGACGTCGTGGTCGAGGGCGGCGGCCGCTTCGAGCCGGGTGATCAACCCGTCGGTGGCGCCGCCCAGGTCGGCGAGCAGGGCCATCTCCAGCGCGTCGGCGAGTTCGGTGACGGACACGCCGTCCCGGCTCGCGGTGTCGAGGATATTGGCCTCGGCCGCGGTGCGCAGCGTCGTCCCCCACACCGCCGCCTCGACGATGCGGACCTCGAATTCCGGTTCCCAGCGCAGCGTCCAGGTCTCCCGGAAGGTGCCGGTGTTACGGACCTCGCCGACGGTCGGTGTGCCCCAGTCGATGCCGAGCAGCCGCAGCCGGTGCAGCAGATGCGAGCGCTCGACATCGCGCTCCTTGCGCAGGTCCAGATCGACCGTGCGGGCCAGGGCTTCCTGTTTGAGCCGCAGGGTCTTGCTTCGCGCGCGCAGATCCGCCGCCAGCGGCACGGTCGGGGTGTCCTCGGGGACGCCGCCGAGGGTCTCGCCGACGACGAGCTCGTCGACCACCAGCCGCAGCATGGTCTCGTCCCCACCGCACATCACCGCGCGCACGGCCTCGGTGACCTCGGACAATCCGGCCAGCGGACGCCCACGCAGCGCAGCAAGGGTGTCGGCCAGGCGCACCGACTCGATGATGTGCGCGCTCGACACGGGCAGATCGTGTGCCCGCAGGACCCCGGCGACCTTCGTCAGCCATCGCGCGACCGGGCGCTCGGTCTCGGTGAACAGGTGGTGGTACCAGCCCGGTGAGGTGACGCCCGCCCCGTACCCCGAGCCCGCCGCCAGCCGCGAATGCGTCCACGGCACCCAGGTCAGCGCGGTCTTGGTCTTCGGCAATCCCTTGAGCAGCCGCGCGTCCGGCGCGGCTGGTCCGAGTGCCCCGGCCAGGGCGGGTGCGTGCCAAGCGCCGCACACCACGGCCAGCCGCTTCGCCCCGTCCTTGAGCGTCTGCCGCATCACCTGCCGCATGTACGCCTCGCGCCGCAGGGTGTGCCGGTCGACGACCAGCGGTGCGAGCGCGGGGTTCCCGGGATCGGCCGCTAGCGGAGAGCCCGATCCAGGTGCGGGCGAGATGCTGTCTGCTGGTTCAGATGCGGTCGAGGGTGCGCCCGCAGGAGGCGGCGCATCATCGGGTCGCGTCGATGGACTGCGGGGGGCGCTGCCGGCCGTCTCCTGGTCGGAGTCCCCGGCCGGCGCGTGCAGGATCGCGTCTTCGCGCAGGGTGGCCATCGCTTCGGTGATCGCGTCGAAAGCCGCGCTGTCCGGGACGGATTCGACGACGGCATCCCACCAGCGTTCGGCGTCGTCGTAGCCTGCCGCTGAGGCCAGAGCTGCCAGCGGGTCGGTGCGATCGCCGCGGGTATCGTCGTCGGCGGCCAGGACGTTCGTGGCGGGGAGATCGCAGAAGCGAACCGGCACGGCGTGGTCGACGCCGTAGCGCATGGCCTGCCACTCCGGCGAAAACACCGCGAACGGCCAGAACGCCGCGCGAGCAGGGGAATCCGGGACGTAGGCCAGCAGCGCGACCGGCGGGGCCATGGTGTCGGCGGCGACGAACCCGACGAGCGGGTCGGCATCGGCGGGGCCTTCGATCAGGATGGCGTCGGGCCGGAACTCCTCGAGCGCTTGGCGCAGCGACCGTGCCGAGCCGGGCCCGTGGTGACGGATGCCGAATACCCGCGTCACGGCATCGGCATTGCTTGCAGGAGCGGGCACCGCACTCGCCGTGCGGGTCTCCCCGGTCTGTTCACTCATCGAAAACCCCATGTGTGCTGTCTGTGCCGTCCTCCCCGTCGGTCTGGCGTCAGTTCGCGATCTCGCGGCAGGCGCGGTAGAAATCGGCCCAGTCCGGGCGTTCCCGCACCACGGCCTCGAGGTATTCGGTCCAGATCACCGAGTCGGCGACGGGGTCCTTGATCACCGAACCGAGGACGGCGCCCGCGATGTCGGAGGCGCGCAGGACGCCGTCGCCGAAGTGGGCGGACAGGGCAAGGCCGTTGGTGATCACCGAGATCGCCTCGGCGGTGGACAGGGTGCCCGAGGGTGACTTGAGTTTGGTGCGGCCGTCGGCGGTGATGCCGGAGCGCAGTTCGCGGAACACGCGCACGACCCGGCGTACCTCCTCGGCGGCGGCGGGCACCGTCGGCAGCTCCAGGGCGGCGCCGAGCTGTTCGACGCGCCTGGTGACGATGGCGACCTCGGAATCCTCGTCGGCGGGCAGCGGCAGCACCACGGTGTTGAAGCGGCGGCGCAGCGCCGAGGACAGGTCGTTCACGCCGCGGTCACGATCGTTGGCCGTGGCGATCACGTTGAAACCCTTGGCGGCCTGCACTTCTGCACCGAGCTCGGGCACCGGCAGCGTCTTCTCGGACAGGATGGTGATCAGCGCGTCCTGCACATCGGAGGGGATGCGGGTGAGCTCCTCGATGCGGGCGATCGCCCCGGTCCGCATGGCGGTCATCACCGGTGAGGCGACCAGCGCCGCATCGCTCGGGCCCTCGGCGAGCAGCCGGGCGTAGTTCCAGCCGTAGCGAATCGCTTCCTCCGCGGTGCCGGAGGTGCCCTGCACCAGCAGGGTCGACTCGCCACTGATCGCGGCCGAGAGATGCTCGGACACCCAGGTTTTCGCGGTGCCCGGCACTCCGAGCAGCAGAAGCGCACGGTCGGTGGCCAGGGTCGCGACGGCCACCTCCATCAGCCGGCGCGGGCCGACGTACTTGGGCGTGATGACGGTGCCGTCGTCGAGTGTCCCGCCGAGCACATAGGTGACCACCGCCCACGGCGACAGCCGCCAGGACGGCGGACGCGGCCGGTCGTCGACGCGCGCCAGCGCGGCCAGCTCGTCGGCGAAGGCCTGTTCGGCATGGGGACGCAGCAGGGTGGTTGCAGATTCAGCTGTAGTCATCGGCTTGTCGACGTTGCAACTCGGGTTGTTCGAGACCTGGTAGCAACGCCATCTCCTTCTTTACATAGTTGTGTCGTATTGTGTGAGTCCTGTCGAAGGCGGTGAAGCGGGCGTATAAGTTCCGCTTCTACCCATCCCCCGCTCAGCGCGCAGAGCTGACTCGAACATTCGGATGCGTTCGTCTGGTCTGGAACAAGGCTCTCGATGCCCGTACACGGGCCTGGGCAGCCGGTGGACGCAGCACTACCTACGTGCAGGCCTCTGCCGCGCTGACCGAGTGGAAGCGGAGTGATGGGCTGGCATTCTTGAACGAAGTCAGTTCGGTTCCGTTGCAGCAGCCATTGCGCCACCAGCAGGCGGCGTTTGCTGCATTCTTCGCCAAACGCGCCCGATATCCGAGGTTCAAGTCGCGCAAGAAGTCCACGGCGAGCGCGGAGTACACTCGGTCGGCATTCCGATGGCGCGACGGACAGTTGACCCTGGCGAAAATGACTGAGCCGCTCGATATTCGATGGTCGCAGCCCCTGCCCGACCGTGCGATGCCGTCTACGGTCACTGTGTCCCACGATGCGGCGGGCCGCTGGTTCGTGTCGATTCTCGTTGAGGAGACCATCGCTCCGCTGCCGATGGTTGAGGCAACGGTCGGTGTGGATGTGGGACTTTCCTCGTTGGCCGTGCTGTCGACCGGCGAGAAGATCGCCAATCCGCGATACGAGCGCCGCGATCGACGGAAGTTGGCCAGAGCGCAACGGGACCTGTCTCGTAAGCAGGATGGGTCGAACAACCGGAAGAAGGCTCGCCGGAGGGTGGCTCGCGCGTACGCGCGGATCACCGATCGGCGTACCGACTTTCTGCACAAACTGTCCACGAGGTTGATCCGCGAGAACCAAGCGGTTGCCATCGAGGACCTGTCGGTGCGCAATATGATCACCAATCACACTCTCGCCCGTGCAATTTCGGATGCGAGTTGGCGACAACTGCGCAGCATGCTCGAATACAAGGCCGGCTGGTATGGACGCGAGTTGCTGGTGGTGGACCGCTGGTATCCCTCGACCAAGGTGTGCTCGGCGTGTGGTGTGCTCACCGACCGGTTGCCGCTGCAAGTTCGCCTGTGGACATGCCGATGTGGTGCTGGCCACGACCGTGACGTGAACGCGGCCCGCAATATCCTCGCTGCCGGGCTGGCAGAGAGGTGAAACGCCTGTGGAGCCGGCATAAGACCTGGAGGGAGTTTTCCCTTCGGGCGGCTGGTTGTGAAGCAGGAATCCTGGTTCTTCGGGGCCGGGAGCAGTCAATGCAGCTCCTCGAGCATGGTCGCGCGGTCGGTGAGATCGTGGGCGAGTCGGTGGAAGGCCTGTTGCCAGGCGGGGTCCTCGGTGGTGTCGGCGAGCGCGGTGACGCGGGTCGCCAGGTCGACGGGCAGGTGCACGCCCGCGGCGGTGAGCAGGGCACGGTCGGTGTACACGCCGGCGGTGGCGTGCGGCTGGCGGGCCGTGGTGCGGGCGCGCTCGCCGAGCAACCGCAGCACGTGGTCGGCGACCTGCCGCGGCCAGGGATGGTCGAGGCCGGGCAGGATCGCGTGCAGCTCGGTGAGCTGGTGGGCATCGAGGTCGAGCACGTGCTCGATCCGGTCGGCGGCGTCGAGCAGGGTGAACAGTTCGCGGCGGCGCAGCACGGCTTGTTCGGTGGGCGTCGCGTGCGCGAACAACGCTCGGGCCCAAGTGGTGTCGCGCTGGGCAAGGGTGGCGTCGACCCAGCCGTCGACGATCGCCTTGGCGTAGCGCGGCGGCAGGGTCATCGTCAGCGCGGCGGTCGCGGTGTCGGATCCGGTGACGAGTGAAGCCCACGTGGTCAGTGGTGTCGCCGCGATGGCCTGGTGCAGGGTCTTGACCGTCGAATCGGGGGTGTCCCAGCGCATCTTGGGTTGATCGGTGCTGTCGGTGATGCCGTCGCGCCTGGCTTCGGCGTCGACCTCGGCGGGCACCGTGACGGTGACCGTGCCGTCGGCGTCCACCCGGACCCACGAGGACACCCGCGCCGCCATCCGCTGCCCGAAGGCCGAACCCGGCAGCCGGGCAAGCAGCCCCGCCGCGGTGCGCCGGACATCGCCGCGCCGGTCGTCGAGAGCCCGCTCGAGCAGGGGTTCGTCGTCGAGGTTCAGTCCGTCGCCGAGCAGCGCCAGCAATTCGGCCTTGATCGGGCCGGACTCCTTGGCCCAGGCACTGCTCAGCGTCTCGCGGGCGGCGGCGGGATCGGTCCGGCGCAACAGTGCCAGCCAGTCCTTGCGCTCGCCAGGCGCGCCGAACAACCAGATGTCTTGTGTACCAGCAGAGTCGGATTCACCGGCATTCGTCTCGACCGTCGCGGCTCGATCGACCGGGAACGAATCCAGCAGACCCGACCACGCGGGATTGCGAGCCGCGAGCCAGCGGCCGCGCCGACCTGCCAGCCGGAGCAGCGGCGAGCGCAGACCGCTGTCGGAGGCCGCGGTGAGCGCCTGAACACACAGCACATCCGGCAGCCGGAAGTCGAAGGGTGCCGCGGCGGCGAACCATTCGGGCAGGAACGCCGACTTGTCGGCCAGCAGGCGGCTGAGCCGATCGGCCGCCTGCCTCGGCAGCAGGCGCCGCGGATCGTCCAAGGCGGCGTCGGGTTTCGGCGCCGAGCCGGGCAGCCGACCACCGCGCAGGTACAGATCCTGCAGTGCCGCGGTGTCGAGCAGTCGCACGGCGGGCTCGCCGGAGCGCTGCGGCACCGCGGCCGCGACGGCCCCGGCCAGTTCCACACTGTCGGCATTGCGGCGCGCGGTGCCGAGCAGGGCGACCGAAACCAGGTCGGCCAGTTCGGGAGTCGCCGCGGCCTGCGTCGGGAACTCCGTCTCCAGATCGGTCACCTCGCCCGCGGCGAACACCGAGATCGGGTCGAAACCGTCGGCACGCCATTCACCGGTGACCGTCACCGGATGACCACCCGAGACGGCGACCAGCCGCCACGGCCGCGCCCCCGCCGACAACGGCAAGGCCACGCCGTCGGCGTCGACGAGCTGCCAGCCGTGTTCGCCGAGCACCGGCACGACCTCGGTCAGCAGGGCGGGCCAGGCGCGCAGCCAGGGATCGTTGCTCAGCGCGCCCGCGTAGGCGTCCAGCGCGTCATCGATCGTGGTGCCGCCGGTCGAGGGCACGGTGGTGAAAGATTCGGGGGCGCCGTGGCGGGTGCCCCACTGGACGCGCAACGGCGCCGCGCCGGGGTAGTAGTGCAGGTCGGCATCGACCTCGTGGCCGGGCACCGGCACCTCGCCGGTGAAATTCGGTGTGCCGAAGGAATGCTCGATCAGCACCGCCCAGCGCCCGCTGCCGCGCGCCCGCAGCCAGGTACGCCGGGTGTGCAGACGCTCCTCCTCGCTGACGCGCATACCGAGCACCAGCCAGCGATCGCGCACGGCGGGCTCGGCCAGCACGGACTCGGCCTGGGTCGGGTAGCCGACATGGGTGCGGATGCCTGCCTGCAGCGGCTCGGGCAGCGCGTCGAGGGTGCGATGAGCCAGCACCAGCAGATGCAGCCGGGCGTACTCGCGCAACAGCAGCTCGGGCCAGTGCTCGGTGGTCACCACCTGTGCGGGCAGCCGGCGCAGCGTCGCCGCGACACCGGGTGCCTGGGCATCGACCATGCGGGCCGCGATCGCCTCGTAGGCGGCGAACGAGCGATCGGTCTGGGCCAGCCCGGTCCGGATCTGATCGGTGAGCCACACCTCGAGCTCGGTCAGTCCCGCGGATACCCGGGCCCGCCGTTGCTCGACGGTTGCCTGCGAGGGTGTCGCCGCGGCCTTCGCCTTAGGTGGCGCCGCGGCCTTGGCGGCCCGGCCCGCCAGCCACTCCGCGGCGAAATCGGCGGGCGCGTCCTGAACGGGCACCGCGCCACCTGACCAGGTGAGCAGCAGCGACAGCGCGTGCTTGCAGGGGAACTTGCGGCTCGGGCATGAGCACTTGTAGGCGGGCCCGGCCAGGTCGACAATCGTCTGATACGGCTTGGACCCGCTGCCCTGGCACAGGCCCCACACGGCGGTTCCGGCGGCGCCGGTGGCCCGCCAGCGACCGGCCAGCTTGCGTGCGGCAGCCAGTGAGCTCGCGTCCGGTGCGAGAGCGCGGACCTGGTCCTCGGTCCACGGCGCCTGTCGGTCGGTCATCTGTTCCCCCGTTCTCTGTCGCCGAAATATCTACCGCAGCCCACCGACAACTGCCGTCCAGGCGAACGAACCCTCTGGAAAACGCTGCTGCTGTAGCGGATTCGCGCTTCCCGACTTGCCGCCTGCGGAAAAGTCTGGCATTCTGACCTGTTCGGCTCGCCCGGACCGCCCGTGCCGCTCAGCGCAGCGTATCGCGGGTGTGAGCACCTCATCGAGCTGCCCGCCGGGGTGGGCGAGGGGTGGACATCGAGGGCCCGCCGCGGCACCACGATGACCATTCCACTCCCGCGGGCAGATTCGCTGGGGCACTGCGCATCCCCTGGGCGAACGCTCCGCGATCAGGTAGCGTTTGCCGAGGAGGATCTCGTCGGCCTGGCACATCGGCCGCCGCGTTGCGCGCGGGCGCGAAGGGGGATGTCGCACATGTGCTCGGATCGGATCGCCGAGGTGGTCGCGCGCGAGCTCGCGGCCGACCCCGCTGTGGAAGCGCGGGTCGCCGAGTGCGTGCTGGCCGCCCTGTCCGAGGCCGACGACGACCGGGCCGCACCGGAGTCCGGTGATACCGGCGTCTTCCTGCGCTCCATCACCGTGCACGGTTTCCGTGGCATCGGGCCGACGGCCACGCTGGGACTGAACCCGGGACCTGGACTCACCCTGGTGGTCGGCCGCAACGGCAGCGGCAAGTCCAGCTTCGCCGAGGCCGCCGAATTCGCGCTGACCGGTGGCAATCGGCGCTGGGACGGCCGGTCGACCGCGTGGCGGGAAGGGTGGCGCAACCTGCACGAACCCGATCTCGCCCGGATCGAGGTCGAACTGCTCACCGCGGGGGCGAACACCGAGCTCACGGTCGCCACCCACTGGGCGCCCGGCAGCGAGCTGGGCGAGGCGCACTGGACGGAACAGCGTGGATCGGCCCGCCCCGTCCCGGTCGATCCACGCAGCAGGCGCCAACGCCTCGACCTGTACCGGCCGTTCCTGTCCTACAGCGAGCTCGGCGCACTGGTCGACGGCAAACCGAGCGACCTGTTCGACGCGCTGCACCGGCTGCTGGGCCTCGACGAGCTCGCCGCGGCCGCCGAACACATCCGCCTGCGCAAACTGGAACTCGAACGCGCCGTGCGGGATTCACGTCAATCCAGAACCGACCTGCTGGCCGAACTCGCCGAAGTCGACGACGACCGCGCCCGCGGTGTCGCCGACCTGCTGCGTGCCCCCGAACCCGACCTCGACGCGGTGGCGGCCGCGGTGGCAGGTTCGGTGCTCGGCGTCGACGGCCCCGACGGACTGCGCGCGATCCTGCGCCTGGCCCTGCCCGACGCGGCACAGGTCGCGGCGACGGTGGACCGCCTCGCCGATGCGGCCGCCGACCTGTCCCGGCACGCGACCACCGACGCCGAGTCCGACCTCCGTGTCCTCGAATTGCTCACCCGCGCACGCGAACACGTCACCGCGAGCGAAACCTGCCCGTGCCCGGTCTGCGGCCGCGGCGACCTCGATGCCGCCTGGCTCACCGCAGCCGACGCCGAAATCACCCAGCGCAGTGCCCATTTAGCTGCGCTGCGTTCCGCTCGCGCCGAGTTCGACGCCGCGTTGACGGCCGCTCGCTCGCTCACCTCGCGTGTGCCGGCCGAACTGGGCGCGAACTCGATGGCTGTACAGGTGGATGCCTCCGTCTCGGCGGGCCGGACTCCGGCTGCCGGAGCTTCGCTTCTCGGCGCGCGGCTTGCGGCGGTTCGGCGTCTCTGGTCGCTGTGGGCTGAGCTCGGTGAGGCCGATTTCGACGACGGGTTCGCCGCAGGCTTCCGTGCTACGCACGCGGACCTGTCCGCCGAACTCGCAGCCCTGCACCGCGATACGCGCACCGAGCTGGAACGGCTCGACTCGGTGTGGTCGCCCTTGGTGCCGAGAATTCTCGCCTGGCTCGACCCCGCTCGCGCCGTGTCCGCCGACGCGGCCGAGCTGCGCGTGGTGAAGAAGGCGGCCGACTGGCTCAAATCAGCGACGGCGACGATCCGCGGCGAGCGGATGCGGCCGTTGGAGAGCACCGCCAGGTGGGTGTGGAGCACGCTGCGGCAGCAGAGCAATGTGGAGCTCGGCGCGATCCGGCTGCAGGGCAGTGCGGGGACGGCGCGGCGGGTGCTGCTCGATGTCACCGTCGACGAGGTCGACGGCGCGGCGCTCGGGGTGATGAGCCAGGGTGAGTTGCACGCGCTCGGACTGTCGCTGTTCCTGCCGCGAGCGACGATGGCGCACAGCCCCTTCCGCTTCGTCATGATCGACGATCCGGTGCAGGCGATGGACCCGGCGAAGGTCGACGGGCTGGCCAGGGTGCTCGCCGAGGTGGCGATCACCCGGCAGGTGGTGGTGTTCACCCACGACGAGCGCCTCGCCGAGGCCGTGCGCCGCATGCAGCTCGATGCCACGGTGCTCGAGGTCCAGCGCCGCGAACGCTCCATCGTCGAGGTCAGGGTGACCGGCGACCCGGTCCGCCGCTACCTCGACGACGCCCGCTCCCTGCTGCGCACACCCCAGCTGCCACCCGCGATCGCCGACGAACTGGTCGCCACGTGCTGCCGGTCAGCGATCGAAGCGGCCGGGCTGGCGAAGGCCCGTCACGAACTGCTCGCCACCGGCCTCGACCACGCCGAGGTGGAACGGCGCGTGCGCAACGCCCACACCACCCGCGCCATGATCACCCTCGCGATCATGGGTCCCGGCGCCCGCGTCGACGACCTCAACAAGCACCTGAGCGCGGTCGGCGGCCGCTGGCTGGTCGGCGTCCTGCGCGACGCCACCGCGGGCGCGCACGTGCCGATCGACCGGCCGATGCGCGAATTGATCAGCGACACCGAACGATTCATCGTCTGGTTACGCGCCCACGAGCCCGCCGCGGTCCGCTCGTGAATCCGCCGGTGAACCGCAGGCACCGGCCGCGACGCGCGAAGTACACCCCGCGCCCCTCGGTGGCCGAACGGCTGGAGGCGGCCGAACATCTCCTGTCCGGCGCCGTATCGGATGCCGGTGGCGTGTGGTCGCGGGCGGTCGCGTGGATTCTGCGGCTCGCGCTCGAGCAAGCGGTCGACGAACTGTGGGCGCAGATCGCCCCGGAACTCATGCGCTGTCCGATGCGCGCGCAGCTGCTCGCGCTGCGCGTCTACGCGGGGCCGGAGACCGCGGGACAGGTCGGCGCGCTGTGGGCCGCGCTGTCCCGGGCGGCCCACCACCTCGACTACGAGATGGCGCCCAGCGTCACCGATCTGCGGCGCTGGCGTGATCAGACCGCCGACCTCGCCAGGTCGCTCGAACTGGTCCCACTGGCGCACCAGCCCTTCGGCTGAGCCCGCGTGGCCGACGGACGCCGCGACCCGGCAGGATGACCGGCATGGGTGAAGCGAAATCGTGTCCGTGCCGCCGCGGCGAACCGTTCGACAGCTGCTGCGGGCCGATCCTGGCAGGCACGCGACCCGCGCCGACCGCCGAGACCCTGATGCGCTCGCGCTATACCGCCTACGTCGTCGGCGACACCGACTACCTGCTGCGGTCGTGGCACCCGAACACCCGCCCCGACAGTCTGGAACTCGACCCCGACCAGCGGTGGCTGTTCCTGGAGATCGTCGGCACCCAGCGTGGCGGCCCGTTCGACGACAACGGCACCGTCGAGTTCATCGCCCACTACAAACTGGACGGCGTGCGCGACGCGATGCACGAGCTGAGCACTTTCGTGCGGGTCGACGGCGCGTGGGTGTATCTCGACGGCACCTTCCAGGCCTGACACACTGACCTCGTGCCCAGGATCGCGATCGAATACTGCACCCAATGCCGCTGGCTGCTGCGCGCGAGCTGGATGGCACAGGAACTGCTGACCACCTTCGCCACCGACCTCGGCGAGGTGGCCCTGGTGCCCGGCCAGGGCGGCATCTTCCGGATCACCCTCGACGGCGAGCAGCTGTGGGAACGCAAGGCCGACGGCGGTTTTCCCGATATCGCCGTCCTCAAGCAGCGCGTCCGCGACCGCATCGCCCCGGATCGCGACCTCGGCCACGTCGATCGGCGCGACTGAACCTCAGGCGAACAGGACGGCTCCTGCGACCGACAGTCCCAGAATGACCGCGGGCGGTCCGGCATGGCCGAGATCGCGGTGGATGGCATGCGCGATCAGCGCGAGGACGAAGTAGACCACCAGGCCGAGTGCAGCGGCCAGACCCAGCGGCGTCCACCACAATCCGGCCACCAGACCACCCGCCGCCGCGAACAGCACGGCCGCGAGCAGCGGAAGTCTTCGCCGTTCGACCCCGACCCTGGCGTAGGCCGCCACGACCTCGGGCTTCCCCGACAATTTCGCACGGGCCGAGTAGACGAGCAGGGCGGCCAGCAGCAAGGCGACCACGATACGCGCGACGGTCATGGCGCGTCTTCTTCCACGAGCGGATAGGTCTCCTCGATTCTATACGTTTGTATAGATTCGTTCTAGGGTCGAAGCATGAGCCCGCAACCGAGTAACCGCACCGCCTTGCTCGAGGGCGCGCTGCGTTGTCTGGCGCGGATGCCGGTCGATCAGGTCTCCGCCCGCGCGGTCGCCGCCGAATCGGGCGCGAACCTGGCGTCCATCGGCTATCACTTCGGCTCGAAGGACGCACTGGTGACCGCGGCCGTTGTCGCGGGCCTCGATCGCTGGCTGGACGAGATAGCCGCGCGGGCGAGCGTCGTGCGCGCGGGCGCCGATCCGGCCGACCGTTTCCGGCGCGCTGTCGACGCGGCCGACGCCTCGCGTGGCGAACACGAGGGACTGGCCCGTGCCTATGTCGTGGCGCTCGGCCGCGCGCAGCACGACCCGGTCGTCGCCGAGCGGCTCATCGACGGTTTCCGTCGCACCAGACCCGCGGTGGCCTCGGTGCTCGGCCTCGGCGTCGACGATATCGGTGTCGACGCGGGCGCACTGATGCACGCGATGTTCACCGGCCTGCTCGTCCAATCCCTGCTCGACGAGGATCTGGCACTGTCCGGTGACCGGATCGCCGACGCGCTACGGCGCATCGCCGATACCCTTGCGGGCCAAGGCAACTGACCTCAGCAGCAGCCGCCCCCGCCGCAGCAACCGCCACCGGCCGGCCGGGGCGCGGCGACGGGCGCGGGCGCGGCGCCGCGGCCGACGGTTCCGAAGGTGGTCAGCAGTTTGACCGTGTCGTCGTGCCCCGCGGGGCAAGCGGCCGGATCCGAAGCCTGCGCCATCGGCCGGTTCACCTCGAACGTGTCGCCGCAGGAGCGACACCGGAAGCTGTAGTTCGGCATCGGCACAGTGTATGCAGTCGGGCCGAGGTTGTAGGCCGCCGATGTCGGCATACTTTCGGCTATCTCGATGGGGTGTCATCCGGGTGGGGTCTCGGCGCGGGATGGCGACCGTGTGGAATCGATGCTCTGGGTCGCGTCCGTGCCTGAAATCACAGTGTGACCGGTTCGCGGTGCGCTGGAGGGGGAGATTCGCGTGTGTCCGCGAAGTAACTGTTACCTGCGGGAATCGTGCGTTGCGAGGCCGTTCGGGGCGGGCGGACGTACTCTCGTAGTGAGTCACCAGGTGCTGCGGCCTGCGGGAGCAAATACACAGGCACCCGTGGGTTCGCGCCGGCAAGGAGGTGTGCGATGAGCATTCAGTCCGATCTCCACCCCGAAGTGGGGATGCGCGAGGCCGAACCGCTGGCGCGGACCGAGTACGGAATCGTCAGCGGGACCTGGGACGGGCCGATCGCCGTGTGGCGCAGCGTGCCGTATGCCGCGGCGCCTGCCGGACCGGCCCGCTTCTCCCTGCCGCGGCCCCCGGAGCGCTGGGACGGCGTGCGCGACTGCGTCGTCTTCGGTGACATCGCGCCGCAGGCCATGGGCTCGATGGTCCCGGTCGACTCCGATCTGGCCATGGGCGAGGACTGTCTGTGGGTCAATGTCTGGTCGCCGCGACCGGAGCCGAGCGAGGACGAACCGCGGCCGGTGATGGTGTGGCTGCACGGCGGCGCGTACTGCCTCGGCACGGCCGCCCAGACCATCTACGACGGACGCAAACTGGCCGAAGCGGGCGACGTGGTCGTGGTCTCGGTGAACTACCGGATCGGGGTACTCGGCTTCCTTGACCTGTCCTCGTTCGGTGCGCCGTTCACCCCGAACCTGGGCCTGCACGATCAGCTGGCCGCGCTGGCCTGGGTGCGCGACAATATCGCCGCGTTCGGTGGTGATCCGGGCAATGTCACGGTGTTCGGTGAGTCCTCGGGCGCCGGCTGCGTCACCGCCCTGCTCACCTCGCCCGCCGCGGCCGGGCTGTTCCACAAGGCGATCGCCCAGAGCCCGCCCGCCACCACCGTTTTCGGGCAGGAACGCGCGGCTGTCGTCGCCCAGCGCTATCTGGAACTGCTCGAACTCGGTCCCGGCGAGACCGATCGGCTGCTCGAGCTGCCGATCGAGCAGCTCGTCGAGGTCGGCGCGGTGCTGCTGGACGAGGTGCCGATCAAGGAACCGGGCAGGCTCGCGGCGGCGCCGGTCGTCGACGGTGATCTGCTGCCCGGCTATCCGATCGACCGCTTCCAGCAGGGCCGTTCGCATCGAGTGCCGCTGCTGATCGGCACCAATCGCGACGAGGCCTCGCTGTTTCGCGTGCTGCGGTCACCGATCATGCCGGTGACTCCCGACGCGGTGAACGCGATGCTCAACGATGTCGCGGCCTCGCATCCGGAGATGTCGCCCGAGCGGATCGCCGAGATCACCTCCGCCTACCCCGATCTCACGAAAACCCGCGGGGCGCTGGCCATGTCCACCGACGCGGCCTTCCGGATGCCCGCAGCCTGGGTCGCCGAGGGGCACGCCCAGCACTCACCGACCTGGATGTACCGCTTCGACTACGCCACCCCGATGTTGAAGGCGGCGCGCGTCGGCGCCGGGCACGCCACCGAATTGCCTTATGTCTTCGGCAACTTCGGCACGCTGAACCACGATCCGACGTTCTGGCTGGGTGGTCGCAAGGCCTCGGTCGCGGTGTCGGGCCGCATGCAGCGCCGCTGGCTCGCCTTCGCCGAACACGGCGTGCCCGCGGCACTGGACGGCTCCAAGCATTGGCCGCACTACCGGCCCGCCGCGCGCACCACCTTGCTGATCGACACCATCGACCGCGTCGTCGACAACCCCGACGCCGACCTGCACACGGCATGGGGCGACCAGGCCGTCGGCTTCAGCTGATCGGGCCTAGCCGAGCAGACCCGGGATCGGCGCACCGAGCGCGCCCAGCCACTGCGCGAGGGCGCCGAGCGGTCCGTGTACCGAGGCCGCCGCACCCGCGACGGCTGTGGCCGCCTGCGCGATCCGGGGTGGTCGACGAGGCAGGCCAGGAAGCGGAGGGCCTGTCGGCCACCGAGGGTCGAGGCACGCGGCTGAGCGGGCGGATGGTGCTAAATTGGTGCTATGTCGAATCTGAATCTGCGGCTACCCGACGACCTGCATACCGCCGCCGCGGCTGAAGCCGACGCGGCGCACATGTCGCTCAACAGTGTGATTTGCGATGCCCTCCGGGACTGGGTCGCCTTGCGTGCGCTCAGCCGCAAAGAGGATGCCATTCTGGATCGCGTCATGAACGAGGATGCGGATCTGCTCGCGCTGATCCGGGGAATCGAGTAGTGCGTCCAGAAGCGCTGATCAAATGCAACCAGCGAGTCACCGAGGGGGCCGGTGCGATTCGTGATCTGGGCTTGGTCGCCGCGGCCGCGACGAGGGCAGACCAGATCGTGCTGGGTCGCGAGGCCTACCCGACACCGGAGCTGAAGGCCGCGGCGGTCTTCCAATCGGTCATCCGTGATCAAGCATTCACCGAGGGCAACAAGATGACGGCGTGGGTTGCCGTTCGTCTGCTCCTCGGATGCTATGGAATTGTCCCGGGCATCGAGCCCACCGCCGTGGTCGCGCTGATCGACGCCGTCGCGACGGAACGCACCGAGGTCGCCTGGATTGCGACCCAGTTCGCGGTCCGTCCGCATGTCGCGCCTGCGTCGTCGACTGCCTGATCGCCCCTCCGAGCAGGCGGTTTTGCCAGCGGAAACGACGCGGGGCCGCTACCGGGTGTCCGGTAGCGGCCCCGCGTCGAGCAGCTCAGACGTCGGTGGAGAAGCGGATACCGCCGTCGGGAATCTCCACGCCGGGCCACACCCGAGCGCCGCGCAGCAATTCGCAGCGCGCGCCGATATTGGCGCCGTCACCGATCACGCCGTCACGCACCAGCGCGCGCGGACCGATCCGGGCGCCGAAGCCGACGATGGAGCGTTCCACGGTCGCGCCCGCCTCGACGACCGCGCCGTCGAAGATGACCGCACCGTCCAGGCGCGCGCCCGCGCCGATCTCGGCGCCACGCCCGACCACGGTGCCGCCGATGAGCAGCGCGCCCGGCGCGACACCGGCACCGGGATGGACCAGCGACTCGCCACGCTGACCCGGCAGGGCGGGCGAGGGGGCGATGCCGCGGACCAGGTCGGCCGAGCCGCGCACGAAGTCCTCCGGGGTACCCATGTCACGCCAGTAGGAGGCGTCGACATGGCCCTGCACCCGGGCGCCCTCGGCCAGCAGCGCGGGGAAGACCTCGCGCTCGACCGAGACCGGACGACCGGTCGGGATCTTCTCGATGTACTCGCGGCGGAACACGTAGCAGCCCGCGTTGATCTGGTCGGTCGGCGGATCCTGGGTCTTCTCCAGGAACGCGGTGACCCGGCCGTCGGCGTCGGTCGGCACGCAACCGAAGGCGCGCGGGTCGCTGACCCGGACCAGGTGCAGGGTGACGTCGGCGTTGGTCGACTCGTGGGTGTCGAGGATCGCGCCCAGGTCGGTGCCGCCGAGGACGTCGCCGTTGAACACCATCACGTTGTCCGCGCGCAGCTTGGGCAGCACGTTGCGGATACCGCCGCCGGTGCCCAGCGGTTCGGTCTCGGTGACGTACTCGAGCTCGAGCCCCAGCTCGGAACCGTCACCGAAGTGCTCTTCGAACACCTCGGCCTTGAACGAGGTGCCCAGCACCACGTGGGTGATCCCGGCCTCGGCGATGCGGGCCAGCAGGTGGGTCAGGAACGGCAGCCCGGCCGTCGGCAGCATCGGCTTGGGCGCCGAGAGGGTGAGCGGACGCAGCCGCGTGCCCTGTCCGCCGACGAGGATGACCGCGTCGGTGCCTGAGTTGCCTGCCATCGAGTTTCCCCTGTTCACAGTGGACCGGTACCTGCTCAGGCGCCGGTTCGCGCTTTCTCGCGCAGCGCCGATCGAACCGCAATCCGGGAGCGAACCGCAAGTCCGGCGCGCAGCGCGCCCCGCAACGGCGCCTGCCACCAGTGTGGATGCCGGTCGGCCTGGAAGCGGTAGGCGCTGGCGTGGTGGGCGGGCAGCATCAGCTCGGGATGCTTGCCCGCGGCGTGGCCCTTCGCGTGGGTGACCTCGGCGTCGGGGACGAACACGTTGTGCCAGCCGGCCTTGCCCATGCGGTCGCCGAAGTCGACGTCCTCCATGTACATGAAGTAGCGCGAGTCGAAGCCGTCGATGGTGTCGAACGCGGCCCGGCGCACCAGCAGGCACGAGCCCGACAGCCAGCCGACCACCCGCTCGGAGATCTCCTCGTTCTCCTGGCGGTAGCGCACCGACCAGGGGTTCTTCGGCCAGATCGTGCCGAGGATCGCGTGGCCGGCACCGTCGGCGAGGCCGGGGACGCGGCGCGCGGACGGGTAGACGCTGCCGTCGGGCTCACGGACCATCGGCCCGAACGCGCCGGCGCGCGGCCAGCGCTCGGCGGCCTCGAGCATCTTGTCGATGGAGTCGACGCCCCAGCGGATGTCCGGGTTGGCCAGGATCACGAATTCGATCGACGGGTCGATCTCGGCGACGGCCCGGTTGATGGCGCCGCCGTAGCCGATGTTGCCGCCGGTCCGCAGCAGTCGCACGTGCGAATTGGCCTCGGCGACGAGCTCGGGCACGCCGTCGGTCGAGCCGTTGTCGGCCAGGATCACCTGCGGCTTCTCGCTGGTGGCATCGGCCAGAGTGGTGATGAAGTGCTCGAGGTGCTCGCCCGGTGAATAAGTCACCGTGACGACGGCAAGGCCCGCAGGGGCCGCGGAATCGGCTGCGTTCACGACTGCGCAGCCTAGTCGGACACGCGCTGTAGTGCGTCGGCTAGTGCGGAACGCCAAGGCCGCAGCGGGGCGAGGCCCGCCGCGTTCCACGCCGCGGGGGACAGCACCGAATAGGGCGGGCGCGGTGCGGGTCTGGGGAAGGCGCTGGAATCACACGGCAGCACCCGGGCCGGATCGGCGCCGAGCTCGGTGAAAACGGCAACGGCCAGGTCGAACCAGGTGGCGGTGCCGGAATTGGTGGCGTGCAACACCCGGGGTGCGTCGGGGCGGGTGCTCAGCTCGAGCAGCGCGGCGGCCAGGTCGGCGGCGCTGGTGGGGGAGCCGACCTGGTCGTCGACGACGGTGACGGTGTCGCGTTCGGCTTCCAGCCTGCGCATCGTCGCGACGAAATCCCCCTCGACACCGGAGTACACCCAGGCGGTGCGCACGACCTGGGCGCCGAGCTCGAGCACGGCCTGCTCACCCGCCAGCTTCGACTGGCCGTAGACCGTCGCGGGACCGGTGGGGTCGCCGGGTTCGTAAGGAGTGTCGGCGGTGCCGGGGAAGACATAGTCGGTGGACACGTGGATCAGCCGGGCGCCCGCCGCGGCGCAGGCGGCGGCCAAGACGGCGGGTCCGGTGGCATTGGCGGCGAAGGCGGCGTCGCGGTCGGACTCGGCGTCGTCGACGGCGGTGTAGGCCGCGCAGTTGATCAGCACCGCGCCCGGGGTGATGACCGCGTCGACGGCGGCGCGGTCGGTGATGTCGAGTTCGGCCCGGCCGTAGCCCGCGGCATCGGGGGCGAGCCGCAGGATCTCTCGCCCCAGTAGCCCGCGCGCTCCGGTTACGATCAGGCGAGCGGGGGCGGGGAAATCGGTGTGCACGCGGCCAGTCTGGCACGCCGTGACACCTGCGGTTCGGCGCGACTGTGGTAACTGTTGGTTAGCCTGTGATGGCCGGTTGCGGCGGACGAGCCCAGGTGTACGAGATGGCGGGGTTGCCGGGGGGATTCGGAGCCGGGCGCGGAGTTCGTCGAGAGGATGCACGAGTGCGAGAGTCGACACGACCACCCACGGTCGCCACGCAGACCGGTGCGGTCGGCCCGGCGCAGGTGATGGTGGCGATCGCGGCGGTCCTGGTACTTGCCCTCACCGGCTTCGCGTGGCGCAGCGTCGACAATCTCATCGCCAATATCGACCGCATCGGCGGGCTCGGCCTCGGCGGCGGCCGCGACGGCGCGGTCGACATCCTGCTCGTCGGCGTCGACAGCCGCACCGACGCCCACGGCAACCCGCTGACCTCCGCCGAGCGCGCGATGCTGCACGCAGGCGACGAGGTGGGCACCAACACCGACACCATCGTGCTGGTCCGTGTCCCCAACGACGGCCGCTCGGCCACCGCGATCTCGATCCCGCGCGACTCCTACGTCGACATTCCCGGCCAGGGCAAAGGCAAGATCAACTCCGCCTACGGCGCCACCAAGGAGACCGAACGCGCGAAGCTGCTGGCCAAGGGCGGTTCCGACGCCGACGCCGAACGGGATTCGACGAAGGCGGGCAGGCAGGCGCTGATCAAGTCGGTGGCCTCGCTCACCGGCATCACCGTCGACCACTACGCCGAGGTGAGTCTGCTGGGCTTCGTGCTGCTCACCGATGCCGTCGGCGGTGTGGAGGTGTGCCTGAACAACGCGGTCGACGAATGGATGTCGGGCGCCGACTTCCCGGCCGGGCCGCAGCGTCTCGACGGCGGGCAGGCACTGAGCTTCGTGCGTCAGCGTCACGGGTTGCCGCGTGGTGACATCGACCGGATCGTGCGTCAGCAGGTGTTCATGGCCCAGCTGGTCGGGCAGCTGCTCAACGCCAAGGTCCTGGCGAATCCGGGCAAGCTCGGCGAGATCAGCGAGGCGGTCGGCCGGACCGTCGTGCTCGACGAGGACTGGGACGTGCTGGCCTTCCTGCAGCAGCTCAAGGACTTGTCCGGCGGCAAGGTGGAATTCGAGACCATCCCGGTCGCCGACCTCAACAGCATGACCTCGGCGGGCGAATCGGTCGTCCGGGTCGAGCCGAAGGCGGTGCAGGATTACGTCGCCGGGCTCGTCGGCGAGGAGAAGCGGGCCGACGACAAGCCCGAGGTCGACCCGTCGACGGTGTCGGTGAGCGTGTTCAACGCGGGCGGCACCGCCGGGCTCGCCGCCAAGGTGTCGACGGCGTTGACAGGCAAGGGTTTCCGCGAAGGTCTGGTGGGCAATTACACAGGTGGCAGCGTCAGTTCGAGCCGGGTGCTCGCCGCCGACGCCGAGAACCCGAAGGCCGCTGCGGTGGCCGAGGCACTCGGCGGTCTCACCGTGGTCGCGGATCCGTCACTGTCGGCGGATACCGTGAGCGTGGTGCTGGCGAGCGACTATTCTGGTCCGGGCTCGGCCGCGGCAGGCATGTTCGATTTCGACGGAACATCCTCGGCGACCGCGACGCCAGTACCGCCAGCCCCGCCTATCGATGCAGGCCAGAACGGACCGAAATGCGTGAACTGACCCATGGTTGAGCCGAACTCGACCCTCACCGACGCCCTCCTCGACCCGATTCTCGAACGCGACCCCGCCGGTCCCCGTGTCACCTGGTACGACGACTCCACCGGCGCCCGCATCGAACTGTCCGGCCTGACGCTGGCCAACTGGGCCGCCAAGACGGCCAACCTGATCCGTGACGAGTTCGCGCTCAGCCCCGGCGCCAGGGTCGCGGTGCTGCTGCCCGCGCACTGGCAGACCGCCGCGGTGCTGCTCGGCTGCTGGTGGGCGGGCACGGAAGTGGTGCTCACTCCCGATCCCGACGCCGACCTCGCGCTGGTCACCCCCGACCGGCTCGACGACGCCGACGGTGTCGGCGAGGTGGCGGTGCTGTCGCTGGACGCCATGGGCACGCCCGTGCGTGACCTGCCGGTCGGCGTGACCGATTTCGCGACCGCGGTGCGCGTGCACGGCGACCAGTTCCTGCCCGGGGGATTCCGGGCCGCGCTCGACGGGCTCTCGGTCGGCGAGGTGCTCGCGGAGGCGCGAAAGTCTGCCGCGCTGCAGGACATCTCCGCAGGTGACCGGGTGCTGTCGAGCTCGCCGTGGGAGACCGTTCAGGAACTGATCGACGGGTACATCGCGGTCTTGTTCGCCGGTGCCTCGCTGGTGCAGGTCGTCAATCCCGATCCGGCCGCCGTCGAGCATCGGGCCGCCACCGAGCGGGTGACGGTTCGCCGCTGACCCCCGCGGGTCTCCTACCCAGGTATAGGTCGATCTCCGACTGGAACACGTTCCGCACGGTCCGGAAATTTCGTACCGTGGAGGAAACCTTCGGCAGAGCGGCAGGGGTGGCGATGATTGCGCAGTACTGGTTGCGGTGGTCGGCCGAGCACGGAGCGCCGCGGGCGATCCTGCGCTGGCAGGTCCGGCGGGGTGACCCGTTCGCCATCCTGCTCAGCGGACAGCGCGGCCTGCACGACCCCTACCCCCTGATCGACGAACTCCGCGAGCCAGGCGGACTGCTCCGGACGCCGCTGTCCTACGCCGCGTTCGACCACCCGCAGGTGCGGGCCATCCTGCGCGACAGCCGATTCGGTGTGCGGCAGGCGCTCGGCGGCGAGCTGCCCGGACCGTGGCGCAAGCTCGCCGAGCGGGTGACGGTGCCGCCCAATCCGGTCGAGCCGCCGTCGATGCTGGTCCTCGATCCGCCCGAGCACACCAGGATGCGCAAGCCGGTGTCCTCGGCGTTCACCCCGCGCGCCATCGCCCGGCTGCGTGATCGGGTGGAGGTGGTCACCGCCGAACTGCTGGACGCGATGCCCGCGCACGGGTCGGTCGACCTGATCACCGATTTCGCGGCCAGGGTGCCGATCGCCATCATCGCCGAGATGCTCGGCTTCCCCGCGTCCGACCGGGAACTGTTCCTGCGCTGGGGTGACCAGGTGACGCCGCTGCTCGACATCGGCACCTCGTGGCGGTCCTACCGTGGCGCGATGGTCGCGATCGAGTCGATGGACGAGTACCTGGCCGCGCACATCGCGAAACTGCGCCGCGAACCCGGCGAGGACATCCTGTCGACCCTGGTGAGCTCGGGTGATCTCGATCTGCGCGAGCTGCAGGCCGGTTCGAGCCTGCTGATGGGCGCGGGTTTCGAGACGACGGTCAACCTGATCGGCAATGCGATCGCGGCGCTGTCGGCCAATCCGGATCAGCTCGCGATCGCCCAGGCCGATCCCGACCGCTGGTCCGATGTGGTGGAGGAGACCCTGCGCTTCGATCCGCCGGTGCAGACCACCGCGCGTCAGGCGCTCGAGGATGTCGAGATCGACGGCGTCACGGTCCGCGAGGGCGGCACCGTCATCCTGTCGCTGGCAGGCGCCAACCGCGACCCCGCGGTCTTCTCCGACCCGCACCGCTTCGACATCGACCGCCCGAACCTGCGCGAACACGTGGCCTTCAGCAGCGGCATCCACGCCTGCCTCGGCGCGAGCCTGGCCCGCATGGAAGCCGTCCACGCCCTGCGCGCCCTTTACACCCGCTACCCCGACCTGCGCCTGCGCGAGGCGCCGACCCGCCGAAACCTGTTCACCCTGCACGGTTTCGAGCACATGCCGGTCGACCTGGGCCCGGTCGCCCGCACCCCGTCCCCCGACGGGTTGACAGGCGCCGCCCTCACATCCTGACCCCGGCTACGCGCCCGCGCGCCAGCGGTAGCGGGTTTTGGGGCGGCCCGCGCGGCCGTAATCGGCTCGGCGCTCGGCCAGTCCGTCGTCGGCGAGTTTTTCCAGGTAGCGCCAGGCGGTGATGCGGGAGACGCCGACGGCGGCCGCCGCGTCGGTCGCGGTGATGCCTGCTTCGGCCGAGCGCACGGCGCGCGACACCTCCTCGAGGGTGTGCTGCACCACGCCTTTCGGTGCGCCGGCGCGCTGGTCGGCGGTGCGTAGCGCACCGAGGGCGCGGTCGATGTCGTACTGCGACAGGGCCGCCTCGCCCGCGGGCAGTGCGGTGTCGAAATCGCGGTAGCGCTCCAGCTTTTCGCGGAACGCGGCGAAGGTGAAGGGCTTGAGCAGGTAGAGCACCACGCCGTGGGCGACGGCGCTGCGCACCATGTTCAGCTCGCGGGCGGAGGTGATAGCGATGACGTCGGGCCGCGGTTCGAGGCTGTTGAGCGCCGCGGCGACCTCGAGTCCGCTGATGTCGGGAAGGCCGATGTCCATCAACACCAGATGGAACGGCCGGCCGTCGGCGATCGCCTCGGCGGCCAGGCCGAGCGCGTCGCGACCGGTGTGCGCGACGCCGCCGGTGACGAATCCGTCGAGCCGCTCGAGATAGGCCCGGTGTGCCTGGGCGATCAGCGGTTCGTCCTCGACGATCAGGACGCGGATCATTGTTTCTCCCTCAGCGGAATGCGAACGATGACCGCGCTGTGTGGTGCGGCCGTGGTGGTGATGGCGCCGCCGTGCCGATCGACGAGGCGGTGCACGAGTGCCAAGCCGAGTCCGGCGTGGTCGGATTTGGTGGTGTAGCCGCGTTCGGCGGCGCGCACGAACATCTGTGCCGACATGCCAGGCCCGCTGTCGGCGACCCGCACCAGCAGTTCGCCGTCGCGGTGGCACACCGACACCTCCACCCGCTTGTCGACGGTGCCCGCGGCGGCATCGATCGCGTTGTCGACCAGATTGCCGACCAGCGTGACGGCCTCGTGTGCCGACAGCGGGTCGGTGGAGTCCAGCGCGGTGTCCTCGCTGATGGACAGGCTCACCCCGCGTTCGGCCGCCTGATCGACCTTGCCCAGCAGCAGCGCGGCCAGCGCCGCGTCACCGACGGCCGACAGCAGCCGGTCGATGAGGACCTGCGAGAGTTGCAGTTCCGCGGTGGCGAAGGCGACGGCCTCGTCCGGACGGCCCAGCTCGACCATCGTGACGACGGTGTGCAGCCGGTTCGCCGCCTCGTGCGCCTGCGCGCGCAGCGACTCGGCGAAACCGCGCACCGAGTCGAGTTCGCCGAGGACCGCGCGCAGTTCGGTCTGGTCGCGGATGGTGAGCACGGTGCCGATCGGGCGGCCCTCCCAGCTGACCACGTCCTGGTTGACCAGCAGCACCCGATCGGTGGTCACGTGCGTCTCGTCGCGCACGACGCCCCAGCGCATCTGCCGCAGCGAGGTCGGCAGGTCGCTGCGATGCACCGGCCCGTCGGGCAGGTCGAGCAGCGTGCGCGCCTGATCGTTGACCACCTCGGCGGGTCCCGGGCTCGCCCCGAACACCACCAGGCCCTCGTGCACGGAATGCAGCACCGCGTCGTGGTGTTCGTAGAGCGCGCGCAGCTCGTCGGGCGCAAGGCCGTGGGTCTGGCGGCGCAGCCTGCGGCTGATCAGGAACGACGACAGCGCGGCCAGCGCAAGGCCCGCCGCCGAGACACTCAGGATCACCGGCACCTGCGACGCGACCTGGGTGCCGATCCTGGCGCGGGTGACCCCCGCCGAGACCAGCGCGACCACCCGGCCGCTGTCGTAGACCGGGGTGACCGCGCGGATCGACGGTCCGAGCGTGCCGGTGAAAGTCTCGGTGAAGGTCTGCCCGGCCAGCGCGGCGTCGATGCTGCCGGTGAACGGCTTGCCGATCAGCGCGGGATTGGTGTGGGTGTAGCGGGTGCGGTCCGGAGCCATCACGACGATGAAGTCCATGCCGGTGTCGGCGCGGATGCGCTCGGTGGTCGGTTGCAGCAGCCCGCTGGGGTAGGGGGAGTTCACCGCTGCCAGCGTCGACGGCGCGCGCGCCACGGAGACCGCCACGTCGCGGACCTGCAGTTCGGTGGCCACATCGTGGTCGTGACGGGCGTCGAAGACGGCCAGGATGGCCCCGGTGCCGATCATCAGCGCCAGCACCACCAGCTGCCAGACGAAGGCCTGCCCGGCGAGCGACAGCCGCACTCGTCGCATCCCTGACCCTCCGACCTCGTCTTGAACGTTATGCACCAAATGTGATGGGTATCACAGCGGTTGCGCATGCTTGGGCGCCATGAGCACAACCACCGCACCATCGCGGAAACGCGACCATACCCATTGGCTGTACATCGCGGTGATCTTCGCGGTTCTTGCGGGCATCCTGGTCGGCCGGCTGGCGCCGGAATTCGGTCAGTCGCTGGCGCCGCTGGGCACCCTGTTCGTGAACCTGATCAAGATGATGATCGCACCCGTCATCTTCTGCACGATCGTGCTCGGCATCGGATCGGTGCGCGCGGCCGCCACCGTCGGCAAGGTCGGTGGCCTGGCCATCGCCTACTTCCTGGCGATGTCGACGGTCGCGCTCGGCATCGGTCTCGTCGTCGGCAACCTGATCGAACCGGGGACCGGACTCGGCGCGGGCAGTGCGGGGGCGGGCGCCAAGTACGCCGAGCAGGCGCACGGCGCCGGCGGCACGTGGGACTTCATCCAGAACATCGTGCCGACGACCCTGGTGTCCTCGCTGACCGCGGGCAGTGTCCTGCAGGCGCTGTTCGTCGCGCTGCTGGTCGGGTTCGCCGTGCAGGCGATGGGCGAGGCGGGCACGCCGATCCTGCGGGCCGTCGCGCTCGGCCAGAAGCTGGTGTTCCGGATCCTGTCGATGATCCTGTGGCTGGCCCCGATCGGCGCGTTCGGCGCGATCGCCAATGTCGTCGGCCGGACCGGCTGGTCGGCGGTGGTGCAGCTGGCGACGCTGATGATCGCGTTCTACCTGACCTGCCTGGTCTTCGTCTTCGGTGTGCTCGGCGTCGTGCTGCGGGTGGTCTCGGGGGTGTCGATCCTGAAGCTGTGCCGGTACCTGGCGCGGGAATACCTGTTGATCGTGGCGACCTCGTCCTCGGAGTCGGCGCTGCCGCGACTGGTCGCGAAGATGGAACACGCCGGTGTCGAGCGCACGACCGTGGGTGTCGTTGTGCCGACCGGGTATTCGTTCAACCTCGACGGCACCGCGATCTACCTGACCATGGCGTCGATCTTCATCGCCGACGCGATGGGTAAGCCGCTGAGCCTGGGCGAGCAGATCGGCCTGCTGCTGTTCATGATCATCGCGTCCAAGGGCGCGGCGGGTGTCACCGGCGCGGGCCTGGCCACGCTGGCCGGTGGCCTGCAGAGCCACCGTCCCGAACTGCTCGACGGGGTCGGCCTGATCGTCGGCATCGACCGGTTCATGTCCGAAGCCCGTGCGCTGACCAACTTCTCGGGCAATGCGGTGGCCACCCTGCTCATCGGCACCTGGACCAAGACCGTCGACGCCGACCGCACCCGTCGCGTCCTCGATCGCGAATTGCCTTTCGACGAGGAGACGATGGTCGACGACCACCCGGTCGACGCCCCGGCGCTCGAGTCGAAGAAGCCCGTGCCGGTGCAGTGACGTACGCGAAAGGCCCCGCAGCGTCTGCGGGGCCTTTCGATGTGCGCGGGATCAGGCGCGCGCCCACTTCTCCGGGTTCAGGTGGTACTGCACCAGGGCGGTGGCGTGGCCGTGGCCCATGCCGTGTTCGGTCTTGAGCCAGGTGACCAGGGCGGCGTGCTTGGTCTGTTCGGTCGCGGCGAGGAGGGTCAGCCACTCGTCCACGGTGCGGCCGTACTTGGCCTCGATGGTGGGGAAGTAGGACGCGGGGCCGTGCGGTGCGTTCGCCATGGTGGTTCCTCCTCGGTGGATGCTCGTTATGGGTGATGACGGTGGGGCCGAGCGGAATTCATCGCGGCGTGAGCGGGGTCACGCGGCGACGGCGACGCGCTGGTCGGAGGCGGTTCGGCGTTCGCGGATCAACAGGATGCCGGTGAGCGCGACGACCACCGCGGTGAAGCCGTGGACACCGAACGCGGCGGCGGTGGATCCGTTCCAGCTCAGCACCGTGATCATGTCGCCGACCGGAACCAGTGCGGTGACCAGCAGGGTGACGCCGAGCGCGAAGCGCTGCTTGGTGGCGAGCAGGGCGAGGATCACCAGGCCGCTCACCGCGTCGCGCACGCCCTTGAGATTGAGGAAGGCCACCGCGTCGCCGGAGGGCCAGGCGGGCAGGCCGAAGCCGGGCGCCGTGGCCTCGGGGGCGATCAGGTAGCTGATGCCGACGTAGAGGATGAGCGCCGCGCCGAGCAGGGAGAGGGCGGTGGCGATACGCGGGACGGTCATGATGTGCTCCTGGATCTGTATTACGTTGCTCTGAAATCTAGCGGCGCTAGGTGTTGTGGAGAACGATAGCGCGGGCATTGCTATCTTGTCTAGCGTTGCTAGAATTTCGGGCATGAGTACCCAACTGCGCAAGGAACGCGAACGCGCCCAACGACATCAGCAGATCATCGACACCGCGCGGGAACTGGCCGAAGCGGAGGGCTGGGACGCCGTCACCATCCGCAAACTGGCCGAGCGCATCGAGTACAGCCAGCCGGTGCTCTACAGCCACTTCGCGAACAAGGCGGCCATCCTCGGCGCCGTCGCCCTGCAAGGCTGCGTCGAGCTGGCCGAGGAACTGCGTCGCGCGCGCGAGGCCGCCACGACCCGAACCGAGATGTTCGACAACGTCGCCCGCGCCTACCTCGACTTCGCCGCCGCCAACCCGGCCCGCTACGACGCGATATTCGTGCTCACCACCGATCTCACCTTCGGCCTGGACGCGCCCCAGCCGCTGCGCGACGCCTTCGCCGGCCTCGAGGCGATGTTCAGCTCGGGCGCCGAGGGTGACGAACTCGGCGCGCGCACCGAGGTGGCCTGGGCCTCCCTGCACGGCATCGCGACGCTGGAACGCAGTGACAGGTTGCGCCCGGAGTTGCGCGAGCGGCGGATCGCCCTGCTGGTCGAGAGTTGGGCGGCGTTCGCCTGACCGCATCCGCCCGTGCTCGTCCGCGCGGCCCGTCGCGGTGACGGACGACTCGTCGGCGGAGGTCCGCGCGCCGCGTAGGTTGGAGACAACGACGCAGGTCGCCCACGGCGGCCGAGGGCGAAGGGACGACGGATGGCGGAAGTCGTAGTAGTCGGTTCGGGGCCGAACGGCTTGGCCGCGGCGGTGATCGCGGCGCGTGCCGGATTGTCGGTGCGGGTGCTCGAGTCCCAGGATCGGCCGGGCGGCGGGTCGCGGACGGCCGAACTCACCCTGCCGGGATTCCACCACGACGTGTGCGCGGGCGCGCATCCGATGGCCTTGGCGTCGCCCTTCTTCCGCGCGTTCGATCTGGCCGCGCACGGTGTCGACCTGCTCACTCCGACGATCTCGTACGCGCATCCCCTCGACGGCGGCATCGCCGGATTGGCCTGGCGCAATCTCGAATCCACCGTCGCCGACCTCGGTCGTGACGGCCCGGCCTGGCGCGAGCTGTTCGGCCCGCTGGTCCAGCACTGGCCCGATGTCGTCGACCTCGCCATGTCGGACCTACGGCACCCACCGACCCGGATACCGACCGCCGTCCGCTTCGGCCTGCGCCTGCTGGAACAGGGATCACCCTTGTGGAACAACCGCTTTCACGACGAGGTCGCGCCCGCGCTGCTCACCGGTGTCGCCACCCACGCCATCACTCAGCCGCGCGCGTTGCCCGCGGTCGGTGCGGCACTGCTGCTCGGTACTCTGGCGCACGCGGGCGGCTGGGTGATTCCGCGCGGTGGCAGCCAGGCGATCCCGAACGCCATGATCGCCGAGCTGGAACGGCTCGGCGGCGAGATCGTCACCGGACATCGCGTCGACGACTTCGCCGAGCTGGCGACCGCACGCGCGGTCCTGTTCGACACCTCGCCCGCCGAACTCCTGCGCGTCGCCGGTGACCGCCTGCCCACGCGATACCGCAACAGCCTCGGCCGATTCCGCTACGGCGGCGCGGCCTGCAAGGTCGACTTCGCGCTGTCGGGCCCGGTGCCGTGGACCGCCGAGGGCTGCGACCTGGCCGGCACCCTGCACCTGATCGGCACCCGCGCGGAGGCGATGCACGCCGAACGCCGGATCGCCGCGGGCGAATTCGCCGAGCGACCGTATGTCCTCGCGATCCAGCCCGGCGTCGTCGACACCACCAGGGCACCGGAGGGCAAGCACACCTTCTACACCTACGCCCACGTCCCCAACGGTTCCGACCGCGATATCAGTGAGGCGGTGATCGCCCAGGTCGAGCGCTTCGCCCCCGGCTTCCGCGACCTGATTCTGGCGAAACATGTGACACCGGCGGCCTTCATGCCCGCGCACAACGCCAACTACATCGGCGGCGACATCTCCGCGGGCGCGATGACCCTGCGCCAGACCGCCTTCCGGCCACTGGCCCGCTGGAACCCGTACTCCACGCCGATCCCCGGCACCTACCTCTGCTCGTCCTCGACCCCACCCGGCCCCGGCGTCCACGGCATGCCCGGCCTGCACGCCACCCGGCACATGCTGCGCACCCGCTTCGGCATCGTCACCGAGCCGCTGGATCTCCTACGCGGCGCGGCGCCCGCCTACCACTGAATCACGGTGCCGCGCGCACTGATTCGGGCTTGACGACGTCCGGTTCCAGATAGACGGTGCAGGCGTTCGAGGCGGCGGCGCGGATGCGGGTGTCGGCGGCGTCGATGGCTTCGCCGACCTGGCTGATGTCGAGGCCGGGCCGCATCGCGATCTTCGCGTTGACCAGCAGGTCCTCCGGGCCGAGGTACTGGGTCTGGATCCGGATGACGTGCACGATGCGCGGGTCGGCGAGCAGGGCGGCGCGAATCGCGATGTCCTCCTTGGCCGTCGCGCCCTCGCCGATGAGCAGGCTCTTGGTCTCGATGATCAGCACGACCGCGTTCACCCCGAGCAGCAGGCCGATGAGCAGGGTGCCGACGCCGTCCCACACGCCGTTGCCGGTGAGCACCGACAGACTCACGCCACCGAGGGCGAACAGCAGGCCGACCAGCGCGCCCATGTCCTCGAGGAGCACCACCGGCAGTTCGGGATTGCGGGTGTTGCGGATGAAATGCCACCAGGAGTGCTTGCCCTTCAACGGCGCCGACTGCTTGCGCGCGGTGCGGAAGCTACCGCCCTCGAGCGCCATCGACACCAGCAGGATCACGATCGCGACGGCGGGTGACTCGATCTCGTGGGGGAACCGGATCTTGTGGATCGCCTCGTTCACCGCGAACAGGCAGCCCATGGTGAACAGCACCAGCGCCACGACGAACGAATAGAAGTACCGGTTGCGCGAATACCCGAACGGATGCAGCGTGTCGGGGTCCTGCTCGGCCCGGTTGCGCCCGACCAGCAGCAGCGCCTCGTTGCCGGTGTCGGCCACCGAGTGCACGGCCTCGGCCAGCATCGACGACGAGCCCGTGATGAACGCGCCGATGAACTTCGCGATCATGATGCCCGCGTTCGCGGCGAGCGCGGCCAGGATCGCGACCTTGCTGTCTCCACCTTCGGCGGCCATGCCACCGAACGGTACCCGCCGCCCCTGCCCCGGCCGCCCCGCTCGCCGACCGTGTCGGCCCACGTACGCCGATCGCCGCCGCCCCGGACGGGACGACGGCGATCGGTCAGGGCAGAGAGATCAGACGGACTGGGTCCGGTACAGATCGGGCTCGAGGTAGATCAGCCGGGCGGTGGGCACCGCGGCGCGCACCCGCACCTCGGCCGCGTCGATCGCCTCGGCGATCTCGGCGATGTCGAGGTTCGGCGCGATCGCCACCTTGGCGGCGACCAGCATCTCGTCCGGGCCGAGGTACTCAGTCTTGAGGTGGATCACCGAGGTGATCTTGGCGCCGTCGACCAGGTTCTCGCGGACCGCGCGATCCTGCTCCGGCGTGGCGCCCTCACCGATCAGCAGACTCTTCATTTCCACGATCAGCACGATCGCGATGACGCCGAGCAGGATACCGATGGCCAGGGTGCCGATGCCGTCGTAGATCGGGTCGTCGGTGATCATGGTCAGCCCGACCGCGCCGAACGCGAGGACCAGACCGATGAGCGCGCCGGTGTCCTCGAGCAGCACCACCGGCAACTCGGGGCTGCGCGAGTTGCGGATGAACCGCCACCAGCTGGCATTGCCCTTGAGCGGCCTGGATTCCCGCACCGCGGTGATGAAGCTGAAGGTCTCCAGGCCGATCGCGATGCCGAGGATGACGATCGCGACGATCGGCTGACTCAGCTCCTCGGGATGCTGGATCTTGTGGATGCCCTCGTAGATCGCGTACACCGAGCCGAGGGTGAACAACACCAGCGCGACGACGAACGAGTAGAAGTAGCGATTGCGCCCGTATCCGAACTGGTGCAACTCGTCGGCGTCCTTGGCCGCGGCGCGCTGTCCGTACAGCAGCAGGCCCTGGTTCGACGTGTCGGCGACCGAGTGCACCGCCTCGGCCAGCATCGATGCCGATCCCGTGATCGCCGCGCCGATGAACTTCGCCACCGCGATACCCGCATTGGCCGTCAACGCGGCGAGGATCGCCTTCTTGCCACCACCAGCCGACATCTGCCCGCCCTTCTGCTTCGCTCTACACGCTCGTGCCCGCAACAGCCTAAGGGTGTCGTGGCGAAAAGTGCGCGTCGGCGTCAGTTCCCGGTGCCGACGCAGGCGCTGAAAAGCTGCGCGGGCCCGCCGATCGCGCGTGCCTTGATGTCGGTGTCGGCCGCGGAGATCCACGCCGCACCGCCGCGGGCGACGGTGAGCACGCGCCCGTTCTGGGACAGCTCGACGGTTCCCTCGGTGCACAGCACGATGCCTGGCCCGGCATCGGCGAGCGCGACCGGCTCGGCCTCGGCGGACAGGTCGAACCGGCACAGCGCGAACTCCGGTGCGGGCGTGCGGTATCGCACGCTGCCGTCCTCGCCGAGCGCGGGCTCGATCACCGGCAGTTCGATCGGCTCGAAGTCGAGCACCCGCAACAGTTCCGGCACGTCGACGTGCTTCGGGGTGAGACCGCCACGCAACACGTTGTCGGAGTTGGCCATGATCTCCACGCCGACCCCACGCAGGTAGGCGTGCAGGTTGCCCGCGTCGAGATACAGGGCCTGGCCGGGTTCCAGCGTCAACCGGTTCAGCAGCAGCGCCGCGAGCACGCCCGCGTCACCGGGGTAGGCCTCGGCCAGTTCCAGTGCGGTGCGCACCTCGGGGGTGAACTCGCGCGTGCCCTTGCCGGACAGGTACCGCACACAGCCTTCGAGCACCGCGGGCAGCAGGGTCGACAGCGCGGCGGGCGGCAGCGTGATCCAGGTGGTGAACAGCGTCCGCAGCCCGGCCGAATCAGGCTGGGCGGCAAGCAGTTCGGCGTAGATGTTGAGGCCGGGCACGTCGAGCGCGCGCAGCAGGTCCACGGTGCGGTGCGGGTCGCGGAAACCGGCCAGCGCCTCGAATCGATCCAGCGCGACAACGAGTTCCGGCTTGTGGCTGTCGTCGCGGTAGTTGCGCATGGGGGAGTCCAGCGGCACCCCGGTGCGGTTCTCCCGCTCGAAGCCCGCCCGCGCCTGCGCCGAGCTGGGATGCGCCTGCAGCGACAGCGGTTCCTCGGCGGCCAGGATCTTGAGCAGGAACGGCAGCCGGGTACCGAAGGTGTCGGCCACCGCGCCCAGCTCACGCGCCGGGTCGGCGGCGACCACCTCGAGCAGCGAGCGGGTGCCCTCGGCGGCCTTCACGTGCGCGGGGTCGGCGGGATGCGCGCCGAACCAGAGTTCGGCCTCGGGATGGGCCGACGGCACCGGCCGACCGCACAGCCGAGCGAGCGCGGTGCGCGAGCCCCATGCGTAGGAACGCAGCGCACCAACGAGTTCCTGCACTAGTAGTGTCCCCCGTCGTGGTAGCGATCCGGGGGCGCGGTCGCACCGCGCGCGCCCGTCAGTCGGAGATAAGCGGCGGCCATGTCCAGCCGCAGCGCGAGCACCGCCAGTTGCTCGATCTCGCTGCCGTGCCCGCCCCCTGCGGCGGACGCGGCAGCGGCGCTGTCGGTGCTCGGCGTGGCCCCCGGCCCGGCGAGCTGGTCCTGCAGCACGTCGACATCGGCGTGCACCAGATCGGCGTCGACGAGCCCACCGCCCGCGCCGTCGAACACCGCAAGCTTGCGCCGGACGGCGGCCTGATCGGGATGCACACTCAGCGCGAGCACCCGCACCCGGTCGACCGGGGCGGGTCCGTCGAGTTCCTCGTCGTGGAACAGCGGATCGAAACCCGGTGCGGAGCCGCCCGCGGCCTCGGTCAGCCGGCCGACGGCGGCGATGGTGTCGGCCAGGTCGGCGGCCGCGGCCAGCCTGCCCGCCGACTGCAACAGCACCTCGGCGCCGTGCCCGGCCAGTTCGGCCGCGGCCGGTGAGTCGCCGGCCAGGACGACGCCGACGCCGAGCATGCGCGCGGCGAGCGTCTTGGCGGGATTGTGGAAAACCTCGTTGTGCGGGCCGTCGCGCAGCGCCTCGGCGTCGAGCACGTCGGCCAGCGCCGTCAGATCGGGCGTGGCCGGCACGCTGCGCTGGGCGTCGATGCCGCGCAGCACCGCGATGCCGACGGCCAGGAAGCGCAGCAGCCGATTGTGGTCGAGGACGGGCACGCGCGGTTCGAGGACGATCGCGCGGCCTGCCGCTACCGCGCGCAGCGGACCCTCGTTCGGCGCCGCGATCACCACTTCGGCGCTGCGGCGCAGCGCCCGGTCGACGGCGTCGATCAGCCGCGGATCGCCCGCGTCGTCGCCGGCGACCAGCACCACGTCCAGCGGGCCGACCCACGGCGGCAGCGAGGTGACGGGCACGATCGGCAGCCCGGCCCGGTCACCGAGGGTGGCGACCAGCAGCCCGGCGGCGCGGGCCGCCCGGCCCGAACCGGAGACGAGGACCAGACTGCGCGGACGCAACTCGGACAGACGTTCGGTGAGCGAGGTTTCGGCGACCGCCGCGGCCGTCGCCCGCACCTGAGCGCCACCCGAAGCCGCCGAACGTAAGGCGCCGCCGGTGTCGGCTGCCTCCAGCGACGCGGCATCGTCGAGGTCGAATACCGGTGTTCCAGCGATCATCGCCGATCCCACCTCCCCTCATCGCGCTGTGTCGTCTGCCGGCGAGCCGTCGGCGAATACAAGGTCTGTGATTCCACTATTCCAGTCAGGCGCGGACGATGCCCAGGATCTCGGTCACGAGTTCGTCGACTTCAGCCTGCGATCCGGCTTCGACGTTGAGACGAAGCAGCGGTTCGGTATTCGAGGCGCGCAGATTGAACCAGGCATGGGCGCCCAAATCGACGGTCACGCCGTCGAGACGGTCCACCGAGACGGTTCGGTCGGCGAACGCGTCCAGCACCGCCGCGGTGCGCTCGGCGGCGTCGGCGACGGTCGAGTTGATCTCGCCGGAGGCCGCGTAGACGTCGTAGGCCGCCATCAGCTCCGATACCGGACGCTGACCCTCACCGAGCGCGGCCAGCACGTGCAGCGCGGCCAGCATGCCCGAGTCGGCACCCCAGAAATCACGGAAGTAGTAGTGCGCCGAGTGCTCGCCGCCGAAGACCGCGCCCGACGACGCCATCTCCTGCTTGATGAACGAGTGCCCCACCCTCGTGCGCACCGGCTTGCCGCCGAGCTCCTCGACCAGCTCGGGCACCGCGCGCGAGGTGATCAGGTTGTGGATGACGGTCGCGCCCGGCTCCTTGGCGAGCTCGCGCTGGGCGACCAGCGCCGTGATCGCCGACGGGGAGACCGGCTCGCCGCGCTCGTCGACGACGAAGCAGCGGTCGGCGTCGCCGTCGAAGGCGAGGCCGATGTCGGCGCCGCTGCGGCGCACCAGCGCCTGCAGGTCGACCAGGTTCTTCGGGTCCAGCGGGTTGGCCTCGTGATTGGGGAACGAGCCGTCGAGTTCGAAGTACAGCGGCACGATGGTGATCGGGCCGAGCGTGCCGAGCACGGCGGGGACGGTGTGGCCGCCCATGCCGTTGCCCGCGTCGACCGCGATGGTCAGCGGGCGGATGTCGTCGAGGTTCACCAGCTCGCGCAGGAAGCTCGCGTAGTCGGCGAGCAGATCGGTGGTCGTCGCGGTGCCGGGAGCGCCGTCGTAGGCGGGCACGCCGTCTACGACCTCGGCCGCGATGGTGGCCAGCCCGGTGTCCTGGCCGACGGGCAGCGCGTTCGCGCGGCACAGCTTGATGCCGTTGTAGCGGGCCGGATTGTGGCTGGCGGTGAACATGGCGCCGGGACAGCCGAGCTTGCCCGAGGCGAAGTAGAGCTGATCGGTGGAGGCAAGCCCGATATGCACCACATCGAGGCCCTGGGCCCGCACGCCGTCGGCGAAGGCCGCCGCCAGTCCGGGGGAGGACTCACGCATGTCGTGGCCGATCACGACCCGGGTGGCGCCTTCTTCGCGCATCAGCCGGGCGAACGAGGCGCCCACGTCCTTGACGAACCCCGTGTCGATCTGTTCGCCCACCACCCCGCGGACGTCATAAGCCTTGATCACGGCGTTCACGAGTTCGCCAGAGCGCGCGACAGTCGTCATAGGTCACACCCTATCCGGCGCGGAGAGTATTCAGGCTCCACGGGTCAGGGGTGAGGCGGCTACGGATCCGGGAGGACTCGGAGGTGGCCGCGGCGGCCGGTGCGGGTGGTGCGCGGCGCGGCGGGCGTGTTGTCGCGGTAGCCGGGCTGGTCGGCGTCGGCGGGGCGGCGGCGCAGGCCCGCTTCGCGCACGGCCTCGGCCAGTGCGGTCAGGTCGTCGTCGTCGGGAGTGCTCGAGGAGAATCCGCCTTCGTGGCGCACCAGTTCCCAGCCCTTGGGGGCGGTGATGCGGCAGGCGTGGGTTTCGCACAGGTCCCAGGAATGCGGTTCGGCGACGGTGGCCAGCGGTCCGACGACGGCGGTCGAGTCGGAGTACACATACGTCAGCGTCGCTACAGCCGGGTTCTTGCAGCCGGGTCGGCAGCAACGACGCATGGGGATCACGACGTCGAGATTAGCCCTCCGGCCCGCAAAAGTGGATACGGACACGCGGTGATACGCGCCCGTTATCGGCCGCCGCGCTACTCGGGTTCGGGATCGATCAGGTCCGGATCGACGCCGAGATAGGTCGCGATCTGCTGGACGAGCACCTCGCGCAGCAGATCGACGAGATCGTCGGGATCGGCGGCGCGCAGCTCCAGCGGCTTGCGGAACAGCACCACCCTGGCGCGGGTCGCCGCTCCGTGCCGGTCGACGCCGGCGGGGATCAATCGCGACAGCGGCACCGGCCCGTCGGCGACCACCTCGTCCGGCCAGGTGACCGAATCCGGGTGCAGCGGACGGATTTTCGGTACATCGTCGACGGCGATGTCGAGCTTGGTGAGCCGGTCGTGCCAGCGGGTGTCCAGCGGGGCGAACGCCTCGAGCACGAGCCGGTCGAATTTCTGCCCTCTGGTGCGCCACGCGGGAACGGTGGGCGGGAGCATGGGTCCACGGACGCCACGACCGCGGCGGGTCACCGACCGTGCGGTGGGGGCCGGGGAATGACGCCGGGAACGTGCCATGGGAACTCGTCCACCTTTCTCGCGCGTGCACCTCGTCGTGCCCGTCGAACCGGAGGACGGCGCGACTACTGGGCGTTCGCCCGAAGCACCGACGTACTGCGCCTGCGTGCTCCGGGCTGGAGCCTCAGAGTCTACTTTCGAACATTCTCTTAACCGATTCCGCGCTTCAGCCTGCGACGCTCTCGTTCCGAGAGACCGCCCCAGATGCCGAAACGCTCGTCGTGCGCCAGTGCGTACTCCAGGCACTGATCGCGCACCTCGCAGCCCAAGCAGATGCGCTTGGCCTCACGGGTCGAGCCGCCCTTCTCGGGGAAGAACGCCTCGGGGTCTGTCTGCGCGCAGAGAGCGCGTTCCTGCCACTGCTCTTCGATGGACTCGAACATCTCGTCGAAGCCCGTCACGACCAGACTCAGCCGGGGAGCCGCGACTTCGCTTACCACGTCCGGTTCCGGCCAGCTCTCCTCGGCGCAGACAGCGTGAGCTGCGCCTGCTGTGGAATCGGTCGGCGAGACCATGTTTTCGGTCATCGTTCCGCCTCCTCACTATGTGTTAGCGCAGAATGATTCTTTCCGTCGGACCAACACACACCCCGACGGCCCAACACCGCGACGTAGTCTCGCGGGCTTCCCCGAACCTGTCTTCCGGCGAGCCAACACCCTCTCGCAAACGCCCCCGCGCTATGTCTTCTCGCGGTGACCGGAATGACATGTCTGTGATTAGACACGCCGCACTTGCCGGTGGTCAACCCGCCGTCACCCTTCCGTTACACTCCGCACCCGCCTTTCGTGTTGATCTTGTTATGTGCTGTGGCAAATGACCAGCAACTTTGTCGGAATTCGCCGCGAAATCACCCGGCAACCGGCACCGCCTAGGCTGTGACGCTGTGACTGCACAACACGCGGTGCGCGAGCCCAAGATCGCCGTTCTGGTCGGCGGCGTCGGCGGTGCACGGTTCCTTCAGGGCGTCAGGCGGCTACTGCCCGACGCCGATATCTCGGCCATCGTCAATGTCGGTGACGACGTCTGGATGCACGGGCTTCGTATCTGCCCCGACCTCGACACCTGCATGTACACCCTCGGTGGCGGCATCGACACCGAGCGCGGCTGGGGTCACGCGAACGAGACCTGGCACGCGAAAGAGGAGCTGGCGAAATACAACGCCCAGCCCGATTGGTTCGGCCTGGGCGACCGCGATATCGCCACCCACCTCATCCGCACCGAGATGCTGCGGGCCGGATATCCGCTCTCCGCGGTCACCGAAGCGCTGTGCAATCGGTGGCAGCCGGGCGTGCGTTTGATCCCGGCAACCGACGATCGCTGTGAAACCCACGTCGTCGTCAGCGATCCCGACAACGCCGGCGAACGTCGCGCGATCCACTTCCAGGAATGGTGGGTGCGGTACCGCGCGGCGCTCCCGACCCACGGATTTGCCTCGATCGGCGCCGAACAAGCCTCCCCGGCCCCAGGTGTGACCGAAATCATAGCCGCTGCCGACGCTGTGTTGCTGGCCCCCTCGAACCCCGTCGTGAGCATCGGCGCGATCCTCGCCGTGCCCGGAATCAGGGGCGCGCTGCGCACCACCGAGGCCAAGGTGATCGGCCTCTCGCCGGTGATCGACGGAAAGCCGTTGCGCGGCATGGCCGATGAGTGTCTGTCGGTGATCGGCGTCGAGTCCACCGCCGAGGCGATCGGGCGGCACTACGGCGCCCGATCGGCCACCGGCATCCTCGACGGCTGGCTGGTGCACTCCACCGACACCGCCGAGGTGCCCGGTGTCGAGGTGCGCAGCGTGCCGCTGCTGATGACCGACCCCGAGGCGACGGCCGAAATGGTCCGTGCCGCACTGGAATTGGCAGGAGTGAAGGCGTGAGCGTGCTGCCCGACCACGCGGCCGACGAGCTGCGGATCCTCCCGGTCACCGGCTTGCCGGAGTTCCGGCCCGGCGACGACGTCGCCGAACACCTTGCCGCACAGGCGCCGTGGCTGGCCGACGGTGACGTCGTCGTGGTCACCAGCAAGATCATCTCCAAGGCCGAGGGCCGCATCGTCACCGCGCCGACCGACCCCGAGGAGCGCGACACCGCTCGCCGCAAGCTCGTCGACGAGGAGGCCGTGCGGGTGCTCGCCCGCAAGGGCCGCACCCTCATCACCGAGAACCGCCTCGGCATCGTGCAGGCGGCCTCCGGCGTCGACGGCTCGAATGTGGCCGAGGGCGAACTGGTGCTGCTGCCCACCGACCCCGACGCCAGCGCCAAATCGCTGCGCGCAGCACTGGCCCAGCGGCTCGGGGTGGATGTGGCCGTGGTCATCACCGACACCATGGGCCGGGCCTGGCGCAACGGCCAGATCGACGCGGCCATCGGCGCGGCCGGGCTGCGCGTGCTGCACGACTACGCGGGCGCGGTCGACGGACAGGGCAACGAACTGCACGTCACCCAGGTGGCCGTGGCCGACGAACTCGCCGCCGCCGCCGATCTGGTCAAGGGCAAGCTCGGCGGCGTTCCGGTCGCGGTGGTGCGGGGGCTGGTCACCGACGACGACGGGTCGAGCGCGGCGGCACTGCTGCGCGGCGGCATCGACGACCTGTTCTGGCTCGGCACCGCCGAGGCGATCGAGCGGGGCCGCAAAGAGGCTGTGCCGCTGCGTCGTTCCGTGCGCGCCTTCGCCGACGAGCCGATCGACCCGGAACGGATCAGGGCGGCCGTTGCGGCCGGGCTCACCGCGCCCGCGCCGCATCACACCCGGCCGGTGCGCTTCATCTGGCTGCGCAAGCCGAAGCTGCGCGCCCAGCTGCTCGCGGCCATGGCCGAGCAGTGGCGGGCCGATCTCACCGCCGACGGGCTCGAGCCCGAACGGGTGGAGCGGCGCGTCGCGCGCGGGCGCATCCTGTTCGAAGCTCCCGAGGTGATCATCCCGTTCTGTGTACCCGACGGCGCGCACGCCTATCCCGACGCCCGTCGCCAGGCGGCCGAGCAGACGATGTTCACCGTCGCGGTCGGCGCCGCCGTGCAGGGTCTGCTGGTGGCGCTGGCCGCCGACGGTCTCGGCAGCTGCTGGATCGGGTCGACGATCTTCGCGCCGGAGATCACCCGCGACGTTCTCGGCTTGGACGAGGACTGGATGCCGTTGGGCGCCATCGCGATCGGTCATCCGCTCGACGAGCCGGCCCCGCGCACCGTCGGCTCGCCGGGCGCGGGCCTGGTGGAGCTGTGAGCTCGGAGTCGCTGCACGCGTCGGCGACCGAGCTGCTCACCGCCTGGCAGCCCGAGGCCGGGCCGGACCGCTCGCTGCGGGAGGCGATGCTCGCCTTCCTCGGCTCGGCGCCGAACGGGTGCCTGCGCGAACACGCCCCTGGCCACATCACCGCCTCGGCGATCGTGTTGTCGCACGATCGCCGCGAGGTGCTGCTCACCCTGCATCCGCGGGTGGGCCGCTGGATCCAGCTCGGCGGGCATTGCGAGCCGGGTGACGAGACGGTCGCCGACGCCGCGCTGCGCGAGGCGGTGGAGGAGTCGGGCATCCCGGATCTACGGCTGACGCCCGGTCTCTACGGCGCGCAGGCGCACCCGATCACCTGCTCGCTCGGCGTGCCGACCCGACACCTGGACCTGCTGTTCGAGATCGTCGCGCCGCCCGGTGCGGTGCCGGTGCGCAGCGCCGAATCGGCGGATCTGCGGTGGTGGCCGGTGGACGGGCTACCGGCTGGCGCCGACGTGTTGCTGATCCCGTAAAGGCCGCTGAATCCTTCGCTGACCTGTGATGACAGCGACCGTGTCCAGGTGGGCGCGGTCGCTGTTTCGTTATCCGACTGTTGCAGCTTTACAAATCCGCGAATTTGTCTAGACGTCGGACAATTCGGGACCTATCGTCTGTGACAGAGAGTTACGCACATCACAGGTGTGAAGTGTGTCGCAGGATGGAGACGACGATGTCGACAGATGCCAACGCGTCCGAACAGCGGGTGGCGCCCCCGCAGTGGCGCGATTCCAAACGCTATCTCTGGCTGTGGGGCCTCTTCGCCCCGACGGGCCTGTTCACGATCGCGATCCCCCTGATCTGGGGCCTCAATCAGCTCGGCTGGCATCGCCTCGCCGAAGTGCCGTTCTGGCTCGGACCGGTGCTGGTGTATCTGGTGATCCCGCTGGCCGACCTGTTCTTCGGTCCCGACGGCGACAACCCGCCGGACGAGGTGATGGAGTACCTGGAGAACGACAAGTACTACCGGTACCTGACCTACCTGTACCTGCCGTTCCAGTACGCCTCGCTGATCTTCGCCTGCTACATCATCACCGCCGACAACCTGCACTGGCTCGGCTTCCCCGGTGGCGCGAACGTGGTCGACAAGATCGGCATCGCGATCAGCGTCGGCATGATCGGCGGCATCGGCATCAACACCGCGCACGAACTCGGCCACAAGAAGGTCCACCTGGAGCGCTGGCTCGCCCGCGTCGCGCTGGCGCAGTCGTTCTACGGCCACTTCTACATCGAGCACAACCGTGGGCATCACGTGCGTGTTGCCACGCCGGAGGATCCGGCCAGCGCCCGCATCGGCGAGACCTTCTGGGCGTTCTGGCCGCGCACGGTGGCCGGCAGTTTCCGCTCCGCCTGGCACCTGGAGAAGGAGCGTCTGCACCGGCTGGACAAGAGCCCGTGGACGCTGCGCAACGACGTGCTCAACGCCTGGGCGATGTCGGTGGTGCTGTGGCTGGGCCTGATCGCGGTCTTCGGCATCGAGGTGCTGCCGTATCTGATCCTGCAGGCCGTCATCGGGTTCAGCCTGCTCGAGTCGGTGAACTACCTCGAGCACTACGGCCTGGTCCGGCAGAAGACCGCCCGGGGGCGCTACGAGCGGCCAGCGCCCGAGCACAGCTGGAACAGCGACCACATCGTCACCAATATCTTCCTGTACCACCTGCAGCGGCACAGCGATCACCACGCGTACCCGACCCGGCGGTATCAGACGCTGCGCAGCTGGGACGGCGCGCCGAACCTGCCCAGCGGCTACGCGAGCATGATCCTGCTCGCCTACTTCCCGCCGATCTGGCGCAAGGTCATGGACAAACGCGTGCTCGCGCACTACGGCGGCGATGTCACCTTGGCCAATATCGAACCCAAGCGCCGGGAGAAGGTGCTCGCACAGTACGGACAGGAGAATCAGGCATGAGTGCGTACCGTTGCCCGGTCTGTGATTATGTCTACGACGAAACGAAAGGAGCGCCGCGCGAAGGATTTCCGGCAGGCACGGCTTGGTCGTCGGTACCCGACGACTGGTGCTGTCCGGACTGCGGGGTGCGGGAGAAGATCGACTTCGAGGCGGTAGGAGTATCGCAGTGACCGAGTACAAGCTCTACCAGTGTGTGCAGTGCGGTTTCGAATACGACGAGGCGCAGGGCTGGCCCGACGACAACATCGCCCCCGGCACCAAGTGGGAGGACATTCCCGACAACTGGACCTGCCCGGACTGCGGCGCGGCCAAGTCCGACTTCTTCATGGTCGAGATCGAACGTTCGTGAGCGTCGCGGGCACTCCGCGCACCGGATCGCGCATCCCGTACCAGGAGGCGGCGCGGGAACTGCTGCGCACCTCGGTCCTGGACGGGATGCGCGAGCTGCTCACCGAGCGTGATTGGTCCAAGATCACGCTCGGTGACGTCGCGGCCAGGGCCGGCGTCAGCAGGCAGACGCTCTACAACGAGTTCGGTTCGCGCGCGGGTCTGTCCCAGGCCTACGCGCTGCGCCTGGCCGACGAACTCGTCGATCACGTCCGCGAGGCGCTCGACGACAATGTCGGCGACGCCCGCGCCGCCATCCGGGTCGGCATGACCGGGTTCTTCTTCGCCGCCGCGGCCGACCCGCTGGTGCGCTCGCTGCTGGCCGGGGAGATGAAGCCGGACCTGCTGCGGCTGATCACCCTCGACGCGGGCCCGTTGCTCGAACACGCCACCGCGCGGCTGGCCCATGTGTTCCAGCACAGCTGGGTGAACGCGACCGACGAGGAGGCCGATGTCATCGCGCACGCGCTGGTGCGCATCGCGCTGAGTTACATTCCCAACCCGCCGGTGCCCGAACGTGACGCACCGGCGGAGATGAGCGCTCTGCTCAGCCCGTACGTGGAGGCGATCGTGCAGGTACGAGGACTCCGACCCCCCGGCGGTGACGGCGATCACTCCGGTGCGTGAGCGGCTCTGATTCGCCACCGTGTAACCATCACCACGTTTGCCGAACTGCCTCTGTGTAACGCGTCTACCGTCTGTCAGTATTCACATCGGTCGGCGATTGGTCTTTTTACAGCGGAGCGGGTGTGCAAACGGTTGGCAAACCGGGGGGTCTTCGTGATCCCAAACGGTATCTCTGGGCTCTAGGGTTGATCGCTCCGGCGTGCGCGCTGTTGCCTTCCCAGCTCGTGTACCGCACCGGTGCCGAAGTGTTCTGGTGGATCGGGCCCGTGATCGTGCTCATCGCCATCCCCGTCCTGGACTGGATCGTCGGTGAGGACGGCAACAATCCGCGCGACGAGGACTACGAAGCGCTCTCCGCCGACCGGTACTACCGCTGGTGCACCTACCTGTTCCTGCCGATCCAGCTGATCGGCCTCGTCATCGCCTGCGCGATGTGGGCTGGCAACGATCTCGACCTCGTCGACAAGCTCGGATTGGCCGCCACGGTCGGCTTCGTCAGCGGCATCGGCATCAACGCCGCCCACGAATTGGGGCATCGGGTGGAGAGTGCTGAAAGATTGCTGTCGAAGATCGCGCTCGCCCAGTCGGGGTACGGGCACTTCTTCGTCGAGCACAATCGCGGCCATCACGCCAGGGTCGCCACACCCGAGGATCCGGCCAGTGCCCGGCTGGGTGAGTCGCTGTGGGAGTTCTTGCCGCGCAGCATCATCGGTGGCTTCCGCTCGGCCGTGCAGCTCGAACGCGCCCGCCTGGCCAGGAAGGGTCGCGGCTGGTGGAGCACCGGGAACAACATCCTCCAGGCGTGGGCGATGAGTGCGGTGCTCTTCGGTTCGCTGGTGCTGGCGTTCGGCCCGGCGATCCTGCCGTGGCTGGCCCTGCAGGCCGTCATCGGGTTCGGTCTGCTCGAGGCCGTCAACTACGTCGAGCACTACGGCCTGCTGCGCGCCCGCAAGCCCAACGGCCGCTGGGAACGCTGCTCCCCGCGCGACAGCTGGAACAGCGATCGCCTGGTCACCAACATCTTCCTGTTCCATCTGCAGCGCCACAGCGACCATCACGCCAACCCGGGCCGTCGCTATCAGACCCTGCGCAGCAGCAGCGAATCGCCGCAGCTGCCCGCCGGCTACGCCACGATGCTGCTGCTGGCCGCCGTCCCGCCGCTGTGGCGTGCGGTGATGGACCCCAAGGTGGCCGCCCACTACGGCGGCGACCTCACCCTGGCCAATGTCGCGCCGCCCAAGCCGCGGCGTTTGCTGGCCCGATACCGCGCCGCGGCCTGACCGCGGCCTCGAAGGACCGGGGAACGGCGGCGCTCGCACGCGGTAGCCTTGCCTCGGTACTGACTACCAGGAGAGGCTGATGACGACCTCAGAACTTCCCGCGCGCACCGAGCTCACCGCTGACGTCCGCAACGGCATCGATTACAAGGTGGCAGATCTCTCGCTGGCCGAATTCGGCCGCAAGGAGATCCGCCTCGCCGAGCACGAGATGCCCGGCCTGATGGCTCTGCGCCGCGAATACCACAATGTGCAGCCGCTCAAGGGCGCGCGCATCTCCGGATCGCTGCACATGACGGTGCAGACCGCCGTCCTGATCGAGACACTCGTCGCCCTCGGCGCCGAGGTGCGCTGGGCTTCGTGCAACATCTTCTCCACCCAGGATCACGCCGCCGCCGCCATCGTCGTCGGGCCCAACGGCACCGTCGACGAGCCCAAGGGCACCCCCGTGTTCGCCTGGAAGGGTGAGACGCTGGAGGAGTACTGGTGGGCGGCCGAGCAGATGCTCACCTGGCCGAACGAGCCCGCCAACATGATCCTCGACGACGGTGGCGACGCGACCATGCTCGTGCTGCGCGGTGCGCAGTTCGAGAAGGCCGGTGTCGTGCCGCCCGAGGACACCGACCACTCGGCCGAGTACAAGGTGTTCCTCAACCTGCTGCGTGAGCGCCTCGAGACCGACAAGACCAAGTGGAGTGTCATCGCCGACTCGGTCAAGGGCGTCACCGAGGAGACCACCACGGGCGTGCTGCGGCTGTACCAGTTCGCCGCCGCGGGTGAGCTGGTGTTCCCGGCGATCAACGTCAACGACTCGGTCACCAAGTCGAAGTTCGACAACAAGTACGGCACCCGCCACTCGCTCATCGACGGCATCAACCGTGGCACCGATGTGCTCATCGGTGGCAAGAAGGTGCTGATCTGCGGTTACGGCGATGTCGGCAAGGGTTGCGCGGAGTCGCTGGCGGGCCAGGGCGCGCGCGTGCAGGTCACCGAGATCGACCCGATCAACGCGCTGCAGGCGCTGATGGACGGCTACGACGTGGTCACCGTCGAGCAGGCGATCGCCCAGGCCGACATCGTCATCACCTCGACCGGCAACAAGGACATCATCACCCTCGAGCACATGAAGGCGATGAAGGACCAGGCCATCCTCGGCAACATCGGTCACTTCGACAACGAGATCGATATGGCGGCGCTGGAGAGTTCGGGCGCCACCCGCCTCAACATCAAGCCGCAGGTCGACCTGTGGACCTTCGACTCCGGCAAGGCGATCATCGTCCTGTCCGAGGGCCGCCTGCTGAACCTGGGCAACGCCACCGGCCACCCCTCGTTCGTCATGTCGAACAGCTTCTCCAACCAGGTCATCGCGCAGATCGAACTGTGGACCAAGCCGGAGGAGTACGACAACGAGGTCTACCGCCTGCCCAAGCACCTCGACGAGAAGGTCGCCAAGATCCACGTCGAAGCCCTCGGCGGCACGCTGACCAAGCTCACCAAGGACCAGGCCGAATACATCGGCGTGGACGTGGAAGGCCCCTACAAGCCGGACCACTACCGCTACTGATCGGCTTCAGCGACAAGGGCCCGTCGACCATCCGGTCGACGGGCCCTTCGCGCTGTCCGCCGGGTCGGGTGCGACGCCCCGCTACCCGATGATCACGCCGGTGCAGAAGATGTTGTGCTCGCTGCTGATGCCGAGCAGCGCGCACATCACCGAATTGAAGGCCGCCGACGACCCGGCGTCGGGGCCCGCGATCGCCACCGGGGTCTGCGCGGACGCGGTGCCGCAGGCGAGGGCGGCGGTGATGGCAAACGTGGCGGCCGTGGTACGAACGATCTTCTTCATGGCGGAATCCTCGTCGGCGGTCCGATCGCGGACCAGACCGTAGTTCTGGGGTGGTGGCTCAGACGAGCAGCAGGCAGACCGGCAGGGGGATCACGGCTTCCAGCAGGACGCAGGCCGCGAGTTCGGCCGCCGAGCCCGCCGCGGCCGAACCTGCCGAGGCCGAACCGCTCAGCAGGGTGCCGGAACCGCTGTGCGGGCCGGAGTGGTGGTTGCCGCGGCCGACGGGATCGGCGCCGGGAGCGGCGGTCGCGACACCGGCGCCCGCGAAGGCGATGCCGAGCGCGGCGGCGGCCGCGGCGGCGCGGAGAATGGTTCGGTTGGGCATGATGACTCCTGGGTCGAGCGGCCCCGGCGAGGTCGCCGGGGTGGTGAGCGTTCCGGCGGGGAGGACGCGACCGCTCCACCGGAGACGTTGAAATGAGACCACTTCACACAATGGTCAGGGCCGAAACGGGCAATCCGATCCCCGGCCACCCGGCGCGTCGGCCGACACACACGTCCGTGGCGACTCGCCATTACCGCGCCGCTCGCCATGGCGGGGTGAGCCCTGCGACTCCCGCCGGGTAAATTCACCACTCATGGGCGTACTGATTGCGGTGGAAGGCCTCGACGGCGCCGGTAAACGGACGTTGATCGACGGATTGATCGCCGAATTGTCCGCCAAGGGATTGCGGGCGGGCACACTGGCCTTTCCGCAATACGGCCGATCGATCCACGCGGATCTGGCCGCCGAGGCGCTGCGCGGCGGGCACGGCGACCTGGCCGACTCGATCAACGCGATGGCGATCATGTTCGCCCTGGACCGGGCCGCGGCGAGTGCGGAACTATCGAACCTGTTGGACGCCAACGACATCGTCATCCTGGACCGCTGGGTGGCCTCCAATGCCGCCTACTCGGCGGCCCGTGCCGAACAGGGCGCGGACGGCGAAATCGTCGCCTGGGTGGGCGATCTGGAGTATGGCAGGCTGGGACTGCCCGCCCCCGAGCTGACCGTGCTGATCGACATTCCCACCGAGGTCGCGGCCGAACGTGCCCGTCGCCGTGGCGAACTCGACGAGACCAGGGCGCTGGACGCCTACGAGCGGGACGGCGGTCTGCAGCGGCGCACCGGCGAGGTCTATCGTGAGCTGGCCGACCGCGACTGGTTCGGTCGATGGTGGACATACCGATCCGATGACGATAGGCCTGCCCTACTCACCCTCTGCTCGGAAATCTTTGCCGGATAAGGTTGGATACGCGACGGGTTCACACCATTAATGGCGTGGCGGCCCGATCCTGGCCTGGGAGATGACAACATAGGACTATGAAGCCCAAGATTCTGGTCGTCGACGACGATATGGCACTCGCTGAGATGCTGACCATCGTCTTGCGCGGGGAAGGGTTCGACCCGCACGTGGTCGGCGACGGCACGCAGGCCCTGTCGGCGGTGCGGGAGATCCGCCCCGACCTGGTGTTGCTGGACCTGATGCTGCCCGGCATGAACGGCATCGATGTATGCCGGGTGCTGCGGGCCGATTCCGGCGTTCCGATCGTGATGCTCACCGCCAAGACCGACACGGTCGATGTGGTGCTCGGTCTGGAGTCCGGCGCGGACGATTACATCGTCAAGCCGTTCAAGCCGAAGGAACTCGTCGCCCGGGTGCGCGCGCGTCTGCGCCGAACCGAGGACGAGCCCGCAGAGCTGCTCTCCATCGCCGACATCGTCATCGATGTGCCCGCGCACAAGGTGACCCGTGGCGGTGCGCAGATCTCGCTCACCCCGCTCGAGTTCGACCTGCTGGTCGCGCTCGCGCGCAAGCCGCGGCAGGTGTTCACCCGCGAGGTGCTGCTCGAGCAGGTCTGGGGATATCGGCACGCCGCCGACACCCGCCTGGTCAACGTGCACGTGCAGCGACTACGCGCCAAGGTCGAGAAGGATCCGGAGAACCCGGAGATCGTGCTGACCGTCCGCGGTGTCGGTTACAAGGCCGGACCGCCGTGATCGGTACCTGTGAGGCGCCGCTGTGACCGACGGTCGACCTGCCGGTACAGCGTCAGCGCCTCCAGCGCACGGACGTGCGCAAACCTTCGTCACGCAGGTGCGGCGATGGGCGGACCCGGTCATGGCCTGGTTCCAGGCTGTCGGGACCGCGCTGGGCCATCTGTGGCGCCGGTCGCTGCAACTGCGTGTCATCGTGTCCACGCTGACCCTCTCGCTCATCGTGATCACGATCCTCGGTGTCGTGCTGACCGGTCAGATCACCGACCGGCTGCTCGAGGCCAAGATCAACGCGGCCGTCGAGGAGATGGATCGTGCCCGCAGCACGATCGAGGACATGCTCTCCGGCGTCCACGACGCGACCAGTCAGCAGCAGCAGCTCGCCGACGCGCGGGCCGCGCTGTCCAGCCGCGGCGGTACCGGTCAGTCGACGGGTGCCGCCGGTAGTTTCGACTCGGCGCTGGCGATGGTCGGCGGAACTCCGCCACAGGAGATCACCACCGACCTCATCTCCGAGGTGCCGCCCGAGCTGCGCCGGTTCGTCCAGCGCAACCAGGTCTCCTACCAGTTCACCACCGTCGCCGACCCGGACGGCTACCGCGGACGCGCGCTGATCATCGGCAGCCCGAGCGCCGAGGTCGCGACACTGGAGATCTACCTGATCTTCCCGCTGGCCAGTGAGGAATCGAGCCTGTCGCTGATGCGCGGCACGATGCTCATCGGTGGCGTCGTGCTGCTGGTGCTGCTCGCCGCCATCACCGCTCTGGTCACCAGGCAGGTGGTGCTGCCGATCCGGTCGGCCGCGCGGATCGCGGGCCGATTCGCCGACGGCAGGCTCAAGGAACGCATGCTCGTGCGCGGCGAGGACGACATGGCCCGGCTCGCGCAGGCGTTCAACGAGATGGCCGAGAGCCTGTCGAACCAGATCCCCCAGCTCGAGGAGTTCGGCAACCTGCAACGCCGGTTCACCTCCGACGTCAGCCACGAGCTGCGCACCCCGCTCACCACGGTGCGCATGGCCGCCGACCTCATCCACGGCTCGAGCGACGATCTCGATCCGGCGCTGGCCCGCAGCTCCGAACTGCTGGTCAACGAACTGGACCGGTTCGAGGGCCTGCTCAACGACCTGCTCGAGATCTCCCGCCACGACGCCGGTGTGGCCGAACTGCAGGTGGAATCGCTGGACGTGCGGATGTGCGCGCGGGCCGCGATCTCCACGGTGCGCCACCTGGCCAAGGAAGCCGGGGTCGAGGTGGTCATCGATCTGCCCGAGGAACCGGTCGTCGCCGAGGTCGACCCGCGGCGCGTCGAGCGGGTGCTGCGTAACCTGCTCGCCAACGCCATCGACCACAGCGAGGGCAAGCCGGTGCTGATCCGGATGCGCGGCGACGCCGAGGCCAATGCGGTCGCGACCGTCGTGCGCGACCAGGGCGTCGGGCTGCGGCCGGGCGAGGAGAAGCTGGTGTTCAACCGGTTCTGGCGCTCCGACCCGTCCCGGGTGCGTCGCTCTGGCGGCACCGGCCTCGGCCTGTCGATCAGCGTCGAGGACGCCAACCTGCACGAGGGCAGGCTGGAGGCCTGGGGCGACCCCGGCGTCGGCGCCAGCTTCCGGCTGCTGCTGCCGATGGTGCGCGGCCGCAAGCTCGGCGCGAGCCCGCTCGCGCTGGAGCCGATGTTGCGCAAGGTGCCGCCGCTGCCCGAGACCGACCCGGCCGACGAACCCGAGGTGGTGGTCGACCCGGAGTCGGGCGAGCCGTCCGACGACGCAGCGGAATCCGCCGAGCCGACCGCGGCGGCGCGCCCCGAGACCAACGGGCGCGCGGCGACCGAAGCCGACGACGAGGAGCCGATGTCCACCGAAACCGGAGACAGACAGTCATGACGAAAGCTGGTGGTGATCGCCTGCCGCGGCGTGGCGCCGCGCTGCCTGCGGCTGTCCTGGCCTGCTTGCTGGTCCTCACCGGCTGCGCCAGCCTGCCGGAATCCTCGGCGCCCCAGGCGCTGGGCACCATCAACCGCGCCCCGACCTCGGAGGGCCCGACACCGCCGATCCCCGGCCGCGACCCCGACCTGCTGTTGAGCGACTTCCTCACCGCCAGCGCCGATCCCGCCAACCGGCACGCGGCGGCCAGGCAGTACATCGCCGCCGACACCGCGGGCAGCTGGAACGACGAGGCCAGCATCACCGTCGTCGAACGGCCCGACACCCTGCGCGAGTCGCGCTCGGGCGACAGAGCCAGCTACGTGATCCGCGCCCGCAAGGTCGGCGAGCTCGCGAGCGACGGCGCCTACCGGGCCGTCGAGGGCACGCTCGAGAACAAGATCGAGATGAGCAAGATCGACGGCGAGTGGCGGATCACCGAGCTGCCCGACGGCGTCGTCATCGACTCCAGCGCGTTCGACAAGTCCTACCGCCGCTATGTCCTGCAATACGTCGACGCGAGCAGCTCTGTGCTCGTGCCCGACCCGCGCTGGGTCTCGGTCCCGCGCGCGCAGCTGACCGAGCGGCTGATCGGCATGCTCGGCGCGGGCCCGCAGTCCACGATCGCCCCGGTCGTGCGCAACCAGCTCGCACCGCCGATCACCGTGCGCGGCCCGATCACCAAGGCCAACAACGAACCCGGCGAGGTCGGCATCGGCATCGGCGGTGTCCGCATCGACTTCGGCGGCGTCGGCGCCCTCGGCCAGCGCGAACGCGAACTGCTCGCGGCGCAGGTGGTGATGACGCTCGCGGGCGCCGACATCCTCGGCCCGTACGTGCTGCTCGCCGACGGCAAACCGCTCGACGAGCGCTACGCCGGCGGCTGGTCGGTCGCCGACCTCGACCAGTACAGCGCGTCCGCTCCCGGCCAGAATCGGATCGGCCTGCACGCCCTGCGCGACGGCACCCTGGTCCAGGTGACCCCGGACGGCATCGTCACGCCGAACGGATCCTTCGGCGACGCGACCAACCTGCAATCGGTCGGGATCTCCGCCGACGGCCAGTTCGTCGCCGCGGTCGCCGACACCGGCAGGCCCGCACCGGAACCCGGCCGGACCCTGCTGATCGGCAATTACGGCGCGAAGGCGTTCGCGGTCGCCGAGGGCGTCAGCATCGCCCGTCCGTCGTGGACCACCGACGGCGGCGCGGCGTGGACGGTCGTCGACGGCGACCGTGTCATCCGCGCGGTCACCGATCGCGCGACCGGCAACGTCTCGGTGCAGGATGTCGACACCGCCGCGCTGTTCGAGGGTTCGGGTTCGCCGCGTCCGCCGATCAGCGAGATCATGGTCGCGCGCACCGGCGCGCGCGCCGCGCTGATCGCCGACGGGAAGGTCTACGTCGCGGTGATCGAGCGCCGCCCCGACGGCAAGTACGCGCTCACTTCCCCGCTGCCGCTTGCGCTGGGCCTGAGCAGCCGTGCGGTCTCACTGAGCTGGGTCACCGGCGACACCATCATGGTGGCGCGCGAGGGCAACGTCGACCCGGTGTTCACCGTGTCCATCGACGGCTCCCAGTTCACCCCGGTGACCTCGCAGAACCTGACCCCGCCGGTGCGCGTGGTGACCGCGGCGCCCGCCACCCAGTACGTCGCCGACTCCCGCGCCGTGCTGCAGTTGCAGTCCGCCGACCCGGCCCGCAACGACCGCTACTGGCGTGAGGTGCCGGGGCTGACCGGCGAAAGCGTCGTCCCGGTGCTGCCCAGCTGATCTGTCGGTGCGCGCTGTGATACTCACGCGCTATGAGAGCCCTGCTCGATCTGGTGGTGCCCGTCCACTGCGCCGGCTGCGGAACGGCGGGCGTTGCCTGGTGCGCCTGCTGCGCGGTCGAGCTGAGCCTGGATCCGGTGCGGGTCAGGCCGCGCACCGATCCCGGCGTCCCGTGCTGGGCGCTCGGCCCCTATCGCGGTCCTGCCCGGCGCGCTGTGCTGGCCGCCAAGGAACGCGGCAGACGCGATCTGGCCGCACCGCTCGGCCTGGCGCTGGCCGTCGCCCTTGCCCGTTTGCGGGCCCCCGATCGGCCGCTGGTTCTGGTCCCCGCGCCAACGCGTGCCGCGGCCGCCCGGCGCCGTGGCGGCGACCCGGTGGCGCGGTCGGCGGCGGTCGCGGCGCAGTGGCTGATCGATTGCCGGACCGTGCCGCTGCTGCGGATGCGGCCCGGGGTGCGCGATTCGGTGGGCTTGACGACGTATGAGCGCGCGCACAATCTGCGCGACAAGATCACAACGGTCGCCGGTGCCGTCGAACCCGCTGGCCTGGCGCCGAACGCCGAGGTCGTTGTGGTCGATGATGTGCTCACCACCGGGGCAACTGTCACCGAATCGGTGCGCGTTCTTGGTCGAATCGGGGTACGCCCGCGTGCTGTTTTGGTGACCTGCGCGGCTTGACGCGGCGAAATTTGCGTGAACAGTGGCGCGCTTGCCCGTGGCGGACTAGCGTCGCGGACACACACACCGAACGACAAGTTTGGGAGGTGGCGCCGCGGACATCTGGTGCCGAGCGATTCCCGATCGGCACAGCTCAATCCCGCCGCATTCGCTCTATCGTGTGCGGCCATATCCGGGAGGTACGCGTGACGACTTCTTCACGGGCATCAGTGCGAGATGCTGACCCTTCGGCACTGGCTGACAGTGCCCCCGACACGACCGAGAGCCCGAACGCCGAAGTGGTGGTCTCCGGTCGGAATGTCGAAGTCCCCGACCACTATCGAATCCATGTCGCGGAGAAGCTGGCTCGTCTCGAGCGCTTCGATCCGTCGATTTTCCTCTTCGATGTGGAACTGTTCCACGAACGCAACCGTCGTCAACGCAAGGCCTGTCAGCGTGTGGAGATCACCGCGCGCGGCCGTGGACCGATCGTGCGCGCGGAAGCCTGCGCAGACAGCTTCTACGCCGCGCTCGACTCGGCGACCCAGAAGATCGAGACCAGACTGCGCCGGTCCAAGGACAAGCGGCGCGTCGTGCACTACGGCGACAAGACGCCCGTCTCGGTCGCACGGGCCACCGCCACGCTGGTGGACGAATCCCTGTTCACCCAGGCGAACGGCGCTGCCGCGCACGCCCATGCCGAGGAAGCCGAAGACGAAGGCGGTCCCGGCCACATCGTGCGCACCAAGGTGCACACCGCGACACCGATGTCGGTGGACGACGCGCTGTATCAGATGGAACTGGTCGGACACGACTTCTTCCTGTTCCACGACCGCGAGACCGACCGGCCCTCGGTGGTCTACCGCAGACACGCCTTCGACTACGGCCTGATCAGACTGGCCTGACACCGTCACCCCCTCCGGGCATCCGCCACTCCAGCGGGTGCCCGGATCGCGTTCAGCCCCCGAAGGTTTCGTGATGGACGGCCTCGGTGAGCGAACGACCCGAGCGCCACCCGAATCGTTCCAGGTCGGGTACCTGCTGGAACTCGCGGACAGGGCCGACGCACAGCCAGGCCACCGGCTTGATGCCCACGGGCAGGTCGACCAGCTCGCGCAGGAAGTCCGGATCGTAGAACGACACCCAGCCGACGCCGACCTGCTCCGCGGTCGCCGCGAGCCACAGGTTCTGGATCGCCAGCACCGTCGAGTACACCCCGGTCTCGGGCACGGTCGCCCGGCCCAGGATCTGGGGTCCGCCGCGCCGGTCGTCATGGGTGACCACGACGCCGGTGCCGCTCTCGACGATCCCGTCGATCTTGATCGGCTCGAAGGTCTCGGCCCGGTCGGCAGGCAGCGCGTCCCTGAACTCGACCCGCTTGCCCGCGACATGGTCGGCGAAGCGGCGCAGGGTATCCGCCTGCCGGACCACGACGAAGTCCCACGGCTGGGAGTTGCCGACACTCGGCGCGCGATGGGCCGCGTCCAGAATCCGCCAGAGGGTCTCGTCGTCGACGAGCTCGCCGGTGAATTCGGCGCGCACATCACGGCGCAGGCGGATCGCGTCGTAGACGCTCAACTGGTCGGCACACACGCCGACCAGTCAACCTCAGGCCGTCAGGCCATCGAGCGGCGGGCCAGCTTGCGCCCGGCGGCCAGCGCGGTGCGCAGACCGCGGCGACGACCCGTCTCCGGGTCGATGGTCGGGACCGCGTTACCGGCGAACAGCTTCTCGGACTTGGTCTCCGGCGCGTCGTCGGTGGTGTGGCGCAGGTACTTGTTCGGCAGCGCCAGCTTGAGGATCGTGCGCCAGGACTTGAAGTACTGCACCGGCAGCGAACCGGTGGTGTAGGGCAGGTCGTACTTGTCGGCCAGCTCACGCACCCGCACGGCGATGTCGGCGTAGCGGTTGCTCGGCAGGTCGGGGAACAGGTGGTGCTCGATCTGGTGGCTGAGGTTGCCGGTCATGAAGTGCATGACCGGGCCGCCGCTGATGTTGGCGCTGCCCAGCATCTGGCGCAGGTACCACTCACCCTGCGTCTCGTTCTCGATGTCGGCCTTGGTGAACTTCTCGGCGCCGTCGGGGAAGTGCCCGCAGAAGATCACCGCGTTGGTCCACACATTGCGCACCACGTTGGCGGCCATGTTGGCGGTGAGGGTGGTGAGGAACGACGGGCCGGTGAGCAGCGGGAAGATCAGGTAGTCCTTGGCGGCCTGCTTGCCGATCTTCTTGAGCACCAGCTTGCGGTCGGCGTCGAACTGCTGCCACTCCGGGGAGTCCTTGGTCCACTTCTTCTTGGCGACCTTGCCCAGTTCCAGATGCTGGATCGCGACGCCGTACTCGAACAGCATCTGCAGCAGCAGGTTGTAGACCGGGTTGCCCAGGTAGAACGGCATCCAGCGCTGGTCACGGGTGACGCGCAGCAGGCCGTAGCCGATGTCGTCGTCCATGCCGAGGACGTTGGTGTACTTGTGGTGCAGGAAGTTGTGGGTGATCTTCCAGTGCGCCGACGGGCCCGCGTTGTCCCATTCCCACGAGGTGGAGTGGACTTCCGGATCGTTCATCCAGTCCCACTGCCCGTGCATGACGTTGTGCCCGATCTCCATGTTCTCGATGATCTTGGCAGTGCCGAGCAGGGCGACGCCCGCCAGCCACGCGGGCGGCAGGAAGCTGGCGAACAGCACCGTGCGGCCGCTGATCTCCAAAGCTCGCTGTAGCCGGATGACATTGCGGATATATCGCGCGTCGGCGGCCCCCCGCGAAGATTCGATTTCGCGGCGGATCGCGTCGAACTCCGCACCGAGAGCTTCGACATCCGCGGCGGTGAGGTGCGCGTATTCCTTGACATCCGAGATCGCCATGGCGGCTACACTACCGTAGGTTACGAGAGCGTAGGTTGGCGATTTCAGTGCTGGATTGTGTGAAGCGTCCTATTGCGGAAAAGAGGCCGAGATGTTATCTCACCCGCGGCGGCGGGCACGCTCGCCCAGCGCCCGCTTCGCCTCGCGCAGCGCCAGCTTTTCCTGCCGGGCCCGCGCCTTCAGCGTCGCCTTGGCCTCGCGCAGCACTTCCTTCTCGTGCCTGGCCTTGATCTCCAGCGACACCTTTGCGTCATGCAGCGCCGAGCGCAGCCCGAAGCGCTTGCCCGTCTCCGGGTCGACGCGCAGCGCCTCCGGCAGCGAGATGCCGGCGAACTTGTGCTCCGAGGACGTCTCGGGCGCGTCGTGGGCGGTTCGCTTGAGGAACCGGTCGGGCAGCGCCAGCTTGTGGATGGTCCGGAACGCCAGCAGATACTGCTTGCCCAGCGAACCGGTGGTGTAGGGCAGGTCGTACTTGTCGCACAGTTCGCGCACCCGCGCCGCGACCTCCGGGTACCGATTGCTCGGCAGGTCGGGGAACAGGTGGTGCTCGATCTGGTAGCAGAGATTGCCGCTCATGAAGGCCATCACCGGCCCGGCCTTGAAATTGGCGCTGCCCAGCATCTGACGCAGGTACCACTCGCCCTGGGTCTCACCGTCGAGCTGGGAGATCGTGAACTTCTCCGCGCCGTCGGGGAAGTGCCCGCAGAAGATCACCGCGTACGCCCACAGGTTGCGGACCAGGTTCGCGGTCGCGTTGGCCTTCAGTGTCGACTTCCACGCGGGCCCGGTCAGCGCCGGGTACAGCACGAAGTCCTTGACCACCTGGCGGCCCGCCTTACGGGCGAACTCCTTGTTGGGTTCGGACAGCAGCTGCTTCTGCGGAACTCCGGCAAGCTCCTTCTCGATGCCGAGGTCGTGCAGCGCGATGCCCCACTCGAAGGTGGCGGCCAGCAGCAGATTCGCCGCGGGCTGCACCAGGTGCTTCGGATGCCAGACCTCGTCGCGGGTCATCCGCAGGATGCCGAAGCCGAGGTCCTCGTCCTTGCCGAGCACGTTGGTGTAGGTGTGGTGTGAGTAGTTGTGCGCCCGGCGCCACTGGGCCGAGGTCCCGGTCATATCCCACTCCCAGCTGGTGGAGTGGATCTCCGGGTCATTCATCCAGTCCCACTGCCCGTGGCTGACGTTGTGCCCGAGCTCCATGTTCTCGATGATCTTGGCCACCGACAGCAGCGCGGTGCCACCGAGCCACGCCCAGCGGTTACGGCTGCCGAACAGCACCGCGCGCCCAGCCACTTCGAGCGCGCGCTGCGCGGCGATGGTGCGCCGGATGTACTTCGCGTCGCGCGCGCCGCGGGAGGTCTCCACCGAACGGCGGATCGAATCGAGTTCTTTCCCCAGTGTCTCGATGTCGGCCGACGTGAGATGGGCGAAGGCCTGGATATCGGTGATGGCCACCGGGGTCCTCTCTGTTCGATGTGGCGGCTGGTCGGTTCGGTGCAGAATCGAGGCGGGCCGAGAACGGTGCGGCTGCGCCGCTGTTCTCGGCCCTGCTGCGCCGGTCGGCGCGAGGTAGGCCTGGACCAGCCGCTGCCGGCCATTGATATGGCCGGCGCATGACTCCGAGGGTACCTGCTGTCCCCGGTGAGTGGGATGGTCAGACGTCGAGGGTGCAGTCACCCGCCGCGGCCGAGATGCAGGTCTGCACCTTGTCGCCCGGCTGGCGCTCGTCGCCGTTGCGCAGGTCGCGGGCGTGTCCCGCGGTCAGGGTGACCACGCAGGTCTGGCAGATGCCCATGCGGCAGCCGAAGGGCAGCTGCACGCCGATGGATTCGCCGGCTTCGAGCAGGCTGGTCGCGCCGTCGACGGTGAGGGTGCGGCCGGTGGTGCCGAAGGTCACGGTGCCGCCCTCGCCGACCGCGGAACGCTCGACCTCGAAGCGTTCGATGTGCAGCTTGTCGGGGATTCCCGCTGTCTTCCAATGCTGTTCGATCGCGTCGAGCATCGGCGCAGGTCCACACGCCCAGGTTTCGCGCTCGCGCCAGTCGGGGTAGAGCTCGTCGAGACTCGCCAGGGAGAACAGGCCCTGCTCGTCGGTCAGCTGCAGGTGCGAGACGAAGCTCGGGTGCTTGGCGTGCAGCTCGCGCAGTTCGGCGCCGAACATGACATCGGCGTCGGTGGGAGCGGAGTGCACGTGCACCACGTCGCTGACGCCGTTGCGCCGGTCCATCGTCCGCAGCATCGACATCACGGGGGTGATGCCGCTGCCCGCGGTGAGGAAGAGCACCTTCGCCGGCGGCGGCTCCGGCATCACGAACCCGCCCTGGGGCGCTTGCAGGCGCACGATAGTGCCCGCGGCCACCCCGTTGACAAGGTGGCTGGACAACTTGCCCTCCGGCATCGCCTTCACCGCGATGGAGATGAGCCGCTTGCCGCCCTCGCCGGTCCAGTCCGGCGGGCAGGTCAGCGAGTACGAACGCCAGTTCCAGCGGCCGTCGATCAGGATGCCGATGCCGATGTACTGGCCCGGCTGGTACTTGAAGTCGAAGCCCCAGCCCGGCTTGATCACCAGCGTCGCCGAGTCGGTGGTCTCCTTCTGCACCTCGACGATCCGCCCGCGCAGCTCCCGCGCCGACCACAGCGGGTTGGCCAGGTGCAGGTAGTCGTCGGGCAGCAGGGGAGTGGTCACCCGGGCCACCGCGCCACGCAGCACGTTGAGCTTGCCGCCGCGGTCGCCGACCTGCGCGGCCGGTGCTTCGAGCCATTCCCGGAACTTGTTCATGACCATGCTTGCCGTTGTCTCCCTGTGTGCTCGGAGCCGCCGTGGGGTAGCTCGCTCGCTGCCAGGTTACGGCATCGTAGGTTTGGTGGCAGTGGCAGCGGCGGCAGGCGCGTTGATCTCCGGAGATGTCACAGCAGGTCGAGCAGGAACGGCAGCTCCTGGGTGGCGTACCAGGCCAGCTGGTGATCCTCGGCGTCACCGAGGACGAACTCGGCGTCGGTGTCGCCCAGATCGGCGGCGTCGATGACGTCGACGGCCTTGGCGACCTGCGGTTCGGCGTCGGCGAGGTCGACATGCACGGACGCGACCTGGTCGTAGCTGATCGGCCCGGCCAGCTTCACCACCGCGTCGTCGAGGTCGGGCCGCAGCTTCGCGCCGGTGACGTCGGCGGCGATTACCGCGCGCCGGTACACCGGGCTGCCCGGGGTGGCCGCCTCGCCCTCGGCGCCCACGTCGTCGAGACCGTCGCGTTCGGCGGCGAGCAATCGCAGCGAAGCCCTGGCCGCCTCCTGCATCGCGACCTCGGCCAGTTCCTCGTCGTCACCAGCGGCGTAGGCCTCGCGCAGGGCGGGCGTCACGGCGAACGCGGTGGCGCCGAGTGGGAACACCTCCCGCTCGTCGACGAGTTGCCGCAGCATCGGGATCGTCGCCGGGATGTAGACGCGCAACTTGCCGTTCTCAGGGACAGACACCGAGCAACTCCTCCATCGATTCGTGCACCGACGCCGCGAGAACGTCGATGTCGGCCATGGCGTCGCGGTCGGCGTTGAGTCCGTAGAAGACCTGACCGTCGTACGAGGTGAGCCCGAAACTCAACGTCTGATTGCGCAGCAGCGGCGATACCGGATACATCTCCAGCATGCGCGCGCCGCCGATGTACATCGCGGTCTGTGGTCCCGGCGCGTTGGTGATCACCAGGTTGAACGTGTTGTCGGCGAAGGTACTCGCCGCCCGCACACTCATCGCGTGCAGGCTGGCGGGCGCGAACCCGGCCAGGTGCACCAGCGTGCGCGCCCGCACTCCGCGGCGCTGCCGACCCGCGGCTTCGGTGGCGTGCGAGATGTGCGACAGACGCATCACGGGATTCGGTTCGCCCACCGGCAGGTCGATCAGGAACGAGGACACCTCGCTGGCCGGGGTCAGCTGGTCACCGCCGTCGACGTACACCGACATCGGCACGACGGCGCGCAGATTCGTCGACTCGACCAGCGCCTCGTTGCGTGAGAGCAGCCAGTTGCGCAGCGCGCCGGTGACCACGGCGAGCACCGTGTCGTTGATCGAGCAGTCGAAGTGGCGCCGGATGGTGCGGTAGTCGTCGAGGTCGGTACGCACGACATCGAAGCGGCGGCTGCGCGAAGTGCGGGCGTTGAGCGGGCTGTCCGCGACACCCGAGGTCGCGGCGCGCACCGCGTTGGTCGCCGCCTTCACCGCCATCCTGGTGCCCCTGACCAGCCCGAACGCATTCGATCCCGCGTCACGGGCAACCTCGTAGGCCTCGCGCGGCTGCGCGGCGAGGTGCGACAGCGCCCCCGCCAGCAGCTCCACGTCGGTGGGTTCGCGCGGCGCGCGCCACGCGACGTCGGCCAGCTCCCGCGGCAGTGGGCTGTTGTCGAGGATCACGTGCCCGATCTCGAGTGCGGTGTCACCGTCGACGAGCGCGGAATGCGATTTGGTGAAGACGGCGCTGCGCCCGTCGGCGAGCCCCTCGATCAGATACATCTCCCATAGCGGCCTGCCCTGATCCAGCGGCCGGGACGCGAGCCGGGCCACCAGGTCGTAGAGCTGTTCGTCGCTGCCGGGACCCGGCAGCGCGGAGCGGCGGATGTGATAGCTGATGTCGAAGCGACTGTCCTCCACCCACACCGGCCTGCCCAGGGCGAGTGGGATCTCGCGGACCTTGCGGCGGTAGCGGGGGACCAGCGGCAGCCGGGATTCGACCAGATCGATGAGCTTGTCGTAGTCGAGGACCTGGCCGGATGCGTCGGCCTCGGAGTTCTGGAGGATCGCGAGAGAGCCGATGTGGATCGGGTTGCTGCTCGATTCGAGCCGGTAGAACGACGCATCCTGCGGCGTCAATCTCGTGATCACGCGCTCCGATACTCCTTTCGGTGCCATCTGACCCCGACCGGGCACGGGCTACATCCTACGTCACGGCAGGTGAATCGCGGTGCCGGGCAACGAGGCCCGTCGGGCGCCGTGACCAGCGCCGATGTCTGCCTCCGGTACACCGGGCACGGGTCCGCACCGCCGGGTACGGTGGTCTGCGGACTACCATGGCCATCAACACTGTGGCCAACCAGCCGAACACACCCCGACCAGAGGACTGACGAGACCCGTGCCTGCGCTGACACTGACGAGGTTGCTACGGATTGGTGAAGGTCGCACGGTCAAGCGGCTCTCGAACCTCGCCGACGAGGTCATCGCGTACGGCGACGAGATCGAGCAGTTGACCGACGACGAGCTGCGCGCCAAGACCGCCGAGTTCAAGCAGCGCTACGCCGAGGGTGAGACCCTCGACGACCTGCTGCTCGAGGCGTTCGCGGTGGCCCGCGAGGCGTCCTGGCGAGTGCTGAACCAGAAGCACTACAAGGTCCAGATCATGGGTGGCGCCTCGCTGCACCTCGGCAACATCTCGGAGATGAAGACCGGTGAGGGCAAGACCCTGACCTGTGTGCTCCCCGCGTACCTGAACGCGATCTCCGGCGAGGGCGTGCACGTCGTCACCGTCAACGACTACCTCGCCAAGCGCGACGCCGAGTGGATGGGCCGCGTGCACCGCTTCCTCGGTCTCGAGGTCGGCGTGATCCTCGGCGGCATGACCCCGGCCGAGCGCCGCGTCGCCTACCACGCCGATGTCACCTACGGCACGAACAACGAGTTCGGCTTCGACTACCTGCGCGACAACATGACCCACTCGCTGGACGATCTCGTCCAGCGCGGCCACAACTTCGCCGTGGTCGACGAGGTCGACTCCATCCTCATCGACGAGGCCCGTACCCCGCTGATCATCTCGGGCCCGGCCGACGCCTCGTCCAAGTGGTACGCCGAGTTCGCGCGCATCGCGCCGCTGCTGAAGAAGGATGTCCACTACGAGGTGGACATCAAGAAGCGCACCATCGGCGTGCACGAGGCCGGCGTCGAGTTCGTCGAGGACCAGCTCGGCATCGACAACCTCTACGAGGCCGCGAACTCCCCGCTGGTGAGCTACCTGAACAACGCCATCAAGGCCAAGGAGCTCTACACCCGCGACAAGGACTACATCGTCCGCGACGGCGAAGTGATCATCGTCGACGAGTTCACCGGCCGCATCCTGGTCGGCCGCCGCTACAACGAGGGCATGCACCAGGCGATCGAGGCCAAGGAGAAGGTCGAGATCCAGCCGGAGAACCAGACCCTGGCGACGATCACCCTGCAGAACTACTTCCGCCTCTACAACAAGCTGTCCGGCATGACCGGTACCGCCGAGACCGAGGCCGCCGAGCTGCACTCGATCTACAGCCTCGGCGTCGTCCCGATCCCGACGAACAAGCCGATGGTCCGCAAGGACCAGGCCGACCTGATCTACAAGTCGGAAGAGGCCAAGTTCAACGCCGTCGTCGACGATGTGGTGGAGCGGCACGAGAAGGGCCAGCCGGTCCTGATCGGTACCACCAGCGTCGAGCGCTCGGAGTACCTGTCCAAGCAGTTCACCAAGCGCGGTGTGGCCCACTCGGTGCTGAACGCGAAGTTCCACGAGCAGGAAGCCCAGATCATCGCCGAGGCCGGTCGGCCCGGCGCGGTCACCGTCGCCACCAACATGGCCGGTCGTGGTACCGACATCGTGCTCGGCGGCAACGCCGACATCATCGCCGACATCCTGCTGCGCAAGCAGGGCCTGGACCCGGTGAACACCCCCGACGAGTACGAGGCCGCCTGGCATTCCGCGCTCGAGCAGGTCAAGGAGCAGACCGCGGCCGACGCCGAGGCCGTGCGCGAGGCCGGTGGCCTCTACGTGCTCGGCACCGAGCGCCACGAGTCGCGCCGTATCGACAACCAGCTGCGTGGCCGTTCCGGCCGTCAGGGCGACCCGGGCGAGTCCCGCTTCTATCTGTCGCTGGGTGACGAGCTGATGCGCCGCTTCAACGGCGCCGCGCTCGAGGCGATCATGACGCGGCTGAATCTGCCCGACGACGTGCCGATCGAGGCGAAGATGGTCTCCAAGGCCATCAAGAGCGCCCAGACCCAGGTCGAGCAGCAGAACTTCGAGATCCGCAAGAACGTCTTGAAGTACGACGAGGTGATGAACCAGCAGCGCACCGTCATCTACGGCGAGCGCAACCGGATCCTGCGTGGCGAGGACATGGAGGGCCAGGTCCAGAACATGATCACCGACGTGGTCACCGCCTACGTCGACGGCGCCACCGCCGAGGGTTATGTCGAGGACTGGGACCTGGACAAGCTGTGGACCGCCCTCAAGACGCTGTACCCGGTGAGCCTGGACCACAAGGAACTCGCGGGCGAGACCGTCACCGGTGACGCGGGCGAACTCACCCGCGACGAACTCCGCCAAGCCCTGCTCGACGACGCGCACACCGCCTACGAAAAGCGCGAGCAGGAGATCGACGGCCTGGCGGGCGAAGGCGCGATGCGCAACCTGGAGCGCCAGGTCCTGCTCTCGGTCCTGGACCGCAAGTGGCGCGAGCACCTCTACGAGATGGACTACCTCAAGGAGGGCATCGGCCTGCGCGCGATGGCCCAGCGCGACCCGCTGGTCGAGTACCAGCGCGAGGGCTTCGACATGTTCGCCGCGATGCTGGAGGGCCTGAAGGAGGAGTCGGTCGGCTTCCTGTTCAATCTCCAGGTAGAGGTCCAGCAGCCCCAGCCCGAAGGCGTCTCGGTCGGCCAGGGCCTGCGTTCCCCGGTCGGCGCCCCCCGCCCCCAGGACACTCCCGCCGAAACCCAGGCCCCCCCGGCCCTGCGCGCCAAGGGCATGTCGGACGCGTCCCCCCGCGGCCTGAACTACTCGGGCCCTGCCGAGGACGGCCGCGCCGAATCCCACTCCGACGCCCAGGAATACGGCGGCCAGCCCGGCACCCGCCGCGAACGCCGCGAAGCCGCCCGCGCCGAAACCAAGGGCAAGCGCCGCCGCTGAGCGTGCAGTAACCGACCGACAAAGGCTCCCACGGTTATCTGTGGGAGCCTTTGTCGCATCCTGGCGACAAATCCTGATACGGCGCGGCTGCGTCGTGTACGCCACCCGCTAGTGCATGTATAGTTGCATGCATGGTTGCCCTGCAGATTCGCGACGTGCCGGAGCCGCTCCGTGATCAGCTGGTCGCGTTGGCGCGCCAGCGCGGACAGTCGCTGCAGGCATTTCTGTTCGACCTGGTCCGCGATGAAGCTCGGCGCCAGGACAATATCGCGGTGCTCAAACAGTTCAGCCCCGCCGCAATGGACGTGGCGTTCACGGCGCGGGACGTCGTGGTGGCGCTGGATGCCGAACGCGCCGAACGAGATTCGGCGCTGGCCGAGCCGGAGATTCGCGAGTGATCGTGGTCGATGCGTCGGTCTTCGTTCACGCTCTCCTGAACCCCGGCCCGCTCGGCGACGCCTGCCGGGCTGCCCTGGAAGCCGACAACCGCTGGATCGCCCCGCAGCACTGGACCGTCGAGGTTTTGTCGGTGATCCGCCGCTTCACCCGCGCGGGCACGATCACCTCCGTCCAGGCCGACCGTGCTGTCACTGCCCTCGGCAGCCTGGATCCCGAGGTTCCCGTCACCCGCGTACTCGTTTCCAGAATCTGGGACCTCCGTGACAACCTGACCGCCTACGACGCCGCCTATGTCGCAGCAGCCGAAGCCTACGGTTGCGAACTGCTCACCACGGAATCACGTTTGGCGAATGCGCCAGGAATCGCCTGCGCAGTCCGGATTGTGCGGGCGGGTTCAGTGTGAATGCTCTGGCCGGGTTCTGTCGAATCTCCGATCGTGGCGATGCGGGGCGGTCGCTGACCGGATTTCAGGATGTCGGGACGGCGGTTGGTGTCTTGGAGGTCGACGGTGTCGACGAATTCGGGGTGCGCGAGGTGGACGGCGGTGGGGTGCTCGGGCCCGTTGTGGTGCTCGATGTGGTGGTCGGGAGGGGGCCGACGGTGATCGAGCGGGCGGTGGCTTGCCAGGCGGCGGGGAGGTCGCCCTTGTTCGATTTCTCGATGGTGTAGGTGTCGCCCTTGTTGTTGCGGGCGGTGAAGAGGGTGGCTGTCTTGCCGGTGCGGTTGTAGACCGAGACCGTCGCGGCGTCGATGTGCTGGTTGCTCAGGTCGGGGGAGCCGATCTTGAACAGGGACATCTTGCCGGTGCCCTCGCTGCCGGTGAACAGGCAGACGTAGGAGGTGGGGCAGCGGTCGTAGCCGGTGCAGCCGCCGGTCTTGTTGCACCAGTCCTGCGTGACGCTGGTGAAGGTGTTGCCGGTGATCTTGGTGGTCTGCGAGCCCTTGCCGTTGTCGAGGGTGACCTCGTGCTCCTCGTCCGGGGCTTGGCCGAGGCGGTCGAGCAGGTAGGAGCAGGCTTTGCTCAGCACTAGCCCGGTGGCCCCGGCGATGAGTGCCGCCGTCACCGTCACCCCGGCTTTCATCTTCACCAGGACGGCGTCGACGATCGGCACCACCATTTCGCACACGACCTCTTCCACCACCTTGGTGGTGTCCTCGCCGGCGGCGTCGTGCTCACAGCCGACGACGCCGAATCCGACGATCAAGGCGAGCAGCACCGCGAATACCTTCTGCACGGCGATAGAATGCGCGCGGATTACCCACCTGCGCAACGATTTTCACGCGTACGTCACCCGCGCTCGGGCGTGGTTTCGATTTCTCGGTGCAACGAACGAACCGTCACTCCCGGTGCGCCCGATGCGGCGAACCATGAAGCCAACGCGGCACCGTCGAGCCACTGCGGACTGTGCTCGCCCACATCGACGGGCCCGCCGATCGCGCCGACCGCGCCCGCCACCTCGCAACCCGCCAACCGGGCGCCGCGGAAACTGGCATTGTCCATCCGCGCTTCGCGCAGGCTCGCGCCGCGGAAATCGGTGTCGCCGAACGTCGCTCGCCGCAGGTCGGCGCCGGTGAGGTCGGCGCGATGGAAATCGGAGGTCGCGAAGTCGGCCTTCATCAGCCGGGCACCGTGCAGCCGGGCCTCGCGCAGCGTGCAGTCACGGGCTTGGGCCTTGCCGAGATCGGCGCCGGTGAGATCGGCCCCCGACAGATCCGTCGACAACATCCAGGCACCGTAGAGATCGGTGTCGACCAGCCGGACCCCGGTCAGCCGCGCCTCGCCGAGTTCGGCCCCACCGAGATCGAGCCCGGACAGATCACTGCCGCCGAGATCGAGTCCCCAACCGTTGAACAACATTTCGGTGGTCCGCGGCACGGCCGGATCGGTCGGCAGCCGGTCCAGATAGTGCGCCAGCGCCTTCCTGGCATCGGGGTCGCTGGGCCAGCGGGGGACGGTATGCAGCTCGCCTTTCGATCGGCGCCGCCAGAACATCATGAGGCATGTTTACACCCCCCGGTTCTCCTGCGAGAACGATCCCGGGACGAACGCGCTCAGCTGGCCCGATGAATGGGGTGGACCCGAGACAATGCCCGCTTCGCCTCGGCGAGCGAGATCATCTGATCCTCGTCGTCGATCTCGGCGACCGCGGCTTCGGCCCATTCCCTGAGCAGGGTTGATACCCCTACACGTCGCTCGTCGGCGAGATCTTTCAACCGGGAATGCAGGCCGAGCGGCAACCGGATGGAGGTGGTCACCATGATGTCCTCGTTGGCGGGCAGGCGGGGCGGAGCTTCGGCGGGCGCATCGGAGAAACTCAGCCGATCCAGGTAGTCGGCGAGTTCCTCTTTGCTCGATGGATAGTCCTGATCGCTCATGACCGGTTCCCACTTTCCCACTGCTCGAATTGCGCCAGTTCCTCGGCGCGCATCGCTCGTGCGCCGATGATCACCCACGTCCAGTCGTCGCGCTGCCGTGTGACCACGATCAACGGGCGCCCGGCCGTGGTGCGCCCCCACACCGTCAGAACGGTCACCTGGCCGTCGAAGGCCGGGCGTGGCCACCGTCGTGACGCTGCGAGGACCTGCCGAACCTCGCTGGGTTCGACGCCGATCAGGTGAGCGATCGCCCAATCAGGCCACTCGAAACCCATAGGTCAATAATACGCACGTAGTAATAGCGTAGGAAAGCGCTGAGTATGCAGGGGTGTGGATTCATCCAGCTAGGGGTAGCCACTGTGTAGATTTCACCAAGTGTTGACCATCAGCCGTTTAGTCGCCGATCCCGCGCTGGGCTTGCGGATCGTGACGCCGGAGCTCGCCGAACGCCTGTCCGCCGAGATTCGCTGGCTGCACACCACCGAGCTGCCCGACCCGTCGCGCTATATCCGCCCTGGCGAGCTGGTGCTGACCAACGGGCTCTGGTACCCGCGCGTCTCCGCGGAACAATTCGTCGACGCGCTCGTTCGGGCAGGCGCCGCCGGCTTGGTCTTCGGGCTGACGGCACAGACCCCCGCTTTACCGGAAGAACTTGTCGCACTATGCATCGCGCGCGACCTCCCGCTGGTCGAACTGTGCATCGGTGTCCCGTTCGCCGCGCTCACCCGCGCCGCCGCCCGCATCCAGAACGAAGTGCTGCAAGCGGAACTGACCGCGACGGTGCGCCGGGGGAACGCACTGGCGACCGCCTTGTCGCGGGGCAGCGGTGCGGTCGGCGTCCTCGAAATCCTGCGCGGGGACACCGAGTTGCCGCTGCTCGTGGTGGATCGCCGGGGCCGCTGCCTGGCCGCCATCGGCTGTGCGCCGACCGCCGAGCAGATCCGGCTGGCCGCCGCCGCGCTCAATCGCACACCGCCGCCGCTCGAGGTCGACCTGCTCGTTGCCGCACCATCGCCGCTCTATCTCGTCGAGGGCGCGATGGGCGAGATCGATGCTGGGCTCTACTGCCTGGAACCGGCGGCTGCCATGACCGCGGCCGACCGGGAGGCACTGGACCAGGCGGCCCGGTTCCTGAGTCTTGAAGTCACCAAACAGCAAGCGGTGCAAGCCATCGAGGCCCGTTTCGCGGCCGAGCTGCTGGAGATGATCCTGTCCGGACCCGGTCGCACCGGCGAGGTGAGTCAGCGGCTGCGCGCGTACGGCGTGCCGGACGGGTCACTCGCGGTGTTCGCCCTCGCGCCCGCGGACGAGGACGTGCCCCTCGACGACATCGCCGACGCCGCGGGCGCGATCTTCGCCGCCCACGGCATCCCGGTGTTCACCGCCGCGGGCAGCCGGGATGTGGTGGCGGTGTGCCCGTGGGAGCGCACCGCCGCGGAACTGCCGATCTTCGCCGGCGAGCTGTCGGCCGACATCGTCCGGCGCGCGTCGGCGCGGCGCATCGTCATCGGTCTCGGCGAGCTCGCCGCCGTCGCGGGCCTGCGCGAACAGCTGGTGCGGGCCAGGGAGGTCTGCCAGGTGCTGCGCGCGCAGGACGGCCCCGATACGGCCACCTTCGCCGATATCGCCACCCACCGCATGCTGCTCGGCCTGCTTGACCCGCAGGTCCTGAACCGGTTCACCGACCAGGTGCTCGGCGCGGTCCGTGCGCACGACGCCCGCGCGCGCACCGAACTAGAGCACACCCTGCGCGTCTTCCTCGCCAACGACGGTCGCTGGGGCGTCACGGCGGCAGCGCTGCACGTGCACGTCAACACCCTGCGCAACCGGATGGCCAGGATCGCGGAGCTGACCGGCCGCGATGTCGACCGGCTCGCGGACGTCGTCGACCTGTTCCTGGCGCTGACCGGTCCTCAGCGGGGATAGACCTCCGGATCCACGGCGTAGGTGGGCAGCGGACGGACGGCCGTCTCGGCGTCCGCCCGGGCCCAGGCGGCCACGTCCCGGCACCGCGCGAACGTCACGTCGCCGCACTCCTGCGCGTAGCGGATCAGGTTGCGCAGAGCCATCATCCGGCCGGGGCGCCCGGTGAGGAACGGGTGCATGCACACGTTGAACAGGCACCGATAGTGCCGCATCCCGTCGAGCTCGGCCCGCCACATCCGCTCTACCTTGTCCGGCGATTCGATGACCGACCCGATCCGCGGTTCCGGCAGGTACGCGTACTGCTCCCAGTCGTCGAGCGACCAGTGCACCGGCAGCTCCACGACGGGCCTGTGCGCTCCGGGAACCAGGTACGGCCGGTCGTCACCCATCAGCGAGGAGTCGTAGGCCAGGCCGTATTCGGCTACCAGACAGAGGGTTTCGCGACTGGCGCCCCACATCGCCGCCCGGTGCCCGGCGATCTCGATCCCCTGCGCGGCGAAAACATCCAGTGCCCGAACGAAATCCGCGCGCTCGGCGCCGGGCGGCAGCGAGGTCGGCGCCCGATGGCTGTAGGAGTGATGGGCGACCTCGTGCCCGCGGTCCACGATCGACGCGGCCAGTCCCGGCCGCCGTTCTGCCACCCAGCCGGGGACGAAGAACGTTGCCGGAACGGCCATGTCGTCGAGGAGATCGAGGATCCGCGGCACGCCGACATCCGGCCCGTAGGACTGGTGTGACATCACCATCGGGTGCTCGGCGTAGTGCCTGCCCTCGGCGAGGATCGGCGTCTCCGCGTCGACGTCGAAGGTCAGCGTCGCCACGGCGGCCGCGCCACGGGTCCACGAGGTCATCGGCGCGCGCGCCAGGCCGCGGCAGTGTCCAGATTCGCCATGGGGTGCAGCATCTCACGGTCGAACGGGTCCAGCGGCTGCCCGGCCTCGACCCGGCGCGGCAGGTCGGGGTTGGCGAGCGCGCCGGTGCCCAGCGACAGCAGATCCGCGTGCCCGCCGGTGAGCACGTCCGCGGCCTGGGGCAGGGCGTGCATCCCACCGTTGGCGATGACCGGCCTGCCGGACACCTCGCGGGCGAGCTGGGTGATCGTCGACCCGTCGGCCAGGCGCGCTGTCTCCAGGAAATTGCGGCCCTCGCTGGCGATGTGCAGGTAGGACGCGTCGGTCAGCGCGCCGAAGATCACCCGCGCGTCGGCGTCGGCGCCGGGCCAGCGGTAGGTGAAGTCGTTGACCTTGGTCTGCGACAGCCGCACACCGACCGGGAGATCGCCGACCGCGGCGCGGACCGCCTGCAACACCCGCACGGTCAGCCGGATCCGGTTGGCCACCGGGCCGCCGTACTCGTCGGTGCGCTGATTGGTGTAGTCGGTGAGGAACTGGTCGAGCAGATAGCCGTTGGCTCCGTGGATCTCGACGCCGTCGAACCCGGCCGCTCGCGCGTTCGCCGCTGCTGCGGCGAACCCGGCGACCACCTCGTCGATATCGCGCAGGGTCATCTCCCTCGGCGCGCTCCACGGGCCGCCGACGCCGCCGTAGTCGGCCATCATCTGCCCGGGCGGCGCCACGGCGGAGGGCCCGATCGTCTCGGCGCCGTAGGAGTTGCCCTGGGAGATCGCGCCCGCGTGCATCAGCTGCGCGACGATCGGCACTCCCTCGGCGTGCACGGCGTCCACCACCGCCCGCCAGCCGGCGACGTGCGCAGCGGTGACCAGGCCGGGCTGACCGTAGTAGCCCTGGCTGTGCGTGGCATCCGGGTAGATGCCCTCGGTAGTGATCAGGCCGAAGCCGCCCGCGGCGTATTCGCGGTAATACTCGGCCATCCGGTCGGTGGGCGTGCCGTCCGGTGCGGCGGAGATGCGGGTCATCGGGGCGACGGTGAAACGGTTGCGCAGCCGGAGGGTGCCGAGCTCGAACGGCGCGAGGGCGGGGTGGGCCAGGTCGGTGGTGGTCATCGGATCTTCTCCTCGGTGGTGGCGGGCAGGACGGTCAGGGTCAGTGGGCTCGGACCTGCACCGTTGATGACGTTGTGGTCCTGCGGGCAGGACGAGACGACGACGAGACAATCCATCTCGGCGCGGAAGGTGATCGCATCGCCGGGCCGGGTGGGCGCCGCGAACCAGGACAGGTCGCCGTCGGCGCCGACGGGGATGCGCATGAACACGTTGATCGGTTGCGGGATGTGTGGCAGCGCCGGATAGCCGTGCCCGGCCATCGCCAGCGCCAGGTTCTCGGCGCAGCTGGCATGGCCCGGATCGCCGTACGCCGCATAGCGTTCCGGGTCGCAGGCGGCGATGAGCATGTCGTGCGTGCCCGGTGAGGTGTCGTCGAGGTAGGTGAGGATCGGGCGTCGCCGGTTGGTCACGAACGCCTCGCCCAGCGTCGGGAACAGGCGGCTGGTGTGGGTGCGGGTGTGTGCGGCGCTGTGGTACTCGGTGATGTCGTCGGCGTTGTAGGCGAACACGTCACCCACCTGGCCGCCCGCGACATCGGTGATCCGCACTCGGTCGCCGGTGCGCAGGAGTACCGACCTGGCCTGTCTGGCCGGCACGGTGACCGGCTCGGGGTAACTCAACGCTGTCATGCCGTTCAGTCAACCGATCGGCGGCGGGTGCGCGCTATGGATGTATCCACACTCTCTGGCGTATCGGATGGGCATTTCTACATATCCTGCCGTCGGCGTGCGCGATAGCGTGCGAGTAATCCGATTCGACGCTGGGGAGTGCCGCAATCATGACTGCCATCGCGACGGCACAGGTCGTCACCGCCGGCGAGACCACCGCGACTGCTGTGGTCGAGGATGCGATAGCTGCTGCGCACCGACCAGATTCGGCTTCGTCGATGATCGCCGTCACCGATGAGCGCGCCCGCTTCCAGGCCGCCGCGAGCGACCGCAGGGCCCGCCGCGGAATCCGGCGCAGTGTCCTCGACGGTGTGCCGATCGTGTGGAAGGACCTGTTCGACGTGCAGGGCACCGTCACGACGCGCGGTTCGGCCAGTCACCAGCACGACGAACCCGCCGCCGTCGACAGCGAACTGGTGCGGCGGGCGCACGACAGCGGGCTGGTGACGGTCGGCAAGACCAATCTCAGCGAGTTCGCGTTCTCCGGTCTCGGGATCAACACTTGCTTCGGCACACCGGCCAATCCGGTGGATCCGGCGCTGATTCCCGGCGGATCGTCGTCCGGTTCGGCCGTCGCGGTCGCACGCGGCACAGTGGCGCTGGCTGTCGGGACCGACACCTCCGGCTCCGTCCGCGTGCCTGCCGCGCTGTGCGGCATCGTCGGATTCCGTGCCAGCCCAGGCAGATACGGCCCGCACGACTTCGCACCGCTGTCGCCGACCCTCGACAGCATCGGCCTCTTCGCGACCACGGTCGCTGATATCGCCGCGCTCGACGGCGTGCTGATCCCTGCCACGCATCGCGCCATGTACTCACTCGGCCGCGTCGCGGACGACACACAGTGCGTTGCGGACAAGACTCAGCGCGCCGCTGACGACATACAGCGCGCCGCGGACGACACGCAGCGCGTCGTGGCAGGCACGACCGCCGGCATACGGAGGTGTCCGCCGCCACGGTTCGTTGTGCCCACGGGCGAATGGACCGAGGACCTCGCCGCCCCGGTGGCCGACGCCTTCGCCACCACCCTCGCACAGATGCGCACCGCAGGCGCCGATATCGAGGTGCGTCCAATCCCATCGCTGGACGCGGCTCAGCGGCTGATGGACGAGCACGGCACGATCGTCGGCGCCGAGGCCTACCGCCTGCACAGCTACCGCCTGACGTCGACGATGCCCATCGAAGCAGCCACCCGCCGCCGCCTCCACGCCAACGTGCACACCGCCGACACCATCGGCCCGGTGTATGCCGCGATGCCCGGACTCCGTGCCGAATTCGCCGCCGAGCTGGGCAATGCGGTGCTCCTGTGCCCGACGGTGCGCTGCCTCCCACCCCGGATCGCCGACCTGCAGACCGACCCGGACCGCTACGACAGCGCCAACTCGGCGGTCTTGCGCACGACCATGGTGCTCAGCTATCTCGGCAGCTGCGGGATCAGCGTGCCCACGCCGAGCCGAGCGCCGGGGCGGGGTGTCCTGCTGTCTCTGCCGGCGGGTGGGGACGACGCGCTGCTGGCGGCGGCCGCGTGGAGCGAAGAGGTACTGCGTCCCGGCCCGGATCGATAGCGACGCCCGCGGCCGGCGATTCGGCCCATCTCGCGGAAGCGGTCCGGATGGCCCGATATCGGGGGCGCCAGGTCTGTTGCGGCACACCGTGACCGCCGAGGTACCCGCCGAGCGGACGACCCGGCCGTACCCTCGAATGCGCGCGGTCGGTTCGTTGTCCTCCGCGGATCTGGACAAGGTGCGGAGGAAGGGGAGGGCGCCATGGTGCGCGCCGGCGAGATCGATCGCCCGCTGTCGCCGTCGGAACGCTGGTTCTGGCTGGTTGATCAACTGTCCCCGGCCAACTGTGTGGTCCGGTTACGAGTACGTGGCCCGATCGGTGCGTATCGACTGGAGGAGGCGGCGGCCGCCGTCGTCGCCGAATACCCGCTGTTGCGCACGATCGTCGACGACGGTCCCCGATTCGTCCCCTCGGACGACCCGCACCTGCCGGTCCTGCACCGCATCGTCGCCGACCCCGAGGAGTGGCGCACAGTCTTCGACGACCAGCTCACCACACCAGTCGACCTGTCGACGGCACCGGGCCGCCTCGTCGATCTCGCTTGGCGCCCAGGCACTTCCGACGAACTGCACGACCTGATCCTGGTCTTCTCACACGTGCTGATCGACGGCCGTTCGATGGCCTCGCTCGCGTCACGCATCCTCGCCGTCGCCTTCGGCGCGCCCGGTCCCACCGCCACCCGGCCACCGATCCCGGCCGCCGACGACCTGATCCCACCCGCGCACACGCGTCTGCTCCGGTGCCTGCGCGCCAACCTCGCCGGTCAGCTCACCGCGACGGTCCGGCGCCCCGTGGGCCTCCCCGGCGACTTGCCCCCGCTGCCCGTTCGCTGCACCCGCACCGTGCACCGCACCATCGAAGGCGACCAGCTCGCCGAGCTCCGCACCCGCTGTCACCGGGCCGGCGTCACCGTCAATGCCGCGCTCGCCGCCGCCCTCGCCCAGGCGCTGGGCCAACTGAATCGCCCTGGACGATCCGGCGTGGCCGGGATCGGCATCCCGGTCGACCTGCGGTCCCGACTACAACCACCACCCGCCGACGACGAACCCGGCATGTTCACCGCCGTACTCCCGACCTTCGTCCCCTTCGGCTCGAACCACTCACTGTGGGACGCGGCCCGCACCGCGAAAATCCAACTGTCCCAACGTCTCGCCGACCACGCAGACCTGACCGGCCTGGCCGCCATCCGCTACGGCTGCCCCCGTTCGCTCGAATCGGGAAGGCGCGCCGTAGAACTCGTAGACCGCCGCGCCCCCTGGAATGTCACCCTCAGCAACCTCGGCCGCCTCACTCCGCCCGAAACCCCCGAGCCCCTGCCCATCACAGCCCTCACCGTCGCAGGCACCAACTCCTGCGCCAGCGCCCTCACCGTCGCCGTAGCCACCTTCGACACCACCCTCTCGATCACCTTCTGCTACGTCGACACCATGCTCCCGCGCGCAACCATCGAATCCCTCGCCGACCACACCCTCGCGCCGCTCATCTCGAGCAGGCCCTAGGTGAGCCGTTCGCGCAGCAGCTCGCGGAGGGCGGCGCGGTCGGGTTTGTTCGTGCGGCCGCTGACGGGGATCCGGTCGACGCTCACGATGTCGTCGGGGACCGCGGTGGTGTCGATGATCTGCGGCAATCGGGTGCGCAGCAGCGCGGCGACATCGCCTGCGTCCGGGTCGGTGACGACGGCGAGGACAACGCGTTCGTCGCCGATCTCGTCGGGGATGCCGATCATGATCGCCTCGCGGACGCCGTCGATCGCCGTGATCACCGGCTCGTACAGCCCCGGGTAGATGTTGGTCTTCCCGCGGATCATCATGTCCTTCTTGCGTCCGGTGAGCACGAGCTGGTCACCATCCCAGCGCGCCAGATCGCCGGTGCGGACCTCCGAGAGCGGGTCGTCGCCGAGGTAGCCGCGGCACAGATTCGGTCCGGCCAGCACGAGTTCGCCGTCGTCGGCGATCCGGGCCACCACCCCTGGTACGGGAGCGCCGAGCAGATCGCCCTCGTGCGCGAGCTTGGCGACATCGTTGGTGACGGCGACCGGCAGGATCTCGGTCATCCCATAGATGGCGAGAAACTCGGTGCTGGGCAACGACTTCCGTGCCCGCCGCAGCAAGGCGGAGGTGACGGGAGCGCCACCGAGGGCGACTTGGCGCAGGTACGCAGGCGCAGAGATCTCGCCGGACTCGAGCGCGTCGAGCGCGACGGCCAGGTCGGCGGGTGTGTAGAACGCGTGGGTGGCGCTGTGCAGGCCCTGGGTGAACCGGACCGGGTCGATGTGGGTGCCGAAGCGCGGATACGGCGGCATCGCCCAGCGCGCGCCCGCCATGAGCGCGGGCAACCCCATCATCAGCTGTTCGGTGTGCAGGAACGCACCGGGCGCGAGACTGGTCCGTCCGCTCATCGCGGCCAGTCCCGCACCGAGCGAAGCACGAGTGTGCACAACGGCTTTCGGCTCATCGGTGGTGCCCGAGGTGAACACGATCAGCGCGGCTGCTTCCGGATCGGCGGGTACGTTCGCAGCTCCGGCGGCAGCACCGGTGAAGCGGCGCAACGGAATCGAACCGGCCGGCGTCCCCGGCAGCCAGGGACCGCTGTGGATGTGCCGCACATCGAGTGCGCCGAAACGGGGGAGACTCAGCCCGCGCCGACGCCCGAATCCGGCCAGGGGGCCGCTCACCGCGTACAGCAGCGACTCGGTGGCCGCCCAGGCGGGATCAACCAGTTTCACCCGCTGAGCGAACAGCGAGGGCCCGACGCCGGGGTCGACGAAGACGATCGTGCCGCCCGCCGCGATCACCCCGAAGATCAGGGTCACCGAAGCCACGCTCGGCCGGATCGAGAACAGCATCCGATCACCGGGCAGGAACCCGGCCGCCCCGAGGTTGTAGGCGACCCGGTCGACGGTGTCGACGAGCTCGCGATAGGTCAGCGCGCGTTCGCCGACCGTACCGAGGGCGGACGCGTCGGGAATACGGTCGGCCTGCATGGCGAGGCGTTCGAGAAAGTCGGTCGTCATCGAATATCGACGACCTCGGGCCGGTACCGATGGTCGGCGTACCAGGCCAGCGTCTTGCGGATGCCCCACGCACGCACCCGCCGGTTGGATCCGTACACCCGGACATCACGGCGCAACCCGTAGTCGGTGGTGATCGTGCGCACCGCGTTGACCAGCGCGCGATCCTCGTGCAGGTCCTCGATCGCCGTACGCGGGAATCCGCCTGCGGCAAGGTACAACTCGGCGGTGATCGCCATATTGCACCCGGGCGTCATCACATAGGGACCGAGATATTTCGGATCGCGATTACCCGAGCGCACCTTCCCGAAGGCCGACGCCACCTCCAACGCGACCCGGATGACGGTGCGATCCCGCCACGAAACCCCTTCGTCCGTCCGCGGAATCAGCTGCCCGCTGACCAGGCGCAGCCCGGAATCGAACCCGGCCTTGATCCGCTGCGTCCAGTCGGGCGCGGGCAGGCAGTCGGCGTCGGTGCGGGCCAGAAAGGTCGCCCCCTGCGCGATCGCGTACCGCATCCCGGTGTCGGCGGCCGCGCCGGTGCCTTTCTGCGGCTCGGTGATCACCTCGATCGCCGGGACCGGATGCGCCGCGGCGAACGAACGCACGATCTCGACGGTGGCGTCGCTGGAGTTGTTGTCCACCACAACCACCGTGAAGTCGGTATCCCGTTGCGCCGCAATAGCAGTCAACGTCGCGCCGATCCCGCGCTCCTCGTCGAACGCGGGAATCACCACCCAGAGCGCACCGCTGTTCACAGGTCGGCCACCAGCTGGTCGAGACCACCGATCCCGGTGACCCACTCGTGGAAGCGCTCGAGACCGTCGGCGAACGGCACCGTCGGCCGGTAGCCGAGTTCCCGTTCGGCACGGGAGATGTCATAGGTCGCCGACCGCGTGACGAGCGCGACCGCATACCGCGACAACGGCGGCGTCCAGCGCTGCGCGACCGCCGGAATCCGCCACACCGTCTCGATCGCCGCCAGCGCGCCACTCAACACCGGCGGGGGCACGGTGATACTCGGCGCGGCCAACCCGAACCGCTGCGCCACCACGCCCATCGTCGGCCACACCGACACCGGCTCGGCATCGGCGACGAAATAGGCTCGCCCACCGACCTTCTCGGCCTCGAGCGCCAGCTCCACCGCCTGCACGAGATGGTCGACGTAGCACAGCGACGCCCACACCTCCCGGCCGCCGGACAGGTCGGGCAACCGCCCCGCCCGCAACTTCGCCAGAAGCTGCACGATCGGCCCGCGCCGATCACCGGGCCCCCACACCGCGCGCGGCCGCAGCGAGCACGTCGTGAACTCCGGCGTATCGGCCGCCAGCACCAGCTGCTCGGCCACCGCCTTGGTCTCGCAATAGCTGTTCAGGAACCGGGCGGGGTAGGGCGCCGACTCGTCGATGCCGAGCTGGTCGCCACCGTCGGGCGCCATCAGCGCACTCGGACTCCCGATGAAGACGAACCGCGCCGCGCCTGCCGCCGCGGCCTCCTGCATCAGCCGATCGGTCCCGGCCACGTTCACCGCGAAGAACTCCGCGGGCCGCCCGAATTCCCCGAGCAGCGCCGCGGCGTGCACCACGGCACGCACTCCGGACACGGCGCGAGCCAGGGTCGCGGCGTCCGCGAGATCGGCCACCGCCACCTCGGCACCGGCCGGCGCGGACGCGGGGTCGCGCGCCATCGCCCTGACCGGCACACCGCGCGCCAGCAGGCCGCGCACGATCGCTCCGCCGACGAAGCCGCTCGCCCCCGTCACCAGCACAGTCATCGCGTCACCATAAGGCGCGCACGCGGCGCGGACAGCTGGGCACACCGATTCGCGCTGTCGCCGCCGTCCACGCCGGGCTCACCGATCGGCCTCGCCGAGGGTCTTCCACCACGTCGCACCGAACAGCATCGTCATCGCGGCGGCCCGCCCCGGCCCGATTCCCCGCTCGGCGGCCACGCGGCGCGCGGCGGGAATCTGGGCGAGATGCGCGCCGACGCTGAGCGCCAGGTCGATCCAGAACGCGATCTTCAGCAGGCGCGAACGGAACGGCCGCACGACCCCGAGTATCACGAATGCCCAGCCCAGCACAGGGATCGTCCGCAGCGCGAGTACGGTCCCTCGGCTCGGAGCGCTCGCCGTAGCCGCGCGATGTCGTGCCTGGCTCTGTTGCGGTGCCGCCACCGTCCACCTCTCTGTATTTCCGTCCGCTCTCGAAGCGGCGTGTGTTGTCATCACCGCACCCCCGGCCCGCGGTAGGTGACGGCCGCGGCGGTGGGTCCGCCGTCGGCCGCGACGAACAGCAGCGGCCGTTGCGTCAGCCCGGCATCGCGCGCCGCCACATAGGCGGCCGTCAACGCGGACGTGTGCGCGTCACCGGCGAAGTCGTCGGTCACCACGGCGCCGACACCGAGCTCTGCCGCCAGTGCGGCAGCGAAGCCGGGCGTCGGTTTGCCGCACACGAGCACGACCTGGGCCGCGTCGATATCGTCGGCCGCCAGCGCTTCGCGCGCCGCCGCGACCGCGTGCTCGACGAGTTCGGCGGTGTCGGTACCGAGCTCCACCGTCAACGCCGACCGGCCGGTGGAGCCCATCGTCGACAGGTTCACATACCCCTGCGGGTCGGGCAGCGCGTCACCGGCGCTCACATGCACGCCGCCGAAACCGACAGCGTCGGTGGAATTCTCGAGCACCAGTGCCGCGCCCACCGGTTCGAACGGGAAGTCGGCGTCGGCCCGCATCGACGGGTGCGCGTCGCCGGAGACGATGACCACGTGTCCGGCGGGCAGGTCGGCCAGCAGCGACGCGGCGACACCGACGGCATTGACCACGCCGCATGCCCCGTTCATCAGGTCGAACGACAGACACGGCACGTCACCGGGCCGGTACTCCAGGCCGATGCCTGCGGCCTGCTGGATGAGCGCCGCCACGGCCGGTTCGACGAGGTTCGCGTCGCGGTACACCCCGACATTGATCAGCGCGTCGATCTGTTCGGGCGTACAGCCCGCGCCGGTCAGCGCGGCACGCGCGGCCTCGGCCGCCTGGCCCACCGAACTGACTCCGCCGGTCTGCGTCACGGCCGAAGAAATGATGATTCCCATACTGTCCTATACCCGCAGATCGCCGATTGTCACCGACAGGAACCCGGCGACCACCCCGGAGGCGGCAGGCACGAGCAGCACCTTGGACCCCGGCGCGAGCAGACCCTGCCGCACTGCGTCGTGCAACACCACGAAATGCGATGTCGACGCGGTGTTTCCGTATCGGTCCAGCACCGCCAGCTTCGGCGGCATCACCGAGTCGAACTCGCGCTCGGCGATCTTGTCGATCAATTCCACTGCGGGACCGCTGAATTGGTGATGAATCAGGTAGTCGTAACCCTCGTCGGCGAAGCCGGAGCCACGGGCGGTGAGGAATTCACGCTGCCGCGAGGTCCACAGCAGGTACCGCGACTCGTTGTGCATCGCGCGATTGTCGGTGTAGAGCGCCACACCGGGACCCTGATCGCTCGGCATGCCGAGGCACAGTTTCGCGAACGCCGCACTGGTGTTGAGCTCGACGTAATCCAGGCCGGGTCCGTCGGTGCCGTCGAGGATCACCGCAGCGCCCGCGTCACCGACAGTGAGCGAGGCGAACTGCGGGTCGTACTTCTGCGAGATCTCGCGGACCGCGGTGTCGGAGATCGGCGTGATGCACTCGCCGGAGACCACCATGCCCCGCCGGGCCGCACCGGACCGAATCATTCTGTCCAGCAACAGGACTCCGGTCATCATTCCGGCGCACGCATTGGACACGTCGAAGTGGATGGCCCGCGTCGCCCCGAGCGCGTTGCGCAGCAGCAGCGCGAACGACGGCTCGAAGCAGAAGTTCTCGCCGCGGGTGCGGGTGATCGAGCAGGAGATGATCACGTCCAGATCGGCGGCGTCGTACCGGGAATTCGCCAGCGCGCTGCGGGCGGCGGCGAGGGCGATGGTGTACGAGTCCTCCGGCCTGCCGTCCGGGTCGACGCCGCGGACGCGACGCGCCACGACCCCGCTGACCTTCTCCAGATCCAGGGGCGCGTCGACGGCCAATCGGCTCATCAACTCCGCTGTGGTCACCTCGCGGGCCGGCAGATACGCGCCGACGGCTTCGATTGTCGATCTCACCATGTGTTCACTTCCGAATATCGCGCGATGCACAATCCGCCATCAGCGCATCTCGTCGATCCTAGTCACAGACCTTCACTATTCGGTCACGGTCAACTAGATTGTGCCGGGGTGTGGAGTGCCGCCCGACGCCATGAACTCACCCTCCTAGCCGCAGGTCAGCCCTGGCTGCCTGGCGTTCTGCTGCTCGGCAGGATCGCACGGCCGATTCGCAAGGTCCCCAAACTCGGCTGGTTCGTTGCCGATCCGCTGGTCGCGCGCCAGATCTACAACGACAGCACGCACTTCAGCATCGTCTCCGAAGGCGCGGCCGGGCACTGGTGGGCGCAGGTCATCGGCGACTGGGTCGAGGACCTGTTCGAAGGCCCAGGCCATACCGAGCTGCGGACCACAGTGCGCGACCTGTTCACCCTCACCCACACCGATGCCCTCGTCGAGCGCGTAATCGGCCCCGACCTGCGGGATCTGCGGGAGCGGCTGGCCGCGGGCGAGACCGTCGACATCGCCGCCCGCGCCCAGATCCTGGTCGGGCGCAGCGTGTCCGACCTGGTCGGCATGCGCCCCGAGGACATCGCCGCGGCCATCGGCGGCGACCACACCGACGACCTGGACGCGCTGTTCCTGCGGCTGTTCCACCATGTCGAGGAGCTGGTCAACCTCGGTTTCGGCACCATGGCATCGACCACCCTCGACCCGGTCGCGGTGGCCCGCGCGAAGGAGCTGGCCGGGCAGTTGGCTGTCAATGTCCCTAGCGCCTACGCACGCGCGGATCCCGACACCACCCTCGGGCGCTGCCGGGAGCTGGGTCTGGATGTCGAGCACGCGGCGGGGCTGGCGATTCTCATGGCCGTGGCAGGCACCGACACCCTGGCCAGCGCCATGACCAGAATGGTCGCGATCATGCACGACACCGGGCAGCATCGGGCACTGCTCGGCGCGCCCGAGCGGCTGCCCGACGCGGTCCGTGAGACCCTGCGGGTGACCAGTCCGGCCTATCTGGTCGGGCGCTCGGTCACCGCCGACGTGAACATCGCCGGGCGCGAGCTGCGCGCGGGCGAGCACGTCAAGATCCTCACCTGGACGATCAACAACGCGGTCGGCGATTTCAGCGTGCACCGCGACTACGTGCCGGAGACCCGGCAGCTCTGGTTCGGCGGCGGCCGCCATCTGTGCCTTGGCGCGCAGCTCGTCCACTCCGAACTCACCGCGCTGCTCGCGGCGCTCACCGCGGCGGGCACACCGTGGCAGATCGTCGAGCGCCGCTACCGCCGCAAGGTCTTCATCCCCACCTACGAGACGCTGCGCATACGCCTCGCGAACTGAGCACCGCCCTGGCCGGGTAATGGCGACGTTGTCCAGTCGGCGATTAAGCTGAGCATCGTCATGGGAGAGCCGCACACACTGGAAGGATCGCCGGTCGAACTGGGCCGGCGCGCGATCAGCGACGTCGAGATCGCCGCATGGGCTCAGCGATTCGACCTGCTCTCAGACCCCAACCGCCTGGAAATCCTGCTGTGCCTGCACCGCACCCCGGGCATCAGCGTCGGCGAACTCGCCGCCGCCATCGGCCGCACCGAGAACGCGATCTCCCAAGCCCTCCGCATCCTGCGCCACGAGGGCTGCGTCACCTCGACCCGCGAAGGTCGCACGGTCACCAACCGTCTGACCGACCCGATCATCCACGAAATACTCCACACCATCGGCGCCAAACACGCCTGACGTTGCGGCTCAGGGGAATCCGTCGACCTCGTCGGCGGATACCTCGGTCATGCCGACACTCCTTCAGCTCGCGGATCCGGGACGGACGATCATGAGGACGACCACAGCCGTCCAGAGCAGGTTGTAGATGCCTGCCAGCATCGACAGCACCCGCAGGCGCTTGCCGTCGTCGGGTTCGTCCAGTGCTTCGCGTTGCATCGGGTAGATCTGCACGGCGAGCAGACCGCCGGCGATGGCGGTGGTCACCATGGCGGTGGTGATCCAGATTTCGTTCATCCGGCCCTGGATCGTGGCCAGCACGATGCCGATCACCGGGACGATGATCGCGAGTTTGGCGTAGTTGCCGGTGATCCGGTGCAGGGCAACGGCCACGGACTTGCTGCGTACCGACTCGGGGTCGGGGCCGCCCGCGGCGACCGGGGCATAGCGGGGGAACAGGCTGGTCGCGACCGCCGAACCCCCGACGAAGACGATGCCCGCGACCACATGCACGGACAACAACAGATGTTCCACCTACCGACTCCCTCCGGCCTTCAATGTGGCTGAAGCTTAGCGCGAGTTTCAACAACATTGAAGGTCGGATTTGTCACGTCCGGTGACGGCGCGGGTCAGGGCGGCGACGCGCCGGTGAACGCGGCCACGATGGCCGCGCCGACCCGCCGCTGAATCGGGTCGGCCTCGGGCCCGAAAAGCTGAGTGTCCACCTGTGTCACCACTTTTCGTGCCTCACCGAGCAGCTGCGTCCCCGCCTCGGTGAGCTCGATCGCCGACGCGGACCCCGCCCGCGCGGTGCGATCCTGCACCAGCCCCGCCGCGACGAGTGACTTCACCGCCGTGTGCACGCTCTGCACGCTCGTCCCCGACATCCGCGCCAGCTCGCTGAACGACGCCCCCGGCACCCCGTTGATGTGACCGAGCAGCCCGAGCCGGGCCACCGTGAGATCCAGCGGCGCCAAGGCCGCACTCAACTCGGCCTCGACCCGCCGAGACAGTGTGATCACCAAGATGGTCGGGCTCATCGCCGGCGGTCGGGGGCGGGGATTCTCGGTGGTCACCGAGCCATTTTCCCGCATGCGCCCGCGCCCGGCGACGACAGGCCGGACGCGGGCGCGGGCGATCAGATGCCAGAGCGGATCATGCCCTTGCAGCGCATGAGGAATTCGGCGAGGTAGCCGTCGTGCGGTACGCCGGGGCGCAGCCACGTGGTGGGGTTGTCGCCGAGGTAGAGGTTGGTGATCGTCGGGTCGTTCAGGAGGGCGTCGACCAGTTCGCCGCGCGTGGTCATCGCGGTGAGGACGAGCGAATTCCGCAGGGGCGCAATGCCGTCGGTGGTGCGCCAGGGGCCGACCCAGACGCAGGGGAAGGCCAGTTCGACCCCGAGTTGCGGTGCGGTCGCGGAGTCGACCAGGTGTACGGCCGGGCGCAGTACCGCGCCGCCGGAGCGGAGTTCGTCGACGATGGTGTCGCCGCCGAGCAGGGGCCGCGCCGTGCCGGCGACCTCGTGCAGGTACTCGTCGATCGCGGTCACCGTCGCCACCGGTTGCACGGTGAGGATGGCGTCGGGGTGATCGGCGGGCAGGCTCGGGATGCGGGCGAGACGCTCGGCCAGCGCCTGCGCCACCGGCTCCGGATCGCCTTCGACCAGCACCGCGGTGGTGCAGGTGCAGGCGGTGCCGCCCAGGTGGCTCACCGAATCGGCGATCACCTCGATGTGGTCGCGCCAGTCGACGTCGGCGGTGATCAGGATCTTCGACCGGCCCGGCCCCTGGGTGAGCACGCGCGAGCTCGCACCGTACTTGTCGACGACATCCTGGCCGCCGTAGACGATCGCGTAGTCGGCCTCGGCGATGATCACATCGGCGGCGGCGTAGTCGGTGGGCAGCAGGGTGATCGTCTCGGGCGGGAAGCCCGCCATCCGCAGGGCGCTCACCAGCCGGAAGGCGGTGAAGGGCTCGCGCGCCGACGGCCGGACCACGACCTTGTAGCCCAGCGCCAGCGCCTCCGGCCAGAGTCCGTGCACCGCGGGGGTGTTACCTGCCGCGTGTACCGCGAAGACGTCGCCCTTGCGGACCCACACGGCCGCGCCGTCGCGGGTGCGCGCGTCGGACCATTCGGCGACGGCGCCCGGTGGCATCGCCAAAGCCAGTGTGTCGCACTGGGATCGCAGGACCTCGGCGACCCACTCCACCGACTGGCGCACCACCTGCTGCGGCACCCCGGACACCGTCGAGACGATCCGGATGTACTCCTCGGGGTCGAGCCCGCCGATGGTCGCGGTGGTGAACAGCTCGGCGGCCTTCTTCATCAGGGCGAGGCGTTCCTCGGCGGGGACGGTCGGCGCCGACCGCATCGCCGCGATGGCGCGCCGCACGAACAGGGCCGGAACCTGGCCCAGCTCACCGACTTTCGTGCCGTCCAGCGCGGTGATCGGGATGCGCTGCCTGGCGCGGTAGGAGCCGGCGGGGCCCAGGGCGTCGATCTCGATCATCAGTACACACCCTCGATGACGGACTTGTCGGCGAAGGTCGACACCGGGCGCACATCGGCGACCGCGCAGCCCAGCGTGTTCGGCGCGGCCTCGGCGCGCAGCGCGGTGTCGCGCTCCAGATTGTTCGGCAGCAGAGCGTACTTGGTGAGGTGGTTCATCACGACCTGCCCGCGTTCGCCGACCGCGACATCGTCACCGGTGGCCGGGTCGACCACCCGGAACGCGATGTAGGGGCTCGGCGTATCGAACACGGCGAGGCCGTCCTCGCGTTCCTCGTCGCGCTCGCGCGACATGCCGAGGATGGTGGTGCTGCCGTACAGGCCTTTGAGCGGTATGCCGGGAAAGACCTCCTGCCGCAAGATCTCTCGCGTGTCGGCGTCCATGTGCGCCCCGCTCCAGCACAGGAACTTCACCTGCTTGCGCACCGCGTCGACCAGCTCCTCGCGCCGGGCCAGCCGCTCCAGCAGCGGCGGCGTCGCGATGAGGATGCCGACCGACTGGGTCGTCAGGATCGCGGCCGCCTGGTCGATGAGGTGCTCGGCGTAGCGATCGGCGCCCTCGGTGTCACCGGAGCCGATGAGCTGCTTGATCCACCGCGGGTCCAGATCGACGGTGAACTTCACCCCGTTGTGCCTGCGCGCGCGCCGGGAAGCGAACTCGCCGAACATGTGTGGGCCACTGGGCGCGATGGCGAGGGTGTTCGTGGTCCCCAGCTCGGCATAGTGGTGTTCGTCCCACGACAGCGCGAATTCCATCCACCGCTCGAACATCACGAACCGCTTCGGCGCCCCCGTCGTCCCGCCGCTCTCGAAGATCCCCGCGATCTCCCGATCCGCCCCACGCAGCCCCCGCGGAATCAGATCCTCGACCGCGACGTCCCGGAATTCGTCGATCACGTTGGGAAACAACCGCAGATCGTCGAAGGTCCGCACGTCGGCCACCGGATCGAACTCGAGCCCCTCCGCCCGCCGCAACCAGTACGGGCTCCCCGTCTCGGCACCGAAATGCCAGCTCATCAACGCCCGGACGTAGTCGTCGGGATCGACGTCGACAGCGTCCAGATCGAGTATGTCGGAACACATGGCACAGCCTCCGAGGTGCGCAAACAATGGGCGTTCAGCGAGCTCCATCGTTCCGTTCCCACCCCTGTCCGAACCCCCGAGCGGACCCACGTCGATCAGACGATAGGAACGTCCATGGTCCGCCGGTGGCGGTGCGGATTCCGCCTACGCGGGAAGGGCGGGGACGGTGCGGGCGTGGGTTATCTCGGGGGAGACCGTGACGACGTCGCAGGCGGCTAAGAGCGTGTCGGGGAGGTCGGGGCCGAGGTGGGCGAGGCTGGGGGTGACTATGGCGGCGGCTTCGGTGGTGGCGACCACGTCGAGGAGGCGGCCGATGGGGTCGGTGGTGCGGTCGCTGAAGACGACGGTCTTGGTGAAGCGGTAGCCGAGACGTTCGGCTAGGGAGCGGATCTGCGTTTCGTCCCAGGACTGGGCGACACCCGAGATGTCGCGGCGCAGGTATCCGATCGCCGGTGGCTTCATGGGGGAGACGCTACCGGCGCGGGGTGTCCGTTGCCGTGAACGCGGGCGAACGTGAGTCGAATTCGCAATCTGACTGATGCTCATTTCGGAATCTCGTCCGCGGGGGTGCGGCGCCGTGATCTACTGCTCGCCAACTCGGGTGGAACGAGGTCTCGACGACGAGGTCGAGCGGCGCCCGGTGTACGCAGGAGACAACGATGGTGGACAGAAGAATGCAGCGGGCGGCCGGTTCGATGGCCGCGTTCGCGGTGGCGGCGGGTTTCGCGGTGGCCGCGGTTCCGGGCACGGCGGCGGCCGCCCCGGGAACGATCACCTGGAACGACGGGAACAGCAAGTTCACCAGGACGGTGTCGAACACCAACCCGGTCGTCGGCGACACGGTGACCGTCACGACGAAGTTCGAGCGCACCGGCATCCCGGTCGAGTACATCTACAACATCAAGGACCTGCACCCCGCCTGCCTGACCCCGGTCGCGGGCTCGGCGAAGATGGGCGGTGACCAGGTCCAGCTCGACACGTCGTCCTCGGATTGGGTCCGCGCCGAATTCGGGATCACCAAGTACCCGGTGTACCCGAACATCGAGCCGAAATCGCAGACCTTCGAGGTGCAGTACAAGGTGGGCGTCAACTGTGCCCGCGACACACCGCTGCCGACCTCGATGCACTACGGCGGTTCGCTCGGCGACGGCACCTACCAGGGCAAGGGCCCGAACATCACGGTCTCCAGCGACGCCGTGTCGAGCACGGTCATCACAGACGTGACCGGCGCGCAGGTCGGCAAGGCCGTCACCCTGGAGGCGAGCGTGTCCCCGGCGGCGGCGGGCGGCACGGTCCAGTTCAAGGCGGGCGACAACGTCCTGGGCGACATTCCCGTCGCCGCGAACGGCAAGGCCTCCATCGTGTGGACGCCGGGCGCGGCGGGCGCCTACACCATCGGCGCGACGTTCTCCGGCCGCAGCGGCGTGGCGAGCTCGTCGACCACCAAGGTGGTCACCGTGGCCGACGTGCCGACCGATCCCGGCCCGGGTGACGGCGGCGGCACCGGCACCGGATCCTTCGGGTTCTGATCACCCTCCCCGGCACGGAATCGTCTGCTACCAGGTCTCGTTGGAGATCAGTGCGGTCAGCAGCTGACGAATCGCGGCGACCCGCCGTTCCGTGCCGGGGAGCTGGTCCAGCGCGCACTCGGGGTCGGCCGGCGGGCCCAGATGAGTGCAGCCGCGCGGGCAGTCCTCGATGGCGTCGGCGAGGTCGGTGAACGAGGCGATCACGTCGTCGGGCGTGATGTGGGCCAGACCGAACGAGCGCACGCCGGGGGTGTCGATCACCCAGCCGCCCTCGGGCAGCGGCAGCGCCACCGACTGGGTGGAGGTGTGCTTGCCCTTGCCGACACCCGACACCTCGCCCACGGCCCGATACGCATCGGGCACAAGACGATTCACCATCGTCGACTTGCCGACACCGGAGTGCCCGATCAGGGCGGTGAGCCGATCGTCGAGCAGTTCCAGCACCGGCGCCATCGGATCGTCGATCCCCGCGTAGAGGATCTTCAGGTCCAAACCCTCGAAGGCGGCGGCGAATTCGGATTCCGCGACCAGATCGCGTTTGGTGAGCACCAGAATCGGTTCCAGCCCACCGGCATACGCGGCCACCATGGCCCGCTCGACGAAGCCGGTGCGCGGCGGCGGATCGGCCAGCGCGACCACGATGAACAGCTGTTCGGCATTGGCGACGACGATCCGTTCGAACGGATCGGTGTCGTCGGCGGTGCGGCGCAGCACGGTACTGCGCTCGGCGACCCGCACGATCCGGGCGAGGGTGTCGGGCTTGCCGGTCAGGTCACCGACGACGTCGACCTGGTCGCCGACCACGATCGGCGTGCGGCCCAGTTCCCTGGCCCGCATGGCGACGATGCGCCGGTCGGCGTCACCGTCGAGCACACAGCCCCAGCGACCGCGGTCCACCGAGACCACCATCGCGGCCTCGGCGTCGTTGTGCTGGGGCCGGGTCTTGGTGCGCGGACGCGAGGCCTTGCCGGGACGGACCCGGACATCGGATTCGTCGTAGCTGGCTGCGGAGCGGCCTTGGCGGCTCAGTGCGACGCTCCCTCACCCGATAAGGCGGACGCCAGCATCTGCTCCCACAGGGCGACGAAGGTTGGCAGCGTCTTGGCCGTCGTGCCGATGTCCTCGATCTCCACCCCGGGCACCCGCAGACCGAGAATCGCACCGGCGGTCGCCATCCGGTGATCTGCGTAGGAGTGCCACTGTCCGCCGTGCAGCGGGGCGGGCACGATCTCGAGGCCGTCCTCGGTCTCGGTGACATTGCCGCCCAGCCGGTTGATCTCGGCGGAAAGCGCTGCAAGCCGGTCGGTTTCGTGCCCGCGCAGGTGCGCGATGCCGCGCAGGACCGAGGGCGAGTCGGCCAGGGCGGCCAGCGCGGCGACGGTGGGGGTGAGCTCGCCGACGTCGTGCAGGTCGATGTCGATGCCCGCCAGGCGATCCGGGCCGCGCACGGTGAGCACGCCGTCGAAGATGCGGGCCTCGGCGCCCATCCTGACCAGGATCTCGCGGATCACGTCACCGGGCTGGGTGGTGCCGCGCGGCCACATCGGGATGCTCACCTCGCCACCGGTGACGGCGGCCGCCGCCAGGAACGGGGTGGCATTGGACAGGTCGGGCTCGATCTCCCAGTCGACCGCGCGGATCGGGCCGGGCTCCACGGTCCAGGTCTGGGCGCTGCGCGAGTCGGCGGGGGTGTGCACCACCACGTCGGCGCGGCGCAGCATCTCCACCGTCATCTCGATGTGCGGCATGGACGGCAGCGGCTTGCCGTCGTGCTGGACGGTGATGCCCTCGTCGAAGCGGGCGGCCGAGAGCAGCAGCCCGGAGACGAACTGCGAGGAACCCGACGCGTCGATGGTGACCGCGCCGCCGCGCAGGTGACCGGTGCCGTGCACGACGAACGGCAGCGCGTCGCCGTCGACGTCGAGGCCGAGCTTGCGCAGCGCGTCGAGGATGGTGGTCAGCGGGCGGAGCTTGGCCTGCTCGTCACCGAAGAACGCCACATCGCCGGTCGCGAGCGCGGCGGCGGGCGGCAGGAACCGCATGATGGTGCCCGCCAGGCCGCAGTCGACCGCCGTGCTGCGCAGCGGCGCCGGGGTGACCTCGAGGGTCTCGGCGTCACCGAGGATCTCGGTGCCCAGGCCCTGCAGTGCCTTGATCATCAGGTCGGTGTCGCGGCTGCGCAGCGCACCGGTGAGGGTGGACGGGCCATCGGCCAGTGCGGCCAGGATGAGCGCGCGATTGGTGATGGATTTCGAACCGGGCAGGGTCACGGTCGCGTGGACGGGGACCTCGATATGGGGCGCTGGCCAGAAACTCACCCGCCCATCTTCGCGCATGTGCGGTCCGGACACACGGGTGGTGTGGAATTAGGTGCGGTCGCGTCGCTGCCGGGTGTCGGACTCCGGTGAGACGATGGCCCTATGTGCGGACGATATGCGACGACCACGAATCCGGGTCGGCTGGCGGCCGAACTCGACGCGATCGATGAGACCGACCTCGACGCGGACCAGCAGGAATCGACGGTGAGCTACAACGTGGCGCCGACCACCCAGGTGCTGACCGTGGTGGAACGGCACGAGCACGGCGAGCCGGAGGACGACCCGAAACTCCGGGTGCGGCGCATGCGCTGGGGCCTGATCCCGTCCTGGACCAAGGCGGGTGAGCCGGGGGTGCCGGCGAAGGGCAAGCCGCTGTTCAACGCCCGCGCCGACAAGGCGGTCACCGCGCCGTCGTTCCGCGACTCCGCCAAGCACAAGCGCTGCCTGGTGCCGATGGACGGCTGGTACGAGTGGCTGGTCGAATCGGCACCGACCGGCAAGGGTAAGGCCGTCAAGCGGCCGTTCTACATGTCGCACGCGGACGGGTCGCGGCTGTATATGGCCGGGCTGTGGTCGGTGTGGCGCGATCGCGAGGTGCCCGGCGCCGAGCCGCTGCTGTCGTGCACGATCCTCACCACCGACGCCATCGGCGATCTGGCGCGCATCCACGACCGGATGCCGCTGCCGATGCCGCGGGAGCACTGGGACGCCTGGCTCGATCCCGACCATCCCGCGCCCACGGAGCTGCTCGCCGGGGTGTCGCCGGAGGAGGTGGCCGCGATCGTCGCGCGGCCGGTGTCGACGCTGGTGAACAGCGTCCGCAACAACGGTCCGGAACTGCTGGCGCCCGCCGAGGCCACCGATGACGGAGCCGGGCAGATCAGCCTGCTGTGATCGGGCCCGGCTCCGGAGTTGTCGTCAGAGTGTGCAGGGCACCGAATCGGTGGCGATGTTCAAGCTGCACTTGATGATTCCGGTGGCCAAGTCGATCAGCTCGGTGGCGACCCCGCCGCCGAGCTTCTCCGCCTTCTCGGCCTTTTCGTCCGTCTCGTCCTTCTGGGGTGCGGCCTGCGGTGAGTTCTTCTGGGTGCCTGGGCCGTTGAGCGGGTAGTCGCTCGGGTCGGCCGGTGCCGACGGGGCCACCGGCGGAATGGCGGTGGCGGGCGCGGCGAAGGCGAGGGCGCCGAAGGTCAGGACAAGAGCACCGGACAGGGTGGCGATCGTCGAACGAGCGGACATTTCTCGCATCACATCCTCGGGTCGAATCGGTCGTTCCGGGCGCGGAATGCGTCGCAGTGAATTCGGAACGAGACCCCGCTCGGATGGCTGCCGGCCGGTTCAGGCGGTGATCGGCGCCGTCACGGCGTTCGCCGCACGGACCAGATCAGCCGGTGCGAGCTCGATTTCCAGACCGCGCTTACCGGCACTGCACAGCACCCGGTCCCAACCCAGCGCGGACGCGTCGAGAACCGTCGGCAACTTCTTGCGCTGGCCGAGTGGGGAGACCCCGCCCAGGACATACCCGGTGGTGCGTTCGGCCTTGGTCTTGTCGGCCATGCTCGCCTTCGGCGCGCCCAGCGCGGCGGCCGCGGCCTTCAGCGACAACTTGGCGGGCACCGGCAGCACCGCGACGGCGAGCGCGCCGGTCGAGAGCTCGATCACCAGCGTCTTGAAGATCTGCGCCGCCCGCACGCCCAGTTCCGCGCCGAGCGCGTCCACGGCCTCGTCACCGTAGGACTCCGCGCGGGGATCGTGGGCGTAGGCGTGCACCCGGTGCGCGATCCCCGCACCGGTGAGGATCTTGATCGCGGGCGTCGACGCTGCTGCCATGGGCGTCACCCTAACCATGGCGGGCCCCCGGTCGGCAAACATATTTCCGGCGGTGTGGGAACACGGATCCGCGGGTGCATGTTGCACACAAGTGACAAGCCCACCCGCCCGATCGCCGTGAAGGAGAGATAGTGACACTGCTGCTCGAGGAGCGTCCCATCTCGCCGCAGGGTGCGCGATTGCCTTTCGAATCCGTGGTGCCGGTAGATTCGGTTACTACGGCGATCGAAGGGATTGGTGTGACGAGCGACGATGACGTGGTGCCTGCCGAGGCATCCGGCTCAGGAGTCGACGAAGCCGAGCTGGCTGCGCGGTTCGAGCGCGATGCGCTCCCGATGCTCGACCAGCTCTACGGCGCCGCGCTGCGGATGACCAGGAATCCGGCCGACGCCGAGGACTTGGTGCAGGAGACGTATGTCAAGGCGTTCCAGGGATTCAAGTCCTTCAAGGAAGGCACCAATCTGCGTGCCTGGCTGTACCGGATCCTGACCAACACCTACATCAACTCCTACCGCAAGAAGCAGCGCCAGCCCGCGCAGTACCCGACCGACGAGATCACCGACTGGCAGCTCGCGGCCACCGCCGAGCATTCCTCGACGGGCCTGCGCTCGGCCGAGGTCGAGGCCCTCGACGCCCTGCCCGACGACGAGATCAAGGCCGCGCTGCAGCAGTTGCCGGAGGAGTTCCGGATGGCGGTGTACTACGCCGACGTCGAAGGTTTCCCGTACAAGGAAATCGCCGACATCATGGGCACCCCGATCGGTACCGTGATGTCCCGGCTGCATCGCGGCCGCAAGCAACTCAAGGGTTTGCTCGCCGATGTGGCGCGCGAACGTGGATTCGACCGTGGGGAACGCCAGGAGGTTACGAAGTGAGCGACCCCGACATGGAGATGGACTGCACCGCTGTACTCGCGGATGTGTGGCTCATGCTCGACGGCGAATGCGATCAGGCCACCCGTGACCGGCTCCAGGAGCACATGGACCACTGCAGTCCGTGCATCGAGGCCTACGGCATCGAGGAGAAGATCAAGGGCCTGCTCAGCCGCAAATGTGGTGGTGAGCACGCTCCGGAGGGTCTGCGCGACCGGCTGAAGCTGGAGATCCACCGCTCGATCTCGGTCACCAGGATCGAGCGCACCGAGGGCTGAGCGCCCGGGTCAGGACACAGAAAAGGGGCACCCGATCGGGTGCCCCTTTTCACGTTCCGAGCAGAGCTCAGGCGTTGGGCCGCTTGCCATGGTTGGCTGCGTTGCCCTTACGGCTGCGCTTCTTACGTCCACGCTTACCCATAGGTAGCTCCCTTCTGTGGGTCCTCCCCGCCGCAGCGCGGAGCACGATCTGATCGAGAGCCATTGTTTCATGTGTGATTGGCTGTAGCTTCGGCGGATACGGCCACCGCGCACATGCGGTGGCCGAACGACTACTGAACGGGGTGCCATGCCTGAGGAAGTGCGCGCGGAGATGGTCTCGACCGTGCTCGCTGTCGAGGTCGCTGTCGGTGAGCATGTGCGGGTCGACCAGACCCTCGTGCTGCTCGAGTCGATGAAGATGGAGATCCCGGTGCTCACCGAAGTCGAGGGCGATGTCACCTCGATCGACGTGGCGCCCGGACAGGTCCTCCAGGCAGGCGACCTGATCGCCACCATCGCTTAAGGCACACGGGGAAGCGAAGCGGTAGATCCAACGTGGCAACACTGAGCGAGCTCCTGGCCGAACACACCGACCTTCCCGGCACCGCCGTGGATCATCTGCAACGGGTGGTGGGTGACTGGCAGTTGCTGGCCGACCTCTCGTTCTCGGATCTGCTGCTGTGGGTGGGAGCAGGCCCGGTCGCCGACGGCGCCGACGTCGTGTGTGTCGCCCAGATCCGCCCGACGACAGCGCCCACCGTCCATCTCGACGACAAGGTGGACACCACCGCGTCGCGCGCGGACTTCCCGCAGGTGTTCGACGCCCTGCTGAGCGGACAGACGGTGCGCACCGACACCGAGGTGGAGGTCAGCGGGGTCTATCACCCGACACCCGCCCACGCCGTGCGCGAGGCGATTCCGGTGCGCTGCGGCGAGGACGTGATCGCGGTGCTCAGCCGCGACTCCGATCTGGCGCGGTCCCGGGTGCGCAGCACGCTGGAGACGGCCTACGTCTCGTGTGCCGACGACCTGTGCCAGATGATCGCCGACGGCAGTTTCCCGACACCGGAGGATCGCGCGGCGACCCACTCCAGCCCGCGCGCCGGTGACGGTTTCATCCGGCTCGACACCGAGGGCATCGTGGTCTACGCGAGCCCGAACGCGCTGTCGGCCTATCACCGGATGGGGATGCAGGCCGATCTGGTCGGGCAGGATCTCGCGGTGACGACCCGCTCGCTGATCACCGATCCGTTCGACGCGCAGGAAGTCGTGGCCGATATCCAGGCCGCGCTGGCCGGGCGCACCGGCCGCCGGATGGAGGTCGAGGCGCGCGGCGCGACCGTGCTGCTGCGCACGCTGGTGATGCGGCCCGGCGGCGAACTGGCCGGGCCCGCGGTGCTGGTGCGCGATGTCACCGAGGTGAAGCGGCGCGACCGCGCGCTGCTGAGCAAGGACGCGACGATCCGCGAGATCCACCACCGGGTGAAGAACAATCTGCAGACCGTCGCGGCGCTGCTGCGCCTGCAGGCCCGCCGCACCGAGAACCCGGAAGCCCAAGTGGCACTGACGGAATCGGTACGAAGGGTGACCTCGATCGCCTCGGTGCACGAGATGCTGTCGATGTCGGTGGACGAAGAGGTCGACCTCGACGAGGTCGTCGACCGGCTGCTGCCGATCATGGCCGATGTGGCGACGGTGCACACCGCGCGGATCAAGGTCCGCCGGGCAGGCTCGCTCGGGGTGTTCTCCGCCGAGCGGGCGACGCCGCTGGTGATGGTGCTGACCGAGCTGGTGCAGAACGCGATCGAGCACGCCTTCGACGCGGGGCAGAACGGTACCGTGACGATTCGGTCGGAACGGTCGGCCCGCTGGCTCGATGTGATCATCAGCGACGACGGTCGCGGGCTGCCGTCCGGGTTCAGTCTGGAGGGTTCCGACCGCCTCGGTCTGCAGATCGTGCGGACGCTGGTGACTTCGGAACTGGGTGGTTCGATCGGCCTGCACCCCGGCGCCGATGTGGGCACCGACGCGGTGCTTCGGGTCCCGCTCGGCCGTCGCGCCGGGCGCTGAGAAACTTCGAAACCGCAGGTAGGCAACAATAAACCCGGCACCGCGAGGTGCCGGGTTCTCACATGCGTTACCGGGCCGGGCTGAATGGCCCGGTAACGCCTCCTTCGTCGACTAGACGGAGGTACGCGTACGGGTGCGCGCGTTGCGCCGCTTCAGCGCGCGACGCTCGTCTTCGCTCATTCCACCCCACACGCCGGCATCCTGTCCGGACTTCAGGGCCCACGACAGGCAATCGGCAGTGACGGGGCAGCGGGCGCAGACCAGCTTGGCATCGGCAATCTGCGCGAGCGCAGGACCACTGTTACCCACCGGGAAGAACAGCTCGGGGTCCTCATCGCGACAGATGGCCTTGTGGCGCCAGTCCATTCCTCTGCTCCTTTGCGCGGGCGCCACAAAGGGCACCTCTGGTTAGTGGATCGTTCACTTGTGCGACTCGAATGTTTCCGCACGGTTGCTTGTGAATGCTTTCACGAACACCGTAGATGTCAATAGGTGTCCGGCGCACCGTGGGGGAGATCACGCTCTAGAGGACCCGCAAGGGGGACCTGCCCGGTCCTTTGTACTCGCGTCTCCTGGTTTTCGCAGCGCAACCGGGAGATTTTTCCGCGTGTCCGGAGCTCAGGAAGGTTTCGGAGCGACTACATCGAGGATGCCGGGCACCGATGTGAAATGCACCATCTTGCGTTTTCCGATGAAGTCGCCATCGATTTGCAGGCCGATCTCGACGTCGGTCTCGATGTGCACCGACGGCACGTCGTCGGCCCGAAAGAGCGCACCGGCCTTGGGGTTTCCATTCTCGGCCAGCAACTGCCGGGCAAGCAGCAGGGTGCGGGTCACACTCATCGAACGGACCGCGAACACCCCGAGTCCGGATTCGAAGGTCGTTCCCGGATTGGTGCGAATCGGGCGGTCCTCGAGATAGGTCCACGGGCTCGAATTCGTGACAAAGGCGTAATGAACGGCGTCCACCGGATCGTGTCCAGGAACCTCGACTGTGACGCTCGGTTCTCGCCGCCGGGCGCGGAAGAACTGGCGCACCGTTGTCCCCAGGTAGCGCGTCGGAGTGGCCTTGCGACCCTTGGCACGGGCGGCGTCGATCGCCTCGCACACATCGGCGTCGAGACCGACGCCCGCGCTGAAAGTGAACCACCGGTCATCGGCCAGCCCGAGCCCGATTCTGCGGTCGGCATCGCGGGCGAGCAGATCGATGAGCTGGTTGGTTGCTGTGACCGGATCGGGGGAGATGCCGAGGGCGCGGGCGAAGACGTTGGCCGAGCCGCCGGGGATGATGCCGAGGCGTGGTCGCCAGACCTGGTCGTCGCCCACCTGCGGCAGCGGAAGGAAGCCGTTGATGGTCTCGTTGACCGTCCCATCGCCGCCGTGCACGACGATCAGGTCCATCTCCTGCGTGGATGCCCACTGGGCGAGTTCGGCCGCGTGGCCGCGATGCTGGGTGTGCGCAACGGTCAGCTGCGTTCGGCTCTCCAGGGCGTGGGCGAGCAGATCCCGGGTCGCCGGGGTGGTCGAGGTGGCATTCGGATTGACGATGAGCAGCGTCCGCACGGTGTCGAGGGTAATGGGAGACCGTGAACACACGGCGCGCGCCGGGTCGCCACGACAGCTCGTCGTAGGCTGGGGCGCGTGGCGGAGCACGACGTGACTGACGGTGGCGAACAGCGCAAGAAGGAACCGGCGGCGACCGGCGTTCCGGCGACGGTACGAGTGGCGGGCGCGGTGGTGATGCTCGAGGGCCTGGCCGGTGTCGTCACCGCGATCGTGCTGGTGGTGCGGGCGCTGAGCGGGCACGACCAGTCGGTGGCCAGCGGCGTCGGCACCGCGATCTGGTTCGGCGTGCTCTTCGGTGGCGTGCTCGCCGCGGGTATCGCGCTGCTGCGGGGCAAGCGCTGGGGGCGGGCCATCGGGGTCATCGCCCAGGTGCTGCTGCTGCCGGTGGCGTGGTCGCTGCTGACCGACTCGCACCAGCCGCTGTGGGGTAGCTTGCTGGCCATCGTGGTGCTCGGCGGGCTCGGTGCCCTGTTCGCGCCTGCGACGAGCCGGTTCATGGCATTGGATTACGGCGATCTCCCCGACGCCGAGCACAAGGCGTAGTCAGGCCGTCGCCGCGCGCAGCGCCTCGCGGCACAGGTGGTCGGCCCTGCGGGTGGTCTCCGGTTGCCGGAACCCCTGGGTGAGGGCGAGTACCTGCGCGCAGGCGGTGTCGAGGTCGATCAGATGGCCGACCGAGACGAACAGCGGCTTCACCTCGTCGCGGGTGCGCAGTGCCCGGCCGACGACCTCGCCGTCGATGGTCACATCACTGGCATCCCCGCGCCGCGGCCCCGGCTGCCGATATACACCCCACACCGATTTGGCGACACCGATGGTGGGAATTCCGGTCAGCAATCCGACATGGCAGGCCAGCCCGAATCGGCGCGGATGCGCGCGGCCCTGGGCGTCACACACGAGCAGTTCCGGTGTGCGGGTGAGCATTTCCAATGCAGCGACGGTGGCGGGAAGTTCCCGGAACGCGAGCAGCCCCGGCGCATAAGGAAATGTCGAAATTCCCTGTGCCACAGCGGATTCCACGGTTTCCAAGGTGGCGGTGTCGAGAATTACCGCCGCGGTCGCGACGGTGCCGTCCTCGGCATAGGCCGAATCAATTCCCGCCGCCGTCGAAAATTCCGGTCGCCCAGGGTTTTCCGCACGTACCAGGGGGCGCAGTTCGTCCTGCAGGGCGATCGCCTCGTCGGGCGTGCGCGGCCACTCGTGCGGTAATGCGACGCGCATCGGCTCAGCTCGCGGTCGCCGCCAGCGCGGCCAGTTCGGCGCCGGCGAGCCGGTAGCCGATCCACTCGTCCTGCGGTGCGGCGCCGAGGGATTCGTAGAACGCGATGGACGGCGTGTTCCAGGTGAGCACCGACCACGACACCCTGCTGTAGCCGTGCTCGACCGCCTCGGCGGCCAGCGCGGCGACCAGGGCGCGGCCCAGGCCGGTGCCGCGGGTCTCCGGGCGTACGTACAGGTCCTCCAGGTAGATGCCGTGCACGCCGTCCCAGGTGGAGTAGTTCAGGAACCAGATCGCGCAACCTACGACGGCACCGTCGAGCTCGGCGACATGGGCGAACAGGGCGGGCGCGGTACCGAACAGCGCCGAGTCCAGCTGCTCGGCGGTGAGGGCGCACTCCTCGGGCGCCTTCTCGTACTCGGCCAGGTCGTGCACGAGCCCGACCATCGCGGGTACGTCGGCAGGGGTGGCGCGGCGGACCAGCGCGCTCATCGGGTGGCTCCCTCGATCGATTCGGTGCGGGTGGTCAGGTTGTGGCCCCAGACGGTGCGGGCGTCGTGGTCGTAGCCGAGTTCGCTGATCGCGCCGGTCGACATCGCGAACCGGCGGCCCTCGGTCACCGCGAATTCCGCCCAGCGGGCGATCAGCACCCGGGAGAAGTGCCCGTGCCCGACCAGCACCACATCGCGTTCGGACAGCACCGGTTCGACCCGGCTCAGCACCCGGTCGGCTCTGGCGCCGACCTGCTCGGCCGTCTCGCCGCCGGGTACCGGCGCGGTCCACACCGTCCAGCCGGGCACGGTCTCGCGGATCTGCACGGTGGTCAGGCCCTCGTAGTCGCCGTAGTCCCACTCGGTGAGGTCGTCGTCGATCTCGGCGTGCGCGAGGCCGGCCAGGTCGGCGGTCTGCCTGGCGCGCAGGCGCGGGCTGGTGAAGACGAGCGGATCGCGCAGGTCGAGCGACTTGAGCACCAGTCCGGCCGAGCGGGCCTGTGCCTCGCCGAGCGGCGTCAGCGGCAGGTCGGTGTGGCTGGTGTGCCGTCGCTGACTGGACCAGGTGGTTTCGCCGTGGCGCAGCAGGACCACTCGGGCGTCGGATGTGGACATGGGTCCATCATGGCAGGCGGCGTTCTCGTCAGCTGAGGGCGTAGAGCTGGCCGCCGCGGCGCTCGAACACCGTTGAGCCGAGGACCGCCGTGGAGATCGTGTCGCCGCGGTAGTCGGTGCGCTGGATCGGAATCCGGGCGACGGTCTCGCCGTTGGCGGTATCCACCGCGAGCAGGCCGTCGGCGACCGGGACGAGCAGTCTGCCCGCCATCAGCGCCGGGGTGCCCAGCGCGCCACGGACCGTCCACCCCGGCTGCAATGCGCCCGCGCTCAACGCGATCAGGCTGTCGCCGGTGAAGACGTAGATCGCCGAACCGAGCCGGGTCACCGTCGTCGTGCGCTCGTTCCACGGCGCGGCCAAGGGGTACACCGCGGTCTCGTTGCCTGTGCCGTCGTGCACGGCGATCCTGGCGGGTTGGGCGAGACCGGTGGCTGTCGCCGGGGTGGGCGGGTAGTAGACCGCGATCTTGGTGTCCGACACCGCGATCACGCGGACCTCGGGGGAGTCGGCGCCCGGCGCGGTGAGCACGCGCGAGCCGTGCTCCTCGGGGTTGGTCGATTCCTTGGGCGCGGGGTTGAGCACGGTCAGCCGGGCGGACGGATCGGCCGGGCAGCGCTCGAGCACCGCCAGCCGGGACGAACTCGACGCGGCCGAGTGCAGGGTGCACCCGGTGCGCGGTTGGGTGTTCGGATTGACCGGGGCGTCGACGTACCCGTATTCGAGGGTGCGCACCAGATCGGAACGCCACATCTCCAGCCGGTCGGGGCCGAGGGCGAGCAGGTAGGTGCTGTCGCCGGAGACCCGGATCTCGTTGTCCATGTAGCTGCTGCGGGCGACCCTGCGCTCCCCGGTATCGGCCTCGAGCATCGTCGTCTGGCTGCACCCGCGCTGATCGCGGTAGGTGGCGATCACGGCGCCGAACTGGGATTCCACCGCGCACAACGGCATGTCGCGGCGATACCACCACAGCTGCTTGCCGGTGACCGGATCCCGCCCGCTGACGGTGCCGTCGTCGCCGGTCACCGCGACATTGCCGGACGTGAGCGCCCGGCTGCTCGCCCCGTCGGCCGCGTGCCACAGCTCGCCGAGCGTGGCGGGCAGCTGCGTCGCCGCGGTCACCGTCGGCGCGGGGGAGGACGCGGTGACCGAATCGGTCCCGGTGACATCGGCTCGTGCCCACACCACGATCGCCGCCACCACGAGGGTGACGGCGATCGCTACTGCGGCAAAGATATCGGCGCGCGTCCGCCGTTCGGGTGCGAGCACGACAAGGAGTGTACGCAGTGCCGGGTGATGGCCGACTACGCGTCGACCGTCACCTGGCTGTCGGCGGCCGGAGCGTCGGCGGGCTTGCGCCGACGGCGACGGCGGGCGGGCTTCGCCTCGGCGGAGGTGTCATCCGCTGCGGCCGGTGCCGGATCCGCCGGTGCCGATTCGGCTGCGGACTCGGTCGCGGTCGCCTCGCCTGCCTCGCCTGCCTCGCCCGACTCGGCGGGCTTGCGGCGCCGGCGCCGGCGGCGGGCCGGCTTGTCGCCCTCGGTGGTGTCCTCGGCCTGGACCGCGTCCTCGGCGCCCGCTTCGGTCGTGCCCGCTTCGGTGCCCGCGGCGTTGTCGGCCTTGCCGCCGCGGGTGCGGCGACGGCTGCGGGTCGACTTGGGACGCTCGGCGCGCTCCTCGACCACATCGTCTTCCTCGCGCGCCGGCTTCGCCTTGCGGACGACGCCGGTGATGCCCTCCGGGATGCCGAGATCGGAGTACAGGTGCGGCGAGCGCGAGTAGGTCTCGGCCGGATCGGGGATGCCGAGGCCGAGCGCCTTGTCGATGGAGGCCCAGCGGTGCAACTCGTCCCAGTCGATCAGGGTGATCGCGACACCGGTGCGTCCGGCGCGGCCGGTGCGGCCGATCCGGTGGACGTAGGTCTTCTCGTCCTCGGGGCACTGGTAGTTGATGACGTGGGTGACGTCGTCGATGTCGATACCGCGCGCGGCGACATCGGTGGCGACGAGCACGTCGATGCTGCCCTTGCGGAACTTGGTCAGCGCCTTCTCGCGGGCGATCTGGCCCAGGTCGCCGTGCACGGCGCCGACCGCGAAACCGCGCTCGGCCAGGTCGTCGGCCACCTTCTGCGCGGTGCGCTTGGTGCGGGTGAAGATCATCGTCGCGCCGCGGGACTCGGCCTGCAGCACGCGCGCGACCAGCTCGCTCTTGTCCAGCGCGTGCGCGCGGTAGACGAACTGCGCGGTGCGGTCGTGCACCGCGGAATCGTTGGCCAGCTCGGCGCGGATGTGCGTCGGCCTGGTCAGGAACGTGCGGGCCAGGGTGATGATCGGGCCCGGCATGGTGGCCGAGAACAGCATCGTCTGACGCTTGTCGGGGACCATCGACAGGATGCGCTCGATATCGGGCAGGAAGCCCAGGTCGAGCATCTCGTCGGCCTCGTCCAGGACGAGCACGCCGATCTTGCCGAGGATCAGGTGGTTCTGGTTGGCCAGGTCCAGCAGGCGGCCGGGGGTGCCGACGACCACGTCGACGCCGTCGCGCAGCGCCGCGATCTGGGTGTCGTAGGGGCGGCCACCGTAGATGGCGGCGACCTTCAGCGAACCCTGGTGGTTGGTCAGGTACTTGCTCGCGTTCTCCAGGTCCTTGGTGACCTGGATGCACAGCTCGCGCGTCGGCACGATGACCAGCGCGCGCGGGGTGCCGTCGAGCGGGGTGGTGCCGGTGTCGGCGGTCGCGATGCGGTGCAGCAGCGGCACGCCGAAACCGAAGGTCTTGCCCATGCCGGTGCGGGCCTGGCCGATGAGATCCTCGCCCGCCAGCGCCAGCGGCAGGGTCAGTTCCTGAATCGCGAAGGTGCGTTCGATCCCGATCTCGCCGAGTGCGCGCACGATTTCCTCGCGCACGCCCAATTCGGCGAAACTCGGCGGGATGTGGGTGTTGTCCAGTTCGGCCGTCAGCAGGGTGTCGGTCAAACCGGGTTCCTGTTCGACAGTGATCTTGCTCAGGGTTCGTGCCTTCCTCGTCATTGCATCTCGCACGCACGAGGTGGGGCGGGCCGGTCGGCCCGCGACGACCACATATCCGCCTGTGATATTCACCGGGCCTGCACCGATCGCTATCGCGTCATCGGCGCGGCACATCGGTGATGCGGATTCGGTGCGCGCACATTTTCCGTGGCCAACGCCGCCGTCCGCCCGCGCTGGACGCCGGTGGAGCGCAGCGCCCGCGAGAGCGGGAGTGTCGCGCCCGCAGGGTCTGCCGGGGCGAGGAAACTAGCGTTGTCCACGGTGATTGTAGCGTGATATTGTTCGCAACCCGAATTTCGGCGCGACGGACATCGGCGCGAATACCCGGCGCGACATCGCATTGCCGTGGTCCGGCCGTGTGTCACAGCACAATTCGGCGGCCGCGATTTCGCGCGTGTCCGCCGCGTGTAACAGAACTCACTTGGTACCGCCGGTACCGGGTGTGAGACATTCTTGGCGTGAGCATCACCGACACCGTCACCACCGCCGCGCGCAACGCGTGGGCGCTGAGCTTCGGCGCGGGCATCGAACCGCCGAACCCGGCCCCCTCGACCGTGCTGTGGGACGAGCCGCATCGCTTGCTGCGTCGCTACGAATCCGAATCCGCTTCCGCCACAACGGATTCCGCGGTGCTGCTGGTGCCGCCGCTGGCCGCGCCCGCGACCTGCTTCGACCTGCGTCCCGACCAGAGCCTGGCGCGGCACCTGGTCTCGACCGGCCGTTCGACCTACCTCGTCGACTACGGCGACATCTCCTTCGCCGATCGCCGGATGGGTTTCGAGGACTGGGTCACCGACATCCTGCCCGAGGCGATCCTGCGCACCAGCGCCGATCGCGGCGGCGTGCCCGTCGACCTGGTCGGCTGGTCCATCGGCGGCGTGTTCGCCCTGCTCACCGCGGCCGCGAACCCGGAACTGCCGATCCGCTCGGTGACCGGCGTCGGCTCGCCCCTGGACTACAACAAGATGCTCGGCATGCCGCAGCTGCGCGCGGTCGCGAGCCTCACCGGCGGCCAGGCCACCACCGCGCTGGTGCGGGCCGCGGGCGGCATCCCCGCGCCGCTGGTCAAGATCGGCTACCGGCTCGCCGCCTTCGAGCGGGAACTGGCGCGGCCGGTATTCCTCGCGAGCAATATCGCGCGCACCGAGACGCTGGCCAAGATGGAATCCATCGACCGGTTCCAGGCCGCCATGCCCGGCTACCCCGGCCGCTTCTACGGCCAGATCTGGGGCCGGTTCATCCTCGCCAACGACATCGGCAAGGGCAGAATCGAATTGCGTGACCGCACCGTCGAACTCGCCGACGTGCGGGTGCCGGTGCTGCTGGTCGGCGGCACCGCCGACGTGATCACCCCCAAGGCCGCCGTCGAGGCGGGTCTGCGCACCCTCACCGGCTCCCCGTCGGTCACCTACGAGGTCGCCCCCGGCAGCCATCTCGGCATCCTCGCCGGGCCCGACGCGCGCCACACCACGTGGACCTACCTCGACAAGTTCCTGGCGGAGCGCGATTGATCATCGATCGGGACTAAGGTTGATACCCATGGGAGCACAGACCTCTGCCGCGCCGGATGTTGTCTCGACCGAACCGCTCGCCGCGGATCACCCAGGGGTGACCGAGCTGTTCGCCGTCGTCGCCTACGGTGAGATCTCCGCGTTCTACCGGCTGGCCGAAGAGGCCAAGCTGGCGCCGTCGCTGCGCGGCCGGGTGGCCGTCGCCAAGATGGCCGCCGCCGAGCTGGCGCACTTCGAGACCCTCGAGGCCGCCTTGGCCGCGCGGGGCGCCGATCCCGAGGTGTCGATGGCGCAGTACCAGGGCGCGCTGGACTCCTACCACGCCTCTACCGACCCGTCGACCTGGCTCGAGTCGATGGTGAAGTTCTACGTCGGCGACGGTCTGGCCGCCGACTTCTACACCGAGATCGTCGGCGTGCTCCCCGCCGAGGTCGCCGATGTGGTGCGCGATGTACTCGCCGAGACCGGCCACTCGCAGTTCGTGGTCGACGAGGTCCGCAGCGCGGTGGCGGCCAGCCGCTCCGAGCGCGACCGGCTCACCCTGTGGGGCCGCAGGCTCCTCGGCGAGGCGATCACCCAGGCGCAGTACGTGATGGCCCAGCGCGACGAGCTGGCCGAACTGGTCCTCGCCGCGACCGGCGACCTCAACGGCATCGCGACCCTGTTCGACCGCATGCAGGAGCGCCACGCCGCCCGCATGGCCGAACTCGGCTTGTAACTACCCGACGACCGCGCGGCCCGGCACCAGGCGCAGTTCCGGTGCGCGGGCGGCGGCCTCGCGGGGTAGCCAGATGACGACCTGCTGATCGCGATCGGCGGACAGGGTCTGCACGGTGAAGGTGAGGGTGCCGCGGCTGGGGTGTTCGAAGCCGAGAAGGCTGGGGATGTCCTCGGCCAGGCGGTGTGGTTGCCAGCGGCGGGCGAATTCCGGTTCGGTGCACAGGAACGCGATGATCGCCGCGATGCGTTCGTCGTCGGGTCTGCGCAGCCGGGTTCGGGCGAGCTGGTCGGCGAGGTAATCGGCGAACTGGGCCCAGTCGGTGACCGTGGTGCGGGCCAGCGGGTGGCGGAAGGTCCAGACGGCCAGGTTGACCTGGTCCGGGTCGTCGAGCAGACCGAGCGGGGCGGCCAGGTCCTCCCACGCGGAGTTCCAGGCCAGCACGTTGGCGCGCGGGCCGAGCGCGAACGCGGGTGTCGGCGCGAGCGCGTCGAGGACGCTGCGCAACGCGGCGGGCACCTGATCCAGAACCGGATCGAAAGCCGTACTCGGGCACCGGGATTCGCTGCCTGTGGTCAAGGCCAGCCAGCCGAAGTGGGCGCGTTCGGTGTCGTTGAACCGCAGCGCGGTGCCGAGCGCGTCGACCACCGCCATCGACGGATTGGTGTCGCGGCCCTGTTCGAGCCGGGCCAGGTAGTCGGCGCTGACACCGGCGAGCACCGCGACCTCCTCGCGGCGCAGGCCGGGAGTGCGGCGCCTGCCGCCGCCGGGCAGCCCGACGTCCTCGGGGCGCAGCTCGGCGCGACGGGCGACGAGCAGCTCCGCGAATGCCGAACGGGCACCCGGTCGATCTGTCATGTCTTCGCCTGCCATGTCTCGATAGTGCCCGGTCCTGGTTCCCGCAGCCACGCCCTGCCGGGTCCAGGATAAGCGCGGTCTGGCTACCGGACCACGGTCCGGTCAGGGTGGAGTCATGACTTCCTCGACACAGACCCAGCAGCTGAAGACCGGATCCTGGGCGCTCGACGCCAGCCACTCCACGGTCGCCTTCACCGTGCGCCACCTGGGCATCGCCAAGGTCCGTGGCGGATTCACCCGCTTCGAGACCGAGTTCGTCGTCGACGAGACCGGCGCCGCGACCATCGGCGCCACCATCGACCTCGACTCCTTCGACACCGGCAACGCCGACCGCGACGCCCACGTCCGCAATGCCGATTTCCTCGACGTCGCCAACCGCCCGACCCTGACCTTCCGCGCCACCGGGCCGGTCCGGATCGCCGAATCGTTCACCGTCACCGGCGAGGCCACCCTCGGCACCGTCACCAAGCCGGTGACCCTGGACGTCGAGTGGGGTGGGGTCGCCGACTTCATGGACGGCACCCGCCACGCCGGTTTCTCCGCGACCGGCACCATCAAGCGCACCGACTTCGGCGTCGGTGGACCCATGCCGGGCATGCTGTCGGATGCCGTCAAGATCGAACTCGACATCGAGCTCGTCGAGCCGGCCTGACCCGTTCGCTCACAGCGCAGCTGGGCACGGGGACGGCGGTGTTCGCCCTCGACTAGCCTGGAGGCGACAACACAGGACTCTTACGTTCGGAGGTTGGCCGTGGAGGTCAAGATCGGTATTTCGGATAGCCCGCGTGAGCTCGTGATCAACAGCGCGCAGAGCCCTGACGAGATCGAGGAGCTGGTGACCGAGGCGCTGAGCGGCGCGAGTGGCGTCGTCTCGCTGACCGATGAGAAGGGGCGCAAGTTCCTGATCCAGGCGGCGAAGGTTGCCTACGTGGAGATCGGCTCCCCCGCGGTCGGCCGCGTCGGCTTCGCCACGGTCTGAGCGGTTCCGCCACTCCGAAATTCGGCCGACCACTGCGGTGCGGGATGGGTTCCTGATCGGGCCTGCGGGAGAGTTTTCCCAGGGTTCTGGGTGTACCCGGCGAGTTACCCATGTACTCGCGAGATCGGTTGTCCACGTTCGGAAATGGCGAAGGCCTGTCATCCCCCAGGATGACAGGCCTTCGTTTGTTTCGGTCGCTCAGCCGATGGGATGCAGCGGCACGTGCTTCAGGCCGCCCCAGGCGAGGGCGACGGTGGTGTCGACTGCTTCGTCCTTGGGGATCGGGCGGTCGGCTTCGAGCCAGTAGCGGGCGGTGAACTGGCTCGCGCCGACGAGGCCGACGGCCAGGATGCGGGCCCGATAGGGGTCGAGGCCGGAGTCGTGGGCGACCAGGTCGAAGACCGCGTCCACGCAGGCCTCGGTGGCCTGCTCGACCCGGCGCTGCACCTGCGGCTCGCTGGTCAGGTCGGATTCGAAGACGAGGCGGAAGCCCTGCATCTCGTTGTCGACGAAATCGAAGTAGGCGGCGACGGCGGCGCGCACGCGCTGCTTGTTGTCGGTGGTGGAGCGCAGCGCCTGGCGCACGCTCGACACCAGGATGTCGACATAGTTCTGCAGTACCGCCAGGTACAGCTCCAGCTTGCTCGCGAAGTGCTGGTAGAGCACCGGCTTGCTGACGCCGGCCACCTGGGAGATCTCGTCCATGCCCGCGGCGTGGTAGCCGCGCTGCACGAACACTTCGCTGGCCGCGAGCAGCAGCTGCTGGCGCCGCTCGTCACGGGGCAGCCGGGTGCCGCGCTTGGCCGGGACCGTTTCCGGCACCGATCGGCGCGAGGTCATGCGGTCCACGAGGTCTGTCATCTCGGCTCTCTTTGTCGATTACCCCGGCCCAGGGGTGTTCGGTCCGGTATCCCACGAACGATACCCGCACGGTGTTCCCATGAGGTTTCGCCCTGGAAATGTAGTACCAGGCCCCAGGGTTCGCCGGGCCGTAACCGCGCGATCTGCTGCGGCCGCCGCAAGGGCCGGGTTGCGCACTGTGAGAATCTGGTGGGGTGACCGACCGACCGGAACGACCATCCGGCGGCGGGCGCGATGTCGCTCGCCCCACGCAACCCACCGAGTCCGGTTCTGTGACGTCGGCGCCAGAAGGGCGAGAACTGCAGGTTTACGACCCGCTCGGGCTGTATCAGCCCGCCGACCGATCCCGGCAGCCGCTGCGCGCCCGCTGGAACCCCACCGAGACCGACAACGGCAGGCCGCGCAGCCCGCAGCGCGACGCGAAGAAGCAGAGCGCGGTCGGCCGGTTCGTCCGCCGCTACGGCTGGCGGGCCTACGCCCTGCCGGTATTGCTGGCCGTCACCGTGCTGGTGGTCGTCGACGCCCTGCGCGCGAACCCGATGCCCGCCGCAAACGATCCCGGCTTCGGCGCGCTCAGCCCCAAAGTGGCCCAGTCCGGCATCATCGGCGCACCACCCGGGGACGGGAAGTTCCCGCCGAACCTGCCGCTGGGCGCGCTGCCGGAAGGCGGCGACTACGTCGACCGCGGGGCGGGCACCTGGCATGTCGTGCCCGGAACCAGTGCCCAGGTCGGCGCAGGCACCGAACGCGTCTTCCGCTACACCGTCGAGGTGGAGGACGGCATCGACACCGCGCCGTTCGGCGGTGACGCCGCCGTGGCCAAGATGGTCGAGACGACCCTGGCCAACCCGAAGAGCTGGACCCACGACCCCCGCTTCGGCTTCCAGCGCATCGATGCAGGCGAACCGGACTTCCGGCTCTCGCTCACCTCGCGCGAGAGCACCCGCGCCGCGTGCGGATTCGAGATCCCGATCGACTCGTCCTGCTACAACGCCGACATCGACCGCGTGGTGCTCTCCGAGGTGCGCTGGGTGCGTGGCGCGCTCGCCTTCGACGGCGACATCGGTTCCTACCGGCAGTATCAGATCAACCACGAGGTCGGTCACGCCATCGGCTACCACGGGCATCAGCCGTGCGAGACCGACGGCGGTCTCGCGCCGATCATGATGCAGCAGACCTTCGGCACCAAGAACAACGACATCGCGTTGCTCGACCCGCACGGTGTGGTGCCCGCCGACGGCAAGACCTGCCGCTTCAACCCCTGGCCGTACCCGCGCGGATAGGGCAGTCGCCCATGCTGGACCATGGGTGGGAAGAACAGCGCGGCCTCCCACGTTGCATGTACCAGGAAAAGCCGCCGATAAACACAGGAGCTCTGACGTGTCATTCAACGGGTCTCTGCCGCCGCTCGTCGAGCCGGCCGCGGAACTGACCAAGGACGAGGTCGCTCGCTACAGCAGGCACCTGATCATTCCTGATCTGGGCGTCGACGGTCAGAAGCGGTTGAAGAACGCCAAGGTGCTCGTGATCGGCGCGGGCGGGCTCGGTTCGCCCGCCCTGCTGTACCTGGCCGCGGCCGGTGTCGGCACGCTCGGCATCGTCGAGTTCGACGAGGTCGACATGTCGAACCTGCAGCGCCAGGTCATCCACGGCGAGTCCGACATCGGCCGCCCCAAGGCCGACAGCGCCCGCGATTCCGTCCTGGAGATCAACTCCGGGATCGATGTGCGGCTGCACAAGATCCGGCTGGAACCGGACAACGCCGTCGAACTGTTCCGTGAGTACGACCTGATCGTCGACGGCACCGACAATTTCGCGACCCGCTACCTCGTCAACGACGCCGCCGTCCTCGCGGGCAAGCCCTACGTGTGGGGCTCGATCTACCGCTTCGAGGGCCAGGTCTCGGTGTTCTGGGAGGACGCCCCCGACGGCCGCGGCATCAACTACCGCGACCTGTACCCGGAGGCCCCGCCGCCGGGCATGGTCCCGTCCTGCGCCGAGGGCGGCGTGCTCGGCGTGCTGTGCGCGTCGATCGGTTCGGTGATGGTGACCGAGGCGATCAAGCTGATCACCGGCATCGGTGAGACGCTGCTGGGCCGCCTGATGGTCTACGACGCACTGGACATGAATTACCGCACCATCAAGCTGCGCCGCGATCCCGAGCGTCAGCCGATCACCGAACTGATCGACTACGAGGCGTTCTGCGGCGTGGTCTCGGAGGAGGGTATGGCCGCCGCGGCAGGGTCCACGATCACCGCCGCCGAGCTGAAGGATCTGCTCGACGCGGACAAGGTCGAGCTGATCGACGTCCGTGAGCCGGTCGAGTGGGACATCGTCCACATCAAGGGCGCGACACTGATCCCCAAGGACCGCATCCTCTCCGGCGAGGCGCTCGCGGAACTGCCGCAGAACAAGCAGATCGTGCTGCACTGCAAGACCGGTATCCGCTCGGCCGAGGCGCTGGCCGCGCTCAAGCGCGCCGGTTTCGCCGACGCCACGCACCTGCAGGGCGGCGTCGTCGCCTGGGCCAAGCAGATCGATCCGTCGCTGCCGGTCTACTGATCGGATAACTGCACTGTTGCCGACCTCGCCGAAGATTGCGGCGAGGTCGCAAAGTGGAGTGTGCCAGCGTGCCTTCGGGGTTGCGGTGCCGTGGCGGGGTTACGGTACGGCCGTGACCTCAGTCGAACCTCCCGAGCATGTGCGCGCCACATTCGGACTTCGCGAAGTGACACCGGTCTGTCTCGGCGACTGGGACGGTGGCTGGCGATTGGGTGACGTGGTGCTGAGTCCGGTGGCCGATCACGCGCGGGCCGCGTGGTCGGCGAAGGTGCGCGAGACGCTCGCGGTCGACGGGCTGCGGGTGGCGCGCCCGGTGCGGGCCACCGACGGCCGGTATGTGGTCTCGGGCTGGCGCGCCGACACCTACGTCGACGGCGCGCCGGAACCGCGCTACGACGAGGTGGTCTCGGTGTCGCTGCGGTTACACAAGGCGACAGCGCAATTGGACCGTCCCCGCTTCCTGGTCCAGCCCCCGGTCGCGCCCTGGGTCGACGTCGACGTGTTCGTCGCCGCCGACCGCGCCGCCTGGGAACCGGTGCCGCTGCGCAGCCTGCGCACCGGCGGCGTCCCGCTCGGCGAGACTCCCGACGCTCTGCGCAGTCTCGAACTGATCGGCCAGCTCTCGACCCTGCGCAAGCCGGTCCGCAGCCCCGACCAGCTCGTCCACGGCGACCTCTTCGGCACCGTCCTGTTCGCCGGCGCGCACACCCCTGGCCTCACCGACATCACCCCCTACTGGCGCCCGGCCACCTGGGCAGCGGGCGTCGTCGTCGTCGACGCGCTGGCCTGGGGCGGCGGCGACGACGGACTCCTGGACCGCTGGTCCTCCCTGCCCGAATGGCCCCAGATGCTGTTGCGCGCGTTGATGTTCCGCCTCGCCGTGCACGCACTGCACCCGCGTTCCACCCCCGAGGCGTTCCCGGGTCTGGCCCGCACGGCGGACATGGTCCGGTTGGCGCTGTAGGCGGAACCGGCACGGACTGATAGTCCGTCGCAGTGGCTGAATCCCTTGAGACTCAACGCTTCCTGCGACGAGGCGTGCTATTTTCATCGAGCATGACCGCCTTGTGTCCTGCTGCTGATCTGGGGACCCCGCTGCGGCCCAGCACGAGCGGTGAGGACTGCTGCGGTGAGAATCCAGCCCAGACAACAAATCCTGGACATTTGGAGTGCCATGCTCTCGGCGTGCTACCGGGACGGGAAATGGCATTGGGACGGCGTACTCGCCGCGAATTCGATCAGTGATTCCGAACAGCTGCTGTGCCTGTTGTATCCGGCGACCCAGATCGAGAGCTTCGCGCTGGACCGGCCGGAGGCGATGTCGAACGACGTCAGGATCGTGCTCGAAGCCTTCGGCGGACAGGCCAGGATCGGGATCACGGTGCTCGGCCTGGTCGAGGAGTACCTGGCCCGCAACACCGATCCCGACGGGCTGCCCCGCTTCGACGCGGGCAGCTATCTGCGCGCCACGGGCGAGCGGGAACCCACGGCGGCACAGCACACGCTCGAAGTGGTGGACGGCTACTCCATGTCGGTCACGCTGTGCATCGCCGCGCTGGGCTTCGCGCGCGTGTTCGACCGCTGGGCGCGCACCGAGCGGCGCAAGGACATCAGCGCCAGGATCGCCGAACTGAGCGCCGGCCTGAGCACCCGGCTGACGGCCGCGATGACCGGCCTGGTCCGGAGTTTCGTGGTCAACACGGCCTCCCCGCGCTCGCCGTCGGGCAAGGCGATGCTCGGCATGCTCAACCAGTCGGGTCAGCCGGAGAAGGTGGTCGTCGACGCCGTCTCGCGCAGTCTCGATCGTGTTCGCGCTCGCCTGCGCAACGACGTCACGCTGGGCCGGGCACCGGAATCCGAACTCGACGACGAGGATCTGCTGTTCGAGTGCGGCTGGAGCTGGGGCGTCGTACAGGGCGCCGACCCGGTGGACTTCGTGCCGGTGGCGCTCGGCTCCAGCATCGGCTACGCCGACCCGAGGCCCTACCTGTACTTCACCATCACCGCGCTCGACGGCATCAACGACGTGCTCTCCCAGCGCACCAGAGAGCTGGACCTGCTCGACGACACCCAGTATCGCCTGGCCGAGGCGCTGCGCATCCGCTGGGACATCACCCAGCGCTACTGGGCCACGGTCGCCAGGTTCGGCAGCGGCACCTGGCCGCTCGAGGACATCCCGTGGCGCACCTCCGACGGTGAGGAGTCCGACTACTTCTCGCTGATCGTGTCCGCGGTGCTGATCCAGGAACTGGTGGCCCGCACCGCCTCCGACGACGACCTGACCCGCGCGATCGGCATCTTCGACGAACTGGCCCGGCGCGGCCGCATCATCCGCAGACCCACCCAGGACGATCCGTCGGTGGCGCTGCATCACCCCGGCGTCCGGATGACCCTGCGCGGCAGCGAACTCGTCGAGGGTGGCGGTCCCCGGTTGGAGTGGATCGCCTCCGACTTCGCGCCCGTCCTGCTCGAGCGCAGTCTGCAGGCGGCTCGCCTGTCGGGCAACATCACCGCGCGCGACCGGCTGATGGAACTGGCCAAGAAAGTGATGGACCACCTCGACCTGCGCATGATCACCGACGGTGACGCCGCGGGCCTGTGGGACGACCCCGGCGCGGCGTTCGGCGCCGCGGCGAAGGCGGGACAGACCCTGCCGTCGTGGTACATGACAGAACGCGTCATCGAATGCCTGGTCACCGCCGACCACACCTACCGGGAGGCGCCGCTGCGCTCGCCCGCCATGGTCGTGCGCGCCGTGGAACTGCTCAACGAGGCCGAGCATCTGCTCAACCAGGAGATGCTCAATGTCAGCGTCGAGGACACCTCGGCCAACCGGATCGCGCTCGACGGTGTCGAGCAGCAGCTGGCAAGGGCCCGCGACGTGGTGAATCTGCAACCGGGAACCGCGTTCACGCTCGCCTCGGCGGCACTGATCGAACTCGATCGGCTCGCCTACGCTCGTCTCGACGCGATGCGGAGCACCTGACCACATGATCGTTTTCGCCACCTCGGACAAGGGCGGCACCGGGCGGTCGGTGACCAGCTGCAACCTGGCCTACCGGCTGGGATTGCGCGGCATCAGCACGGCCTATCTGGATTTCGACTTCGGCTCGCCCACCGCGGGCGCGCTGTTCGAGATCGGCGCGGTCGAGCGCGGCACCCAGCCGGGCAACGGCCTGCACTCGTACCTGCGCGGTCACAACAGCCTGCCGCAGCGCATCGACGTGCGGGCCGACACCAACCGGGATGCCCTGCGCAGCCGGCGTTCCCGCGGCGGCAAGCTGGTGCTGCTACCCGGCGACGAGGGCGGCGGCGAGGCTTTGTCGGCCAACGATCCGCAGGTGGTGCGCCGCTGCCGGGAACTGCTGCTCGACCTCGACAGCTCGTTCAAGGTGGTGATCGTCGACCTGAGTGCGGGCCGCTCGGTGGCCACGCAGATCGCGCTGGAAGCCACCCGGCCCCAGGGCATGCCGGGCAAGGAGATCTGCTGGCTGGTCTATCACCGCTGGACCCGGCAGCACCTGATGGCGGCGCACGGTCTGGTCCACGGACCCAACGGCTTGCTGAAAACCGGCGTCGAACTCGGCCACGACCCGGACGATCTGCTGCACCGAATCCGCTTCGTGCGCACCGCTGTTCCGCGCGTCACCGACGAGCATCCCGGCATCGGCGGACCACAGGCCGCCTGGCTGCTCAGGCAGAACGACGCGCTGCGCTCGCTCGCGGCGGAGTACCGCCTCGGCGCCGGAGCGCTGCTGGGGGAGACGCCGGTGGAACCGGTCTTGCAATGGCGGGAGCAGATCGTCCTCGACGCGGATGTGAACGCCGGCATCGCCAATCGCGCGACGGTCGACGCGTTCGAGGAACTGGCGCGGCGGCTGTGCGATCGGGCGACATGGGTGTGGATGTAGTCCGAAATAGCCTATCCAACAGTATATTTGGCTGATGAGGCGATGAAAGCCGCCCTCGGACCGCCGGTGTCGGGTAGTTTTATGCCACCGTCGCCTGCGGTACCTGGCGCTGGTGTCGATGTGGGGAGGCGAGATGGCCGACATTCGCACTGCGGCCGAAGCGGACGTGGCAGCTTTGAATGCCCTTGACGCAGTCTGCTTTCCACCTGGCGATCTTGATCGGGAACCCGCCTCCGAGGACGAGCTTCGAAACGGTGTGCAAAACCAGCGCATCTTCGTAGCGACCCGTGGCGATCACATCGTCGGATTCATTCATTTCGAACGGCCGACGCCGGGGCACGTGTACATCTCTGCCCTCGGTGTGAGCCCGCAGGCACGCGGTGCAGGACTCGCCCGTGAACTGCTCCAGCATCTGATGCGCTATCTCCGCAGCTACGAATCAGACGCGCTGCCCTCGATCTCGACGGTCACCAGCCCGCGCAATCACCCGATGCTGCGATTGCTGCTGCGCGAGGGGTTCATCGCGCGCACGGTCATGGTTGGCTACTTCGGGCCTGGCCATGACCGGCTGTACCTGCAGTACAAGGTGCGCGTCGATTATGTGGACCCCGACGAACGATATCTGGTTCCGGTTGTGGCGATGCGACACGTCGAGCAGCTCCTTGCCGATGACAAGTACGTCATCACCGATCTCGTGGAACTTCCGTCGGGTCCTGCGTTCGAATTCTGCCGCTTCGACCGCGACGACCTCGCCGGGCTCGAAGCCGAGGAGACGGCGACCAGTGTCACTTTCGCAGGCACGGTTCTGGCCGCCATCACTTTCGTCCTGGGCACCTCGTTGAGTTCGAGCAGCTATCCCGACCCCGCCCGGGCGCTCCTGCTGGCCGCGGTGTTGGCAACCACCATGGCCCTGGTGGTCTATACGAATGCTGCGGGTGACATCGCGCGGCTGCGTTCGCACGCGTTCGATCTCCATATGCGCGTCGGCAATATTCTCTCCGAATTCGGTGGGGTCTATCCGTTCCTGATTTCGTTGCCGATCACTTTCTTCGTGGTCACCAAATCTGTGTACGCCGGCGCTGTAGCAGCGGGCGTCTTCGCAGTGACACTTACCATCTACGAACGTTCCCGGTTCTCGATTTCCCGGCGATTCGATCAGTCACGAGTGACGACCGCGTTTCGCGGTTTTACTGTCACCGCGCCACTCACCGGGGTGCTTGTGATGCGCTGGCCCATCGCTTCCTGGGCATGGACCGTCGCGGTGGTGCTTGCGCTCTGCTCGCTGTCGTGGATCTTCCTTTTCCGCCGTCCACGTGAGCGACTCGACGGCGACTCCCCGGTCGGACGCGATGCTCGTCGATAGCCGGATGGGGTACCGGGAGAACACGATGTCCGCTCGTGTCGAAGACATTGCGCTGGCTCACGTGTCCATCGAAGTCGGGCATTTCTTCCTGTCCGACCTTCGGGCGGAAGATTCGATCGCCGCCCAATTCCGGCGGATCGCGCTCCTGTGCGAATCTTTCACCGAACTCGCCAGACGAGAGTTCGCGGCGGCTGCGGGTGGTGCGTCCCGGGTGCGGGTGAGTACTTGCTTCTTGCTCGACGACTATTCACACACCGATACCGATCCCCGGGTGATCTTGCCCGAACTCCTGCGCATCGCGGCCGAGTGCGGTGTGCGGATCGACTACCTGGGCAGCGAGGCCGGCTGCAACAAATACCTGCGCCGCCGGCACGACGAGTCGCGGATTCCGCTGGCGCAGATGGTGGCCGACTCGATTGTCGCCGAGCCGGGGCCGGGCAGCACGGGACGGAGGCCACCGACCGCGGAATCCGGCTGGCTGTGCAACGGCGAGCGGTCCAGCGATCACGAGCCGGGACAGGCGATGGAAGTCAACTACCGACCACCGGTCGAGTTCGGCGCGCGCGATCACTCCATCTTCCTCGACGTCGAGATGTGGCGGGACCGCGGCGCGGGCCAGGAGGTGCTCTGGTCGTGCCCGTTCCTGGCGGCGGTGTGGCAATTGCTGCGCCTCGGCATGCTGCGCTACGAGGGTAAGGCAATCGTCGACGCGGAATACTGGGCGCCCGACCGCGAATGGCCCGCGCGCTGGGCGGATTTGCCGAGCGTGATCCGGTTGCAGGAACGGGCGGCGCCGTTCGCCGCGTTCCGGTCGGTGTCGTTGCTGCCACAGCGCTATCTGGAGATCGAGAACGCGGTGCGGATGATTCTCGAACATGTGGAACCGGACCCCGCGGTCGTCGGCCTGATCACCCGCCGGGCGTGCGAGCAGGGAATCGCGATGACCGACGACCTCACCGACCGGCTCTCACATTTCTTCTTCAGCACGGTCTGATCCGATGCCCGCACCTGCGCATCCGGGACACGCTGCAGCAATGCAACTCGGCGGTGGACCGCTGGCACTGCTGGGTGAAGTGCGCACCGGCCTGCTGCCGGAGTCCGCGGCACTGAGCCGCGGGTCGGCGGCGGAATTGCTGACTCTGGTTCGCGGCAGGCGTGTGCAATCGCGGGAGCGGCCGGTCAGCTGGGCGCAGTCCCCGATCATCGCCGAAGGCGTCGACTGCAGGCTGGCGACCCCGACCCGTGGCCGGGTGCGCGCGGTCGGCACCGTCGCCGCGCACGCCGTCGTCACCGGTGGCCGGATCCTGCAGAGCTCGGCCATGGCGACCGTGTCGGCCGGGGAGGGCACCCATCGCCGCAGCTGGGGACACTATCTGGGCCGGATCGGCATCGTCGAGATCCTCACCCGGATACCCGCCGACATCGGCAGTCAGCTCGTCGACGGCTTCCTCGGCCCCGGCGACCCGGCCGTGGCGACGCTCGACCCCGGCGCCATCGCGGCCCGGCTGCACATGCGGGTACGCACCGATCCCATGCTGAATCAGAAGCCGCCGATCCAGGCCAGCGCATCCCGGTTCCGCTGGGCCGCGCGGGTGGAACGTGGTGCGACACCGAGCATGTCGTTCGTGCTGTTCGACGACGAGACCCGGCTCGCCTCGGTCGTTGTCGGGGACGAGACGGAACTTGCTGCGGTGCAACGCTTCTGCGAGGACCTGGCGATGCACGACTGGCTGCTCACGGTGCTCACCGAGGTGATCGACGAGGCGGAGATGGCCGAGCTGTCGCGCAGTTCGCCCGCGCAGGTGCTCACCCCGCTGCTCGAACACCTCGCGCACCTGTGGCTGCCCGGTGCGTTCACCCCGCCGCCGCTGCGCGGGTTGTGGACGAGTCTGGAAATCGATCCCGGGTTCACCGTGCAGTGGAATGCGCGGATCGGGCAGCTGCGCGACCGGGTCGCGGTGGCGACACTGAGCGCGCTGACCCGCAGCCAGGCGCGCTGGTGATCACAGCCGGAACATATTCGGCCAGAAACTGTTCCACACGATGATCGAGTTCGTCGAGCAGCGTGTATTCGGTGGCGGGGCCGGGGGCGCGCTGGAAGTCGGCGACCACGTCGGCGAAAGCACCGGCGTGCCTGCGGATCAGGGTGGTCTTGGAGGCGACGAAATCGCCGAGCCGGTCGTGTTCGGCGTGCTCGGTCATCCTTCGTCAGCCGGTCCGCGGTCTTTGTACCACCGTCGATCGGTCGGGTCGGCCGCCGCCCACTCCTGAGTGATGCGGTGTACCAGCAGGTCTCGCGGCTCACCGGCGCCGAAGTACTGCTCCTCGTGGTCCAGCCAGGTGAAGCCGGATTCCTTGTACAGATTCGTCGCCGGTACGTTCGACGGGCGCACGGTGATGAAGATGGCCTCGACCTGGGACGACCGGCAGCGGGCCACGGCGCGGTCGAGCAGCGACTGCCCGAGCCCGCGGCCCTGATGCCCCGCGGACACGGCCAGTCCGATCAGCCACGCCGAACGCCCGCGGACGGCCACCAACGCATACCCGCAAATCGAGCCGGCCAGATCGGCGACCACCCAGTGCGAGCCGTGAATATCGAACAATTGCCGCAACGCGAAATAGGGGTAGGCCAGCGGCATGAATTCGTGCGATTCGAGCTCGGCGATGGCGGCCAGATCGTCGACGGTGGCGGATCGGAATCGTAGCTCTGCCTGCTCGTTCGAGATGTTCAAGACCGCTCACCTCTCGCCGCCCCGGTGCAAGTCTGAGCTCCAGGGTAAGCGCAGATCGGTGATCGCGGCCATAACCAGGGCCGAAAAGTGTTGGCACACAGCCGGAAGCCACGTTCGGTGAGGGGAGCCGAACGTGGCTTTCGGGTCGGGGTGAGTCGAAGGGAACGACTACACGTTGGCGTAGGCCAGGGAGGGAACCTTCTCGATCGCGAACGATGAGCGCAGGTAGCACCACCAGGTGACGGCGGCCATCACGATGAACGCGACCGCGTATCCCCAGAAAGCGGGGGCCATCGATCCGAAGTTGATATTGGACAGACGCAGCGCCTGTTGCAGGACGAATCCACCGAACGCTCCGACCGCTCCGATCACGCCGATCGCCGCGCCGGCCTGGCGGCGAGCCGTTGCCTGCGTCTCGAGGATGTCGAGGCCGTGCTCCGAGGCGTACTTCTTGGCCGTGGCGCCGAAGATCGAGGGAATCATCCGGTAGGTGGACCCGTTACCGATGCCGGTCAGCACGAACAGCAGCAGGAACGCGGTGAGGTACAGCGGGAAGCTCTTCATCGACAGCGCGGCCATGATCAGGCAGACCGCGACCGACATGCCGGTGAAGACGAAGACGGTGATGCGAGCGCCACCGACCTTGTCGGCGATCCAGCCGCCCACCGGCCGGCTGAACGATCCGACGAACGCGCCGAGGAAGGCCAGGTTGCCGACCATTGTGATCCAGCTGATCTGGGTCAGGTGCGGGAAGTTGGCCTTGATCAGCGTGGGGAAGGCGAACGAGAACCCGATGAACGAACCGAAGGTGCCGATGTAGAGAAACGACATGATCCAGGTATGCGGGTTGGTCAGCGCGAGCTTGTAGGACTTCCCGTCGGCCTTGGCGGAGACGATCGAGTCCATGTACCGCAGCGCGCCGAACGCGGCGACGAGGATGAACGGCACCCACACCAGCACCGCGAGCGTGATGCCGAAGCGGTAGCCCGCGGCGTCCTTGGCCAGCAGATGCGTACCGAGCGTGATCAGCAGCGGCGCGGCGAGCTGCGTCTGGGCGACACCAAGGTTACCGCCCGCGGCGTTGATGCCCAGCGCGGCGCCCTTCTTGCCTTCGGGGAAGAAGAACGAGATGTTCGCCATCGAGGACGAGAAGTTGCCGCCGCCGACGCCCGCCATGGCGGCCAGCAGGACGAAGACCCACATGGGCGTTCCAGGCTGGTTCACGAAGAAGGCCAGGCCCAGTGTCGGGGCCAGCAGCATCAACGCGCTGAACACGGTGAAGGCGCGGCCGCCGAAGCGGGGAACCGCGAACGTATACGGGATACGGAGGGTCGCGCCGACCAGCGTGGGGACCGAGGTCAGCAGCAGCGCATTGGCCACCGCGGTCGGGTTCCCCTTCCCGAGGCCCTCGAGGAACGTGAAGCCGGCGGCGCCCATAGCGGTGACGATGGAGCCCCACAGGACCCAGACGCTGAAGCCGAGGTTCTCGGCGAACACGGAGAACCACAGGTTCTTCTTGGCGGTCTTCTCACCGCCCGATTCCCAGAACTTCGGGTTGTCGGGCTCCCACTGGGTCAGCCAGCGGCCCTTCTTCTGATATTCGAAGGACGGGGATTCCGTCTCCTGGCCGGTGGCGGCGATTGCGGTCATCGGCTTCCTCTCGATCGGGCTCGATAGAAGCGCACCGGATTTCGTGGCGTTCGATGCGCTTCTTGCGGGGTCGAGATAAAGGTAGAAGCCGGTTGTTGCGTGACAATGGCCTCAGGTGACGTTCCCGGCAACTCACGCTCACTGTCGAAAACGCGTACCGGTGACCGGCTGGAAACCTGGATGTAGAAGAGCCGCCGGTTCGCCTTCTCAGCGATCCGGGTACTCGGCGATGAGCGAGCCGAGGAAACAGCGGGTCGCCTGCATCGCCTTGTCGGCGTCACCGTCGATCACGGCCTGCACGAGTTCGGCGTGCTCGGTGTCGTAGGCGTCGTCGGATCGGGCGGTTCGCGCGTGGATCACCTGTTCGATGACCGGCAGCAGCGAATCGTAGAACTCCAGGTATACCGCGTTGTGGCTGGCGACGACGATCGCACGGTGCAGTTCCACGTCGGCGGCGATGGCGACCGGGTCGGGTTCGGTCCAGTTGCGGTTGCTTCGCTCGGCGAGCAGCCGGCGCAGCGTGGCGATGTCGGCGTCGTCGCGGCGGCGGGCGGCCAGGCCCGCGGCGGTGGTGTCGAGCGCCTGCCGGAGTTCGAGGATGTCGCGTTCCTCGGCGTCGGCGAAGAACTTGCCCAGGGTGCCGCCGACCTCGGAGGTGGCGATCACATAGGTGCCCGAGCCCTGTCTGCGTTCGAGCATGCCCGCGTGCACGAGGGCTTGGACGCCTTCGCGGACGGTGTTGCGCCCGGTCCCGGTGAGCTCGGTGAGCTCCGGTTCGGTCGGGATCCGTTGACCGACCGGCCAACGGCCGGAACGGATTTCGGCCCGAAGCTGCTCGGTGACCTGGGCGATGAGGCTGGTTCGCCGGACGGGTTGCACGTCAGCAAGGGTACCGCTGCTCACATATCATTGCACCGATCATGGGGTCATCCTATGATTTCGACGTGACCGCGACCCTCCCCGAGACCCCAACTCTGTCCGACTCCGGTACGCGTAGTCGTACCCGCGCGCTGATCGAAGGCCGCCTGCTCGTGCTGGCGGCCATTGTCATGTCGGCGCTGACGTTGCGGGCCGCGGTCACCGCGTTCAGTCCGCTGGCGGAGGAGATCGGCGCCGATATCGGGTACGGGACCGCGATCGTCGGCGTGTTCGGCATGCTGCCGACCGCGATGTTCGCCATCGCCGGGCTGGTGACGCCGCTGCTGGTGCGCCGGTTCGGGTTGGAGCGCACGGTGCTCATCGCGATGCTGCTGGCCGGGACGGGCTCGCTCACCCGCGTGTTCTCCGCGGGCACCGGCGAGCTGCTGGCCTTCTCCGGCGTGGTGCTGCTCGGGATGGGTATCGGCAATGTGGTGATTCCGCCGCTGGTGAAGCGGTATTTCGCCGATCAGCTGGCCGCGATCAGCTCCCTCTACATCGTGATGGTGCAGCTGAGCACCGTCGTCCCCGCGTTCGTCGCGGTGCCGCTGGCGGAAGATCACGGGTGGCGGATCTCGATGGGCGTGTGGGCGCTGGTCGGCTTCGCCGCCGCGGTGCCGTGGCTGTTCGTCCTGCGTGACCGCAAGGGTCGCGACCGGGTCGACGTCACCGCGCTGCCCGCCGAATCGTCAACGGCCGCAGGCAAAGTCTGGCGTTCGCCGGTGGCCTGGGGGATGGCCGCGATGTTCGGCATGACCTCGCTGACCACCTACGCGATGTTCGCCTGGCTGCCCAAGATCCTGTCCGACGCGGGCGCGAGCGCCGGTTTCGGCGGCAGCATGGTCGGCCTGTTCGCGCTGATGGGCCTGATTCCCGCGCTCGGCGCGCCCACCGTGGTCTCGCGGATGCGCAATCCGTTCCCCGTCGTCGTCGGCTGCATGGTGCTGTTCGTCGTCGCCTTCACCGGCCTGCTGCTCGCGCCCATGGGCGCCCCGGTGCTGTGGGTGGTGCTGCTCGGCCTCGGCCCGAGCACCTTCCCGATGGCGCTGACCCTGATCAACCTGCGCACCCGCACCCCGCATGGCTCGGCCGCGCTGTCCGGGTTCACCCAGGGTGTCGGTTACGCCGTCGCCTGCGTCGGCCCGTTGCTGTTCGGCATGCTGCACACCTGGACCGGCGGCTGGCTGGCGCCGTTCGCGATGCTCCTCGTCGCGCTGGGCGTGCTGCTCGCGGGCGCCTGGCAGGCCTGCAAGCCGCGCATGCTCGAAGACACCTGGAATTGATCGCGAAATCTCACCGTTCGAGTTGCGCGGGTGTGCGTCACGAGTAATGCTGTGTAGGTCACACCCTCACGGGGGTTTCTGACGAATTCATGCCGCTTCCTTACCTGCGGAAATCGTTACGTCACATGCCGGAAACAAAGACTCCGATCTCACCTTCCTGACCGGGCCTCGGTGAGAAACCGTTGATTCGGGCGCAATTTCCCGCAGCATTTCGGCAATACCCATTTCCTACCGTTGGGCCATCGCACTTTTGGGAGGCCCAACTTGAGCACGCTGAAGCGTAACCACGACATCGAGCACTGGGATGCCGAAGATGTCGCGGCCTGGGAGGCCGGCGGCAAGGACGTTGCCAAGCGCAACCTGATCTGGTCGGTCATCGCCGAGCACATCGGCTTCTCGGTGTGGTCGATCTGGTCGGTGATGGTGCTGTTCATGCCCGCCGACAAGTTCGGCATCGACCCGGCGGGCAAGTTCTTCCTGGTCGCCCTGCCGACGCTGGTCGGCGCCTTCCTGCGGATCCCCTACACCGTGGCCACCGCCCGCTTCGGCGGCCGCAACTGGACGATCTTCAGCGCGTTCCTGCTGCTCGTCCCGCTGATGCTGACGCTGTACTTCGTCAACCAGCCGGGCACCTCGTACACGACCTTCCTGATCGTGGCCGCGTTCGCCGGCGTCGGCGGTGGCAACTTCGCCTCCTCGATGACCAACATCAACGCCTTCTACCCGCAGCGGCTCAAGGGCTGGGCGCTGGGCATGAACGCCGGTGGCGGCAACATCGGCGTCCCGGTCATCCAGCTGCTCGGCCTGCTGGTGCTGGTTACCCTCGGTGGCGACTACGCCTACCTCATCTGCGCGATCTACCTGGTCCTCGTCGGCATCACCGCCGTCGGTGCCGCGCTGTACATGGACAACCTGACCAACCAGAAGGCCGACCTGTCCTACATGGGCAAGGCCCTGCAGGTGCCGCAGTCCTGGGCGATCGCCTTCCTCTACATCGGCACCTTCGGTTCGTTCATCGGCTACAGCTTCGCCTTCGGCCAGATCCTGCAGATCAGCTTCAAGGCCGGTGGCGACACCGCCGCCCAGGCCGCCGTGCACGCCGCCTCGATCGCCTTCATCGGCCCGCTGCTGGGTTCGCTGTCGCGGCCCTACGGCGGCAAGATGGCCGACCGGATCGGCGGCAGCAAGGTCGCGCTCGGCACCTTCGGCGCCATGATGGCCGCCGCGCTGATCGTGATCTCCGCCTCGACCATGGCCGACCGCAACAACGGCGTCGCCTCCGGCGCCACCATGACCTTCCTGGTCATCGGCTTCATCGCCCTGTTCGTGCTCTCCGGTTTCGGCAACGGCGCCGTCACCAAGATCATCCCGTCGGTGTTCGAGGCCAAGTCCAAGAGCCTGCCGCTCTCGCGCACCGAGCAGGCCGCCTGGTCGCAGAACACCTCCGGCGCCCTGATCGGCTTCGTCGGCGCGATCGGCGCGCTGGGCGGCGTCGGCATCAACATGGTGCTGCGCTCGTCCTACTCCTCCACCGCCTCGGCCACCACCGCGTTCTGGGTGTTCCTCGCCTTCTACGTGATCTGCGCGGCCGTCACCTGGACGGTGTTCCTGCGCCGTCCCCGCCTGTCCGTGCCTACCGACTCCGATGTCGTGGTCGAGGCCGAGTCCCTGGTCCTCGAGGCCGAAACCAACGCTTCGTCGGCCAATACGTCGGCTCGCTGACTACCGACCACTACCAAGGAGGTCACTCTCATGAACAGCACTCGCAAGACAGTGGTCGTGGTCGGCCACGGCATGGTCGGTCACCGCTTCGTCGAGGCCCTGCGCTCTCGCGACGAGGCAGGCGAATGGCAGATCGTCATCCTCTCCGAGGAGAAGCTGCCCGCCTACGACCGCGTCGGCCTGTCCTACTACGTCGGCAGCTGGAAGGCCGAGGAGCTGGCGCTGCCGGGTAACACCTACGACGGCGACGCCCTGGTCGAGCTGCGGCTGGGCCAGCGCGGCGAGGCCATCGACACTGCGGCCAAGACCGTCACCAGCTCCAACGGCGACGTCATCGCCTACGACGCGCTGGTCATGGCGACCGGTTCCTACCCGTTCGTCCCGCCGGTGCCCGGCCACGATCTGCCCGAGTGCTTCGTCTACCGCACCATCGACGACCTCGACGGCATCCGCGCCGCCGCCGAAGCCGCCGGTCCCGGCGCGCACGGCGTCGTCGTCGGTGGTGGTCTGCTCGGCCTGGAGGCCGCCAACGCGCTGCGGCTGATGGGCATGACTCCGCACGTCATCGAGTACAACGACCGCCTGATGCCCGCCCAGGTCGACGCCGGTGGTGGCGCGATCCTGGAGAAGCTGGTCACCGACATCGGCCTCAACGTGCACACCGGCGTCGGCACCGCCAAGATCGTCTCGATCGAGGAAGAGGGGGCGAACAACGTCACCCTGCACCTGTCGGACGAGTCCGAGATCCACGCCTCGCTGGTGGTGTTCTCGGCCGGTATCCGCCCACACGACGCCCTGGCCAAGGCCGCGGGCCTCGAGATCGGCGCCCGCGGCGGCATCCTGACCGACCTCGCCCTGCAGACCTCGGACCCGAGCGTCTACGCCATCGGTGAGTGCGCCGCGATCGAGGGCGTCTGCTACGGCCTGGTCGCCCCCGGCTACACCACCGCCGAGATCGTCGCCGACCGGCTGCTCGGCGGCGCCGGCGAGTTCCCCGGCGCCGACATGTCGACCAAGCTCAAGCTCATGGGCGTCGACGTCGCCTCCTTCGGTGACGCGCACGGCACCACCGAGGGCGCGCTCGAGGTCGTGCTGCACGACGCGGCCAAGGGCACCTACGCCAAGCTGGTCGTCTCCGACGACGCGCAGACCCTGCTCGGCGGCATCCTGGTCGGTGACGCCAGCCAGTACGCGGCCCTGCGCCCGCTGGTCGGTCGCCCGCTGCCCGCCGACGCCGCCGCGCTGATCTCCCCGGCCGGCGCCGAACTCGGCGCCGACGCGCTGCCCGACGACGCGCAGATCTGCTCCTGCAACAACGTCAGCAAGGGTGACATCTGCGGCGCGATCGCCGAGGGCGCCTGCGACATCCCGGCCGTCAAGAGCTGCACCAACGCGGGCACGTCCTGTGGTGGCTGTGTGCCGATGATCAAGAAGCTGCTCGAGCAGTCCGGTGTCGCGCTGTCGAAGGCGCTGTGCGAGCACTTCTCGCAGTCGCGCGCCGAGCTGTTCGACATCGTCGCCGTGACCGGCATCCGCACCTTCTCCGAGCTGATCGCCAAGCACGGCAAGGGCACCGGCTGCGATATCTGCAAGCCGACCGTCGCCTCGATCCTGGCCTCGACCTCGAGCGACCACATCCTCGACGGCGAGCAGGCGGCGCTGCAGGACACCAACGACCACTTCCTGGCCAACATGCAGAAGAACGGCACCTACTCGGTGGTGCCGCGGATGCCCGGTGGTGAGGTCACCGCCGAGCAGCTGATCGTCATCGGTGAGGTCGCCAAGGAGTTCGACCTCTACGTCAAGGTCACCGGTGGCCAGCGCATCGACCTGTTCGGCGCCACCGTGGAGCAGCTGCCGCTGATCTGGAAGCGCCTGGTCGACGCGGGCATGGAGTCGGGCCACGCGTACGGCAAGTCGCTGCGCACCGTGAAGAGCTGCGTCGGTTCCACCTGGTGCCGCTACGGCCAGCAGGACTCGGTCGGTATGGCCGTGCTGCTGGAGAAGCGCTACCGCGGCCTGCGTTCGCCGCACAAGCTCAAGCTGGCCGTGTCGGGTTGCGCGCGTGAGTGCGCCGAGGCTCGCGGCAAGGACGTCGGCGTGATCGCCACCGAGAACGGCTGGAACCTCTACGTCGGCGGCAACGGTGGTCTGACCCCCAAGCACGCGGTGCTGCTGGCCGGCGACCTGGACGACGAGACGCTGATCAAGTACATCGACCGCTACCTGATGTTCTACATCCGCACCGCCGACCGCCTGCAGCGCACCGCGCCGTGGCAGGAAGCGCTCGAGGGTGGCATGGACTACCTCAAGGCCGTCGTCTGCGAGGACAGCCTCGGCATCGCCGCCGACCTCGAGGCCGCCATGGCCAAGCACGTCGAGGGCTACAAAGACGAGTGGGCCGCGGTCCTCGAAGACGAGAACAAGCTCTCGCGCTTCGTCTCCTTCGTCAATGCCCCTGACGAAGCCGACCCGACCATTTCGTTCGACGACAGCGGCGAGCGCAAGGTTCCAGTGCTTCTCGGCCTGCCGGGCATGCCGGTGGGTGTTGCCTCGAACACAGCAGCAGCCGGGAAATAAGCGCTTAACCCTGCGGAAACAGGGCGCCTGTACCAATAGGTAAGGCGTTCGGAGGAGGAACCGACGATGACCGTTATCGACACACCCACCATCACCACGGAGACGGCGACCTGGACCCAGGCGTGCCGACTCGACTTCCTGATCCCGGGCCGCGGCGTTGCTGTCCTGCTCGCGGGTGGCCGGCAGGCCGCTCTGTTCCTGCTCACGGACGGCACGCTCGCCGCCGTCGGCAACATCGATCCGTTCGGCAGGGCCGCGGTGATGTCGCGCGGCATCGTCGGTGACCGCGGCGGTGTCCCCGTCGTCGCGTCGCCGCTGCTCAAGCAGGCCTTCTCCTTGATCGACGGTCGTTGTCTGGACGACGAGACGAAGTCCATTCCGGTCTACGCCGTACAACTCGACGGTGGCGTCGTCGCGGTATCCAACGAGCCGGTGCAGGTCGCGGCCCTCGAATCCTCGGACGGCTGATTTCATGACTGCTCCCACCGACAGTGGCCCCTGCCTTGCCGGCTTCACCATCGGCGTCACCGCCGCCCGCCGCGCCGAGGAATTCGGCACCCTGCTCACCCGCAAGGGCGCGACCGTGGTGTCCGCCCCCGCCATCCGCATCATCCCGCTGGCCGACGACACCGAGCTCGAACGCGTCACCGAGCTGCTGATCGCCGATCCGCCGCAGATCACCGTCGCCACCACCGGCATCGGTTTCCGCGGCTGGATGGAAGCGGCCGAGGGCTGGGGTCTGGCCGAGGTGCTGCGTGACACGCTGGCCTCCACCCGGATGCTGGCCCGCGGCCCCAAGGCCAAGGGCGCGATTCGCGCCGCCGAACTGCGCGAAGAATGGTCGCCTGCTTCGGAGTCCTCGGCCGAGGTGCTCGATCACCTGCTCGCCGAGGGCGTCGAAGGCGTGCGGATCGCGGTGCAGCTGCACGGCGCGACCACCGAGTGGGAGCCGGTTCCCGACTTCTGCGAGGTGCTGCGCTGCGCGGGCGCCGACGTGGTCCCGGTGCCGGTGTACCGCTGGGAGCCGCCCGCCGATCGCGGCCCGATGGACGCCATGATCGAGTCGATCATCTCCGGCAGCCTCGACTGCGTCACCTTCACCAGCGCTCCCGCGGTGGCCTCGCTGCTGATGCGCGCCAAAGAGACCGGCCTGCTCGAGTCGGTGCTGCACGCACTGCGCGGGCGGGTGCTCGCGGCCTGCGTCGGCCCGATCACCGCGGCGCCGCTGGAAGAACTCGGCGTGCCGACCACCATGCCCGGCCGTGCGCGCCTCGGTGCGCTGGCCCGCCATGTTGCCGAGGAACTGCCGCGCCGGGCGAGCCGGATCTACGCCGCCGGTCATCTGATCAGCGTGCGTGGTGGCTGTGTCGTCGTCGACGGTGAGGTGCGTCAGCTGGCGCCCGCGCCGATGGCGTTGATGCGGTCGCTGGCCCGTCAGCCCGGCCGGGTCGTCTCCCGCGAGGACCTGCTGTCGGCGCTGCCCGGCGGCGGTGACGACACCCACGCGGTGGAGACCGCGATCGCCCGACTGCGGGCGGGCCTCGGCACGCCCAAGGCGATCCAGACCGTGGTCAAGCGTGGCTACCGGCTCGCGCTCGACGCCGCCGACTGCGCCGACACTCCGTCCCGTCCGCCGGTGCAGCCGCCGCATCAGGCGGGCATCGGCACGCCCGCCCGGTCGCCGCGCCCCGCGCAACCGATCGGGGTGTGGTGAGTACCGCGCGGCCGGGTGATCCGGCTCTGGTGCTCGTCGCGCACGGCACCCGCAGCGCGCGTGGCGTGGAGATGATCGCCGCGCTCGCCGACGCGGTGGCCGCCGAGCTCGGCGCCACGGTGTCCGAGCCCGGCACCGAATCGCAAGGGGCAGCGCCGAATACGGCCCTGCGCACCGCCTTCGTCGACGTGCTCGGCCCGTCGCCGTCGGAGGTGCTGCGCGATCTCGACGGGCCCGCCGTTGTCGTGCCCGCGTTCCTCGCCTCGGGCTACCACGTCTATCAGGATGTGCCGCGTGAGGTCGCCGAGAGCGGCCATCCCTCGGTCGCGGTCACCGCGGCCATGGGGCCGGATCCGGCGCTGACCAGGATCATGGCGGTGCGGTTGCGCGCCGCGGGCTGGCGTCCCGGCGACGCGGTGGTCTTCGCCGCCGCGGGTTCCTCCGACGCGCGGGCACGCCAGGACGTGCGCCGGGCGGCGGGCATGCTGGCCGAACAGCTCGGTGCGCCGGTGCGCATCGCCTATGTCGCGACCGGTACCCCACGGGTTCCCGAAGTCGTTGCGTCCCTGCGGGAATCGGGTTCTGGACGCGTCTTCATCGCCTCGTACCTGCTCGCGCACGGCCTGTTCCACCAGCGTCTGCACGACGCGGGCGCCGACGGTGTCGCCGAGCCGATCGGTGTGCATCCCGCGGTGGTCCGGTTGATCGCCGACCGATACCGCACGGCCGCACAGGAACTGGTGCGCGCCGAGGTGCGCTGAGCTCGCACGTCATCTCGCGCGGCGGTCCGGATCCGGCCGGTGCACGCTCCGATAGTCGACCGGTCGGTTTCGGTCCCGGCGACTAGAGTTGGCCCGACTTCACATGGAGGGGGCAGGCACCGTGCCAGATTCGTCCGCAGATCACGAGATCCCGCGGCAGCAGGATGAGCTGACGTCGTATCCCGACGCGGTTCCCCAGCCACCGTCCAGCCCGAGTCCGGCGGTGCCGCAACCGCCGTATCCGCATGCCGCCGGGGGGCCTGCGCCGTATCCGAACGCGGCCGGGGCTCCGTACCCGGCTCCGGCGGTGCCGCAGCCGCCGTATCCGCATGCCGCCGGGGGGCCTGCGCCGTATCCGAACGCGGCCGGGGCTCCGTACCCGGCTCCGGCAGTGCCGCAGCCGCCGTATCCGCATGCCGCCGGGGGGCCTGCGCCGTATCCGAACGCGGCCGGGGCTCCGTACCCGGCTCCGGCGACGCCGCAGCCGCCGTACCCGAACACGGCCGGGGCGCCGTACCCGAGTCCGGTCGCGCCGCAGCCGCCCTACCCGGGTGCGGCGGGGGCTCCGTACCCGAGTCCGGCGGTGCCACAGCCGCCGCATCCGAGCGCCGCGGCACCGCAGGCGATGCCCGGTCCAGCTGGTGCGGCGCCGCCGTATCCGCAGGCAGGCGGTTATCCGGGTGCCCACGCCAACCCACTCGGCAGCCCCTATCCGGTGGCGCCCGGAGCCGAGGCTCGTCCTCGGCCGGTGCCGCAGAACGTGCTGATGGCGTTCTACGTGATGCTGACCGGTGCGGTGGTCACGGTGCTCAGCGCCGCCTACATGCTGACCACGATCGATCAGATCCGCTCGGACGCGCTCGAAGCCTCGGGTGGGGTGTTCCGTGGCGACGACCTCGACATCCTCGTCTACGCGGGTCTGGCGGGCGGGATCCTCACCGCACTGGTGACGGCGGGCCTGTGGGTGTGGCTGGCCTTCGCCTGCCGGGCGGGCAAGAACTGGGCCCGCGTCACCGGCACGGTGTTCTTCGGCATCAATGTGTTGTTCTCCGCCGTCGCCGTGATCAGCACGCTCGCCGCGCCGCGGGCCGACCTGCAGTCACTGGCCTTCACCGTGGTGGGCGTCGTCATCGGACTGGCCGCGGTGATCCTGCTGTGGAACCCCAGGTCCAAGGCCTACTTCGCGCCTGCCCTGCCGCCGGGCTACCAGCCGTATCCCGGCCCGCGGGCCGACGGGTCGTGGTGAAGTTCGCCCGATAGGTGCTCGGCGGAACGCCCAGCTGGCGGATCATGTGCTGGCGCAACGATTCCGCCGACCCGATGCCGCTGTGCCTGGCGACCTGATCGATCGGCAGCGACGTCGATTCCAGCAGTTCCCTGGCCCGGTGGATGCGCTGATGCAGCAGCCACTTCTGCGGGCTGAGCCCGGTCTCCTCGTGGAACCGCCGGGTCAGCGTGCGCACGCTGGTGTTGGCGTGTTCGGCGAGTTCCCGCAGCGACAGGGGAGTATCGAGCCGGGCGAGCGCCCAGGCGCGGGTGGTCGAGAGCGACAGATCGTCGTCGGGCGGTAGCGCGGTGTCGACGAACTGGGCCTGCCCGCCGGGACGCACCGGGGTGACCACGGCGGCCCGCGCCGCCTCGTTGGCCACGGTGGCGCCGTAGTCGAGGCGAATCAGATGCAGGCACAGGTCGATTCCCGCCGCCGCGCCCGCCGAGGTGGTCACCGGACCGTCCTCGACGAACAGCGCGTCGGTGCGCACGCGGACCGACGGGTGCGCGCGGGCCAGTTCGTCGGCCAGTCCCCAGTGCGTGGTCGCGGTCCGCCCGTCGAGCAGTCCGGCCTGGGCCAGGACGAACGCGCCGCTGCAGATCGAGGTGACCAGCGTGCCGCGTTCGACCGCCGCGCGCAGGGCGGCCAGGATCACCGGGTCGGCGCCGGTCCGGCTGCCGGTGCTCGGCACGATCACGGTGTCGGCCGACTCGAGCACGTCGAGCCCGTGCGGGATCACCACATCGAAACCGCCCGAATTAGCGGGCACCACACCGGGTTCGGCGGTGCACACGAGCACCCGGTAGGCGGGTTCGCCGTCGACCAGTACCGACTCCATCAGCGACCCCGGCATCGCCAGGTCGAACGACTTCACCGGGGGCACGGCGACGACGGCGACAGTCTTCATGGCCTGATCCTTGGGATAGCTGGCATTCCGGCCACTAGTCTAGCCCCCGCCCGCGCGGCATTGTTGCCTGTGTGCCCGGCAAGAGCGCCGAGTAGAGCACGAAACATATTGCTGGGAAAGGGAATTCGCATGACCAAGCAGGTCGTGATCGGTCGCGGCGGCACCGCGTCCGTCACCGCACTGGCGCTGGCCGAGTCCGGTGATCACGTGACGGTGATCAGCCGCAGCGGACTCGGCCCGGACCATCCCGGCGTCGACCTGGTCGCGCTCGACGCCCTCGACACCGCCGCCATGACCGAGCACGCCGCCGGCGCGGCGACCGTCTTCAACCTGGCCATGCCGCCGTACCACACCTGGCCGGAAACCGTTCCGCCACTGTTCGGTTCGATCCTGACGGCCACCGAAGCCGTCGGCGCGAATCTGGTGATGATGGGCAACCTCTACGGCTACGGACCCGTCGACGGCGTCGTCACCGAGACGACCCCACTGGCGGCCACCGGCAACAAGGGCGCGGTCAGGGCCAGGATGTGGACCGAAGCGCTGGCCGCGCACGAGGCGGGCCGAGTGCGCGTCACCGAGGTGCGCGCCGGACAGTTCCTCGGCGCGGGCGCGGTGTCGATCTTCTCCCTGCTGGTGCAGCCCGCGGTCCTGGCGGGCGCGCAGGCGAAGGTGCCGCAGGAACTGGATCTGGCGCATTCGTTCACCGCCATCGACGACGCGGCGGCCGCCCTGGTCGCCGTCGCCCGCGACGACCGCGCGTGGGGCCGCGCCTGGCACGCGCCGGTCATCACCACCACCGTGCGCGCGGTCGCGAGCAGACTCGCGGCACTGGCCGGTGCGCCCGAGCCCGAGCTGGCCGTGCTGTCCGACGCCGAGGTCACCGCACTGGCCGAGGACGACCCGTTCTGGGCGGAACTGTTCGAGACCAAGCACATGTCGCACCGCGAATTCGTCGCCGACGACACCGCACTGCGCACCACCTTCGGCGTCACCGCCTCCGCACTCGACGACGTCCTGCGCGGGGTACTTCCAGGCAGCTGAGTCTGTCGGTCCCCCCGGCGCACACCGGGGCCATGGCCTATGACGAGGAACTCGCCGAGCGGATCCGGGCGATCGGCGTCGTCGCTGCTCCGAAAAGGAGGAAGAAAATATCGCGAAGATGTGTCGAACCGGCGTCGTCGGCTCCGACCAGTGGGTGACAGCACGCAGACGCCAACACCCGAGGAGCGCATCATGTCCGTCAACACCTTCCTGTGGTTCGACACCGACGCCGAAGCGGCGGCCCAGCTCTACACCGCGTCGGTGCCGAATTCGCGCATCGTCGAGGTCGCCCGCCAGGGTGACGGCTCGGCCTTTATCGTCACTCTCGATCTCGACGGCCATGTCGTCACGCTGATGAACGGCGGACCGGGGCACCCGCCCACCGATGCCGCGTCGCTGCAGGTCGTCGTGGACACCCAGGACGAGATCGATGAGCTCTGGAACGCCCTCACCGCGGACGGCGGCGTACCCGGCCCCTGCGGCTGGCTGACCGACCGGTTCGGGGTTTCCTGGCAGGTCGTCCCGGCCGTGCTGCCGAAGCTGATGGGTGGCGAATCGGATCGGGTCGTCGCCGTCGGCACCGCGCTGCGGACGATGTCCAAGCTCGACATCGCCGCCCTGCAGCAGGCCTACGACCACGCCTGACCCGGAAACGGCGACGGCCGCCGCGGATCGGTAGTCCGCGGCGGCCGTCGAGGCGCGGTGCGCTAGCCCGCCGAGCCGGTCAGCAGGCCGCCCAGGTCGGCCGATCCGGTGCCGCCGCCGGGCGGGGTGGTCGGCGCTGCGCTGACCTCGACGGTGACGGTCTTGGAGCTGATCAGCTCCTGGACGGCCTTGATCTCGTGCGAGCCGGGGGTCGACGGGGTCCAGGTGATGGTGGCCTTGCCGCCGGAGACCGAGACCGGCTCGCCGATCTTGGTGCCGTTGTCGGTGAAGGTCACCTTGAACAGGAACGACGTCTCGGTGACATCGGCGGTGACGGTGTAGGCGGTGCCCACGTAGTGGGTGGTGCCGCTGACCGTCACGCCCTGGACGAGCGCCGAGGCCTGCGGCGCCACCAGCACCGTGGCCGCGGCGACCGCGGTGAAAGCTGAGAGTCCGAAGCCGGCCCGCCGTGCGTTGGTCTTCATGGTTGTTCTCCTGGTTCGCGCTGTCCCACCGCTGTGGGTGTGCGCGACACTATCGACCGGATCGCCCTGCTGTCCGAAAAACAGAAAAACCAATGTTTTAAACTAGGGCGGGCTGTTTCGTCGCAGGTAGCGCCGGAAATCATCCCGTGCGGATGAGGCGATCGCCGCGGTGCTCGCCGACACTGGGGCACATGCCGACGTCAGGTGCGGTCCGCTATCAGTTCGTCATCGAGGGCGAGCTCACCGACCGTGCCGTCGGGGCTTTTCCCGAACTCCGGCGCAGCGCGCATTCGGCCACCGGCACCACCACCCTCTACGGCGAGCTCGCCGACAACACCGCCATGCGCGGCGTGCTCGCCCGCATCGATGTCCTCGGGCTCACCCTGCTCGGCATGTCCCGGCTGCCCGACTGAAAACGCTGATTGCCGATTGTTAGCCGATCTCGGCATACCCTCATGATGACGTCGATCTGATAACGAGCGCCGCGACCCCGCACGACCCGCAAACGCGCAGGTCGGGTTTCGCCTACCGTCGAACCTGCTGGTGGATCGGCCCCGCAGGGTAGACGACGAGCTCAGGAGTGTGGTGGTGGCAACCTCGTACCGAGCGATAGCTGAATGCCCGTCGGACGTCGATGCGAGCATCCCGGAACTGTCGTTCGCCTCCGTCCGATCGGCCGAGATCAATGCCAGGCTCGACCGTGCCGGCGCCGCCCCCGGGCACACGGTGCTGGTGTCCGGACCGGCGGGCAGCGGCAAGACCGTCGCCCTGGTCGACTGGGTGACCCGGTCGCGGCGCCTGCGTTCGGCCGCGGTCGGCTGGCTGACCGTCACCGACCGCCTGGCCGACAGCGGTGACCTGATCCCGGCGATCGCGCAGATCCTCGACCCGTCGGCCGATGTCGTCGCCGACGGTGCGCTGCGCACACCGGTCGACCAGGCGGCCGACCTGGTCGACGCCATGACGATCACCCTCGATCGCTCGGTGTTGGTCATCGACGACGCCCACCTGCTCACCGACCCGCTGCAACTGGCGGGCCTGGAATACCTGCTCGGGCACCTGCCCGCGACGGTCACCGTGCTGATCGCGGGCCGGTTCGATCCGCCGCTGCGCTGGCACGCGCTGGAATTGGCCGGCAAGCTCACCCGGATCGGCGTCGCCGAACTGACGCTGTCACCGGAGCGGATCGCCCAGCTGTTCATTCAGCACGGCTGCCGGCTCGACAACGCCGAACTGGCCATGGTGCACACCCTCACCCGCGGCTGGGCCGCGCTGGTGCGGATCGCGGCGATCTATCTGGCCGCCAACGCCGAGGACCGCGACACCGCGCTCACCACCCTGGCCAGGCCCTCGCACGCGGTCGCCGATTTCCTCGTCGCCGAGCTGATGCAGTCGCTGCCTGCCCGCACCCTCGAATTCCTGCTCGTCACCGCGATTCCCAGCCGCTTCAGCCTGCCGCTCGCCGAGGAGCTGGCGGGGGAGGACGCGGCACGGATCATCGACGAGTTGCTGCGCGCCAACTTCCCCATGCACACCGTCGCGCACGCGGGGGAGCTGTGGCACACCTACCACCCGCTGTTGCGCGCGTACCTGCTGGCCGAGGCCACGCACACCAGGGCCGATCGCCTGCCCGCCGTGCATCGCCGGGTCGCCGAGTGGTTCGGCGCCGCGGCGATGCCCGGCCCGGCGCTCGACCACGTCCTGGCCGAACCGGGTGCGCCCGGACTTGTCCCGTTCCTGCGGGATTGGGGATTGCGGATGGTCCTCGACGGCACCGGGCACCTGCTGCTCGCCGCGCTCGAGCACGTCCCCGAGCTGGCCGAGGACACCTTCGTACGACTGCTGCGCGCCGCTGTCGCGGTGGAGGCGGGCGAGATCGCCACCGCCGAGGTCTATCTCGAAGCCGCCCATGTCGGGCCCGAGCAGGTCTCACAGCTGGTACCCGTCGGGTGGACCGAGGCGCTCGACCGGGCCGTCAGCGCGGGAGTCGCTGTCCTGGTGGGTGATTCGGCGTCGATGAGCTGGCCGTTGCCCGCGGTGACCGGCCAGCCCGATCTCGACTGCTACGCGGCGATGCACTGCGGCAGCGCGCAGATCTCAGGCGGTGAGATCGACAGCGGCACAGCGGCTTTGCGGCATGCGATCGTGCATGCCGAGGAGACGGGACTCGGCCGCGTCGCGGTGCGCGCGCGGACCGCATCCGCCATCGCAGCGGGACACGCGGGCCGGGTCGGTGAGCTGCGCGCGCTGGCCGACGCCGCGATCGACTGCGCCGACAACTACGACCTCACCCATTCGCCCGAGGCCGCGTTCGCCCGGGTGATCGCGGCCTACGGCGCCTACCACCAGGGCGAGTCCGTCGAGCTGCCACAGCCCGGCCTGCCCGGCGGCCCGCTGGTCGAGGCCACCGCACCGGCGCCGGTCCGCCAGGCCGCGGTGATGACCGGCGTGCTGATGTTCGACGCTGCGCCCGACCGCGCGGCCGCCGCGACCGCGCTGTGCAAGCAGGTGCACCGGCTGCTCGACGATGCTCCGGCACTGCTCGGCATCGGCGCGCTGGTCACCGACGTGCTGTGGGTGCTGCTGCGCCTGCAAGCCAGGGCCGACGCTCAACACCTGGTCGACCACGCGGCCCGGGTTCTCGGCCCGACGCCGCAGACGGCCGTCGCCGACGCGGGCATGGCCGTCTACACCCATCGCCCGGCCGCGGCGTTGACGCTGCTCGAGCCCCTGCTGAGCGGCCCGCCGCAACTGAACACCCGATCGCTGGTCGCGGCCTGGCTGCTGGTCGGCGTCGCCGCCGACCGTCTCGATCGCCCACGCAAGGTCGACGACGCGTTCGAGCAGGCGCTCGCGCTGGCCTGCGGGGAACGGCTGATCCGGCCGTTCCTCGATGTGCCGGGCGCCGCCGAGGTCCTCGATCGGCTGGGCGGGCGCTTCGGCCGCTTCGACGCCTTCGTCGACCTGGTCCGCTCCCATCGCACGCCCGCCGCCGACGCACCCCAGCTCACCGAGACCGAACTCGCGGTCCTGCGCCAGCTCCCGTCCGGCATGACCGCGGCCACCATCGCCGCCAACATGGGCGTCTCGGTGAACACCGTCAAGACCCACCTGCGCGGCATCTACCAGAAACTCGGCGTCAACGCCCGCGCCGAGGCCATCACCAACGCCCGCCGCGTCGGCCTGATCTGAGCCGGGCGGGCCGCTTCGGCCGAAGTTCACCTCGTTCGGGTGAGGGCACGACAGTCGCCGGGTGTGATGCTGCGAGAGCAGCCGACGCACCGAGGAGACACCGGGTCGGCGCGAGTCGCACGTCTCCGCGCGAAAGGGATCTGATGACCAGTCAGCAGAATGCCTCGGCCGGCATCGAAGCAGCCAACGACACGGCATCGCGGACGCTACCGTTCGACGACGCACAGGATTTCGCCGATGCCGAACGCGGATTCGTCGCCGCGCTGACTCCGGGGGTGGTGCGCAATGCCGCGGGGGACGTGGTGTGGAGCAGCGACGCGTTCGCCTTCCTCGACGGCGAGTGCCCGCCCACGGTGCATCCGAGCCTGTGGCGGCAGTCGAAATTGTGCGCGATGCAAGGGTTGTACGAGGTCACCGACGGCATCTACCAGATCCGCGGACTCGACCTGTCGAACATGAGCCTGGTCGAGGGCGACACCGGCGTGCTCGTGATCGACCCGCTGATCTCGGTCGAGACGGCCGCGGCGGGGCTGGCGCTGTACCGCGAGCATCGCGGGGACCGCCCGGTGACCGCGGTGATCTACTCGCACTCCCACATCGACCACTTCGGTGGCGTCAAAGGCGTGACCACCCAAGACGATGTCGATGCCGGCCGATGCCCGATCATCGCGCCGGTGGGATTCGCCGAGCACGCGGTGGCGGAAAACGTGTACGCGGGCACCGCGATGGCCCGCCGGGCGGCCTACATGTACGGCGCGGCTCTGCCGACCGGACCGCTGGGTGCGGTCGGCGCGGGCCTCGGGCCGACGACCTCGACCGGTCAGCCGACGCTGATCATCCCGACGATCTCCGTCGAGCACACCGGCCAGACCGTGACCGTCGACGGGGTTGCCATCGAATTCCAGATGACGCCGGGCACGGAGGCGCCCTCGGAGATGAACTTCTACTTTCCGGGCCGGCGAGCACTGTGCATGGCCGAGAACGCCACCCACACCATGCACAATCTGCTCACCCTGCGCGGCGCGCTGGTGCGTGACCCGCACGTGTGGTCGAAATATCTCACCGAGGCGATCAATCGCTACGCGGGCCGCTCCGACGTCGTGTTCGCCTCGCACCACTGGCCGACGTGGGACACCGAGCGGCTCACCGAGTACCTCTCGATCCAGCGCGACCTGTACGGCTATCTGCACGACCAGACCCTGCGGGCACTCAACAAGGGCACCACCGGCATCGAGATCGCCGAGAACATCGAACTGCCGCCCGCCCTGGCGAACTCGTGGTCGACCCACGGCTACTACGGCTCGGTCAGCCACAATGTCAAAGCGATCTACCAGCGGTACATGGGCTGGTTCGACGGCAATCCGGCGAACCTGTGGCAGCACCCCCCGGTCGAATCCGCCCTCCGCCACCTGGATTTCATGGGTGGCGCCGACGAGGTCATCGCCAAGGCCCGTAAGTCCTACGCCGACGGCGACTTCCGCTGGGTCGCCCAGGTACTGAACTACGTGATCTTCGCCGAGCCGGACAACGCCGAGGCCAAGGCGTTGCAGGCCGACACGCTCGAACAGCTCGGCTACGGTTCCGAGAACGGCACCTGGCGCAACTTCTTCCTGATGGGTGCCTACGAGTTGCGCAACGGAAGTGTCGGTACCCCGACGGTGTCCTCCTCGTCGGATATCGGCGCGGCGCTGACGGTCGAGCAGCTCTTCGACGCGATCGCGTTGCGCGTCGACGGTCCCCGCGCCTGGTCGGCCACCATCGTCCTGGACTGGAAGCTCGAGGACACCGGCACCGTCCACCGCACCCAGCTCCGCAACGGCGTGCTCGTGCATTACGACATCGAGGGCGATGCCGGACCCGCCGACGCGACCTTCACCCTCACCGAAGCGGATCTGGACGCCGCCCTGATCGGCGGCGCGGATCTGGGCCGGCTGATCGCCGACGGCCGCGTCACGGTCGACGGCGACGCCACCAAACTGGCCGAACTGGTCGGCTACCTGGATGCCCCCGACCCCGACTTCGCCATAGTGACGCCCTGATGCTGGAATTCCTGGTCCCCGCTGATCAGCGCCGATCGTCGGACGAGCTCACCGACAAGCTGGATCTGTCCGTCGGTGCGGTCACCGCGAAACGGTCGGCGTTCTGGATCATGCTGGTGCTGTCGGCGGTCATCGCGATCTCCGGCGTCATCGGCGATTCCACCGCCACCGTGATCGGCGCGATGATCGTCGCGCCGCTGTCTATCCCGATCCTCGGGGTGGCACTCGGCGTGGTCACCGGGCGTGCGGCACTGGTCGGCCGCAGCCTGATCCTGGTGCTGGCGGGGATCGTCGTGGTCGTCGCGCTGGGGTTCGTGTTCGCGCAGCTGCTGCCGAATCCGGTCAACGTGCTGTCGAACGCCCAGGTCGTCGGGCGCACGTCGCCGAAGCTGACGGATCTGACCGCGGCCTTGGCCACCGGTCTGGTCGCGGCGGTCGCGATCACCCGCCGGGATGTCGGTGACGTGCTGCCCGGCGTCGCGATCGCGATCTCGCTGGTGCCGCCGCTGGGGGTGGTCGGGGTGTGCCTGGGGTCGCACGCGCCCTCGCTGGCGCTCGGCGCGTTCGTGCTGTTTGCCTCGAACGTCCTCGCCATGATCATCACCGCGACGACGGTGCTGCTCATCGCTGGTTACGCCGAGACGCCGAGCACCCGCCGCGGCCGGGCCTACCTGGTGCTCGGTGCGGCGTTGGTGCTGGTCGCGGTGCCGATGGTGCTCAATTCGCTGTCGACATTATGGGCCGGGCAGATCGCCGACGCGGCCCGCGAGTGGTTACGTGACGAGCCGGGCGCCCAGGTCACCGATGTGACGCTGCAGCACGATGTCGCGACGGTGTCGGTGCTGGGTCCCGAACAGCTGCCGCCGGTGTCGGAGTTGCAGCGGGTGGTGGATGAACTCGTGCCATGGGACCCGCGCGTCGTTGTCGTCCACACGGTCGGCGGCAGAGTCCAGCAGTGACCGACGACAGCTCAGCCGAGCAGTTGCTTCTTGGCTGCGGCGAATTCGGTATCGGATAGTGCGCCCGCCGAATGCAATTCGCTCAGTTGCCGCAACTTCCCGACCAGGTCGACCGGCGGGGCTGCCGCGGGTGCGGGCTGCGGCGGAGCATAGGCCGCCTGCTGTTGCGCGTAGGCCTGCTGCTGGGCGGCGGCCTGCTGATCGGCGTAGGCCTGCTGTTCGGCCGAGCGCCGGCGCGCACGATTGTTCATCGCGTTGGACGTGGCGGTGGCGGTGCCGGTGATGACCGCGGTCCGTGCCATCGTGCCGAGAAGTCCGGGCCGCCCGATGCGGCCCTGTCGTAGTGGCATGTCGCTTCCTTCCTAGGTCGTCGCCGCGGCGGACACCGCGGACTCGACGACATCGCGCGGTATCGGCACGTGCAACGCGACCTCGCCCTCGGCGGCGCGCACCGCCGAGGCCAGCCGCGTCGCCCAGGTCTGTTCGAAGACGAGGATCACCGCCGTGCTGCCCGGCACCATCGACGTGCGCACGACCTCCACATCGGCGTCGCTGACCAGGTCGATGTCGGCCGCGGTCAGGCCGGTGAGACCCACCTCGGCCAGATCGTCGTCGACCTCGGATTCGGTGACCGTCCCGGCGGCGTCCATCGTCAGCACGATCAGATCCAGCAGGGTCACCAGGCCCTTCCCGACGACCTCGGCGAGCGCGGCGGCGACCGTCTCGTCGACGGCGGTACCGGGAAAGGTGAGGACGAGGAAATCGACCGGTCCCAGAGCAGGTGTTGATCCCATGGCGCGATCGTGCGCCGATCCGGCCACGCACGCCTCACCCGATTCGGGTGAACCGGCGGCGCCCCCTGCGCCCTAGCGTGGAGTTCAGTGCTGCGCAGCTCGACTGTCGAAAGGAATGCCTCATGAACGGCATCGTGGTGGCGGTGGTCGGCGCACTGCTGTGCTTCTACGGGGTCAGGTCGGTGAACCTGGGCGTCCTGGCGATCGGGTTCGGCCTCGGCTGGCTGATCGCCGACCTGGTCAACGCCTCGTTCTGGTGGCTGGTGCTGATCGGGTTGATCGGCGCCATCTCGGCGTGGGTGGTGACCTCGCTGGTCTTCCGCTTCGCCTCGTACTTCATCGGCGGCCTGGCCGGCGCGATGATCGGCACGAAGCTGGCGACCGTCTTGCAGCCCGGCGACAAGAACATCGCGCTGAGCATGATCGTCGCGCTGGCGATGGGTGTGGCCGGTGCGTTCCTCGCCGAGAAGTTCCGCGCCCGCGCCCTGCTGTGGCTGACCTCCATCGGCGGCGCCAGCATGGTGCTCAGCGGCCTCGGCCGGATGAGCGATTCGCTGGCGTTCCTGCGCGAGCCGGACACGGGCTGGCAGCAGGTCACCTCGACCCTGGCTTGGATCGGCCTGTCGGCGCTCGGCTGGATCACCCAGCGTCACCTGTTCGCCGAGAAGCTCGGCATCGAGCACCTGGCCGGCGACGACGATCCGAAGATCGACCAGCGCAAACGCAACGGCGGCTGGCCCACGCGCTAGCGGCTACTCCGCGGGCGGGGTCTGCAACGCGGGGAACCAGACGTCGGTCAGGACCGCGGCGGCCTGCGCGGCTGTGACCTCGATGGTGCCCTGCATGGCCCACCGGGTGAAGAACCGTTCGAGTTGGGCGACGAGCAGTTCGATCCGCAGCCGCGCCTCGTCGCGGCGGTGCTCGGGCCAGCGGGCCAGGTAGGCGGGCATGCTGTCGGCCAGGGTCATGATGCCCTCGCGCGCCACCGCGCGGAATTCCGGTTCGACCGCGGTCGCCTCGTCCCACGCGGGCAGCATGTCCTTGTTGGTGAAGAACCAGTCGATGGCGCGGGTCATCCACTCCGCGAACGCCTCCCGGGAGCCGGTGGTCAGCACCCGGTCCAGGTCGGCGTAGAACTCGTGGACGCTGGTGAGCGTGCCCTCGTTGGCGATCGCCCGCAGCACCTCGCCCTTGCTGGTGAAGTGCAGGTAGAACGTCGCCCGGCTGCAGCCGACGGCGGCGGCGATGTCGTCGACGCGGACATCGGAATAGCCCTGGGTCTCGAACAGGGTGCGCGCGGTCTCGACGATCCTGGCCTTGGTGAGTCGCTTCTGCTCCTCGCGCAAGGATCCACGGCGGGCGGGTTCGGACGTCATTCGCTCATCCTAGACGATCAGCTCATTCACTAGACATGATGTCCAGCGAAGCGCTATCGTGTGTTCCACGTCACGCGGCATGGTCATCGGTGACCGAGGCTGCTCAGGAGTTGTGCATGGATACACGCGAATTGCCCAGGGTGTGCGTCATCGGCGCCGGACCTTCGGGTATCACCGCCGCCAAAAGGCTTGCCGAGTACGGCATTCCGTTCGATTGCTATGAGGCCTCCGACGAGGTGGGCGGCAACTGGTATTACAAGAACCCCAACGGGATGTCGGCCTGCTATCAGAGCCTGCACATCGACACCTCGAAGTACCGCCTGCAATTCGAGGACTTCCCCGCCCCCGAGGAGTGGCCGCACTTTCCGCACCATTCCCAGCTGCTGCAGTACTTCAAGGACTACGTCGACCACTTCGACCTGCGCGACCGGATCAAGTTCAACAGCCTGGTCACCGCGGCCGAGCGCGACGACGCCGGTCTGTGGCGGGTGACGACGGCGGCGGGCGACACCGAGGTCTACGACGCGCTGATCGTCTGCAACGGCCATCACTGGAATCCCCGATTCCCCGACTACCCGGGCGAATTCGACGGTGTGCTGATGCACAGCCACGCCTACAACGATCCGTTCGACCCGATCGATATGCGCGGCAAGCGGATCGTGGTGGTCGGCATGGGCAACTCGGGCCTCGATATCGCCTCCGAACTGTCCCAGCGCTTCCTGGCCTCGAAGCTGTTCGTCTCGGCCCGCCGCGGTGTGTGGGTGCTGCCCAAATATGTGAACGGCAAAGTGGGCGACCGCGCTTCGATGCCCGCGTGGATTCCCCCCAAGATCGCGCTGAAGCTCAAGCAGCGATTCGTCCGCAAGAACCGCGGCGAGATGCAGACCTACGGCCTGCCGGCCCCCGATCACGAGCCCTTCGAGGCGCATCCCTCGGCGAGCGAGGAGTTTCTGCACCGCGCCGGCTGCGGTGACGTGGAGTGCAAGCCCGCGATCACGCGATTGGATGGCAGCACAGTGCATTTCGCCGACGGCAGCAGCGAGCAGGTCGACGTGATCGTGTGCGCCACCGGCTACCACATCAGCTTCCCGTTCTTCACCGAGCCGGAGCTGGTGCCCGACGCGGCCAACCGGTTCCCGCTGTTCCAGATGATGGTCAAGCCCGGCGTGGACAACCTGTTCTATCTCGGGCTGGCCCAGCCGATGCCGACGCTGGTCAATTTCGCCGAGCAGCAGAGCAAGCTGGTCGCCGCCTACCTGACCGGCCGCTATCACCTGCCCCCGCGCGAGCAGATGGATCAGGTGCTCGACGAGCAGGAGGCCAAACGCGCCGGGCGCTATTACGATTCGCCGCGCCACACCATCCAGACCGAGTTCGAGCCGTACGTGCGCTCGATGACCAAGGAACTGGAACGGGGCGCGAAACGGGCCGCCGCCACGGGCAACAGCCTGCCGGTGCCCGCGCGCGCGACGGCGGGGGCGGTGTGATGAGCGGTACCTCCTCGGGCTTCTGTCTGGACGAATTCGCCGGTGTGCGTGCGGCATTCGACGACCAACTCGCCTCCGGCGCCGAAATCGGTGCGGCGCTGTGCGTCACCGTGGACGGCGATCCGGTGCTGGATCTGTGGGGTGGGTACGCCGATCCGGCGAAAACCACGCCGTGGGCCGCCGACACCCTGGTCAACGTCTTCTCGGTGACCAAGACGATGACGGCGCTGTGCGCCTTGCTGCTGGTCGACCGCGGCGACCTCGACGTCGACCAGCGCGTTGCCCACTACTGGCCCGAGTTCGCGGCCAACGGCAAGGCCGACATCCTGGTCAGGCAACTGCTCTCGCACACCTCGGGCGTCTCCGGCTGGGACAAGCCGATCGCGCTGTCCGACATCTACGACCACGAGGAAGCCGCGGCCCGGCTGGCGACCCAGGCGCCCTGGTGGGAGCCGGGTACCGCCTCGGGCTATCACGCCATCAACTACGGACACCTGATCGGTGAACTGGTGCGCCGCATCACCGGTCGCTCCCTCGGCCGGTTCTTCGCCGAGGAACTCGCGGGCCCGCTCGGCGCCGATTTCCACATCGGCACCGGACCCGAGCACGCCGACCGGATCGCGACCCTGGTCCCACCGGAACTGCCCGAGTTCGACCTGTCGACCCTCGACCAGGACAGCGTGCTCATCAAGACGCTCACCAGTCCCTGGCTCGAGGTCGCCGAGACCGCGACACCGGCCTGGCGCGAAGCCGAGATCGGCGGGACCAACGGCCACGGCAACGCGCGCTCGGTGGCCCGGATCCAGTCCCTGATCGCCAACGGCGGCGAACTCAGCGGCAGACGGTTCCTGTCACCCGCCACCATCGACCTGATCTTCCGCGAGCAGGCCGACGGCGTCGACCTGGCGCTGCTGACCCCGCTGCGGTTCGGCATCGGCTACGGCCTGCCCCGGCCACAGACCTTCCCGCACATCCCCGACGGCCGGGTCTGCTGGTGGGCGGGCTACGGCGGCTCGATGGTCGTCAACGACCTGGATCGCCGGATCACCTTCGCCTACACCATGAATCGGATGGCCACGGGCCTGATCGGCTCCGACCGCTGCGACCGGTACCTGAAGGCCACCTTCGACGGAGCGGCCCGATGAGCATGCGTGCGATGCAGCTGACCGCGCCGGGCACCCTGGAATTGCGGACGGTGCCCGTGCCCGACATCGGCCCGGACGATCTGCTGTTGCGGGTCGGCGCCGCCGGGATCTGCCACTCGGATTCGTTCGTGCTGAGCCTGCCGTTCCCGATGAGCGACAAGCCGCTCACCCTGGGCCACGAGATCGCGGGCACCATCGAGTCGGTCGGCCCGCGGGTGGCCGGGCGCAGCGTCGGCGAGCGCGGGATCGTGTACCTGTGCTGGTCGTGCGGCGAATGCCGGGAGTGCTTGCGCGGCAACGAGAATGTCTGTCTGGCCGCGGGGCGCACGGCGATGCCGCCGTGTCCCGGGCTCGGTCCCGACGGCGGCATGGCCGAATACGTCCGGATCCCCGCGCGCTCCTTCGTGCCCATCGGCGACATGGACTTCGCGCAGGCCGCGCCCCTGGCCGACGCGGCGCTCACCCCGATGCACGCCATCCGCGGCGCGTCGGATCAGCTGTGGCCGGGCGCCACCGCGGTCGCCATCGGCATCGGCGGCCTGGGACACGTCGCGGTACAGCTGCTGAAGGCGATGACGGAGACCAGGGTCATCGCCGTCGACGTGGACGCCGACAAGCTCGCCCTCGCCACCGCCTGCGGCGCCGATATCGCGCTGCAAGCCGGTGACGCCACCGCGGCCGCCATCCTCGAACTCACCGGCGGACGGGGCGCCGAGGCGGTGTTCGACTTCGTCGGCGCCGACGCCACCGCGAAACTCGCCGTCGAAGCCGTCGCCCCCAACGGCGCCTATCGGATGGTCGGACTGGCGGGCGGCGTGCCTGGCATCGACTCCGGTCCGGCGGGCGGACCCGGCCTGCCGTGGGGCGCCACGGTGCGGAAGTCATACGGCGGCACCAGAACCGACCTGCTCGACGCGGTGGCACTGGCCGCCGCGGGCAAGGTCCGCGCCGAGATCGAACGCTTCGACCTCGCCGACGCCCGCACCGCCTTCGACCGACTCGACTCCGGCGCGATCCGTGGCCGCGCCGTCCTGATCCCCTGATGGAGAACACCATGTCCGAAGCCGTAGACCCGCAGGAATTCGTGGCCAAGGTCGCCGCGGGGCTCACCGCGCCCGGCGCGCCGTTCGAACTGACCGTCGAACATGTTCTCGGCGTGCCGATCCCGGTGCTGGCCCAGCGTCGCCGCAACCTACGCGAACTCCTCGAACACTCGCTGAGCTGGGGCGAGCGCGACTATCTCGTCACCGAGGATCGCCGGATCTCCTTCGCCGAACACGCCGCGGCCGCCGGCGCACTGGCCACCGCGCTGGCCCGCCGGCACGGCGTCGGCAAGGGCGACCGCGTCGGCATCCTGGCCGCGAACGGCCCGGACTGGGTGATCGCGTTCTGGGCCGCGCAATGTCTCGGCGCCATCCCGGTCGGCTACAACGCCTGGTGGGCGCCGCCGGAGATCGCCTACGGGCTCGAGCACACCACGCCCACCGTGCTGATCGCGGACGCGAAAAGGGCCGCGCTGGTGCCCGCCACCGACATCCCGGTGCTCACCATGGAGACGGATCTGCCCGCCCTGATCACCGAGTTCGGCGGCGGCGACATCCCCGCGACGCCGGTCGAAGAAGACGACCCGGCCGTGATCCTCTACACCAGTGGCACCAGCGGCAGGCCCAAGGGCGTGGTGCATTCGCAGCGGAACATGGTGGCGGTCAGCGACTATCACCGTTTCACCGATGCCATGCTCGCCGCGTTCGCTGGCCAGCCGCCCAGCGATGGACCGAGCGATCGCCGGTACCTGGTCACCGCACCGCTGTTCCACATCGCCAGCCTGCACAACCTCGTCGTCCCGCGGCTGCTGACCGGCGCCGCCGCGGTGTTCCCGCACGGCGCGTTCGAGGTCGGCCGGGTGCTGAGCCTGGTCGAGCGCGAGCGGGTCACCAACTGGGCCGCGGTGCCGACCATGGCCGCCCGGCTGCTGGAACACGATGTCGCCCAGCATGATCTGTCCTCGCTGGCCGCGCTGTCCCTCAACTCCGCGCCGTCCTCGCCCGCGCTGCTGGCCAGTCTGCGCGAGAAGATCCCGTCCCTGCAGTTCGCCCTGACCACCAGCTACGGACTCACCGAGAGCGGCACCGCGGCGACGGTCGCCACTCCGCTGGACCTGCTCGCCGACGACGCCTCGGTCGGCAGGCCGATCTTCGGCGTGGCGGTGGAGATCCGCGATGCCGACGGCACCGCGGTGCCCGACGGCGAGGAAGGCGAGATCTGCATCCGCAGCCCCTACGTCATGCTCGGCTACTGGAACGACGAGGCGGCGACCAAGTCCGCCATCGACGACGAACGCTGGTTGCGCTCCGGCGATTTCGGCACGCTGCGTGACGGCAGGCTCACCGTGTCGGGTCGGCGCACCGACCTGATCCTGCGCGGCGGGGAGAACGTGTACCCCACCGAGATCGAGAACGTGCTGTGCGAGCACCCCGCGGTAGCCGAATGCGCGGTGTTCGGGGTCGCGCATCCCGAGCTCGGCCAGGAAGTGGCGGCCGTGGTGGTCGCCGAGCCGGGCGCGGTGGACCCCGAGGAACTGCGGGCCTTCGTCGCGGCGCGGCTCGCGTACTTCAAGGTGCCCGCCCAGTGGCGGATCACATCAGATGCCCTGCCGCGCAACGCGACAGGGAAGGTCACACGGCGCGATCTCGCGCTGTAGGGGGTTGAAGGAATGTTCGACAGCATCATCAAAGGCGGCCGCTGGTTCGACGGCACCGGCGGGCCCTCCGCGATTCGTCATCTCGGCATCAGGGACGGCAAGATCGCCGAGATCTCGGCGACACCGCTCGACGAGACCGGCTGCCCCCGGGTCGTCGATGCCACGGGCAAGTGGGTCGTGCCGGGCATGGTCGACATCCACACCCACTACGACGTCGAGGTACTGCTCGATCCGTCGCTGTCGGAATCGGTGCGCCACGGCGTGACGACCGTGCTGCTCGGTTCCTGTTCGCTGTCGACCGTGCATGTCGACGGGGAGATCGCCGGCGACCTGTTCGGTCGGGTCGAGGCGATTCCGCGCGCCCACGTCGTCCGCGCGGTCGAGGAGACCAAGAGCTGGCACTCCGCGGCCGAGTACGCCGCCGCGCTGGACGCGCTGCCGCTGGGTCCCAACGTGGCAGGCTTCATCGGGCACTCCGACATCAGGTCCGCGGTGATGGGCCTGGACCGGGCCACCCGCTCCGACGTCGAGCCGACGGCGGCCGAACTCGCCGCGATGGCGGCCAAACTCACCGAGGCGCTCGACGCCGGGTTCGTCGGCATGTCCTCGCAGCGGCTGCTGTTCGACAAGCTCGACGGTGAGCTGTGCCGGTCCCGCACCCTGCCGTCGACGTATTCGACCAGGGCCGAGCGCCGCACGCTCAACACGATCCTGCGCACGCGCGGTCGCGCGCTCCAGGGCGGACCCGACGTCAACCGGGCCGACACGATGATCGCGATGGCGGCGAGCAGCATCGGCCTGTGGCGCGAGCCGCTCAAGGTGAGTCTGCTCTCCGCGGCCGACATCAAGGCGATTCCCGGTGTGGCCAAGGTGTTTCCGCTGCTGGCCCGTGCCGTCAACGCTTTGCGGGGGAACTTCCGCTGGCAGCACCTGCCGGTGCCGTTCGAGGTCTACTCCGACGGCATCGATCTGCCGATCTTCGAGGAATTCGGTTCCGGCGCGGCGGCTCTGCACCTGGCGAATCACATCGACGAGCAGCGCCACCTGATGCAGGACGAGCAGTACCGGCGCGCGTTCCGCAAGGACTACGACCGCAAGTACGGCCCACGCGTGTGGCACCGCGACTTCTTCGACGCCGACATCGTCGCGTGCCCCGACCCCACCGTGATCGGCAAGACCTTCGGCCAGGTCGGCCTCGATCGGGGCGGTCTGCACCCGGTCGACGCCTTCCTCGACCTGGTCGTCGAACACGGCGCGAAACTGCGCTGGCGCACCACCATCTCCAATCATCGGCCGGAGGTACTCAACGTCCTCGCCGCCGATCCCGGCGTCCAGCTCGGCTTCTCCGATGCCGGTGCGCACCTGCGCAATATGGCCTTCTACAACTTCGGCCTGCGCCTGCTGCGGCGGGTCGCCGACGCCGAACGCGCCGGTGTCCCGTTCATGACGATCGAGCACGCGGTGCACCGGATCACCGGCGAACTCGCCGACTGGTACGGCATCGACGCCGGTCACCTGCGGGTCGGTGATCGTGCCGACGCCGTCGTCATCGACCCGGCCCACCTCGACGACACCCTCGACGCCTACGCGGAGAACCCCATTCCGGAGTTCGACAACCTGCCGCGCATGGTCAACCGCAACGACGAGACCGTCACGGCGGTGTTCGTGGGTGGTCGGTACGTGTTCGGTGCGGGAGTCAAGGATCCGGTGCTCGGGGCCGAGCGCACCGGCCGGTTCCTGCGCGCCGGGTAGCCGCCGCTGTCGCGTGTCAGGCGGGGGCGGTGGGCGGTTCGGGTACCTCGATCTGGGACAGTCGAGGCAAGTCCGGACGGCGTCGACCTGCTCCCGGAACGCGCACGTCAGCGAGAGGATTCGACATGTCGGACGCGAAACGGATCACCTGGGGCAAGCCGCGCCGGCCGAGTGACGCCGATCGTGACGCCCTGCGCGACGACCTGCTCGCCCAGGCCAGGGCGGTGCGCGGTGACGGCTGGGCCGACTACCGCACGCAGTGGCCCGCGGGCCAGGTCGCCGTGGTCGCCTACGTCCTCGGCGACGCCGAGGTACTCGCCGACCTCGAGGAAACCGAGGGGACCGTCCTGAGCCGCTACGCCGCTGACCTCTTCGGCTTCGTCGGAGGCCGCAAGGACAACGAATCCGGCCTGGTCAAGACCCAGGCCTGGTTCGACTCTGTCCGAAAGGCATTGGACCATTGATCACCAGGCCGTGACGGCGTTCGCCTTCTCGGCCGATGGCGACGGCGCCCACCGAGCCGGATCGGAGGGCGCCGTCGAGCCGGGATCGCGCGCGAACTACCAGCGGTCGGGGGTGACCGGTGCGTCCCACGCCTTGGCGAAGCGGGTCTTGTCCTTGGTGTCGACTTCCTTGCGCCGGTAGACGATGTACGGACGGGTCAGGTAGCCGATCGGCGCGCTGAACATGTGGACCAGGCGGGTGTACGGCCAGGCGAAGACCAGGGCAAGCACGACAAGGCCGTGCAGCTGGAAGGTCCACGGGACGCCGACCATGAGGCCGGGCTCGGGGTCGATCGAGAACAGGCTGCGGAACCAGGGGGAGACGGTGGTGCGGTAGTTGTAGGTGCCCCACAGCAGGTTGGAGCCCCAGGTGTTGAGCAGACCGGTGACCAGGGCCAGCGTGAGCAGCGTGTACATCATGACGTCGTTGCGGCTGGTGTTCTTGCGCACGGCGGGAATGACGAGGCGGCGGTAGCAGAGGATGGCCACACCGGCCACGACCATCAGGCCCGCGACGGAACCCGCGCCGACCGCGAGGATGTGATACGCGTGCTCGGAGATGCCGATCGCGGCGGTCCACGACTCGGGGATCAGCAGACCCATCACGTGGCCGCCGAACACGCCGAGCATGCCGAAGTGGAACAGTGGGCTGCCCAGTTGCAGCAGCTTGGACTCGTAGATCTGCGAGGAGCGGGTGGTCCAGCCGAACTGGTCGAAGCGGTAGCGCCAGACATGGCCGAGCACGAAGGAGGTGGCGGCGATGTAGGGCAGGATCAGCCACAGGCCTTCGGGGAGCGGGATGGTGGCGTTCATCGGCGGCCTTCCGTGGCGTCGAACAGCGAGGGGTCCATGGCGAAGGGTTCCAGCCCGACTTCCTCCTCGGGCGGGCCCTGCGCGGCGAGTTCGGCGATGCGGCGCCGATCGGCGGTGGTCACCGGCGGCAGCGTGGTCAGCACCGCGGCGAGCACGCCACTGTAGGGAGAGTTGTTGTCGCCCAGCGACAGTCGCAGCAGCTCCATGACCGGCACGTGCTCGCCGAGCAGGCGCTCGCCGCCGATCGGGTCGACGGTGGCGGCGAATTCCAGCAGCACCGGCAGGTGGTCGGGCAGCTCCTCGTCGCCGAGTTCCACACCGGCCTGGCGGTAGGCGTGCTTGAACCGCAGCAGCGCCATGCCGCGCTTGCGGGTGTCGCCGAAGGCGTAGAAGGTCAGGTGCAGGCTGGCGCGGCGGCGCATGTCGAAGGTCTCGACGTAGCTCTGGGCCACCTCGATCGACGGGGTGTCGCGCAGGTAGGCGAGCACCGCGTCGAAGTGCGCGCGCACCTCGGCGGGCAATTCCGCTGCGGCGGCCGAGATCTGGTCCAGCAGGGCGAGGGTCTTCTCGCCGGGATAGTCGAGCAGCAGCGCGGCCAGCCGCCAGACCACGCGACGGTCGCGCTCGGCCATGGCGGTGACCGGCTGCGGTCGCTTGCGGATCGAGAGCAGACTCATGGCGCCACACCGCTGACCGTGGTGTCGGCGACGGCAGCGCCGTTGCTGCCGTTGCCGTTACTCCCGGCGCCGGCGCCGTTGCCGTTCGCTGCGGGGGCAATCTTGTCGGTGCTCGGCACCAGCCCGGAGGTGCTGCGGCCGTCCCAGTTGAGCAGGTTGATCCGGCCCGACTTCTCCTCGGGCGCTGCCTGATTGGTGTCGGCCAGCGAGAACTTCTCCACGACCTGGTCGAACGCGGTCATGCCCGGTCCGCCGTCGGTGTCGAGGCTGCACCCGGTGGCCAGCGAATCCAGCTCGTGCGCACGGGAAGTCGCGCCGGAGGGGATCACGTAACGGTGCTCGTACTTGGCGATGGCGAGCAGCCGGTACATCGCCTCGATCTCCTCGGGCTCGAGCCCGATCGAGGGCGCGATACCGGGTTCGGGCTCCTCGCCGAGGTTGACCGACCGCATGAACGCGCGCATCCCGGCCAGCCGCTGCAACGAGGCACGCACGGGCCCGATCTCGCCCGCGGTGAACAGCTCGGCCAGGTATTCGATCGGGATGCGCAGCGCGTCGATGGCGCCGAACAGGTTGCCCGCGTCCTCGCCGTCGTGGCCGGTCTCGCTGAGCACGTCCACCACCGGCGACAGCGGCGGCACGTACCAGACCATCGGCATGGTGCGGTATTCCGGATGCAGCGGCAGCGCCAGCTGGTAGTCCACGATCAGCTTGTAGACCGGCGAATCCTGTGCCGCCTGAATCCATTCCGGCGAGATGCCCGCCTTCTCGGCCTCCGCGATCACCCGCGGGTCGTGCGGGTTGAGGAACACACCCAGCTGCGACGGGTAGAGGTCCTTGTCATCGGTGACCGACGCCGCCTCGAGCACCGCGTCGGCGTCGTAGAGCATCACGCCGATGTAGCGCAGCCGCCCGACACAGGTCTCCGAGCACACGGTCGGGATGCCGACCTCCACGCGCGGGTAGCAGAAGGTGCACTTCTCCGCCTTGCCCGTCTTGTGGTTGAAGTAGATCTTCTTGTACGGGCAGCCGGTGATGCACTGGCGCCAGCCACGGCACTTGTCCTGGTCGACCAGGACGATGCCGTCCTCCTCGCGCTTGTAGATCGCGCCCGACGGGCACGACGCGGCACACGACGGGTTGAGGCAGTGCTCGCAGATGCGCGGCAGGTAGAACATGAAGGTCTCTTCGAACTCCAGTTTCACCTTGTCCTCTAGCTTGCCGAGCAAGGGGTCCTTGCCGACCGCTTCGGGACCGGAACCGAGGTCGTCGTCCCAGTTGGCGCCCCAGGTGACCTTGGTGTCCTCGCCGGTGATCAGCGACTTGGGCCGCGCGACCGGGGTGGTGTCGGTGGGCGGGGAGGCCAGCAGGTTGTCGTAGTCGTAGCTCCACGGCTCGTAGTAGTCCTCGACCGTGGGCAGATCCGGGTTGGCGAAGATGTTCATCAGGCGCTTGAACCGCGAGCCCGACTTCAGCGACAGCTTGCCACGCTTGTTCAGCGTCCAGCCGCCCTTCCACTTCTCCTGATCCTGGTACTGGCGCGGATAACCCTGTCCGGGACGGGTTTCCACATTGTTGAACCAGACGTACTCGGTGCCACCGCGGTTGGTCCACGCCTGCTTGCAGGTGACGCTGCAGGTGTGGCAGCCGATGCACTTGTCCAGGTTCATGACCATGGCGAGCTGAGCCATTACGCGCATGTCAGTACTCCACGTTCTGGTTGCGTCGGCGAATTGTCGTGACCTCGTCACGCTGGTTTCCGGTGGGGCCGTGGTAGTTCAGGGCGAAGGACTGCTGGGCGTAGCCGCCGATCAGGTGCGACGGCTTGATCAGCACCCGGGTCAGCGCGTTGTGGATACCGCCGCGCTTGCCCTTGGATTCCTTGGTGGTCTGCTCGGTGCCCTCGATGCGCGGCACGTCCACGGCGCGGTCTTGCGCGTGGTACATGAAGACCGTGCCCTCCGGCATGCGGTGCGAGACGATCGCGCGGGCGACGACGATGCCGTTGCGGTTGACCGCCTCGATCCAATCGTTGTCGGCGACACCGATCTTGGCCGCGTCGCGGTCCGACATCCAGATCGTCTGCCCGCCGCGCGAGAGCGTCAGCATGTGCAGGTTGTCCTGGTAGGCGGAGTGGATCGACCACTTCGAGTGCGGGGTCAGGTAGCGCACGGTGACGCCGCTGCCGCTCACATTGCCGATGCTCGGCTCGGCGAACAGCGCGGTCATGTCCAGCGGTGGCCGGAAGATCGGCAGCTGCTCGCCGAGTTCGATCATCCAGTCGTGGTCGAGATAGAAGTGCTGGCGCCCGGTGAGGGTGTGCCACGGCTTGAGTCGCTCGACATTGATGGTGAACGGCGAGTACCGGCGGCCGCCGCTCTCGCTGCCCGACCATTCCGGCGAGGTGATCACCGGGACCGGACGCGCCTGGGTGTCGGCGAAGGTGATCTGCTTGCCCTCGGCCTCGGCTGCGAGGTCGGCCAGCTTGGTGCCGGTGCGGCGCTCGAGCTGGTGGAAGCCCTCGACCGCGAGGCGGCCGTTGGTGGTACCCGACAGCGCCAGGATGGTCTCGGCGGCGAAGGTGTCCTTGGCCAGCGACGGGCGTCCGGCCGCGACGCCGGAGACGACGGTGCCGTTCTTGCCCGCGAGGTACTCCACCTCTTTGTCCGGGTAGGTCGTGATGCCCTTGGTGGTCACGCCGAGGGTGTTCACCAGCGGGCCCAGCGCGGCGAGTTTCTCCGCGATCTTGGTGTAGTCGCGCTCGATCTCGACGATCTTGGGCATGGTCTTGCCCGGAATCGGCTCGCACTCACCGGCTTTCCAGTCCAGCACCTTGCCGCCCGCCTGCGCCAGCGCGTCGGGCGAGTCGTGCTGCAACGGCACCGCGACGATGTCCTTGCGGGTGCCCAGGTGCTTCTCGGCCAGCCAGGAGAAACCGCGCGCGATCCGGTGGAACGCGTCGAAGTCGGTCTTGGCCTCCCACGGCGGGGAGATGGCGGGGGAGAAGGCGTGCACGAACGGGTGCATGTCGGTGGAGGACAGGTCGTGCTTCTCGTACCAGGTGGCGGCGGGCAGCACGATGTCGGCGAACAGGGTGGTGCTGGTCATACGGAAGTCCAGCGCGAGCAGCAGATCCAGCTTGCCCTCGGCGCCTTCCTCCCGCCATTCCAGTTCCTGCGGGCGTACGCCGTTGGCGTCGGTGGTCTGCAGGTTGGAGCCGCAGCCGAGCAGGTGCTTCTGGAAGTACTCGTTGCCCTTACCGGAGGAACCGAGCAGGTTGGCCCGCCACACGGTGAGCACGCGGGGGAAGTTCTCCGGTGCGTCGGGGTCCTCGCAGGCGAACCGCAGGTCGCCGGACTTGAGCTGGGAGACAACGTGTTCGGCCGGAGTAGCGCCCGCCGCCGCGGCCTCGTCGGCCAGGTCGAGCGGGTTGCGGTTGAACGTCGGGTAGCTCGGCATCCAGCCGAGCCTGCTGGCCAGGGCGATATTGTCCGCGGCGGTGCGGCCCGCGAACTTGCCCTTGCCCAGCGGCGAGGCGAAGGAGTCGGAGGTGAACGGGTCGTAGCGCCACTGGTCGTTGGTCAGGTACCAGAACACGGTGCCCTGCATCTGACGCGGCGGGCGCTGCCAGTCCGAGGCCGACGCCAGCGTGGCCCAGCCGGTGACGGGACGGCACTTCTCCTGGCCGACGTAGTGGGCCCAGCCGCCGCCGTTCTTGCCCTGGCAGCCGGTGAGCAGCGTCAGGGTGAAGAAGGCGCGGTAGATCTGATCGGAGTGGAACCAGTGGTTGGTGCCCGCGCCCATCAGGATCATCGAGCGACCGCCGGAACGCTCGGCGTTGTCGGCGAATTCGCGGCCGATGCGCGCGGCCTGCACGGCGGGCACACCGGTGATGCGTTCCTGCCAGGCCGGGGTGTACGGCGAGTCGGCGTCGTCGTAGCCCGTGGCCCACTCGCCGGGCAGGCCGTCGCGACCCAGACCGTACTGCGCGAGCAGCAGGTCGAAGACGGTCGTGACCCGCTTGCCCGCAACGAGTTTCGTCGGGACGCCACGCAGGATCGTCTCGGCGGTGTCGGTGTCGAAGCGCGGCAGGGCGATCGTGGCGGGTTCGTCGGTGGAGTGGCCGAGCAGGGTGAGCAGCGGGTCGACGCCCTCGAGGTCGAGGTTCCACTTGCCCGCGTCGCCCTCGCCGAAGCGGTGGCCCAGCGAACCGTTGGGCACCACCGGGTTTCCGGCCTGATCCAGCAGCACCGGCTTGTGCTCGACGCCCTCACCGGTCTGCCCCAGATCGGCGGCGGTGAGGAACTTGCCCGGCAGGGCCGCTTCTTTTCCGCCGGAGCCCTGATCCGCCGCCTCGTCGAGACAGATCAGGTACGGCAGGTCGGTGAAGGACTTGATGTAGTCGAGGAACATCGGAGTCTGCTTCTCGAGGAAGAACTCCTTGAGCACGACGTGACCCATGGCCATCGCCAGCGCGGCATCGGTGCCGGGCCGCGCGGCCACCCACTCGTCGGCGAACTTGGTGTTGTCGGCGTAGTCGGGGGAGACGACGACGACCTTCTGGCCGCGGTAGCGCGCCTCGGTCATGTAGTGCGCGTCGGGCGTCCGCGTCACCGGGACGTTGGAGCCCCACATGATCAGATAGCCCGCGTCGAACCAGTCGGCCGACTCCGGCACGTCGGTCTGGTCGCCGAAGACCTGCGGCGATGCCACCGGCAGGTCGGCGTACCAGTCGTAGAAGGAGAGCATGTAGCCGCCGAGCAGCGACACGAAGCGCGCGCCGGTGGCATGGCTGACCATCGACATCGCCGGGATCGGCGAGAAGCCGGCCACGCGGTCGGGGCCGTACTGCTTGATCGTGTAGACGTGCGCGGCCGCGGCGATCTCGGCGGCCTCCCACCACTCGGCACGGACGAAACCGCCCTTGCCGCGCGCGGTCTTGTAGGCCTTGGCCTTGACCGGGTCCTCGACGATCGACTCCCAGGCCAGCACCGGGTCCTTGAGCTCGGCCTTGGCCTTGCGATACAGGTCGAGCAGGGTGCCACGCACGTACGGGTAACGCACCCGGGCGGGGGAGTAGGTGTACCAGGAGAACGACGCGCCACGCGGGCAGCCGCGGGGTTCGTACTCCGGCTTGTCCGAACCCACCGACGGGTAGTCGGTCTGCTGGGACTCCCAGGTGATCACGCCGTCCTTGACGTAGATCTTCCAGGAGCACGAACCGGTGCAGTTCACGCCGTGGGTGGAGCGCACCACCTTGTCGTGCGACCAGCGGTCCCGGTAGAACGCGTCGGCATCGCGCCCGCCGACTTTGTAGACCGACCGGCTGTCCGGCGATACCTCACCGCGCTGAAAGTATTTACCCAGGTTCAGCAACGTGTCGCCGATATCGGTGGGCGACGGACCATGAGTGCGCGAATTAACCACGACGCCCCCTTCGAGCTGTGCATTCGGGCTGTTAGATGGCAACTGTAAAGAGGCGCACTGCTGGGGCAAAACGAACTTTTCACATCCCCTCTCGGTGCCCGGTGAGCTGTGAGGTCGGCGCAATCTCGTGGTCATGGAACCCGCGCGCGGCCCGGCCCGCGAATCGGGGCCGACCAGGGTGAACAGGCTCCGAGCAGCCGCGACGGTGTCGGCGGGGAGCATGGCGCGGAGTATGCGGTGATGCTTCCGAAACCGCCGCTTCTCGGGCGGTTTACATTTGTTTACACACTTGCGAGGCCCGCTGAACAGGGCAGATGTGACCGCCCGCACAGTGTGGCCGAGGCGAACATGCCGGAATTCGACTCGGCCGGCGAGCCTGAACGCCGGGGTGGCGCCTCGCCGGCGCGCGGAGTTGCCGGTCGGTAACTACCCAATGGGCAACGCGCCAAGATAAAGAAACGGCAACTTTTCCGTTCGGCGATTGGTTCGAGGTTGAAACCTCATCCAGGATGAGGCGGTGCAGACAGGGAGGGTTGCGGTGCCACCGAAGACATCGTCCGACGGTCCGGCTGGTCCACCGAGGCCGCCGACGCTCGGCGGGTTGCTGCGGCGCCTGCGCGACGATCGGCGGATTTCCCGGGAAAAGCTGGCCTTCGCGGCCGGTGTCAGCTCGAGCTACATCACCCATCTGGAGAGCGGCGACCGGGACCGGCCGACGCAGGCCGTCGTCGAGGCGCTGGTGCGCTATCTCGACCGCATCGAGCCGGTGACCGATATCGAGCGCAGGCATCTGCTCGACCTTGCGGGTTTGTCCGCCGTGGGCAATCCGTCGGTCGAGGACCTGCGCGGCGAGATCAATGCCGAGATGCGCCGCACCCTGGCGCTGCAGGAGCCGAACCTGGCGGCCTATGTCGATACGCGCTGGAATGTGCTGGCGGGCAATGAGTCCTATCATCGCGCCTTCCCCGGCCTGGTCGAGGATGTGAACATCCTGCGCTGGTTCTTCGGCAATCCGCTCTCGCGCAAGGTCATGGTGGAGTGGGAGAAGGAATCGTCGCTGACCGTGCACTGGCTGCGCGGTCTGATCGGACAGCAGGGCGGCGGTGAATGGGCCGCGGAACTGCTCGACGAACTGGCGCAGTACCACGACTTCCGGCGGATCTGGGACGACGGCGACACCGTCTACGGCCGCGAGCACACCGCGATGCGGCTGTGCGATCTGGACACCGGCGAGTACTACACCATCGACGTCCAGCTGTTCCGGCTCGACTCCGTCGCCTACCCGGGCCGCATCCAGTACTACCTCGGCGTGCGCGGCCCCGACGGGTCCCCCGTCGCGGGCTAGATCCCGGCGACGGCGACCGGCGCCGCGAGGTCCGGCGTGCATGCGGTGACCAGCTCGATCAGTGCGGCGGCGACCTGCTCGGGATGGGTGAGAGCGCACCCGTGACCCGCACCGGCCACCGTGCGCACGCCGCGGGCTCCCGGCAATCCGGTCGCCAGCTGCGCGCATTTCTCGGCGGTACTGCTGTGGTCGTGCTCGCCGCGCAGCACGAGCGCGGGCGCGGTGATCTCGCCGAGGCGGTCGAGTACCGAATCGCGGTCGATCAGGCAGCGCGCCGCTGGATGGATCGTCGCGCGGTCGTGGGTGAGCCAGCGGGTGATCCACCATCGCCAGATATCCGGGCGGTCGCCGCCGATCAATTGGGGAGCGAGCTTTTCGGCCAGCGGGACCAATTCGCCGGCGCCGCACCATTCGCCGAAGAATTCCTCGTAGTAGGTTTCGTCGGCCCTGGTGCACGCGCCCGCCTCGGTATCGAGCAGAGCCAGTCCGGCGACCCGCTCCGGCGCGAGCAGCGCCATGCGCAGCGCGGCGTATCCGCCCTGGCTCATTCCGCCGACGACGGCCCGCTCGACGCCGACCGCGTCGAGCACGCGCAAACCGTCCTCGGCCAGATCCCAATAGTCGAAGCGCGGCTCACGGCCGTAGCCGGTCCGGCCGTGACCACGGGCATCCCAGGCGATGACGTTGATATCGTTGTGCGCCAATATCGTTCGAATCGGATCGAACATCGATTCGTCCATCAGAAAACCGTGGGCGAGTAGTACGGTGGGACCGCGGACGGTGCCGGTGCGGAAATGGATGTTCACCGAATCGGAGTGCACGTAGGGCATGCTCGAAAGATACAAGCGTGGACGCCGTTTCCGCGTGGTTGCCGGGCATTGTCGTTACCGCCCGTCCCGTGCACTGCCGGACCTGTGAATTCACTGGCGAGTGTATGTACCTCACGGGGGCGTGCTTATTCCGTCGAAACTATGGACACCCGTGTTCATCGGCTATTGGATCGTAGAGAACGACGTTCGGCTCGATCAGCATATTTCGGGGAGAATCTGATGAGGGTGACGGAGTACGGAAACGACGCACACATATGGCTCGCCGCTGCCGGCGACGGCCTCTCGGACACCTTCGCGGTGTGCGGCGCGGAAGGCAGGGCGATCTGGTACGGCCCCTTTCTCGACGCCGATGTCGATCATCCACACGGTGACCGCGCCGCCGCGGCCATGAGCGCGGCGGGACGTGCGATCTGGCTGGCAGGCCGCGCCCGCGAAGACGCGGGCGCAGGCAAGGCGACACTGCATCTGTCGGTCAGCGATGACGAGCTCGACGCCGTCACGCTGGCCTGCACCGCATCGATGGCCGGTCTGGCCCTCGATCTCGTTGTCACCGACGACAACCCGGCACTGGACTGGTGCCACGCCTTCGGCAGGCTCGACTGGACCCCGGGCCAGCTCGGCGATCTCGTCGACCCCACCGAATCGCACGGAACGCCGGCTCTCCGGTCGATCACCGGTGGCCTCGATCCGCAGACCGAACCACAGGAAAGGCCCGTCATGCATGACAACGCTCTGGACCCTTGGACGGAACTGCGCTCGGCACTGGAGGGCCTGCTGCTGCACGACGCGATCGGCATGGACGCCAAGATGCGCCACGCCGTCGCCGCCGTCGTCCACCTGACGGTCGATACCCCGCACGGACCGCCCGAGGACGCCGAGGAGTTCCTCGGCCGCTTCGACGCCTCCTGGCTGGTCGCGTCCTGGCTGGGCCACGACACCGAACTGTCCCTGATCGCGACCCTCGCCGCGGGCGAGATCCCGGCCCTGTCCTGGTGCGAACTGATGTTCACCACCACCCTCGCCCCCTGGTCCACCAGTCCGGTCGCCGCCCACGCCCGCCGGGTGTTCACCACCGTGCAGCGGGGCAAGCTGGGTGCGGTGCGCGCTCACGTCAGCTGAGTTCGCCGGTCACCGTTCGACGACGGTCAGCCCGCGCTCGCGCAATCCCGCGGTGATCGGCGGCGGAAAAAGTGCGCTCGGCAGCGCGATCGGCACCAGACCGTACATGAGGGCCGCGATGTCGCCGCGGATCGTGATCTTGCCGATCATGGTGTACGGCATCCGCATGACCCAGGCCGGTGTCGCGAGCAGAACGGTGTCGGTGCCGAAGTGCGCCGACAGGGTGGCGCCCGGAGAGGCCGCGCGCTCGTGGTTGCGTACGACCTTGGCGGGCGGCCTGTTCGCGAGGTGCCGGCACCACGCCAGAGCCAGGGCTCCGAAGGCCGGCGGGAAGGTCAGCCCGAGTGGGCCGTAGAGCAGCCCGCCGAGAACCGCGAACTCGACGGCGAGCACCGCGATAGCGGCGACCGCGATCAGCGCATTGCGACTGCGCCAGGGCTCGCGGCGCTGGGCCACGGCGAGCCGGACAGCGGTGTCGGGGCCGGCGACGACGGTGGTGTGCGGGTCTGCCGGTGTCGGCAACGGGGGTTGCGGCGGCGGATCGCTCGGCGCGGGCGTACGCCGCGGATCGATGAGGTCACGCAGTCGTGCGACCACGGAGTCGGGCCACAGCTCCCGGGGCATCGCCAGCCCGATTCCGTCGAAGCGCAAGGTCACGACCTCGCGGTTGACGGTGATCGAGGTGATCCGGTCGTGGTCGATCCGCGAGTGGCTGGTGCGGTCGGCGAGATCGAGGGCGTCGGAGCCCAATCGAAGCGACTGGGTCGGTGCGGGCATCGCGTTGTCGATCGCGCTGCGCAGCACCTTGCGTAGTTTGAGATAGGTGCTGACGTAGAGCCATGCGGTGAGCGCGACCGCGACCATCACGATGACCACGGCCGGGAGACGTAGCAGGACCAATGGGGCCACATAGACCGGCAGCAGGATGGCCAGCCAAAACAACGCGGGCTGGACGGCCGTCCGGAGGGCGCCGTGGTGAACCAGCTGATCGTTGGTGCCCGGCATCGTGGTGTAGGTGCTGTCCGGGTTCGTGATCACCGGTAGCGCGGGCGCCGGGTGCGTGAACGGCTCGGTGGTCGATCCGTCAGCGGGTACTCCCCGCTGGTCGAGGCTGTCCCCCTCGGTTGTCATTCCCGGAAGACTAATCAGTCGGCGGGCGTCCCGCAGAGCGTGGCTGTCAGGCTGCCGTGCCGACCTCGACCTCGGCGAACGAGCCGACCCAGCTGTGTGGTGCCCGTTGCGGATTGGGCTCGCCCTCGCGGTGCACGCCGACGACCTGCCACCCGGCTGCCACGGCGGCGTCGAGTTCATCGGGGTGGTCGGACAGGAACAGGATCTCCTGCGCAGGGAGGCCGATGCGGTCGGCGATGACGTCGTAGGACTCGGGTTCCCGCTTCGGGCCCGCGCTGACGAGGTCGAAGTGGTCGGTGATGAGGCCGGACAGGTCGCCCGCCTCGGCGAAAGCGAACCAATCGCGTTGGTTGCGTTCGGAACCCGAGGAGTAGACGTAGAGCGGGAGTCCGGCTTCGTGCCAGGCTCGTAGCGCGGGCACGACGTCGTCGAAGAACCGTCCGTGCAGGGCGCCCGCGCGGAAACCCTGGGCGCAGATCGCGCCCTGGGCGGCCTTGAGCGGCTCGGCTTTGACGTCGGAATGCAGCCAGCCGGTGAGGATTTCGGCGATCCGATCGGTGTCGGCGGTGGGTTCACCGGCCAGCTCACGGGTCTGCGCGATCACGGATTCGGCAGTGCCGGAGGCGTGCTCGGCCAGCCACGTGGGCAGGCGCTGCTCGGTGTAGCCGTAGAGATCGTTGCGGACCGAGTCGGTGGGGCTGGTGGTGCCCTCGATGTCGAGGACGACGGCGCGGGTCACGGGGCGGTGAGCAGTTCGTCCAGCGTGGGGAAGCCCGCGCTGATCTTGTCGCCGGTGAAGTCGCCGATCCAGCCGTCAGCCTCCTCGAAGAAGCGCAGGGCGATGAAGTCGGGGCGGGTGCCCATGTCGAACCAGTGCAGGGTGCCGGCGGGCACCGAGAGCAGGTCGCCCGCTTCGCAGACCGTCGCCAGCACGGCGTCGCCGATGTGCAGGTAGAAGCAGCCGCGACCGGCGGCGAAGAAGCGGACCTCGTCCTCGGCGTGGCGGTGCTCGTCGAGGAACTTGGCGCGCGCGCCCGCCGCGGTGGCCGGCCACTCCGGGTTGTCGTCGTCGGGGTGGATGCGGGCGACGTCGATGTGCTCGTAGCGGCCCGACGCGTTGAGTTCGGCGATCTGCGGGCCGTAGTGGGCGAGCAGGGTGTCGGAGTCGGTGCTCGCGGCGTCGGCGAGAACGTCCCAGCGGGAGAACGCGATGCCGTGCTTCGCCAGCTCGGCGCCGATCTCGGCGGTGTCGGTGGTGCGCACGCGGACGTCGGCGGCGTTGTCGGCGGCCATCACTTGCAGCAGGGTCATGATTATCCGATCTCGAGTGGCGTGGCGTCGGTGCGTCCGGTGCGGGCGATCAACTCGCACAGGGCTTCCAGGCATTCGGCGCGATCACGCGCCTGGGCAAGAGTGTCACCCCAGGTGGTGATGCCGTGCCCGGTGATGAACAGAATCGGTGGGGCGGTGGGGTTGTCGCGCAGGTAGGTCTCGATGTCGGCGCCGATGCGCGGGACATCCGGCCAGTTCGGGAACACCGGAACGTCCACCGTGGACGCGTCGCGCAGGCCGAAGCCCTTGAGCAGTTCGTATCCGGTGATCCGCAGGGTGGTCACCGCGTCACCGGGACGCGCCGCCGTAGTCGCCAGGGCTGTCGCGAACGGCGAGTGCACGTGGACGACCGCTCCCGCCGCGCGGGTGCGGTACACCGCGGTGTGAATGCTGGTCTCCGCGGACGGTTTACGGTTCTGCCCCGGCCGGGCGACCGTATCGGCCACTCCGACGAGCACCGTATCCCGTTCGGTCAGTTCACCTTTGGACAATCCGCTCGCGGTGACGAGTGCGTCATCGCCTGCCCGCACCGAGATATTGCCTGCGGTTCCCGGCATCCAGCCCCGGTCGTAGAGCTGCCGCGCCGTCGCCGCGATCGCCCGGCCCTGTTCAGCCAACGGCTGTCGATGATCGTCGATGTCGCCATGGCTGTCGAGCGGGGTCGCGACGGTGGCGCCGGTGGGCGCGATCGCTCGGCCCTGTGCGTCGAAGGTGTCCGAATTGCGGTAGACCACGCCGTTTTCCGTGACCACCGCGGTGACGAGGTCGGTCGGCGTCACGTCGAAGGCGGGGTTGAACACGGCGGTTCCGGCCGGCGCGCTCGCCACTCCGCCGAACCCGGTGACCTCGTCGGCGGCGCGCTGTTCGACCACGATCTGCGCGCCGGTCGCCATCGCGGTGTCGCGGGTGGACTCCGGAGCGACCACGATGAACGGGATGCCGTGGTGCCGGGCAGCCAGCGCGAGGGTGAAGGTGCCGATCTTGTTGGCGACGTCGCCGTTGGCGGTGATCCGGTCGGCGCCGACCAGCACCGCATCGACCTGGCCGGTGGCCATCGCCCACGCGGCGGCGGAGTCGATGGTCAGCCGGTGCGGGATGCCCGCCTCGGCCAGCTCCCACGCGGTGAGCCGGGCGCCCTGCAACAGCGGGCGGGTCTCGTCGACGATCACGTCCGCCACCGCACCGCGTTCGTGCAGCACCCGCAGCGCGCCGATCGCGGTGCCGACCGCGCTGGTGGCCAGGCGGCCGGTGTTGCAATGGGTGAGCAGTTGTAGTGGCCCTTCACCGCAGAGGCGTTGCACCAGGTCGGCGGCGTGGGTGGCGGCGGCGAGATTGACACGACCGTCCTCGGCCAGCATGTCGAGGGTCTCGGCCAGCACGGCGTCGGCCCCGTCGGCGATCCGGGCACGCACCCGATCGACCGCCCAGGCCAGATTGACGGCGGTCGGCCTGGCCGCGGCGATCCGGTCGGCCTCGGCCTCCACAGCGGCCACATCGACCACGCGGTCGCTCGTCTGTGCCCTGGTCGCGATGACCACACCGAACGCACCGGCGATCCCGATGGCCGGCGCGCCGCGGATGGCGAGGGTGGTGATCGCGTCGATGATCTCGTCGACGGTGCCAAGCCGCAGCTCGCGCACCTCGTGCGGCAGTCCACGCTGGTCGATGGTGACGAGCGCACCGTCGTCCCAGATCAGGGAACTGTCGTCCATTCGGGTGTCCTCACTGCGTGGCATTTTCCGGCTCGTAAACGGTATCCGACCTGGTCGGGGCTCGGCCTCCTGGGCCCGCGCTGAGCGCACAGTCTTCGCGCGATCGGTCGCGCAGGCGGCGAGGTATCCGCGGAGTGAACGCTCAGAGCCGTCATTCCGCGGCGTACTCGGCCTCGCGCTCCACCGCATCGATCGTGCGCTGCGGGACCTGGATCGGGCCGGGCGTGTAGGTGATCGCCCGTAGCGCCCCGGTGTAGCGGAACGGTCCGCGGCGTTCGCGCAGGTCCCACGAGACGGGACCGCGCGCGTCGATGCCGACGGAGATACCGGTCCACGGTGCCATGCCGACCAACTGCACCTGATCGGTGAGTTCGGCGACCTGGACTCCGTCGGACTCGACGACGAAATCCCACCGCAGATGCGGCCGGACCGTGGTGCGCACGGTGATCTCCCGTGCCCCGATCGGAAGCGGAGCCTGCGTCGAGGCGTAGCGGCCGTAGCTGTTGATGCCGAGCACCACGTCACCGTTCTCGATGTAGAGCAGGTACCCGCCGAGCGGGTCACCGTGGGCAACGAGCACGCCCTCGTCACCCGGCTGGTAGCCCGCGGCGGCTGCTGCGGCGGGCGTCGATGCATCGTCGCCAGTCGGCTGTGCGTCGGTTTGCGGAGATGTGGACCCGCCGACCGGCGTTGCCCGGAGTAGCCCGGCTGGTCGGCGGAGCCCTGTCAGATCAGCGGTGATGGTGAAGTCGCGATAGGCGATGAGCCGCTGGGAGCGGTAGCGCTCCAGCGTCGGGGTGCCGGGCAGCAACCGGACCGGTGCGCCGAACCGCGCCTCCTCGGGACGACGGCGGAACAAGTCGGCGCGCGTCAGCAGTGGGAAAACGGTATTGGCCCAGGCGGATTCGTCCCAAGCCGCAGCCAGCTCAGCGGCCTTCTCCGGGTACTGATCCGAGAGATCATGGAGCTCCGTCGGATCCGCACGCACATCGAACAGCTGCCAGTTCGGTGCATCGAGATCGGCTCCGGCCTCATACAGCGACAGCAGCTTCCACCCGTCGCGATAGAAGCCGCGATGACCGGTCATCTCCGAGTACTGCTCGGTGTGCCGGGTCGGCGCGGCCGGATCGCGCAGCAGCTCGGCCGCCGACACGCCGTCGAAGTCCTTGGCGGGCAGACCGTTCCGCACGGTCGGCCGCTCCAGTCCCGCCAGCTCGAGCAGGGTCGGAGCGAGATCGGTGATGTAGGCGTACTCGTGGCGGATCCCCGAATCGGCCTCGGTGCGCGGCAGACCTTTCGGCCACGAGACCACCAGCGGCACCCGGACACCGCCGGCGAAGGTCTGGCCCTTGTAGAACCGGAACGGCGTATTGGATGCCTGACCCCAGCCGCGCGGGTAGTGCACACCCAGCTTCGCGGTGCCGATCAGGTCCTCGTCGTGCGGGATGTCACCCACCCAGTCGGGGTCGTCGATATGGGCGAACTCGGCGAAGTAGGAGCGGGTGCCCTCCGGTCCGCCCTCGGCGGTGCCACCGTTGTCGGAGGTGAACACGATGATGGTGTTGTCGAGTTCGCCGAGTTCCTCGAGCAGGTCGACGATGCGGCCCAGGCTCTGGTCGATGCTGTCGACCATGCCCGCGTACACCTCCATGTACTTGGCAAAGCGGCGCTGCTCGTCGGCCGTCAGTGAATCCCATTCGGCCGCTTCGTAACCGGGCTCGGTATTGCGCGGCTTCTGCTCGGTGCCCGGCGGGAACAGCCCCTGCGCCAATTGCTCAGCGAACCGCTTCCTGCGCAGCTCATCCCAGCCCTCGGCATACCGGCCGCGATATTTGGCCTGGTCCTCGGCCTTGGCCTGCAGCGGCCCGTGCATCGCCACGTGCGCGAAATACAGGAAGAACGGTTTCGTCGCATCGTGCGCGCGCAGATCCTTGATGTAGGACAGCGCCTTGTCGGTGAGATCGTCGGTGAGGTAGTAGCCCGCCGGATACTCCTCGACATCGACCACCGAACTGTCCGAGACCAGCTGGTTCGGATAGTAGAAGGAGTTCAGACCCTCCAAAGATCCGTAGTAGCGGTCGAATCCGCGCTGCGTCGGCCAGGAATCCCGATGCGCCGACGGATTCATCGTGGCGTCGCGCACGAGGTGCCACTTGCCCACCGCGTAGGTGGCATAGCCGTTGCCGCGCAGAATCTCCGGCAGCGTCAGCACATCGTCGGCCAGCTCCAGCCGCAATCCGGGATAGCCGGGATCGGCATTGGCCACGAAGCCGAAACCCGCACGGTGGGAATTGATCCCGGTCAGCAGGGCCGCGCGCGACGGCGAGCACAACGGCGTCGTGTGATAGTTCGACAACCGCACACCCCCGGCCGCGAGCCGATCCAGCGTCGGTGTCTCGATCTCGGAACCGAACGGGCCGATATCGCTGTAACCCATGTCGTCGACGAGGACGACGACGATATTCGGCGCACCGGCGGGCGCGGTCGGCGCAGACGTCCAATCCGGTGTGGAATCGGCCGAGGTGCGACCGACCGAGCCGCCGAAGGATTCATAACCGCGAGCGTGGGGTGGAACAGGCATCCTGGCAGTAAAGGTGACATATCCGCTGGTCACCAGGGTTATGTGCAGGGTGCGTGGAATCGGTGACCCCCGCGGCGCAACTTGTTAGCGTCACTGCCGTGCCCACGAATCAGCCCTCCTGCTGCTGTTCGTGTCGCGTCCTGCGTGGCTGACGTACGTCTGCTGACGTGCGCGGCCGAACCCGAGCCGATGTGTCCCCTTCCCCACGGTGCGCCCTGTCCTGCGCGCCGATCGGCCCGCACCGCGGGTCGACGTGTCTTCGAGGAATCCCACGATGAGCTTTACCCCCGGCGGCCTCGACCGCCGTAACTTCCTGCGCGCCGGCGGTATCGCCGCGGCGGCCATCTTCGGCGGCGCGGCGCTGGCGGCCTGCACCTCGGCCGTGTCGGAGCAGAAGGCGGGCGGCGACGGTGCCACTCCGGTGCGTGGCGGCACCTTGAAGGTGGGCATTCGCGAGGACCTGGTTCCCGCCAATCTGCTCACCAACACCGCCGCGACGCCGGTGCTCATCGGCCTGGTCTACGAGTCGCTGATCCGCTATCCGAACGACAAGCTGGAACCGCAACCGCTGCTGGCGAAGTCGTGGCAGCTGGCCGCCGACGGCCGCTCGCTGAGCCTGGACCTGCGCGACGACGTCACCTTCCACAGCGGCCGCGCGTTCACCGCCAAGGATGTGGAATTCTCGATCCGCACCTACGCCGATGCCAAGTGGTCCGCGCAGCTGCGCAGCACCGCCGCGGCCGTCACCGGATTCGACATCATCTCGCCGACCCGGATCGTGCTGCGGCTCGCGAATCCGCTCAGCAATATCTTCGACCTGCTCGACACCGTCCCGATCCTGGACAGCGAAACCGCCGATCAGCTCGGCAGCGGCGAAAAGTACATCGGCACAGGGCCGTTCAAGTTCGTGCGGCGGGTGCCGAATTCACAGATCGTCTTCGAGAAGAATCCCACCTACTGGGTGCCCGAGCGGCCCTATCTCGACCGGGTCGAGGTGTCGATCATCCCGGATTCGCAGGCGCTGTTGAACGCGCTGAAGTCCGGGCAGATCAACGTCGCGAGGGAACTCGCCTACCGGGATACCGAAAACCTCGGCAAGACAGGCGGATTCCAGGTCCAGAATCTCGACGGCGCCGAATTGCAGGCGTATGTCGGCGTCAATGTCACCGAACCGTCGCTGGCCGATGTGCGAGTGCGGCAGGCGATCGCGTACGCGCTCGATCGCGAGCGGGTCGTCGCCGAGGTGTTCCGTGGCGCGGGCTACCCGCTCAATGTGCCGTGGCCGAAGAACTCGCCCGCCTTCGACGAGGCACGCAACACCCGCTACAGCCGTGACATCGGGAAGGCCAAGGCGCTGCTGGCCCAGACGACCAAGCCGTCGAAGCTGCCGCTGACCTTCTACACCGCGCACGAGGAGATCGCCCAGATCGTGCAGGCCAACCTCGCCGAGGTCGGCATCGAGGTGACGCTCGACCCGGTGGACTCCGCGACCTTCGTCAAGCTGCTCACCGGCCAGCAGTTCCGCGGCCTGTGGGTCACCGATCATTCGTGGGCACAGTTCGTGCCGTCGACGCTGACGGTGAGCGCGTACCCGTTCAACGCCCGCCGCAATGCCTCGCGCTACGAATCGCCCGCCTACACCGCGGCCGCCGACGCGGCATGGCAGCTGCCCCAGGGCACCGGCCCCGACTCGGTGCGCGCCTTCCATGCCGTCAGCGACCAGCTGCTCGAGGGCCTGTTCCTGATCGAGATCGGCGTGCGGTTCCAGCAGTACGCGAGCTCGAACAAGGTGCACGGCTTCGGCTGGACCAAGCGCCGCGAAACACTGCTCACCGACACCTTCCTGTCATGACCCGCTACCTGCTGCATCGACTGCCCTCGGCGCTGCTGGTGCTGTTCGGCGCCTCGGTGCTGATCTTCCTGCTGCTGCGTCTGGTGCCCGGCGACCCGGCGACCATCCTGGCGGGCAACGACGCGACGCCCCAGTCGGTCGAGGCGATCCGGCACCAGCTGGGGCTGGACCGGTCGATTCCGGTGCAGTACCTCAGCTGGCTCGGTGACCTGGTCACCCTCGACCTGGGCCGCTCGTACCTCATCGGCGGCCAGATCAGCGACCTGGTCGGGCGGGGCGCCACCAACACCCTGGTGCTCACGGTGACCGCGCTGCTGCTGGCGGTGGTGGTGAGTCTGGCCGTCTCGACCGCGTCGGTGCTGTGGCCGAGCGGGTGGCTGAACACCGTTGTCGCCGCGGCGAATACGGTCGCCGTCGCGCTGCCGACCTTCGTCGTCGGCCCGCTGCTCGTGCTGGTCTTCGCCGTGGCCATCCCGGTGCTGCCCGCCGGTGGCGTGCCGCCGGACGGATTCATCGCCAGGCCCGACATCGCCGTGCAGTATCTGTTGCTGCCCGCCATCTGCCTCGCCCTCCCGGTGGCGGCGGCACTCACCCGGTTCCTCACCGAGTCGTTGCGGACCGAACTCGCCAAACCTTATGTGCTGACAGCGCGTTCGCTCGGGGTCGCGCATCGCGAGATCGTCACCCGTGGTGCGCTGCGCAATGCCCTGCCGACCATGCTGACCGTGCTTGGCATCCAAACCGGGCAGCTGCTCGGTGGCGCGGTGCTGGTGGAGGCGGCGTTCGTCTGGCCAGGTATCGGCCAGCTCATCGAACAGGGCATCAGCCGCCGCGACTACCCGCTAGTACAGGTGCTGCTGCTGTTGTCGGTGGCGGTGTTCGTGGTGATCCAGTTGATCACCGATATCGCGCACGCCTGGCTGGATCCACGGATCCGGATCGGAGGACGATCATGACTTCGGTCGTCGAGAAACCCGTTGTTGCCGAAGATAACTCGGGCGCCGTGAGTCCGCTGCGGGCACTGCGCGGTGGGCAGGGTCTGGCTGGAGTCCTGCTTGTCGGCGTCGTCGCACTGGCCGGTGTACTGGCCGGAGTGCTGAGCGCCTACGACGCACTCGCCCAGATCCCCGGCGCCAACCTCCTCGGGCCGAATGCCGAGCACTGGCTCGGCACCGACCACCTCAATCGGGACGTGGCCGCGCGCGTGCTCGCAGGCATCCGCATCAACCTGCTGATCGTGCTGCTCGCGGTGCCCGTCGGCGCGGTGATCGGCTCGCTGGTCGGGCTGGCGGCGACCGTGCATCCGATCGCCGACGTGGCCGCTCAGCGCGTCTTCGACCTGATTCTGGCGTTCCCCTCGCTGATCTTCGCGATCGCGCTCGCCGCCGTCACCGGACCCGGCTGGCACGCGGTGGTGATCGTCATCATCGCCGCCGAGATCCCGATCTTCGGCCGCCAGATCCGCACCGCCGTCCTCGCGGTGCGCGAGCAGCCGTTCGTCGAAGCGTCCGAGGTGATCGGCGCGGGCACCTGGTGGATCTTGCGAAAGCATGTGCTGCCCAATGTGCTCGAGCCGCTGGGCGTGCAGTTCGCGCTGTCGCTGTCGGTGGCGGTGTTCATCGAAGGGGCGATGAGCTTCATCGGGATCGGGGTGCGGCCGCCGGAGCCGTCGCTCGGCTCGCTCATCGGTGAGTCGATCGCCAACCTCGACGCCAATCCGTGGATGGCGATCGGGCCGCTGACCGTCGTCGCCGCGCTGACCCTCGGATTCCTGTTGATCGCCCAGGCACTGGGCCGGGCAAGGAGAGTGGCATGAGCGCACAGGCTGATCGGCCGGGCACCGAGGACGTGGTGCTCGATATCGACGAGTTGATCGTCAGGTTCGGCGAGCGGACCGTCGTCGACCGGGTGAGTCTGCGGGTTCGCCGCGGTGAGGTGGTCGCTCTGGTCGGGGAATCCGGTTCGGGGAAGTCGCTCACCGCGCGCTCGGTGCTCGGCCTCCTGCCCGGCACCGCGCAGGCCACGGGATCTATCCGGCTCGCGGGCACGGAAGTCATCGATGCGACCGAACCGGTGCTGCGCGGACTGCGCGGCACCAAGGCTGCCATGGTGTTCCAGGAGCCGCAGACCGCGCTGAACCCGGTGCAGAAGATCGGCACCCAAATCGTGCAGGCGCTGCGCGCGCACGGCACGACCGACAAGGGCGCCGCCAGGGCCCGAGCGATCGAACTGCTCACCGCCGTCGACATCCCGGAGCCCGAGAAGCGGCTGGACTGGTATCCGCACCAGCTCTCCGGCGGGCAGAAGCAGCGCGTGGTCATCGCCTTGGCTCTGTCGGGCGACCCCGCGCTGCTCATCGCCGACGAACCCACCACCGCGCTCGATGTCACCGTCCAGGCCGAGATCCTCGACCTGCTGCGGTCACTGCAGCGTGAGCGGGGCACGGCCATCCTGTTCATCACCCACAACCTCGGTGTCGTCGCGGAGATCGCCGACCGGGTCGTGGTGATGCGGGCTGGACAGGTCGTGGAGCAGCAGACGGTATTCGGGTTGTTCGGTGCGCCGGGGGAGGAGTACACGCGGACTCTGCTGGCTGCGGTGCCGCGGCTGCCCGCGGTCTCCGCGCGCGGGGTCGGTCCGCACGTGAGTGCACATGGGGCTGGTGAGGCGGAGTCGACGCGGGATGCAGTGCAGCGTGCTGATGACGGTCCCGCAGCCATAGCCGGGGCGGACGATGACGGGCGCCATTCGGCTGATGGCGTGGCCAGTGCCAGTGCCAGTGCCAGTGCCGGTGCCGGTGCCGGTGCCACGGGCGGATCGGCAATCGCTGAGTCCGCTGGAACTGCGAACCTCGCCGACGCGGGCGGTGTTTCGGAGGACGCGATCGTGGAGGTGTCCGCGGACGAATCCGAGGTGACGGAACCGGCTGTCCGGCGGATCCTGCGTCGGGTGATCCTGCGCGGACCCGCAGTGGTCGCCGAGAAGGGCGGCGGCGCAGCCGAACCCGAGTATCGCGATGTGTTGCGTATCGACGACCTGTCGGTGGTGTATCCGGGAAGCCATGGCGCAGCGGCTTTCCCCGCGCTACAGGACGTCTCGCTCACCCTCGGCCCGCGCGAGGTGCTCGGCCTGGTGGGTGAATCCGGGTCCGGTAAGAGCACTCTGGGCCGCACCGCGCTCGGACTTGTGCCCGCGACATCGGGAACTGTCGAGCTGCAGGGTGTTTCACTAGCCCGATTGTCGTCGCGTGAGATACGTGGACTGCGCAAGAATGTCGCGCTGGTCCATCAGGACGTGAGCGCCTCGCTCGATCCGCGGCGCAGTGTCGCCGACTCGATCGGGGAACCGCTGCAGGTGCACCGGGCCGCCTCGGGGGCGCTTCTACGGGCCAAGGTCGGCGATCTGCTCGAATCTGTCCGGCTGCCACGGGATTACGCACAGCGGCGGCCGGGAGAGCTGTCCGGTGGGCAGCGTCAGCGGGTTGCCTTGGCGCGCGCACTGGCGCTGGCGCCGCGACTCCTGGTGGCCGACGAGCCCACCAGTGCGCTGGATGTGTCGGTGCAGGCGCAGGTGCTCGATCTCTTCGCCGACCTGCGCGCGGAATATGGTTTCGCCAGCCTGTTCATCAGCCACGATCTGGCCGTTGTGCACCAGGTCGCCGACCGGGTTGTGGTGCTGCGGCAGGGCCGGATCGTCGAAACCGGCGAGGTAGGTGCCGTGTTCGCCGCACCGGCCCAGGAGTACACCCGCCGCCTGCTCGATGCGGTGCCCGCTCCCGATCCTTCGACGGCTCGCCGTCAGCGGGACGAATCCGCGGCGAACGCGCTACAGCCAGTCGGGGCCTGACGTGGACGAGCCGCCGGAAGGGGAACCGGCGGCTCGTCGACACACGTAGATCAGTGATGGCCGGGGCGGCGCTGTTCACGCCGATCGTCCTGGCCTGCTCGCGTCATGCCTTGCGAGTCTTCGCCCATCTGCTCCTGCCGCTGTTGCTGCTGCTGCCGCGGCATCTGCTTGGGCATTTTCTTAGGCGCTTTCTTCGACTTGTCAGCCATCTCCACACGGTCCTTTCCGAGGGATAGTGTTTCGCCTAACGCGCCTACGATAACCAGCAGATATGCACTCCGGTAGGGGTGCGCGAAAAATCGTATTCCGACCAGGGAATTAACGGCGTGTCGATATCGGTCGTTAAATTCACGAACATTATTTGCCAACGCATGAATTGGGGTAAATTGCCCCGTCGTCGACAGATTCGGCAGAATTGCTCAATGCTGTAGAGGGAGGAACTCGACGATGGTGCCGTCGGTGGCATCGGGAGGGACGATGACCAGGCCGTCGCGGTCGATCAGGCCGGCGAGGTGGGCGGTGCGGACGGAGGTGTCGCCGGTGTAGCCGCCTTCGGGAGCGTGGCGGGCGGGGGTGATTCGCTGGATGGGGCCTGCGATGTCGGCGGCGTTGTGCAGGGGGCCGCGGAGGGAGCGGGGTGGGGGTGCTGCGGTGCGGCCCGCGACTATCGAAGGGGTGAGGGCCAGGAGGACAGCTATGGCGGCGAAGGGGTTGCCGGGGAGGCCGAGAATGGTTGGGCCGGTGGGGAGTTCGGCCACGACGGTGGAACCGCCTGGGCGCATGGACAATCGGGGGACCACGATGCGGGCCTCGGCGCGGGCGATCGCGGTGCGGAGCTGGTCGGCTGCGCCGCCGCCGGTGGCGCCGACGACGACCAGGAGGTCGAAACCCGCGGTGGCGGTGAGCATGTCGTCGAAGCCGTGGGCGGTGTCGCGCAGGTGCACGCGGTCGACGACGTGGACGCCGAGGCCGGCGAGGATGTCGGGGAGTACCGGGCCGATGGAGTCGCGGGTCTGGCCGGTTTGCAGGGGGCCGGTGCTGCGGATCTCGTCGCCGGTCATCACGACGCGGGCGCGGACAGGGCCGCGGACCAGGCCGGAGGTGACCTCTACCGAGGCGGCCGCGGAGCGGAGCGCGGTGGTGACTCGGGTGCCCGCGGGGGCGAGGAGGTCGCCGACCATCTGATCCTCGCCGCGTCGGCGGATGTCGCCGCGGAGCGGGGTGTCCGGCAGGCGGGTGAGTTCGTCGCCGGTGATCGCGGCGAACTCGTCGCGCAGGACCGAGGTGGTGCCGTCGGGGACGTGGGCGCCGGTGGCGATCCGGACGGCCTCGCCGGGCAGCAGGCCGACCGGTCGGGCGCCGCCGGCGAAACCGATGTCGCGGCGCAGCTGCCAGGGCCCGTCGTCGCCGCACACGGCGTAGCCGTCCATCGCGGACACGTCGAAGCGGGGTAGTGCGCCCGCGGTGACGATCGGTGCGGCGAGCGCGGCGCCGCCGACCTCGTCCAGATGGGCCTCGTAGGCGACCAGCGGGGTCAGGTCGGTGACGAGGCGCGCTCGGGCTTCGGTGAGGTCGAGCCGGGTCGTCGTGGCGGCCAGCGTCTCGCGGGCGCGGCGGACCTCTTCCTCGGTGTCGCAGTCGCCGGTGCCGGGCAGTTCGACCGAGGTCGTCTCGGTGGGCACGATCGCCTTCATCGGCTGGTTCACCAGCGAGTCGAGCCCGGCCAGCGCGGCCGCGAGGGCGGAGCGGCGCCAGACGCCGACGAGATACTGGGGACGTCCGGAACCGTCGATCGCGAAGACCGCGTCGGTGGTGGATTCGGCTGCCCGGCGCAGCAATTCGCGCACGGTGTCGGCGGTGAGGAACGGCATGTCCGCGGCGAGCACCACGATCCAGGGGGACGGATCGGGTCCGAGCGCGCTCAGGCCGGTGCCGATCGCCGCGACCGGACCCGAACCCGGCGGCACCTCACGGACCTGCTGAATCCGGGCAGCCAGCTCAGGCCGATGCGGCCCGACCACCACGATCTCGCCGCACTCGCGCACCGAGTCCAGCGCCGCGTCGAGCATCGACCGGCCGCCGATCACGATCGCGGGCTTGTCGACCCCGCCCATCCGGCTGGCTCGCCCGCCCGCGAGCACGATGGCGTCGGCGGCGGTCATCGGTTGATTCGGCGTTGGGGGATCGGCACGAATGTCATGCTAGCGGGGCATGACGTCGATGCTCGAGCGCGTCACAGCCTCGCCGTGCGGAGGTCCACCCTGCCGTCGGTGATCGGGACGCCTTCTTCGGCGAGAAGGCGAAGTTGGCGGGCGGCCAGATGGGGCGACGGGCGGCCGGAGGCGCCGATGACCCGATGCCAGGGGAGGTCGGCGGAATCGGTGCGCATGATCCAGCCGACGGTGCGGGGTGAGGACAGACCTGCCGCGTGGGCGATGTCGCCGTAGGTGGCGACGCGGCCGGGCGGGATCGCGGCGACCAGCGCGCGAACCCGTTCGACCTGTTCCTCCGTGGTGACCGCCATCGCCTACAGGGCTGCGGCGATCAGAGCGGCGGCTTCGGCGGGTCGGGCCTGGGCGACCATGTGATCGCAATCCCAGACCTCGACGGTGAGCCGGTCGCCGAGGTGAGCGGACAGCGCGGCAAGGAATTCGCCGGTGACGTACGGCGGCTGCACCTTGGCCGCCCGCACGAGCACGGTCGGCAGATCGGCGGGCGGCAGTACGAACGGGCGCGCCAGCTGACCCCAGTAGGAGGTGATCGCCGGCTGGAAGATCCGCCAGCCGACCCGGCCGCCTTCGGTGGGCACCAGGTGCTCGGCGAGCTCGCGCTCCAGGACCGCCGGGTCGACCTCGTCGGGACTCCAGGCGCTGTGCTGCTTGTCCGACCTGGCCTCGGCGATGTCGGTGTAGTCGGGGGAGGCCAGGTTGGCGAGCGCGACCTGTTCGATCAGCTTGGGATCGATACCGATCGCGGGATCGAGCAGGACCAGCGCGCGCACCAGGTCGGGATGGCGCCGGGCGAGGTGGATGCCTGCCGCGCCACCGAAGGAGTGTCCGGCGACGACGACCGGGCCGTCGGTCTCGGTGCGCAGCAGCGAGGCGAGGTCGTCGACGATCGTCTCGAAATCCCACGGTGGCAGCGAGCTGGATCGGCCGTGTCCGCGCAGGTCGGGGGCGATGATTCGGGCCTGGGGGAGGTGTTCGGTGGCGAGGGTTTCCCACCGGTTGCCGTGGCCGGTGAGACCGTGCAGGGCGAGGACGACGGGGGCGTCGGCGGGGCCGAAACGATGCACATGAAGCGAGGACACGACAGCCATTCTGGCCGGTCGCGCACCGTCGCGCAGCGTGTCTGCCCGGCAGGGGGGTGCTGGCGTGTCGTACTGGTCTGTTGCAATAGCCGACGTGGTGCGATCGGATAGCTCGGTGCGACTCGTGCGCCGGACGACGCCGGCGCCCCGGCCGCGGGCCTGGGGCGCCGCTGTTCGCGCGCTGTTCGCCGAGCAGGCCCAGCCCGCGCCGCCACGTCCCGGCTGGCTGCCATGGCAGGTCCTCGGCGGGCCCGGCACCGGGAAGACCGCCCTGCTCGTCGACCTGGTGACCGCGCGGATCACCGACGGCGCCGACCCCGCATCGATCCTGGTCCTGACCCACACCAAGCAGGCCGCCGCCGCGCTGCGTGACGCGATCACCGCCCAGCTCGGTCCGGGCGCCGGTGGCATTCCCGGCGCCAGCAGGGAACCGATGGTGCGGACGCTGCACTCCTACGCGTTCTCGGTGCTGCGCCGCCACGCCGACCTGCACGGCAACCCGCCGCCGCGGCTGCTCACCGGCGCCGAACAGGACGCCGTGCTGCGCGAGATGCTGCGCGGCGACCTCGCCGACATCGAGGCGGGCGCGCGCGGTCTGTGGCCACCGCGGCTGCAACCCGCGCTGGCGCTGGGCGGATTCGCCGAACAACTCCGCGACCTGATGCTGCGGGCCACCGAACGCGGGCTCGGCCCCGAAGATCTGATGGCGCTGGGGCGCGAGCACGACAACGACGCCTGGGTGGCGGCCGGCCGGTTCTTCCAGCGCTATGAAGAGGCGTCGATGCTGCGCTGGTCGGTCGGTGTCGCGGCGCCGGAGGCGACAGCGCCAGCCCTCGACGCCGCCGAGCTGGTCGGCGCCGCCCTCGACGCGCTGGCCGGTGACCGGAACCTGCTCGCCGCCGAACGTGACCGGACCCGCTATCTGCTAGTCGACGACGCCCAGCATCTCGACCCGCAGGCCGCGACCCTGGTGCGCGCCATCGGCAGTGGTAGCGCGAGCACGGTGATCACGGGTGACCCAGATCAGAGTGTGTTCACCTTCCGTGGCGCCGATTCGCGGTTCCTTGTCGACATCGACACGGTGCCGCAGCGGCGAATCATCTTGCGGCACAACCATCGCAGTGGTGCGCCGATCCGCCTCGCCACCGCTCGGATCGCGGCGCGGTTGCCGGGTAGTGCGCGTCATCGGGTGCTGCCAGGGCAGGAGACACAACCTGCCACGCCCGCCGACTTCGAAGGCGCGGAACCGGATTCGGCAAACAGTGGTGAAATGCCGGAGCTGTTCGCGCACGGCGGTCCGGATCTCGAGGACCAGAGCGGTGCGACCGAGGTCGGCGAGTCGAGCGTGCGGGTGCGCGTGCTGTCGACAGCGGCGAAGGAGGCCGCGCTCATTGCCGACCATCTGCGGCGGGCGCACCTGACCGACGGGATTCCGTGGTCGTCGATGGCGGTGATCGTGCGGTCGGTGCCGCTGTCGCTCGCGCCGTTGCGGCGGGCGTTGCTGGCGGCGGGGGTGCCGGTGCGCAGGCCCGCGGTGGCCGAGCCGCTCGCGCGCAGGCGCGGTGCGGCGTGGATGGTGCTGGCGCTGCGGGTATTGCTGGCGGGTGATCCGTCGCGGCCGGGGTCGCGGCGGGCGATCGATGCCATGTTCTCGCCGGAGGACGCGATGGATCTGCTGGCCGGGCCGCTCGGTGGCGCCGATCAGATCGCGCTGCGCCGGTTGCGCCGTGGTGTCAGACGCACGGTCCTCGACCTGGAACGCACCGGGGCGCTGGCCGCCGCCGACCCGTACGCCGACGCGGCCGACCAATTCCTGCTGTGGGGCGAGGCGCCGCCACCGCCGCCGGAAATGCCTGAGCCGGAACCGAATCCGATCGATGACGAATGGTCGCCGCCGGAGCCCGACCCCGAGGACCCGCTGCGCCCGGAACCCGAACCGGACTGGGACATCGCCGAACGCCTGCCCGACGACATCGACATCCTCGACGCCGAAACCCTGCCCGCCGCACCGCCGGTCGACAGGGGTCCGCCACGGCCGGAACCGGAACCGCCCGCCGTACCGCTGATCGACCAGTCCTCGGCGGAAGTGCTGCGCGACCTGATCGTCGGCATCGGCGAGGAACGTCTGCTCGACGGACTCACCGAGGTGGAAGCCGCGCCGCTGCAGCGAGTGCTGCGCGCCGTGCGCAAGGCCAGGGAGACCCAGGCCAGGGGACAGGGCCTCGAAGACGTGCTGTGGACACTGTGGACCAGCTCGCGGCTGGAACGACGCTGGTTCCGCCAGTCCCGCCGGGGTGGGGCCGCGGGCATGCAGGCCGACCGCGACCTCGACGCTGCCGTCGAATTGTTCGACGCCGCAGCCGCTTACGTCGACCGGCTGCCCAAGGCCAGCATCGAGGGCTTCGTCGAATACCTGCTGCACCAGCAGATTCCGCAGCAGGGCAGGCCGCTGACCGCCGAGGGTGAAGCGGTGTCGCTGCTCAGCGCGCACGCGGCGGCCGGGCGGGAATGGGATGTGGTCGCGGTCGCCGCTGTCCAGGAGGGCATCTGGCCCAACCCGCGCGCCAGGGGCACCCTGTTGCACACCGAGGACCTCGTCGACCTGGTCGCCGGTGTGGATCCCGGCGCGACGACGAGCCGGGCCGCGCCGATCCTCGCCGAGGAACGCAGGTTGCTGCTGGTCGCGTGCAGCAGGGCGCGGCGCTCGCTGCTGGTCACGGCCGTCGAATCCGCTGCCGGGGACCAGGATCTCGTGCCATCGCGGTTCCTCACCGAACTGCTCGGCGACGACGACACCGGCGAACCCGGCGCACTGCCCGTCGCCGATCCCGGTCGCGCGCTGGTGATGCACGCCCTCGTCGCCGAATTACGCGGCGTCGTCTGCGATCCCACCACCGCACCCGACCGGCGCGACCGGGCCGCCCATCAGCTCGCCCGGCTCGCCGACGCCGGTGTCCCCGGCACCGACCCCGGCGACTGGTACGGCACCGCCGAACTCAGTTCCGACCGGGAACTGTGGGACGACGACGATTCCCCGATCGGGCTGTCCCCGTCGACGGTCGAACTGCTGCGCACCTGCCCACTGCGCTGGGCACTGGAACGCCACGGCGGTACCGACGGCGACAACCCGCACGCCGTCAAAGGCAACCTCGTCCACACGCTGGTGCAGGCGCTGGCCGGAGAGGTTCCGGAGGCGCAGGTCCGGGCCGCGCTCGACCAGGCGTGGAAGACGGTCGACCCGGCCACCGGCTGGCATTCCCGGCAGGAACTGCGCCGCACCGAGGCGATGCTGGAGACCTTCCTCGCCTGGGTGCGCACCACCCGCGGCGAACTCACCCAGGCCGGGGTCGAGGTGCCGGTGGACTGCGTGCTGCCCGCGCGGGCGGACGACGAACGCGCCGTGCGGATCCGCGGCCGCATCGACCGGCTGGAACGGGATGCGCAGGGCCGGTTCGTGATCGTCGACGTGAAAACCGGCAAGACACCGGTCAGCGCCAAAGCTGTCGCCGACCATGCCCAGCTGGCCACCTACCAGGTCGCGGCCGCCCACGGCGCGCTCGACGAGGAAGAGGCCGATTCGCCCGTCGCCGATCCCGGTGGCGCGCGGCTGGTCTATGTCGCCAAGCCGCACAACAAGACCGGCGCCACCGAACGCGCCCAGACCGCCCTGGACGCCGAAGGTCTCGAGACCTGGCGCGACACGATCCACGACGCCGCCGCCGCCACGCGCGGGCCCGGATACCTGGCCGTGCGCAACGACGGGTGCAGGCACTGTCCCGTCGCGGGCAGCTGCCCGGTGCAGGACACCGGACGGCAGGTGACCGACGAGTGAGCGGCGTGCGCGTCACCCCGCAACGGCTGGCCGACGCGCTCGGCCTGCCGCCACCGACCGCCGAACAGGCGGCCGTCATCGCCGCGCCGCCGGGACCGACGCTGGTCGTGGCGGGCGCAGGCGCGGGCAAGACCGAGACGATGGCCGCGCGCGTGGTGTGGATGGTGGCCAATCAGCTGGTGGCACCCGACGAGGTACTCGGCCTCACCTTCACCCGAAAAGCCGCCCAGCAGTTGACCTCCCGCATCCGCACCCGGCTCGCGCGGCTGGCCGGTGCGCCGCTGGTGCGCGAGATCGACCCGACCGGTGCGCTGCGCACGCTGATCTCCGGCGCCGAACCCGAGATCAGCACCTATCACTCGTACGCGGGCAGACTGCTCACCGCGCACGGTCTGCTGCTGCCGGTCGAGCCGTCGGCCGCGCTGCTCACCCAGACCCAGCTGTGGCAGCTCGCGCACGAGGTCGTGCGGTCCTGGGACGGCGACCTCGACACCGACCGCACGCCGGTCTCGGTGACCGAGGCGGTCCTCGCGCTGTCCGGGCAACTCGCCGAGCATCTCGTGGAGCCGGAGCAGCTGGCCGAGGCGCATGCCGAGCTGGAGAAGCTGGTCTACACCCTGCCCGCCGGTCCGCGTCAGCGCGGCGGGCCGAGCAAGGCGCTGACCGCTGTCGTGGACGCGCAACGGGAGCGCGTGGAGCTGCTACCGCTGGTCCGCCAACTCGCCGAGGCCCTGAATCGCCGTGGCGCACTCGATTTCGGCTCGCAGATGTCCCTGGCAGCGCAACTGGCCGTCGACCATCCGGAGGTCGCCGCCGCCGAACGCGCCCGGTTCAAACTGGTCCTGCTCGACGAATACCAGGACACCGGCCACGCCCAGCGGGTGCTGCTGTCGGCCCTGTTCGGCAATGCCGAGGCCGTGCGACAAGACCGCCCCCGCCCGGTGCGCGTGCGTGGTCGTGCGCCTACCGCCCAGACGCCGGACGCCGACACGTTGTGGGGCCCAGCGGATCACCTGGACTCGGCGGAATCCGGCCAGCTCACCGGAGTTCGCGGCGACGACCGGGATGGCGGGCGCGCCCACGGTGCTGTCGACGGCGACTTCGGCCGCGCACACGAAGGCGGCATGGTGGGGCGCGGGGTCGGCGCGGTCTCGGACGAGCAGCCACATGGCAGCAAGGTCGGACCAGGCGCTGGGCAATTGGATGCAGGCACGAGCGAACCGGCGGAAGCTGCGTCGGGTGGTGACACCCTCGCCGTGACAGCGGTGGGTGACCCGATGCAGTCGATCTACGGCTGGCGTGGTGCCTCGGCAGCCAACCTCCCTCGCTTTGCGACCGATTTCCCCACGGCACCGGGTGTTCCCGCGCCGATCCTGCCGCTGCTGACCAGTTGGCGAAACCCGCCGGAGGCACTCGCGCTGGCGAACCTGGTCGCCGATCCGCTGCGACTGCGGGCCAAGGCCGCGGGTGGGGCGACGGTGGACGCGTTGCGGGCCAAACCGGAGGCGCATCCGGGGACTGTGGAGCTGGCGCTCACCGAAACCGTTGCCCAGGAACGAGACTGGATCGCCGAGCGGATCGCGCGGGAATGGGCGGCGGCACGGGAAGCCGAGCAGCCGCCGCCGACGTCGGCGGTGCTGATCCGGCGTAATGCGGATGCGGCACCGATCGCGGAGGCCTTGCGTGAACAAGGGCTCCCGGTCGAAATCGTCGGCCTCGGTGGACTACTGGCGACACCGGAGGTCGCCGATATCGTCGCGACCCTCCGGTTGATCGCCGAACCCGGCACCGGCAGCGCCGCGATCCGCATCCTCACCGGTGCGCGCTGGCGGCTCGGTGTCGCCGATCTGGCCGCACTGGCCCGGCGCGCGCGGATGCTGTCGATCGGCAGCCTGTCCGGCGACGCGTCCAACGCCATCACCGACGCGGCCGGACTGGCGACGGCACTGCGTGAGGTCGCACCGGAGCCCACCGAGCAGGCGGGACTGGCGGACGCCATCGCCGATCCCGGTGCGCCGGACCAGTATTCGGAAGCGGGGTTCGCCCGCATCATCGCCCTGGGCGAGGAGCTGGCCGCACTGCGCGAACGCAGCGGTCAGCCGCTGGTCGAACTCGTCGCCGACGTCGAACGCACCATCGGCGTCGGCGTGGAAACCCAGGCCAGACGCGCCATCGCCGGCGGTGGCGCCGGCCGCGAGCACCTCGACGCCTTCGCCGAGGTGGTCGCGGGTTACGCGGCCGACTCGCGGGCCTCGCTGAGTGGCCTGCTGGCCTTCTTCACCGCCGCCGAATCGGTCGAAAACGGTTTGGAGCCTGGTGAAGTGGAGGTCGCGCGCGATCGCGTGCAGGTGCTCACCGTGCATGCGGCCAAGGGCTTGGAGTGGGAGGTCGTCGCGGTACCGCATGTGAGCGCGTCGGTGTTCCCGTCGACGACCGCGCTGAGCACCTGGCTCGGCGCGCTCACCGAACTGCCCACCTCCCTGCGCGGCGACCGCGCCCAGCCCGACGCGTCCGAGGGCGTGCCGGTCCTCGACCTGAGCCGGGTGGGGGATCGGTCCGAACTCGAGCACGCCATCGCCGCGCACAAGGAGGCGCTCAAGAGCCGCCGGCTCGACGAGGAACGCAGGCTGTTCTACGTGGCTCTCACCAGAACCGAACGGGTGCTACTGGTCTCGGCCTACTACTGGCCCGAGACCGGCACCGCGCAGAAGGGCCCCTCGGAGTTCCTGCTCGAACTCAAGCAGGCCAACGAGGACCCGGACAGCGCGGCCTTCGGCGTCGCCACCATCGCCCGCTGGGACGACCAGCCGCCGCCCGACGCCGTCAACCCGTTCGCCGACAATCCGCCCACCGCCCAGTGGCCGCGCGACCCGCTCGGCGGTCGCCGCGACCCGATCGAACAGGGCGCCGCGCTCGTCCGCGAGGCCCTGGAACAGTTGCGTTCCCGCCCAGCCGATCCCGAGGCGGACGAGGAAGAAGACCCGGAGGGCTGGGCCACCGATGTCGACGCCCTGCTCGCCGAATTCACCGCCGCCGAACTCGCCGAACAACAGGTGGAGCTGCCCGGCCAGCTACCCGCCACCGCACTCGTCGAACTGCGCGCCGACCCCACCCGGCTGGCAGCTCGCCTGCGCCGCCCACTGCCGTATCCACCGAACCCGATGGCCCGGCGCGGCACCGCCTTTCACGCCTGGGTGCAGTCCTGGTTCGGCACCGAACAGCTGCTCGGCCTCGACGAACTGCCCGGCGCCGCCGACAGCACGACCGAAATGGGCCGCGCCGACCAGGAACTCGCCGCCATGCAGGCCGCGTTTCGCCGGTCGCCGTGGGCGCACCGCAACCCCATCGACGTCGAGGTGCCGTTCGAGACGAGCATCGCGGGCACCGTCATCCGTGGCCGGATGGACGCCGTGTTCGCCGAACCCGGCGGCCGCTGGGTGGTGGTCGACTGGAAGACCGGCGCCGAACCCGGCCCCGCCGACGAAGCCGCCGTCGCCGTGCAGCTGGCTGTCTACCGCCTCGCCTGGGCACGGCTCATGGCCGCCCGCACCGGTGCCACCGAGGACCAGATGCTCCAACGAGTCGGCGCGGCATTCCATTACGTCCGGTCCGGCCGCACCATCGCCCCCGCCGACCTCGCGGGTCCGCAGGAGCTCGAGCAGCTCATCCGCGACGCCGCTCCGGCCCCGGATGTCGAGTGAGCCCGGCGCGCGGGAACGCAGTAGGCTCCCGGTTTGTGCCGGAGCCTGACGAAATCGGTGACGGGCCGAGCGAAAGGAGGGGGCGATGCTAGGGAACAAGGTCGGCCCGATCGGGCTCAGCAGTAGCCCGGACTACGCGCTGGTCGGTTTGCTGCGGATCCCCGCGGCGCAGACCAGTCCGTGGTGGTCCCTCACCCGCCGCGTCCTGTTCGCGATCGCGCTGCTGTTCACCGCGGCGATCGTGGTGTACGTCGGCCGCGACGGCTACAACGACAACGCCGGCGGCGAGCTTTCGTTCCTCGACGCGCTGTATTACGCCACCGTCTCGCTGTCGACCACCGGTTACGGCGACATCTCCCCGTTCTCTCCGTCGGCGCGACTGATCAATACGGTCGTCATCACCCCCCTGCGCATCCTGTTCCTGATCGTGCTGGTCGGCACCACCCTCAGCGTGCTCACCGAACGGTCGCGGCAGGCGTTCAAGATTCAGCGATGGAGGCACACCGTGCGCAATCACACCGTCGTCGTCGGCTACGGCACCAAGGGACGCACCGCGATCGACGCCATGCTCGGCGACGGCGTGCAGCAGTCCGACATCGTGGTCGTCGACACCGATGCCGTGGCACTCGAGCAAGCCGCGAGCGCGGGCCTGGTCACCGTGCACGGCTCGGCCACAAAATCCGATGTGCTGCGCCTGACCGGCGTGCAGCGGGCCGCCTCCGTCATCGTCGCCACCAATCGCGACGACACGGCCACGCTGGTGACCCTCACCGCCCGCGAACTGAACAAGACGGCCAAGATCGTCGTCGCCATCCGCGAGGCCGAGAACACCCACCTGGTGCGCCAGTCCGGCGCCGACTCGGTGGTCGTGTCCTCGGAGACCGCGGGCAGGCTGCTCGGCATCGCCACCACGACGCCTACCGTGGTGGAGATGATGGAGGATCTGCTGACGCCCGAACAGGGGTTCGCGGTGGCCGAACGCGAGGTCGAACCGGGCGAGATCGGCGGGTCGCCGCGGCATCTCAGCGACATCGTGCTGGGCGTGGTGCGCGGCGGCAATCTGATCCGGGTGGGTGAACCCGAGGTCGACGCGCTCGACGCGGGCGACAAGCTGCTCTACATCCGCCGCAGCGGAAAGTAGGCCCGGGCCGGGGAACGACTAGGCTCGGCAGTGTGTCGTTCCGACTGAAAGATGTTCCGCTGCTGTCGCGTTCCACCATCGATCGAGCCGAGCACGTCCGGCTCGATCCCGACGCCCTGCGTGAAGGTTGGGGTAAGGCGAAGGTCCTGCGTGTCGATGTCCGCGGGCGGGTACGGGTCGAGAGCGCCGGTGTCGTCCTCGACGCGGCCGTCACGATCGCCGAGCAGCCGGGTCCCGGCGCGGTTTTCCTCGGCGTCGTCGACGGCAGCCACCTGTGGGCAGTGCGCGAGCCCGAACTCGACGGAACGTTGAAGGACCTGCGGGCGCTCGGTGCCGTCGACGACTTCACCGCCGACCTGCTCGCCACGGCCTACGCGCTGCTGAACTGGCACGATCGCGCCGGTTACCACGGCGGCGACGGCACGACGACCACGCTGGCGCGCGCGGGCTGGTCTCGGCTCACCGCGGACGGCGTGGAGGAATTCCCGCGGATCGACCCCGCCATCATCTGCCTGGTGCACGACGGTGGCGACCGTGTGCTGCTGGCCCGCCAGCACACCTGGCCCGCGACGATGTTCTCGCTGCTGGCGGGGTTCGTGGAGGCAGGCGAGTCGCTCGAGCACTGCGTCGAGCGCGAGGTCCGCGAGGAAGTGGGCGTCGACGTGCGCGAGATCCACTACCTCGGCAGTCAGCCCTGGCCGTTCCCGCGCTCGCTCATGGTCGGCTTCGCCGCGGTCGGCGATCCGGCGCAGGAACTGGTGTTCTCCGACGGTGAGATCGCCGAGGCGCACTGGTTCACCCGCGACGAGGTCAGGGCCGCACTCCAGATCGGCGACTGGTCGGCGAAGGAAACCGGCGCGCGGCTGCTGGTGCCCGGTTCGATCTCGATCGCCCGCACGATCATCGAGTCCTGGGCGGAATAGTTGGAGCGCTGGCGCGCTCGAGTTCGCGGCCCCTGGTGTCCCGACGGCCGCGAACCGCCGCTGCGCGGCGGACCCTCCTCGAGGTCGGGTCGTGGTGGCGGGGTCTCAGGCCAGTGCTGCGAGTGCCTGCTTGACCTGCGACAGCGACGGGTTGGTCGCGGTCGAGCCGTCGCGGAACTTGATCGTCGGGACGACGTGGTTGCCGTTGTTGACGCTGCCGACGAATTCGGCCGAAGCGGGGTCGTCCTCGATGTCGATCACCGTGTAGGTGATGCCCGCCTCGTCGAGCTGGGTCTTGAGGCGACGGCAGTAGCCGCACCAGGTGGTCGAGTACATCGTCAGATCAGTGGTTGCTTCAGTCACGGGATGTGCAACGTCGCGGGAGCGCGTGGTGTTCCGGGCCTGCGTCGGCGCGCCGTAATCCGAGGTACGGCGGCCATCGGGCCCGGTTGTCGGCGGGCGCTGTCATGATGGTGCCCGTGCCAGCACTCGATCTCACCGCCCTCGACCCGGAACAGGCCGCCGCGGTGCGGGCGCCACGAGGACCGGTGTGCGTGCTCGCCGGTGCGGGTACCGGCAAGACCAGGACGATCACCCACCGGATCGCGCACCTCATCGCGGGCGGACACGTGAAGGCCGACCAGGTGCTGGCCGTGACGTTCACCGCAAGGGCGGCGGGGGAGATGCGCAACCGGCTGCGCACGATGGGACTCGGTGGCGAGGCAGGGCAGGTCCAGGCCCGCACCTTCCACGCCGCGGCGCTGCGGCAGCTGCGGTACTTCTGGCCGCAGGTCGTCGGTGACGTGCCGTGGCGGTTGCTCGACAGCAAGTTCCCCGTGGTCTCCCAGGCCGCGCACCGGGCAGGGCTTGGCACGTCCACCGAACTGATCCGCGACCTGCTCAGCGAGATCGAATGGGCCAAGGCCTCGCTGATCGCGCCGGAGGACTACCCCGCCGCCGCGGCGCGGCACCACCGCGACGCGCCGGTCGAGGTCACCAGGGTCGCCCAGGTCTACGCGGGATACGAGTCGATGAAGACCTCCGCCGACGGCCTGTTGCTCGACTTCGACGACCTGCTGCTGCACACCGCGGCCGCGCTCGAGGACTATCCGGCCGTCGCCGACGAATTCCGCGGCCGCTATCGCAGCTTCGTCGTCGACGAGTACCAGGACGTCACCCCGCTGCAGCAGCGGGTACTCGACGCGTGGCTGGGCGAACGCGACGATCTCACCGTCGTCGGCGACGCCAACCAGACCATCTACTCCTTCACCGGCGCCACCCCGAACTACCTGCTCGATTTCTCCCGCCGCTTCCCCGACGCCACCGTCATCCGGCTCGAACGCGACTACCGGTCGACCCCGCAGGTGGTGTCGCTGGCCAACCGGGTGATCGGCGCCGCCCGCGGTCGCATCGCCGGGACCAGGCTCGCGCTGATCGGCCAGCGCCCCGACGGGCCAGAACCCGAGTTCGCCGAATATCCCGACGTGCCCGCGGAGGCCGCGGCCGTGGCGGGCCGGATCAAGAAGCTGATCGCCGCGGGCACCCCCGCCGCCGAGATCGCCGTGCTCTACCGGATCAACGCCCAGTCCGAGCCGTTCGAGCAGGCGCTGGGCGCCCGCGACATCCCGTTCCAGGTGCGCGGTGGCGAAGGGTTCTTCCAGCGGCAGGAGGTCCGCCAGGCGATTCAGGCGCTGCGCCAGACCGACGCCCGCGACGACCTGCCCGACGAGGCGCGCAGCGGCGCCGAACTGATCACCCTGGTCCGGGCCGCGCTCGCCCCGGTCGGCCTCACCGCCGAGGAACCCGCGGGCGCGCAGGCCAAGGAACGCTGGTCCTCGCTGCTGGCGCTGGTGCAGCTCACCGAGGAGCTGGTCGGCCACGACGAGGAGATCGACCTGACCGGGCTGCTGCGCGAACTCGCGACCCGCGCCGAGGCCAAGCATCCGCCGACCGTCGACGGCGTCACCCTGGCCTCGCTGCACGCGGCCAAAGGCCTGGAATGGGACGCCGTCTTCCTGGTCGGCGTCGCCGACGGCACCCTGCCCATCCAGCACGTCCTCGGTGACGACGGCAGTCCGTCCGATCAGGCGGCGCTGGAAGAGGAACGCAGGCTGCTCTATGTCGGCGTCACCCGGGCGCGCGAACATCTCGCCGTGTCCTGGGCGCTGGCCCGCACCGAAGGCGGCAGGCGGGTGCGCAGGCGGTCGCGGTTCCTCAACGGGCTGGTGCCCGACGAATCGCCCGCGTCGCGAATCGCCGCGACCGCGAACGGGCCGAAGGACGCCGACGGCAAGCGCCCGCTGTGCCGGGTCTGCGCGAAGCCGCTGATCGGCACCTACGCCACCATGCTCGGCCGGTGCCGTCGCTGCCCGGCCGAGCTCGACCCGCAGCTACTCGAGGCGCTGCAGGAATGGCGGGCGGAGAAGGCCGAGGTCTTGCGGGTGCGCGACTTCGTCGTCTTCACCGACACCACGCTCACCGCTATCGCCGAGCAGCTGCCCGCCGACGACGCGGCACTGGCGTCGATCGCGGGTATCGGCGCGAAGAAGATCGAACAGTACGGTGCCGACGTGCTCGCCATCGTCGCGTCGCGGATGCGGGCTACGACACAAAACCGCAGGTAGAAAATAGGTTGTTCGGTTCTCGATCATTGCCTATGGTGGAGAACACGCACCGAGGGTGACTTCGGCGCGAGTTTCTAATCAGCACACGAGTTCAGGAGGGAGGCAGTCAGATGAACAGCAACACCACGTTCGACGCGATGGGCAATCGTGTCCTGGTGAACGCATCCATGGTGTCGGCCTCCCGGGGGGTCCTCGCTCTGCAGGGGACCGGTCTGTCCGGCGTCGATACCACCGCTGTGCCGATGACTGTCGTTCATCAGCACACCCCGATTCGTCTCCAGGACAAGCCCAGCGTGGGTTGGCAGCCGACCGCCGTCGAGGCGCCGGCAGCACCGACCGCCGAATTCGGGTACGCACCCGCGTTCGGCGGCGCAATCCGCCTCCGTGTCCACCCAGCGACCGTGCTCAGGTCTCGACAGAGATGTCGAACTAGGTAGGGAACTCCTCCCACCACCTCCTGGCCACGGATCGCGAGAAGCGAAATCCGTGGCCTTTTTCATTCGGCTCCTCAGCCGTTGGCACCGGGTTCGCACACCGAACGAACAACCGCTGCAAACGAGCTGAAGGAGAACGACGTGTTCACCGCCCAGGACTGGCCGTCGGCCACTACTGACGTGACATGCCGAACCGTGGCGTCCCTGCCCTGCCGGGCCGGAAACCCTGACCTGTGGTTCGCGGAGAGCCCGAACGACCTCGAGCAGGCCAAGCAACTGTGCGCGTCCTGCCCGATCCGCAAGGGCTGCCTGACCGCGGCCATCGACCGCGCCGAGCCGTGGGGTGTCTGGGGCGGTGAGATCTTCGACCAGGGTGTCGTGATCGCCCGCAAGCGCCCGCGTGGCCGCCCGCGCAAGGTCGCGATCCCGGCATGAACCCCGGAATGGGGTTGTACCGCAAGCGAACCGCTCACCGAGTCCTGGTGAGCGGTTCGTTTTGCGTTGGCGGCGTGGACTAGGACGCGCGTTCGGCCCGGAAGCCGGGGACCCAGGTGCGGACCAGGTTCATGAAGCCGAGTTCGGCGTCGAGCTGGGCCAAGATGCCGACCGAGCCGCCGAGGACCCGGAAGATCATCAGGTACTCGGCCGGGAGTTGCAGTGCGCGTGCGGTTTTCATCTCGGGGCTGGTGAACTCCGAGGCCTTGCCCGCCACGCGCTGCATCCAGGCGCGGGTGAAGTGGAAGGTGTCGGTGCGGATCGGATCGCTGAACGGGCGCAGATACGCCTCGATCTCCTCGTGGGTGACGGTGCGGCCCGGGATCACCCAGCCGTACTCGTAGAGCAGCTCGGTGAGCGCGGCGTGGTCCTCGGCGACGGCCAGGGCGAGCATCCGGCCGAGGATCTCGGGGAAGCCGTCGGGCATCGGCGCGCAGGCGCCGAAGTCGAGGACCGCCAGCCTGCCGTCGGCCAGCACGAGGAAATTGCCCGGGTGCGGGTCGCTGTGCAGCAGGCCGGCCAGCTCGGGCGAGGAGAAGTGAAAGGTGCCCATCAGCTCGGCGATCCGATTGCGCTGTGCCCGTGTGCCTTCCGGATCGGCAGCGCCCGCCGCGATGAGCGCCGAGACCGGCGTGCCGTCGAGCCATTCGGTGACGATGACCTTCGGCGCGCCCGCCACCACACGCGGCACCACGATCTGCGGATGCCCCTCGAACGCGGCGGCGAAGCGGCGCTGGTTGGCGGCCTCGGTGCGGTAGTCGAGCTCTTCCTCGGTGCGCTCGGTGATCTCGGCCAGCAGCGGCTTCACATCGGCGCCGGGGATCACCGACGAGAGCAGCCCGGTCATCCGCGACAGGGTCTTCAGATCGGCGCGCAGGGCCTCGTCGGCGCCGGGGTACTGCACCTTCACCGCGACCGGTCGCCCGTCCGACCACACGGCCCGGTGGACCTGGCCGATGCTGGCCGAGGCGGCGGGGGTGTCGTCGAAGGACTGGAAGCGGTCGCGCCACTTGGTGCCCAGCTGCTGATCGAGCACCCGGTGCACGGTCTCGGCGGGCATCGGCGGGGCGGCGGCCTGCAGTTTGGTGAGCGCTTCGCGGTAGTGCTCGCCGAACTCCTCCGGGACGGCGGCCTCCATCACACTCAGCGCCTGCCCGAACTTCATCGCGCCGCCCTTGAGCTCACCGAGCACGGTGAACAACTGCTCGGCGGCCTTCTGGTTCAGTGTCGCGTTGATCTGCTGCTTGTCACCACCGACGAGCTTCTTGCCGAACCCGACGGCGGCTCGTCCGGCAATGCCGAGCGGTATCTTGGCCAACTTGGCATTGCGGCTGGAACTGCGGCGCACGATCTCGGACACGCTACCCATCATGGCCGAACTAGCCCGCGGTGTGCCATGGGAATGCTCACACCGGTCGGTGCCGGTGCTCATCGGCCCGTGCCCGATCCGGTGGCGGCGACGGTCCCGCACGCGCAGTCCGGGTGCGGTAGCCAGGGCCGTCGCTGCACCTCGTGGGTGTCCAGATCCAACTCGACGGTGGCGTCGAGGGTGCCGGGCCGTCGGCGTGGCGAGCACGCGACGATCGCCTCCAGTTCGCCCATGGCCAGCGCGGTCGTCGCCGCGATACCGGCGGGCGAGGCGTGCCCGGTGCGGCCGAGCAACTGCGCCGCCAGATGCGGCCAATCGGCATCGAATCCGGTGCGGGTCAGGTCGGCGCAGCGCAGGCAGCTGGTCTCGCCGGGCAGCACGAGCGGGCCGACCACGCCGACGCCGTCGCGGACCCGCACCTGCAGGTGCGGTATCCGGCGCAGCACCAGGTCCACCGACAGGCGGGGATCGACCATCAGCGCATCGGTGAGCACCACCAGATCACTGCCCGCCCCGATCACGGTGTCGGGTCGGTACTCCCGCGACCGGACGGGACGAAAACCCATGCGCCGCAATCCGATCGCCACCGCGTCGGAGAGCGGGCCGAGCCCGTGCACGGTGACGGCGCGGATCCGGCCCTGTTTGCGCTCGGGTTGCAGCAGCAGTCCGGCCCGCTCGATCGCGGCGAGCAGGGCGATGGTGCGGTCGGGCGCGATCCCGAATTCCCCTGCGCGCCAGATGATCTGTGGCTTCGATTGCAACCCGTCGAGCAGTCGCAGGAACGCGAGCACCGTGCCGGTGTCGAGTTCGGTGGTCTCGAGCAGCAGGGCGCGTTCGGGATCCCAGCCCAGTTGCACCGTGCCCGACGGGCGGACCAGCGTGGTCACCCTGGGGTGGAGCATCGGTCCGCGCAGTGGCGTCGTGGTCGTCATGTCCCGAGTATCGGCATCCGGCCACGGCACACGGTGTGCCGAAAGCCTGGTTATCCACAGGCTTTCGGCGTGTCGCGGTCGTGATTTCCGGCCTGTGGACAACTCGTGTCCGCAGGTCGGCGCGGGGTTTCCGGACGCGTCCTGGTCGCGGAGCCGTGTCGCGCCATCACGATCCGCTGATTTTTCGCAGACCGTGGTTGCGGTGCGGGTCAGGGACGGCCGGTGCCGGTGTCCGGGTCGGTATCGGGTTCGGACTTGCCGCGCTCGGCCTCGTCGCGCTCCCGCGCCTCGGTCTCGGCGAGCTGGGCCAGCGGGTCGTCGAAAGCGCCGGTGCCGCCGCCGATCACCGAGTCGATGAAGCCGGCGGGCGAGTCCAGATCGCTGGAATCGGGTAGCAGATCGGGGTGCGCCCACACACCGTCGCGGCGCTCCATGCCCGCGTCGGTGGTCAGCCGGCGCCACAGCGCCGAGGCCTCGCGGACCTTGCGCGGGCGCAGTTCCAGACCGACCAGGGTGGCGAAGGTCTGCTCGGCGGGTCCACCGCTCGCGCGACGGCGGCGCAGCGTCTCCGACAGCGCGCCCGCGCCCGGCAACCGCTCACCCACAGCGTCGGTGACCACCACGTCGACCCAGCCCTCGATCAGCGCGAGCAGGGTCTCGAGGCGCTCGAGCGCCTGCTTCTGCTCGGGGGTGGTCTGCGGTTCGAACGTGCCCTGGGACAGCAGTTCCTCGAGCTTGGACGGGTCGCTCAGCGACATCGGGTCGATGTTCTGGGCGGCTTCCTCCAACGAGGAGAAGTCCATCTTGATGCCGCGCGCGTAGCCCTCGACCGCGCCGAGCACCTGCTGACGCAGCCACGGCACATGCCCGAACAGCCGCTGGTGGGCAGCCTCCCTGGCCGCGAGGAACACCATGATCTCGCTCTCGGGCTGCTCGAGCCCTTCGCTGAACGCCGAGATCGCGGTCGGCAGCAGCGCCGCGGTACCGGCCGGGCCGAGCGGCAGACCGATATCGGTGGAGGTCAGCACCTCCTTGGCCAGCTGGCCCAGTGCCTGACCGAGCTGGGAACCGAACGCCAGCCCGCCCATCTGGCCGAGCATGCCGACCATCGGCCCGGCGAACTGCTTGGCCTCCTCCGGCAGCTGCGCGGTCCACATGCCCGAGATCTGCTCGGCCACCGGATCGCACAGGCGCTTCCAGGTGGGCAGGGTCTCTTCGATCCAGTCGTTGGCCGTCCACGCGACCGTCTTCGACGCGCCGGCGGGCAGCATGGTGGCGCCGTCGAGCCACAGCTCGGCCAGGTGCGCCGCGTCGGCCACCGCGGAGGTCGTCTTCGCCGCGATCGGCGCGACGCTCGCGCCGAGCTGCTGGCGGGCCAGTCGCTTGGCCACGTCGTAGTTGACCGGTCCCGACTGCGCGCCGCCCGGTCCCGTGGCCTGGCCCATGCCGCTGAGCATCTGTCCGAGCTGGGTCAGCATCTGACCCAGCTGCGACGGATCGAAGCCGCCGGCGCCCGCCGCCCCGAACCCGAACGGATCGCTTCCGCCGGGACCGTTCGCCTCGTCGCGACGCTTGCCCGAATCGTCGTCGTCACGGTTCGAGAAGCCGAAGGGGAGATCGCTCATACCTCTTACGTTACGCGGGACCCCTGGACCCACGGTGTTCGCGCATCGCGAAATCGGGCGAGCAGCGCGCACGGCAAAAGCGTGCCACTACCGTCGGTCACGGCGGGTGATCACTACTGTGGTCGGAGTGAATCGTCGGATCCTCACCCTGATCGTGGCCCTGGTACCCGTGCTCGTGCTCGGAGTCGTCGGCAGCGTGGTCACCGTGCCGTTCGTCGCGCTCGGCCCCGGCCCGACCTTCGACACCCTCGGTAAGGTCGACGGAAAGCAGGTGGTCGACGTCACCGGCGCGCCGCTGGATCCGACGAGCGGGCAGCTCAATATGACGACGGTGTCGGTGCGTGACGGGCTCAACCTGTTCGAGGCGTTCGGTTTCTGGGCCAGCGGTGAGCACGGCCTCGTCCCGCGCGCCGAGGTGTACCCGCCCGGGGTCCCGCGCGAAGAGGTCGACAAGTCCAATCAGCAGGAATTCAAGGATTCGGAGAGCAATGCCGAGGTCGCGGCGCTGCACTTCCTGAATATGCCGACGGTGGTGCTGGTGCGCGGGTTCGGCGACGAGGGCCCGGCCAAGGACGTGCTGCAGGTCGGCGACGAGCTGCTCAGCATCGACGGCATCCCGATCACCGCGCCCAAGGACGTGATCGACATCGTCGGCACCAAGGGCCCCGGCACCACGATCACGGTCGCCTACCGGCGTGGCGACGCCGAGCAGACCACGCCGATCACCCTCGCCGCGCGCCCCGACGACGCGTCGAAGGGCTATCTCGGCATCACCCCGGGGGAGGGTGGCCGCCCGCCGCTGCAGGTCGAGTTCAACCTCGCCGACATCGGCGGTCCGTCGGCGGGACTGATGTTCAGCCTGGCGCTGATCGACAAGCTCTCGCCCGGTGAGCTCAACGGCGGCCGGTTCGTCGCCGGCACCGGCACCATCGATCAGGAAGGCAAGGTCGGCCCGATCGGCGGCATCCAGTACAAGATGATCGCCGCGCGCGAGGCAGGCGCCGAGACGTTCCTCGTTCCCGCCGACAACTGCAACGAGGCCCGTCAGCGCGCGCCGGAGGGCCTGCGGCTGGTGAAGGTCGACACCCTCGACAGCGCGGTGACCTCGCTGGCCGCCATCGACGCGGGCCGCGAGGCCGTCAGCTGCGGCTGATCACTCCAGCGTGTGGTGCAGCGCCTCGACCAGGCCGGGCGCCAGGTTCGGGTAGGTGCGCAGGTCGAGATCGCCGAAGCCGTCGTCGTCCTCGGGGCGGATCTGCAGCAGGCACAGTGACGTGCCCTGACGCAGTACACCGGCGATGAGCCGCGCGTCACGCCTGCCCGGATGGGCGTGCGCGGCGGCGCGACCGGCCGCATCGGCGGCATCGTCGTCGGCGAGCAGTGGGACGAGCGCCTCGTCGAGGTCGCTCTCGGCGTCCGGCGGCAGCACCACGATCTCCTGGACCAGCACGCAGCCCTCGACGGCGGGCGGCCAGGTGGTGGTGGCGAGGAATTCGTCGAGCGCCATCGACCCGCCGGTGATGTCGTCGGGGAAGGCTTCCTGCGCGATCGGGGTGAGCTCGCTGCCGTCGTCGAGCTGATCCTCGAGGTCGGGTTCGGCGGCGACCAGGTCGGCGGTCGGCACCAACGCGAACATCTGCGGCGGGTTTCCCCAGCCCTCGGCGTCGGCGAACTCGACGACCTCGCGCACACAACGGGCGAGGACGGCTTCGGCGTGCTGGTCATCGGTCACCCGCCCATCCAATCATTTTCGGCCCAGACGCTTGCATGGTGTCCGATTTCCGTAGAGTGGGCGGCAACGGTCCGGTCACGGACCAACCGCAACATCGGACTGCGGTGTCTGCGCCGATCACCGGCGCACTCGCCGCCGGACCCTGGAGAGTGGCACCGTGGGCATGCGGCCCCCCACCGGCTTACCTTCGTTGTCCCGACGCAGCCGAGTGCTGCTGGTGACAGCAGTCGTCCTCGCGGCGCTGTTGCTGCTCGGGCCCCGCCTCACCGACGCCTACACCAACTGGTTGTGGTTCGGGGAGGTCGGCTATCGCAGTGTCTATCTGGGCGTGCTGGTGACGCGGCTGATCCTGTTCGCCGTTGTCGCGCTGTTCGTCGGCCTCGTCGTGTGGGGCGCGCTGCTGCTGGCCTACCGGTCGCGGCCGGTGTTCGTGCCGGTCGCCGGACCCAACGACCCGATCGCGCGCTATCGCACCACCGTGATGAGCAAGCTGAAGCTGTTCGGCATCGGTATCCCGGTGCTGCTCGGCCTGCTGTCCGGGCTCGTGGCGCAGTCGAATTGGGCGACAGTGCAGCTGTTCCTGCACGGCGGTGATTTCGGTCAGCAGGACCCGCAGTTCCACCTCGACGTCGGGTTCTACGCCTTCGATCTGCCGTTCTACCGGATGGTGCTGAACTGGCTGTTCGTCGCCGTGGTGATCGCGTTCTTCGCGAACCTGGTGACCCACTACGTGTTCGGCGGTCTGCGCCTGGCCGGACGGGAGGGCACGCTGACCAGGGCCGCGCGCGTGCAGCTGGCCGTGCTCGCCGGAATCTTCGTGCTGCTCAAGGCGATCGCGTACTGGTTCGACCGCTACGACCTGCTGTCGAGCACCCGCAAGGAACCGACGTTCGGCGGTCCGTCGTTCACCGACATCAACGCGGTGCTGCCCGCCAAGCTGATCCTGCTCTCGATCGCGGTGATCTGCGCGATCGCGTTCTTCGCCGGCATCGTGCTGCGCGATCTGCGGGTGCCCGCGATGGCCGCCGCGCTGCTGGTGCTCTCCTCGATCCTGGTCGGCGCGGTGTGGCCGATGGTGGTCGAGCAGTTCTCGGTGCGTCCGAACGCGGCCGACAAGGAGAGTCCGTACATCGAACGCAACATCATGGCTACGCGCCAGGCGTACGGCATCACCGACGACAAGATCGACTATCAGGAATACAAGGGCGAGAGCACCAAGAACCCGCTGGAGGTGCCCGCCGACGCGGTGACCATCGGCAACGCGCGCCTGCTCGACCCGAACATCCTTTCGCCCACGTTCACCCAGCTCAAGCAGCTGAAGAACTTCTACGGCTTCCCCGAGTCGCTCGACATCGACCGCTACACCCTCAACGGCGACATGCAGGACTACATCGTCGCCGCGCGTGAGCTGCATCCGGAAGCGCTGTCGGGCAACCAGAAGGACTGGATCAACCAGCACACCGTCTACACCCACGGCAACGGCTTCGTCGCCGCGCCCGCCAACCGGGTGAACAAGCCGCAGTCCGACGCGCAGAGCGCGGCAGGTGGCAGCGACTCCGGTTATCCGCTGTTCATGGTGAGCGACCTGTTCACCAAGATCGACGACCAGCAGATCAAGGTCGACCAGCCGCGCATCTACTACGGCGAGCTGATCGCCCAGTCCGATCCCGACTACGCCATCGTCGGCGCCACCGACGGCCAGGCGCCGCGCGAATACGACTCCGACCAGGCCTCCTACACCTACGACGGCAGCGGCGGCGTGCCGATCGGCAACTGGTTCAACCGGCTGGCCTTCGCGGCCAAGTACGCCGAGCGCAACATCCTGTTCTCCTCGGCGATCAGCGACGAGTCCAAGATCCTGTACAACCGCGGTCCGCGTGAGCGTGTGCAGAAGGTCGCGCCGTGGCTGACGACCGACGGCAACGCCTACCCGGCGGTCGTCGACGAGCGCATCGTCTGGATCGTCGACGCTTACACCACCCTGGACAAGTACCCCTACGCGCAGTCGACCTCGCTCGACGGCGCGGTCGAGGACAGCATCGACAAGAAGACCGGCCGGGTGATCCCGCGCAAGGAGGTCAGCTACATCCGTAACTCGGTGAAGGCGACCGTCGACGCCTACGACGGCACCGTCACCCTGTACGAGACCGACACCACCGACCCGGTGCTCAAGGCCTGGCGCGGAGTGTTCCCGAACGCGGTGAAGCCCGAGAGCGAGATCTCCCCGGAACTGCGCTCGCACTTCCGCTACCCCGAGGACCTGTTCAAGGTGCAGCGCGACATGCTGACCAAGTACCACGTGGACAACCCGCGTGAGTTCTTCACCAACAACGCGTTCTGGTCGGTGCCCAGCGATCCGACGATCGAGGGCGGGACGTTCAACCAGCCGCCGTACTACGTGCTGCTGGGCGATCCGAAGACCAACAAGCCGGTCTTCAGCCTGACCTCGGCGATGGTCGGCTACAACCGCCAGTTCCTGTCGGCCTACATCTCCGTGCGTTCGGACCCGGACAACTACGGCAAGTTCACCGTGTTGCAGTTGCCGACCGACTCCCAGACCCAGGGCCCACAGCAGACCCAGAACTCGATGACCACCGCAGACGCGGTGTCACGGGAGAAGACGCTGCTGTCGAACTCGAACAAGATCCGCTACGGCAATCTGCTGACGCTGCCGGTGGCCGAAGGCGGCATCCTGTATGTCGAGCCGTTCTACAACGAACGCAACACTGGTTCGTCGACGTTCCCACAGCTGCTGCGCGTGCTGGTGAGCTATCGCGACGCGGCGGGCAGCGTGAAGGTCGGCTACGCGGCGACGCTGGCCGAGGCGCTGAACCAGGTCCTGCCGGGTTCGGGCTCGCTGGCGACGCCGTTCGGCGGTGACCCGGCGCTGAAGCCGAAACCGGGTGCGACGCCACCGGTCGAGCAGGGCACCACGCCGCCGCAGGGTGGCACGACCCCGCCGCCCGGGACGACGACCCCGCCGGGGTCCACCGGCCAGGACGCCGCGGCCGCCGAGCTCAGCCGCAAGATCGAGGCGGTGCGCACGGCGATGCGGACGGGCAACTTCACCGACTTCGGTAAGGCGCTCGAGGAACTGGACGCCGCGGTGAAGGCGTATCAGGACGCCGGCGGCCGGTAGCCGTCCGGAACAGCAAGAAAGGCCCCGCCGGATGGCGGGGCCTTTCTCGTGCAGGGGGAACGGTGGATCAGCCGCCGATCGAGGCGATCAGCGGGGCGTTGGCGTTGAGCAGGTCCTGGTACTGACCCGCGACACCGTACTGGTCGGCCAGGGCCTTGCCCGCGGCCTTGGCCTGGTCGACGGCAACCTGGATGTCGGTCTTGGCCTCGGCGGGCAGCTCGACCGGCAGTTCGACGGCGGGCTCCTCGACCACGGCGGGCTCGGGCTCCGAGGCGCCGGCCTGCAGGTACCGGCCGCAGTGCGGCCACGCGCCGACACCCTGGCTGGCGAGCACGTTCTCCGCGACGCGGATCTGCTCTTCCTTGCTGGCGGTGTGCGCCGAACCCTGGCCGCCGTTGGCAGCCCAGGTGCTCTGCGAGAACTGCAGGCCACCGTAGTAGCCGTTGCCGGTGTTGATACCCCAGTTACCACCGCTCTCGCACTGGGCGACGCCGTCCCAGTTGTGGGACGCGGCGGAGGCGGTGCCGGTGGCGAGGCTGAACGGAACGGCAACCAGGGCGCCGGTGATGGCGGCGACGCCAAGGGCACGGGTGCGGAATTTCCGGGTCTCAGTCATGGGGGAGACGCTAACCAAGAAATCCATGACAATCACATCTTGATAACGGGACAATTGTGTGAATGAAACAGCTGTCTTTTCAGTGTTTACGCTGGATAGCGCTGGGGAATACCCGGATTCCGGCCAGTCTGTTATTGCACCGTTATGTGCCTGAGATCACGCCGAAATAGTGATCCCGGTCACCGGATTGCGGCGACTCGCGGCTGGGCTGGGTCGACGGCGGTCATTCGATGACGCTCGTCACATCTCGGGCTTCCGCGCCGCCGGGCGGGCTGCCGAAGATCGTGTCCCGCACCTCGAAAACCGCCGCTGACCTCACGATTTGGCATCCACGCTAACCCGTGTGTAATGTTGTATTCACCGACGCGGGGTGGAGCAGCTCGGTAGCTCGCTGGGCTCATAACCCAGAGGTCGCAGGTTCAAATCCTGTCCCCGCTACAAACGAAAGGCCCGGAACCACCAGGTTCCGGGCCTTTTGCGTTGTCCGAGTCGGAGGACTCAGGCGTCGAGGTCGCTGGCGACCATTTCGGCGATCTTGTCCAGGGTGGGCTGGTCGTCGCTGCTGATCACCACCTCGGCGCCCTGTGCTGCGCCGAGGGTCATGATCATCAGGGCCGAGCCCGCGTCCACCGGGTCGCCGCCGGTGAGAGCGATCGTGACGGGGACACCGGCCGCGCCGACCGCTTCGGCGATCAGGGCGGCGGGGCGGGCGTGCAGGCCGATCGAGGAGCCGACGGTGACGGTGGTGCTGGCCATGGGATTTCTCCTTGTGTGCGGATGGATTACGCGGTGGTGAGGACGGGGGATACGGGCTGCTTGCGGGTGAACTCCTTGGCGAGGGTGACGCAGACGGCGGCGACCACGGTGCCTGCCAGCAGCGACAGCACGAACCAGACGAGCTGCCCGATCGCGAAGAAGACGAAGATGCCGCCGTGCGGCGCGCTCAGGGTCACGTCGGTGGCCATCACCAGGCCGCCGGTGACCGCGCCGCCGACCATCATCGACGGCAGCACCCGCAGCGGGTCGGCCGCGGCGAACGGGATCGCGCCCTCGGAGATGAACGAGGCGCCCAGCAGCCAGGCGGCCTTGCCGTTCTCCCGCTCGGCCTCGGTGTAGAGGCGCGGGCGCAGGGTGGTCGACAGCGCCATCGCCAGCGGCGGCACCATGCCGGCGGCCATCACCGCGGCCATGATCCGCAGCGTCGCGTTGTCGGTCACCGACAGGCCGGCGGCGGCGAAGGCGTAGGCGGCCTTGTTGACGGGCCCACCGAGGTCGAAGCACATCATCACGCCCAGGATGACACCGAGCGCGATCGCCGAGGTGCCGGACAGGCCGTTGAGCCAGTCGGTGAGCCCGCTCGTGACGGCGGCGAGCGGCTTGCCGAGCAGCACGAACATCGCGACGCCGACGATCAGCGACGCCAGCAGCGGAATGACCACCACCGGCATCAGCCCGCGCGCCCACGTCGGCACCGGCAGTTTGCCGACCCACAGCGCCGCGAAACCGGCAACCAGACCGCCCACGAGACCGCCGAGGAATCCCGCGCCGACGAATACCGCGATGGCGCCGGCGGTGAACCCCGGTGCGAGACCGGGCCGGTCGGCGATCGCGAAGGCGATATAGCCCGCCAGCGCCGGAACCAGGAAACCGAACGCGAGCGAGCCGATCTGGAACAGCACCGCGCCGAAGTAGGTGGCCAGCCCGCCGTCGGGCAGGTCGGTGATCGAGTTGTTCAGCACGATGTCTTTCGCGCTGTCGGAGATCTCGTAGCCACCGAGCAGGAAGCTCAGCGCGATCAGCAGACCACCCGCGGCGACGAACGGGATCATGTAACTGACGCCGGTGAGCAGGATCTGCCGCAGGCGCGTGCCCCAGCCGATGCCCTTGGTCGCCGCCTGCGAGGGTGCGGGCGTTGCGCCTCCGACGGTGGCGGCGCCCGGGGTGGTGCTCGCCGTGACGGCCTCCGCGATCATCGTGTCGGGTTCGTTGATGGCACGTTTGACGCCGGATTCGACGACCGGCTTGCCCGCGAACCTGCCGCGATCCTTCACGCCCACATCGGTGGCGAAGATGACCGCGTCGGCGGCGGCGATGATGGCCGGGTCGAGTTTGTCGCCGCCGCTCGAGCCCTGGGTCTCCACGGCCACGTCGACACCGGCCCGTTCGCCCGCGGCGACCAGGGAGTCGGCGGCCATGTAGGTGTGGGCGATGCCGGTGGGACAAGCAGTGACTGCGACGACCTTCGGTCGCGCGCCGGAAGCCACCTCGTCCGCGGATCCGTGCTCAGCGGCAGCGGTCGCCGCCGCCTCGCCCGCTTCGGCAGCTGGCGCAACGGAAGCTGTTGCATCGCCTCCTGTTTCGGCTACCCCGACTGGTGTAGCTCCGGCTCCGGCCATCGCGTCGGTGGTAGCGGGACCAGCAGGAGTCCCGGCTGCCGCGCCCTCGGCGGTCGCCGACGAACCCGATGTTCCGGCCGCAGTTCCGGTAGTGGCAGGCGGCGGATTGATCACGCCATCGACCAGGCCCACCACCTCCGCCGGCGTCGATGCCGACCGCAGATCGGCGACGAAGGCCGGTCGCACGAGCGCGCGAGCCAGCGAGGACAACAGCTTCATGTGCTCGGCGCCCGCCCCTTCGGGCGCGGCGATCAGGAACACCAGGTCGGCGGGGCCGTCCGGGGCACCGAAGTCGACTTTGGGCGAAAGCCGGGCGAAGGCCAGGGACGCGCCGGCGACGGCCGACGCTCGGCAGTGCGGGATGGCGATGCCGCCGGGGAGGCCGGTGGCCGACTGTGCTTCCCGGTCCAGCGCTGCCCGGCTCACCACGGCGGCGTCGCTCGCGCGGCCCGCCGCGGCGAGGGTGCCCGCGAGCGTGGTGATCACCGCGTCCTTGTCGGCGCCGAGGTCGGCGTCGAGGGTGATCAGGTCGGTGGTGATGATCGAATCGGCCATCGTGGTGTCTTTCGGGAGTGGGGGTGGAGCAGGATCGGCGGTGCTCATGCCGGGGCCGGTCGGTCGGATGTCGTCCGGAGTGGCCGGGCGGTGACCGCGGCCAGCCCGATGTCCGCTGGTCCCGGCAATCCGGTGCCGGGCAGGGCGGTGGCCGCGCTGCCGTAGGCGACGGCGGTGCGGAGCCGGTCGGCAGGGTCGGCGCCGGCGAGGTCGGCGAGCAGGTAGCCGGCCAGGGCGGAGTCGCCCGCGCCGACGGTGCTGCGCGGCACGATCGGCGGTGCGGCGGCGAACCAGGCGTCCTCAGCGGTCACCAGCACGGCGCCCGCCGCGCCGAGGGTGGCCAGCACGGCGCCGACACCGCGGTCGATCAGAAGCGACGCGGCCGACGCGGCGGCGGCGGGGTCTTCGAGGTCGACCGGATCGAGGCCGGTCAGCTGGGCGAGCTCGTCGGAGTTGGGCTTGACGAGGTCGGGTGCGGCGCCGAGGGATTCGGTGAACAGCGCCAGCAGGGGAGCGTCGGAGGTGTCGACCGCGATGCGGGTGCGGCGGGCTCTGTTCGACGCGTGGAGCGGGGCCAAGGTGGCGACGAGCTGTGCGTACCAGTCGACCGGCACACCGGGCGGCAGCGAGCCGGACAGCACGATCCACTCGGCCTCGGCGGCCAGCTCGACGAGCAGGGCGGTCAGCTCGGCCAGCTCCCGCCCGGTCAGCGGCCGCCCCGGTTCGTTGATCTTGGTTGTCGTGCCGTCGGATTCGGCGATCGTCAGGTTGATCCGCGGCCCACCCGCCACCGGCACCGCGCGATATCCGATGCCGGAGGCGCGCAGCCCGTGCACGACGGGATCGTCGTCGGCGCCGGGCAGCACTGCCACGACCGGCGCACCGCCCGCCGCGACGACCCTGGCCACATTGACGCCCTTCCCGCCGGGATGCGAGGTGACGCCCGCGGCGCGATGCACCTGCCCGCGCCGCAACGGCTCGGTGAGGGTGACCGTCCGGTCCACACTCGGGTTCGCGGTCAGCGTGACGATCATGCGAGCACCACCTCGATCCCCGCGCCGACCAGCTCCGCGTGCGCGGTGGCCGGAATATCGGAATCGGTGACCAGGACATCGATGTCGTCGATACCGCCGAAGCGGACGAAATCCTCGCGGCCGACCTTGCCCGAGTCGGCGACCACGACGACCCGGTCGGCGGCGGCGATCATCGCCCGCTTCACCGCGGCCTCCTCCGGGTCCGGCGTGGACAGGCCGTGCCGCACGGTCAGCGCGTTCGTGCCGACGAAGGCGACGTCGACGCGCAGTTCACCGAGCAGCCGCAACGTCTCGGCGCCGACGGCGGCCTGGGTGACCCCGCGCACGCGTCCGCCGAGCAGATGCACCCGCACCCCGGCGAATCCGGTGAGCCGGGTGGCGATGGGCAGCGAGTTGGTGACGGCGACGAGATCGAGATCGGTCGGCAGCGCCGCGGCCACCCGTGAGGTGGTCGTGCCCGCGTCGAACAGCACGCTGCCGCCGGAGCCGGGCAGGAACTGCTGGGCGAGTTCGGCGATGCGGTCCTTTTCGGCGGCGCGCGTGCTGTCACGTTCGACGGTGCCCAGTTCGATCGTGGTCAGCGCGCCGGAGACGACCGCGCCGCCGTGCACGCGCCGGATCAGGCCGAGCCGGTCGAGCACCGCGAGATCGCGGCGCACGGTCTCGGTGGTGACGCCGTACTGGTCGGCCAGTTCGGCGACGGACACCCGCCCGCGATTCCCGATCACGGTCGCGATCGCCTGCTGCCGTTCCTCGGCGTACATGGTTTCCTCCGGCTCATGAGAATGTGTACTCATGTTGTTTTATGCCTGTTTGTGTGGCTTTGTCAATCATTTTTGGTGAGACGAGTCACAATCGTTGCCGCCGGCTATCGCGCCGCAATCGTGCCCGCGGTCACAGCGGAGCGCGGCGAGTGGCGGGTATCACGAGGGAAAGCGCTGCAGGTCAACGCATTTCGCGCAGGCTGTCACGCCGCTGTTACGCGCCACTGCGGTGATCGACACGTGCCCGGGTGACGCTGACCCGCATGTGGCGAATCGCGGTGCGACCCGGTGTCCTGGCCTGCGAGGTGTGCGGCCGCCTGCCGCATCCCCGCCGCACCCGGCTGGCGCTGGCCAAGCTCGCGGCGGTGTTCCCGGTGGAACTGGCGCTGCACGCGCTGGTGATCCACCTGCACCCGCCCTATCTGCTGACCGTCGCGTTACTGACGGTCACCACCACGATCCTGGTGATCTGGGTGGTCGAACCATCGGCGATGCGGATGCTCGGCGGCTGGCTGCACGGCCCGGAACTGCGGCATCGCGATCGGATCGACCAGGCGCAGGCGCTGTGGCGGATCAGGGTCAGGCTGGCGGACCGGCCGGGCGCGCTGGAGACGCTGGCCAAACACCTGGCGCACCGCGACGCCAACATCCTGACGGTGCATGTGCATCAACTGGAGGACGCGGTCCTGGACGAAGTGGTCGTCGCCGCGCCCGCCGAGGTCACCGCGCACACTCTCACCGCGGCGGTGGTGCAGGCGGGTGGATCGGGGGTGCGGGTATGGCCCGCCACGGTGCTGTCCCTGATCGACGGCCAGACCAAAGCGCTGGCGATCGCCGCGCGCATCGTGGGCGATCCGGACGAATTGCCGTTGGCCGTAGCCGAACTGCTCGGTGCCCGCTATCTGGCTCCGGGCACGCCCGAGGCGGGGGACGTCAGCGAGGGCACGCTGCTGGAAATCGAGGGCGACGAATGCCGCTGGGGTTTCGTGCGTCCCGACGAACCGTTCACGCCCGCCGAGATCGCCCGCGCCCACCGGCTGGCCGACCTGGCCGCGCTGACGGCGCGACGTCGCTGAGGGTCAGTCGAAGCCGAGGTCGCTGGTGAGCGGATCGCGTAGCGCGCCCTCGGCCGCGCGTAGTCGGTCGGTGACCGAGGTGAGCAGATCCATCGAATCCTGCGACAGGCCGCAGGCGAGGAGGGTGAGGTAGCGGATGGCCGCGCTGGTGAAGCGCTGAGCGAGGAGAACGTCCGGGTCGGCTGGTGCGGCCGCGGCCGAGTGTTCGACGAGGGTCACGACAGGGGCACTCACAATCTCGGAACGCGCTGCTGGTTCGCTGCTGTCTACTTACGAGTATGACGCACCTTACATCCCCCCTGCGGTTTGTGAACCACGGCTCGCATGCGAAAGTTCAGCGATGAGTCAGTTCGCCGACTATCAGAACGAGATCTACCTGGCCGCGCTCGGCGGGATCCAGCCCGAGTTCCCCATGGATTACGCGACGCTCGAGCGCAAGGCGACCGCCGCGCTACCCGATTCCCTGCTGAACTACATCGCCGGTGGCGCGGGCGACGAGCTCACCCAGCGTCGCAATGCCGAGGCGTTCGCCGACTGGGGTCTGGTGCCGCGGATGCTGGTCGGCGCGACCGAGCGCGACCTCACCGTCACCGCCTTCGGGCAGACCTTCGCCAGCCCGCTGTTCCTGGCACCGGTCGGGGTCATCGGCCTGGTCGGCGAGAACGGCCACGGTGACATCGCGGTGGCGCAGGCGTCGGCGAAAACCGGTGTGCCCGCGATGTTCTCGACGCTGATGGAGGACCCGCTCGAGGACGTGCGCCCGCACGCCGGTGACACGCCGTCGTTCTTCCAGCTGTACACGCCGAAGAACCGGGAGCTGGCCGAGAGCCTGGTCCATCGGGCCGAGGCGGCGGGTTACGCGGGCATCACCGTCACCCTCGACACCTGGGTCCCCGGCTGGCGCCCCCGCGACCTGGCGTCGGGCAACTTCCCGCAGCTGCGCGGTCACGTGCTGAAGAACTACACCAGCGACCCGGTGTTCCAGGCGATGGTCGGCTCCGACGATCCGAAGATGATTGTCCTGCACTGGATCTCGACCTTCGGCAACTCGCTGACCTGGGACGACCTGACCTGGCTCCGCTCGATCACCGACCTGCCGCTCATCCTCAAGGGCATCTCGCACCCCGAGGACGCGCGCAAGGCGATCGACTTCGGCGCCGACGGCATCTACTGCTCCAATCACGGTGGCCGCCAGGCCAACGGCGGCCTCAGCGCGCTGGAGACACTGCCCGCTGTCGCCGCCGCCTGTGACGACCGGGTGCCGGTGCTGTTCGACTCCGGTGTCCGCTCCGGCGCCGACGTGGTGAAGGCGCTGGGTCTGGGCGCGACCATGGTCGGCCTCGGCAGGCCGTACGTGTACGGGCTGGCGCTGGGCGGGGTGCGCGGACTGGTGCACCTGTTGCGCAGTTACGCCGCCGAGGCCGATCTGCTGATGGCGGTCAACGGGTACCCCGATGTCGCCGCGGTGCGCGCGAACATCCGGCCGACCACCCGCGGAAACGCGACGAGAGGCTGATGCCGGACGGTCCGGATACCCGTCACCGGACGGGTTTTCGGGCCGTGAAGGTGGCACGGCTGCGAACATGTCGGTGCCGTGCGGCATCATCTCCAGCACACCACGCTGTAGAACGCACCAACCTTCCGGAGTCCACGATGTCCTCGCCGAGCACCAAGTCCGCATCCCGCCGATCAGCCAAGCAGGTACTGTCCGAGGCCGAGCTCGCGCGCATCGCCGGCGAGCTGGCCGAAGGCAAACCGCCGATGGTGTGGTTCACCGCCGCCGCCGTCGGTGTCGCCGAGGGCAAGTCGGGCAAGGTCGTCGCACTCGGCGATCCGTCCGACGGCGACTTCCTGCAGGTAAAGCCCACCGGTTCCAAAGATGTGCTGTCGTTCGGACCGAGCGAGGTGACGCTGACCAAGCCGGCCCGCGCGACTACCGTAGCGCCGGGCGGATCCTCGCGGACCCGTCCGGAGAGCGTGCCCGAGCCGAGCAACCGAAAGGACACCACTGTGACCCAGCCGTCGACCCTGCCGAGCACGGCCCCGACGCCCCCCGCGCCGCGCCCGCTCGCGCCAGTGCCCGACGAGTCCGCCGCCGCCCCCAAGCCGGCGACGCCGCGCCCGGCGAAGGCACCCGCGGCGCGTAAGCCCAAGGCGCCCGAGGTGACCGTCACGCTGACCGGTTCCGCCGACGGCGAATGGATCGTCGATGTGGTCAACGGCAAGAAGCGCAGTGTGAAGGGGCTCGCGGTGAGCAGCGGTGCCGTCGCCCAGGCCGCCAAGATCCTGCACCCCGAGGTCGAGGAAGTCGTGGCCGGGATCCTGGAAGCGGCGCGCGGCGCGCAGCAGGCCAAGGTCGCCCAGCTGCAGGCCGAACTGGAGGCGGCCAAAAGGCTCCTCGCTGAGTTGAATTGAGCGCTGGCGCGCTCGAGGTCGCGGCCCCTCCTGTCCCGCCGGTCAGGCACCGTTGCTTGCTCCTTCGTCGCCTACGCAACGGCGCCTGACCGGCGGGACGGCCGCGACGGCCGACTGCGTCGGCCTGCCCCTCCTCGAGGTCGGGGCGTGCGGGGCCGGGTGGTCAGGTCCGTTCCCGTATCTAAACGGCTGTGCTGCTTCGGTTTCCCGCGTGGAGGATCGGGCGGTGCGCGGTGGCCTTGCGGAGGCCGTCGTGGAAGGCGAGTCCTAGCCGGTATTCCTTGGCGTGATACATCGCGGCATCGGCTTCGCGGATCAGGTCGTAGACCGTGGAATCGGTCGGGCGGGTGGTCAGGCAGGCGACGCCGATGCTGGCGGTGATGGGGATCTCGCCGCAGCTCAGGTCGAAGGGGCGGATGAACGCGCCGAGCAGCTGCTGGGCGAGGACGGCGGCTTCGGCGCGGGATCTGGCGGCGAGGACGACGAACTCGTCGCCGCCGTAGCGGGCGGTGACATCGGTGCGCCGGGTGGTGCGGCGGATGCGGGCGGCGGCCTCGGCGATCAGTTCGTCGCCGACGGCGTGCCCGTAGCTGTCGTTGACCATCTTGAAACCGTCGAGGTCGATGAACAACAGGCACAACGGTTTTCCGGCCCACTCCCGGCGGTGCCGGTGCGGTGCGCGTAACAGCGCGGCCCGGTTGAACAGACCGGTGAGCAGATCGTGGTCGGCCTGGTACTGGGCCCGCCGTTCGCTGCGCAGGCTGCGGGCGATGGCGCGTTCGCTGCGTACCAGCACCCCGACCAGCAGCAGGGTGAGCAGCAGACAGATCACCACGCGGTCGCCCGCCCCGAGATCGGCGCCGACGACGCTGACCAGCGAGGCGGCGACCAGGGCCACCGCGATCACCCCGGCGCGCCTGCGGGAGCGATGCGGGTGCACGTCGTCGGCCGCGTGGGTCGCGCCCATGGTCGGGTGCAGCGCGGCCAACCCGGCCAGCAGATACGCCCACTGCTGCGGCACCAGCGCGAACTCGCTGCCGACGATGACAGTGCCTGCCGCCGTGAGACTTTCGATCAGACCACCGACGAGCACCGCGATCATCGCCGCCTGCAGCAGCCGCAGCGAGGTCTCGGTGCGGACCACGGTGGCCAGTGAATGCGCGAGCACGGTCAGCAGCAGCGCGTCGATCACCGGATAGCTCGCGGCCAGCACGGTGTCGAAACCGGTGTGGTTGCGCAGGATCGGCGAGATCAGGAACGTCCACGACGCCAGCAGGGCACTGAGCCCGATCAGGGTCGAGTCGAGCCACAGGTCGCGGGCGCCGACCAGCCGACGCGGTTGCAGCCAGCCCACCGCGGCCAGTCCGAGGCACAGGTAGGCGGCCACGGTGCACACATCGTCGACCGGGTGCCAGGACGCGTGCACGCCGAGTTCCCGTATCGCGGTGCCTGCGGCGAACAGCGGAACCGAGGCGGCCAGCAGATACCACGGCAGCCGATGGGCGGGCCGGTGGCTGTAGAGGCCGATGCCGATCATCGCCAGACTGCCCGCGACGATGACGACGAGCAGCAGAAACGACAGCGACCGCGCCCCGAACAGGGGCGCGATCAGCGCGGCCCCCGCCGCGCCGACCAGGACCGCGCACCAGCGCAGGCTCCCGTGGTGTGTCTCGCTGATGGTCATCAACGCCCCCTCGATCGTTTTGCTGCGCACGTGACGAGCGCCGATCGAACGTGAGAGACGCTCAAAACCTTTACAACTCAGTCGATCATGACACGTTCGGTGGCCCGATGTCGCGCCCTTGACGGCATTGCCGGATACCGATTCGGCACCCGAGGTTCCGCACCGGCGAGCGGCGGTGTGTGCTGGGATCGCGGAGCGGACGAGCAGCGGGAAGGGACACGAGTGGACAGGTGGATCGCACCGGGCCGGGTCAACATCATCGGCGAGCACACCGACTACAACGACGGGTTCGTACTGCCCATCGCCTTGTCGCTCGGGGTCGTCTGCGCGGCCGAACGCGTCGACGACGGGCAGGTGCGGCTCACCTCGGCCCAGCGTCCGGACGAGGTTGTCGCCGTCCGCGTCGACGAGCTTGTGGCGCAGCGTGATCGGGTGCCGGGCTGGGCGCGCTATCCGCTCGGTGTCGTGCACGAGTTCGTCCGTGCCGGGCATCCGATCGCGGGGGTGCGCCTCGACGTCGACGGCGCGGTGCCGATCGGTGCGGGGCTGTCGTCCTCGGCGGCGCTGTGCTGCGCGGTGACGGTGGCGCTGCGCGATCTGTTCGCACCGGGCCTCACCGATCGCGTGCTCGTCGAGATCGCCCATGCCGCGGAGAACAACTTCGCCGGCGTGCCGACCGGTGTCCTCGACCAGTCGGCCTCGATCCTGTGCACCGCGGGCCACGCGCTGTTCCTCGACGTGCGCGCGTTCACCGCACCTGACGGCCCCGAACCCGGTGCCGCGGAGCAGATTCCGTTCGATCTGGCAGCGGCGGACCTCGCGCTGGTCGTCGCCGACACCGGCCATCCGCACGACCTGGCCGACGGTGGATACGCCGAGCGCAGGGCACAGTGCGAGGCGGCCGCCACCGCGCTGGGGGCACGCGCCTTGCGCGACGTCACCGAGGCCGACCTGGCCCGCCTCACCGACCCGCTGCTGCGGCGACGGGCAACCCACGTGGTCACCGAGAACGCCCGGGTACTCGCGGTCGTCGACCAGTTGCGGTCAGGTGCCGATCCGCGCGTGGTCGGCGCGCTGCTCACCGACTCGCACCGGTCGCTGCGGACCGCCTTCGAGGTCTCGGCGCCCGCCCTCGACCTCGCGGTCGACGCGGCCATCGACGCGGGCGCCCACGGCGCGCGGATGGTCGGCGGCGGTTTCGGCGGCAGCGTACTGGCGCTGGTCGACCGCGTGGGCGCCGACCGTGTCGCCGCGCGGATCGAGCAGCGGTTCGCGGCAACAGGTTTCGCGGCACCCCGGATCTTCACCGTCGAACCGGCCGCGGGGGCACGCAGACTGGAGGCAGTGCGGGTCTGCGCGAGGCCGGAGCCGACCCTGGGGGAATTCACCCCCGATCAGTGAATCACCGTGCGTGGACCGGCAGCCGGTCGAGGAAGGCGGCGATCAGCGGGGCGATCTCGCTCAGGTGGGTTTCCAGCGCGAAATGCCCGGTGTCGAACAGATGCAGTTCGGCGCCGGGCAGGTCGGCCAGGTATGCCTCGGCTCCCGGCGCGGGGAAGAACGGGTCGTTCGCGCCCCAGGTGATCAGGGTCGGGGGCGTGAATTCGCGCAGCCAGGACTGCCATTCGGGGTAGCGGGCCACGTTCGAGTGGTAGTCGAACGCGAGGGCGAGCTGGGCTTGCTTGCGGCCGGGCAGCTCGAGGTAGTGCTGGTCGAGGGTCCAGGAGTCGGGTGCGAGGAGGCCGGGATCGGCGACACCGGTTTCGTACTGGCCGCGGGTGCCCTCCAGGGTGAGGAGTTGCCGGATGGCCTGCTCGGCGCCGTCCTGGTCCGGTCGAAGGGCGATGAACTCGCGGGCGCCGTCGGACAGGCCTGCCTCGTAGGCGTTGCCGTTCTGGACGACGAGTGCGGTGATCCGTTCCGGATGCCGGACCGCCATCCGGAAACCGATCGGCGCGCCGAAATCGAAGACATAGAGGGCGAACTCGGTCAACCCCAGCCGGTCGGCGAACCCTTCGGTGATCTCGGCCAGCCGGTCGAAGGTGTACTCGAAATCGGCAGGGGCGACGGTATTTCCGAAGCCGGGGTAGTCGGGCGCGATGAGCCGGAACCGATCGCCGAGGGTGTCCATGAGGCGACGGAATTGGTGCGAGCTGGACGGGAAGCCGTGCAGCAGTAGCAGAGTCGGTGCGCCGGCCCGGAATGGCACCGATTCCCGGTAGAAGACATCGACGCCGTCGACCTCGATGCGCCGGTGCTGGATGGTGGGGAGCCGCGTCATCAGTTCACATGCCTTCTCTTGGAGATAATGCATTAGTTTTACTGCAATCTAATGCTTCATGCCAGTGAGTTACCATTAGTCTGTGAGTGCGCCCGAACCGCTGGTCGGTGAACAGCTGGCCATCGACCTCGTCAACACCCGCCCGGCCGACGCCGACCTGCTGCAGACTCCGGAACAGCTGGCGCGATGGTTGCGCCTGCAGGCGCACCGGCTCCCCGAGGATTTCGCCGAACCCACTTCGGCCGATCTGTGCGCGGTGCGCGAGGTTCGCGACCACATCGCCGCGGCACTGACCGCGTTGTTGCACAACCGGCGCCCACCGGCCGCCGCCTTGCGTCAGCTCAACGCGGCACAGTCCGCCGCACCCGCCATCCGGCACCTCGGCTGGGACGGTGCCCGCTGTGTGATGACGCCACGGCGCACCGGAACCACTGGCGCACGTCTGGCAGCCCTGCTCGCCGAGGCGGCGGTGGAGTTGCTCACCGATCCTGCGGTCGCCGGGCTGCGGCAATGCGCGGCCGAGGACTGCGTCCTGCTGTTCGTCCCCGCGCATCCGCGCAGGCGGTGGTGTTCGCCCGAGCGTTGCGGCAATCGCGCGCGCGTCGCACGCTACTACCAGCGGCACAAGCCGGTCGGTTAGCTCGGGGCCTGATCAATCCTGGAAAGCACCCGGAACACCGTTCTGCACCACGAAACTCGCCAGGGTGGTCACCGGGGCGCCGGGCCGGGTGACATACGGGACGACCCGGAAATCGTTGCGCCACAGCTGATGATCCAGCTCGACCCGCGCATAGCCGCGCTGGCGGTTGTAGAACTTCATGTCGGGGTTGGCCGCGAGCAGTGCCCGGCCTGCGTCGCTGATTTCGGCGCCGTCGCCGCCGGTGGTGATCGACGTGCCGGTGAATTCGGTGGCGACGACCGGTGATTCGGGGATGCTGTAGTCGCGGCGCAGGTCGGCGACGTAGTTCTCGTGCCGGTCGCCGGTGATCACGACCAGGTTGCCCGCCTCGCGATCGGCGGCCGCGCCGAGGACCGTATTGCGGTCGGCGACATAGCCGTCCCAGGCGTCGGTGCCGAGCAGGAGGGCGGGGCCGGGGTCGTAGTCGGACTGGGCCATGGCGACCTGGTTTCCGAGCACCTGCCAGCGTGCGGGGGAGGAGGCCAATCCATCTACCAGCCAATCACGTTGCGCCGCACCGAGGATCGTGCGGCCGGTGGCGAAGCGGTCCGCGCAGTCGGTGACCGCTTTGCCGTCACCACAGGCCAGCGCGGATCGGTACTGCCTGGTGTCGATCATGGTGAACTCGGCCAGGTCGCCGAAACGGTAGCGGCGGTGCAGGTGCATGGAAGGCCCGGCCGGCAGCTGGGCCAGGCGCATCGGCTGGTGCTCGTACATCGCCTGGAAGGCGGCCGCTTTGCGGCGCCGGTACAGGGGCGGAAGCCGGTACACGTCGAGGCCGAGGCCCGGATGCGGGCCCGCCCAGTTGTTGTCGAGTTCGTGGTCGTCGAGGGTGACCAGCCACGGGAACGCCGCGTGAGCCGCCTGCAATGGCGCCTCGGCCTTGGCCTGGGCGTAGCGCAGCCGGTAGCCGGCCAGGTTCACCGCTTCGCCCTCGAGCTGCGGTGGCATGGCCGCCGCGCCGCGCCGTGCGACCAGCCAGGAGGTCTCGTAGATGTAGTCGCCCAGATGCACGACCAGGTCGAGGTCTTCGGCACTCAGGTGCTCGTAGGCGGTGTAGTACCCCTGGCTCCACGATTGGCAGGACGCGAACGCGAACCGCATCCGGCTGGTCGGGCTGCCCGGCGCGGGCGCGGTGCGGGTCCGTCCGGTGGGGGAGATCTCCGAACCGGCCCGGAACCGGTAGTAGTACCACCGGCCCGGTGCCAGCCCGGTGACCTCGGGGTGCACGCTGTGGCCGAGCGCGCGGGTCGCCACCGCCGAGCCCGTGGCCACGACCTTGGCGAACCGTTCGTCCTCGGCGACCTCGTAGTCGACGGTCACCGCGGCGAGCGGCATCCCGCCGTAGCCGTCCGGGGCGAGCGGATCCGGTGCGAGTCGGGTCCAGAGCACCACACCGTCCGGCGTCGGTTCCCCGGAGGCGACGCCGAGGGAGAACAGCTCGCCGAGCCGCCGTGGTGCCGGGAACCTGGCACTGCTCACCGCCGACACCCCGACCAGGGCCGCGACCGAACCGGTCACGCCGTAGCGCAGGAGTTGCCGACGGGAGACCACCATGTGCCGAACATCCTCTCGCCACCCATCGAATACGGGTTCACTTCGATTCTGTCCGGTTCGGCACCCTGCGCGCGAGGAATACCGCGGGATCGGCTACTTGGCGGGCGGCGTGAACGGCGCGTTGATCGTGGTGAAGTACTGGATCGCCGCACCCACCGCGACCGGCGCGGCGATGAAGATCTGCCCGGCCAGCGCGCCGACCGGCCCCGCGACCAGCGCGCCCGCGATGCACCCGACCGCCGCGGCGGGCAGGAACGGACCGAACAGACCGACGATCGTCGCCATGATGACGGTGCCGGACAGGATGCCACCGAGCACGCAGCCGACGGCCGCACCGCCGAGGCCGCCGACCAGCGCGCCGACGGAGGCGCCGAGGCTGATCGTCGCGGTCATCCGGCTCCAGGCGTCCTTCTCGCGGTCGTACTCGGTCTTCCATGGCGCGGAGTTCTCGAACGGCAGCGCCACCGGCTTGTACACGGCCTTGGCCGGGTCGAGCTGCGGAGTGAGCGTGGCGGTGCGGCCGGTGATCTCGGCGGCGATCGGGAACTCGAAGTCGTCGAGCCGGAAGTGCAGCGGGGTCGCGGCGATGGTGGTGCCGTCGGCGGCCTTGACCTTGAACGCACCGTCCTCGGCGACCAGCGAACCCGCGTCGGTGCTGATCAGCGAGGCGCCGTCGACCGCTTCGGCGGTGAAGTTGATCGGCGCCTGGTCGGCGGCAGGCGCCGCGTGCACGGTGGTGGCGGCGACGGTGCCCGCGGTCAGCAGGGCGGCGGTGGCGAGAGCGATCTTGGTGGTCTTCATGGGTGATTCCTTCATCGAATGCAGCGGCTGCGGGCGCGCGTCGTCGCGACGGCTCCCGGAGCGGGAAAGTGGTTGTCGGCGAAGCGCTTTCGCTGCGCCGTGTGGGGAGTGGGTCAGGCCGACGGCTGGGCGCGCGCGGCGAGGCCGAGCGCGACGTCGACGATCAGGAAGCCGAGCAGGCTCAGCCCGACCAGCGGGACGAACCAGCCGACCACGACGGCCGTCGCGAGCAGCGGCACGGTGATCCACAGGGAGGTCTTGCGCAGCACGCCACGACGCGGGGCGGCGCCGACCGCGAAACGACTCGACTTGCGGGTCGGGCGCCGCTGCCACCACATCAGGTAGCCGAGCACGATCATCGCGGCGAGGCCCAGCGCCACCGCGAGCAGCAGCAACTGGTTCGGCAGACCGAACAGCAGACCCATGTGGAAGGCGATGCCCCAGTTGGTCAGCTTGGCCATCAGCGGCCAGTCGGCGAAGGCGAGCTGGTCGGTGACCGCGCCGGTGACGCCGTCGATCGCGACCGCGTCGATGGTGTAGGTGCCGGGATTGCGCAGTTCCTTGACGCCGAACGCCTTCTCCGGCTTCGCCGGGATCGCGATCTCGGCGGCCTGGGTGATGCCGTTCGCGCGGGCGATCTCCCACACGGCGTCGAGCTGGGCGATCCGGCCCGCCGGGTCGACCGGCGCGGGCGCGGTGTGGCCCGCGCTGTGGTGGTCGCCGCCCGCGGACTGCGCGGGACCGGCGGTGCCCGGCAGCTTCACGTCGATCGCGGGGGTGGTCCAGCTCAGTTCTTCGCGCAGCTTGGTGACGTTCTCCCCGGCATAGGTCGACCAGGTGATACCGGTCGCCGACAGCAACAGCACCACCGGCAGGATCCAGAAGCCGATGGCGCCGTGCCAGTTCAGCTTGCGCCGCTTGGGCTCGGACAGATCGGGCGCGAGCAGCCATTGCGCCGAGCGCTTCGCGCGGCGCTTGCGCACCCGGTGCACCCACAGCACGAGGCCGAACAGGGCGATCACCCACAACCAGGACGCGGCCAGCTCGCTGTAGAGCCTGCCGGTCTCGCCCAGGTGCAGGCTGCGATGGAATTCGCTGATCCAGGTCCGCAGCGGCAGCGCGCCACCGCTGCCGTAGACGACGGCCTCGCCGACCGGCTGCGCGGTGTGCGGGTCGACGAACACCGAGAGCCGCTCGGAATCACCGAGGGCCGGGTCGTTGAACAGCACGCGAGTGGTCTCGCCGTCGCTCGGGGCCGGAGCCACGGCGACGAGGGGCAGGTCGGGCTTGGCGGCGACCGCCGCGCCGACCTGCGCCGACAGTGCTTGCTCAGGGCCGGTGGTATCGACCTGCAACAGGTCGCGGGAGACGAATCCCTCGATCGTGGGCGCGATCGCGTACAGCGCGCCGGTGAGCGTCGCGATCAGGATGAAGGGGGCGACGAAGACGCCCGCGTAGAAGTGCAGGCGCATGGCCAGCGGATAGAGACGCAAGCCCCGGCGGTCGCCGGAGCGTGACCGTCCACCGGATTCCGGTGGCGCCGAGGCGGGTTCCTCGGTCGGACGGGTGTCCGTGATGCTCATGATGATTCGTTTCTGGAGTACTGGAAACCCGGTGTGCGCAGGCGGTGTCGACCGTGCCTCCTCTCGGCCGGGCGCAGTGACTGCGTCCGTGGGAGTGCACAGGTGAGCCGACGTCGAAACTCGGAGTGCGACCAGGCGTGCCGACCGGCGATGCGCGGGTGCGGACCTCGATGGCCGGTCGGGCCGATCACGAGGCGTGCACCGTGACGGCCGGACGAGCCGACGACGAGGTCGCGTGTTCCGACGTGCGAACAGCGCACGGCGAAAGGCCGTGCACCGGGTGGGGGAGAGGTTCAGAAAGGAATCGCGAGCGGCGGACCGCGAGTGCGCAGCGACTGCGCGGCGAAGATCCGCAGGATGACGCGGTCGCGGTGGACCAAGCGCAGCGGCGCCGGGTCGGGAATGCGGGGGGAGCGGTAGCGCAGGGGCAGGATCCGCGCCAGCACGGCGCCGCCGATCCGATAGGCGGCCTGGACACCGATGATGACGACAGCGGCCAGGATCGCCGCGACGAGGTGGGCGGTGAGCATCCCGAGCCCGAGCGAGTCATCACCGTGGTGCGCGTGCCCGGACCAGCTCATCGTCGTGTGGCCGAGCAGCTGACCACCCAGCAGAACCGCGGCCAGCCCGCTCGCGCCGCGGCGCAACGGTCCGACCCCCGCGACCAACGCGCCGACCACGGCCGATACCGCGGCCAGCAGCACGACGGTGGTGCTGCCGGGCAGCGCGCCGCCGGAGGCCAGCCCGTGGGCGGCCAGCGACAGCGCCCCCGACATCGAGCCCGCGCAGGCACCGCGCAGCCGCGCGCCGGTGGCACGCGACGGCGCAGGCGCCTGCCCGAACTCGATGATCACCGGCTGATTTTAGACGACCGGCATCGGCCGCTCGGCCGGACCGGGACAGCCAGGCTCACGCCTCGTCGAAGTCCATCTCGATCAGCGGCTTGCGCAGCAGCTTGCCGGTGGCGTTGCGAGGCAGCTCGTCGACGAAGATCACCTCGCGCGGCACCTTGTAACGGGCCAGGTTCTCGCGGACGTACTCCTTGATCTCCTTGGCGTCGCGCGCCGAGTCCGGACCGGGGACCACGATCGCGCGCAGCCGCTTGCCGTAGTCGCGGTCGTCGACGCCGACCACCGCGGCCTCGAACACGTCCGGCCTGCCCGCGATGAGGTTCTCCACCTCGAGCGGGAAGACGTTCTCGCCGCCGGAGACGATCATGTCGTCGTCGCGGCCGTCGATGTAGAGCAGCCCGTCGGCGTCGAAATGGCCGACGTCACCGCTGGACATCATGCCGTCGACCATCTCCTTGGTCCGGCCGTCGGTGTAGCCGCTGAACGCGAAACCGTTGTCCACGAAGATGGTTCCGGTGACATTCGGCTCGGTGATCGGCTTGCGGTTCTCGTCGAGCAGCACGATCCGGATGCCGACCGGCGCCTTGCCCGCGGTGGTCGGCGCCTTGCGCAGGTCCGCCGGGGTCGCCACCGTCATCACGGCGCACTCGGTGGAGCCGTAGAGGTTGTAGAGGCTGTCACCGAAGTAGTCCAGGGTGCGGGTCACCACGTCGGGCGCGATGGCCGAACCAGCCGCGAAGATGACCTTGATGGTCTTCGGGTCGTACTTCGCCAGGATCTGCTCGTCCAGATCGAGGATGCGCTGCAGCATCGTCGGGACGACGACCAGCGAATCCGCCCGGTACTGCGCGATATTGGCGAGCGTCTTCTCCGGATCGAACCGGCGCTGCTGGAAGATCACCCGGTTGCCCAGCGCCAGACCCAGCGTGAACTGCGACAGACCGGTGCCGTGGAAGATCGGCGCGGCCATGATCATGGTGCCGTTGTTGGGCAGCGGTACCCGGTCGACGAACTGCGCGGAGGCGAACGGGCTCACCTTGTCGCGCGGGGCGCCCTTGGGTGTTCCGGTGGTGCCGCTGGTCAGGATGACCATGCCGCCCGGCTTGCTCGGCGGGGTCAGCGGCGTGACCGAACGACCGGCCGAGAGCGACTCGACGGTCGGGATCGACGCGTCGACGCCGTCGGCCTCGTCGACCCAGGTGAGGATGCGCGGGATGTCGGCGGGGATGGCGCTCATCAGGTCGACGAACTCGCTGTCGTGCAGCACCGCCTTGACCTTCTCGCGCGCGGCCACGTCAGCGAACTGCGGCTTGGCGAAACCGGTGTTCATCAGGACCGCGCGCACGCCGAGCTTGCCCGCGGCGAGCAGGCTCAGCACCATGCCGCGGTGATCGCGGGCAAGCACGGCGACCACATCGCCCTCGTTGATCCCGCTGGCCCGCAGCCCACGGGCCAGGGCGTTGGACTGCTCGTCGAGCGTGCCGAAGGTGAGCTCACCGCGCTCGTCGACGATGGCGCCCGCGTCCGGCCGCGTCTGCGCGGCGTGCATGACCACGCCGGCGAACGGGCCGAACCTGGAGACATTGCGGAACGAGCGGGCGGCGTGATCCAGGCGCAGCGGATTGAACAGCTTGCGATCCATCATCACTTTGACGCCGAGCGCGAAATCACCGGCGCGCCGGGCGGTTCCACCGAGCGCGGGCAGAGACAGAGACATCGAACAGCCTTCCGGCAGACCGATCCCACGTCGAACACACGTGGGGCCGGACCGCGTCATCGAGATCCAGTGCTGGTGCTAACAGTAGCAAGCATCCCGGGCTGGTTGTGCTCTGTCTCTCAGGCCCCCGACCTCACTGTGACACCTCATAATCGATGAGGACTCGCCGCAAGATCTTGCCGGTCGCGTTGCGGGGGAGTTCGTCGACGAAGACCACCTCGCGCGGCACCTTGTAGCGGGCCAGATTCTCCTTGACGTGCGCCTGGATCTCGGCGGCCTGGGTGGTGTGTCCCTCTTCGAGGACGACGAAGGCCCGCAGCCGCTTCCCGAACTCCACGTCGTCGACGCCGACCACCGCGACGTCGAACACGTCGGGCCGCTCCACCAGCAGGTTCTCCACCTCCTGCGGGAAGACGTTCTCACCGCCGGAGACGATCATGTCGTCGTCGCGGCCGTCGACCATGAGCAGCCCGCTCTTGGTGAAGTGCCCGAGGTCGCCGCTGGACATGAAACCGTCGAGGATCTGCTTGTTCCTGCCGTCGGTGTAGCCCTCGAAGGGCGCGCCGCTGCGTACGAAGATCCGGCCCGCGGTCTCCGGCGCCGTGATCCGCTGATCGTTCTCGTCGTAGAGCCGGACCTCGCAGGTGATCGGCGAGCGCCCGCAGGTGCCCGGCGCCTCGGCCAGTTCGGCCGGGTTCGCGATGGTCGCGATGGCCACCTCGGTCGACCCGTAGAGGTTGTAGAGAACCGGCCCGAACACCTCGGTGGCCCGGATGCACAGCTCCGGCGACAGCGCCGATCCGGCGAACAGGATCACCTTCAGCGAGGAGGTGTCGTACTTGGCGCGGACCTCGGCGGGCAGTTCGGTCAGCCGGTGCAGCATCGTCGGCACGCACACGAGCATCTCGACCTTGTGCTCGGCGATCGCGGCGAGGGTGGCCTCGGCATCGAAGCGGCGGCGCATGACGATCTTGTTCGACAGGATGGTGCCGACCAGCCAGGTGCCCAGACCCGTGCTGTGGAAGATCGGCGAGACGATCATCATGACGCCGCGCTTGGGGAAGGGCACCCGGTCGACGAACTGCGCGGTCGCCATCGGTGTCACCTTGGTGCGCGGGGCGCCCTTGGGCAGGCCGGTCGTGCCGCTGGTGAGGATGATGAAGCCACCCGGCTTGCTCGGCGCGGGCAGCGGCTCGGTGGAGTTGCCCGCGATGAGGTCGTCGAAGGTGGCGGCGCCCTCGGGCAGCTGGGCGCCCTCGTCGACCCAGGTCAAAAAGCGCGGCAGGTCGGCGGGCAGCGCGTCGAGCAGGCCGATGAACTCGCTGTCGTGCAGCACGGCCCGGACCTGCTCGCGCTCGCACACCTCGGCGAACTGCGGCTTGGCGAAGCCGGTGTTCATCAGCGCGATCCGCGCGCCCAGCTTGCCCGCGGCGATCATCGACATGATGAGCCCGCGGTGGTCGCGCGCCAGCACGGCGATCACCATGCCCTCGCCGATGCCCGCGTCGTGCAGGCCGCGCGCGATCGCCGTCGACTGGTCGTCGAGTTCCCGGTAGGTCAGCTCGCCGCGCTCGTCGGCCAGCGCGACCTGATCGGGCGCGACCCGGGCGGAGTGGCGGACGAGGGTGGCCTGCGGGCCGTAGATCTTGGATTCCTTCATCGTCCGCAGGGTCTCGACCGGCTTCGTCGGGTCGGTGACGCCGCGTGACCGCAGCACCCCGAGCGCCTTCACAGTTTCGAGCAGATGGCTCACGTTCACTCGGCTACCTCCACAGCATCGGTCCTGGATGCCCACGGTAGCAGTCGATGTGCCCTGCATCACAGCAATCTAAACGGGCAATTGGGACATTTACCGATCAGCGCTGCGCGCTCGCCAACGCGGCGAGCAACGGGACGAGCCTGCCCTCGGGCACCTCGAACCGGCCGAGCCCCGCGGTCTGCAGCCAGCCGACCGCGGCCAGCTGCCGCAGATGCTGGTAGATCTCGGCCGAGGTGCCCAGTTCCTCGATGGCGGCGAGGTCGGCGGCGGTGCGGCGACCGTAGACGATCTCGCGCAGCAACCGCAGCCGCACCGGATTTGCCAGGACGGCAAGGCAATTGGCGGCCTCGATGGTCCAGACGTCGCCGACGATGGCGTCGGTGGCGAATTGTGCCTGCCAGTCCAGCCGTTCACCGGTCGGCAGTTGCAGCGCCCCGGCCAGCAGCACGCCGCCGTTGCGCACCCCGGCGTCGTCGAATTCTTTGCGCAGCCGCGCGACGGCCCACGGCAGCTGTGCGTCGCCACCTCCGGACTGCTCCAGGGCGGCAACCCGCCGTTCCAGTTCTTCGAGTCGGTCGACCAGATCCACGCGGCAAACCTACGCCACACCGAACCCGTTGCGCTGCAAGCTTGCAGGCCGAAAACGCCGACGCACCCCGGAACCGTGATTCCGGGGTGCGTGCGCGAGCGAAAGACTATCGGGTGACAGCGCCGAAAGACGGCTGCTGAATGGTGCCGAGCTTGTAGGCGTACCCGTCCGGGTGCGCCTCGTCGACCGGCACGGACCAGCGGTGCCACAGGTTGCCGTACACCGCGGCGACGACCAGGCCGTTACCGGTGTTCAGCGAAGCGGTGCGGATCGTGGTGTCGACCGGCACGTCCTGGTGCTCGGCCAGGATCGCGGTGCCGCTCTGCCCGGTGGACAGGTTCAGCCAGATGACCTCGAGCTTGGCTCCGGTCTGGTTGGGCGAGATCGTGCCCGGTCCGCCGAAGAAGCCGAGCCGAAAGCCGTTGATGTCGAGCGCGATGCCCGAGCCGTAAACGCCGGCGCCGCCGCCGTTCTGGCCGATGTCGGAGGTCGCGGGAATCTGGAACGGCTGCGCGGGCAACGCCACGTCGACGGTGCCCTTGTCGACGAGCTTGTCGAGCGCGGCGAGCGCGCCCGGGTTGTCCGCCACGGTGGTGCGCAGCTGTGCGACGGCCGCGGCCACGTCGACCGTGGTCTGGGGCGCCGGTTCCGCGCCCGCCGGGGCGGCGAGGACGACGGCGACGGCGGCCGACGTGGCGGCCACCGCGGTGGTGAAGCGACGCATGAAACTCAGATGATGCATAACCAGCTCTCCTCGAGTGTTCCTGGTACAGCTTTCCCTGGTGAATCGTCCGCTCTGCGGCCGTCGGCCGCCCGTGCACCGTAACCGAACCCGGATGTGTGCTCGATCACTGCCCTGGCCTTACGGCATCGGGGCGATCTGCACCTTGTAGCCGCGGTAGAGCTCGGGTTTGGCGGTGAGTACCGGCATATCGAGGTGCTGGGCGGTGAAGACCACGGGCGCGACGAGCGGCCATTCGGTGTGGTCGTCGGCCATCGGCACGGTGGTGCCGATGCGGATCGCGGTCGCGGCGTCCAGCTCGGCCCAGCGCACGGCGACGCGATTGTCGAGCAGGCGCCCGAGCTCGTCGATGTTGTCGACGGCGCGCATGGCCGCCATCAAGCTCACCGTCGGCACCACCATGATCCGGCGCTGCTGGGTGAACTGCCGCATGATCACCTGCCCGAACAGGGGAGAGAGGGCGAGGGAGGTCAGTGCGGTGTGGTCGGCGACGCTCACCGGCCGCTCGCGCCCGTGCCGTCCAGCGCGCTCATCAATTTGTCCAGCTTCGCTTCCGCATCGGCGATCTCGTCCGCGGAATGCCGCTTGATCCGGTCGTCGAGGCCGCCCAGGATCTGTTCGCGCAGGTCGTCGTTGAAATACGCGGGGGGCAGTGCCCCGTGGCGCAACACCTCGGCAGGTACCACCGCGACCAATTCCTTCCCCTCCCGCGTCACGATCACCGGCCGTCCGCTGGCGGACACCCCGTCGAAAACATTACCGAGCTGACCTCGCAACTCGGTCAACGGCACAGTTTCATAATCGGCCATATCTCACTGTACATCGCTGTGTACAGTCCGGCTGGGCGACGTTGCGGGCCATCGCCGCTGACCTCAGGCGGCCTTGCGGGCCGGCTCGCTGCGGTAGCGGGTGACCGGGCCGTCGATGCCGAGCAGGCGCCAGGTGAGCTTCGAGACCGGGTTCATCAGGCCGCTGTTGGTGGCCAGGGCGCGCACGTCGCCGAAGATGTTGCGCATCGTGGTCTGCGATTCCGGGCCGCTCCAGTAGGCCTCGCGCATGACCTCGGCGGGAATGTCGAACTTCTCCACGAACTCCTTGGGCGGGGTCATGATCATGTCGAGCATCACCCGCATGGCGATCGGGAAGGCCACGGACAGAACCGATTTCATGATCGGGTTCATGCCGGGCACATTGCGCCGCAGGTATTCGTGGGCGAAGGAGATGTGGCGGGCTTCCTCGGCCACGTGGATCTGCATCACGCGCTGCACCATCGGATGCAGGTCGACACCGGCGCGCAGCAGCGACTTCTGCAGGTGGTCGATCGGCTCCTCGCCGCCGAGGATCATCGTGAAGAACAGCTCGGGGAAGTACTTCACCGCAGGCCAGATGGCCATCGTCAGCTTGCGGTCGATCGAGCCCATGCCGATCACATCGCGGTAGCCGATCCGGTTGATCATCTCCTGGAACATCATCGTGTGGTTGCACTCTTCGGCAGCCTCATGGGTGACGTACCGGAACTCCGGATCGCCGTTGGGCACCGAGACCAGATACTGCATCAGCCCACGGATCAGCAGCTGCTCGAAATCCAGGCCGACCTTGGCGATCCCGGCCTGACGCCACATGCCCATGGCGATCTGCTTGTCGACCGGCTGCGCCTTGTACCAGGGGTGACGGCCCAGCGGGTCCTCCTCGGGCATGATCCAGCGCGGATCGTCGGAATGCACGGCGAATTCCGGCGAATCCCAGTCGATGTCGACATACGGATCGAAGTGCCGGTTCACCGAGCCTTCGGACAGGTTGCGCAGGATCTCGTGGTACTCGGGATCGGTGGCGGTGTTCTTGAGCGTGGTTGACAGCATCGGCGGTGTCTCCTTCGGGTGGCCCGGATCTCACTTTATATGGGACTCGGAGTCTCAGGCAACTGTAGTGCAGGTGTTGCGCTTGTCCAGCGCGCCCCACCTGTGCCGACGTACGATGGGGCAATCGCAGAACGTGTCGGACGGTTGACCAGTCAGCCAGGTCCCTGGCTGTGGAGTGAAACGGGCGGACCAGCGCCGCTCGCACACCGAGAGAGCGAGGATTCCGATGGCACAGCTGACTCCCGCCAAGGCCGTGTGGCCGTCCCTGCGGGTCGATTCCTGGACCGACACCCGCGACACCTTGCACATGTGGACCCAGATCATCGGCAAGCTGAAGATGGCGGGCACACCGCTGGTCAACCACTGGTGGAATGTCACCTTCGCGGTCAGCGCGCGCGGGTTGTCGACCGGCGCGATCCCCGTCGACGGCCGCCTGCTCGACATCGAATTCGATTTCCTCGACCACGAACTCGTGTTGCGCACCAGCGACGGCCGCCACGCCATCATCGCCTTGCGTCCGCGCACGGTCGCCGATTTCTACGCCGAGCTGGGTCATGTGCTCGGCCGGCTCGACGCCGTGGTCGACATCGAGGCCTCGCCGAACGAAGTCGACCCCGCGATCCCGTTCGCCGAGGACACCACCCACCACTCCTACGACGGCGACGCCGTCACCCTGTTCTGGCAGCAGCTCGTCCAGATCCAGCGCGTCTTCCAGCTCTGGCGTGCCGGTTTCGCCGGGAAATCCAGTCCGGTGCAGGTCTTCTGGGGTTCCCTCGACCTGGCCTGCACCCGCTTCTCCGGCCGCACCGCCCCCTTGCACCCCGGCGGCGCCCCCAACTGCGCCGACTGGGTCATGGAAGAGGCCTACTCCCGCGAATGCGCCAGCGCCGGCTTCTGGGCAGGCGGCACCGAAGGCACCTTCTACGCCTACGCCTACCCCGCCCCCCACGGCTACTCCACCCGTCCCGCGGGCCCCGACGGCGCCGAATGGGACGCCACCCTAGGCGAATTCGTCCTCCCCTACGACGTTGTCCGCCAATCCCCCGACCCCGACGCCACCCTCCTGAACTTCCTCGACACCACCTACGCGGCAGCCGCCGACCTGGCCCACTGGGACCGCAAACTCCTCGACATCAACCCCCACCGTCTCGACCGAGTCCTGCACGCCGACGACACGGCGGCACTCTGAGGTAGCGCCGCATTCGGCTTCATGCCGTCCACACCCGATAGGTGGCGTCGGCGATCTTGCCCCAGCCGAGTCCGGTCAGGTTGGCGATGATGTCGAAGATGAAGTCCTCGTCGATGTCGGCTTCGAGTCGGGCTTCGTCGGGGAGTACGCCGCCGGTTTCGTCGGCGAGCTCGCCCGCCGAGTAGATGATTCGCCGAATCGGTTGTCCGCCGGAGTACCACCCGAATCCGTAGGTGTCCGACACGCTGTGGGCGGCATAGGCGAGTGCGCGGCGGGTTCCCGAGAGCGCGAGGACCGCGTCGTCGTCGAAGGTCACCAGGATGTGCGGATCCAGGATCGACGTCCACCCGTCGACCTCGGCGACCGCGTAGTCGACCGGACGCGAGAACGCCTGCGCCAGATCGACGGTCTCGCCGCTGTCTCCGGGATGCCCCGGCAACCGCGCCGCATCGATCGTCCCTTCGACGAGCAGTCCGTTCGCTGTCCAGCCCATGCCACCCTCGCTTCCGCCTGCCCCGCGGCACGCGACGGTGTCACCCTAGCCAGCCACCCCGACAACTCCCCGCAACGCGAAACCGGTGCGAGCCATCGAGGCTCGCACCGGTTTCGCGTTGTCTACCAGCTCACTTGAGCTCGGCGCTGGTCTTGCCGAGGACGCGGCGAGCCACGATCAGCTGCTGGATCTGCTGGGTGCCCTCGAAGATGTCGAGGATCTTCGAGTCGCGGCCCCACTTCTCCAGGAGCAGGCGCTGGGAGTAGCCCAGGGTGCCTGCGAGTTCGACGGCCTTGAGGGTGACATCGGTGCCGGTGCGGCCTGCCTTGGCCTTGGACATCGAAGCCTCGAGGGAGTTGGGCTTCTTGTTGTCGGCCATCCAGGCGGCGCGCAGGGCCAGCAGGTAGGCCGACTCGTAATCGGCTTCCATGCGCAGGAATTCGGCCGCGGCGGCGTGCTGGTTCATCGCGGGGGTGTCGTAGGAGATCTCGACACCGGCCTCGGTGAGGATGGTGCGCAGTTCCTCGAGCGCGGCGCGGGCGACACCGATGGCCATGGCGGCGACCAGCGGGCGGGTGTTGTCGAAGGTCTGCATGACCCCGGCAAAGCCCTTCTCCACGTTGACTTCCGGCGAGCCGAGGATGTTGTCGGCCGGGATGCGGCAGTCCTGCAACAGCAGCACCGCGGTGTCGGAGGCCTTGATGCCGAGCTTGTGCTCGAGCCGCGCCACCGACAGGCCGGGAGCGTCACGCGGGACGACGAACGACTTGATCGCCGCACGACCGAGGCTCTTGTCGACCGAGGCCCACACCACGATGTGGGTGGAACGCTCACCGGCGGTGACGAAGATCTTCTCGCCGTTGAGGACCCACTCGTCACCGTCGAGGACGGCGGTGGTGGTGACCGCGGCGGAGTCGGAACCGAAGGACGGCTCGGTGATGGCCATCGAGGCCCACACCTTGCCGAAGCGGGCCAGCTGCTCGTCGGTGGCGACCGCGGCGATGGCGGCGTTGCCCAGACCCTGGTAGGGGATGGTCAGCATCAGGCCGACGTCGCCCCACGAGGTCTCCAGGGCGTTGAGCAGCGCGGACATGTTGCCGCCGTTGGCATTGGCGAGGATGTCGGTCTCGCCCGCCTCGTCGTTGCGGCCGCCCGCGGCGCCGCCGATCTTCTGGGTGCCGGAGTCGGCCAGCCCCTCGACCATGGCGGCCATGGTGTCGAGCTCGACCGGGTACGCGTGCTCGGCGAGGTCGTACTTGCGGGAGATGGGACGGAAGATCTGCGAGGCGACCTGGTGGGCCTGGTTGGCGCTCGCCTTCAGCTTCTTGGGGAGTTCGAGGTTGATCATGGAATTCTCCTGGGTATCGAAGACGGACCGACTAGACCAGCACCACGCCCTCGGCAACGCCGACGGCTCGCAGGTCGCGGTACCACCGCTCGACCGGGTGTTCCTTGGTGAAGCCGTGGCCGCCGAGCAGCTGCACGCCGTCCAGGCCGATCTGCATGCCCTTGTCGGTGGCGAGCTTGCGCGCCAGCGCCGCCTCGCGGGCGAAGGACAGACCCTGCTCCGCGCGTGATGCACCCCGCAGGGTCACCAGGCGGAGACCGTCGAGCTCGATCGCCATGTTGGCGACCATGAAGGCGACCGCCTGGCGGTGCGAGATGGGCTCGCCGAACGCTTCGCGCTCGTTCACGTAGGGGATCACGTAGTCGAGCACGGCCTGGCCGGTGCCGATCGCCAGCGACGACCACCCGAGCCGGGCCAGCTGCACCGCGTCGGTGTACTCCGCGGCGCGCGCCTTGGCGTCACCGTCACCGAGGACGGCGTCGGCGCCGACGGCCACGTTGTCCAGGATCAGACGGCCCAGACCGGCGGCGCGCAGACCCATGCTCGGGTCGGCCTCGACGGACAGGCCGGCGGTGTCGGACTCGACGATGAACAGCGCCGGGCGCCCGTCGAGTTCGGCGGCCACGATGAACAGCTCGGCGTCGGCGGCGGCCGGGACCAGGCTCTTCACACCGTTGAGGCGGAAGCCGCTGGGGGAGCGGGTGGCCTTGGTCTGCAGGGCGAACGGGTCGAACAGCGCGCGCGGCTCGTTGATCACCACGGACGCCTGCGGCACGTTCTCGCCGGTGAAGGCGGGCAGGTAGGTCTGCTGCTGCGCGTCGGTACCCCACTGCGACAGGGCGACGGCCACGCCGCTGGGCGCCAGGATCGGCAGCGCCAGACCCATGTCGCCATGGGCGAGAGCCTCGGCCACCAGGGAATTGGTGACGGCGCCACGCTCGCTGGCCGCGCCTTCCAGCTCCTCGGGCACGTTGATCAGGGTGATGCCGAGTTCGGCGGCGCGCTCGAGCAGGTCACGCGGCGCCTTGGCCGCGTTGTCGGCCTCGTAGGCGGCCGGGCGCAGGATCTCGCCGGCGAAGTCCTTCACGGTCTCGACGATCATCTGCTGCTCGTCGGACGGAGTGAGGTCGAAGTAGTCCTTGGTCTTGGCCTCGTTGTCGGGTAGTCGCTTGGGCTGGCCGCCGCCGGTGACCTTGGCGAAGGTGCGAGTGGCCGCGCCCAGAGTCCGGAAACCGGTCTTGGTGCCCTCGTAGGTGACGCGTTCGATGGGCTTGCGCAGGTTGTACTTCTCGGCGAGCTCCGACCCGGTAATGGTCGTCAAAGCGCGCATCGCGGCGCCCATCCAGTCCCGCTTGGGCTGGCTGAGGCCGACCGCGGACGTGTCGTTCGGACGTCGCTTCGTCGCGCTGTCTCGAGTGCTCATCATCACCTGATTTCCTCGGCTGTCGGGGCGCTTGTGACCCCAGCTATCTTACTCCTCGGTAAGACTATCTTACTCTGGAGTAAGAAGCTCGTCGACAGCCCTGGAATCGGTGATTTCGTGTCAGTCTGGACGAGTGACCGTGATCGCGTCGGTTTTCGCCCTTGTTCTGTTGATCACCACGACGCGCTACGGCTACCACCGTGACGAGATGTACTTCCTGGCCGCTGGCCGTCGGCTGGACTGGGGATATCCCGACCAGCCGCCGCTGACCCCCGCCCTCGCCCGGCTGATTGCCACGATCGACCCCGATGCGCTGTGGGTATTGCGACTGCCCGCGATCACCGCCGCGACCTTCGTCGTGGTGTGCGCGGGGCTGATGGCGAAAGAGCTGGGCGGGGGCCGTGGCGCGCGGGCGCTGGCCGCCGGTGCCGTGGCGAGCGCGGCCATGGTGCAGGCGGCCGGTCACCTGTTCGGGACGACGGTGTTCGATCTGGCGGCGTGGTCGCTGATCTGTCTGCTGATGCTGAAGCTGCTGCGCGGGGCGGATCCGCGGTGGTGGCTCGCGGTCGGCGCGGTGGTCGGGCTCGGCGTGCAGAACAAGGTGCTGGTGGTCGTGCCCGTCGGTGTGCTCGCGGTCGCGGTGCTGCTGACTTCGCTGCGAAAAGTGCTTGCCACCAAGTACTTCGCGGCGGCTTGTGCGATCGCGGCGTTGATCGCGGCACCGTATCTGTGGTGGCAGGCGGCCAACGGCTGGCCGCAGTGGGCATTGAGCAGGGCGATCGCGGGCGGTTCGTCGGGGACCTCGGACTCGCCGATCATGTTCGTGCTCTTGCAGTTCGGATTGTTCGGCCCGCTGCTCGTGCCGCTGTGGGGCTACGGTCTGTGGCGGTTGTGGCACTCGCGGTACCGGGCGTTTCCGATCGCCTACGGTCTGCTGTTCGTGCTGTTTCTGGTGGCGGGCGGTAAGGCGTACTACCTCGGCGGGATGTATCCGGTGCTGCTCGCGGCCGGGTCGGTCGGACTCGCGACGGCGCTCGGTGATCGGGGAAAGCGCTGGGCGGCAGCCGGTTCGGTGATCGCACTGAATGCCGCGATGTCGGCGGTGCTGTTCCTGCCCGTGCTTCCGGTCGCGCAGCTGCCCGACTCGCCTGTCCTCGCGGTGAACTACGACGCGGGGGAGACGATCGGCTGGCCCCGGGTCGTCGCGCAGGTGGCGGCAGCCCGGCCACCGGGCGCCGCCATCCTCACCGCGAACTACGGGGAAGCCGGTGCCATCGAGCGCTACGGCGCCGAATACGACCTGCCGACACCGTATTCGGGCCACAACGCCTACTGGTGGTGGGGTCCGCCGCCGGACACCGCGACCACGGTGCTCACCGTCGGAATCGACCGTGCGCGGCTCACCGGCCTGTGTTCTGTCGTCGAACCGGCAGGCGTGCTCGACAACGGACTCGGGATCGACAACGACGAGCAGGGCGAACCGCTGTTCGTCTGCCGCGAGCCGGTCCGGCCGTGGTCGCAGGTGTGGCCCGAGCTGCGCACCCTCGGCTGAACCCGCCTAGAGACCCTGTCGCTCCAGGAATTCGAGCAGCGCCTTGCGCCACGCGTCGGGCTGCTCGGCCATGACCACATGACCCGCGTCGATCTCGGTGTACTCGGCGCCGGGAATCGCGGCGGCCAGCGCGCGGGAGTTGGCCGGGTCGACGAGCAGATCGGCGGTGGTGTTCACGATCAGCGTCGGCACCGTGATGCCCGCGAGGTCGGCGGTCGTGTCGACGGTCTCGATCAGCGCCGCCTGCTGCCGGGTGCCACCGGGGATCGTGGCGGCGGTCTGGGCGACCAGTTCGTCGATCGCGGCAGCGGGCAGGGCGTTGACGAACTCGGGCGCGAAGCCGGTCAGCAGGACCAGCCGGGCGAAGCTCTCGTGCGCGCCCCGGTCGAGCAGGTCCTGCCAGGCCTGCACGGCCAGCCTGGCCCGGTTGTCGGGGGCGGCCAGCCCGGCGGTCAGCGCCAGGCCGGTGACCCGCTCCGGATGCCGGGCGGCGGCGCGCACGGCCACGGCGGTGCCGAGGGAGAAACCGACGATCGTGAAGGTCGGCACGCCCGCCTCGACCGCGGCCGCCACCAGCGCGTCGGCGAGGGCATCGAGGTCGAGCGGGGTGTCGTCGCCGGGGTAGTCGGAGGCGACCACCGTGTGCCCGGCGGCCAGGTCGGCCAGGACGACGCCGAAGTTGCTCTCGATCGCACCGCCGCCGCCGTGCGCGAGCACGATGCCGGGGCCGGATCCGAGGACGGTGGTCTGCAGGGGAATCGTTGTCATGCGACGGAGGTTAGGGATTCACATGGGTGTGAAGGTCAAGGCGACAGTGCGGGTGATCACATGCTGATCGGCGAACTCGCGCACCGCACCGGCGTCAGCACACGGCTGCTGCGCTACTACGAGGAACAGGGTCTGCTGCATCCGCACCGCGACCCGAACGGGTATCGCAGCTATCCGGAATCGGCGGTGGCGGCCGTGGCGAAGATCCGTGAGCTGCTCGCCGCGGGCCTCACCACCGAGGACATCGGTCAGTTGATGCCGTGCGCCGAACCCGGCGGACCGGTGCAGGCGTGCGAGATGTCGGTGCGGATCATGTCCGAGCGCACCGCCGAGCTGGGCCGGCGCATCGCCGACCTGGATCGCCAGCGCACCGAACTCACCGCGCAACTCGGCGCCTCGCTCGGCGCACAGACGCCGATGGCGGGGACCCGATAACAGGTCCCCGCCATCGCGGTGCCGGGACTACTCCCTGACGTAGAAGCGCAGGGTGAGATAGGCGGTCACCGCGGCGAACACGATGCCGATGGGCGCGATCGTCAGCGCCACCACGGCGATGTCGTCACCGGTGATCCGCGGGAAGACATTGCTGTCGAACAGCGGGCCCAGCGCGCGGTCGATGACCAGCGGCCGGGCGATGACCAGGCCGAGGATCGCCAGCACCGAGCCGACGAACGCGGCCGCCACCGCCTCCAAGAGGAACGGCAGCTGGGTATACCAGCGCGTCGCGCCCACCAGGCGCATGATGCCGACTTCCGTGCGCCGCGTGTACGCGGCGATCTGCACCATGTTCAACACCAGCAGCATCGCCGCCAGCGCCATCACCAGCGCCAGGCCGAACGCGGCATTGCGCAACCCGTCGAACAGGCTGACCAGCCGGTCGACGAATTCCTTGTCGTTGGCGACGATCCGCACGCCCTGCCTGGTCGCGAAGCTGTCGTAGATGTGCTGATACTGATCGGCATCGGTCATCTTCACCCGCAGCGAGGCGGGCAGCGGTGAATCGGCGATGTACTGCACCATCTCCGGCTGATCGGCGAACAGCTGCTTGGCCTCCTCGAGCGCGTCGGCCCGGTTGAGGAACTGCACGCTCTCCACACCCGAGGTGCCCTTCAGGTCCGCGAGCAGGGATTTGCAGGGCTCGGCGGCGCAGTCGGGGTCGGTGTCGGAGACGGCGTCGTCGAGGTAGAACCGCACCTCGAGCCTGCCGATGAAGAAGTTCTCGGTCTTGTCGGCCATCCGCACCGACAGCATGCCGCCGCCGAGCATCATCAGCGACACCGCGGTGGTCAGGATCATCGCGACGGTCATCGTCAGGTTGCGGCGCAGACCGTCGGCGACCTCGGTGAACAGGAAACTCAGTCGCATTATCGTCCCACCCCGTAGACACCGGTCGCCTCGTCGCGCACGAGTCTGCCGTGGTCGAGCTCCACCACCCGCCTGCGCATCGCGTCGACGATGTGGTTGTCGTGGGTGGCCATCAGCACGGTCGTGCCGGTGCGGTTGATCCGTTCCAGCAGCGACATGATGTCGGCGCTGGTGTCGGGGTCGAGGTTGCCGGTCGGCTCGTCGGCGAGCAGGACCAGCGGCCGGTTGACGAACGCGCGCGCGATCGCCACGCGCTGCTGCTCACCACCGGACAGCTCCGAGGGCAACCGATTGCCCTTGCCGCCGAGGCCGACCATGTCGAGCACCTCGGGCACGGTGCGTTCGATGAACTGCTGCCGTTTGCCGATCACCTCGAGCGCGAAGGCCACATTCTGCTCCACGGTCTTCTGCTGGAGCAGCCGGAAATCCTGGAAGACGCACCCGATCCGCTGCCGCAACTTCGGCACCTTGCGCCCCGGCAATCGGTCGACCCGGAAATCGGCCACCCGGATCTCGCCCGAGGTCGGCGCTTCCTCCTTCAGCAGCAGCCGCATGAAGGTCGACTTTCCCGAACCGGACGGGCCGATGATGAAGACGAATTCGCCTTTGTCCACCTCGACGGAGACGTTGTCCAGCGCCGGCCGCGTCGATGTCTTGTACGACTTGGTGACGTTGCGCATGGTGATCACGGGGAGCCAGTGTAGCCAGCGACCCCTTCGGTGACCGGGCCCCGACGTCGTCGGCGAGGCGGCGAGCAATCCTATGGCGTCGGATCGACCCAGGCGGGGACGGCGTTGAGCAGCGACACCGGACCGGTGTTCGCGGTCTCGGCGGGCTTGACGAACAGGTAGACGACGAACGTGGACACCCAGGTGGCCATCAGGATCGCTGTCGACTTACGTGGTTTCACTGATTCCTTCCTTACGCAGGGCCGCGGCGACGCGCACGCGCAGTTCGCGCCCCACTTCGAATTGTTTGCCCGGCAATGTGCGGGCAACCATCCGGATGTTCATCTCGTCGAGCGAGAGATCTTCCACACCCATCACGGACGGCTCGTCGAGCAGCAGGGGCTGGAGGCGGCGATCCTGGTAGGCCTTGGTGCACACCTCGTGCAGGATCTCGTTGATCCTGGTGATGTCGGCCTGCGCCGATACCGGCACGTCGATCGCGGCACGCGCCCAGTCCTTGGACAGGTTGGTCACCTTCACGATCTGCCCGTTGGGGACGGTGATGACCTCGCCGTCGGAGTTGCGCAGGGTGGTGATGCGCAGCGTCACATCCTCGACGGTGCCCTCGGCCGGATCGGCGGAGCCGGTGACCGAGATCTGCACCACGTCACCGAAGCCGTACTGGCGTTCGGTGATGAGGAAGAATCCGGCCAGGATGTCCTGGACGATCCGCTGGGCGCCGAAACCGAGCGCGGCGCCGAGGACCGCCGCGGGGGCGACCAGACCCGTCACCGCGAAGCCGAGCCTGCGCAGCACCTCCATGCCGACGAGCACGTAGACGATGGTCAGCACCACCCACGTGATGACCTGGGCCAAGGCATGCCGATGCTTGGCCGCTTCGGTGCGGACCAGCGCGTCGCTCGAATGGAAACCGGCGTCGATCTTGGTGGTCACCCGGTCGCGGATGAACGCGGCGAACCGGCCGAACAGCATCGCGCCGACCACCAGCAGGACGATCTCGAGCCCGCTCGACCGCAGCCACCCGGTGATCTCCGGGGCCGTGTTGATCGCGAGGACGCCGCTCATCGCCTCGCCCCGGCCGAGAGTCGACGGGGGTTGCGCTGACACAGTTCCGGTTGGCTCGAACACACACCCGAAAGGTTACAGCGGGGTCTCGGTGCCCGGTCAAACGCGAACACGCCCGGGACGGGCGAGCGAACAGGTGGCTACGCGTCGGCCTGTTCCCGCATGCGCCAACGGATTCCGGACTCGATGAAGCCGTCGATATCGCCGTCGAGCACCGCCGAGGGGTTGTTCACCTCATAGTTGGTGCGCAGATCCTTGACCATCTGGTACGGGTGCAGGACGTAGGAACGCATCTGGTTGCCCCAGGACGCGCCCTCGTTGGTCTTGAGCGCGTCCATCTGCGCGCGCTCTTCCTGGCGCTTGCGCTCGAGCAGCTTGGCCTGCAGCACGCGCATGGCCGAGATCTTGTTCTGCAGCTGCGACTTCTCGTTCTGACAGGTCACCACGATGCCGGTGGGGATGTGGGTCAGGCGGACCGCGGAGTCGGTGGTGTTGACGCTCTGACCACCAGGACCCGAGGAGCGGTACACGTCGACGCGGACCTCGCCCTCGGGGATCTCGATGTGGTCGGTGGTCTCGACGACCGGCAGCACCTCGACCTCGGCGAAGGAGGTCTGGCGGCGGCCCTGGTTGTCGAACGGGCTGATCCGGACGAGCCGGTGCGTGCCCATCTCCACCGACAGCGTGCCGTAGGCATACGGCGACTTCACCGCGAAGGTGGCGCTCTTGATGCCGGCTTCTTCGGCGTAGGAGGTGTCGTAGACCTCGACGACGTACTTGTGCCGCTCGGCCCAGCGGATGTACATGCGCATCAGCATCTGCGCCCAGTCCGCGGCGTCGACGCCACCGGCGCCGGAGCGGATGTTGACCAGCGCGTCACGCTTGTCGTACTCGCCCGAGAGCAGGGTGCGCACTTCCATCGCCTCGATGTCGACGCGCAGCGCGGCGCGCTCGTTGTCGGCGTCGGCGGTGGCTTCCTCGGCGGCCTTGCCCTCTTCGGACTCGGCCAGTTCGTAGAGCACCGGCAGGTCTTCCAGGCGCTGGCGCAGTTCCTCGACGCGGCGCAGTTCGCTCTGGGCGTGCGAGAGCTCGCTGGTCACCTGCTGGGCGTGGTCCTGGTTGTTCCACAGCTCGGGATCGGCCGCCTGGTGCTCGAGCTCGTCGATGCGACGGCGTAGCTCCTCGACATCGAGGACCGACTCGACCGTCTTGAGCGTGGTGTCGAGTTCGGCGAGGTCGGCGATAACGTCAGGATGCACGATTCCCAAGGTTACCGGTCGCCTCCGACACGGTGAAACACACGCACCCGCCAGGGCGCGCGCGGGTCAGCTCGCGACGGCGCGCAAGCCGCCGGGGTGCCGCCCGACCAGTCGGTCCAGGGCCGTCGCGCTCGCCTCGTCGGCGGGCAGCAGGACATACAGCGATTGATCGTCGTCGATGGACAGATCCAGCGATTCGTAGGCCAGGCGCAGGGTGCCCGCCTCGGGATGGCTGATCCGGTTGATCCCGCCCGACGGCGGCAACCCGGGCAGCGACGCCAGCCGATCGGTGAAGGCGCTACCCGCGGTGACGGTGAGCTCGTCGACCAGCGCGGCGACCATCGGGTCGGCGCGGAACGGGCCCTGCTTGAGCGAGGCGACCAGCTTGTCGGCCGCGGAATCCCAGTCCGGGTACAGCTCGCGCGCACCGGGATGGGTGAAGACGAACCGGGCCACATTGGCCGGCTCGCCCTGCTCGAACAGGCCGCTGGGCGCCATCAGCTTGCGGTAGCCCTCGGTGCAGGCCAGGACCTCGGTGAAGCGGTTGGTGATCGCGGCGGGCGCGGGTTCGAGCTGGTCGAGGATCGCGCGGATCGTCGGCCGGACGGTACGGTTCGGGCCGTTCTCGGCGGCGCCGCAGCTGAAACCGGACATGCCTTTGGTGAGCTGGTGCAGGTGCACGCGCTCGCGGGGGCTCAGCCGCAGCGTGTCGGCCAGCGCCGACAGCACCGGCGGCGAGGGGTGCCGGTCGCGGCCCTGTTCGAGCCGGATCAGGTACTCCACGCTCACCCCGGCCAGCATCGCCACCTCGGCGCGGCGCAGTCCCGGCGTGCGCCTGCGTTGACCCTCGGGCAGCCCGACCTCGGCGGGGGAGACCGCCTCGCGGCGCGTCCGCAGGAACAGCCCGAGTTCGTTGTCGCTCACCTGATCGACGGTACCCAGCCGCGCGGTGCCGAGAGTGGCCGTGCCACTACCACTCTCAGCGTGGTCTCCCTGACAGGTTCGGGGCGGGCGACTGTTGACGCATCGGCCGGACGGGCCGGAGCAACGACAGAGGAGGACACCATGTCCGCACAGCGACTGAAGCTCGCGATCATCATCGGCAGCGTCCGCGAGGGGCGGTTCGGCCCGGTGGTCGCGAACTGGTTCGCGCAGCAGGTCGACGATCGCTTCGAGGTCGACGTCATCGACCTCGCCGAGGCCGAGCTGCCCGCCGCGCTGCCGCCGGTGCCGCCCGCGGTCGACCCCGACATGCCGCGTCCGGCAGGCATGAGCGATCTCACCGAGCGCCTGGCCGCCGCCGACGCCTATGTCGTCGTCACGCCCGACTACAACCGCAGCTACCCGGCCGCGCTGAAGTCGGCCATCGACTGGCATTACACCCAGTGGGACGCCAAGTCCATCGGCTTCGTCGGCTACAGCGGCGGCTCCGGCGGCCTGCTGGCCATCGAGCACCTGCGTCAGGTGTTCAACGAGCTCAACGCCCACACCGTGCGCAACTATGTCTCGTTCCCGCGCTACTACATGCTCTTCGACGAGAACGGACAGCTGCGTGAGCCTGCGGGGTTCGAGGCGGAGGCACGGGCGCTGCTCGACCAGTTGCACTGGTGGACAAGCGCTCTGGTGGCCGCACGCGCCGCCCAGGTCGCGGCCTGATCGAGGCCGCGGTGTCGGTGCCCAGCCGCTCGCCGACCTCGATGAGGCGACGTGGCCGTCCCGTCGATCAGGCGACGTCGGGTAGGCGGCCATCGAGGGGGTGCCTGATCGACGGGACACAAGGGGCCGCGACCTCGAGCGCGCCGGTGCGCCAAATACACTTTCCGGGTGGCTGCCTACTCCGCTGACCTGGACCTTGCCCTCCGACTGGCCGACGAGGCCGACGCGATCTCGCGGGTGCGTTTCGGTGCCGTCGACCTGAAGGTCGACTCGAAGCCGGACCTGACCCCGGTCTCGGATGCCGACCTGGCGGTCGAGCAGGTGATCCGGCGCGTGCTCGCCGAGGAACGCCCCGGCGACGCCGTGCTCGGCGAGGAATTCGGCGGTGACGCGGAGTTCACCGGCAGGCAGTGGGTGGTCGACCCGATCGACGGCACCAAGAACTTCGTCCGCGGCGTACCGGTCTGGGCCAGCCTGATCTCCCTGCTCGAGGACGGCGTTCCGGTGGTCGGCGTGGTGAGCGCCCCCGCGCTGGGCAGGCGCTGGTGGGCGGCGGCGGGTTCGGGCTCGTGGGTCCAGGTGCACCCCGGGGCGCCGAAGCCGATCACGGTGTCGGCGGTGCGTGACCTCGACTCGGCGAGCCTGGCCTTCTCCAGCCTGTCCGGCTGGCACGAGCGGGGGTTGCGGGAGAAGTTCGTCGACCTCACCGACGAGGTCTGGCGGGTCCGCGGCTACGGCGATTTCTTCAACTATTGCCTGGTCGCCGAGGGTGCGGTCGACATCGCCGCCGAGCCGGAGGTGTCACTGTGGGACCTGGCCGCGCTCGACATCCTGGTCCGCGAGGCCGGAGGCACGTTCACCTCCCTGGACGGGCGATCCGGCCCGCACGGCGGTGACGCGGTGGCTAGCAACGGCCTGCTCCAGGACGAGGTCCTCGCCCGTTTGCGCGGCTGATCCGAGTTATCCACATGTGCGCAACTACCGGTGAACGCCGTCGTCGGGTCCGGTGGACGGGCTGCGGGCCCGGCGCTCGCTCGTAGGATGGCCCGGTGAGCAATTCCGGCGCCACAGCCCCCGATGTCGACGACTTCCCGCCCGAAGACTTCCCGCCCGACGACGCGTACCCGTCCGACGGTGGCTATGTCTCCGAGCACGATTTCCATGACACCGGCGGCCTCCACTTCGACGACCTCGCCCCGGCCAGGCCGGGGCGGGCCGCTGCCCCCGCGCGGGGGGAGACGGCCGAGGAAGTGCTGCGCCGGGTCTTCGGCTACGACAGCTTCCGCGGTGACCAGGCGGCCATCGTCGAGCAGGTCGTCGGCGGCGGTGACGCGCTGGTCCTGATGCCGACCGGTGGCGGCAAATCGCTGTGTTACCAGGTGCCTTCGCTGGTGCGATCCGGTGTCGGTGTCGTGGTCTCGCCGCTGATCGCGCTCATGCAGGACCAGGTCGACGCGCTCAGCGCGCTCGGTGTGCGCGCCGGATTCCTCAATTCCACGCAGTCGCCGGATCAGCGGCGCACGGTCGAGGCGCAGTTCGTCGCCGGTGAGCTCGACCTGCTCTACCTCGCGCCGGAACGCTTGCGCCTGGAATCGACGCTGCGGCTGCTCGAGCGCGGCACCGTGGCGCTGTTCGCGATCGACGAGGCGCACTGTGTGTCCCAGTGGGGCCACGACTTCCGGCCCGACTATCTCGCGCTGTCGCTGCTGCACGAGCGCTGGCCCGATGTCCCGCGCATCGCGCTCACCGCGACCGCCACCGAGAAGACCCGTGCCGAGATCGTCGAACGACTCGACCTCGGCACGGCCAAGCAGTTCGTCTCCAGCTTCGACCGGCCCAATATCCAGTACCGGATCGAGTCGAAGAACCGCGCCGACCGCCAGCTGCTCGACTTCATCCGCGCCGAGCACCCCGGCGACGCGGGCATCGTCTACTGCTTGTCGCGCAATTCGGTGGAGAAGACCGCGGCGCTGCTCAACGAGAACGGCGTGCGCGCGGTGCCCTATCACGCGGGTCTGGACAACCGGACCCGCGCCGAGAACCAGGCCAGGTTCCTGCGCGAGGACGGCCTGATCGTGGTGGCCACCATCGCCTTCGGCATGGGCATCGACAAGCCCGACGTGCGCTTCGTCGCCCACCTCGACCTGCCGAAATCGGTGGAGGGCTACTACCAGGAGACCGGCCGCGCCGGCCGTGACGGACTCCCGTCCACGGCCTGGATGGTCTACGGCCTGGCCGATGTCGTCCAGCAGCGCAAGATGATCGACTCCAGCGAAGGCGACGCCGCGCACCGTCGGCAGCTGCAATTGCATCTGGACGCCATGCTCGCCCTGTGCGAGACGGTAGGCTGCCGACGCGTCCAGCTGCTGAACTACTTCGGTCAGCCCGGCAAGCCCTGCGGCAACTGCGATGTGTGCCTGAACCCGCCGGAGACCTGGGACGGCACGGTGCCGGCGCAGAAGCTGCTCTCGACCGTGCTGCGGCTCAAACGGGAACGGGGACAGGCCTTCGGCGCGGGCCATCTCGTCGACATCCTGCTCGGCAAGACCAACCCGAAGATCACCCAGCACCGGCACAACGAACTGTCGGTCTTCGGCATCGGCACCGATCTGCGCGACACCGAATGGCGTGGCGTTGTGCGTCAGCTGCTCGCGGGCGGACTGCTCGCCGTGCACGGCGAATACGGCGTGCTCGCGCTGACAGACGCCAGCAACGAGGTGCTGTTCGAGGGCAGGAAGGTGCCGATGCGCCGCGAACCCGAACGCGCGGCTCGCCCGGCGCGCGCGGCCAAATCGGCCAAGGCCACCGTCGACCTGCCCGCCACCGATCTGCCCCTGTTCGAGCGTCTGCGGGCCTGGCGCGCGGCCACCGCGAAGGAACAGGGCGTGCCCGCCTACGTGGTGTTCCACGATGCGACGCTGCGCGAAATCGCTGCGCGCAAACCGGGTTCGCTCGCCGAGCTCGGCACCGTCGGCGGCGTCGGCGAGAACAAGCTGGCCCGCTACGGCGAGGGGGTGCTGGCCGCGCTGACCGAGGAATAGGCGCCCGCGCAGGCGGGAAGGAACCCGCGACGAATCGGGGAACGGCGCGATACTGTCGAGCCATGGCTGACGGTGAAGGGTCCGAGACCGAGACGTCGGGCGGCGTGAGCTCGGGCGGATCCGACACCCCGCCGCCGATGCCGCACCGCCGCATCGACCCGGTCGCGCCGACTCTGCTCGGTGGCCGTCACCCCGTGGAGCGCCGGGGCAGGCCCCGCTGGTCCACGGTGGCGTTGATCCTCGCCTTCACCGCGGCCCTGGTTCTCTACCTGGCCTTGCGGCCCGGCGGCTGAACCGCTTTCCCCACACGGCATGACCCGCGCGGTTCCGGAATCTTTGCGATGCTGCAGACCAGCGGATGACGCCGAGTGCTGTGACCTGTGGTAGCCGCAGGTCATAGCGCTTCCGGCGGCCCGATTCCCGGCGCACCCTTGGCCTCCTCGGACCGATCGAGCTGATCGGTCCCGGCTCGAGGAGGCGACGGGAATGGTGTGGGTCACCTGGATCACGCGAGGGGTGTGCGCTGCGGTGGCGGCGACCGGATTCGTCTGTGCCGCAGCACAAGCGGGCACCGCCGAACCGCCGGCGCCGGTCACGGTGCAGGATCTGCACCGGGTGCTGACGCCGGCGCTGCCCGGCACCTACGGCGACGACATTGCCGTGGTGATCCTCGGCTACGGACTGACGCCCGAGGGCACCCTGCGCGCGGAACTGATCCGGCGGTTGCGGGCAGGCTTCGTGCAAGCGGTGTTCGCGCCGTGGTCGCCGATCATCGTCACCGGCGGCAATCCCCAGGCCGGATTGACCGAGGCGGACGCGATGGCCGACTGGCTGGTGGCCGCCGGCATCGACCCGGCGCGGATTCTGCGTGACCCGCACGCCGACTCGACCGTGGCCAACGCCCGCAACACCGCCGCGCTGATGGCCGAACACCACCTGCGCGCCGCCGTGCTGGTGACCTCCGACGACCACGTCGACCGGGCCAGGGCCGCCTTCGATGATGCGGGGGTCCTGGTCGTCGGCGAGCTCACCCCGGATCTGACCCCGTGGCCCGCACTGCCGCTGCGGATCGACCAGTTCGGCCCCGCACTACCACCCGCCTAGCTCGCACCGCGGCTTGCTGTGACCGGGCACAACGTTTCCTCATGTGACCCCCGGCGCCGAGTTCAGCATCCAAGGTTGGCGGCAGGGGAACCGCCGTTCCCGCCCGCAAACCGAGGTGACATCTATGAAGCTGCTGTCCGACAGCGACATCCTGGCCGAGCTCGAACCGACCGCCGAAGCCAACCTGAACGACCACCTGGCCAAGGCCAAGGACTGGCACCCGCACGACTACGTGCCGTGGGACGACGGGCGCAACTTCGCGGCGATGGGCGGGAACGACTGGGACCCGGCGCAGTCGCGGCTGAGCGAGGTGGCCAAGGCGGCGATGATCACCAACCTGCTCACCGAGGACAACCTGCCCTCCTACCACCGTGAACTGGCCGACACCTTCGGCTTCGACAACGCCTGGGGAACCTGGGTCGGGCGCTGGACCGCCGAGGAGAACCGCCACGGCATCGTCATGCGCGATTACCTGGTGGTGACCCGCGCGGTCGACCCGGTCGCGCTGGAAGAGGCCAGGATGGCGCATATGACCGCGGGCATCGCCAAGCCGGAGCCGGGCTCACAGTTCCTCAAGGGCGTCGCCTACGTCACCTTCCAGGAGCTGGCGACCAGGATCAGCCACCGCAACACCGGCAGGCTGTGCAACGATCCGATCGCCGACCGGATGCTCGCGCGCATCGCGACCGACGAGAACCTGCACATGATCTTCTACCGCAAGCTGTGCGCGGCCGCCCTCGACCTCACGCCCGACGCGGCGATGCGGGCCATCACCGATGTCGTCCTGCGTTTCCAGATGCCCGGTCTCAACCAGCCCAACTTCCGGCGCAACGCGGTCCTGCTGGCCAAGCACGGCGTCTACGACCTGCGCCAGCACCTCGACGTCGTGCTCGAGCCCGTCCTGCGCACCTGGAAGGTCTTCGACCGCACCGATTTCGGCGCCGACGGTGAACTCGCCCGCGATGAACTGCACGCCTACCTGCTCGACCTGGAGGTCAAGGCGGCCCGGTTCGAAGAGCAACGCGACCGGGCGCTGGCCCGCGCCGCCGAACGCGCCGCGAGCTGAGGGCGGGAGAGACCACGGAATAAACGGGTGGCGCGGTCACTTAGAGTTGACCGTTATGAAGGAAAAGGGCCGGAAGGTCATCGCGACCAACCGCCGCGCGCGGCACAACTACACGATCCTCGACACCTATGAGGCGGGGATCGCGCTGGTCGGCACCGAAGTGAAGAGCCTGCGCGAGGGCAAGGCCTCGCTCGTCGACGCCTTCGCGACCGTCGACAACGGCGAGGTGTGGCTGCGCGGCCTGCACATTCCGGAGTTCAGCCACGGCACCTGGACCAACCATTCGCCGCGGCGCACCCGCAAGCTGCTGCTGCACAAGCGCGAGATCGAGCACCTGGTCGGCAAGTCCAGGGAGGGCAACCAGACGCTGGTGCCGCTGTCGATGTACTTCTCCGACGGCAAGGTGAAGGTGGAGCTCGCCCTCGCCAAGGGCAAGCAGGACTACGACAAGCGCCAGGACCTGGCCCGCAGGCAGGCCGAGCGTGAGGTCACGCGCGAGATCGGTCGGCGGGTCAAAGGCATGCGTTGATCTCCGTCCTGCTCGCCCTCGTGGCGGCGACGGGGTACGGAGTCAGTGACTTCTTCGGCGGGATCGCGGCACGACGGGTCACCGCGTTGCGGGTGGTCGTCGTGTCGTACCCGTGGTCGGTGCTGCTGGTCCTGCTGATCGCGCCGCTGGTCGGCGGGCATCCGGACGCCGCATCGATGCTGTGGGGTCTGGCCGCCGGTGTCGCCAGCGGGCTCGCGGTGTGGTGGTTCTACGCCGCGCTGGCCGACGGGCCGATGGCGGTGGTGTCACCGGTGACCGCGGTGCTGGTCGCCGGCATCCCGGTGATCGCGGGGTTCTTCCTCGGCGAGCGGCCTGGTCCGATGGCGATCGCGGGGATCGCGCTCGCGCTGGTCGCGGTCGTGCTGGTCAGCCGGGAGGCGCCCGACGAGACGACCGAGGAGATCATCGGCGGCCGGGAACTGCGGTTCAGTCGCCGGGTCGCGCTGCTGACCGTCGGGTCGGGCGCCGCGTTCGGTTTCGCGTTCTTCTTCCTGCACGAGACGAGCGCGAGCGCGGGCCTGTGGCCACTGCTCGGTCAGCGCGCCGCGGCGACGGCCGTGGTGTGGACCTCGGCGCTGGCCGCGGGCCAATTCCGCGGACTGCACGGTGAACCGTTGCGGCTGGCGCTGGCGATCGGCGTGCTCGACGTGATCGCCAACGCGGCGCTGCTGTACGCCTTCCACGGCTCGATGCTGTCGGTGGTCAGCGTGATCGGCTCGCTGTATCCGGCGGCGACCGTCCTGCTGGCGATGGTCCTGCTCGGTGAGCGGATCGGCGGGCTGCAGAAGGTCGGGATGGTGCTCGCGCTCGCGGCGGTCGGGATGATCGCCGCGAACTGAGCGGCTAGAGCCGGGTGCAGGGTTCCTGGATGTCCAGCCGTCCCAGCGTGGTCCCCTGGTAGCCGGTGCTGATCGCCCTGGCCCCCATCGGCGCCGTCGCGTCCGGCTTGAACACCACCGACCACTCCTCGGACAGATCGGGTGCGGTGGCGCCGGCCGGATGCACCACGACCATGCCCTCCCCGTCCGTCTTCAGATCGGTGATGGTGCGGCGCAGGCCGGAGCGGGTGAGCTCGCCGTCGGCGGCGGCCGCGATGAGCAGGGATTTGAGCGGATAGGAGATCGCCCAGCCCAGCGAGTAACCGAAGTTGGCCGGTTCGTGGTCGACGGCCGCGCGGGCGCGCTGGGCGCCGACGCTGTCACCACTCCAGCTGTCGACCGGAGTCGTGTAGTTGTACAGCGCGGTGAGCGCCGGCGCGGCGGCCGTCTGCAGCAGGGCCGCGTTCCAGGTGGGCAGGGAGCCGAGGAACCGGCCGGTGAAGCCCGCCTTCACGAGCTTGCCCACGATCTCGGCGGTCTCGGCGGGTCCGGTGGCCAGCATGACCAGATCCGGTGACGCGGCCAGCACCTCCTCGACCGGGCTGTCCTGGTTGCCGACCTCGCCGTTGGGGCCGGTGTCGATGCGGTCGGCGATCGTGGCGCCGTTGGCCAGCGCCCACTTCAGCGCGCCGCTGGCGTAGTCGCCGCCCCAGTTGCCGCGATAGGCGACGATGGCGATATTGCGTGGCGCGTAGTGGTTCTCGGCGAACCAGTCCAGCCCCATCACGGCTTCGGTGCAATAGGAGTAGCCCGCGCTGAGCACCAGATTGCGGTCGGCGCTGCGATAGTTCCAGCCCGACCACTGGGTGGCCGCGACACTGACCATGTCGTCGGTGTCCATCTGGTTGAGCAGCGCGATCGACTGCCCGGTGCCGAGGCTCTGCGCCAGCGCGAGCACGTGCGGTTCGATCTCGTGGTACGCGGTGCGGTGCACCCGCGGATCGAAGGAGGTGTTGCGGCTGTAGGTGGTGATGTCGATGTCGTAGCCGCCGATGCCGCCCGACTGGTTCACCTGGTTCCAGAACGCCAGCTGTCCCTCGTTCATCGAGATGCCAAGCGGTGCGAACGGCCCGCCCCCGAGGTCGGAGAGCACGCCGAGATAGATGCAGCCCCGGTCCTTGTGCGCCGAGCCGGGGCAGGGCGCACTCGTCACGCCGGGCCCCTCGGCCTGCTCGCTCGACGAGCAGGCCCCGGCCAAGACGAGACCGGCGACGAACGGGATCACCGCGGCACGGCGCAGTGCCCGCGGTTTGGTGAATGCCATCAGGTAACTCCTTGCTCCAGCCGCCCAAAGGATTTGGCTGTCCCGGTGCGACCGATCGAGAACAGTACCCGCCCCGACCGGCACCGCTGACCGGATTGACCGAGCCGGGCCGGTGACGTTCGCTACCAGGTCACCGGGGCGACATCGCCCACTGGCAGAAATAACGGGAAGATCCGCGGCAGCGGGAGTGTTAATATGACTAGCCCGCAGGGTGCGGGCACGTACGGGGCTGAACGGTTTCGACTGCGTACGTTGATTCAGGGGAAGCGTGTCGGTGCAGGCAAGAGACCACCGTAAGCGTCGTTGCAACCAATTAAGCGCCGATTCCAATCAGCGCGAGTACGCCCTCGCTGCCTAAGTAGCAGGTCGTCTCTGTCAGTCCGGGTTCGTCCCTCGACCCGGGTACTGGCATCAGCTAGAGGGAATTACCGTTCGGCTCGGTCGCGGAGTCGGACGGGACATCAAACAGCGACTGGGATCGTCATCCGGGCTTGTTCGCGAGACCCGGAGGTCCAAGTAGAGACCTAGCGAACTGCACACGGAGAAGCCCTGAAGACGCGGCGGAGGACCCGGGTTCGATTCCCGGCAGCTCCACTCGAGGCCCCTCACCTGGAACCCAGGTGAGGGGCTTTTTCGTGCTGGTGGATCAGCCGCCTGCCCGGCGGCGGAAGGTGCGCTTGCCGCCCGCTGCCGCTTGCGTGCCGCGGACCTTGGCGGCGTTCTGGGCGGCGCCGCCGACAGCGGCGTTTCCGTTCTTTCGCTCGAGTGCTTCGCGGAACTTCCGCTTGGTCGCTTCTTCCTGCGACTCGATTACTTCGCCACCGGAGTGATCGGTGGTGGGTTCTAGTTCGTCGGCCATCAGCACAGCCTGCCACCTTCGGGCACCCTTCGAAGCCACGGCCGTCGTTCCACCACCAAGGAACCGTTGCACCCGAGTCCGGTTCGGAAGGACGGCAATCCCGATGTTCATCCTTCGGGAACCGCGGGTGGGCGGTCGGGGACGAGGTGGGTGGCGAGGGTGGTGCCGATGGGGATGGCGTTGTTGGTGGCGGGGGAGGTGGGGCCGTGGGTGGTGTAGACGATGATGGTGGTGGCGGATTTGGTGTCGTGGAGGGCGACGCCGTTGTAGCCGCCGTAGGCGGGGTTCATGTAGAGCCAGTCGGCGAGGTGGACCACGCCGAAGGCGAAGTATTTGTCGGTGGTGAGGGGGCCTAGGCCTGCGGTGGAGGGGGACATCATCTGCTGGAACTGGTCGGGGGTGAGGCGTTCGCCGGTCGCGAGGGCGCGGACCCAGCGGGCGATGTCGGCGACGGGGGCGTTCATGTTGCCGCTGTGCAGGAAGGCGGTGGGGTTCCAGAAGGTGGAGTCCTCGAAGACGTTGCGTTCGTTGGTGTAGCCGTGCAGGTAGGGGACGTCGATCGCGGGGTTGAGGACGACCTTGCTGTCGTGCATGCCCAACGGGATCAGGATGTGGTCGGCGATCAACTCGCCCAACGGCTTTCCGGTCGCGGTCTGCAGGACCTCGCCGAGGACGACGAGATCGCTGTGCGCGTAGCCGAAGTCGGTGCCCGGCTCGAACAGGGGTGGGCGCGCGTTGGCACGCTCGAGCAGTTGCGTCGCGGTCCACTCACGGATCGGGTTCTCGCCGAAGATCTTCAGGAATTCCGGCTCGGTCACGTAGTCGGCGATGCCGGAGGTGCTGTCGGCGAGCATGCGCGGGGTGATCTTGTCGGCGCGCGGGAAGTCGGGCAGCCAGCGGGCGATGGGTTCGTCCATCTTCAGCACACCGTCACCGTCGAGCCGCCACAGCACAGTGGAGAGCATCGGCTCCATCGGCTGGCCGACGCGCACTTTCATCTCGGGTGTCGCGGGAACGCCCAACGGTGAGCCGCCGAACGCGCCGAGTGCGATCTGGTCCTCGCCCCGCCAGACGCCGTACACGGCGGAACTGACACCGAGTTCGGTCACCTTGGTGCGCACGATGTCGGTGATCCGCGCGGCTTCCTGGCTCGCGGGCGCCGAGGTCGCCGTGCGCGTGTCGCTGTCGGAGCCGCACGCCGCGGTGGTCAGGGCCAGCAGAACCGCGAGCACCGCACATGTTCTCCGGGGTGACACGCTCATGACGGCGATCCCTTCGTGGAAGAAAACTCACCCGAGCAGCGCAGTCGAATCTACGCCGCCTCCCCGCACCGGCAACAGTCCCGGACGATGTGCCGCGTTCCGTCGGCTGGTCATCAACCGGATATGCGACAGTGGTTCGGTGCGACGGGTGCGAGTCGAGCACTACGACGCGGTCCGCGCTCTGCTCCACAACTGCCTGTGTACAGGCCAGACCGCCCAGAACCACGCCGGACACCCGGATTTCCGCGCCCACGTCTACGGCCTGATCGCCTGGATCGGCGAAACCAGCCCCACCGGCCGCGGCAAACCGCTCGCCACCGCGTTCAGGGTGGACTTGACCAGCTGATCACGTCACTGCGTCGCGTTGGCGAGGAGGGTGGTGAGTTCGATGCGGAGGCGCTCGATCTCGTTGCTGCCGGTGGTCGGTAGACGCAGCAGCGCGATGCCGTAGGTGGCGCAGATCGCGTCCTTGAGCGCGTCGCGCGCCAACTGCTCGGGACGGTTCTCGTGAAATTCGAATCCGTCCACTTCGATGACGCACACGCGCTGCTTGGTCACCCGGTTGTAGATCTCGAAGTCGACCGAGGAACGGCGATTCCGGGCGAACCGCAACTGATCCGCGGAAAGCCGGTCGGTATCGGGCAGAAGGTGTTTCAACGGCACCTGTTCGGCGAAGGTGAGACCGGGAAATTCGGTTGGCAACAGCTCACCGAGTACGGCGCGCATCACTCGCTCCGACTTGTGCCCTGGACTTCGCGTAACTCGGGAAGCAAGACGGTCCAACTGCGCGGAGTACTGCTTGTACAGCAGGTCGAAGACCGACACGATTTCGCTGTCGAAGACCTCTTTGCCCGGATTCTGGTAGCGGATGTACCCGATCAGATCGCGGAGGTTCCGGCTGCCCGGCAGCATCTCGTTGTTGGTGACCAGGACGAACCGCTTCTTGGCGCGGGACACGGCGACATTGACGAGCCGCGGATCATCGACGAATTCCAGACCTCCGATACCCCGCTGACTGCTCGGCTTCTCGTCGAGCACCGTGGTCATCACGATGGCGTCCTTCTCCCGGCCTTGGAAGCTGTGGACGGAATCGGCCTCGATGCTCTCGATCAACGCGTCGACGCGATCCGCCTGCTTGCGGTAGGGCGTGGTGATCCCGATCTCGGTGGCATCGAACTCGGCGCAATAGTGCGGCAGCACTTGCCGTTCGATGACGTCGATCTCGCGCTGATTGATCCGGCCACCACCGCGGAACCGACGCATATGGTTTCCCGCACTGGTCCGCGCGACCACCATCGACTGGTAGCCGGGAGGGCTCGCGGAGAACGGGATGAGGTCGTCATCGTAGAACTTCTGATTGCAGAATCCGATGATCGCCGGTGCGCAGCGGTAATGCTCGCGCAGCATCACTCGCGGCAAGCCGTCGCCGAACAGCGCGGTCAGCGAGGACAGGATGCTGTGCCGGTGGTAGTCGTAGGCAGAACCGGGTACCGGCGCGCATGCCTGCGCCGGGATCCCGCTCTCGACCGGTTCCAGCTGGCGCAGGTCACCGACCACGATCAGATTCCGGCAGCACGACATTGCCACGGCAGCGGCCAGCAGATCCACCTGCGACGCTTCGTCGATCACGAGATAGTCGACCAGGCGACCCTTGCCGATGCTGCGCTGCAAGGAATGACAGGTGCTCAGGACAACGGGATAGTCGTGGCTGAATTCCGCCCACTCGCGCATGTAGTTCTTGTCGTAGCGGCGCGGACTCCGGTCGAGGTAGCGCAGCCGGAGGTGCTCGGCCAGCCATTCCTCCGAAAGCTTGCGCTGGTCCTCGGCCAGTTCTTCGAAGTGCTTTCCCGCGAGCGATTTCGCCGCAGCGTCGATCCGGCGCTCGAGCTCCGCAAGTTTGGTCCGGTAGAACAGCTGGTGTAGACGCAGGACGACGTCCACATCCTGATCGTCGGCGAACCGCAACGACCGGTACTTGAAGTATTTTCCGATCCGATCGATGACCTGACCCAATCCGCTCGTGCGGGCCAGGTCGGGGTCGGTATCGGCGATGAAGGACAGGATCTTGTCGGACCGCCACCGCAGCACCGGCAGGTTGTCGGCGTCAGGGAGCTCATGGCGCGCGAGATATCCGTCGAAATGTTGTTGTTCCAATAGGTAGGCCGAGTGCTCGGCGCGCAACTGCGCCAGCTCACGCTCGGTTTCGCGCAATCCGAGCAGCCGACGGTCGCGCTCGACCATCGCCACCGCCGACGGCAAGGCGACCGGTGCGCGGCGGCGCAACCCCTCGATCAGCTGATTGCGCGGTGCCTGGCCGGCCAGGAACTCCTCGCGTTTCGCCGCGCGGCCCAGGTTGGCCGTGATGAAGCCGAATCCGGCGTCGCGCAGTTTGGTGTGCACATTGTCGACCGCGGTGTTGTTGGACGAGACCACCGCGACGGTTTTCGACTCGTCGACGACGATGGTGGCGATGAGGTTCAGGATGGTCTGGGTCTTGCCGGTCCCCGGTGGTCCGTCGATCACCGATATCGGATAGCGCAGGGCATTCGCGACGGCTGCCCGCTGGCTGAGATTGGTCCGGAACGGATACAACGGCGGACTGTCCGGGCCCGCGACCTCCTCGATCGGGCGCGCGTGAAGGTAGCGATAGAGCGCGCTTTCGGGATGGACGAACATCCCGTCGCGGTGGATCTCGCGCAGCGTCGCGCTCGGCTCGCCGAGGTGCCGCGCGACCGATTTCCAATAGCTCAGTACGCGAGCTGTGCCGGGGTCGTGCGCATGATCTCGAACGATCTCGACTTCCGAGCTCGGATAGGCGGCGAAGGCACCCGCGGTCCCGTAGAAGATGTGCCACCACGTCTGGCTGCTGTCCGAGAACTCGAGTGCGGAGTGCGCTGTGTCCCACACCTGCCCACGGACCATGATCCGTGTCTGCGGATCGAGGGCCACCGGGCGTGGGTGGGTCAACACCGTCACGTTCTGCTGCCCGTAGTCGTAGGGCCTGCTGCCCGTGTAGGTGATGCGAATGCGATGGCCGTTGGGCCGGATGTCCTCGACGTCTTTGGTGCGGTCCTTGACCACGCCGTCCGCTCGAATGAGAACAGCCATCTGCCGTGGATCGATCACCGGAGTCCCCCCACCCGTCGGTACGTGATGAGACTACCTGCCAGAGCCTCTCACGGCTCGTCTGTTTGCCGGGAAAACAACTGCAACACAACATCTTTGGTGCACCCGGCCGGCTAGTCCGCGGTCGCAGGCAGGAGCGGTCCGATGCCGCCCCGCGCCGCCGCGCCGGTCGTCAGTAGGATCCCTGCACAGTGGGGCTGGCCAGGAGGGATTGGCTGTGATCGAGGTATGGGGTGCGCGCGTCGCCGTGCGTTATGCGGACGGGCGGTTGGTGACGACGCCGCTGCGGGCCGACAACGAGGCCGCGCTCGATATCGCCGTGGCCGAGCTGGCCAGGATCGCGCTGGCGACCACCGACGACGACCAGCTGGCGATGCTGCTGTTCTTCCGGTCCGCGCAGGTCAGCGTGCAGGGCGCGCCGACCGATCGGCATCCGGTGCCGGTGTTCCTGGAGACCGGGGTGCGCGAGCAGGCGCAGGTCCTGGTCAGGGCGGTCGAACGGGATCTGATCAGTCTGCGTCGGGTGTTCCCGCCGCGCCCGAATCTCGTTCCGCCGTCCCCGGTTCCCGGCCCGAACGGCCCGCAGCGCCCCGATGTGACGGCCGCGGCGGCGCGGATGCGGTACGCGGGCAATTCCGGGCGCGAGATCGAGATCCTGCACGGCTGTGCGCGACCGGACGAGTACGTGCTCGAGCTGGCCCAGGCCGGGCACGAGGGCGCACCGGGACTGGTCGCGATCACGACGCTGCGGCTGCTGTTCGTCTCGGCCTGGGCGGTCTACGAGTTCCCGGTCGCGGTGCTGTCCGGCGCCGCGGTGCTGACCGCGCCGGGGCAGGTGGTGACGTTGCGGGTGTCCGGCGCCGGCGCCGAGCTGGACTTCCTCGACTGGGAGCCGGTCGATTTGGGCCGGGTCGCCGAGGCGCTGCGGCTGGCCTGCGAGATCGAGCACGTCGACGGTTCGATCGCGCAGTCGCTGCCGTCCTCGGCGGACCTGTTCGGCGAATGGCAGCTGCTGGTGGAGCGGCGCAAGCTGGGGATGGTCGCCGACGATCCGTTCCGGCGTCAGGCCGTCGGCATCATGCTGGCCATGCCGGGCTGAACACCGGCGCTCCCTGATGCAGGGCCACCCGTCGCCACGGGCTCGACGGGCGCAGGTGCAGCCCGGCGATCATCCGCCTGCGTTCGGCGATCTGGGTCCTGGCGGCCGACAGGTCCTGCGCGGCCGCCCAGAAGATCGCGCCGGTGAGGAAGCCGTCGCCGAACTGCCGCCAGTTGCGGTAGTGCTGACGCGCCCGGTCCAGGCCGGTCAGCATGTGGTCCCAGGCCTCGTCCTCGGTGAGATACCCGGCGGTGCAGGCGGCGCGGGCGATGAAGACCAGCCGCGCCAGATCCCATGCGGTGGCGTCGGTCTGCAGCGGTGTCGGGAGGCTGTCGGTGATACCGAGTTTGATGGCCTGCAGCCACGCGTCGTAGTCGCGGTCGATGCCCGCCGGGCCACGGTAGCCGCGGAAACCCGAGAGCGTGTGCAGGAATTCGCGATGCTCGTCGGCCAGCCCGGACCGGTCGACCCGGCCCTGCTCGGTCGCCGCGGCGACGGCGAGCGGGTGGACGAGTTCGAACAGCGGCGCGTGCATGCCCGCGAGCAGCCTGCGGATGGTGTCGCGCGCGTCGTCGGCATTGTCGACGCCCCACGATTCGTGCAGTCCCTCGATCGCGGCCTCGCGCCGGGTCGAGGTGCTGTCGTCCTCCTCGGGCAGGAAGGCGACACCGTCGCAGTGCGCGCCCCAGCTGCGCCCGTAATAGGCCCCGACGGCGAGCGCTCTGATCCGGTCGTCGTCGATGGCCGCACCGGACCAGACATCGGGTTCGTCGTCGATGTCGGGCCCGGGAAACCCCGCAACCCGCGGTCGCTGCACAGATCCTGCCGGTTGCATCGAGCCCACCCCTCTGCCGAGCCGAAACGTTGTGCCGCCAGATCTTACGACCGGTCCCGCGTCGTGTGACAGCGAGGTCACGCCCGCGGCACATACATGATGACCCCGACCCCGACCAGGCAGACCAGCGCGCCGACCACATCCCACCGGTCGGGCCGGAACCCGTCCAACGCCATCGCCCACAGCAGCGAACCCGCGACGAAGACACCGCCGTACGCGGCCAGAATCCGCCCGAAATGCGCATCAGGCTGCAGCGTCGCGACGAATCCGTACAGGCCCAACGCCACGGCACCCGCGCCGATCCACGCCACGCCCCGGTGCTCGCGCACGCCCTGCCAGATCAGCCAGGCCCCGCCGATCTCGGCGACGGCGGCCAGCACGAAGAGCACGACGGAACGCAGCACGGTCATGCCGCGACCCTACGATTCAGCGCCCGAACGCACGCAGCTGGTAGACCCCGCGTGAGGTGGCCACGGTGGTGCCCTCGGCGTCGGTGACCACCGCCTCCAACACGAAATCGGCCTTCCCGCGGGCCGCGGCCTCGGCGCTGATCCGCTCGATCTCGTCCTCGCTCAGCGTGGTCTCCGCGCGCAGGTCGCTGCGGGCCATCGCCCGGAAGGAGATGTCGAACGACTTCACCAGGGGATAGAACGCGCTGGTGTCGAAGCTGGCCGCGGTGATCGCGCCGCCGAGTACCTCGGCGACGGTGAACTGGACGCCCGCGTAGATGGCGCCGAAATGATTGCCGTTGCCCTCGCTCGGCACGGTGGTGGCCGCGAATCCGCGGCGCACCTCGAGCGCGCGCACCCCCATCTTCGCCGCCGCCGGAACGGTTAGTTCGATGGCGCTGTTGACGGTGTCGACCAAGTCGTCTGCGGGCATGGGCCGCGTCCTTTCCCGAACGGGACTCCGCTGTCCCTGCTCAGCCAAGCGTATCGGCGGCAGCCCACCTCGGCGCGGCATTCTGTCGGCGCCCGGGGCTACCGTCGGAGGGGTGGCGGAATACCGGGAACGCGCGGCGCGGCTCGACCGAGCCGTCGTCTGGGCGCGCACCGGGCCCCCGCCCGCCGACCCGGTCACGGTGTTCCCCGACGGCTGCATGGATCTGATCTGGACCGAGGGCACCTTGATGGTGGCCGGTCCCGACAGCCGCGCCTTCCACGTGCCCCCTGACCGGGCGACGGAATTCGTCGGAATCCGGTTCGCGCCGGGGATCGCGCCGGCATTACTGGGTATTCCGGCGGTGGAACTGCTGAATCAGCGCGTCGACCTGGCCGCGATCGTTCCCGATCGCCGGGCCAGGGAGCTGATCGATCACGTGGACAACGCGCCCGACCGCGTGGCAGCGATGGAATCGATCGCATTGCGATTCGCGGCCGAATCCGGCCCTCCCGATCCAGCACTCACCGCGATCGCCGACACCATCGCCGAGGGCGCGACGGTCTCGGAAACGGCGGCGCTGGCCGGGATATCGCCCCGGCTGCTGCACCGGCGCTCGCTGTCCGCGTTCGGGTACGGACCCAAGATGTTGGCCCGGATTCTGCGTTTTCAGCGCGCGTTGGCGGCGGTGCGAGCCGGTGTCCCGGCGGCGGAAACGGCAGCGGTAACCGGGTTCGCTGACCAAGCGCACCTGTCCCGGGAGTTCCGTGACCTGGCCGGATGCTCGGTGCGCGCCTTGCAGGCCTGCTGATCGACCCCTCGACGCCCGGAAAGTCTCATTCGGCAACATCGTGACGGAGGGTTACGCTCACAAGGCACGCCCCGTCGTATGTGCCAGGCAAGTCCGAACCACCGACGAGAGGATGTGACCTGATGATCGACGAAACCGTGTACTCCACGCTTCGTATCGAGGCCGAGCGAGATGAGGTCCGTCGACTTGTCGTCGGCGCCGTCGTCGTCCGCCACCACCGGGTTCTCATCCTGCGCCGCCGACGATCGGACTATCTGAGCGGTCGCTGGGAACTGCCGAGCGGCGTGGTCGAGCCGGGCGAGGCGCTCGACGACGCGGTGGCCCGCGAGGTCGCGGAGGAAACCGGCCTGCAGGTCACCGGAATCAGTGACTATCTGGGCGAATTCGACTACCTGTCCGGCGGCGGCGCCCGCACCAGGCAGTTCACCTTCGTCGCCGAGGTCGCCGCGCACGGACCGGTGACGCTGACCGAACACGACACGCACCTGTGGACGAGGCTGACCGGTGAACCGCCGGTCAGCGACGAGGTGCGCGAGATCCTTGGCCGCTATCAGCAGCGTCAGCGCGATCCGCGCGGTTGGTCGGCCTATTCGCTGGGCAGCGGCGCGTAGAGATCGATGCCCTGGCCGTCGGGGTCGGCGAGCGTGGCATAGCGCTGGCCCCAGACGGCGTCCCACGGCGCGAGTTCACCGTGGTAGCCGGCGTCGACGAGCTCGCCCCAGAGCTTGTCGACCTCGGCCGGATCGGCGCAGCGGAACGCGATGCCGCTGCGGCCGGGGCCGGTCGGCGGCTGCCAGCCGGGGGCGAACGAGGCGATCACCTCTTCGGTGTCCAGCGCCAGCCGCAGGCCACCGCCGAGCGGCGCCTCGGTGTGGCCCTCGTTTTCCGCACCCTCGGGGAACGCCAGCCCCAGCTTGCGGTAGAAGGCCACCGAGGCGGCCATATCGGAGACGACGATCGAGAAGACATCGAGCTGAGGAGTCATATCCGCAGCGTAGACACGGGCGTGTGATGTCGTCTTGAACGAATCGGACCCGCGCGAACGATCTTCAGCGCGCGGGAACGGGCACCAGTTCGGCGATGAGGTTGCCGATCAGGATCTGCAGATGATCGCGAATGCCGCGGACCACCTCGATCGGCTGCCCGGCGGGATCAGCGAGAACCCAGTCGCGGTAACTGATTCCGGGAAAGTAGGGGCACACCTCGTCGCAGCCCATGGTGACCACCACGTCGGACAGGCCGACGGCGTCGTCGGTGAGCGGCTTGGGCCGTTCACCGGCGATGTCGATGCCGATCTCGGCCATCGCTTCGACGGCGGCGGGATTCAGCTCGGCGGCAGGCTCGCTGCCTGCCGTGCGCACCTCGATCCGGTCACCGGCCATCGCCCGTAGGAAACCCGCCGCCATCTGTGACCTGCCCGCATTGTGGACGCAGACGAACAACACGCTGGGAGTGTGGGCCATGGTCGCCCTTTCGGCGCAGGGGCGAAGTGCTTGTGGCGCTTCGGATATCGACGACCATCATTCCATCCGGACGGGTGCGCGTGGTGCCGACCTGCGACACAGTTGTCCGCCGGATGTCCGCACCGCCCGCCGTCAGTCCAGCGGCCCGAGCACCCGGTTCACATAATCGTTGGCGAACACGCCGGTGGGATCGAAGCGGCGGCGCACCGCGGCGAAGCGGTCCCAGTCGGGATAGCGGGTGCGCAGCGTCTCGGCGGTCTGGAAGTGCCGCTTACCCCAGTGCGGCCTGCCCTGATACCGATTGAACACCGCTTCGCAGGCACGGAAGTACGGCTCCCACACCATGCCCTCGTACTGATGCACCGCGATGTAGCAGGTATCGCGGCCACCGGCGGGGGACAGGAACGCGTCGTCGGGGGCGACCCAGCGCACCTCGATCGGCATCGGGGTGTCGAATCGTTTTGTCACGTCGAGGATCTCGGTGATCGCGGCGCGGGCGTGCTCGCGCGGGATCGCGTATTCCATCTCGGTGAACTTGACCAGGCGCGGGCTGGCGAAGACACGGTAGGACCGGTCGATCTTGCGGTTGTTGCTGCCCGCCAGGGTCGCGACCCGGTGGATCGCGGGGACTACGGCGGGAATCCGCCTGCCCACCTTGCACAGTCCGTCGAAGAGGTGATTGGAGAGCACGACGTCGTTGAGCCAGGCGGTGGTCCGGCCGCGCGGCTGCTCCGGCTCGGTGGAGCGGTTGCTCGACTTGGTCATCGCCACATCGGCGTGGGCGAAGGCGAAGAACTCGAAATGGTCGCTGCCGTCGGCGAGTTCGTCGAGGTTGTCGAGCACCTCGGCGATCGGGACCGGCCGCTCGACGAGGTCGAGCACGAACGACGGCTCGAGCTGCAGGGTCACCGCGGTGACGATGCCGAGCGCGCCGATGCTGACCCGCGCCGCCCGCCAGCCGTCGGGGTCGGTCTCCTCGTTGAGCTCGACCCGCGTGCCGTCGGCGCGCAGCACCTCCACCGAATGCAGCGCCGCGGAGATGTTGCGCAGCTTGGCACCGGTGCCGTGGGTGCCGGTGGCGGTCGCGCCCGCGATGGTCTGGGTGTCGATGTCGCCCAGGTTGGGGAAGGCCAGGCCGTGCGAGTGCAGTAGCGGGCTCGCCGCGTGCAGGGTGAGCCCGGCTTCGGCCCGGACGCGGCCGGTCGCGGTGTCGACCTCGAGCACGCGGTCCAGGCCGCCCAGGTCGATCAGGGTGCCGTCGGTGAGCACGGCGTCGGTGAACGAATGGCCCGATCCCGCGACGCGCACGGTCCGGCCCGCGGCGGCGGACTCGGCGACGATCTCGGCCAGTTCTTCGACGCCGCGCGGTGCGGCGACGACGGCGGGTGAGCAGAGCTGCTCGCCCGCCCAGTTCACCCAGGTGCTCTTGGTCATGCGTCCAACAGTAGAGGATGGACTGTGACGCGCGCTACTGCACGGGGGTGGAAGTGCTGCTCAGCGACGTCGGCCGAGGCAGCCCGCGGCCTTGGCCTGCTCGACTTCCTCGTCGGTCAGTGGGTCGACGAGCAGGGGGCGGCGCGGGACAGCGTCGGTGCGGACGCCGTTGAGCGTGATGGCCATATAGCGTTGCCAGACTTCGGAATTCACCGGGCCGGCGAACTCGGCGAACGCGTTGACCATGTGGATCAGCGCGAAGAAATCGGTGGTGGTGACATCGGGATGCACCGCGCCCGCGTCGCGTGCGCGGTCGACGATCGCCGCGACCGAGGGGCGGATTCGATCGCGCAGCTCGGCGAAGCGGGCCGGGTCCTCCTCGAGCTCGAGCATCACTTCGCTGAAGCCTCGGTTGGTGGCCAAGTGCTGGCAAGCGTCTTCGAAGAACTGGACCAGGCCGAGCCACGGGTCGGGATTGCGCATCGCCTCGTCGGCCGCGTCGGCGAAGTCGACCATGTGCTGGTCGAAGACCTCGGCGATGAGCTCCTTTTTGTTCGCGAAGCGCCGGTAGACGGTGCCGACGCCGACGCCCGCGCGCTCGGCGACGTCGTCGAGGGTTATCTCCAGGCCGTGATCGGCGAACAGTTCACGAGCGGCCGCGACGATACGTGCCTGGTTGCGCGCGGCATCGGCGCGCAGTCGGCGGGGTGGTGCGGCAGTCGTCGTGGCGTGATTCACAGGTACATCCTACCCATCGCTGGATTAAGTGGAGGTGGTTTCTCCGTTACTCTGGTAGCTTCGGATGAAGCGGAGGCGATATCTCCGATTATGCCACTCGCATCGAGCCCGCCGACTTACAAGGGGAGTTATGACCACCACACTCGAGACCGGGACGAAGAGTCCCGCGGCCGCGGATGCCGGCCGCCGCGGGTCCCACGCCCTGCGCTGGTGGGTGCTTGCCGTACTCGGCATCGCCCAGCTGATGGTCGTGCTGGACGCGACGATCGTGAACATCGCCCTGCCCGCGGCCCAGGCCGACCTCGGCTTCGGCGACGGTGACCGGCAGTGGGTCATCACCGGCTATGCCCTCGCCTTCGGCAGCCTGCTGCTGCTCGGCGGCAGGCTCAGCGACCTGTTCGGTCGCCGCAACACCTTCATCATCGGCCTGATCGGCTTCGCGGTGGCCTCCGCGATCGGCGGCGCGGCCACCACCTTCGAGATGCTCGTCGCCGCCCGCGTCGGCCAGGGTGTCTTCGGCGCGCTGCTCGCGCCCGCCGCGCTCTCGCTGCTGACGGTGACCTTCACCGAACCCGGTGAACGCGCCAAGGCCTTCGGCATCTTCGGCGCCGTCGCCGGTGCCGGTGGCGCGATCGGCCTGCTGCTCGGCGGCGCGCTCACCGAATGGGCGTCGTGGCGCTGGGCGATGTACGTCAACCTGATCTTCGCCGCCGTCGCACTGGTCGGTGCCGTGCTGCTGCTGGCCAAGCACACCTCCACCGCGCGGCCGAAGCTGGACTGGCCGGGCACGATCACCGTCACCGCGGCACTGTTCGGCATCGTCTACGGCTTCTCGCAGGCCGAGTCCGAAGGCTGGACCGCGCCTTCCACGCTGGCCTTCCTGATCGGTGGCACGGTGCTGCTCGCGGTGTTCGGGTGGCTCGAGACCCGGGTCGCGCACCCGCTGCTGCCGCTGCGCATCGTCGCCGACCGCACCCGCGGCGCGTCCTACCTGACCGTGTTCATCATGGGCATCGGGATGTTCGCGATCTTCCTGTTCCTCACCTACTACATGCAGCTGACCCTGCAGTACTCGCCGATCATGACCGGCGTCGCGTTCCTGCCGATGGTCGCGGGCATGGTGGCCTCCTCGACCACCGCGCCCTCGCTGCTGCTGCCAAAGGTCGGGCCCAAGGTCGTCATCAGCGGCGGCTTCCTCGTTGCCGCGGCGGGCATGCTCTGGCTGACCCAGATCGGCCTGGACACCGGCTACGCCACCCACATCCTGCCCGCGCTGGTGCTGCTCGGCCTCGGCCTCGGTGGCGCGATGTCGGTCGCCTTCCAGGGATCGACGGCCGGTGTGGACCACGAGGACGCCGGTGTCGCCTCGGCGATGGTCAACACCAGCCAGCAGGTCGGCGGTTCCATCGGCACCGCGCTGCTGAGCACGATCGCCGCCTCGGCGATGACCGACTACGTCGCCGCGCGTCAGCCGGGTCCGCTGACCATGGCGCAGGGCGCGATCGAGAGCTACACCACCAGCTTCTGGTGGGCGACAGCGACGTTCGTGCTCGGTGCGATCGTGATCGGTGTGCTCATGCCGAACACGGTGCCCGCTCCGGCCGAAGGTGAGCCGGTGCTGGCGCACTGACCCACCCGACGATGGCCCGGACCGACAATCGGTCCGGGCCATCGGTGTTTGTCTGCGTCTCGATACCATGAGCGACGACCACCGTCGGATCAGCAGGGGAGGGCAGCGCCATGACATCGCGGCCCCCGGCGCTCGATCCCGCCGTCCTCGCGGCGATCTCGGTGGGCGGCGGCCTCGGCGCGAGCGCCCGATTCGCCGCCGGGCACTGGTGGCCGGTGCACCCGGGAGAATTCCCGTGGTCGACGCTGGCGGTCAATGTGTCCGGCTGCTTCGCGATCGGGGTGCTGATGGTGGCCGTCACCGAACTGTGGGCGGCGCCGAAACTGGTTCGCCCGTTCCTGGGAGTCGGTGTGCTGGGCGGGTTCACGACTTTCTCCACCTTCGCCCTCGAGCTTCGTAGACTGATCGACACCGGTGCGGTGGGCACGGCGATGGCCTATCTCGGCCTTTCGCTGCTCGCCGGACTGGGTGCCGTGGCCGTGGCCGTGATCGCGACCCGGTGGGTGGCAGGCGCCGGACGGCGGACCACGTGAATCCGAGGACGGAAGGGTGCCATCCGATGGTCGAGATGTGGGCAACCGCGCGGCGAGGCCGCCGATGACGGCGGTACTCGTGCTGGCAGGCGGAATGCTCGGCGCCCCCGCTCGTTACCTGGTCGATCGGGCGGTGTCCGCGCGCTTTCCGGCGGGGCTGCCATGGGGGACACTAACCGTTAACATTGTCGGTTCGGCGTTGCTCGGTGGTCTGATCGGCGCGAGTGCTGGCAGTGCGCTGCTGGCGTTCGCGGCAACCGGCTTCTGTGGTGCGCTGACCACGTTCAGCACGTTCGGTTACGAGACGGTCCGTCTGGTGACCGAGGGCGCCTACGTGTATGCCGTGGGCAATGTCGTGATCAGCGTCGCGGCGAGCCTGGCCGCGGTGTACGCCGCCGCGTCCCTTACCCAGTGGTTGTGCGCATGATCCTCATGACCAGCCGCGCGCAGCCGACACGGAAGGGAACACCCACCATGGCCCACGATCGCGCCGGACGGCCAGCCCGCCCGACCGACCTGGTGGACATCGCCCACCTGGTCACCGCGTACTACAGCCGCGTGCCAGATCCGGCCGAACCGAGCCAGCAGGTGGTGTTCGGCACCTCCGGCCACCGCGGCTCCAGCGAGGATTGCGCGTTCAACGAGGCGCACATCATGGCGATCACCCAGGCGATCGTCGAATACCGCGCGACCCGTGACATCACCGGTCCGGTCTATCTCGCGCGCGACACCCATGCCCTGTCCGAGCCGGCGTGGACCACCGCGCTCGAGGTGCTCGCGGGCAACGACGTCACCGCCGTGATCGACGCCCGCGACCGCTACACCCCGACCCCCGCGCTGAGCCACGCTGTGCTGCGCCACAATCGGGGCGGCACCAAGCATCAGGCCGACGGCATCGTGGTCACCCCGTCGCACAATCCGCCGCGCGACGGCGGCTTCAAATACAACCCGCCGCACGGCGGCCCGGCCGACACCAAGGCCACCGACGCCATCGCCGCGCGCGCCAACGAGCTGCTGCGCGGCGGCCTGTCCGCGGTGAAACGGGTCTCGCTGACGCAGGCGCTGAGCACCCATGTCGAGCGCTACGACTACCTCGACCACTACGTCGCCGACCTGCCGAACGCGTTGAACCTGGACGCGATTCGCGGCGCGGGCATCCGGATGGGCGCCGACCCGATGGGCGGGGCGAGCGTGGACTACTGGGAGGAGATCGGCCAGCGTTTCGATCTCGAACTGGAAGTGGTCAACCCGTTCGTCGACCCGACCTGGCGCTTCATGACCCTCGACAGCGACGGCAAGATCCGGATGGACCCGTCCTCCCGGCACGCCATGGCCGCCCTGGTCGGCATCAAGGACGACTACGACATCTCCACCGGCAACGACGCCGACGCCGACCGGCATGGCATCGTCACCCCCGACGGTGGCTTGATGAACCCCAACCACTTCCTGGCCGTCGCGATCGAATACCTGGTCGCGAACCGGATGTGGTGGGACGCGCTGACCAAGATCGGCAAGACGGTGGTCAGCTCGTCGATGATCGACCGGGTCGTCAATGTGCTGGGCCGCGACGTCTACGAGGTGCCGGTCGGGTTCAAGTGGTTCGTGCCCGGATTGTTCAGCGGCAGCCTGGCATTCGGCGGTGAGGAGAGCGCGGGCGCGTCGTTCCTGCGGATGGACGGCACCGTATGGACCACCGACAAGGACGGCATCCTGCTGGCACTGCTCGCCGCCGAGATCGCCGCCGTCACCGGTCAGACCCCGTCGGCCCGCTACGGCGAGCTGGAACGCCAGTACGGCAGCCCCGCCTACGCGCGCATCGACGCGGCGGCGACCAGCGCGCAGAAGGCCAAGCTCGCGGCGCTGACTCCCGACGCCGTCACCGGCACCGAGATCGCGGGCGAGGAGATCACCGGCATCCTCACCACCGCGCGCGGCAACGGCGCACCGCTCGGCGGATTGAAGGTGACCACCGAGAACGCCTGGTTCGCCGCCCGCCCGTCGGGCACCGAGGACAAATACAAGATCTACGCCGAATCGTTCCTCGGCTCCGAGCATCTGACCCAGGTGCAGGCCGCCGCCGAGGAGATGGTGAATCAGGCGCTGGCCGAGTGAGCGCTCCGGCGAAGGTACGACTACCGGCCGAGATCTGGGTACTGATCGCGGCGGCCTTCGTCATCGCGCTCGGCTTCGGTCTCGTCGCGCCGGTCCTGCCGCAGTACGCGCGCGAATTCGGCGTCGGGATCGCGGCGGCCTCGGCGATCGTCAGCGCGTTCGCCCTGATGCGGTTGCTGTTCGCGCCTGCCAGTGGGCGGCTCGTGCAGAAGCTGGGCGAGCGGCGGGTGTATCTGGCGGGCATCCTGATCGTCGCGTTGTCGACCGGTGCGTGTGCGCTGGCCCAGACGTATTGGCAACTGCTGGTGCTGCGTTCGCTCGGTGGTGTCGGGTCGACGATGTTCACGGTGTCGTCGATGGCGCTGATCATCCGGGTGTCCCCGCCCGCCGCGCGCGGGCGGGTCTCGGGGATCTACTCGACCAGCTTCCTGATCGGCTCGCTGCTCGGTCCGCTGGTCGGTGGCGGCCTGGCCGGGCTCGGGCTGCGCGCGCCGTTCCTCATCTACGCGGCCGCGCTGCTGATCGTGTGCGGGATCGTTTTCGTCGGCCTGCGCGAATCGCCGGTGCTGGCGGTCGAGGAGGGCATGACCGCACCGGCATTCACCTTCCGCCACGCCTGGTCCGAACCCGCCTATCGCGCGGTCCTGCTGTCGAGTTTCGCCGGTGGCGCCGCGGTGTTCGGTGTGCGAATGGCCTTCGTTCCGCTGCTGGTCGTGGAGATCCTGGAGCAGGAATCGGGCATGGCCGGTGTGGCGCTGACCGTGTTCGCCGCGGGCAATGCCGCCGTGCTGTTCGTGTCCGGCCGGCTGTCGGACCGGTTCGGCCGTAAACCGTTCCTGATCGCGGGCTCGGCGATCTGCGCGGTGGGCACCGGTGTGCTCGGGTTCGCGCCCTCGCTGCCCTGGTTCCTGGCCGCCTCCTTCGTCGCCGGGGTGGGGTCGGGGATGTTCAGCCCGGCGCAGCAGGCGGCGCTGGCCGATGTGATCGGCGCCCGCGCGCGTGGCGGACCGGTGCTGGCGGCGTTCCAGATGGCGGCGGATCTGGGCACCGTGCTCGGTCCGATCGGGATCGGCTGGGTGGCCGAGCACACCTCGTTCGGGGTGGGCATGGCGGTCACCGGTGGTGTGCTCGCGGTGTCGGCGGCGGTGTGGCTGGTGACGCCGGAACCGTCCCGGATCAAACATCCGGAGGACCCGGAGCACCCCGATCACGCCGGTGACGGCATCGATCCGCAATGCACCTGCGACGGCTGCCCCGACGGTGTCCCCGTGGTGCGCACCGGCATGGTGTCGTCGCTACGCCCGGTCGACTCCGACCAGCAGAAACGGTAGACCCACAGGTCAGCGGTACATTTGTCGGCCCCGGCGGCGAGCCTGCGGTGACTCGAGGCAAAGTGGACGGGTGAGCAGCGCCGGTTCCCAGCACAATCCCCGTCCCGTTTCCAGCAACACCACCTACGCCTTGGCCGCGGTGGCCCTCGTCGTGATCGGGCTCTTCGTGTTCGCCGCGTTCAAGTGGAACAAGACGGCGCCCACCGAGGTACGCAACGACGGCTACGGCGCCGTGCGCGAGTCCGCCGTGCAGGTCGCGATCCAGCCCGAGGGCGTCATCCGCCTCGGCCGCCCCGACGCACCGAAGACCGTCGACATCTTCGAGGACCCGATCTGCCCCGCCTGCGGCGTGATGGAAACGACCTTCGGCCAGGAACTCGCCCAGAAGATCGACGAGGGCAAACTGGCGGTGAACTACCACCTCGTGGCGTTCCTGGACCCCCAGTCCAAGAGCAAGGACTACTCCACCCGCGCCATCGCCGCGAATCTCTGTGTCGCCCAGGCTGGTTCGGGCCCCACTTACAGCAAGTTCCACGAGGCCCTGTTCACCGCCAAGCAGCCCGAGGAGGGCGGCGCCGACCTGAGCAACCCCGCCCTGGCCACCCTCGCCATCGAATCCGGCGCCCCCGAATCCGTCGGCCCGTGCATCACCAACGGCACCCAGCTCGATGCCGCCCGCGCCGCCGCCAAGCAGAACCTCGACGACCTCGACGCCCGCACCGGCAACAAGGCCGCCACCCCCGCCATCTACGACGGCACCACCAAGATCGACTGGACCGACGAGAACTGGGTCCTGAACCTCGCCCCCTGACCCACCCCGGCGTGAGGTTCGGCACATTCTACTCCGCCCCCACGGACCCCGCCTTCCACGCAGGCCCCAATGGCCCCGCCCAAAACCCCACTTTTCTGCCTCCTACCAGCCGATTTGTTGTCCCCGAGAGGCATGGTGTAACTTCATTCAGGCAGCAGCGAGAGCCGCTGAAACAACAGAACACGGGGCTATGGCGCAGCTGGTAGCGCACCACACTGGCAGTGTGGGGGTCAGGGGTTCGAGTCCCCTTAGCTCCACAAAATTAGCAGGTCAGGCCCGGTCTAAGACCGGGCCTGACCTGTTTTTTCATGACTGGCCCCGCGTTTGCCCCCCGTTTTGGTCCTTGGTCCTGTTCGCCGGTTCCGCCTATCGCGGGGGTGTTCGGCCACCATGGTGGCAAGCGGCTCTCGCTGCCGACAGGAGTGCGCGGCGATCAACCCGTCTGCCGAGGGTGTGCAGTTCACCGCGCAGTTGGGCGGTGGAGCGATGCTGCTGCGCTTGGCGGCCCAATTCGAAACGGCTGCACCGTGGGCCGGCTGGAGCCCGGCGAGTTAACCGATCTTCGTCAGTCCCAGTAGTGCGGCGGTGAGCCCGTAGTCCGGACCGAAGTCCTGCATGTTGCCGGAACGGCAACCATCAGACTTCATCTGGATGCGTTCACAGAACACGCTGACGATCTCGCCCGAGAGAGCGGTGCCGATCAGCGCTCGGTTGCGCATGAAGCCCTTTTCCTTGTCCATCGCGCCGTCGATGTTCTGCATGAGCAGCGGTACCACGTCGACGATCTCGACGATCGCGCCCGAGTTGTCGCGCAACTGGTTGGTCACGGTGGTCAGGCCGGTGAGCGAGGCGGCTAGTTCTTCCTGATGCCCGGCGAAGGTCGTCGAGGTGTTGGCCAGGAACTGGTTGAGCTGGTCGAGGGTGGCTTGCAGGCCGGGCGCCTGTTCGGCGAGCAGCTCGGACATGGCGGTCATTTGGTCGCTGAGACCGCGCACCGACTGATCGTTGTCGGCCAGCATCGTCGTGAGCTCGTTGAGCTTGATGATGATGTCGGAGATGGCGTCCTTGTTGTCGACACCGACCTTCAACGCCGACGACAGCGAGTCGAGGGTTTCGCGGATCTCCTGGCCGTTGCCGTTGAGCACCGGGTAGAGCACCCGGCCCGACAGTGGGCCGAGACCCTCCTGGCCGGGTTCGGGCTTCAGCGCGGCGGCGAACTGGTCGATGGTCTTGATCATCGTGTCCAGTTCGACTGGTGTCCTGGTGCGGGCCTTGGGCAGGTGGTCGCCGGACTCCATGGCCTCACCGCCGGTGTAAGGCGGGGTGATCTCGATGTGGCGGTCGGTGACGATCGAGGGCGAGATGATCGCGGCGATCGCGTCTTTCGGGATCTTCACGCCGGCGTCGATGGTCATGTGGACCTCGACGTAGGTGCCCTTGGGGATGATCTTGTCGACCTTGCCCACCGCGAGGCCGAGGACCATGATCTCGTTGCCCTCGTACATGCCCGCGATGTTCTCGAAGTCCGCGGTGATCTCGGTCGAGCGGCCGAGCCCGTCATCGGCGGAAAGCAGGGAACAGCTCAGCGTCATTGTCGCGGCGGCGGCCACCGCGACAATGCGAAACCGTCTGTTCACGGTGCTGTGCAGAAGCCCCACGGTGTGTTCCTTCCGGCCGTTGAAGACACGTACATCTCGACAGCCGCGTCCACGAACTAGAACTGATGAAATAGTCACATGTGACTATTTCATCAGTCAAGGAACCGGGGGATCCTCACAACCGTGAGGGCTCTGTGCTTGTGATGTCGGCGGATCCCCGCAGGATTGGGACGATTTCGCTGTGGTGAATGCGGGCCGGCCGCCAATGCGACCGTGCTGTGCAGATCCAGGTTGGAGTCATCGAAATACTCGTCGGCGAGGCGTTCGAGGAACTTCGATCGCCTCGTCGATGAGCGCCTGCCGACGATCGCGCCGCGGCGGACGCCGCACCCCATCTCGCTTCGCTGATCGACGCGCGGTGGCGAGAACACCTACGGCACACGTCGTGTTCGCGCGGCCCCGACGCCGTATTTCTTGGCCATGACGGCCTCGATCACTCTGCGCGGCAACAATCTACGGGCCAGGAACACAGCCGGTGCATTGCTGCCGACGGCATAGAGCGGCAACGTCTGCTCGGCTTCGACAGCTTCGAGCACAGTGCGGGCGACCTCGTCTGCCGATATTCCCTGGGCTTCCTTCGCGTCGAGGACAGCGATCGCCGAGGTGAACTGTTCGAAGTAGGGGGAGTCGCTGCTGATGTATTTGGTGCGGCGTCCGGACAGTCCGGTCGCGATGGAACCTGGTTCGACGGTGGTGATCTCGATTCCGTACGGCCTCAGTTCATACCGTGCGGCGGTCGCGAAGCCCGCGAGGGCGGCCTTGGTTGCGACATAGGATGATCGGTAGGCGAGGGGAAAGCTCGCGAGCATCGACCCGATGTTGACGATCCTGCCGCGACGCTGCTGTCGCATCCCCGGCAGTAGTAGCTGAGTCAGTTCGACGGCACCGAAAACGTTGAGCTGGAACAACCTCTGCACCGCGCCCATCGGTAGCTCTTCGAGCGGTCCGCATTGGCTCTCACCGGCGTTGTTCACCAGTACATCGACGGCTAGGTCGTCGAGCGCGTGGATGAACCGGGCGATCGAGCCCCGATCGGTGAGATCCAGGTCGCGGTAGTCGACGCCGGGCACGGGATCGGCCACGGTCGAACTGTCGCGGCTTGTCCCGAGCACGCGGTAGCCGCGAGCCACCAAGGCGGTGGCGACGGCCCGTCCTATCCCGGAGGACGCCCCGGTGACGATCGCTGTCTTCATACCGACCTCCGGTCTGCTGGGACGAGCTCGAGCGGAAGACGTTCCAGCCTGCGAATGATGTTGTTGACGGCCCACTTCGGTGTGCCGACCAGCTCGATACGTTCGACACGATCGGCCAGTGCCCGCAGCATCGAAGTGGTTTCGAGCCGCGCCAACGTCCGGCCCGCGCAGCCGTGCACACCCCAGCCGAAGCCGAGCTGGCGGGCCGCGTCGCGGGTGATGTCGAAGGACTCGGGCTGGTCCCATTCGGCCGGGTCCCGGTTGGCGGAGGCGAAGAGCACCAGTACGCGGCTCCCGCCCGGGATCTTCACCCCGCCGATGTCGGTATCGCGTGCGGCCGTGCGAGAGAACGCGCGCAACGGCGATTCGATCCGCACGACCTCGTTGACGGCATGGGGTATCAGTCCCGGATTCGACCGCAGTGCCTGCCACTGCCCGGGGTTCTGTGAAAACAGGTAGAGCGCACTCGAGATCGCGCCGATGGTGGTGTCCAGCGACGGGGCCAGGTAGTCGATCAAGAGTGCCGGGCACGACTTCTTGTCGATCCTGCCCTCGTCGGCGGCGCGGAAGACGTCACTGCCCATGCTGTCGTCGAGAACCGATCGATCGCGCGCGACACGGCGGGCGAAGGCCAGCATTTCGGAGGCCGCCCTCGCCGCGCCGACGGAGTGTCGGTTGATCGGCCCCATCGAGTCGAACGTCGCACCGGCCCAGCGCAGCAATTCCTCGCGCCCGTCGTGCGGCCAGCCGATGAGGTCCGGGACCACCGAGAGTGGCAGTGCGGTCGCGAGATCGTCGACCCCGTCGATGCGGTTGTTCACCAACGCCTTGTCCACGACGCTTTCGGCGAAGCGCTCGATGGTGTCGGTCACTTCCCGAAGTGCCCTCGGTGTCAGTCGGTGTGCGAGAACAGCCCGTTTGGTGGCGTGCTCTTCTGCGTCGCTGTTGAGCGTCGTGCCCCGGCCGAGGCGGTTGGCAACGGGGTTCAGCGACACCCCGTTACCCGAGACGAAGGTCGCGTCGTCCCGGAGAACGGCCTTGCACTCGGCGTATCGGGAGATCGCGAAGACGCGCCGGCGCGGTAGCCACACCACCGGGCCGGCCGCGCGCAATGCCGCGTAGTGCGGGTACGGATCGAGGATCGCCTCGGTACTGAAGAGATTCTCGCGATACCGCGGGACGGAAATGTCAACCGCCATGGGAACTCCTGTGCGTGGACGAAATAGACAGAGCCGGGCAGCTCGGTACGCGGGTGTGTAGGGAGGAGACCGATCGGGAGGCCGCCAGCACGGTTTTGTCCGGGCGCACGATCGCAGCCGTCGCGCGTCCGCGGCGCAGCCACTCGCCGAGCTCGGAGGAAGCCGGTACCGCCAGGATCGCGGCGCCGCGCCGGTCGAGTTCGGTCCATTGTTCGCGGGTGAGCGGGGTGGTCGCGACGAAGAGAAAACGCCCGGCCGCGATCTCGTCGACCCGCGTGCCGCCCTCGACCACGCAGTTCGGACACAGCGAGCCGGCCAGATCGAGCGGCCGGATCGCTTGTCGCGCAACGAACAGCGACCGGGAAAGGCGCGGTGTGGCGCTGTCGGTGACCTTGGATCTGATGACGGGAACGTGGCCGAGGAGCGGCCACACCCGCTGACGGATCGCCGCACCTGCCGCCGCGCCGCTCGTCATCGCCCAGCCGACGGCGACGGCCAGTCCGATCATCGCCGTGACGTGCGGCTTACGCTCGGATTGATAGGTGTCGAGTGCGTGGTCGGGCTGTGTCGCGCTCAGGACGCTGACCAGTTTCCAGATCAGGTTCTGGGCGTCACGCAGCCCGGCGCCCATGCCCTGTCCGATGAACGGCGGGGTGAGATGCGCGGCGTCACCGAGCAGAAAGATCCTGCGGTCGCGCCATCGGTCGACCACCTGGGCGCGAAAGGTGTATTCGGTGGACCGGATCAGCGTCAGCTCGGGATCTCTCACCTCGCGCAGCCAGGGGGACAGGAGCGGCTCGATGGTGTCGAGCGTGGCGAACCGGTCCGCGGATTCGTCGTCGCGGAGGCGGAACTCCCAGCGGTAGCGTGATACGCCGATGCGCATGTACGTCGCGGCGCGTTCGGGATCGCACACCTGGTGGACGCCCTCCCACTGCCCGAGGTCGGCATCGGTGGCGATGTCGACCACCAGCCACCGCTGTTCGAAACCCAGGTCGCGCATTCGTGAACCGATCGACGCGCGCACCACGCTGTTCGCGCCGTCGCAGCCGAGGACGAAATCCGCTGTGACAGCGCATCGTTCACCTGTCTCGACAGCGCGGTACGTCACGCGGGCGCGATCACCCATGTTCGCCACATCGAGCACTTCGCACCCGCCCCGGACCCGCACGCTCTCCGTCGATGCGAGCCTGGACCGCAGCACGCGCTCGAGATCCGGCTGGTCGAACATGTTGGCCGGCGGGAACCCGTGCGGGATCCGGTCGGGGTCGCGGTCGAACTCTGCGAGCGTGGCGACAGCGGCGTCCACCAGTCGAAGGCCGCGGCCGGGCCGGGAGATCCCCGCGAACTCGTCGCCGAGTCCGAGATCGGCCAGTATGCGGTACACCTCGTCGTCGAGATGCACCGCACGCGGCTGCGGGTACACCTCGTCCCAGCGATCGACGATCAGGCACTCGACGCCATACCGCGCCAACAACAATGCGGCGGTCATGCCGGTCGGGCCCGATCCGACGATCACGACCGGGTAGTGCTCGACCCGGCCTCGATCAGTGCCCATATCGCACCGTCGTGCGCTGAATGCCGAGATCGAGCGCGCCGTCCGGTGTCGAGACGGTCAGCTCCACCACATCGCCGTCCTGCAGATAGCGCGGATTGGACGCCTGCTTGTCGAAGAAGATCCTCCACTTGAGCGCGGGCGGTAGGAGCGATCCGAGGATCTCGACGAGTTTGGCGGGAGCCTTCAATGCCGTTCCGCCGGGGGTTCCCGTCAGCAGCAGGTCGCCCGCGTCCATGCGCTGGAAACCGGTGAGGGCGCGCAGGGTTTCGAGCGGGCCGTAGATCATGTCCGCCGCCGTGCTGTGTTGGCGCACTTCGCCATTGACACGCAGCGTCAGGCAGAGATCGCGGAATCTGTCGAAATCGCCTGCCTCCAGCAGTAGCAACACCGGCCCGACCGGTGTGAATGTCGGATACGACTTGCTCTCGTAGAACTGGGTTTTGGGCAGTTGGACGTCGCGGGCGGACACATCGTCGGTGATGACCAAGCCCGCGATGTAGTCGCCGATATTCGACTCGTCGAGTACGGTGCCAACGGGCAGCGTCGCGCCGAAGACGAGCCCGATCTCGATCTCGTAGTCCAGCAACCGCACATGCGCCGGTTTGACGATGGCGTCCTCGGGACCGCTGATGGACCCGGACGATTTGCGGAAGAACGTCAGCGGAACCGTCTTCGGGTTCATCCCCGAATCCTTCACGTGGGACACGTAATTGGTCATCTGTGCCACGACCCGGCACGGCGCGGTCACCGGCGAGATGAGCTCCAGGGTCTCCACCGGAGTGGTGGCGTTCCCACTGCGTGCCGCCTCGACCGCGGTCCGGTCGGTCAGCAGTTCGCCTGTTGTCGTCGCTTCGGTGTCGACTCGGACAGCGCCGCCGGGGGTCCGCACCCACCATGCGTCGGCGGTGCGCAGCACGGAAATACTCATGAATCGGCTACTTTCAGCAGGCCCCGCAAGCGCTGGGCGTCGAATTCGTTGTCTCGGTTCAGCGAAGAGAAGATGGCCCGGAGTTCCCGCAACGATTGGCGCCCCGGTGCGATGCCGAGGAAATCCTTGGTCGCCGGTGGGCCCCACTGCGCCAGGCCCGAGGCCGTCATCGGCGCCCAGCCCGGTTCCAGGGAGCTGTCGAACAGGTCGCCGTCGCTGAAGTGCTCGACGAGGAAACCGTCGGGATCGCGCCAGTAGTCGAAGATCTGGCTGCCCTGGATATGTCGTCCGATGCCCCAGGACCGGCGATAGCCGCGTTCGGCCAGGAACTCGCCGCCGGCTGCGAGCGCGTCCAGATCGCACACCTGATAGGCCGAGTGCACATATCGGTCCGAGGGGCCGAGCGTCATGGCGAGGGTGTGATGGTCGGTGGGCGTGTTCGCGCGATCGCAGCGGATGAAGGCCATCACCGGCCCGCGTTCGCGCTGCCCGTCGAAATACAGGAAGTCGCTGACGATGAGTCCGAGATGCTCCAGATACCAGTTCAGGTTCTCCAGGTAGCGGGTGCGCGAGAGCACCACATGGCCGAGCCGCTCGACACCGGCAGGCACACGCGGTGGCCGCTGCGTCGCGTTGACCCGCGCAGCGGAGTCACCGACATTGAGCGGGCGGGCACGCTGCCCCGGTAGCTGCGGCAGCCGGCGCGCGCCCGCCACGACGCGCACGGTCTTGCCGCCCGGGTCGTGCAGGGTGACGCCGATTCCGCCGATGCTCTCGGGTAGCCGTTCGACGCGATGACCCGTCACTTCGGCGAGCCTGAGCACGTCGGACTCCTCCGCGGCCAGGAACGCGGCGCCGACGAAGCGGGTGCGATCTCCCTTGCGGATGATCACGCACGCCGTGCCTGCCTGCGTGCCGCGCAGGTGGATCTCCTCCGACGTGCGGTAGGCCACCGAGAACCCGAAAGCCAGCGCGAAGGCTTCGGCCTTCAGCAGGTCGGGCTTGCGGAACTCGAGCCAGGCGAGGTCGGCGACCTTGATGACCGGATTCTTGGTACGGCCGGGGTGCTCGCCAGGCAGGGCGCCCTGATCGACATGCAGGTCGCGATGTGTGTCGCTGCGGACTTGCGACATCTCGACTCCTCTTCTGCGCTCGGCGATTGTCTGACGATATCGTCAACTATGACTAGGTGTTCAGTCAAGAGTTCTGAGGGAGTCGTCAGATCTGAAGGTGGACTAAGATCGCGGCAGCTGAAACCACTGTCAGAAGGTGACCAACCACGATGTCCACCGCAGCGAACAGGCTCGAACGCCGCAAAGCTCGCACCCGCTCGGCTCTGATCGCCGCCGGGCAACGCTTTATCGCGGAGGGCAGGCTCAACGCGCCTATCCTGGAGATAACGCAGGCCGCGGACGTGGGAATGGGCTCGTTCTACAACCATTTCGACAGCAAGGAAGAACTGTTCGTTGCGGCGGTCGACAGTGCGTTGGAGTCGCTGGGCGACTACCTCGACTCACTCACGACCGATCTCGCCGATCCGGCGGAGGTCTTCGCCCATTCCTTCCGGATCGTCGGCCGGCTGTTTCGGCTGCAGCCTGATCTCAGCCGGGTCTTGATCAACTCCGGCGCCTCGTTGATCGAATCCGAGCACGGCCTCGCGCCTCGAGCCGCCCGAGATATCACCGCCGCGACACGCGCGGGACGCTTCGTGGTCGAAGACATCGATCTGGCGATGGCGCTGGTGACCGGATCGCTGCTCGGGCTCGGGCGCCTGCTGCTACAGCAACCCGACCGCGATTGTGCCGTGACCGTGGACGAGATGGCCGTCGGAATACTTGTCGCACTTGGCCTCTCGCGTGACGATGCCCAGGAATTATGCAGTAGACCAGTGTCGTTGGATGCCGAGACTGCGGCCGACGCTCCGAGCTGAGACCGCGACCACGGCCATGACATCGAATGCCGGGCCCAAGGCCCGGCGATGAGCACGTGGCCCTCGCCCATGACTTCTTCGCGGGTAGGAAATCGTCATCGCGAACTGACACCACACCGCCAAGAACCGGGTGGGAGCATCCGGCACGACGATTGTTCGAGAGTGTTTGTGCGATTCGTCGACCTGGAAGCTTCTTTGCCGGTATTCGACGCCATCAACGCCGTCCACGGTCGGCCGCCCGATCACACCCATCTCTCGCGAGCGCACCGCAGCATGTCATGCCGCATCTTGTTGAAAGGAATCCTTTCCGGTAAACTCTGAGCAACCCACGAATGTGGATGCGGCAGCCCCGCAGACCATTTCGTGGGCATGCGATTCTCGATGATGCACCACGACACCGAGCGAATAGTCGTGACTACAGCCGCCACAGGTGGTCCACTGGCAAATGGATTCGAACAAGTAGAAGTTTCCGACAGGACCTGCATCCATTCAACGGCGGATTGCTCGGTGCCGAGTGGGCGGTCCTCAGCGTCACCGAGGAGTCGACCATGACCGACAACACGTCTGCGGTGCACAACGTCACACCCGAGGCAGAGCCCTTTCAGCGGCAGGCCGTCGCCGAGGGGATATCCATCGCGGCTGCGTTCATGCTGGTCACCCTGGCGGCGGTCTCCATTCTGCAGGGAATCTCCGCGATCGTGGACGACGAGTTGTATGTCGCCGGAATCGAATACGTCTACAAGTTCGACACCACGACGTGGGGCTGGATTCATGTCGTGCTCGGCGCCCTCGCGCTGATCGGCGGCGTCGGCCTTGCGATCGGATCGACGTGGGGTCGGTACAGCGCGCTGGGAATCGCCGCGTTGGTCATCGTCGCGAACTTCATGTCGCTGCCCTACTACCCGGCATGGTCCATCGTGATCATCGCGCTGAGTGTCGTGATCATCTGGGCCGTCTGCACCTGGCGACCCGAACGCTGAGTCCTGGTCGGATGTCTCCCCGATAGTTCGTCCACCGGTGAGCGAGGCGCCGACCAGGAGGAACGATGGCGACCCTGTCGATCGACCAACGCGATCGGTTGCACAACGATGTCCGCGCGTACACCGTCGGCGTCGAGGAAGAGTTCGTGCTGATCGACCCGGCCACCGGACGCCCTTCCCTGACCAACACCACCGTGGCGGCAGCCGAGACCGACATCGAATTGCAGCTGGAACTCTCGCGATGCCAGATCGAAACCTGCACCCCCGTCTGCGCGAGTATCGAGGCGGTACATCGCGAGGTTCGGCGGGCCAGGGTCGCGCTCATCGACGCCGCGGCTCGGTCCGGTTCGCTTCCGCTTGCTGTGGGAGTGCCGATCTGGGGCCCGCCTACCGGTTCCATCACCGACACGCCGAGATATCAGCGCATGGCCGAACACTTCGGGGCGCTGGCCGAGCAGGTGATCTGCGGTTGCCATGTCCATGTCTGCGTCCCCGAGCGCGACCTCGCGGTGCAGGTCAGCAATCACCTGAGTCATTGGCTGCCCCCGCTGTTGGCATTGACAGCGAATTCACCGATCGCCGAGGGCATCGATACCGGGCACGCCAGTTGGCGCCACGTGGTGTGGGCGCGGTGGCCGAGCGCGGGCCCACCACCGTACTTCCGGTCAGCAGCCCACTATGACGACATCGTCGCGGGCCTCGCCGAAGACGGACACATTCTCGACCCCGCGATGGTCTATTGGGATGTGCGATTGTCCGCTCACCTGCCGACAATCGAGATCCGGATCAGCGACGTGCCCGCCACCGTCTTGGAAACCGCCCTGTTGGCGAGTCTGGTGCGGGCCCTCGTCATCACCTCGGTCGCCGCCATCGGCCGTGGGCACCTCGCCGTTCCGATCGCAAGCACGCGCCTGCGCTCAGCGTGCAGTTGCGCCGCCCGCGACGGGCTCGCCAGCACTCGCTTTCCCCCGGCTCTCACCCAACTGCTCTGCCACGTTCGTTCCGCCTTGGAGGAATCCGGTGACTACGAATTCACCCGCGATGCGTTGGCGACAGTACTCACCAGCGGCAACGGCGCCGTCCGGCAGCGCGGTGCCCTGCTGGCCGGCGGCCCGGCGAACGTCGTGGATGTGCTCTCGCGCCTGACCGTCGAAGGGTGCGAAGCCGACGACTCCCAGCGAGCGATATGACCGAAGCGGTGAGTCCTGAGCGAGCAGGCGGTGGATGATGCGCGACGACAATGAATCTGTACAGATCGCTCAGGTGATCGAACGCCTGATCGCCCGTTTCCCCGCGGAATCACCGGCGGAGATCGAACTCCTGGTTCGCCGTATTCATGAGCGGTTCGCCGATGCCCGTATCCGCGATTTCGTTCCGCTGCTCGTCGAGAAGGCCGCTCGGCAAGTTGTCGGCGTCTACCCGATCGAGGTCACCGGCGAGGACCCGCGCAGCGCCCCGACGATGGCTACGATCTAGTAGCGGATTCCCCACCCCGCTGAAGTTTCCCGATCGAGAAAGGACGGCGCGCTATGGGCGCCACGCACACGGTGCACGCCGGGCCGGTGGCAACAGCCTCCGCGCGCGCACGAGTGCGCTGAGGCACCCCGGCCATGTCGTGGAAGGACCGCGTAACCGCTTTACCCGGGATCGCGACAGCCCGCGGATATCGCCGTGCGTGGCTGCGAGCCGATGTCACCGCGGGCCTCGTCCTGACCGCTTTGTTGATCCCCGCCGGTATGGGCTACGCCGAAGCAGCGGGACTTCCCGCCTACGCCGGGCTCTACGCGACCATCGTGCCGCTGCTGGCCTACGCGATGGTCGGGCCGTCCAGAATTCTTGTGCTCGGCCCCGATTCCTCACTCGCCCCGCTGATCGCGGCCGCGGTGCTACCACTGGCCGCCGTCGACGATCCCGACCGTGCGCTGGCCCTGGCGGGAGTCCTTGCCGTTCTCGTGGGGCTCATTCTGCTCGTCGGTGGATTTCTTCGCCTCGGGTTCGTCACCGAACTGCTGTCCAAGCCCATCCGACTCGGCTACCTGAACGCGATCGCGCTCATCGTCGTCGTCGGGCAACTTCCCAAACTGCTCGGCTTCTCCGTCGATGCCACCGGCGTGCTCGCCGAAATCGCCGAGATCGGGCGTGCCGTAGTCCACAGCGATATCGATCCCATCGCGGCCGCTATCGGCCTCGGCGCGCTCGCTGTCATCGTGGCCTTCCGCTGGTGGCTGCCCGCGGTACCGGGGGTGCTGGTCGCGGTCGCGGGCGCCATCGCGATCTCGGCCGCCGCCGGACTCACCGACGACATCGGGATGGTCGGTGCCCTGCCCGAAGGTCTGCCGCTGCCTTCCATCGGCGGCATCAGCTGGGGCGACATCGGGCATCTGATCGGACCCGCGGCGGGCATCGCGCTGATCGCGTTCGCCGACAGCGGCGTGCTGTCGCGGACCTTCGCTTCCCGGCACGGGGAAGATGTCGACGGCAGCACCGAGATGAAGGCGATCGGGGTCGCCAATGTGGCGGGTGGATTGTTCGGTGGATTCCCCGTCTCCGCGAGCGGGTCACGAACTCCGGTCGCCGAACAGAGCGGCGCCCGTACGCAATTGGCGGGCGTCGTCGGCGCGATCTCCGTTCTTCTCTTCGTACTGCTCGCCCCCGGACTCACCGCTTACCTGCCCGACGCCGCGCTCGGGGCGGTCGTGATCGTCGCGGCCACCGCGCTGATCGATATCCGCGGCATGGTCCGGATGTGGCACATGAGTTCGGTGGAATTCGCCCTCGCGACAGCGGCGTTCGTCGGGGTGGCGTTGGTCGGCGTGCTGCAGGGCATTATCGTCGCGATCGGTCTCTCCTTCGTCGCGGTGGTCGCGCGGGCCTGGCAGCCCTACCGCACCGAGCTCGTCCGGACTTCGGACCGTCCCGGCTACCACGACATCGAGCGCCATCCTGACGGGCAGCGCATCGCGGGCCTGGTGCTGGTGCGGTTCGACGCACCCCTGTTCTTCGCCAACGGACAGATCTTCGACGAATACGTACGCTCGGTCGTCGCGAACACTCCGACCCCGGTCGAATGGGTCATCGTCGCCGCAGAACCCATCACCGATCTCGATACGACGGCCGTCGACGAACTCGTCGATCTCGACAACTACTTGGCAGGCAAGGGAATTCGATTGGTCTTCGCCGAGATGAAGGGGCCTATCAAGGATAAGATCATTCGCTTCGGTGTCGGTGACCGGTTCGACGGGACGCACTTCTATCCCACCGTCGAAGCCGCCGTAGACGCCTTTCGCCATCGAAGCGACTGTGCGACGGACACGTGAATCCACGATCTCGAACCGGTGAAACAGAGCAGCTGCGCCCGCTTCTACGACGCGGCCTTGGCGCAGCACGCAGTGTTCTCCGACGTGACGTTCTCGGGCACAGCCTTCGTTCACCGAGGTCAGGTTTGTCGGTGACACCGGCTTCGAGGAAGCTGCTTTCTCCGGTGCTGTCCGAATTGACAAGGTGACCACCTGCCAGGATGTGATGCTCGGGACGACACGACCCACCACCGGGCGACCTACCGGATCATTCTCGTCGGCCAATCCCTGGCTCCGACTCGCAACGTGGCGCGGGGAACGGTGACGGCCACGTTGGCCAGGGCCTGCGCGACACCAATATCGTCACCCGGCAACGCGTCGCTGGTCGATTCCGTGCCGTTCGTCGAGAGGGCCTTCGCGTGACCGATGTCATCGTGCGGCGAGGGTCGAACTGATCCGGTCGGTGGGCGCGCACTGCTCGCCGGGCTGCCGGAGATCGGCACTCACGGCGAAGACGGGGAACCTGTCCTCCGGCGGACACGGCTGGAATTGCACCCGCACCGGGCGGCCCCGCAGCACCGGGACCTCCCCTTCGATGGACGTGTAGACCCACGGCCCCTCGTCGAGCTCGACGATGGCGATCGTCAACGGCGCCTCACCGTGCATTCCGGTCGCGCGATCAACTACCCGCCACGACACGATCGAACCGGCGCCGGAGGACGGCAGCCACTCGAGGCTGTCGGACGCGCACGACGAGCAGCCGGCAGCCAGCGGCGCGTACAGCTTGTCGCAGCCTGTACACCGGCGAATCATCAATGTGTCTTGCCCGTGCCGCGCGGTCACTTCGCCGGGCCTGCCGCAGTTCGCTGGATCGGGTGGGTACATCGAGGCCTCCGTGAGGGTGTACTGACGAGCTTCAGCGTCCTCTGTCCGCGGCGTCGCGGGGACGGTCGATATACCTGTTTTTGCGAGGGAAACACGGCGTAACCTGGCGCTGGGGACCCACCGCGACCGAATGTGAGGCATGCCCGATGCAGCCTGCCACCCAAGGCACGCTGGGGAATCTCCCCGCGGAATTGACTCACTTCGTCGGTCGAGGACCCGAGATCGCCGAGGTCAGGCACTTGTTGTCCGAGTCCCGGCTGGTGACGTTGACCGGGATCGGTGGCGTGGGCAAAACCCGATTGGCGATCCGGGTGGCCGAGGAAGTCCGCCGGGCATTCGACGACGGAGTCTGGCTGGTCGAGTTCGGCAAGGTTCGCGAGCCGGAACTGGTGGCCGGTGCCGTCGCGCACGCCTTGAAACTCACCGGGCAGACCGCCCAACCCCCGCTGGAACTGATCGTCGAGCACATCGCCTCCCGTCATCTGCTCCTGGTGCTCGACAATTGCGAACACCTGGTGGACGCGATCGCCGCGCTGACCGAATCGCTGCTGCGCGCCGCGCCCCGTCTGCACATCCTCGCGACCAGCCGGGAACCGATCGGTATCGGCGGGGAGTCGGTGGTCCCGGTGCCGCCGCTGACGGTTCCCGGGGCCGAGCGGTCGCCGAGCCTGCGCACGCTGTTGCGGTCTGACGCGGTCGCCCTGTTCGTCGACCGCGCGCGTGCCGCCATCCCAGGCTTCGAGCTGACCGAGGACAGCAAGATCGCCGTCGCGCGCATCTGCCGGCGGCTCGAGGGCCTGCCGCTGCCCATCGAGTTGACGGCGGCCAGGCTGCGGGCGATGTCGCCGGAGCAGATCCTGCAACGGCTCGACGACCGGTATCGGCTGCTGACCGGCGGCGGTCGCGCGGCGCCGACCCGGCAGCAAACGCTGCGTCAGTGCATCGACTGGAGCTACGACCTGCTCACCGACCGCGAGCGCGAGCTGTGGGCGCGCGTGACGGTGTTCGCTGGCGGCTTCGAGTTGAACGCCGCGGAGGCGATCTGCGGTGACGGCCTCGATCCCGGCGACGTCCTCGACCTGGTGGGCTCACTGGTGGACAAGTCGGTCTTGATCCGGGAGGCCTGCGGCGGCGGTGTCCGGTACCGGATGCTCGAAACCCTGCGCGAGTACGGCCGGGAACGGTTGCGCGCCGCCGGTGCCGAGCGGGCGTTGCAGCGTCGCCACCGCGACTGGTTCGAACGGCTGGCGCTGAAGGCGTACGTCGAGTGGATGGGGCCCCGGCAGCTGGCCTGGATCGATCGGCTGAACCGCGAACAGCCCAATCTGCGTGAGGCTTTGGAGTTCAGCCTGACCGAGCCCGCAGAGGCGGGATCGGCCGAACGGATCGCGGTCGCCCTGTACGAGTTCTGGGTCGCGCGGCAGCGGGTCAGCGAGGCCCGCTATTGGCTCGGGCGCGTGCTGGAGCGAACGGGCGGTGCGACATTGGAACACATCGCGGCACTGAGCGCGGACACGATCTTGGCGTCGATGCAGACCGATATCCAAGGCGCGACAGCGCGAATCGAGCAGGCGCGGTCGCTGACTGGCGGCGACGAGATACTGGGCGCCTATGTCGACGGTGCGGGCGCACTGCTCGCACTGTTCTCCGGCGATTTCGCGGGTGCGGTGACGCACTGCGAACAGGCGCTGCCGGTGTTCGAAGCCGACGGTGACGTCTTGCATCAGGTGTCGGTCCTGCTGGCACTCGGCGCCGCCTGCGGTCTGCTGCAGGACACGGACCGCGCCGCGGCGTGCCAGGAGCAGGTGCTGGCGATCACCACCGCGCTCGGCGAGTCGGTCTACCGGTCCTACGCGCTGTCACAGCTCGCCTATACGACGGTCGAGCGCGGCGATCTCGAGCGCGGCGCCGCGCTGGTGAAGGAGAGTCTGCGACATTCCCGGTCGATCGACGACTGGTCGGTCGTCGCGAGCTGCCTGGCGACCCTGGCCTTCGTCGCGGCCGAGCAGCGTCAGGCGCAGCGGGCCGCGGTGCTGAGCGGCGCCGCCAGGTCGGTCGCCGAATCCGTTGGCAGACAATCGGTGATGATCATCGAGATGTTCGGCCATCGCCGTCAGGCGCAGGAGTCCGCCTCGCGTGCGCTCGGACAGCGCGCCTTCGACGCGGCCCTGCGCCGCGGCCACGAGCTCGGTACCGAGGAGGCGCTCGCCTACGCACTCGAGGAGGATCCGGCCGCGACGGCGGAGCTGCCCGCCGCGATGGCCGCACTGACCCGCCGCGAAAAGCAGATAGCCGAACTCGTCGCCCAGGGCCTGACCAACCGCGCCATCGCGGAAAAACTCGTCATCTCACAGCGCACCGCAGCGGGCCACGTCGAGCACATCCTGAGCAAGCTTCACTTCACCACCCGCGCTCAAGTCGCCGCCTGGGTGGTCACCCAGAACCAGGAGTAGGAAGCGCTACCGAGTCGTGCCGCCACGACTCCCGGGACATCAAGCGCTACACCTGTTCCGTTTCAACCACCTGTTGCTGGTCGTCGAGGTGACCTCGGAATCGACGATCGACGCCGATATCACCGACAAACGGATCCAGTATGCGGCCGCGGGGATTCCGCGTTACCTCATCGTCAGGCTGGATCAGAAGGAAGAACGGATCGAGGAGATCGAGGAGTACCGCCTCGATTGGTCCGGCCGCCGGTACCGGACGCACGCCGTCCACCGCAGGGTTCTGCTCCTCGACGATCCGGTCGAGGTCACCATCCCGTTCGATGTCCTCGAGCAAGCCTGACGGGGTACCGCGGCCGGGCCGGCAGGTGGCTCGCCTGTGGTGCAGGGCGAGTTCGACGCTCGTGATCACTACACTGGGACAGTGTGGGCTCGCTATCGGCGCAGCGGGAATTCACCGGCTACGGACTGTCGCACTGGATTGTCCTGGCGATATTCGTGGTGGGGGCGATGCTCCTGGTCTGGGTCGGGCGCACGCACCGAAGTGCCGCTGCCGCACGACGATTCAGCCGAGCATTCGGTGTCGCGACGCTGGCGGTCTATGCGGCGATCTATCTCTACACCATGGTCCCTCCGACCATCGAGCGCTCCGTCCCCTTGCGGCTGACCGATCTTGCCACCGTGGTCGCCGGATACGCATTGTGGTCGCACCGACGCTGGGCGTACGCGCTGACCTACTACTGGTGCCTCACGCTGAGCACGCAGGCGCTGGTATCACCGGCACTCGAGAGTCGGGACTTCCCGAGTAAGGAGTTCGTCGCCTTCTGGGCGATCCACCTGGCTGTGGTGTGGGCCGCGATCTATCTCACCTGGGGTATCGGCATGCGTCCGGATTGGCGGAGCTATCGAATCGCCGTGGGAGTCACCGCGGTGTGGGCAGCGCTGACATTCACGTTCAATACGGTGGCCGGTACCAACTACGGATTCGTCAACGCGAAACCCGCGACGGCGTCGCTGCTCGATGTACTCGGCCCTTGGCCCTGGTACCTGGGCACGGTGGCCTTTCTGTTGATCACCGTATGGGCATTGATGACCTGGCCGTGGGTCCGCGACCAGTGACTTCGTACGCGCCGAGCGGTCTGGGCTCAGTCATTTGTTCGGTCTGCGGCCGGCGGTGCGGTTCCGTCGTTCACGTTGATTCCGGCCATCGTGTCGTTGTCGAACTCCCGGCCCTTGTCATCGATCAGCTTCTGGTTGTCCGACCAATACGATTTGGCCTTGTTGCTGATGTTGGTGACGGTGAGATGCACCTGGATGTACTCGCCCTGTGCCGTCTTCTGCAGATAGGGGTTGTCGCCGACCACCTTGACCGGCGGGTCGACCGCGGTCACGACGAACTCGAACTTGCCGTCACGCACCGTCGACCCGGCGGCGGTCTCGGCCATGGCGGGCTGGGTCGCGCAGGGCGGTCTGTTCGCCGCCGACTTCGACATCGAGGAGATCCGCCGCGCCGACGGCTCGTCGGCAGGCGGTGCCGTCCGCGATGCGCTGCGCGCGGGCGGGATGACCTATGACCGGCGCAAGCGGCACCTGCGCGGACAGGGCCCACGCTCGCCGCGATTCCCCGCGACCTATCCGGGTGCCGACGATGCCGCGGGCCCTGGTTACACCGGACAGCCGTCGGTGAGATCGCATTACGCCTGGTGACGGCATGTGTCGGGGCGTGATGATCTTTTGGTCAGCGGGCGGTCTAACTCGCCGGTAGCCTGAGCCCGTGAGACCGATGGGGACGGCGCCGGGTACCCCGGCGCGGCCGGGAGTCGCTCTGGCAGCAGTCGTCGCCGTGGTGTTCGTGACCTTCTTGGACACCACCGTGGTCAGTGTTGCGCTCGGCGATATCCGGCGTGAGTTGAGTACCGATGTGACGTTGCTGCAGTGGGTGGTCAACTCCTACACCGTGGTCTTCGCGGGGCTGATGCTGGCGGGCGGATCGCTCGGTGACCGGTGGGGGCGCAAGCGGGTGATGATCATCGGTCTGGTGATCTTCTGCGTCGGGTCGGTGGTCTCCGCGCTAGCGAGCAGTGTCGCGATGCTCATCGCCGGTCGCGCGATCATGGGGCTGGGCGCCGCGGCCTCGGAACCGGGAACCCTGTCGGTGCTGCGCCACATCTTCCCCGGCGAACAGGCGCGGGCCAAGGCAGTCGGCGTGTGGGCGGCGGTGTCCGGGCTGGCGCTGGCGGCGGGTCCGGTCCTGGGCGGCGTGCTGGTCCACACCTACGGGTGGCGCTCGATCTTCTGGTTCAACCTGGTGATCGGGGCGGCGGCGCTCGTCGCCGCGCTGTGGTCGATCCCGGAGAGCTCGGATCCCCGGCAGGAACCGGTCGACTGGGCCGGAGCTCTGCTCGGCGCAACAGCTTTCGCTTCGGTGATCTACGCCGCGACTGTCGGCCAGGATCGGGGGTACACGGCGCCGTCGGTGCTGGCGCTGTTCGCGCTCGGTGGTGTCGCGTTCGCCGCGTTCGTCGTCGTGGAGATGCGGGCGCGCGCACCGATGCTCGATTTCCGCTACTTTCGGCTGCGAGCCGTGCGGGGGGCGCTGGTGGTCGCCTTCGCCGTCTATTTCGGCATCTTCTCGATCTTCTTCTTCACCGCGCTGTATCTGCAAGTGATGCAGTCGTATTCGGCCGCGCGCACCGCCGGTGTCTTCGCCCCGATGGCCGTCGCCATCGTGGTCGGGTCTCTCGTCGCGGGCTATTGGGTGGCCCGCCGTGGCGCGCGTATTCCGATGATCCTCGGTTGTGTACTCGGTGCGGGCGGAATCCTGCTGACCCGTCATGCGCTGTCGGGCACCCTGCACGATCCGTGGCTGGCGGCCGCGATGGCGGTGGCCGGGTTCGGCTTCGGGATCGCGGTGGTGCCGTTGACCTCGGCGGTGATGTCGGGTGTCCCGGCGGAGCACTCGGGAATGGCCGCCGCGGTGACCAATACGATGCGCCAGGTCGGTTCGGCGTTCGGTGTCGCGGTGCTCGGTGTCCTGGTGAGCTCGTTCCTCTCCGCGGACCTGCGCGCCCGGATGACCGAATTGGGTCTGCCGACCTCGCTGCAGCCCGACGCCATCCAAGCCGTGGAACGCGGCCGCATCCCCGAAGGCGTCGACATCGGCCCGTATCTGCAATACCTGTCGAAGGTGAACGAGGTCCTCAACACCGGAAAGGTCGCTTTCCATCACGGGCTGGATGTGGCCCTGCTGGTCTCGGCGGTGATGATCCTCGCCGCGGCGGTGTTCACGGCAGTCGACACCGAACGCGACAAGGCCGAGGTGAAGTAGCCGCGATCGTCGCGTAGATGGACCGAGTTCACCTGGTGGTGGTCTCCATCCGTCATGCTGGTGCCGTGGTAGTTGTCTCGGATGTCGTCCCGGTGCGCGGCAGTGAATATTCGATCTTGTTGCGCCGGATCAGGGCGGCAGGCCTGTTGGACCGGAATCTGCGGTACTACGGGTGGAAGAGCGCGCTCACCGCGACGGCGTTCGTCGCCGGGTGGGCGGCGTTCTTCGTCCTCGGTGACTCGTGGTGGCAGCTGGGCGTCGGGGTGTTCCTGGCCGCGGTGTTCTCACAGATCGCGTTCCTCGGCCACGACGCCGGGCACAAGCAGATCTTCGCGTCCCGCCGCGCCAACTACCTGTACGGCCTGATCGCGGGCAACCTCGCCATCGGCCTGAGCATCGGCTGGTGGACCAGCAATCACAACCGGCACCACGCCCACCCCAATACCGAGGGCGCCGATCCGGATGTGATGGGAATCCTGGCCTTTTCCGGTGATCGAGCCCGGGCGGGCAAGGGGATCCGCCGGGTGATCTTCCGCTACCAGGCGTGGCTGTTCTTCCCGATGCTGTTGCTCGAAGGCGGCAGCCTGCACTACTCGAGCGTCCGGGCGGTGTTCCGCTGGCCCATCCCGAACCGGCTGTGGGAGGGCGCGCTGCTCGCCGCGCACGGCGTCGGCTACCTGTCCGCGGTCTTCCTCGTGCTCCCACCCGGAAAAGCGTTGGCGTTCATCGCTGTTCAGCAGGGTCTGTTCGGCCTGTACATGGGCTGCACCTTCGCCCCCAACCACAAGGGGATGGAGGTGCTGCCCGAAGGCGACAACACCGACTTCCTGCGCAGACAGGTGCTCACCTCCCGCAACGTCCGCGGCGGCTTCCTCGTCGACACCGCCCTGGGCGGCCTGAACTACCAGATCGAACACCACCTGTTCCCGTCGATGCCCCGCGCCAATCTAGGCCGGGCCCAGCCGATCGTCGCCGGATACTGTGCCGAAATCGGTGTGCCGTACTGCGAAACCGGCCTCATCGAGTCCTACGTCCAAGCGCTGAGTCACCTCGACGAGGTCGGCCGCCAGACCTGGACGCCACCGCAACTGGTCGACTAGTCACCACCTCGAGGCGCGGACCGTCGTGCGCGTCGCGGTCTCGACTGCGGGGCGGGGGGGAGATAATCGCGGGAACGCCCGGTGGTCGCCGGGTCTTTCGGGAGGTGGAGCGATGGTGGCGGTCGCGTTGGTGTTCGTCGGGATCGCCGTGCTGTTGCACGGGTACATCTTCGTCATGGAGTCGTTGCAGTGGACGCGTCCGCGGACGCGGGCGACGTTCGGGATCACGGCGGAGCAGGCCGAGGCCACCCGGGAGATGGCGTTCAACCAGGGGTTCTACAACCTGTTTCTGGCGATTGTCGCGGCGGTGGGGATGTGGTTCACCGCCTTCGGCGATGCCGGGATCGGGGTGGCGCTGGTTCTGGCCGGGGCCGGGTCGATGGTCGCCGCCGGTGTGGTGCTGCTGGTTTCCTCGCCGGACAAGGCGCGCGCCGCGCTGATCCAGTTGGTTCCGCCGCTGATCGGTTGTGTCGCGCTGGTGATCGCCCGGCTCTGATCACCGGTCGCACTCCTCTCAGACGAAATCGAAGGCGAGGGGAATCGCGATGACCACCGCTGCGGCCCAGCTGCCGTAGACGGGGAGGTAGTGGGTCTGCCAGCGTTCCAGGTCGGCGAATCCCTTTCTGCCGCGCAGGAATCCGACTTGCAGCCGCACCGACCACACCAGGTTCACCAGCAGCACCACGTTCATGCCGAGCGCGACGACCTTGTTCGGGGTGGAGCCGAATTCGGCGATGCGGGTGAGCATGGCGGCCAGCATGACCACGTCGACGGCGAGAGCGCTGATCACCAGGACCAGCTGGACGCGGTCGAAGAGGCCGGGCGGGGCCAGCGGGTCGCGGGCCGAGATCGAGTACAGCAGTAGACCCAGCACCAGGACCAGGATCAGGTCCATCAGGATCAGCAGGGTGCGGTCGACATCGATCACGCTGCGGGTCGTCGCGAACGCCGCGAGCAGGGCCAGCAGCATGACGATGGTGAGCGGCGTGAATACCCGGGTGAGCACCGGTGCGATGTTCTCCACGACATTCTGTTTCGCCTCGACCAGCCAGGCGGCGACGATCACCGCGCCCGCGGCGCCGAACGGCAGCACCCAGTCCTCGATGACCGGTTCGATACGCAGATCCAGCGTCTCGAACGCACCGACCGTGAGCCCGATGAGCACCCCGCCGCCCAGTGCGAGCAGGGTGAGGTAGACGAACCATTCGCCGGTGAACCGGATGAAGTCCATCCGGCGACGCTCCGAACGCCAGTCGCCGCCGACATAGGCGAGGCCGACGACGAACCACAGCGCGATCGGTGCGTGGATCGCGGCGATGACCTCGGTGGTCCCGCCGCTCTCGAAGGGATACAGGTTCAGTACCAGGGCGGCGAGCACGAACGACACGACCAGCGCCGCGGCGACCTTCGCGGTGACCTGCCGTTTCCACGCGAAATAGCCTGCGAGGAAAGGCAGCACGAGCAGGCTGACATTCACGGCGACGGCCGAGTCCTTCAGCCAGGCGAACCCGGCTTTCAGCGACAGCGCCGCGCTGACGGCGAGTGCCAGGACGACCAGCAGCTCCCGATTACCCTGCCGCTCAGCATCTTCGGATTCGGTGGGCAGCAGAACGAGCTGCTTCCACAGCCTTTCGGAATGCTCGCGCGCGAACTCACGGGAGATCGCATCCAGACTGCCCATTCGCTTCACCGCGACCAGAAAAGCCTCGTCGCCCGCGAGACCCGCGTCCTGCAAGGTCGAGACCTGTTCGCGCAGATGGTCTTCCATCTCGTCCACATCGGCGACCGAGATCGCGCGGTGGCGCTGCACGTAGCCGCGCCACTGCGCGATATGGGCCTGCAACTGTGCCTCGGTGTCCATCACGCCCATCCCCTCGCCACGGTCGGCGGCAGCGTGGCGCTGCGCCACACCTGGTCCAACGCCTCGGCGACCACGGACCACTGCGCACGCCGCTCCGCGAGGGCCGCTCGCCCCGAATCGGTGATCAGGTAGTGCTTGCGCCGCCGTCCACTGTCGGACATGCGCCAGGCCGAGGTCACATGTCCCTGTCGCTCGAGGCGGTGCAGCAGGGGATAGAGCATCCCGTCGGTCCACTGCATCCGCCCGTGCGACAGCTCGTTCACCTGCTCGAGAATCGCGTACCCATACGACTCACCCTCGGCGAGAATCCCGAGTACCAGCGGCGTCGCCGACGCCGCCACCAGGTCTTTGTCGATCCGCATCGGACTCCTATACCTAGAACCACTAGGGCACAACCTAGCAGATCTAGGTATGCCTCGTAGGCTTCCCGCATGCGAACCCTCGGCGTCGACCTGGCGGCAGAACCTGCCAAGACCGCGCTCGCCCTCGTCGAGTGGACCGACGGCGTCGCCGTGGTGCGCGCGTTGCGACTCGGTGCGACCGACGAGGAGATCATCGCCGCTGCCAAGGGGGTGGGCCGGATCGGCATCGATGCGCCGTTCGGCTGGCCGGTCGGCTTCGTCGACTTCGTCGCGGCCCATCACGCCGGTCATCCGCCGGCGATGTCGCTGGCCTCGCGGGCCGATCGCAGGCCGTTGACCAAGCGACGCACCGACCTGGTCGTCCAGCGATCGACCGGCATCGTCCCGCTCAGTGTGTCCGCGGACCGGATCGCGCACGTCGCCCTGCGGTGCGCGGGTCTGCTCGCTCGGCTCGGCGAGGCGGGTGTCGATGTCGATCGGGTCGACGGCACCGCTGTCGAGGTGTATCCGGCGGCCGCCTTGCGGAGGTGGGGGCTGCCGTATCGCGGGTACAAGGGCGGTGCCGCCGGGTTGGCCGCCTCCGTGCGAGCTGTCGAGGCAGCGGCTCCCTGGCTGGATCTCGGTCGGTTCGGTCAGGTCTTCGCGGCGACCGACGACGCGTTCGACAGTGTGATCTCGGCGTTGATCGCGCGGGCTGCGGCGATCGGCCGGACCGTGGCGCCGACCGTTGCGGACCGGGTGGTCGCGGTCAACGAAGGCTGGATCCACCTGCCTGACGGGCCGCTCGCCGAGTTGCCGGATCAGACAGTGTGACGATGCGGCCGAGGGTGAACGCACACGGCCGAATTCGTTGCGGGGGGTGATGATTTCGCACCCTAGGGTGAGGATCGGCGGATTTCGCCTAACAGGGCTGTTCAGGGTCCCGATGGAGTCATCAGTACGCGCGACCGGCGCGGCGGGGACACGAATCGAGGAATCATGAAGAACGCAGTTCGGATGGGTGCGCTGATCGCCATTGCCGCGGCGTCGGTGGCAGGCTGCGGTGGGGAAATCGGTTCGGGGACAACTACGTCGACCACCACCGGCAAGGCTTCGGCGACCGCGGCACAGCCGTCGGCCGGTCAGCAGCCGCCAGCCACCCAGGCTCCCGGTGCTACCCAGGCGCCTGATGCCCCGGGCACCGTAGCGCCTGCCCCGGTCACCGAGGCGCCCGCGGAAACGTCGGCGCCGGACACCTCGGCCCCGAATCCCGCCCCCGCCAACGACATCAGAGGGCCGGGACGCTGCATCGATCCCGCCTCCACCGGCGTGCAGAACGCCCTGTCCCGCCTCGGCGGCAGCTGGGTCGCCTCGCAGGCCTCAGCTGATCAGCCGGGTAACTGCGGACAGTTGCTATGGGTGCGCGCGGTAGGCGGAAACTCGGCAGGCGCGCCGATCCACATCCTGTTCTTCAGCGACGGAAAGTGGCTGGGCACAGCAACTTCCGAGGCTTATGCCTTCACCTACGTCACCGGTGCCAGTGACAACGCGGTCACCGTCGACTACAAGTGGCTGGTCGCCGACGAGCCGTTCGCCGCACCGCAGGGCGGCCCGGCGACGATCACCTACACCTGGACCGGCTCCAAGGTCACGATGAGTGCGCCGCTGCCGACGGAAGTGACCCAGCCGCACCGCTAGGCGCAGGGGCGGCGCGGCGGATGCCGGCCTGGTCGCAGCCCGTCACCGCTGCGGATGCAGAACCAGGACGGTGATCTCGCTGGGCGCGAAGACCCGCAGCGGCGGACCCCAGTAGCCGGTGCCGCGGCTGGTGTAGAGCTGGGTGTTGTTCGCGTGCCTGCTCAGGCCGGCGACGACCGGCTGGTCGAGCCGGACCAGGTAGTGGAACGGCCAGATCTGACCGCCGTGGGTGTGCCCGGAGATCTGCAGGGCGACACCGGCCGCGGAGCTGTCGGCGATCTGCTTGGGCTGATGGGCCAGCAGGACGACCGGCAGGTCCGGGTCTGCGCCCGCGAGCGCGGCGGGCAGGTCGGGACCGTGGCCGGGCAGGCCGGTGCCGGTGGGGTCGTCGATACCGGCGACGACCAGCCGGTCGCCGTCGCGGTCGACGATCCGGTGCTCGTTGTGCAGCGGCTGCCAGCCGATCGAGGCCATATGGTCGATCCAGCCCTGCGCGTCGCCGAAGTACTCGTGGTTGCCGGTGATGTAGAACCGGCCGAGCGGGGCTTCGACGCGAGCGAGCGGGTCGACCTGGGCGCTGCGCTTCGCCACCGAACCGTCGGCGAGATCACCGGCGTGACAGGCGATATCGGGCCGCTGTGCGTTGACCACGTCGACGACCCGCTCCGACCACCGCAGCCGGTCGATCGCGGCGAAGTGGGTGTCGGTGACGACAACGACGCGCAGTCCGTCCAGTCCCTCGGCCAGGCCGCGGATCGCGACGTCGACGGTGCGGACCCGCGGCACCCGGCGCGCCTCGTACGCGCCGTAGGCGACCAGCGCGACCGAGACCACCAGCACGCCGAGCGCCACGATCCGCGCGGCCTGCGCGCCGTCGACCCCGGCGATCGCCAGCGCGCCGCGGGCGAACACACCGATCACCGACCATGCGAACACGACCCACAGCACGCCGAGCATGATGTCGCCGACGATGACCGCCGGGTCGGATTGGGCTGGTCCGTGACCGAGGAACATCGCGGCGGGCAGGCACAGATACCCGAGCACGCAGACCGCGGTGCCGATCCAGAACAGCGGTCCGGTGCCGCCGGAGGGCGCCGCAACCAGCGTCCACCAGGGCAGGGCGAACAGCACCGCCGGAATCAGCAATATCAACATCAGGCGTACAGCGAATCTCACGGGGTCCCGTCCTGCGCAGGGCCGCCGGGGAGGGTCGCGGCCACGACTAGATCATCCAGCCTAGCGTCGCCGGATCGACCGGCTCGTTGCCTGGCAGCGTGCGGGCCGGTTGACTGATCGCATGCGGATCGCGTTGCTCGCCGCCGCGGCCGTCACGGTCGTGTTCGTCGTCGTCGTCGGCGTCGTCGCCGTCCGGGACGACTCCGGGCCCGCCGTCTCGGGGACGACCGAGCAGGTGCTCGAGCACGACGACCGGACTCGGCATTACCGTGTCTACCGGCCTGCCGCGCTTCCGGCGCGACCCCCGCTGGTGGTGGTGCTGCACGGCGGACTCGGCACCGGGGAGCAGGCGCAGCGCGCGTACGGCTGGGATGCGCTGGCTGATGCGGGCGGTTTCGTCGTCGCCTATCCCGACGGCCTCGACCGCGCCTGGAACGCGGGCGGCTGCTGCGGCAATCCGGCCCGCACCGGCGTCGACGACGTGGGGTTCCTGACCAGGATGATCGACGAGCTCGTCCGCACCGTGCCGATCGACCGCGATCGGATCTACCTCACCGGCATGAGCAACGGCGCGATGATGGCGTACTCGATGGCCTGCCGGACCTCGATCGCCGCCGCCGTCGGTGCCGTCGCGGGCACCCTGCTCGACGACTGCCCGCACCCCTCGCCGACCTCGGTGATCCACGTGCACGGCACCGACGACGAGAACGTCCGCTACGACGGTGCGCCCGGCAGCGGCGTCGCCCGGATCGACGGACCGTCGGTGCCGGAGCTGAACGAGTTCTGGCGGGCTGCCGACGACTGCGCACCGCCGCTGTCGACGATCGACGATCGCGTCACGACCCTGCGGGCGAGCTGCCGCGACGGGCGTGCGGTCGACCTCGTCACCGTGGCGGGTGCGGGGCACCGGTGGCCGGGCGCCGAGCTGTCCCCGCTCGAACGGCTCGATCCGAACAGCCGGCCCGATGCATTCGACGCGACCCGGCTGATCTGGGATTTCTTCGCCGGGCACCACCGCTGAAGTGGCACAACCGAATCCGACCTGCGGCAGCGGTGCGTCGCGGCGGATAGCCTGAGCGCAGTCACGTGGGTGGTCGTGATGCGAAGGAGCAGTGATGGAGTTCGGGCCAGGGGCGAGCCTTGCGGGATACCACATCGAACGCAGGCTCGGCGGTGGGGGCATGGGCGCGGTTGACGGCACCGAGGAGGTGCTGGTCACCGACTTCGGGATCGCCCGCAGCATGGGCGAGACGGCCAGCCTCACCTCGGCGGGCTCGGTGCTCGGCACCCTCGCGTACGCGGCGCCCGAACAGCTCGAAGGCGCTCCGCTCGACGTGCGCACCGATGTGTACGCCCTCGGCGGCACGCTCTACGAGCTGCTCACCGGTTTCGTCCCGTTCCAGCGGGAAAGTCCGGCCGCGTGGATCAGCGCGCACCTGATCGAACCGCCGCCGCGCCCGTCGGCAGGCAATCCGGCGCTGCCGCCGGCCATGGACGCGGTGATCGCGCGCGCCATGGCGAAGAACCCGGGCGACCGGTTCGCCAGCTGCGGTGCGCTCGCCGACGCGGCGGCGGTGGTGGCGGGGGTGACCGCGTTCGCCGTGCTCACCGCCGAAGACCGTGCGGTGACCGGCAACTCCGGCGGGCCGACGACCTCGGCGGCGGCGCAGATCGGTGCGGTGCCGGACAGCCCGACCGCTGCGACGGTCCTGCGTCCCTGGCTCGACGACCTCCTCGTCGGCGATATGAGCGCGCTGATTCGCAAGTGCTGGACCCAGTCGCCCGCCGAGATCCCTCGGATGTACGGCGACGTCGCGCAGATCACCGACGCGGTGCGCCGCCCCGGAACCCTCGGCCAATTCGGTCCGTACTGGCAGAACAATTCGACCGTGACCGTCAGCGCGCCGGTGACCAGCGCCGACGGTGCGACGCAGGCGGTCGACCTCACCCTCGACCATGCCGCGAACGGATTCTGCGTCTCCGCATCGACCCCGTCGGCTGAGCGCACGACTCGAAGCGAGCTGCGTCACATCGGTTTTCGATATGCCCGCCGGATCGGGGGCGCGCTATGCTGCCCGGCAGGATCCGCCCGCAGGCTGTCGTGTCGCGGTCGGGTGGAGTGGGGAGCGGCGGTGCCGCACAACGGAAAGGTCTGAACTCCGATCATGCTTGGCGTAACTGTGGGAGGGGCGCAGGAGCGCCGACCCAGATCCAGCAGGCTCCGGCGCACGATGGCCGGTGCCGTCGTGACCGCGCTGCTGCCGCTCGGGGCGTCGGTGGCCGCGGTGGGTCCCGCGGCGGCGGATGCCGACCCGTCGGCGATCGACTTCCGGGTCGATTCCTCGATGGGCACCATCAACACCCGCATCATCCGGGCCGCCGACGGCAACACCGACCGGGTGGTCTACCTGCTCGACGGTGAGCGCGCCGAGGACGACCTGAACGGCTGGGAGAAGCACACTTCCATCCCGGCGCAGATGGCGAAGTTCAACATCAATGTCGTGATGCCGGTCGGCGGGCAGTCCAGCTTCTACGCCGACTGGGAGCAGCCGAGCAACTTCTTCGGCGTCAACCCCGACGGCTCGGCTCTGCCGAGCGCGGACTCCGGGTCGGCCATCGGCGGCTGGGAAGACACCAACGGCAAGGTCACCACCTATCAGTGGGAGACCTTCATCACCAAGACCCTGCCCGACGCGCTGAAGAGCAGGCTGGGCTTCAGCTCGACCCGCAACGGTGTGGTCGGGCTGTCCAGCGGTGGCAGCGCGGCGCTGTTGATGGCGGCCTACCATCCGGAGCAGTTCACCTACGCGGGTTCGCTGTCGGGCTACCTGCACATGTCGATGCCGGGCATGCGGGAGGCGCTCGGCGCGGCGATGATCGCCAGCGGTGGCTACAACATCGAGGCGATGGCGCCCGCGGGCAGCGAGAAGTGGCGGCGGATGGACCCGTACGGGTTCGCCGAGAAGCTGATCGCCAACAACACCCGCCTCTACATCTCCGCGGGCAGCGCCAAGCCGGCCGACCAGGACCTGTCTTCGATCGACGCGATCACCCAGGGCATGCCGCTCGAGGCGATCGCGCTGGCCAACACGCGCTCGTTCGAAAAGCGCATCACCGCACTGGGTTACACGAACGTCAGCTACGACTTCCCCGATATCGGTATCCACAACTGGGGTACCTGGGAGCAGGTCGCCATTCGCCTGATGCCCGATATGGCGCGCAATATCGGCAAGCCGCTGCCCGCCGGTGCGCCGCCTGCCGGTGGTGAGCCGCCTGCCGGTGCGCCAGGTGGTCAGCCGCCCGCCGGTGGTGCTCCTGGTGAGCCGCCGAAGTAGTCTCTGCCGCAAGCTGAACCGCCGCAGTCCGCGCTGGACTGCGGCGGTTTCTTGTTCGCCGGGTCGGGTGACGAGTGCCGCCTCTGCCCGAGGAGCGACGGCGGCACTCGGCTGACGGGTCGGGGTAGGTGGCCGGCCGGTGGCGGTCGGTCCCCGCGGTCAGCCTGTCCTGATGGGGCTTTCGTCGGCCCAGCCCCACGTGTTCGCGCGGCGGACGGTGATCTCGGCCGGTGGTGCGGCGACCAGGCGGGTGAGGCGCTGGAGTTCGCCCCAGTCCCTGGTCCAGTCGTCGGCGAGGTAGGCGGGGATGGTGCGCGACTGCATGAGCATGCCGGTCCAGCCGAGCGGGCCGCCGCCGGTGTCACCCTGCCAGGTCTCGGAGACCTGCGCGTTGAGCTTGTCCGGCTGGATCCGCCACAGTGGCATCTCCGCGACACCGGTGCGGTGATCGAACGGGCGCTGGCACGGGAATGCCAGTCCCACATGCCAATCCGCGAGTACCGGGTCGGTGCTGCCGACCACCGTGTTCAGCGAAGACAGTTTCGGCAGACGCGGTGGCGTGACGGCGAGCCACTGCATCGGGTCGGGCTCACCGGCCTCGGCGACGAGCCGGACCGCAGTCGTTCCCGCGGGAACCTGGTCCAGGTCGATCGGCAGGTTGCGCCAGCCGGGTGCGCCACCGACCGTCGGCGGTGTGGCATCGCCCAGGGACGTGACGGTTCCGTCGTCCGCGCGTTTGGCGAACTCGACCCGCAGCCGCTGACCGGGCAGGCGTGAACCGTCCGGCGCCACGGATTCGATGCGTCCGGCCACGGTCAGGATCAGCACCCGATGCGCGGGATCCTGCTGTGTGGCAGCAAGATCCAGTCGGTACCACTGGGTGGTCAGCTGCGTGCGCTGCGGTGCGCCGGTGGAGTAGCTGCCGAGTACCGGCGTGCGTTCCGGGACGAGGCCGAAGGGGAGCGCCACCGTGCTGCCGTTGACGCCCGGAGCCGCGCCCGGCGCACCCGGTGCCGTGCCGTTGGGGGCACCGTTTCCTGTGGCAGAACCGCCGGGACCGCCGGGGGTTGATCCGCCGGGGCCACCCGGAGCCGATCCGCCGGGGCCGCCCGGTCCACCGCCGCCCGGGCCGCCGCCTGGGCCTGCGCCCCCTGGTCCGCCGGGCGCGGGGCCCGAACCTGATGGGGGAGAGGAGGATTGGCCGGGCCCGGGATCGGGGGCGAGGCTGCCGATCCCGTTCGGGGTGAAGCCGGTATTTTCGGCAGCGAGCCCGTCGGCAACCGTGCCGGTGTACGGCGTGAGGAGCGAGTCGGCGGTGTTGGTCTCGACCAGCACGTCATCCGCCATGGCGCATTGATCGCCGGTCAGCGTGCGCAGGTTCGACAACCCGACCGAATGCGCGGGGTACTGCGAGACAGCAGCTGCCGCCAGTGATCCCACGTCGAACAGCACCATCACCGCAGCGGCCAACGTCAGCGGCACAACAACAGGGAACCTGAAATGCCTTGTAGCTGCGCGGTTATCGGTGCCGCTAGGCCCGCTGGCGACGATCGACTGAGCCGAACTCCCTGCCCCGCGAGCATCCGCAGTGCTCGTGGCGCCTGCATTTCGATCGGTCGTGTCGATCTCTGCCGGGGTGTCCTTCGATGTTTCGAGGGATCGGGTGTTCTCGTCAGGGGATCGGTAGTACTGCCAGAGGGCGATGAGCAGGGTCAGGGCGGTGGCGGCGAGGAAGAAGGTGGAGACCTCGATTTCGCCGAGGGTGGGGGCGCGGTCGGGCCAGGGGACGCCGTAGCCGGAGACGTACCAGTAGCCGTTGGAGCCGGTGAAGCAGATGGCCAGCAGGAACAGGACCGCCGCGGCGAACAGGGTGCGCAGGTACGGGCGCAGGAAGGCGCGGCTCAGGGCCACCGCCGTGACGGCGGCGAGGGCGCCCGCCAGGCCCGCGTAGACGCCGAAGTGGTGGGTCCACTTGGTGGGGGTGAACATCATCAGCAGCAGTGCCATGAAGGTGACGGCGAGGATGCGGGTGACCGGGCCGCGGGCGGTCGCGGGGATACGGCCGCCGCGGCGCAGGGTCACCAGGATGCCGACGGCCAGGCACAGGAGCATGGCGAGGACGCCGAATCTCCGGGCGAGGGAGCCGTCGGGGTTCACCGACAGCAGGGAATCCCAGCGGGTGCGTTCCTCGAACCAGGACATGTCGGGGCCGACGAGCTGGCGGACCCTGGTGGCTTCCAGCACGGTCGAGAACGTCTGATCGGCGAAGACGACGACCAGGACCAGAGTGCCCGCTGCCGCGATCGGCGCGAGCAGCGCCGCGTAGCGCGGCAACGCGGGTCCCGAACCTGCTGTGGCCCGGCTGATGAGCGTCCGGAGGACCGGTCGTGAACCGGCCAGCAGAGCCGCCAGGCAGATCAGTCCCGTCGGACCGGCGGCGAGGGAGAACGCGGCGACCAGGACCGCCACGGCGGCGGGCAGCAGGCGACGGGTCGCGATCGCCCGCTCCATCGAGCACCAGGTGAGCAGTGCGCCGACCGCGATCAGCGGTTCGAGGCGCAGACCGTTGTTGTAAGGCAACCAGATCGACAGGAACACCAGGGCCGCGGTCCAGCGCGCCGGTGTGCTCGCGGCGACCCGGGAACCCAGGCGCGGCAACACTTCCCGGCTGAGCACCAGCCAGCACACCAACCCGGCCAGCAGCGCGGGCAACCGCATCCACAACCCGGCATCGCTGATCCGGGTCATCTGCGCGAGCACCTCGTACGGCCAGCCGAACGGCGCCTCGGCGACCTGGAACCACCGGTAGTAGTTGGCCGTATACCCGGCCTCCCGCGACGCCCGCGCCATCGTCAGGATGTAGCCGTCGTCGGAACTGTTCGCGCCGATCACATGCCAGACGACCAGCGTGCCCGCCACCGTCGCATCGAGGCCGGTGAACCGCCACCAGCGGACAGGCAGGATCCGCCGTGACCTGCGCCCATCACGAATATCACTGCGATGCAGGCAGATCAGCGCGATCAGCGCGCACAGCACCGCACCGACGATCGTCGCCAGTTTCCACCCGCTCGGACTCGACGAGAACCGCGCATCGATCTCGGCATGCAGACGCGCATCACCCATCCGCCCCCGATCGAGCTCGGTGTAGACACCCACGATCTGTGGACGCACATCGCTGTCGACGGTCGTCCGCATCGGGGACCCGTCGGCCTTGGTCAAGCCGGTGAGTTCAGCGGTCGTCCCCGCTGCGGTCGACGTGATGGTCAATGCCGTGCATCGCGCTGCCTGCGTGTTCTCCGGTGCGGCACCGGGTGTTCCACCGCCCGGCGGTGTATCGGCACCCGGGGAGCGGTTGCCCATTGGCGCGCCCGTCGGCGGATTGGTCGCTGAAGGAAATGTTCCGGGCCCCTGCGCTGCGGCCCCCAGCGGGGGTGTCGCGCCGGAGGGCGGCGCCGCGCTATCGGCGCCGGGCCGAGACCCACCGGTGGGCGGGGTGGCACCACCGGGTGGGGTTGCGCCGGAAGGTGGGGCACTGCGTGAAGGTTCGGCGCCGGAAGGCTGAGCGCTGCTGGTGGGCGGGGTACCGGGCGGTTGATCCCCACCCTGCGACGAACCCGGCCCACCACCAGCCGACGAATCCCCCGGGGCACCGGCGATCTCGGCCAGCGACGCGCTGAGCAGCAGCCGATCGCGCAGAACGACGGCGAGGGTCCGTCCCGTCTCCGGGCGATCCTCGATCCGTGCCACCAGCCCCTTCGATCCCGCGCGCGGTGCCTGCGGCGGAACCGTCGACAACACGGTCCCGCCGGTCATGTCCCGCAGGGCGGTGCACGGAATGCTCACGTCCAGCGACAGCGGCACGTAGTCCACCAGCGGCGCGCTGAGTTGCATCGACTGCGGCTGCGGCCAATCCAGGCTCGCGCGCTGTTGCTGAACCGGCAGGAACGGAGCCGCCACCGCCAGCGCCACCCCGACGACCCCCGCCACGATCCCGGCCATCTGCACCCGGCCGAAGCCGGAAGAATCTCCACCCACGAACGCTGATGCTAGCCATCACCGCCCGAACGGGGTGGGTCAGCGGGGGCGGCGTAGTTCGGTGACGGCGATGCGGGCGGCTTCGCCGATGGCCGCGTCGACGACGGGCAGGGTCGGGTCGGCGCGGGCGGCGCGGGTGAAAACCGCGACGGCGACCGGGGTTTCGTCCGGGAACTCGATCACCGCGACCTCGTTGCGGATCACGCCGATGGTGCCGGTCTTTCCCGCCACGAGGACGCCGCGATGCGGGAAGGCCGCCGCGATCCGGTGCGGCCAGATCTGACTGCCCATCACGGTGCGCACGAATTCGGTACCGGCCGTGGACAACACGGCACCGCTCCACAGCAGCCGCAGGAAGCGAGTCATCTCCTCCGGTGTGGTCGCGCTGGCGTAGGCGGGGTCGTAGGCCGAGACCGTCCAGGCTTCGTCGTTGTCGGCGAGGGCGGCGAAGGCTTCCGCGGTGGTGTGGGTGTCGGTGTCGCGGACCAGGCTGCGGTGCTGGTCGGCGGTGCCGCCGACGATGCGGGTCTCGGTGAGCCCGAGTTCGTCGAGGAGGTCCGTCACCGCGGCGAGGCCGATCTCGCCGAGCAGCACATCGGCGGCGGCGTTGTCGGACACCGTCATCATCGAGGTCGCCAGGTCGCGTCGGCTCAGGGTGATCGGATCGCGCAGGGTGGCCAGGCCGGTCGGGCCGGGGGTGCAGTCGGCGGGGTCGACGGTGAGCTGGGCGACCGGGTCGATCCTGCCCTCGTCGACCTGACGGCAGAAGGCGACGAACAGCAGCAGCTTGTACACCGACGCGGTGACCACCCGCTCGCGCCCGCCGACCGACACCTCGGCGGGGGAGTCGTCACAGCGGCGGGCATGCAGCCACCCCGTGCAGCCCGCGTCGGCGAAGACGGCACGGATCCGCTCGGCCGCCGAGCTCATCGCAGCCGCTCCCGGTAGAGCACCCGATCCAGGACGTCGGCATGCGCGGCGGCATCGGCACGGCGAATGATCCTGACCCGCAAGGCAACCGACTGCGGCGCGAGCGTCAGCCAGGCGACACCGGGTGTCGGCGTCGGTGGGGTGGCGGTGAGACCGAAACTCGTGCCTGCCGCGACCGCGGCCAGTACCGCGCGGTCGTCGGGCGCGGTCAGGGTGGTCGCGTCCAGCCCGCGCTCGCGCAGCAGGTCGAGCACGGTGTCGAAGGCGGGCGGATTGGCGGCGCGGGCCGGGTGCGCGAAATGCAGACCGGCGAGCATCGGGAAGGTGGGGCGTTCGGCGGTGGTGGTGCGGTGCTCGGCGGGCACGACCAGCCAGCGCGGCAGTTTCACCACCGGCCCGGCGTCGATGCCGTCGACCAGTGCCGGGTGCTCGATCACCGCGACATCACACACCCCGGCCCGCACCTCCGTCACGAGGTCGACGGTCGGGCCCAGCGCGGTGGAGACCGTGCCACCGGAAGCACGCAGTGCGGTGACGCACGCGGCGACCAGCCGGTCGGGCAGCGCCGCCGTGGCCGCGAATCGCACGGTCCCGCTGCGCTGGGCGATCCGCTCCGATTCGGCGAGCAGCCGATCGGCGTCGTCGACGAGCAGCCGGGCCCGCGGCAGCAGTTGCCTGCCCGCGGCGGTGAGCATCGCGCCCTGGCTGGTGCGGTGGATCAGCTCGAGGTCGAGGTGCTGTTCCAGCCGCCGCAACCCCTGGGACAGCGGCGGTTGCGTCATCTCGAGCGCGGCTGCCGCGCGCCCGAAGTGGCCCTCGTCCGCGACCGCGACGAAGAACCGGAGATGACGCAGCAGATCCATTCGGCCATTGAACCAGCGCGCACCCGGCGCCAACCCCCGATCGGCCACGGGCGGACCACCGTTCCCGCCCTTGTCCTGTCGCCGACCTGCGTCGATATCGAAGGCGACTCGGACTCGCGGGTCTCCGGTATTGGCCTCACCGCCGCCCACGGTGATCTGGTGCAGTAGTGACTCCTTCCGTGACCAACACCCGCCGCAGGCGCCTGGCGGCCGCCGCGCTGGCGCTGTCCGCCGTCGTCCTCACCGCCTGTTCGAACAGCGCGGGCACCACCGCACCTGAGACATCGACGACCGCGGCGGCCACCCCCGCGTTCGACGCACTGGAAGCGACCTACGGCGCCCGCCTCGGCCTGTCGGTGGTCGACACCGGCTCCGAGCGCGCCGTCACCTACCGCGCCGACGAACGCTTCCCGATGGCCTCGACCTTCAAAGGCCTGGCCTGCGGCGGTCTCCTGCAAGCCCACCCGCTGTCGACGGGCTACTTCGACCAGGTGATCCGCTACACCGCCGCCGACATCGTCGTGAACTCACCGGAGACGGCCAAGCACGTCGACACCGGCATGACCGTCACCGCGCTCTGCGATGCCGCGATCACCCGGTCCGACAACACCGCAGGCAACATGCTGCTCCGATTGCTCGGTGGCCCCGAAGGATTCACCGCCTTCCTGCGCACCCTCGGCGACACCGTGTCCCGCCTGGACCGCTGGGAACCCGAACTCAACACCGCGATCCCCGGCGACGAACGCGACACCACCACCGCGACGGCGCTGGTCGCCAACTACCGCGCCCTCGTCGTCGGCACCGCGCTGCAGGAACCCGAACGCGCCCAGCTCGCCGCATGGCTGAAAGCCAGTCGCACCGGCGCCAAGCGGATCAAGGCGGGCCTGCCCGCGGACTGGGTCGTCGGCGACAAGACCGGCACCCCGGCCTACGGTTCGGCGCTCGATGTCGCCGTGGCCTGGCCGCCGGGCCGCGCGCCGCTCGTGCTCGCGGTGCTGTCCACCAAGCCGGAGCAGAACGCCGAACCGTCCGACGAACTCGTCGCGGAAGCGACGAAAGCGGCTGTGGGCGAGCTCAACTGACAGTCCAGCCCGACGCCACCGACCGCGCACACCGCTCGGGATCGTCACCGGCCGCCACGAACAACGCGGTGAGCAAGGGGATGCCGTAGCCGAGGGCGGCCGGTGGCAGCGGGCCGGTCGCGACCAAGCCCGCCAGCCCGTGCCCGATGGTCCAGCTCTGCGTGGCCAGATCCAGCGGCTCGACATCGGCGCGGAAACGCCTTGTCGCCCTGGCTGATTCGACGGCGACGACGAGACGTTCCAAGGTGGCGTCGGCGGCCGGGGCGTCCTCGAGCGCGAACCCGGCATCGAACATCACCCGGTAGAGATCGGGATTGGCGAGCGCATTGGCCAGATAGGCGCTGCCGAGCGCGGCCAGATCGTGCACCGGGTCGTCGGTGTCGGGCACCTCTTCGAGTCGCGCAGCCAGGCGGGTGAACCCCTCCTGCCGCACCGCGCGCCATAGCCCGTCCATCCCGTCGAAGTACGTATAGACGGCCATCGTCGACACCGCCGTGCCCGCGACGAGCCCACGCAGCGTGACCGGCTGACGTTCACGCAGCAACTGCGCCGCCCGCTCGATCAGCATCGCCCGCACCGCGGGATTTTTCAGCCTGGCCATCGCGTCAGATTACATATCAATGCTATGGTATGAGTCGTCAACCCTCGGCGAGCGGGAGAAATCATGGCTGTGGAACTGGTGAATCCGGAGGGGCTGCCCAAGCCCGAGGTGTATCGGCAGATGTCGATCGCGACCGGCTCGCGGCTGGTGTTCCTGGCAGGTCAGGTCGCCCGTGATGCCGACGGAAACCCGGTCGGCGCCGGTGATTTCGCCGCTCAGGTCGAGCAGGCCTACCTCAATATCGGCACCGCGCTCGCCGAGATCGGCGGCAGCTTCGACGACGTCGCGAAGCTGACCATCTACGTCGTGGACTGGGGTCCCGACAAGTTTCCGCTCCTCGGCGAAGGCGTCGCCCGCGCCGCCGCCAAGCTCGGCGTCGACCCGGTCAAGCCGATCACCCTCCTCGGCGTCGCCGCACTCGGCGAACCCGACCTCATGGTCGAGGTCGAGGCCACCGCGGTCCTCGCCTGACAGCTCAGCTCGCGCCCGCGATCAGAACCTCCGCGCCGGTCGCGCGATAACGCCCTGGGGCCGTGCCGAATTCACGCTTGAACGCTTTCCCGAAGGCGTACTCGGAGCCGTACCCGCTGTGCCGGGCCACCGTCGCCAGTGGCTGGTCGGTGTCGCGGAGCAGGCGAGCGGCGACGAGCATGCGCCAGCGGGTGAGATAGGCCAGCGGCGGTTCGCCGACGAGACTGGTGAACCGCCGGGCGAACGCCGCGCGGCTGAGACCCGCTCGGGCACCGAGGGATTCGACGGTCCAGCCGTGCGCGGGGTCGTCGTGGATGGCGCGCAGCGCACGGGAGATCTCGGCGTCGGCGACAGCGGCGGCCCACCCTGACGACTCCTTGGTCTCCGCGAGCCAGGCACGCAGCAGATAGAGCAGCAGCAGATCCAGCAGCGGCGGAATCGCGGCATCGGCGCCGGGACGGGTATCGGTGAGTTCGTCGGCGAGCAGGTCGACCGCGGCGCGCAGCGACGGATGGGTGCCGAGCCGGGCCGGAATGTGCACCACCTCGGGCAGTTCCGTCAGTAGCGGGTGGGTGCGGTCGGCGGCGAGTTGATAGGAACCGCACAGCAGCGTCGCGGTAGCGCCGGGACCGTCGACGAACCGGATGTCGCTGGGACCGGCCGTCTCGGTGATCCGGCTGTCGAGCTGGTCGACCAGCTCGTGAGCGACACCGCGCGGCATGAACACCGCATCACCCGCGCCCAGCGCGATCGGCTCCGCGTCGGGCCGCGTCAGCCAGCACGAGCCCTGGAGAACCACATGGAACCCGGCGCCATCTATGCGCGGATACGCCCGCCCCCACGGCGCGTGCCGCACGAACATGCCGGAGGCGGGACGCCCGGTGCGCGCGGTGGCCAACACATCGCTGAGCAGATCCATGTCAGAAACCATACTCTGAGAGACGAATGGATATCAGAGCAAGATTCTGGATAATTTTATGTCTCACTCCGTACTCATACGCTGGGTTCAAGCATTCGATGAGCAAGGAGTACGACATGAAGATCGAGGTCGACGGAGCCGTCACCGAGCCCGCCGCGACGGACAAGCGGACGACGGTGCTAGCTCGTCGTGCTGCCCTGCTCGTCGCGGGCGCGACCACGTCAGCCCTGGTGGCGTGCGGTGCCGAAACCCCGGCGCCCGAATGGTCGGGTGCGTGGGCGGCCGCGGTCCAGCATCCCGCGACCGCGGTGACGCCGAACTGGTCAGCTGAGGGATTCGCCGATCAGTCTGTGCGCCAAGTTGTTCGGCTCTCGGACGGCGGACCGCAGGTCAGGGTTCGCTTGTCGAACAGATATGGCACGACGCCGCTCGCGGTCGCCGGCGCGACCGTTGCCCGGAGCGCGGGCGGCGCCGCCGTGATCCCGGAGACGGTCAGCCGACTGACCGTCACCGGCGCCGAGGCATTCGAAATCGCCCCGGGCGCAGAGATTTCCAGCGATCTCGTGACCGCGCCGATCGCGGCGGGGGAGGCGATCACCGTGACGCTGTACTTCGCCAGGCCCACCGGCCCCGCCACCCAGCACGCCCAGGCCGCCGCGACGAGCTACCGCGCCACCGGCGACCACACCGCCGCACCGGACGCCGCCGCCTTCACCGAGTCCTCCCAATCCTGGTACTACCTGGCGGGCATCGATACCGTCCGCGCAGGCCGGGCCCGCGATGTCACTGTCGCATTCGGTGATTCGATCACCGACGGCTACCGCTCCGGGATCGACGCCGACCAGCGCTACCCCGACCACCTCACCCGTGAGCTCACCGCCGCGGGGCGTCCCGGCGCGGTCGTGAACGCGGGGATCAGCGGTAACCGGCTGCTCACCGATTCGACCGTCCTCGGCGACAGCGCGCTCACCCGCTTCCGCCGCGACGTCCTCGAACAGCCGGGAGTGGGCACGGCCGTCATCCTGATCGGTATCAACGACATCGGCATGGCCGGGATGACCGGCCCGGACGGGCAGCTCTCCCCGCAGGTTTCGGCCGACCAGCTCGTCGCCGGATATCGCGAGCTCATCGCCCAGGCGCGGGCGGCGGGGGTGCGCGTCATCGGCGCGACGCTGCTGCCGTTCGCGGGGTCGCCCTACTACTCGGCCGAGAAGGATCGCCTCCGGAGGGAGGTGAACAGCTGGATCACCTCGGCAGGAGCCTTCGACGCGGTGGTCGATCTCGACCGCGCGATGGCCGATCCCACCGACCCCGCCCGGCTCGCCGGCTCCTACGACAGTGGTGATCAGTTGCACCCCAACGACTCCGGCTACGCGGCGATGGCAGCGGCGATCGGCAAGGTCATTCTGACATAACCGCAGGTCGTGGCTCTGCGAACTTTGCGATTCGGTAACGAATCGAAATCGAACAGGTGATGAACCCTCGCCGCACGAGTGGCAGTCGGCGCGAGGGCTCGATATGCTCGCCTCCGATATCGAAACGGGCTGCTGTGCTGCGTGTTTGGTTTGACGATTGGTGGTTGGGGGCCTGTGAGTACTGCGGAAGTCAGGCCGATGGTGCAGCCGGTGGCTGCATCGCCGGGGGAGAATACCGGGCGCGCGGCGACCGCGGGACCTGCCGGTTACGTGGTACTCGGCGCCGGAGTGGCGGTGGCGGCGATCGCCGTCGTGACCGCGCTTTTCACGCCGCCCGTTGTCGGCATCCCGGTGCTCGCCGGCGCGCTAGCCGTGGCGCTGATCGCCTGTCCCGCAGTGTTCGTCGCGTTGCGGGAGCGGGCCAAGGCCAACGCCGCGAAGGACGCAGTCCAGCGGGCTGAACAGCAGCTCGCCGCGACCGCCGCCGAGGCGAGTCAGCGGATCGCGCAGGCCGAGGAACACGCCACGCACTACGCCTGGGAAGCGCAGGAGAACGGGCGCCGTGGCGCGGCCGCGCTGGCCGCCTTCGCCGGCGCCGCGGGCCGCATCCAGGCCATGACCACCAGCATGCTGGCCGAACTGCGCGAGATGGAACACCGGCACGCGGACCCGCGGGTGCTCACCGACCTGCTCCACATCGACCACCGCACCGCGCAGACGGGCAGGCTCGCCGACAGCATCGCGGTGCTCAGCGGCGCCCGCACCGGTCGCCGGTGGGCGAAACCGATTGCGATGGAATCGATCCTGCGCGGCGCGATGGGCCGGGTCGCCGGCTACCAGCGCGTGCGGCTGCGGGCGGTCGCCGAGGTCGGCATCGCCGGGCACGCCGCCGAAGGCGTCATGCACACCCTCGCCGAACTGCTCGACAACGCCTGCAACTTCTCCCCACCCACCACCGAGGTGCACGTCTACGCCGCGGAAGTGCCTGCGGGCGTGGTGATCACGATCGAGGACAGCGGACTCGTGATGAGCGACTCCGCCCTGCGCCGTGCCGAAGCCGCCGTCAGCGGCCGCGACCACAAGGGCAAGGGCGCCGACCTGGCCTCGCTGTCGGGCACCCGGCTCGGCCTCGCGGTGGTCGGCAACCTGGCGCGCAAACACGACCTCACCGTGTCGTACCGGCCGTCGGCGATCGGCGGCACCGCCGTCGTCGTCGTGGTCCCGCGCGAACTCACCGCCCGCGCCGAACGCCGCACCCGCGGCGGCACCCAGCTGTCCGCACCGACGCCGCGTCGCGCCGACACCCAGCTCGGCACCCTGAGCCAGTTCGACACCCCGACGCCACGCCCGCAGCACGCACGGACCACCGAGACCACCGAGCTCGGCTGGACCGAGACCATCGGTCAGCACGCCCGCCAGGCCGGCGCCGACGCTGTCCCACCCGCGGTGTCCACCTCACCCGCACTGCCCAAACGGCGCAGGGGCGACACCCTGGCCAAAGTCCACCCCGAGGGCCTGTCCACCACCCCGTCCGCCGACGCCGCACCGACGAAACCGGCTGCTCTCGGCGCGTTCCAGCGGTCCGCGCCTGGCCGCGGGCCGCACGAGTCAGGCCACCAACCAGGCAGCGCCGCCACTGCTCCCGACCCCATGGAGGACCGATGACCACCACCGCCGCAGCGAACCTCGGCTGGCTGCTCGAGAAGCTGCTCGCCCGCACCCCACGTACCCGGCACGCACTGCTGCTGTCGGGCGACGGCCTGAAGATCTGCCACACACCGGAACTCGATGTTGACCGCGCCGATCAGCTGGCCGCGATCGCCGCCGGCTTCCAGAGCCTGTCGCACGGGGCTTCCGTCGAGTTCGGTGACGGGCGTGGCGGAGTCCGCCAGTCGATGACCGAGTTCTACGGCGGCATCCTGTTCGTGGTCGAGGCGGGGCGCGGTGCGCACTTAGCGGTGGTCGCGGCCGAGGACGCCGACGCGGGGCTGGTCGGGCACACCATGCACGAGCTGGTCGAACAGCTCGGTGAGCATATGGCTGCCCAGCCGAGACGCGGAGCGCCGAATTGACCAGGGCCGGCCGCGACGACGATCCCGACCGGTTCTACACGCTGACCGGTGGGCGCGCCCCGGCCACCGAGGATTTCGACCTGGTGACTCTGGTGGTCAGCGAATCGGCGCCGTCGGCGGGCATGACCTCGGAGCAGGTGGCGATCCTGGACATGTGCCGGGCGCCGACCGCGGTCGTGGAGATCGCGGCGGAACTGCGCCTGCCGGTCGGGGTCGCCACGGTCCTGCTCGCCGATCTGCTGCACGCGGGCAAGATCACCGTTCGGCCGCCGCTCTCGGCGGCGATGTCGCTGGATGCCTCCACCCTCGAGAAGGTGCTCGTTGGACTTCGCAAGCTCTGATATCGCGCCCGAGCGGTCCCGGGCGCCGCTGCACAGCACGGCAAAGCACGGATTGAAGATCGTGGTCATCGGTGGATTCGGTGTCGGCAAAACGACATTGGTGCAATCGGTCAGCGAGATCCGGCCGCTGGACACCGAGGCGACGATGACCGACGTCGGCGTCGGGATCGACGACGCCACCGGCGTGCCGGGCAAGTCCACCACCACCGTCGCCTTCGACTTCGGCCGCATCACCCTCGACGACGAACACGTGCTGTATCTGTTCGGCGCGCCGGGGCAGCAGCGGTTCTGGTTTCTGTGGGACCGGCTGTTCACCGGTGCGCTCGGCGCGATCGTGCTGATCGACCAGCGCCGGATCAGCGACTCCTGGTACGCGATCGACCGGCTCGAACACCAGGGCACCCCGTTCGTGGTGGCCTGCAACGACTTCGGTGACTCGCACGCACCGCAGGACGTGCGCGACGCGCTCGACCTCGACCCCGCGGTGCCGCTGCTGATGTGTGACGCGCGCTCGCGCGAATCGAGCAAACAGGTGCTGATCGCGCTGGTCGAACACCTGTATTCCGCTGTTCCGCAAGGGGAGACGGTCTGATGAGCACACCCACCGGCACCGGTGCCTGCCCGATCACCGGCGCGGTGCCGCTGAGCGGTCCCGAGTTCCACATCGAACCGCACGAGGTCTACCGCCGGATGCGGCGCGACCACGGTCCGGTGGTCGCGGTCGAACTGCCCGGCGGCTTCCCCGCCTGGCTGATCATCGGCTATCGCGAGCTGCATCAGGTGACCAGCGATCCGCTGCTGTTCCCGCGCGATGTCTCGCTGTGGAACCAGTGGGGCCGGGTGCCACCGGATTGGCCGTTGCTGCCGATGGTCGGACAGCCCATGCCCTCGATCTACTTCACCGCGGGCGCCGAGCACCGCAGGCATCTCGCGATGGTGGAACCCGCCCTCGACGCGGTGGATCACTACGAATTGCGCCGTGCCTGTGAGGAACTCGCGGACCGACTGGTCGACAACTTCTGCGGTCGCGGCAGCGCCGACCTGATCGCCGAGTTCGCCGAACCGCTGCCGGTGCTGGCGCTGGGCCGCATCCTCGGCCTGCCCGACTCCGACGCCGCCGATCTCGCGTTGACGATGAAGACCCTCGCCGACGGCGGCGCGGACGCCCAAGCCGGGCATATGCGCTTCGGCGAGCACATGGCCCGGCTGCTGGCGGCCAAGAAGGCAAGGCCCGCAGGTGATCTGGTGTCGCTGATGCTGGCCGATCCCGAGCCGTTCACCGACGAGGAATACACCAACGACCTGATGGCGATCACCGCAGCGGGTCATCTCACCACCGCCGACTGGCTCGGCAGCTCCATGCGGCTGATGCTCACCGACGATCGCTTCTCCGCGGCCCTCGGCGGCGGCAGGCGCAGCGTCGGCCAGGCCATGAACGAGGTGCTCTGGGAAGAGGGCCCGACCTCGATCCTGGCGGGGCGGTGGGCCGCGCGTGACACCCGCCTGGCCGACCAGACCATCCGGGCCGGCGACATGCTGTTGCTCGGCTTGGCCGCAGCCAATCTCGACCCGCACATCCGCCAGTCGTTCACCGACGGTGACACGGTGCCGACCGGCAACAACGCCCATTTCGCGTTCAGTTACGGCGAATACCGCTGCCCCTTCCCGGCGCAGCAGATCGCCGAGATCATCGCCAGGACCGGGATCGAGGTGCTGCTCGACCGGCTCCCCGATGTCGACCTGGCTGTCCCCGCCGACCAACTCACCCGGCGACCTTCGGCTTTCCTTCGGGGCATGACCGCACTGCCCGTTCGTTTCACACCAGTTAGACCCGTCGGAGGTTCGTCGTGAGTTCCCAGTGCCCCTTTGCCATCGACCCCATGGTCGGTGACCTCAACGGAGAGACCGCCCGACTACGCGCCGAAGGTCCGCTCGCCCGGATCGACCTGCTCGGTGTGCCCGCCTGGACCGTCACCGATCACGCGATCGCCCGTCAGCTGACCACCGACAGCCGACTGGTCAAGGACATCCACGCGTGGAAGCTGTGGACCGACGGCGTGGTGACCAACCAGTGGCCGCTGATCGGCATGGTCGATGTCGACCGCTCCATGTTCAACGTCGACGGCGCCGAGCACCGCAGGCTGCGGCTCAAGACCGCCCAGGCCCTGGCGCCGCGGCGGCTCGAGGAGATGCGCCCGGTGATCGAGCGGCTCACCGTGGAACTGCTCGACGATCTCGCGGCCGCGGGCGCCGACGGCGCGCCGGTGGACCTGAAGTCGGTCTTCGCCTACCCGCTGCCGATGCGCGTCGTCGGCGAACTGATGGGCGTCGAGCGCGAGGATCACCCGCAGCTGCTCGAGTGGTACAAGAAGTTCTTCTCGGTGATGACCCCGCAGGACGAGCGACTGCGCGTGATCGGCGAGCTCGACGTGTACTTCACCGATCAGGTCAAGCAGAAGATCGCGAACCCGGGTGACGATCTCACCTCGGCGTTCATCGTGGCCGACGAGGGCGGCGAGCCGCTCACCGAGGAAGAGGCGATCGGCAATATCAAGGCCCTGGTCGCCGCCGGGCACGAGACCACCGTCAGCCTGATCGTCAACACCGTGCGCGCGCTGCTCGGCGAACCGGAGCAGCTGGCGAAAGTCCTTGCGGGCGACGTGGACTGGAAGCAGGTCATCGAGGAGTCGCTGCGCTGGGACGGCCCGGTATCGCACCTGCTGATGCGCTTCGCCACCGAGGACATCACCGTCGGCGACACCGTGATCGCCAAGGGCGAGGGCGTGGTGATGTCCTACCGCGCCATCGGCCGCGACACCGCCGTGCACGGCGACACCGCCGACGAGTTCGATGTGACGCGTCCGACCGCCAACCGGCACTTGGCCTTCGGCTACGGCCCGCACATCTGCCCCGGCGCCGCCCTGTCCCGGTTGGAAGCCGCGATCGCGCTGCCCGCGCTGTTCGCCCGGTTCCCCGATCTGCGGCTGGCCGTGCCCGACAGTGAGCTCGGCAATCTGCCGGTTCTCACGCAGAACGATCTGGCCGCGTTGCCGATCATCCTGAACTGACCGGCGTCGCGTCGCGCCCGGTGGTCGTTCGCCGGGCGCGACGCTCCTACGTCGCTACAGGCCGAGGTCGCGGCCGATGAGCTCCTTCATGATCTCGTTGGAGCCCGCCCAGATCTTGGTGACCCTGGCGTCCATCCAGGCCCGCGCGACCCGGTACTCGCGCATGTAGCCGTAGCCGCCATGCAGCTGCACACACGCGTCGAGCACGTCGTTCTGGATCTGCGCCGACCACCACTTGGCCTTCGCGGCATCGACCGCGGAGAGCTTGCCCTCGGCGTGCGCGGCGATACCCTGATCGACGAACGCCTGCGTCACTTCGATTTTGGTGACCAGCTCGGCGAAGAGGAACTTGTTGTACTGGAAGCTGCCGATCTGCTGCCCGAACGCCTTGCGCTCCTTGGCGTAGGCGAGGGTCTCGTCCAGGATCGCCGCGGCGTGGGCGATATTGGAGATCGCGGCGCCGATGCGCTCCTGCGGCAGCCGCTCCATCATCGCGATGAAGCCGCGGTCGACCTCGCCGATCCGGTTGGCGTCGGGGACGCGGACATTGTCGAAGAACAGCTCGGCGGTGTCGGATTCGGGCTGGCCGACCTTGTCGAGCTTGCGGCCGCGGGTGAAGCCCTCCATGCCGTTCTCCACCGCGAACAGCGTGATGCCCTTGGCCTTCTTCTCCGGGCTGGTGCGGGCGGCGACGATCACCAGGTCGGCGTTGAAACCGTTGGTGATGAACGTCTTCGAGCCGTTGATGATCCAGTCGTCGCCGTCGCGGACCGCGGTGGTCTTGAGCGCGGCCAGGTCGGAGCCGCCCGACGGCTCGGTCATGCCGATGGCGGTGATGATCTCGCCGGTGCAGAACTTGGGTAGCCAGCGCTGCTTCTGCTCGTCGGTGGTCAGTTCCACCAGGTACGGCGCGCACACGTCGTAGTGGATGCCGAACGAGGAGGCCAGGGCCGCACCGGCTTTGGCGAGTTCCTCGCCGAGCACCGCGTTGAACCGGTAGTCGCCGGCGTCGCTGCCGCCGAACTCCTCCGGCACACCGAGGCCGAGGTAGCCGAGTTCGCCTGCGGCGAGCCAGGTTTCGCGGTCGATCGCGCGCTCTTCGGTGAAGCGTTCGGCATTGGGCTCGATCGAGCGCTTGACGAACTCGGCGACCGAGGCGCGGAAGGCCTCGTGGTCCTCGGTGTAGATGGTGCGCTGCATGGGTTTCCTTTCGTGTTCTACTGTTCGGGCCGTTCGCCCAGCAGAACCAGCGACGCCTGGACGACCTTGGCCGCGTCGGGTTCCTCACCGCTGATGACATCGGCGTAGATGAAGGTCTCGGTGATCCGCGACAGCAGCAGCGCCAGTTCCGGCACCGGCAGCGGCGGATCGAGTGTGCCCGCCGAGATCTCCTCGGTGAGCAGGTCGGCGATGAACGCGACGAAGCGCCGCTGCATCGAGCCGGCCCTGGTGGTGAGCAGGCGCAGCGCGCGTTCGGGTTCGCGGCGCAGGAATTGGCGGAAGGCGTCGGAGGTGTTGACGGCCTGGGCGAAATCGCCCAGGACCGTGGCGATCCGGCGCGCACCGTGTCCTGGCGCGGCCGCGACGGCGCGGCGCAGGGTCGGTTCGGCCACCGACCAGATCACCTCGGACAGCAGCTCGTCGCGGCCGCCGACCCAGCGGAACAGGGTGGCCCGGTTGACGCCGAGCTCGTCGGCGAGTTCCTTCATCTCCAGCCTGCGGCCCGCCAGGAACCCGGATCGCGCTGCCTTGAACGCGGTGATCACGTCGGGGCGGGCGGCAATGTCGGCCAGGCGCTGCCCCAGTGTTGTCTGCTCGGTCACGTCACCTCCCCGGTGCAACATCTCCCTCAGTGTATGGGGGATGCAACATCTGTCAATATGTCGCACCGGGGGCACAAAAAAAACTCCCCGGTCGCAATGACCGGGGAGTTCGTTGTAGCCCCGACGGGATTTGAACCCGCGCTACCGCCTTGAGAGGGCGGCGTCCTAGGCCGCTAGACGACGGGGCCAGAACAACAGCTCACCTGCGTGAACCGCGCGGAACATACGATAGCCGACGACCGGGCAATCGACCAAAACGGCTGGTGACCGCCTTTTTCCCGGGTGGGCCGAGCATGTTTAGCGATGGCAAACATGCTTGTATTCAATACAGGTGCGTTCCATGATGGAGGGGTGAGTGCTTCGGTTTCCCGTCGATACGACTCCTCGCTACGCCAGGACATGGCGGCGCGAACCCGCCAGGCGGTGTTCGAGGTGGCGGGCCGGTTCTTCGTCGAACGCGGCTGGGACGGCACGTCGATGCGTGACATCGCGCAGGCGGCGGGGTGCTCGGTGGAGACGATCTACTCGAGGATCGGCAACAAGGCGGCCTTGCTGAAAGCGGTCCTCGACCGGGCGGTCGTCGGCGACGACGCGGTGCTGTCGCCGGCCGACCGGCCCTGGTTCGACATCGAGAGCGGCAGGCCGCTCTCCGAACGCGCCGCCGAACTCGCCGCGGTGGCGGCATCGATCTACCGGCGCACCGCGCATCTGCGCCGCGCACTCGACATCGCGGCCGAAGGCCATGCCGAGCTGCGCGAGCTCGACACGAAATGCCGTGCGGACGAACGGATCTCACGGACTGCGCTGGTCTCGGCGGCCGCGGGAAGGCCGCTGACCGAGATCGAAGCGGATGGGATCCAGGGCATCTTCAGCAACGAGATGTACCTGTTGCTGACCGACCGATCCGGATGGACACACGAGCAGTATCAGGACTGGGCGGCCGCCATGGTGATACGGCTGCTCGACCTCGACGAGGAGCGCGCTCATGACCACCGACCCTGATCGTGTCCGAGACGGCCGAATGGCGCTACACCCTCGAACCCACCGGCTCCGGCACCCGCATCGTGCAGACCTACCGCCTCCTCGCCATGCCGATCTGGTTCGACCGCCTGGTCTGGCTGTCCACCCCCCGCCCACCACGACCGCCGAAACGCCCTGCACGGCGATCTCAGCCCGCTTGCCCGTCTCGCGGAAGCGGCATAGAGCAGGCGCGGGCAGGGGAGGGTGATGAGGTTGGCGCGTTCGGCATGAGATTGGCGTGTTCTGTCCTTGTCGCGGCCACCGATGGAATTCGAGACTTACGTTTCGTGTAGTCAGTGTGCGAACGAGGGGAGCATGCGATGTCGGTAACGAGAGAGAGTGCCACCGCCTATGTGATTTCCGCGCTGGAGGCGAAGGGAACCGCAACGCGGGACGACTTCGACGTCGCCGGGATCGTCGCTGCGTTCCGGGACATCGCCGAGGGGTGGGACTTCCACCTGATGGAGCGAGAAACCTTCTGGCGGATCGCCTCGACCTATCTCAGAACGTGAGTCTGCGTGCCGGATGGGAACCCGCCGACCAGCGCCGGGCCGCCCGGCGCGCCGAGCCCGCATCGGAGTAGCCGAGGAGTTCGGCCTGCCTGGTGCCGGTGAGCGGGAGCGACCCCGCGGACACCGCTCGCGTCAACCGGGCGCTGCGAGCCCGATCCAGTTCGGCCCGCCAGGTCGTGCCCGCCTCGGTGAGCCGCCGCTGCAGGGTCCGCGGGCTGATGCGGAGGATCCGGGCGACACTGTTCAGGGAGACCTCTCCGGCTTCGATGGCCTTGTCCACCGCGGCGGCCACTCGTTCGGGCCAGGCCGAGGCGAGGGTCGGCGGGGGTGGCAGCGCGGCGGCCAGCGGCAGAAGGACTGCGGCCAGTACCGGATCGGCGGTGGTCAGGGGCAGATCCAGGTCCGCGGCGCGGAAGGTGATCGAATCGGTGGGAGCATCGAATTCCACCGTGGCGGAACCGAATACGGCACGGAAGCCGTCGAGGTGCGTGGGGGCGGCCTGGCGCAGCGAGACGCGCACGGGGTTCAACGGACCGTCGACGACCCTGCGGGCGCGGCTCAGGACGGCCGCCAGTCCCCACAGTTGGGTGTGATCCCGTCCCCGGCCATCGCCATCGAGCATCTCGAGGTAGAGGGTGGACTCGTTCTCGTTCTCGGCGACCAGGTCGAACCGGTGATTGGTGGTGACCGCGGTGATGTGGGGCCCGCAGGTGGCCAGCCCGTCACCCAGCGTCGGCGCCGAGGCGAACAGATAGTCGTACAGGCCCAGGCTGGACAGCTCGTAGCGACGGGCGACCTGCAGGGCGACGTCCGGGCCGAGGCGATATTCGCCGATCTCCCACAGCCGGGAGAACGTCGCGCTGGGCAGGTGCACGTCGTCACCGGTCATCGACCAATCCGGGACTCCTGCGTCCCGAATCAGCTGTGCGCGATCCAGCCCGGCAGCATCGAGCTGGGAGATGACGAAACGGTGCAGCAAACTCTGGTCGGTAGCCATGACGTCTCCTCGTGGCGGCATGCCGATCCGCGGACCGGTAGCGGCGACGCTACGCATTGTTCGAATGCGGGTCCATCATTGCGCAGACCGAATCGCGGCGAAAGCGCGAGGCTGATTCTCGCGCCGACGTCAGCCGGAGGTTGACCTGCCCGGGTGGTCCCCGAGTGATGATTTCGACGGTAGTCACCTCCGGATCGCGCCATCCGGGGCCGAACCGACGCTGTGCGCGGGACCTTCGGCATCTCGTCTCGGGTTTTCGGGGACCAACGGCCTCTCCACTCGGCGACGATCGGACCTCCCCGCACGGCCCGCCGAAGTAGACGCTGGTTCGTGAGGAGGTTCGCGATGTTGTTCGACGATCGTCGTGACGCCGGACGTCAGCTGGCGGAACGGCTGGTACATCTGCGAGACGAGGATCTCATCGTGGTGGGCCTGCCGCGCGGCGGTGTTCCCGTGGCCTATGAGATCGCCCAGGCGCTGGACGCGCCGCTGGATGTGATCGTCGTGCGCAAACTCGGCGTCCCCTATCAGCCGGAGCTGGCGTTCGGCGCGATCGGCGAGGACGACGCCCGGGTGATCAACGATGTCGTCGTCGCGTACACCGGACTCGCCGGCGCGGACATGGCGAGCGTGGAACGCCGCGAACGAGAGGAACTCGCGCGGCGAGCCGAGCGGCTGCGGCGCACATACCCGCGTGTCACGCTGTCCGGCCGCACCGCGGTCGTCGTCGACGATGGAATCGCGACCGGCGCGACCGCTCGTGCCGCCTGCCAGGTCGCGCGTGCGCGCGGCGCTCAGCGCGTCGTGCTCGCGGTTCCGGTAGCGCCGCGGGACACGCTGGCGATGCTGCGAGACGTAGCCGACGAGGTGGTCTGCCTGGAGCTTCCCACCTGGTTCAGCGCGGTCGGCTGCTGGTATCGCCGTTTCGGCCAGGTCTCCGACGCCGAGGTCGCCGAATTGCTGCGCCGGGCCGCCGAAGTCGCCAGCGAGCCACAGCCGAACGCCGGGGACGATCCGCCGACGTCACCGGCTGGCTGACTCGCCAAGACGACGTGACCGGCCTGCGGATCGGATACTTCGGTGCCAGCACGGGTGCTGCCGCTGCGCTTCGTGCGGCGGCCGATCCCGGGCTCGAGATCGCCGCGGTCGTGTCGCGTGGCAGGCGGCCGGGTCGCACCGGGCCGGCTCTCGCGGCGGTGCGCGCACCAACCCTGCTGATCGTCGGTGGTGACGACGTCGCCGTCCTGGAACTGAACCGTCTCGCCGCGGAGGCGATGTCGTGCGAGACCGTGCTGACGGTGGTGCCCGGCGCCACCCACCTGTTCTCCGAGCCAGGAACGTTGGAGAAAGTCGCCGAACTGGCCCGCGACTGGCTGGTCGATCAGCTGGCGCCCGGGCCCGCCGACGACATCCCGGGCGGCCATGGATTGCCGTGATGGGCCGTTCGTCACGGGAGTGGGTGATTTCGGCCCCTGTCGAGACCGGTGAAGCCGAGCAATAGTGATGTCATGGCCAAGACTTCGAATCTCTCCGCGCCCGAACGGCGGCGCATCGCGGAACAGGCCCTCGATTCGACAGACCAGCGTGCCGAGGACGTGCTGGTCCGGGTCCGGTGCGCGCGTGATTCAGGTGCGCTGATCGTGTTCGGCCAGGTCGCGGAATCGTATGTCACCACAAGTTCGGTCGGCATTCCATGAAGACAGAGACCACACCGCGCGTATTTCGTGAAGCGGTCCTCGCTGCCGTGATCGGCGGATTGGGCGCGATAGGGCTGGTGGTGCGTCCGTTCAACGAGTCTGTCGCCGGCACGCTGTGGCTGGCCGCGACCGTGGCCGCGCTCATTCCGGCGGTGGTGTGGGTTCTCCGGGATCTTCGACGCGGACGCTACGGCGCCGATCTGCTGGCGCTCATCGCGCTGGTGGGCGCCGCCGCGGTCGGCGAGTATTTCGCGGGTGCGCTGATCGCGTTGATGGTCGCTACCGGCCGGGTATTGGAGGCGTACGCCGGGCAGCGGGCCGGGCGGGATCTCTCCGCGTTACTGGAGCGGGCGCCGCTGTGGACCCATCGGCGGCGTGCGGGTGAAATCGAATCCGTCGCGGCCGCCGCGATTTCACCGGACGACGTTGTGGTCGTGCTGCCTGGTGAGACGGTACCCGTCGATGGTGTGCTCGCCACGGCGGGAGTCTTCGACGAATCGGCACTGACGGGGGAATCGATACCGGTGGTACGCCGGGCCAGCACCGAGGTGCGCAGCGGTGTGGTGAACGCTGGGACGGCCGTGGACATCCGGGCTTCAGCGGCGGCCGATGCCAGTACCTATGCCGGAATCGTCACCCTGGCACGACAGGCGGCCGCCATGGCGTCGCCGACAGCGCGGCTGGCCGACCGAGTCGCGGTATGGTTCCTGCCTCTCGCGCTTCTGATCGCCGGTGCGGCCTGGATACTGACGGGAGATCCTGTGCGCGCGGTCGCGGTGGTGGTCACGGCGACGCCCTGTCCGCTGCTGCTGGCGGTTCCGGTCGCGATCACTGCCGGAATGTCGCGGGCGGCACGAGCAGGCGTGGTCGTGAAGGACGGTGCCGCTCTGGAAACGCTGGGACGCGCCAGGTGTCTGGCGATGGACAAGACCGGCACCGTCACCGTTGGCCGACCGGCGGTGATCGACGTCGTCGCGGCACCCGGCACCGACACCGACCGCGTGCTGCAGCAGGCCGCCGCGGTGGAGCGGTTCTCACCGCATGTGCTCGCCCACGCCGTCACCGCCGCGGCCGCGGCCCGTGGACTGGAGCCCGATGCCGCAGAAGAGGTTGGGGAGCAACCCGGCCAGGGTGCGACGGGGATCGTGAACGGCCACACGGTGCGTGTCGGGCGGCTGCCTTCCCATGCCGAACTCGCGCCGTGGGCACAAGCCGCCCAGCGGCGGGCCCGGCTGGATCTGGCGGCCCTCGTCTGGGTTTGCGTCGAAGATGTTCCTGTGGCGGCTCTGCTGGTGCGTGACCGCGTCCGCGCTGACGCCGCCCGCACCATGCGCCGGCTGCGATCCGCGGGTCTGCGTCGGCTGCTCCTGCTCACCGGCGATCGGGTCGACAACGCCGCGGAGGTGGCGCAGCTGCTGGGACTCACCGAAGTCGTCGCGGACGCCGACCCGGCCGACAAGATCTCGGCCATTCGCGCGGAACGACATGACGGTGTGACCGTCATGGTCGGCGATGGTGTGAACGACGCCCCGGCGCTCGCTGCGGCGGATGTGGGTGTCGCTCTCGGCTCGCGCGGATCGACGGCCGCAGTGCAGGCCGCCGACGCGGTGATCGTGGACGACCGCATCGAACGGCTCGCCGACGCGATCGAGGTCGCACAGCGGTCGCATCGGCTCGCCGTGCAGAGCGCGATCGCGGGCATGGCGCTGTCGCTGGCGGCGATGGTCGCTGCCGCCTTCGGACTGCTCGTCCCCGCCGCAGGTGCCCTGGTACAGGAGGGCATCGACGTCGCGGTGATCCTGAACGCGTTGCGGGCGTTGCGAACTCATCGCGAGCGCCGCACCGAGGCCATCGATCCTCTGGTCGCTCGGTTCGCACGGGAGCACGAACAGTTGCAGAGCGCGCGTGACTCGGTCCGGCAGGCGGCAGACGCGCTGTCCCGCGGTCCAGGCCCGAGCGCGGATGCCGCGGTCCGCCGTGCGTTCGATCTGCTCGTCGAGCACATACTGCCGCACGAACACGCCGAGGAGTCGCAGCTGTATCCGGCCCTGGCCGACTATCTGCGCGATCCGGAGGCAATGGTGACGATGAGCCGCGAGCACATCGAGATCGACCGGCTCGCCGACCGCATCCGCCGCCATCTCGACGACGCCGGGCAAGGCATCCGCACCGACCAGATCGATGACCTGCGCGCCACCCTCTATGGACTCGACGCGATCCTCAGCCTGCACTTCGCCCAAGAGGACGAAGCGTTGTTCACCCTGGCGCGTACCTGACGCGGCACGAAGAGCCTGTCGGGGCAGCGGCCGAACGGCGCTGGTTCGCAGGTGGTGTATTCGAAGGCGGACCAGGGACCGGAGTCCTCGAAGGAAGGACCGTCGGCCCTACTGGTCGACGCGGCCGCCGCGTGGAATCGAAGTGTCATCAATTCGCACTCTGCGTTGGAGTCACATTATGAGCATCCGTTCTCCCCGCCAGGCGTTACTGCCGACCTGGCCTGCCATGCCCGATTGGTCGGACCTGATGGCACGGCTGGAATCGAGGCCGCCGTGGTCGTCGCTCGAGGGTCACATGATTCGAGTCGAGGAACATCTCGAGAAGGACCGGTACACGTTGCGGGCCGAGTTGCCGGGGGTGGACCCGGCCAAGGACGTCGATATCAGTGTCCGGGAAGGACAATTGACGATCAAAGCCGAGCGCACCGAGCGGAGGAAGGAGGGCACGCGCTCGGAATTCCACTACGGAAGTCTCTACCGGTCGCTTCCCCTTCCGGTCGGCGCGAAGGAAGACGACATCGACGCCACCTACACCGACGGCATCTTGACGGTGACCGTGCCGATGTCCGAGTCGGAGACACCGGAGAAGCACATCGCGATCAAGAAGACCACGACCGGCAACGGACACAACTGACCGCTCTGGAAACGAGACCGGCACAGACCCGCTGTTGCGACCGTACCCGTTCTCCCGGAGCCCGAACCTCGGTTCGGCTGGCCGGTAGCCACCGGGCAGCCGAACCGCAGTGGTGGGCAGACCTTTACCGGTCGACCGATCACGCAACCGGATCCGCCGGAACCCGAATGCCCCCGAAGCGATGACTACTGGACGGTCGATCGGGACTCCGCCCTGCGCATGCTTCGCACCGGTCCCGTGGACCGCGCCGGCAGCGGCTCGGTGTGGGTTATCGCGTGTCGTGGACCCCGCCGGATTCTCGGTAGGGATTCTTCGGTGTTTCGACGCCGAGCCGAAGCACGGTGTCGAAGCCCGCGGCGAGGCAGTCGGTCAGGCTCGCGAGATCGGTGACGGCGGCGGTGTCCGCGTTGATGCCGACACAGCAGCGTCCGGCGTGGGTGGTCAGCGTGATGTTGAACGAGGTGCCGAGGGTAGGGCTGAAGGCGTATACCCGATCGATCCGCGCACCGGCGAGGTACAGCGGCACCGGGGACCCCGGCACGTTCGAGGCGACGAAGTCGACGTGCTCCAGCATATCGGCGATCAATCGGATCGGTACACGGTTGAGGACGGCCGCGACGGCGCCCGACAGCGGAACGGCGCGTTCGTGGCGTTGGGCGTCGACCGCGGTGTCGACGGCGCGCATCAGCTCGGCCGGATCGGTGATGTCGACCGGCACCACGAAGCGAGACAGACTGATTCGATTGCCGCCGAGCCGATCGGCCGGGGCGCGAAGACTGATCGGCATGGTCACCCGCAGCCGTTGCAGCGGTGCGTCGTGGCGGTCGTGGTAGCTGCGCAGCCCGAGGAGCACGGCGGTCAGGAACGCGTCGTTCATCGTGCAGTGCGCGGCGCTCGCCACGCGGTGCAGTGGTTCGGCGGGAATGTCGAAGACCGACAGCCTGCGACCGGTGCTGCGCTCGGTCATCACCGGTGACAGCGTCGTAGTGACCGGCCGGATCAGGCGAGCCAGCGAGGCTGCCAGCGCGGCGCCATCGCGTGCCGACCGAACGGGGTGGAACAGACCACGGAACACGGCGCGCAGCGATCTACTGATCCGCAACCATGGTGTCGCGCCGCTGGACCGGTCGGCGGTCTTCGACGAGGAGTCGGAAGGGCGGCCGAAATCGGTTCCTGTGCGATCGCGGGCGCACATCTCGGTGAGAATCCGGACACCGCTGACGCCGTCGGTGAGGCTGTGATGCACCGTCAGCACCAGCGCGGACCCGTTACCGTCCACACCCTTCAGCAGTGTCGCTCGCCAGAGCGGCCGACCGAGATCGAACGCTGTCATCGCTTCCACAGCCGCGAATTCCAAGACCGCGTGCAGGTCCGATGGATGTGCTGTGGCGCCGCGCCGCAGGTGCCAGGACAGCTCGAACTCCGGGTCGCGAACCCAGCGCGGGGGCGCGAGACCGAACGGCGCCCCGACCAGCAGACTGCGGAATTCGGCCACCGCGTGAGTGCCGCGATCGATGGTGTCGACCAGGCGTTCCCATTCCGGTTCGCTGTCGAGCTTCAGCACGGCAACGATGGTGGGCCGCAGGATCGGGTTCTCCTGCAGCCGCCAAGTGAGCAGGTCGGTTTGGGAGAGGTGAGACTCGCTGGCTCCCGTCATCGTCGTCTCCGGAACAGTCGTGTCTCTCAGTGCTGCCGCACACCGGGGACCAAGCCCTCGGCCAGCAGCATCCGATGCGCCTCTTGTGCGGCCGAACCCATGCGATTCGCGTCGCCGGTGTCGATCGGCAGGCTCGCGTCCATGCCCCCGCCGCAGAGGATGCCGGACAGGTGCGCCGGCAGCACCGCGAACACGCGGTTCAGCTGGCCGGGGGAGAATCGGTCGGACGGCATCGCCGTGATCGCCCCCGCGACTCGGCCGACCTCGTCCTTGCGGATTCCCGCTGCCCTGGCGAACTGCTCGACGAACTCGCCGAGACCACGGTGCACGGGTACGTGGCTGGGTACCCATCCCTCGTAGTAGACACCGCGAGGCAATTCGGGGAGCCGCGCGGCGAGATGAGCGGAGTTGGCCATGCCGATTCGGTCACGGACGACGTGCGACCACGCCCGCAGCGCGCGGTGGGCGATGGCCAGGCCGTCGGTCTCGAGACCGACGGCAACGGCGCGCAGCCACTCGTGCGCGCCATGTACGGCAGCGGCGAACAGATCGTGTGGCATGGAGGCCTCCTCCCGACGTTTCACCCGGTGTGTCGCCGGTACCGTTAAGCCTGCCCCGATGCCCCCTCGATCCCAAGGGCCCAAGGTTTCCGGACGATGGGTCGATGGTCCCGTCCGAAGCGACACACCGGCGCGCCGGAGACGACCCGGCGAGCGAGTCTCTTCTTCAGACCACAATGCCGACCGGATGTCCTTCGCCGTCGCACGGCGTCATTTCGTCGGTCGAGACCGCAGGCTCCGCCGGGTATGAACCGCAGTCCTGAGCTCGTCGACGATGTCCTGCTCGAATACCCGGGTTCCGGGCAGCATGACGGTGGCTGCCGCTGCGGCGACACCGTACTCGCAGGCGCGCAGACATGAGTCGCCGGCTGCCAATCGGGAGGTCAGCGCCGCGACCAGACTGTCGCCGGCGCACGCGTCGCTTCGTGCGGGGTTCGACAACGGCGGTGCGGATATCTCGTGGTCGAACTCCCGATCGGAATACACCGCTCCGAGCGCACCGACGGTGGTGACCACGTTGTCGGTCGCTCCCGTCTCGAGGACACATTGGTTGGCGGCGCGGGCGTCGGAGAAGCTCTCGATCGCTCGACCAATCAGCGCGCCCGCCTCTTTTCGATCGAGGCGAATCAGGAAAGCCTTTTCCTGCAACGCTTTTCGCAACTGTGCTCCGGCGATATCGAGTACGGTCGTGATCCCGTCGGCGTTGGCCGAGCGAAGGATGTCAGCGGAGAAGTCATCGCGTAGCCCCGGGGTGGCGCCGCCGGTCAGTACAAGATAGGGAAAGTCGCGGGCCGCGGACACGATCGCCTCCATACATCGCGCTTCTTCGGCCTCGGAGAGGCGGGGTCCCGGCGGCACCACGTGGTAACTGTGCCCAGACCATTCCTCGCCGATCACAACGGCTTCCCGGGTTTCGGCCCCGATGTCGATGCCGCGGTGGAGCAAGCCCTCCTCGTCGAGCAACCGGCTCAGTCTGCGGCCGACCTCGCGCCCCGAGGTGTGCAGCGCCACCGTCGGAACTCCGAGCCGGGCGAGGCATCGTGCCACGTTGATCCCGCCGCCACCGCCCTGCACCGAGCTCAGTTGTGCGCGGTTCTTGCCCCCGCTGATCAACCGCCGGACGTCGAATGTGAGATCGACGGTCGGATTGAGAGTGACAGTGAGAATTCGAGGCTGTTCAGCGGCAGACACGGCTGGTCCCTTCGATTCGAATGCGGATGGGAACACGGCCGGTCGACCGCGGAGCCTCGGCCGCGGCGGCTTCGCCGAGCCCGGTGTGCGTCTCGTGGACCTGTACTCGCGCGGTGGACATGGCAGATGCCTTCAAGCCGTCGTGTGTCGCGACCGGGCGGAACCGATGGCACGGACGACAGCAAACTGCGATCGTTGTGATGCCTGCCGGTCGCGGGCGTGGGCCAGCAGCACCGCGATCTCGGTCGTGATGCCCGACGAGATCGTCTCGATGTCAGGGGTCGTGTCGTAGTCGCCGGTGACGCCGAAGGTCAACTGGTCGAGATAGCTGAGAATCGCGATCGTCGTGCGTACCCGCATAGCGATCGGAATGCACGGCCACAACTCGATGACCTTTCGCCCGCCGAGCGTCAGGCGGTGCCGTGGGCCAGGGATATTGGTCGCCAGAGCTACCACGCCGCGCTGGGGGAACGACACCGCCAGGCGGAACACCTCCGCCACCAGCCCGAACGGCAGCCGCCGGGACAGCGATAGCAGCGACTTCTCGGCGTCGGTCTCACCTCGCGATCGGTGCCTACGGATCTGCTCGTGGACGGCGATCAGGCGCTCCACGGGATGATCGACCTCGATCGGCAGATGAGCGATGACCGCGGAGACACGGTTGTCGAGTACCTGTTTCGCCTCCGTCGTTCGGGTGGAAACCGGCACCATGACGCGCAGTTCGGTGGGGATCGGCTGTTCGCCGCGGCTGAGCAGCAATCGACGGTAGGCGGCGGCGATCGCCGCGACGGCCACACCGTTGACCGTGACATCGAACGTCGCGGCAATTTCTCGTACTTCCGGCAGGATGGTCCGCGCCACCGCGTAGCGACGCTGGCGCCCGATGGGGCCGTTGAGCGAGGACTCGCTCGTCGGCGCGATCGCCGCGAACAACACCGGCGCCAGCGTGCGCACTGTTCCCAGAGCGAAACGCGGGATGCTCACGGGTGCCTGAATCGCTTTCCTCGCCAGTTGCAGAAATCCGGTGCGTGAACGTCTCCTGTCCGGCCTACGGCGTCCGCCTGCTTCGATCGCGGCGGGGTCGCAGAAGCTCTCGAACAGCGTGATCTCGGAGATGCCGTCGACCATGGTGTGATGAGCCTTCAACACCAGCACCCAGCGGTCCTCGGTGAACTGGTCGACGACCACCACCTCCCATAGTGGGTGATCACGATCCAGCCGCTCGGTCAACTCGGTCGCGATGAGCTCCTTCAGTTCCCTCTCACCGCCCGGGGCCGGTAACGCGGTCCACCGAACGTGATGGGCCAGATCGAAATTCGGGTCGTCTTCCCACACCGGAGCTTTCAGGTCCAGCCGCGTGCGCCGGACCCGCTGCCGCAGCCGGGAGTGCCGCTCCAGCCCACGATCCAGCCAGCCTCGCAGCTCATCTCTGGCCGGAGGCGGTCCCTCGACGATCGCCACGGTTCCGATACCGAGGCTGACCCGGCGGTCGGTGTCTTCCATTTCCATGAAGCCCGTGTCCAGCGGGCCCAATTCCGTCATCGCGAACCTGTCCCGGCAACGGCTGCAAGCCGCTGCCTATAGCTGGTAATGCCACTGCTACAGAAAGAATCGTCGCGCGAACCGCCCTGTGCGAGTGAGATGCCAAGGTCACCGGCACGAGTGACGTTCGGCCCACACAGCCGATCCGCGCTTCGCTTCTGCAACGCCGTTCTTCGCGGGTGAACCTATTCTCGAGGTGACAGCTCCGATCGCCCAGGAACTGGTCGAGACCTACCTGCTCAATCAGGTGAGCGTGCAGACAACCCTCGCTACCAAGGCTGCGCCCTACCTCGACAGCGCCGCCCGCTGCTCGAACCGGTCATGCGCGCGGGCCGCCGCGCGCCGTTCGGCGGGAAAGGTCGAAGACCGCTCGGGGGCCGCGGCCGCCACGACGTAGGGCGCTCGAACCGCATCCGCAATCGCGGGGCCGGGTCACCGTCCCGAGGTCGAAGTCCTGTGGGATACGTCTCCGGAGTGACGCCGGATACCTCAACGGCTACCAGGGTCCGAAGGGTCGACGGCTTGTGTTCGGCGGGGCCGTCCCATTCGCTCGCCGCCGTGACCGTGCCGCGGCAGGTGGTGAATCCGATGATGCGGCAGCTGTTCGGTTTCCAGGGTGGATGTGGCGCAACACGGTGGTGCGGGAATTCGCCTACCGACTGCGTAGGCACAACGACGGACAGTGCTGCGCGGGTAGACCGCTCACCGGGTTCTACGGCCTCGACCTATACAGCATGCACCCGCTCCATGAGGCGTGTGATCTCCTACTGGAGACGCTCGGCGCGGACCGTCCCCGCGGTCGATCGTGGCCAGAGGACCCGATATTCGGTGACCTTCGGCCGTCACATATGGCGTCCGCTCGCACGATGCTGGATCAGAAGGAATCGGGCGCAGCCAGCCGAAAGGTTTCGATCGTCATGGCCGAACTCACGGGCAGAAGCGCCGTCGTCACCGGCGGCGCGCGCGGTATCGGCGCCGCTGTCGTAGCCGCCCTGGCGAAGGAGCGCCTCTCGGTCGTCGCCGGCGATCTGGTCGAGTCGCAGGGCAACGCGCTGGCCGAATCGCTGGGCCCGAAGGTGATCTTCCGCCGCCCGCGAGCTGGGACGCGCGAACATTCGCGGGTGTTCGATACATCCCGGCCCGATCCGCACGCCGATGACCGCGGCGATGGACGAATCCGTCGTCGCCAACCAGCCGCTGGATCGCTTCGGCCAGCCGGAGGAGGTCGCCGCGATGGTGCGCTTCCTGGTCTCCGAGGCCACCTACTCTGAGAGGCAAGCGATGACGAGAACACACCCTGATCAGGAGACTCTTCGGTCCGCGTTGGCTTTGGCATCGCGGGCGCCATCGGTGCACAACACCCAGCCGTGGCTGTGGCGAGTCGGGCACGAGACCCTGCACCTGTACGCCGACGAAAGCCGCAGGCTGCCACACACGGACCCGGATGGACGCGACCTGCTGCTGAGTTGCGGTGCGGCATTGGACCATCTGCGAGTCGCGGCCCGTGCCGAGGGGTGGGAGGCGACGATCCATCGGCTGCCGAATCCGGCAACGCCCGAGCATCTCGCCTCGGTGGAATTCCGGCCAACCACTTGCAGCTCCGAGGATATCGAGTTGGCGCGCGCCATCAGCAGGCGAAGCACCGACCGCCGCCGTTTCAGCTCCTGGGAGGTGCCCGCCGCGCATCTCGAGGCAGTCATCGCCGCCGGCGCATCGACCGGAGTGCTCGTGCGCGACGTCGATGCCGAACCGGCGCGGACCGAATTGCTGCGCGCATTCGAACGGGCCGCATCGCAACACGCCCACGACGACTCCTACGGTGCCGAACTCGCCCAGTGGAGCGGCACGCACGCGGCACCGCAAGGTGTGCCGGCGCGCAATGCGGTGGTGACCGGGTCGGATCCGACGGCGCGTCGGTTCCCGCATCCGGGATTGCCACAGGCTGTGGTGCGCGATATCGACGCCGATGACCGGATGCTGCTGCTGAGCACGAGCAGCGACGACCGGTTGTCGCGGTTGCGGGCCGGCGAGGCCACGAGCGCGGTGCTGCTGACCGCCACGAGACTGGGGCTGGCGACGTGCCCGCTGACCGAGCCCATGGAACTGACCGACACCAGGAGGCGCATTCGTACCAACATCCTCGACGACACCGGGTTCCCGCAGATCATCATCCGGGTCGGATGGGCGGTGCCGAGTGCTGAGCCGGTGCCGGTCACTCCGCGCCGCCCGCTCGACGAGGTGGTGGGTCCACTGGATTCCTCGGGTTCGTGACGGGAATGCCTCGGGGGAGTAGCCCGCACCGTCGTGCTCGGATGCGGCGACTGACCCGGCCGATCGGTACGGACATCGAATGGCGGAACCCTGGGACCGAGGAGAACACGATGGCCGACAGCTCGACCGCACGCACCGGACCTACCGATCAGCCGATCCTCGTCGCCGTCGACGGTTCGGCTATTTCCAGGCCTGATCGACAGGTCCCGAAGGCTCGGGACTCTGGTCGTCGGCAGCCGCGGGCTCGGCGCGATCCGGCGCGAGTTGCTCGGCTCGGTGAGCACGGCGGTGACCAGGCACGCTTACTGCCCGGTCGCGATCGTTCACTCGACTTCGGCCACCGACGCTGTTTCCTCGGAAAAGCCGGTCCTGGTCGGGGTGGATGGCACATCCCGTGATCAGCCGGCTCATAACTCACCATCCGGGCCGGAAGCCGCGCCGCCACGACGCCGAGTGTTGGCGCCATGTTGATGCACCCGCACGATCGTCGACTCGACCGAGACCACCCAATCCAAGTTCCGGTCGCGTCCGCTGACGTGGCCGCTTCCATACCGTCTGCCACTGACCGAACTCTTCTGGCAGGTCCCGCCACGGCATACCGGTCCGCAACCGGAACAACATCCCCTCCACCGCCAGGCGTTTGTTGCAGAAGTTACGGCCCACCCGGCCATCGGATTTCGGTAACAGCAGTTCGAGCAGTTCCCACTGGCTGTCCGTCAGAACCTGATGCCGATCACCGACGGTCGCCGCCACGGCGAACATGATGCCCGACCCGACGACCTATCGGAGGAGAACCGGACACTCGATTGGGAGACATGGCCTAGGTCCCGGATCGCATAGCAGGTGGTCCCTGGTCGGGCAGCCGTGACGGGACAACCGCCTCTGGACGTGACTTGTCGGTTGGTTCAGGCTGTAGGTGTGGACAAGGGTGCCCCGCTGCCGCAGATCGATGCGCGCCGCCACGACGCGGTGATCTTCGACATGGACGGCGTGGTGACCGACAGCGCGCCGATCCACGCAGCGGCCTGGACGGAATTGTTCGACGCCTTCTTGAACCACCGTCCCGCCGGGGCCGGGCAAGACCGCTCACCGTTCACCGAAGCCGACTACCTGCGTTACGTCGACGGCAAACCCCGATATCAGGGTGTCGCGGACTTTCTCGCCGCCCGGGGGATCGCACTGCCTTGGGGGAATTCCTCCGATCCGGAAACGGCCGAGACCATTTGCGGACTCGGCAACCGGAAGGATCGCCTTTTCCGCGAGCGGCTCACGCGGGACGGCGTGCGGGTGTTCGAATCGACCGTCGCGCTGGTCAGGCGGCTCGATGCCGCGGGAATACACACCGGCGTCTTCACCGCCAGCCGCCACTGCGCGGAACTTCTCGCGGCGGCTGGTATCGGCGACCTGTTCACCGTGCGCGTAGACGGTATCGAGGCCGAAAAGCTCGGTCTGCCAGGCAAACCCGATCCAGCCATGCTGCTCGAAGCAGCCCGCAGGCTGGACGCCGACCCGGACCGCACGGTGGTCGTCGAGGACGCCGAGGCGGGCGTCGCCGCGGGCCGCGCCGGAGGTTTCGCGCTGGTGATCGGTGTCGACCGGCATGAGAGCGCCGACCGGCTGTCGTCGCGAGGGGCGGACATCGTGGTCGGCGACCTCGCCGAGGTGCGGCTGCGGGAAGGCTTCCGCCGAATGTCGGAGCTGCCCGATGCGATCGAGGGCTGGTCGTGCGTCACGGGCCGGCTGCGCGGCGCAAAGCCCGCCGTATTGCTGGATTTCGATGGCACCTTGGCCGAGATCGTCGCCGATCCGGCTGCCGCGAAGCCCGTCGAGGGTGTGGCGGCGATGCTTGCGGAGCTGTCCGCCCTGTGTCCCGTCGCGGTGATCAGTGGACGCGACCTCACCGATCTACGCAACCGCGTCGGTGTCGACGGAATCTGGTACGCGGGCAGCCACGGCTTCGACCTGATGGCCCCGGATGGGACTCGTCATGCGCACGACGCGGTGCCGGGTGCGGAGCAGGCGCTCGCTCGGGCGGCGGGCGAACTGCGACAGCGGCTGCGGGATGTCGCAGGTGTTCTCGTCGAGCACAAGCGATTCGCGGTCGCCGTACACCATCGCAATGTCGCGGCCGGGAAGGTCCGTGGGGTGGTCGCCGCCGTGCACGACGTCGGCCATGTGGCCGGCTTACGTGTGACACACGGCAGGCGCGTCACCGAATTGCGACCGGATGTGGACTGGGACAAGGGCACCGCACTGCGCTGGATACTGCGGCATCTCACGCACCCGGTGTTGCCGATCTACTTGGGCGACGACCTGACCGACGAAGACGCCTTCGACGCCGTCGAGTCCGATGGCATCGCGATCGTGGTACACCATGCCGAGTCCGGCGACCGGCACACCGCGGCTGGATTCGCGGTCACCGGGCCGCGCGAGGTCCGCGGCTTTCTCGAGCGGCTGGCAGAGTTGTTGCGTGGCAAGGTCGCAGCGGCGCCGGAATCGTGGACGCTCACTTTCGACGGCTATGACCCGCCGCGCGAGAAGCTCCGCGAGTCGCTGTGCACGGTGGGCAACGGTTACTTCGCCACGCGCGGCGCGGCACCGGAGTCGGTGGCCGGTGCGGTCCACTATCCAGGTACCTATATCGCCGGGGTGTACAACCGGCTCACCGACGAGATCGACGGGCACGCGGTCGACAACGAAAGCCTGGTGAACCTGCCGAACTGGTTGCCGGTGACCTTCCGAATCGACGACGGCGACTGGGTGGATCCCGACGCCACCGAACTGTTGTCGTATCAGCAGCAATTCGATTTGCGTCGCGCCGAACTCGTACGGCGGTTCCGGGTCCGCGACGCCGAGGGCCGGGTCACCGAGGTGCGGCAGCGCCGCTTCGCCGCCATGCACCGGCCCCATCTGGGTGCGCTGGAAACGATGGTCACGGCCGAGAACTGGTCGGGCGCTGTGACCATCCGCTCGGCGATCGACGGCAACGTGCGAAACAACCTGGTCGAGCGCTATCGCGAATTGTCCGACACGCACCTGAGAACCGAGCGGGCGGTAGCGTCCGACGATTCGGTTCTCCTCGCGGTGCGCACCAGCGCATCCGATCTGTCGGTGGCGATCGCGACGCGCAGCATTCTGCGGCATGACGGGCAACCGGTGCGGTCTCCCCGGAAACTGGTCGACCGAGACGGACTGATCGGGCACGATTACACCGTCGGCATCGCCGTCGGCGGGTCGGTGACCTTGGAGAAGGTCGTCGCCGTCTGCTCCGGACGCGATCACGCGAGCGCGGGCGCCGTGGCGGACGCCACCCGCTGGCTCGCGACAACGAGCGGCTACAAGGAGCTGTTCGAGGGGCACGTCGTGGCATGGGAACACCTCTGGGCACGGCTGCGGATCGACCTCGAAGGCAGCGTGAACGCGGCGCGCATCGTGCGCCTGCATCTGTTGCACCTGGTGCAGACGCTGTCGCCCCACTCCACGGATCTCGATGTCGGCGTCCCTGCGCGCGGACTGCACGGCGAGGCATATCGCGGACACGTGTTCTGGGACGAACTGTTCGTCCTCCCCGTGCTGAGCCCCCGCTTCTCGAACGTGACCCGCTCGCTGCTGCGCTACCGCTACCGCCGGCTGCCCGAAGCCCGCCGGGCCGCCGCCGAGGCCGGATTGGCGGGGGCGATGTTCCCGTGGCAGTCCGGCAGCGATGGCCGGGAGGAGAGTCAGCGGCTGCACCTCAATCCGCTGTCGGGTCGGTGGAATCCCGATTCCAGCCAGCGCGCGCACCACATCGGCATCGCGATCGCCTACAGCGTCTGGCAGTACTACCAGGCAACCGGCGACCTCGAGTTCCTTGTCGAATACGGCGCCGAGCTACTGGTGGACATCGCCCGCTTCTGGTCCAGTCTGGCCACCTTCGACGCGGCGCGCGGCCGCTACATCATTCGCGGTGTCATCGGTCCGGACGAGTTTCATTCCGGATATCCGAATGCGCCACACGCGGGAATCGACAACAACGCCTACACCAATGTCATGGCGGCCTGGGTGATCCTTCGGGCACGCGACGCGCTCGCCATCCTGGCTCCACGCGAAGAATCGGAACTGCTCGAGAAGCTCGCTGTGCGACCATGGGAGCCGCGGCACTGGCAGGACGTCGCCGCCCGCATGTACGTTCCGTTCCACGACGGGGTCATCAGCCAGTTCGAGGGCTACGAGCGGCTGGCCGAGTTGGATTGGGAGAACTACCGCCGCCGCTACGGCGACATCCACCGGCTGGACCGGATTCTCGAGGCGGAGGGTGACGACGTCAATCGCTACCGGGCGGCGAAACAAGCCGACGTGCTGATGCTGTTCTATCTGCTCTCCGCCGACGAACTACGGGAGCTACTCGGTCGTCTCGGATACGAGTTGCCGGGGGAGATGATTCCACGCACCATCGACTACTACCTGTCGCGGACCGCGCACGGCTCGACGCTGAGTGCGGTGGTGCACACCTGGGTGCTGGCAAGGGCCAACCGAGATCGTGCGGCCGAGTTCTTCGAGCTCGTGCTCGAATCCGACGTCGCCGACATCCAGGGCGGCACCACCGCGGAGGGCATTCACCTCGGCGCGATGGCGGGCAGCGTCGACCTGCTGCAGCGCTGCTTCACCGGACTGGAGATCCGCCACGATCGCCTGATCTTCTGCCCGAGCTGGCCCGAATCACTGGGCGCGCTCGCTTTCCCGATGATCTATCGCGGCCACCGGCTCGCCGTGCGAGTCAGCGGCGATGGCGTCGAGGTCAGCTCCGATCCGGGCACATCGCCGCCGATCGACATCGTTTGCCGGGACCAAGTCGCGCGATTGACACCCGGCGGGACGGTGCGGCTGATGTTCTCGACACTCGGATCGGCAAATTGATTCAGCGCGGGGACGCTCGCCGATCAATATGCCACGGAACCTGCTCCCGGCTACGCATGGTGCTGGATGCGGTCCAGCTCGGTGAACGCCATGCGGCAGCCCCAAGCATGGGCTCGGCCGAGCTCGCCGGGAACCAACGGCCCGGTTGTGCCCTCGACGAGGAAATCCACCGGCTGATCGGCGAGGGAGTAGCCCAAGTGTCGCAACCGTTTTGCGATACCGCTGGCGGCCGACCCCGGAAACCAGGGCGGTTTGGCGATCTTGGTACCGAACGCCAAGGCACGGTGGCCCGCCGCCACCGGTAGTGCGGCTTCGAGCCATTCCCGCACGCCGATGTCGATAGCGATCGGCTCGTCGGTGAGCCTCGCGGCGTCGCGGCGCGTCAGCTGACGGCTGAGACCCAGCGCGTGGGTGGGTCCGCCGACTACGAGCAGGTCTACCGTTGGCGGGGGCACTTCACCCGCCGCCATCACGTTCACCACTTCCACTTCGGCATGGTCACGCAACCCCTGTGCGATGGCGTCGGCGACCATCGCGGTGTTGCCGAACATCGACTCGTAGACAACTCGTGCACGCATGGCGGCTCCTCTGCGCTGCGCACCGTGAACCCGGAGTAGCGACGATGTTAGTGCGTGAACGAGGAGGCGCACAGAGTCGAACCGACTCTCCAGGCGGGACCTTCGCCCTGTCATCGAGGCGCTCCGTGCAGCAAACCCGGCATGCGGGGTCCTATGGCCATCCTGTCGATGACCTTCGTCTGTGCCGATCGACCCGCCGGACGCGCGATCTTCGAAGCCGAGGGCACGACGAGGTGAACGGCAATGATGTACTTTCATGGAGACGGGGCACAGTGGTGGTTGCCCGCTTCCACAGTCTTGCTCAGCGTCCCGCTGTGGGTGGCTGTGGCGATCGCGCTCGTGGCCGTGCGCAGACCCGAGCGTTCGGAGGATGTCAGGACCGACCGCCCGCCACGCCTGTCACCGGAAGTGCTACTCGCCGAACGGTTCGCCAAGCGGTGCTGCATCCTGCCCTCGCGCCGCGGGCAAAGCCCATCGACCCGCGCGCTGAGCTGTGAACGTGGCGTGGCGGGGAAGACGCGAGCAGTGCTGAAGGAAGCAGAGCCGAGGTTGGGCTGGTTCACTTCCGATACCGACTTGTCGGCGCCGCCCGTCGCAATTCCCGTAGAACGGCTTCGGCCGCGAGTGGGACGGCGGCCGCGACCGGCTCGGACAGGCCGACTCCTGAGTCGAGGCACGCGACGTCGACGGCTATGACGACGAGCTCGCCGGGCAGCCGGCCGAGAGCACGGCCGAGCAGCAGCGCGTCCTGGATACCGAGACTGTGGGAAGAGGCGGCACCGGGCCGCGGCAGCACGTCGACGCCGATGCTACGAACCCGTCCGGCGACCGCCGGTTCTGAGCGTATGGCGTCGACCACGACGGCTAGCTCCACACCGGTCCAGATTTCGAGCAGACTCGTGGGTTCGCCATCCGACACCGTGACGGAAACACCTGGGATGCCGAGGGTTTCGAGCCGTTGCGCGACGGCCGGGCCGACCCCGTCGTCACCGCGGTATTCGTTGCCGACGCCGATGATCACGGCCCATGGCTCGCTCATCGGCGCACCACGTCTATGTCGAGGAAGTGCGCCGAGCAGGAGATGCACGGATCGTAGTTGCGGATTGCGCGTTCGCACACCGCGGCCAGCGCGTCGTCGTCGAGGTCGAGATTGCCCGAGACGACCCGCCGCAGATCATCTTCCATCACCGCCTGGTTCTGGGATGTCGGCGGGATGATCGTGGCCGAGCGCACGACTCCGTGATCGTCGATCTCGTACCGGTGGTAGAGCAGTCCGCGAGGCGCTTCGCTCACGCCGTGGCCGATGCCGGGGCTGGGCTCGACGGGAACCACAGGGCGGGAGGGGCGTTCGTAGCGGTCGATGAGGGTGAGCGCCTCCTCGATGGCGTAGACGACTTCGACCGCTCGCACCAGGATGCTGCGGTAGGGGTTGCGGCATTCGGCGCCGAGGCCGATCTCGGCCGCGACCTGTCGCGCGATCGGTGACAGTCGGCGGTGATTCAGCGTGTATCGAGCCAGTGGCCCGGTGAGATATCGCGCACCGTTGAGCATCGCGTGCAAGGCGGTGGAGTGCGGAACCTGGTGTTCTCGCACGTGATCGGTGAAATCGTTTGCGGCGAAGCGAAGCCCGGTGCTGGTGTGCACCTCGCCGTTGTCGATGGCGTACCGGTCCGGATCGGTCGCGGCCAGCAGTTCGCATTCGAGTTCCAGCTCGGGGAAGTCGAGTTTCGCGGCCCAGCGTGCGGTGTTCACCGCGTAATCTCGTGCACGACTCAGTAGTTCGATCACGGCGGCGAATTCGGTGCGCGCGGGAACCGCGTAGAAGCCGCCGAGCCGGACGTTGACGGGGTGGATGGCCCGGCCGCCGAGAAGTTCGAGTAGCGCGTTGCCCGCTTTCTTCATCGCCAGCCCCTGCTCGACGAGTTCGCGGTGCTCGGCGGCGAGCGTGATCGCGTCCGGATATCCGAGGAAATCTGGGATGTGCAGCAGAAAGATATGCAGAGAGTGACTGGAAATCCATTCACCGCAGTACAACAGCCTGCGCAGGTCGGCGAGGGGCCGGTCCAACTCCGCGCCGCAGATCTGCTCGAGTGCGTTGCAGGCGCTGGTCTGGTAGGCCACCGGACAGATTCCGCAAATTCGGGAGGTGATATCGGGTGGCTCGGTGTAGGCGCGGCCGCGCAGAAAGGCCTCGAAGAACCGTGGTGGTTCGTAGATGTTCAACTCCGCGCTGTCGACGTGCCCGTCCGTGACGACAACGCGCAGCGCACCCTCGCCTTCGACGCGGGCCAGCGTGTCGACTCGCAGCTGCCTACGCTCACTCATCGCCGTTCCTGTTCGCGAAGTCCGGCGCGGCTGCGGCGTAGGTGGCGAAAACGCGATCTATCTCGTCGGTGTCCATGCCGTTGACGCGCAGGATAGGAAGCAGTGCATGGATATTCGGGTTCGCCATCGGGCCGAAGCAGCCGAAGCAGCCGCGATGGTACGCCGGGCACAGGGCGCCACATCCCGCTTGCGTGACCGGGCCCAGGCAGGGAATTCCCTCGGCGACCATCACACAGGTGGTGCCGCGGCGTTTGCACTCGGTGCAGACGCTGGTATTCGGGATGTCGGGCGCGCGGCCGGCCAGGAACGCGCACAGGGTGTCGAGTAGTTGGCGCCGGTCGATCGGGCAGCCGCGCAGCTCGAAGTCCACCGGGACGTGCGCCGAGATCGGGGTGGAGGTGCCCAGGGTGGCGATGTACTCCGGGCTGGCGTAGACCACCGACGTGAACTCGGTAACGTCGGCGAAATTGCGCAGCGCCTGGATACCGCCGTGCGTGGCGCACGCACCGATGGCGACCAGAATCCGGGATTGCTCGCGGATCTCGACGATCCGGCGCCGCTCGTCCTCTGTGGTGATCGAGCCCTCGACCAGTGAAACGTCGTATGGGCCCGGCTCCATGGTGCTGGAAGCTTCCGCGAAGTGGGTGATGCGTACCCGGCCCGCGAGCGCGAGCAGTTCGTCCTCACAGTCGAGCAAGGTGAGCTGGCAACCGTCGCAGGAGGTGAACTTCCATACCGCGAGTGTCGGTGTCGTCGTCATAGTTCTCGCACCGCCAATAGAGGTTCGGCCGTCGCGTAGTCGACGATGGGTCCGTCCCGGCACAGCAGTAACGTGCCGAGTTGGCAGTGACCACATCGCCCGACGCCGCACTGCATGTTGCGTTCCAGCGACAGTTGGATGTCGGCAGCGGGAATGCCTTTGCGTTGCAAGGCTTGTGCGCAGAAGCGCATCATCGGCTCCGGGCCGCAGAGCAGCGCTGTGGTGTGGCCGGGCTCCACGGTAAGGTGGGCCAGTGGCTCGGTGACGAAGCCGATTCGGCCCTTCCAGTCCGGTTCTGGATGGTCGACGGTCTGGTGGAGTTCGATCGCACCGGTCGACGGCCACAGCTCCTGGTCGTGGCGGAACAGTATGTCCGCCGGGGTTCGGGCCCCGCTGATCAGCACGACTCGCTGGTAGTCGGCGCGGGCCGCGAGCGCGCCGAGCACGGCCGACCGCAGCGGCGCCAATCCGACGCCCCCGCCGACGATGACGAGGTCACCTCCGACCGCGGACGCCAGATCCCAGCCGGTGCCGAACGGCCCGCGGACACCGATCAAGCCGCCGACACCGGTGTCGTGCAGGGCGCCGCTGACCGCACCGACCGCCCGGATCGTGTGTTCGAGAATGCCGTCACCGGCGGCGGGGTCCCCGCTGATCGAGATCGCGACCTCGCCCACCCCGAAGCTGTAGAGCATCATGAATTGCCCGGCCCGAAACCGTTGCGCCGCATCCCGCACCGGCTCCATGCGTAGGGTCACCGTGTCGGAGGTCTGCACGGTGCGGCCGACGACTCGGTAGGGCAGCATCGTGTCGCCGTGTGGCCCCACGCGGGTCTGGGTGTCTACGCTCATCGGTCACCTCGCCCGGCCGGGATGCGGGGTAGACGGGTGGTGCACGTCTCGGCGGGGTTGCGGTAGAGGTCGAGCAACCGCGCCCGGGTGGCTTGCAGGCGTTCCAGTAGCGCCTCGAACAGCATCAAGGTCAGCGCGTGGCCGAATCGCGGGTCCTGGTCGGAGAGCTCGGTGAGAACCCGGGCATCGAACTCGATGGCCTCCACTGGTTCGGCGGTCACCGCGCCGAAATGCCATCGGTAGGGCGGTACCAGCCATGACCAGCCGAGCACGTCGCCGTCGTGGAGTGTTTGGAGGATGACGATATCGCGTCCAGGCACCTGCGCGTCCAGCAGAACCCGGCCGCGGCGGATCAGCCAGCATCGGTCGGCGGGCAGGCCCTCTCGGATGATCCGATGTCCGGAGGGAAAGACCACGTCACGGCCGGCGCGGGCCAGTGTGCGCAGCTGGTCTTCGCTCAGTGCCGCCAGCCGCCCGAATGTGGACAGTTCGTCACCGGTGGGCATTGTCGGTTTCCTCGGCCAGTTCGGCCAGCCGGGCGACCTCCGCGGTCAAGTCGATCTCGGCCGGGCACCAAGCGATGCACCGTCCACAGCCGACGCAGCCCGAGCTGCCGAATTGTTCGTGCCAGGTGCTGAGTTTGTGGCTGATCCACTGCCGGTAACGGCTTTCGCCGGATTGCCGCACGCTGCCGCCGTGCTGGTAGGAGAAGTCCAGTTCGAAGCACGACGACCAGTGCTCCCAACGCTCGGCATGGTCGCCGGTGAGATCGGTGACGTCCTCGGTAGTGGTGCAGAAACACGTGGGGCACACCATCGTGCAATTTCCGCAGGTGAAGCAGCGGCTCGCTACGTCCTCCCAATGCGGAGACTCCCGGGAGTCGCGGAGCAGAGCACGGATGTCCACCTCGGGCATCGAGCGGCCCATCCGGCCCGCTGCGGCCGACACGTCCGCGCGGGCGTCCGTGACCTCCGCCGCGTCCGCCGGACGTGCGGCGAGGTCGGCGAGGACCTCGGCGCCGTCCGCGCTGGCTACCTCGACCAAGAATCGGTGCCCCTGCGCGTCGATGCGCTCGGTGAGCGCGAGATCGTATCCGGCCGAGACGCCTGGCCCGGTTCCCATCGACGCGCAGAAGCACACACCACCTGGCTCTGTACAGTTCACGGCGACGACGAAGAGGTCTTTCCGGCGGGCGGTGAACGACGCGTCCGGGTGCGCCCCGTCGCCGAGTACTCGCCCGAGGATCGCGATCGAGGTGAGATCGCAGCCGCGGACGCCGAGAAGCGCGGAGCGGACCGGAGTGTCCGCGACGGGCTCCATCTCGAGATCGGGCCCGAATTCCGCGATCTTGCGACGTGGCGGATGCAGGAACTGCTTCCAGGATCCGGGACCGGCGGAATGCGCGAATACCGCCTCGTCGTCACGGCGGTGCAGCCGATATCGGCCCGGTGCGGTCTCCACGCCCCATCCAGCGGGCAGCTGCGCACCGGAGTCCAGTTCATCGAGGACGATCGCGTTGTCGCGCACCTGCGGACCGATGACGCGATACCCCCGCTCGCGTAGCACGTCCACCAGACGATCCAGACCAGCGCGATCGATCACCATGGTGTCATCAGACATCGTCGAACCCTTTGTTCGGTCGGGGTCAGCCCTCCGCTACGAAGTCTTGTTCAGTACGAGTTCGGCCGGGAGGGACCAAGGTCCCGAATAACGATGGCTCATGGCATCGGGTCTGGCCGGGACGCTTGCGTCTACGCGAAGCCTCCGGCAACGGGCTGCGCCTGCACGACGCGACCCTGACACTGCCCGAGATCAGCTGGCTCCAGCTCACCCACGCCGAACTGGCCTACCTCTCAGCTTGCTCCACCGCCCACCGCGGCGTCCAGCACGTCGACGAAGCCCTGCGCCCCGCCTCCGCCTTCCAACTGGCCGGATTCCGGCACGTCATCGCCAGCCTCCAGCCCCTTGCCCGATCACGCCGCCGCGACCGCCACCACCACCTCAATCAGCTGCCGAGCGTTTCGCGCAGATCGCCGCCGATTTCGGGATCAGCGAATCGTGCGTGGCGAACTGGATCAAGCAAGCCGACGTCGAGGATGGCATCAAGCCCGGAACCACCGCGAGCGAGAACGCCGAGCTGCGCGAAGCCCGGAAGCGGATCCGGGTCCTCTCGATCGCCGCCAGCAGATGGCGTCGCGGACCGCGTGGCGGATCTGTTCGACCAACAGATGGTGGAGCAGTTTCGGTGAGAAGCGCGGCTCCGAGTACAGCCGTTCAGGTCCATCGGTCCATGACGACCTCGTCGAGCGGACGCTCACCGCTTGTTCACCAAATAGGTTGTGGCTCAAAGACATTACCGAACATCACACGAGTGAAGAGAAGATCTACCTGTGCGCGGTGAAGGACGTGTTCTCGAACCGGATCGTGGGCTACTCGATCGACTCGAGGATGAAAGCGCGCCTCGCCGTTGAGGCGCTGGGCTCGGCTGCGGCCCGACGCCGCACGGCCGGCGCTCGCGGCGCGGGCCGAACGGATCGATCCGTCCGTCGGCACCACCGCGTTCATCGAGGAAGACCGCCACGGCAAGGTCTTCCTCGATTCCACCCGGGGCAGGCGGAGCCACCGTCATCGCGGCGTACAGCCCGCGCATCCGCCCCGGCGCCCAGTGTCGTTTCCGTTGCGCTGGAACGATATCGACGATGTCACCCCGGCTGATTTCACGCTGCGTAGTGTGCCGAACCTGCTCGGTGGCACTGATCCGTGGACTACGGAGATGCCCGCACCGCAAGCGCTTCCGGCCGACCTGGTCGCCGAGGGGCACACCATTCCGATCGCTCGCGAGGCGATGCATGAGGGAATCGGCGGGCTCGGGCGCGGCGCGCCACCGACTAGGGTCTGCCGACCGCACGCGGTGCGGTGGCGGGGTCGGCACGCTATATCTGTGTCATGAATTTGTCTCAGCTGAGTACGGCGATCGAAGCTGCTGTCGCCGTTCATCTCAACGAACTCGGCCGAGCGCAGGGGTTGCTGCCGTTGAATTGGTTCGTCGCGCCGTCGGTGACGAGCGACGAGGACATGGAAGCGGTGCTGTCTGTCGAAGGGCAGGCCGGTAGTCACCTTCCGCAGCACCCGGGTCGGGTGGTCGATCAATGGGCCGGTGCTCTCGGGCTGCGCCCGGTGTACCCACCGTCGCCCGGAGTGCACGCGGTGGAAGGGACCCTCGAACCGCAGCCCGGTGAGTACCGGTTCGAGATCCGGATCTGGGGCGTCATCGACCCTGCCGCGCTGCACGCGCAACGGGATTGGGGACGCTGGCAGGGGCAGTGAACGCACGCCGACGGCCCGATGACCGCCGGGAGGTCATCGGGCCGTTCGCGTGGTGACTACTTGGCGAGGGAGGCGACGCCTGCCTGGGCGAACTTCTCGTCCAGATCGCCGCTGGGGGCGCCCGCCACGCCGATGCCCGCGATCGGGGCGCCGTTGGCCTTGACGGGGGCGCCGCCGCCGAGGAACAGGGTGCCGTCGATGTCGGCCAGGTGCGGGGCGGACTCGAGGCGCTTGGTCAGCTCGGTGGTCGGGGCGTTCCAGGAGACGGCGGTGAAGGCCTTTTGCTGGGCGGCGTCGTAGGACTGCGGGCCCGCGCCGTCGCCGCGCAGGGTGACGATGACATTGCCGTTGCGGTCGACGACCGCGACACTGACCCGCTGGTTCTCCTTGGCCGCCGCGTCGAGGGCGGTCTGCGCGGCCTTGGTTGCGGCGGCGATCGACAGGTGCGTGCTCTGGGTCAGGTTGGCATCGGCGGCATCGGCCACGATCGGGGTGCGGGTGGCCGGGTCGGGGTTCTGCGCCTGCACCGTCACCACACCGACGACGCCCGCGGCGATCACACCGGCGGTGGCGCCGGCGACGATGAGGCGGTTGCGGGTGCTGGACTTGGTGGTCATGGCTGCTCCTGATCGGATCCTCGGCCTGCCGGCGGTGTGCCGTGGCCTGTTGATATCCATCCTGTTCGTCCGGCGGCCGCGGCGAATCGACGAAGTGGCTGTAGTCCGCGGCCGGATCGGGCGACACCGGGGTCAACCGATCGGTTGACCCGGGACAGCCGGTCAGCGGGGGAGAATTGGGGAGTTTGCCCACCAGGACGTGGACGGGAGGTACGCGGTGCGCAACACACTCGGCGACCAGAGCGACGATACGCGGCTGCTCGCCGTCATCGTCTACAGCACGTTCTACGTGCTGCTCGCCGCGTCGCTCCTGCGCTGGCTGATCCGGCACAGCGAGACTCGCTCGACGCCGCTGGTCGTCACCCTCGCTCTGCTGCTCGCGGTGCTGTACGCGATGAGCGAGTTGCGGCATTCGCATCGGGTGGTGTGGTTCGCGCTGCTGGTGGCGACCTGGTCGGTGCTGGTGGTGCTGGCGCCGAGCTTCGCCTGGTGCGCGGTGCCGCTGGTGTACACCGGACTGCGGATTCTGTCGGTGCGGGTCGCGGTGACGTTGGTCGTCGTGCTCACCGCGCTCGTGGTGTTCAGTCAGGTGCGCATAGCCGGGTGGCTGGATCCGAATCTGGTGCTCGCCCCGCCCGCGGTCGCCGCGGTGACGACGGTGTTGTTCGTCGGCATGCGCCGTCAGACCGAGCAGCAGGCCGCGCTCATCGACGACCTCGTGCGCACCAGGCAGGAACTGGCCGAGACCGAACGGCGCGAAGGCACGCTCGCCGAACGCGAACGCCTCGCCATGGAAATCCACGACACTCTCGCCCAGGGGTTGTCGAGCCAGCGCATGCTGCTGCAGGCCGCCGACCTGGTGTGGGACACCGACCCCGCGCTGGCCCGTACCCATCTGCGCTCGGCGGCCGAGATCGCCGAACGTGACCTGACCGAGGCGCGTCGCTTCGTTCACGATCTCGCGCCCGCCGACCTCGCGGCGGGTGGTTCGCTCGCCGCCGCGCTGAGCGCCCTGGCGGAACGGGAGACCTCCGACACGTTGACGGTGCGTTGTCATCTGGAAGGCACCCCGGGACCGCTGCCGCAGCGAGTCGAGGCGACCTTGCTGCGCGTTGCTCAAGGTGCGCTCGCCAACGTTCGCGAACATGCGGGTGCGACGACCGCGATCATGACGCTGACCAGCCTCGACGACCAGATCGTCCTCGATGTGGCCGACGACGGGCGCGGGTTCGATCCCGATGATCTGGATGAGCCGGCCGAGCATCGGGGGCACGGGTTGCCCGCGATCCGGGCGAGAGTGCGCCAGCTCGGGGGTACCTGCGCGATCGAATCGGCGCCGGGGGACGGCACGGTGTTGTCGGTAGCGATCCCGCTGGCCATGGGCTGAGCCCCGGCTACGCCGCGGCAGCCGTCCGATGCCGGGGCGACCAGGTAGCCGTGAGGGGTGCCGTAGCCGGAAGCAATTCCGTAGCCCGGCGGAACGTCACCTGCGCTGATCCTTGCGCGTTGGTGACGCCGACCGGAGCGGTCGCGCGATTGTCGTCCCGCGCGATGACGCGAGTGCGGGCTTCGGCGACGCCGAACGGCACGGTCACGGGCGTGCGCGCGTCGGCGAAGACGACCATGCGCAATACGAGGAACCGCCCGATTCCGGCCAGGCCCGACGCCGACAGATACACGATCTGCTCGGCAAGGGCGCCGGGTGCTGTCTGCACGGTGAACAGCATGAACATCGCCGCACTGGTCACCGCGTAGGCGGCCGCCGCCGATCCGGCCGACTGCAGGTGCTCACGCCACCCCGGCAGCGCGCGTCCGCCGAAGGTGATCAGCGCGTGTAGCACCGTGCCGAGGAGCGTCGAGGCGATCGTGACGACCGCGTTCGCGACCGCCCACGGCATGACCCCGGCCAGCTGCGCCACCGCCACGCTCGACGCGAGCCCGAGACCCCCGCCGCAGACCACGAACCGCGCGAACGCCGCGAGCGGGCCGGGTGCGCTGTCCGCTCGCTGCTCGCCCCGCTCGTTTCGCACGTTGTTCGCCATGTCGAACACTGTACGGCTACCGCACACTGTGCGCAATGAGGAACGCTGTGCCGCGGAAGGGCGCGCGCTAGCATCGGCACTTGTGAATCCCGCCGTGCGTCTGCTGGTCTGCGACGATCACGCGGTGGTCCGCGCCGGACTGCACGCACTGCTGTCGAGCGCGCCCGATATCGAGGTGATCGGGGAGGCGGCCGACGGCCCGGCCGCGGTCTCGCTCGCGGCGACCCTGCGCCCGGATGTGGTGCTGATGGATCTGCAGCTGGGTAGTGAGATGGACGGTGTCGAGGCGACCCGGCGGATCACCGCCCAGCCCGCGCCGGCCCCGCACGTCCTGGTCCTCACCACCTACGACACCGACGCCGACATCACCCGCGCCATCGAAGCGGGCGCCACCGGCTATCTGCTCAAGGCCGAGCGGCCCGAGGAACTGTTCGCCGCCATCCACGCCGCCGCGAGCGGGCAGACCGCGCTGTCCGCGCCGGTCGCGGCCAAGGTGATGGCCAAGATGCGCAATCCCGGTCCCACCCTCACCGCCCGCGAACGCGACATCCTCGGCCAGCTCGCCCAGGGTCTCGGCAATCGCGAGATCGCCCGCGCGCTGCACATCAGCGAGGCCACGGTGAAGACGCATCTGGGCCGGATCTACGACAAGCTCGGCGTCGACACCCGCGCGGCGGCCGTCGCGGTGGCCACGGAGAAGCGGCTGCTCGCCTGAGCTGTCTGTCACGCTGCGGGCCGAACGTGTTCGTTCCGCGACTTGCACCCGCCCCGCTTGAACTCAGGCCGGAATCAGAGTGGCCGCCCCGAACGACACGTGAAAGCGGGCGCACCAGATACTCACCGACTTGATTGTCGACAGATCCGTCCCTGCGGGCAGTTCGTAGTTCTGATTCCCCTCGTTGCCCTTGAGGGCGCCCAGGTCGACGTGCGTGCCGTCGTCGAAGTTGTGCCAGTCGTCCCTGATCACCGGCTGATCGGTGAGCCAGACGCGTAGCGCGGGTCCGTCGGAGGTGCGCAGATCGGTGATCCGCAGAACGAGGGTGCCCTCCGGCGTGCGCTGCAACTGCACCGAACCGCTCGTGTCGTGCTCGTGCGAGAGGAACTCGCCGGTCGCGATCATCGTCAGTGGCGCACCGCCGACCGCGGAGATCGGCGCTTCGTCGACGGTCGTCGTCGTGAACAATCGCCACGGCTGGAACAGATACAGCCCGACCGCGAGCGCGGCCACGAGGCCCACCGCCAGCACACTCAGAACGGTCCGGCGGGTACGACGCTGTGCCATGGTTTCTCACCTATCTCGCGCGCTACACGCACGGTACTGACTCTGCGCGATTTTCGAGCGGACCACGCACCGCTGAGTCCAACTGTGTTCGCGCTGCGCCCTCGGGCGTGACATCGCGGACGTAACGTCACGCTCGGCGTGTCATCCATTCGAGGAGGCCGAACGACCATGGCGACCTATGACGACCTGTCGGCACTGTTCATCAACTGCACGCTCGAGCGCTCGCCCGAGCAGAGCAATACGCAGGGCCTCATCGACGTCAGCGCGCACATCATGGCCGAGAACGGGGTGGCCGTCTCGCACATCCGCGCGGTCGACCACGACATCGCCACCGGCGTCTGGCCGGACATGACCGAGCGGCTGGGCCACCGACGCGTGGCCCGCGCTGCAGGAACAGGTGATGGCCGCCGACATCCTGGTGATCGCGGGACCGATCTGGCTCGGTGACAACAGTTCGGTCACCAAGCGGGTGATCGAACGCCTCTACGGCAACTCGCACCTGCTCAACGCGGCCGGTCAGTACGCCTACTACGGCAAGGTCGGCGGCTGCGTGATCACCGGCAACGAGGACGGGCTCAAGCACTGCGCGATGAACATCCTGTACAGCCTCCAGCACCTCGGTTACACCATTCCGCCGCAGGCCGACGCGGGCTGGATCGGCGAGGCGGGGCCTGGTCCGTCCTACCTCGATCCCGGTTCGGGCGGCCCGGACAACGACTTCACCAACCGCAACACCACCTTCATGACCTGGAATCTCCTGCGTCTGGCCAGGATGTTGCGCGATGCGAACGGCATCCCCGCGCACGGCAACCAGCGCTCGGCATGGGACGCGGGCTGCCGTTTCGGCTTCGAGAACCCTGACTATCGCTGACCCCGCCGGGCCGGTCGATGCCCGAATTGCCGGGACCGAAACGTGACCCGCGCCTCTATAACCGAGTGATCCCGGCCACATTACGGTGGTATAACGACAGCAATGTGATTACGGATTTGTCACGGACGACCTGCGGGGAACACTGTTCCTTTGGTCAATGGCTGCTACAGACGCCCTCGTGATCGGGGCGTGATCTCAGCTCGCATTCCGGCTACATTCGGTCACGGCTTGAACAACAACCCGAGCCGAATCGAATCGCAGAACACCGGAAAGCCTGCCCCGCGATTCGAGGATCCCCGACATTCCTGAGGGGCAGGGACGCGGTAGTTTCCATCACCGAGCCGGTGGGCGCAGGCAGGAAATCATATGTCTTTCAATCGCAAGTTCACCACTCGTGCCCTTGGTTTCGCCGCTGTCGCCGGTGCGATGATCGCCGTTCCGGCCGGTCTGACCACCGCTACCGCTTCGGCGAACAACTGGGACGCCGTGGCGCAGTGCGAGAGCACGGGCAACTGGAACATCAACACCGGTAACGGCTACTACGGCGGCCTGCAGTTCTCGCAGAGCACCTGGGAGGCCTACGGTGGCACCGGCACCGCCGATCAGGCGAGCCGCGAGGAGCAGATCCGCGTCGCCGAGAACGTGCTGGCCGCGCAGGGTCCCGGCGCCTGGCCGGTGTGCAGCGCCTACCTGTAAAGCGCGCTGTAGTTAGACTTTCCTTGTCGGGAAACGGAATACCCGCTATTCGATGCACACGTCGAATAGCGGGTTTTTTCGTTGTTTTTCAATTTCGGATGAGCAGCACGATTCCCGCCGTGATCAGCGCGAGCGCAATAGCCGCCAAGCCGTAGCTGAGTTTGTAGTTGCGCAGCCCGGGGACGAACCGGTCGAGGGCGAAACCGCCTGCGCCGGTGAGCGCCAGGCTGGTCGCGGCCACCGCCAGGATCACCTCGTACTCGACGCCCTTGGGTGCGAAGAAGCTGCCCCATTTCACCGACATCGCGTTGAGCATCGTGCCCAGGATCGCCGCCGCTGCCAGCGGGGTGAACAGTCCGAGAATCAGGCCGACGCCCCCGAGGGTTTCGCTCAGTGCGAGCACTACCGCGAAGGACTCGGCCATCGGATAGCCGCTCGCGGCCACGAACTTCTCGGTGCCGGACAAGCCGGCGCCGTCGAACCAGCCGAACAGTTTCTGGGTGCCGTGCGCGGCCATGGTCGCGCCGACGCCGAGACGCAGGACCAGCAGTCCCGCATCCGTGGGTGTGGTCGTTGTTGTCGTCGTCATGGCGAATCCTTTCCGTTGCCGGTGCGCAGGTAGGCGGGCCGCCGATCCAGTGTAGAGAGCGAAAGTCACAGGTCAGGGCGCGGCGAGGTCGCCGACGGCCGACCGGTCAGGCCTGCTGCTCCTCGCCGGGCCGCTGCGCCGAGTCGAGCCGGTGCACGGTGAGCGCGGCGGCCAGCATCCGGGAATCCGTGGGGTCGGCCGGGTCGAGCCCGGTGAGATCGGCGATCCGGCGCAGCCGGTAGGTGAAGGTGTTCGGGTGCACGTGAATGCGGCGTGAGGCCGTCTTGCGGTCGGCACCGTGGCGCAGGTGCGCTTCCAAGGCCTCGACCAGGTGCGGACTACCGAGCAGCGGAATCACCCGTTGCGCCAGGCGTTCGCGCGCCGGGCCTGGCCGGGTGAGCTGGTACTCGAGCAGCAGGTCGTCGAGGCGGTAGCAGCCGCCCGGCCTGCCGCGCAGCCGCGCCAGCTCGGTCAGCTCGGCCGCGTCCTTCGCCGCGGCCGGGATGCCGTCGCGGCTGACACCGGAGAATTCGGCCAGATACACCGTCACCCCGAACTGCTCGGCCAGCCGTGCGGCGAGATTGTCGAAGCGCTGCGCGTCGAGGACATCGGTCTCGGAACTGTTGCTCAGCAACGCGATACCGTTCGCGCCGTCGAAGGTGGCCGGGGTGGTGGTGCCGGTGAGTTCGTCCAATGCGCGCTGCAGCACCCTGATCCGTCGCCGGGTCACCAGGTTGGCGGCACTGCCGGTGCGGGCGGCCTCGCTGAGGTGGATCGCGAGGACCGTGTACTGGTCGGCCAGGACGGTGTCGGCGCGCGCGGCTAGTTCCTCGGCGGGCAGGCCGCGCACCAGGGCCGAACACAATTCCCGCCTCGCCTCGCGCTCGGCGTGGTAGATCGACTGCTCGACCTCGGTGTAGGTCTCGACGACGGTCATATTGATGTGACGCAACAGGTCGAGCAGCCTGCTGCCGACCAGGACCAGTTCGTTCATCTGCGACGGCTCGGTCAGCGCGAACGCCTCGGCCAGCACCGATTGCGCCGATCCGTGGATCGCGCCGATCAGCATCGGCAGCGGCAGCCGGTCCTCGGCGTGCCGCTCGGCGACGGGCGCGACGAAGGCGGCCACCTCGGCCTGGGTGAAGTCGCGGTTGGCGGCGATCGCCTCGAGGACGGCCCGTCCGCACGCGTAGATGGTCGGCAGGACCTCGGCGGTGAAGTGGCCGGGGGGCAGTTCGGCGGGCGCGGTGGCGCCGAGGCCTTCGGCGAGCATGCGCTCGGCGATCTGGGGCCAGCGCGTCAGGAGGCGAGCGGTCAAAGCGGGTGGTGCGGAAACGGGGTGTTCGGCGAGCATGACCCGATTGTGTCCGAGGACAGGCCGCATGGGGGCACTCCCATCGAAAACGCACAGAACTTGGTTTCCGCGCCAAGCTCCCGCGCGTTTTATCGGTACACGGTGCAGTGACATCGATGTGGCGCCGGTCATAGATTCGCAGAGCGCGTCCGAGCCACCGTTGGCCGGCGCGGTTCTACGGAAGTGACCCACCATGATTGCAACGACGCATCCACTGCGCCGCACCCTGTGCGGACTCGGCATCGCCGCGGGCCTGACCGCGGCCTCGGTTCTGGGGGGCGGCCCGGCCGCCGCGGAACCCGCGCTGGAACCGACCATCGCCTCGCTGGCCGGCTACCTGGACGCCACTATGACGACGGCGGCCGACGGCCGTCGCCCCACCGCCATCGCCGACACCGGCAGCGCCTCGGGCAGCAGCTCGGGTTCGGCGGGCAGTCGTTCCTCCGACGCGGTCGGCGAGGGCCCCGAGATGTCGGCCTACCTGCCCGCTTTCGCCTACGGACTGCTCCACCCCGATGCCGCGCCGCCCGGCGCCAACCGCTGGGACTGCAAGCCGACCGCGCAGCATCCGCGCCCGGTCGTGCTGCTGCACGGCACCTGGCTCAACGCCTACGACACCTTCTCCTACCTGTCGCCGCGCCTGGCGAAGGCCGGGTACTGCGTGTTCACCCTGAACTTCGGCAAATCCGCGCTGCTCGAGGGCGGCGGACTCGGCGCCGTACTGCCGGGCCGCTACGGCGTGGGCCCGATGGCCGACTCCTCGCGCCAGGTCGCCGCGTTCATCGAGCGCGTGCGCGCGGCCACCGGATCCGACCAGGTCGACATCGTCGGCCACTCCCAGGGCGGCACCATCGCCAATCACTACCTGAAGCTCGAAGGCGGCCAGGGCAAGGTCGGCAAGCTGGTCAGCTTCGGCGCCACCCACCACGGCACCTCGCTGCTCGGCCTCGCCACCCTCGGCCGCATGATCAACAACGCCGGCATCGACATCCTCGGCTTCTACCGGCCGATCATCGGCGCGGCCAATGTCGAGCAGGCCATCGGCTCGTCGTTCTACACCACCCTCAACGCCACCGGTGACACCGTGCCCGGCGTCGACTACACGGTCGTCGGATCCCGCTACGACGAGGTGATGAATCCCCTCGACCTCGCCTTCCTGCGGCCCGGGCCGGACGCGACGGTGGCGAACATCGCCCTGCAGGACGGCTGTGAGCAGGACGTTTCCGACCACCTGACCATGATGTATTCGCCGCGCGCCACCTCGATCGCGCTGCGTGCCCTCGATCCGGAAGGCAGTCCCACCTTGGCTTGCACGTTCAACCCCTGGTTCTTCGGTGGCGGCGGCAGCCTATGACCATCGACGCCCCGGCGCTGACGATCTGGAGCACCGCGCCGCTGCTACCGCCCGACGACCCGTTCTACGCCGCGCCGCCGGACGTCGAGTCGCTCGCGCCGGGGGCGGTGGTGCGGACGCGCCCGGTGGAACTGGCGCTGTTCGGGCTGGTGCGGCAGCAAATCGCGGCCTGGCAGCTGCTGTACCGCACCTGCGATCTCGACGGCGAGCCCGAGCTGGCGGTCACCACGGTGCTGCTGCCGTGGGGCGCCGACCCGGCGCGTCCGCGTCCGCTGGTCTCCTTCCAGTGCGCCATCGACGCCGTCGCGCCCCAATGCTTTCCGTCCTACGCTCTGCGGCACGGCGCGAAGACCACCGGTTCCATCGCGCCGCTCGAGCTGCCGATCATCGCCATGGCGTTGCGGCAGGGCTGGGCGGTGTCGGTGCCCGATCACGAAGGTCTCGGCGGCCGGTTCGGCGCGGCGCGTGAGCCCGGGTACCGGGCGCTGGACGGGATCAGGGCCGCGCTCGGCTTCGCCCCGCTCGGCCTCACCCCGACGACTCCGGTTGCGCTGTGGGGGTATTCGGGCGGCGGTCTGGCGACGGCGTGGGCCGCGGAACTGGCGGCCGAGTACGCGCCGGAGCTGACCATCGTCGGCGCGGCGGCCGGGTCGCCGGTCGGTGACCCGGCGGCCGCGTTCGTCCGCCTCAACGGTGGCTGGTTCGCCGGGTTCCCCGCGGCCTTCGTCGCCGGTCTGCGCCGCGCCTACCCGGAACTCGACGCGGTCCTGCACGACCACCTCGATGCCCGCTACCGCGGCCTGCTCGGCGAGGCAGAACAGCGCACCACCTTCGCCCTGCTGTGGCGCTTCGCCCGCCGCGACGTCGCCCGGCATCTGCGCGGTGACATGGCCGGGCTGCTGGCCGAGCCCGCGCTGCGCCGCATCCTCACCGACATCGAACCCGGCACCCGCGCCCCGGCCGCGCCGATGCTGGTGGTGCAGGGCGTGCGCGACGAGGTGATCGCGGTCGCCGACATCGACGCCCATGTCCAGCGCTACCGGGCCGCGGGCGCCGTCGTCGAGTACCTGCGGGTGCTCCGCGGCTCCCATCTGCCGCTGGAGTTCCTCATGGTTCCGGTCGTGCTCGCCTGGCTCGCCGATCGTTTCGCCGGTCGTCCGGCGTCGTCGGGGACCACGACGGTCGCCTCCGTCGCCCGCACCACCGCGGCCCTCCGCGCGCACCTCGACTTCCTCGGCCTGGTCGCTCTGATGGTGGGCGGCCGACCCGTCCGCGGCGTGGAGAAATAGGTGAAACCATATGTCCCGTTATTTTCCGTGATCGGTGCCCCTATTTCTCGGGGCATCGGAAATTCGGACTTATCGGATGGCGCAACATGACTCTCACAGGGTTCTCATATTCCCCTCAGAAACATGCGGTATTTGGGACATAACCGCAGGTGGTAATAGGTTTGCTGGATCTATTGTTACGGCGGTCACGAATTCCGTAATTCCGTAACTCGCGGCGTTCGGGTGTCGATACGCCCTCTGTAAGCCAGCTCCGGCTGGGCCTATGCGAGAAACAGAGGAATTATTATGATCCCCGTTATCATCGACACCGGTAGCGCCGCCCTGAACGGCCTCTTCGACACCCTCGGCGCCGCTGTGCACGGCCTGGTCAACACCCTGTGGACCGGCTCCTTCGGCGGCTGATCAAGCCTCATGGGTCGATGAAACGACCGGGTCCGCCCTGACGCGTGACCGACGAGAAGGCCCCGCACCTGTCCAGGTGTGGGGCCTTCCCTCGTCTGCGGGTTCAGTGCGTGTGCGGAGCGTGCCCGGCCGACACGTGCTTGGGGCCGTGCGCCTCCGCGCAGTGGTTGTCGTCGTGCGCCGTCCCGATTCCGATGACCTGCGGCCGGGCATGGTCGACTTGCAGGGTGACGTGCTCGATGTGGTGCTCGTGGTCGAGCATGTGCGCGATGTCCTCGCGGACCGCGTGGCAGTCGTGCCCCGGCCGCACCAACACGTGGGCCGAGAGGGCGGGGGAGCCGGAGGTGATCTCCCAGATGTGCAGGTCGTGCACCTCGGTCACGCCGTCGCGGGCGGCCATGTCGCGACCGACCTGCTCGGGGTCGAGGTAGTCGGGGGCGGCTTCGAGGAAGATGCGGCTCGACGCGCGGATCAGCCCGATGCCCGCCTTGATCATCAGCGCGACCACGATCAACGTGGCGACCACGTCGGCCTGCACCCACCCGGTGAGGATGATGACAAGGCCCGCCGCCGCGGTCGCGATGAAGGCGAACAGGTCGTTGAGGATGTGCTGGTAGGCGCCCTCGACGTTGAGGCTGGTCCGGTCGGCCCGGCTGATCATCCAGGTCGCCAGCACATTGACCACGATGCCGATCAGTGCGGTGACCAGCACCAGCGTGCCGTGCACCTCCGGCGGCTCGAACAGCCTGCGGATCGCCTCGTAGCCGAGCCACAGTGCCAGCAGCAGCAGGGTCAGTCCGTTGGCCTGGGCCGAGAGGATCTCCACCCGCTTCCAGCCGAACGTCATCCGGCCGGTCGCCGGGCGCGCCGCGAGCCGGATGGCCATCAGCGCCAGCACGATGGAGGCGGCGTCGGTGGTCATGTGCGCCGCGTCGGAGAGCAGGGCCAGCGAATCGGCCACGATGCCGACGATCACCTCGCCGATCAGGAAGGTGACGATCACCGCCAGCGCGCCGGCCAGCCAGCGCTTGTCGCTGTCGGCCGACACCCCGTGATCGTGTCCATGTCCTGCGCCCATCGCGTTCACCTCTCCGTGCGGTCCGATCGGTCGCAATCATATGCACACATCGCTATGTGTGCAATTCGTTCTTGATCTTCAGCCTAAGTCTCCTCGCCCGGCCACTCGTCGTCGACGACCACCCTGGCTGTCGCGTACTGGGCGGCGATCACCCCGCAGGGATATGTCGGCCAATACGACACCGCGCCCGTCGCCTTGTCGATGACGTGCACCGAACCGCCGACCGGCAGCGGCCGGTCCGACGGTGCGTGCAACGGCCGCACGGCGAGAACCACGAAACCGTCGGTGAATTCGACGATGTGACGGTCGGTGTCCGGGATCGGGGGCAGGTGGTCGGCCGCGATGCGGGTGGCCTCGGCCCGGTCGACCGGCGTCTGCGCGTCGGTCGGATATGCATGGATGTCCACGTTTTTCGCTCCTCGCCGCGATTGTCGTCGCCCGGGACCGGTTGTGTCGAGGGTTGGCACAGATGCCGGAAAAAGGGCGAGCCCGGTGGCCCTGCTCCCCCCTCCTGGAGCAGGCCCTGGCCGGGCTCGCGGCAAAAGTGTCGCGTGGGGGACCATCAGGATCCTGAAGAGTTGCTTAAGGCCGTTGTCATCGGCGACGCGCGGCGCGATAACCCCATATGAGGGACAATTTCTGCGGTGCGCACTGTGCGCGACTGTGTACCACCGACGGGCTGGCCGAGGTGCTGGCCGCCGACCGCGGCCTGCTGCACTGGCGGGCGATGCGCAGTCTCGGTGACCCGGGTCTGGCCGAACACGCCGTGCAGGAGACCCTGCTGCGCGGCTGGCGCTCCTGTCGCGACTTCGACGCCCGTAAAGGCAGTGTGCGGACGTGGCTGCTGGCGATCGAGCGCAATGTCGTCGTCGACATCGTGCGGGCACGCGCCGCCCGGCCCGGTGACGTCGGCTGGGACGACATCAACGAGGTCGCGGGCTGTGGCAAGCCGGATTTCGCGGACGGACTCGTCGACGGCCTGCTCGTCGACCAACTGCTGGCGCGCCTGTCCGAGCCGCAGCGGGCCGCGGTGGTCGAGGTGATTCTGCGCGATCGCGGATACCGGGAAGTGGCCGCGGAATTAGGCGTTCCGGTCGGCACGGTCAAGACCCGCGTGCACTACGCGCTGCGCTCGCTGCGGCAATTGCCCGAGGTTGCCTGATCGGCCTGTTCCGATCATGATCTGGGCGCGTGACCAGCGCTGATTCCCCCTTTCTTCCTGTCACATTTCGGTAACTGTGCTTGCTCTGTGGTGCCTACGTTGCAAGAGTGAACCACTGGGTTTGGTGTTACCAATGGGAAGGGAGGGGTGCTCCGTTCCGGAGCACCGACCGAACATGCAACCAAACATCATCAAGGCCGGTCTCTGCTCCACCGTCTCCGCCGCGGTCGTGATCTCGCTGACCGGGCTCGTGCCCGGCCCGGCCACCGCGGCGCCCGAGCCGGCCACCGGCGACCAGCTCCTGGGGAAGACGATCTTCCTCGACCCTGGTCATCAGGGGTCAGCGCATGCGGAGAACCTGGGCCGCCAGGTCGACAACGGCCGCGGCGGTACCAAGGACTGCCAGACCACCGGTATGACGTCGCTGAACGGCGTCCCCGAGCACACCATCAACTGGAATGTCGCCGAGCTGGTGAAGGCGTCGCTGCAGGCGCTGGGCGCCGATGTGGTGCTCAGCCGCGCCGACGACGAAGGCTGGGGCGGGTGCGTCGACGATCGTGCCCGCGCCGCCAATCAGTCCGGCGCCGCGGTCGCGGTGAGTATCCACGCCGACAGCGCGCCCGCCGACCAGCGCGGCTTCCACCTCATCGTGCCGCAACTGCCCATCCCGGACTCGGCCGCCGATCTGGCGCAGTCCGGCCCCGGCCGCGCCGCGTCGACCGTGGTCCGCGACGCCTACCTCGCCGCCGGCTTCCCGGCCGCCACCTATGCCGGTGTCAGCAACGGCCTGCAGACCCGCGCGGATGTGGCCGGTCCGGCATTGACGCAGGTCCCGCTGGTGTTCGTGGAGATGGGCAACGGCGCCAATCCCGAGGACGCCGCGCTGCTCGAATCGCGCGAGGGGCACCTGAAGCATGCGGTCGCCATCACGACCGGGGTGGTCGGCTTCCTGCTGAACAGGCCAATCGGGGCCGCCGTGCCCGCGTTCGCGCCGGATTCGAAACCCACCCCCGGCCGGGTGCCCGCGTCGACCACCGCGCCGACGCCCGCCCAGGAGCCGCAGGTGGCGTCACCGTCGACCACTCGACCTGGCGCGGCTTCCACTTCGGCCCCGGAGTCCGGCGCGGCCCCCACCCCGTCCGGTGAATCCGCCGACGCGCCCGCTCCGACGCCGCGCCCTGCCACCACGTCGACATCGCCTGCCCCGGCCGGCACCGACGCGCCCGCCCCGGCTGACGGGAACACGCCTGCTCCGGCCGGCGCGCCCGCCCGAGCCACCGTGCCTGATCCAGCTGACGGAACTGCTCCGGCCGACATGTCTCCTCTGGCGGGCTCGCCTGCCCGAGCGAACGTGCCTGCTCCGACCCATGGACCTGCCTCCGCCGACACACCTTCTCCAGCCGCTCCGGCTGACTCGCCGGCTCCGGCAAAGCTGCCGGCACCAGCTGACTTGCAGGCTCCGGCCGGCGTGCCCGCCCCGGCCGACGCTCCGGCTCCGGCCAACGCGCCCGCTCCGGCTGACGTGCCCGCTCCGGCCAATGCTCCGGCTCCGGCTGACGGTCCGGCTCCGGCTGACTCGCCCGCTCCGGCTGACTCGCCCGCTCCGGCTGACTCGCCGGCTCCCGCAAAGCCGCCGGCACCAGCTGACTTGCAAGCTCCGGCCGGCGTGCCCGGCCCGGCCAACGCTCCGGCTCCGGCTGACGCTCCGGCTCCGGCCAACACACCCGCCCCGGCTGACGCCAACGCCCCTGCCCCCGCCGACGCCCCCGCTCCGGCCCCAACCCCCGCCGCCCCGCAGGCTCCCGCCGCATCCCCGGACCAGACCCCACCCACCGGCGACCAGCCGCCCGCGGCCGAGCCCACCCCGACCCCCACACCTGCACCCGCGCAGGCAGCCATCATCCCGGCCCGCGGCCCGATCGCGGCCGCCCCCGCACAGCACCCGATTGCCTCCGATCGCCTGCCGAGCGGTTCCAGCGGCCGTCTGACAGCCCCCGGCACCGATCCGGCTCCGGCCGATCAAGCCCCTGCCCAGCAGCAGGCCCCGAAGTCGCCGACCGGGTCGGCCGGTCAGCTGAAGGTCCCCGGCGGCACCGAAGTGCGCACCGCCGCGCCGGGCGCTCCCGAGGCGCCGTCGACAACCACTCCGCGCAAACGTGCCCCCGCCCCGAAGCCCAAGGCGACCCCGGATGCCCCGGCCGAGTCCGATTCCGAACTCGACCTGAGCGACCTCGGCGGCCCGATCCTCACCGTCATGAATCTGCTGATGCCGCTGGCCCAGGCTCTCGGCATGGACAACGCCGCCATCACCAACCAGCTGATCAACCTGGCCTACACCCTGGTCGGCATGGTCTTCGGCCCGACGAAGTAACCGAGCGCACCCGAAGCCGCCGACTCCGCCCAGGAGCCGGCGGCTTCGAGCGTTCGGGCACAATCGGCACAGTGATTCCTGTGGTGATCGTTGCGGGTTTTCTCGGGTCGGGGAAGACGACCCTGCTCAACTATCTGTTGCGCAACAACCGGGGCACCCGGATCGGCGTGGTGGTCAACGACTTCGGTGCGGTGAACGTCGACGCGATGCTGGTGGCCGGGCAGGTCGACGCGATGGTGTCGCTGGGCAACGGCTGCGTGTGCTGCGCGGTCGACGTGTCCGAGCTCGACGACCTGTTCGCGCGCCTGGCACAGCCGCGCAGCGCCGTCGACGTGATCGTGGTGGAGGCCAGCGGGCTGGCCGAACCACGGAATCTGATCCGGATGGTGGTGGCCAACCCGAATCCGCGGATCGGGTACGGCGGACTGGTCGAGGTCGTCGACGCCGAGCTGTTCGGCGAGACCAGCGCCCAGCACCCCGAGCTGGTGACGCATCTGCGCCTGGCGGATCTGGTGCTGGTGAACAAGGCCGACAGGGTGCCGGCCGACGCGCTGGCCGCACTGCGCGAGCAGATCGCGGGCTGGGTGGGTCAGGTCCCGGTGTACGCGACGACCCACGGCCGCGTCGACCCCGGACTGCTGTTCGACGACCGCGAGCTCGAGCCGCCGAAGGTGGCCCAGCAGTTGAGTTTCGACTCCCTGCTCGACGAGCACGACCACGATCACGACGACCCCGACCACCGGCACCTGCACGACGAATACGTCTCGGTGTCGTTCACCAGCAAGCGCCCGCTGAACCCCCGTGCCCTGATCGCCTTCCTGGAGGACCCGCCACCGGGCCTGTTCCGCGCCAAGGGCTGCGTGGCCTTCGCGGTAGCGGGGGAGCGGCGCAAATTCGAGATGCACCTGGTCGGCAGACACGTCGTGTTCACGCCCGGTCCGTGGGCGCGCGGGGAGGAACGCGTGTCGAATCTGGTGCTGATCGGCTCCGGCCTCGACGCCGACGCGGCACTGGATCGCTTGCACGCCACCGTCTTCGATGGCGACGAACCGATGGACGAGCAGGCGATGCTCGGCGTGTGGCGCTACACCCCGCAGTGACGCTCAGCCGCAGGCATTGACCCATTCGGACAGGCCGTCGGCGAAGAGCTGCCGCTTCCAGATCGGCACCTCGTGCTTGATCCGATCGACGAGTTCGGCGCAGACGGTGAACGCTTCGGCCCGATGCGGCGCGGCCACCGCGACGACGATCGCCAGATCACCGATGGTGAGCGAACCGATGCGATGGGTCGCGGCGACCGGAAGCCCGTGCGCGGCGGCGACTTCGGCACAGATGGCATTCAGGAACCGCTCGGCCTGCGGGTGCGCGGAGTACTCCAGCGAGGTGACGGCCTGGCCGCTGTCGTGATTGCGCACCTTGCCGGTGAAGACGACGACAGCGCCGAATTCCGGTCCGTCGACGGCACTTTCGACGGCGATGGGATCGAGCGCCTGATCGCTGATCGCGGTCAGGCGCACCGCGCCGTGGTCATTCATGGTCGCCGCCTCCGGCTACTTGCGCGAGCAGATGGTCCAACAGTGGTTCCAGGACCGCGATTCCGTCCTTCACCCCGCCCGGCGATCCGGGCAGGTTGACCACGACGGTGTGGCCCGCCAGCCCCGCGACACCCCGGCTGAGCGCGGCGAGCGGGAACTTCGCGGTGCCACGCTGCCGGATGGCATCGGCGACACCGGGCAGTTCGCGGTCGAGTACGGCGCGGGTCGCCTCGGGGGTGGCATCGGTGGGGGAGGCGCCGGTGCCGCCGGTGGTGATCACCAGCGCGGGTCCGCCGAGCAGCGCGTCGGCCAGGCCGGCCGCGATGTCGGCATCGGCGTACACGAGCGGGCCGCGCACCGAGAAGCCTTGTGCTGTCAGCCATTCGGCGAGCACGGGTCCGGTGGTGTCGACGCGGGTACCCGCCGCCGCACCGGTGGACGCGACCACGACCACCGCGGAGCGCGAATCACGCACGGACGCAGCCTGTCCCGCATCCGGCACGGATCCGCTGTCGACCTGGGCCAACCGGCTCAGCGCCTCGCCGGAAGGTTCCGTCTCCGGCCGCACCCAATGTCCGTGCTTACCACCTTCTTTGGTGAGCAGCCGCACTCCGTTCATCACCGCGGCGGGATCAACGGCCTTGACCATGTCGTGCAGCGTGAGCCCCGCGACGGCGACGGCGGTCAGCGCCTCCATCTCGACCCCGGTCGGCCCGGTGGTCTTCGCGGTCGCCTCCACCGTGATGGTCGTCTCGGTGAACCCGAATTCCACCTTCACCGACGACAGCGCCAGCTGATGACACAGCGGGATCAGCTCGGAAGTCTTCTTGGCACCGGCGATTCCGGCCAGCCGCGCGGTCGAGAGCACGTCCGCCTTGGGCATCCCCTCGGCGCGGACGAGCGCGACCACCTCGGCGGTGGTCTGTAATTCTCCTGCGGCAACGGCGATCCGGGCGGTGTCGGCTTTGGCGCTGACATCGACCATGCGTGCCCGACCCTCGCGGTCGACGTGGGACAACTCGCTCATAGTCTCAAGATTCGCACAGTGGCACCCGCGGGCAGCGAGGTGACCTCGGCGGGCACATCCACCAGCACATCGGCCCAGGCCATGCCGGCGATGAGATGGGAGCCGGGGCCCGAGACGACCTCGACGCCGTCGTCGGTCACCAGGCCGCGCAGATACTGACGCCGTCCGGCGGGGGAGCGCACCGGCGTCAGCAAGGTCACCTCGGCGGTGCCGGGCGCGGGCAGCCCGCCCAGCGCGCGCACCACATCGCGGGCGAACACCGTGTAGGAGACCGTCGTGCTCACCGGATTCCCGGGGAAACTCAGCACGGGCACACCGTCGACGACCGTGTATCCCTGTGGTCCGCCGGGTTGCACCGCGACCGAACCGAAGGTGCCGCCGAGCGGTTCCAGCACATCCTTGACGACCTCGAAATCGCCCTTGGACACCCCGCCGGAGGTGAAGACGAGATCGGCGGCGGCGACCGCGGCGCGCAGCACGGCGGTGAACTCCGCCGGATCGTCGGTGCTGTGGGCGACGTCGACGACCTCGACCCCGTCGGCCCGCAAAGCAGCGGCCAGCGCGATCCCGTTCGAGTTGTAGATCTGGCCCGGCGCGAGTTCCGCCCCGGCGGGCTGGAGTTCGTCGCCGGTGGTGATACAGACCGCGCGTAGTCGGCTCAGCACCGGCACGCTCGGCAGGCCGACGGCGGCCAGCGCGGCGATGTGCCGGGGCGCCACCACGGTGCCCGCCTTGGCTACCAGCTCACCGGCGCGCACATCGGTGCCCGCCTCCCGCACGAACTCGCCGCGACCGCGACCACGCTCGACCACGATCCGGCCCGCACCCGCCTGCACGTCCTCGACCGGGACGACACAGTCGGCGCCGGGCGGAATCGGCGCACCGGTCATCACCTTGAGCGCCGAACCCGCCGGCAGCGCCGTTGTTCCCGGTTTGCCCGCCGCGACGACACCGGCGACCGGCAAGGTCACCGGGGTGACGGCGACATCGGCGGCACGCACCGCGTACCCGTCCATCGCCGAGTTCCGGAACACCGGGAGGTCGATGGGCGAGAGCACATCGGCCGAGAGCACCCGGCCGAGCGCAGCGGGCACCGGCACCTGTTCGTCGGCGCGGTCGGCGAGGTGGGCCAGCAGCGCGGCGACGGTGTCGCGGTACTCGTCGACGCTGCGCGCCGACGTGGTGGCGGGCCGGGGAGTCATGCTGCCAGCCTAATCGCCGTCCGACCGGCGAGTTCTTCCCGCATCGCTCACAGAGTCCGAGCGGGCGTGGTGAGCTGTCGACTTCGTGACAGATCGGTGCTCCGCACGGTTCGCGCCCGGCTCGACGAGTCATACTGTAGGAATGACGCTGGTCGAAATGGGGATACCCGCTGTGCGATCGGAGCGGCCTTCCCTGGACGGCCGGCCCGATACGCCGCTCCTCGTCGATCGCTTCGGCCGGGTCGCGCGCGATCTACGGGTCTCCATCACCGAGAAGTGCTCCCTGCGCTGTACCTATTGCATGCCCGAGGAAGGGCTGCCGCCGATCCCGCGCGAGGAGCTGCTCAGTGCCGACGAGATCGTGCGGTTGGTCTCGCTCGCCGTCCGCGAACTCGGCGTGCGTGAGGTGCGCTTCACCGGCGGCGAGCCACTGATGCGCCGCGAGCTCGAGGAGATCATCGCGGGCTGTCACGCGGCCGTGCCGGGCACGCCACTGGCGATGACGACCAACGGCGTCGGCCTCGAACACCGCGCGCACGCACTCGCGAAGGCGGGCCTGAGCAGGGTCAACGTCTCCCTCGACACCGTCGACCGGGAAGATTTCACCCGGCTGACCCGCCGTGACCGGCTCGAGTCGGTGCTCAACGGCATCCGCGTCGCCCGCGATGCCGGCCTGGCTCCGGTGAAGGTGAACGCGGTCCTGATGCGCCAGAACCTGGCCGGTGCGCCGGACCTGCTCGCGTGGTGCCTGGCCGAACAGTGCGAGCTGCGGTTCATCGAGGAGATGCCGCTCGACGCCGACCACGAGTGGGCGCGCACCAACATGGTGACCGCGGCCGACCTCCTGGAGGTGCTCGGCGAGCGGTTCGCCCTCACCGAGGTCGGTCGCTCCGATCCCTCGGCGCCGGCCGAGAAGTGGCTGGTCGACGGCGGACCGGCGACGGTCGGCATCATCGCCACCGTCACCCGTAAGTTCTGCGACAGCTGCGACCGCACCCGGCTCACCGCCGACGGCATGCTGCGCTCGTGCCTGTTCAGCGACCAGGAGTTCGACGTGCGGACCGCGCTGCGCGCCGGCGCCGACGACGACGAGGTCGCCGAGCTGTGGCGCGGCGCGATGTGGCAGAAATGGGCTGGTCACGGCATCGACGCCGCCGGCTTCGTCCCCCCGGAACGCACGATGGGAGCCATCGGTGGTTGAGGTCCGCTACTTCGCCGCGATCGCCGACGCCGTCGGCAAGAACACCGAATCACTCGAACTCCCGCCCGGCGCGACCGTCGCCGACCTGCGCGCCACCCTCGCCGCCACCTACGGCTCCGAGGTCGACTCCCTCGTCGGCGTCTGCGCTTTCCTGATCGGCGACGAACTCACCCGCGACCCGTCGGCCATGCTCCGCGACCGTGTCGACGTCCTGCCCCCGTTCGCGGGCGGCTAGCCAGATGGTGCAGAGCAAAGCCCCCGACGTCCCCGCCTACCTGGCCGAACTCCCGGACGAGCGACGTGCGGCGCTGACCCGGCTGCGCGAGCTGTGTCTGGCCGAGCTACCCGGATTCACCGAGGTCATGGCCCACGGCATGCCCGGCTACGAACGCGACGGCGTCGGCGAGATCGCCTTCGCCAGCCAGAAGCAGTACATCTCCTTCTACCTGCTGCGTTCCGACATCCGCGCCGCCTTCGACGACCGCCTGTCAGCCCACGACATGGGCAAAGGCTGCCTCCGGTTCCGCAACCCGGCCGAGATCGACTTCGACCTGGTGCGAGACCTCTTGCGCGCCACCGCCTCCGGCGACGGCGCCGTCATCTGCTGAACCGGGCTCAGCGCCACCAGGTGTCGAGGGGGGTGACCGGGACGGTGCGCTTGTGCCGGGTGTTGGTGAAGATCGACTCGACGCGGGCGGCGACCTCCGGGGTGACGTCCTTGCCCTCGAGGTAGTCGTCGATTTCGGCGTAGCGCAGGCCGAGAGCTTCCTCGTCGGGCAGGGCGGGCCGGTCGTCCTCGAGGTCGGCGGTGGGGACCTTGGACCAGATGCTCGACGGTGCGCCCAGTTCCTGCAGCAGGGCCGCGCCCTGCCGCTTGGTGAGACCGGTGAGCGGGGTCATGTCGACGCCGCCGTCACCGAACTTGGTGAAGAACCCGGTGACCGCCTCGGCGGCGTGATCGGTGCCGACCACCAGCAGATTCTCCTGCCCGGCCAGCGCGTACTGGGCGACCATCCGCTCACGGGCCTTGATATTGCCGCGCACGAAATCGCGCAGCCGCTCGTGGTCGAGGGCGCCGGCGACCTCGGCCGCCACCGAGTCGGCGCCGGGCCGGATGTTCACCACGACCGACCGATCCGGGTCGACGAAGTTCAGGGCGACCTGCGCGTCGTGCTCGTCGGCCTGCACACCATAGGGCAGGCGCACCGCGAGGAACTTCGCCTCGACGCCGTCGGCGCGTAGCTCCTCGACGGCGAGCTGGCACAGCCTGCCCGCGAGCGCACTGTCCTGGCCGCCGCTGATGCCGAGGACGAAGCCTTCGGCGGGGGTGGAGTTCAGATAGTCCTTGAGGAAGTCGACGCGACGGCGGACCTCCTGCTTCGGCTCGATCTCCGGCAGCACGCCCAACTCGGCGATGATCTGTTCACGCAGTGTCCCCATGCCGCCTCACTCTACTTGTGCCCCAGCCGAAACGACCCGGCGAACGAGCCATTCCCAGTTGTCGCCGATCTGAGCACGGGTATAGCCGAGGATGGCGATCTGGTGAATGACCAGTGCCGCCGACAGCGTCGCCAGCAGCGAGTCGGCGATCAGCGGCAGCTCCCCGGTCACCCCGGCCGCGCGCAACAACAGCACGACATGCGCCTTGTGCAGGCCGTACGGACCACCGCCGAAACGCCCCTTCTCCTCGGCGGCCCGGTGCAGATCGCTCTCGACCTCGATGTCGAGCAGCCGGGTCCGCCCGAACGCGATCAGCCGATCGACCGGCCTCGCGTCCGGGCCGAGCGGGGCTGGTCCGAACATGAACGCGGCCTGGAACTTCTGTTCGGAGTGGTCGAGCAGGGCCAGCATCAGCCCGGTGCGATTGCCGAACCGGCGGAAGACGGTGCCCTTGCCGACGCCGGCACGCTTGGCGACGGCATCCATCGTCAGCCCGGCGACCCCGTGCTCGCGCACCAACTGCTGGGCCGCGTCGAGCAGCAGCGCCCGGTTGCGGGCGGCGTCGGCGCGCTCGATCGGCTCGGCATTGCCGGGCAGCGGTTGCCCGATCGGCAGCAACGGCGGCCCGTCCGACCTGGGTGTGCTGGAGCTCACGCCGTTCACACGTCCTCCGCGGGAAGTAATCGGACTGGGGTCCGGTTAATGTCGGGTGAAACTTCGATCATCCCACTGAGTACACCAGGAGTCGTCATGGCCGGGACCCGCATCCTCACTCTCGTCGGAAGCCTGCGCGCGGGCTCGATCAACCGCAGGCTCGCCGAGGCTGCCGTGCAGACCGCGCCGGACGGCGTCGAGATCGCGATCTACGAGGGTCTCGCCGAGATCCCCTTCTACAACGAGGACCTGGATGTCCCCGGCTCGGTTCCCGCGCAGGCCCAGGCGCTGCGCGAGGCCGTCGCCGCGGCCGATGGCATCCTGCTGGTCACCCCCGAATACAACGGCACCCTGCCCGCCGTGCTGAAGAACGCCATCGACTGGGCCTCGCGCCCGTACGGCGTCGGCGCGATCAAGGGCAAGCCGGTCGCCGTCGTGAGCGCCTCGATCAGCCCGCGGGCGGCCGAGTGGGCCCACGGTGACGCGGTCAAGGCGGTCGGTGTCGCGGGCGGTGTCGTCGTCGAGACAGCCACCGCGCGGTTCGGCACCATCGGCGAGCGTTTCGGTCAGACCCACCCGGCCCAGGACGCCGAGGCGCTGACCCAGCTCGGCGCCACCGTCCACGAGCTGGTCTCCGCTGCACACGGCGAGCTCGTCACGGCGTAAGCTGTCGGTCGGCTCGAACGGGGCGTCGCATCCATCGCGGAGGCGACGCCCCTTCGCTGTCTGCGAAGTTTGCTGAAGACTCGCCGGGATGCAAAATCGTGATCTGGGCCACTGTTTTCCCAGCGTGTCGATCGCGCGTCCTGGGACTTACCGCGTCGGAATTACATCTGTGCGACTCGCAACACCTTGTGTTGTTCCAATCTGTCGGCCACTAGGTGTAGTGTCTCCAGTACTGGAAGACGGTGTGAAGCCACCACTGATCGGGCCCAAGGGAAGGGGTTACGAGCAGGGCTTTCTTCGCCAGATCCAGGAGTTTGCGCAGCATCACCGTTCGTGCACTGCATACGGATCACAGGCTGTGGATCAGGCATAGGAGAGAGGGACTCTAGATGACCATCACCGTGTACACCAAGCCCGCTTGCGTCCAGTGCAATGCCACCTACAAGGCGCTCGACAAGGCCGGGGTGGACTACGACGTCATCGACATCTCCGAGAACGCCGAGGCGCGCGACTACGTCATGGCGCTCGGCTACCTGCAGGCGCCCGTCGTCGTCGCGGGTGAGGATCACTGGTCGGGCTTCCGTCCCGACCGCATCAAGTCGCTCGCGGTCGCCGCCGCCTAGGACTTCGCCGGAAGGAGGCGCCCATGCCCGAGCGGATCACTCCGGGCGGGCTGGTCTACTTCTCCAGCGCTTCGGAGAACACTCATCGTTTCGTCGAGAAGCTGGGCCTCCCGGCTACTCGGCTACCACTGCACACCGCTGATTCGCTGCGCGTCGACGAACCCTACGTGCTGATCACTCCTACTTACGGGGGTGGTCGGCACGTCATGGGTGGGCAACGGTCCGACAAGGACCTCGTACCGCGGCAGGTCGCCAAGTTCCTCAACGACCCGCACAACCGCGCCCTGCTGCGCGGGGTGATCGCGGCCGGCAACACGAACTTCGGCGATACCTATTGCGCCGCAGGCGACATCATCTCGCGCAAGTGCGGGGTGCCCTACCTGTATCGCTTCGAACTCATGGGAACCGCTGAGGACGTCGTGCGCGTCCGAGAGGGATTGGGATTGTTTTGGCAACAGCAACCACAGCACCGACCGGCAAGACTGCCCGCCTAGAGCAGGCCGCGGTGCGCGCCGATGCGGGCGAGGTACTCGACTACCACGCTCTCAACGCGATGCTGAACCTGTACGGCCCCGACGGCAAGATCCAGTTCGACAAGGACCGCGAGGCCGCACACCAGTACTTCTTGCAGCACGTCAACCAGAACACCGTCTTCTTCCACAACCTGGACGAGAAGCTGGACTACCTGGTCAAGGAGAACTACTACGAGCCCGAGGTTCTCGACCAGTACAGCCGCGAGTACATCAAGGCCCTGTTCCAGCAGGCCTACGCCAAGAAGTTCCGGTTCCCCACCTTCCTCGGCGCGTTCAAGTACTACACCTCGTACACGCTCAAGACCTTCGACGGCAAGCGCTACCTGGAGCGGTTCGAGGACCGTGTCGTCATGGTCGCGCTGACGCTGGCCGCCGGCGACGAGGTGCTGGCGAGCAAGCTGGTCGACGAGATCATCGACGGCCGTTTCCAGCCCGCCACCCCGACCTTCCTCAACTCCGGCAAGAAGCAGCGCGGCGAGCCCGTGTCCTGCTTCCTGCTGCGCATCGAGGACAACATGGAGTCCATCGGGCGCTCCATCAACTCCGCGTTGCAGCTGTCCAAGCGCGGCGGCGGTGTCGCGCTGCTGCTGAGCAACATTCGTGAGCACGGCGCGCCGATCAAGAAGATCGAGAACCAGAGCTCGGGTGTCATCCCGATCATGAAGCTGCTGGAGGACTCGTTCTCCTACGCCAACCAGCTGGGCGCGCGTCAGGGCGCGGGCGCGGTGTACCTGCACGCCCACCACCCCGACATCTACCGCTTCCTCGACACCAAGCGCGAGAACGCGGATGAGAAGATCCGCATCAAGACGCTGTCGCTGGGCGTGGTGATCCCGGACATCACCTTCGAGCTGGCGAAGAAGAACGAGGACATGTACCTGTTCTCGCCGTACGACGTCGAGCGCATCTACGGTAAGCCGTTCGCCGATGTCGACGTCACCGAGAAGTACTACGAGATGGTCGACGACAAGCGCATCCGCAAGTCGAAGATCAAGGCGCGCGAGTTCTTCCAGACCATCGCCGAGCTGCAGTTCGAGTCGGGCTACCCCTACATCATGTTCGAGGACACGGTGAACCGGGCCAACCCGATCAAGGGCAAGATCACCCACTCGAACCTGTGCTCGGAGATCCTGCAGGTCTCGACCCCCTCGGAGTTCAACGACGACCTGTCCTACTCGAAGGTCGGCAAGGACATCTCCTGCAACCTCGGGTCGCTCAATATCGCCAAGGCGATGGACTCGCCGGACTTCGGCCAGACCATCGAGACCTCGATTCGCGCGCTGACCGCGGTGTCGGATCAGACCCACATCTACTCGGTGCCCTCGATCGAGCAGGGCAACAACGAGTCCCACGCCATCGGCCTGGGCCAGATGAACCTGCACGGCTACCTGGCGCGGGAGCGGGTCCACTACGGCTCCGAAGAGGGTGTCGACTTCACCAACATCTACTTCTATACCGTGGTCTACCACGCGATCCGGGCCTCGAACCTGATCGCCAAGGAGCGCGGCACCGCCTTCGGTGGGTTCGCCGACTCCAAGTACGCCAGCGGCGAGTACTTCGACAAGTACACAGATCAGGCGTGGGAGCCCAAGACCGACAAGGTCGCCCAGCTCTTCGCCGACGCGGGCGTGCACATCCCCACCCAGCAAGACTGGCGTGAGCTGAAGGCCTCGGTGCAGGAGTTCGGCATTTACAACCAGAACCTGCAGGCCGTCCCGCCGACCGGTTCGATCTCCTACATCAACCACTCCACCAGCTCGATCCACCCGGTGGCGTCGAAGATCGAGATCCGCAAGGAAGGCAAGATCGGCCGCGTCTACTACCCGGCCCCGTACCTCGACAACGACAACCTCGAGTACTACGACGACGCCTACGAAATCGGCTACGAGAAGATCATCGACACCTACGCCGCCGCCACCCAGCACGTAGACCAGGGCCTGTCCCTGACCCTGTTCTTCAAGGACACCGCCACCACCCGCGATATCAACAAAGCCCAGATCTACGCCTGGCGCAAGGGGATCAAGACGCTGTACTACATCCGCCTGCGCCAAATGGCATTGCAGGGGACTGAAATTGAGAATTGCGTCAGCTGCATGTTGTAATTGCTCGTAGCAAACTCGGTGCGGAGGTCTGGTGGGGAAGCCGACTGATGGTGTGATCTACGGAGTTCGTCTCCGCACCGAGTATGACTATCGCTATATCGGGCTGACAACAAAGTCGGCGCATGTTCGGCTTCGCCAGCATTTCAAGGAAGCCGGTGCAGGTCGAAAGACCCCGTTCTACGATTGGCTGCGCAAACAGAATCGCGACGATGTAATTGCCGACGTCCTCGATTGGGTCTGCGGACTAGATCGTTTGGGCCGCGCGGAGATTGATTGGATTGCGTACCTGCGCAGGGAAGGCCAGCCGCTGCTCAATCTGGCTGATGGCGGACTCGGGCCGATTGGTGTGGTCTGGACTGCGGAAATGCGGGAGGCCGCGCGAATCCGGTCGACCGGCCGCCCGGGTGTGAGTCGTTTCGGAGAAGAGAATCCGTTTTACGGGGGCACGCACTCGGCTCCACAGCGGGCGAAGTGGTCGGCCGAGCGCAAAGGTACATATCAAGGCGAAGCCAATCCCAACTATGGGAAGTTCGGCCCCGAACACCCCGGATTCGGCCGCGTGATGTCGGAGGAATCGCGTCGGCGCCTTTCGGAGATGAGAACCGGCGCGGGAAACCCGAACTACGGGCGGACAGCAAGCGCCGAGACTCGGGCGAAGATGTCTGCTGTTCGGAAGGGCCGACCGATGCCGTCGAGTCGACGTAGCGCGCACACACGTCATCACACGAACAAGGGCGTGTTCAAACAGTCGTGTACGTACTGCGTCGAGGACCAGGCGAAACCGAGCGATCCCAAACCTGAGGCCGATAGCTGAACTCGATCGTCAGCCGGCACTGCCGAAGAGGTCGAAGCAGCACCAGCCGCCGCGGAACCACTGGACGGTCAGCTGCCAGAACGAGGGGTAGGTGCCGTCGGCGTGGCGGAGTTGGAGGCCGAAGGAGCACTTGCCGAATGTCGTTCGGGCGAGTCGTTGGACGACCGTGCGGTGCAGGAAGGACGCGCCGAGCCAGGCGAGGATGCCGTACAGGACGGCGGTCGGGCCTGGGGCGAGGTACCAGGTGGTGGCGCCGATCGCGGCGTGCAGCGTCATGTCGATGAGGAAGGCGGGGATGACCCCGGTCTCGTCGCCGCTGGAAGTGGTTCCGGTGAGCGGGAATTCGTCCTTCGGACGTGTGGGTTCCCGCGTTTCGGGTGCGACGAACTTCAGTCGCCCGTCGGCGTCGCGCTCGTATCCGCCGTTCCTCGTCGCGCGCCGGGGCGGTGCTGCGTTGCTCATGTGGCTCAGCGTGGTGGACACCGCTTAACAAAGACCCGGTGCCGACCTTGCCGACCTGGATCAGCCCGCGGAACCACTGGACAACCAGGGGAATCCCGAGGACGATCCGCTGCCACCGTCGGTGGGCAGGTCCGCGCCCGCCGAGCCGGGACGGGGGATGCGGACGGTGACCGGGGCGGTGCCGTCGGCTTCCACGGTGACGATGCGGGCGCCTGCTGCCGAGGTGACCCGGCCGCCGGTGACCTGTACTTCGTAGTCGTCGGGATGGAACAGGTCGGAGACGTAGATCTCGGTCGGCGCCGAGGCGGCGCGCGGTCGGTATCGGTAGGCGAAATCGCCGGTGCCGGAATCGAAAATCATCGCGTCGGGGGTCCCTGCGGTGGCTTGTGGATAGGTGCGGACAAGTTCGCGGCCGAGGTCGCCGCGGAAGGGGTCACCGTCGTTGCCGCGGTAGTGCCAGTAGTGCCAGCCGATGAAGCGTTCGTCGGCGCGAGTGGTGGTGTTGCGCAACACCGTCGGATCACCGTCGCCGAATTCGGTAACCATGGTGGGGATGTCGGTGCGGTCGGTGAACGAGTCGATGTTGGACCAGGTCTTGTCCTGCTGCACCGGGCACACCGCGCGCAGTTCCTCGGGGAGATCGAGGTAGATGGCGAGCTGGCTGGGGATGCAGTAGTCGTGCGGGGAGAACACGATGTCGGTGCTGGTGATGGGCGGATTCTTGCCGAGATGGCTCGGCATCGTCTCGTTCCAGGTGACGTTGGGCTCCCAGAACACGGGCACTGCGGCATTGCGGGCCCGCACCGCGTCGGTCAATCGTTGCAGTGCGCGTTGGTATTTCGCGTCGAAGTCCGGGCAGCCGTTCGGGAAGCAGCTGAGAAACGGTGAGCCGGGCCATGGTTCGTTGAGCAATTCGATGCCGAGCACACTCGCCCGCCCGTTCATCCGCTCGGCGAGCGCACCCAGCGCGACCCCGAGATGGTCGAGGACGCCGTGGGTGTTGTTCCAGACCTCGTCCCATCCGGCATTCATGCTCGGCATCAGGTAATAGAGCGGAAACCCGGGATTCGGCTCACCGTCGGCAGGCCGCGCCCGGATCGCCCACTCGGGAAACCCGTTGCCGCCCCATATCTTCGACAATCCGTCCTGATGGTTGTCGAGCAGCGTGTAGATGCCGTGCGCGGCCAGCGTGTCCACCACGTTCTCGACGCGATCGAGGTAGGCGGTGTCGACCACGCCCTCGCTCGGCATCAACCCGTCGAACGACACCCCGAGCCGCACGGTGTTGAACCCGTGCCGCGCCAACAGCGCCGCCGACGCATCGGTCAGGGCGAACCCGTCACCCGGCTCCAGATACGGCGCATCCTTGTCGACGGTGTTCACCCCGTGCAACAACACCGTCCGCCCGAACCCGTCGACCAGCGCCGCCCCCTGCGCCCGCACCGGCGTCAACGCGGCCCCCGGCTCCGCCCTCACCGGCGAGACCCCGGCACTCGCCATCATTCCCACCACCAGCGCCGAGACCGCCGACCACCGCACCACGTGCCCCCATGGCGATCGACCCGGTCCACGCAGCCGCCGAGTGCCCAGTATCGCCATAGAAATCCCTCGATCCACAGGTGGACATGCGTTCATTTGAACGCATGTCCAAGTCCGTTGGCGTGAGACCATAGCCGGATGGGATCGATGTGGTCAAGGACACATCGATTGTGAAAGTGATTCTGTGAGAACTGGTGGTGCTCAGCGCAGGGCCGGGATGACCTCGCGTTCGAAGAGTTCGATGCCGGAGGTGTCGTAGGCGGCTTCGGGGAAGTTGAAGATGGCGTAGTCGAGGCCGAGATTCTTGACGGTGGTGAGGCGTTCGATGATCTGGTCGGGGGTGCCGACGGCGGCGCTGGTGTCGAACTGTTCGTGGACACGGGCTTTGGCTTCGTCGGCGCCGAGGAAGGGGCTGAGGCGGTCGATGATGGCCGAGAGGCGTTCCTGGACTTCGGCTTCGGTGCTGCCGACGACGGTGTTGAAGTTGGAGCTGCGGGTGATGGCGGCGAAATCGGTGCCGACCTCGGCGCAGTGCTGACGCAGGATCTCCGATTTGCGGGTGAACTCCGCGGGCTCGCCGCTGAAGTTGGTGTAGTTCGCGTACTTCGCGGCGATCCGCAGCGTCTTCTTCTCGCCACCGCCGGCGACCCAGATCGGGATCCCGTTCTCCTGCAATGGCTTCGGGTGCACGATGGCGTCGTCGACCTGGTAGTACTTGCCGTCGAGGGTGGCCCGGCCGGTCTGCCACGCCTGGCGGAAGATCTGCACGCCCTCGTCGAGACGGCCGAGTCGCTCACCGGCGGGCGGAAAGCCGTAACCGTAAGCGCGCCACTCATGTTCGTACCAACCGCCGCCGATGCCCATCTCCGCCCGGCCGCCGGAGATGATGTCGACGGTGGCGGCCACCTTGGCCAGGTAGGCGGGGTTGCGGTAGCTCATGGCGGTACACATCTGCCCGAGCCGCACACGAGAGGTGCTGGCTGCGAACGCCGACATCAGCGTCCACGCCTCGTGGGTGGCTTCGTCGGTGGGGATGGGCACGGTGTGGAAGTGGTCGTAGACCCAGATCGATTCCCAGTCGGAGCCCGCGTCGAACCGCTGGGCCAGCTCGCGCATCACCGCCCATTGGTCTGCCGGTTCGATGCCGACCAGATCGAGCCGCCAGCCCTGGGGGACGAAGATGCCGAAGCGCACGGGTTTCTCCTCGGTGTGTTGACGTGTCCTGCCCACTTTTCCCACTGCCGCGCACCGAGGCAACCATTGAACGCGCGCCGCGCTGAATCCTGGACCGTTGGTTATTCGCTTGGCGCCGCGCCCGCGACCGGGCATGCTGGCACGGGTATGAACGATATGCGACGACCACGCCTCGGCGTGGACTTCGGCCGGGTCATCCAGGGGGCCGCACTCGAGCCGGGCGCCGCGGACACGGTATTCCTGTCCGGCGGCTTCGCCGAGGCGATGGACACACCGCCCACTCCCGACGCCTTCGACGTCCTGGCCCGGCTGGTGACTCGTTTCGACGGCCATGCCTGGGTGATCTCCAAGTGCGGCCCGCGGATCGAGGAGCGCACCAGGCAGTGGCTCGACCATCACGACTTCGCCACCCGCACCGGCATTCCCCGTGACCACCTGCGCTTCTGCCGCTCCCGCGCGGACAAGGCTCCGCACTGTGCGGAGCTGGGCATCACCCACATGATCGACGACCGCCTCGACGTGCACCGGGCACTACGCGGCCTGGTGCCCCGGCTCTACCTGTTCGGCGCGCAGACGGCACCGGCCCCGGACTGGCTGTGCCACACGCCCGACTGGCGGTCGGTCGAGCAGGTGGTCGGCGCCGATCTCGACGCGGTGGGTCAGGCGCTCGGGTCGCCGTAGGACGCGGCGATGTCCTTGGAGCTGGGCCAGCGGCTGTAGGTCGGCGACTGCGGCCAGCCCTCGGGGCTGTCCTGCCATTCCTCCTGGCGGCCGTAGGGGAGCGCGTCGATCAGGCCGAAGGTGTAGGCGAGCTGTTCGGTGCCGCGGCCGTCGGTGTGCCAGCTGCGGTAGACGGTGTCCCCGTCGCGCAGGAAGGTGTTCACCGCGAAGCCCTCGCCGGGGCCTGCGCCCATGTCGGCGCCGAACGGGCTGTCGTGGGTGGAGTACCAGGTCATCGTGTTGCCGACGCGACGCTTGTAGGCGAGGGCCTCATCGATCGGGCCCTGCGTGACGATCACGAAACGCGCGTCGTAGGCGGCGAGGAAATCCAGTCGCGCGTACTGCGCGGTGAGACCGGTGCAGCCGGGACACTGCCAGGTGTTCCCGTCGGTCCACATGTGGTGGTAGGTGATCAGCTGGGAATGCCCGTCGAAGACCTCGGCGAGCGAAACATCGCTCCCGTCTTCGGCTTTCAGTGTGTAGTCGGGCAGCTGCACGACGGGCAGGCGTCGCCGTTGCGCGGCGACGGCGTCGAGTTCGCGCGTCGCCGCCTTCTCCCTGATCCGGAGCTTGTCGAGCTCGGCCTGCCAGGTGTCGCGATCGACGATGGTCGGTAGTGCGGTCATGCGGACCACTCCTTCAATGTGTACGGCGTGCACATTTGATATGTTCACACCGTACACTTCGCCGGAAGGGAGTTCAACGGTTGGCCTACCACCACGGTGACCTCGCCGCGGCGCTGGTCGAGGCCGGGTTGGATCTCACCAGGTCGGGCGGTCCCGAAGCGCTGACGATCCGCGAGGTCACGCGCCGTGTCGGTGTCACGCCCAATGCCGCCTACCGGCACTTTCCCGACCGGCAGGCGCTGCTGCGCGCGGTGTCGGCCGCGATCGAGGCGGCGATGGCGACGGGGATGGCGGCCGAGCGCGGCTTGGTCGCGCCACGCGAAAGCCTGCGCGCGGTGGGCCTCGGCTATATCGGGTTCGCGCTGGCCGAGCCGGGCTGGTTCGCGGTCGCGTTCTTCGGTGCCGGTGACACCTCGCCGGAGTCGGTCCTCGACTCGCCCGCCTATCTCGCCCTCGCCGACGCGCTCGACATGATGGTCCACATCGGCGATCTCGCGCCCGCGGCGCGCCGGTCCGCGACCTGGAGTTGCTGGTCCACGGTCCACGGATTCGCCGAACTCGCCCTGCGCGGACCGCTGCGTCACCTCGACCGCGCCGAGCTGTGGAAGCTCGCCGAGCAGGCGGTCGACACGATCATCGCGGGGCTGCCTCGCGTGGTGTGATAGGGGTCACTGTGACCGGTGGTACGTCTGCGTAAAGATGAAACGTTCGGGCTCCGCATGTATTCTGCTGGTGGAAGGGTGTGCCCAGGTGGGTACTCCAGGCGATCTGCATCGGCGAAGGCCTGCAGCGACTGCGAGGAGGTGGTGTTGCCATGCGCAGCGAACCCCCCAGTCGAAGGCCGCGCGGCGTCGCCCCTTCGTCCTCTCACTGATTTCCGGCCGATTCGATTCGGCTGTGCGTGACGGTCGTGGCGGTGGACGCCCGCGGTGTGCAACACCGTCTCCCGATCCACTCTCGTAGCATCCACGCGGCCTGGCCGCGGGCATGCGCGCTGTCGCGCCAGAGGACTGTTCCATGTCGCAGATCGATCTCATCGAAGCACGTCACGTAGCCACCGATACCGTTGTGCCGGAAGCGGATTCGCCGCGCGCCGACCAGCAGTCCAGCGTCGCCGAGGACCACTCGGTGACCGAGGCGCTGGAGATCCTGTCGGAATCGGTGCGCCACCTCGTCGAGACCCACCGGGTCGACGGGGCGATGGACTGGCTCGACAGCCGCCCGCCGCACGTCATCGCCGACGCCCTGGCCCGGATGGACGCCGTGCAGGCGGGCGTGGTGTTCCGGCTGCTCGACAAGGACCGCGCGATCACCGTGTTCGAGGAACTCGAGCCGGTCGACCAGCAGCAGATCCTGCAGGGCCTGCGGGAGAAGAGCTTCCGCGATCTGGTCGAGGCGATGGACCCCGACGACCGCGCCCGGATGCTGCACGAGGCCCCCGCCAAGGTGGCCAAGAAGGTGCTGGCCGGGCTGAGCCCGCGCGAGCGCCGGATGACCGCCGCGCTGCTGGGCTACCCGGAGGGCTCGGTCGGTCTGTACATGACGCCGGAAGTTGTTGCGCTGCCGGACAATCTGACCGTCGCCCAGGCGCTGGCCTGGGTGCGAGCCAAGGGCGGCAATGCCGAGACGGTGTACACGCTGCCCGTCGTCGACCGCGGTCGCAGACTCACCGGCATCGTCGAACTGCGTGAGCTGGTGCTGCACGCGCCGGAGGCGATGGTGTCCGAACTCGTCGTCACCGAACCGGCTTTCGTGCGCGCCACCGACTCCGCGGAGAAGGCCGCGCGCCTGATGAGCTCCACCAACGACATCAACCTGGTCGTCGTCGACAGCGAGGACCGGGTCGTCGGGCTGCTCACCATCGACGACGCGATGGAGGTCCTGGAGGCCGCCGACAGTGAGGACGTCGCCAAGCAGGCCGGTTCGGCGCCGTGGGAGGGCCACTACATGGCCGCCAAGGTGTTCCAGCTGGCGCGCTACCGGGCGCTGTGGCTGATGCTGCTGCTGTTCGCCGCCACGTTGACCGTCAGTGTCACCGACGTGTTCTCGACGACCCTCGAGCAGGCGGCGAGCCTGGCGCTGTTCATCCCGCTGCTGATCGGCGCGGGCGGCAACGCGGGCGCGCAGGCCGCGACCGCGTGTGTGCGTGCGCTGGCCGTCGGCGAGGTGCGCGTCTCGGACCTGTTCAAGGTGATCTGGCGCGAATGCCGGGTCGGCCTGGTGCTGGGCAGCATGTTGGCCGCGGCCGGTCTGCTGATCGGCACACTGTTCGTCGGCCCGAAGATCGCGATCGTCGTGGCCATCACCCTGGTGATCATCTGCGGGTGGGCGGCGACCATCGGCGGCACGATGCCGTTGCTGGCCAAGAAGTTCCGGATCGACCCCGCGGTCGTGTCGGCGCCGATGGTGACCACCCTCGTCGACGCGACCGGCCTGATCATCTACTTCACCACCGCCAAGCTGGTGCTGGGGATCTGAGCTCAGCGTTGCGGGAACAGGGTGAGCACCTTGGCCATCACGTCCTTGGCGACGTCGTCGGTGGCCGCGACCACCTCGACGATCGGGATGCGTCTGCCGAACGCGGTGGACTCGGCCGGTAGTTCCGGGCCGACGGCGGCGGTGTAGATCGGGATGGAGCGGTCGTAGACCGAGACCGAGCGGTGCACCGTCCGGCCGTCGATGTGGTCTTCGGTGCTGTTGGCGGCCAGGTATTCGGGGACGCGGTACTCGTAGCCGACGGTGATCTTCTCACCGCGGTAGCTGAACAGGCACTGGGTGAGTCGCTTCTCGTCGGAGGGGACGGCGCCGGCGAGCTTGCCGCGGACCGTGCACGGGTCGGCGCCGAGCAGCACGGTCGGCACGGTGTCGGGGGAGGTGCCCTGGGGTGGCGACTGCCGCCAGCGTTCGATCATGCCGGGGATCAGTTCGTCGGCGACGGTGCACGGGTTCCTGCCGGGCGTGGACAGGCCGAGGTAGAACGTGGCGCCCGCCGGGAAGTGGGCGGTCGCGCCGCAGGCGCGTGGCTCGCCCGCATCGCGGTCGGGGACTAGACGGACGGTCACGTCGCCGAGCTGTTTCGTCACGCCCCTGCCGCCCGGGGTGAGCCCGGTCAGCAGGGTGGCGTGCCAGGTCAGCGTCGTACTCTGGCCCGGTGTGGCGCTGCCCAGAATCGCCCGGCACGAATCCAGTCCGACGGTGACACTCTTGATGTCGCCGAGGTGTCCCATCGCCTCGCGCGGCAGTACCGCGCACACATCGACCTGGCGCGTCGCCTGGGCCACCTCGTCGCGTTGCTGCGGGTTCTGCGGAACCTTCGACCAGAACTCCGGTGGCTGGGCCGGGATCAACGGTGCGGGCGGTGGTGGCAGCGTTCCGTAATCGGGAGCCTTGTCCGCATCGTCACCGCACCCCGCGCAGACAAGCAACGTGACAGCGGCCAGCACCATTCTGCGATACATCGGCTCCCCTGTCCTCGGCGGACCCGGGCCGGACCCGCACCCGATTCACCGAGTCTGCCCGCGCGGGCAATCCGGCCGCAAACATCCCGGACGGGTCGTTCCCAGAACGTTGTCACCGCTGCGGGCCTCAGTTCAGCAGGGGCAGCGTTTCGCGCATGATCTTCTCGGCGACGGCGGAATCGGCCGTGACCGAGACGGTCGGCACCCGAGGGCCGAGCAGGGCATCGGTCGCGCCCGCGGCCAGCGGCGGGCCGACGACGGCGGACAGCGACGCGAGGCCTGGCTGCGCGCCCGCCGTATCGAATCGGTACACCTGTCTGGCGCCGACCGTGAACGCGGGCAGATCGTCGAGGATCGTGCGTTCCTCGTTGTAGTCGTAGGTGATGATCGCGTCGCGGCCGTCCACGGTCAGTTTGCAGGTGGCGACCCGCTGATCGGCCACCGGCACCCGCACGCCGAGGAAGGGGGCGACAGCGCACGGGTCGGCCCCGGTGACCACCGTCCGATCCGAGTCGGGCGAGCTGCCCTGAGCCGGTTCCTTCCGCCACTCCACCAACGCGATCCGCAGCAGCGCCTCGGTCGTGGCACACGCGTCCTGCGGCGCTCGCACGCTCATCGACAGATCGGCGCCGGACACGAACCGCGCCCACGCCTGGCAGCTCCCACGCACCTGCGGATCGTCGGACTGCGCCGGTTCGTCGTCGAACAGCACCCGCACATCACCCATGGCCTGTTCGGTCACCGGCGCGTCCATCGTCGGCTCGCCGGAGAACATCACCCCGGCACTCCAGGTCGCGTCGATCCCGGTCAGATGCCCGTCCACGGCGATATTGACCCGGCACTGATCCGGCCCGACATTGTCCACAGTCCGCACCTCCCCCAATCCACCGAGCGCCGCCCGCGGCAGCAACGCACACACATCGATCGCCCGCACCTTCCGCAGCACGGTCAGCTTCTCCTGGTCGGAAACCGCTGCGGTGGACCAGAACCCGCCGGTCGGCATAGAGTCGGCGGCTTCCTCGCGCTGGCATGCGACCACGATCATCGCCGCCGTGATGAGCAGAATGAGTCGACGCACGAGCCGCAGTTTGCCGGGTACCCGGTGTGAATGCAAAGCGCGGGAGTGGCCGGATTCACCCGGTGACGGGTCCCCGCACGGATGTGGCGAATCACTGGTGAGGCGATGGTGGTGCGGCGGCGGTCGTGCCGCACAATAGGGGCCGCGTGTGTGGTGCGCGTGTTCGGTCGAGGAGGCCGGAATCGACGCGCCGCAACACAAGCTGTTGTGCTTACGGGCGTTGTCACCCACTACGAGTAGTGTTCAGGGTGAACGGGCTCGCGGCGCGGGTCAAGGGTCTGGCGGAAAGGTGTGGAGGCGGAATGAAGCTCATCGATCGGGTAAGCGCCATCAATTGGAATCGGGTGCCCGATGAGAAGGACGCCGAGGTCTGGGATCGCCTGACCGGCAACTTCTGGCTGCCGGAGAAGGTGCCGGTGTCCAACGACATCCCCTCCTGGAACACCCTGACCACCGACGAAAAGCAGCTCACCATGCGGGTCTTCACCGGCCTGACGCTGCTGGACACCATCCAGGGCACCGTCGGCGCGGTCTCGCTCATCCCCGACGCGCTCACCCCGCACGAGGAGGCGGTGTACACCAACATCGCGTTCATGGAGTCGGTGCACGCCAAGAGCTACAGCTCGATCTTCTCGACGCTGTGCTCCACCAAGGAGATCGACGAGGCGTTCCGCTGGTCGGAGGAGAACCGCAACCTGCAGCGCAAGGCCGAGATCGTCCTGTCGTACTACAACGGCGAGGACCCGCTCAAGCGCAAGGTCGCCTCCACGCTGCTGGAGAGCTTCCTGTTCTACTCCGGCTTCTACCTGCCGATGCACTGGTCCTCGCGGGCCAAGCTCACCAACACCGCCGACATGATCCGCCTGATCATCCGCGACGAGGCCGTGCACGGCTACTACATCGGCTACAAGTACCAGAAGGGCCTCGAGCTGGTCTCCCAGGCCGAGCGCGACGAGCTCAAGAACTACACCTTCGAGCTGCTCTTCGAGCTCTACGACAACGAGGTCGACTACACCCAGGACCTCTACGACGAGGTCGGCCTCACCGAGGACGTCAAGAAGTTCCTGCGCTACAACGCCAACAAGGCACTGATGAACCTCGGCTACGAGGGCCTGTTCCCCAAGGACGAATGCGAGGTGAACCCGGCGATCCTGTCGGCGCTGTCGCCCAACGCCGACGAGAACCACGACTTCTTCTCCGGCTCCGGCTCGAGCTACGTCATCGGCAAGGCGGTCAACACCGAGGACGAGGACTGGGAGTTCTGACCGAACCAGGTCCATGACGACGGCGGCGCACCTGCTCGGGTGCGCCGCCGTCGTCATTGTGCGCGCTTGCGCCAGCGCAGGGGTGGCATGCCGTAGCGGCGGTGGAAGGCGCGGTTGAAGGCGGCCTCGGAGTGATAGCCGACGGCGCCGGCGATGCGGCCCACCGGTTCGTCGGTCGAGCCGAGCAGATGGGCGGCGTGCTCGAGGCGTCGGTCGGTGACGTAGGCGCCGGGGGACTGGCCGAGCAGCCGGGTGAATCGTTCGGTGAAGGTGGAGCGGGACAGCCTGGCCAGTGCCGCGAGTTCGGCAACCTGCCACTGGCGGTCGGGGTTGTTGTGGATCGTGGTGAGGACCGGGCCGAAGGCGGGGTCAAGGGCCGCGGTGAGCCAGCCGGGGGCGGCGTCGTCGGCGGACCAGGCGCGCAGTGCGTGGATGAACAGCAGGTCCAGGATGCGCGAGATCATCACGCCCGCACCGGGTCTGGCGTCGGTGATCTCGACGACGAGCAGGTGCAGGCTCAAGGTCAGCCAGTCGCGCTCGGCGCTCGCCCGGATCAGCACCGCGGCGGGGAGTACCGACAGCAACGGATCGGCGATCGTTTCCTCGACTCCGAAGGTGCCGGTGACCCAGCGCGGCGTCGCCGGATCGGTCAGTTCGTCCACGCGGCGGTAACTGTCCGCCGCGGTGAGCTCGCGCTCGGCGGGAGCGGGCGATCCGGCGCTGATCACGTGGCGGTCGCCGCGGGCGAGCAGGGCCATATCGCCCTCGTGCAGGGTGAACGACTGCCCGTCGACGTGCAGTTCGAGGTCGCCTCGCTCGGCGATGTGCAGCAGCCGGATGCCACCCGGAATCGCGATCGCGAACGGGGCCGAGGGCGCGCAACGGACGAGCCGATCGCCGCGCAGCCGGACGGTATGCAGGATGTCCGACAGGGCGTCCAGCTCGGTTTCGGGGGCGAGGGGACTGCCGATGGCCGGTTGATCGGCAAAATTTCCCGGCCCAACAGTCATAGTAATTGCCTCATCATCCAAATATCGTGGATCTTGCTCGTCGCGTCAATCGGCGCGAACCCGACCGAGAGAGAGGAATGACATGGCTGCCAAGCCGACAATCGTTCTGGTTCATGGTTTCTGGGGTGGTGCCGCGCATTGGGCCAAGGTGATCGTGGAGTTGAACCGGCGGGGCTATTCGGCACAGCACGCGGTGGAGAACCCACTCACGTCGCTGGCCGAGGATGCCGAGCGGACCAGAAAGATGGTGGCCCAGGTCGACGGCCCGGTCCTGCTGGTCGGGCACTCCTACGGTGGTGCGGTGATCACCGAGGCCGGTGACCAGCCCAATGTGGCGGGCCTGGTCTACATCGCTGCCTTCGCGCCTGATGCGGGGGAGAGCCCCGGTGCGATCAGCCAGGAACAGCCGCCCGCCGCGTTCGCCAATATCGCGCCGGATTCGGACGGCTACCTGTGGATCGCGCAGGACAAGTTCCGCGAAAGCTTCTGTCAGGACCTGACTTCCGACGAGGCGCTGGTGATGGCGGTGACCCAGAAGGCACCGCTCGCCTCGACTTTCGGTGACACGGTGACCGCGCCCGCGTGGAAGGTGAAGCCGAGCTGGTACCAGGTGTCCACGGAAGACCGGATGATCCACCCGGACAACGAGCGCCGGATGGCCGCGCGGATGAACCCGCGCAAGACCATCGAACTCGCCGCGAGCCACGCGTCGCTGGCCTCGCAGCCGGGTCCGGTGGCTGATCTGATCGAGACGGCGGCGCGGGACATCTGACGCAGACCGGTGACGGCGGCGGAGCTGTCCGCCGCCGTCGCGCTGCCCGCGCCGATTGGGCCCAAGTCGTCCGCCGCGGTCCGTAGCGTCGTCGGCATGAGTAGCGAGATCGTCCCGTTCCACATCGACATCGCCCAGTCCGACCTGGATGACCTGCACCGCAGGCTGGCCGACGCGCGCTGGCCCGACCAGCAGCCGGGCGCGGAGTGGAGTCGCGGCGTACCGGTGGAGTATCTGCGGGAACTGGCCGAGTATTGGCGCACCTCCTACGACTGGCGGGCGGCCGAGGCGGAGCTGAACAAGTATCCGCAGTTCGTCACCGAAATCGACGGGCAGCGCATCCATTTCCTGCATGTGCGGTCCGCGCAGCCGGACGCGACGCCGTTGCTCCTCACCCACGGCTGGCCGGGGTCGATCGTCGAATTCCTCGACGTGATCGGCCCGCTCACCGATCCCGGCGCCCACGGCGGCGACCCTGCCGACGCCTTCCACCTGGTGATTCCCTCGCTGCCCGGATACGGATTCTCCGGTCCGGTGACCGAACCCGGCTGGAACGCGACCAGGATCGCCGCGGCGTGGGTCGAGTTGATGAGCAGGCTCGGCTACGAACGGTACGGGGCGCAGGGTGGTGACTGGGGTGCGTTCATCACCCCGGAGGTCGGTCGGGCCGGTGGCGACCGGGTGATCGGCATCCACGTCAATGCCGCGACCTTCGGGTTCATCCCGTTCGGACCGGTCTCCGATGCGGAGAAGGCGACGATGACCGAGGCCGAGCTGGCCCGGCTCGACCGGCTCGCGTTGTTCAAGAGCGAGGGCAGCGGCTACTTCCGGATCCAGTCGACCCGTCCGCAGACGCTGGCCTACGGCCTGCACGACTCACCGATCGGCCAGCTCGCCTGGATCGTCGAGAAGTTCAAGGAGTGGACGTTCCCCGCCGACGGCCTCCCCGACGCGGCGGTGGACCGTGATCGCCTGCTCACCGATGTGATGCTCTACTGGCTGACCGGCACCGCGGGTTCCTCGGCCGCCCTCTACTACGAGGCCACACACACCCGTTCCTGGCCGACCGCGCCGCTGACGACGCCGACCGGTGTCGCGGTCTTCGCCGAGGATGTCGCGATCCGCCGCTACGCCGAGGGCAATGCCGACATCGTGCACTGGTCGGAGTTCGACCGTGGCGGGCATTTCGCGGCGATGGAGGCGCCCGACCTGCTGGTCGGGGATATCCGCGCGTTCTTCCGGGGTCTGCGCTGACTCAGCGGTCCCACGGTGCCCGCAGGTCCGGGTCGTCGAAGGCTTTCGCCGCGTCCAGGTAGAGCTCGGAGATCCGGTGCTTCACCCGGTCGCGGTCTTTGTCGGGGATGTCGGCCTGATCCAGACGCGCCGCGGCATTGGCGACCGCGCGGAAGACGCGGGTCGGTTGTCCGTCGATGATGTCGGCGACCGGGAACTTGTAGTCGGCCTCGGTCGCCGGGTTCCCGCCGGGTTGCCGGTACAGATAGATGCCGGCCAGCTTGAGCGGATCGCCCTTGGCCCATTCGAGCGCGTCGTGCTCGGCGCGGTGACCGGTCCATTCGTGGTCGCGCGGGGCCCACGGGAGATCCAGATCGGCGGCGTTGTCGGAGGCGGGCGGGACTCGCTCGCCCTCGGAATGCTGAGCCATGTTTCCTCCTCGTACAGCGGCGACGGAGCAACGGCACCGGGACGGCGCGACGTCATGGATCACTGCCCGCCATGATAGCAATCGCGCCGCTACCTGCGGTTTGCCCATGGAAGTCGGGGTTTTCCGATCTGCGTGGTTGCGGATCTAATCGGAGGATGACCGCGATCGGACAGCAGGCCACCCTCGGGGCGATTCTCGGTCGCGGCGGCACCGGCGACGGGATCGCTGTGATCGACGGCGGCACAACCATGACCTACGGCGCTTTGGCCGACTCGGCGAATCGGCTCGCCCGGGAGTTGATCGCGCACTCTGTCGGCCCGGAAACCGTGGTGGTGCTCGCCGTGCCGCGCTCGGCGGAGCTGGTGCGCGCGGTGTCGGCGGTCGCGGCGACGGGCGCCGCGCTGCTGCCGATCGATGTGCGACAGCCGCAGGCCCGGCGCCGCTATCTGCTGGCAGACTCGGCGGCCACCATCGGGATCACCACCCGCGCCTTGCTCGCCGACCTCCCGGCATGGATCACCTGGCTGGTGCTCGACGACCCCGACCTCGTGCGGCGGTGCGCGACCCGTGATCCAGCGCCGCTCACCGATACCGACCGCGTGCGCCCGACGCATGTGGACCAGCTCGCCTACGTGCTCTACACCTCCGGGTCGACCGGCACACCGAAATCCGTCGCCGTGCCCCATCGCGGGCTGGCCGCGCTCGTCGCCGAGGTGTCGGCCCATCTCGGGCCGTGGGAGCAGGCTCGCGTATTGCAGGTCAGCTCACCGGGTTTCGATCTCTTCGTCCATGAACTCATGCTGACGTTCACGCATGGCGCGACCTTGGTCATCGTGCCGCCGGAGATCACGGTCGGTGCTGAGCTCGACGAGCTGATCGCGGGGCAGGCGGTCACCCACGCGGTGCTCACGCCGGCGGTGCTCGCGACTCTCGACCCGGCTCGGCACGCGACGCTGCGTGGTCTGGTCGTCGGCGGTGACGCCTCGGATCCGGCGCTGGTCGCGCGGTGGGCGCCCGGACGGACGTACCTGAACAGCTATGGACCGACGGAAACCACCATCTTCGTCTCCGCCACACCGGTGGTCGCGGGCGGGCCGATCGTCCTCGGGGCGGTGTTCGACGGCTGGTCGGCGCTGATCCTCGACGAGTGTCTGCGTCCGGTCGAGCCCGGCGAGCCCGGCGAGCTCTACCTGTCCGGGCCCGGTGTCGCACGCGGATATCGGCGCAGGCCGGGCGCGACGGCCACGCGATTCGTGGCCGACCCCTTCGGACCCGCCGGTGCGCGGATCTACCGCACCGGCGACCTCGTCCGGCGGCGTCGTGCCGACGACGACGCGGCACCGGGCGCCTTGGAGTTCCTGGGCCGCACGGACTTTCAGCTCAAGGTGAGCGGCATCCGGCTCGAGCCGGGGGAGATTGATGCCGTCCTCGCCGGGCACGCGGACGTGCGCTCGGCGATCACCATCGGGTGGCGGACTCCGGCTGGTGCGCTGGTACCGGTGAGCTATGTGGTGCCGGAGCCGGGACGCGCTGTCGACACTGCCGAGCTGATGATGTTCGCGCGCGAAAGACTGGCCGCGCACGCCGTGCCCGCGACGGTGATCGTCCTCGACGCGCTGCCGCTGACCCCCGTCGGCAAAGTCGACCGCGCCGCGTTGCCCGCCCCGATGTTCGCCTCCAGCGGTGGTCCGGCGCCGACGGATTCGGTCGAACGCCTGGTGGGCACCGTCATCGCCGGTCTGCTCGGCGTGGAATCGGTCGGCGTCGACGACGACTTCTTCGCCCTGGGCGGCAACTCCCTGCTCGCCGCCCAGCTCGGCGCGCGATTGGCGGCGGCGACCCGCAAGCACGTCCCGGTGCGCACCGTGTTCGATGCGCCGACGGTCGCTCGGCTCGCCGTCGTGATACGGCACATGTCCAAGGCCGCGCCGCGGCCCCCGGTGACGCGCCGCAGTAGGCCCGACTCGCTGCCCCTTGCTCCTGCCCAGCAACGACTGTGGGTGCTGAACCGGCTCGACCATCGGTCACCCGCGGACAACATCGCGCTGGCGGTGCGGCTGCGCGGGCCGCTCTCGGTCGCCGCGCTGCGAGCCGCGTTCGATGATGTAATCGAACGGCATGAACCGCTGCGCACGCTCTACCTGGACCAGGAGGGCGTCGGCATCCAGCACATCCTGCCGATCGATCACGTACGTACCGCTCTCGTTCCGGTCCGGCTGCGATCGGATGAGCTCACCGCCGCGCTGGCTGAATTCGGCACGGCGGGCTTCGATCTCACCACCGAGATGCCGATGCGGACGCGTCTGTTCGCGGTCGGCGAGGACGAGCATGTGTTGGCCGTGATCGTCCACCACATCAGCGCCGACGGGTGGTCGCTCGGTCCGCTCCTGCGGGATCTGCTCGCCGCGTACGCAGCTCGGCTCCATCAAACCGGTTGGGGCCGAAGCAGTTTTCCGATTGCCGGGGCGCCCGCCGGTCCGGCGTTCGAGGCAGGTTCGGGGTTCGAGGCGGACTCGGCCGGAGAGGACGGTGGGTCGCTCGGACCAGCGCTCGAGCCGCTGCCCGTTTCCTACGTCGATTACGCACTGGCACAGGGGGACTGGCTAGCGCAGGACTCCGGTGCGGCGACCCTCGATGGGCAGTTGCGGTACTGGCGGGTCAGGCTCGCCGGACTGGCTCCGCGACTGGAATTGCCGGTCGACCGCCCGCATCCGCCTGTCGCGTCGGGGCGCGGCGCGGTGGCCGCTTTCGAATTCGACGCCGAGCTCACCGCTCGGATCCGCCGGATCGCGATGGCGCACGGCGCGACTCAATTCATGGTGCTGCACGCGATACTCGCCGTGGCCCTGGCCCGCTCGGGTGGCGGCGCCGACATTTCCATCGGCACCCCGGTGGCCGGGCGCGGCGGGCCCGAACTCGATGATCTCGTCGGCATGTTCGTCAACATGGTGGTGCTGCGCATAACGGTCGACCCGGCCGACCCCTTCACCGCATTGCTCGCCCGCGCCCGCGACATCGGCCTCGGCGCACTGGCCAACGCCGACATCCCGTTCGAGCGTGTCGTCGAGGCTCTGGACCCGCCCCGCACCCGCGCACACCACCCGCTGTTCCAGGTGGTGCTCACCGCAGCGACCGACGCGGGCCCGGTCGGGACCGACCTGGGCGGACTGACAGTCGAACCTGTCGACCCGGTCGAATCCCCGGCGAAATTCGACCTCCAGCTGACGATGTCGGACCCGGCCGCGGCCACCCTCCGCGTGGCAATCACCTACGCGACCGACCTGTTCGACCGCGACACGATCGACCAGCTCATCCACACCGTGGACCGGATCACCAGCGCGGTCACCGCGGACCCGTCGGCAACGGTCGGCGACATCGACCTGATCGATGCGACCCGCTCGGCGGCAGTGCGGGCCCCCGCTTTGATCCGCCCCGACCAGCGGATACTGGGCGACCTGTTCGACCTCGCGGCGCATCGCCATCGACATGCCGTGGCGATCCGGTCCGGCGAAACCACCGTGACCTACGGAGAACTCGACGACCGCAGCGCCGCCCTCGCACGGGAACTGGTGGCGGCCGGGGCGGGCCCAGAGCGCCGGGTCGCCGTCTTCATACCCCGCTCGGCCGACCTGGTCGTGGCGATCGTCGCGGTGGTCCGCAGCGGCGCGGCGTATGTTCCCGTCGATCCCGACTATCCCCGCGACCGGATCGACTACCTGCTGGCCGATGCACGGCCGGTATGTGTGATCACTGCGGGCTTGATCGTCCACAGGACCGACGAGCCGGCAGCGGGGGCAGTGGCCCGATCGAACGACGAGGGTGGCGAGGAGCGCGGGGTCGATCCAGGAACCCGACCACGACCTGCTTCGGTAGGCGTAGGACACGACTCGGCCGATCCACCGACTGATGCTGTGCCGCACGATGTCTCGGACCAGGGGGAACGGCATATCGTTTCGCGGCGCCCTGCCGAGGCCGATCGGGTGGCTTTCGAGACCAGTCCGATTCGCCATGCCCGTGCGGTGAACGTCGCGTACGTGATCTACACCTCCGGCTCGACGGGGGCACCGAAAGGTGTGGCGGTCGAGCATCGCCAGATCGTGGCCCTGCTCGAGCGGACCCGGCGTGTGCTGTCGACCCGGTCCACCGATGTGTGGGCGCTGTTCCATTCGGTCGCGTTCGACTTCTCTGTGTGGGAACTGTGGGGTGCGCTCACTACCGGCGCGGCGCTCGTCGTCATCGACAAGGACACCGCGCGATCGCCTGAGCAGCTGCGGGAACTCCTGGTCCGCGAACAGGTTTCGGTACTCGGTCAGACCCCCTCGGCCTTCGCCGGGCTGGACGATACCGACGCGCGTGCCACTGGTGCTCCACTTGCCTTGCGGCGCATCGTCTTCGGTGGCGAGGCCCTCGATCCGCGACGGCTCGCCGCCTGGATCGATCGGCACGGAGCCTCAGGTCCCGCACTGGTCAACATGTTCGGCATCACCGAGACCACGGTGCACGTCACGCACACCACGATCACCACGGGTACCTACGCGCGGGCGGGTAGCCCGGTCGGACAGCCGCTCGACGGACTCAGCGTGCAGATTCTCGACGACCGGTTGCGGCCGGTGCCGACGGGCGTCATCGGCGAGATCTACGTGGCCGGTGCGCAGGTGACGCGCGGCTACCTGCATCGGCCCGGCCTCACCGCCACTCGATTCGTCGCGAATCCCGGTGCGGTGGGCGGTGTTCTGTACCGTTCCGGCGACCTCGGCCGGTGGACGCGCGAGGGCACGCTCGAACACTTCGGGCGCGCGGATCGCCAGGTGAAGATTCGCGGCTACCGGATCGAACCCGCCGAAATCGAAGTGGCACTACTGGATTGCCCCGGCGTCGGCGCCGCCGCCGTGGTCGTGCACGAGGATCCGACAACCGGTCGCCAGCTGGTCGGCTATGTCGTACCGGGTGGCAGCAACAGTGCGGTCACCGGTCCCGGGAACGCCGCGGTCACCGGTGGCGGGAACGCCGCGGTCACCGGTGGCGGGAACGGTGCGATCGCCGGTGGCGGGTACACCGCGCTCTCGGGTAGCGGGGTCCGCGCACAGCTGCGTGAACGGCTGCCCGAGCATCAGGTTCCCGCGGCCGTCGTCGTCATCGACGCGCTGCCCCTCACCGCGAACGGCAAGCTCGACCTCGCTAGGTTGCCGAGCCCCGCGTTCACCTCCGATCGTGCCTACCGCGCACCTCAGGGGCCGGTCGAGCAGCGGATCGCGGCGGTGTACGCCGAGCTGCTCGGCTGCGATCGGGTCGGCGCCGACGACTCGTTCTTCGACCTCGGCGGCAACTCGATGGTCGCGACCAGGCTGGTGGCGCGGCTGCGCACCGAGTTGGCGGCCGAGGTCGCGCTCGCCTGGCTGTTCAGCGACCCGTCCCCGGCCGGTCTGGCACGCCGGATCGCCGAGGACACGGGCGAGGAGTCGGCGCTGGCGCCGGTGCTCGCCCTGCGCGCGCGTGGCAGCGGCGCACCGCTGTTCTGCGTCCATCCCGTGGTTGGTCTGTCCTGGAGTTTCGCCGGCCTGTCCGCCGAACTGGACTGCCCGCTGTATGGCGTGCAATCCCCGGCGATCGTCGAGGACGCGCCGCCGCCCGAGTCGATCGACGCGCTGGCCGCCGACTACGTGACCAGAATCCGCGCCGTCCAGCCGCACGGACCGTACCGGCTGCTCGGTTGGTGCGTCGGCGGCGTGATCGCGCACGCCATGGCCGTGCGGCTGCAGGATCTGGGTGAGCAGGTCGAGGTGCTGGCGATGCTGGACTCCTTCGTCGGCGACGTCGGCTACCGCAGCGCGGCGCCGGTGACCGTCGGCGACCTGCTCGGCCAGTTCGGCACCGAACACGAACTCGCCACGCCGGTCACCGATTTCACGCCCGAGGACGCGGTCGCCTTGGTGTCGAACCTGCCAGGCCCGTTCGAGGAGCTGACCGAGGAACGGGTGCACCGGCTCTTCGCGGGCATCCTGCACGCCCAGGTGATCGGTGCGGCGCATCGCCCCCGCGTCTTCCATGGTGACCTGCTGTTCTTCACCGCGGACCGCGACGACCGCGGTGAGGGCAGAGCCGCCGGGGCGTGGCGGAACCACATCGCCGGCGACATCCGCAATGTGCCCGTCGACGCCACCCACTGGGACATCACCGGCGCGGCCGCGCTGCGGACGATCGGGCCCGCGCTGGCCGCCGCGCTCGAGGGGTGGGCGACGGTACAGCGCGCCGCGAGCTGACGGTGGCGGCGACCCCTCGTCGCCGCCACCGGGTCAATGCAGCGCGGCCAGGCCGCGACGGTCGATCTTCCCGGTCGGCGTGCGCGGCAGTTCGTCGACGAACACCACGTCACGGGGAGCTTTGAACCTGGCCAGATGGGACTTCACATACGCGCGGACGGCATCGGCGTCGAGGTCACCCGCACGGACGACGATGGCGGCGAGGCGCTGCCCGAACTCCTCGTCGGGGACACCGATCACCGCGGCCTCGGTGACGGCCGAATGCCGGTAGAGCAGGTCCTCGACCTCCCCGGGAAAGACGTTCTCGCCGCCGGAGACGATCATGTCGTCGTCCCTGCCGTCGATGAAAAGCCTTCCGGCGGCATCGAAATGACCGAGATCGCCGGTGCTCATCAATCCGCCCCGCAGCTGTTTGGAGCCGCCACCGGAGTAGCCGTGGAAGGCGATCGAGTTGCCGACATGGACGGTGCCGACAGTGCCTGGCTCGATGACCCGGGTGTCACCGTCGAAGAGCGCCACGGTGATGCCGACCGGCGGTCTACCCACCGTGCCGGGAGCGGCGATCCAGTCCTCGGGGGTGGCGATGGTGGCGGTGCCGGTCTCGGTGCAGCCGTAGAAGTTATAGATGACCGGCCCGAACGCCTCGATCGCCTTGGTGCCCAACGACGAGGGCAGCGCGGCGCCCGCCGTGAACACGATCCGCAGCGAGCTGGTGTCGGTGGCGGACAACACTTCTGGGCCCAGATCGAGAATGCGGCGCAGCATCGTCGGGACGAGCACCACCATGTCGGCGCGATGCTCGCCGATCTGGGTGAGCGCCCGCTGGGCATCGAACTTGCCGTGCAACACGATGGTCGAGCCCAGATTCAGCGCCAGGATGAACTGCGAGAGCGCCGTGCCGTGGAACAGCGGCGCGCACAACACCATGGTCTGCCCACGGCGCAAGGGCACCCGATCGACGAATTGTGCTCCGGCCAACGGTGATTCGACCCGACGCGGCGCACCCTTCGGCGTACCGGTCGTGCCGCCGGTGAGCAGGACGAAACCGCCCTGCTCGGCTGGTACGGGCGCCCGGGTTCCCGGATCGGCGCCCGCGGTGTCGAGCATTGTGATGCCGTCGGCCAGGTCACCGCCGAGAGCGGACAGGCTCGGGTCGAGCACCAGCGCACCGACCTGTTCACGAGCCAGCACATCACGGAGTTGGGCCGCACCGAAGCCGGTGTTGAGCAGCACCAGCCGCGCACCGAGTTTTCCTGCGGCGGCCATGGTTTCGACCAGAAGCAGCCCGTCGGGGCACAGCACCCCGATGGTGTCCTGCGCGCTCAGCCCGGCGGCGTGCCAGCGGGCCGCGATCGCATCGCTGCGCTGATCGAGTTCGCGATAACTGACCCGCCGACCACCGTCGACGAGCGCGACCCGATGCGGTGCCTGCCGCGCCGAGGTGCGGATGCCGCCGGCGATCGGGCCGAAAGTGCGCATCGCACGGGCGGTGCGAACGAGCTGATCGGGGCGCCGCAAGTCGACGAGCCCCGCCCGCTGCATGACACGGAGCTGTCGCGCCGATGTACTCGCGGCACGTACCCAGCTAGCCGCGCTCATCGCGAATCCCCCCGCCCGCGACGGTGGCTCAACATACCCGCGGCCCCGGGTCCGCACCCGCGGTCACCGCGAGCAGCCAGGCGACAGTCCCGATCTCGGGCACGATCTCGGCGCTGATGTGCTCCGACATCGGCACCCAGAACATTCGCATATTCACCCCGCGCGCACAGTAGGCGGCGGCGATGTCGTCGATGGCCAGTTCGGCGGGCAACAGCTGATCGGTGGTCGAATGCCACATGAGCAGCGGGATGTCGGGCGTGTTCTCGGGGCGGCCGAAGCTCGCCGCCGACAGCGCTTCGTTAGCCGCGGCCAGCGCCGCCTGCGGATCGGTCAGATAGTCGACGACCGGGCGCAGCAGGGTGGAGGCGACGGCGGTGTAGAGGCAGCGGTTCTCCAGATCACGGGCGACCTGATGTCCCTCCGGGGTCAGGTACCGCTGCAACGCCTGATCGAACTCGGGGTATTCGCGGGCAAGGCCGAGGATGGCGAGCCAGCCGGTGAAGTTGGCCTGCGGCTGCTGACCCGAGATGGCGAACGGCGCGATCGCGACCTTGTCACCCGGGATGCCGCCCTGCGCGCTGCCCCGAATGTTGAGCTCGGGGGCGTAGTGCCGGCGCTGCTCGGCCGCCGACGCCGAGGAATTGCCGCCACCGGAATAGCCCCACAGGCCCACCGGCGACGCCTCCAACCCGAGGCCGCCACGCTGGGCCGCGCGGATACCGTCGAGTACCATCCGGCCCTCGGCCGGGGACATGATCGTGTTCTGCTTGCCGTCGAAATCGGTGACAACCACCGCGGCGCCCGCGGCCAGGAACTGCGCCATCAGTGCGACTTCCTTCTGAATCCCCGCCCGCAGCGTGTACGAGGGATTGCACTGCTGACCGAGGCTGTCGATCGCCTCCTGATACGAAATCAGCGGGCGCGCACCGGGACCCAGCCACGGAATGCCGGGCACGAGCACCGTGGTCGCCGTGGCGAGCGGGTTGTCCTGGGCATCGGTGCTGCGGAACAGCAGCTGGGTGGTGTGCACCGGGACGGGGATGCCGAGCGTGTAGATCTGCACGACGCGGCTGCGGATGACATCGCCGTTGGCGTAGCCGCCGAAGTCGGCCGGATCGGCGTACCAGGGGTCGTTCTGCGGGGTCGGCAGCGGTACCACCGCCGGATAGACCTGTGCCTCGTTCGGCAACGGCGGGAGTTCGAAGTCCTCGGCGACGGCGGGGCCCGCGGCCAAGGCCAGCACCGCGACGCTGAGCAGGGCGGTAGCGCCGAAGCGCCGGGATCGGTAGGTGGCCGTGCTGCGCTGCATGGCATCTCCTTCACTAGGTGATCCCGATTACAGCAGGTTCTCTTGTTCAGAACAAGAGTTCTTGTTCTTATTGGGCGATCGGTAGGCTGAGCGCCGTGACGTCGACCGAGAAGACTCAGCCTCGCTCCCGGCGCATCCAGGGTCTGGACGCCGAGCAACGCCGCGCGCGCAGGCGCGAGCAGATCCTGGCGGCCGCGTTCGAACTGATCGCCGCCGATGGTTACGTCAACACCGCGATCGAGCAGATCTGCCAGACCGCCTTCGTCGGCAACAAGGCCTTCTACGAGCTGTTCGACAGCAAGGAGTCCTGCTACCTGGCCCTGCTCCAGCAGCTCAGCGAACGCGCGCAAACCGAAGTCGCCACCGCACTGGCCGAATGCACCGGCGACCGCCACGAGGTGATCTCCACCGTCGTCGCCGCCTTCGCCCACGCACTCGTCGACGACCCCCGCGTCGCCCAGGTGACCTTCGGCGAAGCCAGTGGCATCTCCGCCAAGGTCGAACAGCAACGCCGCACCAACCGCCGCTGGGCTGCCCAATTCCTCGAAACCCTCTGGCGCGAATACGGTTTCGTCCCGGAAGGCGGAATCGGCATCGACCTCCACGCCCTCGCCGTCTCCACCATCGGCGGCCTCTTCGACACCGTCGCCGACTGGTTGCACCAGACCGACGCGGGCTCCACCGGCGAAATCGACACCCTGATCAGGGATCTCACCGCCTTCACCGACATCGTCCACCTGGGATTGGCCGCCGCGGCCGCTCGGGAATAGGCGGTTGCCTTATCGAGCGCTGCCCAGCCGACGACGACGAGGAGGAGGTCGCGGCGCCACATCGCGCCGGCCGGAGGGACCGGGAGGCGGACTTCGCCGGGTGTCAGCGGGGTGCGGGCCCGCCGGGTGGCGGCGAACCGGCTGGTCCGCCGGGCGGCGGGGATCCGGGAGAATCGTTGCCGGACTGGGTGTTCTGGGATTTCTCGGCGACGCCGACTGTCAGGGAGAGGACCATGGTGGTGGTCGGGGTTCCGGTGACGGTGGCCAATTCGGCGTCCCAGCCGTCGCCGAAGACGTGGTCCGAGGACAGGCTCACGTCGGAGATGTTCTTGATGCTGGCGGAGTAGCCGGAGTCGGCGGCGAAGACGGATTCGCAGGCGTCCTGGGGAAGGGCGATCTGGGAGGTGAGGCGGGCCTTGTCGCCTGCTACCGCGGTGGTGAGGGAGTCGTAGACCTCGAAGTGGAGGTGGGGCCAGCGGCCCGCGTAGCAGGCGGGGAAGATCGAGGTGAAGCGGACGGTGCCGGTGTCGTCTGCTACCTGGACGCCGCGCAGGTAGTTCTGGTCGGTGACGCCTTCGCTGTAGAGCGAGTAGCGGCCCTCGCGGTCGCAATGCCAGACGTAGACCGCCATACCGGCGCCCGCGGCACTCTTGGTGAGGTCACGCAGGTTCAAGGTGATAGTCATCGGAACACCCTGGGCGACACCGGAATACGGGCCGAAACTGGTGGTAATGTCGGAGCGGACCACGCCCGACTCGATCAGAACATTGGGGCCGTTGGACCCGTCGCCCGGGTAGGGGCCCGCCGTTTCCTGAGGCGCCGCGGCCGGGGTCGCCGAGTCGGCCGAGGTGTCCGTGGCGACGCCCGAGTCCGTCGCCGCCGCGCAACCCGCCGCCGCGGCCGCCACACCCGCGGCGCCGATCATGCCGAGCACCCGTCGGCGCGACATCACCCGCAGGTCGTGCCCGAGTCCGAGATCGTGGTCGGCCATGGTGCTCCTTCGCTCATTCCGTGTCGTCGACGACGGTAGGCGCGGGCACTGCGCCGGAACTGGGAACACGCTGGGGGTTCGCTGGGAGCTCAGCCGGGCGGGACCCCGCGATGCTTCGGCGAACTCAGTGGGCACCACCAGGCGTGACGAAGGTGACCGGTTGTCCGGTGACGCGGCCACGGCCGCGAAATCCTTGTCGTCGCACAGGATTGTCAGTCGGTGATGCTCGGCAGTGGCGGCGATGAGCAGGTCGACAGGGCCTGCCGAACGATGCAGCCCGTGTTCGGTCATCAGTTGCTGTACTTCGGCGGCGCGTTCGACGACCCGGTCGGGCATGGTCACCCAGCCGAAAAGGTCGCGTAGGTGCCGTTGCCTTTCCATCCGGTCCGCCAGTGATCGGGCCGGGTAGAGAAACTCCAGTCGACGATGGGGCAGATCGCGATCACACCCGCGGTCAGCTGATCTGCCCAGGACTTCTGGTATGGCTCCGTTGCGATGTGGAACAGTCCCGACGTGTCGAGGAGGTGGATGGCCGGGGTCACCGACGGTAGGCGGACTTGTTGCCGAGGGACTCGTCGAAGTCACCGCGGTCAGCCATGTCGCCGAGGGCGGCGAGCGCGCGCATCCGGACAAGACGTTGCCCGACCTCGCGCAGAGCCGCGTTGACGGTGTCCTTCTTGGTCTTGGTGCCGAGAACCTCGGCAGCGGTCGCCAGCGCTTCCAGGTCGATCTCGATCGGAGTCTTCGATGTAGCCACTGCCTTCACCCCGCCAGATATCCGATGTTCCAGTCCTGCCGGTCAGTCGGTGACGTAGCCGTTGAGGCTGTTGCGCAGGTCGGTGAGGACAGCGCGGGCGGCGGTGAGGCCGGTGGTGTGCCAGATGCTGTCGTCGACGGCGAAGACGCGGCGGTCGGTGGAGGCGCTGAGGGCCTCGAACTCGTCCGAGCGCAGGACCTGCTTGCCGTGGTCTTCGCCTGCTTTGCCGGCGAACATCACGTAGATGAGGTCGCCTTCGGCTTTGGTGGCCAGGTCGGCGGTGCCGATGTCGAAGGAGGTGCCGCGCTGGGCGGTCGGACGCTGCACGCCGACGTCGGACAGGACCTGGGCGGCGAAGGTCTCGGTGCCCTGGACCTGGGTGGTGTCGGCGGTGAAGCGCAGCACCGAGGCCTGCGACTGGCTGGCGTTCAGTGCTTTGCCGAGGTCGCGGGCCTCGGTCAGGTAGGTCTGCAGGGCGGTGTCGGCGGCGCCGCGGCGGCCCATGCCCGCGGCGTAGCCCGCGAAATCGGACTGCCAGCTGCCGCCGGTGCCGACCAGCACGGTCGGGGCGATCGCGCTCAGCGCCTCGTAACCGCCGGCGGGGGCGACATCGCCGAGGATCAGGTCGGGCTTCAGTTCCGCGATGCGGGCGGGATCGGGCTGCCCGATCGGGCCGACGCTGGGTACTTTCAGCACGCCGTAGCCCAGGTACATCGGCTGCGGACGCTCGCCGTCGAGGGTGACCGCGCCCGCGACCCGCTCCCACAGGCCGACCGCGCAGGCCGCGTCGAGCGCCGAGCTGGTGAGCACGACGATGCGCTGCGGGTCGGCGGGAACCTCCGAGACCCCACCGGCATGGGTGACCGTGCGGGTCGCGCCCGCGGCGGCGTCGGGTGCGCTCGGCAGCGGGCAGGCGGTCGCGGTGTCCCGCGCCGCGCCGACCACACCAGCACCGGCGATATTGGTCGTGGTGCGGATGATCGTGCTCGCGTCGTCGTGCTTGTCCGCGCAGCCCGCGGTGACCACGGCCGCGCACAGCAGCGCGGCGACGGCGACGATGCCGCGCGAGCGGGCGCGGTGGCCCTGCTTCGCGGTGCGACGGAATCGGGTGCGTTCTGGGGCGCTCACCGGCATGCGCACGAGGGTACTGCGTGGCCGCTGACGTGGGCGCCGCGGCCCGATCTCACTGCCTGCTCGCGCGCCGGAAGCCGATGGTGGCGGGCACGGCGAACAGCGCGAGGGCGCCGAACGACCAGAGCAGGGTGAGGATCAGGGGGCGCGCGATCGGGCCTTCGTCGGAGAGCCCGCGCATGGCGTCGACGGCGACCGACATCGGCTGGTTGCGCACGATCGGCTGAATCCACTCCGGAAAGGCGATCAGCGGGACGAAGCCGGTGCTGAAGAACATCATCAGCGAGGTGACGATGGTAATGGTCTCGACCAGTGAGGTTTTCGCGGTGAAGACGGCGACGGCGGTCACGATCGTGGCGAACGAGAGCCCGAAGATCACCGGCACCAGCAGGAACGCGAATGTCGCCAACGGGCCCTGGTGGAAGCGGAAGCCGAGCAGGAAACCGACGATCACCACGGCCACGGTGCCGAGCACGATGCGGCAGCCCTCGGCGAGGATGCGTGAGACGAGACCGGAGGCCCGGTGCACCGGCAGCACCCAGAACCGGGCCAGCAGACCGGCTTCTCGTTCGCGGCCGAGCAGGACGCCGCTCGCGACGGCGCCGGAGAGCGCGCCGACGACGGCGACCATCGGGACCGAACCGTAGAGGGCGTCGTCACCGGTGAACTTCTCGATCTGACCGCCGACGACGATGTCCAGCATGATCAGCAGCAGACACGGGATGAGCAGCGTCTCCAGCACGGTGATCGGACTGCGTGCCCAGCGCACCAGCAGGCGCTGCGTCTGGATCAGCGTGTGCCGGATCAGCGAAACCGGCGAGGTCTCCGAACGCTCCAGCATCACGCCCTCCTCGAACTGAGCCGGATGGCCAGTGGCACGCAGAGCAGCAGGGTGCCCGCGGCCCACAGCAACGGTGGCCCCATCAGCGACCAGCTCACCGTCCCCGCGTTGCCCGCGGTGTCACCGGCCAGCGCGCGCAGCGCGATCGCATATTGCGAGACGGGCTGATTGCGGACGAACCACTGGATCCAGCTGGGAAACTGGCTCGCCGGTGCGAGACCGGTCGAGAGCATGCCCAAGATCAACGGCGGCAGCACGAGTAGCTGCGATGTCGCCTCCGGACTCTTGGACGCGGTGCCGATGACATCAGCGCCGAGGGTGAACACGATGCCGATGACCAGCGAGAACGCCAGGAACCCGAGGGTATGCCACGCGTCGAGCCGGAAGCGGAAGCCGATGACATAGCCCGCCACGACCGCCCCGGCCAGCGCGATCAGCGCCCGGAGTATGTTGGCCGACATCCGCGCCGCGACGGGAACGAGCGGGCGCAGCGGCATCGAGCCGAAGCGGCGATTGAGTCCGGCCACGGCATCGCTGGCCGACCGGAAGGCCGCCGAGATGGCGGTGAACGCCGCGGATTGCAGGACCACCAGCGGCATCATGTACTGGGCGTAGCTGCTGAAACCGTTGCCGGAGAACATCATCACGGTATTGAGCGGGATGTAGAAGCTGGCGGCGAACGCCACCGGCGCCACCACCGACATCAAGACCTCCCCTGACTTGACCGAGGGCACGATCAGCCGTGTGGTCAGTACCCACCACTGCTGCACCGTGTCCGGCGCGGCGCGAACGTGGGTGTGCCACAGGGTGGCCGTCATGAGACGGCCTCCGATTCGCTCTCGGCCGAGGCCAGATGGCCGGTGAGTTGCAGGAACACGTCATCGAGCGACGGGCGCCGCAGGGCGATGTCGACGAGTTCGATCGCCGCGTTGTCCAGCCGCCGCAGCGCCTCGGCGAGCGTCTTGGCGCCATCCGGCGCGGGAATGGTGATGCGATCCGATTCCGGTGTCATCGCCGCCAGGATCTCCGCGGGCAGCAACGAGCCGAGCGCGGTGGCGATGGCGGGCAGCTCCTCGAGATCGAGCGGGACGATCTCGCAGTAGCTGCCGCCGATCCGCTGTTTCAGTTCGTCCGCTGTGCCTGCGGCGATCACCACGCCGTGGTCGATCACGATGATCTGATCGCTGAGGGCATCGGCTTCCTCCAGGTATTGGCTGGTGAGCAGGGTCGTGATGCCCGCGGCCTTGAAGCTGCGCACCAGATCCCAGACCCCCTGCCTGCTGCGGGGATCCAGGCCGGTGGTCGGCTCGTCGAGGAAGACCACGTCCGGGCGCACCACCAGCCCGCAGGCGATATCGATACGTCGCCGCATGCCGCCCGAGTAGGTGCCGACCCGTCGGTTCGCGGCTTTGTCGAGATCGAATTCGCTGATCAGTTCCCTGGCGCGGGCCTGGGCGGCGGGTTTGCGCAGACCCATGAGCCTGCCGAACATGACCAGGTTCTCGTAACCGCTGAGCATGTCGTCGAGGGCGGCGTATTGCCCGGTCAACATGATGCATCGACGGACTGCCGCCGGGTCGGCGACGACATCGTGCCCGGCGACCACCGCGCGGCCGCGATCGGGCGTGATGAGCGTCGAGAGGACGTTCACCATGGTCGTCTTGCCCGCGCCGTTGGGGCCGAGGATGCCGAGCACCTCACCTGGCGCCGCCACGAAGTCGACGCCGCGCAGCGCGTGCACATCGCCGAAGGATTTCTCGATCCCTTCGACGACCACGCCACCGGAGGTGGCTGTCGGGCTCTGGATGACAGTGCGTTCGACGCTCATATCCGGTCTCCTGCTTCCATGTGCTCGTCGAGTACCGGCGAGATGACCGACAGTGCATGGGGATTGGTCATCTCGTCGTGGGTCACGTCGACATCGCAGTTGACGATGTCGCCGGTCACGTAGGGTCGCCAGCCGTCCGGGCCCATCCACGGGGAGGGGTCGACGGTGGCGCTGAAATAGAGGATGTCGCCGTGGTAGACCGGGCGTTGATAGCCGGTCCGTGTTCCCGCGGAGGCGTTGTAGGAGCCCGCCATGCGCTCGATGGTGGCGGCGTCGATGAGTTCGACGCCGCCGAGCTCGGCCGTGATGAGGTCGGCCGCTTCCGCGGCGGTGGCGTCGGCGGGGACATTGTCGATGCCGAAGATCGAGCCGAATGTGTTGATGAAGGCGCCCGGTGACAGGCGTTCGATGGTGTCGCCGTCGATATCGGCGGTGTCGGTGTCCAGCAGCGCCACCACGCCGACGCGCTCGCCCGCCGCGGCCAGTTCGACCGCCATGGCCTGGGCGATCAGACCGCCGAACGACCAGCCCAGCAGGTGATAGGGACCGCTCGGCTGCACCGCGCGGATCTCGCGCACATACCGTCGCGCGAACTCCTCGATGGAGCGGGCCGATGGCTCGCGGCCGCTGAGGTCGGGGGCTTGGAGTCCGTAGATCGGTCGGCCCGGTGCGAGCTGTTCGGCGAATCCCAGGTAGCTCCAGGACATTCCGGACGACGAGTGCACACAGAACAGGGCGGGGCGATCGCCGCCGAGCCGGATCGGTAGCAGCACATCGAGACCCAGCCCGGCAGGTCCGGCGGCGGCGGGCTCGGCGGCAGCTGCCGTCTGCGCGGCGAGGGCGGCGGTTTCCTCGGCCGAGGCCGTCTGGGCGGCGGGGGTGGCGGCGAAATGCGCTGCCGCGCCGAGGGCTTCGGCCCACAGCTGGGCGAGTTCGGCGACATCGTCGCGGGCGAGCAGGTGTTCGGGGTAGCCGAAGTCGGCGCGCAATCGGTTGCCGACAACCAGGGCGTTCACGTCGATCGCCTGCATGATCGGGACCTCGGGATGCTCGTCCGCGCGCAGATCGCCGAGGTCGTCGGTGGGCAGCCAGCCGAGGCCTTCCAGCCCGGCGGGGACCTCGGCCGTCGTGTGCCTGCCGAGGTAGTTCACGAGGATCTGCCCGGGGAGTCGCTGCGGGAGCTGGGCGGCCGTCTCGGGATCGAGGTAGCGCAGCATGCCGAAGCCGATGCCCTTGTCCGGCACCGCCAGGAGCTGGTGTTTGACCGCGCGGATCGCCGCGCCCATGGCGGGGCCGCCGGCGAGCGCGTCCTCGACGTCGATACCGGCGAGGTCCAGGCGCACCGGGTACAGCGAGGTGAACCAGCCCATGGTTCGCGACAGGTCGGCGCCGGGCACGACTTCCTCCTGCCTGCCATGGCCTTCCAGCCGCAGCAGCGCCGAGTGCTCGTGCACGCCGCGGCGCGCACGCCAGCGCACGAGCGCCAGTGCCATGGTGGCGAGCAACGCGTCGGTGACGCTGCCGTGGAACAGCCTGGGCAGGGTGGTGAGCAGCGCGGTGGTGACGTTGTCGTCGACTTCGATGTCGAGGCGGCGCACGGTGTTGGCCTGGTCGATCGCCGGATCGAGGGGCCGGTCCCCGAGCAGCGGGTCGGGACCGCCGACGACCTGCTGCCAGTAGCCGAGTTCGGCCCGGCGCCGCTCGCTGCGCGCTTGTTCGGTCAGCGCGTGCGACCAGCGGCGCACGGAGGTGCCGACGTCGGCGAGGACCGGGGTGTTGCCGACCGACACCTGTGCCCACGCACCGATCAGGTCCTGCACCAGGATTCGCCACGAGACGCTGTCGATGACGAGGTGGTGCGCGACGACGATCAGGCGGCCCGGCCTGGTGCGCGACCCCGCGTCACCGACCGGGTCGAGCCAGACGAATTGCAGCACCACGCCGTCGGCCGGGTCGAGGCGGTTCATGGCGGAGTCGAGCTCGATCTGGGCGTATTCGCGCAGCTCGACCGGGTCGGCGGCGTCGTACTCGGTGCGGTGCACGAGGGAATCCACGTCGACCGAACCCGGGTCGGCCACCCGCAGCTGCCAGTCGTCCTCGGCCTGCCACAGGCGCGCACGCAGCATGTCGTGCCGATCGATCACGGCGGTGAGGGTCTCGACGAGCTGCGCACGCTCGATGCCGACGGGCAGCTCCAGGACGGCGGTCTGGGCGAAGCGGTCGAAATCGCCGCCGCGCTCGATCATGTAGCGCACGATCGGGGTCAGCGGCAGTGCGCCGATGCCGCCACCGGGCAGTTCCTCGAGCGCCTGCACCGCGCCGGCGGCGTCGACGGCGGCGGCGAGCGCGGCCACCGTGCGATGTTCGAACACCTGCAGCGGGGTGCAGTGCACGCCTGCCAGTTTCGCCTGGGTCACCAGCTGGATCGCCAGGATGCTGTCGCCGCCGAGGGCGAAGAACGAATCGTCGATGCCCACCTTCTCGCGGCCGAGCAGTTCGGCGTAGAGCTGTGCCAGGACGTGTTCGGTCGGTGTCTCAGGCGCTCGGTACGGAGTCTCCTCGACCACGAAAACGGGTTCCGGCAAGGCTTTCCGATCGAGTTTGCCGACGGCGTTGATGGGGATCGAGTCCAGGACGACGAAAGCGGCCGGGACCATGTAGGCAGGCAGGATGTCGGCGGCTTCGGCGCGGACCCGCGCGATGTCGAGGTCGGCGCCGGGGGCGCGCACCAGGTAGGCCGCGAGGGCGGTCGCGCCGGTGGGTCCGGGAACACCGAGTGTCACCGCGACATCGACGCCGTCGAGGCGACCGAGTACCGCATCGATCTCGCCGAGTTCGATGCGCTGGCCACGCACCTTCACCTGGAAGTCGGTGCGGCCGAGGTATTCCACGGTGAGTCGGCCGGTGCTGCGGGTCCAGCGCACGAGATCGCCGGTGCGATACAGGAGTTCGCCGGGGGCGCCGTAGGGATTGGCGACGAATCGCGCGGCGGTCAGGCTCGGCCGGGCGTGGTAGCACCGCGCCAAGGCTGTCCCGGTGAGATAGAGCTCGCCCGCGACGCCGACGGGTACCGGGCGCAACCGGTCGTCGAGGACGAGGACGGCCGCACCGCGGATCGGTGTGCCGATGGTGACCGGTTCGTCCGCCGACAGCGGCGCGGACCCGGTCGCCCAGATGGTGTACTCGGTCGGCCCGTACAGGTTGACCATCGTCCGGCCGGACGGACCGCCACACCAGCGGGCCACCAGATCGGGGCCGACCGCCTCGCCGGCCACCGCGAGCACCCGCACGCTCGACACCTCGGCCGGATCGATGGTGGCCAGCGCCGACGGGGTGATCACCATGTGGGTGACCGACTCGGCCGCGATGAGTTCCGCGAGCGGGGCGCCGCCGAAGACATCCGGCGGTGAGATCACCGAGGCGGCGCCGCAACCGAATGCCATCAGGGCCTCGAAGACCGAGGCGTCGAAACTCGGTGAGGCGACCTGCAAGACGCGGGAGTGCTCGTCCAGGGTGAGGTCGGCGCGTTGGGCTGCCACGAGGTCGGCCAGGCCGCGGTGGGTGACGGTGACGCCCTTCGGTGTTCCGGTGGAACCGGAGGTGTAGATCATCCAGGCGGGGTTGTCGACCCGGATCGGGAGGGGAAGTTCGTCGGCGGTGAGTGCGGCATCGTCGGCTGCGCGCAGGCTCGCGGCGAAGTCCGGGTCGTCGAGGACCAGCCAGCGGGTGGTGTCCGGGAGCTGCGGCCGGTAGGCGGCCAGGGTCAGGCCGACCTGTGCGCCCGAATCGGTGAGCATGTGCTCGATCCGGTCGGCTGGGTGCTTCGGGTCGACCGGCAGGAAGGCCGCGCCCACCTTGGCGGCGGCCCAGATGCCGGTGTGCAGTTCGGCGCAGCGGGGGAGACCAAGTGCCACTACGGTTTCCGTGCCTGCACCGGCTTCGATCAGTAGCCGAGCCAGCTGGTTCGAGTGGGCGTCGAGTTGGCGGTAGGTGGTGGTCGCTGCCGACACCAGCGCTGGTCGCTCGGGGAATGCCGTGGCCGTGTCGGCGAGTAGCTGAGGCAGTGTCTTCGTGCCGACGGCGGCGGGGCCGCGGACCGGGATCAGTTCCGCGCGTTCGGAGTCGTCGAGCAGGTCGATGTCGGCGAGGCGGAGGTCGATATCGGCGAGCACGGCAGCGAGCACCCGCCGCCACCGTGTCGCGAACGCGCGGACCGTCGCGGTGTCGAAGAGGTCGGTCGCATAGGTCAGGACGCCGTCGAAGCCCGCGGGGCCGGACTCGTCGAAGCGCTCGCGCAGGTCGAGCGTGAGATCGAAGGCCGAGGAGCTGCGGTCGAAATCCTCTACCTCGAAACGCAATCCGGGCAGTTCGAGCACCGGTTCGACGTAATTTTGCAGCGACAGCGAGACCTGGAAGATCGGGTGGTGGGCGGTCGAGCGGGTGGGGTCGAGCACCTGGACCAGCTGCTCGAACGGCACATCGGCGTGGGCGAACGCGTCGAGGTCGGCGGTGCGGACCGTGGCGAGCAACTGGCGGAACCCGGTGCCGGAGTCGACGGGTGTGCGCAGGGCCAGGGTGTTGACGAACATGCCGACGAGCTCGTCGAGCGCCGCCTCACCGCGACCGGCGACGGGGGTGCCGATGACGACATCGTCGGTGCTGCCGAGCCGGGCCAGCAGGACCGCGAGCGCGGCGTGCACCACCATGAAAACGCTGACATTGTTGGCGGCGGCGAAATCGACCAGGGCGCGGTGCATCTGGTCGTCGATGGTGAAATCGACATCGTCGCTGCGCATGGTCTGCACCGCGGGCCGGGGGCGGTCGGCCGGCAGCTCCAGTGCGTCGGGAGTGCCCGCGAGGGTTTCGCTCCAGTACCGAATCTGCCGTGCTGCCACAGATTCCGGGTCTGTCTGACTGCCGAGCAGTTCGCGGTGCCACAGGGCGAAGTCGGCGTATTGCACGGCGAGCGGTGACCAGGTGGGCGCGTTGCCTGCTGCGCGCGCCGAATAAGCGGTGACCAGATCGGCCGCCAAGGGAGCCATCGATGCGCCATCCGCACTGATGTGGTGCACCACGAGCACGATGACGTGGACGGAGGAGGCGAGCCGGAACAACCCGACGCGCAGTGGGGCTTCCTTGGCGAGATCGAATCCGGTGCCCGCCAGCTCGTTGATCCGAGCACGCAGCGGCGCACCGTCTTCGGTATCGATCACAGGGAGGGCGGGGGTGGCGGTGTCCATGCCGACTACCACCTGACGTGGTCCTTCGGCGTCGGCGGGGTATCGGGTGCGCAGGCTTTCCTGGCGTTGCACCACATCGGCGAGCGCGCGGCGCATGGCGGCCACATCCAGGTCGCCGGTGAGGCGCAGGGCGATCGCGATGTTGTAGGCGGCCGAGTCCGGGTCCAGCTGGTTGAGCACCCACATGCGCTGTTGCGCGGGGGACAGGGGGATGCGGTCGGGGCGCAGGCGCGGGGCGAGGGCTGGGCGGCCGGGGCCGCCGTCACCGGCGGGGACGACCCGGGATGACAGTTGCGCGGCGGTCGGCGCGTCGAACAGGTCGCGCAGCGCGATGGTGGAGCCGAGTGCCGAATTCACCCGGGCGACAACCTTTGTCGCGCTCAGCGAGTTGCCGCCGAGTTCGAAGAAGGACTGGTCGACGCTCACCCGATCGGTGCCGAGTACCTCGGCGAACACCTCGGCGACGGCCTGCTCGGTCGGTGTGCGCGGTGCGAGGTAGGGCCGCTGCGCGGCCGAGAAGTCCGGCACCGGAAGGGCTTTGCGGTCCAGCTTGCCGACCGGGGTGAGCGGGATGTCGTCCAGCACGACCACGTAGGCGGGCACCATGTAGCCGGGCAGCTCCGAGGCCACCCACGCTCGCAGCCGCTCGGTATCGAGGTCGATACCTGGCACGGGCAGCACATAGGACACCAGGACGGTCGCGCCCGCCGGGCCGGCGCGTCCGATGGTGACGGCGTAGTCGACCTCGTCGTCGCGGGAGAGCACCGCGTCGATCTCACCGAGCTCGATCCGCAGGCCGCGGATCTTGACCTGGAAATCGCTGCGGCCCAGGTATTCCAGTGCGAGCTCGTCGTCGTGCTCGACCCAGCGCACCATGTCACCGGTCCGGTACATGCGCTCACCGGCGGCGCCGTAGGGATTGGCGACGAACCGGCTCGCGGTCATCTCGAACCGGTTGAAATAGCCGCGTGCCAGCGCGGGCCCGGCCAGATACAGCTCGCCCTGGATGCCGACCGGAACCGGCCGCAACCAGCCGTCCAGCACCACCACCTCCGCGCCGCGGATCGGCCCGCCGATGGTGATCGGCTCGCCGGCCACGAGTTCCGCGGGACCGGTGGCCCAGATGCTGAACTCGGTGGGGCCGTACAGGTTCACCATCCGCCTGCCCGCCGCCCACTTCTCGATCAGCTCCGGCGTGGCCGCCTCGCCGGCGACCGAGAGCACTCGCAGCTCGGTCAGCTCGGTGGGTTCCATCGTCGCCAGCGCGGACGGCGTGATCACCGCGTGGGTGACCCGCTCGGTGCGCAGCAGCGCCTCGAGTTCGCTGCCGCCGTAGACCTCCGGCGGCGACACGACCAGCCGTCCGCCCGCCGCGTGCGCGGTGAGCATCTCGAAGACCGAGGCGTCGAAACTGGGGGAGGCGACCTGCAGTGCGCTCGCGGACGGATCGAGCGCGAGGGTGTCGCGTTGGGCGGCAGTGAGATTCGCGACGCCGCGGTGGCTGAGCAGCACCGCCTTCGGTTTGCCGGTGGAACCGGAGGTGTAGATGAGGTAGGCGGTGTGGTCGAGGTCGATGGGGCCGCCGCGTTCGTCGTCGGTGATCGGCGCGTCGGAGACCAGCAGGGCGCGTCGCATGGTGTTCAGGTCGTCCAGGAGCAGCCAGTCGATGGTGCCGGGCAGTGTCTCACCGGTCGCCGTCACGGTGACGCCGATCGGCGCCTTGGAATCGGTGAGCATGTGCTCGATCCGTTCCACCGGATAGCTCGGATCCAGCGGCACGAAAGCCGCGCCCGACTTGACCAGCGCCCAGACCGCGACCACCGACTCCAGCGACCGGGTCAGCGCGAGAACCACGAACACCTCGGGCCCGACGCCGCGAGTGAGCAGGACGCGGGCGAACCGGTTCGACCAGGCATCGAGTTCGCCGTAGCTCATGGACAGTTCGCCCGCGCTGACCGCGATCGCGTCGGGATCGATGCGCGCACCCGCCGCCAGGATTTCCGGCAGCGTCCGCATCGGCAGCGGGCTCGGGCCGCGGACCGGCGCCAGCGTGGCCAATTCGGTGTCGTCGCAGTACTGGAGTTGCGAGACGAGAGTGTGCGGGTTCTCGGCGAGCTGCCCGAGCAGCCGGACGAAGCGATCCAGGAATGATTGCGCGGCAGCGTGTTCGAGCTGATCGGCCATGAACTTCACGGTGATCCGCAGGGAGTCGCCCGCTCCGGCGGTGCCGCGCAGCGGAATCACCATGAGGTTGAGCGGATACGGCGTCGCGTCGGTGCCCTCCACGTCGAGCACGCGCATGCCCGCGATGTCCAGGGCCTGCGACAGCGCCTCGCGGTCGATGGGATAGGACTCGAAGACGGTCAGCGTGTCGAACAGTTCGGCGAGACCGACGGCGCGGTGGATCGCGGCCAGGCCGACGTGCTGGTGGTCCATCAGTCGTGCCTGCTCGGCTTGCACGCGGGCCAGCAGGTCGCTGACCTTTTCCGCGGGGTCCAGCGTCACCCGGACCGGGACGGTGTTGATGAACAACCCGACCATGTCCTCGACACCGGGCAGCTCCGGCGGCCTGCCGGAGACCGTGCTGCCGAACATCACATCGGTGCGGCCGGTGAGCATGGCGAGCAGCATCGACCACGCCGCCTGGACCAGGGTGTTCACCGTCGCGCCCGCTTCGCGCGCCGCGGATTCGAGGACGGCGACGGTCTCGGCGGACAGGTCGTGCGAGATCATCGCGGTTTCGGTCGACTCGATGCCGGCCAGGGTGGGGACGGCGCGGGTCGGCGTATCGATACCGGCCAGCGCCTGCTTCCATGCGGCGATCGATGCCTCGGCATCCTGTTCGCCCAGCCAGGACAGGAATTCCCGGTACGAGCGCGCGGGCGGCAGGACCGACGGGTCACCGGCGGTGACGTACAGCGTGAGCAGTTCCCGAACCAGCAGCGGTGTCGACCAACCATCCAGTACCAGATGGTGATTGGTCATGATGAGCCGGAATTCCCCTGGCGCGGTGCGGACCAGGGTGAAGCGGACCAGCGGGGGTCGGGTGAGTTCGAAGCGGGTCAGCGCGTCGAGGGCGATGATGCGGTCGAGTTCGCGCGCCCGCTCCGCCTCGTCGGCGATGCCGATGAGATCGATGTCGTCCCAGCGGATCTCGGCATCGGTGAGCACCAGCTGACGTGGGCCGTCGTCGGTCTCCACGAAAGCGACCCGCAGGTTCTCGTGCCGATCGATCAGCGCCTGCGCGGCGCCGCGCAGGCGGGCGGCGTCGACGGTGCCCGCCAGGGTGAGCAGTGACTGGACCGTGTAGCCGTCGGCGGTGTCGGAGTCGTAGAGCGCGTGGAAGAGCAGGCCGTACTGCAACGGCGACAGCGGCCACACGTCGGCGAGGTTCGGGTAGGTCCGTTCCCAGGTGTCGATCTGGGGCTGGTCGAGCGTGACGAGCGCGAAGTCCGAGGGGGTGCGGCCACCCGAGACGCCGCTGCGCGCGTGGGCGACGAGGGCGTCCAGCGCCGCGGACCACAGGTCGGCCAGGTCGCGCACGGCGGTCTCGTCGAGCAGCCTGCCCGCGTACGCCCAGGTGACGTCCAGGCCCGCGTCGGTGAGGACGGCATTGATGTCGACGACGGCGGCCAGGGGCGCGCGGTCGTCGTTGGTCGCCGCGAAGCGTTGCGGTACCCAGGCGTCGTGGCCGCCGGTGACCGCCCGGCCCAGGTAGTTGAAGCTCAGCTGGGGCGTCGGCGCGTCGGCCAGCGTCGCCGCCGTCTCGCTGTTCAGGTAGCGCAGCAGGCCGAAGCCGACCCCGCGATCGGGCAGTGCGCGCAGTTGTTCCTTGGTCGCCTTGATCGCCGATCCCGCCGCGCGGCCACCGGCGAACGCGTCGTCGAGGTCGAGTCCGGCCAGGTCGCCAGCCACCGGATACACGCTGGTGAACCACCCGACCGTGCGCGCGACATCGGCGCCGGGCAGCAAGGATTCGCTGCGGCCGTGGCCTTCCAGGATCATCAGCGCGCCGGTGCGGTCGCGCCACCGGCAGACCGCCATCGTCAGCGCGGCGAGCAAGACATCGTCTGCGCCGCAATGGAATTGCTCGGGCAGGGTGGTGAGGACGGTATGGGCGACATCCGACGGGATCGTCGTCTGCCACTGCGCCATGGTGTCGACGACATCGACAGCCGGATCGAAGGTGTCCGTACCGAGGGCCGGGTCGGGTGTCGCCAGAATGCGCTGCCACAACGGCAGTTCGTCGATCCGTGTGGCTGCCTGCTCCACCTGGCCGTGTGCCCAGCGCCGGAACGAGGTGCCGACCGGCTCGAGGGTGCCGCCGAAGGCCGCGGTCGCCAAGTCCGGCAGCAGGATTCGCCAGGAGACGCCGTCGGTGACCAGGTGGTGCAGGACCAGCCAGCACAGTGGCGGGTCGTCCGGACGCTCGATCAGCACGAAGCGGGCTACGACACCGGCGGTGGGATCGAGCAGATCGGCGGCGTGCTGCAATTCGCTCTCGATCGTGACGTCGAGTTCGGAACCGGCCTGCACCACTTCGATCAGGGCATCCGCGTCGACCGAATTCGGTTCGGCGACAACCCATTCCCAGCCGCCATCGGTGGCGCGCAGGGTGGATCGCAGCAGATCGTGGTGGTCGATCAGCACCTGGAGGGCGGCGGCGAGCGACGCCCGCGTGGTGCTCGCGGGCAGGCCGATCAAGACCGCCTGGCCGTACCGGCCCCACGTGTCACCGTGTTCCACCATGGCGTGCACGATCGGGGTGAGTTCCACGGGTCCGATGCCGCCGCCGGGCAGCTCGTGCACCACATGGACCTCGGTCTCGCCCGCCACGGCGGCCAGTGCGGCGACCGTCTTGCGCTCGAAGACATCCCTGGCGCTGAACGCGATCCCGGCCGCCTTCGCGCGGGAGACCAGCTGAATGGAGACGATACTGTCGCCGCCGAGGGCGAAGAAGCTGTCGTCGACCCCGACCGTGTCGAGTCCGAGGACCTCGGCGAAGAGCGCGGCGAGTGCTTCCTCGCGCGGCGTGGACGGTGCCCGGCTGGTGACCGTGCGGGCGCCGAAATCCGGTGCGGGCAATGCCTTGCGGTCGACCTTGCCGAGCGGCGTGAGCGGAACACGATCGAGCACCATGACGACCGACGGCACCATGTAGGCCGGGAGCTGTTCGCCGACAGCGGCCTTCACCGCTTCGGGATGCACCTCGGCGCCGGGTGTCGTCGTCACATAGGAGACCAGCGCGGTCGCGCCCGCGGCGGTGTCGACACCGAGGGTGAGCGCGAAATCGATCTCGGGTAGGCCTTCCAAGGCGGCGTCGATCTCGCCGAGTTCGATCCGGTAGCCGCGCACCTTCACCTGGAAGTCGCTGCGGCCCTGGTAAACCAGCGTGAACCGGCCGTCGTCGTCGGTCCAGCGCGCCAGATCGCCGGTGCGGTACATCCGCCGGCCGGGTGCGTGGGGATCGGCGACGAATCGGCTCGCGGTCAACCCGCTGCGCCGGTGATAGCCGCGCGCCACACCGGGGCCCGCGAGGTACAACTCACCCACGGTGCCCGCGGGGACGGGACGCAACCACGGGTCGAGGACCAGGCCGGTGACACCGCGGACGAGGCTGCCGATCGTCACCGGCGCACCCGGGGTCAGCGGCTCGGTCAGCGTTGTCGTGATGGTGGTCTCGGTGGGGCCGTAGCCGTTGATCAGTGCCCGACCGGACCACTTCGACACCAGTTCCGGCGGGCACGCGTCACCGCCGACCACAATGGTGCGCAAATCGGGGAGCGTGTCCGGATCGAGCGAGCCGACGACGGCGGGCGTGACATTGAGATGGGTGACACGATGCGCGCGCAGCACCTGCGCCATCTCCTCACCCGCGTACGCCGACGGCGGCACCACCGCGAGGGTGGCGCCCGTGGCCAGCGTCACCAGGATCTCCTCGACGGAGATATCGAAGCTCGGTGACACTGCATGGGCGACAACGGATTCCGCATCGACGCCGAATCCCGCCCCAGAACTGGCGACCAGATTCGCCAGACCACGGTGCGACACGAGTACGCCCTTGGGCAAGCCGGTCGAGCCGGAGGTATAGATGACATAGGCGACCTGATCCGGGTGGATCGGGGCCCGCCGTTCGGCATCGGTGATCGGACCGGCGTCCTGCGCGGCGATGAGCAGGGCGGTCGCCTCGTCGTCGATCGAGCGCCAATCGACACTGTCCGGCAGCGACTTTCGCGCCTCGATGACCGTCAGGCCGGTGACCACGCCGCTGTCGCCCACCATGTGCTCGATCCGGTCCGCGGGGTAGGTCGGATCGATCGGCACGAACGGCGCACCGGTCTTGGCCACCGCGATGGTCGCGAGGACCGATTCGGCCGATCGCGGAATCGACAGCGCGACACCGTGTTCAGGGCCAGCGCCAGCTGCGATCAGCACGCGAGCGAGGCGGTTCGAGTACTCGTCGACCTCGCGATAGGTGAGTTTCTCGCCCGCGCCCCAGCGCAGGGCCACGGCATTCGGGTCGATGGCGACGCCCGCAGCGAGAATCTCGGGCAGCGTGCGGGATTCGACACTTGCCGGTCCACGTGCCGGCACCGACATCGCCTGCTCGGCGGCGGAAAGAACGGGCACCGTCGACAGCGGCGCATCGGGGCCCGCGACGAGGAAACGGTGCAGGAACAGCAGGAATCGCTCGTGGTGCGCCGCCAATTCGGCTTCGCTGTACAGGTTTCCGTTGCCCTGGAGATCGATGTGGGTACTCTCGCCGCCCACACCGGGATACACATTGACGAACAGATCGTCGATCAGTCCGGAGGTGAGCACGTGCAGCCGCCCGACGACCGGGCCGAGCGCGATCCTGGTGTCCACCATCATCAGATTCACGGCGGGACCGAACGACGCCGCCTCGTCCATCGCCCAGCCCAGATCGCGGACGATGTCCTCCTGCCGGTAGCGCTGGCGTCGCAGCGCGCCGGTCAGCTCACCCTGCACGGCGAGGATCGCGGCGCCCACCGTGGTCTGGGGTGTCAAGGTGACGCGCAACGGGACGACATTGGCGAGCATGCCGCCCGACCGGCGCAGCGTCGCGGAGGTCCGCGCCGACACCGGCAGGCTCAGCACGACCTCCGGTGCGCCGGTCATCGCGGCGAGGTAGGCGCCGAACGCGGCCACTACCGTGGGCGCGACACCGGAGTTCACCGCCGTCGCGACGGAATCGAGCAGCGCGGTCGTCTCGGCGGGCAGTGCGCCGGAGACGCGGTTGGGGTGGGCGTCGACCTCGGCGTCGCGGCCGGCGAGATTCACCGGGTCCGCCATGCCGGCCAGGTGCTCGCGCCAGTACTGGCGATCGGCCTCGAAACGGGCCGAGGTCCGGTAGGCCAGATCGGCCTCCACGATCTTCTGCAGCGGTTCGGCCTTGCTCGGCGGCGGCTCCCTGCCCTCGAAGGCGGCGTTGTAGAGCTCACCCGCCCGCTGGACCAGCGCCAGCGCGCCCATGCCGTCCAGCACGATGTGATGCATCCGCACGTACCAGAACCAGCGGTCCGCGCCGACCCGCAGCATCGCCAGGTAGATCAGCCGGTCACGCATCACATCCAGCGGCGCGGTGTACTCGGCGCGCATCCAGGCGCGCGCGGCTCGCTCCGGGTCGGGCTCTGACCGGAAATCGAGCTCGGCGATGTCGGCGTCGAGGCTCAGGTCGACGAGCTGATACGGCTGACCGTCGATATCGATCAGCCGCAGATAGCCGGTGCCGAACTCACGGCCGGTGCGCCGGACGGCCTCGGTCAGCAGCTCGTGGTCGATCGGTCCGGACAGTTCGACGTACTGGGCGATGGAGATGGGGGTCTCGCCCGCGACCAGCTGGGCGAACCAGATCCCGCGCTGGGCGGCGGACAAGGGGAAGGCGCCGTCGCGTACGGCGGTGCCCGGTCCCTGCAGGGAAGACTGGGTCATGAGCAGACCTGCGTTCTCATGTCTGGAGCTCGGTATTCACCATGGGTCCCGGACCCGCTGCGTTCCGCGATCTAGGTCCATTCTGAACCTGTGCGGACCGGACCGGAATGGGTTCTACGAGACCGCGCGCAGATCCCTGGTGGACAGCGGCGCGTCCGAGCTGACCAGATAACGCTGCAGGGTCGAGCGATCGTCGAGAACCAGCCAGTCGACGTCGTCGGTCAGTTCGGGCCTGCGGGCCCGGGTGGTGATGCCGGTGTAGGCGCCGAAGACGAATTCGTCGTCGGTCACGGAGACAGGGATCGCACCGATCTTGCGCACCGCCGCCTCGGCGATGATCGCCTCGATCGTGGCGTCGACCGCCAGCGCGATCCGGCTGCCCGCGGTGGCGCCGCGGCCGAGCAGCAGCCGCGCCAGCCGGTTGGCCCAGCGATCCTGATCGGAGTCGGCGAGGTGACCATCGGTGGCGATCGGGCCGGCCTGCTTGCGCGGCAGCTGGATGACGTTGTCGGCGATCGCGGTGGTCATCGTGCTCATCGTGGTGTCCCCTTGGCGCTGGTAGGAGGTGCTTTTCGGTACACCTCTACTGTCGTCGCCGGGTGGGGACTCCGACAGCAACCCCAGCGTTGGGGGGCGACCTCCCAGGGGGCGCGTTTACCACCCCAAGGTGGTGCGCGCGACGGCGGCGGCGCGACCGGCCGCCGCCGTCGCGGGCCTGGTCAGCGCGCGTTGCCGCCGATGCTGAAGTGGGCGCCGGTCGGGTCGGTGAGGCCCGCCAGGCGGCCGTAGGGGGTGTCCATCGGCTCGAACACCACGGTGCCGCCGAGAGCCAGAGCCTGGGCGGCGGTCTTGTCGACGTCGTCGGCGCCGAAGTAGGCCGTCCACGATCCGGGGATGCCCTCGGGGAGGTGGCCGGTGGCGTCCATGACGCCGCCGCGCATCGGCGAGGTCGCGTGGATGGTGGTGTAGCGGAATTCAGGGGAGTCGACGACGGTGAAGGTGTCGTGCCAGCCGAAGACCTCGCGGTAGAAGGTCAGCGACGGCTCGTAGGCGCGGGTCATCAGCTCGAACCAGGACGGCACGCCGTCGTGGTTGCTCCAGACACCGTCGGCGACGTCACCGATCGCCTCGAAGCCGGGGAAGGTGCCCGCCTGCCAGACGCCGACACCGACGCCGCCGACATCGGCGAGCACCGCCATCGTGCCGAGATCGCCGACCGCCATCGGCTCGACGAACACGTTCGCGCCGGCGCTGCTCGCCTTCGCCGTGGTCGCCGCCGCGTCGGCGGAGGCCAGGTAGACGGTCCAGCGATCGGGGAACGGATCGCCGTCGTCGGGGACGCGACCCATCGCGCCAGCGACGGCCTTGCCGTCCTTGCGCAAAGTGGTGTAGCCGCCGAATTCCTCGCCGCCGCGTTCGGCGGTCCAGCCGAACAGCTCGCCGTAGAAGGCGATGGCACGGTCGAGATCGGCGGTGTAGAGATCGACCCAGGTGGGATCACCGGGCTGGGTGGTACTGGACATGAGGACTCCTCGGCTGCGGGGGAATAGCTCGACACAGTGATGACGCCCCTGCGGTCGAAAAGTCATCGCAGCCAACCGTTGCACCCGCGCGACCTGCGGAGGAAGATCGAGACCGGCGTCCGCCCGGCACACTGTCGTCCGTCTACGGCGCGCTGAATACGACACAGAGTAGGACCCGCGCGTGATGCTGCGGCAGCACGGTTTACGATTCACTCAACGCATGCTGACCGTCGTCTGCCTCTGACCGGAGGACGGAGGGCCTGCGAGTGACGTACAGGCATCTTCAGGAGGATCAGTGACTGCGGTAGAGCCCAGGCCAGTCCCTCAGTTGGAAGCGACTCGACCGTATCCTGCTCGGACCGGGCCCAAGGGCTCGTTCCTGTACAAGGCGGTCACCACCACCGACCCCAAGGTGCTCGGCACCATGTACCTGGTGACGGCGATCAGCTTCTTCCTGGTCGGCGGTCTCATGGCGCTGCTCATGCGCGCCGAGCTGGCCCGCCCGGGTCTGCAGTTCCTCTCGCCCGAGCAGTTCAACCAGCTGTTCACCATGCACGGCACGATCATGCTGCTGTTCTACGCGACGGCGATCGTGTTCGGCTTCGCCAACATCATCCTGCCGCTGCAGATCGGCGCCCCCGACGTCGCCTTCCCGCGACTGAACGCGTTCAGCTACTGGCTGTACCTGTTCGGCGGCTCCATGGCGACCGCGGGCTTCGTGACCCCCGGTGGCGCCGCGGACTTCGGCTGGACGGCGTACGTCCCGCTGACCGACATCCTGCACTCGCCCGGTGTCGGCACCGACCTGTGGATCCTGGGTCTGGCCGTCTCCGGTCTCGGCACCATCCTCGGTGGCGTCAACATGCTCACCACCGTGGTCTGCCTGCGCGCGCCCGGTATGACCATGTTCCGCATGCCGATCTTCACCTGGAACATCGCGGTGACCTCGGTCCTGGTGCTGCTCGCGTTCCCGCTGCTGACCGCGGCGCTGTTCGGCCTGGCCTACGACCGTCACCTCGGCGGCCACATCTACGACCCGGCCACCGGCGGCATCCTGCTCTACCAGCACCTGTTCTGGTTCTTCGGCCACCCCGAGGTCTACATCATCGCGCTGCCCTTCTTCGGCATCGTGTCCGAGATCTTCCCGGTCTTCAGCCGTAAGCCGATCTTCGGTTACACCACGCTGGTCTACGCGACCCTCGGTATCGCCGCGCTGTCCATCGCCGTGTGGGCGCACCACATGTACGCCACCGGCGCCGTGCTGCTGCCGTACTTCTCCTTCATGACCTTCCTCATCGCGGTCCCGACCGGTGTGAAGTTCTTCAACTGGATCGGCACCATGTGGCGCGGTCAGCTGACGTTCGAATCACCGATGCTGTGGTCTATCGGCTTCCTGGTGACCTTCCTCTTCGGTGGTCTGTCGGGCGTCATCCTGGCCTCGCCGCCGCTGGACTTCCACGTCACCGACTCGTACTTCGTCGTCGCGCACTTCCACTACGTGCTCTTCGGCACCATCGTGTTCGCCACCTTCGCCGGTATCTACTTCTGGTTCCCGAAGATCACCGGCCGCATGATGGACGAGCGCCTGGCGAAGTGGCACTTCTGGACCACCTTCGTCGGCTTCCACACCACCTTCCTGGTGCAGCACTGGCTGGGCGCCGAGGGCATGCCGCGTCGCTACGCCGACTACCTGCCCAGCGACGGCTTCACCACGCTGAACACGATCTCCACCATCGGTGCCTTCATCCTGGGCTCGTCGATGCTGCCGTTCGTGTGGAACACCTTCAAGAGCTACCGCTACGGCGAGGTCGTCACGGTGGACGACCCGTGGGGCTACGGCAACTCCCTCGAGTGGGCCACCACCTGCCCGCCGCCGCGGCACAACTTCTACGAGCTGCCGCGCATCCGCTCGGAGCGTCCGGCGTTCGAGCTGCACTACCCGCACATGGTCGAGCGCATGAAGGCCGAGGCGCACGTGGGCTGGGGCTCGGCCAAGCACGCCACGCACGTCGCCGAAGGCACGCTGGCGAAGAAGTAAGTAAGTAGGAACCGCCAAACGACTAGGGGTGTGCACCTGCTGGGTGACCAGCAGGTGCACACTCTTTTTGTGGGTAATCGAACGGAGCAGATCGACTTGGCCGACACCACAGTTCTCGTGACCGTCACCGGTCCCGACCGACCTGGCGTCACTTCTGTGCTGCTGACAGCGCTGTCGCGGCATCAGGTGAGCCTGCTGGACGTGGAGCAGGTCGTCATCAGGGGCAGGCTCACCCTCGGTGTGCTGGTGTCGTGCCCCAACGACCCCGAGGCGCTGCAGGACGAACTCGAAGAGGCGATGAACACCGTCGGCATGCAGGTCGACGTGTCCGTCGACGCGCAGATCGGCAAGCCGCCGATGTCGACGCACGCCGTGGTGGTGCTCGGCGCCCCCGTCACCGCGCACGCGTTCAGCGCGATCTCGCGGATGCTCGCCGCCCTCGGCGCCAATATCGACACCATCCGCGGCATCGCCGACTACCCGGTGACCGGCATGGAGCTGATGGTTACCGCGACCGACACCGGCGCCGACACCGATTCCCGGCTGCGCACCGCGCTGGCCGACGTGGCCGTCGCCGAGCAGGTCGACATCGCCGTGGAACGGGCCGGGCTGGCCCGTCGCGCCAAGCGGCTCATCGTCTTCGACGTGGACTCCACCCTGATCCAGGGCGAGGTCATCGAGATGCTGGCCGCGCACGCCGGTGTCGAGGAGCAGGTCCGCGAGGTCACCGAGGCCGCGATGCGCGGTGAACTCGACTTCGCCGAATCGCTGCGGCAGCGGGTCGCGACCCTGGAAGGTCTCGACGAGTCGGTGATCGAGGAGGTCGCCGACCGGATCGAACTCACCCCCGGCGCGCGCACCACCATCCGCACCCTGCGGCGGCTCGGGTTCCGCTGCGGTGTGGTCTCCGGCGGGTTCCGGCAGGTCATCGAGCCGCTCGCGCACGAGCTGGAACTCGACTTCGTGCAGGCCAACACCCTCGAGATCGTCGACGGCAAGCTCACCGGCCGGGTGGTCGGGGAGATCGTCGACCGGGCCTTCAAGGCGACCGCGCTGCGCAAGTTCGCCGCCGAGGCGGGCGTGCCGATGGAGCAGACCGTGGCGGTCGGCGACGGCGCCAACGACATCGACATGCTCAACGCCGCCGGGCTCGGCGTCGCGTTCAACGCCAAGCCCGCGCTGCGCGAGGTGGCCGACACGGCGCTGTCGCATCCCTACCTGGACGCGGTGCTGTTCATTCTCGGCGTCACCCGCGACGAGGTCGAGGCGGCAGACGCCCGCGACGGCGGGGTGCGCCGGGTTCCGCTGCTCGGGCGGTAGTCACTGGCGCGTCGCGGCCGGATGGGGCCGGCCCGGCGTTAGCCTCCAGCGCAGGGTGTCCTTCGGCGTTGGGAGAATTCCGTGCTGCAGTTCGTCTCGGTCGCGCCGCTGCGCAAGTCCGCGCTCGTCCTGATCGCCGTCGCCGGGCTGCTCGCCGGCTGCGGTGACGACGAGCCGTCCGACGATGTCTCCCCGACGACGATCGCCCTGCCGACCGCGACGCCGGAGGCGGCGACAACCCCGGTGACGGTCGACCAGTCGGCCAACGGCGGTTCGGTGCGACTCACGGTCGGTCAACGTCTGCTCGTGCGGCTCCCACAGGATCCCGACGCGCCCGACCAATGGGGCCCGGTGAACGTCGAGACGGGCATCTTGCTCGCGGAAGACCCCGAGTCCGACGGCGACACCACGGTCTGGCCGTTCCGCGCCATCGCACCGGGCGCGACGACGGTCGAGTTCGTCCACGGTCCCGCCGCGCAACCGTCCATCGAACCCGAGACCACCTTCCTCGTGCAGGTGCAGGTCTCCTAGCGCCGACAGGGCCGGTCGGTCCGGCTCGCTAGGCTGGGCCGGACTGGTGGCGTCGATCGAATCGGGTGTTGTGGCATGGGCAGCGCGGAAGTGAGCAGCGCGGAGACCGAGGCGGAAGTCAGGGACGAAGCGGCCGAATTCGCTGTGCGGCACGCCGAATTGGCGCGCGGCTACGGCGGCAACGGCGACCCTGACGACCCGGCGATGGTCCAGGCGATGCAGATGGTGCTGCACATCCCGAAGACCCATCCGCCCGCCCGCAGCGCGCTCCTGGAAGCCGCGGCGGCCGCTGCCGTGGCCGTGTGCCTCGATCCGCGCTCCGGACCGGGCGGGGAGTGGGAGCCGCGGTATCTGGCGTGGAAGCGGTCCAGGATCAGGAAGGTGGCCCGGCGGGCTCGCGGCTCGCAGTGGGTCGCCGCGGGCGGGGTCGACGGTGTCACGATCGATGTCGACGGCGCGCAGGCCCGTGCGTTCGTTCCCGGCCCGGTCGGCGCGATCGACCAGCGGATCCGCAAGCTGCAGATCGGCGGCACCGACCTCGAGCACGACGAGCCGGGCCCGCCGGACCCGCGGCTGCCGGTGCTGTGGGTCAACGCGGCGCTCGAGATGTCGGTCGGCAAGGCGGCCGCCCAGGTCGGGCACGCGAGCATGCTGCTGGCGGGCGCCCTGCCGGTGACGGCCGCTGCGGCCTGGGCCGAGCACGAGTTCCGGTGCGCGGTCCGCGATGCCGACGACCAGCGGTGGGCGGGATTGGTGGCCGAGGTGGCCGCTGGTCGCGCGGTCGCCGTGCGCGACGCGGGCTTCACCGAGGTGGCACCCGGCTCGATGACGGTGATCGCGGTGCCCGCCCGGGCCTGACCCGCCGACACGCGCGGCCGAATCCGGCTGTTCGGTGCTGGTTTTCGCGACTCGCCGCCACGACGGAGTGTATCCGGGGGATCGTGAGGGTATATGAAACCGACGGTCCAGGCATCGAGGCGTAGGGAGGTTCCGCGATGGTGACCACGATTGTGGTGATCCTGATCGTGTGGGTGGTGCTGTCGGTGCCGATCTCCCTTCTCGCCGCCAGGATGTTGCGCGACGAGCCGAGCGGGCACCGCGATTCCGCGCCGACCAGCAAGGACGAATCCCACCCGGGCCGGTCGTTCCGCTGAGGGCCCGCGTGGTCCAAGATGGAGCGCGTGTCGCAACCCGATCCCGATCTGCTCATCGACTTCTCCGACGTGACCATCCGCCGCTCGGGCCGAACGCTCGTCGGCCCGGTCAGCTGGCAGGTCGAGCTCGACGAACGCTGGGTGGTGCTCGGCCCCAACGGGGCAGGCAAGACCTCGCTGCTGAGAATGGCCGCCGCCGAGGTCCATCCGACCTCCGGTGACGCGAACCTGTTGGGGGAGACGCTCGGTCGCGTCGACGTCACCGAGCTGCGCCCGCGCATCGGGTTGTCCTCGGCGGCGGTGGCCAGCCGCATCCCCGTCGACGAGAAGGTCAGCGACCTGGTGGTCTCGGCCGGCTACGCGGTGCTGGGCCGGTGGCGCGAACGCTACGACGACATCGACACCGAACGCGCCGTCGACATGCTGGAAACCCTGGGCGCCGAACACCTTTCCGATCGCACCTACGGCACCCTGTCCGAGGGCGAACGCAAGCGGGTGCTGATCGCCCGCGCCCTGATGACCGACCCGGAACTGCTGCTGCTCGACGAACCCGCCGCGGGCCTGGACCTGGGTGGGCGCGAGGAGCTCGTGGAGCGGCTCGGCTATCTGGCCGCCGACCCCGACGCGCCCGCGATGGTCCTGGTGACCCACCACGTGGAGGAGATCCCGCCGGGCTTCACCCACGCCATGCTGCTCAGGGAGGGCGAGGTCGTCGGGCAGGGTCTGCTCGAGGACGTGCTCACCGCCGAGAACCTCAGCGCCGCGTTCAGCCAGTCCATCGCGCTGGACCGGGTCGACGGGCGCTGGTTCGCCCGCCGGGCCCGTCGGGCGGGGCAGCACCGCCGCGCCTGACTCCCACTCAGCGGGAACCCGGACCGGACCGGCCGCACTGTTCCCCTTGCTAACCAAGCGGGCGTTAGGGTGCAAGGGAGGCCGGAGTCGCGGCCGCGCCGACACGGGCGCGGCCTGCCGGTACTCCGACCGGCGATGGGGCCGGTCGCCGGGCAGTGTCCGGTGGTGGAGAGGAACGGGTATGAGTGAGTCCGCGGTAGCCGCACGCGACGCGTCGACGGTGATGCTGGTGCGCGACGGTGTCGCAGGCATCGAGGTGTTCCTGCAGCGCCGGGTGACCGGTATGGCGTTCGCGGCGGGGGTCACCGTGTTCCCCGGCGGCGGCGTCGACGCCACCGACGGGATCGCCGACATCGCCTGGTCCGGACCCGAACCCGCGTGGTGGGCCGAGCGTTTCGCGACCGACGAGCAGACGGCGCAGGCGCTGGTCGCCGCGGCGGTACGGGAGACCTTCGAGGAATGCGGCGTGCTGCTCGCCGGGCCGACCGCCGATTCCGTCGTCGACGACTCCACGATCTACCGCGAGTCCAGGGGCAAGCTCGAGCGCCGTGAGCTGTCGCTGGCCGACTTCCTGGCCGCCGAGGGGCTGGTGTTGCGGGCCGACCTGCTGCGGCCTTGGTCGAACTGGATCACCCCCGAAGCCGAACCCCGCCGCTACGACACCCGGTTCTTCGTCGCCGTGCTGCCGCAGGGGCAGATCGCCGACGGCGCCACCACCGAGGCGGCGCACGTGGCGTGGCAGACGCCGCAGGACGCCCTGGCGAGCTGGCGGGTCGGCGAGCACGTGCTGATGCCGCCGACGTGGTCGCAGCTCGACGCGCTGTGCGGATTCGCCGACACCGCCGCGGTGCTGGCCGGCGAGCGCGACATCACGCCGATCATGCCGGTGTACTCGCCGGGCGCCGAGGGCAGGCCGCTGTCGAACTTCCCCGACAACGAACGGTATTTCGCGGAGCTGCCGCAGCAGAGCGCATTGCGCGGCCGGTAGGTTTGGCCGCATGGCCGAATTCGTCACCCTCGAGCTGCCCGCCGAGCCGACCGCTCGCGGCGTCGCGCTGCTGCGCATCGATCGTCCGCCGCTGAACCTCGTCGACGCCCAGCTGGCCCGTGAGGTCGCCGCGGCGGCCGAGACGGTGAGCAGGCACCCCGGGGTGGCCGCGCTCATCGTCTACGGCGACGAGCGGGTGTTCAGCGCGGGCGACGAGATGACCGAGCTCGCCGAGCTCGACGCCGAGCAGGCCGCCGCCATGGCCGCCGACCTGCAAGCCGCCCTCGGCTGCCTCACCCGGGTGCCGCAGCCGACGGTCGCCGCGATCACCGGCTACTGCCTCGGCGCCGGTCTGGAGCTGGCCCTCGGCGCCGACCACCGGATCATCGGCGACAACGTAAAACTCGGGCTGCCGCAGATCAAGGCGGGCCTGATCCCGCTGTCGGGGATCCGCAGGCTGTCGCTGCTGATCGGCGCGAGCCGCGCCAAGGACCTCGTCTACACCGGTCGATTCGTCGACGCCGAGGAAGCCGCGAAGCTCGGTCTGGTCGACGAGGTCGTCGCCCCCGACGACGTCCTCACCGCCGCCCGCCGCTGGGCCGAGCAGTTCGTGACGGCCGCCCCGCGCGCCCTCGCGGCCGCCAAGGCGGTCTTCGAGGCGGGCCCGCACGCGCACTCCACCGCCGTCACCGAATGGTCGGCGCTGTTCGACACCGACGACGCCCGCACCGGCACCCGCACCTTCGCCGCCGAGGGTCCGAACAGCGCGGTCTTCACCGGCCGGTGAGCTGAGACCGGTCGCTCGACCAGTTGGAACCGCCGGAAACAAGACCGCCCATTGCGTGCTGAGGGTCTCCTATTACTCTTGGCGGTTATGACGGTCCACCCCGATGACCCGGCGCCGAACCCGCACGCCACCGAGGCCGAGGTCGAAGCAGCGCTGAAGGACACCAAGCTCGCCCAGGTCCTGTATCACGACTGGGAAGCGGAGACATACGACGACAAGTGGTCGATCTCCTATGACGAACGCTGTATCGCGTATGCCCGCGGCCGGTTCGACCTCGCGGTCGGCCCCGCCCCGCTGCCCTACGAACGGGCGCTCGAGCTCGGCTGCGGCACGGGGTTCTTCCTGCTGAACCTGATGCAGGGCGGCATCGCGAAGAAGGGTTCGGTCACCGACCTCTCGCCCGGCATGGTGAAGGTCGCGCTGCGCAACGCCGAGCATCTGGGCCTGGATGTCGACGGCCGCGTCGCCGACGCCGAGACCATCCCGTACGACGACGACACCTTCGACCTGGTCTGCGGCCACGCTGTGCTGCACCACATCCCGGACGTGGAGCTGGCCCTCAAGGAGTGCCTGCGGGTGCTCAAGCCGGGCGGGCGTTTCGTCTTCGCCGGTGAGCCGACCACCATCGGCAACCTCTACGCCCGCAAGCTCGGCCAGGCCACCTGGAAGGTGACCACCGAGATCACCAAGCTGCCGTTCCTGTCCGGCTGGCGTCGTCCGCAGACCGAGCTGGACGAGTCCTCCCGCGCCGCCGCGCTCGAGGCCGTCGTCGACCTGCACACCTTCGATCCGAGCGATCTCGAGAAGATGGCCAAGTCGGCCGGTGCCGTCGACGTGAAGGCCACCACCGAGGAGTTCGCCGCCGCCCTGTGGGGCTGGCCGGTGCGCACCTTCGAGGCCGCCGTCCCCGACGAGAAGCTGACCATCGGCTACCGCATGGCGCAGTACCGTGCCTGGCTGGGCCTGAGCTGGCTCGACGAGAACGTCCTGCGCAAGGTCGTTCCGCGCGAGTTCTTCTACAACGCGATGATCACCGGCGTGAAGCCGGGCGCAGCGCAGAAGTAAGTGGGGTACCGCTTCGGCCGCGACGACGTCGCCTATCTGGGCAGCGCGGCGGGATCCGCCGCGCTCGCCGAGGTCGACCGGCTGGAGCTCACCCCGGCGACGCACCTGCGCGATATCGAGCAGGTGCGTCGCTCGCACGACGCGCACGCCGCCGCGCTGATCGAGACGGTGCGGTTGCGGCGTAAGGCCGCGGGGAAGCTGCCCGCGTCGGCCGAGTGGCTGTTCACCGATGACGCGCTGCAGCAGGCCACACCCGGGCTTGTCGCCCGGCATCGGGCCGTGCGGTTGGCTGGTCGGGCGGTGCACGATGTCACCTGTTCGATCGGGGCGGAGCTGGCCGAGCTGGCCGAGGTGTGTCCGGCTGTCATCGGCAGTGACCTCGATGATGTGCGGCTGGCGATGGCCGCCCACAACCTCGGTGTCGCGCCGCTGTCGGCGACAGGTTCCGGCACAGCCGACGAGGTTTCGCGGGTTCGCGGTCGAAACATAGTGCTGGCCAAGGCAGATGCCCTCACCCCGACCTCCCGGGACACCGTGATCATCGCCGATCCGGCCCGCCGAGCCGACGGTCGCCGCACCTACGACCCCGCGAAACTCCAACCCCCACTGCCCGACCTCCTGGCCGCCTACGCGGGCCGCGACATCGCCGTAAAATCCGCTCCCGGCCTGGATTTCGACCGACTCGGCTGGAACGGCGAGATCGAGGTCGTCTCCCTCGACGGCGCGGTCCGCGAAGCCTGCCTGTGGTCCCCCGGCCTGACCGAACCCGGCGTCACCCGCCGCGCCACCGTCCTCGATTCCCGCGGCGCCGCAACCACTCTCACCGACACCGCCCCCGACGACATCCCCGAGCGCGCTCCCGGCGAGTGGATCGTCGACCCTGACGGCGCGATCGTCCGCGCAGGCCTGGTCCGCCACTACGCCGCCGCACACGGCCTCTGGCAACTCGATCCCCACATCGCCTACCTCACCGGCGACACCGTCCCCCCTGGCATGCGCGGCTTCCGCATCGAGGACCGCTTCGAACTCCGCGAGAAGACGCTGCGCCAGGAGCTGTCCCGCCGCGACTGCGGTTCGCTGGAGATTCTCATCCGAGGCGTCGACATCGACCCGGACGCCCTCCGCAAGAAGCTCAAGCAGCGCGGCACCCAGCCCTACACCTTGGTGATCACCCGAATCGGGCGCAACGCAACGGTTTTCCTGTGCACCGCCCACGCGGCCCGGTAGGGCGGGTCCACTACGACGAAGCCGCTATCGAACATATGTTCCCCTCGGCGGCTAAGCTTTGTCGGTGACCACCGAAAACCCCGCCCAGGCCGCCATCCATCGCTACTTCGCCGCACTCCAGTCCGGCACCCCGGCGCTGTTGAAGGAGTGCTTCACCGACGACGCGCGATGGATCGCACCGGGCCGTCTGCCCAACGCCGGAACCTGGCACGGACCGGACGCCATCGTCGACGAGTTCTTCCCGATCGCGATGGCTCGGATGCAGCCGGGCTCGTTCACGACGGAACTGCTCAGCCTGACCATCGGCGACTCGAACGCTGTCGTCGAGTGGCGATCGAGGGCGATCACGACAGCAGGCCACGAGTACGACAACACCTACATCGCGAACTTCGTCGTCACCGACGGCAAGATCTCCGAGGTGCGCGAGTACTTCGACACCCACCGCGGTGAGACGCTGTACCGGTAGGCCTAACTTTCCATCTTCTTCACCACCCGCTGGATCGTGAGCCAGGTGCGGGTGGTGATGTCCTTGCCGTAGGTCTTGTCCAGGCGGGCCATGAAGTCGGGGGTTTTGCCGGTGCTGTTGTCGATGACGGTGAGGAAGGCGCGAGCCTCGCGGTCGTAGCCGATGACGCGGGTGAGGGGGTCGTCCTCGAAGGCCTTGGTGTCGGCTTCAAGCATGGTGTTCTTGAAGAAGGTGACGGTGAGGTAGGAACCGCGTTCGTGCGGGAGGCCTTCGAAAGGGTCGCGGTCCAGGAATGCACGCAGTTCGGAGTAACTACGGATGATGGTGCCGCCGGGGATGCCGAGTTCGGTGGCCAGGGCCTGCTGGATGCGCTCTTCCAGGTCGGCCCGGTCGTCGGCAGTCCGGAAGACGATATTGCCGCTGGATACGACCGAGGCGACCTTGTCGAAGCCCAGACCCTCGAACACGCCGCGCAACTTCTCGTTGCGCATGTTCGGGTTGCTCGGCCCGATCCCTCGCAGCAGCGCCGCATAACTGTTCACAGTGCGACCGTACCGACCACGTCCGACAGCCCGCTATTGTGGTTGAGGTCGGTGAGCTAGCCCCGGTATCACCACGGTCAAGTTCCACACCCAGCTGAAATCAGGCCTTCGCGGTCGGCGACCGGATCACACGAGGCAGAGCGTCAGGCCGATGCTGATCGGGAACACGTTGGGGATGGCATTGCACGCAGGATTTCCGCCCGAGAACACCGGCTCGACCTGAACGGGCACTGGGTCCGCAACCGAAACGACGGAATCGGCGGGAGCCGCGGTGGCGAAACCGGAACCCAGCGCGATCATCGGTATGAGCGCCGCAGCTGCTGCGGCTACACGAATTCTATTCTTGGTCATGATGGTTCCTTCGGTGGGAAATATCGGGAACCCGCGCGAAGCGAAGGATCCGCAAGATCGACACCAATAACTCTGCTCGTAGTACGAGCGGAAAACCATCATCCCCGGGGTTGAAACCCCTCAGCCCTCGACCGTGCAGCCGCGAGGCGATTACGCCTGCGCGGCGTTCTTCTTCAGATAATCCTTCCTCCCGAACCGCAAGCAGTTGGTCCTGATCGACCAGGCCCTCCGGAGCGCTGTGCTCAGCGAGCTCGATGTCCGGAGGACGGTTTCCGCTAGGCGCGGTGTCAAGCGACGCAGGTCATCCAAGCGAACGGGCCGACAATCGGGACGAAGAACGCGGGAGTACATGTTCCGGCCAAGAAGCCCAAACCGAACAGGGTTAGGGCGGCAGGCTCGACTTGAACGGGTACCGGTGCAATCACCGGCACAACGGAGTCGGCGGGAGCCGCGGTGGCGAAACCGGAACCCAGCGCGATCATCGGTATGAGCGCCGCAGCTGCTGCGGCTACACGAATTCTGTTTCTGGTCATGATGGTTCCTTCGGTGGGGAATGCGGGAACCCACGCCAAGCGAGGGATCCCGCAAGATCGACACCGACAATTGTTCTCGTGGCTCGAGTGGAAAACCATCATCCCCGGGGTTGAAATCCCTCAGTCCTCGACCGCACAGCCGCGCGGCGATTACGCCTGGGCCGCGGCGTTCTTCTTCCGCTCGATATCGGCCAGCGCGGCCATGTAGGCGGCCCGCTCCTCGGCGGTGGCGTCCCAGGCGAGCTTGCGGTACTTGACGACCTTGACCAGCGCGCCGACGGCGATGCTGTAGTCGGGGATGTCGGAAGCACGAGCCGGAACCGGCGGTGTGATACTGGCCGGCTACTTTGCCGGTCCGGCATGGCGACCATGCCGGGGCACGGCATGACGCCGCTGGCCTTCGCCGGGCCGGCGCATTGCGTCGCGGTACTTTGTTCAGGTCATACAGCGAAGACGCAGGGGGCTGTCAGCAAGGGCAGGATCGGCGGCACAAAGCAGATCGGGAACGCGAGTAAGCTGAGCCCGAGTGTAAATGGCGCCAGTAGCACGGCAGGCTCGACCGGACCAGGGGCCAGCTCGGAGACCGCGACAGGGGTAGGGGCTTCGGAGGGGGCCGCAGTGGCAACAGCTGACCCGATGACGATCATCGGTGTGAGCGCCACAGCTGCTGCGGCTGCGCGAATTCTATTCTTGGTCATGATGGTTCCTTCGGTGAGGATACGGGAACCACGCGAACGGAGGATCCCGCAAGATCGACACCGATAATTGTTCTAGTGGTACAAGTGGAAAACCATCATCCCCGGGGTTGAAATCCCTCAGCCCTCGGTCGCGGAGCCGCGCGGCGATTACGCCTGGGCCGCGGCGTTCTTCTTCCGCTCGATATCGGCCAGCGCGGCCATGTAGGCGGCCCGTTCCTCGGCGGTGGCGTCCCAGGCGACCTTGCGGTTCTTGACGACCTTGGCCGGCGCGCCGACGGCGATGCTGTAGTCGGGGATGTCGCCGCGGACCACCGCGTGCGCGCCCAGCACGCACCCACGGCCGACGCGGGTGTCGCGCAGCACGGTCACCTTGGCGGCGATCCAGGTGTCGGGGCCGATCCGGACGGGGCTCTTCACGATGCCCTGGTCCTTGATGGGCAGGGTGATGTCGTCCATCTTGTGGTCGAAGTCGCAGATGTAGCACCAGTCGGCAACCAGCGTGGACTCGCCGATCTCGATGTCGAGGTAGGTGTTGACGACGTTGTCCTTGCCGAAGACCACCTTGTCGCCGATGCGCAGCGAGCCCTCGTGGCAGCGGATGGCGTTGCCGTCACCGATGTGCACCCAGCGGCCGATCTCCATGCGGGCGAATTCCGGGGTCGCGTGGATCTCCACATTGCGGCCGAGGAACACCATGCCGCGCAGCACGATGTGCGGGTTGGCCAGCCGGAACTTGGCCAGCCGGTAGTACCGCACCAGGTACCAGGGCGTGTAGGCGCGGTTGGCGAGCACCCAGCGCAGCGAGTCCCTGGTCAGAAAACGCGCCTGCTGCGGATCGCGGCGGCGTGAACCACGCCAGCGCGCGCTCAACGGCGCGCCCCACATGCTCGTCACGAACTACTCTCCCGTCGTGATCGCACCGGGCCAGCCCCGGGGATTCGGTCATCGATAACACAGAGTACTTTCGGAGCGCACGCTTACCGTGCCATACCCCGATCATCGGCTCGATAAAACAGGGAGATCAGCAGGTGCGAACTCGGACTCGCGTCGTGGCCTCGCTCGCTGCCGCCGGTGTGGTGGCGTTGGCAGGCTGCGGCACCGATGTGGACGACATCACGGTCGGCAGCGGAAAGGGTTGGCCCGCAGTCCATCACGACGGCCGTAACGGTGGCGCGAGCCCGGTGACCGGCGCGGAGGCGATGTCGCTGAGCTGGTCGCGTCCGGTGGGCGGCCCGATCGCCCAGCCGTTGACGATCGGCTCCGAGGGTCAGATGTTCGTGACGACGAGCACCGGCAACTGCGCGATCTTCTCCTTCCAGATGCGCACCGGACGCAAGCGCTTCTGCAACCCGCTCGGCCCGTCGACGATCGAGGCGCCGACCGTGGTCGACAGCGTCAGCAACGTCTACGTCGGCGACGACGGCGCGGTGAACTCCTTCAACTATCTCGGTCAGCCGCGCTGGCGCACGCCGGTGGCCGGCGTGCCGGTGGCGATCCAGTTCACCGGTGACGGCAAAGTGCTGACGGTGACCCAGTCCGGTCAGGTCGACGTCCTGAGCCGCCAGACCGGCGGTCGCGAGGTGCCGACGCTGCAACTGCTCGGCGAGCCCGACTTCCTGAAACTGCCCGGCCTGACCCGCCCGGCCTCCGGCGACGGGCTCGACGACTGCCGGATCGGCGGCCCGCGCTGCGCGGTCGCCAACACCACCGCCGTCGACCCCGAATCGGGCCGGTTCTTCGTCACCGTGTGGGAGCCCGGCAAGTCCGTCGCCTCGCTGCGCGCGATGCGCTACGCCGACGGCAAGGTCGCCCAGGAGTGGAGCGCCGACATGCTGACCGGCGGCAGCGCCACCAGCCCGACGCTGTCCGGCGACGGCGCGACCGTCTACGTCGGCGACAACAGCGGCCGCCTGATCGCCGTGAACGCCGAGGACGGCAGCACCCGCTGGACCCACGCTCTGGGCTGGACCCCCAGCGGCGGCATCGCCCTGGTCGACGACCTGATCATCCCCGCGGGCGACGACGGCTACCTGATGGCCCTGCACGACCGCGGCGACGGCGCCGAGCTCGCCTGGGAACGCAAAGACCTCGCCCTGCGCGGCACCCCCGCCCAAACCGCGGGCGGCATCGGCTACACCGTCGCCGCCATCGGCGCGGGCCTGAGCCTGATCACCTTCGACACGGCTACCGGCAACACCGTCGACTCCGACGTCCTGCCCGCCGCCACCGGCACCACCACCGGCACCTCCGTCGGACCGGAGGGTGAGGTCGTCGTCGCCACCCGCGTCGGCGAGATCTTCGCCTTCACCCCCGACGCCTGACCGGGTGTCAGTACGGGTTGGCCCGGTCCACCCAGCGCGCGTCGACCTCCGCGGCGAGATGCCGGGGGAAGGAGATGCGCGCCGGGTCGCCGTCGGCGGTGTAGCGCTGCTCCGGGTGGGCGGCCAGCCAGTCCAGCCAGTAGCCGGAGTCGAACGGGACCGCGCCCCGGCCGGACCTGATGCGTGGCACGCCGCCGGGGTCGATCGCGCCGTACGGTGCGGGCGCGGGATTCGAGCCGACCAGCATGACGGCGTCGAAGCGGTACGGGGTGCCGTCCCAGCTGCCCGCGGCGGCCAGCGTGCGATCGCGGGGGTAGACGCCCAGCGGTAAGGCCATGGTGCGCACGGTGACTCCCGGCGCGGCCGTGGTCACCGCACGCACGTTCTGCACCAGTTCCCGTTGCACGCCGTCGGCATCCAGGCTCGCGAGATTCGCGTGATCGGCTGTGTGCGCACCGATCTCGTGGCCGTTGGCTGCCAGCCAGGGCAGCGCGCGCGGGTCGTTTCCGAAGGGCTCGTTGTTGACGTAGAAGGTGGCCACCGGCCGGAAATCCGGGTAGCGGGCGGCGAACTCGGTGAGGATGCCCGCGGCGCTGTCCGGGGCCACGGCGCCGGTGCCGGTGAAGGCGAGCTGGCTCCCGGTGGAGTCGTCGAAGGTGAGTATCACCGGATGGGTGCCCGCGGGTAGGTCGAGATCGCCGGAGATGTAGCGCGCGGCGGTCACCGGGCGGTAGCCCTCGCGGTACAGCCGTTCCAGTTCGTCCCGGAACTCCGCCGGGGTCTGGTCGTATTCACCGGCCGGGTTCGGGGTGATCTGGTGATACATCAGCACCGGGACGAAACCCAGTTCGTTGGCGGCGATCTCGGCCGGATTCGGTGGTGCGGGTTTCGCTGTCGCCGCGGGCGGATCGGCCGGAATCGGTGCGGCTTCTGTCGCGCAGGCGGGGAGCACCGCGGTCAGCAAAAGCGCAGGGACCAGTCGGAACAACGATGTCGACCCGCCTACCACCGCGGCAATGTTACGCGGGGCAGAGGTTTTCCCTCGATCTTGCGATAACCGGCTGCCCGCAGGCGGAACTGCGCGATAGTGGCGTGGCAAACGGGAGTGGAAGTGGGTGCGGGCGTTGGGATTGCGGATCCAGTCGGTCGATCGGCGGCGGTGGGCGACGGTCGCCGCTGGTGTTGTTCTCGGGTTGGTCATCGTGGCTCTGGTGGCCGGATTCGCCCTGAGCAGGTCCGCCGCGGTGCCGTCGGCCGATACCGTGCCGCCGGTGCTACGGGTGACGCCACCGGATCCGGTGCGCTCGTATCGCGCGCCGATCGTGGTGCGCGGCAACGCTGTCGACGCGGTGCGTGTGTCCATCGGCACGGACACTGTGACACCCGGTCCGGACGGTTCCTTCGAGATCTCGGTGCCGTGGGCTCCCGCCGTCGAGGTCGTCGCGGCGGACGCCGCCGGGAACCAGAGCAGCAGTGTCGTCGTGACGGCGCTCGCGCTGCCGCGTATGCGGGCGGTCCACGTCACCGCGCATGCCTGGTCGCACGAGGGGCTGCGCGAAGCCGTGCTCGATCTCGCTCGCGAAGGCCGGATCGACACCGTGCAGCTCGATGTCAAGGACGAGGACGGCGTCGTCGGCTACGACTCCCAGGTGCCGCTGGCTCGCGAATCCGGCGCTGTCGCTTCGATTTACGATGCGCAGGCCGCGCTGCGGCAATTGCACGAGCTGGGCTTGCAGGTGGTCGGGCGCATCGTCGCGTTCCGTGATCCGACAGTCGCGGCGTGGGCCTGGCACAACGGCAGGCCCGACTGGGTGGTCCAGAACCCGTCCGGGCAGCCCTATTCCAGCCACTACGGCCCGATCGCCTTCACCAATGTCGCCCATCCCGACATTCGCCGCTACAACATCGATCTGGCGGTGGAGGCGGCCCAGCTCGGTTTCGACGGCGTCATGTACGACTACGTCCGCCGCCCCGACGGCAGCCTGACCAGCATGCATTTCGCCGGACTCACCGGCACCCCCACCGACGCGGTCGCCGGCTTCCTCGCCGAGAGCCGCTACCCGGTCCACGTCGCCGGCGCCCACCTGAGCGCCGCGGTCTACGGCATCGCCTCCACCCGCCCCGACGAGATCGCCCAGGACATCCCCCGCATGGCCCGCAACGTCGACTTCGTCGCCCCCATGCTCTACCCCTCCCACTGGAACTCCGGCGAGTACGGCGTCCCCAACCCCAGCGCCCAGCCCTACGACATCATCCTCCGCTCCCTGCACGACTTCCAGACCAGCACCGCGGGCACGGGCGCGAAAGTCGTCCCGTGGCTCCAGGACTTCAGCCTCGGCATCCCCTACGGCGACGCCGAACTCCGCGCCCAGATCGACGCCACCCGAGACGCAGGCATCGACGGCTTCTTCCTCTGGAACGCCGCCACCCGCTACCACACCGGCGGCATCCCGCCTGCCTGAGACCGCCGGGGGTCACGCCACCCAGGCGATGGCGTCGCTCTCGTTCGAGACAGGGAAGACGCGGACTTCCGCGGGGATGAGGAAGCCGAACAGATGGACGGCTTCGCCCAGTGCTTTGTGGTCGGTGACCAGGGCGATGCGGCCCCAGGCGCTGCCCGGGATACGGATGAGTTTAAGGTCCTGCCACATCGCGTCGAGGGAGTAGCGGTCGAAGTCGGGGCCCAGGACGTAGACCAGGTTGATCGGCTGTTCGTGCTCGAGGGCCGCGTCGATCGCGGGGTCGAGGACGGTGGTGTAGTCCTCGGCGGTGACGGTTCCGGAGGCGCGCAGGCCGATGGTCGCCGCGGGCAGGTGGGGGATCTGCTGCAGGGGCATGGCGGGGCTCCTTCGTCGTGGTGGTCGGCACCAGTGACGGTAGAGCCGGGTGGTCGCCTCGGCGTCATGCGTTGCGGGTGAAGTCGAGCTCGGCGCGCGACCTGTCGGTGGTCGCGCGTCGAGAAGCTACTTCGGATCGCGCTCCGGCAGCGGCCGTTCCACGATGTCGGGGCGGCCGAGCGAGGTCCGCACGCGGCGTTTGGCGGCCGAGTAGACCTGCGCGGTCTCCGCGGCGACCACGTCCCAGGCGAAGTCGGCGGTGAGGCGTTCGCGGGCGTTGTAGGCGCGGTCCTGGGCGGTCGCGGGGTCGTCGAGGACGGCGCGGGCCGCGTCGACGATGCCGTCCACGTCGGCCGGTTCGAAGGAGGCGCCGGTGACGCCGTCGATGACGGCCTCGCCGAGCCCACCCGCGGTGGAGGCGATCAGCGGGACACCGGCGGCGGCGGCTTCCAGCGCCACGATGCCGAACGGCTCGTACCGGCTCGGCAGCACGATGGCGTCCGCGCCGTGCAGCCAGCCGAGCAGTTCCTCGTGTCCGAGACTGCCGACGAAGTGCACGGCCCGCGCGACGCGATGCACACGGGCGCGTTCACGCAGCCAGTCGAACTGGGTGCCCACACCGGCCACCGTCAAGGTGGTCCCGGGGTGCGCGCGGCGGATGCGGGGGAGCGCCGCGATCGCGTCCTGCACGCCCTTCTCGTACTCGAGCCTGCCCACATACAGCAGCTTGGGCGGCCCGGAGCGCGGTGCGCGCGGACGGAAGGTCCACGCGCCCACGTCGATTCCGTTGCGGATCACCGTGATCGGCGAGAGCTCGGGCCCGTAGAGCCGCTCCACCTCGTCCTGCATGGACGTCGAGCAGGTGATGAGCTGATCGGCCTCGTTGGTCAGCCACCACTCGACCGAGTGCACCTGCTTGTTGACCCGCCCCGACACCCAGCCGCTGTGGCGACCGGCCTCGGTGGCGTGGATGGTCGCCACCAGCGGCACGTCGTAGTACTCGGCCAGCGCGATCGACGGGTGCGCCACGAGCCAGTCGTGCGCGTGCACCACATCCGGCGTCCAGCCCTCGCCGACCCCGGGCTTGCCCAGCGCCACACCGGCGCGGACCATCGCGTGCCCCATCGCCAGCGTCCAGGCGAGCATGTCCTCGCCGAAGTCGAAGCACGGCGGGTCCTCGGCCACCGCGACGACGAGCACACCGTCGGCGATGTAGGAGTGCGTGGGGTGGGTGATCGAGTCGGTACCCGTCGGCCTGCGCGCCAGCACAACGACCTCGTGACCGGCCGCGGCCAGCTCAACGGCCAGGTGATGGACGTGCCGACCGAGCCCGCCGACCACGACCGGCGGGTACTCCCACGACACCATCAAAATCTTCATGCGAATCCTTCAGCGGCGGCCGACGGGACAGCGGTCGGCAACCGCCGTGCGTCCAGACCTGGGAAGAATCCGTCGGCCGCGTTCCATCCTGCCGCGAGACGGGCCGCTTTGGCGAACTGGCCGGCCCCGATGGCCTCGGCGAGTTCGCGCACCGCGTGCGCGTGCTCGTGGGCCCGATCGCGGGCGTAACCCGCCGCGGAGTCCTTGCTGACCATGAACGCCCAGTCGCTGGAGACGGTCAGAATGGCCTCGCGCAGCAACTGGTCGGCGACCGGATCACGCAGCGAAGCGTCGCGGCGGACCTTGTCGAGGGTGTCCAGCGCCAGCCGGACGACGTCGGCATTGAGCTCGACGAGGTCGGCGACCTGGTCGCCCGCCCACACCCGCCAGTCCTTGCCCGAACCCCACGACGAGTCGTTGAGCTGCACAGGTTCGCCGACATACCCGTTGTCGCGGGCGTCGGCGAGGGTTCCGACGTTGACGCCCGCTTCGGGCAGGGCGCGCAGCACCTGCTCGAGCCACTCGGGGCCCTCGTGCCACCAGTGGCCGAACAGTTCGGTGTCGAAGGCGGCCACCACGAGGGCTGGTCGGCCGATCCGCTCGGACTCCTCGATCAGCCTGCTGCGCACGGTCTCGACGAAGTCGGCGACATCGCGCGTGATGGCGCCCGCGGCGAGTTCGGGATCGTAAGGGGCCTTGTCAGGACCGGCGACGGTTTTGCCGGTCACCCGCGACGGCTTGAGACCCGTCGCGTGGTCGTAGTGGTGGAAATCGCGGTAGGCGCTCTGCCCCGGGTAGCCCTGTTTCGGCGACCAGACCCGGTAGCTCACCTGGAGATCGCGGCCGAACGCGAGCACATCGGAGTCGCGGACGGGCCTGCCGAGGGTGGTATCGCCCCGCAGCGAGGGCCCGTCGACCATGAAATGCGTCACACCGGCGGCGTCGTAGTTCCGCTCCATGCCGGGGGTGTAGCCGCACTCGGGCGCCCAGATACCGGTGGGCGTCGTGCCCCAGCGCAGTCGTGCGTCGGCCAGGCCCTCGGTGAGCTGGAACTGGCGCAGTCGCTCGTCGAGCAGCGGCTGGAACGGATGGGCCAGCGGACCGCCGAGCAGCTCGATCGCGTCGGCGTCGATGAGCGAGCGCCACACGGGCGCGCTGCCGTGCCGCCAGTCGCGCTCGAATTCGGCCAAAGCCGTTGCGGCGAGCCGATGTTCGTGACGGCCCAGCGCCACATTGCCCGACATCGACGCCTCGTCGGCGCGCAACTGCCAGTTGCCCAGCCAGTGGTGCATGCCCGCCAGGCAGTGCGGATCGTCGAGCTGAGCGGCCAGCACCGGGGTGATGCCCAGGCTCAGCAGACGCGTACGGCCTTCGGCCGCAAGGTTTTTCAGTACCCGCACCACGGGCAGGTAGGAGGCGGCCCAGGACTGGTAGAGCCATTCCTCGCCGACCGGCCAGCGTCCGTGATGGGCCAGCCAGGGCAGGTGGGAGTGCAGAACGAGCGTGAACTGGCCCGGCACGGAGCCGGACCGGGCGGAGCGAGAATCGGTCAAGGCCGTGCCTTTGCGGCGCTTGCCTTTTCGGCGATCGCGACCAGGTCCAGGCTCGCGTCGATATCGCCCGCGCGCAGCTCGAAGTCATCGATGGTGACGGCGGCGACGTCGGCGGTCAGGTCGGCGGGCCACGGCTCACCGGCCAGCGCGCGCTCGATCTGGGCGTCGATGAACGACCCACCGTGCTTGGCGTCCAACGCTTTCAGGCTCGCGCCGTGGTGCACGCCGAGCATTTCGGTGACCGTGAAACCGGCCTCGACCAGCAGTTCGGTCAGCTCGGCTGCGTTGAGCTCGCGGGTGTGGAACGGGTTGAGCGGGGTATCGCGACCGGGGGAGAAGGTGATCCGGTTCGGCGTGCTGATCAGCAGCTGCCCGCCGGGACGCAGCACGCGCAGGCACTCGCGCAGGAACTGCGCCTGGTCCCACAGATGCTCGATGACCTGGAAATTCACGACGACATCGACGGATTCGTCCTCGAGCGGCAGCTCGGCGAGATTGCCCTGGATCATCTCGACGCGCGGGTAGCGCGCGCGCACGTGCGCGACGGCGCCCTCGTCGTAGTCGACACCCACGACACGCGCGGCCACGCCGGCGATCATGTCGGCGCCGTAGCCCTCGCCCGAACCCGCCTCGAGCACGGTCTTGCCGGTGCAACGGTCGAGCAGCCGGGCGTAGGCGATCTCGTGCCGACGGAACCAGTAGTTCTCCTCGGCGATGCCGGGCACGGTCCGCTCACCGGTCAACGGCAGTGGTTCATGTGTGGCGGCCACGGGTGCGGCAGGGATCACAGCCTCGCTCATTTCTCCGACGTTACTGGTACCGCCGGTTCCCACAGGACTCAGGGATCGGTTCCGAACCCCTTGTGCATGTAGGTTACCCACGGGTAACTTAGCGTAGGGTAGTGTTCCGCTCTGAGCTACTCACGGACGTACGGCCCAGCTCGTGCGGCCACCACACACGTGTACCCAGAAGGAGGTCGACGAAGACCGATGCCGAACATCGTCGTACTCATCAAGCAGGTCCCCGACACCTGGTCCGAGCGCAAGCTGACCGATGGTGACTACACCCTCGACCGCGAGGCCGCCGACGCCGTCCTCGACGAGATCAACGAGCGCGCCGTCGAGGAAGCGCTGCTGATCAAGGAGGCCCAGGGCGGCGAGGTCACCGTGCTGGCCGCCGGTCCGGATCGCGCCACCGAGGCCATCCGCAAGGCGCTGTCCATGGGTGCCGACAAGGCCATCCACATCAACGACCCGGCGATCCACGGCTCCGACGCCGTGCAGACCGCGTGGGTGCTGGCCGGTGCGCTGGGCCAGGTCGAGGGCGTCGAGCTGGTCATCGCCGGCAACGAGGCCACCGACGGTCGCGCGGGCGCCGTGCCGGCGATCATCGCCGAGTACCTGGGCATCCCGCAGCTGACGCACCTGCGCAAGCTGACCGTCGACGGCGACAAGATCACCGGCGAGCGCGAGACCGACGAGGGTGTCTTCAAGCTCGAGGCGTCCCTGCCCGCCATCGTCTCGGTCACCGAGAAGATCAACGAGCCGCGCTTCCCGTCCTTCAAGGGCATCATGGCCGCGAAGAAGAAGGAAGTTCAGGTCTTCACCCTGGCCGATCTGGGCATCGACCCGTCGACCGTCGGTGTCGCCAACGCCGGCACCCAGGTCACCGGCTCCACCCCGAAGCCCGCCCGCACCGCGGGCGAGAAGATCGCGGACGAGGGTGAGGGCGGCAACCAGATCGCCACCTACCTCATCGGTCAGAAGATCATCTGATCCGGCCCCGTCCGAGACTTCGAAGGAGAAAGAACAATGGCTGAAGTACTTGTGCTCATCGAGCACGCCGACGGTGCCGTGAAGAAGGTCAGCACCGAACTGCTCACCGCCGCCCGCACCCTGGGCGAGCCCGCCGCCGTCGTCACCGGCCCGGCCGGTACCGCCGAGAAGCTGGCCTCCGCGCTGGCCGCCGCCGGCGCCGAGAAGATCTACGTCGCCGAGTCCGACGACGTCGACGGCTTCCTGGTCACCCCGAAGGTCGACGTGCTCGCCGGTCTGGTCGAGTCCGCCTCGCCCGCCGCCGTGCTGGTCGCCGCCACCGCCGAGGGCAAGGAGGTGTCGGGCCGCCTCGCCGCGCGCATCGGCTCCGGTCTGCTCGTCGACGTCATCGGCGTGAACGCCGACGGCTCGGCCGTGCACTCCATCTTCGGTGGCGCGTACACCGTGGACGCCAAGGCCACCGGCGACGTGCCGGTGATCTCGATCCGCCCCGGCGCCATCGAGACGGTCGCGCAGGCCGGTGCAGGCGAGCAGGTCGTCGTCGAGGTTCCGGCCCAGGAAGACGGCGTCGTCAAGGTCGTCTCGCGTGAGCCGATCGTCGGTGGCGACCGTCCGGAGCTGACCGAGGCGAGCATCGTCGTCTCCGGTGGCCGTGGTGTCGGTTCCGCCGACAACTTCGCGGTCGTCGAGGCGCTGGCCGACTCGCTCGGTGCCGCCGTCGGCGCCTCGCGTGCCGCCGTCGACTCGGGCTACTACCCGGGCCAGTTCCAGGTCGGTCAGACCGGTAAGACGGTCTCCCCGCAGCTCTACATCGCCCTCGGCATCTCCGGCGCCATCCAGCACCGCGCCGGCATGCAGACCTCGAAGACCATCGTCGCGGTCAACAAGGACGAAGAGGCTCCCATCTTCGAGATCGCCGACTACGGCATCGTGGGCGACCTGTTCAACGTCGCCCCGCAGCTGACCGAGGCCGTGAAGTCCCACAAGGGATAAGGCACCGTCGGTGAACGCAAGCGGCCCCGCCCGGGTTCTCCGGGCGGGGCCGCTCGCCTTTCGTGAGGCGCAATAGCCACTGCGTAGCATGGGTGAATGGCCATGCTGAGCATCGACCGTCCCGACCTGCCCGAGTCAATGACTTGGGAAGAGCTGGAGAAGCTGCCCGAGGCGATCGCAGCCCAGATCGAGTTGTGGGATGGGCGAGTCGTGTGGGTGCGCCGTGGGCCGGGCGAGCATCAGACGGCGATGCGCCGTCTTACCAACGAAATCGAGCGTTGTGCTCGACAGGGGATGTCCACCGATCCGCAGCGCTGCTGGCGGGTGAACCTGGAGACGAATGTCTTCTTCGGACAGACCGGCAAGTCCGACTTCGTGACGCCCGACTTCCTCGTACACCGCTGCTTGCCGCCGGGCGCGGACGTCCGGGCCACCGATACCGTGCTGGTGGGCGAAGTTCTGTCGCCATCGAATACCCCTTCCGAGATCGAAGCGAAGAAGGCCCGCTACGCGGGTGCGGGTATTCCGTCGTACTGGGAAGTCGAGCTGACACAGGATCTCACCGGCATCGCAGCGCTACGGGTCTACATCCTCGAAATCGGTCATGCCGAGCTTCCGCCGGGAGTGCGCCCGCTTTGGCGCGCGAACTACCTCCTCGCCGGTGAGTGGAGTCCTCTGTCTGCTGCCGGTGTCTCCTTCCCGTACCCTTTCCCGATCGAGATCCCCTGGTCGTCGCTGGCCTTCTGAGGAAGGGGACGGCAGCGGTTCGGCTGACGGCGTTCGAACTCCTCGAAGCGGGGTCGGCTAGCTGGGGTCGGGGGCGTTCACCGGTTGGCCGAGGACCATCCATTTGTCGGGGTCGGTGAGGGCTTCGAAGCCGAACTTCTCGTAGAGGTCGTGGGCGTCGTGGGTGGCGAGCATGATGCGGCGCAGGCCGTAGGGGGCGAGGTGGTCGCGCACGGCGGCGATCAACGCGACACCGACGCCCTTGCCGCGCACCGCGCGATCCACGTATACGTCGCACAGCCACGCGAAGGTCGTCCGGTCGGTGACCACCCGCGCGTAGGCGACCTGCTCACCCGAGACACTGTCGTAGACACCGAAATTGAGTGACTGCGCGATCGCGCGGTCCTGCAACTCGCGGGTTCGGCCCATGGCCCAGTACGAGTCGGTGGACAACCAGGTGTGCATGCGGGCGGCGTCGATGCGGGCGGTCTCGGCGGAGACTTCGTAACCGGCGGGGAGTTCGGGCGGGGGCGTGTCGGTCATCTGGGCAGAATTCCAGGCCGACCACCGCCTGTCGAGCGAGTTGCGGGCGTGGCAGGGTAGTCGGGTGACGACTGTTCCGATCGAGGTGCCGCCGGAGGTCGAGGAGACGGTGCGGGAGGTTTTCGGGGCCGCGGGGGAGCGGTGGCTCGGCGAGCTGCCCGGGTTGGTGGAAAAGCTGTGCGGGACTTGGGGGCTGACGGTGATCGGGCCTGCGTTCGGGGGTGGCACGCACGCGTTCGTCGCGCCGGTGCGGCGGGGTGACGGGTCGGTGGCGGTGCTCAAGGTGCCGGTGGTCGACGAGGAGAATGTCGCGGAGGCGACCGGGCTGTTCTGCTACGGCGGGGACGGGGCCGTGACGCTGTACGGGTTCGATGCGGGCAGTGGCGCGATGCTGATGGAGTGGGCGCGGCCGGGGGAGCCGTTGCTCGCGCAGCCGGGGTTTCCGAGCCTGGAGGGCAGGCCGGAGAACGCGAGCCGGGTTCGCCTGGCGTGCACGCTACTTCGCCGGTTGCGGCGCGAGCCGGTCGGCGTTCCCGAGGACTATCCGACGCTGCCGACAGCGACCGACATGGTCGAGCGGTGGACGTCACGGCTCCAGCATCCGGAACCCGAACTCGCCGAGGTCCTTCCGGAGGATCTGCGCGAGCGGGCACTGGCTTGGTGCGCGCGCCTCGCCGTCCCGGCGGGCCCACTGCTCGTCGTGAATCGCGACACCCACCTCGGCAATATCGTTGCCGCCGAACGCGAACCGTGGCTCCTGATAGATCCGAAGCCCTACCTCGGCGAAGCCGCTTTCGACGCGGGCTTCCTGATCATGATCCAGGTGCAGTCCGCGCCGACCCCCGAGCACGCGCGCGCCGTCGTCGCCGCGACGGCCCGGGACCTCGACATCCCGGCCGACCGCGCCAACGGCTGGGCCTTCCTGCGCGCGATCGAGGAGATCATCTGGTCGGTCGAGGACGAAGACACCGAGGCATTGCCGCTCCACCTGGCCGTCGCGCACGCCTTGGCAACCTCGCCCGCCAGCTAACCGCCCGGGGTGACTGCCCACTATCGAGCGTCGCCATGCGAGGGCGTGAGCGTCCAGCCGTCGGCACCGGCGCACCTCACCGCCGTCTCACGCCCTGGTCCAGAACGGCACCGAGCACTGCGCTACCGCCGGTGCAACGCGTCCAGCAGCGTGTTCACGATCGGATTCTGACGCGCGTCCTCACGCAGCACCGCCGACACCGGGATGCGCAGGCGGTGGTCGGTGAGGTCGAGGGTGAGCAGGCCCTTGGTCGGGCCCTCGTAGAGGACGGTCCAGGATTCGGGCCGGTTGAGCAGTTCCATCGTCGCGGTGTGGTCGGGCGGGATCGGCGGCCCGAAGGTGGGGCCGACCGGAAGATCGGCGAAGGCCGAGCGGATCAGGGTGTGCAGCAGGACCTGCTCCTGCTCGGGCGGTAGGAGCAGGGGATACGGGCTGAGGTCGGCGAGGGTGACGACCCCCTTGCCCGCGAGCGGATGACTGCTCGAGATCGCGATCACCAGATCCTCGACCCACAACTGCTCCACCGCCAGCCCCGGCTGATCCACACTGCCGCGGATCAGCGCCAGATCGCAGTCACCGTCGGCCACGGCCGTGATCCGCTGCCGGAACGGCTTGATGACGTATTCGATCTCGGCGTCGGGGTGGGCGGCGCGGGCGGCGGCGATCGCGGACAGCGAACGGGCCGCGAACGACATGTTGGCCGCCAACCGGATCCGCGGACCGGTGGTGCGCACGGCGGCGCGGATCGCCGACTCCAGGCTCAGCATCTGCTTGGCCAACGGGAGCAGGCGCAGGGTCGCGTCGGTGGGGACGACGGCGCGGGTGGTGCGCTCGAACAGTTGCGCGCCCAGGTCACGTTCCAGTCTCGCGATCTGGTGGCTGATCGCGGATTGGGAGATGAAGCAGCGGCTCGCGGCGCGGCTGAAACTGAGCTCCTCGCACACCGCCACGAAGTACGCCAACTGGCGAAGTTCCACCAGGTACCTCCTATTTATTAGTTATGCAGATAAGAGTCATCTCCAGTATGCGCCCAAACACCGGAAACATCTGCGTTCCGCATCGCGTTTACTCATATGAAAGGACTCATTACCGATCTTGGAGCGCGCGATCATGGAACACACGGATGTCGTCATCGTCGGTTCGGGCTTCGGCGGACTCGCCGCTGCCAAGCAACTGAGCAAGTCACGAATCAATTACGTCCTGATCTCGAGCACGCCCGAGCACCTGTTCCAGCCGCTTCTTTACCAGGTGGCGACCGGGGTGCTCGCACCGGAGGAGATCGCCCCGCCGATCAAGAACGTACTGCGCCGTCACCCCGAAGCCGACGTCCGGCTCGGCAAGGTGACCGGTATCGATGCCGACGCAGCCGTCCTCACCTACGAGACCGCCGAGGGTACCCGTCAGATCAGCTACGGCTCGTTGATCGCCGCGACCGGCGCCAGCCAGAGCTACTTCGGCCGCGACGACTTCGCCGACAAGACCTTCTCGCTCAAGACCATCGACGACGCGCAGCGCCTGCGTGACCAGATCGCCTCGGTGTTCGCCGCGGCCGAGAAGGCCGACGAGGCGACCCGCCGCAGGCTGCTCAGCTTCGTCGTCGTCGGCGCTGGCGCGACCGGCGTCGAGGTGGCGGGCCAGATCAAGGAGCTCGCCAAGCGGCACTTCCACCAGGAGGTCTCGGTGACCCTGGTCGAGGGCGCGGGCGCGGTGCTGCCGCCCTTCGGCGGCGGGCTCTCGGAGTACGCGAAGCGCTCGCTGACCGACAGCGGCGTCGAGGTGCTGCTGGGCACCTTCGTCACCGATATCGACGAGGGCAAGGTGACGGTCAAGGATGCCGAGGGCATCGAACGCGGTATCGCCGCCGAGACCGTGGTGTGGTCGGCCGGTGTGCAGGCGGGCGGATTCGCGGCGCTGCTGGCCGAGGCCACCGGGGCCGAGACCGATCGCGCGGGCCGGCTGCTGATCAACCCCGACCTGACTGTCGGCGGCCACGCCGACATCTACGCCATCGGCGACATGACCTCGCTCAACGGCTACCCCGGCCAGTCGCCGGTCGCCATGCAGGAGGGCCGCCACGCCGCCGACATCATCCGGCGCAAGAAGGACGCGGGCACCCCGTTCGTCTACTGGGACAAGGGCAGCATGGCGGTGATCAGCCGCTTCAGCGCCGTCGTGAAGCTCAACGACCGGATCACCTTCCGCGGCACCATCGCCTGGGCGATGTGGCTGGCCGTGCACCTGATGTATCTGGTCGGCTTCCGCAACCGCTTCGCCGCGGTCGCGTCGTGGCTGGTGGCCTTCATCGGCACCGCCCGTCCCGGCTTCGACGACGCCGCGCGGACCGGCAAGCGCATCGAACCCGCGCGATCAGCCGCCTGACGACACCGCGATCGGCCCGCCGTGCGACGGCGGGCCGATCACCGTTTCCGGGTCATCGCGATGCGGACCGCCAGGGCGGATCTCGCAGCCCGATTCAGCGCCGAAACCGGACTTTTCGGCTAGAAACCCGCAGGTGGGCGAACGATGAGCAGCGCATCGGTGAACGCGCGGTGTGATGCGAGCCTCGTTCACCGAACGGGCATCGACACGACACCGATGTGTCGCTCCGATGCCAGCTCGGACTGGCTTCATCAGCGGTATGACAATTTCGTCCGTGTTGACCGCGCCGGCGCCGGACTCCGGGGTGGGGAAGTCTCGGTACTCTCTGGTCGTCGCGTCCGATGCCGAGCACAGGAAAGCCGCCCAGCGGCTCCGATTCCAGGTCTTCGCCTCCGAACCCGGGTTCCAGATGCCCGACGACGGGACCGGCCTCGACGCCGACCGGTTCGACGAGCACTGCGACCACCTGCTGGTCCGTGACGAGTTCACCGAGCAGTTCGTCGGCTGCTACCGCATGTTGCCGCCGGACAAGGTGAGCGCCGCGGGCGGGTATTACACGGCGACCGAATTCGATCTCACCCAGCTCGACCCGACCGGCTATCGGATCGTCGAGATGGGCCGGGCCTGCGTGGTGCCCGATCACCGCAACGGCTCGGTGCTGACCCTGATGTGGGCCGGCATCCTGCACTACATCCAGCTCACCGGTTACGACTGGGTGATGGGCTGCGTCTCGGTGCCGATGCAGGACAGCCCCGCGGACCCGGCCGGTGTGAACGTGCGCGGCGTGCGCGACATGCTGCTCGGCCGCCACGCTTGCGACCCCGAGCGTCGCGTGCACCCGTACCGCCCGGTCGTCGTCGACGGACTGTCCCTCGACGAGCTGACCCCGCCGAGCAGGCCCAAGCTGCCGCCGCTGTTACGCGGTTACCTGCGCCTGGGTGCCGAGATCTGCGGCGAACCGGCGCACGACCCCGACTTCGCGGTCGCCGACTTCGTCGCCCTGCTCGGCATGGAAACCATCAACACCCGGTATCTGGAGCGGCTGCAGAGCGCGGCCGCCAATTTCGACGGGAAGTAACCGCCATGGTGTTCGACGCGCCGCCCGCCACTGCATCGCACTCGTGGATGCCGTCGAGCCCCTGTGGGTCTCGCTGCATCGAACCGATCGACGAGGTCGGTACCGCCAGAGTCCTCGCCCGGCTGGCCGGCGTGATCGGACTCGTGCTGACCTTCCCGGTGCTGACCGCCGCGACCCCGAAGTCGCGACGCGAGAACCTGCAGCGGCGCTACGCCCGTGCCGCGCTCGGTTGCCTGGGGATGCGGCTGCGCATCGTCGACAACCGCGCGGCCGGGCAGGGCGCGTCGAACGCCGGTTTCGCCGATCCCGGCACCGCGGTCATGGTCGTGACCGGCCACATCGGCTGGGCCGACGTGGTCTCGCTGGCCGCGGTGCAGCCGGTCAGCTTCGTCGCCAGGGCTGACATGGTCGACTGGCCGGTGCTGGGCAAGCTCGCGCAGCTCACCCGGGTGATCCCGATCGAGCGGGCGCGGCTGCGTGAACTGCCGGGTGTGGTCGGCCAGGTCGCGCAACGGCTCGCCGAGGGCAATCGGATCGCCGTCTTCCCGGAGGGCACCACCTGGTGCGGCCGGGCCTACGGTTCGATGCGGCCCGCCATGTTCCAGGCCGCGATCGATACGACGACCCCGGTCCAGCCGGTCCGGCTGCGCTACCTCGACCGGCACGGCGTGCCGTGCACGGTGCCCGGATTCGTCGGCGAGGACACCTTCGCCGATTCGGCCAAGCGGGTGCTGCGCAGCAAGGGCATGGTCGCCGAGATCGTGCTCGAGCCGCTCGAGTATCCCGGGCTCGACCGCCGCGATCTGGCTCGCCGGTGCGAGATCGCGGTGCGCGGCACCGATCGCTCGCGCCACGGCGTGCTCGACACCGAATGGATCGAATCGGGGAACACGCGCGTACAAGATCCGTCGGTCGATCAGCAGGTGCCGGAATCGGTGTCGGCTACCGCCTGGTAACTATTCCCGACTCGACTCGCCCTTGACCGGAGACCGTGTGTGCGGTCTCCGGTCAAGGTGTTCGCGGACTCCGATAGCGGAGGATTCGCAGGTCCGCGCCCGGTGGGGGATTCGGCGTGAAATGTGAAACGGTCATATCCGCTACGAAGTTGTTCGCCCTGCGTATGACCTGCATATGACCTGCGTTACATACTGGACAGTCGGCTATACCCAGTTGTTGCGAACCGAAACCTCCAAATTGCCGCTGCACCAAAATTGATGTCATATTTGCGGTACCGTCACGCAGGAATTTCCCGATACCCCGGTGTAGCCGAGAGTCCAGGCGACGTTCGAGCAGTGCGATCGCTGGGGTGATCGATGGTGAAGGGAAACACATACCGGTGACCGAGCAAGCTTCTGGCGTCCGCTCTTCCGCCGCACGGCGGGGCCGTCGAGCGCCCGTGTCCACGTTGCCGCGCCTGCTGATGGCCGCCGTGGAGCGCGCACCCGAGGCGCCCGCGGTCAGCTTCGCCGGGCAGACCATCACCTACGCCGAACTCGACCAGCAGTCCTCCCAGCTGGCCAGGGTGCTGATCGGTCGTGGCGTCGGCCCCGGTGACCGGGTTGTCCTGGCGCTGATCCGGTCGCTCGAGGCGATTGTCGCGCTGTGGGCCGTGGCCAAGACCGGGGCCGCGTTCGTGCCCGTCGACCCGCGCTACCCGGCCGAACGCGTCGCGCACATGCTCGCCGACTCCGGCGCCGGACTCGGCCTGGCCCTGGCCGCCGACGCGGCGCGGCTCGACGCGGGACTGCGGTGGCTGGCACTGGATTCCGCCGGGTGCCGCGAGGAACTGGCCTCGGCCCCGGACGCGCCGGTGTCCGCCGCCGAGCGCACCCGCAGGCTGTTCGGCGACGACATCGCCTACATCATCTACACCTCCGGATCGACCGGCGTCCCCAAGGGCGTCGCCGTCACCCACACCGGCCTGGCCGGGCTGTGCGCCGAGCAGATCCGCCGCTTCGGGATCACCGGTGCGTCCCGCACCCTGCACTTCGCCTCGCCCAGCTTCGACGCCAGCATCCTCGAACTGCTCCTGGCCATCGGGGCCAGCTCGACCATGGTGATCGCCCCGCCCGACATCTACGGCGGCGACGAGCTGACCGACCTGCTGCGCGCCGAGCGGGTGACCCACGCCTTCATCACCCCCGCCGCGCTCGCCGGGGTCGACGGGTCGGGCCTGCCGGAGCTGGCCGCCATCGTCGTCGGCGGCGAGGCCTGCCCGCCGGAACTGATCGCGCGCTGGTCGCCCGGCCGCAACTTCTACAACCTCTACGGCCCGACCGAGACCACCGTCGCCGCCTCGATCAGCGATCCGCTGACCCCCGGCGACCTGATCACCATCGGCGGCCCGATTCCCGGCATGTCCGCGCTGGTCCTCGACGCCCGCCTGCGGCCGGTGCCGGATCGCGCCCCCGGCGAGCTGTACCTGGCCGGGCCCGGCCTTGCCCGCGGCTACCACGAGCGCGCCGGGCTGACCGCGGCTCGTTTCGTCGCCGACCCGATCACCGGCGGCAGGCTCTACCGCACCGGTGACCTCGTGAAATGGGAACTCGCCGCCGGCGGCGAACCCCAGCTGGCCTTCCTCGGCCGCACCGACGCCCAGGTCAAGCTGCGCGGTTTCCGTATCGAACTCGGCGAGATCGACGCCGTACTCACCTCCGACGACTCCGTCCGCTTCGCGACCACCCTCGTGCGCACCCTGCCCAGCGGCGTCGACGCGCTCGTGGCGTACGTGGTGCCCGCGGCGGGCGCCACGGTGGACCCGGCCGCGCTGACCCGCCTGGCCGGGCAGCGGCTGCCGCAGCACGCGGTCCCCGCCGCCATCGTTCCCCTCGAACGACTGCCGCTGACCCCGGTCGGCAAGCTCGACTACAAGGCACTGCCCGAACCGGAACTCACCGCCCGCGCCTTCGAAGCGCCGCGCACCGGCACCGAGGAAGCCGTGGCGACGGTCTTCGCCGAGCTGCTCGGCGCCGACCCGATCGGCCGCGACGACGACTTCTTCGCCCTCGGCGGCAACTCCCTGCTCGCCACCCAGCTGGCAGGCCGCCTCGGCGCGATCACCGGGGTGCGCGTGCCCGCCCGGACGGTCTTCGAGCACGGTACGGTGGCCGACCTCGCCGCCGCGCTCGACGCCCTGGTCGGTGCCGCGGCCGTGCGGGTGCCGCTGACCCGCCGCGAGCGCGGTGAGCGGGTGCCGCTCTCGCTCGCCCAGCAGCGCATGTGGTTCATGGCGCGCTTGGACCCCGGATCCAGTGCGTACAACATCCCGGTCGCGCTGCGCCTGTCCGGCCCGCTCGACGCCACGGCGCTCACCGCCGCGCTCGACGACGTGCTCGAACGGCACGAGGTCCTGCGCACGGTGTACCCCGAGCACGACGGCCAGGGCTACCAGCGCGTGCTGCCGGTGGCCGAGGCCGGACTCGACGTCGCCGTCGCCGCGATCGCCGAGAGCGACCTGCGGATGGAGCTGGCCCGGCTGACTTTCGGCGGCTTCGACGTCTGCGAGCGAGTTCCCGTGCGGGCCGCGCTGTTCCAGCTCTCGGAGTCCGAGCACGTGCTGGCCGTGGTGGTACACCACATCGCCACCGACGGCTTCTCCCTCGGCCCGCTCACCCGCGACCTGATGACCGCCTACGTCGCCAGGACCAAGGGCGCGGCGCCGGACTGGGCGCCGCTGCCGGTGCAGTACGCCGACTACACCCTGTGGCAGCAGGAAATGCTCGGCGCCGCCGAGGATTCCGGCTCGCTGCTGGCCAAGCAGCTCGGCTATTGGCGCGGCGAGCTCGCGGGCACGCCGACCCTGCTGGAGCTGCCGACGGACCGGCCGCGTCCGCCGATCGCGGGCAGTCGCGGCGCCGCGCACCACTTCGCGCTCGAGCCCGCCGTGCATCAGGCGCTGGAAGATCTTGCGCGCGAACACAATGCCTCGCTGTTCATGGTGGTGCGGGCCGCGCTGTCGGTGCTGCTGGCGCGCGTCGCCGGTACCGACGACGTCACCGTGGGCGCCCCCGTCGCCGGACGCGGTGAGCCCGAACTCGACGACCTGGTCGGCATGTTCGTCAACACCGTGGTGCTGCGCACCCGCGTCGACGCCGGCGAATCCTTTGCCGCCCTGCTGGATCGGGTCCGCGAGACCGACCTGGCCGCCTTCGCCAACGCCGATGTGCCGTTCGAACGCCTTGTCGCCGAACTGGATCCGCCGCGCACCCAGGCGCATCACCCGCTCTACCAGGTGGCGCTGTCGTTCCAGAACTTCGGCGGCGCCCGGCTGGAACTGCCCGATCTGGTGGTGTCGGCGGTCGATCTCGGTGACGAGGTCGCACCCGTCGACCTGCAACTGACCGTCGTCCCGCACGAGGACGACAACGGTCCAGCCGGCCTGCGCTGCTCCTGGCGCTACGCCACCGACCTGTTCGACGAATCGACGATGGCCACGCTGGGACAGCGCCTGGCCGGGCTGCTGAGCGCGGCCGTGGCCGCACCGCACCGGCCCGTCGGCGATCTGCCGCTGCTGACCGAGGCCGAGCGCAGCGAGCCGTCCGGCGACGTGCGACTGGTGCCCGACCCGACCCTGCTCGACGAATTCCGCGCGCAGGCGCTGCGGCGTCCCGACGCGCCCGCGGTCACCTTCGCCGAGTCGACCCTCACCTACGCAGAGCTCGCGAGCCGGGTCAACCGGCTGGCCAGGCTGCTCGTCGCCACGGGCGTCGGCCCCGGCGCCACCGTCGGCGTCGCGATCCGGCCGTCGCTCGACCTGGTCGTCGCCATGTACGCGGTCTTCGCCGCGGGCGGCGCCTACGTGCCGATCGACCCGGACTCACCCGTCGACCGGCGTGCCGACATCCTGTCCGCCGCGCACCCGGTCTGCGTGCTGACCACCGCGGCCGACGCGGTCGAGGTCGACGGGCTGCCGGTGGTCTCGGTCGATCTCGTCGCGAATTCCGGCGCGCTGTCCGCCTTCTCGGATGCCTGGCTGACCGATGCCGACCGGCTGCGGCCGTTGCGCACGCTGGATCTGGCGTATGTCATCTTCACCTCCGGCTCGACCGGCAAGCCCAAGGGCGTCGGTGTGCCGCACGCGGCCATCGTCAACCAGGCGGCGTTCATGGTCGGTGAATACGGGGTGGGGGACAACGACACTGTCCTGCAGTCGATTCCGTGGACATTCGACGCCTCGATGATCGGTTTCGCCACCCCGCTGCGCGCGGGCGCGCACATGATCGTGGCCGCCGCGCACGGTCTCACCGATCCGGCCTACCTGGCCGATCTCATCGCCCGGCACCGGGTTACCGGCACCACCATCGTGCCGTCGGTGCTGCAGATGCTGCTCGAGGCCGCACCCGCGGGTTCCCTGCGCTCGGTCCGCGCCGTGTGGGTCGGCGGTGAGGCGCTGCCCAACGCGACGATCGCCCGCTACACCACCGCCACCGCGGGCAGGCTGCACAACCTGTACGGACCCACCGAGGCCACGGTGTCCATCACCGCCGCCGACGTGACCGAGATCGGCGACGGGATCGTCCCGATCGGCAAGCCGCACTGGAACTCTCGCGCCTATGTCCTCGATGCCCGGCTGCAGCCGGTGCCCGTCGGCACCCCCGGTGAGCTGTATCTGGCCGGTGCGCAGCTGGCTCGCGGCTATCTGGGCAGCCCGGACAAGACGACCGAACGCTTCGTCGCCGACCCGTACGGTCCCGTCGGCGAGCGCATGTACCGCACCGGCGACCTGGTCCGCAGACTGCCCTCGGGTGACCTGACCTACCTGGGCCGCACCGACGTTCAGCTCAAACTGCACGGCCTGCGCATCGAACCCGGCGAGATCGAGGCCGCCTTGCGCACGCATCCGGCCGTCGCGGGCGCCGCGGTGGCGGTGCACCACGAACAGCTCGTCGGCTATGTCATCCCGGCGGCCGATCAGACGGTCGATGTCGCCGACGTGCAGGCGGCGATCCGAACCCTGTTGCCGCCGTACATGATTCCGCACCGGTTGCTGGTACTCGACGAGTTCCCGCTCGGCGCGACCGGCAAGCTCGACCGCAAGGCGCTGCCCGCGCCCGCCGTGGAGATCCGCGAATACCAGGCCCCCGGCACCGCGGACGAGCAGATCGTGGCCGAAGTGTTCGCGCAGGTCCTCGACCTCGACCGGGTCGGCCGTGACGACGACTTCTTCGTCCTCGGCGGTACCTCGCTGTCGGCGATCCGGGTCCGCGCCGCGCTGGCCGAACGCCTCGACATCGAAGTGCCGCTGCGCCTGCTGTTCAGCTATCCGCTGGTCAGCGACCTGGCACTGGCCGTACGCGACGAGTCATCGGCCTCGGCCGCCGGCCCCGATCCGGCCGTCGACGCGATCCTCGATCCCGCGATCGACCTCACCGGCTGCGCACCCCAGCGCGTCGGCGATCCCGCCACCATCCTGCTCACCGGCGCCACCGGCTTCCTCGGCAGCTTCCTGCTGCGCGAACTGCTCGAGCAGACCGGTGCCACCATCCACTGCCTGGTCCGTGCCACCGATGACGCGAGCGCCGTGGACCGGGTCGTCGCGACCGCCGCGAAGTACAGCATCGACGTGACCCCGTACCTCGACCGGATCGTCGGCGTGCCAGGCGATCTCGCGCGCCCGAACCTCGGCATCGACCCGCTGCGCTTCGCCGAGCTGGCCGCCCGGATCGACGCGATCTATCACAACGGCGCGCTGGTCAACCACCTCGAGCCGTACGGCCGGATGCGGGACGCCAATGTCGGCGGCACCACCGAGGTGCTGCGCCTGGCCACCACCACCCGGGTCAAGCCGATCCACTACGTCTCGACGCTGTCCGTGCTGGCCGGTATCCCGCAGGACAATGGTGTCCCGGGCGGTCTGCCCGGTTACGCGATGACCAAGTGGGTGGCCGAACAGCTGGTGCACACCGCGATCGAGCGGGGAATCCCGGTCGCCGTCTACCGTCCCGGCCTGATCACCGGCGACTCCCGCACCGGCGTCGCACCGGCCGAGGACGCCTGGTGGACCATGCTGCGCGCCATGCTGGTGCTCGGCGTCGCCGTCGACGTGCGGGCGATCGGTGTCGAGATGGCGCCGGTGGACCACGTCGCGGCGGGCATTGTCCGCCAGTCCCGCGATGCCGCCGCGATCGGCAACATCTACCGGGCGGCGGGCGCTCAGGTGCCGCTACAGGTGGTCTACGAGGAGATCCTGCGGCGCGAGTACCGATTCGACTTCATCGACCCGATGGAATTCGGCCTGGCCCTGACCACGGCCGCCGAGCGCGTCGACGCCGATCCGATCCTGGCCCGTGCGTCGGCCCTCAGCGGCAACTACGCCGCCGCCATCGCACAGGCGAGCCCGGCGACGGTCCTGAGCGCTGTCGAATCGGCGGCCCCCGCGGAGCCCTACCGCGGCCTGCCGATCGAATTTCCGGCGGTCGACGCGGCCGTCATCGGCCGCTACTTCGATCACTACATCGAGGTCGGCTTCTTCCCGGCCCCTGGCGCCGGGCACCTCACCCCGGCGTGAGGTGTCCCGCGGGAGCCGTGCTCCCGCGAACATGCGGCGAACCATTTCACATCCATCCACTCGGTGGTTCCGAATCAGATGCGAAGGAGTCTCTCTTCCACAGCATTTGATAGGAAGGTTCGACATATGAGCACACAACGGTCACTGCGCACGACGCTCGTCGCGGGCATTCTCGGCGCCGCGGTGTTCGCCGCGAGCGCCCCGGCACTGGCTGAGACTCCGCCAGGCGCTGAGCCAGCGGGTTCGAATGCCGTCGCCACGGCGCAGGGCCTGGTCCTGGATCTGACTCATGTCGGGCTCGCTCCCATTCCGGTGGCGAGCCTGCCGGTCCCGGTGGGCGAACCCGGCGGCACTGCGGATCCGATCGCGGTGCCCGTACCCGCGCCGACCGATGTGCTGCGGATCGGCAATGTGCAGGTCGGCAGGCCGGACGTCATCCCGCCCGAGCAGGCGGCCCAGTTCAACGCCACACTCGGCGGCGCGGAGACCTCGCTGGCGCGGATGCTGGACGGGCAGGGGTTCGAACCCGCCCGGTCCGATCAGATAGCCGCCAGCGTGTTCGGCAAGGCCGCGCAGGGTGCGGCGGTCGGTGCGATCGTGGCCAGCCCGATCGCCGTGGCCGCCGGGATCATCGGCGCGGCCGTCGGCCTCGTGGTCGCCCTCCCCTTCGCGCCCGCCGGACTCATCTTCATGCCCATCATCGCCTCCACCCTCGCCGCAGGCATGGTGATAGCGCCGTTCGCCGCGATCGGCGCGGGCGTCGGGGCTGTCGTCGGCGGCATCGAAGGGGCGCAGGCTCCGCTGCCCGCACCCTGAGGCCGCACCGGAAGCCTGAGGCTGGGCCGACCCGCAGGAGCGGTGCTCCTGCGGGTCATGGCGATCAGCTCGCGTAGTCGTAGAACCCGCGGCCGGACTTGCGGCCGAGGCGACCCGCGTCCACCATGCGGCGCAGCAGCGCGGGCGGGGCGAGGTGCGGCTCGGCGAACTCGGCGTACAGCGACTCCGAGGCGGCCAGCGCGATGTCGAGGCCGACGGTGTCGAGGAGGGTCAGCGGGCCCATCGGGTAGCCGCAGCCGCCCTTCATGGCCGCGTCGATGTCCTCGGCGGTGGCGTAGCCCGACTCGAGCATCCGGATCGCCGAGCACAGGTACGGGATGAGCAGCGCGTTGACGATGAAGCCGGAGCGGTCACCGGCCTGCACGGTCATCTTGCCCAGGGTGTTCTTGGCGTAGTCGGTGACGGCCGCGGCCGCTTCCGGCGCGGTCACCAGGGTCGAGATGATCTCGACCAGCGGCATCACCGGCACCGGGTTGAAGAAGTGCACGCCGACGACCCGCTCGGGACGCTCGGTGGCGCCTGCCACCTTGATCACCGGGATCGAGGAGGTGTTGGTGGCGAGGATGCCCTCCGGCTTCACGATCTTGTCGAGCTTGCCGAAGATCTCGTACTTCAGCGACTCGATCTCCGGCGCGGCCTCGATGACCAGGTCGCGGTCGGCGAACTCGTCCATGTCCAGGGTGACCCGCACGCGCGCGATGGCGGCGGCGGCCTCTTCCTGGGTGATCTTGCCGCGGGCGACGCCCCGGCTGATCGAGGTCGCGATGCGCTGCTGCGCGGCGTCGGCGAACTCCTGCTTGGTCTCGAGCACGAGCACCGAGCTACCCGCCTTGGCACAAACCTCCGCGATGCCGGCACCCATGGTGCCGCCACCGATCACTCCGATCAACTCCACTGCAGAACTCCCAACATCGCATTGCCCTGGCTGTCCCGGGGATTATTTCACCCGAGCTGGCACTCAGTGCCACAGGCCGTCGAAAGCGCAGGCCGGCGAGGATCCGAACACGACTGGGCCGCCACCGGCTCGACAGGGGAGTGGTGGCGGCCCAGTGGGTTTCGGTTATCGCACCGGTGTCAACTCCGGCTCGGCGGGTTGCTGTCGGTCGCGACGGAGGAGCGAGTGCCTGCGGCCGTAGGCGAAGTAGACGATGACACCGAGGGCCATCCAGATCACGAAGCGCAGCCAGGTCTCGATCGAGAGGTTGACCATCAGCCACAGGCACGCCAGCGCGCCGAGGATGGGAACCACCGGGACGAACGGGACGCGGAAGCCGCGCGGCAGATCGGGGCGGGTCCGGCGCAGTACCAGCACGCCGACCGACACCAGCACGAAGGCGACCAGGGTGCCGATATTGACCATTTCCTCGAGCGTGCCGAAGTCGACGAAACCGGCCAGCAGGGCGCAGACCACGCCGACGATGACGGTCAACCGGACCGGTGTGCCCTTCTTGCCGGTCTGGGCGAGGCCGCGGGGCAGCAGACCGTCACGGGCCATGGCGAACAGCACCCGGGTCTGGCCGAGGAACATCACCATGACCACCGTCGACAGACCGGCGAGGGCGCCGATGGCGATGATGTTCTTCACCCAGGTCGCGCCGTGGATGGCGAAGGCCGTGGCGAGGGTGGCGTTGCCGTCGGCGAGTTCGGTGTAGGACACCATGCCGGTGAGGATCAGCGAGACCGCGATGTAGAGCACGGTCACGATGGCGAGCGAACCCAGGATGCCGCGCGGGATGTCGCGCTGCGGATTGCGCGTCTCCTCGGCGGTGGTGGCGACCACGTCGAAGCCGATGAAGGCGAAGAACACCAGGCTGGCCGCGGCGAGCAGGCCGTACCAGCCGTAGCTGGTGCCACCGGACCCGGTGACGAAGGCGAACAGCGACTGCCGCAGCCCTTCGGCCTTCTCCGACGCTTCCGCGGGCGGAATGTAGGGCGTCAGGTTCGACGGCTTGAAATAGGTCGCCCCGACCACCAGCACCAGCGCGATCACCCCCAGCTTGATCGCGACGGCGATGGCCGAGACTCGCGACGACAGCTTGGTGCCGGTCGCCAGCAGCACGCCGACCACCGCGATGATCACGACCGCGCCCCAGTCGAAGGTCACCGAGCCGACGTGGACCACCGGCGCCGACGACCCGAGCACATTGCCCAGATACTGCGACCAGCCCTTGGCGACCACGGAGACCGCCAGCGCGAATTCCAGGATCAGATCCCAGCCGATGATCCAGGCGATGACCTCACCGAAGGTGGCATAGGCGAAGGTGTACGCGCTGCCCGCCACCGGAACGGTGGAGGCGAATTCCGCGTAGCACAGGGCCGTCAGCCCGCACGCGATCGCCGCGAAGACGAAGGCGAGCGAGACCGCGGGCCCCGCCACCGTGCCCGCGGTGCGTGCGGTGAGGGTGAAGATGCCCGCGCCGATCACCACCGCGACACCGAAGATCGTGAGGTCTTTGGCCGTCAGATCCTTGCGTAGCTTGGAATCGGGATCATCGGTATCCCGGATCGACTGCTCGACAGACTTGGTGCGGAACAGGCCGCTCGTGATCGCCACTGTGGTCTCCTCTTCGAAACTCGGGCGCGCTCAGAGCGACCGGGGGATGGCGTCGAGGCGGCGCTCGGCGAATCGGTTTGCGGCAGCACCGGTCCCGATGCCCTCGGCCTTGGCTGCGGCGATGATCTCGCGGCAGCGCGGGTAGATGTCGGCGACCTCGGCTTCCACCTCGGCCGGGGCCGCGGCGCGCAGCTCGCCGGCCACCTGGATGAGTCCGCCGCCGTTGGCGACGAAATCGGGCACCCAGGTGATGCCGCGATCGGTCAGCGCCTGTTCGATATCGGGTGTCGCGAGCTGGTTGTTGGCGGCGCCACAGATGAGCTTGGCCTCGATCGTCGCGGCGCTCGACGCGGTGAGCGTGGCGCCCATCGCGCACGGGGCGTACACGTCGACGGGTGCGGTGGACACCGTGGACAACAGCCGCACCGCGGGCTGTTCCGCGGCGATACGCCGCAGTGCCGCCTCGTTCACATCCGTGACGCAGACGTCGGCGCCGTCGGCGAGCAGCAGGGCGGTGAGCTCGCGGCCGACCTTGCCGACACCCTCGACCCCGACGGTGCGGCCCGCCAGTGTTGGTGCGCCCCAGACGGATTCGGCTCCGGCGCGCATCGCGTGGAACACGCCGAGCGCGGTCAGCCTGGCGCTGTCACCGCTGCCGCCTGCGGCGACGCTGCGGCCGGTGACGTGGCGGGTGTGCTTGCCGATGACATCCAGATCGTCGGTGTCGGTGCCCACATCACCCGCGGTGATGTAGCGCCCGCCGAGCGTGTTCACGAAGCGCGCGTAGGCGGCGAGCAGTTCCTCGCTCTTCATGGTCGCCGGATCACCGATGATCACCGCTTTGCCGCCACCGAGGTCGACGCCGGCGGCCGCCGCCTTGTAGGTCATGCCCCACGACAGCCGCAGCACGTCCTGCAAGGCCGCGGACTCGTCGGCGTACGGGTAGAAGCGAGTCCCGCCCAGGGCCGGGCCGAGCGCCGTCGAGTGGATCGCGATGATCGCCTTCAGCCCCGACTTGTCGTCCTCACAGAACACCACCTGCTCGTGGGCGCGGGCGCTGAGCTCGTGCGATCGGCCGAAGACTCCTGCCTCGGTGTGCACAACGGTCACTGTCGATTCCTTTCCTGTTGCCGCCCAGCACGGGTCGTGCCCTGGGTCGGGCGGTGTGTGGTGCCGCGGGTCCGCGGCGGTTTTGCGGTGCCGCAGGTGCGCGGCGGTGTTGTCGTGCCGCGGGGAGCGGCGCAGTTGCGTCCCGGTCAGTACTCGATGCCGAGCTCTCGGAGTCCGGCGCGGTACAGCTCGACATTGCCGAGCTTGATGTCCTCGTAGCCGCGCACGACATCGGGAAGAGCGGCGGCCGCGGTGGCCGTGTCGTAGTTCGCCGGGTCCAGGTCGCTCGCCAGGCGAGCCACCATGGAGGTGTAGTGGGCCAGCAGTTCCCGCTCGACCTTGCGCACGTGGGCGTAGCCGAAGGGATCGAGCCGGGTGCCACGCAGGAACTTGCCCTTGGCGAGAACCTTCAGCGCCACATGCGATTTCGGTGCGAGCCCGATCTTCTTGCGACGGCCCATCGCGCGCAGGGCCGGGGGATGCAGCTTGTAGGTGAGCTTCTCGCCGCCCGGCACCTGGGCCTGCACCTCGGCGAGGAAGGCGGGATCGACCAGCAGCCGCGCCACCTCGTACTCGTCCTTGTAGGCGGTGAACTTGTACAGCCCGCGCGCCACCGCCTCGCTGAACTCGGTCCGCTCGGTGACGGCCCGCTCGGCCGACCAGGCGAGTTCGACGGTCTCGACATACCGCCGAGCTACCTTGGCATTCTGGTAGCCCACCAGCTCGGCCGCCCGCAGTTCCACGAGCCGCCGCACCTCGCCCTCGAAGCTGGTGTGCGCCAATACTTCCGCGGGTGCCACCGGCGGGGTCCGCCGCGGCTGCCCCTCATCGACAGCCGCGGCGAACGCCGCCGGATCGGCGACGGCGACGCGCCCCCAGCGGAAGGCCGCGATCGTCGCGTCCACCGCGACGCCGTTGATGCCGATGGCCTCCTCGATCGCCGCGACGGGCAGTCGCAGCCCACCGGACTGGACCGCCGCACCGACGATCAGGAAGTTGGCCGCCGCGGTGTTGCCGAACAAGGTCTGCGCCGCCGCGAGCGCGTCGAAGTGGCTGATCGAATTCGTCACCGTCGCAAGCCGATCCAGCAGCGAATCGGCGGCGGGGTAGGTCACCGACTTGTCGTAGACCATGTCGCCGGTCGGGGTCTGGCTCGTCGAGGCCACCGCCACGGTGCTCGCCGCGTCGCCGTACTGGAGATAGCGGGGATCGGTCGCGGTGAGCAGATCGACGGCGAGCAGGCAGTCCGCGCTGCCCGGGGTGAGCCGGTTCGACGGCTCCAATTCCCCGGTGGAGAAGCGCAGGTGGGACACTACCGGCCCGGCCTTCTGGCTCAGGCCGATCTGATCCAGGCTCTCGACCTCGTAGCCGGCCCGCAGGGCAGCCGTGGCCAGGACCTGGTTCACCGTCACGATGCCGGTGCCGCCGATGCCCGCGATCAGCACGTTCTGTGTCCGCTGCGGCGCGTCGGCACCGGGGTCGGCGACCACGGGCGGCTCGACGGCCTTGCGCGGCTTGGTTGTGCCCTTATCCGGAACCACTTCCACCGTGACGAACGACGGGCAGTCGCCGTCCAGGCAGCTGTAGTCGGTGTTGCACGAGGTCTGATCGATGCGGGTCTTGCGGCCGAATTCGGTGTCGACCGGCTGCACGGACAGGCAGTTCGACTTGGTGCCGCAGTCGCCGCAGCCTTCGCAGACGGCCTCGTTGATCACCACCCGGGTGTTGCGGACCGGCAGCGCGCCGCGCTTGCGCTGCCTGCGCGCATCGGCGGCGCAGTGCTGATCGTAGATCAGCACGGTGACGCCCTCGACCTCGCGCAGCAGTTTCTGCGCCTCGTCGAGCCGGTCGCGGTGCCACAGCAGCGTGCCCTTGGCCAGTGCCCGCTTGGTGTGGCGCTGGGGTTCGTCGGCGCAGATGATGATCTTGCGGACGCCCTCGACGGTGAGCTTGTGGGTCAGCTGCGCGACGGTCAGCCCGCCCTCCACGTCCTGGGCGCCGGTCATCGCGACGACCTCGTTCCACAGCAGCTTGTAGGTGATGTTCACCCCGGCCGCGACGCAGGCCTGCACGGCCAGCTGGCCGGAATGGAAGAACGTGCCGTCGCCGATGTTCTGGAACAGGTGCGGCACGTCGGTGAAGGGCGCCTGCCCGATCCACTGGCTGCCCTCGCCGCCCATCTGGGTCAGCCCGGTGACCGCGCTGTCGGTGCGGCCCGACATCGTCACCAGCGTGTGGCAGCCGATGCCACCGCCGCCGATCGAGCCGTCGGGCAGCGCGGTGGAGCGGTTGTGCGGGCAGCCGCTGCAGAAGTACGGGGTTCGCTTGGTGGACAGCACCTCGAGCGGAAGTGGCGGCGGCGCAGCCCGTTTCAGCTCGACCCGCTCGCGCAGCACCCGACGCAGCGGCGCCAGCAGCCGTCCGGCGGTGAGCTCGCCGTCGACCGGCATCAGCCGGCTGCCGCGTGCGTCGTGCTTGCCGAGGATGCGCGGGGCGGCGGTGGTGCCGTAGAGGATCTCGCGGATCTGGGTCTCGATGAACGCGGTCTTGTCCTCGACCACGATCAGTTCGTCGAGCCCGCGGGCGAACTCGGTGACGGCGGCCGCGCCGACGGGATAGGGCATGCCGATGCGCAGCAGCCGGATGCCGGCCCGGTGCATGGCCGCCTCGTCGACGCCCAGATCGAGCAGTGCCTGGCGGACCGCGTCGAAGGTGGTCCCGGTGGCCGCGATGCCCACCTTCGCCTCGGCCGGATCCACCTCGATGGTGTCGAGGGCGTTGGCCGCCGAGAAGGCCTGCACCGTCGCCCAGCGCGGCCCGTAGAGGTCGGCCTCGGCGAGCACGCTGTCGGTCGGCGCCGCCATCGGCCGCTGCCGGTAGGTGAAAGGCTTTCCCTCCCACTGCACTTCGGGCACCGTGACGGCGAGATCGGCCACGTCCGCATCGACCGTCCACGCGCCGTCGGCGACATCGGCGACGATCTTCAACGCCACCACGCAGCCCGAGGCCCGCGACATCGCGATGCCCTGCATCCCGAGGGTGATGATCTCCTCGGCGTTGCGCGGGAACAGCACCGGAACGCCCATGGCGGCCAGCGAACGCTCGCTGACGGCGGGCACCGTCGACGACTTCGACGCCGGATCGTCGCCGACCAGCAGCAGGACGCCGCCGCGCGGGTTCACGCCGTACATGTTGGCGTGGCGAATGGCATCGGTCGCGCGATCCACGCCGGGACCCTTGCCGTACCACACGCCGACCACACCGTCGTGGGTCGCCTGTCCGGCGGGCAGGTCGGCCTGGCTGCCCCAGACCGAGGTGGCGGCCAGTTCCTCGTTGAATCCGGGGACGAAGGTGATGTCGTGTTCAGCGAGCACGTCCGGCATGCCGAGCAGCATCTTGTCCACCCCGCCCAGCGGACTGCCCTGATACCCGGACACGAACGTCGCGACCCGGCGCCCGGCGCGGATATCGCGCACATGCTGTTCCACCATCAGCCTGGCGATGGCCTGCACGCCGGTGAGCAGGACCGGACCGGCCCCGGAGCGATAGCGATCGGCGAGGTCGTAGGGCGCGGCAGGCTCGGCCTGCGGCCGGGCGGTCGGACAGACGACGGTGGTCATAGACGCCTCACCACACTTTCCACAACCCAGATCGTGAGCTGCGCAACGAAGGAACTTGCTATCGGTGCAGCGAAATGTGCCGTGGAGGGGCAATCGGTGTCAACAGTCAGTCGAAAAGTTGATCAGTCTGCTCAAAAGTGATCTAGACCACTGGGTCGGATGTGCCAATCTGCTCGAGCGGAGAGACCTGCGTCACATCACGGCTGGTTCGTCCGCTTGGTCAAATGGTCGACCAGCGGCAGGCTCCGGTACCCGATCGGCGTGGCCAGCGCGAGCATCGTCTCGGTGTGGTTCACGCCGTCGATGGCATGCACCCGCTGGATGATTTCCAGCAGATCCTGCTGTGATTGCGCCGCGATGCGGACCAGCAGATCGGCGCGACCGGTGGTGGCGTGCGCCTCGAGCACGTGCGGGAAGCCGCGCAGCGTCTCGATGATCGGATCCATCTTGTTCTGATCGAGTTCGATGCCGAGGAACGCGTGCACGGCGAACCCGATCGCCTGCACATCGATATCGGGCGGATAACCACGCACCGCGCCCGAGGATTCCAGCCGCTTCATCCGCGCCTGCACCGTGTTGCGGGCGATGCCGAGCCGCTGCGCCAGCTCGAGAATCGGCGCCCGCGGGTCGCGCGCCAGTTCGGCCAGCAACGCGGCGTCGAGAGCATCGAACTTGATGGTCATGGGCGCATTGTGGCACGGCGGAAACCGGACCTGCGCGGAGGAAGCTCTTCGAGAACCGATAAGGTGATACAGGGGGTTACACCTAGTTTCTCCCGTCGTCGCGATCTATCCGGAGATGTACATGGGCCCCTTGTCGGTTGCGCTGCGCAATGCGGTCGCACTCTTCAGCGACGGCGTCGAGCCGTACACGCCGACGCCGTCGGACATCGTCTACGACGAACCGCACCGTCGGCTCCTGCGCTACCGTCGCGCCACCCCGGCCACGGGCAATCCCGTGCTCCTGGTTCCACCGCTGGCGGTGACCATTTCCTGCTACGACATGCGGCCGAGTCAGAGCCTGGTGCGCTTCCTGCTCGATCTGGGTCGCGAGGTCTATGTCATCGACTATGGCGAGATCACCTACGCGGACCGCGATCTCGGCTTCGAGGAATGGGTCGACGACATCGTGCCGACGGCGATCGCCACGGTCGGCGCCGACACCGAAGGCGCCGCTGTCGAGCTGATCGGATGGTCGTTCGGCGGCACCATGAGTGTGCTCACCGCCGCGGCGCACCCTGACCTGCCGATCGGCTCGGTCACCGCGGTCGGTACCCCGTTCGACCAGCGGCGCAACGGCCAGATCTCGCTGGCCCGCCGGTTCGGCCAGCTCACCGGCGGCCGCGAGGTCACCCTGCCGGTCCGGGTCGCCGGTGGCGTTCCGAAGTACGGGGTGCGGGCCGGATTCCGCATCCAGTCGATCGACCGTGAGCTCACCAAGCCCTGGTACATCGCCCGCAATATCGCCGACACCGAGGCACTGGCCCGCATGCAATCGGTGGATAGATTCATGGACACCATGCCCGGCTACCCGGGCCGGTTCTACCGCCAGGCCTATCGCCAACTGATCATCCGCAACGAAATGCTGAAGGGCACAGTGCATTTGCGCCCCGACCGCGCGATCGACCTCACCGAACTCATCGCGCCGACCCAGCTGATCGGTGGCACCAAGGACGCCCTGGCTTCCTCGGCGTCCGTCGCGGCAGGCGTCCAGGTCCTCACCGGCGCGCCGGAGGTCCGCTTCACCGAGGTCCCGGGAAGCCACCTCGGCATCATCGCGGGCCCCGCCGCCCGCGACACCACCTGGGCGACCATCGCGGACTTCCTCGGCAGCGTCCGCTCATCCCCCGGACGCCGTCGCCGACCCGCTGACCGGGCATCGTCTGCGGGGTTGCGGGCGCTCTGAACTCGGCAGACCCCGGCCGAAGCGCTCGGCCGGGGTCCGCCGCCGACGGCGTCGCTACTAGCGGATCTCTCGGGTGAGCCGGGACGACCACGGACACCAGAAGCAACCCGGCAGGAATGCGCCGCAAGCCTCGTCCAGGTGGTCTTCGAGGTAGTTGATGGCCGAGTCGCAGACCTCGATCGCCATGGTGAAGAAGGTGATCGTGTCGGGGTCGAGATGGAAGCTCCAACCCGGGTTGTAGTCGACCGCCTGTTTCCTGATGCGTCCCATGACATGGATCGACATCTGCTCCTCGCCGGACAGAATCCGACGCGCTTCCTCGATGCGCTGCTCATTGGTGAGCCGGATAACGAATTCCTTGCCGGAGTAATCGGTGAATGCGAAGTCCGCCATGACACATCTCCCTGCCAAAAGTTGGTGGATGGAGTTTGCGTGCGGTTCTGCATCAGAGCACTCAGTATCGTATCGGCGTGCGAGCGCCGTTGTAAACGAAATTCTCTGTGCGCCAATCGAAATTCGACCGGCCGCCGGTTTCCGACCGCGGTAACCTGGCCGAGGGGTCAGTTCCGGCTCTGGTTAGCGGCGTAGTCGCCGTCGCTTCGCAGGGAAAACTGGGCCCGGATCGACTTTCCGGCGAAAGTCAATTCACGGATCGCGATCGCGCCCCGGGCAACGGGGGCGGCGACTCGGCCCTCGGCGTCGATCAGCACGGCCGACGGTGTGCCGCGGACGCGGTATCGCAGCGCCGCCTCGTTGCCCTGCTGCACCAGCGACGGGATCTCGCCCAGACCCTGTTCGATACCCCACACGGCCTGCTCCTCGGCGTCGCCGTTCCCGACGACGACCATGGTCATGGCTGTGCGCGCCCGCCACCGCGGCAGCTCGCGGGCCAGCGCGGCGCACATCTCACAGCCCGGGTGCACGAACACCAGCAGCACCGCCCGGCCCATCGAGAGCAGATCCGCGAGGTTCGTGCGGGCGCCAGCGACGTCGAGCAACTCGAACTCCGGCGCGACCGAGCCGACCGGCAAGCCCTCGGCGCCCAGCGTCGAGAGCGCCTGCTCGTCCAGCCGCCGCCGCAGCGCGCCGACCTGGCCGACCAGCCACGCCAGGACCCCGCACAGCACCGCACCCAGCGCGAGTCCGGTCGCGGCGTCGGCAGCCAGGCCCGCCGGCACCGAGGGATGGGCCAGCGCGCCCCACAGGACCACCGCCGCGAGCACCATCAGCACACCGTTGCGCACGATGCTGCGCGCGCCGATCGGCCTCGTACTCGCCGCGCCGAAGCATGAGCACGAGGGGCGCTTGCCGCGCCGCAACAAGCCCACCATGACCACGGTGAAGACCGTCAGCAGGAGCAGCGCGCCGACCGCCGCCGCGGCGGCGGTCCACGGCAGGACGACGCCGACCGCCACCACCACCTCGACGACCGGCAGCCCCCACGCCACGGCGGGCACCCACCGCACCGGCACCTCGAACTCGCCCACCGCCTGCCGCGTACCGGCGCGATCGGCCAGTTTCCCCCAGGCCGACAACCCGAACACCACGGCGAGCGCCAACCGCGTGACCCACACCCCATATTCGATCAGCATGGGCCGCACCCTCCCACATCAGCGGTTATTCCAATTCGGAATCGCCGGAAGAGTGCTCGAGATGTGGCTGGTCCTCGTCGGTGATGTCACCGTTTTCGTGGCGCTACGGGCGGCGCTTCATGATCTCGTACATGGCGGTCCAGCTGTCCTTGCCGTGACCGGCGGCGATCGTCCGGTCGTACAGCGACTTGACCGCCTCGGGCAGCGCCAGGTCCACTCCGGACGCCTTGGTTGCGCTGACGATATGGTCGGCGGTAGCGCCCATCATCGCAGCCGTGGCCTGCTCGCCGGGGTGGTGTCCCGCGTCGAGGTTCTCGCCCAGGTGCATGCTGGTCTCGGCTTTGGCGGCGAGCATCTGTCCGGTCTCGAGTACCATCCGGATCGCCTCCGGCGCGAACTCCGCTGCGTCGACTCCTGACGCGGTCACCAGAGCGGTGGCGTGCACAACCGAGGCCAGGGTGGTCAGGAACACGTCCATATGCGCCAGGTAGTAAAGCTGCGCCAAGCCCACGTCCGCACCGAGGAACCGCGGTTCCCCGATGTGCCGCAGCACCGGTGCGTTGGCCTCGAACACCGACTCCGGTCCGCTGTAGAAGACGTAGGCGGATTCGGTGCCGACCGTTCGAGCCGGTGTCATGACGCCACCGGCGATGAAGTGCGCGCCGTGTCCGTCGGCCCAGGCGGCGGCCTCCCGGGTGGCGCCAGGGGAGTCGGAGCTGAGGTTGACGATGGTGCGTCCGCCCAAAGCGGACTCGGCGGTAGAGAGGATGTCGTACATCGCCTGGTAGTCGGTGAGACTGAGGATGACCAGGTCGCTGGAGGCCACCGCCTCGGTGGGGCTGGAGGCCAGCCGCGCGCCTGCGGCGACCAGCGGCTCGGCCCGCGACGCGGTGCGGTTCCATACCGTGACCGGGTATCCGGCCGCCAGCAGGGTGTGGACCATCGCCTGCCCCATGGGGCCGAGGCCGATCAGGGTGACGGAGCTCTTCGCGGTGTTCATGGTTGGTGGTTCCTGTCTACTGCGCGGGGTTGGCGAAGGATTCGACGATGCGGTCGAAGGACTCGTCCCCGTGTCCGTTGGCGACTTGGCGGTCGATGGGGTTCTCGATGTGCTCGAACATCGCAGGGTTGACGCCCTGTTCGACGGCGGTCTGCGGTATTGGTCGAGGTTGGCCGACGCGTCGAGATGATATTCACCGCCCATGGCCGATATTGACAAGTACCTACAAGAAGGTTTGGTACTCACCGAAAGGTAAGCAATGAGGCAGGGCATGACGCCGATACGGGAATACCGACCCAGACGGGATGTCGTAGAAGAAGAGGTTCGGCATCATGCTGGACCCTTCTCGTCTTCCGACCGGGGGCTCCTAGGATTGGGTCGAGCACCATCAGGAGCACCACGCCTCTCCGACGTGAAAGGTCGCGACCATGGGCAGCCCGGTAGCTGGTACCCCGGATCGTGAGTCGGCGCCGGTCGTGGTCGGTATCGACGGGCACAGTGATTCGGCGGTGCGCTGGGCCGCCCGCGCCGCTGTGGCTCGGCGGCGTCCGCTCCGTCTGCTGTGCGCCCTCGAAATCAGCTCCGTACAGTCGGTTTTCGGGCGTTTCGACCTGTTCACGCCCTCGGTGCCGGATACCGTCCGCGCGCAGGGCGCCGAGCGTCTCCAGCATGCGCGTCGATTGGCCGGCATGATCGATCCCGACCTGGCGGTAGCGGTCGAACTCACCGAGGAAGAGGCCGCCGACGCGCTCGTCGCGCGATCGGGCGACGCCCATCTCACGGTGATCGGTGCCGGGCGTGGGGGAAGTCGGCTGGGCTCCACGCTGCTCGCGGTGACCGCGCACGCGACAGGCACCGTCGTCGTGGTGCGCGGCGATGCCGACGCGCGCGCCGGCCTGCCGGTCGTGGTCGGGGTGGACGGTAGCGATCTCAGCCGGGCCGCCGCGGCTGCGGCCTTCGCCGAGGCCGCGCTGCGCGGCGTGCCCTTGGTCGCCGTCCACACCTGGGACGACCTGCGCTTCGAGAAGGCGGCCGCCCTGCCGGATCCGGTCGACGATGCCGAATCGATCGCGGAATCGCACCGGCTGCTGACCGAGGTGCTCGCGCCGGGCCGAGCGGAATACCCCGCGGTCGAGGTCGAGCCGCAGGTCTATCGGTACAGCCCGGCCCATCATCTCCTCGAATGGTCCGCCGAGGCGCAGCTGGTGGTCACCGGGAGCCGGGGGCGCGGTGGTTTCCGGGGCCTGCTGCTGGGGTCGACGAGTAATGCGCTGGTCCAGCACGCGCAGTGCCCGGTCATGGTCGTCCATCGCGGGACAGAGCACGGTCGCTGACCGTTTCCTGCTCGGGATACGAGGGTCGAAAGAGTACGGCAGTACCGAGACCTCATTGCTGACAGATCGGGGTATCTCCCTCAACCGGCTTGGTACGCACGCGATGCACTACGCGGGGAGCCGTAGGGAACGCGGCACAGTGGCGAATCCCTTGCGCGCGTTGCGCTTGCTGCCGTTGATCATGTCGTTGAACCTGTCTGCGGCCCATGCCGCGCGCAGGCCGAGGCGGCCCATGATCATCGGGACCGCGCGGCCGAAGTTCGGTTCGTCGACCCAGATGGTGCGCAGATCGTCCGGGGTGATGCCGGTGGCGATCCGATCCGCGATGAGGGAACCGATGTAGGTGGCCTGGGCGAGCCCGTGGCCGTTGCAGGCCAGGGAGTAGGAGACGTCGTCACCGACCGTGCCGGCCACCGGTAGCCAGGTCGAGGTGATCCCGATCCAGCCGCCCCATGCGCGGTCGATAGCGACGTCCGCCAGCGGCGGGAAGCGTCGCGCGAATGCACGCGCGAGGTCGGTGACCACCGCCGGGTCGGGATGGCGTTCGGGAAGCGGATAGCCTGCGGCACGCTCGATTCGGCGGACGCCGAACACGATCGTGTTGCGCGAGGTGAGCCGGTAGTTCTCCATGATGTTGTGCTGGGTGATGAGCCCGGATCGGCTGGTCCAACCGAGCGCGCCGAGACGCTCCGGGGCGATCGGCTCGGTTTCGACCTCGGTTACCCACATCGGCGACGACAGGCGTTTCGGCGTGATGTCCCACTCGCCCGCGTAGGCGTTCGTGGCCAGCACCACCTTCTCGGCCCGGACCACGCCGCGGGGTGTCTCGATGGTGACGCCGCGGTTGTCGCGGACGATGTCGACGACCTTCGACTGCTCGAAGACCCGCACGGTCGAGGCGAGTGCCGCGCTGCGCAGGCCACGCAGGAGCTTGCCGGGGTTCATGATTCCGCCGTTGATCTCGCGCATTCCGCCGAGGAAGCCGTGCGGGATGCCCAGCTCGCGGGCCGTGCCCTCCTCGACGTGGGCACCGGCGCGGCGGAGGATCTTCGCGATGCGGCGCGTCCGCCCCAGCTGGCCGCGCGAGACGGCCGCGAAGACGTTGCCGGTGGCCTCGTAGTCGCAGTCGATGCCGAGCGTCTCGATCATGCTCTCGACGTGGCAGGCGGCGTTCTCGGTGAGGCGGATGATCGCGGGCATCTGCTTGCGGTAGAGCAGGTTCAGCAGCTGAATGTCGCCGCCGGGCGCGCTCGCCAGCTGGCCGGCGTTGCGCGAGCCCGCGCCGTGCCCGCAGAACTCCGACTCCAGCAGGACGGCGTCGACGCCGTGCTGCGCGAGGCGGAGGGCGGTCGCCATGCCCGCGAGTCCGCCGCCGATGACAGCGACGGAGCAGGTGAGGTTCTCCGTCAGGGGCGGTCGGATGTCGGTGGGCGGATCGACCCAGCCGGTGAAGGTGGTGTAGGTCGTGTTCGCGGTGGTGCTCAAAGGATTTCAGCTCCTTGGACGGGGGAGGCCGCGGCCGGATCTAGGCCTGCGTCGACCCGCTTGTCGTGGGCGGCGAAGGCCGCGTACGCCCGGTAGATGACGAGCATCGCGAGGCCCCAGGTGAACAGCGCGAGGGTGTAGAAGAGGGTGTGGTTGGCGTCGTCGCCGGGGATTCGCCAGAAGTCGTAGATCGACGCCACGACCACGTTCAGCGCGGTGGCGGCGGCCACCCACCCGGCATGGGCGCGCTCGCCGATCTCCCAGAGGCGCCACGCGAAGTAGCACAGGAAACCGGAGGTCGCTAGCGCAGTGATCAGGAAGAACACCTTGCCGGGGGTGCCGATCTCCTCGGCGAACTCCGACAGGAGGAGCCCGAGGATCGCGGCAACGGCGAAGGCGCCCACCTCGACTCGGGTCGTGGGCTTGTATCCGTGGGTGACGACCAGCAACCCGAGGACCAGGATCAGCGTGAACCCGATCGAGCGCGAGAACGCGTCCAGAAAGAAGGCGATGTGGTACATCGGGGAATCGGTGCCGGATTTGGTCACCCCATAGATCAGGAAATTGGTCCCCGATACGGCCATGATGATCCATTCGAGGCCGATCAAATAGTTGTGATGGCCTCGAATGAATTTCACGCCGCAGATGGATCCGATGGCGATCATCCAGATGTCCGCCGCGGCGAAGAGTACGTCGCGCATGGCCGCTCCTCCTTGAGTGTGGCCGTGATCTCGTTGGCCTCCACAGTGGCGTGCTCGGGAGGACGCCCGCTACGTCGACGTGCAACCACGTGTCGCGACGGCTGCAACACACTGCACCACGGCACCGTGTGAGCGGCGTCGCAGTGGTTCGGGCGGTGCACTGTGCACCACGTCACTCCGAAGGACTGGGCACCGCGGCGTAGAGTGCGGGCCGCCGGGGCGGGCACCGTGGAATCACACACCGACGTGATCACCACCGAAAGGCTTCACGATGAACGCACCGAAGCAGCGACCCGAGGAATTCGACATCGTCATCATCGGTGCCGGCATCTCCGGCATCGGCGCCGCGCGCTACATCGTCGAGGCGTTTCCCGGCAAACGGGTCGTCGTGCTCGAAGGGCGCGACAATATCGGCGGCACCTGGGATCTGTTCAAGTACCCCGGCATCCGATCCGATTCCGACCTGCACACCTTCGGCTACGAGTTCAAGCCGTGGAAGGACCGCGCCGCCATCGCGGAAGCTCCCAAGATCCTGAACTACCTGCGTGAGGCGGTCGAGGAGAACGACCTGGGCGGGCTCATCCGCCTCGGGCACAGCGTGCGGCGCGCGGAATGGTCGAGCGCCGACGCGCGCTGGACGATCGACATGCACACCGCCGACGGCGACAAGCGCATCACCGCCAACTGGATCTTCGCGGGCACCGGGTATTACCGCTACGACGAGGGCTACACCCCGCATTTCGAGGGTCGTGAGGACTTCGCCGGCGACATCATCCACCCGCAGCACTGGCCCGAGGGCTACGACTACTCGGGCAAGAAAGTCGTCGTGATCGGCAGTGGCGCGACCGCGGTGACGCTGATCCCGTCGATGCTGACCGGTGAGCGCGCCGCCGCCCACGTGACCATGCTCCAGCGCACCCCCACCTACGTGCTGCCCTGGCCGAAGGTCGATTCCCTCGCCCTCCTGTACACCCGGCTCTTCGGCGAACGACGTGGTTACGCGTTGACCCGGTTCAACAACATCTGGATGGATCGGGGCGTGGTCAAGTCGCTGCGCACGTTCCCCCGCCTGGGTCGCGCGATCATCCGGCGCGTCAACAAGAAGTCCCTGCCCAAGGGCTATGACGTGGACACCCACTTCAACCCGCCCTACGACCCGTGGGATCAGCGCCTGTGTCTGTCGCCCGACGGCGACTTCTTCGCCGCACTGCGCGACGGCGGTGCCTCGATCGTCACCGATCGGATCACGCGTTTCACCGAGTCGGGGATCCAGCTCGAATCGGGCGCGCACCTCGACGCCGACGTGATCGTCACCGCCACCGGCCTCAACGTGCGCCTGCTCGGCGGCATCGACCTGGCCGTCGACGGTGCGCCGGTGAACCTCGCCGACTCCGTCGTCTACCGTGGCACCCTGCTCTCGGGGATCCCCAACCTCGCCATCGCCATCGGCTACACGACCTCGTCGTGGACGCTGAAAGTCGGCATCCTGTGCCGCTACTTCTGCAACCTGGTGAAGCACATGGACGCCTTCGGCTACGACAGCGTCGCCGTCGAGGCCGATCCCGCGATGGAGACGCGGCCGGTCATGGATCTCAGCGCGGGCTACGCGCAACGAGCCCGCGAGAGCACCCCGAAGCAGGGCACCGGCATGTGGCAGATGTCGATGTCGTACCCGCAGGACGCCAAGCTGCTCCGCGGCCCCCTGCTGGACGACGCGCTGCGGTTCAGCTCCACCACCGACGAAAGCGCATCCTCGACAGCACGGGAGGCGATCCGTGCGTGACGACACCGCGGACCGCTTCGTCACCCTTCCGGGCGGCACGCGTGTCTGCTACCGAATCGACGGCGAGTCCGGAGACCCGCCGGTCCTGCTTCTCGCCGGCCTCGGCGAGGACTTGACGACGTGGTCCGAGCGGTTCGTCTCCGCTCTCGTCGCGACCGGCTTCCAGGTGATCCGGATGGACAACCGGGACTGCGGCCGCTCGACCTACGCGACCACTCCGCCACCGAGCACGCTACGGCAACTGCTCGCCCGGCCCCGTCCGGACGCGTACACGCTGGCCGACATGGCGGCCGATGCCGCGCAGCTCGTCGAGCACCTCGGTCTGGGACCGGTACACCTCATCGGGCGCTCGATGGGCGGGATGATCGCGCAGACCGTCGCGGCGCGCTACCCCGCACTCACCAGGTCGCTGACCTCGTTGTACTCCACCACGGGCGATCCGAAGGTCGGGCAGGCGGCCGCGTCGACGATGGCGCTGCTCGCTTCCCCGCCGCCACGCAACCGGGTGCAGGCCGTGCGTGCGCACCTGCGCATGACGGCGCACCTCGCGGGCACCGGGTTCCCGATCGACGAGGTCGAAGAGACGAACCACGCCGTGCAGACGTGGGACCGTACGGCCGGCGACGGTGCGGCAGGGATCGCCCGGCAGGTCCAGGCCATCCAGGCCTCGGGCGACCGAACGGCGGAGCTCGCCCGCATCACCGCGCCCACCGTGGTGATCAACGGCGATCGCGACCTCATCGTCGCGCCGTCCGGGGGCGCCGCCACCGCGGCCGCGATTGCGCATGCGCGGCACGTGGTGATTCCCGGAATGGGGCACCACCTGCCCGACGCGCTCGCCCTCCTCGTCGCCGACCACGTCGTGGGGCACCTCGAAAGGGCATCAGTTTGTCCGAGCTGAGCACTACAGACGTCATCGTCATCGGCGCCGGGGTCTCCGGATTGACCGCGGCGCGGCGGCTGGCGCAGGCCGGACGGTCGGTCGTGGTGATCGAGGCCGGTGACCGGGTCGGTGGCCGCACGATGAACCTCGACATCGCCGACGGCGTGATCACCGAAGGCGGCGGCCAGTGGGTCGGACCAGGCCAGGACCGGGTCCTCTCGCTGCTGGACGAGCTGGGACTGGAAACCTTCAAGACCCACGTCGACGGCAAGTCGATCTACCACCGGCGCGGCCGCTCGACGCGGTACGACGGCCTCATCCCGCCGCTGAAACCGCTCGCGCTCGCCGACTTCGCCCAGTTGCAGCTGCGGCTGGAGCGGATGGCGAGAACCGTACCGGTCGACGCCCCGTGGACCGCGCGCCGCGCCCGCTCCTGGGACGCCACGACCTTCGGACACTGGCTCGACGCGAACGCGACGACCGCGGAGGCCAAGGAGATGTTCACGATCGGCTTCTCGGTGACCAATGCCGAGGACCCGCATTCCACCTCACTGCTGGTGCAGCTGGCGCGGCTCCGGGGCTCCGGGGGGATCGATCACGCCCTCAACATCACCGACGGGGCGCAGGAGTCGCGGGTAGTCGGTGGCACGGTCCGGATCGCGGAGCGCCTGGCCGAGGATCTGGGGGACGCCGTGGTGCTCGACTCGCCCGTCGTCGAGATCGCGCACGACGCCGACGGAGTCCTGGTCCGCTCGGCGCGGGTCGACCTCCGCGCGGACCGGGTGATCGTCGCGATGTCGCCGGCGGATGCCGCCCGGATCCGCGTCACGCCCGACCTGCCCCCTCGCCGTGTGATGCTGCAGCGTAGCTGGAGCAGCGGCGCGGAGAGCAAGCTCTTCGCCGTCTACGACCGCCCGTTCTGGCGGGAGGAGGGCCTGAGCGGCCAGGCGGTCTCGGACCTGCCGGTGGCCAAATACGTCGTCGACAACTCACCGCCGGACGCCGGCGTCGGGATCCTGCTGACCTTCCTCGGCCCCGCCGGGCCGGATGCGAGCCTCGACGACCCCGCGGCGCGTCGCTCCGCCTTCCTCGACGATCTGACAGTGCTGTTCGGTGCCCAAGCGGCGAACCCTACCGCGTACCTGGAGAAGGACTGGACGCATGAGCCGTGGATCAGCGGCTGCGTCGGCTCGCGCCCTCCGGGCTCACTGACCCGGTACACCGATGCGGATCGCCGGCCGGTCGGGCGGATCCACTGGGCAGGTACGGAGACCGCGACGATCAACCAGGGCTACCTCGACGGTGCGGTCCGCGCTGGGGAGCGCGCCGCCCAGGAGGCGCTGCCGTCGCGCAGGCCGACGGTCTCGGTGTGACCGGGGCCTGATCATTCGTTTCCGTTTCACAGAGTTTTGCAGGTGGCTACCAGCCGGTCCCTGAATTGCATACCGGTTGGTCGGTAGATATCGGGTGATTCAGGTCGCTGAGAGCGCCACAGATTGGAGTGGTTGTCATGAGTCAGCAGAGCGAAGACCGGGCACAGGAGGTCCCGGTCGGCCTGGACCGGACACTCGGCGTCCCGCAGATCGTCTTCATGGTCGTGGCGATGGCCGCGCCCCTGACGGTGTTCGCCGGACTCATCCCGTTGATGCTCGGTTCGGGGAACGGCATCGGAACGCCGATCGACTTCGTGCTCGTCGGGGTCGTGCTCGTGTTGTTCACCGTCGGGTACTCGGCGATGACTCCCGAAGTACGCAACGCGGGTGCCTTCTACTCCTACGTTCAACGCGGCCTTGGCACCGGCACCGGGCTGGGCGCCGCAGCGCTCGCCCTGGTCACGTACGCGCTGCTCATCGTCGCCGTCTCCGCCTACCTCGGGGCTGCGGCGCGCAATGTGATCGTCACCTTCTCCGGCGTCTCGGTGCCATGGTGGTGCCTGGCGGCCGTCGGGCTCGGGGCCATCGGGTACCTGGGATACCGCAACGTCGAGGTCAGCGCGCGGGTGCTCGGCGCGCTGCTCATCGCGGAGGTCGGGATCGTCGCCCTCGTCGACCTCGCCATCGTGCTGCGCGGCGGCGATCACGGCCTCTCGACGCAGCCGCTGACCTGGGACGCGTTCACCAGTGGCGCCACCGGCACCGGGATCATGTTCGCCGTCTTCGGCTTCGTCGGTTTCGAGACCACCGCCGTCTTCCGGTCCGAGGCCAAGGACCCCGACCGCACGATCCCGAAGGCCACCTACATCGCGGTCGTCCTGATCGCGGTGATCTACGCCTTCTCGTCCTGGGCGATGATCAGCGGTCTCGGCGTCACGCGCGCCGTCGATCTCGCGGCGAACGACCCCGAAGGGCTCGCACCCGGGCTCGCCACTCGCTACGTGTCTCAGGCCGCGCACGATGTCATGCAGGTTCTGCTCGTCACGAGTTTCTTCGCCTGCGTGCTCACCGCGCACAACGTGGTGGCCCGCTACCTGTTCGCCCTCGGCCGCCAGGGCGCGCTGCCGGTCTCGCTCGGCTCGGCGCACCCCGCGCACCGGTCGCCGCACGTGGCCTCGCTGCTGACCTCCGGGGTGATCGGCGCGCTGGTCGCTGCCACGGCGATCGCCGGGCTCGACCCCGTCGTCGAGATCTACGCCTGGTTCGGCGGCGCCGGAACCCTCGGGCTGATCGTGCTGCTGGCCTTGACCTCCGCGGCGATCGTCGTGCACTTCCGCAGGGTCGGCAAGGCGACCGCGTGGACGGGCACTGTCGCTCCCGCCCTTTCGCTCGGCGCACTCGGGACGGTCCTCGTGCTCGTCGTCGGCAATTTCGAACTCCTGATCGGGTCGCGCGTCGGCGCGAACGTCTTCCTCGCGGTCGTCGTCGCGGCGTTTGCCGGCGGCCTCGCGTGGGCGGCTCTCCTGCGCCGGCGCCGACCGGAGACCTACGCCGCGCTCACGTGAGCGCGATCCCACAGCCCCAAACCTGCCGTCGAAGGTCGAAGAAAGGTATGACAATGACCGAAACCCCGACGATCTCGCCGGGCCCGGCCGCGCAGTGCGCGCCGGTCCGGGTCGAGATCGACGACGACGCCACTCCCATCGTCCGGCTGCTCGGCCGGACCCTGCGCGACGCGGTCCGGCTCGGCCATCTGCCCGAGGTATTCGATCGCGGCATCGGGACGGTCGCCGTCCGCTCGCACAACACCCCGCAGGCCGCCACCGTCACGCTGTGCGACGGTGCCGTCACCGTGAGCGGCGGCGTCTTCGCACAGACCGACGCGACGCTGGTCGTCGACCTCGAAGCCCGTTTCGCGCTCACCCAGGACCCCGACGGTGACGCGGAACTGGCCGACGGGGTACTGCGCGCCCTGAAGCACCCACTGCCCTCGTGGCGCGAGGCCGCCGAGCGCTTCTGGGAGGTGACCCGCGGCATCCGCGGCATCCCCGACGTCCTCGTCGTCGTCGCGCAGGGACCGGACGGCCCCCAGGAGGCCCGGTTCGGCTCGGGCCCGACGACCTACCGCATGGTCGGCACGCCCGACGCGCTCGCCGGCGTGTTCACCGGCGCCGACTATCTCCTCACCTCCCTGGACGCCGACCTGCGGGTCCAAGGGACGCTCTCGCAGGTGTCGGTCATGACGGCCGCCTCGTGGAAGGTTCGATTCGATGTCTGAGCTCACCCGGTCGGAATCCATCAGCTCGGCGTGGACAGTACCCACGAAGGCGATCCGCCTGGAGGCCACCGGCCACGACGGGAGCTTTCTGGGGAAGACCATCACGCCGGCGAAGTTCGCGTCCGGCAAGGAGTCGGGCTTCGCCTTCGCCGACATCCTGTTCGCGATCGACCTGGGCGGCGCGTTCGTGTTCGGCGACGCCTTCCCGGACTGGCGCGGCAACCTCTACGACATCTCGATGATCCCCGACATGGACACGTTGGTGCAGTGGAAGCCCGGCCTCGACGCCGTCATCGGTGACTACCGGCTCCGGGACGGTCGGCCGGTGCCGATCTGCCCGCGGAACATGGTGCGCAGGCTGGTCGAGCGCCTGCAGACGCTCGGCTACACCGCCAAGGTCGCGGTAGAGATCGAAACGACGCTGTTCGAGGAGTCCGTGCAGCAGGCGCGGGCCCGCGGCTACCGCGATCTCACCCCGCTCGGCGGGGACACCGGCGCCACGTACCACCTGGCGAGGTCGAAGGACTGGGTCGAATACCTGGACGCCGTCACCGACCGGCTCGACGAGCTCGGCATCACCTGGGAGGCGTGGACCGACGAGGCCGCCGCAGGCCAGACCGAGCTGAACCTCGCACCCACCGATCCGGTGTCGCTCGGCGACTCCTGGGTGCGCACCAAGCAGGTGATGCGTGAAGTCGCGTTCGAGCAGGACCGGACGGTGACTTTCATGGCCAAGCCGACCGCCGGGTTCGGGCAGGGCGCCCACATCAACCTCTCGCTGCACCGGGACGGCGAAAACCAGTTCTTCGCACCCGACGGACCGTCCGAGGTGATGCTGCAGGCCGTCGGTGGGCTGCTGGCCACGATGGCGGGAAACACCCTGCTGGCGCTGCCCCAGATCACCTCGTACCGGCGCCTCGTCGACATCAGCGGCCCGCCGACCACCATCTCCTGGGGCGTCAACAACAAGACCGCGGCGGTGCGGGCCATCGTCGGGCACCCCAAGTACTCGCGGCTCGAGTACCGGCTGCCGGGCTCGGACGTCAACCCGTACTACGCCCTCGCCGGTGTGCTGGCCGGGGTGGTGGCAGGCATCGAACGGAAGATGCAGGCCCCGCCGCAGGTCGACGACATGGCGTGGTGTCTGCCCGACGACACCGGGGTCGAGCGGATCCCGGACTCGATCACCAAGGCCATCGCGGCGCTGGACGGCGACGAGGTGCTCCGCGAGTACCTGGGCGACGAGTTCGTCGACTTCTGGGTGGCCTCGCGCCGGTGGGAATGGATGGAGTTCCACACCAAGGGTGGCGACCCGGACGCCGAACTCTCCGCGTGGGAGTCCCGTCGCTACTTCGAGTTCCCATGAGGGGCAAGCCACTGGTCGGGATCACCGGCCGCCGGGTCCAGCTGGGTCTGATCGCCGGAACGGACGACCGCTACGCCACGGCGTGCGTCGACGCGTTCGTGGCCGCCTTCGCCACCCGCGTCGCGAAGGCGGGCGGCGTGCCCGTGCACCTGCCCTACGATGCCGATCCGCTGGACGCCTGCGAGTGGTTGTCCGGGGTGGTGATCACCGGCGGGCAGGACGTGCACCCGGCCCGATGGGGCGGCGACACCTCCGTTGTCCGCGACGTCGACCCACGGCTCGATCCCCACGCGCATGACCCCGAACGCGACGAATACGAGTTCACCCTGGCACGCGCCGCCATCGACCGCGGCCTGCCCGTGCTCGGGGTGTGCCGCGGGATGCAGCTGCTCAACGTCGCACTGGGCGGAACGCTCATCGCGGACCTGCCGCCCGGCCCGGTGCCGCACTTGTCGCCGCTGGCCGCGCCCACCGACGGCGACGTCGAGCACCGCGTGAGCTTCGAACCCGGCTCCACGGCCGCGCGGGTCTTCGGCGACAGCGTCGTCACCAACTCGTGGCACCACCAGGCCGTCGACCGGTGCGGCACGGGGCTTGTCGTCACTGGCCGCACGCCCGACGGGGTAGCGGAGGCCGTCGAGGTGCCCGGCGCGCCGATCCTCGGTGTGCAGTGGCACCCCGAGTGGATGGAACGCGACGACCCGGCCATGGCCTGGATCGTCGATGAATCGAGAAAACGGCAGGAGATCGAGTATGCCCACTGACACGACAACCGTGGCAACGACCAGGGACGAAACACCGCGGCCCCCCGCAGTCACCCACGAGCAGATGGGCGCGACGCCCCGAGTGCGCACGGTCACCGGCCTGCTGGCAGACGGTGCCGCCCGCACCCCCGGCGCCGAACTGCTGCGCTTCGGCGACGCTTCGTGGACCTACGCGCAGGCCGACGCATCGTCGTCGCGGCTGGCACACCGCCTGATCGAGGCCCACGGCGTGACCCCGGGCGACCGCGTGGCGATCATGCTGCCCAACGTCGCGCAGTGGCCGCTCACCTGGTTCGCGGTGCTCAAGGCCGGCGCCGTCACCGTGCCCGTCAACTCGGCATACCGCGCGGCCGATCTGGCGTTCGTGCTGCGCGACTCCGGCACGAGGGTCATCGTCACCGACGCCGAGCGCCTCCCGCTGGTGCGTGACGTGGTCTCCCGCGACGCCGCTCTCACGGGTATCCGCATCCTCGACGTGGCCGACGCTGCCGACGCGAATTTCCCGGCCACCGCCCCCGACGTCGCGATCACCCCGGACACGCTGGCCAACCTGCAGTACACCTCGGGCACCACCGGATTCCCGAAGGCGTGCATGCTGACCCACGACTACTGGACCCGCATCGCATGGGGCTGTGCCGGGGCGGCCGGCCTCGGCGGTGACGACGTGCTGCTCACGGCGCAGCCCTTCTCGTACATGGATCCGCAGTGGAACACGGTGCTCGCCCTGACCGCGGGCGCGCCGCTGGTGGTGCTGCCGCGGTTCTCCGCGTCGGGGTTCATGGCCGACGTGCGGCGCCACCGGGTGACCTTCTGCTATGTCCTCGGATCGATGCCGACGCTGCTGTTCAAGCAGCCGCCCGCCGCCGACGACCGGGACAACCACCTGCGCGCGGTGTTCTGCTCCGCGATCCCCGCGGCGCTGCACGCCCAGCTCGAGGACCGCTGGGGCGTGCCTTGGCGAGAGCTCTACGGCATGACCGAGAGCGGGATCGACCTGATCAGCCCGCTCGACGACGCCGCGGCCGTCGGGAGCGGCAGCATCGGACGGCCCATGCCGACCAAGCGCGTCAGGATCGTCGACGCCGACGGCGCCGAGGTCCCCGCGGGTACCCCGGGCGAGCTGACCGTGTCCGGCGCGCCGATGATGCTCGGCTACTGGAACCGGCCCGAGGAGACTGCGCGGACGCTCCGGGACGGATGGTTGCACACCGGCGACCTCGCCGTCGCCGACGAGCGGGGCGAGATCCGTCTGGTCGGCCGCATCAAGGACATGGTGCGGCGCGGCGGCGAGAACGTGGCAAGCGCCGAGGTGGAGGCAGCGCTCGAAACCGATGACCGCGTCGTCGCGTCCGCCGTCGTCCCCGAGCCCGACGACGTGCTCGGCGAGGAGGTCAAGGCCTTCGTCCAGCTCGCGGCGGGCGGCACCGGTGACCGGGCGACGGCCGAGGCGATCATCACCAGGGTCGCGGAGCGGCTCGCGCGGTTCAAGGTGCCGCGCTACGTCGAATTCGTCGCGGACTTCCCCCGGACCCCGTCGGAGCGGGTGTCGAAGCCCGCGCTCGAGGCCAGGGCGGCCGAAGCTCCCGGCACCACTTTCGACCTGCGCGACCGGACCACCTCGGGCGCCTCGGCATCGTCGGACCCGGCGGCCGAACACGTGCTCGTCGAAGTGATCCGCGATACCGCCGTGATCACGCTGCGGCGCCCGGCGAAGCTCAACGCGCTGACCGTCGAGATGCGCCTGCGCCTCGCCGCGCTCATCCGCGAATACGGCACCGGCGAGCGGGTACGGGGAATCGTGATCACGGGCACGGGCCGTGCGTTCAGCGCGGGCGAGGACCTCGGCGCGCCGCCGACCACGTTCGCCGAGATGCGCGAGACCTTCGAGACCTTCCACGACGTCACCCGCGCGGTGATCGAGACCAAGGTCCCCGTGGTCGCGGCGATCAACGGGATCGCGGTGGGCGGCGCCTCGGAGATCACGCTGTGCTGCGACGCGCGCCTTGGCACCCCGCAGACCGAGTACTTCCAGCCGGAGAACGCCCGCGGCCTCACGATCTCCAACGCGTCGAGCGTGCTCCTCACCCGGATCGTGCGCAATCACGCGATGCGGATGGTACTGGGCTCCGAGCGCATCGGCGCCGAGGAAGCGCTGCGGATCGGTCTGCTCGACCAGATCGTCGAGCCGGACGACCTGCTGGATCGCGCGATCGACCTCGTCCGCGCCTGGACGCCGGAGGGCGGCAACAACACCGCCCTGCACCTCGCGCTGCTGCGGCCCTCGTCCGACGAGATCGAACGCGCCTTCGTGCTGGAAGACGCCGCGGCTGACGCGTCGTGGAACAGCGGCGCGTTCACCGCGGGGATCGAGGGCTTCTGGAGCGCCAAGAAGCCCGCCGGCCCGACCGGAGAGAACCGATGATCACCACCCGCGCGGCCGTGCTCACGAAGGTGGGCGAGCCCCTGCACCTCACCGACATCCACGTCGACGACCCCGAGCCGCACGAGGTGCGGATCGCCGTCACCCATGTCGGGCTGTGCCACAGCGACCTGCACTACATCACCGGTACCGTCGCCACCGAGCTGCCGGTGGTAGTCGGTCACGAGGTGGCGGGCATCGTCGAATCCGTCGGCTCGGCCGTCACGGACCTGCGTCCGGGCGATCGTGTCACCGGCGCGCTCACCCCGTCGTGCGGCGAGTGCGCGAACTGCAACGCGGCCCGTTCGACCCAGTGCCAGCGGCTCGACGAGATCCGGCGCCGCCCGCGGCCCGCGTACACCCTGCCCGACGGGACACCGGTCGCCCGGCTCGGCGACCTGGGCGCGTTCTCCGAGCACATGCTGCTGCGCGCCAACGCGGCCGTGAAGCTGCCCGACGGGGTCTCCACCCGGGTCGGCTGCCTGCTGTCGTGCTGCGTCGTCACCGGTGTCGGCGCGGTGTTCCGCGGGGCGCAGGTGCGACCCGGCTCCACAGTGGCCGTGATCGGTTGCGGTGGCGTCGGCTCGGCCATCATCCAGGGCGCGCGGCTCGCGGGCGCGTCCGCGATCGTCGCGATCGACCTCGACGAGCAGCGGCTGCGTGCCGCCCGCGGCTATGGCGCGACCCACACCCTGAACGGCGGCACCGACGACCTCGCCGCTGCGGTGCGCGCTCTGCTGGGCGACGGCGTCGACTACTCCTTCGAGGCCGTCGGATCCGCCCGCACCGCGGCAGCGGCCCTCGCCGTGGTGCGCCCCACCGGCACGGCCTGCCTGGTCGGCATCGCCCCCGGGGGTACCGAGCTGACCCTGCCCGCGTCCGACTTCTTCTTCAGCGAGAAGCGCCTGATCGGCTCGTACATGGGGTCGGGGCAGGCGCGCGAGGACATCGCCCAGTTCGCCCGGCTGTACCAGCACGGCCGGCTGCTGCTCGACGAGATGGTCACCGAGGTCATCGACTTCGACCGGATCAACGAGGGCTTCGAGGCGATGAAGTCCGGCGAGGTGACCCGCATCGTCGTCGCCATGCCGATCTGTTCCGACAACCCCACCGCGGAGGAGGCCCGATGAACACCACGACGCCGACAACGTCACTCGCGCAGCCGGTGAGCTACATCGCCGGTGAGTGGGTGTCCTGCCAGCGGCTCGACGCATGGAACGTCGACCCGAACACGGGCGAGCCGATCCACCGCATGATGACCACATCGCCCGCCGACCTCGAGCGCGCGCTGCAGCACGCCCAGCGTGCCTACGAAGCGCTCGACTGGGCCGACGACGAGTTCCGGCTCGAGCGGGCCGAGGCGCTCGAGCGGGTCGCGGCAAACGTCGAGGAGCGGCTCGAGGAGATCGCCCGCACCGACGCGATCACCAGCGGCACGGCGGTCACCGCCACCCGCAAACTCGCCGCGTTCCTCCCTGCCCGCATCCGGGGGGCTGCCGCCGAGGCCCGCGGGATCGCTCGTGTCACCGCGCTCGCCGCCGGCGGGCGCGACGTCCGGTTGCACAGGGTGCCCTGGGGGCCCGCCGCGATCCTCACGCCGTGGAACGGCCCGAGCTTCATCCCGGCGGCGAAGGTGGCCAGCGCGGTGGCGTCGGGGTGCCCGGTGCTGCTCAAGCCGTCCGAGCACGCTCCCGCCAGCGCGCAGGTGATCGTCGAGTGCTTCGTCGACGCCGGCTTGCCCGAGGGCGCGTTGCAGCTCGTCCACGGCACGGGCGGCATCGGCGCCGCGCTCACCGGCGACCGCCGGGTCAAGGTGGTGTCCTTCACCGGCGGCCCGGGCGCCGGGCGGGCCATTGCCCGCGCCGCGGCCGAGGACTTCAAGGTTCTGCAGCTCGAGCTCGGCGGCAACAACCCCGTGCTCGTGCTCGATGACGCCGACCTCGACGTGACCGCCGACGGGATCCTCGCCGGCATGACGACCCTGAACGGCCAGTGGTGCGAGGGGCCGGGCAAGGTGCTGGCACCTCACCGGCTGGTGCAGCCGCTGCGAGAAGCCCTCGGTGAGCGCATCGCGCGGCTACGGATCGGGCACTCGCTCGACGAGGAATCCGACATCGGCCCGATCTCCAACGAACCGCACTACCGGAATCTGATCGAGCGGATCGAGGACCTGCGCGGGCTCGGCGCCGAGATCGACCAGCCAGGGGAGCTGCCCGGCTTGGCGGGTTTCTTCCTGTCTCCCACGATCGCCACCGGATCCGACCCGGACCGCACGACGGCCGAGCTGTTCGGGCCGGTTGTCTCCCTGCACGGCGTGGACTCCGACGAGGACGCGCTACGCGCCGCCAACGCGCACCCGTCGGGGCTGGACGCCTATGTGTTCGGCGCCGACACCGACCGCGCGATCGCGATCGGTGCCCGGGTCATGTCCGGCGAGGTGCGGGTCAACGGCGCGAAGCTCGCCGATCTCGGTGACGACTCCGCCCAGAGTTTCTGGGGCCCGTCCGGCATCGGCGGGCACGGTCCGGCGGAATCGGTGCGGGTGTTCTGCGGAGAGCGGGTCGTCGGTGTCGACTCGCCGGATCTGCCGCTCTAGGAAGGGAGACGGAGGAAAATGAAGCAGACCACCTCGCATGACGTCACAGTTCTCGGCTGTGGCCTGATGGGATCGGCGCTCGCGCGGGCGCTCGCCGGCGGTGGCAAGACCGTCGCTGTCTGGAACCGCACGCACCACCGGGCAGCCGCACTGGCCGACAACGCGATTACGCCCATGCGGGAGATCGGCGACGCGGTCGCTGCCGCGCCGCTTGTCCTGGCGTGCTTCGCCACCTACGACGGCGCCCTCGCGGCTCTCGAGCCCGTGTCGGACTTGACCGGCACCACGCTCGTCAATGTGGGTACCGGCGCCCCCTCGGAAGTCGAATCCTTCGGGCTCTGGGCCGGCGAGCGCGGCGCTGAGTACTTGGACGGGTCGATCCTCGGGTATCCCGAAGAGATCGGCACCGAGGGGGCGGCGATCCTCTATTCCGGATCCGAAACGGCCTGGGCCGAGCACGGCGAGAGCCTGACCTTGCTGACCCCCGTGTCCGTCTGGGTGTCCCACGACGTCAAGATCGCCAGTGTTCTGAACGTCGGACTTGTCGGCATGTTCCTGGTCCCGGCGGTCAGTGCCTATGTGGAGGCATCGACCTACATGCTCGGACAAGGAGTCGATCAGGCCCTCCTCGACGCCTTGACGCCTGCCGCCTTCGCGTCCGTCCAGAGTGAGACCGCGAGGGTCGCAACCGCCATTGCCAGCGGCGATTTCACCACCGATCAAGCAACCATCGCCACCTACGCCCAAGGCTTGGACGGGGCCGTCGACGTCATGAAGGAAACCGGACTGAACGCCCGGGTGTTCGCCGCCGCGATCGAGAATCTGACCGCGGCCGTCGACGCCGGACTAGGTGACCTCGGCTTCGCAGCCCAGACGAAAGTCATTGCCACAGGGTGAGCGGTATCGCCCGATCCAGCGAACTCGGGCAGCGGCGCCTGCCGCTGACCCGGGTCGGCGAGTGTCCGGCAGCGGCGCTCACCAAGCCGCGGCAGGCACCGCGCGTCAGTCCCGCAACTGCACGAGCATGAGCGCGGCGACCACGCTCGCGGCGTTGTCGGCGAGCGGCACGGGCAGCAGCTGATCGGCGCGGGCCAGCCGTCGCTCGATGGTGTTGCGGTGCGTGAACATCCGCTCTGCGGCGGCGGAGCCGTTGAACCGTTCTCGAACGTAGGTCAGCACCGTCTGCCGCAGCACCGGGTCGGCGGTCGCGAGGTCGCCCAGGGTGTCGGTGACGAACTGATCGGCTTGCGCCATGTCGGCCGTGAGCACCGACACCAACGCGACGTCCTCGTACCGGACAACGGGGCGCGCCGAGCCCATCCGCGTCAGTAATCGCTGCGCGGCGGAGGCGTCCATGTGGCTACGGCGAAAACCGTCGAGATCCCGCCCGCAACGTCCGAACGCGACATGGATCCCCGGGTGGGCCGCGAGTGCGTCCTCCGCCGTCTCGGCCGACGGGACCATGTCCGTCGGCACCCACACCCACAGCGCGGTCGCGCTCGCGTTCAGGGTGAACCGGCGCGGGGCTGCGCATATCCTCATCACCGCCTCGGCGGCCGCGTCGAGACCCGTGGCCTCGTCGGCGGAGTCGCTCCAGATGATCGCGGCGACGTGGCTGCCCGTCAGCGCGTACCCGAGACGCGATTCTGCCAGCGCCCGGCCGATCGGGGCACCTTCGAGCAAGAGTTGGACGGTGGAGTGCCGCTCGGCGTTGGCGCCCCGCGCGAGATCCGCGCGTTCCTGTTCGACGTACGCGTCGAGCGCCGCGATCGAATCGTCGATGAAAGTCACCATCGACCGCTCGGACACCTTCATCAGGTCGCGGAGCTCGTCGACGTCGGTGGTTGCCGCAAAACAGGCGTCGACCCACAGGTCCCACGCGCCGTGCTGCGCACCCCGCCACGAACCGAGGTCGTGCATATCCAAGCCACGTCGTACCAGGTCGCGTGCGAACTGCAGGACTTCCGGGTCGACGCATGGCTCGACTCGCGCCCCGGGGTTCTGCAGGGTCGCCGACATCCAGTGCCTGAAGTAAGCCTTGCTCATCTGCCGGTCGGCCGCCGCGAGCTGCGGGTCCTCCACCAGCGCGCGGTACTCGGCGTCCTGGTGGGCAGCGGCCAATACCTCGTCGACCGCCACGCTCGTCGAGGCCAGCAGGCGCTCGGCGATGTCGCGCATCAGTTCGGCGATGCGTCGGCTCGGTCGCGGCCATCGTGAGTCCACTGTCGCACTGTAGCGCCACACGACGCCCCACTTATCCAGCTCGGTCAGGACGGGCCGAGGAGGCAGTCGACAGGCCGCATACGTTTCTCCATCTACACCAGCGTGTGCATCAGCGATACCGAATCCCGTTGTCACAGAGATGATTCCGGTGCGTCCGCAACTCTGATCACCGCTGGGGGCCGGGGTCGGATCCGCCGCGCACCTCCAGGCTGTCGAGGATGACTTCGGCCGCGCGTTCGACGTGCTGCTGTCTGCGTTCGTCGACGACACCCTGGATGTCCAACGCCCAGTGCGCTTCGAACAGGCACGCCAGCGCGTATGCCGTGGCCGAGACATCCTCGGCGGGCACGGCGCGATAGCGGTCGGCCAGGACAGCCTCCAGATCGGGCAGCCATCGCCCGGTCCACAGATCGCGCAGTCGCTCGCGCACCGCCGGGTCACGAGCGCTCAGCGCCACCAGTTCGGCCCACACCACCATGTCGTCGCGGGTGCCGTATGCGCCGGGAGCGTAGGCCGCCGCCACGCGCTGCGGCAGCGGCAGATCGTCATGGCGATGCACGATCGCGCTGCCCATCGCACCGACGACGTGGTCGATGAAGGCGCCGATCAACTCCTCGCGAGACCCGAAGTAGTGCAACACCAGCGTGCGCTGCAGCCCTGCCACTTCGGCGACTTTCGAGAAGGTGACACCGGCCAGACCCTCGCGGACGACGACAGCGAACGTGGCTTCGAGTATTTCCGGAATCCGCTCCTTGGCCTTGCTAGGACGCCCGACTTGATTTACTGTCATGATAGTTAATTTATCACGCATCGCCGTTCGTGTGGAGAGACTTCCCAGAAGGCGTCACCCGTTCCGACACCTCACCGACGATCACGCGGATCGAAGCAACCTCCTGCGGCGCATGCCGATCGCCGATATCGCCGAGCACGGGACCACATCGGAACCATTTCTGCCCGCCCCACCGCGGCGGGCCCGATCGAGAGGTGAGGGTCCGATGGGCCATTACAAAAGCAACGTCCGCGATCTCGAGTTCAACCTGTTCGAGGTCTACGGCCTGGACGCCGTGCTCGACTCCGGGGCTTTCGGCGAACTGGACGGCGACACCGCGCGGACGATGCTGGCCGAAGCCGCGCGGCTGGCCGAGGGGCCGGTAGCGGAGCCGTATGCCGAAACCGATCGCACCCCGCCGATCTTCGACACAGAATCGCACTCGGTACGAATCCCGGAGCCGTTCAAGCGGGCGGTGAGGGCGTGGCAGGACGCGCAGTGGTGGCGGATCGCCAAAAGCGAGGTCGTCGGTGGCGTGCCCGCACCGTCGATGCTGAATTGGGCGATCAGCGAACAGGTTCTCGGCGCGCAACCGGCCGCCTACATGTACCTGAGCGGCTCGTTGATGGCGGATGTCCTCGTCGACATCGGCACCGAACAACAGCGACGGTGGGCAGCGAAGGCTGTCGAGCGCAACTGGGGCGCGACCATGGTGTTGACCGAGCCGGACGCCGGTTCCGACGTCGGGGCAGGCCGCACCACCGCGACCGAACAGCCCGACGGCTCCTGGCATCTCGAAGGCGTCAAGCGCTTCATCACCTCCGCCGACTCCGACGACCTTTTCGAGAACATCATGCATCTGGTGCTGGCCCGCCCTCGCGGTGCCGTATCCGGCACCAAAGGGCTGAGCCTGTTCATCGTCCCCAAGTTCCACTTCGACCACGACACCTGCGAACCCGGCGAACGCAACGGCGTCTTCGTCACCAACGTCGAGCACAAAATGGGACTGAAGGCCTCGGCCACCTGCGAACTGACCTTCGGCGGGCACGGCACCCCCGCCGTCGGGTACCTGGTCGGCGAGGTCCACAGCGGCATCGCCCAGATGTTCAAGATCATCGAAGAGGCCCGGATGATGGTGGGCACCAAGGCCATCGCGACACTGTCCACCGGCTACCTCAACGCGCTCGACTACGCGAAAACCAGAGTCCAAGGCACCGATGCGGCCCGAGCCGCGGACAAGACGGCGCCGAAGGTGACCATCATCCACCACGCCGATGTGCGCCGTTCGCTGATGATGCAAAAGGCATACGCCGAAGGGTTGCGATCGATCTACCTCTATACCGCCGGTCACCAGGATCCCGCCGTCGCCCGGCACATCTCCGGCGCCGACGCCGATCTCGCCGCCCGCGTCAACGACCTACTGTTGCCCATCGTCAAAGGCGTCGGTTCCGAACGCGCCTACCAGTACCTCACCGAATCCCTGCAAACCTTCGGCGGTTCCGGCTTCCTTCAGGACTATCCCCTCGAGCAGTACATCCGTGACGCCAAGATCGACTCTCTCTACGAGGGCACCACCGCGATCCAGGCCCAGGACTTCTTCTTCCGCAAGATTGCCCGCGACAACGGCGTAGCCCTGACGCACCTCCTCTGGCAAGTCCGCGTCACCGCCGAATCCGATGCCGACGGCGGGCGGTTGAAGAACGAGAAGGTATTGCTCTCCCACGCCATCGAGGACGTGCATGAGACTGTCGGCAGGCTCACCACCCACCTTCTGAATGCTGTCGAAGAGCCGCGGAAGCTGTACTACATCGGCCTGAACGCCGTCCGGCTCCTGCTTCTCGTCGGCGACCTGCTGGTGGCATGGCGCCTCATCGTCGCCGCCGAAACCGCGCTCACCGCAATCGATGCCGGGCGCGACACCGCGTTCTACGCCGGCAAGGTCGCAGTGGCTTCGTTCTTCGCCAACTCCGTACTGCCTCATGTCACCGCCGAACTGGCCGTGGTCTCGGCCACGGATCTGACCGTGATGGACCTCGACGAGGCCGGATTCTGACGCCGCGATCCGCCCGCCCTTCCCATGATTCCTGAACGAAAGTGAGGAACAGCAATGACAAAGCCCGAGGCGCTGGAAACCTACGTACCAGCTGAGGAGACCACCGAGGTGGTCGTCATCGGCGCCGGAATGTCGGGGTTGATGGCAGCGACAACGCTGCTACCCGAAGCCGACGTCGTCGTGCTCGAATCCACCGATCGCACAGGTGGACGCGTCGACAGCGTTCGCCAGGGCGACTACTGGATCAACGTCGGCACGCAATTCACCGAGGGCACCGGCCCGCTCTTCGACGCACTCCAGCGGCACAACATCGAGATGGGTTCGCTCGCGGGCAAGGGTGTCGGGCTGTATCTGAACGGCGGACTGGTCGACACCTCCAACCCTGTGCAACTGATGTTCGGTTCGCGGATGACCATGACGGACCGACTCGGTATGGCGATCGTCGGTGCGCGAATCCTCGCGACGGTCCCGTTCCTGAAGTCGGACAGCCGCATGGCGCGCCGGGTGCGTGCCAAGCTCGATACCAAGCTCGCGTCCTACCTGCTGAAGGGCGTGCATTCCGAACTGGCGACCGCGGTCGTGCGCGCGTGGTCGGCGCAGTGGATGGGATGCGAGGTCGAGGAGACCGCCGCTACCCAGTTCGTCACCTCGGTGGGCCTGGCACTGGCCGACCCGGCCAAGATCCCGAACTTCTCCCTGCCGGTGGGCGGCAATCAAACCTTGACCGATGTGTTGACCGAGGACCTCGGTGGCCGGGTTCGGTTGAACTCGCCGGTGCAGTCGGTGCGACGCGAGGGTGACGGCGTGGTCGTGGACTACCTCGACGGTGACCGTCCGGCCCGCCTGCGCGCCGAGCGCGCGGTCGTGACCGCCCCCGCCGACATCGCCAAGCAGATCCTTCCGGATCTGCCGCAGCAGCACTGGAACGCGTTGAACGACATCACCTACGGCCGGTACGTGATAGTCGGATTCTTCACCGAGGAAACCGGAGCTCAGCGCTGGGACGACTTCATCGCGGTCTCGACCCCGCAGCTGTCGTTCCAGGCGATGTTCAACCACGCCGCGGCACTGCGCCGCGGTGACGACCGCAAACCGGGCGGTGCCGTAGCCTGTTTCGCCGGCGGCGCACAAGCCGACAAACTGCTCGACCTGCCCGACGAAGAGATCGTCGCGCGCTTTTCCCAGGACTTGCTCACGGTGTTCCCCGAGCTCGCAGGAAAACTGGGCACCAGCATCGTCCGCCGCCACCACCGTGTCGTGCCCTTCTGGGCGCCCGGGCGCCGGAACTCGCTTCCGACGCTGCATGATCCGCTCGACGCGGTCTACTTCGCCGGTGACTACCAAGGTGACCTGCCGACCCTCGCCGACGCCGCCACCTCAGGCGAGTACGCGGCCAAGGCTGTCCTGGCAAGCCTGGGCCGACAGCACTGAAAAGAAGGTGGGACTGTCCACAACCGTGTCGGCTGCGCCATGCGGTGCAGCCGACACGGTCGTCGGCAGGGTTACCACCCATCTTCTGACGCAGCGATTCACTCGGCCTTCGAACCGGCCGGGCTCGCTTCCGGCTCCAACGCCGACAGGCGTTGCTGCAAAATTCCCGCGGTCGTCCTGAAACCCGGCGGGGCGGTTCCTCATCGCTCAACGCCCGCCGGATATCTGGACTATGAGCTGGTCGCGGGGCACGTTGGGTCCGGCCCGGCGAAAGGTGGGCTGTCGGGCTAGGCGACCGCTGCCCGGGCGGGGACGGCGGCCGCGCTTTGCAGCCCGGCCCAGCAGAGCTGGGTGGTGGTCTCGACCGCCTGGTGCTTGGGAATCGGACGGCCGGTGCGGTGCCATTGCCCGGCCGCGGCGATCCCGGCACCCACCAGCCACGCGGCGAGCAGGTGGGTACGCCACGGGATCTCGCCGCAGCGGTGCAGGGTGGCGGCGACCAGGGAGGTGCAGTCGGCCTTGGCTGTCTGCACCCGCCACCGCACCGACGGCTCGCTCGGCACCGCGGAATCGAAGATCAGCAGGTGCGTGCCCGACGTGTCGCGGTCGACGACGTCGAAGAACGCCGTGACCGTGCCGTGCACCGTGTCGTAGTCGGACAGCGGTGCCGCCAGGGTCTCCCGCACCGCGGTCGAGAGCTGATCGAGATACCGCTGCACCACGGCCAGATACAGCTCCAGCTTCCCTGAGAAGTACTGATACAGAACGGGTTTCGTGATGCCGGCGGATTCGCTGACCATCTGCATCGTGACCCCGTGATAGCCGCGGCCGGCGAACACGCGCTGGGCGATGTCGATGAACTGGTCGCGCCGGGCGAGGCGTCGGTCCGATCGAGAGATGTCCACGGTGTGCCGCGGCCGTCGGGTGGGTGTCA
>NZ_BMNE01000003.1:0-429953 GCF_014646295.1 Nocardia rhizosphaerihabitans
GAGATCACCACCGCAGACACGATACCCACTGCTACTCAACAACTTACGGGACAGCCCTTAGCGGTGCCCGCTGACAACAATACCCGATCTCGATGTACGGTTCGCCACACCAGATTTCGGATGAAAGCGTTCGATGTAGCGCCGTAGCGTCATGGAATAGCGAACAATTCGCGCAATGACTGGGCCTGGACCTGGACTTGGATGTGCGACGAGTGTCCGGTCGACCTGACAGTCGAGCGGGATGAGATGCTCGGGCAAGACATCGGCTTGCCGACCTTCACTCGACCGCGATCACCCAGGCGGTGCGCAGCCGCGTTACCCGGTCGTGTGATCAGCATCTGCGACGGCTGCGCGCAGGATCGGGGATCGCACGAGCTGACTGAGCTGGCCCATACCGTCGCCGAAAGCTCGAGGGAGTGAAGTGCGCTGCGGTGCCGTGATCAACGATGAACCGCCCGCCCATAGCCATGACTTTGCGAACGCGCATCGTGCGGGTGTGTACACCGGCGCGGAGGATTCTTGCGTGGTCTAGAGCCCCAGGTCCGGTCGATGGTCTGGCCTGCTGATCTGCGCCGCGGCTTGTTCGTCGATGCCGAATTCATCGTTGGCGTCGTCGTATTGCCGGCGTGCGTGCTCTTCGAGATTTCGTTGTGGGCCGGTGAGGGTCTGGCGCCGGGTGCGTTCGGCGCGGTGGATGGTGAGCTCGGATTCGAGGGTCTGGCGTAGCGCCTCGACGGTCGCGTTGCGGGCGATCGCTTCCTCGGCGGTGTCGCGGGCTTGTTTGTCGGTGCGGCGCTGATCGTCGGCGGCTGTGGTGCGCTCGGCCCGGGCAGCCAGCTCGTTGGCGTGCCGGTTGGCCGCGCGGGCGGTATCGCGGGCATTGTCGTGTGCTTCGTCGTGTTGGCGATGGTCGCCGACCAGGGTGTTGATGCGGGCTTGGAGGGCGGACCGCTGTCGGCGCCGCGTGATCGGCAGCGCGTCGAGTTCTTCGCGCGCGGTCTCGAGGTGGCGTTTGGTGGCGTGGAGTCGACGGGTCGCGGTGTCGAGTTCCCGGGCTCGAAGCTGTGCGGTGTCGCGGGCGTTGTCGGCTGCGATCTGGTGCTCAGCCACCGCCGGATCGGGCGCGATCTCGGCTGCAGCGTGCCGGATCGGGGCGAAGAAGTCCGCCTCGGTCGCGATGTTGCTCAGGCGCAAGGCTAAGCCATCGATTGCTTCGGTGAGTTGATGGTCGGACCGGCGCTGGAGCGTGTCGAGCACGGGCAGTGGTTGTTCAGTGAACGGGTGCTCGTGTAGCCACCTTTCGATGGCGGCGCGCCCGTCTGGGTTCAGGGCGCGCCAGTCGCGGCGCATCATTGCCAGAGCAGTGGCCGGGGAGCGTGTAGCGCTGATGTGGGCGCAGCGGGCGGTGATGTGTTCGGTGGGTTCGTGGTCGGGGATACCGGGGTGGTTGTCGTCGCGGCAGGGCTGGCACAGTCCGTCGTCAGATCTGCGTGGCGGAACCGCAACGGTGTCGTAGCGGGAGCGTTCGAGGCTGCATTCGACGCACGCCAGGCCCGCGACGGGCGGTACGGCGGCGCGGTCGTAGTCGATCGGGTACCCCGGATCCGGCCGCGTCGCGTCGCTTCGATCATCGAATCGGGTCGGGGGCTGATCGAGGTTGTCGTAGAGGTAGGCCTCAGCGATGTCGCGGCCCGCGGCCTCGACCGGGTCGAAGGGGGCGCGCACGATGGTCGCGTCGATGCGTTCGCGGTGATCGCGGGCTGCGGGCCGGGCGTCCGGAATCTGGTCCTCGGCAAGCTGATAGACCCCGGGGTCGGTGGCTGGTGTGCAGGCCTGGATGAGATCGCGGTGCTGCGGGAATTGTTCGGCAGCCCAACGTAATCGGGCGTGCGCGACCGGGAAGCTGTGCCGGTAGAGGGTTTCGGCGACCGTGGTGAGCACAGTCTTCTGCTGCTCGGTCAGCGTGGCATGCAGGTCGCGGAACGCGGTGACGGCGTCATCGACCCGGCCGGCGGCGAACAATGCGGCGATCCGGTCGAGGTGCTCGGCTGCGGTGTCGGGCGCCGATTCTTCGTCGACGAAGGCTGCATCGACCGAACGGGGGGTGGGATCGGCGGTGAGTGCCGAGGCGGTTACGGTCTCGTCTCGGGGTGGCGGATGCGCTGTGGGTGGCGGCGAAGCCGACGGCTCGGTGGTGGGGGTTTCGGGCGTCGTGTGGTCATCGGGGCGGTGGTGGAGCAGGGTGTCGATGCGCCAACTCAGCGCGGCAGTGAGTTGATCCGCGCGCAGCGGCGGCGCGTCTGGCGGTTGCGCGGCCTGCAACAGTTCGTGTGCAGTGGCCAGCAGATCGCGTGGCACCCAGTCTCCGGCGGCGCGTTCGACGGTGGCGACCAGACGAGGCCAGCCTGCGTCGTCGACGATTTGGGCGGCGATGTCAGGGCCGAGAATGTCATCGAGATCGTTGAGCCAATCCGGCCGCAGCCGGTCCCCTTGGGGAGTGTCGAGTGCGGAAGCTTCCAGTTCCAGTCGCGCCCACAAGGCGGCTGCGGGCATCTCATCGGGTAGTGCGCGTTTGTGGGCGGCGGTGGTCAGCAGGGTTTCGATGTCGAGTCCGGCGCGGGCGGCGAGGTCGATCTTGTCCGCGATCACCGGCCAGTACGGGTCGTCGCCGATGTGGGGGTCGATGCGGTCGAGGACTTCGCGCCACTGGTGCCGAGGGAGATCCGGGTCGCCGAGGACGGCGAGTATGCGGGCGTCGAGCTGGCGTTGATGGGTTTGCTCGAGCGCGGTGTGACGTCGGTGCCCGGTGGGGCGGTGGTCGGTGTCGGGAATGCCCAGCCCTGCCCGCCAAACCGCGAGCTCACCGAGCAGGCCGGGGTCGGTGCGCAGCAGTGGCCGCGCCCATGCCGGTGCGGTGGTCGCAGTCCAGTCGCGGGTGGCCGCGATGATCTGGCTGGCGAGGGATGCGACGATGCGGGCTCGCGCGAGAACCGGCTCGGAAATGGTGTCGTCGACGGTTCCGGCCGGCAGTCCCGGGGTCCACGGCAGCGGCCCGATGCCGGCTGAGTGTGCGCCGGTGGGGTCCAGGCGCCAATCGAGCACGGCGGCGGGATCGAGTGCGGTGTCGAGCTCGCGCGCGTGCACCGCGTCGCGCAGCTCGGCGGCCGGGTCGGCGCCGGCGAGCGCGATGAGCGCCAAATGCTGACGCAGAGTGGTATAGGCAGGACTGTCGGTCAGACCCTCGACGAGTTCGTCAGCGAGACGGTCCAGCGCGGCCAGTTGCTGTTCACCGAGCGCTTCTTCGGCCGCCAGGCAAACAGTGTCGAGGTAGATATCGATGGCGGGACCGATCCGCTGGTGCGGGTCGAGCGCATCACGGAGCTCGGTGTGCGCGGACTTGCGCGCGCCATCGCGGTCAAGAATCCGGGTCAGATGTTCGACCGCGGTGCGGGGAAAGTGCGCGGGTTCGGTGAAGATCGCGCCCTCGTCGCCGTCCAACGCGGTCGCGATGTAGCAGTGGTTGGCGTGCACGCCGCGGGTCATCGCGACGTAGAACTGCTGCCGCGACTCGCTGCCGGTGAGTGCGACGTGGCAGGTGTCGGCGGTGATTCCCTGCGCGGAATCGATCGTCGCCGCGTAGCCGAGGTGCACGTGGGTACGTACATACTCGGCTGGAAGTCGCACCGTTGCGCCGGTTTCGCGACCGTGGAGGCGGTGTTCGACGGTGAGTGCGCCGTCGTTGTGAACGCTGGCGACGGTCCAGGAGTAGCCGTTGCGCACCCAGTCGGTGGCCCCGAGCCGCAGCGTTGGATCGTTGCGGCGGGTGCGGACGATGTCCCCGACGGACGCGAAAAGTTCGTCACCGAGCTCGGCTGCCGGACCGGATTCGGTGCGGGTTCGGGTGATGCGTTCGGCGCGTGCGCGTGCGTTGAGCTGGCGGACGATGTCGTGGCCGCGGGCGAGCATGACGGTGTCGCGGCCCGCGGCGGCGTCGGCGGCCCAGGCTCGGTAGGTGTCGTCGTAGACGCTGCCGCTGTGCCCGGCCGCAATCCTGCCGTGGTCGAGATACCAAGCCAGTGCCATCGGATCCCCGTCGCGGAGGCCGATCGAGGCGTTGGCCTCCCCGGTCGATGCGAACCTCACGACGTGGGACAGGGTGAGGACTTGTTCGGGCGAGGAGTAGGCCATGTCGGTGTCGGCGCCGCCGGCGTCGATCGCGGGCAGCTGTCGGTCGTCGCCGATGCAGCGGATCGTCGCGCCGCGGTCGGTGAGGAACTGCAGCAGCCGTAGACGTTTGGTGTTGCCGAGCTTGACGTGCTCATCGACGATCACGAGGGTCGTGGAGTCGATGTCGAGCACCCATTGCGGCAGAGACGGCGGATGCTCACGCAGCAATACGGGGTTACGCGGGCCAGGTGTGTGGCGGGCGATGACGTCGAGGAGCTTGTCCACGGTCTCGGCGCGGGCACCGATCGACTCACCCAGCACTGCGGATGCGGCGGCGGTCGGAGCGAGACCGAGAACCGTTCCGCCGCCCGATATCCAGGCCGTCGTGAGGACTTTCATCGCGGTCGTCTTACCGGTCCCTGCCGGTGCGTTGGCGGTGTGCACCCGCATGCCGGAGGTGGCGAAGGCTTCGATCACCGCGGTCTGGCCGGCGTTGAGGCGCCGGTCGGGGTTGGCGGTGTTGTAGTCGGCCAGCGCGGTAGCAACCAGCTCGGCGGGGACGGTACGGGCGCCGGTGGACAACGACAGCGCGATCAGTTCCGCCTCGGTGGCCAGAGCGGTGGTGGTGGTGTAGATCTGGGAATTGGCGCGGGTGTGCAGGGGCGTGCCGTCACCGCGGTGCAGATACTGCGGTACCGCGCGCAGGACGGGTTCCTCGGTCAGGTCGGGGTCACCGCGGGCAACGACGGTTCGCGATGACAGAGCGGCTGAGTAGACGTGTTCGGAGACACGCTGCCAGTCGGCCGGGGTGACCAGTCCCCGCAGCTGACGTTCGGTTTCGGCGCGCAGATTGAATACGCGCCACGTGGGTCGGCGCTCCGACAGCGCCGCCAAGGTGCGTTGGGCCAAGTCCTCGACGAACGCCTCATCGGGGATCGGGCGTGGGGTCTGCGGGGGTGCCAGGACACGGGCGAGCAGTTCGTCGACGGCGTCGTGTCCGCCTAGCAGCGCAGCGACTTCGGCCAGCCACTGGGTTCGCTGTTCGGCGCGCGAGGCGGGAATGTGCTTGTCGGGGCGGGTTTCCAGGGTGGCCTGTCCGGCGAGCTGGTGCACTTCTCCGGGGCCGGGTTCGCGTCCGAAGGTGGTTTGGAAGGCGTGGGTGAGCTGGTCCAGACGGGTGCTGATCGCGGCCCTGCGTTGCGACCACATCTGGATCAGTTCGATGGGGACGCCGATGATTTCGCGGATCGGCAGGTCGTGGACGTTGCGATCACCGCGATTCTCGAACCGGATGCCGAGGGAGATCTCGAGGTAGTGCTCGATACGGGTGTCATAGATTTCCGAGACGGTGACCTGTGCTTCGTGCAGGGTCCGCGAGTCCAGGGTCCGCCACTTGCCGTCCGGTCCGCGTACCTGGTTGGCGATCAGGTAGTGGGTGTGCAGGTCCGGATCCCCGGCGCGGCTGTCGCGATGGTCGAACGCGACAGCGATCAGGCCATCGACGTCGCACTGGCGCACACCGTTTCGACCCAGTCGCGTGTACACACCGTGTGACTCCAACCAGGCCAGAGAGTCGCCCATCGCCTGGCGATGCGCGGCGTGAAAGAGCTGCGCGATGTCGGGCGGGGCGATCGCGGCGATCGCGGAGATGGACTTGACCGGACTGAATGTGACGTCGAATCCGGCTACCGCGACGCGCGGCGGACGTGAGTTCTTGGCCACCCAGCCCGACAACTCGCGCGGGTTCAACGGTGCGCGCCTGTACTCGAGGGTGAACAATTGCGTCGCGACTTCGGTTCGTATTTCGGCTCTTTCGCGATCGGGAATCGCGCTCGTGGGGTCGCGACCGTGGGCGGTGTTGTATTCGCGGTGCGCTCGAGCGCACAGTGTTCGGTACTCCGAAACTGGTGTGTAGTTGCCGAATTTCGCACCGAGTTTAGATGCCTTCTGTGCTGTCTTGGTCGCTTGAGTGGCGGTGGCGCCGAGGTTGATCTGCTCGTCGATGACGCGGTCGTGGATCAGGTCGGCATCAGGGTGAATGCCCAGTCCGAACAGGTTTTTCATCTGCTCTTCGGTCACCAGGTTGCCCTCGGCGATACCGAGCGCGCCCAAACCTGTGCCGTGCCAGCGCCCGGGCGATTCACCGTGGACGCTGTAGTAGTCAGCCAGAGACGAGCGTCCACGAGCAGTCGTGTCGTTGGCGGCGATATTGCGCAAGTAGTATTGGTAGCCGTTTCCCGCGGCGACCTTGTGAATGGTCGCGACCATAACTCCATGAACCGCCGAAATAGGGGTAAATTTCAAGGGATTCGGCGGTTGACGCAGATCACACTCGCGCGTTTTCGCAGGTCGTTACAAAAGTGTGTTCCGAGATGCCAGACGTGTGCTTGTTGTAGGGACGTTGAGGAGGGAGTGGGGGAGGTGTGAAGGGCGAAAGTGGGTGCGGGAGTGTCAGTGTGAGGCGGGCGTGCAGGGGGCGCGGTGTGTGGATGAGGCGGTGGCGTGAGTGGGTGATGGCTGGAGGAGGAGCGTGGAAGGGCGAGGGTGGTGGTCGACGAGCCGGATGGGTCCAGCTCGCGCCGAGGCGTGGACGGACAAGCTGGGCCTGCCACGCAGTGCCGGGCACCGGCGGTGTGCTGGTGCCTGGCGCTGCTGCGGGCGTGAGGTTCAGAACCAGGGGGTGAAGTCGATTTCGGTGTAGCCGTCGGGCGGGGTGTCGTTGACGCTGATGAGCTGGCGGGCCGAGGTGCCGACGAGACCGTCGGGGTCCTCGACATCGCCTTGGTGGTTTTCGATGGTCAGCGCGGGCAGCGGGTGGATCTGGTCCTCCGCGGTGAGGTGGTCGGTGCGCAGGTAGAGGCGGCGGTCGTGGTTGACCAGGTAGCCGCCGACATCGGTGTCGGGGACCGGTGTGGTCGCCAGTTTGTCGGCGAGGTGGTAGAGGTTGTTCGGCACTTCGCCGTTCGGGTCGTAACCGGGTTCGGCGTCGGCGTAGTCACCTGCCCACACCATGCGGGTCGGTGTGGTGAGGATTCGGCTGACGTCGTCGACGAACCAGCTGCCCTGCCATGCGTGCTCGATCAGTTTGAACGAGATTCCCGGGCGCAGGGATCCGGTCACGGCGCCGGTGTCTGCGTCGAGGAAGACAGCTTTGAAGTACTGGGCCATGAGTGATTCCCGTCGGATTTCGGTGACGTGCCGGCCGGTGCGGGCGCGCCGGGCAGTTCGGGGTGGTCGTCGAGAAACCTGCAGTGATGTGTCAGGTTTTGCGGGCACGTGGTGTGTGGCCGGAAGTGGTCGGATCTAGCCGAAGATCTCGCTGATCGTGGTCGGCCCGTCGACGAACACACCCCGCAGTTGCGCGACGGTGTCGCGGGTGGGGACGGTCGAGGTGACCGGTCGCCGGGTGAGGGCGTAGCCGCCGGGGCAGCGGTCGACGGGGTAGAGGATCCAGCGCGTCGGTGTGATGGTGAAGTCGCCGTCGCCGAGGAACCGGCGGGTCAACGTGCCGTCGGCGGCGATGGCGAGGACTTCCCAGTCGCCGACCTCGACCAGTGCCATTGCCTGTTCGGTGCTGTCGGCGTCGGGCTGCGGCCCGATTGAGGTGACGGGAGTGCCGGGCGCCAGGGGTGCGCGGTCTTCGACGGCGAGGTTGCCGACGACGACGGCCGTGGTGCCGTCGGTGAGGGTGACGCGGATCGGACCGAAACGGGGGTCGGCGATGGTGAGGGTGGGCGTGGTGATCTGGGCGGCGGTGTCGGTGGTGATGTGGGTGAGGTCGACGCGGCGGGAGAGTTCACGCAGGATCTCGGCGACGGTCAGCGGCGGCGTGGCGGCGGTGTCGAAGACGAAGCCCGCGATGTTGACCGGCGAAGGGTCGGGGGTGAGCGTTGCTGCGGTGGCCCAATCGATGTCGCCGTCGGCGGTGCGCGGCACCGCGATCGTGCCGGTGGTTTCAGCGAGGGCGGCCAGGCCGTTCCAGGCGGTGAATGAGAAGACGCGGTTGTAGTGGCGCACGGTCCCGACGTAGGGATGGAATGAGTAGCCCAGGAAGATGCTGACGTCGGTGGGGGCCGGTCCGTCGGTCCACGACAGCCACAGGTGGTCGGTGCGGGCCCAGCTGTCGGCAGGCCGTACGGCGAAAGCGGCGCTGCGCCAGTGCCGTTGGAGGCGGGCCTGGATCAGCGCGCCCCAGGCGGGGTGGTCGTCGGTGTCGTGGGGTGCGATGAGGTAGTGGGTGGTGGTCGAGTCGGTGAACCGGATCAGCGCACCGGTGGCGTGCGGGGTGATCTCGCGGACGACGCCGATCGTCGCCGACAACTTGGCCAACGCAGCATCCAGTGCGTCGAGTGCTTCGTCGAGGGAACGGGTGATGACGGCGTCGTCGAGGTAGACGTCGTAGGTGGGTGTGCTCATTGTGACTCCCGGATTCGGTGGTTATGGGTGAGGCGCGGCGATCCCGGGTCAGCCGGGCGGTGGGACGTGGCGCCACCCGACCGCGGTGCAGGCGTAGTGGCGATGGCCGAGGCCGACGACATCGCCGACCGACAGGGACCGGTGCCCGCGCCGGTACCAGCGGCGGGTGTGGTCGATGTCGTGGTGGCGGGGGTGGTCGTTGAGTGCGGCGAAGACCCGCTCGAGAACAGCGCAGTCGTCGTCGATGCCGCCGGTGTGACCCGGGTTGTCGAGCAGGAACCGGTCGGCCAGCAGGAAGGTGTCGCCGGGGCGATAGCCGTAGATCATCGAGTGCGGATCGGTGGACAGATAGACGGTGACCATCAACGGTGGCGCGGGACGTTGCCGAAGCCGGCGGACGAACCGGCGACGAGCACGGATGTGACGGGTGCGGTGAAACACCGGTGAGCTCCTAGCGGTGCGTGAGGTGGAGCGGCTGGGGCACCGAGTACTGGTGGTGCCCCAGCCGAGGACAGGATCCGAGTAGGTCAGGCGGCGACGAGGCGCCGCTCACGCGGCGCGGGCACGTGCAGGCCGAGGTAGACCCGGCAGGTCGTGCAGAACCCGTCGTCGTGCACGGGCACGTACTTCGTGCACCCTTCGCACCTACCGGGCCGCTGCCCGGGCGGCAGGACCCGCTCACGCCGACGCTTCGAAGGGGCTGGTGCCGGTGCGAGCTCGGCATCGACCTCGACCGGCGCCGGTGCGCCGGGCAGGTCGGAGTGATCGGCGAGGAATCGGTCGATCACCGCGGTCAGCCATTCCGGGGCGCGGCGGCGGACCTCGGCGAGCAACGCGTACGCCGAGTCCCGGTAGTGCTGCGCGAAATACGCGCAGTAGGCGGCGGCGAGATCGGCGCCGGTGAACCGGGGCGCGAGCTCGGGAAGACCGGTGCGGCCGTCGCTGCGACAGTAGTCACATAGCCCGTCGTCGCTGCGCAGCACACCGTCGCGGGCGTGGACGGGACGCTGGTCGGCGGTCGGGCGTTCGACGAAGCACGACACGCACCGCCACCCTGCGACCGGGGTCATGGCGGTGCGGAAGTCGTCGAGACCGTTGCCCTGGAACAGGTATGCCTCGCGCCGGTCGCCGCGGGAGCGCAGGCCGGTGCGTTCGGCCGCCCACGTGTGGGAGTGTTCCGGCGACTTCACCGATTCACCCGCCAGCGCGCGTTCGTGGTCGCGCTGATCGGCGACGTGGGCGCAGTACTGGTGATCCCAGATCGCTTCGGACAAGTCGGTGGGCAGCGGTGGCCGTTCACCAGGCTGCCGCGGCGTCCACCCACGTGGCGCGGACGTCGTGAGAGTGATTCCACGCGCGGCCAATTCGGCCCAGCGCTGGCGCAGGCGCGCCTGGTCAGCGACTTCAGTATCGACGAACAAGCTCTCACGCACATAGGTCGTCACGACGGACGGTTCAACCTCGGCCGGCCGCCGGTGGCCGCGGGCGATTACGCGGGCCCGGATCTGTTCGGGACTCAACCGGGACGCGTCGATGCGTTTGGTCGGCGCCAGAGACAGCCGCGGTAGCGGGTTGTACCAGGTGCGGATGGACTGGCGAGGCATCTCCGCGGCGGCGAGCTGGACTTCGAGCTTGGCCCGCTCGTCCTCGATAGTGGTGCCGTTGCGACGAGCACGGGTCGCGAGGAGGTGATTCAGATCGTGGTCGCTGTGGGAGTGCAGGCCGGGATCGGTGTCGGGCACCAACGCCAGCATCCGTTCTCGCCCGAGGTCGTCGGCGTGGCGCCACAACGCGTCCAGGCGCCGCAGTGCGGCTTCGCGCGGGTGCAGGGTGAACTGTTCGACCATGAAGTCCAGCAGCCACCAATCGGCGTCGGTCGCCAACTCGAGTGCGGCGGGGAACGCCTTGAACGCCGCCCGGCGGTCGAGGTCGAGCTGGAGCTCGATGGCGAAGATCGCGTCGAGGAACGCACGAGTTCCCGCCACCTGTTCCGGATCGACGACGGCAGGCGCGACGACGCCGGGTTCGACGGTCGGGGCTTGGAGGACCTGAGGGTAGGGGTGAGCGATAGCAGACACAGCAGATCTCCTGACTTTCGGACGAGAGATACCGGCGGCACCCGGGCGCGCTGGAACGCGACGCTTTTCACGACAAAGGAGGGTGCCGGGCTGGGGTGGGCCCAGCCGAGGGCGACCGACCAGGACAGCGGGCGACACGGCGGAGGGAACGCGCCATTGCGTGCGGGGGCGAATTCCCCGCGCCCATCCGGCCGAGTCCGGTGGGCGCGGCTGGTGGCGGCGTGGGGAATTCGTTTCCGCCGGGCGCGGGCCCGTAGCCGTGGCGCACGATGGCCTGGTAGCCCTCGAAGGGCTGGGTCCACCCCAGACCGTCACCCGGACCCACCGCCTCTGGACCCGCTCCTGGCAGGGGTCGCTGACCAGAGCTATGTAAGGACTTTGGTGCACCGGTGTCGAGGACGGACCGACTGGCGATTCGGGACCGATAGCCGCCCAACGAATCTGGACGGGTCAGCAGACCTGTGCGTTCAGAACGATGGCTCGCCGAAACCGGCACCTGCCCCGGCGCTTACCGGCGTCTCCCACGGCGCCCGCCCGCCGGCGGGTTCGCTGGTGTCGCCGGTCCGTGGAGTGAGGTTCTGGGTCTGCGCGGCTGGTGTGTCGTTCGCGCGAGTGGTGCGGGTTGTGGTGTCGGGCTGGGCGAACCCGCCGCCGCTGCTGCCGGTCCGGCCGGTGCGGGTGACCTTCGCGGTCGCGTTGCGCAACGAGGGGCCGACCTCGTCGACCTCGAGTTCGACAACTGTTCGCTTCTCGCCCTCGCGCGTCTCGTAGGATCGCTGCTTCAGACGACCGGTGACGATCACCCGCGCGCCCCGCTCCAACGACTCGGCGGCATTCTCTGCGGCCTCACGCCACAGATTGCACCGCAGAAACAGAGCATCGCCGTCGCGCCACTCGTTGGCCTGGCGATCGAAGAACCGCGACGTCGAGGCCACCGTGAAATTGGCAACAGCGATACCAGCGGGGGTGAACCTCAGCTCCGGCGGCGCAGTCAGATTTCCTGTGACAGTGATGACCGTGTCTCCGGCCATGGGAACCTCCAAATTCAGAGTGACAGATTGACCGCTCGATGTGTCGAGGCGGCAACGGGTTTGACGACCAACCGCGAAGTTCGAGAACCGACGGTCTCGGATGCCCTCGCGCAACCGGCTCGTGAGGGGCAAGGTCGGGTCGCCGGTCATGAAGGGCACTTCGGTGGGTGTGAATGCACATGCGATGTGCCGCACGATCCTGGATGCTGGTAATCCGGGCCATCTGCTACCTGGGCGAAGCAGTATGTGGATGGGCGGATGCCGACGACTCGACGTCCGCAGTCGGTGCCTTCGACACGCGCACCGGAGGCGGGACAGACGCGCCGTTACGGGGCTGAGCGGCACGGTGTTCGTGGGTACCGTTGCGGGCGTGCAGAACAGAGCCGCACGCGCCGCCGCCCGGCGACAGGTCGCCGCCTATCACCAGGCCCGCCTCACCGAGCTTGTCACCACCCTCGGCGAAGCGATCGACCGCTTCCGCGCCGGCGAGGCCGATGCGTTCGAGACCGACGCGGCAATCCACCACTACACCCAGGCCGCCCGCAAGTTGTGGGTGTTCTGCGACCAGAGCGGATCCCAGGTCGAGTTCACCGCGGACCTGATAGAACAACTCGACGCCGAGGGCGAAGCCATCGACTGGTGGAACCAGCAGCACCGCTGACCATTCGAATCGACACAACATCGGTTCCGTACAGGCCCCGAATAACACAGCAGCAGAGAGGTGCTGCGCACGGCGGACATGGCATCATCGCCGAACTCGACAACTCCAGGCACGTCCCCAGGCTCGCCTCCACCGACGAGCCGAGGACCGGCAGCCTGGTCAGGCCGCGACCGGCAGGTCCTGATCCTCGTCGTCGGCGGGTTCGGTGTTCACCGGGTCGGCGTGGGGGTTGTCGAGGTCGATGTCGCGGTAGTCGATGTCACCGGCGGTGGCGAGTTCGACATCGACGAGCCGAAACTCCTCGGATCCGTTGGTCTTGGCGAGTTTTCGGGCGGCCTCGGCGAGGAAGTGCAGGTATCGAGCCGCGGCGCCGTTAGGACGCCGCCACGAGTCCTTGTCCAGGCGCGCTTCATGGGCGGCCAGCACCAGGCCGAACACGAGCACCCACGCCCGCCCGGGTGTCGCCGCAGTCGCTTTGGCGATCAGATCGTCGGCGGTGTCGGCGCCGAGGAGGTCGCGGGCAAGATCGGCCGCGGGCCACCCCAGCAATCCTGGTTCACGGGTCAACGACACCGCGACCAGTTCCGCGGCCCCGGCCGGGGCGGTCCGCGCCGAGAGCAACTGGGTCAGGAACTCGATGCGGCGGGCCTTGGCCGCGACACCACGTTTGTTGAGCTCGATCACCCGGGCACGCTTGGCGCGTTCCTGTTCCCGCTCGGCCTGCTGCTGTTCGCGTTCGGCCTGCTGGCCGGCGTCACCGCCGGCCTGTAGACCGATAACGTCGGAGACATGGTCGACGTGGCGAAGTCCACTCTCGGCCAAGGCTGCCGCAGGCAGATAGTAGGCGGGCATCCACGCGTCGCGAGCGGTGAGCCCGTGCGCGCTCCGCATCCCTTGTGCGGGTTCGGCGTCGGGGCCCATTTCGCGAGTCTCCCAGTCGACGGTGGCGGGATCGACGAGCTCGCCGGTGGTCTCGTCGAGGAGTTCGGCGTCGTCGACCAAGTCGAGGAACACCCGCCACCGCTTCGCGTCGGCAATAGATCTCGGTTTCGCTGACCGGCAGCCCGTCACCGGTGAGAAGTTCACTGTCGGGGATCAGGTCGGTGCCGATGTCGGGCAGGTCGGTCAGCACCCCGAACCCGAACGCGGCATACGGCAGTGCTGCCCGCAGTCGGTCGCGGCGGGTCTGGCGGTCCTCGGCGATGAGGCGAGCCTGGTAGTCGAACTGGTAGCGCGTCACGCTGGTCAAGGTGTCGACGGCGTCGGTGTCGCCAAGCGTTTCGTATCCGGCGAGGGTTTCGAGCTGGTCGAGGCTGAGCTGGCCGTCGTCGAGCAACCGCCGCGCGGTGTCCGAACGGCCGATCGCCCCGGCCTTGCGGATCCGCGACCGGTCCGAGGCTTGCAAGCCTTCGGCGATGCGGGTCACGCCGGCGCCGAGGTCGAGCATGAGCGCGACACCGGCGGCGCGGGCGGAGTCGGTCAACTCGATGCGGCGGTCGTTGAGGTTGATCTGGGTCAAGATCCGCTCGATCTGGCGCTCCCGGTCACCGATGCTCGGGTCGACCTCACTCACCCACACCGGCACCGTTTCCTGCCCGGTGGCGATCGCGGCCAGCGTGCGGACCTGGCCGTCGATGACATGAACACTGCCGTCGGGTTCGCGGACGGCCAGGATCGGGTTACGCACCCCGAACCGGCGGATCGAGGCGACCTCTTTCGGATGGTCGGCCAGATCCGGGGCCGGGCGCACATTGTTGCCGGTGATCACCAGAGTCCGCGGATCCAGATTCTGCGCGATCGCACCGGACGGCGGCGCCTGGGCGGGCTCGGCGCTCGACTCGACGACAGCCATGGGTGGGGGATCGGCGACATCGAGGTCGCTGGAGTCGGTCACGACAGTGGTCAACAGAGTTCCTTTCAACGGGGCCGGGGAGGGCGGAGCGTTGTGGAGAGGCGAAGCAGGGCAAATGCGCTCAGCGGGTGGTGCGGGTGGCGCGAGCGACGTTGATCGGGAACAACCGCAGGGCGCCGTCGGTATCGGGTCGGTAGGTCCAGTGCTTGCCGCGCCAGCTCGGGGCCTGGCTGCGCCAGCGGTCGACGACCGGATCCTCGCCGAGGTCGGCGATGGCACCGGCGGTGCCGAGGTGCTCGCGGAGAGCGAAGTCGTTGCGGGGCACCGATTCCACGACAACGTCGACGGTCGGGTCGGGGACAACGGTGGGGGAGGCGGACATGGGTGTGCTCCTGTTGTGGTGTCGGTGGCGGGTCTGGACAGGGATGCCATGTGTTGCGGGTGCTTCCGCGGTGGCCGCGCTGGTCGGGATCGGCGAGGCCAGGAACTGGGCACCTTCAGCCAAGAATGGAGAACATAGTCGTTCTTGTATAGCGTCATACACTTGTCTAGGCGTCAAAGTTCCTGCTGTGGGAGCATTTCCCGATGGGCATGTGGGAGGAAGCTGAGCGCGACGCTCGGTCGGCGGCGGAGGCGCACCAGGCCATGGTCCGCGCGGAACAGGCTCGCCAGGCCGAGGTCGCAGCCCAGCTTGCTGCGGTGCACGAGTTCATCGAAGCCATGGCGCGACTGGCGATCGCACCGCAGCGGCACCGGTGGTACAACGAGGCAAATCGGAGTCGTAATCTCATTGGTGGTGTCACCGGCTGGTCGGTCCACAACCCTCGGAAGCCGGACCCCGACGGCGGCCTCGTGGTGACTCCGACCGCGCAAATACACAGCATGACCTTCAAGACCTCGCTGATGAGGCACGGCAAGAAGCCACTCGATCTGACCACGCTGCATTCAGTTTGGGTGGACTACAACACCGGCTCAGTTCCCCTGGCCCAAATTCTCCGCAGCGGCCTGGCCGCGGCAATGCGGGGGTAGCGGCCTTCTACGTGCACGTGTCGGTCACCGTCGCGCGTCGCCGGATGCCGGGCACAACCAGGGGTGAGTGGACCGAAAGGACTGGGTTCTCCCTGCCGCCTGGACCCGCGCTGGTCGACCGGACCGCCGACTCGACTGACATCGCTGTCGATCGTCCATGACCGTAGCCCGGTATTCGACACCGGCCTGCCCCTTGTCATGGCGATCGAGGCGCGACAGCGAAGCCGCCATATGAGTATGGTCGCGGCGTGTTAGCGCCGGGAGCGCTGGAGAGGGAGCCAGTCGATGAGGTAGAGCACGACCAAGGTGATCGTCACCGTGTGGTTGAGCAGTCGAGCGATCGGGTCGCCGAAATCCCCGATGACGATGAACCACCCTGGCCCTCCGATGAACAGGCTGACGACGATGATCGTGGCCACAATCGTGCGTATCGACCATCGCTTCTGTCGAACACCTGCCGAGGCCCAGGCAGGGATGGACCCGGCGGTGGCTACGCCGATGAGGAGCAGGAGACCAGCGGCCACGAGGGTCAGACTGAACAGTTTCTTCGCTGCTGGGTCGTTCCAATCTCCGCTGACGATCAATCGAACCGCCGCGGCGGCGTAGAGGCCGACCACGACGACCGCAGCACCCTTGCGCCACGGTGACAAGGGGTTGCGGGGTCCATCGGACACAGCCGATATGTGCTGACCCGTCATGACGTCGCGTTTCTGTGATGAAAGACGTTCGCGCGGGTGGGATTTCGATGAAGCAGTGCGCGGTGCGGAGATCTCGGGGCTGGTTCACACGACATGACAGGTTCGCTTTCCGTGAAAGGAGTCGAGGCGGCGGCCTGCAGAAGGAAGCGGCGGGGAGGGGAATCAAACGATTGCCGGGATCGGGGTGGCGATGACCGGTGACCTGGCCTTGCGGGGTCGCGACGGTGGTCGAAACATCGCCGTGGATCTGGGATCGAGCTGCCGCCACCCTCAGGTCGCCTCGTGCACCGGGAGGCGAAGTACTCGTGGCAGGCGAGTGAGTCTCAGCGCAGTGGCGCAGTCCATCAGCCGAGGCGACCGGGGCCTGCGCGCGGCCGCGGGTGGCGTGCAGAAGGCTACGGTCGGGTCAGGCCGGGGCCGTTGGCCAGGATCTGGCGGTCGGTGAGATCGAGGCGGTAGATCGCGGGCATGGGCATCGCGTGGCTGAATGCCCAATCCACTTGGGTGAATCCGAACCCGACAAGGGCGCGCGCGATGAACGTTCCGTGACTGCCGACGACGACGGTGCCCTCGTCGTGCTGTTGGGCCAGCGCGAGCAGGGCTGCGACCGCGCGGCGGCTGAGCTGGTCCAGACTTTCCCCGCCGACGCGCGCCAATCTCGGCATCGTCCAGCTGAGAGCGTAGTGGCGGGCGTAGTCCGGGCGGGGCGCGAGCCCGGAGTCCCATTCTCGCAATTCGTGGTCGGTCCGGATGGGTAGGCCCAGGGCGTGGGCCAGTGGCTGAACTGTTTGGACCGCTCGGAGGTAGGGACTTGACACGATCGCGTGTGGCGCCAGCGCGCGTAGTTCGTCGATCACGCTTCGGGCCTGCTGGTGTCCCTCGGTGGTCAACGGGCGGGTGTAGTCGTCGGGCCCACCGGGTGAGGGGATGACGGGCGCGGCGTGGCGGAGCAGGATCAGTGTGGCGCGCACGGCGGCTTCCGTGTCCGACGAATCGGCGGCATCGCGGGGACTGTCTGTTGCGCGCTGGGCCCCTCGGCAAGGGGGTGGCCGAGGCCGGACCTGTCGTGCCAGCGCTCACGCAGCAGTTGCAGGCCACGGTTCACCTGCAGCATGCGGGCCTGGACATCGGGGTCGTCAGGGTCGTAGCCCGCTTCGATCAACGCATCACGGTCCTCGGGGGTCATGTCAGGTTGGACGTACCGCGCCCGGTCGAGGTTCCCGGCAATTCGGACGACTTGCGCCAGCGGTCCGCAAACCGCGTCAGCCGAGGTCGTGCGCAGCGGCGCAGGTCGTAACATCAGCTGTCGCCGAGGGGCTCCTCGATCCGGTCCAGCAGCCGCGAGAGAATCCATACCGCAGAGCGCCCATCGGTCGCGACGGCTGTGTCCGCGGCATCGTTGTCAAACCACGCTGAGGACCCGGGCCCATCCCGCGCGTCCGATCCGCCAGGCAAAGCGGCCCTGCTGGCTAGGAGGCCGGTTGATCGGGATCGGTCGGGGTGCGGCCGATCCGCCAGGGGTGCACGGTCCGCGCCGAGCGTGGGCGAAGCGGACGCCGCAGCCGTGGATGCTTGCGGGTGTCGGCTTCGGCGTAGCCACGCAGCACCTCGGTCAGCCGGGCGGCGAGGGAGTCGAGCTGCTCGCCGGTGGGCGTGGTCCCGTAGAGGGCGGTATCGAGGAGCTGGCGGCGGACCGTGGCCAGCGTCGCTGCGGTCGCAGCAGGTGTGACTACAGGTCTTAGTTGTCACCAGTCGTCACCGCCGACCACAGCATTCGGTGAGTGGTGCAGGCGACGGTTGTCACCGATTACAGGCTGCTCCTGTCACCAAGACGGGACGAAGCTTGTTGCCACCGTCGCCCTCGAACCTCCGGTAGCTGATGAGCGGTCGTGCCCAGCCCGTGCTACGCACCATGCGGGCGTCGGGCTATGACGACATATTCGCGACTGTCCTCGGTGAACGGTTCGTTGGCGAACCCACCATGGAGCGCCTCAAGTTCCAGGTTCGCCACGTCGAGGAGTCCGAGCCACTCGTTCTTCGTAGCCCACCACAAGGAGCTCACCGCGCCATCGTCGCGGACGAGGTCAATCCGGTTGTCGCCTACCGCATAACTGATTGTGTGCGGGACCGGTCCGAGCTGGCGAATGCCGTCCAGGCGTGCTGCGGTGTGGTGGTCGAAGGCGAAGGCGTTCCACGCGAATCGTCCGCCGGGCCGCAGGCAGGCGGCTACACGCTCGAAAACGCGGCGGCGGTCAGCCCAGGTGTTGAGGTGCAGGAGTGCACGGAACGGGCAGTAGATCAGGGCGGCTGGCTGGTCGAGGCGGAGGTCGCGCATGTCGGCCTCGCGCAATTCGAGCCGCACGCCAGCCTCATCGGCCCGGATCGCGGCCTGCTTGAGCATTCGAGGAGAGGTGTCGACGCCGATTACTGGCTGCCCGGTGGCTTGGGCGACCGGGATCGCCACTCGGCCGTTGCCGATTGCGAGTTCGACCAACGGCCCGTCGGCACGCCTGGCGAGCTCGACATAGAACGCGATGTCCGCCGTCATATGGGCCGACGATTCGTCATAGTTCTCCGAGAATGCCTCGTTCCAGCTCATGCCGACCGAGACTGCCTGTACACCGGAGGAAAGCCAACCGATTTTCGGGTAGCTCGGCTGCTGCCCAGTCCGAATCGGCAGCGGTGGCAACCATCACCTGCATGTGACAACTAGGACCTGCAGTCACAGCAGGGCGAGGCATCTCGGACATGAACGCACCCTACCTGTTATCGAACATACATTCGAGCCCTGTAAGTTCACCGGCGTGTTCGAGAACTGGCCGGTGGCCTTCACCCCCTCGCCGTGGCGGATCGTCGACCCGCCACGGAAGGTGATGGTCGCCGCCCACTTGGCGATCGCGACCAAATCGAAGCACTTCCGGCAGGGCGAACTGTCGATGCGGGTGAAGCTGGGTGGGCTCCGGCTCGCCGAGAACGTTCCCGGGTGGCTACATGCCTGGGTCTTGCTCGCTGACGGAACTTGGTTGGGTCTGTGCACCTTCACCCTGGTGACCGGCAACGGGCACGGACAGCTCCAGCTCCATCAGTGGTGTCCCGCGCACGCGCTCAGCCCCGCGGAGTAGCCCTCGGGCCCGCCATCGGGTTCTGGCGTGATGCGTGTGGTGGTCGACATCCGACTCGTGAGTATTTTTGTACGGCCGTACCGGTATGGCAGCGTGGGTGATGTGAACAGGATCGAGGTCGAGCAGATCGATGGTGAGCACGCGGTGCTCCCGCAGCTGCTGGCGTCGCTCGACGAGATCCACCAGTTGCGCGACAGTGTCTTCGCCGCACCGGCGCGGTTGACCGGGATCGGTGAACCGGACTCGATCCGGCTGCTCGCCCGCCGCGACGGTGCGGCCGAAGGGTTCCTAGACGGCAACCCTCGCATCGGCCATCTCGCGCTGGTAGGTGTCCTGCAGCCGCGATGCGGGGTCGGGTCGGCACTGGTACGCGGGTTCATCGAACGAGCCCAGGCGGCGGGTGCCGATGAAGTGACGGTGGTCCTGGACACCGACCCTCGGGGGCGGTGGGGTCGTCGGCGGTTCTTCGAAGCGCTCGGTTTCACCGCGGTGTCGGGCAGTGCGTTGCACTTCCACCGGCAGGTGTGAGGTGGTCCCGGTCGGCCGGGCCCTGACGGGGCGGGCTCGGCCGACCGGGACTTGTGCGGAGCATGTATCCCGCCAGAGACCTGCGCCGCAGCAATGTCGAATCCTGCCCTCACCGGCGCTTCGGGATCCGACGGGACGGGAATCTACTCCGCCGCAGCAGGATTCGCCGAGCGACAGCCGCTGCTGTTTGTATCGATTCGGGTGTGCATGACGGGCTATCCGTCCAAGGGCGAAGCGTTCGAACTGAACTCGATACCGTAGAAGCCGTCCGGAAACACGGACACGATCAGGATGCCGCCGAGAGGGGCGTGGTGGCGGATCATGTCGATCAACGTGGTGCCGTCGTGGTCTTCGGTGAGGGAGATGTATTCGGTGAAGTCGTCGCCACCGACCGCGGTGTAGGAGAAGTCGAAGTACTGCTCGTAGCCGGCCGCGTACACCACCTGCGAGGAGCCCCCGGGTTTGTCAGGGTCGGCCAGCATGCGGGGTACGCCGTTGGAGAGCAGGTAGGTGCCCTGGTCCTTGGCCCACACCAGCGCAGGTGGGATCGGGTCGGGTTTGTCGCTGTCGAAGTCGGGCCAGGAATGCTCGGTCGCGGCCATCGCGTGCTCGGCGATCACGCTGACCTGCCTCAGTGGGAAGAACAGCTCGAACTTGCCCATCCGTACGCTCATCGTCGATCCCTATTCTGTCGGTGAATGATTCAGTTCTCGGCCGCCAGCGCGGCGAGCAGTCGCCCGGTGTCGGCGGCCAGGCGTGCGCGGCCGTCGTCGACCATGGCCGCGCACCCGGCCCACGCGGGCGCGAGCGGTGTCGGGGTGGGCAGGGTGAACACAGGCCGGTCGAGCCGGTTCGCCCAGCCGACGGCGTTGAGGGTGCCGCTGCGGATCCCGGCCTCGGGCACCACCATCCCGGCCCGACCGAGCGCGGCGATGACCCTGTTGCGGTGCAGAAACCGGTCACGGGTCGGCCGGTCGAAGGGCGGGTATCCCGAGACCAGCAGCCCTCGCCGGGTGACCTGCTCGAACAGATCGCGATTGGTCGCGGGATAGGCATGGCTCAAGCCGCTGACGGTGACCACGACCGCCGAGCCGTCCACGACGAGTGTGGCCTCGAGGGCTGCGGTGTCGATGCCGTAGGCGCCGCCGGTCACGATCGCCCACCCCTGCCCGGCCGCCGCGGTGGTGAAGTCGTGGGTGGCGGTGTGCCCGTGTTCGGTGCGGGCCCGTGCCCCGACGTCCGCGACGCTGCGGCCACCGGTGGTGTTGAGGCGTCCAGATCCACGTGCCCACAACGCCACCGGGCCGAAGCGATCAGCGTCGGGGTCGTCGAACTCGGTGAGCTGGCGGGGCCACTCGGGGTCCTCGCGGGTGATCAACCTGGCGCCGATCCGGTTCGCATGGGTGACGTGGGCTCCGGCGCGAACCGTCAGGCCGGGGGTGGTGTGAGCGAGGATGTCGGCGGCGCCTGCGGGCCTGGGCCGAGAGCAGGACCGCCACCGCGCCGCGATGGTGGAGGGCGCGCGAGCCAGGATCGCCCACGCCAACTGCCGCGCACGCTCAGCGGCGGAACTGTAGGGCTCCATGGTCGATGAAGTCCTCTCAAAAAGTCGGGACCAAGGCTGTGGCTGCATGGCGCGCTGGGCTGTGTGACGGCCTCTGTTGTGGTTGTCCACAGAAATATCCACAACATGTGGATACGGTGAGCGCGTGTCACTACCGGCGCGCGTGCAGGGCCACGGTGATGCAGTCCGTGATGCAGGGGACGCCGGAGCGATCGGCGGTCAGGGATTGGCTTCGGAGTCGTCGGTGGCGTCGATGGTTTCCCACAGCTTTCGAGCGGCGATGAGCGCGGCGAGCAAGTCCATCGGCTGGGAATCTCCGGAGTCCGGTGCCGGGTCTCGGACCTTGCGCAACCGGAGGAACGGCACCCCGCGAAGCGCGATTCCGGTGGCCGCGGGACCGGATTCGTCGGCCGGGACGGTGAAGACGTCGTAGTCGTCGAGCCGGATCCATGCCTCGTACCACGCTTCGGCTGGTTTGCCCTCCCGGCCCGGCACGGTGTCCTCGGCGGGCGCCCAGTACCGGCAGCGGCACAGCGGGTCGCCGCACCGGTTGAGTGGGGTGTTGCCGGCGGGGTTGTAGCGGTCGACGTGCCCAGCCAGCATCACGCACGCGCGACGGCTGTACCAGGCGCACTCGGGGTGCAAACCGGGCTCGACCGACACACCACGCAGGTAATCGGACGGGCGGATCATCAACACCAGGGTGTCGTAGAGTCGTTCCCCACAGACCTGACATCGTTTGTGGTGCAGCACTTCTCCGAGACGGTGCGGGTCGATGCTGCCCCATACCGGACGGGTCCGGTCCCGGTGAGCGAGGGTGATGTAGGGGACTACGAGCCCGGCCGAGACCGGCGCGTGCGCCAGGCGCGCGGGGATCGGAACACGCTCGGCCGCGGCCGGCCGGGGTGCGGGGGAGTGGGGTGTGGTAGGCAAGCGGGCCTCGAATCTGCCGGGCCGGCAACGTGTTCGGTGCCGTCGGTGGGACTGGGGTGAGCGACCAGGACGACGGTGGTTGTCCGGTCCGGGGTGGATGGGGTTTGCACCCGCAGGTGGATCAGCGTGACCATCGAGGTGCTGGTCGGGATTCCGCTGTTCCACGGCTGATACCGGGTCTCGTCGAGGGCTGGCATCTGGGCGCGCAGCCAGGCGTTGAGCTGTTTGGCGTCGGCGATCACGAGGCCGCGATCCATTCGCGGCCGGTGTGGGGGTTGTGCCCGTAGACCCGCACCACCGCCGGAGGGAACATCGCGGCGTCGATGACGGTGACGGGCAGGACAGCGTCGTGGCCGCTGTAGGCCCACGCGCCACCGGCGATCATCCAGCTTTCCCCGTCGGGTTCGGCCGGCATCAACCGCCACGAGACCGCATCGAGCCCGTCACGGATGGGGTCGGGCACCCACTGTGGGATCGCGATGCCGTCGCGGATCTTGTGAGTGAGGGCGGCGTGTTCGATGCGCACCAACCCCATCACCGGGCGGCGCCCGAAGTCGATGTCGCTGGTTTCGGGGAAGACTGCGAGTTTCGTCCCCGCGGCCGGTGGGCGGGCGAAAGCGCTGTGCCAGCCGACGATCACGACCTCGGTAGCAGCCAGCAGCGGGTGTACTCGTGCGGTCCAGCGACCAGGGTCTGGTCGGTCGTCGGCGGCGAGGCTGGTCGGCATGGTCACGCCGGTCCCTCGCTCGCTGTGCGTGTGTGGCGTTGGACGGATTCGATGAACCGCAGTGGCAGGATCACCCGCCCATTCGAGGAGGTGGTCAGCACGGTGTAGCGGGCTGCGACGGTGGTCGGTGTCGCGGCGGGCAGGGTGTGGCCGCCGCGGGTCCGCACGGTGATGGTGTCGCCGTGACGGCGCGCGGCATTGAGTTCCGTGCCGATCGCGGTCGAGACCGCCGACGACGGAGCAGCCGGTGCGGGTGCTCGGAGTTGGGCGATGGCGGCGCGGAGCCGGTAGCGCAGGGGAGGGATTGTCAGGGGTTGTGTCATGGGCGGTGGATCCTCCTGAGACGTCGCAGGAACGCGAACCGGCGGACGGGTCGCGGATGATGGCGGGCAGCCAAGGCAGCGGCGAGCCGGTCGGTTTCGGTGTGGTCGAGATCGATGAGCTGGCAGCGGGTTTCACCGGCGAGCGTGTCGTGCAGATGGAGGCGAACCCAGTAGCCGTCGGTGCTGACGTGCACGCGGGCACCGTCACGGTCAGCCAGCCGGATGAGAGGAACGGAAAGGTGAGCTTGTGCGGGGTGGCTCATGCGATTTCGAGTTCGGGATCGCCGAGGTCGGCGTAGCGCTCGGACTCGTCGAGGTAGGCGCATCTACAGCGCGGGAAGGTTCGCAGGCATTCGGTGCAGTAGCCGCAGTACAGGCAGTGCGATCCGACCGGTGGACCGCAGTTATTCGAACTGTGCGGTATTCGTCTGGTCGTTGGCTCGAATGGCGATGTAGTCGAACCAATTGCGTTTGGACCATCGTGTCCACTCGACGGCGGTTTTGATGTTGGTGCCCGTCAGATCGGCGAGGATCGCGGCCGGCAGATGGCTGGCGAGGGCGTAGCGGGCGCTGTTGCGGCCGTCCCTGACTGTGATGCCGTGGGAGGCGAGGACTCTGCCGAAACCCGACCTGTCGATCGGGCGTGATGGATAGCGACCGGGAAATAGCCAGGCAGATCCACCGACCGCGCGGTTCATCAACGACGGGGTTGCAGGTGCGTCGCGCAATTCGCGGATGAGGTTCGCCAGTTTCGGTGGAAGGTCGATCTGGTGGTCGTCGATCGCGAGGCGGAGCCGGTTGCCATCGTCGTGCAGGTCGTCGCGGGTGAGGCGCGTGACGCGGGTTCCTTCGAGTCCGAACAGCAGAATCAATGCCCCGGCAACACGCAGTGATAGGGGCAGCGCCGCATCGTTGAGGCAGCGGTGCAGTTGATTTCGGCGTTCTTCATCGTCGAGAACGCCGAGTGGCCCGTGTCGGGCTTTCCGGGGCAATGTGATGTCGGCGATCAGGCTGCGGGCTTCTGCCCAGCTGATGAACGCGTCGATGTTGGCTCGGGTGGTGGTGCCTTCGGAGAGCCATTGCTCGAATTCGCCCTGGGTGAGCGTGCCGAGGGTGAGCTGGTGCTCGTCGATCCATGCGAGTAGTTCGGCGGCCCGGCGTAGGCGCGAGCGAAGGAAGGCCGCAGAGCCGCGGGAGGTGCTGCCGCGCCGGCGCCCGCGCCGCAGCAGGAACCAATGGACGAAAGGGGAAAGGATCTGGCGGTGCTGGGCCGGGGTTCCGGCCAGCAGGGTGTCGGCCCAGGCGGGTAGGCACTCCAAAAATTCGTTGCGGGGCGGCAGTATGCCGCTGGTGATGAGCAGTTCGCGGACGTAGGCCCGCGCCGGACTGGGGTCGAAGGCATCGAGGGTGTCGTGGGTGATCGGCTCGCCGGTGGCGGCCAGTGCGGCGAGCAGCGCGGGCGTGCGGCTGCGCCGCAGCCAGAAGAGCATGCTTCGGGGATCCTTGACGCCGAGCAGCGCCTCCCGGACCGGTTCGAGGTGCGCGGGGATCGAGTTGCCTGGCAGGGAAAGTAGTGCGTCGATTCGTTCGGTAAGAACGCATCGAGCGCACTGCTGATCGCTGTAGCGGCCGCCGCTGGCGCCGCAGCGGCAGCAGGAGTAGGTCAATTCGATCCCGGCGCAGGGACCACAGATCGGTGCCGCTTCGCTGTCGCGGCCGATCAGAACGCGACGCTGGCGGCATTGGTGGCATGGTTCGGGGTTGCGGCGGGTCCGCTCGTAGCAGGTGCGACAGACCGGTCCGAGAGGCCAGATAGCCTGTGCGCGTTGGGTTTGGGAGCAGATCCCGCAGCGGTGTTCGGGCCTGGTTCGACACCCATAGCAGATTGGGTTGTTGCGGATTCGGGTGCAGTGGCGGGTGTGTCCGCAGACGGTGCACTCGGCGACCGCGCGATCGGCCATTGAGACGCAGATAGCGCAGATATCGGGTGCGGTTTCTGTGGCGCGGCGCGAGATGGTTCCGAGCCGTCCGCATCGGCCGCAGGTGCGTTTCGGCGTGCGATAGCACCGCTGGCAGACGGCGGTGCCATCGGCGTCGCGGCAGTGCGCTGGAGCCGTGGTTCCGCAGCGTGAGCATTCGTGCAGCGGCTTCGGTATGCAGGCCTGGCATCGGGCGGTGCCATCGGCGGATCGGCCATAGACCGTGCGCAGCCGTCCGCAGTGGCCGCATTCCTCGTGGGATCTCGGATCTCGTTTGTAGCAGCGCATGCAGACCCGTCCGGCCGAGGTCCGGCATGTCAGATCCTTCGTCGGCCTGCCGCACCCGTTGCAGCTGGGGGCGGTGATCGTGTCGTAGCCAGCCTCAAGGAGGTGATGGGCCAGCCGGATCAGACCCGGAGGAACATCCGCGCTCGGGCGGGCCAGGACTTCTGGATGGGTCAAGGCGTCGGGAAAGCGGCCAAGGTAGTCGTCGAGTTTCCGGGGTGTGCGCAACAGGCCGAGATCGTCGAGCATTCGGCGAGCGGTCTCAGAGTCCAGGTCCGCGACCGAATTGGTGATTCGGTCGACGATTCGCGCCCGCGCCGTCTCGGCTGGTTCGCCGGCCGTCATGTCAGCTTCGGACGCCGGATCGTGGTGGGTCGGGACTCGGGTTTGGGACCGGCCTTCTGGTCGGCGGTCTTGCGGACTTCGGCGTTGACCGCGCTGATCTCGATCAGGTCGTTGGGGGTGCAGTCGAGGATGTCGCAGAGCGCGGCGAGGGTGTCCATCGACAGTCGTTGGGGGTCCTGGGTGACCAGCCGGAACACTTGCTCGCGGGAGAGATGGATTCCGCGCTCGGCCAGCTTCGGGACTAGGTCGGAAGTCTGGAACAACCCCTTCTCGGCCATCCTCAGCCGCAGGTGCCAGGTGATTCCCATCTTGCGGATCATCGTCATTCCTCCCAGAGTTCGGGGTGTTGCGCCCGGAATGCCTTGGTCAGCAGTCGGTTTCGATAGTCGTCGGAGACGCCGGTGTAGATCGCGGTCGTCGCAGCGTAGGCGTGGCCGACCTGTTCGGAGACGAATCGCTCGGGATAGTCGAACTCGATCAAGTGGGTGACGTAGGAGTGGCGCAGGCTGTGCAGATCCAGTTCCTTGGGCAGCCCGGCATCGACGCGGGCCTGTTCGAACGCCTCGTTGATGCCCCGTTTGGAAAGCCGACCGCAGCGTTCGGTCACCCAGAGCGCGGGATGTTTTCCAGGGGCGAGCAAGGGCCGGACTTCCTCGATCCAGTACTCGAGGGCATCGACGATCCAGTCCATTTCCGGGACGGTGAGAACGGTGCGCCGCTTGGGTGGGCTGCCCTTGGAGGATTTGCCCCACCGCACGAATAACGCTCCGACGCGGCCGAATTGCGGCGCTTTCGGGTTGTGGCGCAGGTCGGGCAGGTCCAGTCCCCAGGCTTCGCGTCGGCGCAGCCCGTAGGCGTAGACGGTCTTGAGCAGCGTCGCGTCGCGCAGCGCGGCGAGTGAGCCTTTGCGACCGCGGGCGCGGATCGTGTCGACGCGGGAGTCGGCTGCATCGAACAGTGCTTGGACCTCGTCGTAGGTCAGCGGTCGGCGTCCGGGGCGGCCTTCGTAGTCGCTGACGTGGGCGACCATGTTCCACTCGCCGAGCAGTTGGCGCGGTGCTTCACCGAATCGGTCCAGGCAGATCCCGGTCCAGCCATAGCGGGTGTCACTGGCGTACTCGAGGAACAAGCGCAGCTCGACGAGGTAGGCACGTCCGGTCGACATCTCGATCGGCTTGGCACGGCTGCGCAAGCTGTCGATGGACGCCTCGAGTTCGGCGTAATTCCATTGCCACGGATACAGATTCGAGAACTCGACCACCCGCCGCACCAGCCGTAGCCGCTTGTCGATCGTGTCGGCCTTGAGGAACCGGACACGCTGTTGACGCGCCCAGCCCTCGAGCATCGCTTCGTGGACCGCGGCGGCAGGGTCCAGGTGTGCGACACCATCGGCGAGGACCAGGTGGGCCGCGCCGGGAACGTCGATTCGCTCCGCCATGATGTTGCGTCTAACACAACAAAGTTGAATCAGGCTAGAGGTGCCGGGATCTCTCCAGGTCGTAGACATGGCGACAGCTCGGACCTGCGGGTCCGACCGCAGTTCGACTGGCGGCTACGCCAGTTCAGAATTGTGCCGGATGTTGCATCTGGCACAATTCCGCCCAGTTGTCGAGGTTGTCGAAGTCTGCGTCGCAGTTGTCGCAGTAGCCGTCCTCGAACCCGAGGCCCTCAGCGAAGGTGGTGTAGGCGCCGTGGGGGAATCGGCCCAGCTCGTAGGTGTGATTCGAGTACCACGATCCGTCGCGCCAGTGCCCGGCTTGCTCGTTGAAGATGTAGGCGGGGTGCTTGTAGGCGGGGTCGACGGTCAAGATGACTGCTTTGTCGGTGCCCAGCCAGCGCTCGAATCGCGACCGCCCGATCCACGAATCCAGTGACCCGAACGGGGCCCGGGGCAGGAAGTCCTCGGCCGCGATCCGGGTATCGGAGCGGTCATCACCGCGCAGCGGGTGGACGTGGTCGGGCAGGACCCCGTTGTGGGCCAGCACGCTGCGCTTGTCCCCGCCGATCGCGAACGGGTGACAGTTCGCGGTGGTGTGCTTGCCGTGAGTGGCGAAACGGGAATGAAACAGAGCGGGCCCGTCAGGGAACTCGGTTCGCGCGTGGGCGAATTCGGTGATCGTCTCGCGCGGGTCCAGGCCGTGCCCGACGATGAGCCGGTCACCGGCGTGGATGGCCCAGCCGTGCCCGTGCGGGTTGGCGACCGTCCCGGCGGCGAGGGCGTCGTAATCGGGGGTGATGGCGGGCCGGATGAAGGTCAGGATGCACACGGATAGGCCTCCTCGAGATCGATGAATGCACCGGTCGCGGCGAGCGCGGACAGCTCGGCGGTCAACGGCGCATACTGCGGACGTGTGGAAACCCAGGCCGTGAAGGCGGACCAGTCCCAGCCGCCGCGCGCGACATCGCCGGAGCGCAGGCGGCGGGTGTATTCGACCGAGGCGTCGGCGAAGGCAAGCGCGGCCTGGACCTGCCGGGTTCTCAGCGAGCTGGCGAACACGCGCAGCTCGAAGGTGTCTGTGGGGCGGGCGTTGACGGCGTGGTAGCGGCCCCACCCGTGATCGCCGTGCGCGAGAGCCTTGGCCATGGCGCGGATGCCGGGATCGAACTGCGCCCATTCGGAATAGCGGCGCCGCGCCAGCGCCGTCACCGCAGGCTCGTTGCGGTAGATGAGCTTGAGCCAGCGGTAGATGTGGGCTGGGGAGTCGAACCCGGCGCGGGAGAGGTGGATGTGGATGCCGACCTCGCCGTCGGTGTAGCAGCCCAGCAACCGCAGTCGTGGCAGCAGCGACCACGGAAAGTTGGCCATCGCGTAGTCGAAACTCATCGGGTGGGTGACCAGCTCGAATCCGTCGCTGACCGACGCGTCGTCCTTGAGATAGCCCAACGAATCGAGCTGGGTGTTCGCGGCTTTCACCGAGTCGTCGTATCCGGTGTAGCTGGTGCGGACTTCGAGCTCGAGACCCAGGAACAACGGCCCGAGACCGTGGAAGTCCGGGGCCGGTTTGTAGTCGGAGTCGTGGACCCGAGAATGGTCGGGTCGGGCGCAGTCTTCGCAGTAGTACTCACACCCGCGGAACAGCCACTGGCACCCGCGGCACCGGTCGTAGTCCTCGCGGCAGTCCGGGCACACCGCGTAGTCGCCGTTGATCGAGACCGGATCGGCGACGACAAGGTTGCAGTCGAAGCAGGTCGAGTACTCCTCGGCGCAGTCGGGGCAAACGTCGCCTCCGGACAGGACCGCGGTGATGTGGTCGGTGTAGCGCGAGCAGTCATCACATTCGCTCAATCCGCTGCGGCATTCGGCGCAGAGGTCCTCTTCGTCGACGGTCTGGGCGACATCGCGGGAGGGCCGATCACACGACTGGCACAGATCGAGCTCCGAGGCACAGCTCGCACACACCTCTTCGGCATCTGCGGTGTGAATGAGGTCGTCGGGAGGGGTTCGGGTGGAACAGGACTCGCACTCGGCGAAGTCGACCGGGATATCGAGGACGGCGGTGGGCATCGGTTCCTTCCCTGGAAACGACGAAAGCCCGCACCATGGGTGCAGGCTCAGATGTATGGGCGTGGACAGCGGGTCAGTCGGCTAGGTGCTCGGTGGTCGCGGCGCGGGCAGGGCAAGCTGTCGGCCTGGGGCGCGATGGCGGGTGTTGCGGGCGCGGGATGGGCGGCATTCACAGTGCGGGAACCGGATCTCGCAGGCGAAGCACCACCCGCACTGGCGGCAGTAGCGGCCTACCCGGTACAGGTCGATGTCGTCACAGCCGTCGCAGACATACCGCTCGCGCATGGAATAGCGATGGGACACGGGCAGAAAGCCGCTGTTCGAATACCAGATCCCGTTGTCCCACTGACCTTTCGATTCCCCGAACAGGTACACCTGCTGGTCGTAGGCGGGGTCCACGGTCAGGATCAGCAGTTTCGAGGACCCGAGCCAGGCTTCCAAACCACGGGACCCGCGAAAGGTGTCCAGCGACCCGAACGGCATGTTCGGCAGGTAGTCCTCGGCGGCGATGCGGGTATCGGAGCGCCAGTCATAGGCTCCGGGATGGACCCGTTTGGGCAGGATCCCGTTGTGCGCTAGCACCGTCCGCGCGTCGCCGCCGAGCCGGAAGGGGTGGCAGTTGTCGAGGGTGCGGATGCCGTGGGTGGCGTAGCGGGAGTGGAACAACGCGGGCCCGCCGGGATTGGCGGCGCGGACGCGGGCGAAGGTGTCGATCACTTTCTCGGCATTCATGCCGTGCCCGGTGACGATCCGGTCACCGGTGATCAGGGCGAATCCGTGCCCGTGTGGGTTGGCTTCGGCACCGCGGCTCAGGGCCTGCGGGTCGGGGGCGACCGAGGCGGGGATGAAGGTCAGGAGGCACACAGCACGACCTCCTGCGGGTCGTCGGCCAGATCGGCGAGTTCGGCAACCAGAGGCCGGTATTCGAGGCGCCGGCTCAGCCAGTCGGTGAACCGGTCCCAGTCCCAGCCACCCGCGCGGATCTGGGAGACCGACAACTCGGCGGTGTAGCGGATCGAAGCGTCGGTGAACGCCAGCGCGGCCTGCACCTGCTGAGCCTCGAGGGAACTGGCGAAGACCCGCAGCTCCAAGGTGTCGCGGGGGTGGGGGTTGATCGCCTGATTGCGCGGCAACCCGAGGGCGCGGTGGGCGCCCTTGGCCAGGTCCTTGGCTCGGGCGCGGGTGCCGGACTCGAAGGGGGCATAGCGGCTGGTGCGCCGCGCCAGCGCGGTGACCTCGGCGTGGTTGCGGTAGACCAGCTTCATCCACCGGTAGATGTGCGCGGGCCCGGTGAACCCGGCGCGGGAGGCGTGCACGTGCAGGCCGACGCTGGTGTTGGTCCGGCACCCCAGCACGTGGAGGTCGTCGAGCATCTGCCACGGGAATCCGGTCAGGGCGTACTGGTAGGTCATCGGGTGGCACACGATCTCGAACCCGGCCGGCTGGATGGAAGAGTCGCGCTTGAGGTAGCCGAGGGGGCCGAGCGCGTCGACCGCGATCGCGACCATGTCCTCGTAGCGGTCCTGGGGGACGATGACTTCGAGTTCCATGCCGAGGAACAAGGGCCCGTCGCCGTGGAAGATCGGGTCGGGCCGGTAGAAGTAGTTCCACACCCTGTACGGGTCCGCGCAGCGATCGCACTGCCCGCGGCCGCGGATCAGGGTGCCGCAGTCACTGCAGGACCGCAGGTCGCGGGCACACTCGGCGCAGGCGCGCTGGTTACCGACGACATAGCGGCTGTGTCGGGTGAAGCGCTCGCACTGGAAGCACAGGTCGAACAGGCGCGCACAGATCTCGCACACCACGCCGCCGGTATCGACGCGCTGCGTGGCTGAGGTGACTTCCGCGCACACCACGCACGGACGGAGCCGGGATACGCAGTCCGAGCACAGCTGTCCCGCGCAGGTGGTGCTGGTGAGTGTGATCGCGCGGGCGCCGCACCGGTTGCACTGCGGGCACCGGTACACGCAGCCCTCGCAGACGGGCCCGCCGTCGATGGTGTAGCGGGTGCCGGGCTCGCGGGTTCGACAGACCCCGCAGGGGTCGGGCAGTTCCACATCAGGCATGGCGATTGAAATCCCTTCGCAGAAACGACGAACGCCGCACCGGAAATCCGGGAGCGGCGTGAAATGACGAGAACGAGGAACAGCGGTGAGGAAGCTGGGGATCCGGTCAGGCGGCGCGTGCGTTCGCCAGGCGGCAGACGACGGGTTCGCCGTGATGACTGCCGTCGCAGAGGGCCAACGCCAGCACCCGGTCCGGCTCGGCGAGTTTGCGGCGCGCGATCGATTCGAATTCGTCGATACCGCGGGCGGCGATCGCTTCGTAGTGGTCGTCGACGTCGGTGACGGGCCCGCCGACGTCGGGCAGGCCCGCCTGGCGCCACATCCGCAGGTACAGGCCGAACGCGGTCGTGTTCAACGGTGTCGCGAGACTGATCTGCATCAACGACAACGCGACCTCGACGGCGGTCGCTGGTTTCGTCGACTGTCCGGCCGCGACCCGCTCGAGCAGTTCCCGGGCGTGGGCCCGGTAGACGAACTCGGTGCTCATCCGTTCGTGGGTGGCTGTCAACAGCGAAAACCCATGGTAGAGAACGTCTGCGACATCAGGGTGACGCTCCTGGGCGCGAGTGATTTCGTCGTCGGCCCAGTCCTGCTGCGCAAAGGTGGTTATGAGGGTCCTGGTGGACTCCGCGCCTAGCAGGGTGCGCAGCAGCGGTTCGATCGTGGTGAGGGTGTCGGTCATTCGGGTCGTCCTTCGGCAACGGTGATGTGGCAAGCGAGCGTTGGTCGGCTTCCTGTGCCGGGCGGAATCCCGGCAGCGCCGAGTTGCGTTGCGGCGGTCGTGATCCGCTACTGCTGCGCTGGCTGGCGGTGTTGGCCGTGGGGCGTATCCTCGGAGGTGGAAGAGCCGCTGGTCGGGTTGATCTCAGGAGTTTGAGATGCCTGCTAGCAAGCCACGTCGTTCCAAGCGCGATCCCGAACTGGTTCGGCGTTTGGACGAGGTCCGCCAGATGATGAAGGTTCGGCGCACCGAGGCGGAACGCCGCGCGGCCGCGACGACGGACGCGGTCGAGACCTACCTGCACGCGGCGGGATTCATCCGTCAAAGCCTCGCGGTGCGTGATCAGCGCATCGGTGGACTGCGTCGACAGATCGAACAGCTAGAACGCGAGCACGAGGCCGAGGCTGCACGATGGCGTGCCCGGCAAGCTAGCGCGATCGCGGCGATGCGGGAATTGGGGGAGTCCGATGTCGGCATCGGCCAACTGCTTGAGTTGACCGTGAAGCAGGTGCGACAACTCATGGCGGCCGCGGATCGCGTAGGCGAGCAATCGATGGCCGACGCCGCCCACCCGGAACAGGACACGACCCCCGGCAACACGTTGGAAGTCGTTCGTGCGGAGGTCGAACCATGCCCACAGGTCGTGCTGAACGTGGACGAGTCCGTCGATCAGAGTTTGGCGTAGCCGCCCGCGCTCCACACGTGCCAACGGAACTGGTTGGGGGTCAGCGCAACCCGGTGAGGTACTCCGGGCGCAGGTGGTAGTGGCCAGAATACTGTGCCACAGCGATGGCAGTAATAGGCGTTTTGCCAGAGGCCGTAGGCTCGGCTGCTTCCCGCGTGGACTCTAGCCTGACTCCTCGCACGCTTGAACGCTCCACTGATGAGGGCGTAGATAGGAATCGCCAGCAGAATCGGGAACAGGAACAACCCGATCAGCGAGACAAGGACCTGAAGTGGGTTGCCTTGTGGCGGATCTTGAGCAAACGCGACGCAGCTTGCTGCCAACATGACGACGAAGAACAACGATAGGACCAGTCCGAGCAGGGCATGCCGACCCCCCGCAGGCAAAGTCGGGCGCCAGGCCAGGCTCCTCGCCAACGCCGAAGAGTGACTGAACTCGTGCGACGAGGTTCCGATGACAGGCACGAGCCCATCCGGGCTGAAGCCGATACCGGCGTGCACGCCAGTGCTGTGGCCAGTGTGCGTTCCATCTGACATGGCTGCGGGCACGCTTTGAACCTGGTCGACATGGCTGCATTGCGGGCAGGAGAGATCGAGGTTCACTGGTCCCCCAAAGGGCGTGGTTTCGCTGGAATGATGCACGAGAAGTGATGCCTGGCACCGAACCGTGCATCAATCCAATATGGGAAGCGGCCCGCTGTCGATGTGGTCTGAACCACATCAGGCAGAGGTTCGGGTGGTCTGCCCATCGGTCGAAACATCGTCGGTCTCAACCGTTCGCAGACGCTTCGGTGTCTGCGGGGCTGTGGTCTGCGTGCGCACGCTCGCTCTCGGCGTGCGCACGATCGCCGCGCGGATCGGCCTTTGCGTGCGCACGGCCGGAATCGGTGTGCGCACGGTCATTGCCATCGTGTGCACGCTTGGCAGTTAGGCCCGCGTCGGTGTGCGCACGGTCGGCGGGTACGTGCGCACGCAGTCGGTCGGCGTCGCGCAGGAGTCGGCTGACCGCTGAGCGGCTGCACCCGAGTTCGCGCGAGACGCGGCTAGCGCTCCACCCGTCGACATACCGGTGTGTGAGCACCGCAGCGACGGTGACGGGGTCGCGTCGCCCGCCGGGATCCTGATCGCAGATCAGCGCCGCCAGCGCTTCGAGATCGACTACGTCGAGAGGATCATCGCGGGATTTCCCGGCCATCTCGGAAGCTTCTGTCTGGGTGGCAGGTAACTCGGCAGCGACACCAGGGCGGGCCGACTGTGCAGCCGGGGGCTGTGGATCGGGCACGGCGGCTGCAGGCTCCGGCCGCGTGTCGGGCGGATGTGCGTGTGCCAGCGTCAACAGGGCGATCGAACTCTGAGTCATCGCGCCTTCCACAATCAAGGGCCACAGCCATGCTTCGGCGACGGGCACACCCGCGGTGATCGCCAACGCACGCAGTGCGGTGAACGACAGCCAGAACGCCCCACCGGCAATGACCACGGTCAGCGCTGTCGCGGCCCGGCGGGCGGTGGGCGAGACGGTGTTCGCGCGTGCGAGCAGCGCAACGCCGTGGACTGCGGCCAACAGCGCTAGTGGCGGGATGACGGCGACTGCGGCAGCGACGGCCGGTAGGACGGTCGTGTGCAGGACGGCTTGGGTCGCATTGCCGACCACGCTGACTCCAGCAGCGATACACAGCTCGCTCCAGAAGAAGATGTGCGCACGGTCAGCGCGCACATCTACTCGAGTGGTCGGCTCGGTCCGAACAGTTTGCGATGATGCAGTCGGCATGCCTGTTGGCCTCGCTTCGGGGTGGTCGTGATCAGGAGATCGCAGCGATCGGATCAACGCAGGGATGATCGGTCGGGTCGTAGGCCCGGTACACGAGGTCGTCGCCGACCCGCAACTGGTGCCCGGTGTCTCCTATGTATGGCTGCACACGAGAACAGCCGACCGACGCAGGTGAGAGTCAGTAGAACGAAACTTGACGTCCGACACGGGATCGACACGAGTTCAGGAGGAAACGATCAGAAATGTCGGGATAGGTTGGGATGCGCGCCGCGACCGTTGCCGCAGGTAACGGGCGGTTTTGGGATGTATTGAGGCCAATCGTGAGTACTACGAACCCTATTAGGTGACAGGAAATCGATCACCGGATGGGTCGTGCCCGCCGCCCGCCGCCCCAGATAGAGCCCGACCAGCCGGTCGAGCCGTTCCTCATGCGCCCGCGCCCGGAACTCGGCCCGATGACGCAGACCACGGCTCATCCTATGCAGGCGGCCTTTCGGCTGTTGTACCTGCCGACGTGCGGCGAGCGGCTGGGTTGCCGGTGGACGCTGTGCCGCCGTGTTCAGTTTGATGGATCGCCGATGAGGTCGGTGATCAGGGTCTTTCGGTGTGGATTGTGGATTTCGGCGGAGCGGATGATGGCATCTCGATGTTGTCCTTCCCACCAGGGTGGAGTGCGTAGAAGTATTGGTGGACCAAATTGCGGCATCACCACGACTTGCCCTAGCGGAAGTGCGAGTAGGTCCGAGACCGAAAACATTGTGCGCTGTCGACCCAGCACGCGGTCGAAACCGGAGGACTGAGGCGGCGAAGCAGGGTAACCGAGTGCCTCGAGCCGGGCGCGGGCGAACTCGATATCGGACAGGCCACCGCCAACAGCGCGAAAATCGGCGCACGACCACAAATCGGCCATGCCCTCCGCACCCCAGGACCGCACACCGTGGTTCCAGGCCCGCATCATCGCGATCGCGACAATGCCCTTGTTGCCCAAACCTGAGTAGACACGGGGAAACTCGGGCCAGCGAAGCAACTGCGGCGCATCATCGAGGACTGCCACCAGCGGTATGGGCAGGACGCCTCCGCGGCACCGACTTGCTTTGCGGGCGGCGACATCGAGGACAGCCTCGACCATGGCGCTCAGCAACGGCGCCGCGGTTCCTCGTCCGGATGACGACAAAGCGAACAGGGTGCCGTTGCGATCGAGAAACTCCAATTCGTCGAACTGCGTCCGGGTCTCGCCCGGAGTTACCCACTGCTGAAACTCGGGGATCGCCAGGCACCGCACCATCCGCAACGCTGCATCGAATATCCGGTCGCGCTCTCTATAGTCGCTGTGGTATCGGCGGGTGAGCGCAGTAGCTGCTCGGTCGATCCCCGCTTCGCGGAGCGCGATGATGGGTTCGTCATCAGTAGGTGAGGACAACCAATCAAGCACGGCGACAATTGATCGTCTGGCGGCAGCGGCCGCGAGCAGGAGGTTGGTGAGGAGTTCGGTGCTGGCGTCGGCGTCCGATGCCGACGGTGTCGCGTCGACTCCGTCGGCGCTGTGGGCGAAGTGCGCGGCGAGCCTGCCTGCTCTGGATTCCGCACCGAGGTGGTGAATGTTGACCCATGCGAGCGGGTCCCAGTACCAATTCGGCAGCTCGGACACCAAACTGTGTGGATCGAAGACGAACACCGGGCTGCCCCGTTCCGTACGCACGTTGCGCGTCAACGCGACTTCGTCGCCCTTTGTGGAGGTGATCAGCACGGGCCCTGGGGCATCGACGACTGTCGGTATGGAGGTTGACAAAGTGGTCCCTCGTTTGGTGCCGCAGATCCACAGTTGGGTCTCCAGGTAGGAAGCGTAGACCGCTGAACGGCCTTGAACTGTCGTGCCGAGCCGAACTCCCGGTGCGTCGGAGGGGGCGAATGCAATGCCGTGCGACATCGCTCGTTCCCGGGCGGCTGCTGCGGTGAACGGAGTGAGCTGTCGCCGCGATAGGCGAAGCCGGATGCTTCTGCGGAGTGTGCTCAGCGGTGGTGTTTCGTCAGGGGGATCAGGTGTCGGCTTGGGCGCCTGATAGATCGGGACCGAGGGTTGAGGCGAGCTCGATGGGGTGGTGTTCCTGGCGAAGTAGAACGGATTGGAGAACCCCGCGCTGAGTTGATCTGGTTGCGGCTTTCCGTCATTGACCAGGCGGTCGGCCGCCGCTCTGAATATGTCGTCGAGCGTGAGGCCACGTCCCGACGTCGGAATCCCGGCTTCGATCACGTCGACGATGGCTTTGGTGAAGAAGGTCTCTGGGTTGTCCGACTCGGCCCCGAGCTGGAACCAGGCGGTATTGAAGGGTCCTGTGGCCATCATCAGGTAGGCGCCGGGGGCCGGGGGGATCTTGACCTCGGTGGCAAGGCTGCCGTTGCGATGAACCGCGAGTCCAGCGAAGCAACAGTCCAACACGGCGATCTTTGTCCGTGCCTGGCTCGAACGAAACGCGTCGCGAACGTGGCTGTATCGCAGGCTTGTGGTGCGTCTCCGGTGTGCTACCGATGTTGTTTCGCCCAGCGCGAGACAGAGTTCGTCGTCGGCATCTTGCTGCCCGTGTCCGACGAAGTAGAACAGGGCCACGTCCTTGGCTTCGTGGAAGCTGCTGACAAGCAGATCCGGCAGCTCGTCGAGCTTGCGTGGGTTGTCCACGACTGTCACGTTCTCATCCGGCCAGCTGCACAGTTGTCCGGTGAGTAGGGATTTCATTCGGTGCAGACTGGTGCGTGCGGCGGGAATCGGTTGGAGTTCGGTGTAGTCCCAGGTGCCGATCAGCACCGCGCGCGATCGGGCGAGGTCCCCGTCAAGGGCGTCTGGCATCGAGTGTCTTCGCGATCAGCTCGACGGCGTCTTCTGCGGTTGCCGCGGTAATTGTCAACTCCAGCTCGCCGGATTTGAGCGCGATCGAAACATCCCGGCGCCGTGATCGGATGAACTCGGGCAGCGTGCGGATCATCAACAGTAGAGCGCCTCCACCTCCGCCGGCCGTGGCGGCAACCTGAAGGAGGTCCAACGTGCCCTGCTCGCCTGGACCAGGTCTTCCTGGCACCTGTTCTATTTCTAGACCGGGTATCCGTTGCACCAACTTGCGCAGCGAGTTCAGTTCGCCAGGATCTGACACTGAAATCTGAACGAACGCAACCATTTCCCTGCCCCTCGCGTCAGCGGACTCAGACAACTTTAGCCCGAGGAGAGGAGATACGGCAGATGGTAAGCGGGAAGCTCGGGCTAGGGCCGGTCTAGTGCGGCGTTGGCGAGTGCGAGCAGCAGAAGGGTTCCTCCCCGGGCGGATCTGAAGACCGGTGCGACTTCAGCGTGGTATTCGCGCAGCCTCAGCGACCCTCTTGAGAATGTCCAGTGCGGTGTCGGCCCACCCGATGGCGCGCCGCGGGTTGCGTCAACTACCAACGCGGGTGTCGGAGTGGCAATGACGCTGTGGTGATGCCTCGTACGGCGCCGGCCAGTAGACCTGGCAGCCCGGGCGGCGAGGCAGCGCGGTCCTGTGCAGCTTTGGAGAACCCACCTGGAATGTCCCCGCGGACACTCCGTCACAGGTCCCATCCGGGTCGGTGTCGGGGCGACTATCCCAGCCAGGGGAATGCGCCGAGCGCGGCGCCGATCAACACTGCTGCCAGCCACCTCAACACCAGCGAGGGTTCGCTGGGTTTCCGGAGACGATGCGCAATCCAGATGGCCGTGCCGACCGCGAGGGTCACTGCGGAGCAGAGGATCCGTGGCCCCGGAGCATCGCCGAAGATGATCGCGAGGATCATCCAGTACCCGAACCCGAGCGCGAAATTTGCTGCTAGCCCGCGCCAATCGTCCTGCATCCACCACGGGACTGGTTCACTCGAAAGTTGCTGCGGTGGATAGCGTGGATAACTCGGCGTTGGGTACACCGGAGGCCAGACCGGCGCCTGATAGCCGGTGGAGAACGAGCCACGGTTGGCACCGCCTTGCCGGTCTAACCTGTTGTCCCGCAACATCAGAACCGAGACAAGCAGGCTCGCGGCGCTGATCAGGACGCCGGAGACGGCGGTGATGGCCTGAACATTGTCGGTGGTATCAGACACCCCTTCAGTTTCGGTCCATTGCGGGCGCTTGTCCCGGCTTCGAAGCCGATTGTCGAATGCTGATCGCACCCAGCCCGTTACCACCTCGCCTTCGCGAAGTAGGCAGGCGCATGGTGGCCAAAAGGCATGATACCCAACACAAACCAACTGGCATGTATTGGTGTGATTCATCATCTGGACACCAAGGGGCGGACAGCACAGGTCGCCACGCCCGCCGGGCTGAATCGGACTGTGGATGCCGTGAGCGCGTTCGGTGGCGACGCCGGGTTCGGCGACTGTCGATGTTCAACAGCGGTCTCCGAGAACGGGCAGGCGACGCGCATTGCAGTTCACCTTGGCGCTCAGGTCAGTGTCGCCATCTGCCAGCTCGGCCAGCCGGTACCAGGCGGTGTGTACCCGCTCGTCGCTGGGATCGAGGGTGATCATCAGGTGGTAGGCGCACGCTAGCGCGCGGGTGAGGTTGTCGATGACCGAAGGTAGGGCTCTTTGGAAGCCGGTCACATCAGGTACGCGTCGACCCGTCGATGTGATCGGAATGGTCGCTGCCGGAGCTTCGGCAGCTTCGGGGGCATGGCGAAGTCGTTGCATACCAGTCAATTTGAGCCGGATCCCTCGACTGCGTACGAGACGGCAGTGATGGTGGTTCGGCAGACTCTGTGGCAACCATGGTGGCAAGATGAGGCACACGACGGTCGGTGCGAAGGGGATCTCATGGACACGGGAGCACTCGTCACAATTGCAGGTCTGGGCGCAACGTTGGTCGCCATGGTCGCGGCCGTCGTCGTGATCACGCCGAGTCGGCGTTCGAGTCGACCTGCCGTGGTGGCTACCAACGTCGCAACGTTCAAGCAACGGTCTCGTACCCTACGCGACCATCAGACCTCGCTAAATATCAAGGTGCTCGATATCAGTCCGCCATCGTGGCGGGCATCAGGAGTCCCGTTGCTGACTCGCGCGGGATGGATCTTCGACCAGCCAGTGCCGTTGGACGATGTCCACATCTGTCTCAACTCGGAGCAGCGTCCTCGCCAGGCGCTGAGCAAGCGCGAACTGCTGTACGGGTTGGACTTGTCTGGAGGGATCAGCTACAGCCAGGCAGTCACTGAGCTAGCCGGAATGAGCCACTTCACAAACGGTATCATCTATCGTCCGATCAAAGCCGAGTTCACGAATACCGTCACGCAGATAGACTTCGAAATTGGCAACTATTTTGACTATCTTGACACCGGTGAGATTTTCGGCTACAAGCGCAGCTGTTCGGTTAGTTCTCGATCGCTTCGAAAGGATGGTGATCCGTTCGAATTCGAATCGCGGACTGCATCTCTCGGCATCCTAACGCTCACGATATATGAAACCGGCGGAGTAGCTAGGTTTCTCATCCACAAGCGTGCCGCCAGCGTTGTCGTCGCTCCCGGCCTCTTTCATGTCGTGCCTGCAGGAGAATTCGCCCCGTCCGACATCAGCCTCGCTGCAATCGAGCGCGACTTCTCGTTGCGGCGCAACATCGAAAGAGAATTCGCCGAAGAACTACTCGGGGACATTGATGCGCAAGGCTCCGGTGGAAAATTTCTCGACTACGATAATGAACCGCCATATCGCGAGCTCGGCGCAGCGGTGTCAGCCGGCGAGTTGAAATACTATGCGCTCGGCCTCGGCCTAGATCCCCTGACCTGGAAGCCGGAACTGCTCACTGTGGCAGTCTTTCGACATGGCTCCTTTGATCGCATCTTTGGTGGAGGTATCGTCGGGAACTTCGAGGGCACTGTCATCACGGGCAGCCAGTTTGACTGCAATCAAGTCGACAATTACCTCAACAGCGCCAACACTCGCCTCGGAACCAAGGCGTGTCTGCAGCTGGCCTGGAAACATCGCGGCACACTGCTTAGCTAGGAGGATTCGGGTTCCTTCCGTCAGCGCGAATGCTGCGGATTGGAATGCCGCGGTCTTGTCGTGGGGTTGCCGCTGACACCGTTCGCTGCGACTAGGACCCCAGGGCGCAGCCGCGTTGACGGATCTTGGTGGCGAAGGTGCTCACGGTGGCGGAGTCGGCAGGGTGGCTCCAGTTCTTGCATTTGATGAGGAATATCTCCGGTGGGGCACGCAATTCGTCGATGTCGCGAAAGTTCTTTATCGAGATGTCGATCACGGCAAGTGTGAGCACTCTGAACTCAGTTGGATGACCAATGAGCTACGCTCCACGAGCAGCAATGTGCGACTTTTGCATCAGCTGATCATGAACGATGTTCGTTGCGAGAGCTGGTGTGCGTAGAGGCTCAGTCCCCCTCCGGACACCAGTGCTATCCCCAGCAGGGGATGACGCAATGATCGTTCGATGCTCCAAGTGCGCATAGCGCACTTGGAGCTCGATTGCGTTATAGAGGTCCTTCTTGTACTCCGGCGCACCTCCAGCCAGGATCAGGCGGACATCGCCGTGCGATTCGATGACCTTGCGGAGCTCGGTCTCACTGAACTGTTCTCGTGTGGGCAGGTAGTTCAGCTCGACCTGTGCGGAGGCTTTGTCGGCTTGGGGCGGCGTTCATCGCGTCGACCACTGCCTGCGGGTCGATTCCCGCTTCGATCGCCGCGAGATGGCGTTCGATCCGCGTGGACGCGTGCTCGATGCGCAGGCGTAGGGAGGCCCGGCGTGTGTCGCTGTCGATGTCGTCCTGTGCCGCGAGGAGTGCGTCGATCGTGCGGTCGAGGTGGTCGGGATGAAAACAGGGTGGACAGCCACTCGTCGACGGGTGCGGTGATGTCGGCTTCGCGGAGGTTCACCGTTGGAGGGTGGATTTCCCGGACGGGGCTACCGGGCGGGAGTGTGCGGGCTCGGCACCGGTAGTAGACCGCCTTGCGCAGCATTTCGCCCTGCATCTTGCGGTTGCAGATGTCGCAGTAGACCCGACCTCGGAACTGGTAGATGTTGCCGGAGTTGATCGGCCTGGTGCGGTCGAGGCGGCTGCGGGCACGGTTGCCGGCCCCGGCGCGCTTCTTTCGCTCGAGCGTGGCTTGAGTGAAGGTTTCGACCGAGATGATCGCGGGGTGTGCAGGTTTGCGGGAGCGGACGATGCGTTGTGCGGGTGAGCGTTTGAACTTGACGATGTTGCCGGCGGCGACGTCGTCAGGGTCGAGCAGCTGTTCAGTCTTGGTCCAGCGCCCGAAGACGGCGTAGCCGGTGTAGCGGGGGTTCTGCAGGATGGCCCCCACCGTGGTGGCCTGCCAGCCGTCACCGGAACGATGCCGATTCTGTTCAGGGCGCTGCGCGGACGGGCAGGGGATGTTCTCGCGGTTGAGTTCGGTCGCGATGGCTCGATCGCTTCGTCCCTCGAGGTAGAGGCGAAAGATCCGTTGCACGACAGGGGCGGTGGCGGCATCGATGGACAGGATGCGGAGTTTGAGATTGTCCGCGGCCCGGTTCGGATTGGGGTGTGGCGGACCGTCGACGACGAGGTATCCGTACGGCGGGCGCCCGCCTTGGTGGCGACCTTCGTTGAGGACTTGCGCGTTCATGCTGGCGCGGGTGCGTTGCTGAACATGCTGGCGTTCGGACTCGCTGAGCCAGCCGAGCATGTTCATCATCATGGTGTGGGTGACGTTCTGGGGGTCGTACCGATTGCCGAGTTCGGGGACCCAGATGGAGACGTTGTAGGCGTGGATGCGGGGTGCGACCAGACTGAACTGATTGCCGAACCAGCAACGGGTGCCTTCGCCGACGACGATGCCGGTCCAGCCGCGGTCAGGGTTGCGCAGGTCGTCGAGGAGTTTGGCGGCTTCAGTGCGGCGATGCCAGGGCACCGAGCGTGATTGCCCGATGTCGAAGTAGCTGGTGACGATTCGTCCGTTGACGAACTTCTCGGCGTTGCCGAGTTGCCATTGGTAGGAGGTCTCGGGGTCCTGGTTGTCCTCGGTGCTGCAGCGGCCGTAGAAGGCCAGTTCTTCCTCGCTGACGGGATCGAGGTCGGTGGTTTCGAGTCCGAACAGGTCGTCGAGGACGGCCCACTCGTTGACGTCGGTGGTCATCAGAGCTCCTCGTCGTCATCGTCTTTCGATTCGGAACCGCGCGCGGCATGGAGTAGCAGGCGCAGAAGCGCACGGGCCGCTGGCAGGGTGAGTGCGGGCGGCTCGCTGGGGCACACCGTCTTGACATGACATCGGTCGTCCGCCTCCGGCACTCTGGCGTCTCGCTTACGCGACATCTCGCCATACCGTGGTCGCAGCGGCCTTCTTGGCTTGTTTGCGGCTACTGGCTCTCGTCGGGGCGTTCGGCGCCGGTGTAGGCGGTGGCGCTGCTACACGACCGAATCCTGCGGTGCGGGTCTGGGATCGGCGAATCAGCCGCCGGGATTTCGAGGGCGGGGAGGCCGAGAATCGGGGAAGAGTCCATGGGGCACCTATGGCTCGGCATTTCAGGGCTGCTCCGGAGCTACCTAGTCTGCATTCGTCGCGACTGGCTCGGAGTAGACCGTGGGCCGGGCCGTCAGATGGCCCACTCGGCAGCTGCGCGCGCCCGTATGGCAGCCTTTGCCGCCATGAGCATGCCTGCACCCTATGGCCAACGCTGAGGCCGGACCCAGCCCAGGAACCGCGACTGCTGGCCATCGTCGTCCACCTCAACGACAGACTGCGCGAAGCCACCGAACGCGGCTGGCTCGGCGGAGTCGACGGCCCCCGGATCAGTCTCGACGCGGCGAACCAGAAGCTCATCCAGATGCGAAAGATCCGCGCCCAGGCCCGAATGGTCGATCTCCCAGCACCCACGTTGCAATAGCCTGGCGTCGACCCCGGCTCGGACCGCCGGCTCGCGGGGCCGTTCACATAGCGCTGTTCAGATCGGCCGGGATCGGCGAAATCAGCTGCCTCGGCGTGGCCTCCGAATGCACTCTCATGCCGAGTTCCGAATAGTTGGCTCAGTCCCGCACTATTCACCGCCGTACGGCGTTAGAAGGCCAATATCAGCGCAGTAATGCGAGATCAGGCCGGATGATCTCGCCGCGATGTCTTGTGCCGGCCTTCGACGCCGGCGCTACCGATCATCTCGACACGGTGGTTGTGGGAAGCGGATCAGCAGTGTTCGTATTGACGTACGTAGGGCTGCGACTCCGGTAAGACGTTGTGCCCGGGTGTCTGGCAGCCGCCGACCACGACCTCGAACAAGGGGCGGCCGTAGGAGTAGCCGGGGCCGTTGGGTGTGTGGATCGTGTAGCCGACCGTCGTGCCGGAGCCTGCCAGGTAGGGGAGATGCAGATCGGCGAGTTGCGTGGTCTGTGCGGCGCTGAATTCCGTACCTACGGGAGGGAATACGGTGACGCCCAGTGTGCGGCCTTCAAAAGGCGGGTCGTAGACCGACACTTGAGCGAAGAACGGGATGGGTTGATCGGTCAGGAACCACTGCCACAGGTCGAGTTCGTCATTGGACGGGAAGCGAGGGGTGGGCTCTTGGTGGGGGGGTGACGCGATCATGGTGCCATGGATACGACCCGGGGCTCCGTTCCGAGTGATTGGTGAACCCGCGCTCCCGCTCATGAACGGTGGATACGATCCACTGGTTGGATGCCAGTTCGGGGAAGTCCCGGATGATTCGGCGCATCGCCGCGGTGGCGCGGTGAGGTTCGCTCTCGGAGCCCGCCCGGACGTCGATGGTGTTGGTGATGCGGTCCGCGTCGCCGCCGCTCGAGTCCCAGTGCACTTCGGTGCCGGCGGCCCATAGTCGAGCCCAGTTGTTTGCGGCGTTCGCTTCCGTGTTCACGTCACGGCCGAAAAGCCAGTACGCGGAATAGGAGTCCGCCATCCGGTCGATGGTGACCGTTATCGGGTCGCCATGGAAACGGCGCGGAAGCTGTTGAGCGCCCATGGCACTCACCACAGACGCGGCCTCGGCCGGTGTGGTGTCGTCGCGGAGCTGCACGTCGAGTTCGGCGGTGAAGTGTCTGCCCTTGTAGTGCTCGAAGCGGTGTGACGCGTTGGTCACCCCAGGAAGGGCCCGGATGGCCGTCTCGATCTTGCGTGACCAGCTGTCATGCTCGGCCTGGTCGCGTCCTCGATCGAAATAGCCACATCCGGTCAGCAGAACAGCCGCCATCAGCAACACGAGGGTGGGCACGGTAGAGCGCATAGCATTGATCTTGCCAGTAATTCACGTCACGGCGCTGGCGCTGACGCGCCCCCAGTTCTGTAGCCGGATTGCGAGAAGTTTCGACGCAGCTCGGGAATTGCGGTGGCGTAACGGACAGAGGCGAGCGACGGAATGGACAGCCCGACCCGACGATCGCCACGCGCGATCTTGACCAGCTCGACCGGACACGTCGCTGTCGACATGCATGTCGCGCGGTTCGTTCGCGACGCCGGCGTCCACCCACTGCGGTGACGACCATGCGATCAACGCCCTGATCACGCAAGCCTCCAGCGAGTTGGGTTGCAGTGCAGGGGCCCTCGATGCGGCGATCTGGGCCCCGACGTTCGTGTGGGCCCGGCAGCACGGGGCAGCAGGTGGCGTCGCTGCAGCTATGCGCTCACGTACGCGGATTCCGAATTACCGAAGTGACACCGACCATGCCGGGCTCAAAGCCCGGCGGTCAGCGAATCCTCGCTGTCCAACCCTCGATGCCGTCGTTCGGTGTCCGACAGGGCGGACGGCGGAGGCGGCGAGTGCATTGGCCCGTTGGATGGTTAGGCGACGGCCTTGTTGTATGCATCGACGATCTCGGCGGCGATGCGGCCGCGCGCGGAGACTTTGTGGCCGTTCTCCGCGGCCCAGGTGCGGATCGCGGTGAGATCACTGCTGTTCCGCGTCGGCTTGGCCGGTGCAGGAGTGGTCCGACTGGTGGACTTGGCGGTGCGACCGATTTTGCGGGCGTGCGGAACCCATTGCTCAAAGCTGTCGCGGAGCTTGGCGGCGTTGCTGTCGGAGAGGTCGATTTCGTAGAGGGCGCCATCGACACCGAAGGTGACCGTCTCGCTAGCGGGGGTGGTGCCGTCGATGTCGTCGACGATGTCAACTACCACTTTGCGTGCCATGCGGGTGTTCCTGTCTGGTCGATGAATTGGCCGACACTGCCGCCCGGGTTTGGGAGGCAGCATGGACAACTATCTCACGCCCGGACTTTTCGCGTAGACCGCGGTTCCGGCGATCTACGTATGGCAGGGTGAGCGGGTCGAAGTTCAGGTGGGGAGCGATGTTCGGGAATGGCTGTCCGGAGCTGTGCTTCTTGGGGCTCAGCGTGATTTCGGGCATTCAGCAGCAGAGAAGGATTTGCGAATCGGCGGTGTCGCGGCTTTGCGCTTTATTGCGCCGCCATCGGCTCGGGCCCTGTACGCAATCCCAGGTCTTGTCGAGGTCGACGTTCCCGCGTGCTGCCGTCCCGGGTGGTTGCCGTTGTTGTAGGCCAACATCGAGGTTGCCGTTGCAGGATGGCCTTGAGATTTCGGCTGTTACACCGACTAACTACGCTTCGATCAGGTCGTCGACGAACTGCCGTAGCGGTCTTTCGAGCCGCTCGCATGGTGGTGACGATGTCGCGGCCACGTTCCCAGACGGTCATGACGGTGAACACGATGATGCCGGTGACCAGGCAGCCAGGCATCGTGGACGAGTTTGGTGAGGTTGGCTCGGAACGTTGGTGTGAACTCAACGGGATGTTGCAACGGGATCGCCTGAGGTGCAACGTCATTGTCAACTCAGGCATCGTTGCCATTGGGCGCGGATCTCCGAGGGGGCAGCGGCGAGGTCGACGGAGAGCGCCCGGAACCGGCTTCGGTTGTCTCGCTGACTGATTGCCTCGATCTGGACTGCGACATAACATAGGCGTAGAGCTGGTACATGTATCCGGGCCGAAGCTTCAAAGCGCCGAATCGGTTCACGCTCAGGGCATTGGTGAACTTGGTCTCGATGATGATCCGCCTGCCCGCCCGATTGTCGAGAACGGTGTCGGTTTCGAGGCGGGGGAGAAGATCGAGTGCTGCCGGAGCACCGAGTGCGCCCCAGTCGAGCTTAGGCTGTGTGACCGACCATGCGGTGGGGTCGAGGCTGTACCTGAAATAGCCGTTGACCGTGGCAGCTGGTTTGGACGGGCGTGACCTGCTCGATGAGCTGCAGGACGCCGGTGAGCTGCCAGGAATGGACAGCCGATGGCTGAAGCTGTTGGAAGCGAATCCGGACCTTTACCTGCCGACGCGCTCACGGCCGGCACCCCAGGGATAGCTACGAACTCATTGTGAGCGAGGGGCGTTCGGCGTTTTGCCTGTTGGGCGAGGCTCGATCATCGGCCGTCTGCGAGTCGGTCAAGGTCCGGGTATCGGGGCCTGGCAGCCGGTAAGTACTCCTAATCGGCCGCTAACGGGGGAGTGGATAGGGTTCCGTGCGTCCCTGAGTGCGACAAGGCTTGACAGGTCATGAAGTCGGCACGGCGTTTCCGCAGGTTCCCAAGGTTGCCTGACTCTTCCTATGATTTCCCAGTTTCCGCAGGTAGATGCCTATCTGGTAGGACTGAAGCCACCCGTACATTCCCGTGAGTGCCTATTCGATCTCGTCTGCAAATCGTAGAAACACGCGCTGTGCGGGCCGGTAGCGCTCGATCTGGATGACGGAATCCAGGTCTCGCCCGACGTCCGAACTTCAGGCACAAGAGTGGGCCAGTAGGTCTTGCGAATGGCAGTCCTGGCGCGATGTCGCAGGTTCGATTCCTCGGCAGGACACACAAAACATGGGCAACTGGAAAACGGCTGGTCGTAGCGGATTCCTATCCGATCTGACGACCACGGTCTGCCGGTTCGGATAGGTTCCCGGTCTCATAGTCGGCGTGACAGGGAATTGGAGTGCTTGCTTGCCCTCGGATCAGCTGATCGCTGAGATTGCTCCGGCGAGCTCGACCCGGCTGGTGATGCCGAGGCGGGGGTAAATGCGGTAGAGGTGGGAACCGACAGTGCGGTGCGAGAGGTAGAGCTTTTCCGCGATCTGACGGTTGGTGAGGCCGTCGGCGGCGAGGGTAGCGATCTGGAGTTCCTGGGAGGTGAGTTGGTCGCGGGCTGTGGGGGAGCGGCGGGTGCTGGTTTCACCCGCGGCGCGCAGTTCGTTGCGGGCTGCCTGCGCCCAGGGGTCGGCTCCCAGGGCGTCGAAGGTGTCGCGGGCCGCGCGCAGTGGTTCGCGGGCTTCCGAGGTGCGGCGTAGGCGGCGCAAGCGTCGTCCGTGATGGAGTTGCAGACGTGCGCGGTAGAGCGGCCACGCGCCGACATGGCCGTTGAGCGCGGCGGTGTAGGCGGAGTCGGAGTCGGCGTCGTCGGCGAGTACCGCGCGGCTGTATTGGTCGACGACGAGCAGCATCGGGGCGGGTAGCCGCTTCGCCAGGTCCGGCAGATCGGCTAACAACTGCCTTGCGGAATCGGTGTTTTCGCAGGCAACGGCGGCGTCAGCGAGTTCGGGGGCGATCCACCAGCGTCGCATGGGGTGGCTTACCGGGTCGGTCGGATCGTAGACACGGGTCAGGGCCGCGAACGCGTCCTCGGCTCGTCCGTCCAGGAGCAGGAGCATGCCGCGGGTCTGCTGGGCGGCGACTTGGATGCACCGCATCCCGGTGGCCAGCGGGCTGGCGCCGATCGCGCGCAGATGATCGGCCGCTAGTTCGGATTCGCCACGCAACGCGGCGATCATGGCCAGATTCGTACGCCCGGCAACGAGATAGAACTCCTCGCCGGTCTCTTCGGCGAACGCGCGGGACTCCTCGGTTTCGGCGCGGACCTTGTCCCATTCGCCGAGCCAGATGCGGCTCCAGTTCCCGGCACCGAGAATGCCGGAGAGCAGTCCGAGCCTTCCCTGACTGCGGCCGATTCCGGCGGCGTTGTCGATGTAGGCCGAGCCGCGCCGAAAATCGCCGAGGAAGAGCGCGGCGTAGCCGAGGAAACGCATGGCGTCGGCGTCGGTGCGGTCGGGGTCGAGTCGCGCGATTTGATCGAGAACGTCGCTGCCGCGTTCCCACGGCATGCTGTAGGCGCCGATGGCCAGTACGCGGGGGTCGTGTGCGGGCAGGTCGAGGGTATCTAGTTGGGCGGCAATGGCTTTGCGTGATTCGTCGCAGGCGTCCTGGAAGAAGCAGCGTGAGGCGGCGCGCCACAGTACCTCCGCCGCCAGGTCGGTATTGCCCGCCGCGTGCACGTCGGCCGCGATGTCGACGAGCTCTCTGATGCGACGCTCGTGGTCGTCGTAGTGCTGGAACGCGACAACTTCCTCCACGCCTGCCAGGCGCGCGCGTTCGGTCGGCCCCAACGTGCTGAGGTCTGCCCGAGCGAGCAAGTCTTGGGCCTCGCGGCGCGCGCCGGTCTCGCTGGCCAGTTCTGCGGCGTGCAGGAGCAGGGCGGTGGTGCGGTCGGGTCGCTCGGACAGTTCCGCCGCGCGGTGCAGAGCGGCGACCGCGGCCATGATGGCGCCGCAGGTGCGCGATCGCTGTGCATAGTGTTCGAGTTGCGCGGCGATGGCGTCGTCGGCGCCGAGTGTGGCGGCGGCGCGATGCCAGAGTTGTTTGTCGGGGAAGCCGGCGAGCACCTCGGCCAGGATCGTGTGCGCGCCGAGACGTTGCGCCAGTGGTGCCCGGACGTAGGTCGCCGAACGCATCAGCGGATGCCGGAAACGCAGGACCGAACCCGCCATCTCGACCAGGCCGACGTCGATGGCTTCTTGCAGGTGCGCGGTACCGACCGGTGTGCCTGCGAGTTCGGTGGCCGCCCGCAGGAGCCTGCCCGCGTCGCAGGTGACATCGGCGGCGAGGACGACGAGCATGGTTCGTGCCGGCTCGCTGAGCTCGGCCGAACGCGCGGCGAAGGCGGCTTCGAGCCGGGCGGTCAACGGGAAATCCTCGACCACCCGATCCGTCGACTGTCGCATTGCGCGTGGTAACTCGGTGAGCGCCAAGGGATTTCCTGCGGCCTGGCTGAGTAGTCGCTGTCGCATGTTGCCTGACAGCGTGGGCGCCTGCGCTTTCAATAGCACGGCGGCGGCTTGTTCGTCGAGCGGCTCGACCATGATGTCGGGCAGCCCGGCTCGTCGCGCGGAATCCTCGGATCCGGTTCGGGTGGCGCCCAACACAAGGACCGCATCACTGCCGATCCGGCGCGCGACGAAACTGAGCACATCGGCGCTGCCGCTGTCGAGCCACTGCAGATCGTCGAGGATCACAACCGTCGGCCGAACCGCGGCGGCTTCACCGATGAGCTGCAGCGCGGCCAATGCCACCGCGTAGAGATCCGGCGATCCGTCTTCCTGCCCGAACGCCGCACGCAAGGTGTGTTGATGCGACACCGGAAGCTTGGCCACTTCGGACTCGAGGGGGCGCAGCAGTTGGTGCAGGGCGGCAAAGGGCAAGCCCGCTTCGTTCTCGACACCGATCGCGGAAACCACGGTCAGGCCCTGGTCTGCTGCCAGCTGCCGAATACTGCCCAGCAGCGCCGACTTTCCGATACCGGCTTGCCCACGCAGGACCATCGCCGATCCGTTGCCGGCCACCGCGCGATCGAGCAGGTCGCGCAGCATGGACAGGTACCGGTCTCGACCGATCAACGAAGACTGCGACATCACACCACTCACCGCCCGATCCTGACAGTGAACCACTGGTTCCACAACGCGACGACGCAGGTAGGTGCGGTAATCGGGACGGTGGAGCGGTGCCCGGAGCACCGGCAGGCCGGTCTCAGCTGATCCCCGAGATGGCTCCGGCGAGCTCGGCTCGGCGGGTAACTCCGAGACGGGGGTAGATGCGGTAGAGGTGCGAGCCGACGGTGCGGTGGGACAGATAGAGCCTTTCGGCGATCTGGCGGTTGGTGAGCCCCTCCGCCGCCAGGGTGGCGATCTGCAATTCCTGGGCGGTGAGTTGGTCGCGGGCGGTGGCGCAGCGGCGGGTGCTGGATTCTCCTGCGGCGCGCAGTTCGTTGCGAGCGGCCTGCGCCCAGGGGTCGGCTCCGAGTGCGTCGAAGGTGTCGCGGGCTTCGCGGAGTGGTTCGCGGGCTTGCGAGGTGCGGCGTAGGCGGCGTAGGCGGCGGCCGTGATGGAGTTGCAGTCGGGCGCGGTAGAGCGGCCACGCGCCTGCGCTGCCGTTGAGCGCGGCGGTGTAGGCAGCGTCAGCGTGGTCGTCGTCGGCGAGTACGGCGCGGCTGTATTCGTCGACGGCGAGCAGCATCGAAGTAGGTACCCGCTTCGAAAGTATCGGTAGGTCGGCGAGCAGTTCCCTTGCGACATCGATGTTTTCGGAGGCTACGGCGGCGTCGGCGAGTTCGGGGGCGACCCACCAGCATTGCATGGGGTGGCTTACCGGGTCGGTCGGATCGTAGACACGGGTCAGGGCCGCGAACGCGTCGTCGGCGCGTCCGTCCAGGAGCAGGAGCACGCCGCGGGTCTGTTGCGCGGCGATCTGGATGCAGCGCATTCCGGCGGCCAGCGGGCTGGCGTCGATCGCGCGCAGATGATCGGTTGCCAGGTCGGATTCGCCACGCAACGCGGCGATCATCGCCAGATTGGCGCGTCCGGTCGCGGCATAGAACTCCTGGCCGTTTTCCTCGGCGAATGTCCGAGCCTCCTCGGATTCGGCGCGGACGGTGTCCCAGTCGCCGAGCCAGATGCGAGTCCAGTTTCCGGCGCCGAGAATGCCGGAGAGCAGGCCGAGCCGCCCCTCGCTGCGGCTGATCGCGGCGGCGTCGTCGATATACGCTGTGCCCCGTCGGAAATCGCCGAGGAATAGCGCGGCGTAGCCGAGCAAACGCAGGGTGGCTACGTCGGTGCGATCGGGGTCGAGCTGTTCGAGTTGCGCGAGGATTCCGTGACCGCGCTCCCACGGCAGGCTGAGCGCGCCGACCGCGAGAACGCGGGCGTCGTGTGCGGGCAGACCGAGAGCATCCAGTTGAGCGGCAATGTCTTTGCGTGCGACGTCGCCGGCGTCCTGGGACGAGCATCGGGCGGCGGCACACCACAATATTCCCGCTGCCAGGTCGGTATTTCCTGCCACGTGCACGTCGGCCGCGATATCGACCAGCTCCCGGATGCGACGGTCGGAGTCGCCGTAGCGCTGAAACGCGACGACTTCCTCGACGACGGCCAAGCGCGCCCGTTCGATCGGGCCGAGAACGCTGAGGTCGGCCCGGTCCAACAGGTCTACGGCCTCGCGGCGCGCACCGGTCTCGCTCGCCAGTTCCGCGGCGTGCAGCAGCAGGGCGGTGGTGCGGTCGGGACGCTCGGACAGTTCCGCCGCACGGTCCAGAGCGGCGACCGCGGCCATGATGGCGCCGCAGGCGCGCGACCGCTGCGCATAGTCCTCGAGTTGCGCGGCGATGGCGTCGTCGGTACCGAGCGTGGCCGCGGCACGATGCCACAGTTGTTTGTCGGGGAAGCCGGCGAGCACCTCGGCCAGTATCGAATGCGCGCCGAGCCGCAAGGTCAGTGACGCCCGGACATAGGTCGCCGAACGCATCAGCGGATGCCGGAAACGCAGCAGCGGGCCCGCCATCTCGACCAGGCCGACATCGATGGCTTCTTGCAGGTGCGCGGTACCGACCGGTGTGCCTGCGAGTTCGGTGGCCGCCCGGAGCAGCCTGCCCGCGTCACAGGTCACATCGGCGGCGAGGACGACGAGCAAGGTTCGTGCCGGCTCGCTGAGCTCGGCCGAACGCGCGGCGAAGGCGGCTTCGAGCCGGGCGGTCAACGGGAAATCCTCGACCACCCGATCCGTCGACTGTCGCATTGCGCGTGGTAACTCGATGAGCGCCAACGGATTTCCCGCGGCCTGGCCGAGCAGCCGTTGCCGCACGGTTCTCGACAACAGGGGCGGTTGCGCCTCGAGTAGCGCGGCGGCAGCGTGCTCGTCCAGCGGTTCGACCGTGATTTCCGGCAGCCCCGCTCGTCGCGCGGAATCCTCGGATCCGGCGCGGGCGGCGCCCAGTACGAGCACTGCGTCACTGCCGATGCGGCGGGCGAGGAAACTGAGCACATCGGCGCTGCAGCTGTCGAGCCACTGCAGATCGTCGAGGATCACAATCGTCGGCCGGACTGCGGCGGCTTCACCGACGAGCTGCAATGCGGCCAACGCCACCGCGTAGAGGTCGGGCGATCCGTCTTCCTGCCCGAACGCCGCGCGCAGCGAGCGTTGATGAGAAACGGGCAGCTTGGCCATCTCCGCATGAAGGGGACGCAGGAGTTGATGCAGGCCCGCGAAAGGCAAGCCTGCTTCGTTCTCGACACCGACGGCGGAGACGACGGTCAGGTGCTGGTTGGTAGCCGCCTCCCGAATCACGTTCAGCAGAGCCGACTTTCCGATACCGGCTTGCCCGCGCAGGACGATCGCCGATCCGTTTCCGGCGACGGCACGATCCAGGAGGTCTCGCAGCGTGGACAGATACCGTTCCCGACCGATCAACGCTGACTGCGAAATCTCACCATTCACCTGCCCGATCCTGACAGAGACCCGACGGTTTCACAACGCGACGACGCAGGTAGGTGCAGTAATCGGGCAGTGACTGAGTCATCGGCGGCCACCATGACTCAGTCATCGATGCAGTCGTTCGACTGATTCGCAGGGGATGGGTTCGGTCGTAATTTCATCGGCATGACAAACACCTTCACCACCACCGACGGCGCCGAGATCTTCTTCAAGGACTGGGGCACCGGCCAGCCGGTGGTCTTCAGTCACGGCTGGCCGCTCAGCGCCGACGCTTGGGACGAGCAAGCCCGCCTGGTCGCCGAGCAGGGCTACCGCGCCATCGCCCATGACCGTCGCGGTCACGGTCGATCGAGCCAGACCTGGGACGGCAACACCATGGACCGCTATGCCGATGACCTGGGCGAGCTGATCGAGCACCTGGACCTGCACGACGCGGTGCTGGTCGGCCACTCCACCGGCGGCGGCGAAGTCGCTCGCTACCTGGGTCGCCACGGCAGCGCCCGGGTCGCCAAGGCGGTGCTGCTCGGTGCGGTGCCCCCGGTGATGGTCAAGTCCGACACCAATCCCGACGGTACTGCGATGGAGGTCTTCGACGGGATCCGTGCCGGTGTCGCCGCCGACCGCTCGCAGTTCTACTGGGATCTGAGCGAGGCGTTCTACGGTTTCAACCGGCCCGACGCGACCGTCTCCGAAGGTGCGCGCCGTGCGTTCTGGCGACTCGGCATGCAGGTCGGGGTGCGCGCCGCCTACGAATGCATCGCCCAGTTCTCCGAGACCGATTTCACCGCGGACCTGCTCGGGATCGACGTGCCGGTACTGGTCGCCCACGGTGACGACGACCAGATCGTCCCACTGCACGACTCGGCGATGAAGTCGGCCGAGCTGATCAAGAACGCGACGCTGCGGGTGTATCCCGGCGCACCGCACGGCCTCTACGGCGAATTCCGCACCGCGTTCGAAGCCGACCTCCTCGCCTTCCTCGCGCACTGATCACCCGCAGCACACCTTTGAGGAGCCCATCATGAGCACACCCACCGTCATCCTCGTCCACGGCGCCTTCGCCGAGTCGGCCAGCTGGAGCGGCGTCATCAGCCGGCTGCGCACCGTCGACGCCACCGTCATCGCCGCCGCCAACCCGCTGCGTGATGTCGACACCGACGCCGACATCGTCCGCGGCATCGTCGATTCCGTGGACGGTCCGGTCGTCCTCGTCGGACATTCCTACGGCGGCCAGGTCATCTCCCAGGTCCACGACCCCAAGATCGCCGCCCTCGTCTACGTCGCCGCCTTCGCCCCCGAGGAGGGCGAGACCATCGGCGAACTGTCCGGGAAGTTCCCCGGCGGCACCCTCGGCGAAACGTTGAACCAGGTGGTGCTGTGCGACGGCAGTACCGACTTCTACATCCAGCCCGCCAAGTTCCACCAGCAGTTCGCCGCCGACATCTCCGCCGCCCAAGCCGCGATCGACGCCGCCACCCAGCGCCCGCTCAGCGACCGTGCACTCAACGGCAAGTCCGGCGCACCGAGCTGGAAGACCGTGCCGTCGTGGTTCGTCTTCCCGGACGCCGATTACAACATCCCGGTCGCCGCGCACCGGTTCATGGCCGAACGGGCGGGTGCGCGCGCCACGATCGAGATTGTCGGTGCCTCGCACGCGCTGCCCGCATCTCAGCCCGCCGAGGTCATCCTCACCGCGATCGAAGCCGTCGTCGGCTGACACTGCCGAACATCTACTCCCACAACACCACTGTCTCGAGGAACTGTCATGCGTATCAACTCCGCCGTCAAGCTCGCCGCCGTCGCTCTCGGCCTCACCGCAACCATCGCCAGCGCGGGTTGCGCCACCGCCCAGCCCGCGCCCTCCGCCACCAAGCCGACCATCGTCCTCGTCCACGGCGCCTTCGCCGAATCCAGCAGCTGGAACGGGGTGATCGACAAGCTCAACGAGCAGGGCCTGACCAGCATCGCCGCGGGTAACCCACTGCGCAGTGTCGCCGGCGACGCCGACTCCGTCCGCAGCGTGGTGGCCTCGATCGATGGGCCGGTCGTTCTGGTCGGGCATTCCTACGGCGGGCAGGTCATCTCCCAGGTCCAGGATCCGAAGGTCAAGGGGCTGGTCTACGTTGCCGCCTTCGCTCCCGAAGAGGGTGAGACCATCGGCGAGCTTTCGGGCAAATTCCCTGGCAGCACGCTCGGAGACACCCTCAGCAAGGTGGCGCTGTCCGACGGCAGCACCGACCTCTACATCCAGCCCGCCAAGTTCCACCAGCAGTTCGCTGCCGACGTCCCCAACACCAAAGCCGCCATCGATGCCGCCACCCAGCGCCCGCTCAACGACCGTGCCCTCAACGGCAAGTCCGGCGCACCGAACTGGAAGACCGTGCCGTCGTGGTTCGTCTTCCCCGACGCCGACTACAACATCCCGGTCGCCGCGCACCGGTTCATGGCCGAACGCGCCGGTTCCCGCGCCACGGTGGAGATCAAGGGCGCCTCGCACGCTCTCACCGTCTCCCAGCCCGGCCCCGTCGCGAAGGTCATCGTCGAGGCCGCGACCGCGGTCGGCTGACATCCGCCGAACCGGCAGTGCCGCGTGGATCGCTCCACGCGGCACAGTGGCCTTTTCGGGAAGTGAGCAGTTTTCGGCCTGGCAGGTGAGCTGTGCCGCCACCGACACTCGTGCCACACAGGACTTTCCGCCGAGAGGAACTCACATGACCGTCGTATTCGTGCACGGCGCCCCCGAGACCGCCGATATCTGGGACGGGGTGCGAGACCATCTCGCGACCGACAGTGTCGCGTTACGGTTGCCCGGATTCGGGTCCGATCGCCCGGAGACCTTCGGCGCCGGCATCGACGAGTACACGCAGTGGCTGATCGATGAATTGCGACGTACTCCGGGTCCGGTCGATCTTGTCGGCCACGACATCGGGGCGATGCTGACCTATCGCGTGGTCGCCGATCCCACTGTCACGGTACGAAGCTGGGTGGCAGACGGTGCGAGTGTCCTGCATCCCGACCACCGCTGGCATGAGCTCGCCAAGACCTGGCAGACAGTCGGTGCGGGCGAGGAGTTCGTCCGCCAGGCCGTTGTCGCGCCTAAAACCGTTGTGGCGAAACTACGTTCGCTCGGACTGCCGGAAACGCACAGGGCTCATGGGCACTTCGACCTCGAGATGGGCAGGACCATCCTCGACCTGCACCGGCCGCGGCCGACGTAGTCACACACATCAAGTCCGCGCGCATGTCCGAATACACACAGGACAACCCACCATGTACGAACGCCTGCTCACCCTCTGGCCGGACCAGATGCGACAACTCATCGAATGGGCTGTTTACAACAAGAACCGCCTGATTGCGACCCTCAGACACCCGGCACACGAATGCCCGAGACGACTCATCGAAGATCTGGGCACCATCGGAACAGCCAAGACTGCGACGGTGCTTAAGTCTTACATCGGAGACGTCACAATTGGGAACTCTGCTGTAGAAGCCATCCGGGCGATAGAGCAACGATTGAACCCATGCTGATGAGTGGCGGGATGGCTAACACGCGAGGATCTTCGCCACAGCGTTGACAAGGTAGACGAGGAAGTTCGGCACCGTTCGTCGCAGGCTTGTGCTATCGGCGGGGCACATCGAAGACCTCCGATGTTCCTAACTGTCAAGCTGCAGCGGGTTCTGGGGTGTGGGCGGGGGCTTGGCCGAAGGCTTTGATCGAGTCGAAGGGTTCTCGGTTCTGCAGGCAGTAGTGGAGCTGTCCGAGCATCTTGTTGACCAAGTGCCGGGATGCGGCGGGGTGTAGGTAGTGCTCGCGTGCGGGGCCGGGGTGGCTGAGGGCGCTGAATCCCCGGACCCAGCCCACGGCGGCGAGGCGGTCGATCTTGATCCTGCGGAAGGTGATCGAGATGGTGCGACCGGACGCGCGAGTGACCGGTGCTGTTCCGGCGTAGGCCTTCAACGCGCGGGCATCGGCGAAGCGGGTGCGGTCGTCGCCGATCTCGGCCAGCACTCGGGCTCCGGTGAGATCGGCCAGGTCGGGGAAACTGGTGATGATCGAATAGTCGGGATGGTGCCGGAACTCCTCCGCAGCGGCCTGTTCGAGGTCGTCGGCACCAGAGCAGGCCGCATTCAAGGTCGCTAGCAGGGCGAGACATTGCCGGCCCATGGCCTTCTCGACCAGCTCGGGTTGGCGCAGCCCGGGGTGGCGCAGCCGCTCGACGATGTCGGCGGCGAGTTCGATGATCCCTCGTTGACGTCCAGCTCTGCGCAGCGCGGTGCAGACGCGGGTCGCGGTCAGCTTCATCGCCGCGGCCGGGGTCGACGCGATGGCCAGGACCGCGCGGACCTCTGGCTTGGCTAGGCTGGTCGCGGAATTGTCAGCGAACGTGGCGAGGGACATCGGGTGGTATTCGCGCAGCAGCGACCGTAGCTCGTTGATGGCTTTGGTCCGCCGCCATACTGCGTCTTGCTGGGCGCGGGCCAGGACCGCGATGGCTTGGGCCAGTTCGCTGTCGGCCGGGATTTGCCGGTGCATGCGGGCATCGACCCGCAAAATGTTGGCCAACGTCATCGCGTCGGCGTGATCAGATTTCGCTCTCGCGACCGAGTGCCGCTCGCGATAGCGTGCCACAGCCATCGGGTTGATCGCGTAGACCGGTCGGCCCGTGGCGCGGATCGCGGTGACCATCAACCCGCGCGGGGTTTCGATCGCGACAGGAATCGGGTTCTCCGCGGTGTCGCCGGCCTCGGTAAGCAGCTGGGTAAGGGTGGCGAAACCGGCCGGATCGTCGGTGATCCGCTTCTTCGACACGAGCGTGCCGTCTTGGTCGACGATGGCGATGTCGTGATGGCCTTCGGCCCAGTCGATCCCGCAGTAGCGGTTCATCCATCCTCCAATTCTTCGCTTGTTTCCGCAGGTCGCAAGACCCAGGCAGGAACGCGCGACGCTCTACTTACGAGCCTCTATGGGGCTGGCCTCCGATGAGTTGTTCGCGCTCCCAGCGCAACCTGCACGGCACCTGTCTCGCTGAGAGCTGTGAGCTCGGAAACGCCGAGGTGTTCGGTCGTGCGGGCGGGCTTGGACCACGATCTATGAAACGCCCGATAGTGGTTGAGCAGCAGTGGAATCGGTTGCTGCTCAGCCCCTGAGTGGGCTGCCCAGCCCTCGCGGCCTTCGATGAGGCCTTGGGGCCGGATGGGAACTGGGAGTCGCCAGGCAGTGAATCGTTACCCGCTAAGTAGATGGGAACGCGGGTGACCTGCGGTTTTCAGTCGGTCAGCTGATGATCGAAGCCGACTATCCCTTGTAGGTCGGCCCGGTGGCTAGCGTGAGCGGCCCGGACTGCTGAGTGGGTGGGGTCAGGGGTTCGAGTCCCCTTTGCTCCACAGAAATAGCAGGTCAGGCCCGGCCTTGAACCGGGCCTGACGGGCACGATCGAGCCTTGGGGACCGGTGTCGGTCGAACCGATCTCACCCTGCCCACATCCGCGCCGACCTCGGCTGATCGGATCGGTTGGGCCGATGTCAGATTTCGGTGACGTCGTATCGATGTGCTGCGCCGACTTCGGCGGAGAGCAGTGTGCCTTGGTGGGTGCTCAGCCCGGCTTTGAGACCGGCATCCTCGGCGGTGGCGCGGCGCCAGCCCTTGTCCGCGAGAGCGATGACGTAGGGCAATGTCGCGTTGGTCAGCGCGTAGGTCGAGGTGCGGGGCACGGCACCGGGCATGTTGGCGACGCAGTAGAGCACCGAGTTGTGCACTTGATATGTCGGCTCCGCGTGTGTGGTCGGGCGGGAATCCTCGAAGCAGCCGCCCTGATCGATCGCGATATCAACGAGTACCGATCCCCGCTTCATTTGCGACACAAGCTCATTCGAGACCAGTTTGGGAGCTCGTGCGCCCGGCACCAGAACGGCACCGATCACGAGATCTGCTCCGAGAACGGCTTGCTCGAGTTCCAGGCGGTTCGATGCGATCGTCTTGACCTGCCCACGGTAGAGCGTGTCGAGTTCACGCAACCGGGGGAGCGACAAGTCGAGCACGGTGACCTCTGCCTGCATACCGACAGCGATGGCGGTGGCGTTGCTTCCCGAAACGCCGGCGCCGATGATGACCACCTTTGCCGGCCGCACGCCCGGAACGCCGCCCATCAGGACACCGCGGCCTCCAGTAGGTTTCATCAAATGATATGCACCGGCCTGCGGCGCGAGCCGTCCGGCGACCTCGCTCATCGGCGCCAGAAGCGGCAATGAACCGTCGCGTGCGGTGACCGTTTCGTAGGCGATGGATGTCGTTTTCGACGCGAGCAGTGCGTCGGTGCATTCCTGGGAGGCCGCCAAATGCAGGTAGGTGAAGAGCACCTGATCTTCACGTAGTCGCGAGTATTCCTCTGCAATAGGCTCTTTCACCTTCAGTAGTAGGTCCGACATCTCCCAGACCTGATCGGCGGTGTCCACTATTTCGGCGCCGGCGGCCTTGAAGTCGTTGTCGTCGAACGCCGATCCGAGTCCCGCTCCTGATTCGATCAGCACGCGATGTCCTCGGGTGGCCAGCTCGTGGACACCTGCCGGGGTGATCGCAACTCGGTATTCGTGGTTCTTGACCTCGCGAGGGATGCCGACCTTCATCGTTGTAGCTCCTGTGTGTGGTGGGGCAACCGCCATCGGTCCGCGGCACAGAAGTGCAGCGCCCGGCGGTCGGTCGTTCTCAGCAACATTGAAGGAAGATCCAGCGTCTGCAGGCGGGCAATGTGACCGCATTTCAAGGCAAGAGCCGACAAACTGTCGCCTTCTGCGGTGCGTGGGTCTGGGCCTTGCCGCGGTTGTCGACCACCCGGATGGTGAAGGAGGCTCACTGTGCCCAGTCCGAGGGTGATCGCCGGCCGATGTATCGAGGTGGGTTTGGTGGTGGTCGGTATGGTCGCATTGTGGGTAGACCGGCCGCGTGGCTGGCTACTCGTTGGGGGCGTACTAGCTGCTGTCTACATCGTGGCCTGGGTCGTGCTGTTGCTACAGAATCGGCACGCCGAAGATCCGGCCGAGTGGCTGGATGGGATCTCCGACAGGGCCGAAATAGGTCATTCGATCGAGGTGTATGACTCAAGCAATTCGGCCTGGTGGCCTGTTAGAGTTGCGTTGACTGGATCAATCGATCAGATCTGGTTTACAGGAGGATCGCATGGCCCGTATCCCCGCCGCCGAACGCCGCGCCGGCCTGGTGGCGGCTGCCGTGCGTGTGATTGCCGCCCACGGGGTGGACGGCGCCACAACGCGCCGGATCGCGGACGAAGCGAACGCGCCGCTCGCCACGCTGCACTACTGTTTCGCCACCAAGGAGGCACTGTTCGCGGCGGTCTTCGAGTACGTCGCGGATCAATACCGAGATGTGCTGACGCGCAGCGATGTCCACGGCGATGTGGAAACCACCGCGCGGGGGCTGCTGCGTGGCGTACTGATGTGGTATCGGGCGAATCCGGACTTCTGCGTGGCGGCCCTCGAGCTGATCAGCTGGGCGCAGCGTCGGGATGGTGATCATGCCGAGATCGTTTACAACAAGGCGCTCGGGACCATTCGGACGATCCTTGGGGCGAACGCGACTGCCGCGGGACGGCGGATCGATCAGGACACGATCGATCAGCTGGCCTACGTCGTGTCCGCGCTGTCGGACGGAATTGCGATCAACTGGCTGGTATTCACCGACGACGATGCCGCGGCGGCGCAGATCGAGCTCACTGTGGACGCGCTCGATGCGTGGATGTCGCGCCACTTCGGCGCAGCGGCCGGGGCTGTGGCCTCTGCCGCATCGCCGACGCCGAAGCCGACGATGAAATCGCTGGTGTCCTGGGTGAGCGTGCGCTGACATCATCGCTGATCTGACACCTGTGGCCGCAACCCCAGCAGGGTCGCGGCCACAGGTGTCAGATCAGAGCAGCTCGGATGCTGCTTCGACGAGCCAGCGCAGGGCGCCGTCGTCGCTTGTCATCCACTCGGGATGCCATTGGACCCCGAGGACGGCGGCCCCCGGCAGCTCCACGGTTTCGGCGACACCGTCGGCGGTGCGGCCGGTGACGACGAGTCCGGCCCCGCAGTCGTCGACCGCCTGGTGGTGCCAGGAGTTGGTCACCAGGTGTTCTCCGAACACCTTGTTTGCGATCGTCCCCGGGGCGAAGGTGACCACATGGTCGGGATCGCCGTCCGAGAGTGGTCCCACCGACAGGAGGTGTCGCACCGCCCCTTCGGGCAGATGGGGGATCAGGGTGCCGCCGAGCGTCACGTTGAGCACCTGCATGCCCCGGCAGACGCCGAGCAGCGGAATCTTCGCTGTCAGCGCGGCCCGGGTCAACGCGATCTCGAACGCGTCGCGGGCCGGATCGTGCACGCTCGGATCCGACAGTGAATCGATGTCGCCGACGACCGATTCGTCACCGCCCCAGCGGGCGGGATGCACGTCCTGGCCACCGGTGATCACCACCCCGGACAGCCACTCGCACAGCTCTCCCGGGTCGGCGTCGTAGGGCAGCATCACCGGCACACCACCGGCGGCCACGATCCGGCTCGCGAAATCGGTCATGAAGCTGTCGGTGAGGCGCTGTCCGTACCCGGGATAGCTGCCTCTGATCAGGTCCAGCCGGAACCGTCGTCCGGTCAAGCCGATCAGGGGTTTGCGCCCCACCACCGCAGTGCTCACGGGAGTTCGAAGTAGCGCAGGGACTCCCACGTCGGGAGTTCGGCGAACGACACGCCGCCGACGGAGTGGAACGGTATCCACTCCCCGTGGCCGTAGGCCGCGCCGGTGCTCGGCGCCGTTGGCTCGATGGTTCCCGTCATTTTCGGTCCTTTCGATTCTCGAGATCGGGTGCCGGCCAGGTCACGCCGACCGAGCCTGATCTCGTAGCGGATGCGCTTATTTTAGTCATCCGTCTTAAACGGATGACTATGATCGTCGGGAACGGATGACGCTTTGTCAATCACCCGAAAGGCGACAACGATGACCGAGAGCACTCCACGCTGCTGGGACCTCCTGGATGACCATGCCAAGAACGTGGCGTCGATGATCGCCACGGCGATCCCCGCCCCGGTGCGCGAACTCGGGCCCGACCTCGCCCGGAAGCTGCTCGCGACAGCACCCGCGGAGCATCCGATCACGCCGATCGCCGTCGCCGAGCCGGTCCGAATTCCGGCCAGGGGCGGTGAAATCGCCGCTCGCGTGTACCGCCGGGACCCGGCTGGTCGCACTCCGGCGCTGCTGTATTTGCACGGCGGGGGATTCGTGCTCGGCACACTCGACGGCGCCGACGAGGTCTGTCGTGCGATCGCGGCGCGATCCGGGTGGACGGTGATCTCGCTCGGCTACCGGTTGGCTCCCGAACACCCGTATCCCGCAGCGCTCGAAGACGCCGTCGATGCCTTCGCCTGGCTGCGCGAGTCGGCGAGCGACCTCGGCGTCGACCCCGACGTCATCGCCGTCGGTGGTGACTCCGCCGGTGGAAACCTCGCGGCCGCAGTGTGTCTCGTGCAGCGCGACAGCGGCGGCTTCCTACCCACGGCGCAGGTCCTCGTCTATCCCGCGGTCGATGACCGGTTCGCCCGAGACTCCTGGACGGAGTTCGCCGACGCCCCACTCCTGAGCGCCGCAGATGCGAAGTGGTTCTACAGCCAGTACGTGGGAGCCGAGTGGGGTGGGCAGGCGGATCCGCTCGCCGCTCCGATGCGGGCGGAATCGCTGCAGGGCTTGCCGCCCGCGCTGGTCGTGACCGCGGAGGTGGACCCCATCCGCGACGATGCCGAGGCTTTCGCCGTGCGGTTGGCGGCGGACGGCGTTCCGGTCACCGCCGTCCGGTACGACGGCGTGTTCCACGGGTTCTTCCCCGAGGTAGGTCTGTTCGCACAATCCGGGCAGGCGATCGATGTGGTGTGCGAGTTTCTCCGACAGTCGACGGAAAGTCCACTGGTTCAAAGGAACTCAGGCAGTCTGGGCCACCGCGGCGCCGTTGAGCCGGGCGTGCATGAGTGATGGCAGGTAGTCCCGGTCTGCTCGGCGACGGTTCGTCGTTCGCAGATCGTCACGGGCCCGCCTTTCCGGCCTGGCCGCAGTCGAACGCCGGAGATTCATGCGGCAAATCCTCTGTATTCCTCCTAAAAACCCTGCTCGACTGCCTTGACACGGCCCGATCACGGGGTTTTAATCGTACGACTAAGTCAAGTGTTTAACTTCTGACGCGAGGTAAGTCATGTCACAAGCAACAACCCTGGATCCCGGGGCCGGCGCGGTCACGGTGGTCGGGCGGCGGACGCCGATGGTCCTGTCGGTCGCGCGCTGCCTGCGAGAAGGGCTCGCGCGCGGCGTCACAGCCGCTCCCGGCAATGAAGCCAGGACCGTGTGCCTGGCATCCACGACCGATAGCCAGCGCGCCCACGTCACCCTCTCGGGCTCCGACCTTCTGGTGACCGCGGATGCGCCGGCCGAAGCGGAGATCACCTGGAACGTCCGCTGGTCCAACCCAGTTCCGACCGAGGACGGACCGGACGGTTTCGCCAAGGACGTCCAGCAGCTGCTGGCCGGACGCGATGTCGACTGGCGTTCTGCTGCGGAGGGCTTCTGGAAACGGGTCAACGCCGCCCCGGGGATCCCGGCAGGACTGGGTGTCGTCTGCGCCGACGACGGCACGGCGATCGGGCTCGGTGACGCGCAACCCGACGGCCATACGGTTCTCGGTACTTCGGCCGCTCTCGCTCGGTTCTTCGAGGGGCGGTCGACTCTTGTCGAGGAACTCGAGGGTGGCGAGTTCGCGATCGATGTCTCGTTTCCTGTTTTCTCCGCGCTTTTCGGCGCCAACCTGAAGGTGGTGTGTGGTGAGCTCTGACCGCTCCGCATTCGACGAAATGACATCGGCGTCCGCTGTCCGTCTCGAAGCGACCAATCACGATGGCGTACTGCTAGGCAAAACGCTGTCCGCCTCGAAGTATCGGTCGGGACGGACCAAGGGGTTCGCGGTTCCGGACTTCGCTCTGGGGCTGGACTTGACGAACCATGGAGCGCTGGGATTCGAGTTGCCGCACTGGCGGTCCGGCGGCTTCATGCCGGATATCGTGCTCCGCCCGGACGAGGACACTCTGATCGAGTGGAAGCCGGGCCTGGCTTCGGTCATCTGTGACTTCTGGACGGTTCAGGGTGCACCGGTGGCAGCAGACCCGCGGCAGACACTCAAGCGGATCGTCGCTGCGTATGCCGAGCGTGGCCTCACTGTCCGCGCGGCTGTCGAAATCGAAGCGAGCGTGTTCCAAGAGTCCATGGATCAGGCCAGGGCTCAGCAGTTCCAGAATCTGACGCCCCTGGGCGGGACCGCCGGCGCCGCGCTGGTCCTCGCGAAATCGCCGGACTTCATGGCCTACACGGAGGCGGTCGTGGCCCGGTTCGAGGAACTCGGAATTCCTTGGGAGGCATGGTCCGACGAAGCCGCGAGCGGGCAGATCGAGTTCAACCTCGCTCCGGCAGACCCGGTTGCGGCCGCCGATCTCTGGGCGCGGGTCCGCCACGTCATGCGTGAAGTCGCGCTCTCGCTCGGGCGCAGCGTCACCTTCATGTCGAAGTTGTCCGCCGAGTACGGCCAGGGTTCGCATCTCAACGTCTCGGTGAGCGACGAGAACGGGAACATCTTCTTCGATTCGGCTGACGCCGACCGGCCGAGTGAGCGGATGCTGCACTTCCTGGGCGGAGTGATGGGTTCGCTCGAGGCATCGACCAGCTTCGCGCTGCCGACGATCACGTCGTACAGGCGTCTACAGGAACTCGAGGGCCCGCCCACTACCCAGACCTGGGGTGTGTTCAACAAATCCTGTGCGGTCCGTGCGATTCTGGCGGGCGATTCGGCGACCAGGCTCGAATACCGCCTTCCCGCAGCCGATTCCAACATGTACCAAACGTTGTCTGTCTTCCTCGCCGCGGGCCTGGCAGGCCTCGACGACAAGGTGACTCCTCCGCCGCCCCATCAAAGGATGGCGTGGGGGCTGCCTCCTGGCGAGATCGCGAGGATTCCGTCGAATCTTTACGACGCCATCGAAGCGCTGGAGAAGGACACCCAACTGCGCCGCTACCTCGGTGACGAGTTCATCGACTACTGGATCGGCCTGCGTCGCTGGGAGTGGCTGTCCTACCACACGCAAACCGAGCGTGACGACGAGCAGATCTCGGTCTGGGAATCGATCCGCTACTTCGAACTGGTCTGATCGGCGAATTCGGCGCAACGGCAAGAAGGAAGAAGCCATGACTGCAAAAGTCACCGGTGAGACGATTTTCGCCGAGCGCTCGAGGTTGCTCGACGACGTGGGTGCGGCCTGCGCGGGCGGACTCCACGCCGGCGCAGAGGTGTGATGTCGACCGGCGCACAGTGGCGTGCCCTGGCCGCCACCGTTCCGACATCGTTCGGGATGTGGGAAGGTGGCGGCTGGGGCAACGCAGTCGACTTCGAAACTGTTCCGCTGTGGGACCCGTGGGCAGGCGAGCATTTCACCAGCGTGCCGGCGGCCACTGCTGCTGATGTCGAGCGCATCGTCAAGACGGCACGCGCTGCCTTCGAGAGCGGCAGTTGGTCGCGTATGGCGCCTGTCGGGCGCGGTCGAATCCTCATCGCCTGGGCCGACCTGATCGAGCAGCATGCCGACGAGTTGGCTGTGCTGATATCGCGCGAGATGGGCAAGCCTGCCCGCGAGGCCCGCGATGTCGAAATAGCCTCCGTTGCAAGGCTTCTCCGCTGGTATGGCGAGCTGGCCCACAAGCTCATGGATCTGTCGCCGCACGGCGTACCGGACGCTGCGGCGTTGGTGACCCGAGAACCGGTGGGAGTGGTGGCGGCCATTACCCCCCTGGAACTTCCCGCTCAGCCTGGCGATGCTCGAGATAGTCCCCGCGCTGATGGCCGGCAACAGTGTTGTTCTCGAGCCGGCGATGCGGAACGGTGTGCGATCGCTCCCGCGGTCTTCGTCGGAACCGACCCCTCGATGGAGATCGCCCGAGACGAGATCTTCGGTCCCGTGGTCTGCCGGCCACGGCGGCGACAGAGGCGCTTACGGGCTCGACAAATACACCCAGCTCGAGACGACCTGAATCGCGGTGTGAACAAGGAATCGCTCAGCCGCCCAACTACGACAACCGGAGGGTCCTGTCATGCCAGAACAGATCACCGCCGCCGTGCTCGGCACCGCACCTGGTCGGCTCGAGCTGGAAACGCTCGAGCTCGACGATCCCGGCCCCGATGAAGTGCTCATCGACGTGCACTACGCGGGACTGTGCCGGTCCGATCTGCACGAGATGGAGGGAGTATTTCCCACCACCTGCCCAACGGTCCTGGGCCATGAAGCAGCCGGTGTAGTCCGCGCGGTCGGCAGTCGGGTGTCGGACGTTCGATCCGGTGACCACGTAGTGACCTGTGTCAGCGCCTTCTGCGGAAGTTGTCACTTCTGTCTGGTCGGCCGGATGAGTTTGTGCGCCAACCGCTACCGGCTGCGGCAGCGAGATCGGCCGGTGCTGACCGATCAGGCTGGGCGGTCGGTACACCCCACCGCGGGCCTGGGGGCCTTTTCCACCGCGATGGTCGTGCACCAACGTCAGATCGTCCGTATCCCCGAAAGCACATCGCTCGCCGCCGCCTCTGTGCTGGGTTGTGCCATCGTCACCGGGGTCGGCGCCGTATTCCACAGCGCCCGAGTGGAACCGGGGTCGACGGTCGCTGTTCTCGGATGTGGCGGTGTCGGAATCGCGGCGATCCAGGGAGCCCGCATCGCCGGCGCCGCCCAGGTGATCGCGATCGACACCGTCGCTGCTCGACTGCACGACGCGCTGAAGTTCGGCGCCACAGCGACGGTGGAAGCCGGCGCGGTCGACTCCGTCGAAGCTGTTCGGAAACTCACTGGTGGGGGAGTGGACTATTCCTTCGAAGCGATCGGTCTGGCTGCCACGGTCGAGCAGGCGTTCGCCATGCTGGGGCCGGGTGGTACGGCTACCGTCCTCGGAGTCGTCCCGGACAGCCAGCCGGTCACTGTGCGCGCGTCGGAGCTCTTCGTCTCCGATAAGCGCCTGCAAGGAGCGTTCATGGGTGCGAACCGGTTTCCCGTCGATATCCCGCGCTACGTCGCGTTCTACAACCAGGGTCGGCTGAACCTCGACGACATGATCTCGGTAGTTCTGAGTCTCGACGAGATCAACGACGGATTCCAGCTCATGAAACACGGCGGAGTTACCCGTGTGGTCGCCGATCTCAGGAGGCCGGAATGAAGCCGGTGCGATCGATCGGATCACCCGCACGGGGATAGCGATGCAGGACGGGTGGCACATCGACGCCGAGATCATCGTGAAAGCAACAGGTTTGGACGTGGTCCTTGGCGGTGAAGCGGCGGCAATGAGATCGCTTCGCCGCTGGGCAACGGTGATCCGTGACAGGAATCCTCCTGAGCAGCACGCCCAAATTGTTGGACGCTTGATTAAGTCAAACAAGTTTAGCGGGTGGTGGCACCGACACCGCGGCCTCGGGAGTCTTCTTAGTCAAGCATTTTAGTCAAACATATTGATCAGATGACTAACTATCGGTAAAGTATGAGTTCCATCACGAATCGGCCCGGCGCTCCGTCGGGGCAACCCCGCTGACTACTACGAACGGACCATCATGTCGACCAACGAACTCACCCGTCTCAGCCCGGACGTCACGGCAGAAGCAGCGACGGAGGTGATCATGCGAGACGGTGGCGTGATCATCGAGGGGCTCTTCGATGTGGCCACCATCGAAGGCATCAAAAGTGACCTGAACCCGATCTTGGACGGGATCGACACCGGCCACGACGAGGTCTTCGCGGGCAACAAGACAAAGCGTGCCGGTGGCTTGTTCGCGCGGACCGAACACATGGTGACTATCGTGTTGAACCCGTTGTACCGAAGCATCGCCGAGCGCATTCTCGACAAACCGATCGATGTTTTCCTGGGCGAGCACTCGGTGACCAGCCCAGCAGGTATGCACATCGGCGGTACGCAGGCCATCAAGATCGGTCCGGGGCAGGGACGCCAGCCGCTCCATCGCGATGACACGGTCTGGCTGTGGCGTCATCCCACTTACCAGCGCGAAGCGCGGGTGCAGATCATGGTGGCGATCAGCGACTTCACCGCCGAGAACGGCGGCACAATGGTGATTCCGGGCTCACACCTGTGGGATGACAACCGCGCTCCGCGGCCCGAGGAAGCGGTCCCGACAGTGATGAAGGCTGGGTCCGCGCTCATCTGGATCGGCTCCACATACCACGGCGGTGGCGAAAACACGACCGAGAACGAGTATCGCTTCGGCCTCTCGACGGGCTACGATCTCGCGTTCCTGCGCCCCGAAGAGAATCCCTTCCTCACCTACACCCTCGACGAGATCCGGTCGTTCCCGGAGCAGATCCAGCGAGCACTCGATTGGTCCTCGGAACACTACGTCGGCTGGGTCGAAGTCGGTGGGCAGATATCCGACCCCATGGAACTGCTCAGCCGTGACGACTACACCGCCATCGGCGCTGGCCTGCCGGGCCGAGTCTGACGGACGCCAAACAGGCGATGTATGCATGATGCTGCCTTTTCCTAGGTCTCGGAACATAGCACCTGCGTTCGACGCAGCATCACCATATTTGCGGCAAGTCATCGAATCTCGCCGGCGCCTGCATGGCGGTGGGTTTCGCCGTCGACCGTAGTGGTCGGCGGCGTCCCGCGCCCCTCCGAAGTCCGTTTCGCAGAACCCTTCTCGAGTTCACCGCCTGGGATCGTTTCGGCATCGGCTACCGACTCTCATGGCTCGCGCCGCTTCCTGCTGGTGAACGTGCTGATCTTGACACTGATGCCGGCGGGTATCGAAGTGCCGCGCTTGAACCCGAACGCGCGTGATGTGGCGTACGCATAGCCCCCGCTCGCCGAAACCACAACGCCAACCGGCCTTCTGCGCGACGGATAGGCCTGATTCGAAGGAACACGAACATGGAATTGCTCTGCCTGCTTGCTGATATATGGATGACCTTCGCGGGCTTCGTCTACGGATGGAAATTCATTCGGCACTACGACAACTACCTGCTCGGACTGGAGTGGCTGATCGTCGGTACGTCCGGTATGAATGCTCTTGTCTGGCTCCTGCTCGGAGGCAATCAGGACAGCCTTCAAGTCCCTCTCGTCTACTTCTTCGATGCCTTCTCCCGATCATTCGGCATCACCCTGATCGTCGTTCTAGGGTTGATGCAAGTCACCCATCGATACAAGGCGCCGTTGGCGGTGGACATCGCCGTGTTTGCGTTGGCAACCGGCGCGGGGCTGTACCTGCAACAGTTTCGCTTCCCCGAGTTCGACCTGGGCCCCGCAACGTTCTACCTCGTCGTCAACGCGCTGACGACACTGTTCCTAATCTACTTCTCGTTGCGGCTCTGGAGGATTGGTGCCAAACGCTTGGCGATCGGTGCTGGGCTGGCTACCGCCGCGGGCACCGCTGTCGCACTGATGGACGACTTCTTCCGGATCCCGGGTGACGACGCGACCCGCACCACGTTTTACACCTTGGCTCTTGCCACTTGGGGATTCCAGCTCTGCGCGTACTACTTCGCTTACCGCGCGTTGCATAACCACAACGCACGGATGGGAGCGGAACCAATGTCCGGTCAACACAGTGTTACCACGAGCGATCGCGGCGAGCCGACAACAAGCGCACGTTGACAAGGGACGTTGAGAGATGAAATCGGCGGGCTCGGTCCGCCTCGCGGGGCGAAGGCCGTCAGCCCGACGATCATGCCGGATTGATACCACTGAATGAACCACCGTGCTGCTGAACGGCACGATCCTCCGAAGGGACCAATTGATGACGGAAACTACGGGCGCTGGTGAAGCCGACATTGCATCGGAAGCGGCGGCGCTTCGACTTGCGGCTGTTCCGGCGGACGTCGTCGAGATCGCGGTGGATTGCATCATCGACACGTTGGCTGCTGCTATCGGTGGCTCGTGCGAGGAAGTCGTGCAGCTGGTGGCTGAGGTCGCCAACGATTCTGGTCGTTGCACGCGACTGGGCGACGGGGCCCGTGTGGGGCCACGCTCAGCAGCGCTGGTCAACGGCATCGCGGCTCATGTTCTGGACTTCGATGACTGGTTGCCTGTGGGCGGGCTTCACCCGTCTGCACCACTTCTTCCCGCCGTGTGGGCGCAAGCCGAGGCGTCAGCCGATCCGACCAGTGTCGACGGCGGCCGACTGCTCGCCGCGTACATCGCCGGGTTCGAAGCCCAAGCCCGCATCGGTGCCGCGCTTGCGCCCCGGCACTACGAGGCGGGATTCCATCCCACCGCCACGGTGGGAGTCTTCGGAGCCGCAACCGGTGCCGCGCACCTGCTCGGTCTCGGGCCGGCCGGCATTCAACGCGCCTGGGGTCTCGCAGCGACCCAAGCTGCAGGCTTACGCGCGGTGTTCGGCTCGATGGGTAAAGCGATGCAGGTAGGGCGGGCGTCTGAGGCGGGACTCTTTTCGGCCCAGTTGGCCGCGGCCGGTGTCACAGCTCCGGGTGATGCCCTCTTCGGACCTGGTGGATTCGCGGCAACTCACTGTCAAGCGGCCGCTGTTGAATCGGTGATCGTTCCGTTTGCCGAGAGATGGTACCTACGTGAGGTTTTGGTCAAGAGGCACGCTGCATGCTTCGGTACCCACGCAGCGATCGATGCGCTGCTGACTTTGCGCGAGGGTCTCGACCCCAGGCGCGTGCGCGAGATCGAGCTGACGGTGCCGGAGCTGTTGCGAACTGTCTGCGCGATCCCGGTGGCCACGACACCGTTGGAGGGCAAGTTCAGCCTGGCGTTCACCGCAGCACTGGCTCTCGTTCGGGGTTCGTGCCAGGTCGAAGATTTCACCCACGCGACAGTCCTCGACCCCGACCTGAGGTCGGTGGCCGAACGCGTCCGGATCCGGTTCGATGCGACACTACGCACTCAGCAAACCCATGTCCGCGTTGTGCTCGAGGGAGGGACGGAACTGCATGCCTCGGCTGACTCGGCCTTACCTCTCACAGCGAGCGACCGGCGTGCGATTGTGCGCGAGAAATTCCACGAGCTTGTCGGCCCCGTGGTCGGGTCCCAACGATGCACCGAGTTGATAAGGGCAATCGAGGAGCTGCCCGACGGCAGCAATGTCTCCACCGTGACAAGCCTTCTCCGCCTGGAGTGATCGGCTCTTCGCGCCACGTTCCGAGCCCCACCGAGAATCGACAACCGCACCGTCATCGTCACCGGCGGTGCCGGCGGATTCGGTTCTGCAACTGCACGGACCTTCGCTGCCGGCCGCGCAAACGTAGTGGTGTCCGACGTCGGCCGGTCGTCAACCTCGCCACCGCGACACAGCCCGACCAGAGGCAGCTCGCGGCCGCCGAAGCGCTCGCGGCAGGCATGACTTCGAGCCCGACGAGCACATCGACAACCCGCAGGCAGGCGGTCAGAGTCGGGATGGTCCTCCGCATTTCCTGAGATACCTCGCCCGGGTCTTGACACTTCAGAATCGTGCTTGTTTAATCAAACGACTTAGTCAAGTGTTTAACTTCGAACTGGTCTGAACCCGGCCGAGTCGACGGCCTCCCGGGGCTTGCGAGGCTCGGCCAGGGGCTGGGCCTGACGACGCCCGGCGCGACACTGCCGCGCCGGGCGTCTCGACACAGACCCGCGTCGGCCCCGTATCTGCCTGCCGCCACCCGGCATCACTGAGGAGTGACTATGAAAACCCCCACCCGCGAGACCTCGTTCGACGTGGTAATCGTCGGCGCCGGAATCTCCGGCATAGCGGCCGCCGTGCAGCTGCAACAGGACTGTCCAGACAAGACGTTCACAGTGCTCGAGACGCGTGAGTCCCTCGGCGGCACCTGGGATCTCTTCAGGTATCCCGGAATCCGTTCCGACAGTGACATGTTCACGCTGGGGTATGGGTTCAAGCCGTGGACCGAGCCACAGGCGATCGCCTCGGGGCCAGAGATCAAGCACTACCTTCAAGAGGTTGCCGATGACTTCGGAGTCACCGAACGGCTCCGCCTCGGGACTCGATTGTGCTCCGCGTCCTGGAGCAGTGTCGAGAAGGCGTGGACGCTGACCATCGAGAGCGACGACCGCGACGAGACGTTGCGATGTCGCTTCCTCTACCTCGCCACCGGCTACTACAGCTATCGCGGCGGTTACAACCCGCCCCTGCCCGGGGAGCAGTCCTTCGGTGGGCAGATGCTGCACCCACAGCAGTGGCCTGATGATCTCGACTACAACGACAAGAAGATTGCTGTGGTCGGCTCGGGAGCCACTGCGGTGACCCTTGTTCCGAGCCTGGCCCGGGACGCGGCGAAGGTGACCATGATTCAGCGGTCACCCGGCTACGTATACATCGAACCGGGTGTGGATCCCGACACTGCGCGGCTCAGGGAGGAACTCGGACCCGAAGCCGCGTTTCGCCAGATCCGAGGACGAAATCTCGCCAGCCAGCAGGAAAACTATGCGGCGGCCCGGCAGAGTCCGCAGGTCTTCAAGAAGCTGATCTTCGACGCCATCGACGAAATCGTCGGCGAAGAGGTTCGGAAACAGCACTTCACTCCCGCATACGACCCGTGGGACCAGCGTGTGTGCGTGGTGCCCGACGCCGATCTGTTCCACGCGATTCGTGAGGGGCGGGCCGATGTCGCTACCGGCGTCATCGACCGGATCACCCGCACAGGTATCGCGATGCAGAACGGGCAGCACATCGAGGCCGACATCATCGTGAAAGCAACTGGTCTGGACATAGTCCTGGGCGGTGAAGCCGATTTCGACATCGACGGTGACCCAGTCGATTTCGGCCGCTGCTGGACCTACAAGGGGCTGGCCTTCTCGGGGGTCCCGAACCTGCTGTACGGCTTCGGCTTCGTCAACGCGTCCTGGACTCTCCGCATCGAACTGGTCAACGAATTCTGGTGCCGGATCCTGAAGCACATGGACGAGCGGGGTCTCACCAGTGTCACCCCGGTCCCCGTGGCCGGGCAGTCTATGGCTGAGCTTCCCTACGTCAGCGACGTGACCTCGGGATATCTGCAACGTGCCGCCGGCAGGTTGCCACTGCAGAGCGACCGGGAACCGTGGGTCAACCCGCAGAACTACGCGGACACAGTGCGCCTGCTCGAGTCGATCGACGACGGCGTTCTCCGCTTCGACAGCTGAGAAGGGTCCCCGCGCAACCACTACGCCGGGATCTATATACAGGAGGGCACCCGAATGCCACACGGAGAGGCGGCCGGTCAGATGGATCCCTTCGAGATCGACATGCTCGAATTCGCGGCCAAGTGGGCGCCGTACGGCGGTAACGACGACGAGGCCTTCATCCGGTTCGGGCTGAGACCGACGGAATTCCATCTGCGGTTGTTGGGTCTGTTGTCCTCCCCGGGTGCGCGTGCACTGCAGTGGTCGACCGTGATCACCCTGCGTTGGCAGTGCCACGAGCGACTGGGGCGGTTGGCCGTGGGAGCATCCTGAACGGAGGGTGTGTGGTCGGCACGCCAGCCTCGGTCGTCCAGCGTACCGGCAGAATTGTCGGATCCGTTGAAGTGCAAGTCATTCCGCCGATTTCGGGTCGACGGTCGCAGTTGGAATCACCCAAGGAGACAGCGTGGCCGGCATGTCCGTCAGGGAGGCGCTGGCCGTCCCGGCGCTTCGCAACGCCGGACCGGTCGTGGTAGCGGGTGCTGCCGGACTGAGCCGTTCGGTCCATTGGGTGCACACAACAGAACTGGCCGACATCGGGCCCCTGCTGCGCCGTGGCGACTTCGTTCTCACCACCGGTATTGCTTTGCCCGATGGCGCTGAAGACCTGGCCGCGTTCGCCGAGAGTCTTGATCGAAGTGCCGTTGCCGGGCTTGCGATCGAGTTGGGACGACGTTGGCGGGAGATACCCGCAGCGCTCGCAATTCCATGTGAGCGGCTGTCTCTGCCGCTTATCGCGCTCTCTCGGGAAGTTCGATTCGCTGCCGTGGCACAGGCTCTCGGCGAACAGATCGTGGACCGGCAGGTCGAGGAACTTCGCGAAGCGCAACGCGTCCACGAGATCTTCACAGAGCTCAGCATCGCCGAGGCGGGGCCGGTCGAGATTCTGGAATGGGTGCAGCGCCTGGCGGGCGCTGCCGTCGTCCTCGAAGACGGGCACCAGGACATCGTCGACTACCGTCCCGGCCCCGGCAATACCTCCTCGTTCCTGGCCGATTGGCGAACCCGTTCACGCGCGATCGCGCTCGACGCACGCACCAACTGGGACGAAGCGAGCGGATGGCTGCTGACCAGGGTGGGCAAGCCTGACCGAGATTGGGGGCGATTGATCATCGAATCTCCCATCGCCCCCAGCCAACGTCTTGTCGCGACCGCTGAACGCGCGGCCGCGGCTTTGGCCTCGTACCGTCTGCACGATCGCCAGCGTGACAGCTTGGTCCGCCGTACCCAACACGAACTCATCGTGCGCCTACTGAGAGATCCCGGTGCTCCGGATTTACAACGACGCTGCGAGTTGGCGGGAGTGCCGCTGGTCGACCGGCAGCTGGTCGGGATGGCGCTCCGACTGCACCGAGCAGCCGACGAGCCGGCCAGGCAGGCAGAACGTTTGGAATCCGTCGTTGGGGCACTGGTGCACTCGACACACGAATTGTGCGTGCCGGCCCTCGTGTGCGAGATCGACGAGGTGGTGCGGTGCCTGCTGTCCTTCCCGATGAATGCTGATGCCGCCGCCGCGACCGACGACCTCGTCAAGCGGGTTCACAGCCGGACGACTCGAATCGTCGTGGCCGCCGGCCGGGCCGTCGAGCGTGCAGGGGAGGTGGACCGGACCCTGCGCGAAGCACTTCACATCGTGGACTCGATTCGACCGGAAGCGCCGGACCGAGCCGTGTACCGGCTCGAGGATGCGCATCTGCGGGGCTTGTTGAGAATGCTCGCCGACGACGACCGGCTGCGCTTGTTCGCCGATCGAGAGCTCGGCCGACTCAAAGAACACGACGCCCGCCGCCAGGGCGACCTGATGGTCACGTTGCGAGCACTCGTGCGCCACCCCGGCAGCAAATCCGACGCCGCGGCCGAACTGCACATGTCCCGGTCGGCACTCTACGACCGCATCGGCCGCATTGCTCGAGTCCTCGACGTCGACCTCGATGATCCGGACATCCTCGTCTCCCTGCATGTCGCGGTTCTCGTCGACGACCTGCTGTGTGGCCGGCAACGTTGACCATCGAACGACATTTCGATCAGAGATCTGCCGGTGCCGATTCCAGCCGAGCCTCGAGCCAGCTGTCGAGGGTGGATACGGCGATCTCCATCTGCTCCGCTGCGCTGGACAGATCTCGGTAACTCAGCCAGTGGAGGGCGACGCCGTCGGCCAAGATGGAGATGAGAAAGGCGATCTGATCGATCGTCGCCGACTCGACCGGACGGTCCCAGCTGGCCTCGCGAAGTAGGGCACGGGCGGTGTCGAGCGACTTGTCGTATACAGCGATGACACCACCCTCCTGTCGACGCCGTGCCCAGCTGATGAGCTCCAATGTCGCCGCGGTGAAACTGGGGGATTCGAGGTAGACCTTCATCACTCCGCGAAGGAGTTGGCGAGCTGTCTCCTTCAGGTCCGTGTGTGGATCACTTTCTGTCAGGGCAGTGCGGAACCTTGCGAGCGCGAACTTGTACACATCGGCGAAGAGGTCGTCCTTGGAGTCATAGCAGTAATGAACCATCGCTATGTTGGCCCCGGCCTGCTCGACTATCCGCCGGGTTGTCGCGCCGGCGACGCCATGGACCGCGATGACTTCTACTGCTGCGGCGACGAGGTCGCTGCGCCGCTGGGCAACGGTGATCCGAGACACGAGCCCTCCCTAGGCGGGCGTCCAGGTGTTGGACGCTTGATTAAGTCGGTCCAAGCCTAGCAGTCGAGGGTGCTTGCCCAGTGGTTCGGGCAGGGAACTTAGTCAAGCATTTAAAACAAACATCTTGATCAGATGACTAGCGTTGCGTACTGTATGAGCTGCATCACGAATCGGGCCACAGTGCCCGGCGGGGCGAGCAGGAAGCGCCGCGGAATGGACTGTCATGCAACAACGAGGTCACTCGACTCGGCCCGCACGCCACGGCAGACGCCTGGATCGGCCACGGGCTCCAGCGGCTCTCGGCCACGCGCGGCGGTCACCGCGCACCTGGACGCTTGTTCATGTCGGCCGGCTGGAGGTATTGCTTCCTGAATCAACAATCGAGACGGGCGTCCGCATCCGATGCCATTCGTCGAAAACCGACACACCAACCGGCCTCTTGCTCTCCTGAGCGGGCCTGACTCAAAGGAACACAAACGTGGAGGCAATACTCCTCTTACTGGCCCTACTGGCCGATCTTTGGATGACCTTCGCAGGCTTCACCTACGGGTTCAAGTTCATTCGGCGGTACAAGAACTATCTGCTCGGCCTGGAGTGGATCGTGATCGGCACGTCCGGCTTGAACGTACTCGTCTGGATACTGCTCGGAAACGATAAGCACAGCATCCAGGTCCCCCTGGTCTACTTCTTCGATGCCTTCTCGCGCTCATTCGGCCTGACCCTGATCCTTGTCCTGGGGCTGATGCAGGTCACCCATCGCTACAAGCCGCCTGTGGCGGTCGAAATCGGTGCGTTTGCGCTGGCCATCGGTGCAGGGGTGTACCTCCAGCAGTTCCGTTTCCCCGAGTTCTATATGGGCCCGGCAACGTTCTACCTCATCACCAACGCGCTGACGACAGTGTTCCTGATCTATTTCTCGTGGAGGCTCTGGCAGATAGGTGCCAAGGGTCTGGCCATCGGCGCTGGACTGACGACCGCCGCGGGAACCGCCGTCGCCTTGATGGACGACTTCTTCCGGTTCCCGGGTGACGACGAATTGCGCACCAAGTTCTATATCTTCGCTCTCGCCGTCTGGGGATTTCAGCTCTACGCCTACTACATCTCGTACCAGAAATTGCATGCCCATCGTGAGGAGACGGGTTCGCAACCGGCATCTGAACATGGCGTGGTGCGCGCTGTCGCATCGAGCCGAGGACAAGAACGCATCGTGAAGGAGAATTGAAATGAGAACCGACAGGGTTGCATATACCGACTTCAGTGGCTGGGTAGATCCGCCCGGTGACGTCCGACGAGCCTTGGCCTCCGACATCACCTGCGAGGTGGCCGTCATCGGCGGGGGCCTGGGCGGAATGTCGACGGCGCTTCGGCTCGCCGAGCGTGGTCGAGACGTCGTGCTGATGGAGGCCGAGTTCTGCGGGTACGGCTCGAGCTCCCGAAACGCCGGACAGCTGGTGGGGGCTCCAGGCGGAGATATCCAGCTGCTCAACCTGTTCGCCGGCAAGAAGATGCCGAGCATGGTCCGGCTCGCTGAGAATGCCGCGCGCCACGTGGAGGGGCTCATCCGGACGCACAACATCGAGTGTGACTACGAGCCGACGGGCAACGTGTTGGCGGCGGTGTCTCGGGGCCAGTTGGGGCGTGTGCGCCGGGTGGCCAAGATCCTCCGCCGGGCCGGAGGTCACGTGGAGGTGGGTACGAGCGAGGAACTCGGGATCCCGCGGGGATTTCTCGGCGGCATGCGTGAGTCGATCGGCGGAATGATGAACCCCGGCAAGTTCACTGCCGGAGTACGTCGCGCACTACTGGACTCGGCTGCGCGAGTCTTCGAGCGGACCAAGGTCACCGGTGTCACACGTGATGGTGGGCAGGTCGTCCTGACCACCCCCCAGGGTGAGGTACGGGCGAATCGGGTGGTGCTGGCGACGAACGCGTTCGCGGGAGAGTGGGACATCACGCCTCGTCACCTCGCTGTCCCCGTCTGGATCATCGAGTTGGAGACCGAACCGATCGCCCCCGACCGTTTGGCTGCACTGGGGTGGAGCAGTCGCTCGGGGGTGGCCACTCAGCACAACATCATGGAGAACTACAGGCTGACGTCCCGCAACACAATCGTGTTCGGAGTGCGACGGCTCGAGCGCGGCTTTTCCTATCCGCTCCCGCGGAAACAGCCGGATCCCGCGCTCGTCGAAGAGCTCGCAGGCGCCTTTGCGAGGCGGTTCCCATCACTTGCCGATGTCGCTGTGGATCGTGCCTGGGGAGGCTGGATCGCGATCACATCCTCATGGGAGTCGGTGGCCGGGCAGGTCGGCGACAACGTCTTCTACTCCATTGCGTGTAACGGCCACGGCCTGGCTCAGGCGCCCTACCTCGGTTCACTCATCGCCGATCTGATCGTCGACGGTGAACGGCACAAGGATCTGCGGAATGTGTGGAAGGACAAGCCCAAGTTTCCGCCGGCGATTGTGATGGGCCGAACAGCGTTGCGGGCCGTATGGGCCGTCGATCGTTTCAATGACATGGTCAACGGAAGCCGAAGAAATGCCAGACGAGGTGCCTCGATGAGCGCGGAACCGACCACGAGCTGAGGGTGAGGCCGGCGGGCGGCCGTCAGCCCCACCGCATACTGAGGTGAGGGCCGACGGCACCCGACCGCTCGCGGCGATTGGGCCTGTCGGCCGCTCGTTTGCCCGACGGCCAAATCTCTTCCCGTCGAGGCCATTACGTTCCCAGCATGACCCGGCGTGCTCAAAGTTCGTCTTTCCGGCAGCCGACGATCGCAACGTCGGCCAGACCCTGCGCAACGACAGCTCAGCACCCTCGGCGGCCAGCACATGGGCGTCATGAGCGTGCGTAAACAATGCGCTGGTCCGTCGGCCATGCGGTCGGCCAGGTTCTGGAGAGGCGTCAGGTGAGCGGGCGCGACAGCGCGAGCAGTGCGCGTTGCTGACACTGCGGGTACGGCGCGTCGGCGAACGAAGTGATCAGGGGAACTGCGGATCGCGGAGATGTTGCCTGCCCGATCTCGGTGCCCTCAGCCCAGCGTGCCTCGAGCACCGATTATTCAGCGACGCTGGGCGATTCGCGGATCGTGCCGAGAATTCGCAGCCCCCGCTCATTGTTCACCAAAGACCGACATTGCGGGGGTGACCGGCGGGCACAGCTTGGTCGCGGTGCCCGCCGGGAGATCATGGCCGAGTGCAGGTCACAACGGCAGATCGGGTGAGTCGACTCCCACCACCCGGTGACCGCAGAAGACGCGCACCGACTCGGCCGGACCGTGGCCGCCGATGCCGGACGGACCCCAGAAGCTCTGGGCTGAGTCTTCACCGAGGTCGGCGAGCTTGGCACCGTTGATCCGGACCTCGCCCGCGATGATCTTGGAGCCGATGTCGAGCGCGCGCTGCGTGTCGGCCCCGAACACGTAGGCGTCGAGCCCCGAGGGATTGGCGTTCGCAATGCGCAACGCCTCTTCACTCGAGCTCACTGCGTGCAGAGAGACGACCGGACCGAACAGCTCCGCGGTGGCTTTCGCCGGGTCAGCACCCGAGGCGATGGTGGGCGACATGAAGAAGCCTCCGAGTTCCGGCATCTGGGCGGGCTGCCGAATTGTCGCCCCCAGCTCACGCAGCTTCTCGATCCCGCCCTGGAGTGCCTCGAACTGGGCCCTGTTGGAGATCGGGCCGATGTCGACTTTCGGGTCGAGTGAGTGTCCGACGACCAGTTTGGAGATCCGCTCGGTCAACGCCTCGAGTAGGGGATCGACCAAGCTGTGGGGAGCCAGGATCTTGCCCGGTCCCTCGCACCACTGGCCGTTGAATTTGGTCATGCCTTCGACAATCCCGTCGGCGGTGACGTCGAGGTCGGCGTCGTCCAGCACGAGTACCGGATTATTGCCGCCGAGTTCGAGCTGCAGAACCTTGAAGTCCTCGGCACCGGCCCGCGCGACAGCGCGACCGGCTCCAGGTCCGCCGGTAAACGAGACGACCTTGATACGCGGGTCGGCGCACAGCTCGGCACCGATGTCGCCGGCGCCGTGCACCATCTGCAAAGCGCCACTGGGCAGGCCTGCCTGGACGAAGCACTCGACGATGATCTGCGTGCTGGCGGGAGCGTGCTCCGAAGGCTTGAGTATGACGGGGCAGCCCGCCGCGATGGCATTCGCGATCTTGATAGTCGGAATGAAGCTCGGTCCGTTCCACGGCGTCAGGATCGCCGCGGGCCCCCACGGCACCTGGTAGAGGCGGACGTCGCGACCACCGGCTGCCAGCGCTGTGACGCGCGGCGTGCTCACCAGATCCGACGCCGCCGCTCGGACGCGCGCGGGCAAAAAGGCCGCAATTGTGCGTGTGACCGTGATGGGGATGCCGGTTGTCAGTGAGTCCGTGCGGGCGATGTCTTCCAGGCGAGACTCGATGATCTCGGCGACGCGTTCGAGAATGTCGGCGCGCGCACTCCGAGCTGCCTCGTCCCAGCAGCCGATGTCGTAGGAGCGCTCCGCGTGCCGCAGCGCGCGCTCGAGATCGTCAGGCGGGGTGGTGATTTGCTGGTGGACGGGCACACGCGTGTTGGGGTCGACGTTCCACGCGTCACCGACCGTCGCGGACTCGCACCACTCGTCGGCGATGTAGTTCACCGGAGTCGGGAACGTGACTTCGTTGCTTGCCATTGAGCTCACTTCAACTTTCATTTCGACTGTCAGGACTGGACGTCAACGACGATGCGAGTGACGTCACCGGACTTCATTGCCTCGAAGCCCTCGTTGATCTCGCTGGGCACGACGCTGGTGACCATCTCGTCGAGCAGCAGGCGCCCGTGCTGGTACAGGCGCGCGAGCTCGACAATGTCTTGGTGTGCGTGGCCCGAGCCCATGGAGGAACCGATCAGCCGCTTCTCCTCGAAGAAGAAGTCTGTTGCCGAGACGCTGAGTTCGGTTCCTTCGGGCGCGATTCCGACCAAGCACGCGGTACCCGTCGGACGCAGGAGGCTCAGTGCCGTCGCCGCGGTGCGGGGCCGAACCGACCGCCTCGAACGAGTAGTCCACACCGTCACCCAACTGATGGTGCGGTAGCTCGCGCGGGTCGCCGTCCGCTCCGTTGATGACGTGGGTCGCGCCGTACTGACGCGCTGCCTCGTCGACCGCGGCGAGCACCGCGGCGTGGCTGTCGATCATGACGATGTCTCCTCTAACGATTCGCTGAGCCCAGCTGTCACGGCGGGGAGCGCTCACAGGTTGCTTCGCATTGATTCGCCTGGATTCGCCGCAAATGATGTCTATCATTTGACTTAAACGTATGACTAAGATGGTGCAGCAGGGTGATGTCGGTGTCAACACCTGGCTCGGCGAACAGGCTGTCGCCCGCCGGAGCTAGGCGGCGTTGACCAGGTGATTCCGTGGAGGTCGGTGCACCGAGCGGTGCGTCGCCTTCGGTGATCGTCCTGAGTCGGTCTGCCGCGCGGTACTCGGTCTCGATCGGGCGCCGACGCCCCAACTGCCGATCCGTCGGCAATACCCCGCAGCCCGGAGAAGAGAAATAGAGAACAGGAATCCCGTCATGAACGAAACGCTGAGCGCCAGATTTCAGGCCCACGCAGGTGTTGTCGCCGGCAGCCGGATCTTGTCGGACGGACGCCCCTTCGACGTCGAGGACCCGTCCACGAACTCGATCGTCACCTCGCTGACTGCCGCAGGACCCGAGCTGGTCGCATCCGCCGTGACGGACGCCCTCCAGGCGTTCAAGCAAGCGTGGGGCGCAACCCCGCTCGCGCAGCGAGGGCGAACGCTGCACAACATCGCCCGATTGCTGAGGGAGCGTAGGTCCGAGCTCGCGACCATCGAGGCCGTGGACGCGGGAATCCCGCTCTCGATGGGGTTGATGGACGTCGAGGTCGCTGCACGCTACTTCGAGTTCTACGCGGGCATCGCGGACAAGGTGGGCGGTGCCTCCATCCCGCTCTCGGGAGGCCTGGTGGACTACACGTTGCGAGAGCCATGGGGTGTGTGCGGCGTGATCGTCCCGTTCAACTTTCCGCTGCAACAGATCTCCCGCAGCGTCGCGGCTGCCCTTGCTACCGGAAACACGGTGGTTCTCAAGTCTTCGGAGCGCAGTCCGCTGACTGCGACGGCTATCGCAGAGCTGGCTGTCGAGGCGGGGCTTCCGCCTGGTGCGTTCAACGTTGTGCACGGCTTCGCTGAAACCGGTGAGGCTCTGGTGATGCACGAAGACGTGGCGCACCTGACTTTCACGGGTTCGCGAGGCGTCGGCGGACGGGTGATGGAATTGTGTTCGCGCAGAGTCGCGCCGGTATGCATGGAACTGGGGGGAAAGTCGGCGCAGATCGTGCTCAGCCGCGCAAAATTGGCGGTCGCGGCCAAAACCATCGCCGGCACCATGTTCCGCAGCGCAGGGCAAGCGTGTTCCGCCGGATCGCGGGTCCTGGTCCTCCCTGAACTACACGACGAGCTGCGCGAACTGCTCGTCGATGAGGCGCAGAACTTGCGAGTCGGCGAAGCGACGGCCGCCGGAACGGAGGTCGGGCCCCTCATCTCGGGCGAGCAGCGTGATCGCGTCCTGGAATATGTGGCGCGGGCCGAAGAGGATGGCGCCCAGGTCGTGACAGGCGGCGATCCCGGCAGCCGCCTTCCTCGGGGGAACTTCGTCCTGCCCACCGTGATCGACAACGTGGCACCCGGGGCCGAGTTGAGTCAGACCGAGCTGTTCGGTCCTGTTCTGGGTATCTCGACCATCACCGACATGGATGAGGCCATCCGGATTGCCAACTCGAGCCAATTCGGACTGGTTGCCGGAATTTGGACAGACGATGTCGCCGAGGCGCTGGCGGCAGCGTCCCAACTCGAGGTGGGGCAGGTTTTCGTCAACAACTACGGGACCGGGGGCGGCGTCGAGATGCCGTTCGGTGGACGCAAGGGAAGCGGGTTCGGTCGCGAGAAGGGCTTGGCGGCCGTGGATTCATACACTCAGGTCAAAAACGTCTGCATCGCTGTCGCGTGAACCCGAGTCGGTGCGCTGGGCGCCTCGAAATGTCAACCGATGTCGGCCGACACCGGGGTCGTCGGCTGCGAGTCGTCCGGAAGCGACGGACGGTGGCTGAGAAGGTCGCGCGAGATCTTGGCCAGCAACACCTTCTCTGCGGTGCTGAGGCCGTCGAGCCAGGCAGCTTCTCGGGCCAGGTGCAGCCGGTACAGCTCCTTGGTGCTCTCCGTCCCCGCCTCCGTCAACTCGATGGTCACGGTTCGCCGATCGGTCTCGCTTCGGGTCCGCTGGATCATGCCTGCTCGTTCGAGCTTGTTGAGGACGCTGGAGATCGAGGCGGCTGTCACGTTGGAGTAGCGCGCGAGGTCGGTCTGGCTGAGGGGGCCCATCACCCACACGGCGAGCATCACCTTGAACCCGGCCCGAGTGGAACCCCGGGGGCGGTGAATGTGCTTCTCGAAGTCTTCTCCCACCACATTCGCGAGCCGCAGGATGTTGAGAATCGCGGTGTTGCCGTCAACATCGGCATGAGGGTCGACTTCGAGAGCCCGCTCCTGCAACCGGCGCTCGTACTGCAGGGCTTGCGAGTCGTGCACGGGTGCTCCTATCGCGTGACCGGGTTGGAAACTGCACCCGGAGCGTACTCGAACAGTTAGAGCTCACAGGATATTGCCTTCCCCTGCGGAGCCAAGATAGTGTCAGTTCTAATAGTATCAAGTCTAAGTAATTGCTCGGCGAATCCGGCGCCAATCGAGTCGCATCCGAGCGATGTCCGCTCCTGTAGTGGGAGTGGACCGGAGCAGGAAGGAACGTGCATGCAGGTCGTGCAATCCACGCAACCGTTCGTCGGAAACCTTGTGAATCCGATGAGCTTGCTGAAGGGCGTAGCAGCCGGCGGTCCCCTTGTCATCGCCAGTGCCACCGGGTCGACCCTGACTACCGCCGATGGTCGCCAACTCCTCGACGGCATGGCCGGTTTGATCAACGTCAACGTCGGGTACGGGCGCAGCGAATTGGCACATGTCGCCGCGGCCAGCATGGAGGAACTCGCCTTCGGAACCCTGTTCTTCGGCCGAGCCACACCTCCGGCGCTGGCGCTGGCCGGCGACCTTGCCGCGCTCGCCCCGGGCGAGATCAATCAGTTCTTCTTCACCAACAGTGGATCGGAAGCCAACGACAGCGCATACAAGTTCGCGCGGCTGTTCCATTGGCTTCGTGGTGAACCCGATCGCGTCAAGATCATCGGGCGAGAACGCAACTATCACGGCATGACCATGGGCGGCACCGCCGCGACCTGGGACAAGGAGTTCCACGTCGGTATCGGGCCACTTCAGCCCGGCTTTCTCCACGTCCCCCAACCGACGGCCGACTGGCAGGCGGATTTGGCGATCCTCGGGGCCCGCATCCTGGCAGAAGGTCCCGAGACCATCGCCGCCTTCGTGGCCGAACCGATCTCCATGCCGGCGGGCAGTCCGATGCCGGCTCCGGAGTACTGGCCTGAAGTGCGGAGATTGCTGGATCGGCACGGCATCTTGTGGATCGCCGACGAGGTCGTCACCGGTTTCGGGCGGACCGGGCGGATGTTCGCCGTGGAGCACTGGGGTGCAGACCCCGATATGTTGTTGATGTCCAAGGGTGTGACCAGCGGCTACCTCCCGCTGGGTGCCGTCGGTCTGTCCGACCGGATCCACGAGGTCTTCCGGGAATCGGACCGCCCGATGCTCCACGGCTTCACCACGGGCGGACACCCCGTGAGTTGCGCGGTCGCCCGGGAGAACCTCCGGATCATCCACGACGAGAACCTGGTCGAGCGCTCGCGAAAACTGGGGGAGTACTTCCGGGCTGGACTGGAGCGGCTCAGTGCGACGCGGGAAGTCTACGGGGCAGTTCGCAGCCTCGGGCTGATCGTCTCCATCGATCTGAACCCGCCGGAGGCTTTCGCGGCAGCAGGTGGCACGGACTTCCCGGCTCTCATTCCTGGTGAGGCCCTCGGCCGCGGCGGTGTGTTGCGCGCATACGACGGGTGCGTCTCCTTCGCGCCACCGTTGGTGATCACCGAATCGGAGATCGATCAGCTGATCTCGACCCTGGACGCTTCGGTGGCTGCCGTGCTCGATCGGGTCGGTCGGTGACCATCGGCTAGGGGTGGGCGCTCCATCCAGATTTCCGGGTCCATTGCCCGCTCCAGCGCGGAGCTGTAGTTGACCATTAGTTAGAAGGCTAATATTATGAACACTAACGATGTAGACCATGGAGGTTTCCCACTGTGCCCGAACTGACTTTTGCCGAGATCGGCAGCGCGAGGAAGGGGCGCCTCTTCGATGAATTCGCGCTCGGCCAGTTGTTTGTCCATCACTGGGGCCGCACGGTCTTGGCGAGTGATTCGATGCTGTTCACGTCGCTGACGCTGAACTACAACCCGCTGTACGTGAACTCCGAGTCGGCCCGCGAGCTCGGGCATTCCACATCGCCGGTGAATCCTTACCTGACGTTCCTCACCGTTCTCGGACTCTCGGTCGAAGACCTCAGCGAAGGCACTACCGAGGGCGCTTTCCTGGGCGTCGACGACCTCGAGTTCTTCGAGCCGGTGTACCCGGGGGACACACTGACCGGCGTCAGTGAGGTGGTCGCCCTTCGGCCATCGAGGAGCAGGCCGGGCGGTGGGATCGTCACCTGGCGTTCGAAGGGGTTCAACCAGTCGGGCGCCACGGTGCTCGCTTTCACCAGGACCAATCTTGTTGGAGGGACTCCCAGTTCATGAAGACACATGTCGCGGGCAACAACAGCTCGCTCACTGCGGATCAGCTCGGGATTCAGGCGCTCGCTCGCGAATTCGCGCGCAAGGAAGTACTGCCACTGGCCAACGAGCTCGACCCGATCGGCGGGAAGATCCCGAGGGAACTCATCAAGAAGATGGGCGAGATCGGCTTCTTCGCGATCATGACGCCGGAAAGCGATGGGGGCCTTGGCCTCGGTGCGCTCGAGTACATCCTCGTCACCGAGGAACTGTCCCGTGCTTGGATGAGCGTCGGCAGCATCATTCGCAGCTCGGTGCTGCCCGCGGGGCTCAGCGCGGCCAAACGTGAAGCACTCTTGCCGCGTGCGCTCCTCGGCGAGTACATCGGGTCCTTTGCGCTCTCCGAGCCCGACACCGGCTCCGACGCCGCCAGCATCACCTGCAGAGCCGTGCGCGATGGCGACGGATGGGTGATCAACGGCGCAAAGATGTGGTGCACGAACGCGGATATGGCCGACTACATCGTGCTGTTCGCGCGGACAACGCCCCCGCCGTCCAGCCGGAAGCGCCACCTGGGCATCAGTGTCTTCTTCGTAGAGAAGACCGCCGGTGAGTTCCCCGCCGGGGTCCACGCCACCCCTGTCCGCAAGATCGGCTACCACGGATGGGACACCTTCGAGCTCGTGTTCGAGGACTTCCGCGTTCCGGCGGATGCGCTACTCGGAGTAGAGGGTGAGGGCTTCTACACCGGAATGTCCTTCTTGGAGCTCGCCCGCGTCCACACCGCGGCACGAGCTGTCGGGCTGGCGACCGGCGCGCTCGAAGACGCGCTGGAATTCGCACAGCAGCGACTGCAGTTCGGACACCCGATCGCGGAATTCCAAGGCCTGCGGTTCAAGCTCGCCAAGATGGCTGCGCAGATCGAGGCCTCCCGGCAGCTGACCTATTCCGTCGCAAGGCAGATCGACGCCGGCCAGGCGTGCGGCCCCCAGGCCTCCGCGGCAAAATACATGGCCTCGGAAATGGCCGAGCGAGTGACCAGCGAGGGACTCCAGATCCATGGCGGTTCCGGCTACACCACAGACTTCGCGGCGCAACGCTACTGGCGGGACGCGCGGCTGACGAAGATCTTCGAGGGCACCTCGGAGATCCAACTGAAAATCATCTCCGACAGCTTGCTGGGCAAGGTGGGTGCTACCCGATGACTATCGACCATTTGACCGCAGCCGATACATATTTTGACGACTACACCGTGGGCCGACAGTTCCGGCACGCTCGCGGGAAAACGGTGACCGAGATGGACAACGTGCTGTTGACCAACCTCGTCGTCAACACCGCGGCGGCCCACTTCGACGAACACTCCATGGTCGGCCATCCGGTCGGGCAGCGGATCGTGTTCGGCGGCATTACCGCGTCCATCGTCATCGGGCTCGCTTCGCAGGACGTCTCCGAGAACGCCATCGCCGAACTCGGATTGACCGGCATGCGGCTCCAAGCACCGGTGGTCCACGGCGACACGTTGTACGCCTACACCGAGATCACCGGTGTCCGCGACGACCAGGAGGACTCCGGGGTTGTGGAGTGCCATCACTGGGGTGTCAACCAGCGCGGGGACGTGGTTTTCGAGGCCGACCGCAGTGTTCGAGTCCGCCGCCGTCGCGCGTCGGAAGGCAATCAGGCAATGAATGAAGGGAACCACCAGTGAACGACCAGACGATGCCCCGGCTGAGGCGATCCTGCTTGGCAGTGCCCGGCTCGAGCGACAAGATGATCGCGAAGTCGCAAGGCCTCCAGGTCGACCAGATCTTCCTCGATCTGGAGGACTCGGTAGCGCCGATCGCCAAGGACGACGCGCGCGAGCGCGTCGTCGAGGCCCTGCTGACCGGCGAGTGGCTGGCTCCCACCAAAGTCGTGCGGGTCAACGACGTCAGCACCCCCTGGGCCTACCAGGACGTCGTCCGCGTGGTGGAGGGAGCTGGAGCCGAAATCGATTGCATCATGCTCCCGAAGGTCGAGTCGGCCGCACAGGTGGCGTGGCTGGACATTCTGCTCACGCAGATAGAGAAGGCTCGCGGGCTCCAGGTGGGGCGAATCGGCATCGAGGCGCAGATCGAGAGCGCCGAAGGTCTCGTGCACGTCGACGAGATCGCCGCCAATCCTCGGGTGGAGACCATCGTGTTCGGTCCGGCGGACTTCATGGCGAGCATCAATATGCGAAGCTTGGTCGTCGGTGATCAGCCGCCCGGCTATGAGGCGGACGCGTACCACTACATCTTGATGCGCATCCTGATGGCGGCGCGCGCTCACAAGAAGCAAGCCATCGATGGGCCCTACGGCCGGATCCAGGACGTCGAAGGCTACACCCGGGCGGCACAGAGGTCGGCCGCCCTGGGGTTCGACGGCAAGTGGGTGCTTCACCCCGCGCAAATCGACGCTGCCAACGAGACATACGCGGTCAGCCAAGCCGACTACGACCGCGCCGAGCAGATCCTGCAGGCGTACGAGTACTACACCTCAGCCGCAGGCGGTGGCCTGGGAGCCGTGATGCTGGGCGACGAGATGATCGACGAGGCATCGCGAAAGATGGCGGTGCCGATCGCACTCAAGGGGCGCGCCGCGGGCATGAGCCCGACCACCACCTTCACGCCGCCTGCCGCAGTTGCGGGTGCCAGGGCCTGAATGCGACGGGCCCCATCGTCGACGACACGAGTGGATTGAAACCGTGACCCTTCCCGCGGGGGCAGACCTCGGCGTCCGCTGTCGAGCGCACGCCGAGATCCTCGCGGGAAGGCGGGATTCCGGGATGGGATCCCGCCACTGCGCGGAATCGGACCGGTTGTTGTGCGTCGAAGAACGCAGGCCGCTGACCGATGACCGGGTCGAGCGATCGACGCGAGTTCTGTTCACAGATGAACGAGGAGAGACATGGCCGACATCACGCAAGGCGACCCTGCTCCGCTGAGCGGGATCAAGGTGCTGGATCTGTCCCACATGCTGGCTGGACCCTATGCCACGATGACCTTGGCCGACCTCGGTGCCGAGGTCATCAAGGTCGAGCCGCTGGCAGGCGACATGATCCGGCGAGCCGGCCCCGATATCACCGACGAAGACACCTACGGCGGCTACTTCGCCAGTGTCAATCGCAACAAGAAGTGCATCAGCCTCGACCTGAGGTCGGACATGGGCCGCGAGGTCCTGTTGCGCCTGGTCGCCCAGTGCGACGTTCTCGTCGAAAACTTCCGCGTCGGGGTGATGGATCGGCTGGGCCTGTCCTACGAATCGCTCAGGGAGATCAATCCACGGCTTGTGTACGGGTGTATCCGAGGGTTCGGCGACCCGCGCACAGGGGAGGGCGAACTCACCGACTGGCCGGCGTACGACGTGGTCGCGCAAGCGATGGGCGGAGTCATGCAAGTTACCGGCGAGGCCGCGGGACCGCCCATGAAGTCGGGGCCTGGGTTGGGCGATATCTTTCCGGCCGCACTTCTCACCAGTGGGGTTTTGGCCGGCGTCGTCCGAGCTCAGCGCACAGGACAAGGCTCGTTCGTCGATGTCTCGATGTACGACGCGATGGTGAGCCTGTGCGAACGGATCGTCTACCAATACTCGGTCGACGGCTCGGTTGCCCATCGCGTCGGAAACGCTCACCCGTTTTTCGAACCGTTCGGTCTGTACCCGGCGATGGATGGCTGGTTCGCGCTCGCCGCACCCACCGACGAGATCTGGCGCCTTCTGGTCACGCTCATCGGTCGAGATGACTTGGGTTCAGACTCGCGATTGTCTTCAGGATCCGGCCGCTCAGCGCATCGAGATGAGGTGCGTACCGCAATCGAAGCGTGGTCACGAACTCGAACCCTGCAGGAAATCAGGGCCCGACTCGGAGGCCGGGTCCCGTTCGGGCCGGTCCAAGATGCGCGCCAGATCGTGGAGGACGGACACTTGGCCCGCCGCGACATGCTCTGGACGGTGGCCCACCCGCCGACGGGGGCCCCGCTGACGCTGGCCGGGCAGCCGATTCACTTCCACGGGGTCGCTCGAAGTCAGGTGCGCCCCGCGCCGGCGCTCGGAGAGCACACCGACGAGGTGCTGGCCGAACTCGACTTTTCCGATGAGGAGGTCGCCAGATGGCGGCGGGAGGGAATCCTGCGTTGAATCGTGCCCGCTGTTCGCTGGGCTGGTCCGGGAGCGTCGATGCTGCCAGCCGTGGTTATCGGTTGTGATGGACGGTGAGATCCCGGCCGGTGTCCGGCAGCACGTGCCCGTGTTCGCATCGCGGTGTCGCCCGCACCGTGGCGCCGCAGTCGGTATGGGTGACGGTCAATGGAGGCCTGCCGGGCCGGTTAGATACTTGTCGCCCCACTGCATCAGGGCGGTCAGGACCGGTTGCAGCTCGCGACCGGCGGCGGTGAGCCGGTATTCGTGGCGGGTGCGTGACCCGGGCTCGCGGTACTCAACCCGTTCGAGCACTCCGGATTGCGTGAGTCCGCGCAGCCGCGCTCCCAAGATCGCGCGCGAGGCGCCGGTCGCCTCCTGGATCGCGTCGAAGCGCCGCACGCCGAGGGCAACCTCCCGTAGCACCAGCAACGACCATTGCTCGCCTACGACTGCCAGTCCCGCCGCGACCGAACACACAAAGAGGCCGCCACCCTGGTCAAGGGCGGCGGCCTCATCATGCACGACGCTATTCGCCGTCGCGGAATGCCACGAACAGTTCGAGCACGATCACCAGCACGGTGACCGCGGCCTGCCAGTCGACCAGTACACCGGCTGCGATCGCCAGCGACATCGCGATCCCCAGCGCGACCAGCGGGTGCAGGTCTCGTTCCTCCTTCGGTGGTGGCATCGGATCCGGTGTCACCGCAGGCAGATTGGCCTCCGTGCCGGTGATGTCGGTGCTCGGCATCACCGGCACGGGGCTGCTTTCGGCCGGGCTACCCTGCATGAGGCCAGCCAGCTCGGCGAGCTGGTCGGTGTCGAAGCGGATGGTGATTTCGATCGCGGGCCGTTTCGCCGCGATAGGCGCGGGGATGCCGCTGGTTGTCTCGGGCTGTACTTCGCCGGTCATCTTGTGCTCCTTCATCAACGTCGTTTGCACAAGGTGGTAGGCACGATAGAGGTCGGAAGTCCCCGCTACAGAGCGTTTTCAACGAGAAGTCGCGCTTTCCCGAACCGGTGGGGATTTCGGTGGACTCCGATGCCTACAACATTGCTGACGCCCGCACTCGCGCGTCGCAGTTGGGCGATCGGGTACACGCTGCGGTCGCAGGTCTACAGGCGGAGGTACACATGGCGTGGCGGGACGAGGCGCCGATGGCGTCAGCTTTGAATCTGGAATGTGCGGCAGAAGACCCCACTGTCGATCGCCCCGGCTGTCGCCCCGCAGGGCCCGGCTGCTCGTCGTGGCCCGTCCTGCCGCGACGGTGTCGATATCGGCGCAATTTTCGAGTACTCCACCACTCGGGACGGTTTTGCCTGGTAATGGAATCGTCGATGCTGATCCCGAGGACGAGAGGTCGATCATGGCTATCCGCTACACGGTTGCTGCACGTGACACCCTGTCGGCGCTGGCCGGCCGCTTCTACGGCGAATCGTCGCTCTATCCGGTGATCGCGATCGCGAACCGGATAGCCGACCCGAACGTGATCAGGGTCGGTCAGGTGCTCATCGTTCCCGGGCTCACCGCCACCCACACAGTGGTCGCAGGTGACACACTGTCCGGTCTGGCCGAGCGGTTCTACGGCGACCGCGCGCGGTTTCCGCTGATCGCGGCCGCCAACAAGCTCGCCGACCCGAACACGATCACCGTCGGGCAGACCCTGATCATCCCCGACCTGACCCTCGCCAAGCACACACTGTTCTGCGTGCCCGGCACGTGGGAAGCCGTCGCCGCCGCCAACGCCAACCCGGGCGGAATCAGCCCGTCGGACCCCATCGGCATGCTGACCGGCATCACCAACGCCCTCGACCCGCAATGGTTCGACATCGAATACGTGAACTATCCCGCCAGTTTCGGACCCGTCCCCGGCGGCGGCGACGCCCTGCTCGACGCTCTGGGCCGACCGTCCTACCGCGCCTCCCGCGACATGGGCATCGCCGAACTGACCAGATTGATCAACGCGCACGACGGGTCGTTCGGCCTGCTCGGCTACAGCCAGGGCGGGGCAGTGGTCTCGCTGGTCGGTCGCGACATCGTGTCCGGGTCACTGCAGGGCCGACGCGGCGACTGCCACTGGGTACACGCCCTCGCCTCACCGCATCGCGGGTTGGGCCGCACCTTCCATCTCGGCAATTCCCTCGCCTACCAGGGCATCTCGGGCGACAACATCACCGAAACCCACCCCATCGACTGGTTCGACTACTGCCTGCCCGGCGACATCTACGGCAACGCCAACATCGCGGGCACCTACTTGAAACAGGCCTACGACATCGCCACCGAATTCACCCTCACCGACCCGGTCGCCATGATCACCGGGATCGCCGAACACATTGTCGACTGGGCGAACTCGGGAATGCTGGGACCGATCGACCCCGCCCGCCTGTTCGCCACCGCGGTGGACCTCAACAACTTCCTGCGCGACTTCCCCCACGACAAATACGGAATCTGGGACATCATTCCCGGCCGCACCGCACTCGCCCACTCGGCCGCTCACCTCAACTACTGGGGACCACGCATCGCACCGGCCTGACGGCGCACGGCTGTCGGCGGGCTGATCCACCGACAGCCACACGCGACGGCTCAGTCCACGCTTCGGACCGCTGAAACCGGCGCTCACCCCACGGAGATCGGCAGCGACGTGCCCTTGGGGTCCACTGTCCCGTACACCGTGGTGCGTTCCCGCAGCGGTCGCCCGATTCGGCCGCGATCTCGGTCAGCTCCGCCACCGTTTTCGCCGAGCGGTGCGGGGAACCCGCCATGTGAGAAATGGTCTTCCTCCATCAGCGTTCCGCCGAGATCGTTGGCTCCGCCCTGAAGCATCGCCCGGGTGCCGAGAGTGCCTGGTTTCACCCGACTGGTCTGGATGTTGTCGATGCGCCCGTGCAGCATCGGGCCAGGGCGTGCACGGCGCGGTTGTCGCGATTGGTGGGGCCGGGCCGTGCCCGCCGGGGACAGTGGTGCGCTCTGGTGGACGAAGGGCAGCGGCACGAACTCGGTGAAACCGCGTCTCGTCCTGGATTCCGCGCAGCACGCGCAGGTGCCCAACCCAGTGGCGGGGATTGTCGACGTGGCGGTACATCATCGTCGAACTGGAGCGGATGCCGAGGGAATGCGCGGTGGTGATCACTCGATCCACGCCGAGGTAGGCAGTTTGCCCTTGGTGAGGACCCAGCGCACTTCGTCGTCGAGGATCGGCGGCGGTGCCGGGGATGGTGTGTCGAGACCGGCTTCCTTCAACGCGGTCAGCGGATCAGCCCCCTTGTAAACCGTTGCGCACGAACGGCTCCTCGTGCTCCCCGCGCGAGCGGGGATGAGCCATCGCATCCGAAATGCGCGGCCGAGCGGCTGTGTCCCCGAGGCGAGTGCTTATGCGACAGCAGAGTGTCAACGGCTCCTGATCAGCCGATCGTGATCGAGATCCGTTGGGACAGTTGGTGTGCGTAGTGGTCGCGTCCCCCTCCGGACACCAGTGCTATCCCCGACAGGGGATGTAGTAATGGTCATTCGATGCTCCAGATGCGCATAGCGGATCTGGAGCTCGATTGCGTTGTAGAGCTCCTTCGTATGTTCAGGAGCGCCTCCCGCCAGAATCAGGCGGACATCGCCGTACGATTCGATGATCTTGCGAAGCTCGGTTTCGGTAAGCCTTTCCTCAGTGGGGAGATTGTCCAGCTCGACCTGTGCGGCAGCCTTGTCGGCTTGAGCGGAGTTCATGGCGCCGACGACGGCCTGAGGGTCGACGCCGGCTTCGATCGCGGCCAGGTGGCGCTCGATTCGTGTCGATGCCTGATCTATGCGGCGTCGCAGTGAGGCTCGTCGTGTGTCGCGTTCACTGTCGTCTTGTGCGTCGAGTAGGGCGGCGATGGTGCTATCAAGGTGATCGGGGTGAAACAGGGTGGATAGCCAGTCGTTGATGGGTTCGATGATGTCGGCTTCGCGGAGGTCCACAGTTGCCGGATGGATGCCTTGCACTGGGCTACCTGGAGCCAGTGAGCGTCCACGACACCGGTAGTAGACCGCTTTCCGATGCATCTCGCCCTGCATCTTCCGGTTGCAGATGTCGCAGTGGATCCGCCCGCGGAACTGGTAGACATTCGCGGTGGTGATCGGTCTTGTCCGTTCGAGGCGCCCGCGGGCGCGGTTGCCTGTTCCAGCGCGCTTCTTTCGTTCGAGGGTGGCTTGTGTGAAGGTCTCGACCGAGACTATCGCCGGGTGGGCGGGCCTGCCTGAGCGGACGATCCGTTGTGCGGGTGAGCGTTTGAATTTGACGATATGCCCCGCGGCGACGTCGTCGGGGTCGAGAAGTTGTTCGGTCTTGGTCCATCGTCCGAAGATCGCGTACCCGGTGTAGCGGAGATTCTGGAGGATGGCGGCGACTGTCGTGGCTTGCCAGCCGTCGCCGGAGCGGTGTCGGTTCTGTTCGGGCCGGTGCGCGGACGGGCAAGGGATGTTCTCGCGGTTGAGGTCGGTGGCGATGGCGCGGTCGCCGCGCCCGTCGAGGTAGAGGCGGAAGATCCGTTGCACGACAGGGCCCCAACCGGGCCGCCGACAACCTCAAACTCCGCATCCTGTCCATCGACGCCGCCACTGCCTGCGGTGTGGCGGTCCGTCGACGACGAGGTAGCCGTAGGGCGGGCGTCCGCCTTGGTGCCGGCCTTCGTTGAGGACTTGGGCGTCCATGCTGGCGCGGGTGCGTTTCTGTACATGCTGGCGTTCGGACTCGCTGAGCCCGCCGAGCATGTTCATCATCACCGAGTGGGTGACGTTGTCGGGGTCGAAGCGGCCGCCGAGTTCAGGGACCCAGATGGAGACGTTGTAGGCGTGGATGCGGGGTGCGACGAGGCTGAACTGGTTACCGAACCAGCAGCGGGTACCTTCTCCGACGACGATGCCGGCCCAACCGCGGCCAGGGTTGCGTAGGTCGTCGAGCAGTTTGGCGGCTTCGGTGCGGCGATGCCAGGGCACCGACCGGGACTGACCGATGTCGAAGTAGCTCTTCACGATTCGTCCGTTGACGAACTTCTCGGCGTTGCCGAGTTGCCATTGGTAAGAGGTTTCGGGGTCTTGGTTGTCCTCGGTACTGCAGCGTCCATAGAAGCGAGTTCCTGTTCGCCTACGGGATCGAGGTCGGTGGTTTCGAGTCCATACAGGTCGTTGAGGACGGCCCACTCGTTGACCGGGTCAGTCATCAAAACTCCTTGTCGTCAGAATCTTCCGATACGGGACCGCGTGCGGCATGGATCAGAAGGCGCAACAGGGCGCGGGCCGCTGAGGACTTGAATATCGGTGGTTCGCTGGGGCTTCCCCGAGGTTGGGTAAGGCAGCGCTCCGTTGGGCGCGCCCTGAGCACTGACAAGATCGTTGACGGGGCCGCGCGGAGAAAGGGACTAGTGCTGCGCCAAGGCTTGTGAAGAGGAGGCCGCTGTAGCGAGTGCTGGGATGGCGGGAATCGGGAAGAGACCATGGGGTACCGCGGCAACGAGTTTCCGATCAATGACTCTTCCGATGCCGAGTATTGGCGCGAACGGCTGGTTGCCTGTTCACGAAGTGGTATCGGATCTTCGTCAGCGGCCTGATCTGTAGCATCCGATGGAGCCGCGGGGTGCTCTGGCGGGCTTGACGCCCTGACTGAGGGGTTTCTGTGTGATTCGGCCAAGCCGTGTCAAGTGTTCGGACACAACAAGATCCCTCAGGCCCAGGTCAGCGCAGGTTCCTTGTGAGGTTGACAGGATTTGAACCTGCGACCACCTGTCGCGCGTTCCAGTTGTCCGGACCCTGCCTATCAAAGACCCAATAGTGCTCAGCACCAGACTCTTTCGCGAAACAACTCTTCTCAACGATTCGCATGATTTCGCATTGATTCCGGTCAAAATGTGGGTTTCTGTGGGGCGCTTCCACACCTGTAGCCTCGCGCAAACCCGGGGAGATGGACGCCGAACCCGGCCCGATGCTACTCAGACGATCGTGGCCACGGAGACCGTCGCTCCCACGGAGACCGCCGACATCAGGCCGGGCATCGTCGAGACTGTATGCGGGTCCAATCCGAGCTGGATCGTGAAAGCATGCCGATCACGCGATCGAGTGTGTCGTCGTAGCGTTCATCGGAATCCGACGGATCCCGCTGGCCCCGCCCTGGCATGAGATGGCTGTACCTCGATCACGAACCGGATTCAGTTCTGCAAGGGGCAAAATGTCCCCGCTCGACAGCCGGTCCACGACATAGTCTGGACTGATGGCACGGCTGCCGGAAAGTAGGACCGAGCTGGTTCTGGGTCCGTTGCTGCGTCACGTCGGCGAATGCGACGCCACCGTCTGGGTCGAGACGTCCGCACCGTGCACTGTCGAGGTCCTCGGCCATTACGAAAACACCTGGACCATCGCCGGACACCACTACGCTCTCGTCCTGATTGCGGGACTGGCGGCCGGTTCCGTCACGCGGTACGAGGTCAGTCTCAACGGGAAGCGCGTCTGGCCGCTCCCCGACGCCCCGTACCCGTCCGTCATTCGCACGCTCAGAGGCGACGCCGATCTGATCCTCGCCTTCGGCTCGTGCCGATTCGCCACACCGACGGCGACGCAGGACAGCGACCACTTCGACGCCGACGCTCTCGACGCCTACGCGCGGCGAGTCATGGAACGTCCACCCGAAGATCTGCCCGACGCATTGTTACTGCTCGGCGACCAGGTTTACGCCGATGAGCTGCTGTCCCCGGAGATCCTCCGTCGCATCGACGAGTTGCACGACCTCGACCAGCCGCCGGGCGCCCAGATCCGCAACTTCGAGGAGTACACGTGGCTCTATTCCGAGTCATGGTCCGACCCGCAGGTGCGCTGGCTGCTGTCCACGGTTCCGTCGTCGATGATCTTCGACGACCACGACGTCATCGACGACTGGAACATCTCGAGATCGTGGCGTGACGAGATCGAGGCCACCGATTGGTGGGAGGAACGCATCGTGGGCGCGTTGTCGTCGTACTGGATCTACCAGCACCTGGGCAACCTCTCGCCCGCAGCCCTGGCCGACGACGAGCTCTACCAGCGGATCCGATCCGAGGGCGGCGACTGCGCGGAGTTGCTCCGCGATTTCGCATCCGCAGCGGACGAAGAAGCCGACGGCGCGAAGGGAGCGCAATGGTCGTATCGCCGCGATCTCGGCACAACCCGGCTGCTCGTCATCGATTCACGGTGCGGACGCATACTCGGCGGTGGCACGCGGTCGATGGTCTCCGAGCCCGAGTTCTCGTGGATCGAACGACAGACCGAGGGCGACTACGACCACCTGCTGTTGGGGAGTTCGCTCCCGTGGCTGCTGCCGCGCGCCGTCCACGACCTGGAGTCGTGGAATGAGCGCATGGCCTCAGGGGTGCGGGGCCGACGTGTGACCGGATGGTCCGAAAGATTGCGGCGCTCAGCGGATCTGGAACATTGGGCCGCCTTCCGAGATTCATTCGACCGGCTCGCCCGGCTCGTCGCCCGCGTCGGCCGCGGACAGTGCAGCGGCACGGGAGGACGGGCGCCCGCCACGATCTGCGTGCTGTCCGGCGACGTTCACCACGCCTATGCCGCACAAGCGCAGTTTCCCGACGCCGTGAGGTCTCGGGTCTACCAGCTGACCTGTTCGCCGATGCACAATTGTGTTCCGACCGCCATGAAGGTGATTTTCCGGGTCTCGTGGAGTCGGGCCGCCGAACGGGTGACGCGTTTCCTCCTGGACCGGGTGTCCACCGTTCCTCCAGTGTCGGTCGAGTGGAGTCGGGTCACCGGCCCCTACTTCGGCAACCAGATAGCGACGCTGCATCTGCGCGGTAGGACCAGCCGCCTCGTGCTGGAGCAGGTGAGCACCGACGGCGGCCGTCCACATTTGACGACGGTCGCGGACGTGGTGCTGTCGACTGAGACGGACGGCTCGCCCCAAAGCGGCATACGCCGAGATCCATGAAGGACCAGGTCGCGGCAAGCCGGCCCCGCATCGTGCGGTGACCGGCTTCCGACGCACAGCACGCGCCGCGGCGACGTCGTGGTCATCGAAATACCTGCTGCCTCCCGCCGACGCGATCATTGCCGCTGCACCTTGCCGCCACACTCGTCACCGCAGACCGGCCATCTGGGCAGGCTGTCGTGATGGTGCACGGTGGTGGCGTCACTCGCGAGGAAGGGGGTTCTTCACCAGGCTCGCGGCGGGCCTGGCCAATGCAGGGTGTCGCATCGCTGCGGTTCGATCTTCGCGGTCACGGCGGCAGCGAAGGCCAACAGGAAGAGTTGACTCTGTCCACGATCCTCAACGACATCCGCGCCAGCCTCGCCGCTGTCAAGGCTGCGGCAGGTGCCGATGCCCTCGCACTACTCGGTGCCAGCTTCGCCGGTGGTGTCTGCGGGTACTACGCCGCGAAACGGCCAGCGGACCTGAATTGGCTGGTGTACTGAATCCTCAGCTCGACTACAAGAAGCGCACCATCGACACACCGGGCATCGAGTCCGGGTAGTCTTCTTCGAGCATGTCGTTGATCGTCTACGCAGTTAGCCGTGTTGGGATGTGCGGATGAGTTCGACCCGTTCGTGGCAGCCGCTGACGTTCGCACTGGTCGCTGCCCATTTGCTTGGCGACCGCGCGAAGTCTGCCGGGACCGCCGAGCGGATCGACGCGCCACCGGCCGGGTCGGGTATGTGCTGGTCACAGCGACAGAAGTGGCGGCTGAGATCGGCGTCTGGCCCTCCCGCCCGGCAAGTTCACGGTCGAAACCATGGCGATGCCGGCCATGCCGACCGACCCGAACCAACCGGTGAGCCCGCAAAATCTCCGCACCGGTTCCCCCGCGACCCGGCCCGGATGGCGAGTCGACATCACAGCTGAGCATTGTCGAGAAAGGGAACACCCGTGAATCTCGAGAAATCCATCTCCGCTGCATTCTGCGCCCTCGGCCTTGCCATCCTGCCCGCGGTTCAGGCACAAGCCGACGACCACGTCGTCGTCGGCCCGGGAACCTCGATCGGAACCTGCACCATCGCCTCCGTCGGCACCGACAACCACGGCAATCTTGTCGCGCTGACCGCCGGGCACTGCATGCGCGTCCCGCATGAGGGCGTGAGCGTCGGCGGCCGACAGGTCGGGAATTTCGCGGCTTGGTCCAGCACGTGGCCTTCGGAGCTCTTCCGGGAGGACGCCCAGCTCGACTACGCGGTGATCAAGCTCGACCCCAAGGTCGTCACGCCCACCAACCTCACCCCGGAGGGCCATCGCGTCGACCGCATCACCCCTTACCCCGATCCCAGACAGCTGCTGTGCAAGTACGGCCAGGTCACCGAGCACACCTGCGGCAAGGTGCTGGAACGCGACCGCAACGCGGTGCGGTCCTGGCAGCTGGTCTTCCCGGGCGATTCCGGTGGTCCGGCCTACGTGGGCTCGGCGCTGGTCGGCATCGCCTCCTCGATCAACCTGCTGCGCGTCTGGGCCCCCGTCCAGTTCACCGGAATCGGCGGCGTGCTGGCGGATCTCGCGGCCCAGGGTGGCGTCGGCGCCGGCTTCACCCCGATCAGATAACGGGCGGTCCCCGCGCAGGTGGACGTGGCGGACGAGCACGCGGTCGCCGTCGATGCGCTGCCGGCGCTATTCTGTGCGGCGCAGCGCCCGATCGAGCACACGGTCGGCAAGCACGATCGTCGATGCGACCGGGTTGTCGAGTTGTTCGGGCGCATGTGGTCTGCATTTGAGTAGGGTGCAGGCGAACACAGCTTCCGACACAGACCAGCACGGCAGCATTGACGACGCAGAGGCGGTGTACCGCGCGGCGGCCGAGGCCGGTGACATCGCTGCGATGACCCAGCTCGCCATGCTTATCGAGGAGAACGCCGAGTACGAGGAAGCCGAAATGTGGTACCGCCGCACTGCCCGCGCCTCCAGCTCGTCCGGGTGCTTCTTCGGTGCTGCCACGAATGACTCCTTCCGGTCCTATCGGACCACAGTCAGAGCCCTCCGAGAAAGCGGGGGAACCTCATCCCGAGCTGCGGCCGATTCCTGCAGCCCGACTCACCGCCGTTGCGCCACCCAGCGTGGCGACGCTCGAGCGGTTCGACATCGGCTCAGACGGAGAACTCGACCTGTCCGGACTCGCCGAGGTGGACGGCATCGACAGTGACGGTGGCGACGAACTGTCCGTGACCCGGCTGGAAGATGGACGACTTGGGGTCGCTCATCCAGGCGCCGGGACCGATGGCATGGACAACGCGGATGCCGGTTTCACTGGTGGTGAGATTCTTCCAGTGCAGGGTGACCTTCAGGCTGCAAGCGCCGACGCCAGTCATGTTGGTACTGACGGTGAACGCGGCCGAGTCCGGGTATCCCGGGCCATGCACCGACGAATCGACCACGGCGATACACGCGCCGTTGGTCAGCGAGTAGATCGTCTCGAATTCGCCGCCCGACGCGGCGGACGCGGGCGCCGCTGTCAGGGCGAGAAGGGTGGCCGACGCAAGGGCGCCGCCAGCGGACAAAGCCGAAATTCTGGCCGAAATCATCGGAACCCCTGTCAAATTGGGATGGACGTCGGATCGGGTCAACGATACCGTCGGCGTGACAACCTCGAGGCGAAGCGGCGCAGTCGGTCGCCGATTATGCCGAGCTCCTGTTCCCAGTCCAACACGCACAGGATGTTCAGCGGAACGAGGTGCCCACCGGGCACGTGCCCCGCCTCGTCCGGCTAGATCAGTCCATCTCCCAGCGCTCCTGGTCGGTCACGGGGGCTCCCACAGCGCGACCCATCCACTGCCGGTGTCGGCGAGCCATTGAACTCGATGACGGAAGTCGTAGCGGACTTGGTAATCAGCTCTCTTACCAGGGGCTTCGCCAGTTAGCACCTCAAGGGACGCCTCAATCATCCAGCACGGCAACGTGGTTCAACGCGACGATGAAAGGCTCCATCAAGGAGATCTCGCAGCTGAAGTTCGTCGGAGCGACCTGGCCGACTCGGCTGCTGGCCTTCGCGATCCATCGAGACAGAGCGTCATCCCACCGCAGCTTCTTTGCCTCAAACGACTGGGTCACAGACGATCTCAGCGATCGAAGTGAATAGCGCCGCTCTGCGGCTGACATCCGCTGACTACATCGATTCACCGATCAGTCGAATGCGTCGTGTCCTCGGCGTGACGGCTGATTGGTTTTGCTGTGAGGAGATGGTGAGGTAACGATTCTCGTCGGCGCTGAGGTGTTGCAGACCAATGGATTCGGAGGCTTCGACGTCATGCAGGACTTTCGTCATCCGTTCGGCCACGGCACGTCTCTGGCATCACCGACGAGTCTGACGTTCGAAGGATGTCGCCCAGGAGCGCGCTATCGTGCTCCGACCTGGAAACTCCTAACCGTCTTTCCCGTCAGCTGGGCGCGGCGCATGTCCGACGAGCACGGACCTTCTTGCGACCGATCGGTGGTCGTATGTGCGTGCTGAACCGCATGTGCCGCAGCAGGTTTGTCTGTCGTGACGCGCTGGCGGAGCGAATTGGGTCGTTCTCTGGTCTGCGACCTCGGCCGAGCCGAATGGTTGTGGATAGCGAGTGTGTCCTCCTCCGGACACAAACAGTACGCCCACGGGTGGTGTCGCTTCGGCGATCACCCGTGTTCCGTCTCTATAGGTGAGCTTCAGTCCGAGCTGGCGGTAGACCGCGTTCTTGTCATCGGCATCCGAGTGGCGAAGTACCTGGTTGCCGGCCGATCCTTGCAGCGCTGTCAGGCGCGCGATTGCGTCACGGCGTTCGGCCTGAGTCTGTCGGGTCCACGCTGCCACTGTGGCTGGATCGGCACCGGCTTCGAGCGCATCGCGGTGTCGGGCAAGCTTGCGGTCGAAGCTCCTGACGAGCTGTCTGGCGGCGTCGAGCTCGGGGGAGCGGTCTGGCTGCGCGGCTTCGAGCGCTGCGAGTGTGTCTTCGATGGGGTGGGGGTGGAAGGTCTGCGTGAGCCATTCGTCCAGGGGTTCTTGGGTCGTGTTTCAGCGGCTTGCTCTCGCCGCCGGACCCGAAACGATCGCCGTGTCCGAGCCCCGCGAGCTCGACCCGGTGTTGCGACGGCGAGTCGCACGTTCTTGTCACAGTTCTCCCGGACGCACTGTCCTAGTTGTCGACACCACATGAACACCTGTCGAGACGAGGTTGGATTATGGACATCAGCACGGGTCACGCCATCGAGACAATGGACGATCTGCGTCGCCATCTGCAGTGGGCGATCGAGCTCGAGCACGCGACCATACCGCCGTACATGTGCGCGCTGTATTCGCTGGAGCCGGGCGCCAATGCCGAAGCGGCACAGGTCATCAGCAGCGTATTCGTAGAGGAGATGCTGCACTTGGCGCTGGCGGCGAATCTGCTCAATGCGGTAGGTGGCGAGCCCAAGCTCGACGCGCCCGAATTGCTGCCCGCGTATCCGCATCCGCTGCCGCACGGCGATCGATCCGTACAGATACAGCTCGCGCCGTTCGGTTCCGAAGCCCTCGAATTGTTCTTGAACATCGAACGGCCCGCCTCGGCGGACGCGCTACCCGAATCCGACGGCTACCACACGATCGGGCAGTTCTACGCGGCCGTCGAACTCGGTCTCATCTCGCTGGTCGACACCCTCGGCGAGGATGCCGTCTTCTGCGGCGACCCCGGTCGGCAGCTCAACGAGATGCACTTCACCAGTGGTGGCGGACAGGTCGTTCCGGTGCACGATCTGAAGTCGGCGCTGACGGCGCTGGCCGAGATCGTCGAGCAGGGCGAAGGCGCGGCACGGACCGAGGTGTGGGACGGCGAGAAGGACGTCTTCCATCCCGATCGCGACGAGGTCGCCCACTACTATCGCTTCCTCGAACTGAAGGAAGGCAAGCGGTTCCAGCTCGGTGACACCCCGCAGTCCGGGCCCACTGGTGAACCGATCCTGTTCGACCCCGACAAAGTGCTGCCGATGCGCCCCAACCCCCGCACCGCCGACTATCCGGAAGGCAGCACGGTCCGCCGCGCGCAGGTGGAATTCAACAACACCTACTGCCTGCTGTTGTATCTACTGGAGGACACCTTCAATGGCAGCCCGTCGCAGATGCGGGATGCGGTGGGGACGATGTACGCGTTGAAGTCCCAGGCCCAGGCGCTCATGAAGATGCCCAGCGGTGACGGCCGCACCACCGCGGGGCCGACCTTCGAGTACGTAGCGCCGCAGGACCGAGCGTAGTCGAACGGCCTCGGCACAAGCACTGTCACAAAATCACCGCCTGCCCTGTCCTTGGTATAGCGGAGTTTCGCTGACCCCGCGGAAACGTCCGAACGAAAGGAATGAGCATGAAGATCGTCGTCATCGGCGGCACCGGCCTGATCGGCTCCAAGCTCGTCGCACGACTCGGTGAGCACGGCCACCAGGCGGTTCCGGCCGCACCCAATACCGGCGTGAACTCCATCACCGGTGAGGGAGTCAAAGAAGTACTGCAGGACGCGAACGTGGTGATCGACGTTTCCAATTCGCCGTCGTTCGCAGACAACGACGTGATGGAGTTCTTCCGGACCTCCACGACGAACCTGCTCGAGGCCGCTGCCGCGGCCGGTGTCGGGCATTACGTCGCGCTGTCGGTGGTGGGTTCGGAACGGTTGCCGGATTCCGGGTATCTGCGGGCGAAGGTGGCGCAGGAGGAGCTGATCGCGGGATCGGGTCTGCCGTACTCGATCGTGCGCGCCACGCAATTCTTCGAATTCGCCGGTGGTATAGCGGATTCCGCGACCGTTGACGGTCAGGTGCGGCTCCCGGGTTCCAGTATGCAGCCGATGGCCGCGGACGATGTGGCTGCCGCTGTCGGACGTACGGCGGCGGGCGAGCCGAAGAACGGGACCATCGAGGTCGGTGGCCCGGAGGTCATCGCCCTCGACGAATGGATCCGGACCGTGCTGAGCGCGCGGTCGGATGCGCGCACGGTGGTCACCGATCCCGAGGCCCGGTATTTCGGGGCGGTGCCGCAGCGCGAGCTGCTGCCCGGCGGCGATGCGCAACTGGCGCAGACGCGGCTGTCGGAGTGGCTGACCAGCAACTGAACTGTTCGCGCGGGCGGCGTCGGCCCGCCCGCGCGCACTGCCCCCTTCGGAAGGGAACGAAGCGATGCTCACATCCGACGAACGTCAGATCGCGACGTCGGTGCTCGTCGTCGGCACCGGCGGTTCCGGCCTCCGTGCGGCGATCGAACTGGCCGAGCGCGGCATCGATGTTGTGGTGGTGGGAAAGCGGCCGAAGGCGGACGCGCACACCACCCTCGCTGCCGGCGGTATCAATGCCGCGCTGTCGACCATGGACGTCGAGGACAGCTGGCAGCAGCACGCGGCGGACACGATCACCGAAAGCTACCTGCTGGCGCGCCCCGATACCGCCCAGGTGGTCGCCGAGAACGCCGCGCGCGGAATCGAGGATCTCGAGCGTTGGGGGATGCCGTTCGCTCGCGAATCCGACGGCCGGATCTCGCTGCGATTCTTCGGCGCGCACACCTACCGGCGAACCGCGTTCGCCGGTGATTACACCGGCCTCGAGATCCAGCGGACCCTGGTGAACCGGGCCGCGCAGCTCGGCATCCAGATCGTCGATACCTGCTATGTGACCCGAATCCTGGTGCGTGACAACGTGGTTTTCGGCGCCTACGGTTTCGATCTCGACAGTGGCGAGCGCTACGTATTCCGAGCCGACGCGGTAATCCTCGCCGCCGGTGGGCACACCCGCATCTGGCGTCGCACCTCTTCCCGACGTGATGAGAACACCGGTGATTCGTTCCGGCTCGCAGTCCTCGCGGGCGGCCGGATTCGTGACCCGGAGCTCGTGCAGTTCCACCCGTCCGGGCTCATCGAACCCGAGAACGCGGCCGGGACACTGGTATCGGAAGCCGCACGGGGAGAAGGCGGCGTTCTTCGCAACGTCGCGGGAGAGCGCTTCATGCGGCGCTACGACGCGGAACGCATGGAGCTCTCGACCCGCGACCGGGTCGCACTGGCCGCCTATACCGAGATCAAGGAGGGTCGAGGAACACCGAACGGTGCTGTCTGGCTGGATGTTTCGCACCTGCCTCGCGAAACGATCATGCGGCGACTGCCGCGCGTCTATCAGACGATGTTGGAGCTGCAAATGCTCGACATCACTCGCGATCCGATCGAAATCGCGCCGACGGCGCACTATTCCATGGGCGGAGTGTGGGTTCGCTCCGAAGATCACGGTACCGGCGTCGAGGGCCTCTATGCGATCGGCGAGGCATCGAGCGGTCTGCACGGTGCCAACCGGCTCGGCGGCAACTCGCTGATCGAACTGCTCGTCTACGGCCGGATCGTCGGCGAGGCGGCAGCGCGGTACTCGGCCGAGCTGGTTGCACAGCGTCGGTCCCACAGTGCGCTCGTCGAGGCCCGCGCCGAGATCGATGAGCTGCTGGCGGTCGACGGGCAGGAGAACGTACGGGCCCTGCAACGCGCCGTGCGCGACACCATGACCGAGCACGCAGGCGTGGTGCGCGACGAGACCGGGATCCGGGCAGGCTTGTCCGAACTCGACGAGGTCGAGGATCGAATGACGAATATCGGCGTGCACCCCGACGCCGCCGGGTTCCAGGATCTGGCGCACGCCTTCGATCTGAAGTCCTCGGTGCTCGCGGCACGCGCCACCTTGGAAGCCGCGCTGGAGCGACGCGAAACCCGTGGCTGCCACAATCGGTCCGATTACCCCGACCTGGATCCGGCGCTGCGGGTGAACCTCGTGTGGTCCGGTCCCGGCAAGCTCGAACGCGAGGAGATCCCCGCGATCCCCGACGATATCGCCCGGCTCATGCGAGATGTATCGACGGAAGGCAAATTGGTCGAATGACGGCATCGTGTGGGCGCACTCGATACCCGCTGTTCGGTGCTGCTCGCTCAGCATGGTTGCTGTATGCCACGCCACCCGCGTACGGCTGGCGCGAGTAACGTCGTGGGAGATGGTGGCCGAAACGAGGCGGGGATATGAATCACGCGATTGCCGGTGGCGTCGGAACGACCGCGCGATGAGTGGACCCGCAGGTACCGACCTGGGAAAAGCGGTCGACGATTTCTCCGCGCAGAAGGGACGGCTGTTCGGCATCGCCTACCGAATGCTCGGCACCGTTGCCGACGCCGAGGACATCGTCCAGGACGTCTGGGTGAAGTGGCAGTCCTACGCCGACCGCGATTCCGTGCGTGATGTGGAGGCGTTCCTCGTCACCATGACCACCCGGCAGGCGATCAATGCCACGCAGACAGCGCGGGTCCGCCGGGAGACCTATATCGGTCCGTGGCTGCCCGAGCCTGTGGACACCAGTGCTGATCCCTCGCTCGGCGCGGAGCGCGCCGCGGCATTGGAGACCGCGGTCCTGGTTGTCCTGGAGAAGATGACGCCGACCGAGCGGGCGGCGTTCGTCCTGCGGGAAGCTTTCGACTACCCCTACGGCCGGATCGCCGAAGTGCTCGAAATCAAGGAACCAGCCGCCCGGAAGCTGGTGAGCCGGGCACGCCAGGCCATCGAGTCCGACCGGCGGGTATCAGTCGACACCGTGCATCAGCGACGTCTGCTCGCTGCCTTCTTGAATGCCGCGCGCGCCGGTGAATTCGATGAACTCGAGGCGCTTTTCGCCACCGATGTCGCCAGTTACTCCGACGGCGGCGGCGCGGTGCGCAATGCCTCGCGCATTCCGGTATTCGGACGGACGCGCGTGGCGAAGTACGTGGCCGCGTTCGCCTCACACTTCTGGACGGGGGTCGCCATCGACTGGGTCGACGCCAACGGTCGCGCGTCGGTGGTGATCAGCTGCGACGGAGCCCCCATCGCCTGGCTCGGGGTCGGTGCGGCCGACGACGAGACGATCGACCGGCTCTACTGGGTGTTCAACCCCGCGAAGCTCGGTCATATCGCCCATGTCGTCGCTGTTGCGGGGGAGTCCGCCGCGCCGTGAAACATCATCGGCCCATGGTTCAGCGCCTGCGTCGACCACGAATGGTGATCGTCGAGAAAACCACGGTCAGCGCGACCGTCTACGTCAGCGCCTGGACGGGTATCGGCGGTGGCGGACGCTCGTCAGCGTGGGGGTCAGGGGTTCGATTCGCCCCCGCCGCCGGTGCGTGGTTCGCGGCGCTGGCCGCCACTGATCGATCCGTCGCTCCCTGTTCATGATCAGGGTCTGCCACACAACCAGGATGTCTCCGGCGGCATCATCGACAACCCCGGCGCGAGTGTGCTTCAGTCGAACAGGCGCAGAGCCTCCACCGGGCAGCTGTCGACCGCCAGCCGCACGTCGTCGAGTTCGTCTTCTGCTACCTGGTCCGTCAGCACCGTCACGTTGCCTTCGTCGTCCACCCGAAAGATGTCGGGTAGCAATGCTTCGCACATGCCGTGGCCCTCGCAACGGGTGCGGTCGGCGGCGATCTTCATGCGGACACCGAGGCGCCGAGGTGTTCGAGTCGGATGGGTAGGCCATCGAGGGGGACAGGGCCGGTTGCCCAGCCCATCGGCGGCGTGTAGTCGGCGGGCACGGTCCAGCGGTAGTGCAACAGCATGCGGTGCATGATCGCCTTGACTGTCATACCGCCGAAATAGAGTCCGATGCATTTGTGTGCGCCACCACCGAAAGGGGCCCAGGTATAGCGGTGAGCCTTGTCCTCGTGCCGTTCGGCCGTGAACCGTTCGGGATCGAACACGTCGGGGTCGTTCCACCAGCGGGCCTGACGCATGGCCGAGTACGACCCGATCATCACCAAGGTGCCGGCGGGTACGAACTGCCCCTGAATCGCGGTATCCCGCACGGTTTCGCGGATCTGCTGCCCGACAGGGGAGTACATCCGCAGAATCTCTTTGAAGACCAGATCCATGGTCGGCAGCCGGTCCAGATCGGCATAGTCGAGTGACTCCTTGCCCAACGCCTGCGATTCGGCGCGCAGCCGGTCCTGCCATTCGGGATGCAATCCGAGCTGATACCCCATCATCGACACCGCGATCGTGCTGGTGTCGTGCGCGCCGAGCAGGACGAAGATCAGATGGTCGACGATATCCTGGTCGGTGAATGTATGGCCCTCCTCGGATGCGGTGCGGCACAACACGCTGAACAGATCCTCGCCATTTCCCGCGCGTTTGGCAGGCAGCTCGCGGCGACAGTGATCTTCCAGCACTGCGCGCCCGCGCAGTCCGCGTGCCCACAGACCGCCGGGCAGATTCGTGCGCACCAGCGCCTGGCCGCCACGCACCGCATCGATGAACGCCCGCTCCAGCCGGGCGGCCTCCGAGCCGAGATTCGCCCCCATGAACACTTCCGAGGACAAGCCGAGCAGCAGGCGTTTGGCCGCCGGATAGAGCTGGAAATCGCGATTCGGTGTCCAGTCGCGCATACCGCGCTCGATGGCCGGGCTGGTGATATCGAGATAGCCGACCAACCGCGGCCGGGTGAAGGCCTGCTGCAAAATCCGACGGTGGTAGCGGTGTTCCTCGAAGTCGCGCAGCAGGATGCCGCCGTGGAAGAACGGGCCGATGAAGAAGGTGTAGCCGCGCTGCGCGGAATACACCTTGTCGCGGTCGGCGAGTACCTCTTCGGTGGCCTCCGGTCCGGCGACCATGACAACGCGTCGCCCGACAAGTCCGGCCCAGTGCACCGGCCCATACTTGTCGAAACGGCGGCGGGCGAAATCGAGACTGTCGCTCATCGCGGGTATTGCGTGCCCGATGAGCGGGACACCGTAATCGCCCATGATCGGACGTAATCCGCTGCCGGGCAGCGGGTCTGCCAGCGCGCGGGTCTGCGAAGGATATCGCTCGGCAATAGCGGATACGGCGGATTTGGCCCGTCGGCCCAGGGTCGACATCATCTTCGTTGTCCTCTCGCACCGTTGCGATGTGGTGTGACTTGGAGCATACAGGAATCAGTCGTTTCCGTAAACGATTGATTCCCGTTTCTGATGCGGCATACTGAGGGTTGTGACACGGGCAGCGACCGGCATCTATCGCGGCACCTCGGCCGAACAGCGACGCGACGAACGCCGCCGGCGGTTGATGGACGCTGCCCTCGACATCATCGGCACCCAGGGCTGGGCTGCGACCACCGTGCGCGGAGTCTGCGAACAGGCCAAGGTCGGTCCGCGGTTCTTCTACGAGAGCTTCGACGACCTCGACGCACTCGCCGCCGCCGTACACGACGAGATCATCGAAACCGCGATCCGCAGCTCATTGGACGCACTCGCCGCCGCACCGGATGACATCGCAGCCAAAACGCGGGCAGCCGTCACCGCCATCCTCAATTCCGTCGTCGACGATCCTCGCCGCGCCCGAATCGCTTTCGCCGAGGCGCACGGCAGCGAAATCCTGATGCGCCGCCGCGCCGCCGCCATGCGCACTATCGCCGACGTCGTCGCCGAACAGGAACGCGCACTGTTCGACCCGCCGGCCGGCAGTGAAACCCTGGTCCGTGCGGTCTCTCTGATGATCACCGGCGGCGCCGCCGAATTGGTCCTGGCCTGGCTCGACGGCGGTATGGACATCAGCCGCGACGAACTGATCAACCTGTGCGTCGAATTCGTGCTGACCTTTGCCGACAACCTGACCACGATGGCCGCCCGATTGGCGCATTGAATGCGCGCACTGGACGGTGGAACCTTCGGCTGCCAGGACATGTCCCAACAACCGCCTGGGAGTTGAGCGAATGTTGTTCCGCTTGCGAACCGGGATGCCGTGGCGGGACCTGCCCGAGGTGTTCGGCCCGTGGCAGACAGTATGGAAACGGCACCGCCGCTATGCCGCCGACGGCACCTGGGATCGGGTGCTGGTCGCGTTGACCGCGGTCGCGGACGCGACCGGGAACTCGGTTGGGTGGTTGCGGTCGATTCGACGATCGTGCGGGTGCATCAACACGGCGCCAACATCGGTCGTGGTGGTGGCGCGGTTTCCGGCCCGGATGGTGAGCCATGCGCCGGCTGATCACGGGATCGGCCGGTCTCGGGGCGGGCGGACTACCAAAGCTCATCTGGCCACCGGCGGCAACGGCCGGGGTTTGGCGGTGTTGATCACCCGCGGGCCAGGCCGCAGATTGCCCGATGATATCCGCGGTACTCGACTCGATCGTGGTCCCGAAGCTGGTCGGTGGTCCGGCGCGACGCACCCCTGATCGGGTTTTGGCCGATAAGGCGTATTCCTCGGCGGCGAACCGAAAACTGCTGCGGAGCAAGCGAATCGTGGTGGTAATTCCGCAACGGTCTGATCAGGTCGCCAACCGGAAACGACGCGGACGTGACGGTGGACGCCCGCCCGGGTTCGACTCCGATGCCTACCAGGGTCGCAATGTGGTCGAGCGGGCGTTCGATAAGGCCAGGCCTGGCCTGTTCTCCGACGCGCCAGGAGCGCAGATCGGCGCCGCTGCGGACGCCACACGATCCCAAGCATCGGCGATTGCATTCACGTCGAATCCGGCTCCGGTCCAACGTCGGTGACCCCGCACTGGATTGGGGTGCTGAGCGGTGCGCTGCACCGAACATAGGTCTCTGACAGCCGCGGTGCACGCCGGACGGCCGAGATGACAGCGGTGGGTCGGTGCGGTCCTCGTCGTTTCCCGTGCGAGCTCACAGCCTGCGCCGACCCATCGACCTGCCGGTAGCGAGCCCTCGGCAACACCCGGACCGGGCGAGGCGGGCTCGTAGGCGACGAAGTGGGCCAGTCGTAACGGTTGGTGGCTGGTTGCGGGTTTCGGGGTCTCGAGGGGCCTACTGTCTGGTTCAACAGTGGGTTGGCCCGAACCGGTTGCCACCGGTTCACGACGAGCGAGGTGGTGGGACTGCCATGGTCGACGGGGCGGTTTCCGGGGGTGCTGATCAGTGGTCGGGTAGCGGACGGCTGCTGGCGGTCCTGCTGGCGATGGCGATGTTCGTCCTCGTCGTGGACACCTCGCTGATGAACGTGTCGATCTCGGCGGTGGTGCGCGACCTCGACACCACCGTCAGCGGTGTGCAGTCCGCGATCGCGCTCGAGGCGTTGGTGTCGGCGGCCTTCATCCTGATCGGCAGCAAAGTCGGGGATCTGATCGGCCGCAGACGCGCCTACGTGCTGGGCCTGCTCGGCTACGCGACCGGGGCGGCCGCGATGACGTTCGCGCAGAGTCTGACCACGGTGATCGTCCTGTGGGCCGTGGTCGGTGGCATCGGTGCGTCTCTGCTGTTGCCCGCCATGCAGTCACTGGTGCACGGCAACTTCCACGGGGCCGCGCAGAAGAAGGTGTACGCACTCGTCGGCGCGGCGGCCGCGATCGCCGCCGCTGTGGGACCACTGCTGGGCGGCTTCGTCACGACCTACCTGTCGTGGCGCGTCGGGTTCGCGCTCGAGGTGGTGATCATCGCCGTCGTCCTGTCGGGTATCGGGCTGGTTCGCGACGTGCCCTACACGGGGGCGCGAGGAGTGGATGTGGTCGGTGCCGCGCTGTCGGTCGTGGGCATGGGTGGCATTGTGCTGGGGATCCTGGTGTGGCAGGAAGGTGGCGAGGCCGTCGCGGCCTTGCTGGTGGTCGGTGCGGCGGCGTTGATCGGGCTCGCGTACTGGCTGATTCGCCGGAAGCGGCGGGGCGAACCCGCTCTGATGGATCCGGACCTGTTCCGGTCCAGGGTGTTCCGGCTCGGGGTCACCGGGCAGATGCTCCAGCAGATCGCTTTGGGTGGCACGATGATCGCTCTGCCGATCTACCTGCAGATGGTGCTCGAGTACAACGCGATGCAGGCGGGCCTGTCGCTGGCTCCGTTGTCGCTGAGCATGTTCGCCGTGGCGCTGCTCGCGGGGAAGTGGGCAGGGGCTCGGCGTTCGGCGACGATCATCCGGTGGGGTTTCGTCCTGGTCACCGTCGGCATCGCGGTGCTCGTCCCGCTGGTGCCCCGCGCCGAGTTCGGGTGGGCGTTGCTGGCGCCGCTCGTCGTCGCCGGCGCGGGTTTGGGTCTGCTCGTCTCGCAGTTGAACAACTACACCCTCGCGCCGATCTCGGAGGAACGAGTCAGCGAAGCCTCGGGCACCAACTCCGCCGCCGGGTCGTTCGGGCTCTCGTTCGGTCTGGCGTTCGCCGGCGCGGTCATGCTGGCCACGCTATCGCTCACTTTCACCGCGATGGCGAAGTCGAGCGAGGTGCTCCCACCCGCAGAGCAGGAGCACGTCGCCCAGGTCCTCGAGGACGACGCGCAGGTCATGAGCAACACCGAACTCGAGTCCCTGCTCGCTGGTCAGCCCCCGGCGATCCGCGAGGAGATCGTCCGGATCAACACCGACGCACGGCCACTCGCGCTGCAGGCGGCGCTGCTCGTGCCGATCCTCGCCGCACTGCTCGGGCTGCTCAATTCGTTCCGGATGGTGCGCGAACCCGACGCACCGCCCGCAGCACCGGGCACCACGCCCGGGCTGCTCTGACCTCCCTTGCCGTGACACAGGCCGGTATTGCCGTGTGCCACACAGGCAGGCCCGCGCGGTGTGGCAGCGGTGGCGAAAGCGACGCGACGTACCCGGCACGTTCTGGCGCGGTGACCTGACATCCCCTCTCCGTACCGTTGCCGGAAGCGTCGGCCGAATTCGGTTGCCCAGGGCACTCTGACGCCGACCGGATCGCTCAGCTCGATGCCGAGATTGCCTCAGTGCGAGCGTGTTTCAGCGTTAGAACGGCGTCGACGGCCGACCGCCGCCTGGGCTGGACTGATACCGTGGCGAAAAATCGGTTCAGTGGCCGACATTCGGGGCGTCCATGACTGCAACACGTCCACCCCTCACCGTGCGCGGGGCGGCGGTGGTGTTCGGGGTCATCGCGATTCGAGTGTGGTCGGGTAACCCGGACGGTCGGATGGCCGCGGCCGGGACTGCCGGGTTCATCGGAGCCAACGGCATTGCCGCGATGTTCGATCCGTCATCGCTCGGTGTCGGTATCGCGGTGGTGATCCTCGCCGCGGCGATTCGGACGAGTTCTGGCCGGCCTGAACTCGGAGTCGACCGGGTCAGGCGAGTTGCTCGGCGCCGGACTGCCTCGATTGCGGGTCGCGCAGGCATAGTCGCAGGTTGGTGCGCTCAGGTGAATTCGGCGCACCACGTGCGGAGCTGCTGAACGGTGATCTCCGAGGCTTGGTACCTCGACGGAGCCGAGCTGCTCGTCGGTAGGCGTGGTCCCGTTGAAGGCGGTATCGAGGAGCTGGCGGCGGCCCGTGGCCAGCGTCGCCTCAGCAGCGATCGATGATCAGGCCGCCGAGGCGGAGGCGGCGAGATCTTAGGATGGCGCGGGGCCCGCGATGGTGGGCGCCGTCGAGATCGATGAGGAGCCGGTTGTGTCGGACACGTTTGTCATTGCCGCTCGAATTCCCATGGGGCGGGAGGCATTCGAGCGGTGGCTGGAGACACCGGCGCCGGGGCCGGAGTCCATCGACAATCACGGCGCGATGTATGACCGGTGGTTCTGGGACGGGAAGGCGCCGGATTGGCGGCAGGCCGAGGAGGGGATGACGCCTCGAGAGTATTTCGCCGACTGTTTCGGGGAGGACACCGGTGGGCTGACCTATGTACTGAGGTATCGGGCGGGAGCGCTCGAGGCGTATTTGATGCACTTCGGGTTCTGTGAGGCGAACATCTATACCGCGCTGGTGATGCTCGCCGCGGCAGGGCGGTTGAGCTCTGAAATGGCGCCGAGCGCGGTGTTGTTCTGGGCAGAAACCAGCGGGGCGATGTTCGCGGCCGATTCGGACGGATGGCTGGCGACCCTGTTGGTCGGTGTCGACGGGGCGCGTTTCGCCGCCGATATCGACCTCACGGCGGCGATCGCGCAGTTGCGGACGGCCGAGGCGAGCTATTTCGATCTACTCGTCCGGTTGGCCGAGGTGGAGGAATCGGTTGACGCCGACGGCGAGTCGAGTTTCGCCGCGATCGCCCGTGATCCACGGTATGTGGATGCTGCGGTCCTCGCCGAGAGCTGAGCGGGGGAATGACTGGCTGGCGAACGCACTCTATTGCCGCGATGCGCGCGGTTCGAAGCGGTCACGGCGCTCACTCCCGAGGCCAACGGCCTGAGACCATCTTGGGCCTTTGGAGACGCGCTCATGCCGATTTTCAGGATGGGCCACAGTCCAACCGTCCCCGGTTGGTTACCGGCGAGAGCTCGTCGAACTGCGTCGGCGTCACGAAAGGGGGTAGTAGTCTTCGCCGGAATCCAGCGGCACCTGTTGAGGTGACGACTGGCGGGACTGGTGCCATCGAGACCAGCAGCTACATGCCGCTAGAGTCAGCGGGAACCCTGCAATATCCGGTCCCCTGGAAGTTCCCCCATGCCTCGCCGATCACCGGGTGAGATCAGGTCACGGCTACCGCGACACAACGCACACCCCCGACCTGCAGCTATCTACCGGACACCTCCTGTCATACAACGGCTCTCGCCCGCCGCGAATCGCCAGATCGCCGATTTCGAACGCTCCCACGGCCTGCACCCCGGTTCCGTCGCCCACGCCTTCCGACGATGGGCCGACACGGGTCGGCGTTCACGTCGAGACCTGGCACCCGACTACGGACATGACGACTCGAACCTACGCAGCGGCGATTACCACGTCAGGACGCTGCTCGAGCGGGCCGCCGGTTCTCTCCGGCCCCGGGCCCAACGAGAACTGAGGAGAGAGCTCGGACCGCTCGACAATCGCGTCATCGCCCGGACGGTCAGCGACCCATTCGCCCCGCACGACCTCCCATGGTGGAAACGCCGGATCGAGATCTGACAAACGTCCGCAACCGCCGATTTCAGTACATCTCTCCAAGGGCGGTGGCATTGACACGACCGATGTCACCGCCCGAAGCGGTTGCCAGAGAGGCGATTGCAGCCGCCGGATTCGGACTACAGGTCGCCTGGGTTTAACCAATCGCATGCCCTGGTCTCCGCGGGCACGCTGTAGGTGCTATCGCATCCAAGCAGCCCGATACGAAGGGAGGAGAGGTCGATGCTTGAAATCGCCGATCTGCGATTCGCGACGGTCCTCTCGAACCGCCTGAACAAGATCGTCTGCGCCGAAATTGCGACCCGCGGTCGCTGTGAACTACGCAACCAGCGAACTGGTCGCCGACCGTGCGGCGTCGGGCCGCAGCCGAGCCCAGAGCATCAACGGCGAGGCGCGCTTTCATCCTCGAGTCGATCGAGTAGCCCACGATCTCGGTCCGAGAACACGTCCTTCACCGCGCACAGATAGAGCTTCCCTTCACTCGTGTGATGTTCGGTAATGTCTGTGAGCCACAACCTATTTGGTGAACAAGCGGTGAACTTCCGCTCGACGAGGTCGTCATGGACCGGTGGACCTGAACGGCTGTACTCGGAGCCGCGTTTCCTACCGAAACTGCTCCACCATTTGTTGGTCGAACAGATCCGCCACGCGGTCCGCGACGCCATCGGCTGGCCCGCGCGGAACTCCTTGGGATACGGCTTGGGCACAGGACACATCCTTCCAGCAGTGCCTCCCGGCACCGCAGATCAGATGTCACCAGTCCGTGCAGCAGTCCCGGTCGGCGCTGACGGCGCGGTGGGCCAGCGGCGGATTGCAGGCGCCGAGGATGCGGTAGTCCTCGATGTCTGCACCGATCTTGGCCTTCAGTGTGGCTTTCATATCGATATCGGTGAGAACTCCGAACCCTTATGCGGACAGGGCGGTTCGAATCAGTTCGACAGCTTCGTCGAAGCTCGTGTGAACGGTGGTGGACACTGCCGGGCTCATGATCGGTAGCGTTTCGGTCGGTGGATGTTCGTCGTCAGCGACGCGGTGTCGGGCAGTCGGCGGAGGTGGCCGGAACGCCGGCGCGCTGCAGCAGCAATGTCGCGGGGCACCAGCCGACGGCGCTGTAGAACAGCAGATTCGCGCCGACGAAACCGGTGAAGATCAGCCACCACTGCGAAAACGTGACCGCGAGCAGGACGCTGATCAGAACGAAGGCGCCTGCGAGTAGCGGCACGAGGCGCTCGATCGACCAGCCCTGGTGTCGGGGGAGATTCGGCATGGGCAATTCATCCAATCATGTTGCTCGCCAGCACATTGTGTGATCAGGCGAGGGCGAGGAAGAGCTTTTCCAGCTCGGCTTCGGTCATCGGTTCCGAGCCGTCGGCGGTGTCTCCGGTAAGGCATTCCCGCAAGCCGGTCGCCACGATCTTGAACCCGGCGCGGTCGAGGGCGCGTGAAACGGCGGCGAGCTGGGTGACGACGTCCTTGCAGTCGCGGCCCTGTTCGATCATCGAGATGACGCCGGCGAGCTGTCCGTTCGCGCGGCGAAGGCGGTTGAGGACCTGGGCGATAGTCTCTTCGTTGCCGACCATGGTGGTGCCTTTCTGTGTGGTTCACCCCGCATACCCCCGGGGGTATCCACGGGCCCGCCGGCGGCGAGCCCGTGGATGTGATCTCAGTGGTGGGCGAAGCTGATGGAGGGGAGAACCTTGCGCAGCCACGCGGGGGACCACCACGCGGCGTGGCCGGTCAAGCGCAGCAGCACGGGCAGGAGCACCAGCCGGACCGCGAAGGCGTCGAGCATCACCGCCACGCCGAGGATGATTCCCATCTCCTTGGGTGGCAGCGGCTCGGCGAGTGCGAAGGTGAAGAACACCGCGACCATGACCGCCGCGGCGGCGAAGATCACCCGGCCGGAATGGGCCATCCCGTCGACCTGCGCGATCTCGGGGTCACCGGAGTGTTCGTAGTGCTCCTTGGCGGTCGCCAGCAGGAACACTGTGTAATCCATCGCGATGGCGAAGATCATCGCGAAGAAGAACACCGGCCCCCAGCCGTCGAGGAACCCTTGCGGAGTGAATCCGAGCAGGCCCGCACTGTGGCCGTCCTGGAAGATCAGGCGCGCGACCCCGAACGCCGCGGCGGTCGACAGCAGACTGACCACGGTGCCCAGCACGGCGATCAACGGCGCCTGGAGTGCGATCAGCAACAGTGCGAAGCCCAGCACCAGGATGATTCCGACGATGATCGGCAGGTATTTGTCCAGGGCGTCCTGCAAATCCAGGTTCTCGGCTGGAGCACCGCCTGCCAGCGCGTCGGCCGGCATGGTGTCACGCAGGTCGTCCAGGATGTCGCCCATCCGCTCGTCCGATGGGTCGACGTCGGGCAGTGCCTGCATCATGACCAGGCCGCTACCGTCGGTCGCGGGCTGGGCGGGGGTGACCATGCTGATGCCGTCGACGGTTCTGGCGGCTTCGGCGACCTGTGTGGCCTCACCTGTCGGGGCGATGATCTGGATCATGCCCGGCGCACCCTCGCCCATCTGGGCCTGCACGAGTTCGTAGCCCTGCCGGACCGGCGCGTCATCGGGCACGACCTGGATCGAGGGCATCGCCACCTTCAGGCCGACGACAGGCACCGACAGCGCGATCAGCACGAGTAGTGCGCCGATGGCGAACGGCCAGGGCTTGTCGTGCAGCAACTTGCCCCACGCCTCGAATCGCGGTGAGCGGTGCTGCTGGCGCTTGGCGTACGGCAGTGCGCCCGCGTTGACCTTGCTGCCCAGGGCGCCCAGTGCCGCCGGCAGCAGCGTCATGGTGGCGAGCAGAACGAATGTGACCGCGAACATGATGCCGACCGCCATGGTGCGCACGGCTGGTGCCGGCACGATCAGCACGGCCGACAGGCTGACCAGGACGGTGAGTCCGGACAGCACAACGGCCTTCCCTGCCGTGTCCATGGTCTCGGCGACGGCTGCTCTGGAATTCGGTGCGGTGGTGAGCGCGTCACGGAAACGGGCAACGATGAACAGTGCGTAATCGATGCCCAGCGCGAGGGCGAACATCATCGCGAAGTTCATCGCCCACACCGAGATCGGGGTGACCTGGTTCAGCAGGACCAATCCGCCCGCGGACGCGATCAGCCCCGCCAGGGTCAGCAGGAGCGGCAGCCCGGCGGCGACCATCGACCCGAAGGCCAGCACCATGATCGCCAATGTGACTGGCCACGAGAACAACTCGGCCTTGATCATGGCGTCATGGTTGGCCTTGTTGAAGTCGCTCCACAGCGCTGAGGCGCCGGTCGGGTAGACGTCGATCCCGTCCCCCGACACCGCGGTGAGCGCTTCCTTGTGTTCGTCGACGGCTTTGACCATGTCGTCGGTGGAGGCGTTGGCGCCGGCGATGAGGATGCCGGTGTGTCCGTCCGGGCTGATGGACATCCCGGGCTGTGGTGCGATCACCTCGCCGAAGCGGGAATCCCCTTCGAACACGGTGCCGATCTCTTCGAGAGCCTGCTGAACTTGTGGACTGTCGACGGTGTAGGCGTCGGAATGGACGACGACCTGCACCGCCGCTGAGGAATTGCCTCCGAAGTGCTGCTGCGCCAGCTCGCGCACGCGCACCGATTCCGAACCGTTGGCCTGCCAGCCTGCCCCTGCGAGCGAGTCGAACACGCTCGGTGCGGCGGAGCCGAGGGCGACCAGCAGCACGAGCCACACGCCGACAACGAGCCTGGACCGGCCCGCCATCGTCGCGCCGAGCCGACCCAGGATACCGCCGGATATGCCCGGCGGTTCCGTGCTTCGAGCTGGGGAAACCGTCAGAGAGTCGCTCATCATTCTTCCTTTCATACCCCTGGGGGTATATTGACTGTCGAGCCAAAGATACCCCCTGGGGTATAAAAATCGGAAGAGTGGCATGCGGCACAGGCCGTGCCGAGACCGCTAGGAGACGCGAGATGAGAGTTGTGATCGTTGGTGGGGTTGCCGGGGGGTATGTCGGCAGCTGCGCGTTTGCGTCGACTGGATGAATCGGCCGAGATCGTCGTTTTCGAGCGTGGCGATCACGTCTCGTTCGCGAACTGCGGTCTGCCCTACTACGTCGGCGCGTGATCCCTAAGCGGGAATCGTTGCTGCTGCAGACCCCGAAGGGGCTCTCCGCGCGGTTTCGCCTGGACGTGCGAGTGCGCCATGAAGTCGTCGCGGTGGATCCGGTCGCACGTACGGTGATCGTCCATGAGGTGGATACAGCTCGCGAGTATGTCGAATCCTTCGATGAGCTGGTGTGAGTACCGGTGCGTCAGCGGTTGTGCGGCCTGTCCCCGGAGTGGGACGCGCGCTGGTGTTGCGGGATGTCGAGGATGTGGACCGCATGGTTGAGGCGGTGGCCGACGCGCGGTCGGTGGTGGTCGTCGGTGCCGGATTCATCGGCGTGGAGCTGGCCGAAAACCTGGTGTGGCGGGGAATCTCGACCACGGTGGTAGAACGCGGTACGCAGGTGGCGGCGCCGGCGCCGCTGGATGTCGAGATGGCGGCGCCGGTCGCTGCCGAGATGCCGGCTAATCGCCTGATATCGGTCTGTCGCCGGTGAAAGTTTCTGGCTGGCAAAGAGTTCGATCTGGTACCTGGAGCATCCCGAAGCGAACTCCGGCACCGCAGCACCTGCGTGCTCGTTGGGCTTGCTGTGTGTCTCGTCGGGCTGCCGATCCTGCTGGATCGAGACGGGTCGCATCCACATGCGACCGCGGATGACCCTCGTTCTTTGGGTGGGCGATTGAGGATCGAAGCGGTTGTCCGCTCTAGGTGGCCAGCTGCCGACCTTGCCGCTGTCCCTGGATCGGTGCGTGATCAAGGCGCTTCGAGATGGATCTGGAGCAGTTCGCGGAGTTGGTCGTGTGTGCGGATGAGGGGCGCGATGCTGTGGTCTGCGATCGACATCATGACCGCGCCTTCGATTGCCGCGATTGTCATCGTCGCGAGGCTCTGAGCTGTCCGTTCCGGTACGCCCTGTGCGATAGCTTTCTCGGCAAGGTGCTGTTCCCAGCGTCGGAATGCCTGGCTGGAAAGTTCTCGGGCGCCTGGTGCTTCGCTGCCGCCGTATGCTGCGGCGGCTATCGGGCATCCGGACTGGTAGTCGCTGGTCACCAGCACCCATTTCCAGTACTCGACGAACGCGTCCAGCATTTCCGGTGGGGAGAGCGCTTCGGCCATCTGCTCGATCATCTGTTCGATCCAGGCCCCCGCGGTCCGGACGGACTCCTCGATCAACTCGGTCTTTCCTCCGGGAAAGTGCTTATAGATCGACTGTCGAGCGGTGCCGCTGTGCTCGAGTAGATCGGCCACCCCGGTGCCGGCCACTCCTCGGCGTCGGATGAGTTCGATCGCGCTGTCGATCAACCGCCGCCGTGCGTCCGCAGCCATGAGTCTCTCCCCGCCTCGGTACCAGACCACAAGCCTAGCGGCGATCCTAAAAGTAGACCAATTGGTGCTCTCTTCGGTGTTGCCGATCTGAAAAACCCTGGATGCCGAGGCGATCTCCGCTTGCGGCAGACCATCTGTTCTACTAGCCTAGCCATAGTGTGACGGGCAGTTACATACAATCGTGCGAGGAGAGATCAATGGCGATCGAACTGAACGAAATCCGGGTGGGTGACGATCTCGTAGGCGAGGCCGGGGCATACGCAGACGCGTTGTCGCTGTTGTCGGAGGGTTCGGTGCACCGGCGCTTCGACCCGTATCTCGATATCGACTGGGAGGATCCGGATTTCGACGCCGACGCCGCGCCTGAGCGCTGGATCCTGACGGTGTCCGGTGAGATGCTGGGACCTCACCGCTGGTATCGGGCGTTGCCGCGCGAGCGCCAGATCGCGATCGGCAAGTATCGTCAATCCAATATCGCGAAGGTCGGTTTGCAGTTCGAGCTGCTGCTGATCAGCGGCATGATCCAGCACACCTACCGGCTGCCCAACGGCTCGCCGGAGTTCCGGTACTGCACTCACGAAATCATCGAGGAGTGCAATCACAACCTGATGTTCCAGGAGATGGTCAACCGCATCGGTATCGACGTGCCCGGGATGACCCCATGGTTGAAAACGCTGCTCGGATACGTGGTCGGGCCTGCCGGAGCGTTGTTTCCGAACCTGTTCTTCATGGGTGTACTGGCCGGTGAGGAGCCCATCGATCACATCCAGAAGGCGATCCTGCGCTCCGGCGAGGAGGTGCATCCGATCATGCGCTCGGTGATGGCCATCCACGTGGCCGAGGAAGCACGCCACATCTCGTTCGCACACGAATTCCTCAAACAGCGCGTGCCGCAAGCCAATCCGGTTCACAAGCTGGGCTTGTCGATGGCCTTGCCGATCATCATGTTCGCGCTCGGCCGAGCTATCGTCACCCCGCCGCGGGCGTTCTTCGCTGAGGCCGGCATCCCCCACTCGGTGCGCAGGGAAGTGTTCTACGGCTCGCCGGATTCGAGACAGGCCTTCGCCGACTTCTTCGCAGATGTCCGCGCACTAGCCGCTGAGATCGGGTTGCTCAACCCGATCTCCCGTCGGATGTGGAAGGTACTCGGTATCGACGGGCCCACCACCCGCTTCCGATCCGAACCCCTCCGGCGCACGGCGTCCTGATCCTTGGCGTTCCCGTCCAAGCCGGTGCTGTCGCGGAATTGAGCCGCCGCCGCCAGCACCTTTGTGGCTGTCGGCCCGGGCTGAGCCCATGGGCTCAGCCGGGTCGGCAGCCACCCTCCCGAGCTCGCCCCCATCGCATTGACGAGGAGTCGATCCCATCATGCCCCACCCACCTGTTGTGGAACCAGCCGAGCGGGCAACGCAGACGTCAGTCCTGAGCAGGCAGGGGAGATGGCTGGCCCTGGTCGTCATCTGCGCTGCGGAATTGCTTGTGGTGCTCGACAACACCGTCGTTCAACGTCGCATTGCCGTCTCTGGGCGTGCAGTTGCACGCCAGTTTCGGCGGGTTGCAGTGGGTGGTCGATGCCTACACGCTCACCTTCGCGGGCCTGCTGCTGGCGTTCGGTCATCTCGGCGACCGCTTCGGCCGACGCAAGGTGATGATGCTCGGACTGGTAGGCGTTGCCATCATGTCCGTGGGTGGCGCATCGGCGACCGATCTCGGCCAGGTGATCGCCGCTCGTGCCGCGATGGGAGTGTTCGCCGCCGCTGTCTTCCCGGCGACTTTGGCGATGATCATCAACATCTTCACCGACGTCAAGGAACGGGCTATCGCTATCGCCGCGTGGACCGCGATGGCCGGCTTCGCTATCGCGATCGGGCCCACTGCTGGCGGCTGGCTACTCGAGCACTTCTCCTGGCACTCGGTATTCTGGGTGAATATCCCGGTCGCCGTGGTCATCTTGGTTTTTGCTCGCCTACTGGTCCCGGAGTCGAGGGCCGCACACACCGGCAGGCTCGATGTCGTCGGCATCGCTCTGTCGCTGCTGAGCGTCACCGCCTTGGTGTGGACAATTATCGAGGCACCGAATCAGGGCTGGCTTTCCCCGATCAGCCTGGTCGGCTTTGTCTTCGCGGTGGTCTGCTTCGCGGTGTTCGTCCGGTGGGAGATGCGAACCAGCTCGCCGGTGCTGAACATGAGCCTGTTCCGTATCCGGCGATTTTCCCTGCCTGCGGTGGCGATCATGGTCGCCTACTTCTCCATGTTCGGATTCTTGTTCATGATCACCCAGTACTTCCAGGGTGTGATGGAGTTGTCGCCGCTGCAGTTCGGTGTGCATTCATTGCCATTCGCCGTGGCTATCGCGGTCGGTGCCCCACTGGCGACACTCATCGCCCAGAAGGTCGGTACCACCGCGGTCATTGTCTTCGGTCTGGTGGTGATGAGTGTCGGGATGTTCATCGCCGGTCAGGTGAATGTGGAGACGCCGTATATGGGTCCTGTGCTGGTCTCGATGGTGCTGATGGGGCTGGGGTTGGCGATCGTGCAGGGTCCGGCGACGGAATCGATCATGTCGTCGGTGGCTCTCGACGAGGCGGGAGCCGGTTCGGCGGTCAACGACACCACCCGCGAGGCGGGCGGCACTCTCGGGGTCGCGGTGCTGGGGTCAATCGTGGCGTCGGTGTATACGACCAAGGTCGGCCCACGCATCGATGCCATCCCCGACTTCCTGATGACTGCGAACGAGAAGAGCTTTGCTCGCGAAAGTGTCATCGCCGTACTGGAAATGGTCAAGCGGCCCACCAACCCCGCCTTCGCTCAGCAGAAGGCCGATCTGATCTACGCGATGAAAGCCGCGTCCTTGGAGGGCTTCCAGCTCGCGTCCTATGTCACCGTATCGGCATCACTGCTCGTCGCGGTCGTCATCGCCATCTTCCTGCCGTGGAAACCCGCGGACGGATCTGTGCTCCTCGCATGGAAAGAGAGGAGCAATCCATGAGCGGGGTGCGAACCGTACGAACTCGTCGCATCTTCTACCCGGCCTGTTCGTCGGCACCGGCTGATCGATCAGCTCGCACCTCACGAGCTCACTGAGAAGGGAAACACGATGATGTCACCGTCGAAATCCACTCCGGCACAGTACGACTCGATTGTGATCGGATCAGGGCTGGGCGGTCTGTCAGCGGCAGCGTACCTGGCCGCTGCAGGCAAGCGCGTTCTGGTCCTGGAACAGTACAGCGCGCTCGGCGGATCCTCACATGTGTTCCGCAGGCGAGGGCGTTGGGAATTCGATTGCGGGGTCCACTATCTCGCTGAATGCGGGCCTGACGGGATCGTCTCGACGATTATGCGTGGCCTGGCGCTCGATGACCGGTTGAACTGGCTCCCGATGGACCAGAGTGGGTTCGATCGCATCATCGGGCCTGACTTCGAACTCGCGGTGCCGGTGGGATGGGATGCCTACCTGTCGAGTTTGCTCGAGGCCTTCCCCACGGAGCGGGCCGCGGTGCAGCGCTATCACTCGGTCATGCGTCGACTGGGTGAAATCGCCAACCGTTCCACGGTCTCGTCCCATGCGGCGGCGGGGCGTGCTCTGGCACGGTCGGGCCGAGCGGCACTCTTCGCGGCTATGCCCTTTGCTGTGTTCCTCACGACCTGCGGGTTCTCGCCACGGTCGATTCTCGCGCTGTCGGTCCAGTGCGGAGCCCTGGCCTCGACACCGCTGGAGATTCCGACCGTGGCGATGGCCGGTTTTCTGCAGGACTACGTCGGCAGCGGCTCGTTCTACCCGGAGGGCGGAGGGCAGATGCTAGCTGCCGGATTCGCCGAAGTGATCACCTCCCACGGCGGTGAAATACGCACCAACGCCCGAGTCTCCGCGATCACGCTCGCCGGCCGAACGGTGACCGGCGTCCGCTTGCGGGACGGGGAAACAATCCTCGCGCCGACCGTGGTTTCCGACGCCGACATCATCAAAACCTTCACCGAACTCGTCGGCCTGGAGAACCTGCCGCTCGCCCAACGCGCCCGGGTCAAGAGTTGGTCCATGTCGCGACCACTCATCAACGGCTTCTTCGGTATCGAGTTCGACACCGGCGTGCAGCCCAACAGCAACTACTTCGCGATACCTACCTGGGCGGATGCCACGTCCCTGTGGTCGCTGGTACGTATGTCGCGACAGTTGATCGACGGTAGCGGCTTTGCCGGCAACGGGACCGAGTGGGCGCGACAGATGGCGGCCAGGCAGCCGATGTTCGTCCAGTCGTCTTCACGGCGGGATCCAGGCAATAGGCGCGCGGCACCTACCGCCAACTCGACCGTCGAGGTCCAAACGATCACTCCCTTCGATCCCCGGCTCTGGGGCTTCGACGGCTACGACCTCACGACCGGTGATTACCGTGCGAGCAGCACCTATCAACAGGTCAAGACGATCGTGCTCGACGGCATGGCTGAGCGTATGGAACAAGCGTTTCCGGGTTCATCGGCCCATATCAAGCTCGCGGAGTTGGGGTCGCCCGCCACACAGACGCGCTTTGTCGGCAACAGCGGTGGAGCACCGTTCGGGCTGAAGGTCAGCATCGATCAGTTCGCGAGCTTGCGTCCGGGCTCATCGACCTCGATCGGGGGACTCTTCCTCGCCGGCACGAGCACTCGCTGGGGCCCAGGAACCGTCGGCGCCATGCTCAGCGGAGTACACGCGGCAGCGGCCGTCACCGAGCGGGATCTGGTGACCGAGATCAATTCCGGTGCCGTCATCGCTGATCCTGCCGCCTTATCCGTGTGGTCGGGCGATTTCGATCCGCTCTCCACGACCCGGGGGATGAGCGCTGTGGCGGGGCAGGAGCCCTAACGGCATCCAACGCACCCTGTCCTGGCGCGCCGAGCCCATCCTCGACGTCGCGATGCTCGTGGCTCAGCCGAAAGACCGCGCACACCTCATGCCGCGTTCGAGGCGAGGCGTCGCTCCAAGGCAGGGTCGAGGCTGAGCACTTTCCCGCTCTCGCACTTCGACCCGCACGTCGCCCACATTCTTGACGCCGCCAACGGGCCCTGCACCGCTGCACCCCCGACCAGCATGTCAACAGACCGGGCCTATCCGCCGAACCGATCCCAGCGAACTGGTTCGGGGCACCCGGGTCGACGACCCCGATCGACCGGGATGCGTTGTTGTGGGACTGGGAGCCGACTACGACCGGTTGGCGCGCTTCTGCGGAATCCACCCCGCCTACAGCGAATTCACGCCAGCGCAGGGATCGCAGCAGCAGCTGAACGCGGTGGAGAATGTGGTGAACACGTTGCGGCGCCGCAGTGCTCAGATCGGGGTGCTGCTCGGCGTCGACGGCGCAGAAGCCGCACACTACTGGGCGCACCAACTCTGGTGGGAAACTGCCATTTCCGTCTTCTCTACCCGTGGGTCGCTGCGCGCTCGGTGGCGGCGAAGGCGGCGCACATGCGGCGCAGGACGGGGACAGTGGCATCGAAAGCCGCCCGCTCGTGGTCGGCGAGCTCGTCGAGGAAGTTTTCGATGGTTCGCAGGCTGGTCGCGTCGTAGGTGTTCAGGAGTTCCCGGGCGAACGGCGAAATCGCGACGTCGACTCGCCGTTGATCATCGGCTCGCCGGGCGCGTTCGACCAACCCGCCGTCGGTCATCGCCTTGAGCAAGTTGCTCAGCGTCGAGGATGCCATCTGTAGCGCGCCCGCTATGCGCGAGGGTGCCACCGGTCCCTCGCTCGACAGCAGGCGTAGCACCTCGATCTGCGGTTCGGAGAGCTCGGGTAGCCCCGCGGCCTGTCGTGTCGACTTGAGCACCGCACGTCGAAGCGGGCCCAGGAGCTGGGCGAACTCCCGCGCCGAAGATGTGGTTTCTCTCACTGCAAGTACTCCTTGTAGCAAAATAGTTTTGTGACAATACTACTGGCATGCGCGTAGATGGCCAGGAGCCTTCCCGATCCACTCTGATCGGGCGCCGGTTCGTCTACACCTACGACAACGGCTGGACCTACGAGATGTACGTCAAGAACGCCACGACCATCGACTACCGGATCCGCTCGGGAATGGTTGGCGGCCGCTGGGTTCGCGACCAAACCGTCGACTTGGTCCAGCTCGCTGACGACGTCCATAAGATCTCCTGGCACGAGCCCACCGGGACCTCGGTCGTGGTCAACGTGATGCCCGGCCAACGACGGCTGCACGGAACGATCTTCTTCCCTCGCTGGGTCGCCGACAATCCGGCGAAAACCGTTCTGTACCAGAACGATCACCTGGAGCTGATGCGCACCTATCGCAACCAGGGACCCACGTACCCGACCCACGTCGTGCCCGAATTCGCCACCATCACCCTGCTCGAGTACGTCGGCATTGACGACGAATCGGTGATCGACACGGCCCCGCCGGGCCGCGACGGGCAAGATTGATGCCGCACTATCTCCTAGGGCCAGGAATCTCGGATGTCGGTTCTCTCGACGCCTCCCGTCGCTGATCTCGCGGCGTGGCTCCTGCAACGAGTCAAGCGTCTGCGGCCCGCCCCCGCCCTGCGCTTCGGTGACGTCGCGGCGGCCACGACACAACTGGACATTCCAACCCGCCACGGCGAGGTGCGCGCAACGGTCTACCACCCGCCACGCCACCGACCCGCCCGCGGGGTATACGTCAACTTCCACGGCGGCGGATACGTCCTCGGTGACTACGAGCAGGACGATCCATGGTGTCGCTACCTGGCCGCGTACGCTGAAATCGCCGTCGTCAACGTCGATTACGCGCTGGCTCCCACCCATCGGTTCCCGGTCCCCGTCGAACAGGCCTACGACGTACTGAGTTGGGCCGCTGCCACCGGGCAGCACTGGGACGGAACGCGACTGTGCGTCGGAGGCCAAAGCGCGGGAGGTGCGATCGCCGCCGGCGCGGCGCGGCTGGCGCGTAACCTCGGCACGCCGCGGTTACGTCTGCAGGTCGTGCACTATGCCCCACTGGATTTGGTCACCCCGGGCAAGGATAAGAACGCCCGGGCGTCGCAAGCCATGATCACGCCATGGCTGTGCGAAATCTTCAACACCGCCTACATTCCCGACCCACTCACACGTCGCGACGCGTTGGCCTCCCCGGCATGGGGCGAGAACTCCCGCGACATCGCCGGGATCGCGCCCGCCGTCGTGATCACCTGTGCGCTGGACCGGCTCCGCGACGAAGGCGTGCGATTCGCGCACGCCCTGAGGAAAGCAGGAGCGCTGACGCTGCACTACGACGTCCCCGACGTCGACCACGCCTACAACCTCTACGACCCGAACAGCCGAACCATCACCGAAAACGTGTACCGCCTGCTCGTCGAACAAGTCCGCCGCGCCATGGACGACACCACGAAACCCCACTCCTGACCGTTCAGCGCGCCTTGTGCAGCGCGAGGAATCTCGCAGTCCAAGTACCTGGCGACCATCCGCCCGGACCACGGACGCCGTCCGGGGGCGGGTGGCAAGTGAGAGTGTGCGATCGGGGCGCTGTCGTGACCGGCATCGACGCGAGCGCTGGGATGCTCGAGCAGGCCCGACGACGCCTCGGCGACGACGCGGACCTGAGAGTCGCTGATCTGGCAGATCCGCTGCTGTTTCCTGACGGCGCGTTCGACGACGTCGTTGCGTCTCTGGTGCTGCATTACCTGCAAGACTGGGGACCGACACCGGCCGAGCTGCGACGCGTGCTGGCTCCCGGCGGACGACTCATCGCCTCGGTCGAGCATCCTTTCGCAAACTCTCTCGGCCAGTGCCTGGCCGGGCAGGAGACCAACTATTTCCAGACCCGCAACCGGACCGAAGAATGGACCATGGGCGGGCAGACCGCCCAACTGAGCTTCTGGGACCGACCGCTGCACGCGATGACCGAGGCCTTCACCGCGGCCGGTTTCCGCATCAGTGTCATCAGCGAACCGCCAGCACTGCCCTCCGCCCAAGATCTGGCCCCCGAACAGTCGGTTTGAGTCAACCCGGTGAGCCTCTGTCGAGACTCGTTGGGTTCCAGACAGTCTCAGTGTCTCGAGGCAGTTGCTGAACGCATCTCGGACTCGGGCAGCCGCTCACTGCCACGCTGCGCAGAAACTGAAACGTGTTCCAATCTGGATGTGTGGATCTGACATACGAGAGCACCCTGAGAGACGTCGACACCGAGAAGGGGGTACTGCGCTATCACGAGGTTGGTGACGGGCCGCCGTTGGTGTTGCTACACGGATCCGGAATCGGAGTCAGCGGCTGGCGAAACTACCGCGGCAATCTCGCGGCCTTCGCCGAACACTATCACTGCTATGCCCTCGAGTTCCCCGGCTTCGGCGTCAGCGACCCCGTAGGCGGGCATCCGGTCCTCGCAGCCGACGACTCCGTCATCCGTTTCATGGATGCGCTGGGGATCGAATCCGCTGCCGTGGTCGGCAATTCCATGGGCGGTGTCGTCGGAACGAACGTCGCCATCAACCACTCCTCGCGGATCGACAAGCTCGTTGCCATCGGCGGTGTCGGCACCAACATTTTCAGTCCCGGACCGAGCGAGGGGTCACGGCTGCTACAGGAATTCGCCGACAACCCCACCCGCGATGGACTGGCACGGTGGGAGAAGGTCTTCTCGATGCCGGGCATACCGATGAACAGCAGCCCGTGCTCGCCGCGGTCGTACCGGTCGCGCAAGTGCTCGATCCCGGTGGCGGAGAGGCGTTCGGACTCGTCGATGACGACCAGCTCGATGTAGTCGGGCATCGGCTGCGGACCGGGCTGGGCATCCACATGCTGGTCGATACAGCTGTTGACTCGGGTGTGCAGTCGTTTGAGGTCGTCGCGTAGTTCACGTGAGGCAGCCGCGACGGTGGGTGTGTAGAACACGGTGCGCGAGCGCGACAGCGCGGCGTAGATGTCTTTGTCCGATTCTTCGCGGGGTCCCCATTTGGTAAGCAGGGGTTCGGCCTTGTCCCACCGCGCGTATCGCGAAGCGGACAGCGTTTCCCGATTCCTGCTGCGCCATAGCAGATTCCGATAGCCCGGTCGCGTTTTACGGTGTCGGCGAACTCGACGAAGCGGCGGTGTTCCTTGGATCCATGCCGACTGGAGTTCGGCCAGTGGCAACGTGGGGTCCTTGCCTTGAACCATCCCGCCGGGTTGGTCGGCCGAAAGACGGCCGGATGAGCTGGTAGGCAAAAGCCGACCCGAGTACCACCTCGGCGAGGTTCTTCACGGGCCGGTACTGCTCGGCAGCTCCGTCGGGAATACCCAGGCGCAGGTCCCACTCGGCGAGCGCCCGGGCCAACAGGACTACGGTGTGGTCGAGCTGGTCCGTGGCCATGTGCTCGAGGATGGCCTGGAATTCGGTGACTGCCTCGAGCAGGGCGCCGGCCGAGAGCCCGCCTGCGGTCACGAGTTTCTCCGCGGTCAGAGCCTTGGCCAGGCGGTGCGGCGTGACGCGCATGATCGATACGGCCCCGACCAGGTCGGAGAACCCGGTGCTGAAGTCGAAGTTCTGGGGGTGTCGATTTGCAGAGCGTGACAGCTTGGCTGACCCGGCCCACCCTGTTCGCGCGGTGTCATGCCCGTCGGCCACGGCAGTTCGGTGCAGGCCTGGTGTCGGGCAACTCATCTGCTGTTGAGTTGAGCACCAGTTCCAACTCGAGCGGAGCATGCGGGAGCTGGCGATCAAGGACCTGTCGGATGAGGCGAGCGTCGAGGCTGAGCGTTGTGGCGGTCCGACATGCACGTGGTCTGTAAGCGGAGGCTTTGCGCACCTCGAACTGCCGGAATCGGTACCGCGTCTGAGTGGGGATTCGTTCGCAGATCCGAGTGTCGGTGCTGGAGCCGGTTGTGCCAGTCGATCTTCCATCGCCTCTTGTCACCAGAACCTATCGGTGGGGTGATGCGCACTGTGCATCACCCGTCGGACGTGACGTCCGCGGGAGGAGGAATCACTCGAAGGAAGGCATGCTGTGAGGAAGCGGTGGTTGGAACGGACCGCTGGACCGCGAGGACTGTTCGAGCACCGAACAGCATCCTCGCTGCGTCGCGCTGAGCACCCAGTACCGCAATCCGCCGGTGATCGCAGACCTTGTCAATGCCTCTCCTGCTGTGACGGGCCCTCGAAACCGGATGGATTGGTGTCGTCGATGGTCCGGTCATCACGTTCGTCGACACCGCCGACCATGCGGTCCAAGGTCTTCGTCGCGTGGGGAAATCTTGGGTCCACCCGGCAAGCCCTGAATTGGCCGGTCGCGCCGCTTGTTTAGAACAACCACGCTGGCCGTCGGTACGGCGTCGGCGGGTCGCTCAACTCGATGGGTTCGGGGTCGCGAAGCGGGGATTCAGCGCGGTCCGAGTCCGGCCAGGAGCAGGTCGACCGAGTGTTCGGCCAAGCCGTCGGGAATGTCGCTGTCGAACTGGGTCGCGTACATGTGAACCAGCCCGCCCAGCATCAGCATGGTCAGGCGCGGGTCCGTCCCGGCCGTGACTTCGCCGCGCTCGATACCGCGCCGGACGATCTCCTCGGACGCAGCGAGCCGCACGGCCCAGAACTCGCGGCGGGCCGCGTCGGCGTCGGCATCGACTTCGGTGATGACGGTGGAGCGAATCAGGGCCGTGCCGGAGGGGGCGCGGGCGAACCGGACCAGCGTCGTCATGAACGCGAGCAGGTCGGAACGCACCGATCCGGTGTCGGGGATGGGGATCTGGGACTCCATTCGGGAGAGCAGCGCGTCGAGCAACAGCCGCGGCAGCGTTTTCCAGCGCCGGTAGATCGAGGTCTCGTGTACTCCGGCGTCGGCGGCGATATCGGCGACACGCACGGCGTCGATGCCGACGGTCTCGATGCGGGCGAGCGTCGCGTCCAGGACAGCGCGCCGCAGCCGCGCTCCGCGAAGTTGCGGGATGTGCTCGACAGGCGGGGGCATGTCCCCATTATCGCAAGTTCTCTTGCGTTGTGCCGTGCGGGGGCCTAGCGTGGCGGATATCGCAAGTCGACTTGCGATAGAGTGCAGGAGGAACGAGATGAGCGACAGCGACGTCGTGGTGGTCCGCGGCATCCGATTCGCCAGGGCGGACCGGTTCGGCCCTCCCGAATCGGTGCCCTACGAAGGCAGGCCGGAGGGTGGGCGGCAGCCGGTGATCGCGCCGCAACTACCGGGTCGGCTGGAACAGGTGATGGGCGCGTCGCTGCCGCTGCCGCAGTCGGAAGACTGTCTCGAGCTGGTGGTCACCGCACCCGCGACAGCGGGTTCGGCCCCGTGCCCGGTGCTGGTGTGGATTCACGGCGGCGCTTATCTGGTCGGCAGTGGGGCGTGGAATCTGTACGACTCGACCGAGCTGGTGCGGGAGACCGGCATCGTCGTCGTCTCGATCAACTATCGTCTCGGCGTCCTCGGCTATCTGCGCATGCCGGGTGTCGCGCCGGGCAATCTCGGTCTGCTCGACCAGATCGCCGCGCTGACCTGGGTGCGCGAGCACATCGGTGAGTTCGGCGGTGATCCCGGCCGGGTCACCGTGGCCGGACAGTCCGCCGGAGCGCATTCCGTCGTCGCGATGCTCGGCATCGAATCCACCAGGGGGCTGTTCCAGCGCGCCATCGTGCAGAGCGCGCCGTTCGGCATCGGATTCCAGCGTGCGAGCCAGGCGCAGCGCGCGGCGCAGCGCTTTCTCGCCGCGCTCGGCCGCGATCCGCGCGAGGCGTCCACCGCCGAGATCCTGGTCGCGCAGGGTACGGCGGTGCGCGCGTCGGCCGGCCCAGGCGGACTCAACGCCGCGCCGCCGTTCGCGCCGATCGCCGGCGTCGATCCGCTCCCCGGCGAATCCGTATGGCGACGCGAGGTCGTGCGGCGAGCGGGTGGCCTGCCGGTGATCATCGGGACGACCGCCGACGAGATGGGCGCCTTCTACGGCGGCGCGCATCCGGTGTTCTCCCGGATTCGCCGTCTGCCGTGCGGTTCGCCGGTCACGTCCGGCATCCAGCGGCTGGTGGGACGCAAGGCCTTCGAAGACGGCACCGCCGACTTCGCGGATCTGCTCGCCACCCACGGCGCCGAGGTCTACCGCTATCGGGTGCAGCGACTGCATCGGGACAACCCGTTCGGTGCCTGCCACTGCCTCGATTTGCCGCTGCTGTTCGGCGACGACGACGCCTGGCGGGACGCGGCCATGGTGCGACCGCTGAGCCGCACCGACATTCGTGAACTCGGCACGCGGACACGGCGCCGGTGGGGTGCTTTCGTGCACACCGGAGATCCGGGATGGCCGCGCTGCATGCCCGGTTCCCCGACCATCCATTCGATCCCCTGAGCGCTCGAATCCCACCAGAAAGGACAGCGGCCCATGGTTGTTCGGCACGCTGAAGTCATCGGCGGCGGTATCGGCGGGCTCACCGCCGCCGCGGCGCTCGCGCGGCAGGGCTGGCGTGTGCGAGTACACGAACGTCAATCCGAGATCCGCGCGGTCGGCGCCGGAATCTATGTCTGGGACAACGGTTTGTCCGCGCTGGCGGAGATCGGCGCGTACGCGGCGGCGACTCGGGGCGCACACATCGGCCCGGCGATCGAGGCACGATCGCGGCACGGAAGGCCGCTCTACCGGATCGACATCAACGGCGACGGTCAGCCGCGCTGCTACACCCTGCTGCGGAACCAGCTGGTCGCGGCGCTGGCGCAGGCCGCTCTCGCGGCCGGAGCCGAACTCGTCACCGATTCCACCGCGGTCGACGTGACCCCCGACGGCCAGGTGGACTTCACGAACGGCCGCTGCGCCACCGCTGATCTGATCGTCGTCGCCAACGGAGTCCACCCCCCGTTCCGCGATCGGCTCGGGCTCACCGCGCGGCGGGTCCGGATGCGCGAGGGGGCGGCGCGGCTGATGGTGCCCTCCGCGCCGGACCACCTCCCGCCCACGGACAGCGCCAAGCATCTCGAACACTTCCAGGGACGCCGCCGACTGTTGTACACGCCGTGCACGCCGGAGTCCCTCTACCTCGCCGTGGTCGCCGACAGCGATGACGCCGCGACCCGCGGCGACGTCGTCGACATCGATTCCTGGGTGCGCAGCTTCCCATACCTACCACGCCGTCGACCGGATGTATTCGAAGTTCGACCAGGGAATTCGGAGATCAGGCGTCGCGCGCAACACCGGCTCAAGGTCGAGCAGCGTCCGGGAATCGAACGGGCCCAGCGCACCTCGTATCGGATGCGCTTGCTCAACAGCGTCCCGGACCTCGCGCGTGACCCTCTGCTGACGCTGGCGGGCCGACTGCCCGGGCTGACCAGCTCGCAGCTGGCCGCCACACGGCTGCGACCGACGACCGGCGACGGCGCAGACGCGCGCAGCGATCCCCACAGTGTCCGCGGTGCCGCGGATCGGAGAAGGAGAACAGGATGATCAACACGATGAACATCGACGGCGTCGACATCGCCTTCGACGACCAGGGATACGCCCCCGACGCCCCGGCGATCGTCCTGCTCAACGGGTGGGCGCACGATCTGCGGGCCTGGAACCCGCTCCTACCGCATCTGCGTGAGCGGCACCGGGTCATCCGGGTGTGCTGGCGCGGACACGGACCGGACCGGACTCCGGTCGGCGAATTCGGTGTGGCCGAACAGGTTTCCGACACCATCGGCCTGCTCGACGCCCTCGAAGTGGAGTCGTTCGTTCCGCTCTCGCACGCCCACGGCGGGTGGGTGGGCTTGGAGGTGGCCGACCGGCTCGGAGTCGACCGGGTTCCGGCCGTGCTGCTGCTCGATCTCATCATGACGCCCCCGCCGCCGGAATTCGCCGCGGGCGTCGCCGCCCTGCAGGACCCGGCGACCTGGAAAGCGGCCCGCGACGGCCTCCTGCGTTCGTGGCTCGACGGCAGCACCCATCCGGCCGTGCTGAACCATGTTCGGTTCGAAGCAGGCGGGCACGGCTACGACATGTGGGCACGCTCGGGTCGGGAGGTCGAAAAGGCTTACCACACTTGGGGTTCGCCGATGCGGCGGATGGAGCTGATGAGCGGGACACGTCCGATCCGGCATGTGTTCTCGCACCCGAAGACCGACGCCTACGACGCGCTGCACGCCGAGTTCGCCGCTCGCCACCCGTGGTTCAGCTATCGCCGGCTGCCCGGGGAAACTCATTTCCCCGGCCTCGAACTGCCGGAACACGTTGCCGCGGAGCTGTTCGAGTTCCTCGGATCGACCGTGCGGGGCTGAGTGCCGCACTGCGACGATGCCGGGCGGAGTTATCCCTCGCCCGGCATCACCGTGTCATGGCTACGCCTGGTTCCTTCGTCCTGTGGTCACCAGGAACGCGGTGGCCGTACCGATGACGGTCAGTGCCGCGATGCCGAGAATCAGCCACCGTGCCGACGCCACCGGGTCCGAACCGCCGGCCGCGAGGAAGTTGCCCGCGATCGCGGAGGTGAGCGTAAGAGTGAACCTCATCCCCAGCCGCTCGATGGTGAAGGCAACCTTGTCGAGCCGGTCGAGCGCGCTCTGCAGCTTGTACGGCTTCAGACTGCGCACAAGATTGTCGGCTTCGGCGTTGTAGGCACGCAACATCAGTTTGGAGTACTCCCTGATCGCCTTGCGGCCTTCGGTCAGCGAACCGTTGACGTGCCAGGACAACGACGCCTCGATCGCGCCACCATCGCGCCGCGCCATCGCTTTGATCTCACCCTGCAACACGGTCAGTGCCTCCCGGTAGGCGACCGCGTCGGTAAGAGGATGGCGGTAGGTATAGATCCCGAGTTGCGGTGCTGGCTTTCACCGACAGCGACATAGAAGTCAAGACCGTTCCAGGGAGGCTGCTTCTTCGCACCGGCCCCACCAATGGCAGGATCGAGATCAGGATTGCTCAGCCACGACCGAGCCAGATACTCCTATGTTCGGCACCATCTTGGCCGCACTGCGCACCGATCCGAGTATCGAGCTCACGCAGAGGGCGATCGATGCCGCGCTCGCGGATCCGCAAGCCGTGGCCTACCTCGGTTCCTTGTCCACCATGTCGAGGACGACAGAGTGATCTCTGATGTCTGAAGTTCTACCCACCGGTCCCTCGCGGATCGTCGAGACACCGTTCGCGCGAGCGATCGCCTGGGGCATCGGACCCCGAGGCTTACGCAGCCAGGCCGCTCTGCGCCGCGAAGTCGAGGGCAAAGTGGTCGTGATCACCGGGGCTTCGTTCGGGGTGGGGGAGGTAACCGCGCGCTGGTTCGCGCGGCGGGGGCCGGGTGGTGATCGCCGCGCGGTCGATGGATCGGCTGCTCGAGGTGGCAGAGAAGATCAACGCCGCAGGCGCCGGAATTCGGTGTCGGTGCGATGCAACTCGGCATTGCATGCATTGCAGGTGTATCGGGGTTCGAGTAGATGGTCGCCAGCGTTGTGCACAATGGTCAGGCCGGACCGTCCGTATTCGGACAGGTGCCGCGCAGCCCACGAGTTCAGTGCCGCGAAGACCGGGAAGAAGTCGAGGCTCTTGGGTGTGGTGCGGTACTCCTGCCGCCGGGCGCCGTCGACAATCGGTGTGCGGATCAGCATTCCCTGGTCGACGAAGTACGCGAGGCGGTCGGTCAGGGTTACCGGCGAGATCGATCCGAGCCGATCTTGGAAGTCCCCGAAGCGGCGGTTGCCCTCGAGTGCGGCGGCCAGCAGGAAGGTTGACCACCGATCGGCGAGCACGCTACAGGAGTCCAGCGCTGCCGCGTCGCTTCTCGCCGTGCGCCGGGAGCGGCGGTCCGCGACGTCGATGAGGAGCGGCGCGTCGACATCGGTCCGTACGTCGCGCGCGGTGACCCCGATCGCCTGACAATCACCGCAGCCGAACACCGGGGTGATGACGTGCCCGCAGATGCGGTGGCGAAGGAGGGTGGTCGGTCGGTCGGGTGTCCAGCAACGGTCCCAATTCCACAGTGCGACGAAGGCCGGCCACAGATCGCAGCCGAGATCGGTAAGGCGGTACTCGTTGCGCGGCGGCGAGGTCGAATACGGCTGCGCGTCGAGGATCCTGTCGTCGACCAGTCGACCCAAACGGTGCGACAGAACGGCGTCGGAGATCCCCAACCTGTCGCGCAGTTGTGCGAAACGCACGGTGTCGTCGAAAACGGCCCGCACAATCTGCAGGTTCCATTTGTCGCCCATGATGAGCAGGGCGTGCCCCAGCGCGGACGACGCCGGAGGGATCGGTGGCGCAGCGGCTCGGGGCCGGACTGTGGGCATGCGTCCATCATCGCAAACGGGGTCGGGCCGGGACTGCCACAGTGCGGCGCATAGTGCGCAGATTGTGACTATTTATAGAGTAGTGAATTCAACATCATACGCTCCGCGTGATGGGGTTGTCGTTGAGTTACTGCCGCAACTACTCGCCACTCTGCATGAACCCTTGACCGGACTCCAGTATTGCAGAGTGACTTTTAATATTGTAGTAATGATGGGGTCGCCGTGAGCTTGAAGTGCGACAACAAGGAGGAACACATGACACACCCCGTGTACGTTCTCGGCGGCGCCCAAACCGACTTCGCCAGGAACTGGTCGAAGGAAGGGCTCGGCCTGGTCGACATGTTCGCCGAGACCGTGCCTGCCGCCCTGGCCGACGCACGAGTCGACGACCGCGAGGTCGGCGTCATCCACGTGAGCAACCTGGCCGGCGAACTCTTCGCCGGCCAGTCCCAGCTCGGCGGCATGGTAATCGCGGCGGTGCCAGGACTCGACGGACTGCCGAGCACGCGGCACGAAGCGGCGTGCGCCTCGGGCAGCACCGCCGTCCTCGCCGCGTGCGCGGAGATCGAGTCGGGCCGATACGACGTCGCGCTGGTCGTCGGGGTCGAGCTGATGCGCAACGTGTCCGCGCAGACGGCCGCCGAATACCTGGGGACCGCGGCGTGGGCGGGGCGGGAGGCGCTGGAGGTGAAGTATCCGTGGCCCGCGCTCTTCGCCGACATCGCGGTGGAGTACGAGCGGCGCTACGGTCTCGACCACGCGCATCTCGGCCGTTTCGCCGAGATCGCGTTTGGCAACGGGTCCCGCAATGGGCTCGCGCAGACCCGGGACTGGGACTTCCCCGCGGGATCCTTCGACGAGAACGACGAGGTGAACCCCATCGTCGAGGGAATGCTCCGCAAAACCGACTGCGGCCGCATCACCGACGGCGCCGCCGCCGTGGTGCTGGCCGGGCCGAAGTTCGCGCGGGCGTGGGCACAGCGGACCGGAGCGGACCTGGACCAGGAAGCGACGATCGCCGGATTCGGCCACCGTACCGCGACTCTGCTGCTCGCGGACAAACTCGCCCAGAGCGCCGAGCAGGACTATCTCTTCCCGCACCTGCGCGGAGCCGTCGAGGACGCCTACCGGCGCGCGGGGATCTCGGGGGTCGCGGATCTGGATGTCGCCGAGATCCACGACTGCTTCACCATCAACGGGCTGGTCACCCTCGAGCACATCGGGCTGGCCGCCCCCGGCAAGGGCGGCGAGGCGGTGATGGACGGCTCGATCGAACTCGGCGGGCGGCTGCCGGTGAACCCCAGCGGTGGGCTGATGTCGCACGGGCACCCGGTGGGCGCCACCGGCGTCCGCATGGTGCTCGACGCGGCTCGCCAGGTCACCGGCCGGGCGGGGGATCATCAGGTCGACAACGCCCGGCGTGCCCTCACCGTCAACATCGGTGGATCGTTCACGACCGCGGTGTCCACGGTCGTCACCCGGGGCACCCGGACGCCCGCTTGATCGCAAACGACGAAAGTCTCCTGGGCGGAGCGGGTTTCGCCCACCTCGCCCAGGAGACTTTCGGATCGCCCTCGGCCCGCCGATGCGGACCGAGGGCTCTGACCACTACCCGCGGGCCTCGGCCAGCTGATCGGCGCGCACCCAGGTTGCATGGAAGCCGGAGGGAACCCGGCGCGGCAACAGCACCCGCGCGATCGGTCCCGCCGCGACATCCTCGGCGTCGAAGATATTGATCTCGCCCCGGTCCTCGGCCTCGTCGTTGACGAAACAGACCAGGTAGCCGTCGGTCTCGCCCGTCGATCCGTCGCGCGGCGCGAACGGCGCCTCCGAACCCCAACGCCCGGAACCGAATTTGTGCTCTTCCTTGGCGCCCGTCTGCGAATCGAAGCGCACGAGTCCGTCGAACAACAGGGTCGGTTCGTTGCCGAGGCTCATGCTGTACGAGTACCGGTGCGAGCGGCCCATGACCCGCGAATCCACACTGGGGAACTCGATATTGGCGTTGTCGAGCTCGGCCTCGATGGTGGCGCCTGTGCGCAGGTTGAAGCGGTATCGGTAGAGCTGCGCGTCGAGTCGCATGTACGCGAGCATGTTCGACAGCGGCGACGCGAACGTCGTCTGGTGCTGCGGGTTCTTCACCCGGCACACATCCATGATGATCTCCTCGCCCACTTCCCACGCGTTGACGACGTGGTAGATGTAGCAGGGCTTCACCTCGAACCAGCGCACCTCGCTGCCCTGTCCGTGCCGGGGAATGACGGCGAATCGAGCGGGCAGCTCCTGGTCGTAGAAGATCCGGTACTTGCCCGCACGGCGTGCGTCGTGGTCCTGCACCAGCGGCAGGTCCATGAGGATCGAGTAGTTGTCGGTGATCCCGATGTCGTGCGGCAGTCGCGGACCCGGCAGGTCGATCTGGGTCAGGTGCGTCTGGCGACCATCGACGCCGATGATGCCGTAGCGCAGGAAGTCCTGGTCGGGGCCGTAGTCGAACCAGATCAGCTCGCCGGTGGCCTCGTCGACCTTCGGGTGCGCCATCATGTCACCCACGAGGGTGCCCAGGAAGTCCTGCGCGCCGAGGGTTTCCAGCGACAACGGGTCGACGGCGTAGGGCGTTCCGCAGAGGTACCAGGTCGCCAGGACCTGGCCACGGTGATAGATGACGTCGGTGTTGGCAGAATCCTTGATCCCGAGACCGTGTCCGTTGCCCCACGGATTGTCCTGGGGGTTCTCCATGAGACCGGTCCACAGGGCGCGGCCCGCCTCGGACTCCTCGTGGAAGGCTTTGGTCCGGACATACCGATTGCGGTACCGCACCTTTCCGTTCTCGAAGTGCGCGGCGTGAATCATGCCGTCGCCGTCGAACATGTGATATCGGCCCGGCGCCTCGAACTGCCGGTTCGGGCCGTTGCGGAGATACACGCCGTTGAGGTCGGCGGGAATTTCCCCGATGACGGTGAGATCGTCGAGGGTGAGTTCGTCGTGGACGGGCGCGAATACGCCGAGGGTGTACGGATTGTCGGTGGCGTCGACCGGGCGAGCGACGGCGATGGGGTCGCCGTTCGCCCGGGGCTGGGTGGAAGTCATGCCTGCTCCGTTTCAGTGTTGTTGTGGCGCTGTGGCGCTGTGGGGTAGAGCACCAGCTGGGTGCAGCGGAAGAGCGCGATCGCCCGTCCGGAGTCGTCGCGGACGGTGGCGTCCCACACCTGGGTGCGCCGCCCGCCGTGGACGAGCGTCGCGTCGGCGGTGACCGTCCCCGACCGTGCGGTGCCGAGGTAGTTGGTCTTGAGTTCGAGAGTGGTGAATCCGGACGCTCCGGTGGGGAGCGCCAGCCGCGCGCCGACACCGCACACCGTGTCGGCCAAGGCGACGACGGTGGCCGCGTGCAGATATCCGTTCGGCGCCAGCAGCGCCTCGCGAACGGGCAGTTCGCCGGTGACCGCCGCGGCCGTGGCCGCCCGGACGCGCATGCCGATCAGGCCGGGAAACCGCCCGCCGAGCATCGCGTTCAGCTCCTCGACGAGGGGCCGGGCCGACCCGGTCGGCGTCTCGCGTGGACTGCCCACCGGTGCGCGGTCCTCGACCGGTGATTCCATGTCAGCCGACTTTCTCGATCGCGCTGCGGATGTCGCGCCGCTGCAGCTTGCCGATCGGGTTCCGGGGCAGTTCGTCGACCGTGACGATCCGCTCCGGCAGCTTGAACGACGCCACCTCCTTCGCCCGCAGGAAGCTCACCAGGTCCTCGAGCTCGACCCCGGCTGCTGTCGCGGGAACCACGACCGCGCAGCACTTCTCGCCGAGCACGTCGTCGGGGTACCCGACGACCGCCACGTCGGCGACCGCGGGATGGTCGATCAGGATCCCTTCGATCTCGGCCGGAGCGATGTTCATTCCGCCGCGGATGATGATCTCCTTGCTGCGGTCGACGAACCTGAGGTACTCGCCGTTGTCGCCGCACAGCTCGAAGATGTCCCCGCTGCAGAGGTATCCGTCGTCGTCGAACGGGCTCGACGCGGCGGTTCCCGCGAGGTAGCCCGCGAAGATCGTCGGGCCCTGCAGGCGGAGTTCGCCGCGCCCGCCGACCTCGGTGACCTGCTCACCGGTCGCGGGATCCACCAGCCGTACCGAGGTGCGCTCGGCGACCCCGGTGACCCAAGTACGTTCCGGCGCACCATAATTCGGCAGGTACTCGGCGCGGATCATCGGGTCCGGCGTGTCGGACGGGGCACCGAGCAGGCACACGCCCTCGTTCGACCCGAAGAAGTTGAGCACCTCCACGCCGAGCGAGTACTGCCAGTCGCGCACGACGCCCGGCGGCAGCGGAGCGCCACCCGACCCCACCCGGCGCAGCGCCGACAGGTCGTGCGCGGCGCGCAGGTCCGCGCGCTGCAGCAGCATGGTGAGGATCGCGGGCGGCATGCTCGTGTGGGTGACCCGGTAGCGCTGGAGCTGATCGAGATACACGGCCAGGTCGAGCGGGTGGTGCAGCACCAGGTGGCCGCCGCCGAGCAGCCACGGCAGCAGCGAGGTCGCGAACCCGGCCATGTTCACCATCGGGAACGGGTTGAGCATGACCGCGGCGGGGTCCGTCTCCAGACCGTCCTGAACCGCCTGCCCGACCGCGATCCAGTCGCCGTGGCAGCGGGGCACGCCCTTGGGCGCGGCCTCGGTTCCGCTGGTCCAGCAGATGGTGACGCAGTCGTTCACCGATCGGGGCAGTGCCCCGTAGACGCGGCGCACGGCCTCGCGCGATTCCTCGGTGGCGGGATCCGCGTCCAGGGGCCTGCCTGCGCTCGACACGGCCGCACCGAAGGTGAACACGGTGCGCAGCGAGGGCAGTTCGCCGATCAGGCTGAGTGCTTCCTCGGACGGCGCCCGGTCGCCGAGGTCGGTGACGGTGACCACCGCGACGGCCGAGGCGGATTCGACGATCCGGGTCAGTTCGTGCCGTCGATACGAGGCGGGCATGGGGGCCGCGATCGCGCCCAGGCGCCACAGCGCGAAGTAGGTCGCGGTCAGCGCGACGGAGTTGGGCATCAGCACCGCGACGACGTCGCCGGGGCCGACACCCGATTCGTGCAGCTGGGCGGCGAGGTCGTCGACGCGGGCGTCGAGTTCCCGCCAGGTCAGCTCCGCGGGCTCGAGCCCGCACAGCTCGGGCAGGTTCGTCGGATCGGTCACCGCGCAGGACTCGCCGCGGGTGCGGACGTGGCCGTCGAGGAGATCGAGCACGGTCAGCGGTGACCACCACCGGCGTTCCAGGTAGTCCGCGACACGGTGATCGGGGTGGCAGGGGCGTAAGCGGTCGGCGGCCATGCCGTCCGGGATGGCGTTCATGGTGTCTCTTTCGTGCGGTGATCTGGGTAGCCGGTCAACGGAGTCGGCGGACGACGACGGCGGCGCCGAGCCCGAGCGCCGCCGGGATGGTCACGAGGGCGTATTCGCCGTCGACGCGGGCGAGCTGGTCGAGGGCGTTGACGAGGAGAGCTCCGCCACCCGCACCCAGCGGATGGCCGGTGGCGAGCGATCCGCCGAGTGGATTGACCCGGTGCGGATCGAGCCCCAGTTCCCGGATCATCACCAGGACCGACGCGGCGAAGGACTCGTTCGCCTCGATCACGTCGAGCTGTCCCGCGGTGATCCCGGCCTTCTCGATGGCGCGCCGCGAGGCGGCGACCGATGCCGTGAGCAGCGGCGAGCGCACGGCGGCCTGGGCTAAGCCGACCACCTCCCCGATCGGCTCGCTGCCGAACCGATCGCGTGCGGCGGCGGATCCGAACACCGCCAACGCCGCACCGTCGGCCATCTGCGGAGCGGTGGCGGCGGTGTGCAGCCCACCCGCCGGCCGCGCGACCGCGGGCAGGCGCTTCGCGACTCTGCTCCACGACGGGTCCTCGCCGAAGAGCGGCGAGAGTTCGCCGAGGGATTCGAGGCTGACGTCGGGTCGGGGGCCCTCGTCCGAGTCGAGGATCGTGGTGTCGCCCGATCGGACCGCGATCACCGAGCGGGACGGCGGAGCCGCGGCGGCGCGCTGGTGCGAGGTGACCGCGTAGGCATCGAGATCGGTTCGGGTCAAACCGTATTCGGCCGCGGTCAGGTCCGCGGAGACCCCGATGGTGACGTAGCCGGTGCGGTCGCCGAGTTCCTCGTCGCCGACGAAGGCAGGCCGGTCGGACAGCATCGGCACCCGGGACATCGACTCGACGCCACCGGCGACGACGACATCGGCGATACCGGAGGCCACCTTGGCCGCGGCGGACTCGATCGCGTCCAGTCCAGAGCAGCACAGTCGCGAGACCACGCCCGCGCCGACGTGGTCGGGCCAGCCCGCCCAGAGCACGCCTGCCCTGGCGACATTGCCGCCCTGTTCACCGACCGCCGTGCTGGTGCCGACGATGACATCGTCGACCGTATCGGCGGGGAGGCCACGTTCCCGCAGGGCGGACAGCAGCTGGGCGAGGAGTTCGTGCGCGGGTACGTCGGCGAAGGTGCCGCCCTGACGCCGGACCCGGGCCTTCGGTGTGCGGACCGCGTCGTAGATGTAGACGCCGGAGGAGAACTGGGACATGGTCACGCCCCCTCGACCTGGCGGCGGTCCTGGACGACGCGGAAGCGCCCGGCGACGAACGACTCGTCGGTGAGGGTCGCGTTGCCTGCGGGGTTGAGCCCGGTGACGTGGTAGTCGCTGTAGGCGGCCGCGAACTGCATGGGCATCGAGGACACCAGGTTCGCCGAGAGGGAGGCGCCGGCATCGGCGTAGGCGTCGGCCACCTCGTCGACGACGGCGTCGTCGGTGCAGTAGAGGTACGAGCTGATCGCGCCGTGGCCGCGGACGCTCGCGGTCGCGTGCGCCACCGCGGCCGCGGTGTCGGCACAGTCGACGAGGAACGCGACCGGACCGAACTGCTCGCCCTCGGGAAGCGTGTCCCCCCGACGGGGATCGACCCGCACGACCAGCGGGGTCACCGCCCTGGCCCGGGGATAGTCGGGGTGGACGTACGGTACCGGCTTGCGCAGCAGGGTCCCGCTCGCCTCGGCCACGTCGGCGAGCGCGGTGATCGAGTGCAGCGTCGCGTCGGACTGCAGCGCGCCGCAGACGGCCGCGGCGCGGCGTGGCGCGCCCGCCAGGTCGTCGATCGCGGACAGGAGCGCGGCGACGACGTCGTCCCGGGCGATCACGCCCGCGTCCGTGCGCACGCCCGCGTCGGGGAGGTAGATGTTCTGCGGCGTGGTGCACATCTGGCCGCTGAAGAGCGAGAGACCGCCGGCGAGCGTGCGCATCGCCGCGGACAGATCGGAGACGGAATCGAGGACGACGGTGTTGACGCCCGCGGTCTCGGTGAACACCAGGGTATTCGGGACGTTGCGTTCCAGCCACGACCCGAAGGCGGGACTGCCGGTGAAATCGACGATCCGCACCTCGGGGCTGGTGGCGAGCTGTCCGGCGACGGGAGCCTCGGCGGTGTCGACGACCAGCTGGACGGCGTCGGCGGGCAACTGCGCTTCGGCCAGCACCTCACGGATCACGCCGACCGCGAGCGCGGTCGCCAGGACCGAGCGGGGGTGCGGCTTGACGAGGACCGGGTTTCCCGTCGCGAGGTTGGCGAGGATCGCCGGGTAGGCGTTCCAGGCGGGGAACGAGGCGCAGGCGATGACGAGCGCGGTGCCGAGCGGGCGGGCGCGGAATCGCTTGCGCAGAGTCACGTCCGACTTGCCGAACCGCTGCTGCCAGGTCACCTGTCCGGGTACCCGGGTCATCGCCGACCAGGCCATCGCCACCGCTTCCAGGCCGCGGTCGAGGGCGTTGGTCCCGCTGCCGCTGCAGGCCATGTTCAGGCTCTGCCCGGTGGTGTGCGCGGTGACCGCCGCGAACTCCTGGCCGCGCTGGTGGATCCGGTGCAGCGCCTCCAGGCACACGCCGACCCGGCGCTCGATATCGGCGTCGCGGAGGGCGCGGGCGGCGGCCGCCGCGCCCGCGAGCGCCTGGTCGACCGACGGCGCGTGGTAGCTGACGTTGAGCGCCTTCCCGGTGTACGGCGAGATCTCGTCGGCGGTGATCACCGAGTCGGTGGGCGACGAGAGCGTCAGGGTGGCACCGTCGAACGTGGCGAGGATGGCATCGGCCTGCGCGACGCCGGGCGGGGCGATGGGCGCGTACCCGGTCCAGGCGACGCGGGTGCGGTTGGCCTCCGCCGCCGCCCGCAACTGTTCGAGGTGGGTTTCGAAGAACATCGGCGCTCGTTCCTGTGTCAACAGATGTGTGGCGAGATCAGTCAGTGATCGGGAGCGCGGAGGTAGGTGTCCGCTTCAGCCGAATCAACTACTGTTATTGAAGTGAAGCAGGACACAGCAGGAATTGTCAACGGTCGACGGCGGCCGGACCGCCCGCGAGGGAGAGAGCGTGCCGGCTAGCGCGGGAACTGAGCGCCGAACGGGAAAGGTTCGAAGCGCACGGAGGTGCGTTCCACCGCGACCTCACAGCCACGGCAGCGCAGCGCGGGCAGCAGCCACGAACCACACTCGGGGTGGCGGAGTTTCGGGCCGAGCGGGAGTGCGTCGGGATGCGCGAGCTCCGTCCACGACAGCAGGAAAGCGAAGATCGGGAACAGTCCCCGTCCGCGCGGGGTCAGCACGTACTCGCGCCCGTTACCGCGTTCGCTCCGGGCGAGAATCTGCATCTCGGACAGCCGTCCCAGCCGTTCGGTGAGGGTTGTCGGCGAGATGCTCAGGATGGACTGGAATTCCCCGAAGCGGCGCACCCCGGACAGCGCCAAGCCGGTGACCATGGCGCTCCAGCGGTCGCCGATCGCCTCCATGACCTCGGTGAACTGCAGGTCGGCGCGGCTCACGGACGGGGCATTGCGGGTCGATCGCCGTCGCCCGCTGCGCGCCACCAGGACCAGCGATTCCCGGTCCAGTTCGAGCTGGGCATCCCGGGTGCCGACGGTGCGGCCGCAGTGCCCGCACATCATCGCCGGTGGCCCCCGATGGCCGCAGTCGATGTGCACCAGCTCGGGTTGCAGTAGCCCTTCGGGGGACCACTCCCGCTGCCACGCCCAGACGCTGGCCAGTATCTCCCACGTCGCCATGCCGAGTTCGGTCAGCAGGTAGTCGTGGCGGTCGCCGCCATTCGGCTGCGGCCTGCGCTCCATCAGACCCGCCTCGACCAGCGCGTTCAGGCGTGCGGTCAGCATGGCGGGCGGGGCGCCGGTGTGGTCGATCCACTGACTGAAGCGGCGCGCGTGATCGACGAAGGCCTCGCGCAGGATGGCCAGGGTCAACCGGTCGCCGAGCAGGTCGATCGTCTGGGCGACCGGGCTCTGCGGAGCGGTGGTCCCGGATTCGGTCACCTCATCCACCTCCCGGTCCCGCCCGCGACGATCGTCTCCCGCGCATCGTTCGCTCAGGCCTCCAACACAATAGCGATGCCCTGCCCCACACCGATGCAGGCCGACGCCACGCCGACGCCGCCGCCGAGCCGACGCAGGTGGCGCAGGCAATCGACCACCATCCTGGCCGCCGACGCGCCGAGCGGATGGCCGAGGGCGATGGCGCCGCCGAAGGGATTGACCCGATCGACCGCGATGCCGGGGAGTTCCCGCAGGCACGACAGGACCATCGCGGCGAACGCCTCGTTGAGCTCGAGCACCCGGACATCGGCGAGCTCGAGCCCCGCGCGGTCCAGTGCTTTCGCGATGGCGGCCACCGGTGCGAGCGCGAACTTGTCGGGTTCGGCGCCGACCACCGCCGAGCTCAGCACCCGGCCGAGCGGTTCCACACCGAGCTCGTCGGCGACGGCTCCGGTGCCGATCAGCGCCGCGACCGCTCCGTCGCTGATCGGCGACGAATTCCCGGCGGTGACGCTGCCGTCGCGCGAGAAGGCCGGACGCAGCGCGGCCAGGGTCACCGCGTCGGTCACCCGGATCGGTTCGTCGCGGTCGAGGTCGGGGTGTGGCGTGACGAAGCCGTCGTGCACGCCGCCCGCCCACGCCCGACCCGCCAGCTCATGGGACCGCAGCGCCCATTCGTCCTGCTCGGCGCGCCCGACGCCCAGCTGCTCCGCCACCAATTCCGCCGACCTGCCGAGCGTCTCGATCCAGGCCGCGGGGAAACGCGGGTTGGGCATGCGCCACCCGACGGTGGTGGGGATCAGTTCCATCCGCCGTGGAAATGCGGAGTCCACCGGCGGGAGCACGTACGGCGCGCGGCTCATGCTCTCCGAGCCGCCCGCGATCACGATCTCGGCGTCACCGACGGCGACCCGCCTGACCGCGGACAACACCGCCTCGGCGCCGGAGCCGCACAGCCGGTTGACCGACACGCCCGGGATCGTGTGCGGGAGCCCCGCGAGCAGCACCGCCATCCGCGCGACATTGCGGTTGTCCTCGCCCGCGCCGTTGGCGTTTCCCCAGACGACGTCGTCGATTCGGCCGGGATCGAGGGTCGGATGCCTGCGGACCAGGTCGGCGATCGGCAGCGCGGCCAGATCGTCGGCCCGGACGTGGGAGAGCGCGCCGCGGACCGCGCCGAACGGCGTCCGGACCGCGTCGATCACCCACGATGCGCGTCGGTCGGCGAGGGAATGGCGTTCGGTCATGGGACTCCTCCTGGGTGATCGGCACGGCCCCTTGCGGAAATTCGCCGGCCGTTGTCTACTTCAATAACTGTAGCGAATGGAAGGAGCCTCATGTCGATAGCCGATGTGGTCCGTACCGCGGCCGATCGGTACGGACCCGCGACCGCGATCGAGGACAGCCACGGGACTCGGTCGTTCACCGAACTGTCCGACCGGGCACACGCGCTGGCGGGGGGCCTGCGTGACCTCGGCATCGCGGTGGGCAGCCGGGTCGTCGTCCTGCTCGGCAACTCCGTGGCGGCCGTCGAAGTCGACCTCGCGCTGGCGATCGGCGGCTTCGTCCGGGCGTCGCTGAACCCGCGGGTGGGCCCGGCGGAGTGGGAACGTGTCGTCAGGGACTGCGCGCCGGACGCCCTGATCGTCGACACCCGGATCGCCGGGGCGGCCGAGTTCGCCGCGCGGACGACATCGACCGTGATCGCCGTCGACCCGACCGCGTCGGCCGGACCTTCGCTCGACGAGCTGGCGACCGTTGCCGCCGACTACGCCGGGTTGCCGACGCCGGAGCCGGATTCGCTGTGCGCGCTGCACTATTCGTCCGGGACCACCGGCATCCCGAAGGGCGCCGAGCGGACGCACGCGAACCGGCTGGCATCGCTCGCCGCGATGCGCGACCAGGTGCTCGCCGGCACCCTCGACGGAGCCGACCCCGCGGTGTTCCTGCACGCGGGCCCCGTCATTCACACCAGCGGGCTGTTCGTGTTGCCGGTCCTCGAGGCGGGCGGCCGCCAGGTACTCCTCGATCACGTCGGCCCGGCGGGTCTCATCGATGCCGTCGGGGTACACGCCGCGACCCATACCGCCCTGGTACCAACGGTGATCGCCCGGTTGCTCGAATTCGACGACGACCGGCTGTCGGTGCTGCGACGCCTGCGCATGCTCGCCTACGCGGGCGCTCCGATGCCGGTCGAACACATCCGGCAGGCGTATCGCCGCATCACACCGAATCTCGTTCAGTACTACGGAATGGTCGAGGCGATCCCGCCCCTGACGGTGCTGACCGCGGCGGACCATCGCCGCGGCGTGATCGACAACGCCGGACTGCTCGGGTCGGTGGGGCGCGCCTGCCCGGCCGCGGCCATCGTGTTCGGTACCCACGACGACCCGGTCCCCGACGGCGAGATCGGCGAGCTCGTCGTCGCCGGACCCGCTGTCAGCCCCGGCTATCACAACGCGGGCACGCGAACGGATCTGGGTAAGAGCCACGTCGACGGACACCTGTACTCCGGCGACCTCGGCTACCGGGACCCGGACGGCTACATCCACCTGACCGGCCGCAGCAAGGACATGATCATCACGGGCGGGTACAACGTCTATCCCCGCGAGGTCGAGGAGGCGATCTCCGCGATCCCCGGAGTCGACGACGTCGTTGTCGTCGGGCTGCCCGACGAGGTGTGGGGGCAACGCATCGTCGCCGCGTACACCTCGGCGGCCGGCGCGCGTGTCGAAGGCGACGTCGTGCTGGCGGAGAGCCGGACCCGGCTGCCCGACTACAAACGCCCCAAGGCCGCGCACCGCGTCGACCGGCTGCCACTGACCGCGCTGGGGAAGGTCGATCGGGCAGCGGCGGCAACGCTGCTCGACGCCCTCGTCCGCGCCGCATCATGAACTCGCCCAAGCACTTACCGCTCCCCGACAGAGGAAACACCATGACCGACTCGTCCCTGTCCACCCTGCGCCTGCCGGTCGTCGCGGCGCCGATGTTCCTGGTGTCCGGTCCGGAGCTGGTCACCGCGGCGTGCACCGCGGGCGTCGTCGGATCGTTCCCGACGCAGAACTGCCGCACGGCGGCCGACCTCGACACCTGGATGGGAACGATCACCGATGCGCTCCGCGCGGCAGCGGCCACCGAGGGCCGGGTGGCCCCGTGGGCGGCGAATGTGATCACGCACAGCAGCAATGCCCGCCTTGCGGACGACCTGCGCCTCATCGCCGAATACCAGCCGCAGATCGTCATCACCGCCCTCGGATCCCCGAAGCCCGTGATGGACATCGTCAAGGGATACGGCGGCGCGGTCATCGCCGACGTGGTCAACCTGCGCCTCGCGCACAAGGCCGCTGCCGCGGGCGTCGACGGTATGGCCTGCGTGTCGGCGGGCGCGGGTGGCCACACCGGCCACCTGTCACCCTTCGCGTTCACCTCCGCCGTGCGTGAATTCTTCGACGGGATGATCATCATCGGCGGCGGCATCAGCGACGGTCACGGTGTCGCGGGCGCGATCACCGCGGGCGCTGACCTGGTCTACATGGGTACTCGGTTCCTGGCGGCGGCGGAGAGTATGGCCGTCGACGGGTACAAGCAGATGGTCGTCGACCACGGACCCGACGACCTCGTGATCAGTTCCGCCATCACCGGCACCCCCGCCTCCTGGCTCAAACCCAGCCTCCTCGCCTGCGGCCTGGACCCCGACAACCTGACCCCGCAGACGGGCGAGAAGAACTACACCGCGGGCACCGAGTCGATGAAGCGATGGAAGGACGTTTGGGCGGCAGGCCAGGGGCTGCAGCCCATCCGCGTCATCGAACCGGTGCACGCCATCGTCGATCGGATCGAGACGGAGTACGTCGCAGCGCTGCGACGGTCGAGCCGGATCATCGCTGCCGTCGCGCGATGAGGGTCGACGGCGCGTTGCGCTGAGGCCGAACAAGCAGGCGGCTTCAGCGAGCAAGTCAGGTCGGACGGCGTCGTCGAAGAGCAATGATCAAGGCGCGCGGATCGCGGAAGGAGTTCACCTTCCCGGATGATCCGTCAGTCCTGATCTTGATCACGCCGGTGCGTCAACGTCGGTCGGGACAGCTCCGCCTCGCGCACACGACAAGCGAATTCTTTCCGAATTCGTTGAGCGGCAGCGATTTTCTACCCCGATGCTGTCCTCTCGTAATCAGGTTCCGACGATGAGTCGCTGGCACACCTGGAGAAGGTGTTCAGTGGAACTGTGCAGGGCCATCGCGTCATTGGCAACCGCGCCCACGATGTGCGGTTGCGCGCGGTAACCTGCCCTCGATCGCATGCGGGCGACGTCGTGTTGCTCGGCGACGCTGCCGACACCGTCCACTACTCTGCCAGTGGCCTTCCATCACCAGGCGCGGTGACAGAAGGCCCTCCGACGTCAGGCACAACGGTTCTCAACGGTGCGCAGCGCCGAACCCAGTGAGTGTGGATCGGTGCGGATCGCGGCAGCGCGATCCGCTGCGAGCTCGACCAGGGTCGTCAACGCCGACGGCGCGGCGGCAAATAGCGGAATCCAGGGGAAGGCGCCGACGAGCACCTGGCACACACCGAGGATGTGATGGTGGCGGGCGCGCAGATGCGCGTGCTCGTGCGCCAGCACCGCACGCCACTGTGCCTCGGTCAGGCAGCGGGCCGGACCATCGGTGACCACGACATACCCGCCGCGTCCTGAGACGCTGTATGCCAACGGCACCGGGTGATCGAGCCATACCAGGCCGGTGCTGGCTGGATCGACGCGGCTAAGCAATGCGAGGAGTGCGGTGTGCCGCCGACGATGAGCCGACCATTTTCGCACGTGGACGACGGCGACACGGGCGACGAGTCCCACAGGCAAGATCAATCCGGCTATGGCGGCCGGCAAGATCAGGTCCGCTGTCCAGGTGACGATCGTGAGCTCGATCTCGGCGAGGCTCTGTGCGACCGCACCCACCAATGAGTTGCCAGGTGGGTCTCCCGGCCACGCCACGCCGCCAATGCCAGCACACCGACCGCGATCGTCGCCGACACCGCGCCCATCCAGGCCACGATACCCACGACTGGCGCGCCGCCGAAGTCGATGCGCCGGAGGACTGCGGGTGTGCCCAGGGCCAGGATCGCGCCAGCGGCCAGCAGGGCGATGAGCAGGATCACGATCCGTCCTCGCCAGCGGACAAGCCCTGCCGCAACGCCTGGACCTCCTGCGCGCTCGCGGTGCGCGCCAGATGCAACAACGCGCCGGGTGCATCCGGGCTCGCGTCGAAAATCTCACGCAGCAAATCGGTGGTCGCTTCGGCGCGGGAGCGGCTGGGGCGATAGCGGTACCGTCGGCCGATCTTCTCCCGCTGAACCCAGCCCTTTTACCAGAGATGCGTCACGACCGTCAGGATGGTGGGTGTAGGCGGGAGTTCGTTGCTCCCGGCTTACGCGATCGACGAGATCGTGCACCGACAGCGCGTCCGGAACCTCCCACAGCACCGTCATCACCTGGTTCTCCAGCGCACCCAGGCCTTTCACCATCGCTCGTCCCATCTCGCCGCTCCGCATAAGATACTGCCTTCGCCGTTTCTGCTGTTCGAATCCGCCGAAGTGCTGGAACGAATCGTGACGTATCTTCTCAGCTGGATCGCGACTCAACCGTCACGGTGGACGATCCGAGTTCGACTCCGCACTCGTTGCAGGAGAAGCGTGGTGAGAACCTGTCACCACACCCGACGTGTGTGAACGTGATCGCGTCCCTTCGGGGGCGCGAAACCATCGCTGGCCCCACGAGATCATCGACACCACTCGAACGACGCCGGTTCGAGGCTGCGGGGACGCTACGCGCCCATCCGCCGCTCGGGCCCATTTCGGCGAAGACGTCATGGGTGTCGGCGGGAGACCCGCAGGAGGCACACTCGAGGCGAGTCGCCCCGGGTTTGATGCGCACCCGGTTATCTGACTCCGGCGGGGTGCTGGGTCAGGCTGGCATAGTAGTCGACTTCGAACTCGACCGGTGGTTTGCGGCCGAGGCGATGCATCAGCCGGGACCGGTTGAACCAGTCGACCCAATCCGCGGTGAGGAGTTCGACGTCGGCCAGTCGGTGTAACGGGCCGCGCCGGAACGGTGAGTCATCACGGACCGCTTCGGTCTTGTAGAGACCAATTGTGGTCTCCGCCAAGGCATTATCGTATGCGTCGCCGACCGATCCGATCGATGGGACCATTCCCGACAGCAGCAATGTTTCCCCCAGCCGCCAAGATGTGTATTGCGACCCGGCGTCGGAATGGTGGATGGTGTTGCCGGTCAGCGGGTGTCCTTCACGGTCGCGGATCGCGGCCGCCTGGCGGATCGCGGCCTCGACGAACACGGTGGTTTTGCTGGTCGAGCATTCCCAGCCCAGGATCCGGCCGGCGTAGGCGTCGACCACGAACGCTGTGTAGACGAACACACCTGTGACCAGGCGAACGTAGGTGAAGTCCGCGACCAGCAGCATGTTCGGTGCTGGAACCCGGAACCGCCGGTCGACCAGGTCCGGTGCCCGCGACGCGGCCAGGTCCGGCTCGGTCGTGCGGACCTTTTTGCGGCGAGTGACACCACGCCAGCCTTGTTCGCGCATCAGCCGTTCGACGGTGCAGCGGGCCACCGTGATGCCCTGGCGTTGCAGGTGGGCCCACATCTTTTCGGCACCGTAGAGCGACTCCGGTGCCCGTCGGCCGTCGGAGTCCGGCTCGTAGAACCCGGACAGGATCTCGGTGACCGTGGTGTCCCACAGCGCCCGTTTCGACGGTGCTCGCCGCGCCCAGGCATGGAAGGTTCTCGGGGCGATCTTGACGCCGTGCGCGGTCAGTGCACGGCAGATCGAAGCGACCCCGAACCGAGCGCGATGCTCGGCGATGAACGCACAGATTATCGGTGTCGCAGGTCGCTTTCCCGCGCGAAGAAAGTTGTTGCTGCCTTGAGGATTTCGATCGTCTGTTCCAGCTCGGCGATCTTGCGTTTCTGCTCCCGGATCACCTTCGCCGACTCCGTCGAGACACCCTCGATAGCTCCGGTGTCGATCGCGGCTTGGCGGATCCATTTCCGCAGGGTTTCGGCGGTCATTCCGAGCCGGGACGCGACCGCGGTGATCGCGGCCCACTCGCTGTCGTAGTCGTCGCGGTGCTCGACGACCAGCCGGACAGCCTTGGCCTTGGTCGCTTCATCGTACTTGGCAGGCATGATCTGCCCATCCTTCCCAAGAAAGAAGGCGGGCACCAAACCCGGGGCGACTCCGGACTCACCGGTGCGATTCACACGTCCTGCCTCTCGATGGGGTACAAGGCGATCAAAACCTTTGTTGTGGACGAAATTCGGCCACAAGCTGAGGCGGCCCGAAAGTCCTTGCCCCGAAAGGCCGAATGCCCTGCGGCGCGTGCGCGGCCGCAGGGCATAGTCGACGGGGTCAGCGGGTGCGCGGATCCTTCAGCGACGCCATCGCTTCCATGAGCGAGGAATGAACGGCGGTCAATTCCGGTGTCGCGAACGATTCCCAGGACTGCTCGCCCGCGTCGGAATCGGCCTGCCCCCAGTCGCCTTCGCCGGTTCCGTCCGCCGATCCTTCATCCCACGACGCGTTATCCGGATTGTGCTTGTACACCCACCACAGGTGGCCGAACGGGTCGGCGAAGCGCGACAGTACGTCGCCCCAGAAGTCCGTCGGCTCGGTGACGATCCGCGCACCACGCGCGGCGGCTCGTTTGAGCGTGGCGGCTGGATCGTCGACGTAGACGCGAACGAAGGCCGGCGTATACGGCCAGCCCGGTTTGCGGTCGGCGATCATCAGCGTCGAATCGCCTATCCGCAGTTCGGAATGCAGAATCAGGCCGTCGGTATCTGTGGTCCGCGCTTCGGGGACCTCGATCGCCCCGAACACATCGACCAGGAAGTCGAGCAGACCTGCCGCGTCGTCGGTCAAGATGAAGGGGTCGACCGTTGCGGATCCGGCCGGCGCCGGAGGAACTACGGGAGTGGTGGACATACTGTCTCCTTTCGGTTGGTACCTCCAGGTTCATCGCAGTTGCGGACAGGATATGGCCACAAGTGCGCCTAACCTCGGGGGTGTGTCCACCAGCACTCGCACCCTCGCGCTCCTCGGTCTGCTGCAAAGCCGTCGCCACTGGTCCGGTGCCGATCTCGCGCGCCGGCTCGATGTCAGCGAGCGGACCGTCCGGCGCGATGTACTCGGTCTCCAGGAAATCGGCTATCCGATCGTCACGACGCGCGGAACCGGCGGCGGCTACCAGCTCAGCGCGGGTGCCTGCCTGCCGCCACTGGTGCTGGGGGAGGAGGAAGCCGCCGCGACGGTGCTGGGGCTGAAGGAGATCGCCACCGGCGTCCATCCCGCCTCCGCGGAAGCCGCGATGAGCGCCATGGCCAAAATCGTCCAGGTCCTGCCCACTCGTATCCGCCGCCGGATCGACAGTCTGCGGACCGTCGCGACCCCCGCCGGTGAGGGATACCACCGAGCCGGGATCGACGATGTCACTGCGTTGACCACCCTCGCGCTGGCCTGCCGGGACGCCGATACCGTCTCGTTCTCCTACCGCGGCAACGACGCGGCCACTTCGCAGCGCACCACCCAACCGCATCAGATCGTCAATGTCGAAAGCCGCCTCTACCTGGTGGCCTGGGATCTCGATCGCACCGACTGGCGCACGTACCGAATCGACCGGATCACGCAACCACGCCGCACCGGCGCGCAATTCGCACCGCGCCGCTTGCCCGGCGGCGATCCGGTGGAGTACGTCCGCGACCGGATCGGGTCGATGCCGTCGAGGTACCGGGTCCACGCCACCATCCAAGCCTCCGCTGAACGCGTCAGAGCCGAAGTCGTCCACTATGGCACCGTCGCCGCCATCGACCCCGGATCGTGCGAGGTCCATATCGCCGCCGAGTCCCTGGACTGGGCAACCTTCTGCCTCGTCTCGATCGGCGCGCCGTTCATCGTGCACGGACCACCCGAAGCCATCGACTTCGTGAAGGACTGGGGATCCAGGCTCCTCCTCGCCACACCCGCATCCACGCCCAGTCGCTGAACAAACGTCATGCTTCTGGGTCGTAGGCGGCGTCCAGCAGTGACCGCCCATGCACAAGCTGGGTTACAGCCATTGTTCGAATGTGACCGGTTGACCTACTGCGATCATTGCTCACCTCCAGGTGAGAGCCACGGAGGATACCGCGGCCGTCAGCGCACGAAGATCACGTCGACGAGTACGAAGGCCGCCACCGTGAAGATCAAGTAGGCGAACCATCGCTGCAGCCGCGCGACGTCAACTCGTTGTCCGTAGCGGCCCGCGACGAGCGATCCGCCGATGGCCGTCGCGGCGAAGGCCGCCGCGACTCGCCAGTCGAGGCTGAGATCGCCCAGATAGGCGAGGAGTCCCGAGGCCGAGTTGGCGGTGACGATCACCAGGGATGTACCGATGGCCACCGGCATCTCGATGCCGAGCAGCAGAACGAGGCCGGGGACGATGAGGAAACCGCCACCGACCCCGAACAGCCCGGTCAGGAAACCGACGCCGAGGCCGACCGGAACGGCACGCGAGGTGCATCGACGCCAGTTGACGGTCGATTCGTCCACCCGGCACGCGGTACCGATGCTGTCCTCACTCGCGAGCATCCGGGCTCCGGCGGCGATCATGACGAGTGCGAAGCCGGCGAGAGTCAGCGCCGGCGGAAGGACGCGGTTCGCGGCGCTCCCGGCGAACGCGGCGGGCAGTCCGGTCACGGCGAACACGCCCGCGACCCGCCACTGGACCCGGCCGGAGCGCATTTTGGGGACAGCGCCCACCACCGCGGAGAGGCCGACCACCAGAAGTGACATCGGAACCGCCTGCCCGAGCGGGATCCCGAGTCCATAGACGAGCCCGGGCACGGCGAGGATCGACCCACCGCCGCCGAGCAGGCCGAGCAGGATTCCGATGACAGCACCCAGGAGCACGGTGACGAGGATCGTCATCGGTGTCTCCTTCCTGGCTCGGGCAGTGCGGCGTCATCGTTCGGGCTCGGAACTGGTCAGTCTTCGGCGGTCAGCGCATCGATCGCGGCTTGCAGGCGGCTGCCCGCGTCGTCGGCGATCGGCGCGAGCGCGGGTTCGTCGGTGACCTGCACGAGCAGTTGCGGATTCATCGCCTCGATGCGAACCGTGCCCGGCACGGCCGGGTCCTCGCGCACGACGACATTGCAGGGCAGCAGCAATCCGATCTGCCGGTTCACCTCCACCGCGCGGTGCGCGAGCGGCGGATTGCAGGCGCCGAGGATCAGATACCGCTCCATGTCGGCGCCGAGTTTGGCCTTCATGGTGGCCTGCATGTCGATCTCGGTCAGCACTCCGAAACCTTGTTCCTGCAACGCGGCTCGGGTCCGAGTGACGGCGTCGTCGAACGAGGTCGTCAATGTGGTGGACAGTGCGAGGTTCATCCGTGCTCCCCGTTCTCGTTGGTCCAGGTCTTCGTGGGGTCAGTGGCTGGTCGATCGGGCGCGGCAGTCGGTGCGCGCGAGTCCGGCTCTTTCCATGAGCAGGCTCGCTGGGCACCAGCCCGCGGCGGCATAGAAGACGAGATTGACGCCGACGAAGGCGGTGAGTAGCAGCCACCAGGGCGTGAAGACGAGGGCCGAAGCGACACTCGCCAGCACGACGACTCCGGCCATGAGCGGCACCACTCGTTCGACAGTCCAGCCCTGATCGTGGGGGAGATCTCCCATGGATCCGGCCACCTTGTCGTCAGGCGAGGGCGAGGAAGAGCTTCTCGAGCTCCGCTTCGCTCATGGGTTCCTTGCCCTCGGCGGCGTCGCCGGCCAGGCATTCGCGCAGTCCACTGGCGACGATCTTGAATCCCGCCTTGTCCAGTGCGCGCGAGACCGCCGCGAGCTGGGTGACGACATCTTTGCAGTCGCGCCCGTTCTCGATCATCGAGATCACCCCGGCGAGCTGCCCGTGCGCGCGGCGCAGCCGGTTGAGTACCAGCGCGATACTCTCGTCATTTCCGACCATGGCGATTCCTTTCTCGAACCTGACCCAACTATACCCTAGGGGGTATGTGTGGTGCGGTAACCCGCGCCACACATACCCCGATCGCCTCAGCCGTGCGAGAAGGTCACCTTCGGTAGCACGCGGCGCAACCAGGCGGGTGACCACCAAGCGGCGTGACCGGTCAGGCGCAGCAGGACCGGCAGCAGGACCAGGCGGATGAACACCGCGTCCAGGAGCACGGCGACGCCGAGGATGATCCCCATCTCCTTGGGCGGCAACGGCTCCGCGAGTGCGAAGGTGAAGAACACCGCGACCATCACCGCCGCGGCCGCCGCGATGATGCGGCCCGAATGGGCCAGACCCATGACATGCGCGACGTTCGGATCGCCCGATTCCTCGTAGTGCTCCTTCGCTGTCGCGAGCAGGAACACTGTGTAGTCCATCGCGATGGCGAAGATCATCGCGAAGAAGAACACCGGCCCCCAGCCGTCGAGGAAGCCCTGCGGGGTGAATCCCAGCAGGCTCGCACCGTGGCCGTCCTGGAAGATCAGCTTGGCCACACCGAACGCCGCCGCGGTCGAGAGCAGGCTCACCACGGTGCCGAGCACGGCGATGAGCGGAGCCTGGAGCGCGACCAGCAACAGTGCGAAACCGAGCACGAGGATGACGCCGATGATCACCGGCAGGTAGTCGTCGAGTGCTTGCTGAAGGTCGAGGTTCTCCGCGGGAGCGCCGCCGACCAGTGCCTGCGCCGGCAGATCGGCGCGCAAACGATCGAGGATCGCGCCCATCGCCTCATCCGACGGGTCGACCGCTGGAATCGCCTGGAGCATCACGTGATCGGAGCCGTCCGCGCTGGGCATCGGCGGGGTGACCATGGCGATACCCTCGGTCGTCCTCGCGGTCGCGGCGGTCGCCTCGGCGTCGGCCGTGGGGGCGATGATCTGGAACATACCGGGCGCTCCCTCGCCCATCTGGGCCTGGATCAGTTCGTAGCCCTGGCGCACCGAAGCGTCGGTGGGCACGACCTGGATCGACGGCATGGCCACCTTCAGGCCGAGTACCGGGATCGCCAATGCCGTCAGCACCAGCAGGGAGCCGATGGCGAAGGGCCACGGGTGCCGGTGCAGCAGGTTGCCCCAGGATTCGAACCGGGGCGAGCGGTGCTGCTGACGGGTGGCGTAGGGCAGCGATCCGGCGTTGATCTTCGGGCCGAGGGCGCCCAGTGCGGCGGGAAGCAGCGTCAGCGTGGCGGCGAGGACGAACGCGACGGCAAGCATGATGCCCACGGCCATGGTCCGTACCGCGGGTGCGGGGACGAGCAACACCGCGGACAAGCTCACCAGCACGGTCAGGCCGGACAGGACGACCGCCTTGCCCGCGGTGTCCATCGTCTCGGCGACGGCGGCACGAGTATCCGCGGCCTTGCGCAGCGCGTCACGAAACCTCGCGACGATGAAGAGGGCGTAGTCGATGCCGAGCGCCAGGGCGAACATCAGGGCGAAATTCATCGCCCACACCGAGATCGGCGTGGCGGAATTGAGCAGCACCAGGCCGCCCGCGGAGGCCACCAGGCCCGCGAGAGTCAGCAGCAGGGGCAGGCCCGCGGCGACCAGTGAGCCGAACGCGAGCACCATGATCGCCAGTGTCACGGGCCAGGACAGCATCTCCGCCTTGATCATGGCGTCGTGGTTGGCTTTGTTGAACTCGCTCCACAGTGCGGACGCGCCGGTGGGGTAGACCTCGATGTGCTCGGTCGACAGTGCGGTCAGCTCGCTCCCGAGGTCGTCGACCGCCTTGACCATCTCGTCCGTACCGGCGGCGGCGCCGGCGATCATGACGCCGGTGTGGCCGTCCGGACTGATCGTCATCCCGGGTTGGGGAGTGATGACCTCGCCGAAGCGGTCGTCGCCCTGGAACAGGGCGACCGCCTCGGCGAGGACCTGCTGCATCGCCGGATCGGACACGAGTGCGGAGTCGGAGTGCACGACCACGTGCACCGCGGCTGAGGAGTTCCCGCCGAAATGCTGCTGTGCCAGCTCGCGGGCGCGCACCGATTCCGAGCCGTCGGCCTGCCAGCCTGCGCCCGCCAGGGAGTCGAACACACTCGGCGCCGCGGCGCCGAGTGCGACCAGGGCGATCAGCCACACACCGAAAACCCACTTCGTGTGCGTGGCCATCCGCGCTCCCCAGCGGGCCAGCGCCCTGGCCGGATTCCTCGGCGGGGCGGATCCGTGCTCGGGCTTCGATGTCGTCGGCAACTGCTCGCCAACGGAGGTGGCGTTGCTGCTCAACGCAACGCTCCTTATACGGGAGGGGGTATATTCTCGGGCGGGATTCGCCCCGGGGGGAGTTGGGAATCGGCTGGGCGGGTGGTGCGTCAGGCGGTGCCGCCGGTTGTCACTCCATCCGGCGGTGCCTCGCGCGCCCGGCTCGGGCGCTCACCGGCCCAGGATGCGGCCGAAGATCCCGCGGTTGCCGGTGCGGTCGGGTTGTGTCTCGCAGGTGCACCGCCGCGATGCGGGCACCGCATCCATCACGCTGGCGATGTGCGATCCGCAGCCGCCCCACGTGGTCTTCTTGCAGGTCGAACAGGTGACGGGGTAGCACATGGCTCCTCCTTGGGGAGTAGGGGTTCGGATCGAATATACCCCTGGGGGTACTTGCATACCCTAGGGGGTATGTGGAAGGCTGTCCACAGCGGCAGTGCGAACGTGTCGTCGAATGGAGGAAACGTGATGATTCTCGAGCAGTACTACCTCGAATGCCTGTCCCATGCCTCGTACCTGATCGGCGACGAGAGCACCGGCCGGGCCGTCGTCGTCGATCCACGGCGCGATGTCACCGAGTATCTCGACGACGCACGGCGACTCGGGCTGACGATCGAAGGCGTGATCAACACGCATTTCCACGCGGACTTCGTCTCCGGCCATCTCGAGCTGCTCGCCGCCACCGGGGCGTGGATCGGTTTCGGCGAGACGGCCGATACCGCGTACCCGATCCGTCGGCTCACGCACGGCGAGCGTGTGTCGTTGGGCGAGGTCGAGTTGGAGGTGTTGTCCACTCCCGGGCACACGTGGGAATCGATCAGCCTGCTGGTGCGCGAGAACCCGACGGCCCGGCCGACGGCGGTGCTGACCGGTGACTCGCTTTTCATCGGAGATGTGGGCCGACCCGACCTGGTCAACCTCGGTGACAGCTCCACCACCGATCTCGCGCGGGCGATGTACCGGACGATCCACGAGACCCTGCTGGCACTGCCGGACTCGGTGATCGTCATGCCCGCGCACGGTGCGGGCTCGTCGTGCGGGAAGAACCTGTCCGCGGAGCTGACCTCGACGATCGGGGAACAGCGCAGAACCAATCCGTCGGTGCGGCCGATGAGCGAGGAATCCTTCGTCGCGCTGATCACCGACGGTCAGCCGGCTGTCCCGGAGTACTTCCACGTCGACGCCGCCCTCAACAAGGGCAACCGCGCGGTGCTGGATCCGCACCGCGCGATCCCGGCGTTCACCGCGCGGCAGGTTCGAGACGAATCGGCCTCCGGCACAGTCATCCTCGATGCCCGTACCCCCGAGGATTTCGCCGCCGGGCACCTGCGCGGATCGGTGAATGTCGGTTTCGACGGCCGCTTCGCCGAAACCGGCGGAATGGTGGCCGGAATCGGTGACCGGATAGTACTGATCACCTATCCCGGCGAGGAGCAGGACGCCGCGCTACGACTGGCCCGCATCGGGTCCGACGAAGCGGTCGGATACTTCACGGTCGACCACGACGGAGTCTTTCCCGCCGAGCTGGCGGATCTCGTGCGGGCGGCGCCGCGAACGACCGTCGAGCAACTACGGCGGCTGCTCGACGTCGACCGGGTCGCCCTCGTCGACGTCCGCAATCCGGGCGAGCGCGAGTTCGGCTACATCCCCGAAGCGAAGCCCATTCCGTTGGCGCAGTTGCGTGCCAGGATCGGCGAGCTGCCCACCGGGGTGCCGATCGTGGTGCACTGCGCGGGCGGATGGCGCTCGAGCGTCGCCGCGTCGCTGCTCCGATCACTGGGCATCGAGCAGGTCAGCGACCTGGTCGGCGGCTACAACGCGTGGGTCGAGCACCGGGCGACGACACCGGCCTGACGGCGACATCGCGTGCGGTCGTCAACTGTTGGCGAGAACCGTGGTGTCGCAGGGCAATGGTACGTCCCAGATCTGCCGGGCCCCAGGGTGCGCTCCACATCCTCGACACACAGTCGGATCGGTGACGCGGCGCTGGGGTGCAGGCGCAGCGTGACCCGGCTGTGGGTGACGGTGATGGTGATCGGTTGCCCCCGACAGGAGACCGTGAACTCGGTGCTGTCGAGTTCGGCGTGCGGGACCGGATGAAGCCGCAGCGTGTCGTGGCGGGTCTCGCCGGTAGGAGGTGGCGCGGCTGATGCCGAAGCCTGTCCCGAGTACCGCGATGTCGTCCTGTTTGCCGAAACACGCCAGCAGGAATAGCGCTTCCAGCAGGTCAGCGCCCGGCTGCCGCAGTGGGTGCCTCGTGCGTCGTTGTGCGGCCGGCGACCTCGGCACATACTCCACCAGTTCCCGGGGGACGTCGAGGATGGCGGGATAAGGGATCACGTGAAGTCCACATGGTGGAGCCTGGCTTGTAGTGAGTACCGCTCCACCGGGACTCCACGTCCCTATCCAGCACCCAATCAGCGTGTCTCCCATGAACTTCCATCGCACTGCTCGATACCTGCCACCGACCTCGCCCGAGATCAGCTCAATGTGCGGACAGTTCGTCGAATTTGGTGTCTCCCAATTCGATTCGTGCAGGTGTGCGCTGTAAGAGCTCCTGACAGGTTCTGTCAGGTAGCGGCGAGTCCTGTTGTAGTGCAGGATGTTTCGTCGTCGCAGCGCCGTGGATCGTGGACGACCAGCTGTGGACAGTGATCGAACCGCTACTGCCGGTCAAGGCGCCCGGGACGCCGGGACCGGCACGGATGAACGATCGGCTTGTCCTGCAAGGGATCTTGTTCGTGCTGATCACCGGCATCGGGTGGGAGGACTTACCCCAGGAACTGGGGTTCGGGTCCGGCATGACCTGCTGGCGTAGGCTTCGCGACTGGCAGACCGCGGGGGTGTTCGAGGCCATGCACACCGCAATCCTCGCCCACTGCCACCGGGCGGGATTGATCGATTTCGGCCGCGTCATCCCCGACGGCTCGCACGTGCGGGCCCCGCGCCGCGGCACTCGCGACAAGGCGACCGCCGGCCGCTGGATCGTCGAGCAAACCCTGGCGTTGCTGCACCAATACCGGCGTTGGCCACCCGTTGGGAACGGCGCACCGACATCCATCAAGGATTTCTCGACCTCGCCGCCGCACTGATCTGCTGGCGACGACTCAGCAATCGAACCTCATAGACCTCCGATGCTTCTAAGTGTCAAGCCGCGACGGGTTCCGGGGTGGATGTGATGGGTTGGCCGAAGGCCTTGACGGGGTCGAATTCTTGCCGGTTCTGGAGGCAGTAGTAGAGCTGGCCGAGCATCTTGTTCACCAGGGTGCCGTAGGGCGGCGGAGTGGCGGTCGCCGTGGGCTCGACGACGTAGGTAGTGCTCTCGGGCGGGCCCGGGGTTGCTGCCAGCGGAGAATCCCCAGACCCAGCCCGCGGCGGCGAGGCGGTCGTTCTTGATCCGGCGGAAGGTGATCGAGACGCTGCGCCCGGACGCGCGGGTGACCGGTGCGGATCCGGCGTAGGCCTTCAACGCGCGGGCGTCGGCGAACCGTCGGCGGTCGTCGCCGATCTCGGCCAGGACGCGGGCGCCGGCGAGGTCGGCCAGGCCGGGGAAGCTGGTGATGATCGCGTGGTCGGGGTGTTTGCGGAATTCGTCGGCGGCAGCCTGCTCGAGGTCGTCGGCGCCTGTGCAGGCGGCGTCGAGGGTCGCGAGCAGCGTCAGGGCCTGTCGGCCCATGGCCTGCTCGACCAGTTCGGGCTGGCGCAGGCCTGGTCGGCGCAGCTTGGCGATGATGTCCTCGGCCAGGGCCTCGATACCGCGTTTGCGTCCGGCCCGCCGCAGCGCGGCCGCGACGCGGGTCCGGGACAGTTTTGCCGCCGCGGCCGGGGTCGGCGCGATGGCCAAGATGGCGCGGACCTCGGGTTTAGCGAGGTTGGTGGCTGACGAGCTGGCGAAGGCGGCCAGGAAAATCGGGTGGTGTTCGCGCAGTAGCGAGCGCAGCTCGTTGCTGGCCTTGGTGCGGCGCCAGACGGCGTCCTGTTGGGCGCGGGCCAAGACCGCGATGGCCTGGGCGAGTTCACTATCGGCGGGGATCGGCCGGTGCATGTGGGCATCGACACGCAGGATGTTGGCCAGGGTCATCGCGTCGGCGTGATCGGACTTCGACCGCGCCATGGTGTGGCGTTCGCGGTAGCGGGCGACGGCCATCGGGTTGATCGCGTAGACGGCTCGGCCGGTGGCGCGGATCGCGGCAACCATGAGCCCGCGTGGAGCTTCGATGGCAACGGGGATCGGTTCCTCGGCGGTGTCGCCGGCGTCGGTGAGCATTTGGGCGAGGGCCGTGAAACCGGCCGGATCGTCAGCGATCCGCTTCTTCGACACCAGGGTGCCGTCGTGGTCGACGATGGCGATGTCGTGATCGCCTTCGGCCCAATCGATTCCGCAGTAGCGACTCATCCATCCTCCATGTCTCGGTTATTTCCGCAGGTCACAAGACCCAGGCAGGAACGCGCGACGCCCTACTTACGAGCCTCTATGGGCTGGCCTCCGATGAGTTGTTCGCGCTCCCAGCGCACCCGCACGACACCGGTCTCTCTGAGAGCTGCGAACTCGCGAATTTCGAGGTGTTCGGTCGAATGGCCCGCAAACGAACTCGGCAACGCGCCAAAACCATTGCCCACAAACACGGTCTGTTGTGTGCCGCGATGGGCGCGGCGGCTCGCCGTCGGCCGACGCCGCTCATCGCATGGAATCCGCGCGCGGAGACCAAGTTGCCCTACATCAACGGGAAGCCGGCGAACTCGCCCGCGAGCACCCAGTTGGTGGTCATGGCTGGGCCGCCTATGCCGTAGTGGCAAAACATCGGCAGCTCGAAGAGATTGGCCGTGGAATGGACGTTCTCCGGCCGCAGTTCCAAGTCTATCACCGGAACCCGCTTGACGAACGCCTGCCTCCCGGCGACCTCCAACAACACCGACTTCCCCCCGATGCCCGATCCGAGCGGCTCCGCGGCGTCCAGGGCCCGCTGCAGCGCGTGATCGCTGAGCAGGGCCAGCGACGTAGAGACGGAACCGTATGCGGCAAGGCGCGTTTCGGAGCACAGAGACGACATGGACATCAGTCTGTACTGACGTTCCGAGACGGTGAAGGTGATGACCGCCCGGAACCTCCCGAACATGCCGGCGATGCCCCACGTCTTGGTCATCGACAACGAGGACGGTGATCGGCGCACGCCCCCCGATCCAAGCGGCCCCGCGCGCTGAGGACTCAGGTGCCGGTAGTCGACGGTGGCGGCGTGTCCGACCGCGGAGCCCGTGTGCGGCGGGGCATCAACAGCAGGGCCGCCACCGCCACGGCGAGCGGCAGGACGCTGACCGTCAATATCGTGAGCCGCAGCGCGTCCGCGAAATCCTCCCCGAGGTCCAGGCCGGAGGCGTGCCGGATCAGGTTCGGGTCGTATCCGGCGCTGCCCGGGCTGAGGGCCAGGCTGCCACGGACCGCGTCCACGGTTCGCTCGGCATCGGTCGCGGTAAGCCCGCGAGCCTCGGCATCGGCGAGCCACTCCTTCCTGAAGAAGAAGTGCAGGAGCAGCAGGTAGATGGTGGGTCCGAACGCGTAGCCGGTCATCCCGGACGCCAACTGCGCGGACGCCACCGCGCCGGAATGCCCCGAGGGCGCTTCGGCGAGGACCGCCTCCGACACCGAGGCTGAGGTGACCAGCGATCCGAGGTTGCACAACCAGATGGCCGACACGAGTAGCCAGATCGCCATGGTCGGGCTGACGGTACCCGCCATCAGCAGCCCGCTCATCGTCATCAGGGCCAGGCCGACGACCATCACCGGTCGTGGGCTGTATTTGCCGACCAGACGTCCGGCCAGGACCACCGCGCCGGCGATCAGCAACGTCCCGGGCAGGTACAGCAGGCCGATGGACTCCGGAGACAGCGAAAGCACCACGCTGCCGAACTGCCCCAGGGCGATGCCGAGCCCGGCGACGAGGAAGTTCAGCGTGAGGGTTGCCGCGAGTGCCACGCTGAACGGGCGGCTGCGAAACAACGCCAGGTCCAGGGCTGGTTCGGGGACCCGACGTTCATGACGTACGAAAAGGACCGCCGCTGCCACGCTGATCGCCAGCGGCAGCAGCGTCGTCGGCCGGGTGACGCCGTTCTGCGCCGCCGCGAGGCCGACGACCAGTGCCAGCAGGGCCGCGCCGACCAGGCCGACACCGACCACGTCGAGATGGCCGCGCTGCTGCACGGGTGCCTCGGGCACGTACCGGGCGGTCAGCCACAGCGAGGAAAGGCACAGCAGCGGCGCGACCACGAACAGCACCCGCCAGCCGGCGGCGGCCACCGCCCACCCGGTCACCGCGGGGATCGACCCACACAGCACCATTTCTATCGCCATGAAGACACCGATGGCGGCCGGCCGCTTCTTCGACGACACCGATGTCTTCAGCAACGCCAGCGGCACGCCGAGCAGGGCGGTCATCCCCAGACCGTTCAGAAGGCGCATCACCAGGAGGAAGCCGTATCCGGGCGAGAAAATGGAGACCAGGTCGACCACCGTCACGACGACCAGTCCGAGCATCAGCAGGCGTTTGAGTCCGAAAGCGTCCCCGAGATTGCCCGCGGCGAGCACAGCGGCGGCCATCACCAGCGTCGACGCTCCGCCGAGCAACCCGACCAGTTGCGATGGCACCTCCAGTGCGCGGCTGACCTGCGGCAGATTCAGGCTGAATATCAGGGGGTCGACGACTGTGACCGTGAAGGCGATGGCGAGCGCGAGGATGAGAGGCAGCGGCGTCGCCTCGCTTCTCGATCGAACCTCGGCCATCGCGGCACCTCCTGCGCTGGTTGTCTGCGGCTCTCCGATGACGCGAAAACCCGCCGGTCGACTACGCACGCCGATCCGGCCGTCGGGTTCAGCCCGGCGCGAACGTCACCACCAGCACATCTCGATACGCGGGATGGCTCGGGTCCGACGGACGAATCGGCGACACACTGTGGAGGGTGCGGCGGTCGTCGCCCAGCAACAACGTTCCCGGCTCACTGAGCGTCGTGGTCACCAGCGGTCGTCCGGCTGAATCGAACACCGAACTCTGCCCACCTGTCGCGTTGCGTCGGCTGACCAGTAGCGATGACACCAGGGTGACGCCGTCCCGGTGCAGTCCTTCGGGGGTGGGCTGTCCCTGCCCGTCCGCCGACGCCACGCCCCGAAAAGGATGCACCTTCACCAGCCACGATGCCGGGGTGTCCAGGGCCGTCGCCGACTGCCCGAGCAGTCGCAGCACCGCCCGCAGCATCGGGTCGGCCACGAAGGAATCGGTCAACGGCTCGAACGTGCGGTCGACGTCGATGTAGAGCGGATTGCTGTCGTCGGGTTGCACGAATGATTCCTGTGGCAGCAGTCTCATCGGCCCTGTCGGCGCGGTGAACTCGAACCTTCCGTACCGGCGCAGCCGGCACGCTCCTCGCTCGGCGGCGTAACTGTCCACGCACAGCGAGTTCCAGTGGCGACCGAAGTTCGCCCACTGCGTTCCCGAGACATCGAGGCAGGCTGCCGTGACGGCAGCGGGCATGACATGAGCGCCGACAGAAACCAGCGCCGCTCGGGCCTCGTCCAGCCGACGGTCCGCGGGCGGCCGGTCGGCGGATGGCCCGGCCGCTGTCATCCCGGCCCCTGTCGACTGTGACCTGCCGGCCATTCTGATCACGATGGCCTGCCTTCCTCCGGGCGTGCGATGGGCGAGTACCCCCGTGCCCGCAGGCGAAACGGGTCGGATCACCGAGCACGACGGCGGCGCGCGGTGGCCGGACTCTGCGCGCCCCGAGGGCGTTCTCCGTGTGCCGCGCCATTCTGATGACCGGCAACGCGAGGAGCGGAAGCACGATCACCGGAGACCGGCCGCAGACGGATTCGTGGCTGTTCGGGTTCGCCCGGGAACTCGGCGTCCGGCACCGTCGGTCGTAGGCTTGTCCGGTGCGTGACGAAGGCAGGTCCGAGCGCTTCCGCTGCGCGGTGCTCGGACCGCTGCGAGTGTGGGCGCCCGGCGGCGCGGAGGTGACACCGAGCGGGGTGCTGCACCGGCGATTGCTGGCGCTACTGGTGCTGCGGCGCGGGACGGTGGTCTCGGCCGACGCGGAATGGAGTTCGCCGCATGAGCCACTGTTTCGAAATAGACGGCGATACCGTCTGGAACCCGAGTTCCCGAACCGGACGCCTCTTCATCGCGATCGCGAGCAGCCTCGAATCCTATCTCGATATGCCAACCGGTCTACGCCAGCGAAGCAACGACCCCGACGCATACGACGTCGACCTCGGCCAATTCAGGTTGTTCGCGGAATCGCTGCGGAATGACTATGCGTCGACTTCGAATCCTGTGTACCGCAGCCTGATCGAGAATTTCCTGGCGATCTCCCTCGCGATGCTCGCATGGACGGGGACACCGTTCGAACAGAGATCCGAGCTAGAGGCGCAGTTGGTAGCCACTATCGAAGCGATGCAGGAGTCGATGCCTCGGTAGCGGCACCCGCTCACGGATCTGGACGGACCGCGTCACGATGCTGGGCGCCAACCCTATCCGGGCCTCACGTCTACTCGGCGGTGGTGTTCAATTCCGCATCACATGCATGGACAGAGTGCTGAAGGTGGCGGCCGGCCGCGCGGGCCATCGCGCGCGCGGCAGCGGGTGCGAGTGTGCCACCCTCTGCGGTTGTGACCGAGTGAAGGGCGGTGGACAGCGAGTGCAGACAGTAGGCGACCCGGTGCAGCGCCTGGGCCAGGATCGCCGCGTCGTGGACATCGAATCGGCCATTCGGTTGTTCGAAATCGCCCCAGCGCAGGCCACACGATCCGAAAAACCGTAGGTAGGTCCGTCCACCTGGGGTGTACCCCAACACCACACCCACGACCGGCCGGGAAGACGTGTGACTCGCAGCAGTAGATGGCGGTGTTCTCACACTCTCAGGTGGCGCCGATGACGAGTGTGCTGCGGGCGGTTTCGACGACGTCGGCGGTGATGGTATGGAGTTCGTTGATCTTCAAGATGCGGTGGATCTGAGCGAAAAGTCGTTGCAGGAGACGGAAATTGCCGCCAATGATGCGGGCGACCGCGGCCACGGCTTGGGCGTCGATGAAGTCGTCAGGGTCGAGTTCGAGACCGAGTTTGTGCCAGTGCCGGTTCAGGACGATGGTGAGTTCTTCGCCGGTGAGTGGCCGGTAGTGGTGGGCGAACCCGACACGGCTATAGAACTGCGGGTAGTGGCTGAACTGCATGTTGTCCGACCCGAAGCTGGTCACCGACGATCTGATCGAGGAACGCTGGCAAGCGGCGAACCACGCGGACGCACTACAGACGATGAAGGCGATGTACAGCGCGGAAGCGTTTGCGCTGCAACAACAATTCCTCGCCCAGTCGGCTACGCCGCCATACTGGTCGATGCTGCACAAGGTGCAGTGCCCCACCTTGCTGACATGGGGATTCGATGACCGGCAGTGCCCACTGGACATGGCGGCGATCCCGCTGCGGCTGATTCCCAACGCCGAACTGCATGTGTTCCCCAACTGCGGCCATTGGGTGAACACCGAGGCCAAGGACGCCTGCGAGCGTGTCAGCATTGAGTTCTTGCGCCGCTGATCGCGTCATCTTCGGTCAGTCGTTGCTCCTGGCCGCGGGACGCGGCCGAGGGCTCGACCATCGACCGAACCACACTTGGGGTCCGAAATAGCTTGTCAGCCCATCACGTCCGGGTTGATCATCGCTAATCATGGACGGGATGGCTGATATCGGGATAAGAACCGCGGCCGATGGCGACGAACGTGCGCTGGCTGCCATCGACTACGCCACTTGGTCGACGCAGGTGAGTCCCGCCCCACTCTGGCCGCGGGAAACCCCGTTCTTCGACGATCGGACAACACCGGAGAATGTTCTGCTCGCATACGACGACAACGCCGTCCTCGGATATGTGAAGCTGCGACCTTCCCCGGTGCCTGCATCCAGTGGCCATGTCCAAGAGATCAACGGATTCGCCGTCGGCCCGAACCATCAGGGCCACGGCATCGGCCACCTCCTTCTGTACGCAGCACGGATCAAGGCGATCGAACGCGGAGCCCGCCGGATCACCCTCCGTGTCTTGGGGACCAACACACGAGCCCAGTCGCTCTATCTTGCACACGGCTACCGCGTCGAAGGCAGACTCGTCGGCCAGTTCCTTGTCCGTGATAGCTATGTCGATGACGTCTTGATGGCTTTGGACATGGCCCGCTGCCTGGGTGGAGCGCATGAGCGAGGCCGCCGCGCCCCAGGATCCGGCGACGACCCGGTTACGCGCGATGCTGAGTGACCGGGTGGCGAACATACTCGGGCGACAGGGGCTCGACATCCTCGCTGATCTGCTGGAGTACAGCCGATCCGATCTGGAACGATCCGCAGCTTCGGCGCACTGATGATCGCCGAGATCGAAGCGCGTTGGCCGCGCGCGGCCTGTGCCTGGCAGACCACGATCCCGACCGGGGCCCCACCCTCGCCGCAGAGGTCCGCGTTTGCTCGACCCGCGCGATCAACTGTTGGCGCCGATCGGATGGATTACCACCTGGGAACCCGGCTATTCGGTCTCCCATTGGGCTTGCTGGGCGAACTGATCCCAGTGTTGGTTCAGCTCCTTGTTCATCGAGGAAGGACCGTCATGGCAGACCGTGAACTCGAAGTCTGCCGCGTCGGCGATCGTGCGTAGCTGCATCCACACCAGCGAAGCCAGGTTCGCGTACAGCTCCGCCGGGAGGGGTTCGTCGAACTCGATGGTCAATTTCTTGCGAGGAACTTTCGCGCTCATCCGTTTTCGCGCCTCCTGACCGGTTCATCCAGTGCCAGGGCGATCATAGGGTCGGACGAAGCGCGATCTCTTGCCCCATCGGCTTGGTCCGCGATGAGCTCGCGTTGGTGCTGGTGGTGGTCGATGGCGCCCTGGGCGCTCATGCCGAGCGCGGCGCTGATCTCGGCCCAGGTCTTGCCGGCGGCGCTCGCGTCGTTGATGACCGAGGTCGGAACCGCATGAGGCACTCGATCAGTCGCGCGCTGGCTGCCAAAGGCTCGACCGGACTCGACGTGGGGTTGTCCTCGGGGCTCCGAGCCGGAGCCGTAGCCGAAGTCGGTGAGCCAGACCGCTGTGAGGTGGCCTGACCGTGAGCGACCCGTGGTCGACATTCGCGGCGATCCGCTGTCTGCAGGACAAAATCCGCAACGCTCACCGCACGCCAGGCGGCGCCGGTGAGGACTGAAGCGTCATCGACCGATGGCGCATTCGGGGGATTACTTTCGCTTGGCGCGCAGTCGATCGCATTCGGCGCGCAGGGCCGCCACGGAGTCCTCGAGTTCGAGGATGCGGGCCACCGCGGCCAGATTGACACCCTCGCTGGTGAGTGTGGTGATGCGGTGCAGGCGGGTCAGGTCCTCGCCGCTGTAGCGGCGGGTGCCGCCCGCGTTGCGAGCGGGGGTGAGCAGGCCGTGCTGCTCGTAGAGGCGCAGGGTCTGGACCCCGATGCCGGCCAGCTCCGCGGCCACGGAGATCGCGTACACCGCCTGCGCTGCCGGTACTGGGTCGTGCAGGGAGACCATCTGCGCCCTGACCTCGATTCCTATGGTTGTCTCTCAGATTACTTGGCTTCGGCACTTGCACTCATCTGGGTTGAGTGCTAAATAATATCTATGTCAGATGGCAGAGGTTATCTGACGACAATCCTACCGCGAATGGAGTGAGTTGGAGGTGGCGACCATGTTGATGCGCACCGATCCTTTCCGTGATCTGGACCGGTGGACCCAGCAGGTGTTCGGCACAGCGGCACAGCCGGCAGCGATGCCGATGGATGCCTGGCGCGACGGTGACGAGTTCGTCGTCGAGTTCGACCTGCCCGGTATCGACCCGGACTCCCTCGACCTCGATGTCGAACGCAATGTGGTGACCGTGCGAGCCTCCCGGCCAGGCCTGGACGCGAATCGGTCGATGATCGCCGCTGAACGCCCCCGCGGGGTGTTCAGCCGCCAGCTGTTCCTGGGCGAGAGCCTCGATACAGACCAGATCCGCGCCGACTACCGCAACGGGGTACTTCGCCTGTCGATCCCGGTCGCGGAGAAGGCCAAGCCACGCAAGATCGAGATCGCCCGCGACGGCGAACGTCAGGCCATCAACGTTTGAGCCGTGGTGGAGGTCGACGATGTCAGCCTCGATCATCAACAACGGCTACGACACCGGCCCCGGGCGAGTGTGGTGGTGCGACACCGATCTGGTGGCGCTCGATCCCGACTACGCGGCCTTGATCGCCGAGATCGACGCCATCGGCGCCCGGCCACGGTGGTGCCCGCCTCGCCTGCATGAGCCGCCACAGCACCGCCTGGAAGCACCCCCGGCGCCGCGCCGGCGAACTCGAAGACGGCCGGCGGCTCGGGTAGCGGCAACCCAGCGCAGCCCTCCGCCGCCGTCCGCTTCGCAGGTAGCAGGCGCGCCCGCTGGTTTCGACCGATCCGGCATCGAAAGTGAGGTGATGGGTATCGACCGATCCCCGAAGAACTCTTCCGGTGAGCTCAATCCGACTCCCTTCGGTCCGGTGGCCGAGCCCTACGTTGGGCTCGGCCACCGGCTCCTGCCCGGCTGCCTCGCAGGCCGACCGCGCAGACCGGGAGACCTTCGTCTTCGCCGCCGACCGCGAGCTGGGTCTCGCGGTGCACGCCGTCGAGTCCGAGCACGGCATCGACACCGCTGACCTGTCCGACCGTATCGACCAAGCATGGAGCATTCCCTGTGCCTACGACGACTTGTCCCGCCTCGCCTGCTGACCCGCACACCGATCCGGACCCGCACCAGCACACCGCCACCGGCTCCATATCCTGGCAGCCCGGCCGTGTCGACTGGTTCGACGCCGAGAAAGGGTTCGGATTCCTGAGCCCCGACCACGGCGGGCCCGCGGTGTTCTGCGACTACACCGCCATCGAGGCACCCGGCTACAAGGCCCTTCACGCCGGACAACGCGTGGTCTTCACCATGACCGACACCGGCCGCGGGCCCGAGGCCGTCCGGATCCTGACCTACGACGAACCCGCCACCGACACCACCGAACCGACCCCGCTGCGATGGGACCGCGCGTGGTCGCGCCGGACCCGCTGCCGACGCGCGCGGGCCGCCTGACCCCTGTCCCGATCAACTGTCAGGTAGATCCATGCCCACCGAAAACGCCACCGCCCGACAGGGCACGTCCGCGGCTGTCGAGCCGCGCGTGATCTGCTGGCCCGAACCCAGCCCTCTGGACACGTGGTGGACCGAAATCATGGACGGCGTGCCCCCGCCGCATCACGCGCTCTCGCCGGTGGCCGCATCCGAGCACTGTGCCGCAATGGCGATCCGCGCCAGTCCGCTGACCGGGCGTGCCGAATTCATTCACCCCCCGCGCGGGGGATGGCGGCTGTGTCCGCCGACAGAGCGCAGGGCGTCTGGCGTTCGGCCTGCAACGTCACCTCGGCCGTTCGGCAACGAATTCGAGCAGTGGAGTAAATCTGTTGTGTCGGGTGTAGACATTCTCGATGTAGGGGTATACAGTCGCTGTCGTTCCGGTTGAGAAATCAGATGGCCGGGCAGGCGAACTGCCCGGGAAGACAGTTCGACCGTCCCCTCCGGCGGAGAAGAGAATCCGGTGCACTCGGCCGGACCGCCGGAGGGGGCGAAGACCGCGAACCCCATGCAGTAACGCAGGTAGAACCGACAATCTTGGAGGTGGTGGCCACTGAGCAGTCATTTACCAGTCCCGCATCCCGGGAAGTGTCGGATGCGGTGTCTCAGATCGGCCTCCACGGCCGGTGAACGCAAGTGAAATCAATCCCTCAGTCGTAAATCACGGCCCCGGCGCCCAGCGCGCCGGGGCCTTCCGGCGTTGAACCCGAGAGGCCTCGTGCAGCACCTGAACATCGATCCCGCCGACGGCCCCAGCGCCGCGGACAAACTCGACGACGATGACTACCCCGCCTACAGCATGGGACGCGCCGCGGAGATCCTCGGCGTCACCCAGGCCTTCTTGCGCGGCCTCGACGCCGCCCAGCTGCTGACCCCGCAACGCTCGGCGGGCGGGCACCGCCGATACTCGCGCTACCAACTGCGTATCGCCGCGCGCGTGCGCGGACTCGTCGATGCCGGCAACGCTCTGGAAGCGTCGTGCCGGATCGTGATCCTCGAGGATCAGCTCGCCGAGGCACAACGCATCAACACCGACCTGCAGCGCGAACTCGACAACCGCGACGACACCTGACGGCACCGTCGTCCGGCCCTGGATCCGTCACGCGGCGGATCCAGGCGGCCATGGGTTACTCGACGGTGACCTGACGCGCGTCCGCCGGGGTGACGACGACCACCACCACATCTAGACGGCATGAAACTACTGGCGCGGCAATATCTTCGTAGGTGGCCACCGCTGCCGACCTCGCGCAGAATCGACGTCCGATCATCCTGCCGGTGGCTGTTGCCCTGGTGAGGTGGCGCGCCGCGTTCGCGGACGGCCGAGTCAACCCCGCCGCTTCCCGAGAAGCCCTGCAGGCGGCCGGTCATAGCGAGTGCGCGGCTCAGGTAGACGGCTGCCATCAGCGCCTCACGATCCGGCGAGGTCGATGAGGAAGGTCGACCGGTGGGCAAGGCCGTGCGCGGCTGGCTGCCCGAGACGATCGACGCCTGGCATGGCTGGCCGGCCGGGCACCGCCTCGAGCCGGATCGGGCACACGAGAATCTCTGGAGGGCGGGCGCTTGCTCAGCGATAGATGAGCAGTGAAATGGGCTGGTAACCGAGCAATCGGGTGCCGCAGGCTCGCACCATCGCCGAAACTTCAGGAGGTGCGCGATGGTTCGCAGAGGTGAACATGCGGTAGTGCTCGGCGCGAGCATGGCAGGGTTGCTCGCGGCACGAGTGCTGGCTGATTCCTACGACCGGGTCACTGTGGTGGAACGAGATCGGCTCGGCGCCGCATACGAGCCGCGCAGGGGAGTACCGCAGGGCAAGCATGTGCACGCGTTGCTGCCGAGTGGATCACAGGCACTGGAGGTGCTGTTTCCGGGTTTGCTTGCCGACCTGGTGTCTGGCGGCGCCAAGGTTGTCGAGGACTACACAGAGTTCTATTTCTCGATCGCAGGCAACCGTCTCTCGTCCGACGTGCAGCCGGGCGTCCTGACCTACTTGCCGACCAGACCGCGTCTGGAAGGGTGTGTGCGGGAACGGGTTCGGGCGTTGCCGAGGGTGCGGATCGCCGATGGCAGCGACGTGGTCGGTCTGGTTTCGGACGGGACACGCCGGCGGGTGATCGGTGTCCGCGTCATGGCTCGGGCAGCGGGGAGTGCGGAGGAGGTCCTGTCTGCCGATCTTGTTGTGGACGCGATGGGTCGCGGTACGCGAACCCCGACGTGGCTGAGAGGACTCGGCTACGAAATGCCGGCCGAGGAATCGGTTTCTGTCCATATGGGCTACTCCAGCCTGTCCGTGCGGCTGCAACCCGGCACCGAGCCGGAAAAGTTGGTGTTGATCGGTCCAGCTCCGGACCGGCCGCGAGGAATGGCGTTGTTCGCGACCGAGGACGACACCTGGCTGTTCACCGCGACGGGATACCGGGGCCATCACCCTGCTACGAGTTTCGAGGAGATGGTCGACGGCATCGCGGCGTTCGCCCCGCCGCATGTGGTCGACGCGCTGCGGCGCGCGGAGCCGCTGTCAGCAGTGGCGACCTACCGCTACGACGCCAACCGTCGACGCCGTTACGACCGGTTGAGTCGATTTCCGCAGGGGCTGATCGTGTTCGGGGATGCGATGTGTGGATTCAATCCCATCTACGCCCAAGGTATGTCGGTGGCGGCGCTGCAGGCCATCGCGCTGCGCGATTGTCTGTGTGTGGGCGGTGACGATGTGGAACGCCGCTTCTTCCGGGCTGCTGCCGCGCCGGTGGATGTCGCGTGGCGGTTGGCTGTCGGTGCGGATCTGACGCAGCCACTGGTCGAAGGTGCGCGGCCGCTCCAGATCCGGCTGGTCAATCGGTACGTCCGCCACCTACTCGAAGTGGGCAGACACGATCCGGTGGTCGCCGCGCAGTTCCTTCTGGTCTCGGCGTTGCTCGACCATCCGTCGCGGCTGATGCGGCCCGAGATCATCGCGCGGGTTCTGCGCGGGATGGGTCGATCGGAGCGTGTCGCGGATGCGGAGCTGATACACATGGCCGGTGAATAGCCCCTCAGCGCAGCGGAGAACAGTCGCCGACCGGCTCCGGCTGGCCCGTCGGCGTCGGTTCGTCGGACGCGCGGGTGAAGTCGAGCTGTTCCTGTCGGCGCTCGATGCGGACGAGCCGTCCTTCTCGGTGATGTTCGTCTACGGGCCGGGTGGTGTCGGTAAGACGACACTGCTCGCGGAATTGCTGGAGGTGGCCGAGCACGCCGGACGCGGCACGGTGCGGGTCGACGGACGCGCCATCGAGCCGTCGCCCGCGGCGTTCTACGCAGCGATGGCCGAGCCTGAGCGCCGATCGGACCAGGCGACATCGGTGCTGGTCATCGATACGTTCGAACGCCTTGCGCCGTTGGAGGATTGGCTCCGTGAGACGTTTCTGCCCGGCTTGGCGACCAACGTCCTGGTCGTGATCGCCGGTCGACATCCACCCGCCCGGGAGTGGTTGAACGACCCCGGCTGGCGGGAATTGCTGCGCGTGGTCTCGCTGCGGAATCTGGCACCCGATGACGCCCGTACCTACCTCCGGGGCGCGGAGATACCCGAAGACAAGCACGAACGGATGCTGGCGCTCACCCATGGTCATCCGCTGGCCTTGTCGCTCCTTGTCGATCTGCTCGCCCAGACCGCAGGCGAGTTGCCTGCCACGTTGGTCGACGCGCCGGACGCGGTGCGGGCTCTGCTCGCGCGGTTCGTCGAATCCGTGCCGAGCAGACGTCATAGGGCGGCGCTCGAGGTGTGCGCCCACGTACGGTTCACCACCGAGGCGCTGCTGCGGGCCGCGCTCGGCGAGCCCGACTGCTCGGGAGTATTCGGATGGTTGTGCGAGCTCTCGATCATCGAACGCGGACCACTCGGGCTCGCTCCGCACGACATCGCTCGCGACGTCCTCGACGCGGATCTGCGCTGGCGCGATCCGGAGTCCTATCTCGAAGTGCACGGGCGCGTACGAGGGCACCTCATCGAATCGCTCGACACCGCCGCCGAACACGGTGGCCGGCCGGTCGCGGACCTGGTGTTTCTGCACCGGCACAACCCGACGATCTCAGCGTATTGGGATTGGTCGAGCTTCGGTCGAGCCTTCCCCGACCGATACCGCGCAGAGTTCCGGGAATCGATCTTGGCGATGACGAAACGGCACCAGGGGCCCGAACAGGCCGAGTTGGTCGAATTCTGGCTCGACCGCCAGCCCGAACAATTCGTCGTGGTCCAGGGTCCGGCCACAGAGCCGATCGGCTACTTCTGTCGGCTGGCATTGCACGAAGCGACCGAAGCCGACCTGGCCACCGACCCCGGCACGCGCGCGATGTGGGACTACGCGACCAGGTACGGCCGACCCCGGCCCGGCGAGCCGGTGCACGCGGGCCGGTTCCTCGTCGATGCGGAACTGAACCAGCGCCCGTCGCCGACGATCAACGTGGTCACGGCCCGCTCGACCCAGAACTGGCTGTCGCAACCTGATCTGACCTGGGAATTCATCGGCGCCTTCGCGGACTCCGACGCATGGGAACCATTCATGGACCACATCGGCTTCCATCGCGCGCACGAAGCCGGATACGAAGTCGGCGGACGACGCTACGCGGTCTACGCACACGACTGGCGACGCGTGGGTATCGCCGAATGGCTCGACCTGACCAATGACCGCGTCGTCGGCATGGATACTGCACGACCCGCGCCACCGGTGCCCGAACTCGTCCTCTCCCAGCCCGAGTTCGCCGAAGCGGTTCGGTCGGCATTGCGTGAACTCGGTCGAGGCGGTCGACTCGAGCGAAGCCCGTTGTTGCGCTCCAAGGTTGTGCGCGGTCGGCATGGTCCGGCCACCGGCGTCACGCTACGGGAGCTGCTCACCACGATCGTCGAGTCCTTGCGCGACGATCCCCGCGGCGAAAAGCTCTACCGTGTACTCGACCGCACCTACCTGCGACCGGCGCCCACCCAGGAACGTGCCGCCGAGCTACTCGGACTGCCCTTTTCCACCTACCGCCGTCATCTCACCCGTGCGGTGGAGCGGGTCATCGAAAAGATGTGGGAGATCGAGCTATATGGCGCCGAGTCACTCGACCGATGATCCGATGAATCTCGTCGCAACTGGGATTCGGCGTCTCCACGGCCGGTAGACGCCTCACCACATTGCCGAACCGGTGTGGTGCCACATGAACGAGCGAATAAGAAGCCGCATCGGTCGGGACACGCGCCCGCGCGACGAAGGGAAAACGGCTTCGGATTCACTAGTGTCCGGGGTCATGTTGCGAATCATTCGGAGAATGAGTTACGTCGCCTCAGCGCTGACCCTACTGTCGCAGCCGACGACCGCGCATGCCGACACCGTCAATCTGCCACCGCACGAGAAGACTTTCGAGTCGGAGATGGGCAGTTTCACCGTCGGCACACATGACGAAGTCATCTATCGAATCGCGCCGTTGAACGGCGCCCCCACCAGCCGTGAAGCGTTCGTCTCCACTGTCGCCTACGGACGGCTCGACGGGCAGGCCGAGGGCGTGCTCAGGACCGGATACTCCGTCGGCTGTGCGGCCAGGATCGATGTCGTGCTCCCCGGCATCGATCCCACCACGGAATTCGGGCTCGAGGGGCCGCAGCAGAACTCCGCGACGGAGCAGGTGCAGCGGCAGGCGACGGAGCAGGCGCAGTCGGACACCGTCGAGCAGTCGAGTTCCGGCGAGTCGGTGCAGTCCCATACGCAGGAGTCCGGGCAACTACAGGAGTCCGAATCGCGACAGTTTCAGGAGTTCAACGGCATCATCCCCTCCATCGCAGTGGACCCGGGTCTGTTCCTGGAATTGGAACTTCAACCCGGCGACATCACCAACGTCGATATCGGGGATGGCAAGGCGCTCATTCCGGGCAAGACCGTGCGGATCGTGACCCGCGATTTCCACATCAAAGTCGACAATTGCGCGGGCCCGGCCACCATCCGCCAATACACCTACGTGCAAACCAGAACACCCGAAGTCGACGACAGCGGAGCGGTGTTCGGCGATCCCACCACACTGTAGTGAGCCCCCGCACCGCGGCGGGCGACGTAACCTGGCCCACGGAGCAACGGGCACGATGAGGTGAACGGGAGCATGACCCGGCCTGCTCCTGATCGATGATGTCAACCTGCTCGATGAGTAATCGGCATTGGTGGTGTCGAGACCGCGCGGCGCATCGGTGCGGCGACAGTCGCGAAGGTCAGTCTGCGCCCCGGCCGGGTTGAGAGACGAAATTCGCTATCGCGACGAGACCGGGCCGGAAGCCGTCGGTGGTGTCGACGGTCAGTTCCGCGACGTCCATCCGCACCGGTACGAACGCGTCGGTGGTGTGTGTCCCGGCGGCGATCGATGCGAGTAGGTCGCCATCGTTGTGGGCACGGCGATGGGGAACGGTTGCGGCGCGGTGGGCGATCCGGGCGTGCAGGACCGATTGCGGGGCCGTGCAGTGGATGATGCGAATCTCGGCGAATTCGGCCAACGGCATCAGGTTGGGGCGCCAGAGTTTGTCCTGGAACGCAGCTTCTGCGACGACACTGACCCCGGCTCGGGCCAGCACAGTCAGGACGTCGAAGAAGGCGCGAAGGGTGGGGATGTCGAGATCGTCATACCCGGTGTCGCGTGCTGGTGTAGTGGCCAGGACCATGCTCTGTTTGATTTCATCGCGAATGATCGCGGGGACGCCGATATCGTCGGCGAGCGCGCGGGCGAGCGTGGACTTCCCCGATCCCGGAGGTCCGCTGACGACGCAGAGTACCGGCCGCGCTGGGGGATTGGGCATAGAACATTCTGGCACGTCAGACATCGTCGTCGAACCTGCTGTTGCCGATGGCTGGCGTGGTAAGGCGGTAGGCGATGAGCCGGATTGCCGGCGTGTCACGATCTCACCCGAAGGCAACGATGGGAGGACGCACTTCTGGTGACCGGATAGCGTGGGTGGATGCGCGGCGGCGGACTCCCTCCTCGAGTCATCTTCCTCAATGGCATATCGAGCGCGGGTAAGACCACATTGGCCCGGGCCATCCAGGACGAAAGCGACGTCCCGTTCGTGTACTGGGGGATCGACACCTTGTTCGGCCTGGTTCCGCCGAATTGGGGTGGCGGACGCGATGGTCCGCTCAGTCGTGACGGATTCTGGTATGACCGGAGCGAGCAGGATGCGGACGGTCACCCGCTCTTGGTGATCCGCTACGGACACGTCGGATTGCGGATGCTGCGGTCGGCGTTCGCTGCGGCTGCCGAGTTCGCTCGTGGCGGTGATCACCTGGTCGTCGACGAGATGTTGTTGTCTCCGGATCTGTTGCCGATGTGGATGGAGGCGCTGGCCGACCTGGACGTGCAGCTGGTGTGCGTCACCTGCCCGTTGGCCGTCGCCGAGCAGCGGGAACTGGTTCGTGGCAAGACAATCGGGTTGGCACGGGGCCATCTCCCTACGGTGCACGATCATGGCTACCCCTACGACACGATCGTCGACACGACCACCGGGACGCCCGCTGAATTGGCCAGGGTCGTTCTGGGGCAACAAAGGCCGCCACTCGGGTAACAGGTAGGTGTGCGGATACCGCTGTTCGTGCTTCAGGGAGCCGTTTCGCCCTGACGACCGTACTTGTCGTCGAACCTGATGATGTCCTCGCGCCACCCCGGGTCGGCTGTCGACGCCTCGACCATGACAAGGTCGGTCATCGCAGTCACCCGGTATACGGCGCCGGCGGGGAGGTGGATCACTTCGTCTGGGCCGAGTTCCTCGCTGGTGAGCTCAGTTTCGTTGGGGCCGTAGTCGACCCGCGCCCGGCCGGCGAGCACGAGGATGTCTCCTCCTTCTGCAGGTGCTTCTGCAAACTCAACGCGTGCCCGTGCTGTATGCAGAACTTTCCCGACGTATTTGCCGTCGACAACCGCGAAGATCGACTCATGACCCCACGGGTTTTTCCTGGCGCTGCGCCCGAAAGATCCTTGCCGTCTGGGCGCTTGATCCTTGCGCACCGGCATCGGTCGTCTCTGTCATCACATACCCTCAGGTTGCCGAAAGTGGCCGTGAGCAGTCCTGACGCGAACTTTAGCAGGCGGTCCCGACGATCAGACTTGTCTCAGACTGCCTACACCGAGCGATCCGTTCGCCGGCGGCTCCCGCTTCTCCGCTGCGCGAACGTAGCCGAGGGGATCCTTGTCGACCGGCCGCACACCGGTGTAGTGGCGTGCTTCGTAGGCGGCGAAGGTGACAGCCAATTCGTGGCGCTGCGGAACGCCGGCCAGTCGGCGGAACTCGGTGAGACCTTCGCGTTCTTCCTCCGCCATGTGGTCGCTGTTGGCGAGATTGGCCGACGCGACGGCCTCGTACCAGTCATCGGTGCCAACCTGATGATGCGCCACCGCGGCCACCGCGTCCCTGATGTCGTTGTGGTCGTGGATGGCGTCGAGCGCCTCGTTCTCTACCGCGCCCTTGCGTCGGGCCGCGATTCCGGCGTGCAGCAAGGCCGGGTAGAAGATCTCCTCCTCGGCCTGCGCGTGGAGTTCCAGGAACGAGGCGAGCCTGTCCCAGATCGAGGAAAGCGCATCGGTATCGGTCCGGTTGATCTGTTCCAAGATCGCGAACAGCCGCCGCTGCTCGTGGTGGTCATCAAGGATCAGCTGGGTGATATCCACGATTCCTTCCTGAAACGGCTCGTCAGGTCAGCATGCGACGCCGGGGCAACGGGCGTGTTCGTCGACAAGCCGACGATAACGCACCGCCGCGTTGTTTCCGGTCAGGACCACCTCGACAAGTTTGGGCCGGCAGGCCGCAGCGAGCGGATCACCAGCACACCGATGTCGTTGCCGCCCGGTCTCAGTGCCAGAACGCGGATGCACAGTATTTGAACTTGCACCGACGCCCTCGAGGAACTGCTTGTGCGACTCGAGGAGGCAGAAGTCATCGTTAGGCGTGTAGCTGGAGAAGCCCCGGCCACGGTAGTGCCGCTTCTCCAGTCGTTACCGGCGGCCCCGAAGCGACTCCCGGCGAAATGGTTCGAGTGACGGAGTTGCTGATCGGACTGGGTCGGTGAACTAAGCCTCGAAGACGACACCACCCCTCATCGACATCAATGGGACATCGCAGGTGACTGCCCAGAGTGCGGATTCTGCTGGCACGAATGCGGCTACCCGACACCGTTGCAGGCGAAGACCCATGAGCCCGGCCGCTTCGAACAACTGCGCCGACGGGCAGGGGAGCACCTAGAACACCGCGAGCACGGCGAATCTGCGGACCGGAACCGGTGAGATAGCCGCCGGCAGCCGCCGGATTGGCCCTGCGTTGTGCACTGAGACGGCCTGCGCGCCGATTGGTTGCAGCGGCGAGCACATAGCGGCCCGCCCGGGAACTGAAAGCGCCGAGGACCACCACAGCGACCGGGTCCAGGTGCCAGTTCAGCTTGAAGAACACCAGCAGCAGTGCGTTGGCTGGGCCGAACGCCGGCATCGGGTTCACCACGAACACGACGGCGAACACGATGAGCCACTGCCACAGGGTCGTGTTCATGGCACGACAGCATCGCTGGGCGCGGCAACAGATGTGAGAATCTCGGCGACGGTGAGTTTATCGAGGGCGATAGCGCTGTCGGCCGCGATGCCAGGACCTGCCCGGTGTTGCGGGATCGAGGGTGGAGGGCAAGGGTGATCACCCGATGTCAACTGCCGCAGCTTTTTCGGCGCCCGCAAGGTGCTGCTCGGTGTCTGCCGTCGAATCGGATTCGCTGCGCGCATGCAGCAGTGGCGTGCCGGGCGAAGCCAGTTCGTTGTCGGCGTTTCGCTGCGTGTGCGGGTAAGTGCAGGCGGGCGGCTGTGCGCTTCGCCTGCAGCTCTTGGGTCAACGGCGCCGGGCGAGCCTGCGCAGCCTTTCGTGTTCGACGACGAACACCGTGATGCTGGCGATGAAGCAGACCGCGGTAGCTCCCGCGCCGAGCGCGGTCCAGCCACCGTAGCCGTAGCCCGCCGCGGTGAGGGTCGATGCGAGGCCGACCACTCCTGCCATGAAGAGCAAGATGCCGGGGATGTTGTACGGGTCGGCGAGGCTGTCGCCGGGCTTGCTGTGAAACGTCTCGCTGGCAGTGCTGTCGCTCACGGTGATTTCCTCCGGTGTCGGATCGAGTGGACCGCGTCCGGTGATGTTTCGGCGGTCCGTCGAATCACTGTCGCTCACCGTGTTTCCCGCTGTGAGAGGCGTTGGTCCCGGGTGGATCCGACAAAGGTCATCTGAGGAGCACTTGGTACTCCCCGACGGTGGCGTTCGGCCCTTTCCTCGGCAGGCCCGCTCGGGACATGGTGGCAGGGGCGAGAAGAAACCGCGGCCCACGGTTAGGCAGAAGGAGGCGGCGATGCACTGGTATGACCACGACGTCAGTGGTTGGGGGTATGTGTGGATGGGTTTCGGAATGGTCCTGTTCTGGGGGCTGTTGATCACAGGATTCGCACTCGCACTGCGGTACCTGTTCCGAACCGACAGCGACCGGGGCCTGCGTCCTGCCCCGCCTGGCGCCGAACATGTACTGGCAGAGCGTTTCGCGCGCGGTGAGATCGATGCCCAGGAGTACGCGGATCGGCTGGCTGTCCTGCGTACCACCGCACCACAGTGATCCGGCGGCTCGGCGACGGCCACGGAAAGACAGCCCGGGTTCGGTGCTCAGCTCAGCCGCGGTGATCGGAGGCGGGCACGAGTCAGGCCGGATCGAAACACTCGATCAGCCACCTGTCGACGGCCGCTCGCTATCAGGACCAGTCCTCGAGCGTTGTCAGGTGTGCAAATCCGAGGTCGGCCAGTGCGCCGACAACCTTGTTCGCGGGAATGCCGCGGAAGAAGCGGGCTTGTTCGCCTCGGGCCTTGTCGAACGTGTCATGGGCAACGATCCCGATCACTCGGCCGTCGCCGGCGACGATAGGCCCGCCGCTGTTGCCCGGACGTGTCACTGCGGAGTACAGGAAGCAACTCTCCCGAAAGGCTGTTTCCGCCGTGTCTTGGGTTACGTGAGCGCTTGTCAGCACATGCCAGGGAACCAAGGTGAGTCCGGTCCCGCTGCGGACATCGCCGTGCTCGTCGATCCCGGTTATCTGAACGGTGATCGAGCCATAGGCAGGGATCAGCAGGGGAGTGCCGAGGGGTGTCGAAAGCCACAAGTACCCGTCGTTCTGTGCGAGGGTGGAATCGTCGCCCGAGGTCACAAACCCTTCACCGAACAAAGGCAGCTGACTGGCTGGCCTGAATTTGCCAAAATCCCGAATCGCCATCGGCCATGGATCGGGCATGCCTTATCTACCCGGTCACCGGCACGGCGCCGCCTACACCGTCGGGCACCTGGAGCCGATCACGATGCAGCGCACCCTGTCTCCTCGCGGTGAGGCCGTCAACCTCATGGTCGCCACGCCGGGGACCGCGGCCTTCCTCAATGTGCTGCGCACCGATATCGACCGCGGCAAACTCACCAACGAACCGCCGCGCGCGAAATCTCCCACCCAGCCTGCGGTCCCTGACCCGGCTTCGCTCACGCCCCTCACATGGCACCCTGCCGCCGTTCTTCGCGGCCGAGACCGGCAACACCGGCACCCACGACCGCTCCACCATCGCCTACCTCGCCGAAGCCCCTGAAACGGCACGATTCCTCACCGACATGGCCAGATCCACCGGAATCCCTCTGGCATTGGGCTTGTCGCGGCTCATCGACGGCACCGCCCGAAAACCAGGGGGTGACGCGGCCGATTCGATGCCCTCGTCGGCACAGGCCCAGCTGGACCGGTCACCGCGACCTCTGCAGCACAACCGCATCCGACGTATCGCGGTGGACCAAGCCTTGGCTCCGACACATCCACCGCCCAGCGGTCGCATCGTGTTCGAGGATTCGATCTGGTGCGAGGCCTCGAGGGCGCTGCTGTATGGTCGGCGCGCCGTGCGCGCCGGCGAACATGCCGCCGCCCAGTCCAGTCGACTGGGTATCGACGCTCTTCCGACTCTGCTCAGGACTATCCCCTCTGCTCACCGCGACTGTCGGCGTAAACCACCTCAGAAAAGGTCCTTGTGCCCTTATCCGTGGCGATGCCGCGGTACCGCCGGAGCGTCGCTGCTCGGGCGGATCGGCGGATCGCTCGGACTCGTGCACATCTTCAATCTGCGCGAGGGCAGTACCGCAGCAAAGGTGTCTTACTCCGAAGGAGACCGTCGCACATTCGAGAAGGGGGTCTGCCAAGCGGCCGGGTCGACAACGGGAAACCGGCGACCGGTCACCATGGTGGGTATGAGTCGGATGAAGAAATTCTTCGCCCCGGCCTGCCACGGATACAGGGGGAGATCCACGGTGTCCATCAGATCACCGATCTCACGGATCCCTTCGGCACGTCCCTTGAGCACCACACTCCAGGCTTCGTGAGACTCAGAGATGTAGCCGTCGACTTCCAGCGCGACGGGCGCATCCGACAACGCGGCGGACATCTTGGTGCCTCGTGCGGATCGAAACACAATGGTTCCGTGATCGACTGCGTAGTTGAGGGGGAAGATATCCGGATGGTCGTCCACCCACACGGCGAGGCGGCCTACCTCCCCGGTACGGAGTAGCGCCCAGCATTCGTTGACAGCGAGTTCTTTGACGCTCGGGTCGTCGCTTCCCATCGTCTGCGCCTTCCTGTCGTGGGTATTCGTTTGCCCGCCAATGCGCCTGTCCGTCCGTGTCGGGCCGGTGGCGTCCCTGATCGGGACGATCGCCACAGTCTTCACGGGAACTCGACGACCGTAATATGTGCGGCCGCCCGCGACAGTCACCTTGGCTCTCGAGCCTTCCCGGGGACCACCATCGTGCCCAGCCCTAATCTAACCGCCCCGAACTTGCGGACCCGCCGGTGTCCTGCACCTTCGGACAGCTGTAACCGCGCTGCTTGCAGTCCGCGCCCACAGCAAGCAACCCGACCGCAGCGGGCGCGGATTGGCGCCGTCGCATTCGTCTCACCTTCGAGACGCCGCGCGAGCCATCCGACCGAGCCGGTGTGACCGAGTTCGGTCATGGCCAGGCCACCTCCGCGTCCGCGTCGTGCATGCGGGTATCTCGGATTGCTGACCGAGCGGGCACTGGCCTTGGGTGCGACTGTGCGCCCGGTGTCCGATGGTGAACGCGACCACCTGGATTGATGTGGCAGTCGCAGAACTTCCCGCAGGCATAGACGGACTCAGTGTCGTCCGAGGCGACTTCAGGCTTGCGCTGATCAACAGCAAGTTGCCTCCCACCCGCCAAAGATTCACCCTCGGTTATGAACTCGGGCATATCTTCGCCGAAGACAGCGAGAATGTGTTGATCGATGAGAGCGTTGCCGGCTCCACAACACCGCGGGAGATCCGTGCCAATGCGTTTGCGGCGGAGTTCCTCGTTCCCGGTGAACAGTTGCGCGCCGAACGGTATGGGCGAGCCGAGGACGTGGCCGCGATCGAGAAGCTACTGGCCGACCGTGCCGGCGGCCGGTTCACCCGGACCGCGGATGGACGACCATGACCGGGCAGTGGGCGCACTGGATCACCGCGTTGCTGGTGGAGCCGAGCTGGAGCCCGGGGAAACCGCCACGGCCGCGGTTGCCCACGACGACAAGCTGCGCCGATTTGGACCACTCGATCAAATGATGGGATGGGCCCGCCACGTAGATATTCCGAACGACCGGCACCTCCGGGTACTTCTCCGTCCAGCCGGTCAGCTGCGCGCTGATCAACTCTTGCGCATCGGCTTGCGCGGTGCGATCCGCGAGAACGTCGGGTAGTCCGGCGAACCAGTCGAACCGAAGGTCACTCCAACAGTGGACCACGACGAGTTCGGCGTCACGCTGGTTGGCTTCGGCAAAGGCAGCTGCCAAAGCGGTGCGGCTGTACTCGCTTTCGTCGATTCCGACGACCACAGGCCCGAGGTGTCGGGTTGGCTGTTCGGAGCCGCAGTCACGCACGATCACCACCTGACCGTGCGCATACGCAGCGACGGCGAGCACCGTGGAACCGAACAGCCCGCCGCCACTGAGCCCCAACGCGCCGACTGCGGTCAGGTGCGCGGTGTCGGTTTCGTTGATCAGCACCTGGGCTGGGGTGCCGTCCACGACTTCGGTTTCGATGATCAGGGCGGGATCGATGGCCTGTGCCTGCTGCCGCGCCGCGGCCAGGCAGTCGGCACTGAAGGTGTGCATGGCATCTGTCACCGAGGCCATGGGCAACTCGTATGGATCCAGCAGGATGTGCGCGGCAGTCAGATCGGCAGCGTGCACGATGCGCAGGCGCCGTCCTGCCGCGGCAGCGGTCTCGGCTGCCCATCGCACAGCCAGCCCGCCGGCTCGAGAGCCGTCGATGCCGACCACAACCGGTGCCGCTGTCGGCGATTGCGGGTCCACGCTGGGGGCAGTCATGAGCGGTTCCTTCGACTGTCGTGTGGCGGAGGTGTCTGGCTTGTCAGGATTCGCCGGTGGTTGTCGAGGGCAGGTGTTGGGCGCAGATCGCGTCGACGAACTCGCCGACCGTCTGATCGGGTAGCCGGCGGGCGAGGTCGGCTTCGGTGATGATGCCCACCAGCTTTCCCTCGTCGGTGACCGGTAGCCGGCGAATTTGACTCTGCTCCATCACTGCCAGGGCCTGCTCGATGTCGACGCCGACATCGATGGTCAGTAGCGCCTCACCTTGGGCGAGTTCGCCGGCGGTGGTGGTCTTGGGGTTCTCGCCGAGCGCGATGACTTTGATGACGATGTCGCGGTCGGTGACGATACCGACCGGATGCCCTTCGCCGTCGCAGATCGGCAGAGCGCCGATATCGAGTTGGTGCATCCGTCTGGCGGCGGTCTCCATCGTGTCGCGCACGGTGATGAAGGCGACGTCAGCGTGCATTACCGCGTCGGTCGTTGTCATGGTGCACCTCCTGGTTTCGGTGTCGTCCGTGAATCAATCATTCGACCTGCAGCCCGTTGTCCACGAGGGCATATGGTCACCACGTCGAAGGCACTTCAGATAGCTGCGGGCCCCTGACGTGGGCAGGACCTGGTGCCTGGTGGCGGGAGATACCCGCAGGGCAAGTTCGTGTGTTGCTCGACGGCCTAGGAGCAAGGAGGTGCGCGTGGCTATCGGTTGGCGGTGGCATCGTCAGCGATCTCGAGTCGGTGATGTCGGTGGGAGCGCCCGATTACGGTCGGCATCCCGACCTGCTCGGGGACCACCACAACCGCGCTGCGGGCGTGATACAGCGCCGTGTGCGCGGCACCGTGCAGGTGTGGCCAGAGCTGTCTGCGGCCCCGGGAAACGACCACCAATTGCGCTGTGGCGCTGAACTTCTCCACCGCGGTGCGCGGGTGACCGAAATAGGTGACCAGCCGGGTTTTCACCGAGGGAAACCGGTTGCGACGCTCGGCCAGCAGTACCCCGATCTCATCGTCGGTCCCCGGCGTCGACGCCCGCGTACTCGGTCGGGTGATGTTGACAACCACCACGTCGCCGCGGCGCTCGGCAGCGGTGCGCAACCCCGCCGACAGTGCCTGGGACGCGCCCTTGTCGGTGGGTTCGGTGATGACCACGATCGGCCCCACCGCCGCGGCCCCGCTGTGCAGGGGGCGGATCACCGCGACGGGGCTGTGTGATGACGCCGCCACCGTCGTCGCCACCGACCCGAGTTTCGCTCGTGCGAGCGAGCCTGCGCCCACACTGCCCAGGACCACTTCGGACGCGGTCGCCGACAGGCCGATCAGTCTGGTCGCCGGGTCGCCACGCAGGGTGAGCGTGGTGATCGCCGGCGCGGGAGTCTGTGCAGTCTGTGCCCACCGATGGACCACTGCCTGGCGGGCGTTGTCGAGCACTTCGGTGTTTGTCGGTGCGAAGCGATGACGTCCGACGACATGGACCAGCAGCAGCGGTGCCTGCCGGGCGGCGGCGACTATCGCGGCCCACTGGGCCGCGCGGATGGCCGTGGGGGAGCCGTCGACGCCTGCGACGACGGGTGGTGGCGCGGTCAAACGCCGGTCGTCCCCCTCAATGGTGATCTGACTCATACCTGTCAGCGTCGTCGTTGCAGATCACCACCGGCAGGGCATCTGGACCCGAACGACCGGGACCATTGGCACAGCGTGCGGGCGTCGACTCCGATTCCGGCGTGGCGGCCGACTGCGCCATCGACCTGCCTCGACCGGCGGGCAGGGAGGCGTCCTCGGCTCAGTCGCCTACGGCCTCAACCATCCGCGCCGGTCCAAATGGCTGGACCGCCCGCTGGCTGGCTGGGGAGACACCGAGCCGACGTGGGGCCACGGTCGCAGACGCGCCTCACGCCCTGCCGATGCCGTATCTCGGCCGCGGTGATCCGGTCGGCTGGACCGACCGACACGGCGTTGCGTCATCCACACCGGCGTCATCACCGACCGTCGGGACACCGGGCGCGGTATCGGGCTCGACATCACGCCCGACGAGGCAGGATCGGCACCATGTTCGACCCATTCGACTCAGAGACGGCTGGGAGCCCTGGACGGGGACTGTCGCCGAGCTCGCAGACCTCGACGAGGACGTCGAGGTAATCGACATCGGAAGGCAGGCCCAGGATGATCACGCGCTCGACGGCGACAGCTGGCGGAACCTGCCGACCCTTCGGAGATGGCGCGGCGTGGTGGTCCTTTCAGATTCGTAGGCCGACGAGGATGAGGGGGATTTGCGTGGCGTAGAGGACCGTTCGGCTGACCGAGCCGAGGACGTGCCCGGTCAAGCGGCCGCGGCCGTGACGGCCCAGGACGATCAGCTGGGCGTGGCGTGATTCCTCCAGCAGCCGCTGCGCCGGGTCGCCTTCGGCGACGTGCGCGGTGATCGCGACCTCGGGGTACTTCTCGCGGTAGCCGGTGAGCGCTTGAGACAGCATCCGGTGGGCGTGCTCAGGCATGTCGGCGTGCGGGATCCCCGGTTCGGGTTCTGACCAGATGTAGATTGCATCGAGTTCGACGCGGCGTCGCGATGCCTCTTCGATCGCGACCTCGAGAGCGCGGCCACTGGCGGGTGAGCCGTCGATGCCGACCAACACCGGCAGGTGCTTGCCGGTGAGATGGTTCGCGGTCGGCACGACAGCGAGCGGGCAGACCGGGTGGCGGGCGAGCGCGCGGCTGACGGAACCGAGCAGGGCACGCTCGAATGCCCCCAGCCCTCGAGTTCCCACGACCAGCAGTTCGGCCTCGCGAGCACGTCGGCGTAACGCCGAAATGGGTGAGGGACTGACCAGATCGGTGTGCACCGCGAGCCCAGGTGCCGACTCGACCGCGACGCTGGTCGCTACGGCCAGGGCGGCTCGGCCGTCTTTGTGCATCGCCGGGTTATGCAGTGCGACGACGCCGCGGCCCAGGTCCCATCCTGAACTCATCGCGTGGACCAGATGCAGCGGGGCGCTGCGCAGGTGCGCTGTATGCGCTGCCCACCGGACCGCGGTCAGTACTGATTCGGAGCTGTCGACGCCGACGACGACGGGCCGGGCAGAAGGTGATGGCATGGTGGTCGGCCTCACTGGTCAGGTGGTGGGCTCGGGCCGGGCGATGATCAGCGGGCATTCGGCACCGTGGAGCACGGCCTGGGCGACCGACCCCAGGGTCATCCCGGCGAATCCGCCACGCCCGTGGCTGCCGACCACGATCAGCTGGGCGCCTTCGGCTACGGCGAGAAGGGCTGCGGCGGGCCGGTCCTGCACGACGACGCGGTCGACGGCGACCTCGGGATACTTCTCGGCGTAGCCGGCGAGGCTTTCGGCCAGCACCGCCTCGGCTTCGGTCTGCATCGTGGCCCGGGCCTCGTACCGGAAGAACTCCGACCAGACGTGCACTGCAGTCAGGCGGGCTCCGCGCCGGGCGGCCTCGTCGAAGGCGATCGCGATCGCGTGGGAGCTGCACAGCGAGCCGTCGACGCCGACCACCACCGCGTTGCGGCTGGAGAGTTCGGTCTCCGGGATCACCGCGACCGGGCATTCGGCGTGGCGGGCCAGCGAGGTACTGACCGAGCCGAGCAGGGTGCGCCGCAGCGCGCCCAGGCCCCGGCTGCCCACGACCAGCAGCAGCGCGGATTTGCTGCGGTGGCGCAGCACCGCGACCGGCGTGCCCTCCACCGCGGCAGTCGAGATCGCGACGTCGGTGAGTTCGGCGGCCTGGGCTGCGGCCGAACCGACGACCGACTCGCCATGGCTGCGCAGGCGTTCGGCGTCGTAGATCGGGGCCGTCACCCCGGGCCCGAAATCGACGGGGACATCGATGGCGTAGACGATGTGCAGCGGCACTCGATGACGTGTCGCGTAGTGCGCGGCCCAGCGCAGCGCGATGCGTGACTGTTCGGATTCATCGACGCCTACCACGACCGGCTGGTTCGGATTTCGAGAAGGGGACATGGTGCGTGCCTTTCTGTTTGCTGCCACTGTGCGCCCCGAACCGGACACGACGGCAGGGTCGGAGTGCCCGCTGCCAGGGGTCCTAGGTCGTTGCCGTGCCCGACCCGAATCGGGGACCGTGCGAGGCCAACGGCCCTGTGGTCACGAGCGCGGCAAGCGCAAGGTGGAGGAAACAGATCCCAATCACGAGGTAGGTCTTTGCGATGACCGAGATTCCCAAGGCCGCCGATGCCGACAGCGTCACCGAGCCCGCATCGGCGAGCACTTTGCTGGCTCGATACCTGCACCGGCAGCGCGAGACGATCCTGGACGGGCAGATCGCGGCCGGCGCCCACGATGACCCGGACGCGGTCGCCGACATGGTCGTGGCCGCCCGACGGGCCCGGGGCGCGCTGGCCGCGCACCGGAAGACCGCTCGCACCCAACCCGAGGTACACCGGCTCATCGAGGAGTTGCGATGGTTCGGCATCACTGTTGGTTCCGCACACGAACTCCGGACACAGGCGGCCTGGCTGCTCGCCGCAGCGGATCTGCTGCGACCTCGCTATGTGCGCGGTCCGGTGCGTGCCCGGATCAGCGGATACTTCGCCGACCGGACCCGCCCGGCGTGGATCGCGGGTCGAGAGCTTCTCGCCTCGCCACGATTCCCCGCCATGGTCGAAGATCTGATGGCCGAGGAACGATTGCTGCGCAGCACTGTGGTGCCAGGGATCGACGACGTCGACAACACGGCGGTGCTCGAGGCGCTGCTCGAGCGGGTCAGGTCGCGAATGCGTGCCGTGGAGTCGGCGCGCGGCGAGGATACACGCGATGCGGCGATGCACGGGTTGCGCAAGGCGATCCGCCGAACCCGCTATTACCTGGAAAGCGTCGATGATGTCGCTCCGGCGCGCAACGCGCAAGCATGCCAGGGCCTGGCAGCGGTGCAAGACCTGCTCGGCGGCCACCAAGACGCGGCCGTGGCCAAGCATCATCTGATGCAGATCGCCAGGGAAGCCGAGAACGCCGGGGAGTCGACATTCACCTATGGACTGCTGCTGCAGCGCGAAATCGATCGGGCCGCGCAGTACTCGGCGGCGTTGCCCTCGGCGTACTGGCAGGCACTGCGTGGTGCCCGGGTGATGGCCGATGTGCACCTGGGTTCGGCGGCCGAGTGAGGCTCAGTTCAGTGGCGCCGACCAAACCAAGGTTGTGCCGCCGCGCTCGCCGGCTGTGATGGAGAAGGTGCCGCCCATATCAGAGGCGCGGGCGGCGAGGTTGGCCAGACCGCTGCGGCGCGTGGCCTCGGGCGCGATACCGATTCCGTTGTCGGTGACCTCGATCGAGACCTCGTCGCCGACCACCAGCTCGACAGCGACGGTGTCGGCTTTGGCGTGGCGCACGACGTTGCTCACCGCCTCCCGCAGCACCGCTTCGACGTGGTCGGACAACGGCGGTTCGAGCACGGTGACCGGGCCGGCCAGCCGGACGGTGGTGCGCAGGCCGGTCTCGGCGGTCATCTCGGTGATGATGGCGTGCAGTCGTTTCCGGTAGGTCGGCGAGTCGGTCGACGCCCTGTTCTGTAGATCGAAGATCGAGTAGCGGATGTCTTGGACGATGGCTTGGATGTCGTCGATGGTTTCGTCGAGGCGGCCACGGATCTCGCTGGTCCTGGCCCGCTGCATTGTGCCCTGCAGGGACAGACCGACGGCGAAGAGCCGTTGGATGACGTGATCGTGCAGGCCGCGGGCGATGCGATCGCGGTCGGCGTAGACGTCGAGTTCACGCATCCGTCGTTGGGTATCGGCCAGGTGCAGCGCCACCGCCGCCTGGTCGGCATAGGTGGTCATCAGTGCCTGATCAACCGTGTCGAGGCGCCGTGCACCGGCGGGAAACACCGATGTCAAAACGCCGGTCACTGCGCCGTTCGCGCGCAGTGGCAAGGTGAGTACCGCACCGACGTCGGTGAAGGATTCGAAGATCGGGTTGCTGGCGGGGCATTCCTCGCCCGAGACTGTCCGTCCGGCGCGGAACGCTTCGGCCGAGTGCGGGTCGTCGAGCGGGATGTGCGTGCCGATCAGGTTCTCGGCGTCGGCGCCTGCCGCGGCGACGACGACGAGTTCGGTGATTTCCTCGTGGGGGATGTCGGGGTCCTCGGGCAGTGCGAGGTAGGTGCATGCCGAGCCGGTCAGGCTGTGGCCGCGTTGGGCGACGAGTCCGAGCACATCACCGGAGGGGCTACCGGCGAGCAGTTCGGTCGCCACGTCGCGGATTGCCTCGAGCCACTGCTGGCGCACGCGGGACTGCTCGTAGAGGCGGGCGTTTTCGATCGCGATACCCGCGGCCGCGGCCAGTGCCCGCACCACCACTTCGTCGTCGTCGGTGAATTCCTGGCCGCCGGCCTTCTCGGTCAGATACAGGTTGCCGAAGACTTCCTCGCGCACTTGTACCGGCACCCCGAGGAAGGTCCGCATCGGCGGATGGTTGGCGGGGAATCCCACCGAGGACGGGTGATCGGAAAGGTTGGCCAGCCGAAGGGGTTTGGGTTCGGCGATGAGCAGGCCGAGCACGCCGTGCCCGCGGGGCAGATCCCCGATGAGCACCCGGGTCCGGTCGTCGATGCCCTCGTAGACGAATTCGGCGAGCTCGGTGCTGTCGAGGTCGGTTTCACGCACACCGAGCGCACCGTAGCGGGCGTCGACGAGTTCGATGGCGGCGTGGACGATGGTGCGCAGCGTGTTGTCTAGGTCGAGCCCGGCGGTCACCACGAGCATCGCTTCGATCAACCGGTCCATCCGGTCACGAACATCGACGATCTGGGCGATCCTGTCCTGCACCTCGCTCAGCAGTTCACGCAATCGCAGTTGAGACAGGGTATGGGCTACCGGCGGAAGGCCGCCGACGGCCGACGAGTCGTCCATGCGGCGATTCTCGCATGGACGACTCGGTGGTGCCTGCGGTCATCGGTGCTGCGTCGAGCCGAGGTCGGCGGCCATGACCGCGGCCTGGGTCCGCCGCTCGACGCCGAGCTTGGTCAGCAGTCGCGACACGTAGTTCTTGACCGTCTTCTCCGCCAGGAACATGCGCGCGGCGATCTGCCGGTTGGTCAAGCCCTCGCCCAGCAAGGAGAGCAGGGTGCGTTCCTGTTCGGTCAATGTGGCCAGCGGGCCGGTCTTTTCCTCGGCTTCGGAGCGCAGCTTGGCCATCAGCGCCGCGGCGGCGCGGTTGTCGAGCAACGATTTGCCCTCGCCGACCTCACGCACGGCGTTGATGAGCTCCAGGCTCCGGATGTCTTTGACGACATAGCCGCTGGCACCGGCCAGGATCGCATCGAGCATGGCCTGCTCGTCGGTGAACGAGGTCAAGATCAGGCACCGTAAGTCGGGCACGGTCGAGAGCAGTTCGCGGCACAACTCGATTCCGTTGCCATCGGGCAGGCGGACATCGAGCACCGCGACGTCGGGACGCAGGGCGGGGATGCGTGCCAGGGCTTGCGCGCAGGTCCCTGCCTCGCCGACGACATCGAGATCGGGTTCGAGCGCTATCAGGTCACCCACGCCGCGCCGGACGATCTCGTGGTCGTCGACCAGGAACACCTTGGTCATCGCGGTTCCTTCCGTCCGTGGATGTGTAGTCGACAGTATTGCCAATTGTCCCCGGCCGCCGGGGCTGGGGCGACAAATCGGGCATCACGGCTCGTCATGATCATCGCGGTGTCCTCGGCAGGGTCGGTTCGGTCGTGGCCAGCTGTGCAGCCCATGCGGTGGCGCGCTCGAGCTCGCCGGCGCGCAGCGGACCGGTCATGTCCTCTACATGGAAATCTGCGGGTGCCGCAGCAAGGTGATACCCCAAGTGGCGCAGGCGTTTGCCGATGCCTTTCGCCGCCGACCCCGGCAGCCACGGCGGGTGGGCGATCTTTGTGCCGAAGGCGGCGGCCAGACGCGGTGACGGCACGGGCAGTGCCGCATCGAGCCATTCGCGGATCCCGATCTCGATCTCGACGGGGGAGTCGGTCTGGCCTGCTGCGTCTTGGCGGGTAGCGGCACGGCTGAGCCCGAAGGCGTGGGTGGGGGCACCCACGACGAGCAGGTCGACCTGCGGCGCCGGGCGGCCGGCGGCCTCGGCGACCGGGCACATCGTCACCTCGAAATGTGGTCGCAGGCCGTCGGCGATGGCTTCGGCGACCGCGGCGGTGTTGCCGAACATGGATTCGTAGACGATCTGTGCTCGCATCATCGTTCTCGTTTCAGCGTCGTGAGATTGGTGCGGTGCAGGCCGACCACCAGCGCCAAAGACACTCCGGCCAGGATCGGGCTCTGCCAGGGCTGCCGGTCCTGGGCCTCCGGGTCCAGGACCAGAGCCCCGGTGATCAGTCCGAGCGCCCCTGCGAACGCCCATGTCGCCAGCAACCCGGCGGTCAGGTACAGCACGGATCGACGGGGGTCGAGTCGCTGCCGGTAGGTCGAGATCATGCTCCCAAGCGTGGCGTTTCAGCCCAGGTCGGGGGCAGGGTAGAAGGTCCCGCAGGTCGAGGACCAGCGTCCCGATCCGGTGACATACGGCCATCTTGTACCGGTGGTGCACTGGAACAGTGTTGATGCGCGCACTGCCGGGCTTGCGGCAATTCCAGCGATATCAGTGTGGGTGGCTGCGTTCGGACGCCGGGCCGCGGCCCAGCATGCGCATTGCCCGGCGGCGGTGATCCACGGCATCGCCGCGATAGATCCGGTCTCGGCGGCGATGCCGGTACTGGTCGGCGTCGACGGCAGCGCCAACAGCATGCCCGCGGTGAAACTCGCTTTCGACGAGGCCTCTCGGCGCAAGGTGGAGTTGGTCGCGTTGCCTGCGTTCAGCGATGCCGGCGCGCTGGATCTGCCTGCCTTCGGCTGGGAAGTCGGTCGGGTGTCGGCCGAGGCCGACCTGGCCGAGACCCTGGCCGGGTTTGCCGAGCAGTACCCGGACGTGCCGGTGCGGCGCATCGTCGTCGCCAACCGCCGGGTCCGATCGCTGCTCGACCTGCGATGTCATGGTCCCCAACACAATTGGGGCGTCGTCCACGATATCTGCTTGCCTCGGGCGCATGGACAGCTACGTCGGTTGTGTCGGCGGCCGGCCGAGCCGAGCACCTCGCAGGGCCGCCCGACCCTGCTGTCGCCGACGGCGGTCGCGCACCGGTCGCCGCGGCCTGGTGATCCCGGTTCGTCGACGCCGAGCCGCAGTCGTTGACCCTCCTGCGGGTTGTGGGCGATGCCCGACCATCCCTCGCCTCCATCCGGTGCGTGGTGCTGAAGGGTATGTGTCAGGGTGAGGCTCGCTTCTCGGTGAAGACATCGGTGAGTGGGCGACGCGGGGTGAGCGGTGGTTGGTCCTGCTCGGGAGCGAACCCGATCCGCACGATCACCTGCGGCACGCCGGGGTGACCGATCAGGCTGCTCAGCAGGCGCCGTCCGGAGACCAGTTCGGTGATGTGGGTCAGCGCGCACGTCGACAGCCCGGAGGCGGTGCATTCGAGCAGCAGCGCCGAGAGTGCTTCGCCGGTGTGCAGCCACGTCATCGGGGATTCGTCGGTCGCGGTGAGCACGGCGAGGTGGGCGCGGTCGCGTAGTTCGCCGCGCCGTGCCGACGGGCCCGGTGTCGGGAAGTCGCGGGCGATGCCGACCCGGGCGCGTTCGGAGTCGGAGACCAACGCCGACGGCGGAACGCCTTGGGCAGTATCGAGATGGCCTGTCCACCAGACGATCTCGGCCTGGTACTGCGGATCGTAGGTGCGCAGGGCGCCAGACTGCTCGGAAGCTAGGGCAAGGCGTGCGCGGGCGTCCTCGTCGAGCACGTCGAGGGTGAGGTCGTGGTCCTGCACGAGCGTGTCGAGGACCAGGCGCACTGAAGCCCACCCGAACGGTTCGGCCATCGGGAGTCGGTCGGTGTAGCGACGTTGGATCGCTTCGGCGCGTCGGAACATTCCGACCGGTGGATGGGGCCAGGGCTGGAACTCGAGGGTGGCCAGTAGGTCGGGGCGGGCGGGGTCGGGCAACCGCACGACCTCGGTGTGCCAGCAATGCGATGCGAACGCCGTCTGCACGTGGTGCAGCACGGCCCCGCAGCTGATCACCGCTTGGCGGCCGTGCGGGTCGGCGGCGTCGAGGTGGCGTTCGGTGTCGCGCAACAGGTGCAGCCGGGTGCCGTCGAGCACCCACCGCCACGGCTGGGTGTTGTGGACCGACGGGGCCCGGCACCCGAGCTCGATCACCGCCCGGACCGTGGGAAGGTCCGGGGCTCGGGGGACTGGTTCATCGCTCATATCTGCCAGTGTGATCTTCGCCGAGGGTGTGCCGAGACGGTCTTTGCACACCTTCGGCGGGGACCATATGCCCTGATCGGTGGGTCAGTCGTGGTGCACGACCATGACCGGGCAGTCGGCGTGTTGGACCAGCCAGTTGCTGGTCGACCCGAGCAGCAGACCACGGAATCCGCCGCGGCCGCGGCTGCCGACGACGAGCAGTTGCGCGGTCTTCGACCAGTGGGCCAACCGTTCGCGCGGCCCGTAGACGTCGATTTCCCGGCGCACGACGACGTCAGGGAATTGTTCGGTCCACCCGGCGAGGCGTTCGGCCAGCAGCGCTTCCTCGGCGACGGCGAAGTCGTCGATCGGCATCTCGAGGTAGCTGGTGCCGCCGAATTGTCCCTGCGTCAGATCGCTCCACGCGTGGACGGCGACCAGCTCGGCGGCACGCAGGGAGGCTTCGGCGAACGCTGCGCCGACGGCAGGCTCACCGACGCTGCTGCCGTCGACACCGACGACGACGGGACCGCTGCGGCGATCGGGTTCGGGGCCGCGCACGATGACGACCGCGCCGTGCGCGTGCGAGGTCACCGCGAGCAGCGTCGAACCCAGGTGGGCGAGCGCCCCGGCCGAGGCCGCGGCGCCCAGGACGACCAGATGCGCGTGCGCCGAGGCGTCGATGAGTGTTCGGGCGGGATTGCCGGGTGCGAGTTCGGTGGTCACTGTGAGAGAGGGTGCGACGGCCAGGGCGTCCTCGCGGGCGGTGGCCAGCATGTGCTCGGCGGCGAGGCGGATGTCTTGCATCGTGGCGTAGATGAACGCGTCGTAGGCGCTGCGCGGTGTTCTGTCGGCGATCGGGTCGGTGCAGTGCACGATGTGTAGCGCGCGGTCGCGGTCGGCGGCGAGGCGGGCGGCCCAGCGCACGGCGGTGACCGAGCCGTCGGATCCGTCGGTGCCGACGACGACCGCGGCCGCGGCGGTGCGGTGGGGGCTGTCGCTGGGCAGGCTCTGACTGTGGGAAGGCATGGTCGTTCTCCTTGGCTCCGGTGAACTTGTTCACGCTGGGTGGGCGATCGCGATGTCCTCGGGTGCGGCGCGCGGGCAGGCCCTTGCGCCACCGTGCCAGGTTCTCGCGGCGGCGGCGACGGAGTCGGCGAGCGTGCCGCCGGTGTCTACGGTGTCAGCGTCGGGCCACTCGGTGTCGCTGGCGGCCATCGCGTCGGCGACGTCGACGGTCGCGTCCGATTCGTGGCTGTGGCCGTGGCGTTGCCGGATCCGTTGGTGGGCCACTTCGGTGGGGCACCGGCACTGCAGCGCGACCAGTTCGGCGGCGAGCTCGGTCGCCAGTGCCTCGGCGCGGCGACGGTCGCCGGGATCGGTCCAGCTCGCATCGAGGATCACCGAGACACCGCCGGCGAGCAGTTCGCGTGCGTGGTCGAGGAGTTCGTCGTAGACCCGGGCCCGGTTGGCCGCGGAATATCGTCCGGCTCCGAATCGGCCGATGTCGCCGTCGATCTCCCCGGCTTGGGCCAGTTCCTTGCGCACGTGGTCGCTGGACAGCACCACGGCACCGGTCCTGGCTGCCAGTGCCACGGCGACAGTGGATTTGCCGGTCCCCGGCAGCCCCCCGATCAGGGCCAGGCGTACTGCACCGCGGTCGAGGCGGTCCGCGGCGATTTCGAGGTGTCTGCGCAGGCGTTGACCGGCGGTCCGATCGCCTTGACCAGCGCGGATCATATCCACCTTCGCCCGGACCGTGGCCCGGTAGGCGATGTAGTGATCTCGCAGCGACGCCGGTGCGGGATCATCGGCCGCGCGAAGGTAGTCCGCGACAAGCTGGTCGGCGCGCTCGGGATGGCCCAGGAATTCGAAATCCATGGCGAGGAAGGCGATGTCGTCGAGCCGGTCGACAAAGCGCAGTCGATCGTCGAAGTCCAAACAGTCGAGCACCCGGAAACCGTCGGGAAGGTCGAAGATGTCTTCGGCCAGCAGGTCTCCGTGCCCGTCGAGGATGCACCCGTGGGCGATCCTGGCCTCCAACAGCGGGGCCCGGCCCTCGAGGTAGCGCATCGCGCGGCGATCGATCCGGTCGAGCAGCGCGCGATCGACGAGGTCGGCCGACCCTGCACGCAGCGGGTCCAACAGCGAGCGCCACCGGCCGCGCACAGCGCTGCAGGTGCCTGCCCGGTCGATATCGGGGCCGTGTTGTGCGCCGTTGTGGAACTCGACCAGCAGATCGATCAGCGCCGCCAGATCGGTCACGGGCACGGCTTCTGCGGTGAGCAGCGCCGACAACCGTCGGTGCTCGGGCATGCGGCGCATGATCAGGACCGGTTCGGCAGGTCCGCCCTCGGGGTCGCTCAGGTGCGCGACCCCGAGGTAGACATCAGGTGCCAGTCGCGCGTTGAGCGTGAGCTCGCGGGCACAGGCACGTTCGCGCAGGGCCGGTGTGGTGAAGTCGAGGAAGTCGGTGCGCAGCGACTTCTTCACCTTGTATGCGCGGTCCCCGCACAGCAGCACCACCCCGGTGTGGGTTTCGTGCACCTGCGCCGCGGGTGGGGAACTGGCCGGCCCGGGTGCTGGTGTCATGAGGGCAGTACCAGCGAGGCACCCGCAGTCGCACCGCCGTCGAGGACGAATTCCGAGCCGGTGGAGAAAGTGGCTTCGGTGACGATGAACCCGACCATCGCCGCGACTTCTTCCGGCTCGCCGAAACGCGCAAAAGGCTGGCCGGCGACGACACCGGAATCCATGTCGGCGGTCATCGGGGTGCGGATCGGTCCTGGATGCACCGAACAGACCCGGATTCCGGCCGCGCCGAGCTCGAGCGCAGCCGCTTTGGTCAGCCCGCGCAACCCCCACTTGCTGGCGACGTAGCCGGCGACGCCGGAGTAGCCGATAAGTCCCGCGGTGGAGGACACGTTGACGATGACACCGTCGCCGGCGGCCCGCAGCCGCGGCGCGGCCAGGTGCATGCCCAGCCAGGAGCCCACGAGGTTCACATCCAGGACGTGACGGAACTGCGAGGGCGATTCGGACTCCACACCACCGAAATCGACGATGCCTGCATTGTTGATCAACGCCGCCAGCGGCCCGAAGTTCGCTTCGGCGTCATCGAGTACCCGCCGCCATTCGCTCTCGTCGGTGACGTCGAGGTGACAGAACATCGCCTGGGGTCCCAGGGCGGAGGCGGTGTCGCGTCCTTCGTGTTCGAGCAGGTCCGCGACGACGACGCCCGCACCGGCCTGGACGAGGGTGTGCGCGACAGCCGCGCCGATGCCGCGCGCGCCGCCGGTCACGACGACGCTGCGTCCGTGGAGATCAGTAGTCATGATGACCGAACCTTCCTGTCATGTGTGCGAAATAGGGCGTGGTCAGCCCCGGTGCGCGGGAGTGGCGGGGTCGGTGAGTGCGTGGTCGAGCAGGATCCGGCGTTCGGCGGAGGCGACAGCCCGCCGCGTCGCGGCGACCGCGTCCGGTGTCACCGACACCGACGTGATGCCCATACGCACCAGATGTTCGGCGAAAGCGGGCCGGTTCGACGGTGCCTGGCCACACAGGGAGGAGGTGATGCCAAGGCGCCGGGCGGTGCCAACGATGCGCGAGATCGCGTCGAGCACAGCCGGATCGGATTCGTCGAACAGCTCGGCGCACTGTTCGGAGTCACGATCGACACCCAGCATCAGCTGGGTGAGGTCGTTGCTGCCGATGGAGACCCCGTCGATGCCCAGGCCGACGTATTCGGGCAGCCAGTGCATCACCGAGGGCACTTCTGCCATCACCCACCGGTGCAGGCCACGCTGGTGTCCCAGCTCGCTGGCCTCGATGAGTTCCAGGCATGCCTCCAGCTCCCAGCGGGTACGCACGAACGGGATCATCACGTGCAGATTGGGGCTGTGCCGGCGGGCTGCGGCCAGGGCGGCCAGTTCGGCGGCGAACAGGTCGGGTTCGCGGATGTAGCGGTAGCAGCCTCGGTAGCCGATCATCGGATTGTGTTCGACGGGTTCGTAGCTTTCGCCGCCGCGTAACGCACGGAATTCGTTGCTGCGGAAGTCGGTGGTGCGGTAGATCACCGGCCGTGCGCCGAACGGCTCGGCGATGCGGCGCAGTGATCCGCTGAGCCGGTCGACGAACAACTGCTGTTCGCCCCGGGCGATCAGATCCCGGGGGTGACGACCTTCGAGCGCGCGAGCCAGAAGGGTCTCCGCGCGCAGGAGCCCGACCCCGTCGACGTCGTCGGTGGCTACCCGTGCTGCGGTGTCGGGGGTGGCGAGGTTGACATAGATCTTGGTGGCGGTCGGTTCGGTGGCGGGTGCGGGCCGACGAGTGTCGGTGGTGATGCTCGGTTGTGCGGGGGTGGCCCGAGCGCCGAGGCTCACCTGTCCGGTGGATCCGTCGACGGTCACCATGGTGCCCTCGACCAGGGTGGTGGTGGCGTGGCGGGCGCCGACGATGCAGGGGATCCCGAGTTCGCGAGCCACGATGGCGGCATGGCAGGTCATACCGCCGCTGTCGGTGACCACGGCCGCGGCCCGCGACAGCGTCGGTAGCCAGTCTGGGTTCGTCATCGGTGCGACGAGGACCTCGCCCTGGTCCAGCAGGTGGCCTTGGTCGGGTGAGGCCAGCACTCGCACCGATCCCGAGGCCAGCCCCGGTGCGGCGCCGATACCCCGGATCAATGCCTCGCGACCGGTTGAGTCGGTGTGCTGGATTGTGGTGGCTTCGGTCGGGGTGGTGATCGGACGCGCTTGCACGATCCACAGGTCGTGCTCGTCGAAGGCCCATTCGATGTCTTGGGGGATGCCGTGGTGGTGGGCCTGTACCGCCAGCGCCAACCGTGCGACCGCGTGAACTTGCTCGTCGGTCAGGACCGCGGTGTCGGTGGCGTCGAGTTCGATGCGTTGGTCGCCATCAGGGCCGGACACGATGGCGTACTGCTGTCGCCCGCGACGGGTGTCCAGCAATGTCGGGCCCGCCGTGTCGAGCAGGTAGGTGTCTGGTTCGACAGCCCCGGACACGACGACCTCGCCCAGTCCGCGCGCAGCCTCGACGACGACGCGATCCCGGCGGCGGGTGGTGGGGTCGGCGGTGAACGCGACGCCGGAGCATCGGGCAGCGATCATGGTCTGCACGACGACTGCCATGACCGGGGCCCGGTGCATCCCGCGGCGGGCCCGGTAGGTCAGCACTCGCGGTGTGAACAGCGAAGACCAACAGGCGATGACGGCCCGCAACAGCGCGTCCTGGCCGACGACATTGGTGCGGGTCACGTTCATCCCGGCGAAGGACGCACTCGCGCTGTCTTCCCCGATCGCCGAGGAACGCACCGCGACCGAGACGTCCTCGCCGAGCGCGCGGTAGGCAGCCAGGATGGGCCCGCGAACCAGCTCGTCGAGTTCGGTGGCGGCCACGATCGCGGTCATCTTCTCGCACAACTCGGCGAGCAGCGCAGCGTCGTTGCTCGCCGCCAGGGCCCGAGTGTGGAGTCGAGCCAGCTCCGCTCCTGCCGGGCTGTCGGTCAGTGCGTGTTCGTAGCAGGAAGCCAAAATCACGAAACCAGGGGGTACCGGCATACCCGCGGCGACGAGTTCGCCGAGGTTGGCGCCCTTACCACCGGCGCGGTCGGCGTCGGCGAGGCGCAATCCACTGAACTCGGTGACGAATTCGCCCATCTCGGTTTCCTCGTTCCCGCTCGGATTCGTGTCTGCTTCCAGCCTCCGTCGGCATGCGCACACCCCGATACGGTCGAAGGTCCCGGTGGGGGCGGGCATAAGGCCCCGATGAGTACCCCACCCGGCTCGTGGGCGGTGGGCGTCCGAGCAAAGCTGGTCTCAGCGCCGTCGCCACGCTGTGGGCCGAGGACCCATCTGGCAGTCGCGGGCCCGGCCGTGAGATTCGCGCCCGCGGGGTGGCGCAACCATGATGGCGACGCTGCTCGGATCCGGATGTCCGCATCGGGCCACCAGCGTCTCATCGAAGATGAGGCATCACGATGACGCTGAGCTGCTGCGCCGCAGACGCCTGAGACGGTGGGTCGGGTGGATTGCCTCCTGATGTTGAGGCAGATGGGTGAATTCAGGCTCGGGTCAAGCAGAATGGGTGCCCAGCTGGGTCGATGAGCACTCGCCATCGGTGCTCGGCAGGTTGGTTCGTCGCGCCCAACTCGAGTAGCCGGGGCTCAGCCTGGTCAAGATCGTCGACTCGAAGGCGAATTCCGCGGCGATGACGTGTGCCACCTTTCACGTGCGGGAGATCGTGTGAATCACCGAAAGCGAAACGGCGGTTGCGACTTTCGCCGGTCAAGGCAGGCGTGTTACCGGTCGTTGTGGGAAGATTCCTGCCGGTCGAACGCAACATGGGGCTTCCTGCACAGCCGCGTGGCAATCCTGGCGAACGGCTCACGCAGCTGAGCGGGTTGCCCGGGACAGTCTTGAGCTCGGCGGGCCGGTAGTCAAGGTGGACGCCGACGGGTCGGGAAAAGGGACTGCCGTGGCGACAATCCCGGATCGGCGACGCTTCGGTACGCCATTGCGAACTCTGGAAGGCCGGCATCTGAGGCTGCCCTCGAGCACGGCGCCGGAGCGTAGCCGAGGTGACGACCAACGACACCGGCCATGGGGCCGGTGTGCCCTGGTCGCCGTCTCCGCGGCCTGGTCGAATCGATGTGTCCGCTTCGACGACCAGGAGAAACCATGTCGACCAACCATGATCCGCTGGCCCCGACGGTCCACGCCGGCCACGTGTGGCTGCGTGCGGTGGCCGACACTCTCGACACCGACGACCGCCGGTTCGCGCTGCGTGCACTGCGCGCATGGCTGCACACGGTGCGTGACCGGATCGGGGTCGACAGTTCGGCACACCTGTCAGCGCAACTACCCGAATTGCTGCGCGGGATCTATTACGAGAACTGGGTGCCCAGCCATGTCCCCGTGCGGCACAACCTGCGTGAGTTCTACGCCCAATTCGCCCGCGAGGCCGGGATCGACACCGCCGAGGTTCCCGCCGTTGTGGCGGCGGTGACCTACGCACTCGACGAACAGTTCTCCCCCGGGCTGCTCGCCCGGATCTTCGCCGGGATGCCGATCACGCTGTATCGCCTCCTGTACGGGGTGACATCCGATATCGCGGGCGAGCTTCGCCTGCCCGACGACATCGGCGCGCCCGATCAGCTGGCACCTGACCGTCTCACCCAGCTCGAGCAACACATGACGACGCTGACCGAGGCTGTCGTAGCACTTGCCCATGGGCTCGAGCAGTTGCCTACCGACTCCACCGACTCCACCCGCACCGCCGAGGCCGCGCGTCGCGCGCACGACCTGTTGCTCGCCGGTGGCTTCGGCGCGAACCGCCGACCGGCATGACCGTCCCAGCTGTGCACACTGTCCACGCCAGAACCTGCAAGATACCGGCGGATGCGCCTTTTCAGTGATCGGCTCCAACGAATATCGGCCTCACGACAGGTCGGCGCCCGACATCGATGTCGCGGGTGTCGCCTTATTCTGGGATGACCGATGCGATCGCGATGGCCTGAGCTGTTCGGCAACGTTGTGGCATATGACGCGGGCTGTCGGCAGGTCGCGATCGCTGTCTTCTCCGCTGCGAGTTGGCCCGCCCGACACCGTGACGGCCGGTCGATGACCTGTTGCCCCTGCGACGACGAGGTTTTGCGATGACGATCCAGCAACACCCTGACCTTGCCACCGTGCGTGCAGTTTTCGAGCGCGCGGCGCGGGCGCCGTCACTGCACAACAGTCAGCCGTGGCGCTGGCGCTGGGACGGATCGAGCGCGGCGCTGTATGTGGATGCGCAGCGGCTGCTGCCCGCCACCGACATGTTCAACCGCGAAGCCATCCTCGGCTGTGGGGTGATGCTGCATCATGCCGACATCGCCTGGGCCGCGGCGGGCTGGGAGACCCGGGTGTCGCGCTTCCCCAACCCGACCGTTCGCGCGCACCTCGCCTCGCTGGAGCCTCGACACCCGCACACACCCAGCGAACCCGAACAGCTGCTCGGTCAAGCGGTCGAGGCACGCTACAGCGACCGGATGCCCATGGACCCGCCACCTGAGTGGGCCACGACGCCGCAGGTCCTGGAGTTTCTCGTAGGCAGGTCCCACACGAACGTGACGTTTCTCGACGAGAACGGGGCCGGTGAACTTCGCAGGATCTCGGAATTGACGGCACGTCTGCGCCGCTACGACCCCCAATACGGTTCCGAACTGACCTGGTGGACCGCAGGCCCGGATCAGGGCAACGCCGGAGTCCCCGCCGCGGCTCGGCCCTCGGCTGCCGACCGAGGCCAGGTTCCCCTCGGCCGGGAATTCCCGGTCGGGACAGCTGAACCGGTCGGTGAGGACGTCGACGACGGGGCCAGGATCGTGGTCCTGTCCACCGAGGGCGATTCGGCCGCGGAGTTGCTCGACTGCGGATACGCACTGTCTGCGGTGCTGGTCGAGTGCACTGTGCAGGGCCTGTCGACATGCACCGTCTCCCATGTCGTGGAACTTCCTTCGTCCCGGGCGATGGTCGCCGATCTCGTCGGGCACCCCCACCCGCAAGTGCTGGCGCGGATCGGCGCCGCACGAACGCCACCGCCCCCGCGGACTCCTCGCCGCCCGATCGACAGCATCCTCGATCTCGACACGTCCAGCGACGCTTCTGGAGTACATCGGCAAGACCGGTGACGGCTCGACACCGCCGACCGCCCGCCGCATCGACAACGACTCCACCACGAGGACCCGTTCCGTCACGGAATCCGAGACGGAAACGGGATCTGTCCGGGGTGCCGGATCTGGCTGTGCTCCAGGTGATGGCCCAGAACGCGCACCATGATCCCGAGTACAGCCGATGTCGGCGGTGACCAGTAGAGCCCGGCCGATGATCGACGGCTGGCGCCGGTGTGTGCGGCGGTTGCTGTCAGGGCGGGGGCGCAGACCCCGTTTCCCGATGTCGAAGCTCTGTCGCGGCGCCGGGCGAGCGCGCCGACGGTGGTGATCGCGTGGTCGCAGGCACCGCGCTCGCGCAGAAGGCTGTTGGCCGCGCCCGCATCGGCGTAGGTGGTGATCGGGTATCCGATCAGGGCAGCGGCCTCGACACGGTCCAGGCGGAGCAGGAACACACGCTCTGCCAGCATCGCCGTCAACTGAGTGCCGGCGATGTCAGCGATGAGCTCGCCGCCGGCGGCACCGACGGCGCGTGCCACCGCGGCGCTGAATCCCGCATCGAGGCCGGGCGTCGCACTGCCGGAGAGGACGAAATAGTCGCAGTGCCGGGCGGTTCGGCCGATCGTGTCGAGACATTGCTGCTGCCCGGCTGAGGCTTCGCCGTTGGTCGCCTGCGCCACGGCACCGGTGTTGCTGGTGGCCGAAATGCCCTCAGGACGGGGTCTTCGGCTTCTGGTGCGAGAACGTCGGGCGAGGTGATGATCCCAGATATGACCGTCTCGACGAAGTACCGGACCCCTGGAGTCGGTGCATTCTTGCTGGTGTCGGCGCTGTGTGTGCCTGTGCTGGCGCAGCTGATGCCCAACGTCGCTGAGCTGCGCTACCAAGGTCGGCGTTCCGGGCGCCGCATCGCGTTGCCGGTGGCGTGTGCGCGCATCGGCGACACCGTTGTGGTGCGGGTCGCGCGCGCGGAGTCCAAGACCTGGTGGCGCAATTTCACGACACCACACCCGGCCTCGATCCGCCGTGACGGCCGGTGGGTCAACGGTATGGCGCATGTGGCGTATCCGGGGACCCTCGAGCACGAGGAGCTCGCGGCGTACTACCAGCAGATCCTGACCCACTGTGAGGTTCCGGTGGCCGATCCGCTCGTGGTGATCGAGCTGCCCCCGCACACGAAAGACACCAGCGGGCTGCGCCACCAGAGCCCGCGCGACGGGCTGTGGCGGCGGTGGACGATGACCGTGACGGCAGGCGAGGCCGTGGGTTTCACGGCTCCGGCACTCGTCGGAGTCTTGGTGCGCGACGCCGCGCCCGCCACCGCGGCCGCTGCGTTGCTCGCGGCGGGGCTCTGGGAGGGGACGGTCCTCGGTGCCGCCCAAGCGCGGGTTCTGGTTCCGGTCGTGCCGGGGCTGCGTGGGCGGAGCTGGATCACCGCGACGGTACTGGGCAGTATGGTGGCCTGGTCGATAGCGCTGGTCGCCATGACGGTCGGGGACAGCGTGGCGCATGGCCCGGCGGCGGTGTCGGTGCCGTTGACGATACTGGGCGCGGTGTCACTGTTGTTGTCGATCGGGATCGCGCAATGGATCGTGTTGCGGCCGTTGGTGACTCGAGCGTACCGATGGATCGCGGCCACGGCGGCGGGCTGGCTTGGTGGGCTGGCAGCGTTTGTCGCGCTCACCAGCCCCCTCTGGCAGCCCGGACAGCCCTTCGGGCTCGTTGTCGTGATCGGCATCGCCGGTGGTTTGGTGATGGCCGCGGTGATGGCCGCGGTGACCGGCTGGTTCCTCGTCGCAATCCTTGCCACGACGAGCGCTGCACCGGCCGCGCCGAAGAATACGCGGTGAGCACTGCTACCAGAACCAAGGCCTCGGCGGCGGCGTAGTCGCGGGGTGCAGCAGCGCGGTCAGCGCGGCAGCGATCCTGCGGGGGATCTGACGCCCGACCCACCGGCCGATCGGTCCACGCAGTGCGGGGCCGAGCCCGACGGTGCCGATTCCGGTCAGGTCGGATCATCTCCGCCCCCCGTGGTCTCTTCCGAGCGTGCACGCAGCACACCCGCCACGCCGCAGGCCCCGGCCAGCAGCGCGACGATCGCGAGGGTGAACGCGTGGTAGGAATCGACCGCGTCATCGGCTCGACCTCCCAGATAGGCCGCGATCTCGGGGTTGTCGGCCAGGAATTGCTCGATGCTGTCGGCGAAGGATCCGTAGGCGCCGCCGCGCACAAGGGCGCCCACGCGAGGCTGACACCGTGACCACAACACCTGCACCCCGCGTCGCGGTCCTGTTTGCGACCGCGCAAGGTTCGACCCGGGACATCGCCGAATTCATCTGCGACGACCTGAATCGCGCGGTGCGCGCGCCGAGGTGCACGACATCGAGCACGCACACGGCGAAACTCGGTTGGGCGCCGAATGTCGCAGCGGGCGCTCGGGTGGGCGTACTACGCCTAGGTCGTTGTGGCGTTGTTGTTCATCGATGCGTTCGAGCTGCCCGGATGGTTTGGCGGGGCCTCGCCGTTGCGACACAGCGCACTCGTGCCGCGAGAGGACTTCGATCCAGTCGCCGGTGTTGTCCTGCTCGCGGTGGCGGCGGGTTTGGTGTGTTCGGCTGGGCTGGGATCAGGCGCCGCGACGTCGGACGTTGATTCGACGTGCACATCGCACCCGCGCAGGAAACGTTTGCTTCACCCGAGGGTTCGTTCAGGCGCGGGCGCGGGCTCTGTCGCGGGCCAGCGCCCGATCGCGGTGCTCCTCGAACCTGGGGATCTTCTGCTGCTCCAGGTCGTCGAGGAAGCCGGCCAGGTGTTCTCTGGCTTGCTCGCCGCGGGCAGTGAAATCGCTGCGCTCGAAGATGCGCCATTGCCGCAGAACCGGATTCAAGACCTCTTCCAGATGCTGACGCAGGTCGTAGACCCCGTGCTTGGCCATCAGCACGCCGTGACGGCGGAAGTCGGGCATACCCGCACCGGGCATCTGGAAGTTACAAACGATGGTGTCGATCGCTTCGATCGTCTGGTCGGGGATCAAGTCCAAAGCCGCGGCACAAACGCTGCGGTAGAAGATCATGTGCAGGTTCTCATCAGCGGCGATTCGTTGCAGCATCTTGTCGGCGATGTCGTCGCGGCACACCTTGCCCGTGTTGCGGTGGGTGACGCGGGTGGCCAGTTCCTGGAAACTGACATAAGCGACCGAATACAGCAGACCCGCACCGCTGTCGTTTTCGGATTCGGCTGTTCCAGCGGTGAATCCGTTGCTCATGTGTCTCATTCGCGCTGATTCGAGCCTGACCGGGTCCACGCCACGGGTGACGACGAGGTAGTCCCGGATGACGGTGCTGTGTCGCATCTCCTCGGCGGTCCACCGACCGACCCAGGTGCCCCAGGCGCCGTCGGGGGAGAAGTTCTGAGAAATCTCGCGGTGATAGGAGGGCAGGTTGTCCTCGGTGAGCAGGTTGGTGATCATGGCCGCCTTGGCGACTTCGCTGAGTGTGGACTGCTCGGGATCCCAGTCCGTTCCGCCGAGCATCGCGAAGTTGCGACCCTGGTCCCAGGGGATGTAGTCGTGGGGCTGCCATTGCTTGCTCATGCGCAGATGGCTGTTGAGGCAGCTTTCGGCGACCGGTTCCAGCTCGGTGAGGATCTCACGTTGTGTCAGATCGCGGTGCATTGTGGTGGTCTGTCCTTCCGCAGTCGATGAGACGAATACCGGCGACGATGGTGGTCTCGATTTCGATGACCGAATCCATGGTCTTGTCGACCCATGGGGTCAGAATGCGCTCGTAGCGGGCGATCCGATCGGCGTCGGTGACCGGGCGCGCGAGCCCGGTCACCGTGACCGACCATCCGAGACGGTCGACGGGGTCGATGTCGTCGGCTTCGTAGGTGACCACCACCGCGGAGTTGCCCCCGACCGCGGTGGTCAGCTTCGAGGTGACCCCGGTACGCACGATGACGGTGTCGTCGTGCTCGATCAGGTGATTGACAGGTCGCACGGCCGGCAACGCATCGCGCATGAACACGATCCGGCCGAACGGTGCCGAGGCGAGCAGCTCCAGGGCGGTGGCACGGTCGAGGTCGACGATGCGCCGGTCGGGTGTGGTGTCTTTCACGAGTCCGAGCCCGCCTGTGCGGTGTCGCAGGCAGCTATGGACATGCCGTCCTGAGCAGAGGTCGGCGACATCGGCTCGACGAGGCCCAGGTCGCCGTCGTAGCGGCGGTACAACAGCCGCCCCCGCCGGTCATGGGCGTCGGAGTAGAACAGCATCGGTAATCCATAGGAGCACAGGCGATCCGCGGCCTCGAGGTCGGTGAGCTGCAGTGGGGCATGGGAATTGACGGTGATCGCCATGGCGTGCAATGCCGCTGGAAGCTGCATCCGATGCTGGCGTGCAAGCCGCACACCCAGTGGGCCCGCCCAGTAGACGATCGCGTCCTCGCCGGTCTCGGCGTCGGTGAACAAATGCGCGTCATAGTCCATCGCGTCCATGACCCGCACCGCGGTCTCGACACTGGTCGTGGCCAGCTCACAGCGTTTGCGCCGGACGATCCGACCGAGCTCGGTCACCGCGGCGAGGACCGGACGTGACGGATCGGGCCAACTCCGCGACGCCGCGTTCTCGGGGTGCAGTCGCGTGAGCAGACGGTCCAGCCGCTCGGCGGCGATGGCCCCGGCGAAATCGCGCGCGCCGCTGATCTGCACTCGGACCGGCTCGTCGTGCCGATGGGTGTTCACCTGGATCAGCAGGTGCGCGTCGGCATCGGATTCGGCGGTGAGTCGCACACGTCCGCTTCCGATGGAGTGTCTGCGCAGTGCGTGAGCGATCTGGCGTGCCGCGCGTGCGGTCGTGGTGGGGTCGACCGGACCGTGAGTGGTTACCGTCAGTCCCGAATCCAGATCAGGTAAGGGCTGTTCGGTGGCTGCCACGCGACCCGTCCCCCACTTTCATGTCATCGATATCGGTGTGTTCTGTCTGCGTTTACATCACCATCGCCTCACCGGTAGTCCGTAGGGCTGAAGGACACATCGTGGGAGGACCTTCGGCAGCGAGCGAGGTGACTCAGCCCCGGCGATATGTGGGACGTTGGTCTATCGGACGGAGTGCGATGGCCTCCTGCCAGACCCGGGCCGCAGGGCCCACGCTGGTGCGACGAGTCAGCTCGTCGAAGGGAATGACGGTGTCGATTGTCGAGAACGACAGCAGCGTGGCGGTGCGGGTCGATGAGCTGTCGGCTCGGCGGGCGATGGTCGGATCAGCGGTGGCGATTGTGCGGGAGGGGGAGTTGGAGTTGTTCTGCGGGCATGGTCTCGCGGATCTGGGCGCGCGCCGACCGATGTCGTTTCACACAGTGCTTCGGGTCGCCTCGATCACCAAGACGTTCACCGCGATCGGGGTGATGCAGCTTGTGGAACGCGGCCGCATCGACCTCGACACTGCGGCCGAGCGATATTTGCGCGCTTTTCCGCTCGTGCCCGCCGACCCGCGGTTTCGACCTGCTACCGTGCGTCACTTGCTGACCCACACCGCCGGGATCGGCGAGACAGCCCATCCCGCACGAGTGCTGTGCCCGGATTTCGGGGAAAGCGTGGGGCCGGGCCGACCGGTACCGTCGCTGTCGCAGTACTACCGGCCCGGCTTGGCGGTGTCTGCCGAGCCCGGCACGCGCTGGACCTATTCCAACCATGGGTTCGCCGCCCTGGGCCAGATCATCGCCGACGTGACCGGCATCCCGCTGGCACAGTACCTGCGCGAGAACGTCTTCCGGCCACTGGGCATGAGCGATACCGACCTCGAACTCACACCGAGCATGCGTGCCCGCTTGGCAGTGGGCTATCGTCTTCGCAGCCGTGGGCCCCGCGCCATCCCACTTCGAGAGATGGTGACCACCGGAGCTGCCTCGGCCTACTCGACACCCCGCGACATGGCCCGCTACCTGGCAGCACTCGCCGGCGGTGGGACCAACGAATTCGGCACGGTACTCGAACCGGACACCCTGGCAGCGATGTTCCACGCGCAGTATCAACCCGACCCTCGCATACCGGGGATGGGATTGGCCTTCTTCCGGGGGCGCGCCGGCGGGCACCGAATCGTCGAACACCAGGGCATACTTCCCGGGTTCGACTCCCAGATATGGGTAGCGCCCGACGACAAGCTCGCGATCTTCGCGTGCACCAACGGTGCACACCGCGCGATGCTGTGGCTGCCTGCCGAGATCTCCGCGCTCATGAACGAGCTGCTCGGCGTCCGCACCGTCACCCTGCGGACCGATGTCGCTCACCACCCGCCGATCTGGAACGAAATCTGCGGCAACTACTACCTGGCTGCCGCTCTGACCGATCTTCGAGCCCGTTCCATGATCGGCGCGGGAGCGCAGGTCCGGATCCAGGCCGGCAGGCCGGTGCTGCGCCTGTTGACTCCTGTGCCACGCCTGCTGCGCGGGTTGCCGCTCCATCCCGACGATCCCACCGATCCATGGGTCTTCCGAGTCGACCTCACCCACTTCGGCATCGGCACGGGCCGGATCGTGTTCGCGCGGGACCCGGCGACCGCCGCGATGCGCCTGCATTTCGACCTGATCCCCATCACACTGACGCGCCGCCCTCCACACCATCGCCCGGACGGAATCCCCGAGGGACTCGGTTGACACCCTCACACGCGAGCATTGAGCCAGTGGCAACGCCCCACCATTTCCCTGCACGGCACGACCGCCTGGCTGTCACGTCTACTGCGAGGTCGACCCATGAGTGAGCTGCATCCCCTGGATTGGGGCTTTATGGAGTTGGAGGACACCGACCGGCACATCAGCCTGGGAATCGGTGCCGCTGCGATCGTGGAAGGACCGGCGCCGACACGCGCCGAGTTCATCGCGTGGCTGCAGCAACGACTCGATCTGGCACACCACATTCGCTGGACCGCGTTGCCTGCACCCGGCGACGAGTCGACGCTGCACGAGCTCATCGCGACCGAGCTGGAACAACGGCTCGACCGTGACCATCCGTTGTGGCAATGCGTCGTCGTCGAGCAGCTGAGCAGTAACCGCTGGGCGTTGATCGTGAAAGCCCATCACAGCATGGTCGACGGTGGCACTGGCCGCGGTCACCGGCGCCTACCGCGCGATTCTGCACGAGCGCGGCGAGAAGCCGACAGCGGAGAAGGTACGCATTCTGGTTCCGGTGTCCACGCGGCCCACCGACGCCAAGTTCGTGATGGACAACCGCATTTCGGCGCTGCTTCCGTATCTGCCGGTGGAGCTGGCCGACCCGGTCGAGCGGCTCTGCGCCATCCACCAACGGGTGTCTCATCACCGCGCGAGGGGCGAAGCCCAAGCCGAGAAGTCGATGCTGGAAATGGCAGAAGCGTTGCCCTTCGCAGTCGGGGCGTGGGCCTTCCGACTGGCCGGACACTTCCCGCAACACAGCGTCGCCGCACTGGCGACGAACGTGCCGGGCCCGCGCCGACAGCTGACCCTGAACAAGCGCGAGGTGTTCGATCGAGTAGCCGCCGCCCGACACGACCGATACACGGGTAGATGGCGATCGCCGGTCGAGAAGTGCCACCGCGAGATAGTCGTCGACACCGTAAATCGGAGAACTGCTGCCCGCCCCACCGCCCGACGGTTGGGTTCCGCACTATCCGGTGGCGTTGGCCATGACCGGCGGCGGCATCGATTTCAACAGCGACAGCGGCGCCACCACTATCCCGCTACTCGGCATTCTGGTCGTGATCGCCGCGGTGGAGGCTCTGTTCGGCGTGGCCGGTGCTCGCAGAGGCTGTGGAACTGGCGAACACGAATCTGCAGATCTCGGTGGGACGTCACGTATCGGCCGCCGCGACCGACTACGCACGCGAGAAGATCAGTTGGGCATTGGAATACGCGAGCGAGCCCGTACTGTCGGCACGGGTGTGGCTGGTGGGGCACCTGGATCCGGCGGTCGCGGACCCGATCGTGGCCCAGGCGAATGTGAACATCGGCGGACGTGCGCTGCGCGCTCAGGTGAAGGCGGCGTCCACGCGTGAAGCCATCGATCCGCTCGCCGCCCGGTTGCCGGGCCGCCCGCAACGGTTGTCGTGGCGCTGGGAACCGTTGCGGGGCAACCACTTCAGCGCCGAACCACGCGTGTGGCATCACGGCGCCACGCCGTGTCCTCGGCTGCCGTATTTCCCTCGTCCGATCGAGGACCGTGAGATCTGGCGTCGCAAGTCCTTCCCGCTGGCCAGCGAAACCTGTGACGAAGCGGCCAACGATATGGCGTTGCTGGACTACGAGTTCCATCTGTTCACCGGGTCGGGCAGCGGGCAAGACAGTGTGCTGTATCGAGCTGGGCAGACCGGTTTGCGGCTGGCTCAGCTTCAGCCACAGCCCGAGGCCGTGATCGATGGTGTCGATCGCGATCAGTCCCATACCGCCGCCGGTACTGGGCGCTGAAGGCGCCGCCGAACGCCTCGAGCTGACGGGTCGGCCGTTTGTGTTCTTCCTCGACGGTGCTCAGGAGCGTGAAGCCGAAGCCGCGGGTGCAGGGGCTTTTGGTCGCTGATCAAGTGACCACCGTCGTCGCCACTGATTACCCGATGCCCTGTCGGCCGCAGCGTGAGCCGGGTGGAATCGAGGGGTCCCGACCACCTGATGCTACGAGGAGGAAACTATGAGCATTCTTCCCGCTCACCGCCAGGGCCTTGTGCCCGATTTCAACACGCTGTGGCATGTCCTCGCCCACGCCGGATTGGGGTCCTCGACCGGGACTCATCTGCTGGCGGTAGAGGACAGCATCGAAAACGGCCGCTATGTCGTGCGAGCGGAAATCCCCGGGGTCGACCCCGACAAGGACGTCGAGGTCAGCGTCCAGGGCCGGCAACTCACGATCAAGGCCGAGCGCTCCGAACAGCACCAGAGCAAGGGGCGTTCCGAGTTCACCTACGGCTCGTTCTATCGGTCGGTCAGCTTGCCCCAAGGTGCTGACGCCGACAGCGTCGAGGCGTCGTATTCGAAAGGGATCCTGACCGTCAGCGTCCCGGTTGCCGAATCCGAAGCTGCCGCCAAGAAGATCGAAGTCAAGACCGAGGACTGAGCGCGGTGTGCGACAACGGATCTGGTGCGTGTCCACCGAGTCCGCACCGGGTCCGAACCGCAAAGCCTCACCACCGCGCGGAATCCCACCGATCTCAGGTGTAGTCCGCTCGGTCCTGACCCGCCTGATGGCACCCGGCCGGTCGCCCCTGGATGTCCAGCCGACACGACGAGCCGCGTACCTCGCCGCGGTGTGGTTCACCGAAAACCTGCTCGCCGACGCGCCGCGACCGATCACGCGGCGGCGCAGAGGAATCGACCCACGATGACCACCATCGAGGCATCGCAGCCGAGGACAGCACGCTGCTGCATCCTGACGAGCCGTTGGCCCGCGGAGCAATATTGGCCTGCGCGGGGTGCTCGGGGGCAAAGCCTGATGATCTTGCTGTCTGTGCGGGGCGGAAAACGGTGCCATTGCTGTCCGGTCGTGGATACCACTGCGACGGTCGGGCCGATCGAGGACGATTTGCCCGGCCTGGCAATGACCTTCGCCCCTGCCTGGTCGCCGTGAACGCGACGATGCTCGATGGCGAACCGTGATCCGGCTGGAAGAGGTGATCGCGATGACATCGTCCACGTTCCGAACCGATGCTGTGTTCGCTAAGATCCTGCGGTGGTGGCGGTGCGGTCCCTGGAGCACCAGCCCGCTGATGCGATGGCCGGATCGACTGGCCTCAGCGGTGCGGCTGATCGCCGCGCTGGTGATGCTGGTCTCGGTTCCGGTGGCCGGAGCGCTGGGCACCACCGCCTACACCGACGACGCCGCTCTGATCCGAGCCGAACACGCCCAAGCCAGGTCGGTCGAGGCGCTGGTGTTGGAGCGTCCCGTGTACACCGCGGCGCACCTGCGGCAAGCACCGGTCCGGTGGGAAAGCGCCTCCGGGCCGGTCGAAGAGACCGTGCCGGTCTCCCGCACCGTCGCACAGGGCGAACGGATCACGGTCTGGCTCGACGAGTCGGGCAAGGCGGTCGGTGCGCCCCGATCTCCTGCCGCGGCGGTGATGAACGGTATCGGGGTGGCGGCGGTAGTCTTGGTCGGCGCCGCGCTGTCCACATGGTGTCTGGTTGTGCTCACCGATCGGATCGTGGCCTATCGCCGGGGCGTCGAATGGGATCGGGAATTGTTGGCGATGCGCCGACCCACCCAGGGCGAACGGTGAACACGACGAGCCGCCCCGGTCGTGGTGACCGGCCGCCTCGACCTGCCCGATTCGACGGATGGGCGTTCCATGTCGGCGCGTCGCCCGCAGTTCAAAGGGCCCCGCATCGAGTCGCCGGTATCGGCGCCGCAAGGCGTGCTCGACGATTCGGGGGGCGAGCCGCACCGCGGCTACGTCATCGACGGCCGGTCAGCAGGTCTGGTTTGTGGGCCACTTATGGCCGGTTGCCCGTCGGTAGCGGGACGAACGGCCCTCTTGCGGAGGGAGGCCGGACGAGGAGGATGGACAGTGACAGGGGCAGCACCAGGCGAGGAGGCGGATCATGCATGCGAAACCAGGCGACTGGCTGGTAGTCGAGAACCGGACCGTAGGGGGCGCGGTCCGTCGGGGGCTCATCGAGGAGGTGCATTCGCCAGACGGGTCTCCGCCGTATTTGGTGCACTGGAGCGACGATGGGCATCGCGCGTTGACATTCCCCGGACCGGACGCTTATGTGCTCACCGGGTCTGAATTGCGGGCACAGGAAGAGGTGGCGGCCGGGCGGTTTTCCTCGATGCAGCATCAGCCGAGTCACCTGGTCTGATCAGGGCACACGCCGCACCGACTGTACGGCGCCGTCTAGAACGTCGCTGCTCAGCGCGTATGCGTCCACGACGCACGGGCGGCCGGGGATCGTCGGGACCCTTGGTTGATCCCAAGGGCTCAGGCGGTACGAAATGGGGCCGCGACGTCACGACGAACGTCGACACCGATCCTCCGACGATCGTGGAACCCCGCTCCGGCGCAAAGACCCAGTTCGGTGACCTGCGAGTCGAGCCCATTGGACATCGAAGGTGATCGACTGACCGGGTAGCCGGGGTCGACCGTTCCCGCTCCGGTGTCACCACGAGTGACCCGTATGTAGCGACCACCGGCGAAAAGTACGTCTTGGAACCGGAGTACGGTGCGCGTCGATGTTCCGGCGGGTGTTGATCTCGGCAGCCCAGTTCACCGCGCCCTGACGACGTCCGAACCGGAGGTCCAGACGGGCGAGTTGCAGCTGCAACCGAATTCGCCGAATCCCTGACCAACGTTCGGCAGTGCACCCAGGGGTCTGATGGTCGAGGCTGTCGGCGCTGCACTGAACACCGCTGCTGACCAATACACCGCCAGCCGGTCCTCAGACGCCTGGAGATCTGTTTTGGGGCGCCACCGTCTGTACCGACTGCCGGTCCGAGCGGTGCGCCCTATTCCGGCCGACCGCGCCGTCGGTGACGGCGAGGACCGAGACTGCGGTCGCGGTGAGCAGCCCGGCCGGTGCCCATCGCATGCCCGCGCACGCCGGGGCGATCATCTGTCGACGGCCTCGCTGCGCCGGTATCGCGGCGACGACGAGGAACAGGATGAGGTATTCGCGGGAGCGGATCTCCGACCGACGCAGTCAACAGTTCGGCAAGTGGGCGTGCACGGCCGAGTCGGCTTCACTTGGCCTCCACGACCTGCCCGGGGATCGGGTTCTGATCCGATCCTTTCGGCTGTGTCGACCGTGGCTGCGGTGGGACTGCTGGTCTTATGTCGATGGGGCGGCGGTCCGGAGTGGGGAAGTCGGGAGCGAGGTGGGCCGGGTCGATTCCGTGTGCGAGCCGCTGTTCACGTCGTGCTGCCAGGTATCTGTCGGTCAGAACGCAGCACACGACGATCAGCAGCAAGGCCCAGCCGAAGGTGGCGCGCGAGTATTCGAGGTTGCGTCCGAAAGCGGGCCAGCGGAACAGCAGCCAGGTCTCGTAGCTGGCGAACCCGAAGATCGCCAGCCACGCAGGCCAGTTCCGCAGCACCGAACTCTTGACGACGACGGTGAACAGGAACGGGAACAGGAACATCGAGTAGTACTGCTGGCCAAGGGAACTCAGCGTGAATTCGCCAGTGAGTAGGACACCTGTCGCGGTGGTGACGAAGAACAGTTCCTGGTGTCGGTAGTAGCGCCACAGTAGCCAGAGGCTGATCGCGACAGTGATCGCCAGGAGTCCACGTACCAGCAGCGTCGCGACCGGGTGTACGTCGTAGTATGCCGCGAAACCGGAGATCGAGGAGTTGTAGTAGTCACGTACCTGCAGGCTGTAGGGCAGGTTGTGCACGAAATAGCGGTCGGGATCGGCTGCCAGTGGCCAGGCGATGGCGGTAGCGGCTATCGGCAGCGCCAGGGAGATCGTGACGGTGGACCATTGTCGGCGCACGGCAGGTAGCAACAGCAGGGGCGCCAGGATCGGTTTGATCGCGATCGTCAGCCCGAGGACTATCCCGGCGGGAACGTTTCGCCGCTGCAGGAGCAAGGCCAGGAAGCCGACCTCGGCGAGGAAGAAGATCCCGTTGACATTGCCGAAGGTCAACGTGTTGACGAGCGCCTCGGACAGGAACAACGCAAAGTAGGCGACCGGGGCGAGCGGCGACCGCGACGTGTAGCCGAACATGCGCAAAAGCAGATGCACTGCCAGGATCGCAGCGAACAGGTTGAGGAGCAGGAAAACGGTACGTCCGGTCGCCTCGTCGAACAGTCCCATCGGAGCCAGCAGCAGGGTGCCGCCGGGCGGGTATAGGTAGTGCGGGTCTACCGAGGACAGATTCGCGGTGTAGACCGGCGCGTGGTGCAGGAAGGCATCGAGCGCGGTGTAGACCGGCTTGAAGTCGTTGGTGTGGTGACCCGGCAACGCCTTGTAGAACACCATGTCGGCGGCGGTGACGAGGGCCAGCGGCCACATCACCAGTTTCACGACCTGGCTCGCGGTGAGGTCCCCCGGATCGAAGAGCTTGCGCAGCATCAGGCGAGGTGACCGTTGAGCTGGGGGATCGCGTTGACCACGTGCTGGGCCCAGATCGGTTCTCCGATCCAGGTGAAGATCCAATCACCCTGGGGGCGATGGAGTTTGCCGAGCACGAGCCCGGTGTGGGAGCGGGCGCTGGCCAGCTCGATGCGGGCCAGCTCGCGGCCGGTGACATTATCGGTGACCCGACAGAAGCCGTTCTCGATCTGGTCGAACCCTTGCCCGGAGTAGCAGGTCACGATGAACACGACGGTGGTGACGTCGGGGTCGAGCCGGGTCAGGTCGACGACGATGACCTCGTTGTCGCCGTCGCCGTCACCGGTCACGCTGTCGCCGAGATGGCGCATCGCTGTGTCGCGGGAGGTCAGCTGTTCGTGGAAGGCGACATCAGTGAAACGCTCACCGACGAACGACAGCGCCGCGGCGTTCAGATCGATGTCCTTGCTACGGCGACCGAACAGCCCCGTCGCACGGACGGGATCCCAGCCCAAGCCCATGGTGACATGCCGAAGCGAGCTGTGGCCGGGATGGGGGAGTGCGCCAGTCATGCGGTTGCTCCTCGTCGAGCGATCGGTAGAACGGGACGGTTGGGTCGTGGTCAGCTCGACGACGGCGGGCGCTGGTAGACGTCGGGAATGCCGTCGCCGTCGTCATCGCGGGTTTCGATGTCGGCGAGGGCGCGGTAGACGCGGTTGCGGGCGCGCAGCACGATGGTCGCCAAGATCGCGGCGGTGACGGTGCCGAACAGCACGCCGATGCGGACGTGGTCGCCGCGCAGGTGGTCACCGGCGAAAGCGAGTTCGCCGACGAGCAAGGAGACGGTGAACCCGATCCCGCCGAGCAGGGCGACACCGGCGACATCGATCCACGACAATTCCGAATCGAGTTCGGCACGAGTGAGTTTCGCTGTGAGGTAGGTCGTGGCGGTGATACCGATCAACTTGCCCGCGACCAGGCCCGCGATGATGCCGATGGTTACCCGGTCCCCGAGTGAGTCGTCGAGTCCGTTCAGCCCGCCGATGGTGACTCCGGCGGCGAAGAACGCGAACACCGGAACCGCGAATCCGGCCGAGAGCGGCCGGATCCGGTGTTCGAACCGTTCGGCCAGACCGTGCTCGTCCCGGTCCTCGCCGCGTGCGGCCAGGACCGGGACGGTGAACCCGAGCAGGACACCGGCGACGGTGGCGTGGACGCCGGACAGGTGCACCAGCCACCAGGCGATCAGCGCCAACGGCACCAGCAGCCAGGGCGAACTGATCCGGCGCTGCACCGCGAGAGCGAACAGCCCGATCGGCACGACGGCAAGAGCCAGGAACGGCAGGTCGAGTCGGCTGGTGTAGAAGACAGCGATGACGGTGACCGCGAGCAGGTCGTCGACGACAGCGAGGGTGAGCAGGAACGTACGCAACGCGGCGGGCAGATGAGTGTTGATCACCGCGAGGACCGCTAGCGCGAAAGCGATGTCGGTGGCGGTCGGAATAGCCCAGCCGTCAAGCGCACCCGCGGTGCCACCTCGGTTGACCAGGACGTAGATGACGGCCGGGGCTGCCATACCGCCGACCGCCGCGACAACGGGCAGTGCGGCGCGGCGAGGATCTCGCAGGTCCCCGGCCACGAATTCGCGTTTGAGTTCGAGGCCGACGACGAAGAAGAAGATGGCCAGCAGGCCGTCGGCGGCCCACTCACTCAGCGTCAGGTTCAGATGCAGCGCGGAGGGGCCGAGATGGAAGTCGCGAAGTGTCTGATAGGCGTCGGCCCACGGTGTGTTGGCCCACACCAGCGCGGTGACGGCGGCGACCATCAGCAGCACACCGCCGACGGTTTCGCGGCGCAGGATCGAGGCGATGCGTCGCGATTCTGGCCAGCTACCGCGGGTGAGGACGGTGCGCCGCGTGGCCGGCGTCATCGGGTCGGCGCCTGCAGTGTGCGGACGGCGATCTGTTCAGCCGTGGGAAGACAGATGAGCGGTAGTCGCAAGGTAGGTACCCGTCGCCGATCGAATCCGACTCGACGGACTTCGAGCCGGATTGCCGACCAGACTTCCCGGCGCACCTACCCGTAAAGATGCCGCAAAGACCACACTCACCGCAAACTGAGGAGAACCCGTTGGTTGTGGTAGGAGACTAGTCATGTCCTGGTCATTGCCCGTTTCCCGAAACCTGGGTTCGCTCGTGTTCGAACCGACCCGGCCGACGAGGAATCGTCAGGGGTGACCGGCATGAACGTCGAAACGGTGCACCAAACCGGACACGGGCTCCCCGCGACGCGGTCCACAACCGCTGCCGGGTCGGCGTACCGCGATGACCTCGACGGTTTGCGCGGGCTGGCGATCGCGTTGGTTGTCGTGTTCCATGTGTGGTTCGGCCGGGTCTCCGGCGGCGTGGATGTCTTTCTGGTGTTGTCGGGATTCTTCTTCACCGGTCTGGTGCTGCGGCGAGCCGAGCGTGCGCACGTGCCGTGGGCATGGACGGTTGTCCGTCGTACTGCCCGGCGGCTGGGTCCGGCGATGGCGGTGGTGCTCGCGGCAGTCGTCGCGGCGACGATCGTGTGGCAGCCGTATACACAGTGGTCTTCCACGGCTGCGCAGGTACTGGCGTCGATGTTCTATGTCCAGAACTGGCAGCTTGCCATGACGTGGTCGGACTATCTCGCCGCCGACCCGTCGGTCAGCCCGCTCCAGCACCTGTGGTCGATGTCGGTGCAGGGCCAGTTCTACGTCGCCGTCCTGATCACCGTCGTGGTGATCGCCTGGTTGTGCGCCAGGTTCGCGAGGCCCGACCGAACCCGCCTGGTGCTCGGTGTGGTCGTGGTCGCGGCCGGACTCGCCTCGTTCGGCTATGCGGCTTCCGGCACCGCGACGCACCAGGGATGGAACTATTACGACACTCTCGCCCGCGGCTGGGAGCTGCTGGCCGGGGCCGGACTCGCCGTCATCGCACCGTATGTCGTCCTCGCTCGCCGGATCCGTGGCGCGCTGGCGGCGGCGGGGGTCGCGGGCGTGGTGCTTTGCGGCTGGCTCATCGTCGACGGCGCCAATCGGTTTCCCGGCCCCGCCGCGCTGCTGCCGGTCGCGGCCGCCGCGGCGGTGATCCTCTCGGCCGCCCACCTGTCACCCGGTGACCGACCGTGGCCGAACCGGATCCTGGCCCATCCCGCCATGCGGTGGCTCGGCGACCTCGCCTATCCGCTCTACCTGTGGCACTGGCCGATCCTGATCTTCTTCCTCGCCGAACGCGGAAACCCGCACGCGGGCATCGCCGGGGGGAGCGCGGTGATCGGCATCTCGCTCGTGCTGGCGTGGCTGACCCACCGGTGGGTCGAACTACCGTTGCGACGTGGTGCGGGCGCCGATCGAAAAGAACCCGGCGACAAGGGAACCCGCGCGGTCTGGGCGGTGGTGGGGCTGCTGCTCGCGGCCACGATCGCGGTCACCGTCGGCTGGCAGAGTGCGCTGCGCGTCAGTCCGGCTTCGGCGGCCGAGGTGCTGGATCCGGAAAAATACCCCGGCGCCGAGGCACTGGCCTCGGGAGCGCCAACACCGGCGGAACCGCTCCGGCCGACGGTGTTCGACGCATCCGCCGACGTCCCGCCGCCCACGGGGGACGGGTGCATCGCGGACTGGGACACCCGCGAGGTCATCACCTGCACCTACGGCGATCCCGACGCCGAGCGAACCCTCGCGCTCGTCGGCAGCTCCCACGCCGAGCACTGGCTGCCCGCTCTGCAAGTCCTCGCCGAGGAGCATGCGTTCCGCGTTCAGGTGTATCTGAAGATGGGTTGTCCGCTCACGATGGCCGCGGACGCGCTGTACAAGGGCGAGCCGAATCCGGACTGCCGGGACTGGTCCGCCGAGGTGATCGACCGCCTCGGGGTCGACCGCGCCGACTGGGTGTTCACCACCGGCACCCGGCCTCGCGACGAGGGCGGCGACGAGACTCCCGAGGACTACCTCGCCGTGTGGTCGGCGCTCTCGGATCGCGGACTCAACGTGGTCGCCGTCCGCGATACGCCGTGGCTGCGCCGCGGAACCGTGCGATACAAGGCCGCCGATTGCCTGGCCGGCGGCGGTGACCGCATCAGTTGCGGCATGCGTCGCGAAGACGCGCTCGCTCCGGTCAACCCGGCTCTCGAACCGAGTTCGGCGTTTCCGAGCGTCTTCCCGATCGATCTGACCGACGCGGTCTGCGAACCCACCGTCTGCTCGGTGGCCGAGGGAAACATCCTGATCTACCACGACGAACACCACCTCACCGCGAGCTACTCGCGGTCGTTGGCCGGGCCGCTGGGCCGTGCGCTGCAGCCGATTCTCGGCTGGTGGTGAGACCGGGCGACGCGAGAGTCCGGCAGCGGCGCGCGGGTCGCCGCGAGGTGCTGGCGGGAGACGGTACGGTGCGGGTCAGGCCAGGCAGGGAAGGAGACCAGCGGGTGGGACGTGTCGGGAATCGCTGGGTGATCGTCGCCGCGCTGCTGGGCGTCGTCACGGCCGGGCTGGGCGTTCGCGCCGCGGAGTTGTCGGCTCCGGCCGAGACGGTGATCGCCGCCGAGGGCACGGCGGTGCCGCGAACACCGGTGCGGATCGCCTACGGGGACGCGCCCGACACCTTCGGCGACCTGTATCTGCCGCCCACACCGCACACCCGCCTGCCGGTGGTCGTGCTGATCCACGGCGGCGGGTGGGCGCAGAACCGCACCCTCGCCCAGTTCGACGCGCACGCACAGGCATTGGCGGCGGACGGTGTCGCGGTGTGGAACATCGATAACCGTCGTGTCGGCGGCGACGGCGGGGGCCACTGTGCCGCGCGCCGCGCGGTAGTCATGTCATGTCGGCGAAGCGTTCTACTTCTTCGATGCGGCCCGAGACGATGAGCTGATCGCCTTCGGCTATGACGGAATTCGCTGTGGCGTAGGTGAATTCGCCGCCCTGATGTTTGATGCCGACGACGGTGATGTCGAAGTGCTGGCGCAGCCCGCTGTCGGTGAGGGTCTTGCCGACCGCGGAGCGAGGTGCGGTGGTCTTGGCCATGGCGTAGTCGGCGTCGAACTCGATGTAATCGATCATCCGGCCGGTCACCAGGTGCGCGACGCGTTCGCCCATGTCGTGTTCGGGGAGCACGACATGGTGGGCGCCGACGCGTTCGAGGATCTGCCCGTGCTGGCGGCTGGTCGCCTTGGCCCAGATCTTGGGGATCCGGCAATCCGACAGGAGCGAGGTGGTCAGGATGCTGGCCTCCATGTTGGAGCCGATACCGACCACGGCGTGCGGGAAGTCCGGCACACCGAGCTGTTCGAGGGCATCCATGTCGGTGGTGTCCGCGACCGCGACGTGGGTGAGTTCGTCGGAATACTGTTGCACCAGATGAGGATTGGAGTCGATGGCGAGAACTTCGGAGCCGTGGGTGACGAGTTCGCGGGCCAGTGCGCTGCCGAAACGGCCGAGGCCGATGACGACGACGCGGGTGCCGTGTTTGCGTGGCGTTCTACCCAACAATGGGACGCTCCTCCGGGAGTTCGTAGCGACGGCCGCGCTCACGCAGGGCGAGCGCGGTGGCCAGGGTGATGGGGCCGAGGCGGCCCAAGAACATGAGTGCGATGAGCACGATCAGTCCGGGATCAGGAATGTCGGCGGTGATACCGGTGGACAGCCCGACGGTGCCGAACGCCGAGACGACTTCGAACAGCACGGCATCGAGGTCCATCCCGGTGATCGTCAGCAGGGTGAGTGTGCCGACGACGACAGCGCCGACGCCCAGCAGCGCGACCGTGATCGCCTGTCGTTGCACGGGGGCGGCCAGGCGACGGTCGAGGACATGCACGGTCGGCTCACCGCGGACCTCGGCGACGATGACGAACGCCAGCAAGGCGAAAGTGGTGACCTTGATCCCGCCCGCGGTACCCGCGCTGCCGCCACCGATGAACATCAGCACATCGTTGACCAGCAGGGTCGAGGAGTGCATCGCGCCGACGTCGACCGAATTGAATCCCGCGGTGCGGGGTGACAATCCGTGGAAGCCGCCGACGAGGAGCTTGTGCACCGCTCCGAGTGGGCCGAGTGTGCCTGGGTTGGACCACTCGAACGCGGTCACTGCGACGATGCCGACGACACCGAGCGCGAAGTAGGTGATGAGCGTGAGCCTGGTGTGCAGTGACCAGTGCCGGTGCCGCCCGCGACGGCGAAGCGAGCGGGTGACTTCGAAGACGACCGGGAACCCGAGTCCGCCGATGACCAGGGCGGCGGTGATGGGAACGATGATCCACGGATCGGTCGCGAATCCCACCAGGCTGTCCTGGTAGAGCCCGAAGCCGGCGTTGTTGTATGCCGAGATCGCGTGGAAGACCCCGAGATAGACCCCACGCCACCCGCCTTGGTCGTAGCCGAAGACGAAACGCAGGCTCAGTATGAGCGCGGTGACGGCCTCGACCGCCAGGCTCATCCGGATGACACCGATCACGACGCGACGGCTTTCCCCGAGACGCAGCGTCTTCGTTTCGGACTGGGCGATCAGCTGCATCCGCAGGCCCATGCGCCGGGCCACCAGCAACCCGAGCAGCGAGGCCAGGGTCATGATTCCGAGGCCACCGATCTGGATCAAGCCGAGGACGACCAGCTCACCGAACAGCGACCAGTGGCTTTCTGTGTCGACGACGACGAGCCCGGTGACGCACACCGCGGAGACCGCGGTGAACAGCGCTGTGATGGGCGCGGTCACGGTCCGGGATTCGGCGGCCACAGGCAGCATCAGCAGCAGTGTCCCGGCCAGCGTCGCGGCGCCGAAGCCGAACACGACCAATCGGGCCGGATGCCGAGGGCTGGGCAGGAGGCGCCCGACTATCTCCTTCGAATTGATGCGAGAGCGCTTCACCATCCCCGGCCCCTGGATATCGGCGCGGCTCGCCAGCTGATCTTGCTTTCCTCGCGATCGCGGACCAGTGCTGTTAGCGTTATCGAGACTGCAGACAGCGTGGTGGTAGCGGTGGGAAACGACGAGGTCGCGGTCCGAGTCACCTCGATCGTGCGGGGATTGAACCAGGCCACGACCGTCTGCACGGCTGTCCATGACCCCGCCTGGGAACCGGTCGCGCAATGCCTCGGCGCCGACCAGGTCGTGATCGCCAGTCGGCTGTGCGGGCGCTTACTCGGCCGCGCCCTCGTCCAACCGGATCTGCCGAGTCGGATAGCCGGGTTCCTGCGAAGTCGGCCCGAGGTCGTCGTCGCGGAACGACCTCCACGAGCTGGTGAATGTGGACGTACGCTGACGGACTGTTCCCCGCTGGTTCTCGCCGCCCGACGTGACGGTCGGCTGCTGTGGCGAGATCCGGTTGCCCGGGAGTCGGTGCTCTGTTCGGATCGCGTGATGGTGCTCAGCCTCTCGTGGGGGCCGAGGCGTGATGGGCGGTAAGGATCGCCCAACGGTGTCGGCCACTCGTAGTGGGTGCCCAGAGCACACCGTGAGCGAGTAACGCCGAGCGGACTCGGGTATCGCCAGGTCTGGTACCAGCCGGCCGAGAGCGCTCGAATCGCGCCTGTGAGTCTTGTGAGTCTGGGTGAGAGGCTCTCGACGCTGGATGAGAAATCACGATAGGCCAGCCTAATTGTGATGATCGCGGACCTGTTCACACGCGGCTGTATGGATTCCGTCAAAATTGTGGGCGCCGGGTCGCAAGATTGGCCGATCCCCCGCGCAGGGCGACGTAGTCGTGACGGTGAGAAACTTCCAGACGATCGTCAGCGGTGCAGGGTTGCGGGGGAGACGGCAGGCTTTCCTGGGCGTGTTTGTGCTCAGCCGAGGTCGCGCTGATTGAATCGGTAGGTCCCGGCGGCGACCAGGATGAGCGACGCGGCGGCCAGAGCGGCGGCGCCGCTGACGCTGATGCCGTTTCGGAGGGGTTCGCTGTCGATGTAGTAGTGGAACGGGGACAGGTAGGCGGTCCAGCCGAGTCCGATCGTGTCGGCGAAGCTGTGTGCGGCCCAGGTCGAGACTCCGACGACCGCTGTGAGCGCGAAGACGGTGGCGCGGTGGCCGGTGACAGCTCCGATCGTGGTGGCCAGCGCGCCGAAGCAGACGGTCAGCAGGACCAGGTGGACACACTGCGCGGCGAATTGACCGACACCGACCGTGGTGAGGTCGGCGGAGCTGCGGATGGCGAGCATGGTCAGCAACACGACGACCCCGATTCCGGTCGCGGCGGCGATGAGGGCGGCGAAGCGCTCCGCGATGAGTGAGGTACGGGTGAGCGGGTGGGCGAGCAGCAGATCGAGGGTGCCGGATTCTTCGTCGGCGGCCGAGACCCTGGCGCCGACGGCGGCGCCGAAGAACATCGCCAGCAGGGGCACGATGAGCCCGAACACGGTAGATCCGAGGTAGCCCGCGGCAGAAGAGATGTCGTTCATGTTCAAGGCATCGCGCAGCCCTTCGGGAAGGTTCTCGGCCTGGGCGGCGCCGTTGGCGGCCATCTGCGGGTAGAAGCTGGCGTAGGCGGCCGCGGCGACGGTGATGCCGACGGTCCAGCCGAGCAGGCTGCGGCGGGAGTCGCGCAGGGTTTTGGTGAAGACGACGGTGCGGGCGGTGGCGACGGCGGGTTCGATCATGGGCCCGATCGCGGCGGTGGCAGACATATGTTCCTCTCAGGCTGCGGGCTGGCGGGCCGCGGCGTAGTGGCTGTGGAAGATCTCGTCGAGGTGAGGTTCGGTGATGGTCAACGTGAGTACGGTGTGGCGGGCGGCGGCTTTGACGACGGCATCCGGTGATCCCGACAGTCCGGCACGCAGGACCGAGCCCGTCTCGTCCAGGCGCGGGTCGATCAAGCCGGGGACCGCGCGGAACTCCTCGATCGCGACAGGGTCGGCGAAGCCGATTTCGATGTGCCGGATCGCGGCGGCGCGCAGGTCGGCGACGGTGTCGAGGGCGACCAGCGCCCCGTCACGCAGAATGCCGACGCGGTCGGCGACGGCTTCGACCTCGTCCATGATGTGGCTGGACATGAAGACCGTCTGGCCGTTGTCGGCCGCCTCGGTGACCAAGTCGAGGAAGGTCTGCTGCACCAGGGGGTCCAGGCCCGAGGTCGGTTCGTCCAGGATCAGCAGTTCGGGGGTGTGCATGAAAGCCTGTACCAGGCCGACTTTCTGCCGGTTGCCTTTGGACAGGCTCTTGATCGTGGTGGTGGGGTCGAGCCCGAGGCGTTCGGTGAGCTCGTCGATTCGTGGCTGGGGTACCCCACCGCGCAGGTCGGCCAGGAAGCGTAGGCAATCTCGAACCTTCTGCCGCCCGTCGACGACGAAATCGCCTGCCAGATAGCCGATGCGGCGTCGCATGGCGACGCCGTTCTCCCTGGGATCGAGTCCGAGGACCGACGCTGTTCCGGCGGTGGGGCGGATCAGATCCAGGAGGAGCCGGATGGTGGTCGACTTGCCTGCTCCGTTGGGTCCGAGGTAGCCGAACACCTCCCCGGATCGGACGTCGAGGGTAAGGCCGGTGAGCCCTCGCCGTGTGCCGTAGGTCTTGGTGAGTTCCCGGATTTCGATGGCGTTGCTCATGTCTCGAACACTATCAAGATTTCAGAGATCTGTGAATATTCAGAACGCTTGGAGTTGTCTGTACTATGTGGGCATGGATTCCGATCAGCGACTTCGCGATGCCGCCGAGCGGCTGGCCTTGACCATGTCCGAGGGCGGCATGCAGAAGACGACGGCTCGGGTGATGACCGCACTGCTCTACACCGAGCAGGAGACGATGACCGCCGCGGACCTGTGCGAGCGCCTGTCGATCAGCACTGGCGCGGTATCGACGGCGATCAAACAGCTGTCACAGTCGGGGATGGTGGAACGGGTGCCGGCGCCGGGGAGTCGCCGTGAGCACTACCGGTTTCCGAAAGGTGTATGGGCACAACTGTTCTCGCAGCAGAACGTCATGCTCAAGATCATGAAGGATGCCGCCCGGGAGGGACTCGATGCCCTGACGGGCGAATCGGTCACCTCCGCACGCCTGCACGAGATGCAGGACTTCTACGGATACATGGAGCAAGAGATGCCCGCCCTCATCGAACGATGGCGCGATCGCAGCGAGAGTCGGACCTGAGACGGCTCGGGGGCGACCGGGCCGGTAGAAACTGACAGGAGTACACCGAAGATGAAGTCTGGAAGGGCATTCACGCGTGTTCGCCGCACGGTGTTCGCCAGGCATTCGAACCCTTGGAGCGCGTGGTCTCGCTGGGCGACGACGCCCTTGCTCCTGGTTCCGGTGTGGAATCGGAGCTGGTCGCAAGCAGCCGCTGTCGGCGTATGGTTCGCCGTGAACCCGGTGCTCTTCCCGGAGCCGGCAGGGCGACCGGCTTGGGCGACGAAAGCGATCCTAGGGGAGGAACTATGGCTTGCCGACCACCCCGGAGACGCAGCCTTGGCGGTTGACGCCGCGGCCACCGGGGCGGGGCTGGTCGGGCTGCTCGGGGCGTGGCATCGGCGTCCGGTTCCCGCCGCGGTCGGGAGCGGTGTGGCGATGCTGTTGTTGCTCGGGTACTGGGAGCTCATGGCCCGCTACTACGAAATGCACTGGCCCGGAAGGAAATAGGATGGCGCAGTGGCTTCTGTCTACAAGAGCGCCGACGCGCAACGCCTGATCCAGGGCTGGTGCAGGAATCGTATCGATGGCTGGAATGTCGAGCATCGGCGATGGGATGTGGTCACCGCCGCGGGTGCTACCAGCGTCGTCGCCGCCGGAGCGGAACCGACTGATACGGCGCCGTCGATCGTGCTGGTGCCGGGCACCAACATGAACGCCGCGGTATCGCTGCCCTTTGCCGAGAAACTGGCTCGTCGATGGCCCACGCTCATCCTCGATGTTCCAGGACAACCGGGTCTCAGCGCCGACCACCGTCCCCGCCGGAACCGGATGGCATGGTACGGACAATGGCTGGCCGAAGCGCTGGAGAGCACGATAGCCGGGTCTGCCGTCGTCGTGGGCCACTCACTCGGCGGTGCTATTGCCCTAGCTTGTCCGTCCCCGCAGATCGCCGGCCGAGTGCTCATTTCACCCGCGGGTTTAGTTCGCCTTGCCGTAGCGCCCTCGATCCTGGCCGCCACAATCCCGTGGCTCGCTCGCCCGACCGCAGCTCGCACGAACCGGCTCCTCCAACACATGCTGGCACCAGAACACAGAGTGCCTGAGGAGCTCAGCGACTGGATGACGCAGGTAGCCCGCCACTGCCGCAGCAGTCTGGCGCCCCCGCCGCTGCCGACGGCAGTGCTGGCCGCAGTCCGACAGCAAGCGACCTGTCTGGTCGCTATCGGCCGAGACGACGTATTCCTCCCGCCGGGCCGTATCGGTCCCGCCGTACGGCGGAGTCTGGGAACCGACCTGCGAATCCTGGACCACTGTGGCCACCTCGGTCTCGACGAACAACCGAACGAGATCACCCGATTGATCGCAGAAATCACCTCCTGAACGGCCAGTAGGGGTCAGCGGCTCGTTCACCGACGTGTGGGGCGCGAAGTCGGCCAAGACGTTCAACATCTGGTTGATCGCGCTGGGTTCGGCGGTTGCGTACTGGCGTGAGCTGGCTCGACAGTGATCCGCTGGTGCGGTTGCGAGTCCGGCCCGCGCCTCCGGACAACAGAAGGGCGTTGAGCAGTGAGAGCGTCGGGCAGGACCTGAGATCGGATGCGCCGCTTCGGGAGCGCCTTTCCGAGCTGTGTCGCGACGGTGACCGTGTGTCCGGCCCAGTAGATGTTGGAGGCGCGGATCATTGCCCTCGGCAAGGTATTCGGCGACCAGAACACTGTCTCGCCTTCTCACTTCGCCCGTGCCGGTGCCGATCCCGCGAATGGGTCTTCTCCGGCCGCGCCCATGCGGCCACCTCCACGAAGAGAAGGCCATGGCACGCAACGACAACCACCAGCCTGACCGGCAGCACGCTGCGACTGCTCTGCACCCCCGCATCGAGGCAGCGGTCCGTGCTACGGCAGCCTGCATCGCACGCAGTGCCACGCGGATCGCCCGACGTGTCGGGCGGGCGATGGCCCGTCTTGGGCAAATCGTAGAAAAATCGTAGAAACGCCCGCGATGGAAGCCGGTAGCGCGTGACCGGATGGTGGGAACGCAGACGACCGGGGATTTTCGAGTGGGCGGTTGGTTATCGAAGCCGATTACCCCGTATTGGTGTCGGTATGCGGTGGAACGAGCAGCACCGGACGGTGGGTGTGATGGGTCAGGCTTGTCGATACCGATTCGCCTAGCAGCCGCTCCAGCAGCGAGAGGAGTCCCCCGCGGGAGGCGCCGATGATGATCATCTCGGCGTCGTGGGCATCGGCGAGTTCGGCCAACAACTGCGCGGGGCGTCCCGGTCGGCTGTAGTAAGTCCACGGTGCGATTGCCCGGGTGAGGATCATGTCGGCTTCTCGACCTACCTCGGCGACGGTGTCGGCGATCGCTTGTTCCCAGTCGGCGGCGTCGGGGTCGATCGGTAGGTCATCGGTATCGACGATGTGGGCCACGTGGAGGAACCCGTCGAGTCGGGCGGCGAGGTCGATCGCGTATCGCAGGGCGGCGTGGCTTGCTCGGTGGGAGTCGAAACCGACCACCAGATGACAGCGGACTTCAGGGCCACCGGTCGGCCCGGTGGCACGGACCGAGCTTCGCCAGTCGGCCGGAGTTGCTGGGGATGACGAGTCATCGGTCATCGTTCCTCCTCATAGCCCTGCCAGAGTGAGTCCGGCGCCACCGGCTGCGATGGTTGTCAGCAGGGTTTCGAAGGCACTGGCTGCTGCAGCGCCGTGGCGCTGGGTCAGCCGCACCATTCGAAGCTCGCTGTGGTGAAGGTTGTATACCCGCTTCAGAACCCCACACCCAAGATGGGCGACGCAAAGTGGGTGGCGCTGACTGGACGACACCGGTCACGAAGCCGAGGAATGGTGAACCGGTCACGCCTGACTTTGTTCAGTCCTATCGACTGCACGGCAGACCCATTTGCTGACAAAGACCGCGGTTCCCGGTATCTGATTCGCCGGCATCGACGTGGCGGCGACGGAAGGTCTGGCTGCCGATCGATCGGGCGGAGCCTTCGGGTTCCCGGGGGATTTCGCGTTGGGGTCCGCCTGCGGTTCCGAGCGCGGCGTTTCCGGGGATCGGCGCGGGATAGTGTGGCGGTATGACATCGGTGGGGGAGATACCGCGGCCGGCGCGTCAGCGTCCACGACCGCCCGGCTGGTGGTTGGCCATGATGGTCGTGGTCACCGCGGTGACCTGGCTCGCCGCGATGATCCTCTTGATCACCCAGGCGGTCGACGCTGATCTGCTGGTCGCTTTCTACGTCGTGGTGACCATTGTGGCAGTGGGCATCCCGTGGTTCGTGCTGGCGCTGTTCGGTCTGGTGAAATACCGGGCCGTCGCGGTGTCGTCGCTCCTGCCGCTGATCCTCGTGGGGACGGTGGTGGCGATCAGTCAACGTTTTCCGGAACGGGTGGCGTGGTGGTTGTCCGAGGGCGCCATGACCGAGGTGGCGCAGGAGTGCGTCGCACGTACCCAGCCGACATGGATCGGCGTGTACCGAGTCGATTCAATTCACCGAAACTACGACGGCGCCTGCCTGTTCCGCGTCGGCGACGCCATCGGCACGAGCGGATTCGCCTACTTCGCACCGGGCACCGCCGTACCGGAACGAACCCAGGCGGAGGCGGCGATCTACTACCTGCCGTTCGACGAGTCCTGGCACAAGTACGACTACAACTACTGGTGACATGCGGGGTGCTGTGTCTCTTGGGGCCGACTCTCACCAGAAGTGGGGGGTGAGGCCCCAAGAGTCGAATTCGGCGGTGAGCAGGGTGCGCAGGGTGGTGCGGGTGGGGAAGCGGTCGGGGTCGGCGGCGGTGACGGCGAGGGTGACGGTGTGGCCGTCGGTGGAGAAGGAGAGGTTTACGCCGACTTCTACGCGGCGGAACATGGCGGGGTCGCCGGTGCACACGACCGGGCGCATGAGGACGGCGGCGGCGTGGTGGTCGCCGATGGTGGCGACGCCCTTGGCTGTTTCACCGAGATTGGTGCACAGGCATTCCGGGGCTTTGGCGGTGCGGGCGAAGTGGTGCAGGACGAAGCGGGGGAGGATCATCTGCAGGGGTTGCAGGTGCTGGAGGGCCGGGGTGGTGGCCGGGTCGCGATAGGCGGTGGCGGCACGCTTCACCGCGGTGCGGACGGCGCCCAGGTCGATCCGGTCGGTGGAGTTGTAGCGGACCGAAATCGGCAGGCCGGTGGTGGCATTCGCGCGGGGATCGTTCGTAGTGCGCATCGAGTGGGGGATGTCGACGCGGATGTCGGCGGTGTCGCCGACGCGGCCGCTGCGGCCGAGCAGGCCAGCGCCGAGGGCGATCAGGAGGCCGTTGGTCGTGCCGGAATGCGTGGTGGCGACGGCGTTCCACTGGTCGAGGTCGAGTTGCACCACGATGTCCGCGGGCGACCATTGCTCGGGTAGTGGCAGCGGGGGAGTCGCGGGGCGGGGAGTGCTTTCGGGCTCGGTGACGGCGCGCGCCGCGAAGGCTGCCCGGAGGCCTTTCACCACCGCGCGCAGCTGCGCACCGGCATCGGAAAGGTTGGCGCTCAGTGTGTTTGGGGGAGCGCTGCCGACGAGTCCGCCGGAACTTGCCGAGCGGTCGGGCTCCTCGTCGCGCACCAGCCGGGCCAGCGCATCACCGACGGCGAACAGCACCGCGCCGCCGTCGGAGGCGACGTGCGAGGTCACCAGCGACACCAGGGTCCCACCCGTCGTGGTCGGGGCCGCGGACAATCGCCACACCAGCCCGGCCTCGGGGTCGAAGTCCACTCGGCTCTGGGCGAAGTACCAGTCCAGGATCTCGTCGTCGGCGACGGGCACGACATCCCAGCCGAGCGGGAGCGATTCCGGGGCTGGCACCCAGTACGGGCGAGCGAACGGCACGCGGGTCGTCTGCACCCGGCGAGCCAGGAAACCCTGGGCGAGCTGGGCGTGGAAACGGTCGAGCAGGTCGCGGCCGAGTGGCTCGTCGAACCGCCAGGCGAGCTGGTTGACCAGCGCGTTGCCGTAGAGGCTGTGCAGCTTGAGGAACAGGTCGTCGTCGGCGGTGAGCCGGTTGACGGCGGTGGACAGGGCCACGGACGGGGCGTGGGAGGTGAGTGTCATGGGGGATCCTCAGTGGGCGCGCAGGGTGCGGACGGTCAGGGGCGCGAACACGGCGACGACGACCAGCGAGGCCACGACCGACCAGCAGGCATCGGCGCCGACAGTTCCGTCCTCGGCGAGCATGCGCACCGCCGACACCAGATACGACACGGGGTTGTAGTCGGAGACATAGCCCAGCCAGGTCGGCATCGACTCCTCGGGCACCAGCGCGTTGGAGGCGAAGCTGAGGAAGGTGAGCACCAGCATCGACATGCCCTGCACGGCTGCGGGTCGCGACACGGTGACGCCGATGAACGCGAACAACCAGCTGATCGCGGTCGTCGCCAGCACGACCAGCACCGCGCCGGCGATGAAACCCACCGGGTGCGCGGGGCGATAGCCCATGGCGAAGCCCACGATCACCACCGTCGTCGCGGCGATGACATACCGCGTCGCCCCGGCGAGCAGCGCACCGGCGACCGGCGCGGATCGGGCGATGGGCATGGCGACGAACCGGTCGAACACGCCCGATCGGATGTCCTCGGACAGCTGGACCCCCGTCGCGACGGAGGAGGTGAGCACGATCTGCACCAGCACACCCGGGATGAGAATCGGCAGATACGCCTCCATGCTGCCCGCGATGGCGGTGCCGAAGATGCTGCCGAACAGCAGCGGCCCGACGATGGGCAGCAGGATGGCGTCGTAGAGCAGCTGCGGGCTGTGCCGGAAGGTCAGCAGCCCACGCCACGCCATCATCAGCGACTGGAACAGCGAGGCCCGCAGGCTGACGTGGGTGACGCGGGGACGGCGATCGATCGTCGCGGGCGCGGTGCGCTCGGGGGTGGTGACGGTCATATGGTGTCGGCTTCCGTGATCAGGCGGCGGCGCGTGCCGTGCCGGTGAGGGCGAGGAACACCTCGTTCAGGTCGGGTCGGTCGACGGCGAAACCGCGCAACGCGATGCCGGCGGCCCGGCAGGCCGCGACGATGTCGGCGGCGGTACCCGCATCCGCGAGCGCGACGGTCAGCGTGCCCGCCGACGACCCCTCGGGAACCTCGCCGGTCAGCTCGGCGACGATCGCCTCGGCGTGCCCGGACTGGCTCACATCGGCGAGTTCCAGGCGCAGCACCTGCTCACCGATGGACGATTTGAGCTCGGCGGCGGTGCCCTCGGCGACGATCGCGCCGCGGTCGATGACGGCGATGCGATCGGCCAGCGCGTCCGCTTCCTCGAGGTACTGGGTGGTGAGCAGGACGGTCGCACCGCGGGCAACGAGCTTGCGGATGATGCCCCACATGCGGTCACGGGTATGCGGGTCGAGACCGGTGGTCGGCTCGTCGAGGAAGATCAGCGGCGGATCGGTGATCAGTGTCGCCGCCAGATCCAGCCGCCGTCGCATGCCACCCGAGAACTGGCCGACCGGACGATCGGTGACCGCGCTCAGCTCGAACTCGTCGAGGAGTTCGGCGCTGCGCGCGGCGGCCTCGCGGCGCGACAGTCCGAGCAGTCGCCCGAACAGGCGCAGATTCTCACCGGCGGTGAGGGTTTCGTCGACGGAGGCGTACTGGCCGGTGAGCCCGATCATCGAGCGCACCGCGGTGGCATCACGCACGATGTCGTAGCCGAAGATCTCCGCGCTGCCACGATCGGGACGCACCAGGGTCGCCAGCATGCGGACGGTCGTGGTCTTGCCCGCACCGTTCGGGCCGAGCAGGGCGAAGACCGTGCCCGCGGCGACACTGAGGTCGACGGCGCCAACGGCCGTGAAATCGCCGTAGGACTTGCCGATCCCGCTGGTGCGGATGGCGATGTCGGTGGTCATGGGAGCCTCCCTGCGGCGTCGATCAGTTCGGGGGTGACCGGCGCGAGTGCTTCGACGGCATCGGCGGCTCGCTCGACGCCATCGGTGGTGAACCCCGCGGCGTAGGCCGCGGCGCGGCGACGGACATCGAGGGTCGAGATCCGGTCGAGAAGTGTGTCCAGGCGTGGGCCGGTGAGTGCACCTGCCGGAGCGGTCGCAGCCAACCCGAGACGTTGCAGCGCCTGACCCCAATAGGGCTGATCGGCCTGGACCGAGCAGATCACCTGCGGCACACCGGCTCTCAACGCGGCCGCGGTCGTCCCGGCGCCGCCGTGATGCACCACGGCCACACACCGCGGCAGCACCTCGGCATGGTCGACGTGCTCGACGATGGCCACCTCGGCATCGATGCCGGGCGTGATATCGGCCCACCCAGAAGCCAGCAGCAGCCGACGGCCTCGTCGCGCACAGACGGCGCGAACCATGGCGACGAACTCGGCCGGATCGCCGACATCCATGGAACCGAAGCCCACGTAGATCGGCGCGGAACCGGTAGCCAGCCACTGACGGAGTCCGAGTTCGCGGTAGCCGGCAGGCTCGTCGGCAACGCGCCGGGATTGCGCGGAATCTGGTGCCGCGGTAAGGCAACCGTCGACATCGACCGGGAAACCCGTGAACGGGCCGGACAACTCGTCACGCAGACCAGGGAACAGCGCAGGGTCGTAGGCCTGGATGCGCATCCGCGCCGCCGGCTCGCCCGCAGGCAGAACCGGAGCCAAGGCCGCGGCCCTGGCACGGGCAAGCGCCGACCAACCCCATCGATGCACCACACCGGGCACCCGCTCCGCCCACCGCGCAGGCACGACCGGTACGACCGCATTGGGCTGGATCGGGAAGAAATGGACCGCGGCCAACGGCACCCCGCCCTCGCGGGCCACGACCGCCGCGGCTTCCTCGCCCGCCATCCCGGCCACCACCACATCGTGACCGGGCACCAGCTCCCGCAGGTCGGCCAGTGATTCCGGCACCCCGCGCCGCTGTAGGTCGAGCAGGGCCCGCCACCGGGCGCGCGGGTCACGCGAGCCGAACCGTGAGTCGGCGCGCTGGGCGCGCAACAGTGCCGCGCTGTCGCAACCGAACGGGACCGCGGGTACCCCGTGACCGGTCGCGAACCCGACCAGGTTCGGTGCCAGTGCCAGGGTCACCTCGTGTCCACGGGCGATCAGTGCGCGCGCCAGCAGAATGCCGGGCTGGGCGTCGCCCCGGCTGCCGGTGAATGCCAACAGTGCCCGCATCGGCTCACACCGCCTGCGCGACGACCGAGCCGGGCGCGTCGACGACCGACCCGGGCTTGTCGGCGTGGACAGCCGCGGTGATCGAGGACAGTGCCTGGCCGAACGCGGTGAGGAACTCGTCCATCACCTCGGCGGGCAAGCCGGCGGGGTACCGGGTGGAGACGTAGAGGCCGTCGTCGGCCCGCACGACCCACAGGAACACCTCGTCGGCCGAGTACGACTCGGCCCGCAGGGTCCGTCCGCGTAGGGCGGCGACCAGCTCGTAGCCGGGCAGCACCCGGATATCGAGGAAGGAGATCCCGAACCGGGGCGTCTCCTCGACCCCGAGCACCTCGAGCACGCGCGACCAGGACGCGTCGTTGGCCGTTCGTGACCGGCGCAGCGCCTCGCGGGCGCTCTCCAGCGCCGCGGTGATGCCCGCGTCGGGCGTCACGGTGATGTCGACCGGGACGACATTGACGAACCAACCCATCGACTCGAGCCACCGCAGGTCCGGCCGGGTCGCGATCGGCATCGCCGTGCGCATCCGATCCGTGCCGAACCGCCGCTGATGCGCCACCGCCAGCGCGGCGAACACCGCGACCGACATCCGATGCCTGACCTGGTCGAGCACCGCCTCGAACTGCTCGAGCTCGGCCAGGTCGAGCAGGCGGCGCGACACACTCGGCTGCGGCTGATCGGCCGGGGCGGGTCGATGCGCGTGCGTGGCGAAGCGCGGCATGGTGCCGTCGCCACCGGCGAGGAACTCCCGCCACGTCTCGACCGCGGGCGACTCGGCGTGCAGTTCGGCGGCGGCTGCCCGTTCGACCACGGCGAAGTCGGCCGCGCTGCCGAAGGTGGCCGATTCGCGCGGCTGCTCGCCCGCCACGACCTCGCGGTAGAGCGTGCGCAGCTCGAGGATGAGGATGGCCTGGGAGTAGGCGTCCAGCACCGAGTGATCGGCGGCGACCAGCACGGTGAAGTCACCGGTGTCGGTATGCTCGACCGTGGCCGCGAGCAGATGCGGCCACACCAGCGGCGACAGCCGCAGTTCCAGTGCGCCGCAGAGGAATTCGTTGATCCGGGCACCATCGGTGAGCCCGTCGATCTGCTGTTCGGCGATGCCGACCGCGGTGGCGGCGGCGACGAGCCTGCGCGGTTCGCCCGCCGGCTCGACGCGCACCGTGGTGCGCAGCCCCTCGTGCCTGCTGTGCCACCGGCGCAGCGTCTCGCGCCAGGCGCCGCGATCGAGCACGGCGTCCATCTCGAAGACGGTGCCGATCCAGCGGCCTCGGCCCGGCTGCGGGTCGGCGGGATCGACGCTCGCGCAGTAGGCGGCGTGCACGCTGGTCAGCGGCCGGTCGTCGAGCTGCCAGGCGTCGGTGGGAAGCTCGGGAGTCCAGATCGACAAGCGGCCGGGACGGATCGCGAATTCGGACAGGTGGGTGTATTCCATGACCGGGTTCACCTCGTGACGAAGACATGCCGAAGCGGCGGAAGTCGGATGCGAAAGGGGCACGTCGATGTGTCACCACTGGTGCTCTGGAACTTCGACGGCGGATATTCCGGAAGCCTCGGCGAACTAGATGGTATAGCCGCAGCGCCGAAACTCATGTTTGTGATCGCCGTCACGAGTTTCGTGAACAAAACTCGGCGACCCGTGGATCGTGTCGACGAATCAGCGGATTGACGCTGGCGCACAGAATATTTCGGATGGAAGTATCGGCGCACATCGCTGTCCGCCGATACTTTTGTTCACCGGGTGTCGGCGCGCGGTGTCGGCGTCATCACAGCTGAGGTAAGTCGTAGTCCGGTGCTGTTTCCCGGACGTTCACCCTGCGCAATTCGGCAGGGGGCGAAATGTCGGAATCGCTCATTGCGTTCGGCGATTCTTCCCGGCGTCGCCGTGAATGGCCAAGTCCCGCAGCCGGAGCCAATCGATCGTGGGTGCGCCGGCAGGTGTTCCCGGCCGGTTTCGCGGTACCCACACGCGTAGTGCGCCTGGTTCGATGACGCAGCGCACGGGCGTGTCGAGCTCGAGGGATTCGCCGTCGACGCCGACCGGGATCCGTGGTGCGGTGGCGTCGACGCTGACTTCGAGCGTGGTCCGCTGGGTCAGGCCCTGGCTGCGGGTGCGACGGATCAGGCCGATCGCGTCGCGGGTGTTCGCGACCGAGAGGGTGACCGTGCCGAGCCTGCCGCTATCGAGCCGGTCGCGCCGGCTCAGTCCGGCCAGATCGCTGGTGCCGTAGGGATTGTTGCTGACCAGGATCGCCTGCGGCCCCGCGACCGCCGTGCCGTCGATGCGCGCGACGAGCCGGTTGCCCGCGTGCCCGGCGAGGAGATCGGGGAGCAGCCGCAGGACTGTCGCGGTCTTGTCGTCGCGGTAGGCGGGACTGCGCACGATCTCGGCGTAGACGCCGAAGGACGCGTTGTTGACGAAGGGCAGTCCGTTGATGCGGCCGAGGTCGACGCGCAGCTCCACCCCGTCGCGGAGGGCGTCGAGCCCGGCGGCCGGATCGGCGCGATCCAGGCCGAGGTCCATCGCGAAGTGATTCCGGGTCCCCGCGCTGATCACCAGGAATGGCAGTCCGTGCTCGGCCGCGATGCCTGCCACCAGCGCCTGGGTGCCGTCACCGCCTGCCACTCCGAGCAGGTCCGCGCCGCGGTCGACGGCCTGTCGGGCCAGCGTCTCGACGTCGACGTCGCCCTCCAGCAGGGCGACTTCGGCGCCGAGTTCCTCGGCTTTGCGCCGCAGATCGAACTTCTCGACCTTCCCGCCGCCGGAACGCGGATTCATGATCAGGAACGGGTGCCTGGCCTGCGGGGCGGGATGCTCGGCCGCGGCGGTGCGCGAACTCCCGGAGCGCAGCGCGACGCGCGCGCAGACGACCGCCAGCAGGGCCGATCCGGCGGCGAGCAGTACCACCCACAGCAGGTGGGCGCGCACGAAGACCACGATCACGAAGATCGGCGACAGCACCGCGATCGCCAGCGACACCCAGCGCGTCGGGCCGTACCTGGTCAGAAACCAGTACAGCGCGGCGATCGTGACCACGACGCCGCCGGTCCCGACGATCAGCAACCCGAGCGCCCCCACCACCCCCGCGAACAGCACCGGAATCAGGGCAGTCAAGGCGGCGAAGAGGAAGGCCGCTCTGGCCGCCCAGCACCGGATCCGGACCGCGGAGTCATCGCTCACCGTGCCGCCCGCCGATCGTCGTCGCACATCGCCGGAATGGACTCACCGCTCGGGCTGCCAGGCCATGAGGGCCCAGATGACGACCACACTGAGTGCGATGATCACGAGGGACCAACCGGGGTAGTACGGCAGGGACAAGAAATTCGCGACGATCACCAATGCGGCGACTCCCAGCGCGGAGTATCGGCCCCAGGTCGTCCCCATTATCAAGCCGACGCCGACGACCAGCGCCAGTACGCCCAGCACGACGTGTACCCAGCCCCAGGTCGTCGTGTCGAATTTGTACACATATTCGACTCCGGCGACATATATTTCGTCGCTCCGCAGGGCGGAAATGCCCTGCAGGACGGAGACTGCCGCCAAGATGAGCAGCATGCACGCGGCCGTGACCGATATTCCCTCCGCGATGGCCTGCCGCTGAAGAGGCTCTTCCACGGGCGGGGCGCGGTGCTCCGCCGGCGTATTGCTTGTCATCCTCGACTCCTCGTGGTTGTAGACGGCGGTTCGGCCTCGGCGCGATCGAGTTCCTCGTCGAGTGCGAGGGCGGCGGTGATCAGTGCCAGGTGGGTGAAGGCCTGCGGGAAGTTGCCCAGTTGCTCGCCGGACGGGCCGATCTCCTCGGCGAACAGGCCGACGTAATTGGCATAGGTGAGCATCTTGTCGAAGGCGTAGCGGGCCTGTTGCAGCCTGCCTGTCCGCGCGAGGGCTTCCACATACAGAAAGCTGCACAGGTTGAAGGTGCCTTCGGTCCCGCGCAGACCGTCCGGCGATGCCTCGGGGTCGTAGCGGTAGACCAGGCTGTCGCTGACCAGCTCCTGATCCATCGCGTCGAGGGTGCTCAGCCACATCGGGTCGGTCGGTGACAGGAAGCCCATGCGGGGCATGAGCAGCAGCGACGCGTCGAGCACCTCGGTGGCGTAGTGCTGCACGAACGCCTGGCGCTGCTCGCTCCAACCGCGCTCGACGATCTGGCGGAAGACCGCGTCGCGTTCGGTCGTCCAGCGGGCCAGGTCAGCGGGTCTGGCCTGCTCGGTCGCCAACTTGATGGCGCGGTCGAAGGCCACCCAGGTCATCAGCCTGCTGTAGGTGAATTCCTGTCTACCACCGCGTGTTTCCCAGATTCCCTCGTCCAGGCGGTCCCAGTTCCCGGCGAGCCAGTCGATGAGACCGGCGAAGGTCCGCCACCCGGTGATGGCGGCCAGATCGGTGGCCTGGGCCAGGGCGTCGGCCACCTCGCCGTAGATGTCGAGCTGGATCTGGTCGGCCGCGCCGTTGCCGACCCGCACCGGCGCCGAACCCTGGTAGCCCTCGAGGTGGGTCAGGATCACTTCGTCGAGCCGGGGATCGCCGTCGACGCGGTACATGATCTGCAACGGCTCGCCCGAGACGGTCCCGCCCGCCTCGACCCGCTCGCGCAGCCAGCGGCGAAACGCGTAGGCCTCCGCGGTGAACCCGAGATCCATCAAGGCCCGGACCGAGAGGGAGGCATCCCGGATCCAGGTGTAGCGGTAGTCCCAGTTGCGTTCGCCGCCGATCTGCTCGGGCAGTCCCATGGTGGCCGCCGCGATGGGCGCACCGGTCGGCGCGTAGGTGAGCAGTTTGAGGGTGATCGCGGAACGGTTGACCTCGTCGCGCCAGCGGCCGCGGTAGGTGGACGAGCGCAACCAGGTCTGCCAGAAGTGACGGCACCGGTCGAGTTCCTCGGCTATGCCCTCCCACGTCGGGGCCGCCGAGACGGGCCCGCCCGCGGACGTGGTCGTCAGCACGACGGCGGCTCGCTCACCCGCGGACAGCGTGAACCGCGCGGTGACATCCGCGCCGTCGGGGTGCAACACGATCGGGTCGGTGGTCTGCAGGTGCAGATCGGCGGTAGGGGACCGGAAGACGGCGGTGCGGTCGTCGGCCCGATCGAGGGTGTGAGTGGCGCGTCCGTAGTCGAACCGGGGACGGCACTCGAGGGAGAAGGTCAGACTTCCGCGCACCACCCGCACGACGCGCACCAGCCGGTGCCGGTCGGTGGGCTCGGTGTCGAGAATCGGTTCCATGAAGTCGGCGACCTCGCCCACGCCGTCGGGCCCGGAGAACCGGGTGAGCAGGATGGCGGTATCCGGGAGATAGAGCTGCCGGACAGTGCCGGCGGCGGTGTCGACGGCGATCGAGCAGTACCCGCCCTTCTCGCTGTCGAGCAGCGAGGCGAACACGCTGGGGGAATCGAATCGGGGAGCACACCACCAGTCGATCGTTCCGGCGGCCGAGACCAGCGCCGCGGTCTGGAGATCGCCGACGATGCCGTGTTCGTCGATCGGTGGGTACGCGTTCACGAGCGCTCCTCCCTCGAGGCCGCCCACCCCGGTGGCCGGCCGACTTCAGCCAACCAGCCGACCGCGTCGGCGGCCTCACCCGGAACGGGTGAATCCCGTGCCGGTCAGTGGGTCAAGATGACCTTGATCGCCACGACGGTGGTGGCCGCGCAGCTCAGCAGTACCGCCCCGACCAGTGTCGAACGGTCGGGACCCCGCCCCTGGAGCCGATGGATGACGAAGGCGATACCGCCGATCCGTACCAGCATCACCACCTCGGCGAGCACTTGCGCGGTACGCGGCTCGAGCCACCCGATCGCCGCGGCCGCCAGGATCGCGCAGGGCACCACCGCCGAGCTGAGGATGGGCAGCGAGTCGCGCAGATTCGCCCATCGCTGCGGCGTGGAGCGCGGCGGGCCGTCCCGCACCGATCGTCCGACGCTCTCGGCGAAGGAGTGCGCGATGAACGTGGACAGCGCGGTGCCGAGGACGACGAGGATGCCGACGTTCTCGGCGGACGGCGAGACCGGGATCAGCGCGGCCAGGATCAGGACGTTGCCGTAGATGTAGGCGCTGATGCGACTGGCCGCGTTGCCCTGATCGAGCGGGGCACGACCGAACAGAGGTCGGTGCAGGAGCTCGTATCTGTTGCCTGCCATCGGTCCTCACCGTGTTCGTCGGGTGTCACCGGTCTCACTTCGGAAAGGTTTGCTACCTCGGTACTATATATTTCGGCGGCCGAATTTCTGTGGACCGTCCGTGCCGGTCGGAAATGCGCCCTGACCGGCAATTGATCGGTCGGCGTGCTGACGGCGAGCGGAACTCGATCGCCGGGAAGATTTCGCGCCGCCATCCTCCTGAACAGCCGAAACGGCAATCACGTTGTCGGCGAGACGAATACCCGAGCTCGCTCGCTGGTAATGCTCCAATGCCTCGATATCGCGTCGTGATCAGCGCCGGCGAGTTGCTATGGTGGGCAAGCGAATCGTTCGTCCGAATGTTAGGAAGCTTGATGGGAAGCACTGCTCTCGACGTCATTGCCCTGCTGGTCAACCGTGCCGCCGGTTTCTGGAACTGGATGGCGACCGGCTCTGCGGGATTCCCGCCGCTGTGACGGTGTGACCTGTGCCCGCGAAACCCCCGAAAGCCCCTCGGCTTTCGGGGGTTTCGCCCTTTCCCGGCGGGCGGATCCGCCGGGTCTCCGTAGGGTGGGGCCATGACGACCGTGGAGACCGAGGCCGTGCCACCGACCCGGCGCTGGGTGCTGGCGATGCGCACGTCGGTGGCGCTGGCGACCGGGGCGATCCTGACCCTGCTGCTGAACGACGCCACCGAGTTCGACCTGCTGGTCACCGTCGTCGCCGTCCTCGCGCTGCTGGTCGCCGGCGTGCTGTGGATGGTCTTCGCGCCGATCGGGTGTGCGCGATATCGCCGCTACGGCACCGTGCTGCTCGCGCCGCTGGTGGTTCTGCTCGGGATCGGCGTCGCAGTGGCGGGCATCCCGGATCGGGTGGCGTGGTGGCTGTCGGAATCGGCGATGACCGAGGCGGCGCAGGGGGAGTGCGACGACGCCGACGGTGGCTGGGTCGGGGTCGTCCGGGTGTCCTCGATCGCGAGTCAGGACGGCGGTTGCCTGTTCGGGATCGGTGACTCGCTCGGCGGCCTGGCACATTTTCCCGCCGATTCCCGGCCGCCGGTGCACGTCCCTTCGGCGTACCGGCCGGTCTACACGCCGTTCGACGGGAATTGGTACCGGTTCTCGGTGGACCTGCACGACGGGCACTGAGACGGACGTCCGGTTCTGTCGGACCCCGGCGTTACCGTTGGCGCACAGCCCATGTCGAGGAGGGTGACGATGACCGACAGTGTCGACGGTGTGCGGGAACGAGCACAGCGTCCGGAGGATCTGAGCCGGCTGGTGGTCGAACGGCTCAATGCCGGCGACGTGGACGGCCTGGTCGAGTTGTACGAATCCGATGCGGTGCTCGCCCTGCCGGACGGGGTCGTGGCGACGGGGATCGAGGAGATCCGGGCGGCCTACGCGAGGCTGGTGGCCGACCGTCCGGTGTTCCAGCCGGGCCCCCAGGCGCCCGCGCTGCAAGCCGGTGATCTCGCGCTGACCTCGTCGCGGCTGCCCGGTGGCACCGGCGCCACCGTCGAGGTGGCGCGCAGGCAGCCCGACGGTAGCTGGCGCTGGATCCTGGATCAGCCGAACGTGCTCGGCTGATCAGGCCCGCACATCCGTTGCGTCAGTTCTGGTTCAGGCCCGTCGACAGCACGACGACGACCTTGTCCTGGGTCACTTCGCGGACCCGGACATCCATGCCGTTGGATGCCTGCGACTGCCCGACCGGCACGGTGACCTGCTGACCGCCGACGCTCAAGGTGACCACGTCACCGTCGACGGCGACCAGTTCGGCGTCGATGCCGAGGACCGAGGCCTTCGCGTTCACCCCGCGATCGAAGGTGACGGTGCAGCCGCTGACGGTGCACTCGGAGGTGGTGCCGTGGCCCGTCATGGTGCAGGCGGACGCGGCGAAGGGAAGCAGGAGGGCAAACGCGGACAGCGCGATCAGCCGACGAACAGGCATGACGGCCAGTGTAGTGGGAACGGGCCGGTCGCAGCGGTTGGCGTGGACTAGGGATCGAAGGTGCAACGGATCGGTCTCGCCGTGTTGCGGGCCTGCCGCACCGGGAATAGCGTCGCTGAGAGGTAACTGGCATCGCAGCATTGGTGCCGATCGTGTCCGGTGCACGTCGGGGTGACTGGTCGAAGCTGTCGATGGCGGACAGATCTGCCGGTCAGCCGGGTGGTCGCTGGGAGCGGCGGCGGAGATCGGGAGGTGGGACCATGATCGCGGGCGAGATGACTGTTGCCAGCCGCTGGTGGTGGCGACCGGGGTGGACTCCGGGACGTTCGTTCTACGACTGGCAGGTCACCCCGACCCAGCCGGTCGCCGACAAGCTGGTAGAGATCTTCGCGCCGACCATCGCCCGGCTGCCCGGGCTCGAACAGGTCGACGCCGCCCGCCTGCGCATCGGCGTGCAGGGAATCGGCTTCGTCGACGGGGTCAAGGGGATGCACCTGGCTGCGCTGGTCGCCGGTGCCAGGGCGAGGCTGGCCGACCACGCGCCGTTCCAGATCGCGTTCGGCCCGCCGGTGGTCGCCGCCGACTCGATCCGCCTGCCGATCACCTTGCCCGCGGAGCTGTTGAGTGTGCGCCAGGACCTGACCTGCGCACTGACCGACGTGTGGATCCGGGAACGGATTCCCGAATTCGGCGAGCCGCTGCGCCCCTACCTTGCCCTGGCCCATGTCACCCGCCCCACGCCGGCCGAGCCGCTGCGCGCGGCGTTCGCGGAGGACGGTTTCGCCGATTTCACCCTCGACGACACGGTCTCGGCGATCTCGCTGGTCGAATTGCAGTGTGAGAACGGTCGATACGACTTCGCCGAGGTGAGTACCGCCGACCTGCTCCGGGTGCCGGAGCCGGTCGTCGAACCCACCGTCTACGACGATCCGCTCTTCGGTGCGCTGCGGTGGCCGGAGGACGTCCTCAAGGGTTGAGCCGGGGCGGCGGTGCGCCGTGCGGCAGCCGCGGTCCCACCGCGAGACGGGCGCCCGCGGTCCGGCCCTGGCCCCAGCCGAGCTTCTCGCGGTATCGGCCGATCTGCTCGGTCGGCAGCGTGGCCGTCGGTGCGAGCGGCGTGGCATCGGGGGCGACGTAGAGCGCGTCCGTCGGGCAGTAGGCCTCGCACATGAAGCAGGTCTGGCAATCGGATTGCCGTGCGATAACCGGGATTCCGGCGTCGGTGCGGTCGAAGACGTTGGTGGGGCAGGCCACCACGCACTTGTCGCAGCCGATGCAGTCCTGTGCGCGCAGCAGTTCGATCACGACGCCACCGCCAGACCGGAATTGCGGGCATCGGCGGTGCCGATCCACGGTGCGTCGAGTCCGCCGGAGACCACATGGTGATGCTGCGCCGGGTCGGTGCCCGGATGGTCGGCGCGTTTGCTCATGCCGCGAGTCTCGGTGCGCGACAACGTCGATCGATACATGAGCCTGCCCACCGCGGTGATCGCCGCGGCCTGCCTGGCCCGCACCCGCTCGTCGCCGGTCGCACCGCCCAATTCCTGCGCCGCCGCGCTCCACAGCTCGTCCAAACGGGCGAGCGCGGGCCGCAGCCGATCGCCGTGGCGCAGATAGTTCTTCTCGAACGGGATCAGCTCCTGCTGCGCGGCCGTCACCACCTCGGTGGCGGTCAGTGATCCGGAACCGCTGGGCCGCAACCCGACTCGGCCCGCACCTGCCACCTCACCGCCGCGCGAGACGGAGCGGGCATAGCGCGCCGCGCCCGCCCCGGCCCAGCTGCCCGACGACATCGCCCACGCCGCATTGTGACTGCCACCGCCGGTGAAGCCGCCGCAGATGCGCTCCCTGGTCGCCGCGTCGCCCGCCGCGAACAAACCGGGCACCGTGGTGGCGCAGTCGTCGTCGACCACATCGAGGCCGCCGGTGCCGCGCACGGTGCCCTCGGCGAGCAGGTCGATCTCGAAACGCTGGGTGAACGGATCGATGCCACGCCGGTCGAACTGGAGGAAGAAGTTCGGCTGACCGAGGCGCATCTGCGCCTGCACGGTCGCGTCGGCGCGATCGAGCTGAGCGAACACCTTCTCCCGCACCAGGGTTCGCGCGATCACCGACCGGCCCCTGGTGGAGCCCGCGTCCTCCAGGACCCGCCCGTCCTCGCCGAAGAAGGTGGCGTAGCCGTAGTACGCGGTCTTGGTGATCGTCGAGCCCTTCGGCACGATCGCGTAGGCATTGGAGAATTCCATCCCCGAGAACCTGGCGCCCACCTCGGCTGCCATCAGCGCGCCGTCGCCGGTGTCGACATTGGTGCCGAGCGCCCCGGACAGGAATGCGCAGCCACCGGAGGCCAGCACCACCGCGCCCGCGGTGATCCGGTAGTCGCGGTCGAGCTGACGCTGATGACCCGCGGCGCCGCGCACCGCGCCCGCATCGTCGACGAGCAGTTCCAGCGCGGGGGAGTGATCATGGATCCGGACGCCGATCCGCTGGAGCCAGGCGCGCATCCGGCGCATGTACTCGGGCCCCTGCACACCGGTGCGCAGCTGCTCGCCCGTTGCCAGGTCGACGGGGAACGGATAGCGGCCTTCGACGGCGAGCCGGTTCATGTTCGTGTAGGTCTGGTCGAGGACGCGGTCCATCCAGTAGTGGTCGGCGAGGTGGCCGCCCAGTGCTTCGCGGGCCGCCTTGGCCGACGCGCGCGCCTCGGCTTCCGGCGCGACGTACCAGACGCCGGTGCCAGAGGGCGCCGTGGCGCCACTGGTTCCGCAGTACCCCTTGTCGACCAGGGTCACCTCCGCGCCTGCCTCCCGGGCGTGAATCGCTGCCCACGAGGCGGCCGGTCCGCCGCCGATCACCAGGACGTCGGTGCTCGCGTGCCAGGTTTCGCTCATCGAATCGTTCTCCTGTCGGGAACCGGTGCCCGGCCCGGAAGGCCGGGCACCGGACGGGTTTTCAGGCGCCGGTGAATTTCGCGCCGGCCACCGGACTGGACGGCACACCGTCGACGCCGACCGGAATGTCGCCCTCGAGGGTGGTGCGGTAGAGCACCCGGGTGACGTCGAGATGGTCGAGGTCGCTCGGGGCCAGGTGCGCGGTGGCGCGGTTGTCCCAGAACGCGATGCTGCCCTTCGCCCACCGGAATCGGACGGTGTAGGCGGGGTGCGAGATCTCGTCGAAGAGCAGCTGCAGCAGGGCGTCGCTCTGCGGCGGGGTCAGGCCGATGATCCGGGTGGTGAAGCCGGGATTGACGAACAGCACCCGCTCACCGGTCACCGGATGCACCCGCACCACCGGGTGCTCGGTCACCAGCGGTGAGGCCGCGATCTTGCGGGCGTAGTCGCTGTCTGCGTCCCACGGTGGGATCCGGCCACCGAAGCGGTGTTCGGCGCGCAGGCCGTCGAGGAAGGTGCGCAGCGATTCCGGCAGACCGGCGTAGGCGGCGGCCAGATTGGTCCACTGGGTGTCGCCGCCGCGTTCCGGGGCGATCTCCGCGCGCAGGATGGAGGCGGCGGGCGGGTTGATCAGCGGGGAGACATCGGTGTGCCACTGGTTGGTGTAGCTGAACTTCTTGCGGCCGAAGCGCTTCTCGTAGAGGCGGCTGTCGACGGCGAGGATCTCCGGGTGCTCGGTGGGCGCGTCGTCGTCGTAGGGGTGCGAGGGGGTGACGGCGCCGAAGCGGCGGGAGAACGCGATCTGCTCGGCGTGGCCGATGTGCTGATCGCGGAAGAACAGCACCTTGTGCCGGTGCAGTGCCGCGGTGAGCTCGTCGACGGTGGCGTCGGTCAGGTCCTCGCGCAGGTCGATGCCGGTGACCTCGGCGCCGATGTGCCCGGCGACCGGGACGATCTCCAGTGCGGTGGCGGTGCGGGGGCTTTCGATGGTGGTCATGTCGTTGGTCCTTCAGGGAAGCAGGCGGGGACGTGGGTGGTCATCGGCCTGGACAGGAGCTGCTCACCACCCGCATGAGCTCGATGTCGAGTCGCCGGGTGTGCATCAGGCGCTCACCCGTGAATCACGCGGGGCGAACTGGCTTTCGACAGGATCGAGCCCGTAGTGACCGCGCAGCGTGGTGGATTCGTAGTCGGCGCGGAACAGGCCGCGTTCCTGCAGGATCGGCACCACCCGGTCGACGAAGTCCTCGAGGCCGCCGGGCAGGTACGGCGGCATGATGTTGAAGCCGTCGGCCGCGCCCGCCTCGAACCAGGTCTGCAACTCGTCGGCCACCTGTTCGGGGGTACCGGCGAAGGTGCGGTGCCCACGGCCGCCGCCCAGCTTGCCGATGAGCTGACGCACCGTGAGATCCTCGGTCTCGGCCAGCTCCTTGACGAGCGTGAAGCGGCTCTTGCCACCCTGTATCTCGCTCTCGGCGGGCAACGGGGGCAGCGGTGCGTCCAGGGCGTGCGCGGTGAGGTCGACGCCGAGCATGGACGAGAGCTGGCGCAGCGCGTAGTCGGGTGAGATCAGGTCGGTGAACTCCTGCTCGAGCGCCTTGGCCTCCTCGACGGTGTCGGCGATGAACGGGACGAGGCCGGGCAGCACTTTGAGTTCGTGCTCGGCGCGACCGTACTTCGCCAGCCGGGATTTGAGATCGCGGTAGAACCGGACGCCGTCCTCGACAGTGCGCTGCGCGGTGAACACGGCTTCGGCACGGTGCGCGGCGAACTCCTTGCCCGACTCCGAGGATCCGGCCTGCACCAGCAGCGGCCTGCCCTGCGGGCCGCGCGGCGAATTGAGCGGGCCGCGCACCCGGAATCGCTCCCCGGCGTAGTCGAGGGTGTGCACCCGGCTGGGGTCGGCGAAGATGCCCGCCTCGGTGTCGAGCACGATCGCCTCGGATTCCCAGCTGTCCCACAGCGCGACAGCCACGTCGACGAATTCCTCGGCCCGCTCGTAACGGCGGGCGTGTTCGGGAATCGCGTCGAGGCCGAAGTTGTAGGCCTCGTCGACACTGCCGGAGGTGACGATGTTCCATCCGGCCCTGCCCGCGCTGATGTGATCGAGCGAGGCGAACTTGCGGGCCAGGTTGAACGGCTCGTTGTAGCTGGTGGAGGCGGTGGCGATCAGGCCGATCCGCTCGGTGGCGGTGGCGATCGCCGACAGCAGCGTCACCGGTTCGAACACCGCGAGGGTGTTGCGTTCGATGCGCGGGCCGACGGCGAGGGTGTCGGCGAAGAACACCGAATCCAGCTTGCCCCGCTCGGCGATGCGGGCCAGGTTCTGGAACTGCCGGACGTCGAGCACCCGGTGCGCGTCGGTGCGCGGGTGGCGCCAGGCCGCCTCGTGGTGGCCGACGCCCATCAGGAAGGCGTTGAGATGGAAGGTCTTGCGGGACATGGTCGATCTCCTGGTCAGGCGTCGGTCGGTGAGGTGCGCCAGCGCGAGAGGCGGCGTTCCAGTGCGACGAGGGCGAAGTTGAAACCGAGGCCGATCAGCGAGATGGCCACGATGCCCGCGTACATCTGCGGGATCTGGAAGTTCTGCTGGGCGGCGGTGATGAGGTAGCCGAGGCCGGCGCGGGCGCCGACCATCTCCGCGGCGATGAGTACGAGGATCGAGCCCGCCGCCGCCATCCTGATTCCAGTGAAGATGGACGGGATGGCCGCGGGCAGGATCACCTTCTGGAACAGCCGCAGCGGCGAGAAGCCCAGCGACACCGCCGATTTCACCAACAGCGGGTCGACGGTGCGCACACCGGTGATGGTGTTGAGCAGGATGGGGAAGAAGGTGGCGTAGCCGATCAGCGCGATCTTCGACGTCTCGCCGATGCCGAGAATCAGGACGAATACCGGCAGCAGCGCCAGGGCGGCGGTGTTGCGGAACAGTTCGAGTACCGGATTCAGGAAGTCCGACACCGGCTTGTACCAGGCGATGGCGATCCCCACCGGCACCGCGATCACCAGGGCGATGGAGAAGCCGGTGACCGAGCGGGTGAGGCTGGCCGAAACATGCTCGCCCAGTTGCCCGTTGGCGGACAGTTCGGCGAAGGCCTGCACCACCACCGAGAACGGCGGCAGGAACACCTCGTCGACCACGCCGAGCCGCGGCGCGAGTTCCCACGCGCCGAGCAGCAGCACGAACGCGAGCAAGGGTTTGGTGATGCGCACCAGCGTGGTGGCGCTCGTGCGCGCGGCGCGGACGAGTCCTGCGGGGAGGGCGGGCCTGGGGATCGCGACGGCACGCGGTGCGGCCGGTTCGACGGTGACCTCGCTCGGGCGGACGAGCAGGGGGACGGCGCTAGACATGGGCGGGACTCCTGTCGGTGGACGCGTCCGCGGTGGCGGCGCTGTCGTCGGTGGCGAGCTCGAGCTGCTGGGCCCGGCTCACCTCGCTCTGCAGTTCGGTCCAGATGCGGTGGCGGTAGTCGCGGAACTGCTCGCTGGAGCGGACATCGATGTCACCGGTGCGGTCGATATCGATGTCGATCACGGCCTTGACCCGGCCCGGCCGGGAGGTGAGCACCGCGACGCGCTGCCCCAGGTAGACGGCCTCGTCGATGCCGTGGGTGATGAACAGGATGGTTTTGCCGGTCGTGCGCCAGATGCGCAGCAGTTCGTCCTGCAGCGATTCCCTGGTCTGGGCGTCGAGCGCGGCGAACGGCTCGTCCATCAGCAGGACTTCCGGGTCGAAGGCCAAGCTGCGGGCGATCGCGACGCGCTGCTTCATGCCGCCGGACAGTTCATGCGGGTAGCGGTCGCCGAACCCGGCCAGGCCGACCAGCTCCAGATAGTGGTCCGCGATCTGCTTGCGTTCCTTGCGGGCGACGCCCTTGGCCTCCAGCCCGAACTGGATATTGGCGCGGGCGGTGCGCCACGGCAGCAGCGCGTACTGCTGGAACACCACACCGCGGTCGAGACCGGGGCCGGTGATCGGTGCGCCGTCGAGCAGGATCTGCCCCGAACTCGGCGTGCTCAGGCCGCCGAGCAGGTCCAGCAGGGTGGACTTGCCCGAACCGCTCGGCCCGACCAGGACGAGGAATTCGCCTGCGCCGACCTCGATCGTGATGTCGTCGATCGCGGTGAACTTCTCGGCCGCGCCACGGACGGCGAACTGTTTGCCCACGCCGTGCAGCGCGAGTTTAGCTGTGGTGTTGCTCATTTCGCGGCCACCACCTCTCCGGTCGGGCCGCTGGCCGGCTGGTAGGTGCCGTTGGCGTAGGGGTTGTCCTTGTTGGTGAACAGCTCGGTGGCGGTGATCTTGCCCTTGGGCAGTTCGCCGTTGCGCTCGAGCCAGTCGATCCAGATCTGGATCTCCTTGTCCGCGATCACCGCGCCCGGGACCGGAATGCCGGAGCTGCGCCAGTAGTCGAGCAGTTTGAGGTTCTCGTTGCGGCCGCGCTTGGTGATGATGTCGGTGAACTTGGCGATCACCTCGTCATGCGGCGTGATCTGCAGCCAGCGGGTCGCGCGGGCCGTGCCCTGCACGAAATCCTTGACCGCCTCGGGGTTCTGCGCGATGAAATCCTTGCGGAAAACATAGGTGCCGTAATCGAATTCGCCGAAGATGGCGGTGTCGGTGAACAACGGTCGCACGCCACCACGCCCGACGGCGGTCTCGCGCCACACGCTGTTCAGCGCGCCGACATCGATCTGACCGCTGCGCAACGCCTCCTCGGTATTGACCGGCGGCACCACGAGCAGCTGCACCTGCTTGATCTCGGCCTCGGTCAGGCCCTGCTGGTGCAGCCATTCGCGGGTGACGAACTCGTGGTGCGCGCCGAGCGTATTGACGCCGACCTTCTTGCCGATCAGGTCGCGGGCGCTGGTGATTCCGGAGTCCTCGCGGACGAAGTAGCCGGTGTAGGACTTGTCGTCGGAGCCGTAGGAACTCAGGACCGACTGCACGGGCGCGCCACCGGCGGCGAGCTTGACCACCGCGCCGTTGAACGCGCTGCCGAATTCGATCTGCTTGGTGGCGGCGGCCTGGATATTGGCCGGTCCGCTGGTGGTATCACCCTCCCACTGCAAGCTGATCTTGCTGAAGTAGCCGAGGTTGTCGGCGAGTTCGTAGGCGGTGACCAGGCCGGTCTGGCCCTGATAGCGCAGCACGGTCTTGCCGTCGGCGGTCGTCGGCGCCTCGGCGGCGCCGCACGCGGTGACCACCGCGAGGGCGGCGGGAGCGACGAGCGCGGCGGCGAGCGCATGCAGCGGACGTCGTCGGAAGATGGTGGACAACATGATTCGGGATTCTTTCGACGGCACGCGTGACCGCGCGGCGGGCCACACGGGCGCACGCCGCGACGATCCGCGCGAACGGACTACCGGGAAACGAGAAAAGGCCAATCGGCGACGGAGAATGTCGCCGCGCTGTCAGCGGCGACAGAATCCGGGAGACAGGCGCATCAGGTCCACCGTTCGGCGGCGGACGAGCGCGGGGGATTCGATCATGTCGAGACTTTCCGTACAGGTGCGGCGAAGAGTGCGCCGCATCGAATTACATAGTGCGCCTGTCGATATCGACCGGGCAATGCTCTTTTCGCATCGTGGAAATCATGGTGAGCCGAATCCCGTACCAGCGGCGGCGGTGTGAAAATACGGACCGATCCGCACGGCGATCTGGTGCATCGCCGGCACGACGGCCCGCACGAGATCGCGGTCGAGGCGCACTGCGCGCGCCTGCACACCCAGCGCGCCCCAGACCTGCTTGTCGGGCGCGAGCACGGGGACGGCGATCGCGCGGATCGGGTCGTCGCTGTCGATCTCCTCCACCGCGAACCCGCGCCTGCGGATGGTGTCGAACAGTTCGCCGTTGCCGCGGTCGGCCCTGGCCGGTGAGTGCGCGAGCAGCGCGTGGCCGACGGCGCTGGCCGTGAGCGGTCTGCGTTCCTCCGGAATCTGGTTGTGGCAGAAATACACCGGTGGCCTCGCCTGGAAGACGGTGAGAGCTTCTTCCGCGTCGGGCACGCTCAGGCTGACGGTGATCTTGATGCCGGCGGCGAGCGCGTACAGGTGCGGCGCGGCGGCATCGAGGCCGAGCCGCGACAGCGCGGGTCTGGCCAGGCAGGCCAGTCCATGCCCGATCCGGTAGCGGTCGGTGGCCGCGTCCTGTTCGAGCAGCCTGCCGCGTACCAGGGCCTGCGCGAGCCGGAAGGTGGTGCTCACCGGCAGTCCCGAGCGCTGTGCCAGCTCGCTCAGCGACAATTCCGGGTCGCCCCCGTGGAAGCAGTTCAACACGTGCACCGCGCGGTCGACTGCTTGCGCGCCGGAGCGCGGCGGTTCGGTGGCGGTCATGGCGGACTCCCTCTCGACGGGTGTCGTGAACTATCGCCACTGTCGTGACCAGGCGCAATGCTTCCGCGCAGCGATAGCGGAATTCGACGGCACCGGCCTGCGGAAACGGGCACGGGCGGCGCGCCGGTCGAGGGTGCCCTTTCGGGGAATCGCTCGCGGGGTCCGCAGACCCAGGCAGAATCGATCCCACGGGCCATCTGAGGAGAGCGCAGATGAAGAAGCTGATCAACGATCCGGCGACGGTGATCCACGACGCGCTGACCGGTCTCGCCGCGGCGCATCCGGAGCTGCGGGTCGACCTGGACAACCGGCTGGTGTTGCGCGCCGAGCCGCCGGCACCGGGCAAGGTGGCGTTGCTTTCGGGTGGCGGCTCCGGGCACGAGCCGCTGCACAGCGGGTTCGTGGGTCTCGGCATGCTCGACGCCGCCTGTGCCGGTGAGGTTTTCACCTCCCCGGTACCGGACCAGATCGTGGCCGCGACCACCGCCGTCGACGCGGGCGCCGGGGTGCTGCATCTGGTCAAGAACTACACCGGTGACGTGATGAACTTCGAGATGGCCGCCGAACTGGCCGCCGCCGAGACCGGTGCCACGGTGCTGTCGGTGATCATCGACGACGACGTCGCCGTGCAGGACAGCCTGTACACCGCGGGCCGTCGTGGTGTCGGCGGCACCGTGGTGGCGGAGAAGATCGCGGGTGCCGCGGCCGAACAGGGCCGTCCGCTGGCGGCGGTGGCCGAGGTCGCGCGGACGGTCAACGAGCGCACCCGGAGCATGGGGATGGCGCTGACCTCGTGCACGGTGCCCGCCGCGGGCAAGCCCACCTTCGTACTCGGCGAGGACGAGATGGAGGTCGGTGTCGGTATCCACGGCGAGCCGGGACGCCGTCGCACCGCACTCGCACCGGCGAAGGACGTGGCCGCGATGCTGGTCGAGCCGATCCTCGCCGATCTGCCGTTCGGCAGGGGTGACCGGGTGATCTGCTTCGTCAACGGGCTGGGCGGTACTCCGCTGCTCGAGTTGTACATCGTGTTCGGGGAGGTCGCCCGGATCCTCGCCGCGCACGGTGTCGAGATCGCGCGCTCACTGGTCGGCCCGTACATCACCTCGCTGGAGATGGCCGGTTGTTCGGTGACGCTGACCAAGCTCGACGACGACCTGCTGGCACTGTGGGACGCGCCGGTGCGCACGCCCGCGCTGCGCTGGGGAGTCTGATGACGACGATCGATGCGACGCGGTGGCTGCGCGTGTTCGCCGCGCTGATCGACGAACACACCGACGAACTCACCGCGCTCGACGCCGCCATCGGTGACGCCGACCACGGCAGCAATATGCAGCGCGGCACCGCGGCCGTCGTCGCCGCGCTCGAGGACGATCCCCAGCCGACCGCGGGCGCGGTACTCAAACAGGTAGGCATGGTCTTGGTTCGTAGCGTCGGCGGTGCCAGCGGACCGCTCTACGGCACGTTCTTCCTGCGTAGCGCCACCGCGACCGGCGATGGCGAGCTCGACGGGCCGGCCTTCGCCGCGGCATTCCGGGCCGGTCTCGACGGCGTGGTCGCCCGGGGCAAGGCCGAAACGGGGGACAAGACAATGGTCGACGCGCTCGTGCCCGCGGCCGACGCACTCGACGAGCAGCTTGCCGCCGGGGCCGACCTGGCCGTGGCACTGGATGCCGCGCTGGCCGCGGCGACGACCGGGCGCGACGCGACCATCCCCCTTGTCGCCCGCAAGGGTCGTGCGTCTTATCTAGGGGAACGCAGTGCGGGACACCAAGATCCGGGCGCGACCAGCGCGGCCTTGCTGGTCGCCGCGGCCGGGCAGGCGCTACGGTGATCGGGATCGTCGTGGTCTCGCACAGTCACACGCTCGCGCACGCGGCGGTCGCGCTGGCCGGGGAGATGCTGGGCGGGCAGCCGGTGCGGATCGAGATCGCGGCCGGGCTGGACGAGCAGACCTTCGGGACCGACGCCGTCGCCGTCTCGGAGGCCATCGCCGCCGCCGACAGCGGCGACGGGGTGCTGGTGCTGATGGATATGGGCAGTGCGGTGCTGTCGGCCGAACTCGCGCTGGATCTGCTGGCGGACGATCATCGGGTGCGGCTGTGCGCGGCGCCGTTCGTGGAAGGGCTGATCGCGGCCGCGGTGTCGGCATCGGGCGGGGCTGATCTGGACGAGGCGGCGGCCGAGGCATCGAATGCGTTGGCGGGCAAGCAGACTCACCTCGATGCGGATGCCGGGAGTGCCCCGTCCGGGATTTCGGAGAGCGGAAGAGTGCAACGAGCCGCCGAAATCGCCCGCGTGATCGAATGGAACGGCCGGGGGTTCGTCGCTGAGTCCGCCCCCGTGTCGCGGGCCGAATTCGTCGTCGACAATCCGCACGGTCTGCACGCCAGGCCCGCGGCGCGCCTGGTCGGTGCGGTGCGCGGACTCGACAGTTCCGTGCTGCTGGGCAACCTCACCACCGGCGCCGGTCCCGCACCCGCCTCGAGTCTGAGCCGGATCGCCGCGCTGGGTGCACTCGCCGGACATCGCCTCGAAGTCGCGGCGACCGGTGCCGACGCGGCGGAGGCCGTGGACCGGGTACTTGCCCTCGCCGCACGGCATTTCGACGAAGCACCCGGCCTCGTCACCGAGGCCGCACCGGTGGCGCGCGGGACCGGTCCGCTGCCCGCCTCGCCCGGCATCGGAATCGGGCCGAGCTGGCAGCTTGCCGCAGCGCAGTTCGACACCGCCGACCTCGACGATCCCGGCCGAGCCGAGACCCCTGCGGGCGAGCGGCGCAGGCTCGATGCCGCCATCGGTCGGGTGCGTGCCGAGATCGACCGGCTGCGGGTCACCGCCGGGACGGAAGCCGGCATCTTCGAGGCACATCAGGTCCTGCTGGACGACACGGAAGTGCTCGACGCCGTCCATTCCCGGATCTCCGCGGGGATGGGCGCGGCACACGCCTGGGCTCGTGTGCTCGATGACGGTGCGGCGGAGCTGGATCGGCTGCCCGACGAGTACCAGCGAGCGCGTGCCGGCGATCTGCGAGCCGTGCGTGACCAGGTACTGGCCGAACTGACGGGGCGAGCGACGCGGACGGTCAGCCGCGCAGGAGTACTCGTCGCCGCCGACCTCACCCCCGCGCAGGCCGCCGCGCTGGATCCGGCACAGGTCATGGGCATTGTGCTGGCCAACGGAAGCCCGACCGCCCACAGCACGATTCTGGTCCGAGCACACGGCATTCCGGCCGTCGTCGGCGCCGGCCGGCGCGTGCTGGAAACCGCGGCGGGGACCACCGTCGCGCTGGACGGCCAAACCGGTGCGCTGGTCATCGATCCGGATCCGGCCGTTCTGGCCGAATTCACCGAACATGCTGTGGCGCAACGACTTCAGCGCGCGGCTGCCCTCGCAGCCGCAGGCAAGCCCGCGGTCACCCGCGACGGCGTGACCGTGCATGTGGCGGCGAATATCAGCGACCTCGCCGACGCGTCCGCCGCCGTGCGCAACGGCGCCGACCTCGCCGGGCTGGTCCGCACCGAATTCCTGTTCCTCGGCCGGGCGGACGCGCCATCGATCGACGAACAGGAACAGGCCTACCGCGCCCTGGCCGAAGCTCTCGACGGGCGCAAACTGATCCTGCGCACCCTCGACGTCGGCGGCGACAAACCCCTGCCCTACATCGAGCAGGCACCCGAGGCGAATCCGTTCCTGGGCATGCGCGGTATCCGCCTCACCCTCGCGCGGCCGGAGCTGCTGCGCGATCAGCTGACCGCGATCGGCCGGGTCGCCGCCGACCACCCCGTCGGAGTGATGTTCCCGATGGTGACCCAGCTGTCGGAACTCCTGGCGGCACGCCTCATGCTGAGTGAGGTTGTCCCGCCGGACATTCCGCTGGATATCGGCATCATGGTCGAGGTCCCCGCGACCGCGGCCAAGACCGCCGCTTTCGCCGACCACGTCGACTTCCTCAGCATCGGCACCAACGACCTCACCCAGTACGCCATGGCCGCCGAACGCGGCAACGAATCCCTGGGCTCCCTCGCCGACCCCCTCGACCCCGGCGTCCTGCATCTGATCGACATGGTGAGCCGGGCGGCCACGGGCCGGGCACGAGTCGCGGTCTGCGGCGAAGCGGCCGCAGACCCGGCCGCGGCCCCGATCCTGCTCGGTCTCGGCGTCCACGAACTCAGCGTCGGCCCACCAGCGATCCCGCTGGTGAAAGCCGCCGTCCGGGAACTGGATTCGACATCGTGCCGCGCACTCGCCACCCGCGCGCTGACCTGCTCGTCAGCCGAGGAGGTCAGAGCACTGATCCCCTGAACGACTACCGCCTGGACGCCGCACGCGGGCGGAGACCTGGTTCACCCTCGCCGAGTGAACCGCGCTCGACCGGCAACCACCCCGGCGTCGTAGCGGGCCGGGTATTCCGGCCATCACAGTCGAGGTCGACCGGCAAGGTCAACGGTCGTCTGAATCCCGCGGCGGGACCGGGCGCGGGCTGGGACCCGAGAGGCGGACCACACCCGCGTCGAGGTCGATCGCCAGCGCGGGATGGTGATCCTGGCCGTCGCTGTCACCACTGCCCTCGTTCTGCAGCTTCTTGCCCGGGAACAGTTCGCCCATGATGCCCACGGCTCCACGATAGCGAGTCCGGGCCGGGCGGGTCCCCTACCAGAAGCGCGGGGTCAGCCCCCAGTCGGCGAATTCCGCGGCGAGGAGTTCCTGCAGGGACTTGCGGGTGGGGAAGCGGTCGGGGTCGCCGCCGGTGACGACCAGGGTGACGGTGTCGTCGTCGCAGGAGAAGGCGAGGTTGACGCCTACCTCGACCTGCCGGAACAGGTCGACCGGGCCGGGGTTGACGACCGGGCGCATGATGACGTCGCGGGCCCGGTGGGGGCCGAGCACGGCGATGTTCTGGGCGGTGCGGCCCATATTGGTGCACAGGCATTCGGGGGCCTTGGCGGTGCGCGCGAACTTGTGCAGCACCACCTTCGGCAGCAGCATCTGCACCGGCTGCAGGTGCTGGATCGGGGGGATGGTCTCGGGATTGCGATAGGCCAGGCCTGCTGCCTTGAGTGCGGCGCGGACCGCGGGGAGGTCGGCGCGCTCGCCTGCCCGGTAGGTGACGCTGATCGGCAGGCCGGTGGTGGCGTTGGCGCGGGGATCGTCGGCGACGCGCATCGAATGGGGGATGTCGACGCGGACGTCGGCGCCGTCGGCGATGCGGCCGCTGCGGCCGAGCAGGCCCACGGCGACGCCGATCAGCAGGCCGTTGGTGGTGCCGCCGTTGGCGGCGGCGACCGCGTCCCAGTCGGCGAGGTCGACCTGGACGATCGTCTCGGCCGCCTGCCAGGTCTCGGCGTGCGGCAGGCGGGGCTCGGCCGGACGCGGATTGCGGGCCGGTTCGCTGACCCCGCGGGCACGGCGGGCGGCGCGCACACCGCGGGCGACGGCACGCAACTGTCCCCTGGCATCGGCGAGGTCGGCGGCGAAGCGGCCCGAGGCCGCCACCGGGCCGACCAGCTTGCCCGCGCCGGCGGCACGGTCGGGGGTCTCGCCGCGATTGAGCCGGCCGAGGGAATCGACGATGGCGTGCATCATGCCGCCGCCGTCACAGGCGACGTGCGAGGCGACCAGGGTGACGACGGTGCCACCGGACTCCGTGTGCGTACCCGCGAGCTGCCACACCAACCCGCGCTCGGGGTCGAACTCCACCGCGGCCTGCTCGAGGAACCACTCCAGCACCGCATCGTCGGACAGGGGCGTCGCCGACCAGACCAGCGGGAGGGACTCGTCGGCGGGCTCCCAGTGGGCCCGCGCGATCGGGAACCGGGTGGTGCGGACCCGGCGGGCGATGAATCCGGTCGCCAGATGCGCGTGCCAGCGCCGCAGCAACTCGGGGTCGAGCCGCTCGTCGAACCGGTAAGCCAGCTGGTTGACCAGGGCGTTCGGGTAGAGACTGTGCAGCTTGAAGAAGAGGTCGTCGTCGGCGGTGATCCGGTTGAGGCCGGCCGATCCGGCGGCGACGGCCGCGACGGCGGGGGAGGTGACGGTCATCGGATACTCCTCATCGGGAACGGAGAGTGCGCACGGTCAGCGGCGCGAAGACGGCGACGACGACCACCGAGGCCACCAGCGACCAGCACGCGTCGGCGCCGACGGTGCCGTGGGCGGCCAGCTCACGCACCGCGGAGACCAGGTAGGACACCGGATTCACATTCGACACGTGCTGCATCCAGGTCGGCATGGACTCCTCGGGCACCAGGGCATTGGAGGCGAAGCCGAGGAAGGTGAGCACGAGCATGCACATGCCCTGCACGGCGGCGGGCCGGGCGACGGTGGCGCCGATGAACGCGAACAGCCAGCTGATCGCGGTCGTGGCGAAGACGACCAGGACCGCACCCGCCAGGAATCCGGCGGTGTGCTCAGGCCGGTAGCCCATGCAGAAGCCGACGATCACCACCGTGATCGCGGCGATGAGATAGCGCACCATGCCCGCCAGCAATGCTCCGGCAACCGGTGCCGAGCGGGCGATCGGCATGGCGACGAACCGGTCGAATACGCCCGAATGGATGTCCTCGGAGAGTTGCACACCGGTGGCGACCGAGGAGGTCAACACGATCTGCACCAAGACGCCGGGAATCATGATGGGCAGGTATGCCTCCATGCTGCCCGCGATGGCGGTGCCGAAGATGCTGCCGAACAGCACCGGTCCCACGATGGGAAGCAGGATGGCGTCGTAGAGCAGCTGCGGGCTGTGCCGGAAGGTGAGCAGCCCGCGCCAGGCCATCATCAGCGAATGCTGCAGGGCGGCAAGCGCACTGACACGGGTAACCCGTGGAGCGCGCACGACCTGTGTGGGCTGTGCGGCGGTCTCGGTGGTGAGAGTCATGGCGGTTCTCGAACTTTCCCGGAGGGTGGTCACGCCAGGCCGACGCTGTCGGTGGCCTTCGCGTGCCCGGTCAGCGACAGGAACACCTCGTTGAGGTCGGGCCGGTCGACCGCGAAACCGCGCAGGGTGATGTCGGCGGCGCGGCAGGCGGCGACGATGTCGGCGCCGAGCGCGACATCACGCAGGGCGACGGTCAGCATGCCGGTCGAGGAGCCCTCGGGGATGTCACCGGTCAGGTCCTGGATCAGCGTCTCGGCGCGGCGCAGGTCCGCGGTGTCGGGGATGTCCAGGCGCAGCACCTGTTCGCCGATGGACGCTTTCAGCTCGGCCGCGGTGCCCTCGGCGACCAGCGTGCCACGGTCGATCACCGCGATCCGGTCGGCGAGCGCGTCGGCTTCCTCGAGGTACTGGGTGGTCAGCAGCACGGTCGCGCCGCGGTCGACGAGGCCGCGCACGATGCCCCACATGCGATCGCGGGTGTGCGGGTCCAGACCGGTGGTCGGCTCGTCGAGGAAGATCAGCGGTGGCACCGTGATCAGCGTCGCGGCCAGATCGAGGCGGCGGCGCATGCCGCCCGAGAACGCGGACACACTGCGCCGGGCGACGGCGGAGAGCTCGAATTCGTCCAGAAGTTCGTCGCTGCGTTGCGCCGCTTCGCGCCGGGACAGTCCGAGCAGTCGCCCGAACAGGCGCAGATTCTCACCGGCGGTGAGGGTTTCGTCGACGGAGGCGTACTGGCCGGTGAGCCCGATCATCGAGCGGACCGCGGTGGCATCGCGCACCACGTCGAAGCCGAACACCTCGGCGCTGCCGCGATCGGGGCGCAGCAGGGTCGCCAGCATGCGGACCGTGGTGGTCTTGCCCGCGCCGTTGGGGCCGAGCATCGCGAACACCGAACCAGCGGGAATGCTCAGATCGATGCTGCCGACCGCGGTGAAGTCACCGTAGGACTTGCCGAGTCCGCTGGTGCGTACGGCGATTTCGGTGCTGGTCACTGCAGCCTCCCGGCATGGTCCAGGACGGGTGTCGGGAACGACACGGGGACAAGGGCTTCCACCTCGTCGGCGGCGAGGGCGACGCCGCTGTCGGGGAAGCGTCCCGCGTAGGCGGCGGCACGGGCGACCACATTCGGATCGGCTACCCGGTCCAGCATGGCGGCCAGCGCGTCCGCGCCGAGATCGGCGACGCGCAGGGTGTCGGCCAGGCCGAGCCTCGACAGCGCGCGCCCCCAATACGGTTGATCGGCCTGGATCGAGCAGATCACCTGCGGCACACCGGCACGTAGCGCGGCGGCTGTCGTGCCCGCCCCGCCATGGTGCACCGCGGCGACGCAGCGCGGGAACACCGCGGCGTGGTCGACCTGGTCGACGATCGCCACCTCGGCCGACAGCTCGGGCTCGATGCCCGCCCAGCCCGCGGCGAGCAGCAGACGCCTGCCGCGCCGGGCGCAGACCGCGCGCAGCATCGTCACCAGCGCCGCCGGATCGTCGACCGCCATCGAACCGAAGCCGACGTAGATCGGCGCCGCACCCGCGTCGAGCCAGGCGGCCAGAGCGGGATCGATCGGGCCGCCGAGGAAACCGTCGGTGTCGACGGCGAACCCGGTGATCGGGTGCCGATCCGGCAGCTCCGCCGCCAACCCGGGAAACAGGTCGACGTCGTAGGCCTGGATCGACACCCGGTCCGGCAGCGGATGTTCGACGATCCCGAACTCGGCCAGCGGTTGTGCCAGCGCGGCGTCACGCGCCCACCGCAGCCCGGACCAGATCCGCCGGTTGAGTCCACCGGGAATCCGCTGACCCCACGCGGTCGGCACCACCGGCACCGAGCGATTCGGATGGATCGGAAAGAAATGCACTGCGGCCAACGGCAATCCGACGCGCCGCGCGGCCTTCTCGGCCGCTTCCTCGCCCGCCATCCCGGTCACCAGCACGTCGTGGCCGGGTGCCAGGACGAGCAGGTCACCCACCGCCTCGGCCACACCGCGCCGCTGCAGATCCAGCACCGCACGCAGCCGCTGACGCGGGCTGAGGCTGCGGAACCGGCGATCGGCGTGCTGGGTGCGCAGCAGTTCGGCACTGTCACGACCGAAACCGACGGCGGGGACACCGTGTTCGGTCGCGAACTCGACGAGATTGGGGGCGAGGGCGAGCGTCACCGAGTGCCCGCGAGCCCGCAGTTCGCGGGCAAGCAGGATGCCGGGCTGGGCATCGCCCCGGCTCCCGGTGAAGGCCAGCAGTGCACGCATCGTCAGCCCGCGCTCAGCGCTGCCGACGCGGCGTCGGCGACCGGTGCGGCCGCGGCGGGCGCGGCGAGGGTGGTGACCGCGTAGATGGCCCTGGCGAATTCGGTGAGGAAACGGTCCATGACCTCGGCGGGCAGACCGGCGGGGTAGCGGGTGGAGACGTAGAGACCCTCGGGGCCGCGCACGACCCAGAAGTACACCTCGTCGGTGGAGTACGAGACGGCACGCAGCGTACGTCCGCGCAGGTCGGCGACCAGTTCGTAGTCCGGGAGCATACGGATGTCGAGGAAGGAGGCGCCGAAGGTCGGGCCCTCGAGCGCGCCCGCCATCGCCAGCGACCGGCCCCACGAGGCGTCGTTGCAGACATGGGCGCGCTTGAGCGCGGCCCGGGTGACATCCAGGGCGACGGCCATATCGGCGCCCGCGGGCAAGGTGATGTCGACCGGGACGACATTGACGAACCACCCCATCGACTCGAGCCAGCTCAGATCGGGCCTGGTCGCGATCGGCATGATCGTGCGGAAACGGTCATCGCCGAACACTTCCCGCGACGCGGCGGCGAGCGCAGCGAAGACCGTCACCGAGAGCCGGTGCTTGATCCGCCCGAGCGACGCCTCCACCTCTTCGAGCTGCTCGAGGGTCAGCAGCGTGCGCGAGACACTGGGCTGGGCGTGCTCACCGTCGAGCTCGGCGACCATGCCCTCGGCGAAACGCGGCATGGGCGAGCCGGGCTCACCGACGAAGTCGCGCCACACCGCGACGGCGGGGGAGTCGGGGGTGAGTTCCTCGGCCGCGGCGCGCTCGATGGCGGCGTAGTCGGCGGCGCTGCCGAAGGTGGCCGAATCGCGGATCTCGCCGCCGGTGCGCACAGCGGTGTAGAGGGTGCGCAGTTCGAGGATGAGCACGGCCTGCGAATAGGCGTCGAGCACCGAGTGGTCGGCGGCGACCAGGACAGTGAAGTCGTCGGTGTCGTGCGCGACGGTGGCCACCAGCAGGTGCGGCCACACCAGCGGGGAAAGCCGCAGTTCCAGTGTGCCGCAGAGGAACTCGTTGATCTGGTCGCCGTCGGTGAGATCGGCGACCGGAACGCAGGCCACCCGCACGGTGCCGGGGGCGGTGGTCACCCGGTGGTAGTCGCCGTCGCCGGTGGGGGCGACGGTGGTCCGGAATCCTTCGTGGCGGTCGTGCCACAGCTCGAGGGTCTTGGCCCACACCTGCGCGTCGAGCGGGGCGTCCATCTCGAAGATGGTGCCGATCCAGCGCCCGCGCCCCGGGGCGGGATCCTCGGGATCGAGGAAGCCGAGGTACTGGGAGTGGACGCTGGCGAGCGGGCGCTCGTCATCGTACCAGGAACCGGGAGAAGCGAGTTCGGGCGTCCAGATGGACAGTGCGCCGGAGCGAATCCGGAATTCGGACAGGTGGGTGTATTCCATGCGGGGGTCACCTCGGGGTGCAATGCAAGCCGAAAACGGCGCGAACGGGGAATGTCGGTGATCGCGGCCGCGTCACCGGATGTTGCTCTGGATCCCGCACCGGATGTAGCTGGCGAACCCTGGGCTATCCCGAGTCTATAACTCTGAGAGTTTTCTGAAATACGCGTTAGTCACAACTGGCCTATGTGAAGAAGCTCACTTTCAAATTGTGTCGGAACACCAGCGTAACCCGGCGCCCCTGAAGTAAGGGGGTTTCTGTTCAGAAACCTGCGCACGACGCCTGGAAGGGTTATGACCTGCGATTATGGTGCTGCGGGAGCGCCGTATTCGGCGAGAACCGTGCCGTGCCGCACCACGCCGGACAGTCCGGGCAGCTCTGTGAGGGGTGACCAGGAGCGGAATCCGTCGTAGCTGTCGCTGAAGAAATAGCCGCCGTCCAGGTAGGCGTCGAGGTAGATCCGGTGCCCGCCGTCGGGCAGTCGGACCACCGACTGACCCTCGAGCGGTCCACCCCATCCGGCCCAATCGCCGGTCGCCACGAACGCATAGGGCCCGATCGGACGATCGGCCACGGCGAGTTCGATCACCTTGGAGTCCTCGTTCTTGACGAACGCGAACACCTGCCCCGTCAGACGCACCAAGGTGGTGTCGATATAGCCGAGGGAACCCGGCTTGCCCGGGCTGAGCCCGAGCAGGGGAACCGGCGGCGCCCAGGTCGTGAATCCGGCGTCCAGGGGGACCACCAGGTGAGGGGTGAATCCGCGTCCCCAGGTGAGCGAGACGATGATGCCGACCTGGCCCGCCGCGTCGACATACCACTCCGGCGCCCAGGCGCCCTCGAGCCTGCCCGGCACGAGCATCGAGACATTGCCGAGGGCGGTCCAGGTGATCCGGTCCCGGCTGCGGGCCAGCCCGATCGCGGTGGCGTCCCCGGCGATCGTGTAGGTGAGGTAATAGGTGCCGTCGCTGTGCAGCAGGATGCTGGGATCGCGGACCAGGCCCGACGGCGGCGTGAACGCGTGCTCGCTGACGGCGGTGAAGTCGGTGCCGTCCGTCGATTCGTAGACGGCGAGGGTGGTGTCGCTGTCGGCGCGGAACGCGGTCATCGTGTACCGGACCGGTGCGCGGTCCGGGTCGGCCCCGACGCCGGGCCCGAGGGTGGACTGCGCACGCGCTGTGCCCGCGGCCAGCAGCGGCAGCCCGGCCAGCAGTGCGAGTGCGGATCTGCGGCCCACGGTCATCGTCATGAGCTGGGATTATCCGGCTGCAACAGCGCCGGAGACGGCAGGCGCGCCGGTCAGCCGCGGGCGTTCACCGGTTCCGCGTCCGGAGTAGATGCCTGGGCGGGTGCCAGCGGCATCCGGGCGTCCAGGACCAGACCCAGCAGGCCGATGGACAGGCAGACGGCCGACACGGTGACGGCGATCGGACTGGTCTCGCCCGCCAGGGAGCCGGCGAGGATCACCGTCGAGATCGTGCCGGGCGCCGAGCCGGCGAGCGTGGCGACCAGATAGGGCAGCACCTTCACCGAGGACAGACCGCAGCAGTAGTTGACGATCGAGAACGGCGCCATCGGGATCATCCGCAGGGCGGCGACCGCCAGCCAGCCGCGCTGAGCCAGCCGGGCATCGATCGCCCGGACCGCGGGATGGTTCAGGTGGTCGGCGACCCTGGCCCGCCCCACCGCCCTGACCCCCAGCAAGGCGAGCGTCGCACTGACTCCGGTCGCGCCCAGCGCGATGACCGAACCGAGGACCGGGCCGAACAACACCCCGCTGGTCACGGTCAGGACCGTGCGCGGCACCGGGGCCACCGCGACGAGCGCATAGAAGAGGAAGAACAACACCGGCAGCAGCGGCCCCGCGCCACCCGCCCACGCCCTGATCTGCTGCGGACCGGGCAGCGGAACCAGCATCGCCACCACGAACAGCACGGCGATCCCGGCCAGGGCCATGAGCAGGCGCGGGGATCGGATCAGTCGAGACACCGCGCAAGCGTACCGGCCGGTAGGGGATGGCCCCAGCGAGCGGACAGGGTGTCACAGTTAGCATCATGGATGAACCGGACACATCCTGGTTCGCCGCAGTATCCGCTGCTGGGCTGATGCTGCCGGATCGGCAGTGCACCGGGGTGCGGTCGTCGAATGGAAGAGAGAACAGCAGCTATGCCGATTGGTTCAGAGTCCGGGGCGGGGCTCGCACCGGATCCGGTGCCCGAGTACGCCGCATGGCGCAAGGGCGTGGCGGGCGTGCTGGCCAAAGCGCGACGGGTCGAGGCTGCCGAGCTCCCCGCGGAGCCCGAGCATCTGCTCGACGAGACCACCTATGACGGGCTCACCATCGCCCCGCTCTACACCCGCCGCGACGAGCTGCCCGAGCAGCCGCTGCCCGGCGCGTTCCCGTTCGTTCGTGGTGGTAGTGCCACCCGCGACCCGCAGCGCGGCTGGTTCGTCGCCGCCTTCGCCGGTTCGGCGGACGCCGCGGCCACCAACCGGACGATCCTGTCCTGGCTGGAGAACGGCGTCAGCGCCGTCTCGCTCGGGGTGGGCGCCGACGGCGTCGCGATCGCCGACATCCCCACCGCGCTGAGCGGACTGCTCTTCGAACTGGCCCCGCTGACCCTGGTCGCGGGCGCCGACGTCGACGCCGCCGCCGACCAGGTCTTCACGCTGCTCGACGGCTACCAGCTCGCCGACCGCACCGAGATCCAGGTCGGGCTCGGTGCCGCCCCGCTGACGAGCGCGTTCGCCGGTACCGCCGACATCGACACCGATCAGGCCGTCGCGCTGGCGACCCGCGTGATCGCCCGCCCGGAGACGGTGCGCGCGATCACGGTGGACGGCACCGCCTTCCACAACGCCGGCGCCGCCGACGCCCAGGAACTCGGCGCGTCCGTCGCCGCCGGTCTGGCCTACCTGCGTGCGCTGACCGCCGCGGGGGTCGACATCGCCGACGCGTTCGGTCAGCTCGAGTTCCGCTTCGCGGCCACCGACGACCAGTTCGCCACCATCGCGAAATTCCGTGCCGCCCGGCGCCTCTGGGCCCGCGTCGCCCACGTGTGCGGTGCGCCCGCCTTCGGCGCCGCCCCGCAGCACGCGGTCACCTCGGCCGCGATGATGACCCAGCGCGATCCGTGGGTGAACCTGCTGCGCACCACCCTGGCGGCCTTCGGCGCCGGTGTCGGTGGCGCCGACTCGGTCACCGTGCTGCCCTTCGATTCCGCGCTGCCGACCGGCGAACTCGGTGTGTCGCAGTCGTTCTCGGACCGCATGGCCCGCAATATCCAGCTGCTGCTGCTCGAGGAATCGCGCCTCGGTCACGTCCAGGACCCGGCCGCAGGCTCCTGGTACGTCGACTCGCTGACCGACGAACTGGCTGCCAAGGCCTGGGAGTTCATGCAGGAGATCGAGGCCGCCGGCGGTTATCCCGCCGCGCTCGCCGCCGGTCTGGTCGCCGAGCGCATCGCCGAGACGGCGGCTACCCGCGCCGCCGACATCGCGCACCGCAAGACCGCGGTCACCGGTGTCAACGAATTCCCCAACCTCGCCGAAACGCCGCTGTCGGAGCAGGCACGCGCCGATGTCTCGGTCGCCCGCTACGGCGCCGCGTTCGAGTCGCTGCGTAACCGGTCCGACGCCTACCTCGCGGCCAACGGCGCCCGCCCGAAGGCGCTGATCGTGCCGCTCGGCCTGGTCGCCGAACACAACGCGCGCACCATCTTCACCGCGAACGTGCTGGCCTCCGGCGGCATCGAGTCGGTCAACCCCGGCCCGCTGACCGTAGACGGGATCGCCGCCGCCGCTGCCGAGTCCGGCGCGCGGATCGCGGTCCTGTGCGGCGCGGACAAGCGCTACGGTGAGGAAGCGGGCGCCGCGGTCGACGCGTTGCGCGCCGCGGGGATCGACACGGTACTGCTGGCCGGGCCGGAGAAGTCGGTCGCGCAGTACAGCGGTACACAGCGTCCCGACGGGTACCTGACCCTGCGCATCGACGCGGTCGCGGTCCTGTCGCAGCTGCTGGAGAAGGTGGGAGCCTGATGACCACATCCGATATCGAGCACCTGATCGGCAGTTTCGCCGAGGTGCCGCTCACCGAGCGCGCGCCCGAGGCCGCCGAAGTGGACGACGCGCAGGTGAAGGAGTTCGTGGCCGAGGCCGCCGCGGCCAACCACACCACCGCCGACCAGCTCACCTGGGCCACGCCCGAGGGCATCGACGTGCCGCCGGTGTTCACCAAGGCCGACCGGGATGCCGTTGTCGCGCAGGGTTATCCGCTGGACACGGTGCCCGGTGTGGCGCCGTTCCTGCGTGGCCCCTACCCGACCATGTACGTCAACCAGCCGTGGACCATCCGCCAGTACGCGGGCTTCTCCACCGCCGCCGACTCCAACGCCTTCTACCGCCGCAACCTGCAGGCCGGTCAGAAGGGCCTGTCGGTCGCCTTCGACCTCGCCACCCACCGTGGCTACGACTCCGATCACCCGCGCGTGCAGGGTGACGTCGGTATGGCCGGTGTCGCGATCGACTCCATCCTGGACATGCGCCAGCTCTTCGACCAGATCCCCCTGGATCAGGTGTCGGTGTCGATGACCATGAACGGCGCGGTGCTGCCGATCCTGGCGCTCTATGTCGTCGCCGCGGAGGAGCAGGGCGTCACGCCCGAGCAGCTGGCCGGAACCATTCAGAACGACATTCTGAAAGAGTTCATGGTCCGCAACACCTACATCTACCCGCCCAAGCCCTCGATGCGGATCATCTCCGACATCTTCGCCTTCACCAGCGCGAAGATGCCGAAGTTCAACTCGATCTCCATCTCGGGCTATCACATCCAAGAGGCCGGTGCGACCGCCGATCTGGAGCTGGCCTACACCCTGGCCGACGGTGTGGAGTACATCCGCGCCGGTATCGCGGCGGGCATGGATGTCGATAAGTTCGCTCCGCGCCTGTCGTTCTTCTGGGCCATCGGCATGAACTTCTTCATGGAGGTCGCCAAGCTGCGCGCGGGCCGCCTGCTGTGGAGCGAGCTGGTTTCGAAGTTCGAGCCCAAGAGCGCGAAATCGCTGTCGCTGCGCACTCATTCGCAGACCTCGGGCTGGTCGCTGACCGCGCAGGACGCCTACAACAATGTGGCGCGCACCTGCATCGAGGCGATGGCCGCGACCCAGGGCCACACCCAGTCGCTGCACACCAACGCCCTCGACGAGGCGCTGGCCCTGCCGACGGACTTCTCCGCCCGCATCGCCCGCAACACCCAGCTGCTGATCCAGCAGGAGTCCAACACCACGCGCCCGATCGACCCGTGGGGCGGCTCGTACTACGTCGAGTGGCTCACCCACCAGCTCGCCGAGCGGGCCCGCGCGCACATCGCCGAGGTGGAGGCGCACGGCGGTATGGCACAGGCGATTTCGGAAGGCATTCCGAAGCTGCGCATCGAAGAGGCCGCCGCCCGCACCCAGGCGCGCATCGACACCGGCCAGCAGCCGGTGATCGGCGTGAACAAGTACCAGGTCGAAGAGGACCACGAGGTCGAGGTCCTCAAGGTCGAGAACTCGCGCGTGCGCGCCGAGCAGATCGAGAAGCTGGAACGCCTTCGCGCCGAACGTGATTCGGTCGCCGTGGAGGCCGCGCTGGCCAACCTGACCCGCGCCGCCGCCGCCACCGAGGGCGGGATGGAGAACAACCTGCTCGCCCTGGCCATCGACGCCGCCCGCGCCAAGGCCACCGTCGGTGAGATCTCCGACGCACTGGAGAAGGTGTACGGCCGCCATCAGGCCGAAATCCGTACGCTCTCCGGTGTGTACCGAGACGAAGCAGGCAAGGCATCCAACATCGGCGCGGCCATCGCGCTCGTCGAGGAGTTCGCCGAGGCCGAGGGCCGTCGTCCCCGCATCCTGGTCGCCAAGATGGGCCAGGACGGCCACGACCGCGGTCAGAAGGTGATCGCCACGGCGTTCGCCGACCTCGGCATGGACGTCGACGTGGGCCCGCTGTTCCAGACCCCCGAAGAGGTGGCGCGCCAGGCGGCCGACAACGACGTGCACATCGTCGGTGTCTCCTCGCTGGCCGCGGGTCACCTCACGCTGGTGCCGGCCCTGCGGCAGGCACTGGCCGATGTCGGTCGCCCCGACATCATGGTCATCGTCGGCGGCGTCATCCCGCCCGGTGACTTCGACGAGCTCTACGAGGCAGGCGCGGCGGCGATCTTCCCGCCCGGCACCGTGATCGCCGACGCCGCCATCGACCTGCTGAAGAAGCTGGCCGCCTCCCTCGGCCACGAGATCGGCGGCGGCACAGCCGAATGAGCGACGCCGCACACACGGCCGGGGGTGGCCAGGCCCACCCCCGGATCGGCACCACCGCGGGTGTCGGTGCCCCGCGTAACGGCGACCGGACCGTCACCGGCGTCCGCCGCACCATCGACGTCGACGCGCTCGCCGACGAGGTGAAGGCCGGTCAGCGCTCGGCGCTGGCCCGCGCGATCACCCTGGTGGAATCCACCCGCGCCGACCACCGCGAACTGGCTCAGCAGTTGCTGCTGCGGCTGGGGACCGAGCCGGGCACCGTGGTGTCCAACCGGGTCGGCATCACCGGTGTCCCCGGCGTCGGCAAGTCGACGTTCATCGACGCGCTCGGCATGTATCTGCTCGGCAAGGGGCATCGGGTCGCGGTTCTGGCCGTCGACCCGTCCTCGACCCGCACGGGCGGTTCGATCCTCGGCGACAAGACCCGCATGGCCAGGTTGTCGCTGGAAGCCGACGCGTTCATCCGGCCCTCGCCCACCGCGGGCACCCTCGGCGGTGTCGCCAAGGCCACCCGCGAGACCATCGTGCTGCTCGAGGCGGCCGGTTACGACGTGATCCTGGTCGAGACCGTCGGTGTCGGCCAGTCCGAGGTCACCGTCGCCAACATGGTCGACGTCTTCTGCTTCCTCACCCTCGCCCGCACCGGTGACCAGCTGCAGGGCATCAAGAAGGGCGTGCTGGAACTGGCCGAGCTCGTCGCGGTCAACAAGGCCGACGGCAAGCACGAGATGGAAGCCAAGAGCGCGGCGCGCGAACTCCAAGGCGCCCTGCGGCTGATCCACCCGCACGACGCCCTCTGGCGTCCACCCGTGCTCACCATGAGCGGTCTGGAAGGCCAGGGCCTGGACAAGTTCTGGGACACCGTCCTCGAGCATCGCCGCGTCCTCACCGAGGCGGGGGAGTTCGCCGAGAAGCGCCGCCGTCAGCAGGTCGACTGGACCTGGACCATGGTCCACGACCAGATCCTGCGCCGCCTCGCCGACAACCCGGCCGTGAAATCCGTTCGCGCCCAAGTCGAATCCGCCGTCCGCGACGGCACCCTCACCCCGGCGCTGGCCGCCGAACAAATCCTCAGCGCCTTCGACGCCTGACCAGAATTTTCGCAACCAGGGGTTGCGCGAACTCTCGTCGGCGTGAATACTTAGGTATGTGCCTAAGTATTCATCAGGTGAGCCGGACGGGGGACTCGACAGTGTCTTCCGAGCGCTGGCGGATCCGACTCGGCGGGCGATCGTCGAACGGCTCGCTCGGGGCCCCGCGTCGGTGTCGGATCTCGCGGCACCGTTCGAGGTCGCGCTGCCGACCATCGTGCAGCACCTGAAGGCGCTGGAAGCGGGACAGCTCGTCAGCTCGGCCAAGATCGGGCGCGTGCGCACCTACCAACTGGTGCCAGGGGCCTTCGGGATCGCGATCGACTGGTTGCGGCAGCAGCGGCCACCGGCCGAACGGCAGCTGGACCGGCTCACGGCACTACTCACGGAATCAGCGAACAACACAGAGGGAGAACGACAATGACCGACACCGCTACCCGTTCCATCGCCCACGCGCAGTTCACCATCGAGCGCGAGGTACCCGTCGCCCCGGCCGTCGTGTTCCAGGCGTTCGCCGACCCCACCGTCAAGAGCAAGTGGTTCGGCGGCGAAGAAGGCTGGGAACAGGGCGAGGTCTCCGCCGACTTCCGCGTCGGCGGCGTCGAGATCAACGAGGGCACCTTCCAGGGGACGATGACCTCCCGTTTCGTCGCCACCTACACCGACATCGTCGACAACGAACGCCTCGTCTACACCTACGACATGTGGCTCAACGGCGCCCACATCTCCACCTCGGTCGCCACCTGGGAATTCGAGCCGACCACCACCGGCACCAAGCTCACCCTCGTCGAATTCGGCGCCCACCTCGACGGCCACGACACCGGCGCCCAGCGCGAGGAAGGCACCCGCGAGCTCGTCGCGGCCCTGGCGAAGTACCTCGAATCCGTCGCCTGACGCGGCTCACCCGTGCCCCATCGCCCCCATGTCCGTCCGCATCGGCGCCGGCCGCTGTCCCGGCGCGAGGACCAGGAACTGGCCCATCATGCCCTGGTCCTCGTGATGCAGCAGGTGACAGTGGTACATGTACGGGAACGTCGGGTCGGTGTGATCGGCGAAGTGCATGGCCAGGGTGTACGTGGCGCCCGGCGCGGTATAGACGGTGTCCTTCCAGCCGGAAAGCGCTGGGGGCGGCGGATTTCCGTCGATCGCCAGGATCTGGAACTGGACATCGTGGACGTGGAAGTTGTGCGGCCAGTTGTCCTTGTTGCGCACCGACCAGACCTCGGTGGTGTCGACGGGAATCGTCATATCGATGCGGTTCATGTCCATCCGGTGGTTGTTGATCATGAACCACTGCAACTCGAAGGTCCGGGTCGGCGCCGTGTTCGCTGCGGCGAGCGGGCTCATCGGCACGAGTGCCGCGGGGAGGGCCGCCGATGGTCGCAGGGTGTCGGCGGCGCGCAGGGCCAGGATGTCGAAGGAGTCGTCGAAGCCGAATTCGGCCGCTCGATCGATACCGTCGCGGTCAGCGATCGGCAGGGACCGTAGCGTGACGTTCTCACCCGCGCGGACGGTGACCACGATCTCGGCCCGCTCACCCGGGCTGAGCGGGATTTGCTTCAGGGCAACGGGTTCCGGCAGGAGGCCGCCGTCGGTGCCGATCAGCTGGAACTGCCTGTCGTCGGCGAGCGCGAGGTTGTAGAGGCGGCCCGACGACCCGTTGAGGATGCGCAGCCGGACCCGCTCGGTCGTGACGGTGAAGTGGGCACCCGCGATGCCGTTGGTCACGATGGTGTCGCCCAGCAGGCCGACATCGGTGGCGTCGGATTCGTCGATGCCGCCGTCGGCGGTGAAACGGCGATCCTGGATCACCAGCGGAATATCTTCTACACCATAGTCTTTCGGTAGGTCCAGGCGATCGGTGGCCTCGTCGTCGATCAGGAAGAAGCCGGCCAGTCCGCGCTGGACATGCTTTTCGGTCGCGCCGTGCGGATGCGGGTGGTACCAGAGTGTCGCGGCCTGCTGATCCACCCGCCAGCGCGGCATCCACTGCGCGCCGGGGGCGATCATCTGATGCGGTCCGCCGTCGAAGGCCGCGGGCAGATGCATTCCGTGCCAATGCACCGAGGTCGGCTCCGGCAGATCGTTGACGACGGTGACCGCGACCTCCTCGCCGCGCCGGGCCCGGAGTGTGGGGCCGAGGACCGATCCGCTGTAACCCCAGGTCGGTGTGCGGTTGCCCGGCAGCATCTTGGTGCTCCCGGTCTGCACGCGCAAGGCGAACCGGCGGACACCGTCGGCGCCGAGGGTCGACGGTGCCTGCGGCGGAATCGGCAGCGGACGCGTTGCCGTCCCGGCCGCCGAACCCGGCGCCGGGGGCCGGATCGAACACCCGGCCGCGTAGGCGACCGGGACGAGGGCGAGGCCGGTGAGGAATCCTCGTCGCGAGACCACATGTGCTCCTTGTCTGTGCGGGACCTCCAGCTTCGATCGGGCGCGACCTCGGCAACTCCGCCCAGCGGCCGGACCCCACCGGACCGAATCCGGCCGCGCGGGCCTTGCGGACGCGCCGATCGCGTGCTAGCCGCGCACCGTCACCTACCGTGGGTGCGTGATCGACATCAGCGCACACCGGAACCCGCGGCCGCTCCTGCGGTGGCTGCCGCTGGTGCTGATCCCGGTGTTGCTGCTGGCCAGCACCTATCCGGGGCAGTACCGGGTGCCGGCGCACTACTGGGTGCTCGCCGTCACCGCGGGCGTGGTGTTCCTCGCCGGAGCGCGGTGGCCGCTGGCGGTATCGATCGTGCTGTCGGTGCTCGCCGTGCCGATGCTGCGCACGCCCGCCTGGGGTGTGTCGGGCCTGGTGCCCTATCTCGGTGCGGTGGCACTGGTGGATGTCGTCGCGCGCACGCATCGGCGCAGCACCGTGTGGGTGGCGACAGGGTGCTGGGCCGCTGCCGTCGTCCTCGGGCGGGTCGGCCTGCACGACACCTCGATCGGCCGGGCGTCCACGGTCGTCGAGGCTGTGGCGTATGTGGGACTGCCGCTGCTGCTCGGGTTGTATCTGCGTGGGCAACGTGACCTCGCGGAGAACCTGCGGATGCGTGCGGCCGAGGCCGAAGCGCGAACCCGCATCGACGAACGCGCGGCCATGGCGCGGGAACTGCACGATGTGGTCGCCCACCACATGGCCTCGATCATCCTGCGCATCTCCGTGGCCGGACGGGTGGTGCGGGAAGCGGATCCGCGCATCGTCGCCGTCCTCGACGATGTCCGCGGCACCGCCGCCGACGCGCTGGCCGACATTCGCCGGTTCCTCGCGGCGCTGCGTGATCCCGCGCTCGGGACGGTGTCGCTGGTCGAAGCCGACGCGGTCGTCACCGAGGTCAGCGCCGCGCTCACCCGGGCCCGCGCTGCCGGATTCACCGTCGAGGCCGACATCGACACCGAACTCGGCACCATCGACGCCATGAGCAGACTCACCCTGCTGCGCCTGGTCCAGGAATCGCTGACCAATGTCATGAAACACGCCGATCGCGGTGTGCCCGTGCGATTCCGGATCGGCAAGCGCGACAACGGCATCGGCATCGAGGTGGTCAGCGGCGGCCGCGACACCGCGACACCGCCGGGACACGGCATCGTCGGTATGCGCGAACGGGTCGCCCTCGCCGGCGGCACCCTCGCTGTCGGCGCCGACGGCGAACACTGGGTGGTGCGGGCCTGGCTGCCCGACGCCGTGCGGGGAGCGGACGCATGATCACGGTGCTGCTGGTCGACGACCAGCGTCTGGTGCGGGCGGGCCTGCGGATGCTCATCGAGGACACCACCGATCTCGCCGTCGTGGGCGAGGCGGCCGACGGTGTCGAGGCGGTACGGCGCTTCGCCGAACTCGCGCCCGACCTCGTCGTCATGGACCTGCGCATGCCCGGCCTCGACGGCGTCGCGGCCACCCGGCAGATCCTCGCCCTGTCGCCGCGCGCGAAAGTGCTCGTGCTCACCACCTTCGACGACGACGATCACCTGTTCCCCGCCCTCGCCGCCGGAGCCGCAGGGTATTTCGTCAAGGACACCGACCCCGAGATCCTGCTCGACGCCATCCGGCGCACAGTCGACGGCGACCTGCTGTTCTCGCCCGCCCTCCTGCGCCGCCTGGTTGACCGTGCCCTCGAGGCCCCGTCGGCTCCCGGCCTGGCACCCGCACCCGATCTGACACCCCGCGAGTTCGACGTCCTGCGCCTGGTCGGCGAAGGGCACGGCAACCAAGACATCGCCGACCGGCTCCATCTCGGGGTGAGCACCGTCAAGAGCCACATCGCGAACCTGCTCGACAAGACCGGCACCGACAACCGCGTCCGCCTCGCCGTCTACGCCTCCAAGCTCACCGAGCACTGATATCTCAATGGTGAGATACATCATGGTTAACTAACTCAATGTTGAGATATATTCGACGTGTCAGTGAGTCGGGTTGTCGCACAGGAGGATTGATCATGCGGATCGCGGTGTTCGGAGCGAGTGGCGCCGTCGGCAGCAGGGTGGTGGCCGAAGCGGTGGCGCGCGGGCACGAGGTGACCGCGGTGGTGCGGCGGGCCGTGGTGATGCCGGAGGGCGTGCGGGTTAGCATCGGTGACGCGGGATCTGCCGACGACGTCGAAAAGATCAGCGCCGGTCACGATCTCGTGATCGCGGCAACGCGCCCCGCGGTAGGGCGCGAGTCCGAACTGCCGGTGGTCGCGGCGGCGATGCTCGACGGTGTGGCCCGCAGCGGCGTGCGGCTGCTCGTCGTGGGCGGCGCGGCGACGCTGTCGGTCCCCGGCGCCGGGGCGCTGCTGCACGAAACCCCGGAATTCCCGGCCGAACTCGCCGCGATCGCGCAGGCCTGCGCCGAGCAACTCGCCGCGTGCCGAGCCGATGCCGAGGCCGACTGGACCTATCTGAGCCCGCCCGCCGAGCTGATTCCGGGCGAACGCACCGGCAGCTACCGGGTCGGCGCCGACGAACTGCTGGTCGACGTCGACGGGGTGTCGACCATCTCGATGGAGGATTTCGCGGTCGCCCTGCTCGACGAGGCGGAGCGCCCGGTTCACCGACGTGCCCGCTTCACAGTGGCGGCGTCCTGAATTTGCCCAGGGGTCATTGTTTCTGGTGACGAATCGGTAAGGAACCGGTAACGGTGATGTGATCTGCGCCGATACTGTGACTGACCGCACTGAGCGGTCGGTTTTCAGTAGGAGGCTCGATCGATGAGGTGCCGCGGCGCGGTCTCGGCGTTGGTGGCGGTGCTCGTCGCCGTGGGTTCGACAGTGCTCGGCGCCGGCGGCGTCGCTGCGCAGGCGCCGGATTCCGGTGCCGCGGTGACGAATCGGGTGGTCGCCGTCGACGGGTCGCGGGCCGAGGTGACCTCGGTCGACGGGCGTCAGGTGACGGTTCGGATCTACTCGGCGGCCATGGCGCGCGAGGTGTCGGTGAAGGTGCAGCGGCCCGCGGACACCTCGGTGCCGCGGCCGTCGCTGTATCTGGTGAACGGCGCCGGTGGCGGTGAGGACACCGCGACCTGGGAACAGAACACCGATGTCGTGGACTTCCTGGCAGGCAAGGACGTCAATGTCGTCATGCCGGTGGGCGGTGCGTGGAGCTACTACACCGACTGGCGCGAACCGGATCCCACGCTGGGCGTGAACAAGTGGCGCACCTTCTTCCTCGACGAGCTGCCCGCGCTCGTCGACACGATGTTCGAGACGACCGGCCGGAACGCGATCGCCGCGAACTCCATGACGGTCACCTCGGTGCTGCAGCTCGCGATCGCGAAACCGGGTCTGTTCCGCTCCGTCGCGGCCTACAGCGGCTGCGCGCAGATCAGCGACCCGGTCGGTCGGCAGTTCGTGAATGTCGTCGTCGGCACCGGTGGCGGCGACGCGTCGAACATGTACGGCCCGCCCGGTGACCCGGAGTGGGTCGCCAACGATCCTGTCGTCAATGCCGAGGGTCTGCGCGGTACCAAGCTCTACATCTCCAACGGCAACGGCCTGCCCGGCGAGCACGACAAGCTCGGCGACCCGCACCTGGTCACCTGGGGGCCGGTCGGTCTGGCCAACCAGATCGTCGTCGGCGGCGTGATCGAGGCCGCGACCGGCTGGTGCACCAAGAACCTGCAGGACCGGCTCGCCGAACTCGACATTCCCGCCACCTTCGACGTGTCGACCCAGGGCACCCATTCGTGGGGCTACTGGCAGAAAGCGTTCAAGAACTCTTGGCCACTGCTGGCCGAGGGGATGGCGATTCCCGCCTGATCAGCGCAGGTCGAACAGCGCGACCGCGTTGTCGTGGCACACCTTGCGCAGCCAGTCCGGCCCGAGGTCCAGCCGCTCGACCGCCTGGACGGCCTCGGCGTACGGGTAGGGGATGTTGGGGAAGTCGCTGCCGAACAGGATGCGATCGGCGAAGCGGCGCAGGCGTTCCCGCTCGGCGGGCGGGAACGGCGCCCCGCCTTCGCTGAAGTCGGTCCACACCATCGTCGTGTCCAGGTGTAGTTGCGGGTACTGCTCGGCCAGGTCGAGGAACTCGCTGTACTCGGGTGTGCCCATGTGCGCGATGATCAGCCGCAGCGCCGGAAAGCGGCGCAGCAGTTCGGCAATGGGCGCCGGACCGGTGAATTCGCCGGGGACCGGCCCGGATCCGCAGTGGATGAGCACGGGTACGCCGGCCTCGGCGAGGATCGCCCACACCGGGTCGAGCAGCGGGTCCAGCGGTGAGAACGCGCCCACCTGGATGTGCACTTTGACGACTCGCGCACCACCCTCGATCGCGGCGCGGACGTACTCGGGCGCGTCCGGTTCGGGATAGAAGGTGGCGGTGTGCAGGCAGTCGGGTGTGCGGGCGGCGAACTCGGCGGTCCACTCGTTGTGCCAGGCGGCCATCTGCGGCTTGTGCGGGTACACCAGCGAGGTGAACGCGCGGACGCCGAAGTCGCGCAAGGTCTTCAGTCGCACCTGTTCGTCGTCGCGGTAGGTGATCGGCCACGGCCGGCCGGTCAGCGGGCCGACCTGGTCGAAGTAGGCCCATACCTTCTGCATCACCTGGTCGGGCATGAAGTGGGTGTGCACGTCGACGATCGCGGGCAGCTCGAGGCGGCGGCGGAAGTCGGCGAGATAGGCGGCGGTATCGACGGTCACTGTGGCGGCTCCGGATACAGGCGACGGGCGAAGGCGCCGACGCGGGTGACGAGACGTTCGAAGAAGACGGCGGGGTCGGTGCCGATCGCGATGTCGGCGTTGGGTTCCCGGCCCCACATGCCCGCCCAATCTGCGACGGTGGTCGCCCGGGTGATCGTGCCTGCCAGTTCGACGTCGACGGTGGCGGGGCGGGTCAGCACCAGGGCCGGGTCCAGCGCGACCGCGGCGGCGAACGGATCGTGCATGTGCGCGAGGTAGCCCAGGTCGTACAGATCGTGGAAGTCGAAATAGAACCGCACCGCGTCGACGAGATACCGGATGATCGGATTGCTTGCCGCCGAACGCCATTCGGGGGCATCGCCCGCGGCGACCCGTTCGATCGGCGTGCTGTGCGCGGCCTCGGCCAGGCGGGCCAGGTGCTCGGGCCGCATCTCGATGGACTCGGTGATGTCGAGCGCGCACACCAGCGGTCGGCGATCCGGCGCCGCCGCCGAGAACGCGTCGAACACCTCCTTGGCCGCCTCGGGGTCGACGTGGATGTTCCACTCGTTGGTCGGTGTGGTGTTGCCCGGATGGTTGAACGCGCCGCCCATGATCACCAGGCGCCGCAGCAGCCGGGGCAGCTCGGGTTCGATGCGCAGGGCCAGCGCGAGATTGGTCAGCGGGCCGGTGCACAGGCCGATCGCCGAGCCGGGGTTCGCGCGGGCCAGATCAACCCACATCTGCGCCGCCGACCGGTCCGACAGCGGACGTGTCGAGACAGGCAGCTCGGCATAACCGAGGCCCTGCGGGCCGTGCGTGTCCTCGGTGGTGCGCAGCGGCACGGCCAGGGGGACGTCCGCGCCCGCGGCCACCTCGATCTCGTCCGCGCCGGCCAGATCCAGCAGTGCGAGGGTGTTCGCCGCCACCTGCGCGGTCGGCACATTGCCCGCGGTCGCGGCGATCCCGATGATCTGCGCCTCCGGTGATGCCAGCAGATACAGCAGCGCCAGCGAATCATCGATTCCGGTATCGACATCGAGGATGATCTGCTGCGGCACAGGTCGAGAGTAGCCGCGGTCGTAGGCCCGGATCCGAGGGAGGTCCGGGCCGGGCGATCAGTAGGTCGGCAGGGTGAACTCCTCGGTGTGGCCGAAGAAGATCTTCTTGGTGATCGGCCGCATCGGACGCGACATCATCATCCGCACGTTGACCTTCGACAGTCTGGTCATCAGCTTGGTGCGCGGGAGCATCATCGCGATGCCGCCGCCGGGAATCTCCTTGGCCTTGGCCAGGAACGGCGTGATCGTGTTCTGATAGCGCCGCAGGGCGCCGGGCAGATCCGCCGGCGTTGCGGCGATCTCGGCGGCGAGCACATAGGCGCCGACCACGGCCATCGCGGTGCCCATGCCGGTCATGGGGGAGCCGCAGTAGCCCGCGTCGCCGACCAGCGTGACACGGCCGACGGCCAGCTCGGGCACGTCGACGCGGGCGAGCTCGTCGAAGTAGAAGTCGGGGGTGGTCTCCATGGCGGCGAGCACCGCGGGCGCGTGCCACCCGGCGCCACCGATGGCCTGGCGGATCAGGGCACGCTGGGCGTCGGGGTCGCGACGCAGCGCGGGATCGGCGTCGGTGCGGACGGTGATGATCGCCTTCGCGGTGGCCGGGTCGCCGTCGGGGCGGATGCCGAGCATGGCGCCGGGTACCAGGCGCATGCCGAACCACCCGGGCTCCACCTGCGGCGGGGTCGGCATGGTGAAGAACGCGCCGTAACCGCCGAGGTTGGTGCTGAACTGCTCCTCCGGTCCGAAGGCGAGCCTGCGGGTGGCCGAGTGCACGCCGTCGGCGCCGATCACCAGGTCGAAACGTTCGGTGCGGCCCGAGGCGAAGGTGACCTCGACGCCGGTGTCGTCCTGGTCGATCTGTTCGATCCACTCGCCGTAGCGGTAGTCGAGATGGCCGTTGTCGGCGGTCGCCAGCGCGTCGAGCAGGACCTGATTGAGGTCGCCGCGGGTGATCTCGATTTCGGCGACGGCGCCCTGTCCGTCGAAATCCTCCATCGCCATCCGGGCGTAGACGCGGCCGTCGCCGTCGATGTAGGACATGCCGCGCTCGTCGAGCTGGTACTTGCGGATGCCCTCCATCAGCCCCATCCGCTCGGCCGCCTCCCGGCTCGGCCCACGCAGATCCACCGCCTGGCCGCCGGGGCGGGGGACCGCGGCGCGCTCGACGACGGTGGTGCGAATGCCGCTGCGCAGCAACTGGAGTGCGACCGCGTTGCCCGCGATACCGCCGCCGGAGACCAGAACGTGCAGGGGGCTGGTGGTGGTCATGATGCTTCCCGTCTGGAGAACGAATGTCTTAGACATATGTCTAACATTTGGGTTGCACGTATGTCTAGTACAAATGTCTAAGACGGTCGGGTAGGGTCGCGGCATGGGTAATCGAGAAGACCTACTGGCGGGGGCGCGCAAGGTCATCCTGGAACGCGGCGTGGCCAAGGCGACCGCGCGCGATATCGCCGCGGCCGCCGGGGTGAGTCTGGCCGCGATCGGCTATCACTTCGGGTCCAAGGAACGGCTGGTCACTGAGGCGCTGAGCGAGGCGCTCGGCAACTCGATCGGTGACGCGATGGAGGAGCTGATCGGCGCGGGCGCGGGCACGTCGCCGCTGGCCGGGCTCACCCGGCTGTGGAACGGGATGCCCGCGGTGTTCGCCGACAATCACGAGGCGATGCTGGCCAGCCTGGAGAACATCGTGCGGATCGTGCGCTCCGAGGAGGCCCGCGCCCAGCTCGGTGACCAGCTCTCGGGCGCCTATACCGATCTCGCGGCGAATCTGCGCGCGGCGCATCCGGAACTCGACGAGGTACAGGCCGACGCGATCAGCCGGCTGTACTTCGTCCTCGCGCAGGGTCTTGGTGTGCTGTGGTTGCTGAATCCGGGTGAGGTGGTGGCCGACGGTGATCAGCTGGCGGAGGCGGTGCGCGCGCTCGCGGGGCGCTGAGGCCGTCTGCCGGATGGGTATCTGTGCGACAGATCAGGGGCGTTGGACCGGTAGCTCGGTCCAGAACGGCTGCGCGGACCCGTACGGCGGCGCGGGCCAGCGGAAGTCGTCGTACTCGGCGAAGACCGGTGCGGCAGTGACGAGTTCGCCGTGGGTGACGGTCGCGGCCGGGTCCGGTGCCGCCGCGGCAGGGTGCGTTGGGGTGCGATCACCTGCCAGGAGCCAGGAAGCGGTGCGGGCCAGCGAGACTCGCACGTCGCGACCTGCCCCGTCGTCGGCTCGCGCGAGCAGTGCGTCTAGGACTCCCGCGGCGAGGAGGTACCCGGAGCCGTGGTCGAGCGCCTGCGCGGGCAGTGCGCCGGGACGATCCGGTGTGCCTTCGAGCAGCGAAATGCCCGACGCCGCTTGGACGATGCTGTCGAAACCACGGCGACGCGCCCACGGTCCGGCTGTGCCCCAGGCCGAGACAGACGCGTCGATGAGATCCGGGCGCGTCACCCGCACGCCCGCCGCGGCGAGCGCACCCGGCCGGTAGCCGGTCACCAGCACGTCGGCGGCGGACAGGAGGTCCTCGAACGTCGCGAGGTCGGTGCGCAGGTCGAGCAGGGTCGAACGCTTCCCCTGACAGGTGTCGGCGAACTGCCAGTCGATTTCGGGCAGCTGCGGCGGATCCACGCGCAGCACATCGGCGCCCAGCAGCGCCAGGGTGCGGGTCGCGACAGGACCGGCCAGGACCCTGGTCAGGTCGAGTACTCGGATGCCGCGCAACGGGTGCTCGGCGGTGGGGCGCCACGTGGTGGGGCTGCCCGGTGCGAGCTCGCCGGGGTGTCGCCGATCGACCGCAACCAGCGGACCTGCCGCCGCCGCCCGGCCGATAAGGCTGCCCGCCCATTCGGACTCGGTGCGGACGCGCACGGCGATCGCACCGGCGGCGGTTGCCAGGTCCTCGACCTCGGCCGCGGGCATGGCGGCCACCCGGGTGGCGAACTGCACGGCGTCGGCCGACGGGGAGAGACCGAGGGCGTGGGTCAGGTGTTCGCGATGGTGCGGATAGTTGGCATGGGTGCGCACCCACCCGTCGGCGGTGCGAAAGAAGCCGGACAGCTCGGCGAAGATCGACGGCGCGTCGCCACCGCGGCGAAACAACCGCTCACTGGAGAACGCCGCACCGACCCGGGCCGGATCGAGGGCAGACGGCCTGGTCGGCAGGCCGTGCGCCGCGCGGACCCGGTGCGCGGCCGCGCCGACCGCTGCCACCGAGCCCGCGGCCAAGGCCCACACCGGTAGCGTGGCCGCGAGCCGGTCACCCGGATCCGGCTCGTCGGCCCCGGCCGATACTGCGAGTCCGAGACCGGTCTCGTAGGCGTGCACGAGTTGCTGCGCGGTGGTCACCTCGACCAGCCTAACCGCGGCGATCATGGTGAAGGAGGGTGAGGTGGGCGTGAATACGGCTGCGACGGAATGGGTTCGGGTACTGCGACCGGATCAGGCGCCGCGCAGGCAGCTGGTCTGCCTGCCGCCGGGCGGTGGCTCCGCGGCCTTCTACCGCGAACTCGCTCGGCATATCGGGCCGGGGGTCGACGTCGCCGCCGTGCAATACCCGGGCCGCCAGGATCGGCTCGGCGATCCGATGATCACCGACCTGCACGAGCTCGCCGACCGGATCGCCGCGGACCTGCTGCGGCAGCCGAGCCGCCCGCGTGCGCTGTTCGGGCACAGCATGGGCGCGACCGTGGCCTACGAGACCGCACGGCGGCTCGCCACGGCGGGTCAGCCGGTGCAGCAGCTCATCGTCTCCGGCCGACCCGCACCGGCATTCGTCGAGAACGGGCGACTGCACCGGGGCTCCGACGCCGCCCTCATCGACGACCTCGAGCGCCTGGCCACCGACCCCGCGCCCGTGCGATTGCTGCGCACCGAGCCGGGCCTGGCCGACCTGGTGCTGCCCGCCGTCCGCGCCGACTATCAGGCCGTCGAGACCTACCGGCACCAGCCGGGACCCCCGCTGAGCTGCCCGATCGTCGCACTGGTCAGTACCGAGGACCCGACGACGACACCCGCGCAGGCCGAAGAGTGGCGCGCGTTCACCGAGGGGCAGTTCAGCATCCGCACGTTCCCCGGCGGGCACTTCTACCTCGACGAACAACCCGCCGAGGTGGCGCGGGAAATCACACGGCACCTGAACTGAACCGGCGGTGCCGCTGGTACAGGCGCACATAGCCGATCCAGGACACGAGCACCGCCGCCGCCGCGAATGCCCGGATCAGCCCGAGCGCGCTGTCCGGATAGATCACCCCGGTCAGATAGTGGTCGATGAAACCGCTCGCGGGTAGCTCGGCGAGCGCGGCCTGCCTGCGCGCCCAGTTCTCGGCGTGGGTCAGCGGGCAGTCGAAGCCGATCAGGATCGTGGCGAACCCCCACGACGCGGCCAGCAGGTGCAGGCCGATCGTGCGTGGCCACCGCCACGCGAGGAAACCGCCGGCGACCACGTACGCGATGAACGCGACGTGGGTGACGGCGATGAGATCGGCCAACACCCGGAACGGCACATATTCAGAATAGGTATCCGATCGGCCACCGGAATCATGATCAACATTCCGGTTCGGCATCGCTTGGGTCGCGGCTACCAGGGGGAGGGCTGGTAGTCCTTGAGGAAGCAGCCGTACAGGTCGACGCCGTTCTCACCCTGCACGATCGGGTCGTACACGCGGGCGGCGCCGTCGACCAGGTCCAACGGGGCGTGGAAACCCTCTTCGGCCAGGCGCACCTTCGTGTAGTGCGGGCGCTCGTCGGTGATCCAGCCGGTGTCGACCGCGGTCATCAGGATCGAGTCGGCCTCGAACATCTCCAGCGCGCTGGTGCGGGTCAGCATGTTCAGCGCGGCCTTGGCCATATTCGTGTGCGGGTGGCCCGGCCCCTTGTAGCCGCGGCTGAACTGGCCCTCCATCGCCGAGACGTTCACCACGTACTTACGGCGGCCCGCCGCCGCGGCCATCGCCGGACGCAAACGCGACACCAGGATGAACGGCGCGACCGAATTGCACAGCTGCACTTCCAGCAGCTCGGTGGCGTCGACCTCGGCGACGGTTTGCACCCAGCTGTTGGTGTGCGCGAGATCGGGGACCAGGCCGCCCGCGTCGATCGCCACGCCGGCCGCGATCCGCTCCGGCGTGGCCGAGCCGGCGACCAGCGCCAGCTCGGCGACATCGGCGGCCGACAGCGACGGCGTCAGCGAGGCGGTCAGCGCCGTGGGGTGGGCCTGCATCGTCTTGCCGAACGTGACCATCTCCGGCAGCATGCCCGCGGGCAGCGGCGCGGTCTCGGCGTCGACCAGCGCGCTGTAGGCGCCTGCCGAACGGCGCACGGTCTGGGCGGCGTTGTTGATCAGGATGTCGAGCGGGCCCTGTGCGGCGACGTCGTCGGCCAGTGCGACGACCTGCGCCGGATCACGCAGGTCGATGCCGACGATGCGCAGCCGGTGTAGCCAGTCGGCGCTGTCCTCCATCGCGGCGAAGCGGCGGATCGCGTCGTTGGGGAAGCGGGTGGTGATCGTGGTGTGCGCGCCGTCGCGCAGCAGCCGCAGCGCGATGTACATGCCGATCTTGGCGCGGCCGCCGGTGAGCAGGGCGCGCTTGCCGGTCAGGTCGGTGCGGGCGTCGCGCTTGGCGTGGCTCGCGGCCGCGCAGTCGGGGCACAGCTGGTGGTAGAACGCGTCGACCTGGGTGTAGCGCTGCTTGCAGATGTAGCAGGGACGCGCACGCAGCAGCGTGCCCGCGCTCGCGCCGGTGGTGGCCGAGCTGATCGGGATGCCCGCGGTCTCGTCGTCGATGCGCTGCGGCGAGCCGGTGGCCGTTGCCGCAATGACCGCGCGGTCGGCGGTGGCGACCTGCTCCCTGGCCTCGATGCGACGGCGCTGCTTGAGCTTCTTGAACATGTGCCCGACGGCGCGCTGCACCGCCATCGAATCGGGGTGTTCCTTCTCCAGCTGTCCGGCTTGTTCCAATACCCGCAGACAGGTCGCCAACTCGTCCGGATCGATCATGTTCTCGGTCATCGGGGAGTGCGGCATTCCTTCGTGCGGGAGCGGGGGACGACACTTATTGTCGCATTGGCCGCTCGACGGACCCGCTGGGTATCGTGGTGCACCGCTGCCGCAACCGCGCGGTGGCCACCGAACCCGACGGAGCAGCCCGATTTCCCCGCTCGACACCGACACCGCAGACGCGCCGCGCAGGCGCAGGCTCGAACCCGACGAGCGACGCGCGCAGATCCTGGCCTGTGCCATCGACATGTTCGGTGAACGGCCCTACGCGGCGGTGTCGACCGCGGAACTGGCCCAGCGCGCCGGTGTCGCCCGCGGGCTGATCAACCACTATTTCGGCAACAAGCGCGACCTGTACCTGGCGGTCGTGCGCCGGATGGTGACGCTGCCGCGGCCGGAGAAGGTGTCCATCCCCGAGGGGACGCCGGGCGAGCGGGTCGACGCGATCGTCGCCTGGCTGCTCGACACCATCGCCGAACACGGCACCACCTGGGTGAAGGTCACCAGTCACGAGGGTGTCGGTGACGATCCCGAGGTGCAGCAGATCCTCGACCAGGCCGACGACGCCGCCGCCGAACGCATGCTGGTGATGATCGGGCGCCCCGATGTGGCAGACAGTGCACCGTTGCGCGCACTGGTCTTGGCCTACGCCGGGCTGGTGAAGGTGGCCGGTCGTGAGTGGATCACCCGCGGCACACTGACCAGGGATCAGGTGCACCGTCTGCTCGCCGACACCCTGCTCACCGTCATCACCGAGACCATGCCCAGCGTGGAACCGCGGTCGGACGTGGCCGGCTAGGAACCGAGCCTGCGCTGGGCGGGGTTGGGGACCGCGATCTCCCTGGCGCCGTAGCGCTGCGGGTCGATATGTCCCGGCGCGTGCCCGCTGCGCCCGTAGAGCTGCTCGATCTGTTCCTCCCGGTGATGCTCGAACAGCAGCGCCGCGGCGCCACCGAGGAGGAATACGCCCGTGGCGACACCCGCGAGCACCGCGTACCCGGCATACCCCGACCCGGCGGCGACCAGGGTGCAAGCGAGGCTGATGACGCCGATCGCGCACGCGATGATGCCGGGAACGTTGTAGTCGTCGGCGAGCAGATCGCCGGCTTGGGCATGCCAGCCGGGCTCGTCTGCCGAGATGGTGCTGCCGGGCATGGGGTCCTCCTCGCGAGCTCGGAAATGCGCGCACTGGTACCGCATGACCAGCATGTACCCGATGCGGGTGACGAGGCAAAGGGTTTGCCGGTTCGTTACCGGTAGCCACGCCCCGTGACCCTGCGCGGACCGCAGTAGGAGCGCATTTGCCGTTTGTGCTGACCGAGCAGGCCAAAGTCCCTATCCTCGTCGCGTAACCCGGCGTTGCAAGGTTGTTATGTTTTCCGCGTCGGGGGGATCGGAGAGGGACCCGGGGTTGATGGCACGGTACGACGAATGGGACGACGACCCCGAGGACGAAGCCGAGGATCGGCGCTGGAACGGCCAGCGCTGGCCGCACGCGACACCGGAAGACGGTGGCCAGGGCGGTCGCCGCGCTGACCAGCCGCGGGTGAACCCGTACGCGATGGTCGCGCTCGCCGCCGCGCTGGTGCTGCTGTTCCCGATCGCGATCGTGTTCGGGCTGCTGTCGTTCGGGCATCCACGGGGCCGGGGAATGGCGCTGTTCGCGCTGCTGCTCGGCATCGCGGAGGTGGCCGCCGTCGCGGCGGTCGGGCTCGTCGTGTTCGGCGGGCTGGAGCTCGAGGTGCCGACGCTGGCCAAGACGACGACAGCGGTGTCGGTGACAACGACGACGCTGCCGTCACAGGGCGCGCCGACGGCGACCGGAACCGTCCCGGTGGTGAGCCCGGCGGCGGGTGGCGTCGTCGAGAAGGGCACACCCTGTTCGGCCGACCGCGCGGGACTGCTCGGGGTGGCGGCAGACGGTGCGACCCTGCTGTGCCTGCGGGCCGAGGGCAACTACACCTGGTCGGGCCCGTTCAAGGTGTCCGGGTCGTACTACACCGCCGGTGAGCGCTGCGATCCGTCGATCGACAAGTCGGGGCGCACCTCCGACAACCATGCGCTGGTCTGCGAGGGCAAGGCAGGCACCGGCAGCTGGGTGCCCTGGACCGAGGAGTAGGCCTCAGTCGCCCTTCTTGGCCCGGCTCGGCTGCACCCGCGGCGGCTCGTTCGGCATCTTCGGATACTGCGGCGGCCACGGCGCGTCCATCAGACCGTCGGCCATGTCGCGTTCCGACATGGCCAGCAGCGGTTCGATCGATTGCGGTGTGCGATCGGCCCACGGGTCGCCCAGTTCGGCGAGCCGGGCGGGAACGGTGGCGAGGGTGAGCTCGTCGGGGACGACGGTGTCGAGTTCGGCCCAGGTGATCGGAGTCGAGACCTGCCCGCCGACCTTCGGACGGACCGACCAGGCGCCGAATACCGTCTTGTGCGGCGCGTTCTGGTTGAAGTCGACGAACACGCGCGAGCCGCGTTCCTCCTTCCACCACTGCGCGGTGATCTCCTCGGGATGCCTGCGCTCGAGTTCCCTGGCCAGCGCCACGGCGGCCGCCCGCACCTGGTAGCCGTCCCAGCGGGGCTCGAGCGCCGCGTAGATGTGCAGCCCGCGCGAGCCCGAGGTCTTGATCCGGCAGTCGATGCCGAGTTCGCTCAGCAGGTCGCGGGTGAGCACGGCCGCGCGGCGCAGATCGTCGAAACCGATGCCGGGCGAGGGATCGAGGTCGATCCGCAGTTCGTCGGCGATCTTCAGATCGGGTACGTGATTGGGCCAGACGTGGAAGCCGAGGCAGCCCTGGTTGACCGCCCACAGGATGTGCGCGAGGTCGTGCGCGACGAGCGCGTCGCTGGTGGTGCCGTTCGGGGTGGTCACCTCGACGGTCTGCAACCATTCCGGCGCCGACTTGGGTACCCGCTTCTGGAACCAGGACTTGCCCGACGCGCCGTCGGGATAGCGTTCCAGCAGCAGCGGCCTGCCCCCGATCACGCCGAGCAGCGGTTCGGCCACGGCTTGGTAGTAGCGGACCAGATCGAGTTTCGTCTCGCCGCGCTTGCTGAAGTAGACCTTGTCCGGGTTGCTGATCGACAGCGTGCGGTCGTCGACCTCGATCTCGACGGCGGCGCTCATCGCTCGGCTCCGAAGATCGCGTCCAGTTCGGCCGGGGCGACCTCGTCGAGCTGGGCGTAGGTGCACGAGTCGGGGGTGCGGTCGGCGCGGAATCGGACCAGACGCCCGCCGTGGCGGAACCGTCCCGATTGGACGTGTTCGTAGCGCACCTCGGCGACCAGCTCCGGTCGCAGTGGTTCCCACGAAAGGTCCTTGCCGCCGGTCCAGCGGCTCACTCCGCCGGGCATCTTGCCGTCCGCAGAGGCCTGGGCGACGGCGTCGGCCCAGTTGCGCCACGGATGATTGTCGAGCGCGTTCTCCCGCAGCGGCGCCAGCTCGCCGAGCAGTTCGCGCCGCCGGGCAGCGGTGAAGCTCGAGGCGACCCCGACGTGGTTGAGGTTGCCCTTGTCGTCGAACAGGCCGAGCAGCAGCGAACCGACCCCTTCGCCGTCCTTGTGCAGCCGGTACCCGGCGACCACGCAGTCGGCGGTGCGTTCGTGCTTGATCTTGAGCATCACCCGCTTGTCCTGCAGGTAGGGCAGCTCGTCGGCCTTGGCCATCACCCCGTCGAAGCCCGCGCCCTCGAACCGGGTGAACCAGTCCTGCGCGACATCGGGATCGTGGGTGATCGGCGTCAGGTGGATTCGCCCCGGCGCGGCCTCGAGCAGGGACTCGAGTTCGCGCCTGCGCTCGGTGAACGGCTCCTTCGTCAGGTCGCGGTCGCCGAGGGCGAGCAGGTCGAATGCCACGAAGCTGGCCGGTGTCTCCACGGCCAGCTTGTTCACCCGGGAGGCGGCCGGGTGCAGCCGCTGCTGCAGTGTGTCGAAATCCAGGCCCTGATCGGTGACGACGACGATCTCCCCATCGACGACGCAGCGCTGCGGCAGTGCGGCTTTCAGGAGCTCGGCCAGTTCGGGGAAGTACCGGGTGAGCGGGCGGTCGTTGCGGGAACCCAGTTCGATCTCGTCGCCGTCGCGGAACACGATGCAGCGGAATCCGTCCCACTTCGGTTCGTAGGCGAGCCCGGGTTCGCGGGGCAGCGACGGCGTCGACTTGGCCAGCATCGGGCGCACGGGCGGCATCACCGGTAGATCCATCCGATCCTCCTCGCGGGTGGGTTCACCCGTGTCGACGGCGCGAGCGCACCCGATTCATCGGTGCCCGTTCGATCGTAGGGCGGCCCACCGACAGCGCGCGGATATCGAGCGCGGCGGTGTCGTGCTCAGCCGTCGAGCCAGCCGTGCTCGTCGGCGAAGAGGGTGAAGCGGTCGCGGATGGTGATGATCTCGGCCGCGGTGAGCGCGGGCGAGGCCTCCAGCAGCAGTTCGGTGATCTGCCTGCGCAGTTCGTCGGCGGCGAGCCGATCGCCGCCCGCGCGGTCCTTGCGCGATTTCGGCGGGGGCGCGGCGTGGCCCACCGCGGTCAGGTTGATCGCCTTGGGGCCGCGATCGCCCTCGGTGACGTCGAATTCGAACAGCCTGCCCTGGCGCAGCTCGTCCTCGTCGAGCCCGATGTCGTTGACGTGGACGAACACATCGGGCCCGCCGTCGTCGGGCCGGATGAACCCGAAACCCCGTGACCCGTCGAACGACACCAATTTCCCGATGGACACCAACCAGCTCCTCGCTCCGCTTCCCGAAGTCACTCTAACGCGGCTTTTGGGCGTTTTTCCCGGAAAGTGGGCAGACCGCGGCGGCCGGACGCCGGCCCGCGGCCGGACCGACCGGGCATGGTCACAATCCGGCAACTGTTCGTTCACATCGCCTCGTTAGCGTTCCGAATCTGTTCGGTACGGGTCTGTGGAGGTTGTGACGAGTGTTCTACCCCGGGTCGGGGATGAGGTCGGGGGGAAACGATGCCGCGCGCGGTGTCCTGACAGCACCGTCGCGTGCGGTGTCGGAGCCGGTGTGTTTCCGGCCGCCGGCACCACCGGTGGCCGTGCTGGCGCCGCGACCACGCCCGGCGCACGTGCCGCTGGCGCCTGCCCAGGAGCGGATGTGGCATGCCGCCAGGCTGGGCCGATCCGCGGATTGGAACGTGGCCCGCGCCATCCGGCTGCGCGGCGCCGCCGTCGATGTGAGCGCGCTGCGGTCCGCGCTCGAATGCCTTCTCGCCCGGCACGAACCGCTGCGGACCACCTACCCGGCGACCGACCGTGGCCCGGCCCAGCGGGTCGTCGAGCCCGCCGACGTCGCGCTGGACGTGACCGAACGCGCTGTCACCGCCGCCGAACTCGACGCCGCGGTGGCCGCACTGGCCGCGCGCCCCTTCGATCTCACCCGCGACCTGCCGGTGCGGGCGCGGCTGTTCGTGCTCGGCCCCGACGATGTCGTGCTCGCGCTGGTGGTGCACCACATCTCGGTCGACGGCCGGTCGATGGGCCCGCTGATCCGCGACCTCGTCACCGCCTATCTGGCCTGTCGCAGCGGCAGTGCCCCGGAGTGGGCGCCGCTGCCGGTCAGCTACACCGACTACACGCTGTGGAAGCACGCCCAGCTCGGCGAGTTCACCGACGAGTGGAGCCGCGCCACGCACCAGCTGCGGTACTGGGCCAACGCGCTGGCGGGACGTCCCGCGCTGCTCGATCTGCCTGCGCGGGAACACCAGTCATCGCCGATCGACCCCGCCGCGGGCGCGCTGGTGCCGATCTCGTTCGACGCGGGGACCCACGCCGGTCTGCTGCGGCTGGCTCAGGACGGACGGGCCAGCCTGTTCATGGTTCTGCAGGCCGCCTTCGCGGTGACCGTCGGTGCGTTCGCGCGCAGCGCCGATGTCACGGTCGCCACCGCGGTCTCCGGCCGCGATCACCGCCTGCTCGACGACCTCGTCGGCAACTTCTCCGACGATGTCCTGATGCGGGTGCGCCTGGACCGCGCGGGCGATGTCGACGAGCTGATCGACCAGGTGCGCCGCGTCGCGCTCAACGCCTACGCACACCCGGATACCCCCAACCCCCGACTCAAACGCTGCCTGCTCCAGGACGCCGCGCTGCCCCTGTTCCAGGCGACGCTGATCCTGCAACGCGGCCCGGCGCCCCACAGCACACCCGAACCCGCTCCCGCGCAAGGTATCTCGATCACCGAGGTACCGACCGGCGTGGTCAGGGCCAAACACGATCTCGAGTTCGGTCTGGCCGATCACTACGATCCGCACGGCGCCCCCGCGGGGATCGACGGCTCGTTCATCTACCCGATCGCCCGGTTCGACGAGGAGACAGCGCAACGGTTCGTCGCCCGGTTCCGGGCGGTCGTCGGCTTGCTCGCCGACGGCTATCGCGGCCCGCTGCCTGCCCTGCTGGCGACCGCGGGCAGGTGCAGCCCGCTGTCGACGGCCCGCCGGGCAGCACGGTTGTTGGTGTGATCAGTTGCCGCGTTCGAGCGGATAGCCCGCGTCGCGCCAGGCGACGATGCCCCCCGCGAGGCTGAACGCGTCATAGCCCGCGCGGTGGGCCAGTGCGGCGAACCGCAGCGAGGTCTCACCCACCGGGCAGACGAACACGACGGGCCGTGATCGGGGGAACGGCACGCCCTGGGCGAGCATCTCGTCGAGCTGGTCGTCGCGGATATTGAGCGCGCCGGGTACGTGCCCGACCCGATAGGCCATGGCGCCGCGCGTATCCACGACGGTGGGACGCCCGGTGCGGTCGAGCTCGGCCAGCGCGGCGGGGGTGAGCGTGGGGGCGGCGTCGGTGTCGTCCGGCCCCGGTGCGGCGGGTGCGGCGGCTTTACCGAACAGGTCGGGCCTGCGCTTGGCGAAGTAGGACAGGTACGGCTCCAGCCGGTCGCACACGATGAGGACCGCGACCAGCGGCCGGTCAGGCGGGCGGGGCGCGTCGGCCAGGGTGCGCAGGGCCGCGGCGTAGCCCGCGCCGCTGGTCGGCCCGGCCAGCACGCCATAGCCGCGGACCAGCTCGAGGGTGGCCTCGATGGCGGCCGCGGAGTCGACGGTGACGATGTCGTCGTAGAAGTCGGGCCGGAACAGGCCGACATCCCACATCTCGCGTTCGGACCGGATGCCGGGGATGAAGTCGAACCGGTCCGACACCACCCCGATCGTGCGCAGCCCCGGATGACGGGCGAGCAGCGCGGTGGCGGTGCCGCGCGTGGAGCCGCTCGTGCCGAGGCCACCGACGAGATAGTCCAGGTGCGCGATCCCCGCCTCGGCGAGATCGTCGGCGATCTCGGTGCCGGTGCCGTCGAGATGCGCCTCGATATTGCGGTCGTTGGTGTACTGCGATGGATGGAACCACCGGCCGGGCGCCTGGCCCGTGGTCTGCGCGATGACCGCCGAGACATCGTCGGCCGCATGGGGATCGGGGCATTCGGACAGGCCGGGCAGTTCCACGATCTCGGTGCCCAGCAGCTGCAGCAGCTGCCTGACCTCGCTCACTCTGATCCTGTTGGTGACCGCGCGCAGCGGAATGCCGTGCAGCGCGCCGAGCACCCGCAACGCCTTGGCGGTGTTGCCGCTGGAGGCCTCGATGAACGACTGCCCGTCCGCGGCGATCCGGTCCAGGTCGGCGCGGATCATCGCCCAGGCGACCCGGTCCTTGACCGAGCCGAACGGATTGTGCGACTCCAGTTTCGCGTACAGGTCGACGTCGGCGAGTCCGTGGATCGCCGGGTCGAGGCGCAGCAGGGGAGTGTTGCCGATCAGCTCGGTGATGTGGGTGTAGACCATCACCGCACCTCGGGGCGATAGTCGGCGTCGGGGCACAGGTCGAACTCGCCGTCCCGGTGCAGCACAGCGACTTTCGCCGGCACCGGGTGCATGCTGGCCCGCGCCGCGGACAGGTCCATGTGATAACCGGCGGTATTGGCGAACACCACCGGGTCCCCTGGCGCGGGCACACCGGCGAGCCGCACCTGCCGTTGCGTGATCAGATCCCGCTCCAAGCACAGGTGACCGGCGAAATACACCCCGACGGCATCGGGCACCACAGGTTCGGCCAGCACGATCGGATCGATGAGCACCTCCTGGTCGGCGGCGGTGACCGTGTCGCGGCTCAGGTCCAGATGGACCAGCGTCGCGCCGTTGCCCGCGCGTTTGACGAATTCGACCTGGGCGAGGGTGATCCCGGCCTGATCGACGAGCGCCTTGCCGGGTTCGAGCCACAGCTCGAGCAGATTGTCGGCGAGCACCCGGCTCAGCGCCCGCCCGCCGTGGCCCGGCAGCGGCGCGCCGAGCAGATCGGCCAGAATGTCGGCGGCCGATTCGGTATTGGCGTACTTGTGGAACACCGGTCCGCCGTGGACCGCGCCGTCGGCCACGTGGTAGCCGAAAGTATTGCTGCCCCAATGCACTGCGCGACCGTGGCCGAGGAGACCGGCACGTAGCGCGTGATCGTAGGCGTCGTAGCCCGCGGCGTCGGCGGTGAAGACCTGCCGCAGCCCGCCACCGATGTCGAGCACCGTCGGCATCAGATCGTGCCCGTAGGCGCGCTCGACCAGATCGAGGCACTCGGCCACCGCCTGCACGCGTTCCACCGTGGCCGCGGTGTCGAGGTGGAAGGCGAAACCGAGCAGCCGCAGCCGATCCCGGTGGCGGGTCAGCAGGTCGAACGCTGCCCCGGCATCGCCGAGGTCGATCCCGAACCGGCTCGGGGAGCTGCCGGGGAACCCCGAGATACGCAGCAGCACAGGCACAGTGGTTTTCGGGTCGCTCAGTGCGGCGAGTGTCTCCAGCTCCCACAGATTGTCGACATTGATCGTCACGCCCGCCGCGAGGGCGGTCCGCAGCATCGCCGCGCCCTTGGGTCCGGTCACCTCGATCCGGTCGGCGGGAAACCCGGCGGTCTGCGCGGACAGCAGTTCCCGCGCCGAGGCCACGTCGACCGCGATGCCCGCCGCGGCGGCGGTGCCCGCGAATGCCGCGGAACGATTCACCTTGTGCGCGTAGCAGATCCGGTACCTGGTGGCAGCTCCCTCCAGCACGCCGCGCAAGGCGGCCAGATTCGCGGTGAACACCTGCGGGAACACCAGATGCACCGGCGACCCGAACCGGTGCAGCGCCGCGCGCACGGCAGCTCGGTCGTCGAGGAACGCGGCGACCAGTGGATGGAGCGCGGCGGGAACAGCCGGCGGCGGCGTCATCCCACCGCCGCGCCCGGCGCCTGCGCCTGCACGTCGTCGACCGGGTTGTAGCCGCCGTCGCGCAAGGCCTCGAACACCCGGAAGCGATTGCGCGGACTGCGGATTCGGGCGATCACCCGCTTGGACTCCAGGTCGATCTCGACGACCGGGATGTCCATCGATTCGAGCAGCGCGGTGATCGTGCGCACACAGTGCTTGCAGCTCATGTCGGGGACGTAGAAGACGCCGTCGTCCCCGTGCGGCGCAGCGTCCGGCTCCTGCTCGGCGGTGTCCTCGACCACCTCCACCGTGCCCGCCAGCGCGGCGAACGTCTCGACGAACCGATCGACCACCGTCGCCAGGACGTGCACCGCCGCACCGTCGACCGCCTGCGGCGCGGCCGCCAGGCAGGAGGGCCGGGAATCGGCGGGCAGCAGCGCGTACTGGCGCGAGATCAGATCCAGATCGTCGTGGTACTTGGCGACGGCCGCCTCGACGTCGAGCCCTTCCTCGGTGGTGGCGCGGCGCATCACCGCGCGCGCGTCGCCGATGGTGGCGTCCTTCATCGCCCGCAGGACCGTGATGGAATCGGTGGTGTAGCGCACGCTGCCGTCCGGCTGGGTGACCAGCCGCACCGGGATCATCCCGCGCCGGAAGGTCGAGGCCTGCAACTCCCAGAACCAGCGGGTCGCCACCGCGGCGAAGATGCCGGAATCGCGCATCCCCCTGGCGAATTCGATGATGTCCCGATAGGGCGTGTCGGCCGCGACGAGCCCGTGCTGGGTCAGTGCGCGCCCGGTGGCCTCCACCCCGACCCGGAAGATCTCGTGTGGATCGTGATCGGTGGTGGTGGCGGCCAGCACCGCGAGATCGGGAGCGGTCAGCGCGGCCGACCGTTCGACCAGACCCGACGCGGCCAGTGAACTCCACAGCGCCAGCACGGTTTCCCTGGCCACCACCGCGAGCTCGGGACCGGCGCCGCCGGTGCGGAAGTACCCGGTGTTGGGTATACCCGCGCTGTCGGTCCAGGTGATGCGGTGGGTCGCGCTGGTGACCTGCTCCGGGCCGCACGGCCGCATGAAGCGTTCCAGGTACATCCGCTGGGACTGCGTCAGCGAGCTGCCCGGCTCGGGGCGTAACGGGGTGGCGCGAAAGGTGATCCGGGCCGCCGACGGGGCTTCGGCGGCCGCGAACAGTCCGGGGGCCGCCAGCCGGGCCAGTACCCGGGATGCGGCGCGGCGATCGTAGTGCGGCGCTGGAGACGTGCCCATCGTTGCTCCTCGGCTCGGGGTCAGGGAGTGTTCGTCACCGGTGACCGGCGATACCGGCCACGCAGGCGACGAACCGGTCGATCTCGTCGAGGGTGTTGTAGAGGTGGGTGCTCACCCGCACCGACCCGGCATCGGGATCGGCCGACGGCACACAATGCGCCCCCGTGCGGACCAGGAAACCGGACTCGGCCAGCACGAACCCGAGATCGGCGGCGCTGATCCCGTCGAGGGTGAACGAGACGATCCCGTATCCCACCGCACAGCGCGCGTGCGCGGGCCCCGGCAGGAAGTCCAGTCCGGGAATCGGGCGCAGGCCCTCGATCAGCCGCAGCGTGAGCTCACGGTTGTGCGCGGCGACGGCGGTCGGATCGAGCTCGTCGAGCAGGTCGAAAGCCGGTGCCAGGGACAGTATTCCGGGAATGTTCTGGGTTCCGCCCTCGAGCAGCTGCGGCATCCCGGAACCGACGAGGCCGTCCTCGCCGACCCGGATCCCGGAGTGCCCGCCGGGCAGGAACGGCCGCAGCCGGTCGTGTACGCGCCGCCGGCAGTACAGCAGGCCGATGCCCGGCGCCCCGAACATCTTGTGCCCCGCGAACACCGCGAAATCGGCGCCGAGGTCGATCACGTCGACCGGCAGGTGCCCACCGCTCTGCGAGCAGTCGAAGCACAGCAGGATCTCGGGGTCGATGCGCCCGCGCAGTTCCTCGAGCGTGGTCAGCCCGCCGTACACGTGATGCAGGTGGCTGGTGGTGATCAACCGGGTGCGCGGCCCCACCTGGGCGAGGATGTCGTCGATGTCGGCCTCACCCGCCGCGGTGCTGCGATAGGGGCGCAGCACGATGCGGCGCCCGAACCGGGCCATGGTGTCGCGCAGGTGATGCCAGGACAGCACATTGGCGGCGTGATCGGCCGGGTTGTAGAGGATCTCGTCGCCCTCCTCCAGGGTGGCCAGACCCCAGCTGTGCGCGATCGTCCCGAGCGCGGCGGTCGCCCCGCTGGTGAACACGATCTCATCCGGGTACTGCGCGCCGAGGAAACCGGCGGCGCGGGTGCGGATCGCCGCGATCCGCGCGGTCAGCGCCGTCGACCAGCCGTAGCTGCCACGGCCCGCGTTCGCGGTGTGCTCGCGGTGATAGGCGGTGACGGCCGCGATGACGGTGTCGGGCTTCTGCGTCGTGGCCGCGCTGTCGAGGTACACCACCGCGGGATCGGCCAGCGCGGGGAAGCGGTCGCGGATCGTCGCGGGCACCGGAGTCGGCGCGTGCCTGGTCACCGCAACGGCGGCTGGCTCGGGCCGGAGGGGGTGCACCCGATCAACGATACGCACATTTCTGGTACGGCTGACGAAGATTTGTCGCGGACAACGCTTTTCGTGTCGCGGCTCAGTATTTGCCCTGCAGATAGTCGACGAGGTGACTGCGCTCGGTGGCGAGCTCGGTGATCTCGCTCTTGACCACGTCACCGATGCTGACGATGCCGACCAGCCGATCATCCTCGACCACCGGCATGTGCCGGATCCGGTGCTCGGTCATGTCCGCGCGCAGCGAGGAGGTGTGATCGTCGGGCCCGCAGGTGCGCACCCGGTCGGTCATGATCTCGGTGACCGGCCGGTCGAGCAGCGGGGCGCCGTGCCGGTCGAGGTGGCGGACCACATCGCGCTCGGAGACGATGCCGCTGATGGCCGCGCCGTCGGGGGAGACCACCACCGCGCCGATATTGCACTCGGCCAGCACCGTGAGCAGGGCGCGCACCGTCGTCTGCGGTGGCACCGTGGTCACTGCCGTTCCCTTGTTGCGCAGGATGTCCGCTATCCGCATATGCCGCTCACCCGTGTCCGCGCCGATGTTCACCTCCAGGATGCCCCCGGTGACCTCTCCGTGACCAGCACGAAGACGTTACAACCGGCTATTCGTCGTCCAGGCCCGCCGACAGATAGGCGGCAGCGGCCAGCCATTGGCGGCATTGCGGCCCGTGGACGTCGTGCTGGCGCAGCATCTCGCGGGCCTGGCGGTAGGTGAGCCCGTATGGCTCGTCGCTACACGACCCCGACGGTGCTCCTGCCGCGCCGAGGTATCGCGGGACCTCGAGACCGGCGGTTCCGGCCGAGACCCGGCGGGGTGGTCGAAACGGCGTGCTCATTCGAGGCCCCTCGCATCCGGCAAGCGGAAGGCGGATCCGGCTGGTGCTGCCGACCTACCTTCCGGTGATCTTGCGGCCTGAGTCTACGGCTGCTTCGTTTGCAGATGCAAGAACATCTGCACAGTCTTTCCGGGCGTGTCGGGCGGCTGAAGGGCTTGCGGCGCTTGCGAATTCAGGGGGCTGGACGTCACCGATCCAGGCCCCGCCCAGGTCGTGTCGTCGGGTAAGTACCGACCGGTGCGCGGGCATCCGGGGCGTGTTAATGTCCCGATCGCACAGTACATCTGCAAGAACGTTTGTGCGTGCATCTGCAACTTTCGTAGCGATGGGCATCATTCGAGAACGAGGAGTGTGGCGTGTCCGGAATGCACCATGATCAGCGGGAACGCCCGGCCGACGGCGCCTGGCGTAAGAGCACCTACAGCAACCCCAGCGGTAACTGTGTCGAGGTGGCCGAAGCCGCCGACGGTTCGGTCGCCGTGCGCAACTCGCGCGACCCGCACGGGTCGGTCATCTTCTATACCCGGCCCGAGATCGACGCGTTCATCCGCGGCGCGAAGGCCGGAGAGTTCGACTACCTGACCAAGTGATCGGTAATATCGGCAGCCATGACGGCTGAACCCGACGAGATCGGTCGCGTGCAACCGGTTGTCGACCGCGGCCCTACCGTGCTGCGCATCGCACTCGGTGGCCAGTTGCGCAAACTGCGCGAGAGCAAAGGCATCACCCGCGAAGCGGCCGGTGACGCGATTCGTGGTTCCCACGCGAAGATCAGCCGGCTCGAACTGGGACGCACCGGATTCAAGGAACGCGATATCCGCGATCTGCTGACGCTCTACGGTGTCCACGACACCGTAGAGCGCGAATCCTTCTTCGAACTCGCCAGGCAGGCAAGTGAACCCGGCTGGTGGCATCGCTACAGCGATCTGCTGCCCTCGTGGTTCAGCACCTACCTCGGGCTCGAGCAGGCGGCCAGCCAGATCCGGACCTACGAGGCCCAGCTGGTGCCCGGCCTGTTGCAGACGCCGGAGTACACCAGGGCCATCGTCACCCTCGGGTTCGACGACGCCGATACCGAGCGTCGCGTGCAGGTCCGTCAGCGCCGCCAGGACGTCCTGCGCCGGCCCGAGCCGCCGGTGGTGTGGGCGGTGATCGACGAGGCCGTGCTGCACCGCCCGATCGGCGGGCGCGAGGTACACCGCGCACAGCTGCGATACCTGGCCGAGCTGTCGGCACTGCCGAACGTGATCGTGCAGGTGCTGCCGTACTCCGCGGGCGGGCACGCCGCCGCGGGCAGTTCCTTCAGCATCCTGCGCTTCGCCGAGCCCGAGCTGCCCGACATCGTCTATCTCGAGCAGCTCACCAGCGCGCTCTACCTCGAGCGCAGGCAGGACCTGGCGCTGTACAAGTCCGTGATGGACCAGCTCAGCGTCCAGGCCGAACAGCCCGACCGCTCGCGCGCGATCCTGCTGGAGTACGCCGACCGGGCCTGAGGCCGGAACTGCTCAGTATTTGATACAGCCCGCGGCGATGCGCCAGAAGGTGTCGGGGGTCAGCGTCTGCAGATCCCAGTCGTCGGCGAATTCGTGCGCGGTGGTCACGATGCGGTCGATATCGAAGTCGTTGCGAGTCGCCGCGCCGGTGGACTCCACGGCATCGATGACATAGGCGACCGCGGTTTCCCTGGAGCACCCTGCGGTGTCGGGGTGGGTGGTGGTCGCTGCGCGATCAGCGAGGCCGGAACGGCCGTTGGTGTTGTTCATGTGAACGCCCCTGTGTTTAGGCAGTGGCAAACCCAAGGCAAATATAGCCCCAGGTGTGCCGCTCGCGGCCTCCCCTGACTATCCCCTGAATTGTATTGCGGCCCTGAGTTTAGGACGGGGACACTTTCACATGCAAGCACATCTGCACGATCGATTCCGTCTCGATGCAGCGTTTTTCCCGGCTTCTGAGCGGCGAATCCACGTTTGCGCCACTGTGTTCGCGAGTGGCGGGGCATGGATAACGTCGTGACCGGCGGTTCGCCGTCGCCGCCCTGTGGCAACGGGGGTACCGCCGGTCCGCCCGAATCGACCTTCCGGTCGAAATAGGTTGTGATAGTTAATTTTCGGCTAATGAATCGCGGCAACGGCCGACGCGAGGGGCTCCGAACCGGAGACCAGCTCGAGGGTGTGCCGAAAAGTGTTGTCCGCGACCAAGATCGACGCGAGTGTCGCGGCGACGTCGGCGCGCGGTACCGGGCCGCGCGGAATCGGCGGCGGTCCGAGCGTGACCAGACCGTTGCCTTCGGCGTCGGTGAGCATGCCGGGCCGCAGGATCGTCCAGTCGAGGGCGCGGTCGCGCAGATCGTCCTCGGCGCGGGTCTTGGCATCGATATAGGCGGCACACACCTCGTCGGTTCCCGGCGCGGGTGGTGCGCCTGCGCCCATCGTCGAGATCTGCACGAATCGCCGGACCCCGGTCTGCTCGGCGGCGTCGGCGAGCTGGACCGAGCCGTTGTGGTCGACGGTGTACTTGCGCGCGGCCCCGCTGCCTGGGCCTGCGCCCGCGGCGAACACCACCGCGTCGGAGCCCGCGACGGCGGCGGCGAGGTCGTCGGGAGTATCACGTTCCATGTCGTAGATGACCGGGACGCCGCCGGTCGCGGCGATGTCGGCGGCCTGGCCCGGGTTCCGGATCAGGGCGTAGACCTGGTCACCGCGACGGGTGAGCAGCTTGGTCAGCAACAGGGCGATCTTGCCGTGTCCACCGGCGACGACGATGCGCATGCGAGGTGCTCCTTTCGGACGGGACGGCGGCCGTCAGCGTTCCGGGCCGCCGGGATTGCAGTTGGCCGAGACCGTGGCCGAATAGCCGACGTCGGGTCGCCACGGTTCGAGGTTCCAGCTCGGCTTGTCGGGCGCCACCATCCTCGCCCACACCCAGTGGCAGATGAATTGGTCGCGCATCCCCGGCGCGTCGGCGTCGGCGTCGAGGGCGAGGACTTCCTGCCAGGCGAGCTCGTCGGTGCCGGGGGTCGAGGTCTTCCTGCCCGCGACGGTGGGGACGACGAGCAGCCGGGGGCCGTCGATGGTCTCGGTCCAGGTCACGTGGTCGATGAGCGGCAGACCGGCATAGGGATCGACGGTGGTGGTCGGCGGCGCGATGGTGGCAGGTGGCTTGCTGGTCGGGCGCGGTGTCATGGTGGTCGTCGTCGGGGCCGGTGCGGCCGCGTCGTCGGAGCCTGCCGACCCACAACCTGTCAGGGCGGTCAGCGCGATCGCGGCGTATGCGGCACCGTTGCGCCACCGTGTCACGGAGGCCCCTTCCGTTGTCCCGGACAGTGCGGCCGAGACGCGGCCGCCCGGCCAGCCTAGTGCGGCGGGCCGGGCGGTGCCGGTGGGCTCAGTGCCAGAGCGATCGGCAGGGGAGTCTGCGCAGTTCGGGGCCGACCCGGCCGTCGACGGTCACCAGCAGGCCCGCGTGCACCGCCGCCGTCGTGAACTCCCAGGCCTCGGACGGGGTCGCGGCGTATTCCAGGATCAGGGCGTCTTGCGGTGTCGGGCCGTCGAAGTAGACCGTGATCCGGCGGGTCGGTATCTCGGTCCGTTCGATGCGATGGGGGGTGGCGGCGATGTTCTCGTCGAGGGGAATCATGGCGTGCTCCTTTTCGCCCCGGCACTCGTGAGCGCCTTCCTGCTCGACGGTAGGACCCGGACCATCGAGGAGAACATGTTCTGGATTCCGCTGGAGATCTCACAGACTGCCCGGCGCCGCGGCCGTACGCCGACCAACCGGGTGCGCCGGCAGCTTGCCTCCGATCACAACCTCGCCGCAGGGCTGTTGTGAGCTCCGCCGATGTCTCTCGGATGCGGTTCCGACGAGCCACGGTACCGGCCAGTATCGGTACCGACGGCAGCGACACGGGAGGGACAGCCGCATGATCCGGATTGCCGCGGCACGACGGACTCGGCCGCGCAGAACACTGTCGGCGGTGGCCGCGGCCTTGGTGCTGGCCACCGTTCCGGCGGCCGCGAGCCACAGCGCGCCGCTCTACCCGACCGCCGATCCCGACCCCTTCTACGCCCAGCCCGCCGACCTGTCGGGTACCCAGCCCGGTGACGTGCTGGCGGTGCGGCCGATGCCGCCGCTGGCGATGTTCCCCGACACCAGGATCACGCTGGTGCGATTCCGGTCGACCAACTCCGCGGGCGACCCGATCGCGGCCACGACGACGGTGCTGCAGCCGACGAGCCATCGCCGCGACGCCCCCGTGCTGTCCTACCAGCACATCATCAACGGCCTCGGCGTGCGCTGTTCGGTGTCGAAGGTGCTCTACACCGAGGACCCGAATCTGATGGTGCGCGAGGCGATCGCCTGGAACGTGGCGTTGCGGCGCGGCTGGACGATGGCGCTACCGGATCACCTGGGCCCCAACTTCGCCTACGGCGCAGCAAAATTGGGCGGACAGGTGACCCTCGACGGAATCAGGGCCGTGCGCAAGGTCGAGGAACTGCAGGTCTCGGGCAGCCGGGTCGCGATGGCGGGTTACTCCGGCGGCGGCATGGCGACGGCGTGGGCGGCGGCGCTGCAGCCCACCTACGCGCCCGAGGTCGAGATCGCCGGCGCCGCGATGGGCGGGGTCCCGATGAATCTGGTGTCGATGCTCGAGGGCCTAGGTTTCGGGTCGCATCCCGTGTTCGGGCTCGCGCTGGCGGCCGGGATCGGCCTGGAACGGGAATACCCGCAACGCTTTCCGATCAGCGAGCAGATGAACGCCGGCGGCCTCGCGGCCCGCGCCGCGATCGCCGACGCCTGCACCAACGACATCCTCGGCACGGGCGCGGGGCGCGGCATCCTCGACTTCGCCGCGACGACGTCGATGGTCGACGATCCGGAGGCCCGCGCCGTGGTGGAGGAGAACAGCCTCGAGCTCTACCCCGGGACACCGACCATGCCTGTCTTCGAATGGCATTCGCCCATCGACGGACTCATCCCGGTCGACGCGATCACCACCACCATGGACCGCTGGTGCGCGGCGGGTGCCCCGGTGGTCACCGAGTCGACGCCAACCCCGGACCACCTGACCGCAGCTGTGCTCGGACTACCTTCCGCGCTGAGATGGCTCGATGCGCGGCTGCAGGGGGAACCGGCGCCCAGCACCTGCTGAGCCCGGTGTCGATCGGCCCGGATCCGCTTGCCCCGACGCGGATCCGGGTCGTTCGTTGTTGCGATCGTGCCGCATTGCGTCACGACTCGGGCACGACGCCGATTCGGCGGGGTGGTTGCGGCGTACCGTCAGTGATCTGACGAGGGGCGCACTGGGGGAGGTTCGGCGGAATTCGAAGCACCGCATCGCCGCACGTCACGACGAATCCGACGTTGCCACCCGAAGGCGTGTGTGCCATGCGATCTGTGCGTGTGTTGGTCTGCTCGATGCTCCTGCTCTGTTCGTTCGCCGTCGGCGCGGCCGCGGCCGAACCGCCGCCGACGACGGAATTCCCGGTGCCGCATCCGGGTACGCCGGGATTCCTGCCCGATCTGCAACGCTGGATCGATCAGGTGCTGCCCTCGCCGATCCAGCCCACCGACGACCCCGATGCCGAACTCGCCGCCCTGCACGCCGCGGTCATGCCGTCGGCGGTCGGCGACCCGATGTTCGACCACTGGCCCGACGGCCTGGCCGAGCTCGCGCCGGGCGACATCATCGAGACCCGCGATGTCATGGCGACCGCGGCCCCGCTCACCCTGGTGTCGATCCGGTCGGCCACCCTGCTCAAGTATCGCACCGACGACTCACACGGCCGCCCGTCCTTCGCCACGGCGACCCTGCTCGTGCCCGCCACCGACTGGACCGGCCCCGGTGACCGCCCCGTACTGGTCAACAACCTGCCGATCGACGCGCTGGGACGCGACTGCACGCCGGGATACACCCTGGCGCACGGCCTCAATCTGCATTCGAGCACGACCGAATTCGTCCCGCCGACCACGCAATTGGCGGCGCTGCGCGGCTATGCGGTGCTGGTGCCCGATCACGAGGGCCCCTGGATGGCCTATGCCGAGCCGTATGTCGCCGGGCACGCGGTGCTCGACGCGATCCGCGCCGTCCGCAGGATCGACCCGGTGTCGTTCGGGGACAGCAGATTCGCGATGACCGGCTATTCCGGCGGCGCCATCGCCACCCACGGCGCGGCCAAGCTGATCGATTCCTACGCACCGGAACTCGCCGACGTGATCGTCGGCGCGGCACTGGGTGGCGTGCCTGCCGATTTCGAGATTCTCTCGCGCAGTATGAATGCCAACCTCGCTTCCGGCATTTTTATGGCGGCGACGTTCGCGATCGGCCGGGAACGCCCGGAAATCCTCGCCGCGATGAACAATCTCGCGCGCTGGGTGGCGACCTCGGTGATGAAGGACCAGTGCGTCAGCGTGTTCGCCATTCCCGGCGTATTGCACCTGCCGATCGATGTCGGCGCCAACATCGCCGACCCGCTGCGCTCGGAATTGGCCACCACGATCTACGAGATCACCCGGATGTCCGGGATGCCCTCGGCCGCTCCGCTCTACATCTACAACGGCGAGCAGGAGTTCTGGATCCCCGCCGCGGGCGCGCGCAATCTCTACAACGAGCAGTGCGCACTCGGCGCGAACGCGGTGTACCGCAGCGTGTTCGGTGAACATGTGATCGGTGCGGTCACCGGTTATCCGGAGGCGATGCTGTGGCTGGACGAGCGTTTGCAAGGGGTCGCCGCGCGCAGCGAATGCTGACGGCAAAATTCCTGTGCCGCTTCATGGCGGTTTTCGACAACCGGTGGTGATCTTTCCAGAAACCAGGAGACGTTGGAAAAGCGGCGATTTCGCCGCCTTATGTTCAGTGCGGTTTCGACAAAGCCATTCGTATTTCTCGAATCGCACAGGAAGATACGCCAACAATGAAATCTCCCAGTCGCAGACGGACGCTACAGACGGCGGTGCTGACCGGCGTCGGCGCGCTCGCCGTCGCGCTCACCGGACCCGGGGCGGGCGCGTCCCCGGCGCCGGCGCCGACCGAGCAGGCCCTCGCCGATCTCATCTCCGAGGGCCGCCAGGTCGCCGGTCCGGGTAGCGGTTCCGCCTGCACCTCCGGCAGCGGCGCCGGTTCGGGCAACGGATCGGGGAACTGCTACGGCGGCTCCGGTTCCAGCTCCGGTTCCTCCGGCGGAAAGTCGACCGACACAGTCGGTTACGGCCCCGCCCAGACCTCGTTCCTCGGCGCCTTCGCCTACGGCCTCGCCAACGGCGACGCCGCCCCGCCCGGTGCGAACGACTGGGCCTGCAAGCCGACCGCCGAGAAGCCTCGCCCGGTCGTGCTGCTGCACGGCACCTGGATGAACGCCTACAACGGGTACGCGTTCATGGGGCAGCCGATCAAGGACGCCGGCCTGTGCACGTTCACCTTCAACTACGGCCGCTCCGGCCTGGTCGAAGGCGGCGGCCTCGGGTCGGTCCTGCCCGGCGTCATGGGTACCGGCTACATCCAGGACTCCGCCGATCAGCTCGCCGTCTTCGTCGACCGGGTGCTCGCGGCCACCGGCGCCGACGAGGTCGACATCGTCGCCCACTCCCAGGGCGGCGCGATGGCCAACTGGTACACCAAGTTCGACGGCGGCGCTGCCAAGGTGAAGAACCTGGTCACCTACGGCGCCACCCACCACGGCACCAGTCTCGACGGCATCGGTGCCCTCGGCCGCGCGATCAACAACCTCGGCATCGACATCCTCGGTCTCATCGAGATCTTCGTCGGGCACGCCGGCATCCAGCAGACCATCGGCTCGGATTTCGTCAACCAGCTCAACGCCGACGGTGACACCGTCGCCGGCGTCGACTACACGGTCGTGGGCACCCGCTACGACGAGATCACCAACCCCTACGATCTGACCTTCCTGAAGCCGGGTCCCGGCGCCACGGTCCACAACATCACCCTGCAGGAGGGCTGCGAACAGGACGTTTCCGACCACCTGACGATGATGTACTCCCCGCGGGCGCTCTCGATCGCCCTGCGGGCCATCGACCCGGCGGGCAACCACGAGCTGGTGTGCACCTTCAACCCCTGGCTGATCGGGGGTAGCGGCTCGCTGTGAGAAACCACGAAGGCGCTGCCCGCATTCGGCGGGCAGCGCCTTCGGCGTTCCGGGGGTCTGGTCAGGCGGCGGAACGGTAGCTGCGCGCGACGAGCGCGGAGCGCAGATACCACAGACCCGACGGCTGGGTCGGATCGAAACCGGTGAGCTGGCCGATCCGCTTGAGCCGGTAGTCGACGGTGTTGGTGTGCACGTGCAGCACCCGCGCGGTGCGCTGGCGGTTGAGGTTGTTGGCGATGTGGCGCTGCAGGGTCTCCAGCAGCTCGGGGTACTGATCCAGCGGGTCGAGCAGCGAACCGAGGAACTCCCGGCCGGGGCCGGGGCGGGTCAGCTGGTACTCCAGGGCCAGCTCGTCGAAGCGGTAGAGCCCCGAGGTGACCTCGAGTCGCTGCACCATGTCGAGCAGTTCGTGGGCCTGGTCGGCGGCGTCGGGGACGCCGGTCGTCGAGGTCTCGACCATCGCCGCGGTGATCCCGACCTGGGCGGCCTGGGAGAGCTGGGCGACCAGCGCGGCCAGGCCCTCGCGGTCGAAGGTGTCGGCGGGGATGAGCACCGTGCCGCCGTCGACACTGAGCAGCGACAGCGCCGAATCCCCGCAGCGCTTGGCCAGTTCGGCCTGTACGCGACGCAGCTTGCGGCGGGCGACCACCTTCGCGTCGAGCGCGGGGTTGGCCTCCTCGCGGTGCGGCGGGATCGCCAGCGCGAGCACCGCGTAGGTTTCGGCGATCGCGATGCCGCACTCGCGGGCCATCGTGGAGGTGCTGTGCCCGCCGAGCAGCGCCGAGGTGAGCGTGTGCACCGCGGTGTGGTGCTCGCTGACGACACCGCGCAGCTCGCGCACGTAGGCCAGCGACACCTGCGCGGTGATGGTGTCGAGCATTTCCATCACCATCTTCACGCCGTCGACCAGGTTGTCGTAGTCCTTCACCGACGCGTTGGCCACGACCAGGTCCAGTCCGATCTTGAAGCCCTCGGCGATCGAGTGGTGGATCGTGTCGATCGGCACGCCCTCGCGGGCCCAGCCGCTGGCCGCGTCCTGCAGGCGCTGCAGTTTGTTCGGGATGTCGCGGCCGTCGAGCATGCTGACGGCGAACTCGAGGCAGATCCGGGTGATGGTGGTGACGTCGCCGGAGATGGCGTCGCCGGGCAGCGTGCCGCAGGGGACGACATTGGCGACGAAGTGGCCGACCATCTGCCGGGAGAGGGCACGGACGTCCTTCAACGGCGACGACATCGGCTGACCCGAGATGGTCAGCGATTGCCGGGGTGGATTATCGACGGACATCTGTGTTCCCTTCGCCCAAATTTCGGCTCTGCCCCCGCTGTCCAGCGACTTCACCCTAGCCAACCGGCGCCGATGCCGGAATGGAACGTCAGGTAATGGGTCGTGGACCCATGCTTGCCTGCCTGCTTGGTGAGCGATCACAAGGCTGGTCCATCGGTATGAGTGGTTGTAGAGTTCTCCGCGCCGGAACGAACCGATAGGGGGCACCACCATGCGACCTGCCGTCCGTTGTCTGGTCTGGGAACTGGACGAAACCCTGTGGGACGGTGTGGTCCACGACGCGACCAGCACCACGCTGCGCCCGCAGGCACTGCGCACGCTCACCAAGCTGAGCGAGCGCGGTGTGCTGCATGCTGTCGCGGCACGTGGTGATCGTTCGCGCACGCTGCGGACGCTCTACCGGCACGGGCTGTACGAGATGTTCTCGGCGGTCGAGGTGGGCTGGGGCCGCAAGTCGGCCTCGATCGTGCGGATCGCCGACACCCTCGGGCTCGGCCTGGAGGGGATGGCGTTCCTCGACGCCGAGCCGGTGGAACGCGCCGAGGTCTCGCGCGCGCTGCCGATGGTGCGCTGCTATGCCGCCCGCAATGTCGACATGCTGCCGCTGCTGCCCGATTTCCGGCACGACCTGCGCTCGGGCCCGGTGCCGACCCCGCCGCTGGGGTTCGCGCGCGTGCCCGCGCTCTGACCGACGCGAGTTCGCCTGCGCGCGCTGCGTTTACGCACCGGCTGCGGCATCGCAACCGGTGCAAACTTGCACAGAGTGCCAAAACGGCGCTGCCGCATGGGTTCAGGACTGGTCGGGCAGCAGCGCCAGCGTGAGTTCGGCGAGCCGATCCGGGGCGGCGACCACGTCGTAGGCCGCGATCCGGCCCGCGTGAACGGTGAACGTGACGGCGAACAGCGGCTTGCCTCCCTGTGCCACCACCAGTCCGGGCCGCCCGTCGACGAGGAGCAGCACGGCGTCACGCGACCGCTGCCGCAGCACCAGCGTGCCCTCGGCGACCGCGGCGGCGCCACGGACGAGCGCCGCCATCCCGGGCGGTAGCGCCGCCGGATCGGCCGTGCGCACCACGTCCGGTGCGAGCACGGCCAGCAGTTCGCCCAGATCACCCTCGCGAGCCGCCTTCAGGAACGCCGCCACCGCGACGCGCTGTTCCGCGAACTCGGCCTGCTCGACGCGAGCCGGCGCGTGTACCCGGAGCCGGGCGCGGCTGGCGAGCTTCTTGGTGGTGGCCGGTGTCCGCCCGAGCATCGGCGCGATGTCCGCGAACGGCACGGCGAACAGATCGTGCAGAACGAACGCGACCCGTTCCTCCGGCCCGAGCACATCGAGGACTACCAGCATGGCCCGTCCGACCGAATCCGCCAGCAGCGCTTCGTCCTCGGGATCGGCGCCGGGTCCGGTGGCGCGCGCGTCGACGGCCGCCGTCTCGGTGGTCTCGGCGCGTTGCGCGCGCACGCGCAGGGCGTCCAGGCAGATCCGGGTCACGACCGTGGTCAGCCAGCCGTCGAGATTGGCGATCTCGGCCGCGGCCACCCGATCCAGCCGCAGCCAGGTCTCCTGCACCGCGTCGTCGGCCTCGGCGGCCGAGCCGAGCATCCGGTAGGCGATGTTGCGCAGTCGGGTGCGCCGCTGCTCGAAGGCCAGCGCGAGCGAATCCGCGCGCATCGGTCACCTTTCGGTCGGGCCGTTCGTCACACACGACGACGGCGACTGCCGTCGATCACCGTAGACCGGAGGAACCGTCCAATGCACACCAGCTATGTCGTCGTCACCGTGCTCGCCGCACTGGCCGCACTCGCCGCCGCCGCGATCGATGTCGTCCGTGCCGACTGGGTGCGCGAGAACATGCGCCACTACGGCGTCGCGCCGTGGACACTCACCCCGTTCGCCGTGATCAAGGCGGCCGGTGGGCTGGGCCTGCTCGCCGGTCTGGCCTACCGCCCACTGGCCGTCGCGGCCGCGGCCGGGCTGGTGCTGTACTTCGTCGGCGCCGAGCTCACCGTGCTGCGGGCGCGCTGGTACGCGCACCTGGGCTACCCGCTGCCGTATCTGCTGCTGGCGGCCGGGTCGCTGGCACTGGCCTTGGCGTGAGGTGGTGGTGGGGGNNNNCCCCCCCCCCCACCACGGGTTCAGGACTCGGCCAGGATGAAGTCCGCGGCCTGCTCACCGATGAAGATCGCCGGGGCATTGGTGTGCCCGCGGATGATCAACGGCATCACCGAGGCATCGGCGACGCGCAGACCCTCGACACCACGCACCTTCAGGTCCGGGGTGACGACGCTAGCGGCGTCGGTGCCCATCCGGCAGGTGCCGACCGGGTGGTACAGGGTGTGCGAGAACTTCTCGATGGTCAGCGCCATGGTCTCCTCGAGATCCGCGGGCGCCTCCGGCGGGTAGATGAGCACACCCAGCGCGCTCTTGAGCGCGGGCTGCTCGACGAGCCCGGCGCAGACCCGCAGGCCGGTCATCAGCGCGGCGCGGTCGGCGCCGTCGGCATCGGACAGGTACTGCGGATCGATGACCGGCTTGGCCGTCGGATCGGCCGAAGCCAGGCCGATCCGGCCACGGCTGCGCGGGCGCAGCAGGATGGCGCCGACGACGACACCGTGTTCGGTCGGCTCGACCAGACCCTCGTGATAGAACGGCGCCGGCGCGTAGATCAGCTCCAGATCGGGGTGCTCGAGCTCGGGCTCGCTGCGCACGAACCCGTACGCCTCACCGACATTGGAGGTGAGCATGCCGCGATGCCGGACGAAATAGTTGAGCAGCTCGAGCGGCTTCTCCGCCGTGAACAGCGAATCCGACTCGACGCTGTAGCCGAGCGCGGCGATCAGATGGTCCTGCAGATTCGCGCCGACCTCGGGGGAGTGGGCGACGACCTCGATGCCGTGCCCCTCGAGCTCCTCCTTGTCGCCGATGCCCGAAAGCTGCAGCAGCTGCGGGCTGTTCACCGCACCACCACACAGGATGACCTCGCGGTTCGCGGTCACCGTCTGGGTCTGCCCGTCGTGCAGGTACTCCACGCCGGTGGCCTTGGTGCCGTCGAACAGCACCCGGGTGGCCAGCGATTCGGCGCGCACGGTCAGGTTCGCGCGCTTCATCGCCGGTCGCAGGTAGGCATCGGCGGTGCTCCAGCGCCTGCCGTCGCGCTGGGTCACCATCGTCTGCGCGAAGCCCTTGGGCGCGGGCCGGTTCGGCGACTCGAGCTCGTGCCCTGCCTGGCGCACGGCCTCGAGGAACGCGTGCGTCGAGGCGCGCGGGCTGCGCTGGCGCTGCACGTGCAGCGGTCCCTTCGAGCCCTCGTCGGGGAACTGCGCGTCCTGCACGTTCTCGATCTTGCGGAACTGCTCGACGGCGGCCGCGAAGTTCCACTGCTCACCCGCGAGGAGCCCCCACTCCTCGTAGTCGGCGCGGAAGCCGCGCACCCACATCATCGCGTTCATCGACGACGAGCCGCCGAAGGTCTTGCCGCGCGGCCAGTAGATCTGGCGGTCGCCGAGGCCGGGCTGGGGTTCGGTCAGATAGTCCCAGTCACGTTCGGTGCGGAACAGCTTCGAGAACGCCGCCGGAATATGGGCGTACTTGTCGTCGTCGGCCGGACCGGCCTCCAACAGGACAACCGTGGTATCAGGGTCGGCGCTGAGCCGATTCGCGAGCACCGCCCCCGCGGACCCGGAGCCGACGATCACGTAATCCGCGGACGTCCCACCTGCTTGCACTGTCCAACTCCGATCCTGCACTGCATCTGTCGTAGCCAACTGGTCGCGTCGGCGCGCGGACTGAAAAGCCCGCGAGCACAGCCGGACTCGTCGTCCGGCCGACGCGCTGCAAGCAGCGTAGGCGACAGTGCGGCTTCGGGGGTGCCGCGCGCGTCAGTCGGTTCCCGCCGCCGCGGCGGCTTTGCCCGCCCGGCGGCCGTAGAAACTGCCGTCGCCGAGCGAGGCGCCGCTGACGTAGCCGTACGCGCACAGCCCTGACGTGCAGCGACCCGCCGCGTAGAGGCCCTCGATCGGCTCACCGCTGACGTGCAGCACCCGCGAGTCCAGATCGGTACGCAGTCCGCCGAGGGTGAACCCGGCGGTGAGCCCGCGCAGGTCGAAGCCTGCCAGCGGCGGCGTGATCGGGCGGACCCACTCCGGCTTCTTGCCCAGCAGCGGGTCGCTGCCGTTCTCGGCGTGCCGGTTGTAGGTGGCGACGGTGGTCTGCAGTGTCTGTTCGGGCAGGCCCATCTCGGACTCGAGCTCGGCCACGGTCTCGGCGACCCATTTCGGCGGGACACGGAAGAACGGCGTGGAGCTCTCGGTCGTCAGGGCTTCCTCGAGCGAGGCCTCGTCGATGACGAGGAAGGCCTGGTTGTCGTTCTGCAGCAGCGTCGCCTGACCGATCCGGCCCGGGTAGGTGTCCTCGGTGACATACCGCTGACCGCGTCCGTTGACGAGGATGCCGCGCGCCATCAGCTGCGGATCGCCGAAGATGGCGACCTCGCTGGCGTCCATGTGCGCCAGCTCGGCGCCGAGCGCGTGCGCGACCCGGATGCCGATGCCGTCGTGTTCCTCGATGGCCGCGCCGGGCCTGCCGCTCAGGCGCGGGGTGTAGCGGTCGATCATCTCGGTGTCGTAGGCGAAGCTGCCGGTCGCCAGGACCACACCGCGCGCGGCCCGCACGGCGACGGGCTTGCCGTAGGTGGTCGCCAGCACGCCGACCACGCGGTCCTGGTCGTCGACGATGAGCCTGCGGATGCGGGTGTCGTACTCGACGGCGACGCCGAGGTCGGCGACGGTGTCGGCGAGAGGCTTCATCAGCATGTAGCCGCCGCCCCGTTCCCCGGTCTTCTTGTCGGCCATCTGCGGTACGTGGCCGCGGGGCGCCGGCTTGGCGACATCGAGGAACGGCGCGGCGTTCTCGCCGCCGGAGTACATCAGCCCCTCGTCGTGCGGCGGCTCCCAGCCGGGCTCACCCCAGAACGACTCCTTGAACGGCACCCCGCACTCGACGAGCCAGTTGTAGTGCTCGACGCTGCCCGCGCAGTAGTCCTCGATCTTGGCCTCGTCGACGCCGGGCCCGAGCGCGGCGGTGAGGAACGCGGCCATGTTCTCCGGGGTGTCGTCGAACCCGAGCGCCTGCTGGAGCGGGGTGCCGCCACCGAGGTAGACGAAGCCGCCCGCCAGCGCCGCGGCGCCGCCCCAGCCGCCGGTCCGTTCCAGGACGAGCACCTTCGCGCCCGCCCTGGCGGCCTCGATCGCGGCGCACACGCCGGCGATGCCGAACCCGGCCACCACCACGTCGGCCTCGAAATCCCAGTGCGTCACGGCGTTCGCGCGCAGCGGGCGGACGGTGTCGATCCGGTGGGGCTGTTCGGTCACGTGTTCCTCCGGTGCTCGGGTGCGTACCCGAAATGGTGCCGCTAACCGCGCGACAAAACAAGAACGTGTTACAGAACTTCCCGCCCAGCGGGACACTTGCGCCCCGGTCGGGCTCCGGTACGGTGGCGATCGAACCGACATAGACGAGATCTGGTGGTGTTGTGGTGAGCGCGAACATTCGAGACATTGCGGTGCAGACCCTGAGCGGGGCCGACACCACGCTGGGCGAGCTGGCGGGTGACCGGGCGGTGCTGCTGGTCAACGTGGCCTCCAAGTGCGGGCTGACCCCGCAGTACACCGGCCTGGTCGAGCTGCAGAAGACCTACGGTGAGCGTGGCTTCACGGTGGTCGGCGTCCCCTGCAACCAGTTCATGGGACAGGAGCCGGGCACCGCCGAGGAGATCCAGGAATTCTGCTCGGTCACCTACGGCGTCGACTTCCCGCTGCTGGCCAAGGTCGACGTCAACGGCGACGACCGCCACCCGCTCTACACCAGCCTGGTCGAGACCCCGGCCGCCGACGGCAGCGCGGGCGATATCCAGTGGAACTTCGAGAAGTTCCTGATCGGCCGCGACGGCACGGTCGCAGGCCGCTTCCGCCCGACCGTCACCCCGGACGCGAGCGAGATCGTCACCGCGATCGAAGCCCAGCTCTGAGCTACTGCGCGTTCGCCGGCAGCGCGTACTGCGCGGCGGCCTGCTGCCGCACACCCGCGGCCGCCGCGCGTGCCCCTCTACCTGCCTGATGTCACACTGCGTCCGCGTCTTTCGTCGTCTCCACGAACAACACACCGACGAAGGAGCAACGAATGCGGATCGCAGTGATCGGGGCGAGCGGACGGATCGGCCGCGAGGTGGTCGACGTTCTGAAGAACAACGGCGACGACATCGTCGAGATCACCCGCACGGCAGGCGTCGACGTGCTGACCGGCCACGGTCTCGCCGCCGCGCTCGCCGGGGTCGAGCTGGTCGTGGACGCGGTGAACGCCGAAACCACCGACACCGCGGCGGTGACCGAGTTCTTCCGCACGATCGCCCGCAATGTCCAGCAGGCCGCGGCGGCGGCAGGCGTGCGGCGCATCGCGGTGGTCTCGATCATCGGCATCGATGCCTTCGCCGCGGGCCACTACGCGGGCAAACTCGCCCACGAGCGCGCCTACCAGGAGGGACCGGTGCCCGTGCGCATTCTGCGTGCGGCGCAGTTCCACGAGTTCACCGAGATGATGCTCGACTGGACCACGGTCGGCGACCGGGCCGAAATACCGGCCTACCGGGCGCAATTGGTCGCCGCGCGCACGGTCGCCGAGCACCTGGCCGAGCTCGTCCGCACCGACGGACCCGCCGTGGTCGAGGTCGCGGGCCCGCAGCAGTGGCGGCTCGTAGACGCGGTGGCACGGGTCGCCGCCCGGCGCGGCGCACCGGCCCAGGTGGTCGAAGTGCTCGACGCCACCGATCCGGATCACCACCTGCAAGCCGAGGGTGCGTTGCTGCCCGGACCCGGCGCCGTCATCGCGGGCCCGACCTTCGAGGAGTGGCTCGAGCGCAGGTGAGCGTAGTCGGGTTAGCTTCTGTGCCAACGGAATAGATGCTCTACGCTGAATTCGTACAGACGGTCCGAAGCCCGGAGGCGCCCGATGTCGCAATCCTCTGCCGCCTACCCCAGCGCCGTTCCGGTCGGGGTGGACACCACGCGCGCGAGCATCGCGCGCGTCTACGATGCCGCACTCAACGGCAAAGACAACTACGAGGTGGATCGCGAGGTGCTGGCCCAGGTCCGCACCGTCGCACCGCAGGTCAACGACTTGGCCTGGGCCAACCGCGATTTCCTCATCCGCGCGTGTCGATTCCTGGCCAAGGCGGGGATCGACCAGTTCCTCGATCTCGGCTCGGGCCTGCCCACCGCCGAGAACACCCACCAGGTGGTCCAGCGGGTCAACCCGCAGTCGCGGGTGGTCTACGTCGACAACGATCCGTCGGTGCTCGTGCACGCGCGGGCCCTGCTGGCCGGTAACAGCCGCACCCGGATCGCCGAGGCCGACATCTTCCGCCCGCTCGAGGTCCTCGGCAACGAGACGGTCCGCACCGAACTCGACTTCACCCGCCCGCTGGCGCTGTTCCACATCGGCACCCTGCACCACTACCTGGGCGAGGACGGCCCCGCGCTGATGCAGACCTACATCGACGCACTGCCCTCGGGTTCGTTCGTGGCCATCGCCCACTTCCACGACCCGCAGACGCCCGAATACAGCGAACTGGCCCGCAAGATGGAAGAGAAGTTCATCCACAGCCCGATGGGCAGCGGCCGCTTCCGCACCAGGGACGAGATCGGAGCCATGTTCGGCGACCTGGAGATGGTCGAACCCGGCCTGGTCCGCTGCGACGACTGGTGGCCCGACGGCCCGCACCTGGCCCCGCTCAACGACGTCCGACACTGCATCGTCGGCGGGATCGGCCGCAAACGATAGCGCCGCAACGGATATCGGCACCACCTGGAAACCGGGTTCGGCGACGACGGACGATTTGGTCGAGCGCGCATTGTACAGGATGAGCGACGATTGAACTACTGTCGCCGACGGTGTCATCTCTGCTTGAATGGATTCATGTGCCGGTGGATGGCGTACTCGGGTGAGCCGATCCTCGCCGAGGATCTGTTGTTCCGCCCTGAACACTCGCTGATCGACCAGAGCCTGCACTCACGTCTGGGCGCGACCACCACCAACGGTGACGGCTTCGGTGTCGGCTGGTACGGCATCGGCGCCGAGCCCGCGGTGTACAAGAGCATCGAACCGGCCTGGAACGATCGCAATCTGCGGGAGATCGCGGGTCAGGTGCGCACACCGATGCTGCTCGCGCACGTTCGAGCCTCGACCGGGACGGCCGTGCAGCGCAGCAACTGTCACCCGTTCCGGCACGGGCGGTGGCTGTGGGTGCACAACGGCGCCCTGCGCGGCTTCCACGAGACCCGGCGTGACCTGCTGGCGGCCGTCGAACCGGCGCTCTTCGCCGAGATCGAGGGCTCGACCGACACCGAAACCCTGTTCTACCTGGCCTTGACGTTCGGTCTCGTCGACGATCCCTTCGGTGCTGTCGCCCGCGCGGTCGGTTTCGTCGAGGACGTCGGACACGCGTACGGAGTCGACCATCCGGTGCAGATGACCGTTGCGACCACCAATGGCGAATTCCTGTGGGTCTTCCGCTATTCCAGTGAGCGGCAATCGCGATCACTGTTCTTCTCGACCGAACTGTCCGCGTTGCGGGCACTGCACCCCGAGGTCGAGGTGCTGCGCGAGCTGGGTTCCGAGACCCGATTCGTGGTCTCGGAGCCGCTGCGCGACCTGTCGGGCGCGTGGAACGAAGTGCCGGAATCGTCGGCGGGGGTGGTGGGCGCCGGTGCCGATGCGATTCGTTCCTTCGAGCCGATCGCACCGGGCTGAGCTCAGCGCTACGGGGGATCGGTGATGGTGCGGTCCGGAAGGAACGTGGCGGCGAGGAAGCCGAGGAGCCCGATACCGGCGAGGGTGATCATCGCGGCGGCGTAGGCCCGGCCGGTGAGACCGGCGACGAGGATGGTGCCGGTCAGGGCGGTTCCGAGGGAGGAGCCGAGATTCGACACGCTGCGGGACAGGCCCGAGATCTCGCCCTGTTCCTCCTCGGTGAAACTGGACTGGACCACCGTGACCGACGGGGTGAGCATGAGTCCGAGCCCGAGTCCGATCAACAGGAGCCCCGGTGCGAAGGCCCACGGGTTCAGGGAACGGCCGGCCAGCGCGAGCAGGACGACGATGCCGAGGACGCTGACCACAAAGCCTGCTCTGATCAGAGTGCGTTGAGGGTGCCTGCGCGCCAGACGTGCTGCGGCCAGCGACGTCGCGAGCAGGCCGAGCGTCGCGGCCGTGAAGATCACTCCGGTCTCGATGGCGTTGTACCCGCGCACGACCTGGAGATAGGCCGCCACCACGAAGGAGGTGCCCATCAGCAGCATCCATTGCGTGAGTTGGGTGACCAGGCCGAGATCGGCGACGCGATCGGTGAACATACTCGTCGCGATCAGCGGCTCACGCCCGGCGCGCTCCTTGGCGCGGATGCTCAGCACGAAGCAGGCGAGTACCGCCGCACCCAGGGCCACCGAGGCGACCATCAGTCGAATGTTGTTGTCGGCGGACTGGATTCCGAGCACGATCAGAGTCAGCCCGACCGCCGACAGCACCGCGCCGGTGATGTCGAAGGGCTTGCTCGGATCCGGTGGGAGCGGGTCGTCGATGCGGCGGCCGAGCACCACGATGAGCAGGACGACAGTGGCCTGGAACAGGAACGCCGAACGCCAGCTCAGTGCGGTGGTGATGAGGCCACCGATCAGCGGTCCCGCCGCCGCGCCGAGGCCGCCCATCGCCATGACCACCCCGAATGCCTTGGCGCGCGATGCGGTGTCGGTGAACAACAGGGTGGTCAGGATGTAGACGGGAGGTATCAGCAGGGCGGTGCCGATACCTTGGAGAATGGAGTAGCCCAGAATCAGCACACCGAGCCCCGGCGCCACCGCGCTGAGCAGTGCTCCGATGCCGTACAGCAGCAGTCCGGCCAGAAAGCAGCGCTTGCGCCCGTATCGCTCGGTGAGTTTGCCACCGGGGATCATCAACGCGGCCATCACCAGCAGGAAGACCGTAATCGCCACCTGCACGCCCTGCACGGTGGTGTCGAGGTCGACGCTGATGTCGTTGATCATCACATTCATGTTCGAGCCCGCGAAGCTACAGATGAACTGCGCCGAAGCCAGTGGTATCAGCACCCCGCGCGGGGCGCTCATGACTTCGGGACCGCTCGTCCGCGACACCGGATCACCCGGCCGTCGGTCTGGTCCCGGCCACGCCGCGATCGAGTTCGCCGTGTTCGGCGGTCGGTGGGTGCGCGCTCACAAGCACTCCTCGATGGGTGGGCCACAGAGATCCGAGGCCAAGCGAACCACCTACAGACCGGTCGCGACATCACCCGGAACGGGTGAACCGAGTGTGTTCAGTGTGCCGACTCGAGTCGGCGCAGTCGTTCGGCATCGATGATGCTGATGGTGTCGTCGTCGATGCTGATCAGGTCGTGGCGTTCGAACTCTTTGAGGGTCTTGGTCAACGACGGGCGTTGCACACCGAGCATGGCGGCGAGGGTGCGCTGGGCGAGGTGGACCGAACCGTCGACGGCCTCGTCGAGCAGCAGCTGGGCGACCTGGGTGGGCAGCGGGCGGCCGAGCATGTTGATCAATCGTCCCTGACCGGCCGAAACCCGCTGGGCGACGCTGGAAAACCAGCGGCGGGCGATCGCGGGATCGTTGGCGAGCAGCGCCTCGAAGGCCGAAGCCGGCAGGAACATGCAGCTCGCTTCGGTGAGCGTGCGCGCGGTGTAGGCCAGTGGCATCCCCAGCAGCAGGGCGATGTCACCGTCGACGTCGCCGGGACGAAGCACATCGACGACCGTACGACCCCGCTCGGAGCCCACCGACAATTCGACCCGGCCTTGCTTGACCATCCACACCCCGTCGGCGGGTGCACCCGCGGAGAACACCAGCGTCCCGGCCGCGAGTGGCCCGATCTCGACCCGGTCGGCGAGTTCGGTGAACTCACCGAGGTTCAGTGGCGCGGTCGGACCGCGGCCGGCGCATCGCGCGATCCAGGCCGCATGACGCAACTGGTCGTCGTCGAACGACTCCTCACCCATCGCGTGGACCAGGTGGGAGAACGCCCGATGGCTGTGGATCATCGCTGACTCCTGGTCGTAGACGAACCCGTCATCCGCTGACAATTATCCTCGCGAAGACGACGGAAGGCGATGGCGGCGCTACCGCCGCGCACCACGTCTCGGGCGCGTAACTCTCATCGGCGCCAATCGGTGGGGGTGAACTGTTCGATGTGCACCCGCTGGGCGGGAATTCCTGCCGCGGTCAGTTGCGCGCGCACCGTATCGAGGAAACCGTCACCACCGCACACGTAGATCTCGGCGTCGCCGGGCAGGGCGATCGCCGACAGATCCAGCCGGCCCCGATGCGCGCCGTCTGTTTCCTCGGCGTACCAGAACGCGACCTCAGCTCGGTCGAGACGGTCGACGAGGGCGAGCACCCGCGTGCGCAGGGGATGGGTGTCGGCGCTGCGATCGGCGTGCAGCACCTGAACCGGCCTACCCGGATCACGGGCCGCGAGATGTTCGAGGATTCCCACCATCGGAGTCACGCCGACGCCCGCCGAGATCAGCACCAGCGGTGTGGTGGCGTCCGGGTCGATCGTCAGATCGCCGAAAGGCAGCGAGATCTCGAGTGTGTCGCCGGTCGCGACCCGCTCGTGCAGCCAGGTCGACACCTCACCGGCCGGGCATCCCGGTGTCGCGGCGACCCGTTTGACCGCGAACGCCAGCGTGCCGTCCCCACCCGCCTCGATCAGGCTGTACTGCCGCAGTTGCCGCGCGCCGTCGGGTAGTCGCACCCCCACCGAGATGTATTGCCCCGCAATGAATCCAGGGAGTTCTTCGGCCGGGTTGACGGCACGGACCCGGAAAACGGCGACACCTGCCGGATCGTCGCTGCGCTCGGTCACCGTCACAGTGCGAAACATCTGACCCGGCTGCACCCCGGCCTCGATGTAGAGCTGCTTCTCCAGATCGATCAGCGCGTCGGCCATCAGCCAGTACACCCGATCCCACGCGTCGGCGACCGGCGCGGTGACCACGTCCGCGCCGAGAACCTCCACGATCGCGGCGAACAGGTTGTCGTGCACCACCTGGTACTGATCGGCGGTGATGCCGAGGGAGGCGTGCTTGTGCCCGATCCTGGACAGCATGGCCGACGGATGTGGCAGGGCGGGGTCGACGAGGTAGGTCGCGAAGGTGGCGATCGAGGCGGCCAGCGCGCGGGACTGACTGCCCTGGGCCTGGTTGCCGCGATTGAACAGATCGCGCAGCAATGCGGGGTGGTTGCCGAACAGGGTCCGGTAGAAGACGGTGGTGATCTCGTCGACGGCGGCGGCGATCGCCGGGAGTGTCGCGCGCACGATCTCGGCCTGCGCCGGAGCGAGTTCGGGGTGTGAGCGGGTGGGTGCGGTCATCAGGGCTCCTCGGCGTCAGCGGGCGCGCGGTGCGATGTCCGCGCGCGCAACGGCAGCAGCTGTCCGGCCGAACCGGCGACGAGATCGGCCACCGTGAACCGGTCGAGCTCGCGATAGAACGCCTCGGCGGCCTGCGCCAGGACATGGCGCAGACGGCACCCCGCGATCATCGGGCACGACGGCGGCCCCGCGCAGTCGACGACCTCGGGACGTTGTTCCAAGTGCCGGATCAATGTCCCGAGCGTCGTCGAGCGCGCGGTGTCGGTGAGCACCAGCCCGCCGCCGCGGCCGCGGGTCGTCGCGATCACGCCGATCTCGACGAGCCGGGCCACCACGGTGGACACGGTGCGTTCGGAGGCGCCGACCTGGTGGGCGATCGCCTTGATCGTCACCCGGTCGCCCGCCTGGTCGGCCGCGGCCAGTCGCATTACGGCGCGCAGGCCGATATCGGTCGACGCGGTCAGCTGCATGGCTTCGACGCTACCGCCCGGCGAACCCCGTATTCGCCCTGATCAGCGGTGTCTTCGATTACGCACGGCGCTGCGTAATTGCCGTCACAGCGGGGCGTGAGCCCTCGGCGATGACGCAGGCGGCCCGCAGGCTCCCACCGGGTCGAAGGCGGGTGATAGGGGCTTTGAGGCAGAATGTGGAGGTGATCGAGAGACCGAAGCCGAAGTTCGAGGCACTGTCCGTTCTGGGAACGGCGGGTGCCGCGACGCCTGTCAGCGGTTAGTTCGATGTCGGACCAGGATGCCGGGGCAGGTTCGCGAGGGAACCTGGCGGAAGTCGATTCGATGCGCTGGAGCGGCTGCGGCGGAAGTGAGAAGAGATGAAGGCCTCCGAAGATGGTCCTGGTGCGTCCGAGGGCCGGGCGTCGAACGTTGTCCGGCTGCCGAGGCGGCCGCGCCGAGGCCGAGAGGATGTCGGCGAAGCCCGGCGCCGGCCTTGGCCCCCGGAGGCTGTCTACGATCCGGCACCTACCCGTCCGGTGACTCGAGCGGAGTTGCAGAGCTCGGGTTCGTGGCCGGTCGACGCCGCGGCGCAGGCGGGCGAGAACGCCGAGCATGAACACAACGTCATCGACCTCGGCGCGTCGCGCCGGCGACGTGCCGGTACCGACGATGCGCCCAGGGGTGCTCGGCCGAGGGTGATGCCGCGCAGAATCGGGCCGAAGCAGGGCGACGACGATGCCACACGGCCGGACAGACCCGTCCGAGATGACCAGTGAAGTGACCTGGTAACCGAGCGACCGCGTGTCGCGATCTCGCACCATCGCTGAACCTTCAGGAGGGTGAGCGATGGTTCGAACACATCTCATCCGAATCGGTGCGCGAAACCTGTGACGGGTTTACGAATCGAGTGTTATCTTAATTGCTAAGCAAGCGCTTAGTGATTTTGCCGGGTGAGGGAATGACTGACTACTGCTGTCCTGACCGGGTGCTCGGATCTGATCGGAGAGGACATCGACATGTCGTTCAACCTGGCCACCATCCTGCGAGATTCGACCGCTGAACGGCCCGACGCGCCCTTTCTGCACGCGGGGGAGCGGACGTTGACCTACCGGGACGTGGACGAGAGTTCCGGTCGGATCGCGCGATCGCTGCGGGACCGCGGTCTCGCGCCCGGCGACAAGGTGGCCGTCCAGCTGCCCAATGTCCCCGAGTTCGTCACCACCTACTTCGCCATCCTCAAAGCGGGGTTGGTGATGGTGCCGTTGAATCCGCTGTTCACCGCGCGGGAGATCGAACACCACCTGACCGACAGTGGGTCACGAATGCTGGTCACCTCCACGTTCTCGACCGCCTCGGCGCTGGACGGCGCCGCACGCGCCGGCGTCACCGACATCGTGGTCGTCGGAGAGGATCCGTCGGTCGGTACCGAAGCCTTCGATCGCCTGCTGGAGGCTGAGGTTTTCGACGGCCTGCATCCGGCGACGGCGGACGACACCGCGGTCCTGCTCTACACCTCGGGAACCACGGGGCGCCCGAAAGGCGCTGAGCTCACGCACTTCTCGCTCTTCATGAATTGCACGATGGCGCCCCGCCATTTCGGCATGACCCCCGAGGACGTGACCCTCGGCGTGCTGCCGCTGTTCCATGTGTTCGGCCTGTCGAGCGTGCTGAACACCGCCGCACGGTTCGGTAGCAGCGTCGCGCTGCTGCCGCGTTTCGAGGTGGAGGCCGCCCTCGACGCGATGCAGAAGCACAATGTCTCGGTGTTGATCGGGGTGCCGACGATGTTCACCGCCTTCCTCGGCACCGATCTCGCCGACCGCGAGATCGGCTCGTTGCGCGCGGCGGTGTCCGGCGGCGCGTCGATCCCCGGCGAGGTCATTCGCGGATTCGAGGAGAAATTCCCCGGCGTGGTGATCCTCGAAGGCTACGGCCTTTCCGAGACGTCGAGCAGCGCGTGCTTCAACATCAGTGCGGCCGAACGCAAGGTGCTCTCGATCGGCAAGCCGATCTGGGGTGTGGAGATGACGATTCTCGGCACGGACGGCGCGGCGCTGCCTGCCGGTGCCGAGCACGTCGGTGAGGTGGTCGTGCGCGGCCATTGCGTGATGAAGGGGTATTTCAACCGTCCCGAGGCGACGGCGCAGACCATCCGCGACGGGTGGCTGCACACCGGCGATCTGGGGTATCGCGATGGCGACGGATTCTTTTTCATCGTCGACCGGCTCAAAGACCTCATCGTGCGCGGCGGCTACAACGTGTATCCGCGCGAAATCGAAGAGGTCCTCTACGATCACCCCGACATCGTGGAAGCCGCGGTGATCGGTCGGCCCGACCCGCGTCTCGGTGAGGAGGTCGAGGCCTTCGTGGTGCTGCGACCCGGCAGCACCGTCGACGAGCAGGCGCTGACCGCCTACACCAGACAGCATCTGGCCGCCTACAAATACCCGCGCACGTTCCACCTGATGCCCGAGCTCCCGAAGGGCGCCACGGGCAAGATTCTCAAGCGCGAGCTGCGCCGGGGCTGAATTCGGTCCGGCTCATCCGTTCCCGACGGGAGCGAGGAGCCGGATCACGCCGTCGAGGATCTCGTCGATCCTCTCGGGTCCGAAATCCTGGAGTTCCAGCGGTGTGACGACCGCGAATCCATCGCCCATCGCGCCGATTTGATCGGCGAGGACTGCGGCGGGGATGTCGTCGCGGATCGTGCCGCGGCGCTGGCCTTCCCGGACGATCTCGGCGAAGCGCGCCCGGTAGTCGGCATAGCGCCGGACCAGGGTGTCTTTCAATTTCGCGTCGAACTGCAGGTTGGCCAGCAGTTGCGACATCACGATGGAGAATTCGGGTTCCCCGACCGACATCTCGAACCATCGCTGCACCAGCGTGCGGATATCGGCCTCCGGCGCGACGGAATCGAGCAGCTTGTCAAAGCGGTCGAAGCGGCTCTCCGCGAGCGCGAGGACGAGGTCGCCTTTGTTGGCGAAATAGTAGGTCACCGCGCCTGTGGTGTATCCCGCGCGTTCGGCGACTTTGCGCAGGGACGTTTTGGCGAACCCGTGCTCGGCGATGACCTTGGTCGCCGCGGCGAGCAGCTCAGCCCGCTTCTCCTCGTGATCGCCCACCGGGCGTCCGGGCCCCCGCGCCGGACGTGCCGGTAGCGCGGGGTCCTCCGGGCTGTTCTGCGTCAGCATGGTTCACATCATCACATCGTCGTTGCCTCTGTTCGACTCTCGGGCACGTGGCGGTGCAGGAAATGCACGACGATGTGATCCAGCTGCTGTCGACGGCAACGGGCCGCCGGGCCTTTCCTGGCCCGGCGGCCCACCTGCGTCGGGGCGTGATCAGTCGGTCGTTCGGAGCTCGTTCGCCGATACCTCTTCCAGCGATCTGTTGGCTGTCTTCGGACCCAACCCGAACACCACGAGCGCGGACACGACGTACACCGCGGCAGCCCCGATCATCAGGCCGGATCGGTCCAGCCCCCACTCGTCGGCGCTGTAGATGGCGGCGCCGAGAACGCCGGACACGACGCCACCGAACCGGCCGATACTGAAGATCACGCCGGTGCCGAGACCACGTGCCTCGGTCGGCATCGTCTCGGGAATGTAGGCGTAGTACACGGAGAAGACGACACCGGTGAGAATTCCCGCCGCGCCGCCCGCGATGGCCACGACGAGGTTGCTGGTGGCCAGGCCGAGCGCCAGGATCGGCAAAGCCGAGGCCAGCGACGACCACAGAATGAGCGTCTTGCGTTCCACCCGGTCGATCAGGAGCGCGGTGGCCAGCGGGGTGACCGCATAGACGAGGGACCAGACGAACTGGAGGCTGTAGGCGTCGGACTCGGAGTAGTGCAGCGAATCGATCAGCACATACACCGACCAGTTCTGATACATGTACAGGCCGAGCGTGGCGCCGAACCAGCCGAAGCCGACAATGGCGACCAGGCGCAGGATGTTCCGGTTCCGCAGCAGTTCACGCAAGGTGAAGTTGGTGCCGGCTTCGGCGCGGACGATCGGCTCCGGCAACGGCTTCCCCGCGCGCACGGCATGAGCCTCGAGGTCGGCGACCTGCTTGTCGGCCGCGTCGAGGTCACCCTGGGCGACTTGCCAGCGCACCGATTCCGGGAGCAGGAAGCGGATGGCGGGAGCGATGATCAGACCGATGGCGCCGAACAGGAACAGATAACGCCACGTGCCGGGAGCGCTGTTGGGCAGCAGGAACAGCGCCAGCGCGCCGAGGACCGGCGCGGTGACGGTGAAGGCGATCGTGGCGACGGCGACGAATCGTCCCCGGGATCTCGCGGGGAACATCTCGGCGATGTACACCAGCAGGATCGAGGTCGCCGCCTGCACGCCGATGCCGGTGATGATGCGGGAGAGCAGCATCCAGGAATACTCGGGCAGGGCCGCCGACATCAGGGAGGCCAGCGAATAGACCACTGTCGCCCACACCAGCACCGTGCGGCGGCCGAATCGGTCGGCCAGCCGTCCGCCGATGAGCGCGCCGATGAGCATGCCGACGAAGAATGCGCTGCCGATCGTGCCGATCTGGCCCGTGGTGAGGTTCGCGTCGGACTGGAGTGCGGGCGCGATGTAGATGAACAGGCCGTTGTCGTAGTACTCGATCATCAGGTTGACGGCGATCAGCGCGATCCACACGATGTGTGGCTTCAACACGGGAAGCCGGTCGAGCCGGGCGACGATGTCGGGTCCGTGCGGACGCGGGCTGACACGGTCGGTGAGGGTGGGCTGTTGTGTCACGGTGTGCTCACTGAAGTCGATCACGCCTTCGCGGCGTGATGGGGATGGAGGCGTCGGCACGAAAGGGGACGCCTGCGAGCGGAATGGCCTCCCGTACCGGGGCGATACCCCTCGGTTCAACGGGTGACCCACACCACACTAACCGGCGGCCGTGATTTGCACAACAGTAGTTGTGTAAACTCTGGCCACCGGCCGCGCTGGCGACCCGGCGCACGTCGTTCGCCTCGCGGTCCTGAAAAGTGGGAGGTGGGAGAAATGGGATCATCGCAGCTCATCGAGATTCCCGTGCGCTGGACCGACGTGGATGCCTATCGACATGTCTCGCACATGGCTCTGGTCGGGCTCCTCGACGACGGGCGGGGTCGCTGGCTCGAGCGCGTCGTCGGTCTGCAGACGTCGAACTGGGACTATGTCGTCGCCCGACTGGAGGTGGACTTCCGTGCCCCCGCCGCCCTGGGTGAGTGGACGCTGTTCGGCTCGTTCGCGGTGGAGCACGTCGGTTCGTCCAGTGTCAGGTTGCGTGAACGGCTACTGACCGCGTCCGGGGTCGTAGTGGTCGACGCCGTCAGTGTGGTTGTCGCCTGGGATCGTGAACGATCCGCCGGCCGCCCGCTGGCCGGAGTGGAGAAGTCGCTGCTCGTCGCTGGGTAGTGGCCTGCGATGCCGCTGCCGGGATCGACGTGAATAATTTACAAAACAACTGTTGTGCAAATCGTGGGTGGTCGCTAGCGTGGTCGACGTCACCCCAAAGCAGTCAGGAGACACCATGATCGACGAATCGGTGAAGAAGGCCTTCTGGGAAGACGGCGCGACCGTCGTCCGCAACTTCCTCGACCCCGAACAGCTAGCGGAGCTGTACGAGGTCTTCCAGTGGAACGTCGCCAACCCGGGCCCGTTCGTTTTCCGGCGGCTCGACGGGACGAGCCTGCAGACCCACATCGACAATGCCAATCCCGCTGCCAAGGAACGGCTCGACGAGCTGATGACCCGGCTGCCGTTCGGCGAGTTCTTCGCCGAACTGTGGGATTCCGAGCATGTCTGGTACTTCGCCGAAGAGGTCTTCGTCAAGGAGAACGGCGCGAGCGGACGTGGGCCCTTCCATCAGGACACCTCGAATCTGCCGTGGGCGGGCCCGCACTGGGGCAATGCCTGGGTCTCGTTCCAGCACATCCCCAAGAAGAACTCGCTCGAGGTCGTGCGTGGCAGCTGGAAGGGGATCGAGTACGACGGTGCCAGCTTCGCCAACGCCGACGATCCGACCGACCCGCTCTACGGCGACGGATCGCTGCCACGGCTGCCGTGGATCGACAAGGACCTGGAAAAGGACCCCGACTCATGGGATCTCGTCTCGTTCGAGGTGAATCCCGGCGACGTGGTGTTCCTGCACCCGCGGTCGCTGCACGGTGGCGCGGCAGTCGATGCCGACTGCCCGGACCGCCACACCCTCGTTCTTCGCTTCTTCGGTGACGACGCGAAATTCCGGGAACTGCCGAGGACCAACCCCCGCTATGTCCGCAACGGCGTGCTCTTCACCGAGGAGATGGCGAAGCTGAACGAAGGCGACCCGTTCCGCTCACCAGTCTTCCAGCAGCTCGTCTGACCCTCACCGCCAGGAGTTTTCGATGTCCAAGCGTCAGTATTTCAATCCCGGAGCTCGTGCCGAGCGCTACCACGACGAGCTGCATTTCGCGACGGCCACCCGCGTCGGCGACCTGGTCTGGGTCTCCGGTCAGGTCGGTATCGACCCGGCCACCTCGGCGCCCGCCGAGGGCATCGAGGCGCAGGCCCGGTTCGCGTTCGAGGGCATCAAGCAGGCGCTGGAAGCGGCGGGCTCTTCGATGGACAACATCATCGAACTGCTCACCTACCACACCGATATGGCCCGCGACGGTGAGGTTTTCGGCAAGGTCAAGGACGAGTACATCAAGGCGCCGTACCCGTGCTGGACCGGAATCGGCGTCACTCACCTCGCCCGCCCGGAGTTCCTGTGCGAAGTCCGCGTCGTCGCCTACGCCAACGACTGAGGAGCGGTAGTGGATTCGACGCAGGCACGACGGATCGGTCTCTACGGAACCGGCCGCGCGGCCACCCAGCTCGTCGGTGCGATCGCGGCCAGTCCGCACACGCTGACCACCGCGATCGTCTTCTTCGACGAGCAAGCGGGTCGCGACATCGGCACGCTGACCGGTGGCCCGGCCCTCGGCGTCACCGCGACCACCGATCTGGAGGGCGCGATCCGTTCCGGAGAGTTCGACGTCCTGGCCTACGCGGGCCTGAAAGGTGAAGTTCTGCACCGGGCGATCGACCTGTGCGTCGATGCAGGCGTCGACCTTGTCCACGCCTGCTTCGTCCATCCCCGGGTGACTCTCGATCCCGAGCTGTACACCCGGTGGAATACGCGCGCCGCCGAAACCGGGGCCCGGGTCGTCGGCACCGGCATGCTGCCCGGCTTCTGGCTCGATGTACTGCCGGCGCTGCTGAGCAGCGCGCTGCCCTCGCCCGTATCGATCGTCGGCGAATCCCGGTCCGACATCACCCCGTGGGGCCGGGGCGTGCTGGCCGACGAAATGGGTCTCGGCACACCGGCCACCCCGGGCACGCCCGGCCCGGTGGGCGGTGTGCTGCACGAGTCCGCGGCGATGATCGCCGACGTCCTCGGCCTCACCGGGTATGAGACGAAGGTGGAGGGCGGCTTCGTGGTCGCCGACGCCGCCACCGAGGTGATCGGGATCGAGATAAGCCCGGGCGACCGGGTGGGATTCGATCAGGCCGCCGTGGTGATCCACGACGGTCGCGAACGTGTCCGCATCGCCTGGAAGGGCCTGCCCCAAGGATCGTTCGAGGGCTACCAGCGGTCGATGTTCGTCACCGCGACCGGCGGGGACGGCTCCGCATGCACCCTGAAGATCACTCCCGCACCCGACCCGTATCCGGGTACCGCGGCACGCATCGTGCACGCCGCCGGCGCGTTCGGGTCGTTGCCAGGCGGCCTGCACACCCCCGTGCAACTCGGTATCTGAACCTCCGCGCCGTCATCCGAAAAGGACAGGAGCACAACATGAATGGAAGTCCACTAGCGGACTGTGGCCCCCGGTACACCACCTTCACCGGTTGGGTCGACCGGCCGACCGACAGCACCGCGCCGTTGGACGCCACGACGAGCTGTGACGTCGCCGTGGTCGGTGGCGGTCTCGGCGGCATGGCGACCGCGCTGCGGCTGGCCGAGCGCGGGGCCGACGTCGTCCTGCTCGAATCGGATTTCTGTGGCTATGGCGCGAGTTCGCGCAATGCCGGACAGCTCTCGGCCAAGCCGACCGGCGAACCGCAGATCCTGGCGAAAGTGAACCCACAGCTGCTGCGCGACCTGGTCAGGTTCTCCGCGTCCTCGGTGCGGTTCGCCGAAGATCTGATCAAGCAGCTCGGCATCGAATGCGAATACGAAGCGGTCGGCAACGTGGGCGCCGCGGTCAGCAAGGGCCAGATGCGCAAGGCACAGCGCGACGCGCAGGCCCTGCTCGCCGCCGGCGCGCACCTGGAAGTCGGTGACCAGCACGAACTCGGCCTGCCCGATACCTTTCTCGGTGGCATGCTGACCCCTGCGGGGGGCACCATGAACCCCGGCCTGTTCACACTGGGTCTGCGTGGGGCGCTTCTCGGTTCGGGGGTGCGGGTGTTCGAGCAGTCACCCGTGCAGTCGGTGGAGGACGTCGGTTCGGCCGCGATGGTGATCACGCCGCTGGGCCGGGTACGCGCGAAGAAGGTCGTGCTGGCCAACAACGCGTGGGCTCCCGAGTTGGCGATCACGCCGCGACGGCTCTCACGGCCGGTGTGGGTCAACATGATCGAGACCGCGCCGGTCGAGCGCGAGCGCATCGTCGCCACCGGTTGGACCAGCCGCGCGGGCCTGGCGACCAAGCACAATGTGATGGAGAGCTACCACCTGACCCCGGCCGGCACGATCGCAGTGGGTGTTCGCCAGCTGAAGATCGGGAAGAACCCTGTCGTGGAACGTATCTCGGATCCCGACGTGGTCGCCGACCTCACCGATGCCTTCCGTGCTCGGTTCCCGTCGCTGCGCGATGTTGCCGTGACCAAGACATGGGGCGGCTGGATCGCGATGACGTCCTCGCGGGCACCCGTGGTCGGCAAGGCGTCGAAGAACGTCTACTACGCCATCGGCTGCAACGGTCACGGTCTCGGCCAGGCGCCCTACCTCGGGAGCCTGCTTGCCGATCACCTGACCAGCGACGAGATCCACGAGGACATGATGCCGTGGTGGCAGTCGGAGAACCGTTTCCCTCGTTCGCTGTACCTGCACAACCCGGTGCTGCGAGCGGCCTGGCTGGCCGACCGGATCGGTGACCGCCGCGTCGGCCGTTAGGTTTACGTTCGCCGAATCGCACTGTGCCCCTGTCGAATCGGAGTCGACTCACGCAGACGCTCGGCTGGGATTCCCCGCCGAGCGTTTGCGTTGATCCAGTCATCTGACAGTGGTCCGGTGAGCGCCTGGGCTACGCGGTCCGACCAGCCGCCCCTCCTGCACGTCCGGTACCGGATATCCGATGCCGGCGCCGTCAGGAGTTTCGTTGATACGATCTGGAATCGTGTTCGATAACTCGGTGAGTCCGAAGGCCTCCGCGCGTCCGGCGCCGGTGCAGCGCCGCGGAGTCGAGCGTGTGCAGGCGATACTGGAAGCGGCGGAGGCGCTGCTCCGTGAGCAAGGCTACGAAGCGGCGACGTTGAAGGCGATCGGCGAACGGACGGGCATCCCGCTGGCATCGATCTACCACTACTTCGCCGATCGCAACCATGTCGACGTCGAGTTGGCGCGCCGTCACTCGGAGGAGTTGAACCTCCGTATCACCGCTGCGTTCGAGCAGCGGTCCTCGAAGAACCTGGGCCAGGCCATCGACACGATCGTCGACCTGTCGCTCGCGTACTGCCGGGAGTTCCCGAGCTTCGTCGAACTCTGGTATTTCGGGCGTTCCCCGGCGATCGGCGAGGTCGTCCAAGCCTTCGACGAAGCGCAAGCCGAGAGGATCCGGCGCTATCTGATCGACCGGGGCTTCCTCGCGGACGACACTCCTGAGCTCGCCGTCGAGCTCGCGTTCGAAGCCGGTAGCCGGCTGTTCGACGTGGCATTTCGACGGTCGGTGTCCGGCGACGGGCCCACCATCTCCGAGTTGAAACGCCTGGTCACCGCCTACCTCGACACGTACTCGCCACAGCTGGAGAGCCGCGGCCGCGGGCGTTGAGCGACGAGGTCGCGCCTGACCGTTGACGACGCACCGCCGGGCCGGTAAACTCGAACACGATTCGACTTTGAGAAAAGTCCGACGATGTCCGTTGTGAGCCTGTCGCGCGGTATCGTCCGGCATCACCAGATAGAAGGCCCGATGGGTGTAGCGAGCACACGCGAAGCGCCGGTCACCACTGTGTCCGGCCGCACAGCCATCGTTACCGGTGGTTCCCTTGGCGTCGGTGTTGCTGCGGCGAAAGCGATTGATGCCGCCGGCGGCAACGTGGTGCTGATCGCGCGCAGCCAGGAAGCCGCGGACGCCACTGCCGCCGAAGTGGGTGGCAACGCTGTCGGCATGGCTGCCCGAGCCGTCGACCAAGCAGCAGCCCAACGATGTGTGGACGCGGCGATCGAGCGATTCGGCAGCATCGACATCTTGATCAACACCGCGGGCACCAACCACGCCCGTGGCCGGATCATCGATCAGGACTACCTGCGATTCACCAAGACCTGTGGTGTGACCTTGTGGGAGCCGATCCTCTGGACCTCACTCGTGGCGCGCGCCTGGATGAGCGAGCACGGCGGCGTGGTCGTCAACACCATCGGCGAGACCGGATCCGATGCCGGCCTCGGGCTGTACGCCGCGGCCAACGCGGCGCTGCTATCCCTCACCGAACAATTGGCGGTCGAGCTCTCGCCGACCGTACGGGTCGACGCGGTCGTGCTCGACACCGCACAGTCCGAATACGCCGGGTCGGCCACCGCCCCGGCGCCATCCGGCGAGCACGATGTCGGCGACGCCATCGTGCGTCTTGTCAGCTACTCGAGGCGGGTTGGCCGATGAAACCGGCATCGGCCCAATCCGAGACCACCGATCTCGACGCGATCACTGTGGCGATGAATGCGCCTGACGCTCAGGTGGCCATGACGTAGCTGCCCGGCGCGACACCGAGCGGGCGGAAGTCGACGTTACCCAGCGTGGCCGCGGCTGGCTTCGTTTGTCCAGATCGGTCACCGAGCCACGCAGCGTAGTCGGGCCACCACGAACCCTGTACGGTTGCCGCGGCGCCGCGCCAGTCTGTGGGGTCGAGTGAATTGCTCTCCGACACTTGATAACTGGACTTGCGGTTGCCGGGTGGGTTGACGAGGGCGGCGATGTGGCCGTTGGTCGACAGTACGAAACGCACCTTGCCGCCGAGTAGTTGCGCGCTGCGGTAGCAGTTGGTCCAGGGGCAGATGTGGTCGGCCGAGCCGGCCACGACATAGGAGTCGACCGTGATCTTGCCCAGGTCGATGGGTGTGCCGAGCACGGTGACCGCGTCGGCGGTGGCGAGCTTGTTGTGCAGGGCGATTTCGATGAAGTCGCGGTGCAGTGCGGCGGGCATCCGGGTGGTGTCGGCGTTCCAGAACAGAATGTCGAACTTGGGTGGGGTCTTGCCCTGCAGATAGTTGTTGACCCAGTAGTTCCATACCAGATCGGCGGGGCGCAGCCAGGCGAAGACTTCCGCGAGAGTGCGCCCGTCCAGGTATCCCTTGCTCTGCGACCGGGCGATCGCGGCATGCGCGATACTTTCGTCGATGAGCGAGCCGGCGACGCCTGCCCGGTTCTGGTCGATCATGGTGACGAGCAGGTTGAGGCTGGCGAGTTTGCCGATGCTTCCGGTCTGCGCGCGGTGTGCCGCCGCCATGCACGCGATCAGGCCACCCGAGCAGGCGGCCATGGTGTGCACGGCGCCGACGCCGGCGATCCGGTCGACCACGCTGAACGCGTCGATCACGGCTTCGGCGTAGGCATCGGTGCCCCAGTCACGGTGGCGTTCGTCGGGATTGCGCCAGGAGATCATGAACACCTGCTGGCCTTGCCGGACCAGGTACTCGACGAGGCTGCGGCCAGGAGCCAGGTCGAGGACGTAGTACTTGTTGATGGTCGGCGGAACGATCAGCAGCGGCAATTCGCGCACGGTTTCGGTCTGCGGCAGGTACTGGATCAGTTCGAACATCTCTGTCCGGTACACGACGGCGCCGGGCGTGATCCCGAGATCGACGCCCACCTTGAAGGCGTCGGGCTCGACCATCGCCGGGATCCGCGGCGAGCTGGCGAAGTCCCGCAGCAGGTTGCGTGGGCCCGAGACGGTATTGGAGCCGTTGCTGGCGAAGAACGTCTTCCAGGCGACGGGGCTGATCAGCGGATTATTGCTCGGTGCTGCGGCTTCGAGGATGTTGGACAGGACGAACTTCATTCGCTCGGCGTCGCGCCACTCCATCGGCGCGTCCTCGACGAGCCCTTCGGCCAGCTCGTTCGCGGCCAGATAGGCCTGCACGATGCGCTTCAACAGCGGGTTGTTCGACCATTCCGGGTCGGCGAAGCGCCGGTCCTTCGGTGGCGGTGCGAGCTCGGAGGTGCCGGTGACGATGCGGCCGAGTTCGTCGACAAGCTTGCCGACCCGTGTCTTGACCCGGTCGGGGCGTTTGGCGAGAGCGTCGAGGAAGCGAACTCCCGAATTGCCGGGCAGCCACCGGTGGGCGGGCCCCAGCGCGGCGTCGATCAGCATGTGGTCGAAGGGAACCGCGAACTCCGGGTTGTCACTGGTCGTGCGGGTATTGATGATGGCGCTCCACTCTCGTCGGCCGCGCGGGCACAGTCCGCGCAGCGTGCACTGGTCGGGTCCGCGTCGATCTGGTAGCCAGATCGCGGTGGCGCGGTGGTCGACGACCGAGTGGTGGGTCTGCTGTTCGCAATTCGGTGGCGAACGCACGATGACCCGCATCTCAGTGCGGCCACCGTGCCGAACGCGTACTAAAACAGTCGCGCATCGCGCCGGTTCAGCCAATGTCGGCGCCGACAACGCATCACCGGAGACCGTGTCGGTACCCACAGTCTGTTCGCTCGATGCGGCGCGGCCTGCCACCTGGTGGATAACCTGTCCAGGTGCCTCCTTCAAGCCTCGCTCCGCCGGTGGCGAAACTGGCCGCTGACCTGCTCGGGCAGACCGATCAACTGGCAGACCAGCTGCTCGCCCGAATCTCCGAGCAGATCGAGATCTACCGCATGGAGAGCATTGTCGGCCGCGGCGAGTTGCGCACATCGCTGATAGCCAACACGAATCAGATCCTGGCCCGGTTGAGCGGCGAACTGGGGCCCGACCTTTCGGCGCCCCGGCATATCGGACGCACCCGGGCCGTGCAGGATATGCCGCTACCGGAGGTGCTGCGCGCCTATCGCCTCGGCTTCGCGTTCTTGTGGGAGCGGTTGCTCGCCGCGGCCCGTGACTCGGGCCAGAAGTCGGTGGATGCGCTGCTCGATACCGCGACGGCGATCTGGGAACTGGCCGACGACTTCTCCCTCGCCCTGACCGAGTCCTACCGGGAGGCGATGAGCGAACGGATGATCGCGGCCGACCGCAGGCGATCGGGCATCATCTCGGCGATTTTGGACGGGCCGGCTACCGGTTCGCTGAGCGCCTGGGAGGTCGCGAAGCTGCTCGACCTGCCCTACGACGGCACCTTCCTCGTGGTCGTCGCGGAGGTGACGGGTTCGCACTCCTCGGCGCTGCCGCGACTCGAGGACCGCCTCCGGCAGCTCGACGTCGGTTCGGCATGGCGCTCCCAACCGCAGCACGAGATCGGGGTGCTCTCTCTGGGACAACGCCGTGACCAGGCGGAGGTGCTCGCCTCGGTCGCGCAGGTGGCGCTCGGTCGCGTCGGCGTGAGCCCGCTGTTCCACCGGCTCGATGGTGCGGCCAGGGCATTGCGGCTGGCACAGGTCGCTCTGGAGACCTCGGCGCCCGGCACGAAGGGTATTCGGCGCCTCGACGACGACCCGCATATCGATCTCCTTGTGCGCGACCGGGATACCACCCGCCGGTTCGTGGTGCGCGTGTTGCACGGCGTGCTCGCCATGCCCGACCACGAACGGACGACGCTGCTGGCCACCGCGACGGCATGGATCGATTCGCGTGGCTCGGCCGCCGAGGCGGGCAGGTTGCTCTACTGCCACGAGAACACCGTCCGGCACCGCATCCGTCGCGTCGAAGAACGCCTGGGTGGCTCGCTCGACGACCCGCGGGTACTGAGCGACCTCACCATCGCCCTGCAGGCCATCCGCGCGTTTCCGGAGCTCGGCAACCGACTCGACACCTGAGAGCGTCGTCCCCAACCTGAAGGAGGCCACGTGGCCGAGGTCGAAACCGTTCGGGAATTGCGGATCAGCGGACGGCGCCTGCGCGTGGCGGTGCGCGCGGGTCAGGGCCGCCCGCTGCTGATGTGCAACGGGATCGGCGCGAGGCTGGAGTTGCTGGCGCCCTTCCTCGACCGGCTCGACCCGGCGATCCCGGTGATCCGATTCGATGTGCCCGGCATCGGCGGTTCCGAATTGCCGCGTGTACCTTACAATTTCGCGACTCTGGCCTGTCTGCTCGGTGAGGTCCTCGACGAACTGGGGTACGGGGAGACGGACGTGCTCGGCATCTCGTGGGGCGGCGGCCTCGCTCAGCAGTTCGCCTTCCAGCATCCCCGGCGGTGCCGTCGCCTGGTGCTCGTCGCCACCGCGACCGGCTCGCTGATGATCCCGGCGCATCCCCGGGTGCTGAGCAAGATGATCACGCCGCGCCGCTACCGCGATCCCGCTCACGCGGCAGCGATCGCTCCGACGATCTACGGGGGCCGCTTGCGCGCGGAACCGGGGCTCGCCGAGGAGATCCTGTACAGCCACGCGGGCCACGCCCCCGGCCTCGGCTACGCGCTGCAGCTGCTCGCTGGTGCGGGCTGGTCCAGCCTGCCGTTCCTGCCCATGATCCGGCAGCCCACGCTGATCCTGGCCGGCGCCGACGACCCGATCGTGCCGGTGATCAACGCGAAGATCATGCACCGGCTGATGCCCCGGTCGACCCTGCACATCTACCCGGACGGTCATCTCGGCCTCGTCACCCGTGCCGATGACCTGGGCCCGCGAGTCGCCGGGTTCCTCCGTCCGGTGCTGGGGGAGACCCCACCGAAATAATTTCACAACAACTGTTGTGTGAACCCGTAGACCTCACTACAGTGATGCACGCCACCCTGATACGCGACAGCGGCGGGTGACAGACGAAGCGGCGCAGAGCGCTGATCGCTTCGCGCAAGTCGGTCGATGCCGAAATGGCTTCTCCATGCCGTTTCGTGCGGCATATCCGACTCTATTTCCGGCAGCCCTTTCCGAAATGGCTGGCGGCCCAGCAGGTTGAAGGAGATTTGATCATCATGAGTTCTCGCTGGACCCGGATTCGATCCGGTCGCTGTGCCACCGTCGCCGGGCTATCCGGGGGCATCGCGGTAGCCGTCGGTGTGCTGATGCCGACCATGGCGGGCGCGGATACGTTCGTTCCACTGCCGGACGGGTCGAAGGCGGGCCCCGGCGTCACCTTGTCCCGCACCGGCGAACACGCGATCGTCTCGCCGTCGATGGCCGCCAACGGTGCGGGCCGGGTGGTGTGGGTGTCGGGGAACGCGGCTGCCGACGTCACCGTGACCCCCGAAGGTGAGGTCGGCCCGACCAATGGGCCCGCGGGTCTGCCGGGCAGCAACAATTCGTCCACGCACGGTGCGTCGCAGCTCAATACCGGTTATCTGGTCGGTTGCCAGGTGAGCATCGCCGACGACGCGATCGGCGCGGGGGTGTCCGGCGGCGTCTCCACTGGCGGGGTGAGCGCGGGCGGCTCGATCGGCGTGAATCTCGGTCCCGGCGAGGTGAAATTCGTCCAGATCGATTACAAGGACATTCTGAAGCCGGGCCGGTACTCGGTGGAATATCAGGACGCCGAAATCGAAATCCAGGGCTGTGCGGGATATGCCCAGGCCCGCGCCTACACGGTGGTCGAGATCATCGGCGATCACTACTCCAAGACCACCCTGTACGGCGCGCCGTTCAGTATCGGCTGAACGTCTTTTCCCGCATTCCTTGTGTCCCTTCGCGTCTGCGAACCCGAATCCGAAGGTGTTTCCTGTGCTCAACCGAAAGAATCTCGCGCGTACCAGTTTCGGCGCCGTCGCCACGCTGGCGATCGGCCTGCTCGCCACCGCCCCGGCCGACGCCGATACGTTCGTGCCGTTGCCGGGCGGTGAGGTGGTCAAGACCCTCTCCGACGGCACCGTGGTGACGGTCCGGCTCGTCGGTGAGTCCGCCGATATCAATCCGTCGCTGGGGTCCACACCCGTGCACCGCAACGCGTGGGTCTCGGGCACCGCCCAGGTCGAACTCGCGGGCACCGGCGCGGAAGCGGGCGGGCTCATCATCCCTGGCTATACCGTAGGCTGCCAGGTCAATATCGCCGGTGGCGGTGCCGGTGGCGGCGTGGAAGGCGCCTCGGACTGGGAGGGTAACGCGAGCGTCGGGGCGAGTACCAGCGGTGAACTGTCGCTCGGGCCGGGCCAGGCCAAGTCGTTCTACATCCTCGATCGGGAAAAGGCCGACGACTTCGGCAACGAGTCGCACAAGGTCTACAACGTGTTCTCCGGCGGGAGCGGCTCGGTGGCCTGGGCCGATCAGACGATCGGCCTGACCGGTTGTGGCGGCTACGCCCAGGCCAGGGCCTTCGTCAGCGTCGAGATCGTCACCGACAGCGTCACCAGCTGGGTGACGCTGTGGGGCCAGCCCTTCAGCCTGGGCTGACCGGCGGAATCCGGAATCAGCCGGTCGCGCGGAAGGTGTCCGCGCGACCGGCTGCCGGTATTTCCCCTACCGTACAACACAATTCGTGAATCGAACGGGGCAAATCTTCGGCGCCGCCGACGCCCACCTGCGGCTGCTCGGCGGCCAGGTTGGTCGCCGATTACACCATCTGGTCAGCGCTGTGCCCCGACAGCGCCCCGTGCGGCAATTCCGCTGGTCAGCTGATTCGATCGACGCGGTGCTCGCTTGCCAGGAGGCTGCCGGGCGTCCTGCTACCTTGTGGTGGACGGCAATGTCACGACCATTTCGAGCACGTGCGGGAGGACGATGCTTCTCGCGATCGCGTTGACGATGGCCGTCATCTTGGCGTGGGCGTGCGTGTCGGGAACCCTGACCCGGTGGAGCGTGACCGAGCCGGTCGCCATGATCATCGCCGGCGCCGTTGTCGGATTGACCGACGACGAGTGGCTGCTGGAGTCGATCGACACAAGCACCGCCCTGCGCGTCGTGGAGTTCGGGCTGGCGCTGTTCCTGTTCAGTGACGCGACCGAGATCCGGGAGCGCATCGCCCCGAACACCGGGGTGACGAGGATGCTGGTGGCCTTCGGTGCCAGTCTGCTGCTGGCCACGGTCGCCGGGAAGTTCGTGCTGAATCTGGATTCGTGGCCGCTGCTGCTGATTCTGGCCTGCATCGTGATGCCGACCGATCTGGTTCCCGCGCAATCGATCCTGCGGGACAATCGCATCACCAAGCGGGTGCGCGACACGCTCAATGTGGAGAGCGGGCTCAACGACGGGCTCGTCGCGCCGGTCATACTGTTCGCCCTGGAAGCCTACCGGCGCGCCATCGACTCCGAGGATGCGCTGGGGGCGCTCGGACACGCACTGTCGGCCGTGGTCAAGTCGGTGCTGGTCGGCGTCCCGATCGGGGTCGCCGCAGGCGTCGGGCTCTCCGCGGCAGCGGCGCGTGGCTGGACCGACCCGCGCGCTGTCCGCTGCGGCATCCTGGCGATTCCGGTGCTCACCTTCGCGATGGCCATCTCCATCGACGGCAACGGATTCGTGGCTGCGTTCCTCGCCGGAATCGCCTACCGGGCCACCCATCGCGACATCCCCGACGAACCGTTGGAACTCACCGAACGCCTCGGTCAGTTCCTGGGTCTGGGCCTGTGGTTCGTTGTCGGGGCGATCGCGGTGGCCGGGCCCTGGCTGCACTGGACCGTCGTCGTCTACGGCCTGCTCGCGCTCACCGTGTTTCGTATGGTGCCCACCTGGATCGCCCTGATCGGGTCGCGTTTCACGCGGGCCGAACGGGTCATGCTGTGCTGTTTGGGCCCACGCGGAGTCGCGTCCATCGTCTTCGGGCTGCTGGCGATGAACAGCATGGCCGACTCGCCGGACACGGAACTGGTGGTGGGAGCAACGCTGGTCGTCGTGTGCGCCAGCATTCTCCTGCATGGCATCGGCGCGCCGCTGGTCGCCGCTCGCTTGGGTAGATCGGGCCGAGGCGCCATGGCGGACGGGTCGGATTGACCACTCAGCGCTGGGGCGGGTCGTCGGTCACCAGGCGATAGATGACATAGCAGGCGAACCAGACGATCGCGATCGTGCAGGTGACGAGCAGGACCTCGAACACTGTGACCATTTCGCCGTTCCTTTGCACGCGCTGAACTGAATCTCGAATCGGATTCGAGTATGGGTCCCTCGTTCGGGTGTTGTCAAACGCGCGCAGGGACCCGCCGTGGTTTTACCGTGCGGCTGTTGTGTGAAATCGCTGTGCGAAACTGTGGACGTGGCGCGCAAACAGCAGCGGAGCGTGGCGGAGCAGGCTCCGGTCGTCGAGGCGCGGGATGCGACCGCGCCGCGCGGTCGACCCGCAGGCGATCACGCGGCCAAGCGCGCCGAGTTGCTCGAGGCGGCGGCCGCGGTGATCGCGACCGAAGGATATGCCAAGGCATCGATGCGACGCGTTGCCGAGCACGCCGGATACACCACCGGCGCGGTCACCTACTACTTCGCCAACAAAGAGGACATGGTCCTGGCGCTGGTGCTGAGCCGATTCGACCGCTACGACGCGATGATCGAGGCGATCCGCGACACGACCGGCGTCCGCGAGCTGCTCGCGCAGTGGTTCCAGCTGGGCACGGACGTCAAGTTCTGGCCGTTGATGCCGGAGTTGCTCATTTCGGCGCGGTCCGAACCGAGGATCGCCGAGGTCATCGTCACGCGCTATGCGAAGTTCCGCGCGGACTACGCCGCGGTGCTGGCCGCCGCGCAGGAGCGCGGCGCGATCCGTGACGACATTCCCGCGCACATCCTGTCCGACCAGCTCAGCGCTATGGGTGACGGATGGGCATTGCTGTATCCGGTGGAGCCGGGGCGTTTCACCCCCGCCCACGCGAAGGATCTGGTCGACGCCACCCTGGCGCTCATCGCACCGCGCTAGGCCGCGTCGCAGGCCATGGCAGATCGGCTACCTCGGCGGCCTGCCTGCGACTCTGCCCAGTCGATGGGTCGGTGCTTCGGCTTCGATCTCGGCGACAGTGCGCGGGCGGCGGGGAGTCCGTGCCAGCTTGCTGTCGGGGACCGCGGCCAGCTGCATGGTCGGCGGGTCGGTGATCGGCGTCGTCTGCACCAGGTCGACCATCGCGTCCTGGTTCGGGCGGTCGTCGGCGAGGACGGGCTCGGAAAGACCGACCTTCTCCTGAATGCGTTTGGCCCACTTCGGTGCCCACCAGCAGTCGTCACCGAGCAGCTTCATGATCGCGGGGACGAGCAGCATGCGCAGGATCGTCGCGTCGATGAACAGTGCCGCGATCATGCCGTAGGCGATGTACTGCATCATCACCAGATCGGAGAACGCGAACGCGCCGGTCACCACGAGCAGGATGAGCGCGGCCGCGGTGATGATGCGGCCGGTCTGGGCGGTGCCGGTGCGGATCGCCTCGGTGGTCGACGCGCCGTGGGCTCGCGCCTCGACCATGCGGGAAATCAGGAAGACCTCGTAATCGGTCGACAGACCGTAGATCACCGCGATGATCAGCATCAGCACCGGTGCGCTGATCGGCTGTGGCGTGAAGTTCAGTACTCCGGCACCGTTCCCGTCGATGAAGATCCAGGTCAGGATGCCGAGCGTGGAACCGAGCCCGAGCGCGTTCATCAGTGCCGCCTTGATGGGCAGGACCAGTGAGCCGAAGGTGAGGAACATCAGCAGGGTGGTGACCAGAATGACCAGCGCGATCATCAGGGGCATCCGGTCGAGCAGGGTGTCGATGCTGTCGGCCATGATCGCGGGCTGACCCGCGACATACATGTCGACCCCGTCGGGCACGTCGATGGCGCGCAGGTAGTCGATCGTCGGCTCGGCGTTGCCGGTCGGATCGACCAGGGTGGCCGAAGTGCGGTACACCGCCGGATCGTTGGAGCCGGTGTTGCTCGGCACGCCGAACTGGCCGACGAGCCCAGGCGCCTGGTTCGCCTGCTTCCATGCCGCGCCGATGGCGGTGGTGTCCTTGCCGACGAAGACCAGCTGGATCGGGTCGGTCTTCTTCAGCGGGAACACCTCGTAGAAATGCTCGAGGGCGAGCCGGGTGCCGTTGTCCGGCGGGAGGTATTTCTCGTTGATGCCGCCGAAGGCCAGGTTCTTGATCGGGATGATCAGCAACAGCAGGCCGACCGTGACCGCCACGGCGACTTTCAAGGGGTGCCGCATCACCCAGCGGGGGAGCCTGCCCCAGAAGCCGTTCTCGATCTCCTCGGCGGACTTGGTCTTGCGGAAGCGTTTGATGCCGAGCATGTCCACCCGCGGCCCGAGCACGGCCAGCATCGCAGGCAGGATCGTCACCGCGGTCAGGGCGGCGAGGGACACGGTCGCGATGGTGCCGTAGGCGACCGAGCGCAGAAAACCTTGGGGGAACAGCAGGATGCCGCCGAGGCTGGCGACGATCATCGTCGCCGAGGAGACGACGGTGCGGCCGGCCGTCATCACCGCGCGCCGGACCGCCGCGTGCGTGTCGTAGCCGTCGGCCAGTTCTTCCCGGAACCGGCTGACGATGAACAGCGCGAAGTCGATGGCCAGGCCGAGACCGATCATCGAGACCACGGCGGAGACGAACGAGTTGACGTCGGTGAAGTTCGTGATCGCCATGACGATGCCGTTGGCGCCGAAGATGGTGAGCCCACCGATGATCAGCGGCAGCGCGGCGGCCACGACGCCACCGAAGATGAAGAACAGCAGCACCGCCACCGCGGGAATGGCCAGCAGTTCCATCCGGTGGACGTCGGTGGCGATGGTGTCGTTGAGGGTGCCGCCGATGGCCTGCAGCCCCGAGACTTCCACGTCGACACCGTTGATGTAAAAGGCGTCGCTCACGGCCCGGTAGCTGCGCAGCAGATCGGTGTCGTTGTCACCGACGAGCGCCACCGAGGCGAACGCGTGCAACTTGTCGGCCGATCCGAACACCGACGGCACCGCAGGCGCGTCGCCCACCCGCCAGTAGGCGCCGTTGATCTTGTCGATCTCGTTCGGATGCTCGGCCAGCGCCCTGTTCAGGCTGTCGACAGCCGTGCCGCTGAACTCCGGATCATCGATCGTCTTACCGCGGGGAGCGTTGTACAGCACGATGACGTCGGCGGTGTGGTCGCGCCCGAACGCCTGGTCCGCGATCCGCGAGCCCTGCGACGATTCGGAGCCTGGGTCGTCCCACCCGCTGGAGGTGAGGTGGTCGGACAATCCGAGCCCGTACCCTCCCAGCCCCAGCAGTGCGGCACCGACAACCGCGATGACGACAAAACGAAACCGATAAACCAGGTCGCCCCAACGGTTGAACACAAACGACTCCTCTACCTGTTGCGCCACCGACCTTCCCAGGCAAACCTGAGGATCCGCTGACAGGTGCCGAGCCCGGAGTGTGAGTCTCGACATGGTTCCAGCGGGAGTTGCCAACCGCGCTGGTCGACGCCGCGGTCGAGCTGATCGCCCCGGAGCCGGGCTGCTACTTGGCGCCGACGATGCGTAACGCCATCTCCGCATAGGCCGTGGCGATGTCTTCCGGCGACCAGTAGCCCTCGTCGCGGTACCAGCGGGCGATGTCGATGCCGAGGGAGAGCAGGGCGGTGGCCGCGATCCGCGCGTCGGGGGTATCGAAGACGCCCGCCTCGACCCCGCGCTCGACCAGTTCGCGGATGGCCCGATCGATCCGCTGGCGGATGGCGCGGATCTCGGTCAGATGCTCGGGGCTCAGCGAGTTCAGCTCGTAGTTGACGATCCGGGCACCGGTGTGGCCCCGTGCGTGGTGTACGGCGAAATCGTGGATCACATTACGCAGCGCGGTCGCCGGATCGCTGGAGGACGCGGCCGCCTTCAGGATCAGCTCGAGTGTCTCCTCGTGGCCCGACCGTGAGATCACATAGAGCAGCTCTTCTTTGGATTTGTGGTGCACATAGACCGCAGCCGGGCTCATGCCGGCGGCCCCGGCGATATCGCGCGTCGTTGTCCCGTTGAAACCCTTCTCGGCGAACGCTGCGATGGCGGCTTCCAGCAGACGCGCGCGGGTCGCGTCGCTGCGGGATTCGGTGGTGTCGGTCATGGGATCGCCATTATCTCGCCTCGGTAGAGCGGCACTGGTCGCGGCCGGTGTGATGTGGCTAACAGGAGCCGGAGGTCTATTGACGGCCATCCGGGTCGCCTGCATCATCCTACTAAGCAAGCGCTTATTCACAAAGGAGATTCGATGCCGGAAGCTGTGATCGTCGCCGCTGCCCGTTCCCCGATCGGCCGCGCGGGCAAGGGTTCGCTCAAGGACATGCGTCCCGACGACCTGACCGTCCAGATGGTGCAGGCCGCCCTGGCTCAGGTGCCGAACCTCGACCCGACCCAGATCGAGGATCTCGTCCTCGGTTGTGGGCAGCCCGCAGGAGAGTCGGGCTTCAACATGGCTCGTGCCGTCGCCGTGCTGGCCGGGCTCGACACCGTCCCCGGCACCACGGTCAACCGCTACTGTTCGTCGAGCCTGCAGACCACCCGCATGGCGTTGCACGCCATCAAGGCAGGCGAGGGCGACGTCTTCATCTCGGCAGGCGTCGAGACGGTGAGCCGCTTCGCCAAGGGCAACGCCGACGGCATGCCCGACACCGAGAACCCGATCTTCGCCGACGCGGTCGCCCGCACCGCCGAGCGTGCCGCCGGCGGTGCCGCGTCCTGGGCCGACCCGCGGACCAACGGTGTCGTGCCCGACCTCTACATCGCCATGGGCCAGACCGCGGAGAACGTCGCCCAGTCCACCGGGATCACCCGCGCCGAGCAGGACGAATTCGGCGTGCGCTCGCAGAATCTGGCCGAAAAGGCCATCGCCAACGGCTTCTGGGCCACCGACATCACCCCGGTGACGCTGCCCGACGGCACGGTGGTCAGCGCCGACGACGGCCCGCGCGCCGGCGTCACCCTCGAGGCGGTGAGCCAGCTGAAGCCCGTATTCCGGCCCGATGGCACCGTCACCGCGGGCAACTGCTGCGCGCTCAACGACGGCGCGGCCGCCCTGATCATCATGTCCGACACCAAGGCACGCGAACTGGGCCTGACCCCGCTCGCCCGGGTCGTCAGCACCGGCGTTTCCGGCCTGTCGCCGGAGATCATGGGCCTGGGTCCGATCGAGGCCTCCAAGCAGGCACTGCGTCGCGCCGGTCTCACCATCGACGACATCGACCTGGTCGAGATCAACGAAGCCTTCGCCGTGCAGGTGCTCGGCTCCGCCCGCGAACTCGGCATCCCCGAGGACAAGCTCAACATCAACGGTGGCGCGATCGCCGTGGGTCACCCGTTCGGCATGACCGGCGCCCGCATCACCTCCACCCTGATCAACTCGCTGCGCTACCACGACAAACAGTTCGGGTTGGAGACGATGTGCGTCGGTGGCGGCCAGGGTATGGCCATGGTGCTGGAGCGTCTGTCGTGACCGGCCGTTTCGCGGGCAAGACCGCGATCGTCACCGGCGCCAGCCGCGGCATCGGCCTCGGCATCGCGCAGCGGCTGGTCGACGACGGCGCGAAGGTCGTCATCACCGCCCGCAAAAAAGACGCCCTCGACGAGGCCGTCCAGCAGCTCGGTGGCCCCGAGCACGCGCTCGGTGTGGCAGGTCGCGCCGACGACACCGCCCACCAGGAAGACGCTGTCGCCCGCGCGATCGAGACGTTCGGCAGCGCCGACCTCCTGGTCAACAACACCGGGATCAACCCGGTCTACGGCCCGATGATCGACATGGATCTGCAGGCCGCGCGCAAGATCATCGAGGTGAATTGCCTTGCAGCACTGGCGTGGACCCAGAGCGTGCACAAGGCCTGGATGGCCGAGCACGGTGGCGCGGTGGTCAACGTGTCGTCGGTGGCGGGCATCCGGCCCGCGCCCGGCATCGGCTTCTACGGTGCCAGCAAGGCGATGCTCACCTACATCACCCAGGAGCTGGCCGTCGAGCTCGGCCCGAATCTGCGGGTCAACGCGGTCGCGCCCGCCGTGGTGAAGACCAAGTTCGCCACCGCGCTGTACGAGGGCAAGGAAACCGAACTCGCCGCGACCTACCCGCTCAAGCGCCTCGGTGTGCCCGAGGACATCGCCGGCGCGGTGGCCTTCCTGCTCTCCGATGACGCGTCCTGGGTCACCGGCCAACTGCTGGTCCTCGACGGCGGCGTCACGCTGACCGGCGGCGTCTGACAACCACACCGAACCTCCAGGAGACAACGATGAGTACACCAACCAAGACCGCGATCGTCACCGGCGGTGCCCGTGGCATCGGCGCGGGCGTTGCCCGCCGGCTCGCTGCCGACGGCATGGCCGTCGCCGTGATCGACCTCGACGAGGTCGCCTGTAAGCCGGTTGTCGAGCAGATCGAAGCCGCGGGCGGACGGGCGATCGCCGTCGGCGCCGACGTGGCCGACGAGGCCTCCGTCACCGCGGCCGTCGAGCGGGTCGTCGCCGAACTCGGCGCCCCGACCGTGCTGGTCAACAACGCCGGCGTCCTCCGCGACAACCTGCTGTTCAAGATGTCGGTCGACGACTGGGACACCGTCATGAACGTGCATCTGCGTGGTGCCTTCCTGATGACGCGCGCGGTGCAGAAATACATGGTGGAGGCCGAGTTCGGCCGCATCGTCAACCTGTCGAGCACCTCGGCGCTCGGCAATCGCGGGCAGGCCAACTACGCCGCGGCCAAGGCGGGCGTGCAGGGCTTCACCAAGACCCTGGCCTTCGAGCTGGGCAAGTTCGGTGTCACCGCCAACGCGATCGCGCCCGGTTTCATCGAGACCGAGATGACCGCGGCCACCGCGGCGCGCGTCGGTATTCCGTTCGAGGATTTCAAAGCCGGTGCCGCCAAGGAGATCCCGGTCGCGCGCACCGGTGTGCCCGAGGATATCGCGCACGCCGTGTCGTTCTTCGCCGGTGAGGGCGCCGGTTTCGTGTCCGGTCAGGTGCTCTACGTGGCGGGAGGGCCGAAGGCATGAGGGCTTTCCAGGGCATCGCCGAGCTCGAGGCCGCGGTCGGGTCGCATCTCGGCTATTCCGAGTGGCACACCATCACCCAGTCGCAGATCAACGCGTTCGCCGACGCGACCGGTGATCACCAGTGGATCCACATCGACACCGAGAAGGCGGCGAACGGGCCGTTCGGCACCACCATCGCGCACGGTTACCTGACCCTGTCGCTGGTTCCGCTGCTGGTCGCGCAGGTGTATCGGGTCGAGGGCGTGCAGATGGCGGTCAACTACGGCTCCAACAAGCTGCGTTTCCCGGCGCCGGTGCCGGTGGGCTCGACGGTGCGCGCCGGGGTCGAGCTGGTCTCCGTCGCGGCGGGTGCCGCGGGCCACCTGGTCACCGCCAAGGTCGTGATCGAGCGCGAGGGCGGCGACAAGCCGGTCTGCGTGGTCGAATCGCTCAGCCTCGTGGTGGCCTGATGGAAACCCGGACCGACCTTCCGGGCCTGGATCTCGACCGGTTGTCGACCTGGCTGCGTGGCCAGGTCGACGTGGCGGGCGCCCTGAGCGGCACACTGATCGCCGGCGGCAAGTCGAACCTGACCTACGCGGTCGGCGACGGCACCACCCGCTGGATCGTGCGGCGCCCGCCGCTGGGGCATGTGCTGGCCACCGCCCACGACATGGCCCGCGAATACCGGGTGATGGCGGCCCTGCGGGACACCGATGTCCCGGTGCCTGCGATGTACGCGCTGTGCCAGGACGACTCCGTGCTCGGCGCGCCCTTCTACGTGATGGAACACGTGGAGGGCACGCCGTACCGGACCGCCGCGGAGCTGACCGAGCTGGGACCCGAACGGACACGGGCGATCTCGACCTCGCTGATCGACACCCTCGCCGTGCTGCACGCGGTCGACCCGGTGGCGGTCGGGCTGGCCGACTTCGGTCGTCCCGAGGGTTTCCTCGAGCGCCAGGTGCGCCGCTGGAAGAAGCAGCTGGACGCGTCGCACTCGCGCGAGCTGCCCCTGGCCGACGAGCTGCACGCGCGGCTGGCCGCCGACGTGCCCCCCGAGTCGGCGGTGGGCATCGTGCACGGTGACTACCGGCTCGACAACGTGCTGACCGACAGCAGCGACCGGCCGGCGGCGGTCATCGACTGGGAGATGGCCACCCTCGGTGACCCGCTCACCGACCTGGCGCTGATGGTCGTCTACGGCCGGCTCGCCGCGGGCCGGTCCGGCAACGCGACGGTGGCCGACGCGTCGGTAGCCCCGGGCTTCCTGTCCGAGGACGAGATCATCGCGCGCTACACCGCGCGCAGCGATCGCGACATGTCCCGGTTCGGTTTCTACCTCGGCCTCGCCGCCTTCAAACTGGCCGCGATCCTCGAGGGTATCCACTACCGCTATCTGCACGGCCAGACGGTCGGCGAAGGTTTCGACACCATCGGCGCGGCGATCGACCCCCTCCTCGAAACCGGTCTCACCGCACTGAAGGAGCACCGCTGATGGATTTCGCCTTCGACGCACGCACCGAGCAATTGCGTGCCTCGCTGCTGGATTTCATGGACACCCACGTCTACCCGGCCGAACCGGTGTTCCGCGAGCAGCTGTCCCAGCTCGACAACCGCTGGGCGTGGGATTCGGTGCCGATCATGTCCGAGCTGCGGGCCGAGGCGCGCAAGCGCGGTCTGTGGAATCTGTTCCTGCCCGGCGCGGAGGGCGCCGGGCTGACCAACCTGCAGTACGCGCCGCTGGCCGAGATCACCGGCCGCAGTGGGCATCTGGCCCCGGCCACCCTCAACTGCGCGGCGCCCGACACCGGCAACATGGAGGTGCTGGCCCAGTTCGGCACCGAGGCCCAGCGCAAGGAATGGCTGGAGCCGCTGCTGGAGGGGCAGATCCGGTCCGCCTTCGCGATGACCGAGCCCGACGTGGCCTCCTCCGACGCCACCAATATCGGGACCCGCATCGAGCGCGACGGCGACGACTACGTGCTCAACGGCCGTAAGTGGTGGATAACCGGCGCGATGAACCCGAACGCGCAGATCTTCGTCGTGATGGGCAAGACCGACCCGTCCGCGAGCAGGCACCGCCAGCAGTCGATGATCCTGGTCCCGCGCGACACCCCCGGCGTGGAGATCATCCGCGGCATGGAGGTCTTCGGCTACGACGACCACGATCACGGTGGTCACGCCGAGCTGTCGTTCACCGATGTGCGGGTGCCCGCGGCCAACCTGATCGGTGGCGAGGGCGACGGCTTCGCCATCGCGCAGGCTCGGCTCGGCCCCGGCCGCATCCACCACTGCATGCGCGCCATCGGCGTGGCCGAGCGCGCGATCGAGGCGATGTGCGCCCGCGCCGACGAGCGCGTCGCCTTCGGCAAGCCGCTCAGCGAGCAGGGCGTGATCCGGGACTGGATCGCCGAGTCACGGGTCAAGCTCGAACAGCTGCGGCTGCTGGTGCTCAAGACCGCCTGGCTGATGGACACCGTGGGCAACAAGGGCGCACACACCGAGATCCAGGCGATCAAGATCGCCACCCCGGCCACCGTGCAGTGGATCCTCGACAAGGCCATCCAGGTGCACGGCGCAGCCGGTCTGTCCCAGGACTTCTCGCTGGCCGCGTCCTACGCGGGCAACCGCACGCTGCGCTTCGCCGACGGCCCGGACGAAGTCCACAAGAACGCGCTGGCCAAGAACGAGCTGCGCAAACAGCGGGAGGCCCGATGACCATCGACGAACTTCGCACCAGAATCGGCGAATTCCTCGCCGTCAACGATCCCGCCACCACCGAGCGCCTCGAGTTCCTGCGCGCTCGCTACGACGCGGGCCTGGCGTGGGTGTACTTCCCCGAGGGCCACGGCGGTCTCGGTCTGCCGCACGCCTGGCAGACCGAGGTGGACCAGCTCTTCGAGCAGGCCGGTGCCCCGGACAACAACCCGAATGCCAACGTCATCGGTCTCGGTATGGCGGGCCCGACGATCCTGGCCTGCGGCACCGAGGAGCAGAAGAAGCGGTTCCTGCGTCCGCTGTGGACCGGCGAGGAGATCTGGTGCCAGCTGTTCAGTGAACCCGGCGCCGGCTCAGATCTGGCCAACGTCAGCACCCGCGCGGTGCGCGACGGCGACGAGTGGGTCGTCAACGGGCAGAAGGTGTGGACCTCGAGCGCGCATCTGGCGCAGTTCGCGATCCTGCTGGCCCGCACCGACGCGGGTATTCCCAAGCACCGCGGCATGACGTACTTCCTGATCGACATGACCCAGCCGGGGGTCGACGTGCGGCCGCTGCGCCAGATCACCGGTGAGGCCGAGTTCAACGAGGTCTTCATCACCGACGCCCGCGTGCCCGACGCCCAGCGCCTCGGCGCCGAGGGTGACGGGTGGCGCATCGCCAACACGACGCTCAACACCGAGCGGGTCGCGATCGGCGGCCGGGCAAGCGCCCGCGAGTCCGGGCTCATCGGCGTAGTCGCCGACACCTGGCGCGAGAATCCGGCGCGGCGCACCCCGGAGCTGCACGACCGGTTGCTGCGACTGTGGGTCGACGCCGAGGTCGCCCGGCTCACCGGTCTTCGCTTGCGCCAGAAGCTGGCTCAGGGGCAGGCCGGTCCGGAGGGTTCGGCGATGAAGCTGTCCTTCGCCCGGATCGCCCAGCAGTTGTCCGGGCTGGAGCTGGAGCTGCTCGGTGAGGACGGGCTGCGCTACGACGACTGGACCCTGGTCCGTCCGGAGCGTGTCGATATGAACGCGCGCGACGCGGGCTACCGCTACCTGCGGGCCAAGGGCAATTCGATCGAGGGTGGCACCTCCGAGATCCTGCGAAACATCGTGTCCGAGCGCATTCTCGGCCTGCCCGCCGAGCCGCGCACCGACAAGGACCGTCCCTGGAAAGAAGTCGCGCGATGACCGACGTTGATCTGCTCTACACCGAAGTCGAGGACGACCTGCGCAGTGTGGTGCGCTCGGTGCTGACCGCACAGTGCGAACCCGGCGCGGTCACCGCACTCTACGACGGCGACCGCGCGCTGGTGGCCGACCTGTGGAAGAACATCGCGGTCGACCTCGGCCTGGCAGGGCTGCTCATTCCCGAAGCGGACGGTGGCGCGGGCGCCTCGGCCCGTGAGGCGGCGGTGGTGCTCGAGGAACTCGGGCGCTTCGTCGCCCCGGTGCCCTTTCTGACCAGTGCCGTGGTCGCCACCACCGCGCTGGTGGGTTCCGGCTCGGCACTGCTGGGTCAGCTCGCGGCGGGGGAGCGGACTGCCGCCCTGGTCGTCCCGTTGACCACCGCGACCCACGCCACGCTGCCCACCGTGTCGGCCGGTGCCGACGGTCGGCTGACCGGCAAGGTCACCAGTGTGGCCGGCGCGCTCGAGGCCGATGTGCTGCTGGTCCCGGCCACCGGTCCCGACGGTGTCGCGCTGTATGCGGTGTCGGCCACCGATACCCAGCTCACGCCGGTCGTCTCCTTCGACATGACCCGTCAGCTCGCCGACATCGAGTTCGACGGTGCCGCAGGCGAACTCGTCGTGGCCGAAGGCGAGGCCGCGGTGCGCCGCGCCCTCGCAGCGGGCACCGCCCTGCTCGCCTCGGAGCAGTACGGGGTGGCGCGCTGGTGCCTCGACGAAACGGTGGCGTATCTGAAGCAGCGGCGCCAATTCGGTCGCGTGGTCGGTGGATTCCAGGCGGTCAAGCACCGGCTGGCCGATCTGTACACCGCGGTCGAATCCGGCAATGCCGCCGCCCGCTACGCCGCGGCCACGCTCGCCGAGGACGACGCCGACGCGCCCGTCGCGGCGGCGGTGGCTCAGGCGTTCTGCAGCGACCTCGCGGTCTACGCCGGTGAGGAGGCGGTGCAGTTGCACGGCGGCATGGGTATGACGTGGGAGCATCCGGCCCACCTGTACCTCAAGCGCGCCAAGGCCGACCAGCTCGCCTTCGGCACCGCCGGTGCGCACCGGGTGCGACTGGCCGACCTGGTCGAGGTGCCGGGATCATGATCGTCGGTGTCCTGCGCGAGGCACGCCCGCGCGAAACCCGGGTCGCCGCCACTCCGGCGACGGTCACCCGGCTCGTCCGGCTCGGCTACGACGTGGTGGTCGAGACCGGCGCGGGCAGTCTCGCCGCCTTCTCCGACGACGCCTACGTCGAGGCGGGTGCCACGATCGGCAACGCGCGCGCCGCCGATGTGGTGCTCGGTGTCAACGCGCCCGCGGCCTACCAGCTCGACGACATGAATCCCGGTGCCACCGTGATCAGTCTGCTGGGGGTGGTGAACGACCCGGATCTGGTCACCGACCTCGGCAAGCGGCCGATCACCGCCCTTGCCATGGACGCGGTGCCCCGCATCTCGCGGGCCCAGTCGCTGGACGTGCTGTCCTCGATGGCCAATATCGCGGGCTACCGCGCGGTCGTGGAGGCCGCGCACGCGTTCGGCCGGTTCTTCACCGGGCAGGTCACCGCCGCGGGCAAGGTACCGCCCGCCAAGGTCCTGGTGGTCGGTGCCGGGGTGGCCGGGCTGGCCGCCATCGGTGCCGCGGGCAGTCTCGGCGCCGTCGTGCGCGCGACCGATCCGCGGCCGGAAGTCGCAGATCAGGTGAAATCCCTCGGCGGAGAATATCTCTCGATCGACTCGGCCGAGGCCGAGGTGTCGGCCACCGGCTACGCCAAGGAGATGAGCGGGGACTACAAGGCCCGCGAGGCGCGGCTCTACGCCGAGCAGTGCGCCGATGTCGACATCGTGATCACCACCGCCCTGATCCCCGGGCGCCCCGCGCCGCGCATCATCACCGCCGAGATGGTGGCCTCGATGAAGCCCGGCAGTGTCATCGTCGATATGGCCGCGCAGAACGGCGGCAATGTCGAGGGCACCGTCGTCGACCGCGCGATCGTCACCGACAACGGCGTCACCATCATCGGCTACACCGACCTGGCCGGTCGACTGCCCGCGCAGGCCTCGCAGCTGTACGGCACGAACGTGGCGAACCTGCTCGAGCTGATGACGCCGGGCAAGGACGGCAGGCTGGTCCTGGACTTCGACGATGTGGTCCAGCGTTCCATCACCGTCGTGCGCGGCGGCGAGGTCACCTGGCCACCACCACCGGTCGCCGTCTCGGCGAAGCCGGCGGCCGCACCGGCCGCGCCACCCGAACCGGCACCGGCGAAGGAACCGATGTCCGCTCGGCGCCGGATCGGGCTGGTGCTGGCCGCGGCGGCCGCGGTGTTCGGGCTGATCGCGATCTCACCACCCGCGTTGCAAGGACATCTGACGGTGTTCGCGCTGGCGATCGTGATCGGTTACTACGTGATCGGCCACGTGCATCACGCGCTGCACACCCCGCTGATGTCGGTGACCAATGCGATCTCCGGGATCATCGTGGTCGGCGCGCTGCTGCAGATCGGACACGGCGATCCGTGGATCACGGGGTTGTCCTTCGCGGCGATCCTGCTGGCGAGCATCAACATCTTCGGTGGCTTCGCGGTGACCCGCCGCATGCTCGCCATGTTCTCCCGCAGCTGAGCTGCGCCCGACCCCGGAGTGAATTCTCGTGATTTCCGTTGAGACCGTAGCTAATTCGGCCTACATCGTCGCGGCGCTGTTGTTCATCCTCGCGCTGGGCGGGCTGGCCGAGCATCGAACCGCCAAGATGGGCAACACCTTCGGCATTTCCGGTATGGCGGTGGCGCTCGGCGCCACTATCGCGCTGGCGATCGGTCGTGACATCGAACCGCTCGGCCTGCTGCTGCTGGCAGGCGCGACGGCGCTGGGTGCGGCGATCGGCCTGTGGCGGGCCCGCATCGTCGAGATGACCGGGATGCCCGAGCTGATCGCGCTGTTGCATTCGTTCGTCGGTTTGGCGGCGGTGCTGGTCGGCTGGAACGGCTACCTGCATGTCGAACGCCATCCCGGTGGTGCCGATGCCGAGCTGCTGCGCGCCGAGGGGCTGCTGGGTATCCACGGCGCCGAGGTCGCGATCGGGGTGTTCATCGGCGCGGTGACATTCACCGGCTCGATCGTGGCCTTTCTGAAGCTCTCGGCGCGGATGAACTCCGCACCGTTGATGTTGCCCGGCAAGAACATCCTCAATGTGGGCTCGCTGGTGCTGTTCGCCGTGCTGACCGTGTGGTTCGTCGTCGACCCGCGGCTGTGGACCTTGGTGGCGATCACCGTCGTCGCGCTGCTGCTGGGCTGGCACTTGGTCGTCTCGATCGGCGGCGGTGACATGCCGGTCGTGGTGTCGATGCTCAACAGCTACTCCGGTTGGGCCGCGGCGGCGTCGGGCTTCCTGCTCGGCAACGATCTGCTGATCATCACCGGTGCGCTGGTCGGTTCCTCGGGTGCGTACCTGTCCTACATCATGTGCAAGGCGATGAACCGGTCGTTCCTGTCGGTGATCGCGGGCGGCTTCGGCATCACCGCGGGCCCGGCCGGTGACACCGACCTGGGCGAGCACCGCGAGGTCACCGCCGACGCTGTCGCCGAGCTGCTCACCGGGGCGAACTCGGTGATCATCACCCCCGGATACGGCATGGCCGTGGCCCAGGCCCAGCACGGCGTCGCCGAGCTCACCCGCAAACTGCGCGAGCGGGGCGTGACCGTGCGTTTCGGTGTGCACCCCGTCGCGGGCAGGCTGCCCGGCCACATGAACGTGCTGCTGGCCGAGGCGAAGGTGCCCTACGACATCGTGCTGGAGATGGACGAGATCAACGACGACTTCACCGGCACCGACGTGGTGTTGGTGATCGGCGCCAACGACACCGTCAACCCGGCCGCCGCGGAAGACCCGGCCAGCCCCATCGCGGGCATGCCCGTGCTCACGGTGTGGGAGGCCGGCAACGTCATCGTCTTCAAACGGTCCATGGCCTCCGGCTACGCCGGCGTCCAGAACCCCCTGTTCTTCCGGGAGAACTCCGCGATGCTGTTCGGCGACGCGAAGGACCGGGTGGAAGACATCGTGAAAGCGCTCTGACCGGGCCTGAAACGAACTAAGGGCGGCAGTGCCACAAGCACTGCCGCCCTTTCCTGGTTTCGGGTGGGCAACCCCTCCGTGCGAAGCCCGTTATCGCGGGGGCAGGTGTCCTCGGAACAGCAGGTAGGCGATCGCTTCGACGAGGTTCTCGATGGGGGCGACGAGGTCGATGATCATGGGGTGGGTTTCCTCGGTGGAGTAGGGATTCAGGCGGGGTCGAATTTCGAGACGAGCCAGTGGTCGTCGTGACGTTCCAGTTCGACGCGGACCGTCGTCGTGGTGGGAGTGGGTTCGGGGTGCGGCGCCAGCGTTGTCTGCTGATTCACGAAAACCACAGCGACGGCGTGGTTCTCGTCGAACTCGGCGATTCCCTTGCCCGTCACGGTGGCGGTGGTGCTGATCTTCTTCTCCTTGGCCGCCGGGGCGACGACGTCACGGGTGAACGTGCGGTAGTAGTCCGCGAAGGTGCCGGTGAGGTACTTGTTCGCGGCGTCGAGGTCGGCGTCGACGGTGTCGGCCTTGTAGGTGAGGATGGCGACCGTCGCGTCGGCGGCGGCGTCGACGGCCGCCTGCTGTCGATCCGGTGCCAACGCCCGGTCTTCGGCCCGGACAGCGAAGAACAGGTACGACCACGCGGTCACCGCCGTGACAGCGAGCACGACGGCGGTCACCAGCCTGCCCGGCCTGCGCCGCGTCGGCGGATCGGAATCCAATGGCGTTGACGGCGATTCGGTCGTTTCCTCGGTGTCGGGCGTCAGCTCTTCGGTGTTCATGCGACGAAATCCACCTTCGACATCTTGTAGGTCCCTTCGTGCTCGGTCATCGTCACGCGCAACCGCCAGCTGCGGCTCTCGTTCTTCGCGCCTGCGGCATTGGTGACCGTGGACGACGCCGCCACGATCACGGTCGCCGAATCGCCGTCGCGGGACTCGATTCCGGTGGCGACCACCTGCCCCTGGGTGACGACCTTCGCCGCCTGGACGACGGAGACGAACGAACTCGACCGCGCTTCGAAGTCCTTGGCGAACGCGCCCGTCGAATGGTCGAGGACGGCGCGCACATCCTCCGCGGCGGAGCTCTCCCGCACCGAAAGCATGGCGTTCACACCGGAATTCGCGGCCCCGAGAATCGCGGCGTCCTCGGCGCGCGCGGCTTGCGCCGCCCGGTGCCCGTCGAACTGGACCACCGCGAGCACGGCGAAAATCACCGCGACAGCGACCAGGACGAGCGGGAAGGCAGCGGACTTGACTGCTTTGATCATGTTACGGACCTCCGATCCAGGGATTCGTGCCGAGCGGTGCCGTACCGCCCGCGCGGCAGGAGTCGACATCGGGAGCTCGCACACCCGGGTTCTCCATGCACGGCATGTTGCGGGCGCCGCGTGGCACATAGGGTTCGCCCGGCGCGACACCGCAGTAGTTGGGTGTCGGGCTGTCGATCACCGCCGACTCGCTCGGTGACCGGCGCTGATCGGGTGGCACGAAACCGGTCAGACACGGCGGGGGCGCGTTGACGTTCAGGTTGAAGTCGAGATTGGCCATGCCGGGTTCGGAGCCTTTGACGATGCTCTGCGCCATCGCGGCCAGCGGCGGGTAGACCACGAGGATCTGTTCGAGGCTCATGTTGTAGATCCGCAGGACCTCGGCGACCGAGTGCAGGTTCCCCAGGGCGCGGGGCAGGGTCGGGGTGATCCGGCCGAACAGGTCGGCCGCCTGGGTTCCCGCCTCCTGGCCGCCGGCCAGCAGCGCGCCCACGTGGGTGTCGTTGGCGGCCAGGGAACCGGTGATCGAACCGAGATACCCCGTCCACGCCCGGATGTCGTCGCCCGCGGCCACCTGGGTGTCCAGCAGGGCACCGGCATTGTCGATCAGGTGCAGGGTCGGTGCGAGATTGCGGTGACCCTCGTCGAGCACGTTGTTCAGGCCGTCGAGGATCTGCTGCAGATCGGGACCGGAGTTGCGAAACGCCACCCCGCTCTCGGTGATCACCGTCTGCAGGTCTTCGCGGGGGATATCGCCCAGTGCGGCATCGAGCGCGTCGACCATGTGCGCCGTCGGCGTCGGCAGCCGGGTGCTGTCGATGCGGTCACCGTCGGCAAGGTAGGGCGCCGAATCCGTCTGTGGCAGCAGCTCGATGTACTGTTCGCCGATCGCCGACCGGCTGTGCACCTCGGCGCGCAGGTCGGTCTTGGGGATGTCGAGGCCGGCGTCGAGGTGCATCGTGACGACGACGGTGTCCGCATCGATGCGCAAGCTGTGCACGACGCCCGCGTGGACACCGCGGTAGGTCACGTTCGATTTCGGGTAGAGCCCGGCGCCCGAGGGGAGTGCGAGTTCGACTGTGCTGCGGCCGATTCCGAGCATCGCAGGCACTCGCAGATAGGAGACGAGGATCCAGCTGACGACGACGACCGTGATGATCGCGAACGCGCCGAGCTGGTAGCGGACGAATTTCGTGAGGAGCATCAGTTTCCTCCTCGGCTCGGCGGATTCAGCGGGGTGATCAGCGGGTTGCCCGAAGTCGGTGGGAGCGGGGGCAATTGGCCGATCAACCCGCCGAGCGAGGCGAGCTGACCGGCCGCGGGAGTTCCGGTGAGCAACGCCCGGTCCATCCGCGCGGTGGTCAGGTCCAGATTCAGGAACAAGTTCGCGAAATCACCCTGCATCGCGTTGCGGTAGGTGTTGAGCGGGAACGGGATGGTCCCGAGGAACGACAGCGACGACGGCAACGCAGGACCCGCGTCCGCCAGCCCGCGCAGGGTCGGCTCGAGTGCGCGCAGATTCGCGTCGAGTTCGGCGCGGCTGCCGGTGATCACCTGGTTCGCGGCGTCGGCGAAGTCGCCGATCGCCAGCAGTGCGGCGGCCAGGTCGTCGCGCTGTTCGTTCAAGGTGCTCAGCGCGGGGGCCAGGGCGGCCACCCCGTTTTCCACCACCTGACGGTCGTCGGCGACGATCTGGGCGAACCGGTCGATGCCCTCGAGTGCGCGGATGAGGTCGTCCCGTTGCGCGTTGAGCCGGGTGGTGAAGTCCTCCACATTGGTCAGCAGGTTGCGCACCACGTCCGCGCGCCCGGACAGGGCAAGCGTCACTTCGCGGTTGATCTCCTCCAGCTTACCGATGCCACCGCCGTTGAGCAGGAACGACAGCGTCGACAGGGTCTGTTCGGTAGTCGGGTAGGCACCGCCGCGATCGAGCGGAATGCGGTCACCGTCGCGAAGTTCGCCCGTCGGCTCGGGTGGGGCGAGCAGTTCCACGTGGGCGGAACCGAGCAGGCTCGTCGAACCGATCTTGGCGGTGGCGTTGGCGGGCAGGCGCACCTGCTCGTCGAGGGAGATGGTGAGCAGGGCGTGATCGCCGTCGACCTCGATCCGGCGGACGGTGCCGACATTCACGTCACCGACGCGCACTCGCGCGTTCTCGGTCAGCGTCGTCACGTCGGGCAGCTCGATCTGCACCTCCCATGCCCCGTCACCACCGCCTGCCGCGCCGGGCAGGGCGAACTGGTTGGGCCCGGTCCATCCGCAGCTCGACAGCAGCGTGGTCGCCGCGAGCCCGCTCGCGAGGGCGAGCACGGTGCGCGCGCGGCCGGTCATCGGGGACCGGTCCCGAACGGCGCGGACAGTGGCGGCAAGCCGGGCAGCAGCAGACCAGGCAGCCCACCGGTCGCGGGTGGGGCCGGTGCCGCTGTCGGCGCCGCAGGCTCCGTGCTCTTCCCGGCCGGTTCCGCCAGTCCGGGTTCGCTGTAGACGATCTGGTCGGGCAGGGCGCCGACCGTGTTGCCGACCACGGTGCCGAGTGGAATGTGGTTGAAGGCCAAGGTTTTCAGCACGGGGCCGAGGTAGTGGATGCATAGATCGGTCGCTTCCTGTGCGCCCTGTTCACCCGCGCCGGCGATTGCGCCGCAGAGGAACTGGACCGGATTGGCGGTATTGGTGAGCACCGTCGCCGAGGTCAGCGAGTTCTGCGCCGGCTGGTAGATGTTGCTCAGGTTGACCAGGGTCGTCGGGGCGATGTGGAAGACCTGTTCGAGGTCACGACGCTTGTCCACCAGCGCCTGGGTGGCCGCGCCGAGCCCGTCGACCGTGGCCCCCAGCGCTTGTTTGTTGTCCCGGACGAATTGCCCGATATCGAGCACCGCACCGTCGAGTTCGGCCACCGCGTCGCCGAGCGTGGTCTCGCTCGTGCCGAGCAGCTGGGTCACCGAGTCCAGATGACCGTTGAACTGCACGATCTGCTCGTGGCTCTGCGACAGCGCGTCGACCAGCATCGACAGATTCCGCACCATCGAGAACAGGTCGGTGCGCCCGTCCGACAGCGCGGTGGTCGTGCGGGCGAGCTTGTCGAGGGTGTCGTGCAGGGTCGCCCCGTTGCCGCGCGCACTGTCCGCGGCGTTCCCGACGAACTCGCCGAGCGTGCCCGTGGCGGGCTCGGTGCCGTCGGCGCGTGGTCCGAGGGTCTGGGTGAGCCGGGTGAGCTGGTCTTTGACGACGTCCCATTCCACGGGCATCGCGGTGCGCTCTTGCGGGATCACCCCACCGTCGGGGAGCGCCGGACCGCCGGTATAGGCGGGAGTGAGCTGGACGAACCGGGTGGTCACCAGCGTCGGTGCCACGATCACCGCCTGCGCGTCGGCGGGCAGATCCCACCGGCGGTCCAGTCTCATCCGGACGGCCACCCGGGTGCCTTCCGGGTCGATCCGCTCAACCCTGCCCACGTCGACGCCGAGGATCCGCACGGAATCCCCAGGAAACAGGCCGACCGCGGCGGGGAAGTACGCCGTGACCGAGCGCTGTGACAGCTTCGGGACGATGACGTAGCTGAGCAAGGCCAGGAACGCGAGGATCGCCGCGGCCGCGGCAAGGGAAAGAGTTCGGCGGTTCATCCTCATCGTGGTCCCTCCGTCGGGGGCTCGGCGGGTGGGGGCGGTACGCGGCCGTCGCCGAGCGCGGCGTCGACGAACGGCTGAACGTACTGGCCTGGTAGCAGATTGGTGATGTAGGCCTGGAAGAACGGGCCGCTGCCGAGTGCTTCGTTGAGTGTCCTGGCATAGGTCGCCAGTCCGGGGATCGCGGCCTCCAGTGAGCTCCGGTGCCGTTCGAGCAGATCCAGCACCCGGTTCACCCGCTCGAGTGCCGGTCCCAGCTGCTCGCGGTTGTCCGCGATGAGCCCCCGGATCTGCTGGGCCACCGCTGCCAGATGCGTTGTCAGAGTGTGCAGTGCCGCGCGCCGGGCATCGACTGCCGCGAACAGTGTGTTGCCGTCCAGGACGAGCGCGTTGAGCTGCGTCCGGCGTTCGGCGAGCACCCCGCTCACCGTCGAACCGTGACGCAAAAGCTCTTTCAGCGCCTCGTCGCGGGACCCGAGGGTGTCCGAAAGCCGGGCCACCCCGTCGAGTGCGGTGTGGACGTCGGGCGCCGACTCCGCGAGCACCTCCGAGGTGGCACGCAGTGCATCCGACAGCTGATCGGTGTCGATGTCGGCCACGTTCGCGGTGAGTGCGCCGAGCTCGGTCGGCAGGTCGTAGGGCGCGCGGGTGCGTTCGAGCGGAATCGGCACATCCGGGTCGTAGCGGCCGGGGTCGTCGCTGGGCACCAGGACGATCGCCTTGGCGCCGAGCACTGCTCTGGTGCGCATCTGCGCTCGCGGTTGCTCGCCGAGTGTGAGATCGTCGCGCACCGACATGGTCACCTCGACGTCGGTGCCCCGCAACGCGATGTCGGTGACCTGCCCGACGTTCACGCCGACCAGCTCGACCTTGTCGCCGACCTCGATGCCGCCGGCGTCGGCGAAGATCGCGGTGATCTCGTGATCGGCGTCGAGGAAGACGAGGTCGTCGTAATTGGACACCGCGACCACCGCGGCGAGAATGACGGCGGCACCGATGATTCCGGCCCGCGTGCTTTGATTTCTGTCGTAGCTGATCATTGTGGTGTCACACACCTGCCCTGGTCCTGCTGCACGAGTTTCGCCTCGATCGGCGCACCGCCCGGTCCGTCGACGCGGACCGACACCGAGCACAGGTAGAAGTTGAAGAAGCTGCCGTAGGAGCCGAGGCGGCTCAGCCGCCGGTATGCCTCGGGCAGTTCGGTGAGCACCGACTCGATCTGCTCGCTGCCGTCATCGAGAACCGTTGCCGTCCGGTGTGTTTCGGCGACCACACCGTGGATGGCGGGGCGGTCGTCGAGCAGCAGGTCGGCGAGGGTGGCCGAGCCGTCGTCGAGGTGGGCCAATGCGTCGGCGATCGGCGCGCTCTGGTTCGACAGCCGGGTCACCAGGTGCTGGAGCTGGTCGATGATGGTCGACAACGCACCGCTGTCCTTGCCGATCGACTCCAGCGTGGTGCCCAGCTCGGTGATCACGGCGCCGATCAGCGCGTCCCGATCGGCCAACTGGTTGGTCAGCACGGCGACCTGCTGCAGGATGCCGGTGATGCTGCCACCCTGACCCTGTAGCACTCGCAGCAGGTCGCCCGAGAGCTGGTCGATCTGTTCGGGTTCCAGCGATCTGGTCAACGGCGCGAGCCCGCCGAGCAGCGCGTCGATATCGAGCGCGGGTTTCGTCTGTTCGACGGGGAAGACCCCGTCTTCGGGCATCGCCTCGGATTTCGCCGTACCGTTGGTGATCTCGAGATAGCGATCGCCGAGCAGATTCTGGTACCGCACCTGCAGGGTCGCGTTCTCGGTGATCCGCACGTTGTCCATCACGTCGAACTCGACGTGGGCTCGGCGCCCGTCCAGGTCGACAGCGTGCACGCGCCCCACATCGACCCCCGCGATCCGCACCTCCTGTCCCGAGGTGAGCCCGGAGGCGTCGGCGAAGATCGCCCGATACGGTGTCCGGCTGTCGAGCCGGATCCGGCCGAGCACCAGGATCAGCATCACCAGGACGAAAACCATGGCGACACCGAAGATCCCGAATTTGACCGTGGTCTTGGTCATCGCGGTCCTCCTGGGATGCCGTACAGCAGGAAGTCGAGCACGTTGAGCTGGGCCGGTTTGCCGTCCGGCGCGAACGGGTTCACGCCCGTGTCGGTGACGACGTAGGGCGCCGGCCCGTCGGCGGGATTCACCGAGGGCAGGCGTCCACATCGGGGTCCGCCACCGGCCGCGACCTTCGGCAGGTTGTCCGGGTTGCGATAGGGCGTCTCACCCGCCAGCACAGTTCCGCTGACATTGATTCCGGGAACGGTGCCGCCGATCGCCGTCTCGACCGCTGCCCGTGCCTCGTCCAAACCTTGGAAGAAGCAGGGGAATTCGGGCGAATAGTCGCCGAGCAACCCGGTGGTCGGCACCAGTTCCCGCAGCAGGCCGGCAACCGCGGCCCGGTTGTGGTTCAGCAGCGTGCTCCCGGAGTCACCGAAATCGACGGCGGCGAGCAGGAATCGATCCAGGTCGTCGGCCTGCTCGACGATCGTCGATCCGGTGGTGGTCAGCGATTCGACGGTGTCGAGCAGGCTCGGTGCCGCGTCCGCGTAGATGTGCGCGACGTCCGCGGTGACCACGAGGTCGCGTTGCAGGTGCTCCAAACTCGGCCGTAGCGCGCTCAGGTAGGAGTCGGCGCGCTCGAGTGTGCCGCCGATCTGCGTGCCGCGGTCACGCACGGCGTCGGCCAGGGCGGTGAGCGTGGCGTTGAGATCCTGGGGGGACACCGCACGAAGCACGGTCGTCAACCGCTCGAACAGGGAGTTCAGTTCGGGCGTGATCTCACGGGCATCGATGGTGTCGCCGGCGTCGATGTGGCGCGAGGAAGGCTGTTGCGGCCGAACGAGATTGACGTACTTGGCGCCGAAGACGGAGGTCGAGTCGATCGTCGCGACGACATTGTCCGGCACCGCGCCGACCTGATCGGGGAACAGTTGCAACTCGACCCGGGCGTAGCCGTCGGTTTCCTCGACCTTCGCGATCCGGCCGATCTGCACGTCGAGCATCTTCACGCGCGCGCCCGGTTCCAGACTCAGACCCGAGCGTGGCGTCAGCAGCATGACATCGACGCTGCGCACGAATGTCCCGCGGAATTGCAGCGCGACGAAGACGGCCACAACGGCCAGCACGGACAGCAACACCGCGCCGTCGAAGGTGTAGTGCGGCTCGCGTGGTCCGCGCCGCGGCGATCGGCGCCTCATCCGGCGAAGTGGAAGTTGCCCGACACGCCGTAGACGGCCAGGGAGACGGCAAGGGTGACGAAGACGACGGCGGCCAGTGACGCGCGCACCGCGCGTCCGACGGCCTCACCGACTCCGGCGGGCCCGCCCGAGGCGGTGTACCCGAAGTAGGTGTGGATCAGCATGACGACCAGTCCCATCAGAATCGCTTGCAGAAATGACCACAGCAGGTCGGTCGGTACCAGGAACGACCGGAAGTAGTGGTCGTAGACGCCGCCGGATTGACCCCACACGACGACCGTGACCGTGCGGCTGGCCAGGAACGACGCGACGACCGCCACCCCGTACACGGGAACGATCGCGATCATCCCCGCCACGATGCGGGTCGAGGCGAGATACGGCACCGACCGCACGCCGATCACTTCCAGTGCGTCGATCTCCTCCGAAATCCGCATGGCGCCCAATTGCGCGGTCGCGCCCGCGCCGATGGTCGCGGCGAGTCCGACGCCGGCGATCGACGGCGCGGCGATGCGGACATTCACATACGCCGCGAAGAACCCGGTCAACGCCTCGACACCGATGTCACCCAGTGACGCGTACCCCTGCAGCGCGACGACCGCACCGGCGGACAACGTCAGGAATCCGCAGATCACGACCGTGCCACCGATCAGCGCCAGCGCACCGGAACCGAGCGCGACCTCGGCGACCAAGCGCAGCGTCTCGCGGGGGAAACGCCGGACGGCGAACGGGATTTCGAGGATGGCGTCGCGAAAGAAGACCGCTTGCCTGCCGACCTCGTCGAGGGTTCTCTTCGCTCCTGATACTCCGACGATCGTCATCAGCTACCCGCTGTCATCTTGATACCGATGGCGGTCGTCACGACGTTGACCAGGAACAACGCCATGAACGCGTAGACGACCGTTTCGTTGACCGCTTGTCCCACGCTCTTGGCGCCGCCCTTGACGGTCAGGCCCCGGTAGCACGCGATCAGCGCCGCGATGAGCCCGAACGAGGCGGCCTTGATCTCCGAGATCACCAATTCCGGTATCCCGGTGAGCAGCGGAATTCCGTCGACGAACGCGCCGGGGGTGACGTTCTGGAAGAACACCGAGAAGATGAAGCTGCCGACGATCCCGATCGCGCAGACCAGCGCGTTGAGCAGCAGCGCCACCAGCGTCGAAGCCAGCACGCGCGGGGAGACCAGCCGCACGATCGGGTCGATGCCGAGCACCTCCATCGCGTCGATCTCCTCGCGGATGGTGCGCGACCCGAGGTCGGCGCAGATGGCCGTCGCTCCGGCGCCCGCGACCACCAGCACCGTCACCACGGGACCCACCTGGGTGACCGCGCCGAGCGTGGCGCCCGCGCCCGCCACATCCGAGGAACCGAATTCGGCGGCGAGAATATTGAAGGTGAAGCTGATCAACGCGGTGAACGGCAGCGCGACGAGCAACGTCGGCAGCAACGACACCCGCACGATGAACCAGCACTGGCCGATGAACTCGCGCCATTGGAACGGCCACACCGCCATGCCGCGGAACGCGTCGGCCGACATGGCGAAGAACTCGCCGAGCAGAGTCAACGGGCGCGCAACGGGATTCGTCATCGGGTCCGCCACCTCTTTTCGGCCGTGGCGCTCTTGCCTGCCGTCGCGGCGACGAAGACGAGGAGCAATGTCCAGGCCGCGCCCGCGGTGAGTTCGAACAGCACCGTGCCGATTCCGTAGACCGGAGCCCCGCACCGGGCGAGCAACAGCGCACCCGCTCCGGCGGCGACTCCGGCGAACCCACCTGCCGCCAGCCAGGACAGCGTCGGGTCGGTGCCGGGAATCCGGTCGGCGCGCTTGCCGTCCCACGCACCCCACGCCGCCGCGGTCCCGAGGACGGCGACGGCGCCCATGCCACGGAAGTACGCGCCGTGCTGTGGCCACATGTCGAGCAGGGCGCCGATGAGCACCCGGACCGACACCATCACCGCCGCGCATCCGGCGCCACGGACGAACCGGGGATCTCCCAGCGCGCGTGCGATCACGGCAGGCGCACCGGCTCGGGGGTCGATGCCATGTCGGGTCAGGACATGGCTGCTCGGTATCAGCACTACGTTTCCTCGCGATCGGGCGGCAACGCGCGGGACAGGTCAACGAGCGGAGAGGACGAAACCCTTGGCGTGGAAGAGAATGCGGGGCGTCGGTTGCCGGCTCGGCGACGTCGGTCGGCGGGGAATCGGCTGCCGGTCCACGGACCCAGCCCTCGCACCTGCCTGTTTCGACGTAGCGCATGTCACAGTAGGCAACCGTTGTGAGCTGGACCATATGCCGATCGCACGAACCTGGGTCCGGCGTTCGTGCGATGTGCACCAAGCCGTCAGCTGTCCTCGCGCCCGCCCAGCACGGTCGAGCCGAGCCAGCGGCAGGCCTGCAACGCGAGCTGGATGTCCAGCACGGTCGCCGGATCTTCGAATTCGTGTCCCAACCGCTCCGCGGCCTGCTGGAGCCGGTACTGAATCGTATTGCGGTGCAGGTGCATCGCCTCCGCTGTGGCGGTGTAGCTACGACCGCACGACAGGAACGTCAGCAGCGTTTCGCGCAGCCAGGCGTCACGTTCGTCGTCGGCCGCCAGGTCACCGAGCATCCGGCCCACGAATCCGCGCAGTGCGTCCACGTCCTCGGTCATCAGGGCCAGTGGCGTGATCTGGGCATAGGCCACGACCCGTTGTCGGCTCACCGCGCAGGCGAGGGCAACGCGGCGCGCGCGAGCGGCTTGCAGATGTGAACGCCGGAAACCACCTTCGCCGCGCTCGGCGTCGCCGAGCGCCAACCGGACATCCAGCCCCTGCTCGGCGAGCACCGATTCCATCGCCTCGACATCGAGCGGCCCACCGCGGCGCAGCGGAACCCACAGCTCGACCTCACGCTCGTCGGCGGGCACCATCAGCGGAGGGCCTGTCGCGCCGAGCTGCTTGGCCAGCAGCGTGCGCGTCTCGTCGAACAGCGTCACCGCGTCGCGGGCGGACACCGACTCGTCGAGCCATGCCGCGACCGCGAGATGGAACGTGTCGAGCCGATACCCGAGAGCTTGTTCGGCATGGTGGATCTCGGCGCCCGAGCCGGTCAGCAGCGTATCGACCCACTGCCTGCGCAGCCCGCTCCGGCTGCTCACCCACCGGTCCCGCTCTTCCTCGTACGCTTCACTGACCTGTTCGAGCATGCGATCGATCCACAGCGCGGTGCGGTTGACCAGCGCGATGATGGTCGGCGCACTCGCGTCGCGACCGAGAGTGAGCGCGAATCGCATCGCCTGATCGACGAAGTCGGTGTGCGCCATCCGGTAGGCGCGGATCACCACGGTGATCGAGACATCCCGTTGCGCGAGCACCCGCAGAAACGACCGCACCGCCGCGGGCACCCGGATATCGGATTCGCCGACCGCATCGCCGAGGAAGTTGATCGCCGCGATCACGTCCTCGACGATGCTCGCCTCCAGCAGACCCGCCATCCGCTCGTCCTCGGTGAGCTCGGGCAGCTCCGAGCGCGCCGAGGTCATCAGGTCGGCGACGAACGCCTCCATCCGGCGGCCCATCTCCAGGGCCACCGGTCGAAGGATGTTGTCCCCCCGCACAATCCCGCTAATCGCTGTCCTCGCCGATCCGGCCGACCTTGCGGTCGAACGACCAGTTCTTCTGATCGGCGCGCAGGTACTGGCACACCTCGTCGATCGCTTGCTTGGCCTGCGCGAACACCGAGACCTCGGTGACAAAGCCGTGGAATACCCCTGGGTACCTGGTCGACGACACCGGGACGCCCTCCTCGCGCAGCCGCTGCGCGTAGGCCTCGGCGTCGTCGCGGATCGGGTCGACCTCCGCGGTAATGACCAGCGCGGGCGGTAGGCCGCGCAACGAGTCCGCGCGCATCGGCGCGGCGAGTGGGTCGCCGCCGGGATGTCCGGCCCCGACGTACTGCTCCCAGAACCAGCGGGCGTCCGCGGCGCCGAGCAGCGGCGCGTCGGCGAAATCCGACCACGACGGTCTGGTGAACGTGTCGTCGACGGCGGGGTAGGCGAGTACCTGCGCCACGGGCAGCGCGCTGCCCTCCTCGCGGCGGTACAGGCACAGGGCGGCGGCGAGATTGCCGCCCGCGGAGTCGCCGCCGATCGCGATCCGCTCCGGGTCGATGCCCAGTTCGGGCGCCGATCGGATCAGCCACGCGTAGGCGTCGACGCAGTCCTCCAGCGCCGCCGGATACGGGTTTTCCGGCGCCAAGCGGTATTCGAGGGAGACGACCGTCCAGCCGGATCCGGCGGCGATCGCGCGGCACAGCTCGTCGGCACCGTCCAGGGTGCCCAGCACGAAACCGCCGCCGTGCAGGTAGACCAGGGCGGGCGCGGCGCTGTCGGAAGGCGTACCGTCCGCGCGGTACAGGCGGGCCGCGATCGCGCCGGCACGCGTCGACACAGTCAATTGTCCAACATGGTCCAGCGGCGTGATCGGCTCGGCGGACGGGGCCGAGTCCACCAGCGCGCGAGCCTGCTCGGGCCCCAGCTCGCGCAGGGGTTTCTGCAGGACCTGGTCGATCATCCCGGCCACGGCTATGGCCTGGTCATCGAGCAGATTCCAGCACGCGGGCGCGTCGTCGTTCATGAGAAAACCTCGCAAGTCGTTGACAACAAGTGATCTGTGCCTCACCATCATAGTCACGTGACTCAGACATTTGACTAGAAGTTCACGTTTCATTTGGGATCCGCTGTCGACGGTGTACCGCGCACACGATCTCGTCGAATCGAAAGGACAACATGATGACCGAAACGACGATCGGTCTCGCGACACGCGGGGCTGACGCGGTCGGCGGGGTCGACATCCGGATCGAGGACGACGCGAGTCCGATCGTCCGGCTCATCGCCCGGACGATCGCCGATTCCCTCCGCGCCGACAGCTCCATCCTGCCCGCCGGGCTGTCGGGCGCGATCGCGATCCGCTCCCACGACACCCCGCAGTCCGCGACGATCACCATCGCCGACGGTGCCATCGCGGTGTCGGGCGGCGTCTTCGTCGAGCCCGACCTCGACGTGACCGTCGACCTGAACCAGTTCTTCGCTCCGGTCGGCGACCCTGTCGGCTCCTCCGAGTTCGTGGCCGTGGCCGTGGCGCTGCTGTCGCCGCCGCTGCCGGACTGGAAGACCGCGGCCGCCGGCTTCTGGGCCGCGACCAGGTCTGTCCCCGGCATTCCCGACATGCTGATCGCTGTCATCGAGGGCCCCGAGGGCCTGGATCAGGTCGTCTCGGGCGAGGGGGAGACCCACTACGTCATCGCAGGCCCGCCGGAGCTGCTGGCCGCCATCTTCACCGGCGCGATCGATCTGCTCGCCGCGCTGTCCACCGGTCTCATCGGCGTGCGTGGCACGCTCGCGCAGCTGTCCGTGCTGGTCGCCGCATCCTGGAAGGTTCGTTACGATGTCTGAAATCTCTACTACCGCAACGGCTCTCGCGCCGGATGTGCACACGGTCCGGATCGAGTCGACCAACCACGACGGCACGTTCCACGGTAAGAACATCGCGCCGAAGAAGTTCGCCTCGACCTCGGAGTTCGGGCTGGCCGATCTGCTGTTCGGCCTGGATCTGGGCAATGCGCCGACCATGGGCTTCGCCTACCCGTCCTGGCGCGGTCACATCACCGACCTGCAGTTCCGGCCCGACATGTCCACGCTGGTGCAGTGGGAACCCGGCGTGCAATCGGTGATCGGTGACTACTGGCAGAACGACGGCACCCCGGTCGGCACCTGTCCGCGCAACCTGGCTCGCAAGCTGGTCGACCGGCTCGCTGTGCGTGGTTTCACCGCGACTATCGCGGTCGAGATCGAGGCCACCGTGTTCCAGGAGTCCGTCCACGAGGCCAGGGCGAAGGGATACCGCGACCTCACCCCGCTCGGTGGCTCCGCTGGCACCGCCTTGAACCTCGCCAAGTCGAAGGACTGGGTCGACTACATGTCGGCGGTCGTCCGGCGCCTCGAGCAGATCGGCATCGAGTGGGAGGCGTGGAGCGACGAGGACGCGGCCGGTCAGGTCGAGCTGAATCTGATTCCCGGCGATCCGATCTCGGTGTGCGACAACTGGGCTCGTGCCCGTCAGGTGATGCGCGAGGTGGCCTTCGAGCGCGGGCATACCGTCACCTTCATGGCCAAGCCGACCGCCGGCTACGGCCAGGCTTCGCACGTCAATCTCTCCCTGCAGCGCGACGGTGTCAACGCGTTCTACGCTCCCGGCCGACCCTCGCACACGATGCTCAACGCGGTCGCGGGGCTGCTCGCGACGATGCGCGGGGCGACCTCGGTCATGCTCCCGCAGATCACCTCCTACCGGCGCCTGGTCGACCTGAGTGGTCCGCCGACGACGGTGACCTGGGGCATCGCCAACAAGACCACCGCGGTGCGTGCGGTGGTCGGGCACCCCGCCTACTCCCGCCTCGAATACCGCGTGCCCGGCGCCGATGCCAACCTGTACCTGGCGGTCGCGACGATTCTGGCCGGTGTGATCGCCGGGATCGACGGCAACCTCGAGCCCGCGGATCCGGTGAGCGATCTGGCGTGGTGCGCGCCCGACCTGGAACGGTTGCCCGACACCATCACCAAGGCCGCCGACGCACTCGAGTCCGATCTGGTCCTGCGTGAGCAGCTCGGCGACGAGTTCGTCGACTACTGGGTCGGCACGCGGCGCTGGGAGTGGATGCAGTTCCACACCGCGGGCGGCGACCCGTTCTCCGAGCTGTCGGAGTGGGAGTCCAACCGCTACTTCGAGTTCCCGTGACCGCCGACTCGACCCGGCGCAAGCCCCTGATCGGCCTGACCGGACGACGGTTCAGGACGGAGCTGGTCAAGGGCTCGCACCCGGGCTACGGTCAGCGCCTCACCGACAGCTTCTTCTCCGATTTCGCGGAGCGGATCACGCGCGCGGGCGGTGTGCCGGTGATGCTGCCCTACGACGCCGATCCGGCGGCGCTGGGTGACTGGCTGTCCGGTGTGGTGATCACCGGTGGTCAGGACGTGCATCCGCGACGCTGGGGTGGGGACGAGTCGGTGGTGAGCGGCATCGATCCGCTCGCCGACCCCTCGGTCCACGATCCCAGCCGGGACGAGTTCGAGATCGCGTTGGCGCGGGTCGCGCTGGAGCGCCGGCTCCCGCTGCTCGGCGTCTGCCGCGGCATGCAGGTGCTCAATGTGGCCCTCGGCGGCACGCTGGTTCCCGACCTGCCGGTCGGGCCGATCAAGCACCTCATGTCGGTGGGTCCGGTGTCGGACGGCGATCCCGAGCACAGTGTCACCTTCGACGCGGGGACGATCGCCCAGAAGGTGTTCGGCGACCGGCTGGTGACCAACTCGTGGCACCACCAGGCGATCGATGTCTGCGGTGACGGGCTGGTTGTCACCGGTCGCACCGACGACGGTGTCGCCGAGTCGGTCGAGCTACCCGGAGCCCCCGTGCTCGGGGTGCAGTGGCATCCCGAGTGGATGATCACCGACGACGGCGCGCTGCGCTGGCTCGTCGACGCGGCTGCCGACCGGCGCTGAGCGACGCGGAAACATCTGTGGCCGCCACCTTTTCGGTGGCGGCCACAGTGCTGTGGGGTCGGCGCGGTCAGTCCATGCGCACCCAGGACACCAGCGACCGCATGTCCGGCTCGGGCGCGAGGTCGACAGGCCGGCCCGCGGGGGCGCCGGCCTCGCCGAGGTTGGCCGCCATCCACGCGTCGAGCACGCCGACGGTGAGTTCCACCTGTGCCCGCGCCACGGCGGCGTCGGTGAACACCAGCCAGTTGAGAGCGAAGCCGTCGGACAGCGCGGACACCACATAGATCAGCTGGTCGATCGTCTCCGGGTCGACCGGTCGGCCCGCGGCGGTCGTGGTGCCCGCGAGGATCGTGCGCATGGTCGCGAAGGCCTCGTTGTACACGACCTCGGCCTGCTCGCCCTCACGCTGACCCCAGCTGATCAGCTCGAGGATGGTCGCGCCGAAGTCCCGATTCTCCAGATACCACTCCAGTACACCGCGCAAGAGCCCGCGAGCGGTGTTCTGCGCATCGCTGTGGACATCGCTGCGGTGCAGCACGTCCCGATACTCGCCGGCGAGGTATTCGAAGACGGCGGCGAACAGCACCTCTTTGGTGGCGAAGCAGTAGTGCAGCGTGGCCAGGGGAGCGTTCGCCTCCTCGGCGATGCGGCGCGTGGTGGCTCCGTCCACCCCGTGGGCGGCGATCACGCGCACGGCCGCTGCCACCAGTTCGGCGCGGCGTTCGGCGGCGGGAATGCGAGCCATGCGGTACTCCTTCGAGTCAGATCTGAACGATTGATCAAGTCAACACCGACATTACCAGCCTGACCTGCTATGAGGGGGACTGTCAGGGCAGGCGCGCCACAAATAGTTAGTCATATGCCTTGATCAAATGACTCACTACAGCTACCGTTATGGCAGGCCTCACACTTCCTGGCGATCCGGGCCCATCGAAAACCACCCATGACGGCGTGCGTGCCGCGCCGGCCGCAGCCCGGCGACTGCAGGTCGATCGACGACCTACCACCTGCTACCCGCGAAGAGGACGACATGACCCAAGTCGAATCGGTCCACCCCGAACGCGCGATCGCGCGCGATCGTCTGGCCGTCGACCCGCCGATCGACACCCTCGTCGGTCTTCTGGCCGACCAGGCCGTCCGCTCTCCCGACCGTGAATTCCTCCGGTTCGTGGACGGGTCCTGGACTTTCGCCGAGGTCGACGACTGGACCTCGCGGCTGGCCCGGCGGCTGGTCACCGAGGACGGTGTCCGCCCGGGTGACCGGGTCGCGATCATGCTGCCCAACGTGGTGCAGTGGCCGATCGCCTGGCTGGCGATCCTCAAGGCGGGCGCGGTGACGGTTCCGGTGAACTCGTCGTATCAGCGGGCCGACCTGGAATTCGTCCTCCAGGATTCCGGCGCCAGGGTGCTGTTCACCGACGCCGAGCACACCGCGCTGGTCGAGGAGGTGCGCACCGCCAACGGCGAGCTGGCCGACGTCCGGATCGTCGAAGCCTCGTCGCCCGGCGAGCTGGCGGACTACCCGGCGGCCCGGCCGGCGGTCGACATCACCGGCGAGACCCTCGCGAACCTCCAATACACCTCGGGAACAACGGGATTCCCCAAGGCCTGCATGCTGACCCACGACTACTGGACCCGGCTGGGCTGGGTGTGCACGAACGCGACCGGCCTCGGCGCCGACGACGTGGCCCTCACCTCGCAGCCGTTCTCCTACATGGACCCGCAGTGGAACACCTCGCTGTGCCTGACGATCGGCGCGCCGCTGGTGGTGCTTCCCCGCTTCTCCGCCTCCGGCTTCATGGCCGACGTCCGCAAGCACCGGGCCACGTTCTGCTACGTGCTCGGTTCTATGCCGACGCTGCTGTTCAAGCAGCCGCCCACTCCGCAGGACCGCGACAACGACCTGCGCATCGTGCTGTGCTCGGCCATCCCCGCCGCGCTGCACGCGGAGCTCGAGCAGCGGTGGGGCGCGCCGTGGCGGGAGATCTTCGGGATGACCGAGAGCGGCGCCGACCTGGTGAGCCTGCCCGAGAACGCCGGTGATGTCGGCAGCGGACGGCTGGGTCAGCCGGTTCCCACCAAGCGGGTCCGCGTTGTCGACCCGCAGGGGCGCGAGGTCGCCGAGGGGGAGTCCGGTGAACTGATCACCTCGGGCAAGCCGATGATGCTCGGCTACTGGAACCGACCCGAGGAAACCGCCCAGGTGCTGCGCGACGGCTGGCTGCACACCGGGGATGTCGCCGTGCGTGAGGCGGGCAGCTATCGGCTGGTCGGCCGGATCAAGGACATGGTCCGTCGGGGCGGGGAGAACATCGCCAGCGCCGAGGTCGAACGTGTCCTGGAACGCGACGGCACCGTCGTCGCGACGGCGGTCGTCGGTGTGCCCGACGAGCTGTTCGGCGAGGAGGTCAAGGCTTTCGTGCAGCTGGCCCCCGGCATCGAGGGGAGCCGCGAGACCGCCGAGCGGATCCTCGACAACGCGCGAAAGCAGTTGGCGCGCTTCAAGCTTCCGCGCTACGTGGAGTTCGTCGCCGACTTCCCGCGCACCCCGTCCGAACGGGTTTCCAAGCCCGCGCTGAAAGCGCGCGCGGCCGAGCACCCCGGCACCACCTACGACCTGCAACCCTCGCGCGACTGAGGAGCCGGACATGACCGACAACTACCTGGTCACCCGCATCGACGACGACGTCGCGGTACTCACCCTGAGCCGCCCGGCGAAGCTGAACGTGCTCGACGTGGCCACCCGGGTGCAGCTCGCGCAGACCATCCGCCACTTCGGCACCGGTGATCTGGTTCGCGGGATCGTGCTCACCGGCACCGGCCGCGCCTTCTCCGCCGGGGAAGATCTGCAGTCGGTGCCCAGCACCTACGACGAGATCCGCCAGGCCGTCGCGACCTTCCACGACATCACCCGCGCGATTCTCGAAACGCAGATCCCGGTGATCGCGGCCGTGAACGGGATCGCGGTCGGCGGCGCCTCGGAGATCACGCTGAGCTGTGACGCGCGGATCGGCAGCCCGGCCGCCGAGTACTTCCAGCCGGAGAACCACCGCGGGATCATCATCTCCAACGCCTCGAGCTTCCTGCTGGGCCGTCTGGTGCGCAACCACGCGATGCGCATCGTCCTGGGCTCGGAACGGATCAAGGCCGACGAGGCCCTGCGTATCGGGCTCCTGGACGAGATCGTCGCCGACGAGAACCTGGTGGCTCGCGCGGTCGACACGGTCCGGCAGTGGAATTCCGATCCCCGCACCACCGCACTGCATCTGGGCCTGTTGCGCCCGCGCGCCGACGAGATCGAGGCCGCCTTCGCCCGCGAAGACGACGCGGCCCGCCAGTCCTGGGAGTCCGGTGCCTTCTCCGAAGGCATCGAGAGCTTCTGGGCATCGAAGAACGAACGGAGACGATGATGATCACCACCGAAGCAGCAGTACTCACCGCGGTGAACGAACCGCTGGAGTTCACCGAGATCCAGGTCGACGACCCGGAACCCAACGAGGTACGCCTCGCCGTCTCCAATGTCGGTCTGTGCCACAGCGACCTGCACTATATGACCGGAACCGTCGCCGCCGACCTGCCCGTGGTGGTCGGGCACGAGGTAGCGGGCGTGGTCGAGTCGGTCGGCTCCGCGGTCACCACCTTGCGTCCCGGCGACCGGGTCGTCGGTGCGCTCACGCCCTCGTGCGGGCAATGCCGCAACTGCCAGGTCGGGCACTCGACCCAGTGTCAGCGCTCCACGCAGATCCGGCAGCGGCCCCGGCCCGCCTTCCAGCTGCCCAGCGGTCAGGTGGTGCACCGGCTCGGCGACGTCGGCGCGTTCTCCCGCCACACCCTGATGCGCGAGAACGCCCTGGTGAAGGTGCCCGACGAGGTGGGTCTGCACGTGGGCTGCCTGCTCTCGTGCTGCATCATCACCGGTGTCGGCGCGGTGTTCCGCGGCGCCGAGGTGCGTCCCGGCGCCACCGTCGCCGTGATCGGTTGCGGCGGTGTCGGTTCGGCCATCATCCAGGGCGCGCGCCTGGCCGGCGCCTCCGCGATCGTCGCCGTCGACCTCGACGACGCCCGGCTGGCCGCAGCCCGGACCTACGGCGCCACCCACGTCGTGAACGGTGCGGCCGACGTGCCCGCAGAGATCCAGAAGCTGCTCGGCGACGGCGTGGACTATTCGTTCGAGGCGGTCGGCAGCGCGCGCACCGCGGCCACCGCGCTGGAGGTGCTGCGCCCCACCGGCACCGCGTGCCTGGTCGGTATCGCCCCCGACGGCACCGACCTGAAGCTGCCCGCCTGGAACTTCTTCTTCAGCGAGAAGCGGCTCATCGGGTCCTACATGGGTTCGGGTCAGGCGCAGGAAGACATCGCCCAGTTCGCCCGCCTGTACCAGCAGGGGCGTCTGCTGCTCGACGAGATGGTCAGCGACGTCATCGGATTCCACGACATCGACAAGGGCTTCGAGGCGATGAAGTCCGGCGAGGTCACCCGCATCGTCGCCGACCTCACCGTGTGAGCCCGTCCCCGTTCGAGTCCCGAAGGAGCCCCTGATGTCGAACCCGCAACTGCCCCAACCGATCAACTACATCGCCGACGACTGGTCCGAGTGCGCGACGATCCCCGACGCCTGGAATCTCGACCCCAACACCGGCCTGCCCGTGCACCGGGCGGTCACCACCACCCCTGAAGACGTGGAACGCGCCCTGCGCCACGCCGAGCGGTCCTACGGTTTCGAACGCTGGGACGACGCGGCGAGCGAGGAACGCGCCGAGATCATCGAGCGCGCGGCCGACATCGTCGAGTCCCGGATCGAGGACATCGCCCGCACCGACGCCCTCACCAGCGGCGTCCCGATCGCCAAGGCCCGGATGGTCGCACAGTTCCTGCCATACCGGATCCGTTCCGCGGCAGCGGAACTGCGCGCCATCCCGCGTCGTACCGCGCTCGACGCCGGTGGCCGTGATGTGCGGCTGTACAAGGTCCCGTGGGGTCCCGCTGCCATCCTCACCCCGTGGAACGGCCCCAGTTTCATCCCCGCCGCGAAGATGGTGAGCGCGCTGGCCGCCGGCTGCCCGGTCATCCTCAAGCCGTCGGAGCACGCGCCGAGCAGCGCGCAGATCATCGTCGAGAGCTTCGTCAAGGCCGGCCTGCCCACCGGTGCGTTGCAGCTGCTCCACGGTGCGGGTGACGTGGGCGCCGCCATCACCGGCGACCCGCGCGTCAAGATCGTCTCCTTCACCGGCGGCCCGAACGCGGGCCGGGCCATCGCCCGCGCGGCCGCGGAGGACTTCAAGGTGCTCCAGCTCGAGCTCGGCGGCAACAACCCCGCCCTGGTGCTCGACGACGCCGACATCGACGTGGCCGCCGACGGGATCCTCGAGGGGATGACCAAGCTGAACGGTCAGTGGTGCGAGGGCCCCGGCAAGGTGCTGGCGCACAAGAGTCTGATCGAACCGCTGCTCGAGGCGCTGCTCGACCGTATCGCCCCTATCGAGGTCGGGAACTCGCTCGACGAGAGCACCGAACTCGGCCCCATCTCGAATGCCCCGCACTTCGCGACACTCCAGAGTCGCATCGAAGGGCTGCGGGCCAACGGCGCGACCATCCATCAGCCCGCGAAACTTCCCGGCCTCGATGGCTTCTTCCTGTCGCCGACCGTCGCCACGGGAGTCGATGCCTCGCTGGCGACCGCCGAACTGTTCGGCCCGCTCATCAGCCTGCACGCCGTGGAGTCCGACGAGGACGCGCTGCGCGTGGCCAATGCCAACCCGTCGGGCCTGGACGCCTATTTATTCGGCGGCGACCTGGACCGCGCCGTCGAGGTCGGCTCGCGGGTGCTGTCGGGCGAGGTGCGCGTGAACGGCGCCAAGATCGCCGATCTGGCCGACGGCTCGGCCCAAAGCTTCTGGGGCACTTCGGGAATCGGCGGCCATGCCCCCGGTGAGTCCGTCCGGGTGTTCTGCGGCGACCGCGTGGTCGGCGTCGATTCGCCCGACCTGCCCCTGTAGCGATCGCGGAACTACTTCCGCCTTACCCCTTGACTGTGACCGGGACCACTGGTCTACTTCATCTAGGTCAGTTGATCCAGTCGGTCGACCATACAAAGGAAAGCGGCTTCTGCCATGAACTCCACCCCCACCTCAGAGATCGTCGACGTCATCGGTGTCGGCGCCGGCTTCACCGGCGTCTACCTCTCGCATCGGCTGACGACAGCAGGCTGGACCTTCGCCGGTTTCGAAGCCGGGCCCAGCGTCGGCGGTACCTGGTTCTGGAACACCTATCCGGGCGCGCGCTGTGACGTCGAGAGCATCTACTACTCGTACTCGTTCGACGAGACGCTCCAGCAGGAGTGGACGTGGAGCCAGCGGTTCGCCCCCCAGGCCGAGATCCTCAGCTACATCGAGCACGTCGCCGATCGCTTCGACCTGCGCAAGCACTTCACCTTCAACACCCGCGTGGTCGCCTCGACCTGGAACGCCGCCGAGAGGCTGTGGGAGGTGCAGCTCGACAACGGCGAGATCCGGCGCAGCCGCTACCTGATCTCGGGCGCCGGTGGTCTGTCCACCCCCAAGGACTTCGACGTGCCCGGCCTGTCGAACTTCACCGGCCTGCAGGTGTCGACCAGCCGGTGGAACATCTCGCTCGACGATCTCGCGGGCAAGCGCGTCGCGGTGATCGGCACCGGATCCTCGGGCGTGCAGGCCATCCCGCTGATCGCCGAGGTCGCCGAGCACCTCACGGTGTTCCAGCGCACCCCGAACTATGTGATGCCCGCGCGCAACGCCGAACTCTCCCCGGACCAGGTCGCCGCCGTCAAGGACAACTACGTGGGCATCCGTGAGGAGTGCAGGCACTCGCCCGGCGGCATCCCCGATCGCCCCGCCACCGACAACGCCTTCGACGTCTCCGACGACGAGCGCCGCCGACGCTACGAGGCAGCCTACGAGCGCAGCGGTTTCCTCGGCGTCGGTGCCGAGTTCGCCGACCTGCTCTTCGACGCCGAGGCGAACCGGACCGCGTCGGAGTTCATCCACGACAAGATCCGCGAGATCGTGCAGGATCCGGCCACCGCGGAACTGCTGGTGCCCAAGTACCATCCGCTCGGCGCCAAGCGCAGCGTCTTCGGCACCGACTACTACGAGACCTACAACCGGCCGAACGTGTCGCTGGTGTCGCTGCGTGACGAGTCGATCGAGACGATGACCGAGAACGCGATCGTCACCTCGAACGGCACCTACGAGGTGGACGCCATCGTGCTCGCGATCGGCTTCGACGCCTTCACCGGCCCGCTGTACGGCCTCAATCTCACCGGCGCGTCCGGTGCGAAGCTGCAGGAGGCCTGGAGTGACGGTATCCGCTCCTACCTCGGGTTCATGGCCGCCGACTTCCCCAACTTCTTCATGGTCGCCGGACCGCTGAGTCCCGCGCTGGCCAGCAACGTGGTGGTGACGATCGAGCAGGCCGTCGACTGGATCGCCGACCTCATCGAGCACGCACGCGACGCCGGCGCCACGCTGATCGAGGCAACCCCCGAGGCCCAGCAGGAGTGGGTCGACATCACCGAGTGGACCGTGGCCCAGACGCTGTACGCCACGACCGACTCCTGGTATCGGGGTTCCAACATCGATGGCAAGCCCAACACCTTCCTGGGTTACCTGGGTGGTGTCGGCAAGTACCGCCGCATGTGCACCGAGATCGCCAAGCGGGGCTACCCCGGCGTCGCGATCGACGGCGAAGCGCAGTCGCGCACAGTCGGCCCGATTCACGAGGAGATCGCATGAGCAAGGCAGTCCACCGGCGGTATGTCGCCTTCTCCGACGCGCACTACGCCGGTAACCTCGTCGACGGTGCCTACGCCTTGAAGCTCTTCGGCGATGTCGGCACCAATCTGTCGATCGAATTGGACGGCCACGAGGGCCTGTTCGCCGGCTACTCGTCGGTGGACTTCCTCGCCCCGATCCGGGGTGGCGATGTCGTCGAGGCGGAGGCAACCCTGGTGAAGAAGGGAAACCGAAGCCGCACAGTCGATTTCGAGCTCCGGGTGGTCTGCCGGGGCTCCGATGGCACCGGTCGCGCGCAAGTCCTGGAGCCGCCTCTGGTGGCGGTACGCGCTCGCGGCACCGCGGTCATCCCCGCGGATGGAACGGAGTAGGCATCATGGAATTGATCAACGACACCGGTTGGGCCGGACAACCCACCACGGTCGAACCATCGCTGACCGGTGACGTCGACTGCGACGTCGTCGTGATCGGTGGCGGCGGCGGTGGCATGTCGGCCGCCCTTCGCCTCGCCGAGAAGGGCATCGACGTGGTGCTGCTCGAGGCGAAGACCCTGGGCTGGGGCGCCACTTCGCGCAACGCCGGGTACATCACGAACTCGGTGGCCGCCGATCCGGAGATGCTCGGTTTTCTGCTGAAGCGTGAGCGGTTGCGCGAGCTGTACCGCTACGCCGAGCACGCGGTGCATTTCGCCGAGGACGCGATCAAGCACCACGCGATCGACTGTGACTATCGGCAGGAGGGCATCGTGATGGCCGCGGTGTCCAAGGGGCAGTTGCGGCACGCGCGCCGCAACGCGAAGGTCCTGGCCGAAGCCGGCTCGGCGGGAGAATTCGTCGAGGGTCCCGAAGCGGGTCTGCCGGAGGGTTTCCTCGGTGGCATTCGTGAAGGTGTCGGTGGCACGGTCAATCCGGGCAAGTTCGCGCTCGGCCTGCGCGCCGCGACGCTCGCGGCGGGGGTGCGCGTCTACGAGTCCACTCCCGCGCGCGACGTCGTCGACGCAGGCGGCAGGGTCACCGTCGTCACCCCGAACGGTAAGGTCCGGGCCCGCAAGGCGCTGCTCACCACCAATGCCGCGAGCAACAGCCTGCCCATCGCGCCCAAGCACCTCGCCACCCCGGTGTGGACCTCCCTGGTCGAGACCGAACCCATTGCGCCCGAGCGGCTCGACGAGATCGGCTGGACCAGTCGTGCGCCTCTGGTCACGCTGCACATGATCCTCGAGAGCTACCGCGTCACCCCCCGCGGAACCATCGCTTTCGGTACCCGCCGCATCCAGGCGGGCCGTAACCCGCTGCCGGATCGCACCCCCGCGCCGCACGTCGCCGAGGACCTCGTCCGCGGCTTCCACGATCGTTTCCCCGGCCTGCGCGACATCAAGCCGGTGAAGGCCTGGGGCGGCTGGATCGGCATGAGCTCCACGTGGCTGCCGGTCGCGGGCGAGGCCTCCGACAACGTGCTCTACTCGGCGGCCTGCAACGGTCACGGCTTCGCCCAGGCGCAGTACGTGGGCCACCTGCTGGCCGACCAGGTCACCGGCGCCCCGATGCACGAGGACCTGGCGGCGATCTGGCACGACCGCAAGCGATTCTGGCCGAGTTTCGTCAGCAACCCCGCGTTGTATCTGGGCTGGCTCGCCGACCGTGCTGCCGACCGGTTGGCTTCGATCGGAAAATAGTCACCGCGACCGACATGGTCACATGACTTGAATCGGTCCCACAACCGCCGAACCCGCGCACGAGCGGGTTCGGCGGTTGTGTGTGTTGTGACCCCTGTGATGGCTGTCGGCGTGGGCTGATCGGTTTCCTGCAAATAAGTGGGTCAAATGGCTTGATCATATGACTCACTCACGGTACCGTTATGACTGGCATCACATTCCGACCTGCGTTGGGGCTACCCGCTCGGCGGCCAGATGTCGGACCCCATGGATTGCCGGAGCAAGACGACTATCGGTCCTCTGTCGCTCGGCATCGCTGACGAATCGACCCATTGCCGCTAGCCGGCGGGTGTCACCTTTCAAGGAGAAGATCATGTCCATCAAGGAACTGCTTTTCGCGGTCGCGGACATCTGGATGGTCGCTGTCGGTTTCACCTACGGCATCAAATTCATCCGGAACTACCGGAATTATCTGCTCGGTATCGAGTGGATCGTCGTTGCGACATCGGGAACGAACTTCCTGATCTACGGCCTGCTGAAAGCCGGTCACGACAGTCCGATGTACGCGTTCGCCTACTTCTTGGACGCATTCTCGCGATCCGTCGGTATCACACTGATCCTGGTGCTCGGATTGATGAAGGTCACCCACCGATACAAGCCGTCGGCGACGGTCGATGTCGGTGCGTTCGCGCTCGCGGGTGTGGTCGGTTTCGTGCTGAGCACCTATGCCGAGGAGATCGGCACGCCTGGCAAGATCTTCTACATCGTGGTCAACGTGCTCACCACGTGCTTCCTGATCTATTTCAGCAAGCGTCTGTGGGATATCGGTGAGCGTGGGCACGCCGTGTGGGCCGGTGTGGCCACCGCCTGTGGATTCTTGATCGCCGCTACCTACGACTTCGTGCACATTCCGGGCGACGACGCCGAGCACACGATCTTCTACATCTTCGCGTTGTCGACGTGGGGTCTGCAGATGTTCGCGTACTACCGCGCTTACCGCGCCTTCGACGCCTACAACAAGCGGGTCGACGCCCCGGCAGTCACCGGTGACGCCCCCGTCACGGCATGAGGAACCACGTGACTATGCAGGAAGAAACCACCGAGGTCGTCGTCATAGGCGCCGGAATGGCGGGCTTGACGGCGGCGACCACCCTCGCGCCCCAAGCCGAGGTCGTGGTCCTCGAATCCACCGACCGCACGGGCGGACGCGTCGACACCGTCCGGCAGGGCGACTACTGGATCAATGTCGGCACCCAGTTCACCGAGGGCACCGGCACGCTGATCGAGGCCCTCGACCGACACGGCATCGAAATGGGCTCGCTCGAGGGCAGGAGTATCGCGCTGCACTTGAACGGTTCGACGGTCGACACCTCGAATCCTTTCGCGCTCATGTTTCGCACGCGCATGTCCATGATGGATCGGCTGGGCCTGGCCATCGTCGGTGCGCGCGTTCTCGCGGCCACGCCGTTCCTCGAGTCGCAGAGCCGTTTCGCGCAGCGGGCGCGCGCCAGGCTCGAGTCCAAGCTGGCCTCGTATCTGCTCAACGGCGTCCGCTCGGAACTGGCCGCCACGATCGTCCGGTCGTGGTCGGCGCAGTGGATGGGCTGTGATCCGGACGAGACGGCCGCCGCCCAGTTCGTCTACTCGGTCGGCATCGCGCTGACCGACCCGGCGAAGGTGCCGAACTTCTCCCTGCCCGTAGGCGGCAACCAGACGCTGACCGACGTGCTGACCGAGGATCTCGGCGCTCGCATCCGCCTGAACTCGGTGGTGCAATCGGTGCGCCGCGACGGTGACGGCGTGGTCGTCGACTATCTCGACGGCGACCAGCCCAAGCAGTTGCGGGCCAAGCGCGCGATCGTCACCGCGCCCGCCGATATCACCGAACGGATCATTCCGGACCTGCCGCAGCAGTACCGGAACGCGTTCAACGACATCACCTACGGTCGTTACGTGGTGGTCGGCTTCTTCACCGACGAGGTCGGACCGCAGCGGTGGGACAACTACTTCGCCATCTCCGCGCCGCAGCTGTCGTTCCAGGCGGTGTTCAACCACGCCGCCGCGCTGCGTACCGGCGACGACCGCAAGCCGGGCGGCGCCCTGGCCTGTTTCGCCGGTGGCGGCAAGGCCGACGCGTTGCTCGACCTGCCCGACGAGGAGATCGTATCGCGCTTCAGGAACGACCTGCTCAGCGTGCTACCCGAACTGGAAGGCAAACTGGGGGAGCCCATCCTGCGCAGGCACCGTCGAGTCGTGCCGTTCTGGGCGCCAGGCCGGCGCAAGACGCTCCCCACATTGCGCGACCCGCTCGGCAACATCTACCTCGCCGGCGACTACCAGCTCGATGTGCCGTCGCTGGCCGACGCCGCTACCTCAGGTGAGCGATCGGCGCTGGCGGTACTGGCGAGTCTCGGTCGCTCGCGGTAGTGGTGGCTGTTTCGATCCACCAACTCGGTCTTCAGGATGGAGAAGAAGCTCTCCATGAGAGGGTTGTCGTAGCTGTAACCGACCGACCCCATGGGCTGCGCGATCCCGTTGTCGGCGAACCGGATCGCCGTGTAGGTCGACCCGCGGTCGGAATCTCCGCCGCCCCACAGAAGCCCCACAGTTCCGACCGGAATCAATGCTGAACAATGAGAACTGTCGAGCACGGCGCCGTCGCGAAAGATGTTGGTGCTAGGCGGATCAGCGACGACGGAGTTCGCGTTCAGCCTTGACGTCCGACACGGGATCGACACGAGTCGGGAGGAAACAACCGGGATTGTCGGGATAGGTTGGGATGTGAGCGGTGACGGATTAGGGTCCGTGGCTTGTCGTGCACGGTGTCAGTCACTTGAGGATGGTGGCGTGTTCGAGCCGGGCGGCGGCAGCGAGGTGTTGGAGGTAGTCCTGTTCGGTGGCGATCCAAGCAGAGGGCAGGTCAAGGTTGAACTGTCGTGCGGTTCCGTCCAGGATCATGCCGTGGCAGCGCGTGGCGAGGTGTAGGAACGCCAGTATCGTGCGGGCCTCGTCCAGCCATCTGCGATTCGAACGGTTTGAGCTGGGAGATCCTGCGCAGTGAGAGCTTTCGTTACCCGTGGGGCGGTGGTGAGGCACGCGCCGTCGACGGGATACTCGAGCGCAAACCCGGCAAGCATCGCGTTCAGTAAGGCGATGTCGATGTCGCGGGGTTGTTGCATGTCTCCCCAGATCTCGAGCTGCCCGTTAGGCGCAGTTTAGGCGGTCATCTGCGTCACTTGGGCATGCCGACGCGTCCTCACCTCCTGCGATCATGCGGCATCGCAGACCAGCGAGACGTGCTGGGGGAGGGCGATGCCCGTGAAGGGATCTTCGCATACTTTGATATGCGCACCGTCGACTACATGACGGGGCGATCCTGATACCGAGCGCAAGATTGGGAGAACGTATGACTGTCGAGTTCCCGCATCTCGACCTGTCCGCTGACGAGGTGCTGACCACGACCCGGTCGGTGCGCAAACGTCTCGACCTGGATCGGCCAGTGCCGCTGGAGGTGGTCACCGACGCATTGGAGGTGGCGCTCCAGGCGCCGTCGGGCAGTAACCTGCAAGGCTGGCATTGGATCGTGCTGACCGATCCCGAGCCCAAGAAGATCGTGGCGGAGTACTACCGCAAGTCCTACACCGCCTACGCTGCGGCGGGTGCGGCCGCGCGGCAGGCGAAGCCGCCGAAGGACGCCGATACCGCGGAGAAGGTGGCTTCGAGTGCGACCTATCTGGCGGAGGTGATGGAGCAAGTACCGGTGCTGGTGATCGGTGCGATCCACGTTCCGGGTGGGCAGATGCCGGAGGGGAACCAGGCCGGTCTGTGGGGTTCGCTGCTCCCCGCCGCCTGGAGCTTCGCGCTCGCACTGCGTGAGCGCGGTCTCGGGTCTGCGTGGACCTCGCTGCATCTGGAGTACGAACGAGAGGTCGCCGAGGCGCTGGGAGTTCCGCCGAGTATTCGGCAGGGCGTGCTCTTGCCTGTTGCCTACACGAAGGGCACCGATTTCAAGCTTGCCAAACGCGCCCCGCTCGACACAGTATTGCACGTCAACAAATGGTAATGCTGAGCCGAGTGAACGTGCTGCCAAGTAGAGCTTCTCGACCGCCGGCGTAGATGAAGCTGCGGGCGAATCCTTGCGGTCTCGGTCCGCTGATCTGACACTGTTCGGCTGTGTACTCGATGGTGTTGCCGAATCCTTCGAATCGATCTCCGCCGAGAGCATGCCTTTAGGTTGATCGCAGAGTCCGGTGACCGAAGCCGACGCTGAGGATGGGAGAGAGGTCGTCACCGTACCGGGCCGCAGTCAGCTACTTCGGTGGCGTTGACCTCGACGCTGTTGGCTTTGGTAGCGGGGCCCGAGCCAGGCTCGGCACCCGCAGGCTCGATCGGTCCATGCCCCCTCGATCTCTGCGACGCCGTGCTCGTGCGCGTCCACGCCTACACCAGCTTCCTTGGAGGTCGAGGCTGGGCTCAGCGGCCGTGGTGGTCCTGAGGTAGTGCGGGGCTCGTGGCAGCGCTCCCCGGATACGCAGTGACTGCCCGCGCGCATGACCGGACATTGAGAAGGCGCGACCGCGGGGTAACGGCCGACGGCGCCCATCACGCGAAGCGTGCGGCCGAATTCGACCTTGGTTGGTTCGGAGGAGTCGGGGTATGCCGGAAACGACAGTTCATCCTTGCGACGAGAGGTCAAACTATGCCCGAGCATGGTAACGGAGTTCGCGAAGGCGTCGAAGGCGTCGTCGAAGACGTCAAAGGCAAGGCCAAAGAAGCCGCTGGTGCGCTTACCGGCGACGACAACCTCAAAGAAGAGGGTCGGGCCCAGCAGGACAAGGCCGAGTCCCAGCGCGAGGCTGCCAGCAAGGAAGCCGCTGCGGAGAAAGCACGCGCTGAAGCCGACATCGATGAGGCGCGCCAAGCAGCGCATCAGCGCGACCGCTGATTGGGGCTGCTGACACGGTGGGAGGGGCTCGGACGAATTCGTCCGAGCCCCTCCCAAGTGTTGTATGCGTGTCCTGCCGAGAGTAGTAGTGGCGGGGCCTTTATCCTCCCGAATAGTCAACGCTAGCAGCCTCATTCGGGGTCAGGTTGTCAGAGCTGCGCCGGTCATGGGTGTGGCGAGTCTGGGGTCGGTGCCTGGAGTCGTGGCTGCGGCGGTCGCGGTAGGCGCAGTGGCGGGGTGTCCGATACCGCTAGTCAAGCGGTGGCCGATGCCTACCGGAAACTGAAGGATCTGGTTTCGAGCTATGTTGGTTTGCCGAGTATGGAATCGCCAGAGCACCAACTCAATTCGGGCGCCCGTGTGCTGTGCTACTTGAGGATTTATAGCGCGTAGGCGCCGAGAGTGATCAGCGGTTGCTGGCCGCTGCACAGACGTAGCTAGCGGTCGTGCGTGCGCACGAGGCCATTGCGGGTGTGGATGTGGAGAGGGTGTCTGCGGCGGCGTTGCGAATTCGGGAGGTCGCGTCAGCCGGGGCTGGTCCGGGTGGCCGAAAAAGAGCTAGAAGGCGACATCGACAGTGGGTGGGTCGAAGTGGTCCGCAGCGTTCAGAACCTCCGTCGACGCGCCGGTAGCACCCGGCCCGGTCGCGTCACCCGAACCGCAGGAAAACCACCGCAGGGCTGCTCGCCGTTGGCGGATGGTCGGGACTGGTGTCGCTGACGGGGGTCTCCGCAGGTGGGGACGTCGGTATCACGGTGAACATCACCCAGCTTCGTGCCGGCGCACCTTCTGCTCTACGCAGACGCAGCCTCGTAGGCGGCGACAACTTCGGTCGAGATCAGTCCGCGGGTCGACACTGTGTGACCGTTCTTGCTGGCCCATGCACGAATGTCAGCAAGATCGTTGCGCCGAATCGGTGCGCTCGCAGGAGATTCGCGGCGAGTCGGCCGGTGGATGTCTTGGCGCGGCTGATTCGGCGGTCGTAGGGGGCCACTGGTCGAACGTGTCGCGCAACTCGATTCCGAAGGTGACGGTCTCGTCGGCCTCGGAGGTGCCGTCTAAGTCATCAACAAGGCTGACAATGACTTTGCGTGCCATAGGGATCCATTTTCGTTCGAGTACAGAGGGCGTCTACCGATCGTCGTAGCAAGCACGGAGCATCCCAATCGGGCCAACTGGACTCCCATCCCCAACACACGGCTCGGGGGCAACGCAGTTACCGACGCCCCGCGAGTACGATGACCGTCCCTCATTCCGAGTCGGTCACATACACATTCTGTGTGCATGGATCAACGGCAGTGCCTTGCGGCTTGCCGCCGACAACAACCGTTGCGACGACCGTGTTCGACGTGGTGTCGATCATCGAGATGGTGTGGTCTTCTCGATTCGCGACGTATACCGTGTTCGCCGCGGTATCGAGTGCACGGTGTGCCGCGTCGCGACCGACCTTCACGGTGGCTGTCAGTGTCCGGGAACGGATGTCGATCGCGTGGACGCTACCGGTCTCGCGGTTGGCCACATAGGCAATGTATCGGTGGGTGTCGATGACGATTCCGTGCGGTCCGGTCAGTGCGTCACGGTGTCGGCGGAGCGGTCACCGAAGGGATGTCGCCAGGTGCGGCGTGCGCTCGCACTGCGCGGTGTCTTCGCGAGCACGGTCCCCTTCTCCTTCCGTTCGGCCGAAGGACGGAAGGTCTGCCCGCTCGTGCCGGTGCGACGGGCGAGCCGAAGATCGGCCTTGGTCTGACGCAGGCGCTGCGACGAACGGTGCGCGCCGGCGGTGAGCAGGACCAGGCCGAGCATGCCGAGGGCTCCGAGCACGATTGCCCACAGGAACAACGTGCCCGAGGTTGCGGTGATGTGGTAGCCGAGCAGGCTGAAGTCGTCGCTGAGCGTGTGGGCGGGTTCGCTGTTGCTCAGCACGCCCGCAGTGCCGATCACCACCGCGGCGATAAGCAGGACAAGGCCGAGGAAAACAATCATGACAGTCTCCGAATCCGGTTACACCGGTATACGTGTGGTGCCGCCCGCCCGCCGGCCGCGTGCGAGTCGAGCCGATGAGCGGACCGACGATCGTGATGCCACGGTGCGCAGCGACCCGGCGTCACCGCCCTTCACTCCGTGGAATACCCCGATCCGAGCGGGCGACGCAGCTGCCGGGGCGCAATCGTCGAGATGTCACCGCTGGCGATCGGAAGGCCGGTCCCCGAAAGCCTCCCGCGGGTCCGTGATTCGGGGTGGTACCGGCAGAGTGGGGTCGGCGAACCGCCGCAGCACGAGTACCTCGAAGAGTCCGTTCGGCTCGAGCCCCTCGCCGGCCGCCCCGCCAGATCTTCCGTGGTGGTCTTCCCGACCATGTAGCACCGGGCCAGCAAGCCGGCCCTGAACCAGCTGATGCTCAGCTTCGCCGCGCGGCACGGCGACGACCCGCGCACGTTGCTGCTCATAGCGCCGGGCTGGGTGAAGACCGATCTGGGCGGCCCCAGCGCACGCCTGAACATCGACGAGTCCATGCCACGCCATGGGTGCGGGCTCGGAAAGCGCCCCACAGAAACCCCACACTTTTGACCGGAATCAACGCGAATCCATGGGAATCATTGAGAACGGTCGTTTCGTGAAAAAGCCTGGTGCTGAGTACTATTGGGCACTGATGGGGAGGTTCTGGACAACTGGAACCCGCGCCAGGTGCTCGCAGGTTCAAATCCTGTCGGCCCGACCGTGAAAACCCTCTCTGACCTGGCTCGGAGAGGGTTTTGCTCGGAACTCGCCCGGAGGCGATCGACGCGGAACCACGACTTCCCCACCGCGAGTGAAACCCAGGCCGGGGAATTCGCGTGCCTCAGGGCGCAACTCTGTCGCTGCGCGGATCGATCAGGATCTTGGCGTGGTGGTCAGGGGATCCCAGGGCGGCGAAGGCCGCTTCGACGCCGTCGAGCCCGACCGTGCCGGTGATCAGCGGGCTGGGATCGACTGTGCCGTCGGCGATCATGTGGAGGGTGTCGCGGAATTCGCCGGGGTCGTAGCCGAGGACGAAACGCAGCTCGATCTCTTTGTTGATGGCGTTGGCGGGGTGGAATGCGTCCTGCTGCATGCACACCCCCACGACCACGACGCGGGTCGACGGTGGTGCGGCGGTAAGGATCTGGTCGATGATGCCGGGTACGCCGACGCATTCGAAGACGACGGGGCCTGCCGGGCCGCGGTCGAGGGTGTGCGCCGCGCGAAACAGATACCACCATGGGACTTTCGGGATGCGGCGCACGCGTTCCATGACGTCGAAGGCCAGGTTCAGCATGTCCGCGGCGCCGGTGACGCGTGGCGGCTTCGGCGCCGCTTCCCAGGCGGATTCGGTGGTCGGGTCGACCACGACGTCGGCGCCGCAGATGCTGGCCAGTTCCCGGCGGCGCGGGGAGAAGTCGCCGGCGACCACGGTGCGCACGCCCGCGGCTTTCAGCATGGTGATGACGGCCAGCCCGATGGGCCCGCACCCGATGACGAACGCCGTCCGTCGCTTGGTGATCCGGCTCTTGCGCACGGCATGCCAGCCCACCGCCATCGGCTCGGTGAGTGCGGCGTGCTCGGGGGAGAGTCCGTTGGGTACCTCGAAAGTCACCGACTCCTGCGTCAGCACCTGTTCGGCGTACCCGCCGGGGGCGTGGGCGGACAGCCCGGTGAGCTCCGGTTCGCGATCTCTGCGCAGGATGGGCATCGCCACGACCGGTGTGCCCGGCTTCCAGCGACGGTGGGTGTGCGCCCCGTACTCGGCGATCTCGCCGGTGAATTCGTGCCCGAGAACGATCCGCTGGTCCGAACGCATGAAGCCGCTGTAGCCGGTGGCGGCGGCCAGGTCGGCGAGTTCGTCGCAGTGCACGCGAGCGTGTAGGTCCGAACCGCAGATGCCGCAGCGCGTCACGGAGATGAGCACCTGGCCCGGCCCGGGTTCCGGCGTCGGCAGATCCTCGACGCGAAATTCACCTTTGCTGACCACCGTCGCACGCATGAGTGCCTCCTAGGCGAGTGCTGGGTCATCACCGGGGGCGCCCGTGCGCCTCCCTCGGCATGTGTCGAGTCGCCGGTCTCGATCGTCATCGTAGCTGGTGGACGTGCGGATGCCGCCCACGTTCACCGACGAGGGATTGCCGGCCGCGATCGAACTGCGCCGGGCGTACCCGGACATCGGCAACATCTTCACCGAACTCGACCTGCCACCCTCCGACACCCATCACCGCAGAGTGCTCGCGGTCCTGCGCCTGCGCGGGTGACCGGCCGGCATCGAGACCCTGGTCAGCAGGTGCCGAGTGGTCGGTCGTGCGGGATATCCTTGGGTTGATCGTCGAGAGGTGAGTAATGGTGCCCGTGCCATCGTTGGGGTCGGACGTAGCGGTGTAGTCGATGACCGGTGGCGATCCGAACGCGACGCAACGCGACACATCCGGTTCGGTCGTGGCGGAGCTGGCCGCGGCCGGGTTCGACGATGCGGTGGAGATCGGCCGGGGCGGATTCGGCACCGTCTTTCGATGCGCGCAGCCGTCACTCGATCGGGTGGTGGCGGTGAAGGTGCTGATCGCCGATCTCGATGAGGACAATCGAGCGCGGTTCTTCCGCGAGCAACGCGCTGCGGGCAGGTTGATCGGGCATCCCCATATCGTGAGTGTCCTGCACGCCGACATCACCGGACAGGGCAGGCCGTTCTTGGTCATGCCGTACTACGCCCGGGGCTCCCTCGACGCTCGTATCCGCGACAGCGGTCCGCTCGACCTGCAGGAAGCGCTGCGGCTCGGCGTGAAGATGGCGGGTGCGCTCGAGACGGCGCATCGCTTCGGGGTTGTCCATCGTGACGTCAAACCCGCCAACATCCTGTTCACCGTGTACGGCGAGCCGGCATTGGCGGATTTCGGGATAGCTCACTTCGCGGGTGGGTTCCACACCGCAACAGGCGTCGTGACCGGGACACCGGCTTTCACCGCGCCGGAGGTGATTGCCGGCGAGCCACCGGGTCCCGCCGCGGACGTGTACGGCCTGGGAGCGACATTGTTCGCCGCGATCACCGGGCATGCCGCTTTCGAACGCCGCAGCAGCGAACAGGTGGTAGCGCAGTTCGTCAGGATCACGTCCGAGCCGATTCCGGATCTGCGTGACTTCGACATACCCGAGGATGTCGGCGCGGTCGTCGAACGCGCGATGGGCGCTGACGCCGGTGCCCGCCCGTCCGCCGCAGAGCTGGGTGCGCAACTCCAAGCGTCGCAGCGCCTCCATGGGTATCCCGTCGACGAGATGGTGATGCATACGCCGCAGGCCGATGATTCCGGTTCGCTCGAATCCAAGGAGCCCTTCCCAGCCGTACTTCACGGAGGTAGCCCCTCGAAGTCCTCGGCGGGTGGCGATCGTCGCGGTACGGTTCCCGCGGAATTGACCAGTTTCGTCGATCGGCGTACCGCGCTGACCGAAGCGACGAACGCCCTGTCGAGCTCGCGGTTGGTGACATTGACCGGCACCGGCGGGGTAGGCAAGACACGACTGGCGGTGCGGGTCGCCGCGGGCGCGAAGGCCCGGTTCGCCGACGGTGTGGCATTCGTGGAGCTGGGCGAGGTGCGTGACGAGTCGCTCGTGGTCGGGATCGTGGCCGGCGCACTGGGATTGCCGGACCGATCGGTGCGACCGCTGCGCGAGATGCTGGTGGAATTCCTGTCCGATCGGGAGCTCCTTATCGTTCTGGACAATTGCGAGCAAGTGGTGTCCGCGGTCGCTGAGCTCGCAGGGTCTCTCCTCCGTGCCTGTTCCGGATTGCGGATTCTGGCGACGAGTCGTGAGCCGATCGGTGTCGATGGGGAGTTGCTGTTGCCGATTCGTCCGCTCGCTGTCCCCGATCCCGATCGGCTACCGAGGAGTTTGTCGCAGCACGACGCCGTGAAGTTGTTCGCCGACCGGGCAGGCGCGACCGTCGCGGGATTCGAGATCACCGACGACAACGTGATCACCATCGCGCAGATCTGCCGACAGCTCGACGGCTTGCCGCTCCCGATCGAGCTGGCAGCGGCACGATTGCGGGCGATGTCGCCCGATCAGATTCTGCAGCGGCTGACCGATCGGTTCGCACTACTGAGCCGCGGCACCAGGAGCGCCCCGCCGCGGCAACAGACGTTGCGGATGTGCATCGACTGGAGCCACGATCTGTGCACTCCCGCCGAGCAACAGGTGTGGGCTCAGCTGTCGGTGTTCGCCGGCGGTTTCGACTTCGACGCCGCGCGATTCGTCTGCGGCGACGGCCCCGACGCCGGGGATCTCCTGGATACGCTGGCCTCCCTGGTCGACAAGTCGATCCTGGTCCGAGAAGAATCCGCCGCCTCGGTACAGTTCCGAATGCTGGGCACTGTGCGTGAGTACGGTCGCGAGAAGGCGCGCATGACCGGTGACTACCTCGAGCTGTGCCGCCGTCACCGCGACTGGTACGAACGCAAGGCACAGGACGCGTATGCCGGCTGGGCTGGTGCTCGAGCGCTCGAGTGGATCACCAGGTTGCATCGGGACCAATCGAACCTGCGGCAAGCGCTGGAATTCTGCGTTTCCGACAGCCCAGCGGTCGGCCTCCGGATCGCCGCGGCTGTCTGGCCGTTCTGGTTTTGCCAGGGTGCCCTCAGTGAGGGCCGTCGCTGGCTGGACCGCCTCGTGGCACACCGCACCGGACCACTCACCGTCGACGAAGCTGCTGCGAGGTATAGCGCCTGCCTGATGGCCGCGGTGCAGGGCGACCTTCCGGCAGCGGCTGTCGTGGTCCGCGAAGAGCGAACGCTCGCCGAACAGACGACGGACCTGTTGACGCGAGCACACATCGACTTCGCCGACGGTGTCCTTGCTCTGTACAGCGGGAACGCCGGGTCGGCCCGACGCTACTTCGAGAAGGCGATCGAGGTGTATGCCCAGCGCGGCGACGTGCTCTTTCAGATCGACGCCGAGACCAACCTCGGGCTCACCTACCAGCTGTGTGATGACATCGACCGGGCGATCGAGTGTTACGAGCACGCGCTCGCACTCGCGGACGAGAAAGGAGAAACGATCTACCGCTCGTACCTGCTGTGCGCGCTGGCGGCGGCGCTGTGGCGGCAGGGGAACCCGGCGCGCGCGACCAAGGTCCTCGTGGAGTCATTGCAGGTCAGCCGCACACTCAACGACCGCACGAACTCGAGCGCGTGCCTGCAGATTCTGGCGTGGATAGCTGCCGAGCAACGCGATGCCGAGCGCGCAGTCGTGTTGACCGCGGCCGCGGAGCAGATCGGCCGGTCCGTGGGCACCGGACCCGTGTCGATTCCGGATCTGGCTGTCCATCATGAAGAGTACGAGCGCTTCACCCGACAGGTGATGACTGAAAAGACCTATTCCGCCGCTCGACGGGAGGGCGCCGCGTTGAGTTTCGATGCCGCGATCGCCTATGCCTTACGCGAGCACAAGTCGCCCGCTTCGAACGATCCCGTCGGCCGCAAGGTGACCAAGCGGGAGCGGGAAGTCGCTTTCCTGGTTGCCGAAGGGCTCACCAACCGGGAAATCGCCACTCGCCTGGTCATCTCGCCACGTACCGCCCAGGGGCATGTGGAGCACCTGCTGACCAAGTTGGGCTTCACCTCCAGGGCACAGATTGCGGCATGGATAGCGGCATCGCAGAATGCCACGCCTGAGCCAGGGAAACCTGCAGCTGCCGTTTCAGGCCGCGAACCGTGACAGTGTCGGTCGGCCGCGGGCGCAGCGCGGCCTCCACCTTCTGAAGAAATCGCCTGCGGGTGACGCCGAATGCCACCAGCAACTCGCGTGCACCAGCGCCGCCGAACGGCGCCCACCGAATGGCGAAGGCGATCGCGGCTCGCGATGGGGAATCGATGCCGTCAGCGCGTGCGATGAGGTCGCACTGCGCGAGTGCTGCCCGGATCCACACCGAATCGAAGCGACGCTCAGCCGGTAGTGGCGGCGACAGCTCTGTGGGTGCGTTTGCGCACCGCGCCGCCCGCCGCCCACGCTCGGTCGATTCCGCCGATACGTGGCACACCGCGAACACGGGGAATCCGTCCACCTGGACATGCGGCAGAAATCGGACACGGACGGACCCTCGCGCCGGCGGGGGAACATCGCCGTCGATCGTCGTGAAAATCCACGGGCCGTCGTCCAACTCCACGATGGCGATCGTTCGCGGCATCACCTCGGCAGGAGCATCGCCCGCGCTGTGATGCTCCAACCTCCACGAGACTATCGAGCCGAGCCCGGATGACGGTATCCATGCCAATGCCGCTGACGGACACGTCGGACACACAGAAGTCTGTGGCGCGAACAGCGCGCGACACTCTCGGCACCGACGGATCCACAGCACGGTGTCGCCGTGATCTCCACAGCCGGGGCTCGTTCGCTGTGTGTGTCCTCCGTACATGTCGACCTCTCGAGGATGTTCTGTGCCGCGAGTCCCGACAAGCCTCTCCCCGCGGTCGTGCTGAGACGACGGTCGATCTACCCATATCCATACCTATCTCGAGGCCGTTCGTAGCGCCGGCCGAGCTTCGAGCCCGGCTGTTATGAGGCTGCCGCGCTGAAGGCGATCGGCGGCGCGCTCAGCCGCCGACTCGCGGTCGGGTCGTTGACAGCGCCACAAATCGCCTCTTAAACTCGAAATGGATTCGAGATCGAAAATTCGAAGACGTACGTGAGAGCCTCCCACGGTGTCGAAGAGGAGCAGAAAGCCAGCATGCGCACCCACAATCCGTTCGGCCGACCGGCGGTCGTCGAATGACAACCGCGGTCGTCGAGATCACGCGCTCGCGCAACCCCTTCCCGCAGTCGGGCGTGTCTCGCGACTGTCTGGGAACACCGCGATACGCCGCGGTTCCCGAGACGCTGCTCGACGTTTTGCGCACGCATGTCGAGTCACGGCCGGACTCCGAGGCTGTCGTCGAAATCGGTGGCGACCGGCTGACCTACACGCAGCTCTGGGAGCGGGCAGCACGGGTCGCCGGTGGCCTGCGCGCCGGGGGAGTGCGGCGCGGGGACCGAGTAGCCCTGCGCTATCCGGCGGGTGCGACCTGGGTCCTGGCCTTCTGGGGCACGGTGATGGCCGGCGGCATCGCGGTGGCGGTGAATACACGCTCGACGCAACCCGATGTGGAATTCGTGCTCGGCGATGCCGATGTGAAAGTCGACCTGGCGGCGGATACTCCTCTGCCCGACGGTGATCCGTACATCGTGGAGGGGCTCGGCGCCGCCGACATGGCTGCGTTTTTCTATACCTCGGGCACCACCGGTCGCCCGAAAGGCGTGCCGACTACCCACGGGGCGTTCGTCACCAACGCCGAGAACATTGTCCGGAGCTTCGGACTGCCTCGCGATGTCGGGTCGGATCTCCGCACTCTGATCACGGTGCCGTTGTTCCATGTCACGGCGTGCAATTTGCAACTTCTCGTTGCGGCCTACGTCGGCGGAACCGCGGTGATCCTGCCTACCCTCGATCTCCCGGCGCTGATCGACGCGTTCGCGGCGGAACGGATCTCCTTCGTGGTGGCGGTACCGGCGGTGTACTCGCTGCTGTTGCGGCATCCGAGCTTTTCCGGCGCCGATGTGTCCAGCGTGCGCATGATCGGCTATGGCGGTGCCCCGATCGCGCCGTCGCTGGTCCGTGAACTGCTCGCAGCGTTTCCGCGGGCGACGGTAGGCAATGGCTACGGGATTACCGAAACGGCGTCCTTGATCACCGTGCTGCCCGACCGGGAAGCGGTCGAGCACGCGGATTCTGTCGGGTACGCGGTGCCGTCGGTGGACATCGGGATCGTGCCGCTCGGCGATGTCCCGAACGTCGGTGAGCTGGTGGTCCGTGGCGCCAATGTCACCGCGGGCTACTGGTACCGCCCACAGACCACCGCCGAGACCATCGTCGGCGGCTGGCTCCGCACCGGCGACGTCGTGCGTATCGACGACTCCGGACGCGTCTACATCATCGACCGGAGCAACGACGTCATCAACCGAGGCGGCGAGAACGTCTCCAGTGCCGAGGTAGCGGCGGTCTTGCTGTCGGCTCCTGGCGTTGCCGATGCCGCTGTTCTCGGGGTCCCCGACGAGGTGCTGGGCGAGAAGGTCGGCGCTGTCCTCTACTCGGACGGCGCGACGATCGATCTCGACGTCTTGCTCGAGCACTGCCGAATTCATCTCGCGGACTACAAAATTCCGCAATTCGCCGCTGTCGTCACCGAGCCGTTGCCTCGCGATGCCGGGGGGAAGATCCTCGAGAACGACCTGCGCCGTCACGTCCAGTGGGGTGCCCCGCTGCGCTAGCCGGCGTTCTACCCACGGGCGCGATCGCCCACCCGACAATGCAATTGATCTCAGGAGTATCGGTGGTTCTACGCGACATCCTCGCAGCTTCGAAACACAGTGCCGTGCAGCGGAAAATGACGGTGGGTTGAGGTGAAACGACTCGCTTCCGGCGCGGCGACCGGGGTGACAGGCGAGACCTTCGTCATCGACGGAGGTCAGCGTCTCGGCGATGCAGGGGAGGTTGCCGATGCCACGGGGAGCTAGACGAGCTGTGCGCGGTTCCTCGAACCGTATGTCACCGCCGGCACCTGAATCCGTCGACGGTTGGACGGTGAGTCCTGTCGAGATCGGCATTCTGGAGTTCGCCGGCGTGTGGGCGCCCTACGGAGGCAACGATGCCGAGGCTTTCGTGCAGTTCGGCCTCACCTCCGAAGAGTTCCACCGGCGACTGATTCGCTTGCTCGGCTCACCGGCCGCACGCATGCTCACCAATTCGACCGTCGCGACGTTGCGCCGTCAGTGCTACAAGCGGTTGTACCTGCCGACCGACGGTAGTCGCGCTCGGATTCGCGGATGAATATGCTGCGGAACACCAATCGGGACGATTGGTTGTCGCCGCCGATATTGGCCCGCGACTGTCCAAGCCCGACGATTGTCGGCATGAGAATCACCAATTTTTCGTCGCGTTCGTCGAGGCACTGCCCAAGGGGCGTACCGGGAAAGGTGCTCGAGCGTGCCATCGTCGTTCCCGAGAGGCTGTCATGACCGAGTCGTATGAGCTGCCGACTACCACCTCCATCGCGGGGCTCGAGTCCTTCGTGGGACGACACCTCGGCACCAGCGAGTGGCTCGAGGTCACCCAATCGCGGGTCGACACCTTCGCCGATGCGACCGACGACCACCAGTGGATCCATGTCGATCCCGAGCGCGCCGCCCGGGAGAGCCCCTTCGGTGGGCCTGTCGCGCATGGCTATCTCACGTTGTCGTTGCTGCCCTATCTCTGGCCGCAGATTCTCGCTGTCACCGATGCGGTGGTGGGGGTGAACTACGGCCTCAACAAGGTTCGCTTTCCGAGTCCGGTTCCGATCGGTGCGAAGGTCCGCCTCAGTGCCACCCTGCAGTCGGTCGAGCCGGTCCGTGGCGGAGTTCAGGTGACTATCGCCGCGGTCGTCGAGATCAGCGGTGCGGCAAAGCCGGCGTGCATCGCCGAGCCGGTCTATCGGTACTTGCAGCAGATCTGACCAGGCGCCACACGATCGGTTCGCTACGAACCTCGGCGTCGCAGACCAGCCCCACCTGATGCGTCGAGGTCGGACGCGGTCGGCCTTCGTCAATAGTCGAGGGCGTGTTCCGGTTGACAGACATGCAGGGGAGACGGCAGATATCGGATGATGGCGTCCAGGAACGGGCCGATATCACTCCACGGGGCCGGATCGCACAGGACCGGCGCGGCGTCGCCGACGTGGGTGAGGCAGCGGACACGGTCATACAACTGTTCGGGTGCGATCTCTCGCGGGCCGAGGTCGCCGTCCTGTTCCATCACCGTGGTCACGAGGCTGCGATACCACCGCTCGGCGACTGTCCAATAGCCGCCATAGAATTCGACACCCATCGGTTCAAGGGCCCCCATCGGGACCAGATCGACGACGCCTTCGAACCTGGTACCGATGCCGTGCGGGATCTGCACCGTCAACGGCACCGCCCCGTGCGTATCGGCGATCGTGCGAACACATCGGTCGAAGTCCGCGGCGGGATGATCGAGTCCGGTCACCAGACACAGACGTGCGACCTGATGGTCGTCGGCAACCCGCAGTATCGTCTCGAGTCGGGGGGCGCGCCGCGCCGCGGCGTTCATGACCGCGACCACCCCGTCGGCTACCCGGATGGACCGCTCCAGCGTCGCGATGGGAGCGTGGCTCGACAGCTCGGTGAGACGAATCGTGTGGTCGACGCGGTCTGTTGTCCACCGCACAGTGGCCGCCGCGTCGGACCCGGTCTCGGCGAAACGGCGGGTCAGCCGGTGGACAACCCGTGCCGTCTCCTCGGGGTCCCCGACGATCGTGACGTTGCGGATCGACTGCGGTTCAATGACTTCGGTGCCCATCGTGGTGGTACTCCAGCTCGACTCGAGGATGTCAGCGCATCCTCAATCCGGTCTCACCGTACCCCCGCCCCGGTACCCGTGAAGCGGATTCCCACCCCAAAGTAGAACGTGTTCCTATACCGTCGGGCTCGTGCAGAAAGAACAACGCCCTGCCGTGGCCGACTGGTTCACCGCGGACGACGGCACGGTGCGTCTGCAGGGAAGTCGCTGTACTACCTGCGGCACACCGTATTTCCCGCGCAACGCGCTGGCCTGCCGGAACCCGCAGTGCGCTGGTCCCAAGGACGGCTCCGAACTCGTCGACTACCTGTTTTCCACCCGCGGCCGGATCTGGTCGTACGCGGACGCCCGCTACAAGCCGCCCCCGCCCTATGTCTCGCCCGATCCGTTCGAGCCGTATGTCGTTGCGGCCGTGGAGCTCGAGGTCGAGCAGATGGTGATTCTCGGGCAGGTGGTCCGAGGCCTGACGGTGGACGACCTGGCGGTCGGCATGCCGGTCGAACTGACCCTCGGCGTGCTGTACGAGGACGAGGAAGCGGAACACACGGTGTGGATGTGGAGGCCGGTCGATGACCGAGACCAGTGATCGCGATATCGCAGTCCTCGGTGCCGGCATGCACCAGTGGGGCAAGTGGGGGCGCAATTTCGTCGAATACGGGCTGGTCGCGGCCCGTGCGGCACTGGCCGATGCCGGGGTGGACCACCGCGACGTCGGCTACATCGCCGGCGCCGACACGATCCGCAACGGATATCCCGGATTCGTCTCGGGCGCGACCTTCGCCCAGGCACTGGGCTGGACGGGGGCGCGGATCTCGAGCAGCTACGCCGCCTGCGCCTCCGGTGCCCAGGCCATCGCCAACGCGCGCGCCCAGATTCTGGCCGGGTTGTGTGACGTGGCGCTGGTGGTCGGCGCCGATACCACCCCGAAGGGCTTCTTCCAGCCCGTCGGCGGCGAACGCCGCGACGATCCGGACTGGTTGCGTTTCCACCTGCTCGGCGCGACGAACCCCATCTATTTCGCGCTGTATGCCCGTCGGCGCATGGCATTGCACGGCGCCACGCTCGACGATTTCGCCGCGGTCAAGGTGAAGAATGCCCGGCACGGCCTGAACAACCCGTATGCCCGCTATCGCAAGGAGGTTTCGGCCGAGGAGGTCGCCGCCTCGGCGATCGTCTCGGACCCGCTGCGACTGCTCGACATCTGCGCCACCAGCGACGGCGGTGCGGCTCTCGTGCTGACCTCGATGGAGTATGCGAGGCGTCACGGCATCACCGATCCGGTCCGCATCCGGGCGCTGTCGACGGTCACGCCGACGTTCCCGAAAACGGTGCTCGATCTGCCGGACTTCGCGACCGACTCGGCCGTGGCCGTCGAGGTTCCGCCGCGCGAATTCCGTTCCGCCGTCGCGTACGCCGCCTACGAAGAGGCCGGGCTCGGGCCCGCCGACCTGTCCTTCGCCGAGGTGTATGACCTGTCCACCGCACTGGAGCTGGACTGGTACGAGGACATCGGGCTCTGCGAGAAGGGCGGCGCGGAGAAGCTGTTGCGCAGCGGCGCGACGACATTGGGTGGACAGGTGCCGGTGAACCCCAGTGGCGGGCTGGCCTGTTTCGGTGAGGCGATCCCCGCGCAGGCGATCGCCCAGGTCTGCGAGCTGACCTGGCAGTTGCGCGGGCAGGCCGAGGGCCGCCAGGTCGACGACGCGCGCGCGGGCATCGCGGTGAACCAAGGCCTCTTCGGCCACGGCTCGGCAATCATCGCCACCCGCTGAACCCGGTTCGCTCCGTGGGGCGAAGCGTGTCAGGGGGACGGCTCCGGCACCGATCGAGGCCTTCGGTGCCGGAGCGCGGCGTCAGGCGAGGAACGTGTTGATCGACTTCTGCTCGGTGTAGGCCTCGATCGCCGCTGCCCCCAGCTCGCGGCCCCAGCCGGACTGCTTGTAACCGCCGAAAGGCAGCGCGGCGTCGAAAGCGTTGTGCGCGTTGATCCACACCGTGCCCGCCTTGATCTGACGTGCGGTGCGATGGGCCTTGGACACATCCGTGGTCCACACCGAGGCGGCCAGTCCGTAGGGCGTGTCGTTGGCCGCCGCGGCCACGCCCTCCTCGGCGTTGAACGGCGTCGCCACCACGACCGGACCGAAGATCTCCTCGCGGTACACGCTGAACGAGGACTCGACATCGACGAACACCGTCGGTTCGACGAAGTAGCCGCTCTCGCCATGGCGGCGCCCGCCGGTCAGTGCCCGCGCACCCGCGCGCAACCCGGCATCGACGTAGCCGAGGACCCGGTCGAGCTGGGTCTGCGACACCAGCGGGCCGACGTCGGTGGCCGGGTCGAGTCCCGAGCCGATCCTGCTGGCCGCGGCGACCTCGGCGACACCCTGGGTGAACTCGTCGAAGATCTTGTCCTCCACCAACAGCCGGGTGCCGCTGGTGCAGGTCTGGCCCTGGTTGAACAGAAAACCTGACGCGGTGCCGGGGATCGCCAGGTCCAGGTCGGCGTCGGCGAAGACGACCTGCGGGCTCTTGCCGCCGAGCTCGAGGCTGACCTTCTTGAGGTTGCCCTTGGCGGCGTCGACGATGAGCTTGCCCACCTCGGTGGAGCCGGTGAAGGCGATCTTGTCGACATCGTCGTGGGCGGCCAGCGCGGCACCGGCGTCGCCGTAACCGGTGACGATGTTGAGCACGCCGTCGGGCAGACCGACCTCGGCCAGGATCTCGGCCAGGCGCAGGGCGGTGAGCGGGGTGTCCTCGGCGGGCTTGAGGACGACGGTGTTGCCGGTCGCCAGGGCGACGGGAATCTTGAACGCGGCCATCAGCAGCGGGAAGTTCCACGGCACGATCGCCCCGCACACGCCGATCGGCTCGCGCAGGGTGTAGGCGTGCCACTGGGTGCCGGGTGCCCACGGCACCGACACGGGGATGGTGCGGCCTTCGATCTTGGTGGCCCAGCCGGCGTAGTACTCGAAAAGCTCGGCGACCCAGGTGATGTCGACGGCCTGGGCGACGCCGGCGGACTTGCCGTTGTCGAGCGATTCCAGCTGGGCGAGTTCCTCGGCGTGGGCGTAGATCGCCTCGCCGGCGCGAAACAGCAGGCGCTGGCGCTGGGCCGGTGTCCACAGGGACCATTCGCCGTCGAAGGCAGCGCGCGCCGCGCGGACGGCGCGGTCGACATCGACGGCTTCGGCGTGGGCGACCTCGGTCAGCACCTGGCCGGTGGCCGGGTCGCGGGTCTGGAACGTGCGGCCCGAGGCCGCGTCGACCCAGCGGCCACCGATGAACAGCTTCTTCGGCGTCGACAGCCAGTCACGGACCTGCGGCAGCACCGGGGTGGTGGTGGGCTCGAGTACTTCGGTCATCGTTGTGCCTTTCGAATCAGGAGTGGTCGTGCACGAGCACGCCGCGGATGTTCTGGCCGTTGAGCAGGTCGTCGTAGCCCTGATTGACCTGGTCGAGGGTGTAGGTGCGGGTGATGAGCTCGTCGAGCTTCAGGTCGCCGCTCTGGTAGAGACCGAGGATCTTGGGGATGTCGACGGTCGGGTTGCAGTCGCCGAAGAGGCTGCCGCGCAGTTCCTTCCGGAACAGCGTCATGATCGAACCGGGGAGCTGGATGTTGATCTCGTCGAGCTTGTTGAGCCCGGTCAGCACGACCTTGCCGCCCTTGCCGACGGCGTCGAAGCCGGCGCGGACGATCTCGGCGGTCATCAGGTCGGGGATCAGGATCGCGGCGTCGGCGCCCTGGCCGCGGGTCAGGTCGTTGATCGTGGCCAGCGCGTCACCGGCGTCGGCGAAAGCGTGCGTGGCGCCGAGTTCGAGGGCTCGTTCACGCTTGTTGTGCAGCGGGTCGACCGCGACGACGTAGCGTGCGCCGGCGAAGCGCGCGCCCTGCACCGCGTTGATACCGAGCCCGCCGATACCGAAGACGACCACGACATCGCCGGGCTTGACCTCGGCGGTGTTGACCGCCGATCCCCAACCGCTCGGCACGCCGCAGCCCACCAGCACCGCCTTGTCCAGCGGCAGGTCGTCGTCGACCTTGACGCAGGAATTCTGGTGGATCACCCCGTACTGGCTGAACGTGCCGAGCATGCACATCGCGCCGTACTCACCGGCCGGTCCCCGCAGCGGGAAGCGACCACCGGGCAGATAACCCTCGAGGATCGTGGCGCCCATATCGCAGATGGACTGCTGACCGTTGGAGCAGTATCGACAGGTACCGCAGTTCGGAATGAACGAGCACACCACGTGATCGCCGGGGGCCACCCGGGTCACGCCGGGCCCGACCTCTTCGATGATGCCCGCGCCCTCGTGACCGAGCACCATCGGCAGCCGCGCTTCGAGGTCACCGTGGGCGATATGGACATCGGAATGGCACAGCCCGCCGTAGAGGTACCGGATGAGTACCTCTCCCTCGCGAGGCTTGTCGAGTTCGAGCTCTTCGATCTCGATCGGCTTGCCGGGCTGGTAGACGACCGCGGCCTTGGTCTTCATGGCGGGTTTCTCCTGATCCTCGTTGATGCGCCCCGTCTGGAGTGACGGGAACCACATTCGCAACGCGCGGCTCCCGCGACTGTTCAGAAATTGGACAATCGTGACCCCGGTCACCATTGCTACGGTTGAGGCATGCAACCCGAGGGGAATGGACTGGTCGCCAAGCGGGAACCGATCGCCGCTTCCTGGCATCGGGCGACGATGGCCGGACTCGAGCCGGGCTCGGCGCTGGACTCGATCAGCTATGTCGATATCGACGAAGCCAGTCCGCTCATGGCCGCGGCCGCGGTCGTGCTCGACGACCTCAACCATCGACTCGAGGGCACCAACTTCACCACGATCGTCGTCGACCGGGAAGGTCGCGTCGCGCACCAGTGGTGCGGAAACCGCAGCGCCCGAAAGGTTTTCGACGATCTCGGCGTCGACGTCGGCGCCTCCCTGCTGGAAGAGGCGGTCGGCACCACCGCGCCGGGTGTGGCCCTGGAAACGCGCACCAGCATCGCCGTCAACGGCGACGAGCACTTCGCCGTTCCGCTTCGGCGCATGAGCTGCTACGGCCACCCCATCTTTCACCCCACCACCCGGCGCATCGAGGGTGTGCTCGACCTGTCGGCGGTGGTCCAGGAAGCCAGCCCACTGCTGCCGCCGCTGGTCGCCCGCGCGGTCGCCGATATCGAGCAACGTCTGCTCGACGGTTCCCGCATCTCGGACAAGGAACTGCTCGCCGCGTTCCAGGCCGCGGGCACACGCCGCCGCGCGGTGCTGGCCATCGGGCGTGACCTGCTCATGTCCAACCAGGCCGCCGCCGATCTGCTCGGCGCCACCGACTTCGCGTTGCTGCGGATGATGGCACCGGATGTGCGCCGCAGCTCGGTCTTCGACCTGACGCTGGAGTCGGGGCAGGCCGTGCGTGTCGAAGCGACCCGCGTCGGTGGCCCGGCCGGGGGAACCTTGCTCAACGTCGAACCGCTGGAACGGGCGAGCATCGCCTACTCCCGTCGAACACTCGAGCCCGGCGATCCGCTACTGGTCGCGGGCCCACCGGGTTCCGGGCGTTCGCGCACCGCGCGCGAACACGCCACCGAGCAACCGGTCACCGTCCTGACCGCCGCCAACGCCCTGCTCGACGGCAGCGACGTGTTCGCCCGCGACTTCGCCGCGCTGGTCCGTGCCCGGCAGGGAACCGTCTGCATCGACGGCCTCGATCTGTTGCCCGACGATCTGATCGATCTCGTCGCCACCCATGTCGCCGACCGCCAGGTACCGCGCGTCGTGCTGGTCACCGGAGCCGTGGAAACTCTCACCGGCCGCGCCGCCGCGCTGGCCGCGGAATGCACCGACCGTATCGAGCTCGGCCCGCTGAGCAACCGCCGCGGCGAGATTCCGGCCCTGGTCGCGGCGATGCTGCGCGAAGCGGGCGCGGACAGCTCGCTGTACTTCACGCCGGGCGCGCTCTCGGCGCTGTCCGCGCACAACTGGCCGGGCAACCTCCGCGAATTGCGCGCGGTCGTCACCGAGGTCATCCGGCACCGGCGCACCGGCGCGGTCGTTCTCACCGACTTACCGGAGGCGTACCGCACGCAGCAGCCGATCCGGCAACTGATGCCCATCGACCGCGCAGAACGCGACGTCATCGTCGACACCCTCCGCACATTCGAAGGCAACAAGGTCAAAACAGCTCAGGCCCTGGGCATTTCGCGAACCACGCTCTATGCGAAGATGCGCGCGTTGCGCATCACCGTCTACTGACCGCACGGGTCCGGTCGGATCCTGCCAATCGACTGAGCCGCCGGTTGGTCACTTCGGTCACCGTAAATGATCTGGCGGTAGCGATGAGTTGCGGCGATGATCACGTGGTGTTCTACGTCGGCGACTCTGCGAGACGATCGTGATGGCGGCTCGGGGTCCGTTGCGGGGCAGGGCATTTCGGTGGGTGTGGGGCGGGGAGACCGTCTCGATGGTGGGAGACGCCAGTTACGAGGTCGTGCTCGCGGTGCTGGTGCTCTCGGTAACCGGGTCGCCCGCGGCGCTGGGCGTGGTGATGCTCGCCGTGACCGTCCCGCACGGGGCGCTGCTGCTGGTCGGCGGCGCGATCACCGACCGGTTCTCGCCACGGACCATCATGCTGATCAGCCACCTCGTGCGTGGCACGGTGCTGGCCGTGCTGGCGGTCCTGGCAGCCGCCGGCGCCGTGACCCTGTGGCACCTACTCGTGATCGGCATCGTGATCGGCACCGCCGAGGCGTTCTTCCATCCGGCCGGCGCCAGCATCCTGCCCAGCCTGGTGAGCAGGGAGGACCTGCCGAGAGCGAACGCGCTGCTCGGAGCCGGTGAACAGGCCGCTCGACTGGTCGGTCCGGTGCTCGGTGGCCTGCTCATGGCAGTGGCCGGCGCGCCGATCGCGATCGGCTTCAACGCGTTCACCTTCCTGGTCGGCGCGGCGACCGTACTGGCCGCGCCGCGCCGCCAGGCCGAACCGGTCGAGCAGCTCTCCGCGAAAACGGTGCTGCGAGAGATAACCTCCGGGTTCGCCTACGCCCGCCGCAGCGTCGAGGTCCGCATCATCCTGCTACTGGTCGGCGCCGCGACGCTGAGTTACAGCGGATTGTTCGGCGTCGGACTGCCCACGCTGTCGCAGAACTTCGGCAACAGTGCCGTCGTTCTCGGCGCCATGCTGTCCGCGTGGGGCCTTGGCCAGCTGGCCGGCACCTTGTCCGCCGCGGCGTTCGGTCTGCCGCGGCGCTGGGGCGTGCTCATCGTCGCCATGACGATCGCCGAGGGCTGTTCGTTCGCGGTGCTCGGTTTCGTCCCGCACTACCTGATCGCGGTCGTCCTGCTGGCCGTGCTGGGTTTCGGTGTCGCTTACTCGACCGACGTCGCACTGCCGACCTTCGTGCAGACCACCGCCCCGGAGACGATGCTCGGCCGGGTGAACAGCCTGATCGACCTGCCCAGGGCCGTCCTCTCGCCACTGTCGCTGGCGGCCTTCGGTTTCCTCGCCGCGGCCGGTGTCCGCTGGGCCTTCCTCGCCGCCGCCGTCCCGATGCTGCTGGTCGGAATCGGCTTGGCGCTGAGTGGGCACGCCACGACACTGACCAGCGGTTCGGGCACAGACGCGGATCTGGACGGGTCGGCCGATCAGTCGGTCCCTCAATCGACCTGACCTCGCTACCCTTCTTCCGCTCTTCCGAAAGAGGCTGGTGCTGAGCAGATGTGAACCTACGACGGCTTCACCGCTGCGCCGAGGATGCGCAGGAACAGCGAACTACCTGCGGCGAGCGACTGCCCTCCGCCGTGGACAGCCTTGATGCCCTCCACTGTGGTCAGGGCCAAAGTGGCGATCTCCGTCGAGCTCGCTCCGATCGATGACAAGTCGATTTCCCCGGTGGCCGCGGCATCGTCGAGGGCGGCGCTGATGCGCTGTACCAGATGCTCTCGCGCTGCTCGGGTGACCTCTCCCGAGAGCGCCAGGTCCGACTCGAAGAGTTCCTTGCCGTGCGGGCTGGCGCTGATCTGCGCCATCAGTCCTTGCAGGAAGGCGTTCATCGCGGCGTCGATCCGGTCGATGACCGGGCCGTCGGCGTCGAGCGCGGCGTCGACATGCTCCAGCACCAGCGCGTGCGCGCGCTGGGACCCCGCGCGAAACAGCGCCTCCTTGCCGTCGAAGTGCAGATACAGCGCCGCCCGCGACACTCCCGCGGCCTCGGCGATGTCCTTCATCGCCGTCTTGCGGAACCCGTAGCGGCAGAAGACCTCCAGCGCCACATCCAGGATCTCGTCGATCTTCAGCTCAGCACCCACACCGCCACGGTGACAGTATGGACAGATTGTGTCAATTTGCACCGCTAGACACCAGAAGTAAATATGTCTACGTGTGCGGTGGTTGGCCGTGCGCCCCTACGACCGGCAGCGCCGACAATCCGTGCCGCCGCCCGATCCCTGGCCGTTCGGCACTCGCACCTCACGACGAAGGAAATCCCATGCCCGACAACACAATCACCACCGAAGACCGCATCCGCGCTACCGAGCGCAGCAGACTCGCAGCGCTCGTCGAGGCCGACATCGCCGCAGCAGTGATCCACCACGGCACCGAGTTCCAGCTCATCACCCCGATCGGCGCAGCCCTGAGCCGGGACGAGTACCTCGACGCCGTCGGCGACGGCCACATCGATTACCTGGTCTGGGAACCGGGGCCGATCAGCGTGCGGCTCCACGCCGACGCGGCGTGCCTTCGCTACCAGGCCGACCTCGAGGTCGTCTTCGGCGGGCACCCGCTGCCACGGGCACGCTACTGGCACACCGATCTCTACGAACTCCTCGACGGCCGCTGGCAGGTGGTGTGGTCACAAGCCACCCAGATCCGCTGAACGCCCCTGTGGAGCGACCTGATGCCCTGGCCGTCACCATCTATCGCTGGGGTCGTGACCACGCGCTGCTGCTGGATTCGATCTTCGCCGGTGTGCTGCTGGTACTGCTCGGCGCGGCGAGTGCGTTCATCGCCGACCTGCCCGGACTGGTCGTGGCTACCCTCACGATCGCCCCGCTCGCGGTGCGCCGCCGGTACCCGATCGCTGTCCTGGTGTGGACCCTGGTGATGTCGATCGTTCAGCTCGTCGTCGTGCCGATCCCGTTGCCGGGCAACATCGCTCAAGCGGTCGTCATCTACACCGTCGCCGCGAACGTCGCGTCGTTCGGCGTGCGATCGGCTACCTTGGTGGCCGCACTCGTCGGCAGCCTGCTCGCCGGGTTCAGGTGGAGCACCCCGCCTGACTATGGCCGGCATGCGCTGGCCGCAGCAGCGGTACTCGCGGTTCTTGCCGCGCTCGTCTGGGTGATCGGGAACCTGGTTCGCGGACGCGAAGAGAATCTGCGCCAGCTCGCCGGCGCCGTCGTCCAACTCGAGCAGGGACGGCGCCGGCTCGAGCTGTTCGTCGCACAGCGTGAGCGTGTGTCGGCGGCCCGGGAAATCCACGACATCGTCGCGCATTCCCTCACCGTCGTCATCGTCCAAGCCGACGGCGCCGCCTACGCTGCCGCCAACGCTGACCGATGGCACCGCACGCAGGCTCGCGAGGTTCTCGATGTCATCGGTGCGACGGCGCGGTCGGCGCTGGCCGAGGTGCGCACCGTCGTCGACGTGCTCCGCGATGTGGACACCCGCGACGTCGACACCGTATCCGGGGCCTCCCACGACGGTCAGGCCACCGGCGCCGAGCTGGGTCGGCTCGTGGACTCCGTTCGTGCCGCGGGCGTGCCGGTCGAGTTCGACAGTCATCCCGCGACCTTCGACGCCCTCCCGTTCCGCCTGAGATTCGTTGTGCTGCGCGCGGTTCAGGAATCGCTGACCAATGTCCTCAAACACGCGGGCTCGCCGGTGAATGCCCAGGTCGCCATCGAGTGCACAGCCGATGACCTGTGCCTGCGAATCGTTGACGACGGCCCGGGCCGCCACGTCGACGAACCCGCCACCGGCACCGGGGCCGGCCATGGCCTGGCCGGCATGCGTGAACGAGTGCACGAGCTGGGCGGGCAGTTTCGCGCCGAGCACCGACCGGTGCGAGGATTCGAGGTCACCGTGGTGATTCCGCTGAACACCACGGTCGGCGAACGGAGCGCAGCATGACCGAGGCCGAAGCCATTCGCGTCTTCCTCGTCGACGACCAGGAACTCGTCCGCACCGGGTTCGCGATGATCGTCGATGCGACGGACGGGATGAGTGTCGTCGGTGGCGCAGGCGATGGTGAGTCCGCGCTCGCGCAGCTGCGACGACCCGAGAACCGCTGCGACGTCGTCCTCATGGACATCACCATGCCCGGAATCGACGGCATCGAGGCGACGCGCAGGCTCCTCGCCGAGCCCGACCCGCCGCGCGTGGTGATGCTGACCACCTTCGACACCGACGACCTGCTGGTCGAAGCACTCCGGGCCGGCGCATCGGGATTCCTCGTCAAAGACGCGGGCGCGAGGGAGCTCGTCGCCGCCATCCGCGCCGCAGCCTTGGGAGAGGCGCCGATCTCACCGAAACTGATGCGACGACTCGTCGACTCATTCATCCTCACCGCGCCTGCACCACACCTAGGCTCGGATGGAACTCCCTCCACCGATCCCAGACTGGACGCCCTGACCGCCCGCGAACGCGAGATCCTCGCCGCTGTCGGTCTCGGCCTCACCAACTCCGAGATCGCCGCGCGACTGCACGTCGCCGAGTCGACGGTGAAGACCCACCTCGGCTCCGTACTGCGCAAGCTCGGCCTCCGCGACCGTGTGCAGGCCGTCATCCTCGCGCGGACGGTGCGAGAGAACGGCGCCGAGTGAGCGACGCCGTGCGCACTGCGATGGCGAAGGCGCACACCGCTGTGCCGATAAGCACGAACAGACCGGTGTCGCCGGCCAGGTATTCGTTGACGAGGACGGGGCGATCGGTCGTGATCGCGTAGGTCGCGAGGATCGTGAACGTCGCATTGTGTGCGAAGTGCGCGAGGACAGCGGGCCACACACTGCGCGAGAGCAGCCGCAGGTAGCCGAACACGAACGAGAACGCGATCACGGTTGCGCTGAAGAGGGCGAGCACGAAGGGGCGTTCGCCCTCGGCGTGATAGTAGGGCGTGAGCAGGATGTAGGGGAGGTGCCAGCCGATCCAGATGACGCCCACAACGAGCATCGCGCACCGTTGGCCGAGAAAGGCCAGGCGTGGCTGCAGATATCCGCGCCAACCGAGCTCTTCGGCGAAAGCGAGGATCGGGCCGGTGACACACAGAACGAGCATCGCCTGGAGCCAGTCACCCGACGGCGTAATGAAGTTCGCAGCACCGACCACGACGGCGCCGGCGAACGCCAGCACCGACACCCCGGCCGTGGTGATCAGTGCCAGTGGCCAGAATCGGAGCCCGGATTCGCTCATTCCCAGACGGTGCCATCCCTCGCGCGTGTAGCCCTCCCGAGTGATGACGAGCAGCATGACCAGCACCGTGAGCAGGGGCGAGATCGCCAGGACAAGCCCTTCGGCGATGTCGGCGGTGCACAGCGAAATCCCGAGGACCAGGACGGTGAAGACGATCGACGAGGTGCGATCGGAGAGGCGTTCGAACACGCTGGGAGCCTTCTTTCCAGAGACCGACAGGCCAAGCCTCGTCGACCAGGCACCCAGAAACATCCACCGCGGATGGGGTCTGCACACGTCGACGGCACCCGGCTTCGCACCGCGGGCCTAGTACCCCGAGATGAGGCACATGTCCGCAGCCGCCCACATCACCGTTATCGGCGATTCCGGTGAAAGTCCCCACCGGCCCGCTGGTTTCACCCACCGCCTAAGGTGTGGGTGCGGCGTGGCCGCAGAGTCAGATATGCGTGAACAGCGACATTTCCGTAGCGATTTCCATCGAATCGAAAGGCGCTGCATGGCAAAGGATTTGACACAACTCGAACTACTGACGGAGCTGGAGCCGGTAGTTGCGGTCAACATCGACCGGCACTTGGGCACGGCCAAGGACTGGTGTCCGCACGACTACGTTCCCTGGGACGAGGGCCGCAACTTCGCCGCGATGGGTGGCGAAGATTGGGAGCCGGAGCAGTCACGGCTCTCCGAGGTCGCCAAAGTCGCGATGATCACGAATCTGCTGACCGAGGACAACCTGCCTTCCTATCACCGCGTGATCGCTGAGAACTTCTCGTGCGACGGTGCGTGGGGCACCTGGGTCGGCCGCTGGACCGCCGAGGAGAACCGCCACGCCATCGCCATGCGCGACTACCTCGTCTGCACCCGCGCTGTCGATCCCGTCGCCTTGGAGAACGACCGCATGGTGCATTTGACCCGCGGTGTCCACGCGCCGGAGGGCTTCGGCGGGGTACTCGATCAGGTCGCGTATGTGACATTCCAGGAGTTGGCTACCCGGGTCAGCCATCGCAGCACCGCACGGGTCTGCGACGATCCGATCGCCGGACGAATGCTGCAGCGCATCGCGGCCGACGAGAATCTCCATATGATGTTCTATCGCAACATCACCGGCGCCGCCTTCGACGTCGCTCCCGACCAGACGATGGAGTCGGTGACCAAGATCGTGAAGACGTTCGCCATGCCGGGCACCGGCATGCCGAACTGGCGCCGCAACGGCGTGTTGATGGTCAAGCACGGGATCTACGACCTGCGCCAGCACCTGGACGAGGTCGTGTTGCCGGTCCTGCGAATCTGGAACGTCTTCGAGCGCACCGACCTCACCGCACGCGGGGAGCGCAGCCGCGAAGAACTCGCCGAGTACATCGACAAACTCACTCGCGACGTCATCCGGTTCGAAGAACAACGCGAGCGCATCCTCGCCCGCGACGCGGCACGGGCCGGATAGGGCACTGGATGTTGCAGTCGCGCGAGCGCCGCGCGACTGCAACATCCTGCCTCGATGTGGGCGCCGAGGCTGCGCCCGTCACCCGAAGTAGGCCGCGTACTCGCTGAAAGGCGCCTGGCCGGTGGGGCTCGCTGTGATGGCGTCGGCGACCGGCGGGGGTATGGGAGCCCAGTAGGCGGGCATCCCGGCGGCCAGGGCCGGGTTCAAGACATAGATCAGGGCGAAGTTCACGATCCACAGCGGCGGGGCCATCGACATCCCGACCTGGGAGCTCACGCCCGCCTTGGTGTTGGTCACCAGCTGAGCCGTGCCCGAAATCTGTTGTGCCGCAAAGCCGTAGGCGGCTTGTACAGTGTATGCCGACCGGTAGAGTGCGATCAGGGTTCGCACCGCACCGTTGTCGCGCAACCAGTTGCCGACATAGCCGCCTGGCGCGATCAAGGTGTTCACCTGTCTGGTCGGCGCATCCGCGTTGGCCGGGCTCTGCAGTAGCCCACCGGGATTCACGTACAGCCCGTAGCTGGCCAGCACCGAGGGCATGCTCTGTCCGTCGACCTCGGAATAGAGGGGGCGCCCGACCGTATTGGTGAGGACCTGGACGCAGGCGACGATCACCGCCGCCGCCTCGCGGCTGCCACCGACGCCGCCACCGGTGCTGAGATCGTGATACTGCTGCTCGGTCAGGGCGTCAGCCCGGGTCAGGCCGATCTGACCGGCGATCGCGTCGGCCAGTGGCTGACCGAGCGGCTGGTTGAGCTGATCCGGACTCGTCATCTGCGTCGGTGCCAGGTGTTCGTAGCCGGGCGCACCGGCGAAGGGGATCGCGAACCCGGTGTCCGCGGTGTCGGCGATGGGTTGCCCAGAGGTTGTCTGGGTGGCTGCCAAGGACAGCAGACACGCACCGATCAGTGCCAGTACCGAGAGGGTTCCGTGGCGGACCGATCCGCGCCGATGCCCCGAGTTCGCTAACCACGTGCTACGCATAGTCGACCTCTCAGAGCACTGTCGGAGGAGGTGAACATCAGCTTCCACGTCAGTCAAAGCCGTGACCTGCGCTGTGTCAAGCCCGCCGTGATCGTCCACTCGCCGAATGGGCTATCTGAGGATGCCGTTGAGTACGACGATCACCAGTCCGATGGTGGTGTTGACGATGCCGACCCCGCAGGCACCCCACCGGGAATATCCACCCACCCGCGCCGCCACCACGCCCCAGCCGAACAGGACCACCGCATTGAGGCCAAGCGCCACCGTGGTGTAGCCGGGCGTCACCGACCCGTCGGCATGGAACACGTCGTCGCTCCACCCCGTGACATGCGCGAGCAACAACACGATCAGCGTCGGCACGCACGCGATGACCAGCGGTATCCCGGTGAGCATGGTGCGACCGAGATCGACCCAGAATCCCGACCTCGACCCAGCCTGGTGAGTCGACACATGCTGGCCGTAGCTGCGCGTGACCGCCGCGATGGCCACACTCACCACGATCCACGCCGCCGCATACATCGGCGTCTGACCGTCCGGAACAGCCGCCAGCATGACACTGGCGAGCACCGTGCCCACCACCCCGCCGTAGAGGTCGTTCACCTGTAGCTGCACATTCGCCGATGGTAGACGGGCCACCATCAGAAGCGCTCGAGGTCAGACGGGCGGCATCAGGTCGCTCTCGCTGACGGTGTAGGTCAGCGGAGGGTAGACGAAGTCCGGTTCGTTGTTCTCGCGCCGCCGTAGTTGGTAGAACTCGCGCCGCTGATCGTCGTCAGCCGAGGTGAGGCGCGCACCCTGCGGGAGGTAGGCGTGTCCCTCCCGAAACCGGACGAAGGTGTGGACGTTGCATGCTGAGCGCCGGTGAACGAGTCCGGCCGCCTCTCTGCGGGCAGATCGTCACACAGACTGCGGCCTGCCAGTACGTTGCCTCGGTGATTGCGAGGCCGCGATACTGGGCGAATGCGGTGGATTCGCGACTACTACGCGGACGAGGACATCTGGCTCCTCTTCGAAATCGATGACGATGGTTGGCCGAACCGGCAGGTCAATCTGCGAGGTTCAGACGGTGAGCCAGTCACCGCCGCAGCGCTGGACGAGGTGATGCGCGCACGGGATCACGGAGGGATCGGTGCGGTTGACGCATACGAGAGCAAATATGGCGTCCTCTCGGAATCGAGCACGAATGATTGGGACATCGAGGTCTCTTCCCTCGAAGTGATAACTGCTGAGCAGTTCCAAAGAGCTTGGGCGAAGGCGCGTTCCTGGATCGAACACCGATGGTCCCATGGGGCTCCCGGGGCTTGAACGCTGCACGATAGTCGGCCTGCGGCCTGTGATAGCGGCCTCGCCGCCGTGCGGCGTCAGCTCATCGACGGAGGTCACGGTCACTGCGGCGCATCGCGTTCCGTCGCCTGCCGTTGAAGACGCTCGGGCGTGATGTAATGCCGGGGCAGCAACAGCACTGCCCTCATGGATTCGATCGATCACAACGTCGCCAACACCGACCCACTCGATCTCGCTTGCGGCTCGACCACCGATTTGCTGCCCCGGGGGGCCTTCGGTGATCGACACCGACCAGTGCGACGAGGCAGATCGCTTCGTAAGTGGCTTGGAGTGAACAAGCAAGCGCCGCAGTGTGATTCAATGTTCGGTTCGCTCGAGGCAGTGCATCGTGCGGGTGGTCGGGGCCGTTGTCGCGGGCGCCGGTGTTGCCAACGCCGCCGATGTCCCTGCCTACGGCAACGTCCGCTACGTCTTCTGCTCGGACGTGCAGGCAGGCAACGAGATCACCTACTACGACTCGCTGGGCAAGCGCGACGAGGTCGTGACGTTGACCGAATCCATGGAGGGAGACCGGTGGTGCCGCAACGTCGACGTGCAGTTCCGTAAGGAATCCTTCACCTGGTCGGCGATCTCGCACCCCGACGCGTACGCCGCGATCTACGTGAACGGCAAACTGGTGGCCCGCGACGAGGACCGCTCGACCTACGGATACGCGTCGGCCCAGGCCATGTGACCGGGATTTCACGGCGTCGCCGAGATGTTCGTACACCGGTTCCTCGCAGAGCCGGTGTACGGGTTCGGGTCGATCGTGGCACTTTCGATGTGTCGGATACGTGGGCCCTGCGATAGTCGTACTCGTCACGGCACTGGCGTCGTGAGTGCTCGGAGCGTCGCAGATCCACTCACGAATCCACCGGCGATCTCCACGGGGCAGCGACCGCGCCACAAGCATTACTAGAGCGGCGCAGTAAGTTCGTCGCGTCCTTCCGAGGAGTGCAGTGAAAGGCCCTCCCAATTGGGGCTTTTCGGTGCGTGCGTCGGAGACTGCGCTGCTCTGCGGCGGGCGTCTACATGGTTGCACCCAGCCAGTGTGCAAACCCGAGCAGGCTGTCCGACTGGCGCCGCTGCGCGGCGGCGATCCCGTGCACGGTTTCGCGCACCGACGGATGCAGCCGGGTCTGTTGCGGGGCTGCGGCGCGGGCCTTGTTCAACGCGGCCAGTGCCCTGTCCGGCTTGCCGGACATCAACCAGGCGCGGGCGTTGTCCTGCCAGTGATGCGCGATCCTGGTCGGCGGGGCGCCAGCGCCGTACGTCAGGTCCGCGCCCTCGACTGCCGCCCGGTTCGGGTCGCCGGCCTCGAGTTCGATGGCGTGGGCGTGGATCTCGACGTTCAGTGGACCGAACGCGGTCATGTACATGTCGGTCTCGCCGGTGCGGGCCGCGAGCTCGCGCGCCGCCTCGACGTGGCCGAGGGCGCTGGAGTAGTTCAGTTTCCGGGCTTCGTTGATGGCGCCGGCGAGGTGGGAGTACCCGGTCAGGACCATTCCGGATCGGCTGCTGTCGGCGGTGGCGATGGCCGTGTCGATGAACTGGGCGGCCATGTCGGATTCGCCGTAGTGGGTGAGGATTCGGGCGCGGGCCAGGATGGAGAAGGCCGCGAAGTTGAGGTCGTCGCCGAGAGGGGCGTATCCGTCAGCGAGGTCGAGCGCGGGCAGCGCGAGCATCAGGTGGCCGGTTCGGCGGGCTGACCACTCGGCGAGGATGTATGCCGAGGAAAGCAGCGAGTAGGCATGCGCCTGGTGGTCGCCCGTGAGGTCACGCGCTGCGCCGTGCAGGCGCCGGATGATCGCGGGCAGCGCCTCGATGGTCTGGCGGGTGCGGTCGCGACGGTACAAATCCTGCGCCGCGGTCAGGTCCGCTTCGAGGTGTGCCAGCGGCCCCGGTTCTTCGGCGCGCGCGTAGCGCCCCTCGGCCAGCAGCACCGACAGTTCGTTGACCGCGTCGGCCAACGGTTTGCCGTCGGCGAAGGGCGCGCCGGTCAGCTGTTCAGGGGTGATCCGCAGCGCACGTGCGACCGCCGAGATGAATCCTGGCGATGCCGTCTCGCGGCCCTGCTCGACCGCTTTGACCATGCTCAGGCTGTATCTGGCCCGGTCGGCGAGCTGGCGTTGATTCAGGCCGGCAATCTTGCGCTCCGCCGCGATCGCCTGACCTACGTGTTTCCCCATGTCTCGAGGGTAGATCGATACGCCCGCCATGTCCCGCGCTGCTGCTGTCCCTTCTCTGTCCCTCTCTCCCGTCGTCAGCGGCGAATCTGACCTGACCGGAACGCGAGAGCGACGAAAAGCGGCTGGGTCCAACAGCTCTCGTACGACGTAGGACCGCCGAGGGGAGACCATGATGTGGGGACGGACAAAGGCCGTGCGGCTGACAGTCGACGCGATACAGGCGCGGCTCGCTCGGGAAGCAACCCAGGCGGCGATCGCCCAGGACGACGAGCAGACCGGCCGCACCACGGTGATCGTACATTCGGCGCCGACGAAGGCATTCACCATCGGCCAGGCTCGCCGGGTGGTACAGGTACACCGCAGTTGCGACCGAACCCTCTGCCCGCGGAAGATGGCCGCAATCAACGTGCTCGTCGCCGCAGGCGTGATGCGACTGGATCGTCGTGTCGGCTACTGAGCCCGGCATCGGCCTCGCCGCTGCTCGCGCTCGGGTGACCGCGGCAATGGCCGAAGCGCACACAGCCATGCGCGTCGCGAGGTCCGAACGTCGAGTCACCGGGTGGCTGCAGTGTGAGGACGGGTCGTGGTCACTCGTCGACGACCTCGGCAGTGTCGGGCCCGCGTTCGCCTACGGCCCGTATCACGAGCGTCAGGAAGAGGATGATCGCGACGGCAACGTGTTCGCCGATGCCGACGCAGCGTTCGCTGTAGTCGACGCGCAAACCGTCATCGATGTCGACCCGCTCTACACTCCCGCGCTGCAGCGCCTCCTCGAGATCGCCGAGCGGATCGCCCGCGACAGCGGCGCCACAACTGTCGACGTCGCTCATGTCGAGATCGCACTCGCCCGACATCGCATCGAAGGAAACACCAGATGAACAGCAAGACGCTCGCCGCCGCCCATGTCGGTGGGGATAGCGAGTGTGTTCTCCCGCGCCAAACCCATACGGCTGCCGAGGATGCCTCGCTGTGGGCGAGCCCCGGGATAGAGCCGGTGATGGTCGCCGCGACAGCGGAGTCCGCTGCGGCGCGGCCCGCGGCGACATCCTGTTCCCGCGTGCCCTGCCCGACGACGGCACCGTTCCGTCCGACCTCGTTGCGAAGTTCTGGATCGACCACGGCGATCTACTGCGCCTCGTCCCCGTCTTCAACCGTGCGGGGGTTCGTCGCCGTCGGCACTCACTGTGAGAGTCGTCTATTTCGGCCCCGCGAGGCGGCAAAAATAGAACGTGTTCTAGTAGGCTTCGGCTATGGAACGACTCACTGGATTGGATGCCAGTTTCCTCTATCTGGAGACCGATACCCAGCATCTACACGTCTGCGCACTGCTGATTCTCGACCCGGCCGACGGGCCGTACTCGTTCGACCATCTGCGCGACGAACTGCGCAGGCGATTGCCTCTCATCCCGCACATGCGTCGCCGGGTCCACCCGGTGCCGTTCAACCTCGACCATCCGCTTTGGGTCGACGACACCGACTTCGACATCGACAACCACATCCGGCGCGTCGACCTGCCCGAGCCGGGCGGTCTTGCCGGTCTGGCCGCGCTCATCGGTGACATCGCAAGCCGACCGATGGATCAGAACCGGCCGCTGTGGGAGATGTCGGTGGTGGAGGGGCTCGACGACGGCAAGGTGGCGGTCGTCTGCAAGTACCACCATTCGGCCGTCGACGGCATCACCGGCACGAACATGATGATGCACCTGTGCGATCTGGAGCCGGGGCTCAGTCGCCCGGAACCCGAACCGTGGCAACCGGAACCGGTGCCCGGCGACCTCGAACTCATCGCACGTGCCGCGGTCCGGTTTCCCGCCAGGGCTGGGATGCTCGGCATGGTTCCCAAAACCCTCGGCATGGTCGCGGGTTTCGCGCAACGGCGGCGGAACAATGAAGCGGGGATGGCGCTTCCGTTCTCCGCGCCACGCACGCCGTTCAATCAGGCCGTCACCGGGACCCGATCGGTCTCGTTCACCAAGACAGACCTGGGCGTGATCAAGGAGATCAAAGCCGCGTTCGGGGTGAAGGTGAACGATGTCGTGCTGACCGTGGTCGGTGGTGTGCTGCGCCGCTACCTGGCGGATCGGGGCGAGCTGCCCGATCGCTCCCTGGTCGCCTCGGTGCCGGTGTCGGTGCACGAATCCACCCGGCACACCGAGGGAATCAACAAGGTCTCGACCCTGTTCTGCCGGCTCGGCACCGATGTCGCCGATCCGGTCGAGCGGCTGGAGCTGCTGGCCGTCGCGAACCGTGACGCCAAGGCCGAACATGATCTGATCGGCGCCGACTTCTTGCAGGATTGGTCGAAGTACGCCCCGCCCAACACCTTTCGCCTCGCGTCGCGCGTCTATTCGTCGCTGAAGCTGGCCGAACGGCACCCGGTGGTGCACAACCTGGTGGTCTCGAATGTGCCCGGTCCGCCGATGCCGCTGTATTTCCTCGGTGTTCGGGTGGACGGCATGTATCCGTTCGGTCCGGTCTTCCACGGTGCCGGGCTCACTGTCACCGTGCTGTCGAACTGCGGTGACCTGGATTTCGGTTTCATCGCCTGCCGTGACCTGGTTCCCGATGTCGAGGCGCTGGCCGATGCGGTGCCCGCGGTGATCGACGAACTGCTGGCCGCGGCACGCGCTCGGGGCTGATCGCCCGCTCCGAAAGACCGCCCTGTTCGCCATCGGCGTCGAACAGGGTCGTCGACTACAGCCGAGCGGTCACCGCCCGGCACGCGTCGGCCAGTGCCGGTACGAACCGGTTCGGCGCGACGGCACACGCCGCATGACCCGCCGCGACCGGATGAATGCTCGATCCGGGAATCGCGGCCGCGAGTTCGATCTGCCGGTACACCGGGATCGCCCGGTCCTTGGTCGTGATGACCACCGCGGTCGGCACCCGCAGCTCCGGCAGCCATGAGGTAGCGTCGAACGTCCCGATCTCGGCCAGCACGGGCGCCAGCGCCCATCCGCTCGTGCTGCGGAATTCGCCCACCGCCCACCGCCGTAGCTGCCCCGGCACCAGAGCGGGCGGCAGCTCCGGCAGGCCGCGCGTCACCCGCCGGGCCCGGCGATACGGATAGTCGCCCAACGCCTCGGCGACGGAGGCGAAACCGCGATGGAACGCCCGCTCGCGCCACTTCTCCTGGAAGCGATACGGAGTCGCGCAGAGCACCAGCCCGGCGACGCGGTCCGGATGCCGGTGGGCGGCGAGCAGGGAGACGATACCGCCGAGCGAATAGCCCACGCAGACAAAGCGATCCAGGCCGAGCGCGTCGGCAACCGCGACCACATCGTCGGCACAGTCGGCGAGCCGGAACCGCGCCGACTGGATCCCACGCCCGTGCCAGCGCTGGTCGAACAGCACCACGCGATACCGCGCGCTGAGGGTCTCCAGCGCCGGAAACCAGTTCAGGACCGCCGTGCAGGCGGTGCCGTGCAGCAGGATCAGGACGGGTGCGCCGGCCGGTCCCGGGATGTCCACGACGTAGGTCTGGCCCCGCCCCGGAAGTTCGAGCATCCGTCCACCGGGAATCTCGTCGACGGCGGGCACCACGAAAGGCCCCGTCCGCACCGGTCGCGCAGTTCCCACGGAGACCTCCTCGGCATTTCTAGAACTCGTTCTAGTTCATGATGCCATATCGGCGCGTGAGCTCCGAGTGCCTCACATGCCCTGTCGCCCGGCCACCTGCTCGATTGCCTGCAGCCATGCCGCGTCGTCCTCGACAAAGAAGCCGACCTCGACGGCTCGTTTGTCAACGACCTCGAGCACCGGGATGACCAAAGCCGTTGAGTTCTCGAAATATATAGACACTGACCCCAGCGAAGCGTGAGGGAAGGGCCACAGCGTCATGGTTCGCGGCCGGCCTGTGCCGCAGCCGTCGCTCTACAGGGTGCGCGGGTTCCACGACTCTTGAGCGACCCCGCCTGCCTCTTGTGATCGCGTTGGCGCGGCTCCGATATCGGTGCTGCTGAAGCGCCTGGGGTGAATTTGCCCCGGCGCGGTGGAGGCGTGGGGTGCAAGGCGACCCGCATCGCCTCCAAGTGCGCTTGCTATGTCGCTGATTCGAAACGGAGATGGTCAAGAGCTACATCGCCGCCGAGCTCTCCCGATCGCACGAGAAAACCGCCTTCCCGAGGATGCCTGCCTGCGCCACGGCAATGTCACAGAAGGAGCAGTTGCGCGCTATCGCGAAGCGTTCCCCAGTCTTCATGATCGATCCGGGGAGGGGACGCACCCGCCGGCGGGAAGGAACGGCGGGTGCGCCGGATCAGGCGGTATCGGGCAGCGCGTGGCTGTGGACGAGTCCGCATCGCGAGGGCAGCTCGTGATGCGGCACCCGCCAGGCGTGTGCGAGGAAGCTCGGCGGGTTGTCGGGTCCATTCGGTCGGCGAGCCAGCGCTGCCGTACCTGATCCAGTAGCGATACTTCCGTACCTATCGTGAGAATTCCGTGACCGGACGAGCGGCCCGGGCAACGGCAAACGGCCCTCGATGTCTCGGGGAGTCGACATCGAGGGCCGCAGTGAGCGGGGGTGGATCAGTAGGTGTACAGATCCCAGCCGCCGATGACCTCGACGCACTCCCACTGCGATCCGCCGGTGATCGGCGAGTTGCCGTCGGCAGCGCACGCTTCGAAAGTGGCGTAGTTGCCGACCCAGCCCGTGTGCGCCAGCGGGGCGGCGGTGGCCAGCCCGGCACCCGCGGCAATGGAGCCCAGGGTGATGGCGGAGGCGGCGATCGCGGTCTTGATCTTCATGGCTTTCCTTTCGTACGAACCCGGTGGCTCCCGGGCTGAGCCCATTCCATGCGATCGACCATGAGAATTTCATGATGGAAATGCGGCGGGGGGTGGGCTACCGTCGCTGCTCGTGCGTGTGTTGGTGGTGGAAGACGACGAGAAGCTGGGTCAACAGATTGCGACCGGGCTGCGAAAAGCCGGATTCGCAGTCGATCTGGCGCAGAGTCTCGCCGACGCGGATATGAACATCTCGGTGAATCGATATGACGTGCTCGTCGTCGACCGGGGTATGCCCGACGGTGACGGCGTGCAGTTGATCGGCGCCTATCGTTCTGCCGGCTACCGAGTACCTGCGCTGGTGCTCACCGCCCGTGACGGGTTGTCCGACCGCATAGCGGGATTCGAGCACGGCGCCGACGACTACCTCACCAAGCCCTTCGCGCTCGCCGAACTGGCGGCTCGGGTGCGGGCGCTGTGCAGGCGCCGCGACAATCCCGCGCCGACGCGAGTTGTGCTGGGCGACATCGATATCGATCTGCCCCGTCGCCGGGTCCAGCGCGGCGGGATTCTGCGCACGCTGACACCGAAGGAGTTCGCGGTGCTGGAGCTGCTCGCCGCGCGGGCGGGCACGGTGGTGACCAGGTCGGAACTGATCGAGGCCTGCTGGGACGAGATGGCCGAGCCCAATTCCAATGTCGTCGACGCCGTCATGGCTGGTCTGCGTCGTAAACTGGGGCCGCCGCAGGTGATCGAAACGGTTCGCGGCGCGGGTTTCGTCCTCGGCGGGGCGGCATGCGCACGCTGATCTCGACCTCCGATCCGCGGCCCGCGGTGGCACGTCTGCGCCGCACCCGCAATCAGCTCACCCTGCTGATCACCGCCATCACCGCCATCTGCCTCATCGTGCTCAGTGTCGGCGCCGCGGTGATCGACGCGCGCTCCCGCGACGACGCCCTGGACAGCGAGCTCGACCGGGTGCTGACCGGGCTCGCGCCGCGGGTCTATCTCGACGATGACGACGAGGTCGACACCTCGGAGCTGCCCGGCCAGGAGCTGGTCGGCGGCAAGATCGCGATCCTGGTGGTGACCCCGCAGGGCACCGGTGGGTGGACGGTGCACTACGGCCATCTGCGCTCGCACATGCCCGCGGAGAGCGGGATCGCCGCCATGGCCGACGCCGCGCTGCGCGAGCAAGGCGAGACCGTCTACCGGGACTCCATCGACAGCGCTGGGCGCGACGTGCGATTGGCCGCAGCCGCGTTCGGCTGGGAGGACTCCGATCGCGAGGCCGTGCTGATCACCGCCGGTGATCCCGATGGGTGGGACCGTGGGCGCGCACTGCTGCTGTGGGCGTTGGTCGTCGGTGGTGTCACCATGGCGATGGCTGCCGGGGTGGCCGGGCATCTGCTGTCGGGACGGAGCATGCGGCAGGCGCTGGCGATGCTCGACGAGCAGGAACGCTTCCTCGGTGACGCCGCGCACGAGCTGCGCACCCCACTGGCCACCCACCGTCTCGTCACTGCGCCGCGCCCTCGTTCGGCGGCGGAAACCGAGCAGGTGGTGGACAACGCCAGGGCGCTCGGGGCCAGGATGGAGCGGGTGGTGGCCGGGCTGCTCACGCGCGCCCGGATGCAGTCGGGCGTCACCAGAATGGAACGGGTGCAATTGCTGCTCGACCAGCTCACCGAATCGGTGATCGACGAGTTCGATGGTGCCAATATCGTGCTGCACGCGAATCCGACTGTAGTGGTGGGTGATCCGAGCCTGCTGAGCTTGGCCATTCGCAATCTGGTGGAGAACGCGCTCACCCACGGCTCGGTAAATCCGCGCGCGCCTGTCGAGGTGTACGTCGGTGAGGGGCGGGTGAACGTGCGCGACCACGGCACCGGGCTGGCGCCACAGCTGTCGTCGAATCCGTTCGAACGGGGCGTCACCGGTGGGCGTGGCAGCGGCATCGGGCTGGCGCTGGTGGCCTGGATCGCCGAACTACACAGTGGCACAGCGACTATCGAACCGGTCGCTGGTGGTGGGGCGATGGCGACCTTGCGGCTCCCGCCGCCCGGGTCCGCGCTCTAGGCGTGCTGTTCCGCCGCGACGGCTGAACGTGGAGGACTGGGCGGAGATCCGCCGGTTGCATCGCGCGGAGGGAATGGCGATCAGCGCGAGCCGCGTGGGTCGGCGGTCGATGAGTTCGAGCCGTCGATCCAGGTGGCGCTCCCGGACATGCCGACGACTGTGATCATGGAGCGCGTCGGCTGACTCACGGGCCTATCGTTGGGCGAGAGGCAGAGGCGATTCGGTGGGTTCCGCTCGATGAGGCTGTGCAGATGATCGACCGTGGCGAAATCATCGGCGCGGCAACCGTTGTCGGTGTGTACAGGGCGCTCACACTGACTTAGCATTCGCCACCTGACGCCGGCACCGGTTCGTCGGTCGTCGACTCCGCCTCCAGGGCGGCGCAATCCGCGGTCGAACTCGCTCAGCAGGGTGATCACATCGGATTCATCGTGCTGATGGCGATCACCCCGATCCAGATGGGCACCGGAGGGGTGTGCGACCTGGCCGTCGGCGCGGGTCGTCGAATCCCTGCAGCCCTACCCGGTACTGAGGGCACGCCGATATCGACGCCGCCGATAGGTCCGACGAGCCGCCGACGGGAACGGCTATCCCGTCGGCGTCGCCTGCGGTGACCGGGCCGGTGGGCGCGCGGTGGACGGAATCGAGCGCGATGTCGTCGGAGGTGAGGGCTTCGGCGACAGCCGAGGCTTGGTCGTCGTCGGAGTCGCCGGGGGCCGTGCCGACGTGGTTGTCGGCGCCGACGGTGGGGTGGAGAACGTCGGCGACTCCGACGTCGTGGTCGAACCGGTCGGGACCGCGATCGTCGGGGTGCTGGTCGGCGCGGCTTTCGTGGTGGTGGTCGGCACCGCGGTCGTGGCGGTGACGGTGGTGGTCGACGGATCGGCCGTCACCGTGCTCGGACCGGTGGTGACTGTGTCCGTCGGGGTCTGGGGGACGGTCACCGTGGATGTCGAGGTCGTGGGGACTGTGCCCGGGTCTTGCGCACTGGACGTGCCGTCGAGCGAAACGCTCGCCGTGGCGGAGAAACTCGCACTCACCGAGATCACCGTCGAGTTCCCCGGGGAGGCCTCGGCCGGCGCGGCCGCCGGTGTCTCCGTCGCACCCGCTGTGCTCGCGGGATCAGGGTCGGGGTTGGTGGTCGGTGTGTCGCCGCCGGTGAGATCGCCTGGGGCGAAGACCTCGCTCGGCGTGTCGGAGGCCGCGCTCGGGTGCAACGTACCGGCCTCGCTTCCGGCCACGCTGGAATCGGACGGGGCGAGGGTGGGTCCGCACGAGAAGGTCTTCGCCTCGTTCGCCCGTACCGGCGGGCCCGAGTCCGCCCGGACGACGAGCGTCGTCCCGATGGCCGTGGCCACCAACGCCGCCGCCACGCCCGCGCGCGTCAGCTGTCGTCGAAGCCGTTCGACTGATGACGCCGTGGCAGGACGGTCGTGTCGCCGGAGAATCGTCGGGTCGCTGTCCGGTTCCGTCACCGGTTCTTCGGTGTTGTCGACGTTGTGCATCCAGCTCCTGCTTTCTCCGTGGAACTGTGCCGACCGTGACTATCGAGGACGGCACATCGCGGTCGGCGTGGCCGTGTGTCAGGGATTCGAGTAGGGATCGATCTCGCGCAGCCGTTGCCGGTGTATTCGCTGCAACTCGCCTGCGCGGGTGAGAAAGTCGGCGATTGTTTCGAGTTCGGCGGTGTCGTAATAGTTCAGCAACATCTTGTAGCTCTCGACGATCATCGGTACGACGAGTTCCTGTACGCGATGGGCCGCGAGTTCGGTGGCCATCACGATCACGCGACGACGGTCGGTCGGGTGTAGCGAGCGGGCGATATAACCTTGCTTCTCCAACCGGTTGAGCATGATCGTGACACCGGCGGAGGTGAGTCCGAGCCGTTCGGCCAGCCTGCCGGGTGTCGTGGATTTCTCGTCTTCGAGCAGGATGATCTCCAGTGCGCGCCGATCGGTCTCGTTCACGCCGAGCACTCTGATCAGCTCACGGATCAGATCCTCGACGGATCCGTGATAGAACTCCAGCGCCCTTTTGAGCTCGACCGGGATCCTGGCGGGTTCGCGTGTTGTCGGGCACACAGGCTTTCCCATCGATCACTTGAAACATAGAACCGCTCACCAGAACTCACCGATCAGGGCGTGCTCGATCGCCGGGCGCCCGATTCCCGGCCGGGGGAGTCGGGGGGTGTGAAGTCGGGCATGGTGGCTCCTGTCAATCGATCGACCGGCAGCTCGGACCCGTGGCTGACGAACATCACGAAAGCGGCATCCGCTCCGGCCGTCGGAGCGTTCGTGGCGGTGCCGGACATGCACTGTACGACACGGCCAGGGATGCGACACCGCGCATCGGAATATTCGGTCGAAGTGGCTGCTGTGCGCCAAACGCGAAGTGGGGCAAGCACTATCGGAGAACGTAGTCGCGGGATGCGGGTGGGGCGGGGTCGGACCGGGTTGCTCGCGCAACCCGGTCCGGAGGTGTTCGCCGCAGGCCGGACGTGCCCGCGCCGGCGCCCGTGCGCGGGCTCAGGTCACATTGGTGGTGGTGAGGGTCGGGGACGGGTTCGGGTAGCACGACGTCGCGACGTTGCCGACGAAGGAGACGTTGGTCGTCATCGTCATGCCGGGACTGGCGTAGCTGGTCCCCGCGTACTTGCTGGTGATCGGTGTCCCGGCGGCACCGGCGGTGACGTTGATGGTCACCGCGGGCGGGGTGAAGCTGGTGCCGCCCGCGATCGGACCCGGTACGGTCAGAACGACATTCCCACCCGACGTGGCGACCGTGCCGGCCACGGTGCCCCCGGAGGCTGTCGCCGAGACCAAGGTCGAATTCGCGGGAGTCGGAATGGTCATCTTCAGGTTGCTGATGTTGTTCACGGTGAAGCCGGACGCCGAACTGGGAACCGACGAGGCGCCCGGCGTGATCGTGATGGCCACCGCGGAACCCGACGCCGCCGAGCTCGGCGCGGTGCCGGTGACCGATGTGTTCATGCTCGAGGTTTGGCCGATACCGAAGATGGTGCCCCGGCAGCTCCAATTCACGCTGACGGGAGCGGCATTTACCGGTGCGGCCAAGCAGAATATGGTGGCGACGGCCACCGGAGCGAGAAATCCGGCGCGAAAGAGGGAAGAGGTCGATCTCATGGCGATCTCCAGAATATCGAGCAGCGGTGTGACGGGATGTCGAGCCGCAAATGGGTGTTCAAAAAATATAGCGCGCTCTTCTCTTTCCGTGGCCGAAATCGTGAATCCGAACATGTCGGAATTATCATTATTCGCGATTAGATATTTACTCTGAATAGCTAATTCCGGAAAGCTTTCGAATTGTTCGCCGGGGCCGGACGGCTTGCCTGCAACGCCCGAGAAGCGCTCAGTCACTCGGGGCGGCTTCGTGGTCGGGGCGCGGTTCGTGGGCTGGCCGGGCGCGCCCACAAGACGGACCGCTACGGCATCACCGGTGTTCTCACCGCGACAGGCGTCGTCAGGGAGGCTCGCTCGTCCATGCCGGTCTTGGCATGGCCTACACGACTCCACAGGTAATTCAGCGGAGCACCGGAACCGGAATACACATGCGCGCCGAAACCGGAGCCGGTTTCGGCCGACCATATCAATTCCAGGCCGTGGATCTCCGTATCCCCGATCAGCATGCGGCCGTCGAGCTGCAAGAGCCCGCCGTCCAGAACGCCGGGGGTGATCCGAGTCGTGCGTGCGGCGATCCAGGTTCGGGCTACGCCGCGCGGTGACGAGCCACGACAACCCCTCCGCTTCGGCCGGCCGATACGGCCGAACCCATTGCGCGGGGGGACTCCGGACCCTACTCTGAAACAAGAATCAGATCGTGTGTCACTGACTCAGGGCGCTTACTGGTGGCGTCTCGAGCCGTCATGGCCCAAACCAGGTCGCACCAAGAGGGTGCGGGAAGGAGAGCTGCTCATGACCGAGTTGCAAGAGCGTCCGACTACTGCGCAGATCGATGAGGAAGCCGGGCCGCCCGCGCTCGACACCGACACCGCCGTGGGCCGCAATGTCTACCAGGCGGGTGAGCGCCTGCATTCCCGTCCCGGCGACGGCAGCCTGAGCCGGTCGGAGCGGGTGCAGCGACCCATCCCGCCGAACTCCTTGACCTGGAAGTACTTCGGCGACCGGCGGACCTTTCTCACCATCCTGCGCACCGCGGGCCTCGAGAACATGTGGCCGCAGCTGGGCCAGGCGGTCTCGGACCATTCCCAGGTCTTCGGCGACAAGGCGAACTTCGCCGAACGCGGTGCGCGCTCGCGCCGCATCATCGGCACACTCGTCTACGCCACGCCCGAGGACGCCAAGAAGATCGCGGTGAAGATCCGCAACTACCACAAGACCCTGAAGGGCGATATGCCCCAGGGCCACACCTACCACGCGATCAACCCCGAGACCTACTACTGGGCGCATGTCACCTTCTTCGAGGCGATCTACAACTGGGTCGACCATTTCGGGCGGCGCCCACTCACCCGCGCCGAGAAGGAGCAGATCTTCGAGGAATCGAAGGAGTGGTTCTCGCTCTACGGTGTCGACGACAGCGCGCAGCCGCAGACCTACGACGAGTTCGTCGCGTACCTGGCCGATGTGTTCGAGAACGAACTGATCTCGACGACCGTGAGCCGCTACACCTTCGGCTTCGCCTCCAAGCCGCTTCCCCCGCCGCCCGGCACACATCCGGTGGTCGAGAAGTACGTCTGGCCGCGAGTCGCGGCGTTGGTGCGGCTGCTCAATGTCGGTGCGCTCGAACCGATCCTGCGGGATCGGCTGGAGCTGGTGTGGACCGAGGACGACGAGCGCAATTTCGCACGTGTCAGCCGGTTCATGCGGGCCTTCTCCGTCGTGTACGACCGACTTCCGCTCCGCTTCCGGTTCCACCCGGACACGGTTGCCGCCTTCGAACGGGAGGGCATCGACCCCGCCGACATCACCCTGGAGTCCGCGCGAACCGCGCTCGCCGCATCGCGCGCGGCGTTCGCGGCCCGCTCTGCCGAGGTCGTGCCTTGAGTCTCGACCCGCGCACCCGTGGACATGCGCCACACACCCGGATTGCGACCGCGGAGCAACTCACCCTCGACGAGATCCTCGAGGCGCAGAAGCGCGCGTTCGTGGCCGAGGGCATTCCGACGCTGGAAACGCGTCGCGACCGGCTGGCGCGGCTCGGTGCCCTCCTCGGTGACAACGCCGGGGAGATCGCCGACGCCCTCGCCGAGGATTTCGGCTCTCGTCCGCGCGCACTGTCCCTGGTCGGCGATGTGCAGGCGTGTCTGATGGACATCGCTGAGCAGCGACGCCACGTCGGCAAGTGGATGGCGGAGTCGCGGCCGTCCCGGCTGCTCGACATGGCGGGCATCCGGGCGCGGGTGCGCCACGATCCGCTCGGCGTGGTCGGCGTGATCGGCCCGTGGAACTTCCCGCTGCAGCTGGCCTTCACGCCGGCCGCGGCGGCGCTGGCGGCAGGCAACCGGGTGATGGTTCGCCCGTCGTCGGTCACCGAGCACACCACCGGGCTGCTCGCGGCCGCCGCGCCGGACTACTTCGACGTCAGCGAGTTCGCGCTGATCACCTCGACCCACGGCGGCGGCTCGGACTTCTCCAAGCTGAAGTTCGACTCGATGTTCTTCACCGGGTCCCCGGAAGTCGGCGCCTCGGTGGCCACCGACGCCGCGAAGAACCTGGTGCCGGTGACCCTCGAACTGGGCGGCAAGAACCCCGTGGTCGTCGATGCCGACGCCGATATCGATCGGGCCGCCAAGCTGATCGGTTCCGCGCGGGTGACCAACTCCGGCCAGGTGTGCCTGTGTCCCGATTACGTCTTCGTGCCCGAACAGCACGTCGGACGGTTCGTCGCGCAGCTGCTCGAGACCTGGAAGTCGGCCTTCCCGTCGATCCTGAAGAACCCCGACTACACCTCGATCATCAACGACTCGAACTACAACCGCATCAACGGGCTTGTCGCCGAGGCTGTTTCGCTGGGCGCGACCGCCTACAGCGCGACACCGTTGGGTGAGACGCTGCCGGACGCGGGCACCCGCAAGATCGCGCCGACGGTGCTCACCGGAGTTCGCCCCGGGTCCAAGATCGAGGAGACCGAGGTATTCGGTCCCGTGCTGACGGTGTACCCCTACGCCGACATCCAACAGCCGATCGACTTCATCTCCGCCCACGACCACCCGCTCACGCTCTACTGGCACGGGCCGCGCAACAAGCGGTTCGACGCGGTGGTCGAGGGCACCAGGTCCGGCTCGGTGCAGGCGAACGACTTCCTGATCAACATGCTCCCGGCCATGCCCTTCGGTGGCGTCGGCAAGAGCGGCATGGGCAACTACCACGGCAAGTACGGCTTCGAGACCTTCACCCATTCCAGGGCGGTGGCCTTCTCGTGGAGCCCGGTGAAGCTCACCTCCACCATCGCGCCGCCGTACGGCCCGCTCGAGAACCGCATGCAGGAAATGGCCACCTCGGGCCTGGCCCGCGCCTACCGCGGTGTTCGGGACGCCAAGGAACAGGGCGGTCATTCGCGCAAGATCCTCGCTACGCCACCGGCGGGGTCGGGGCTGCGTGCCGTCGAGGGAAGTGGCAATCCCCAGCTCGTCGCCGTCATAGAGATGTTGCTGCGCAGGCAGGAGCGACAGCTCGATGCGCTCGAACGCTACGGCGACCTGACCTTCTACAACGACTTCGGCCGGCCCATGGTCAGCGTGATGACGCCTGAAGGCGCCGAGCTCGTCGGCATGAACAAGTTCCGCAACTACGCCGCGGGTCCCGGCTGGGACCCACTGATCGGCGTCTCGTTCAAGCGCGGCCTGCTGCTGATGGATTTCGAAGAGCACCGCATGCACCGGCTGATCTTCCAGCAGGCGTTCACCTCTCAGCAGCTCAAGGGATACCTCGACGGCATCAACGACGTGATCATCGATCACGTGGCGAAGTTCCCCATCGGCGAGGTCAAGCTGGTGGAGATGGTCCGCGAGATCGCTTTCGACATCGCCGCGAAGGTATTCCTCGGCCTCGAACTGTCGGAGCAGGAGAAGCACGAGCTGCACCACGCCTTCGAAGACGCGTTGACCGGCCTGTCGGCCATCGTGCGCAAGCCGATCCCGGGCGGTGCCTGGATGAAGGCGATCAACGGCCGCGCCAAGCTGGAGGAGTTCTTCAACAAGTACCTCCCGCTCAAGCGCGGCGAGCCGGGCGCCGACCTGTTCTCCAGCCTCTGCACGGCCAGCGACGAGGACGGGCACAGCTTCAGTGACGAGGAGATCGTGGATCACATGATCTTCCTGCTGTTCGCCGCGCACGACACCACCACCGCCGCGATGACCACGGTCGGCTTCTACCTCGCCAAGTACCCCGAATGGCAGGAGCGGGTGCGCAAGCAGAGCCTGCGCCTGGGCCCGGCGGTGCAGTACAACGAGCTCGGCGAGATGAGCGATTTCGAGCTGGTCTTCAAGGAGTGCCTGCGGCTGAACCCGCCGGTGCCCGCGATGGTGCGCGAAGCCGTAGAGGACACCGAGCTGCTCGGTTACTACATTCCCAAAGGCACGCTGGTGTCGGTGCAGCCGTTCGCGGTCCACCACAACCCGCGGGTCTGGCGTGATCCACAAACGTTCGATCCCGAGCGCTTCGCCGCCGATCGGCAAGAGGAGCGCGTGCACAAGATGGCGTGGATGCCCTTCGGTGTCGGGGTGCACAAGTGCATCGGACTGCACTTCGCCCAGCTCGAGGCCAAGGCGTTCTTCCACGCACTGCTCCGGCAGTACGACTTGTCGGTTCCGGCCGACACGCCGTGGGTGCCGGACTACAAGACCCTGGGCCTTCCGCGCGGCGGTGGCCGCGTTCAGGTCCGTGCCCGCTGACCAGCCAACGATGTGAAAGCGAAGAATACGATGAGTGACTCCCCGGTGCTGGAGGCGTGCGTCATGTGCAAACGCCCGATCGTGCCTTGCGAGGAATGTGACGGCACTGGTGCCGTCGCCGGCGAAGAGTGCGAAGTGTGCAACGGCGCCAAGATCGGGTGCCCGGTGCACCACGACGACTACATGAAGAAGCTGTGAAAAGGGACGTGCCATGACCTACGTTATTGCCGCGCCGTGCATCGCCGACTACTCCTGCATCGAGGTCTGCCCTGCCGACTGCATCTCGCCGCGCCCGGACGACCCGGACTTCGACAAGGCCGAGCAGCTCTACATCGATCCGCGTCAGTGCATCGACTGCAACGCCTGCATGGAAGCCTGTCCGGTCAGTGCCGCCTTCCATGAGTGGGACCTCCCGGACAAGTGGAACAACTACCTCACGGTCAACGCGGATTACTACGAACGCTCCCTGCGGTGAGCCCGCTGCGGGTCGCCGTCGTCGGTGCGGGTCCGGCCGGGCTCTACGCGGCCGGACACCTGCTCGCACCGAAGGAGGGCACGTACCTACGGGGGCGGCTGCGCCAGATCGTCACCCGGGAGATCGAGGTCGATCTCTACGACCGGCTGCCGGTGCTCGGCGGACTGGTGCGTTATGGCGTCGCCCCTGATCATGGCGAGAAGAAGCTCGTGCTGGACTCGCTCGGGCGGATCCTCGACAACCCGCGTTTCCGGTTCTTCGGTGGCGTCCGGGTCGGTACCGACGTGCGCACCGAGGAACTGCTCGACTGGTACGACGCGGTCATCATCGCCGTCGGCGCCTCGGGCGACTCGGTGCCCGGGATTCCCGGTGCCACGCTGCCGGGCGCCTTCGCCGCACGCGAGTTCATCGCCTGGTACAACGCCCACCCGGACAGCGCCGAGCTGCCCGTGCGACTCGACTCCGAACGCGTGGTGATCGTCGGCAACGGCAACGTGGCGATGGACGTGGCGCGGGTGCTGAGCCTGCCCACTGACGTCCTGCGCGCCACCGACATCGCCGGCCACGCGCTCGACGCACTGGCCGGGAGCAAGCTGCGCGAAGTCCGGGTACTCGGACGGCGTGGTGGGGCCGACGGCGCGTTCAACAACCCCGAGCTCGAGGAGCTGGGCGAGCTGCCCGGCGTCGACGTCACCTGCACGGGCTTCGAGAACACCGGAGACGACGGGCAGTTCGGCACCGATCGGAAACTGGCCACGCTGGCCGACTACGCCGGCCGCCCCTCGACCGACGCCGAGCGCAAGATCGTGCTGTCCTTCTGTGCCTCACCGGTGGAGATCCTCGGTTCGGACCGAGTGGAGGGCGTGCGGATCGAGCGCAACGACCTGGTCAAGGACCCGTCCACCGGTCGGGTCGAGGCGGTCGGGTCCGGCGAGTTCGAAGAGGTGCCCGCAGGCATGGTCATCTTCGCGACCGGTTACTTCGGGACGCCCGTCGAGGGTCTGCCCTTCGACGAAAGTCGCGGTGTCATCCCGAACGATGAGGGGTCGGTCGTGGGTGTACCGGGCGGATATGTCACCGGGTGGATCAAGCGCGGACCGCGCGGCATCATCGGCACCAATAAGAAGTGCTCGCGCGACACGGTGATCCGCCTGCTGGCGGACGCGGACGCGGGCCTGCTGCCGACCGGCGGGACGCTCGGTGCGGACGAGGTGCGTGCGCGCGTTCGCGACCGGGTGCCGGAAGTCGTGGAACTCGACGCCTGGCGCCGGATCGAGGCCTCCGAACTCGAGCGGGGCAAGGCGGCCGGGCGCTCGCGGGACAAGTTCGCCCGCGTCGACGACATGCTGGCAGCCGGCGGAGTCCAATAGCGGATTCCTGCAACTGAATACACGAGAGGCGGCCGACC
>NZ_BMNE01000003.1:429964-762416 GCF_014646295.1 Nocardia rhizosphaerihabitans
CCCGACCGGTTGGTCGGGCGCCTCTCGTGTCAGTGGGTCAGATCAGGACGGGCTCGTGGCCGATCGTCGCCGCGCGGGGCGCTTCTTGGGCGCCTCGGCCACCTTGGCCGCTTCGGCGTCGAGGGCGTCGAGCGTCGCGCGCATGACCTTGCCCGCCGGGGTCCGCGGCAGATCGGCGATCAGGACGACATCGCGGGGCACCCGCGATCGGGAGAGCTCGGCGGCGATGTAGTTCTTGACCATCTCCGCGTCGAGGGACGACTGCTCGCCAGGGACGACGTAGGCGCGCAGACGCTGGCCGAAGTCGGCGTCCGGGACCGCGATGACCACGGCGTCGTCGATCTCGGCGTGCTGGAGCAGGCACTCCTCGACTTCTTCGGGGAAGACGTTCTCACCGCCGGAGACGATCATGCCGTCGCTGCGGCCCTCGATGAAGAGGCGTCCCCGTTCATCGAATCGGCCGGTGTCGCCGGTGCTCATCATCCCGCGGACCCATTCCTTCTCGGAGCCGTCGGTGTATTTGCGGATCTGTAGTCCGGTGTCGGCGAAGATGCGGCCGACGGTGCCGGTCGGCAGCGTGTTGCCGGCCTCGTCGAGGATTTCGACGCGGTTGCCCAGCGGTGGCGAACCGGCCGTCGTCGGGGCGTCCACGAGCTCGTCGGGGGTGGCGATCGTGATGTAGGAGCACTCCGATGTGCCGTAGAGGTTGTGGAGAATGGGGCCGATCCGGTCGAAGACCGACTGCACGGTGGCCGGGTCGATCTTGGCGCCGCCGGTGCCGAGGATCCGCAGCTGGCCACCGCCGAGGCGGGCCACCTGGTCTTCGGGCAGGGCGAGGATCCGGCGGATCATCGTCGGCACCGCGATCAGCACGTTCACGTGCTGGCGCTTGATCATGTCGACCGTGCGCTGGGCGTCGAACCGGCCCGCGAGGACGACCGTGCCGCCGAGAGTGAGCATGTTGAGCAGGTTGATCTGACCCCAGCCGTGGAACAGCGGTGCGGCGATGAGGGTGCGGTCGGTGCCGCGCAGCGGGATCTTGGCAAGATAGCCGCCGAGCATCGACGGCTTGATGCTGACCTCGCCACGCTCGGCGCCACGCGGTGCGCCGGTCGTGCCGCTGGTGAGCAGCACCAACGATCCGCCCTTTTCCGCGTACGGGGGAGTCGTCGACGCGGACGCGATGTGGGCATCGAACGCGTTCGACGGGCTGTCGCCTTCGTGGGCGGCGATCAGGCGGGTGACCGTGGGATCGACCTGCTCGAATCGATCGGCGAACTCGCCGTCGTAGACCACGACATCGATCTGCTCGCGTTCGATCACCTCGGCGACATGCCGCGGACCCATGTCGGTGTTGAGCAGGATGACCCGGGAGTCCGATGCCAGGGCACCGAGACAGAGTACGGCCGCGTATCGGCTGTTGCGGACCAGGGCGCCGATCCGGGGACGTACCCCAGATCGGGGGTCCACCTGGGTCACGACCCCGTTGATGTATCGGGCCACCAGGTCGGCGAGCTCGCGATAGGACACAACCCCCTGCGGATCGATGATCGCGACTCGGTGACCGTGGAGATGAGCCAGGCTGCTCGCCAATCCACTGGCACCTTGCTGACGCTTGATCGCGACGGTGCCTGGAATCTTGGCGAGCGGAGGAAAAATACCCGCCTGCTTCATGTGGCGAAGCCCTTGCAATTCGCACACGAGCTTGTTCAGCTTCTGGTTCAACGTGCACCTCGGATTTGTTGGCGAGCAGTTATGGACACTGCGCTAGGACACCGATACAGTGAAACACGTCCTGATAGTTGTGTCACCGTTTTGGATCGAGGCTTTCATGTCGGTTGCTGTTGTTACCGGAGGTGCGCGGGGAATCGGCAAGGCGATCGCGACCGCGTTGGCCGAGTCCGGCTTTCGTGTCGTGATCGCCGACATCGACGAGAATGCCGCGATCGAGGCATCAGCCGGCATTTCCGGGACAGGTCTGCAGCTCGATGTCACCGACGGCGCCGCGTTCCGGGCCCTCGTCGCACACGTCGAGGAAAAGATCGGCGAGATCCACGTCCTGGTCAACAACGCAGGGATCATGCCGATCGGACCACTGCTCGAATTCTCCGATGACAGCATCGACCGGGCGTTGGCGATCAACCTCAGGGGTGTCATCAACGGAACCCGTGCTGTGCTCCCCGGAATGGTCGCGCGGCGTCGGGGACACATCTTCAACGTCGCCTCCATCGCCGGCCGTGTCGCAGTGCCTGGCGGATCGATCTACTCCGCGTCGAAGTACGGCGTCGTCGGCTTCACCGACGGCGTGCGTGAGGAGTTCTATCCCCAGGGCATCAGGGTGACTGCCGTCCTGCCGTCGTTCACCAAGACCGAGTTGATCGCGGGCACCGACGTGCCGAAGGGGACTAAGGCCAGCGAGCCCGAGGACATCGCCGCCGCGGTGATGGCCGCCCTGGGGAAGGATGAGGCCCACGTCTACGTCCCGAAATCGCTGAAAGCCCACTACGTCGCCAATACGCTGCTGCCGGTCAAGGTCGGCCGGGCGATCGCGCGGGCGGCCGGCGCCGACCGGGTCTTCCTCGACTTCGACAAGTCCGGGCGTGCCGCCTACGACAAGCGGATCGCCGAGAGCTGACCTGGACCGCGAACGTGCCCGGTCACCCCACCGGCCGGCGTATAGACCTGGGCCCGGTTACGCCCGAGGGCGAGTTCCAGCGGTCGTCGTGACACTCTCCATGAGAGGTTGCGACGACCGCGTCGTTTCCGGGGCCGCGGCCGAATGCGGCAATAGAAGCTGCTGCCGCGCGGGGGATCCCCTGCAGCGGTGTTATGCGGTCTTGTGCGCCTGTGGGGCCAGCCCCGCGGCAAGAATTATCGCGTGGACCGCGATCTGATCGTCGCTCATGGGCCGAAGATGTTCGTATCGTCGTATTCTGACGGAGTTATCACCGACCGGTCTGGGATCGGGCAGAAGTCGTCACTGGGGCGGGCCAGGTAATGGTCGCGGCCCTGGAATCCGAAGAGTGCCGATGGGACTTTTGTTTGTCAGTGTTCAGAAGGCCGCGGATGTGAGATCCAAACCGAGGGCGCGCACCTTGCGGTAGAGCGTGGATCGGGCGATCCCCAGCTTGTCGGCCGCCTCACGCTTGTTCCCGTTCGACGCGCGCAGCGCGGCGACCAGAGCGTGTGCCTCGATGTTCTCCAACCCGGTGAGCGAGCGGCGTGTGGTGCAGGCTGAGAGATAGGCCGGCAGGTGGGCCACGGTGACCTCGTGACCCTTGCTCCGCTCGAGGATCGCGCGGACGGCGTTGGTGAGCGAGTGCAGATTGGCCGGCCACGAGTGTCGACCGAGCAACTGCACCACGTCACCGGCCCAGCGCGGCGACCTGCCGCACAGGTCGACGGCGATGGCCGTCAGAAGGTCGGGCAGGTCCTCGATCCGGTCGCGCAGTGGAGGTGCGACGAGGACGGGGCCAGGCCAGGCGCCAAGGGTGCTGACCAGTTCGCGGTCGTCCTGCGGCACGTCGAACGATGTGGCCGTGGCGATCACCTGTACCGCGGCATTCTCGACCAGTCGGATGGTCGCGACCGCGGCCGATCGATCGAGGAGATCGAGGCGCCGCAGGATGGCGTACGACAGGCTGTCAGAGCTGAGCGCGGTGGTCAGGCATTCGATCCACCGATCGCCCAATAGTGCGGCGTCCAGTTCGACGACAGCGTTCATGCCGTCGTCGGCGATCGCTCGCGCGGTGGCCGTTTTCCCGGTGCCGGGTTCGCCCCACAGGAGCAACGGCGCGCCGTTCGCGGCGGACTCGCGGACCTGTGCGCTCCAGTCGTGCCACGCCGGACTACGTCCGTGCAGGCGGCCGAGCCCCGTCGCACGGTCGGATGCCGCGATGGCGGCTCGGCGAGGCGAGGTGGGCGTCAGGCGGAGCAGTGCACCGACCGGCTTGGCGCCGTGTTCCACGACCTGGACGTCGACCTTGACGGTCTGACTGCTCTCCAGCCGCAGGGTTTGCGCGTCGGGTGACACGTCCGGGCTCGTGATGCGCTTGGCGGCCATCTCCCACAGCAGTGCCTGATCGCCGGTCCCCAACATCCGCGCCGCGGCGGCGTTGGTGATGAGAGTGTGGTCATCGAGGCAGACGACCGGATGACGGGCGTCGGCGCCGGACTTCAAGTAGGCATCGAGCAGCGCGCGCTGGGTGAGCGTGCTGGCGTCGAGGAGCGCTTCCTCGATCTCCATCGCCAGCCGCTGGACCCAGGCGAGCATGAGCGCGTGGGTGTCGCGCGCATCGCAGGTGTAGTTGATGGTGCCGACCAGTTTGCGGGTGACCGGGTGCCGGATCGGCGCGCCGGCAGTGGTCATCGTGAGCGCGCCTTCGGAGTAGTGCTCGTGCCCGATGACCATGACCGGTCGTCCGACCTCCGCGGCGATGCCGCTGCTGCACGTGCCGACGGATTCCTCGGCGATGGAGGCACCGACGACGACGTGACGGGCGTCCAGGCGCCGTTCGAAGCGGGCGCTCTTCACCCAGCGGCGCAGGAGTCGTCCTTCGTTGTCGGTGAGCGTCAGTGCGGCATCCAGGTCGTTCAGTGCCGCGTTCCGGCCGACGATCACCATGTCCGCGCCTCGGGCCAGGCGGCCGTCGGCGTCCGCGCCCTGGCTGTTGCGCGGAAGGGCGCGCGCGGGCGTAAGGCCATGGAGCGCCGAGCGGCGCCACGACTCGGCGATCTCGGGTCGTACGCCGCGAAGGGCGAGGTTTTCGACGTCGGTCAGCTCGCCGGTGAGGAACAGCTCACGAGCCTCGACAACGGTGGATGTGGTTGGCTCCATAGTCGGCACACCTCCGGGTGACACAGAAAACTAAATCTGTGTCACCCATCTTCCAGTGCTACTGACAGGGTGTCAAGAGGCGTGGCGAAGCGTCGACCAGTGGAGTGGACAGCCGATCAGGAGAGCGACTCGGCGATCGCGGTCAAGGTCGCTGTCAGCAGGTCGAGAACCTGCTGCTTGGTGAGGGAGTGGTCGCCCAGCCAGTGCTCGCAGGCGGAAGCCAAGAAGGCCTGGTACGCCCGAACGGCGGCGTGGGCCGCCTCGCTGTCGGCGTCCATCCGGGCAGCCTCGAGCAGGCGCTGCTCCCACCGCAGTTGGCTCTGAACCAGGACACCCCCTACCTCGCTGTGCTCGCGCTGGTCACGGGTTCTGATCAGTGCGCGGAACGTCTCGGCATTGGCCTCGACGAGGTCCAGCCAGGCGCCGAGTAGGAGCCGGACTTCCTCCTTCGGCCGGCTCGACGTAGCGGGCGGGATGGTCAACGGCAGGTGGGCGAACTGTTCCACGACCTCGAGGTAGAGGTCTTGTTTGCTGCCGAAGTAATAGTGCAGGTTGGTGCGAGTGGTGCCGGACGCTTCCGCGATCTGGCCGATCGAGACCGATTCGTAGGGCTGATGCGCGAACAGGTGCTGCGCCGCACGGAGGATGGTGGCTCGGCGCTCGTCGTGGTCCAGGCGTGTGCGGGGAGAACAGGTCGATGCGACATCGCTGCGCCGTGACGGCGTGGTCATGGTGGCGACAGCTCCTTTCCTGGCGATCCGGGCTCGGCGACCACTACGGCTGGGTCGGCTACTGATTACGCCACTGCGGTGGCCGCTTCTCGCCGAAGGCGGCCATGCCCTCGATCAGGTCGGCGGTGCCGAAGAGGTCGTCCATCACGGGGGTGCGGGCGCCGACCGCGTCGACCACATCGGGGTTGGCCCGGGTGGTCTCGTGCAATTCCAGCGTGAGCCGCACCGAGGTCGGCGAGTTGGCCAGGATCTCGACGGCCAGCTCCTTGGCCACCTCCAGCGCCTTGCCCGCCGGGGCGATGCGGTTGACCAGGCCGAGGCGCTGCGCCTCGTCCGGGCGCATCCGTCGTCCGGTCAGCAGCAACTCCAGCGCGACCTTCTCCGGGATCACGCGGGGCAGCCGCACGATCCCGCCCGCGACCGCGATCAGCCCGACCTTCACCTCGGTGAGCCCGAACTGGGCGTTCTCGTCGGCCACGCACAGGTGACTGGCCAGCGCGATCTCGAATCCGCCGCCCAGGGCGAAACCGTTGACCGCGGCGATGACCGGCTTGTGCATGTCGCGCCGGTGCGTGAGCCCGGCGAAGCCGGACGCGGGCAGATAGGTCGGCTTGCCGCTGGCCGTGTAGACCAGATCGTTGCCCGAACAGAACGCCCGCTCACCGGCACCGGTGATGATCGCGGCCCACAGTTCCGGGTCGGCGAAGAAGGCGTTGAACACCGAGTCGAGCTCTTCGTGCACCGCCGGGAACAGGGCGTTGCGGGCCTGGGGCCGGTTGATCGTGATGACCAGCAGGTGATCGTCGCGCTCGACGAGGATGTGCTCGTAGGACTCGCGTAGCCCGGTTACGGGCCGCGCCAGTTCCGCCGCGCGTTCGGGCGTGGTGGTCGCCCGGTTGCCCACGGACACGTTGAAGGCCCAGAACCGTTCACCGACCGGCTGTTCGGCATCGGTGAGTAGCGCGAGCAGGGCGTCGTCGTCCTTGTCCGTACGCGCCACGAAACGCTCACCGGTGCTCTCCAGGCGGCCGATGATGATGCCTGTCCTGCTCCGCTTGCCGTGGCTGATCGTGAACGACTCGATCCGCGCCCAGCCGTCGGCCCGGGTGACCTGCGGCACCGGCCCGGCGGTGTCGATGGCCTGCTGGGCGAGCCGCTCGGCCAGCGGGTTCGCCCGCCACTCGACCGGGGTGGTGGAGTACACGCCGGTGGAGTACTTGTGCGCGATACCGCCGTTGGCGCCGACGAAACCGAAGCTGCCGGGCGCCTTGCGAGCCCGGTCGACGGTTTCGGCGATGGCGTGCATGGAGTAGTTGTTGCCCGAGCCGCCGAAGAACGGCAGACCGCCGGTGACGGTGAGGCGGCGCGGATCGTCGGTCGAGAGGCCGAGTCCGTCGACTGCGGCCATGAACACCGCGATCGGGAAGCAGCTGTAGAAGTCCCACGAGGCCACCTGCTCGGTGGTGAGGCCTGCCATGTTCAGGGCCAGCTCGCACGCGTGCCGGGCGGCCGGGTTGTCGGCCAGGTCGGGGCGGTCCATGATCGGGCGGTCGCGCAGGTCGGCGTGACCGTGCAGGTACACCCACCGGTCCTCCGGCACGCCGAGCTCGCGCGCGGCCTCCACCGACGCGACGATGAGCGCCGCACCCTGGTTCACCTGGTCACGTGACACCACGTAGCGGGTGTAGGGGTCGGCGATCAGCCGGTTGGCCTCGGTGACGGTGACCATTTCCTCGGCGCCGCGGACCGTCGGGGCCGCCGCGTACGGATTGGTCGCGGCGACCTCGGTGAACGGGGCGAACAGGGCGCCGATGGCCTCGGCGTACGCCGCGCGGCCGAGCCCGAGCTTGGCCCGGCGCGCGTTGTCGAGCAACGCGTACTGCGCCGGGGCGCCGACCAGGCCGTGGCCGATGAACTCACGCGAGACGATGCCCCGCAGACCGAAGCCGCGGTCCTCGAGCGAGCCGTCGACCGTCTCGGTGAAGTCGGGCCGGTCCTCGCTGGCCATCAGAGCACGAGCGGTGGAGATGGCCTCCGAACCGAACAGCAGGGCGACCCGGCCCCGGCCCGCGGCGATCTCGCCCGCGAGCTCGGTCAGCAGGTGCTGGGGGCCCTGCCCGCCGGTGACCTCGAGGATGGCCCGCTCGGGCTCGGCACCGAGGCGCTGGGCGACCGAGCGCGGGTAGTTGTTCGACCGGCCGAGCTGGGCGGGCAGGCCCGGCTTGGAGTTCTCGAACTGCCGGATACCGGCCACCGTGTCGATGACCGAGATCAGGTCAGCGGATGCCTGCGCATCGGCGACCGCGCGTTCGGCGGCGGCCGCCGCGAGACCGACCGCCGAGAGCGCCTGGTAGTCGTCGCTGCCCAGCCGGTCGTTGATCTGGCCGACGCCGATCAGGACGGGGGTGCGGGGATCGATGGGGTTCACGGGTTCCTCACTTGTCGCCGGCGGTGCGCCACTCGACCACGGCGTCGAGAGCTTCCACCGTCGAGCCGTCCACCCGCAGGGGGTTGACCTCCAGCGACGCCAGATCCTCGCCCAGCGCCAGCGCCAGGTCGCCGATCCGGGCGATCTCCCGGCTGAGCGCGTCCAAGTCGGCCGGCTTGGCTCCGCGCACGCCCTCGAGCAGCTTGCGACCTCGCAGGGACAGCAGCATCTCGGTGACCTTCGCGGGCGTCACCGGGAGGGTGGCCAGGGCGGAGTCCTGCAGGACTTCGACCAGCACGCCGCCGAATCCCACCGCCAGCACGGGACCCCACTGTTCGTCGCGGACGACGCCGACGAGCAGTTCGGTGCCGCCGGAGCGCATCGGCGAGATGAGGACGCCGTCGAGTACCGCGCCTTCCACGCTCTCGCCGGCCGTCATCAGCCGCGCGTAGGCATCCCGGACCTGGTCGGAGCCCGTGACGCCGAGTGCGACGCCGCCGATGTCACTCTTGTGCAGGATCTGCGCCGACACGATCTTCATCGCGACCGGTCCGCCCATGCCCGCGGCGGCGGCCACAGCGTCGTCCGCGCTCGTCGCCAGGGCCGACGGCACGACTGAGACGCCGCCGGCGGACAGCAGCGCGCGGGCCTGATGTTCCGACCACGCCCCGGTGCGCGGCTCGGTCGACTCGATGTCGGGCAGCGTGATCTCGCGGTCGGCGTTCACGCCGTCGACGACCGAGGACCACCACTCGAGGTGGGACACGGTGGAAACGGCCTGGGACAGGCCGGTGATCGCCGCGGGAATCCCGACCTCGTCGAGCATGTCACGCGAGTACTTGGTGATCTGCTGGGACACCTGGTTGACCAGGATCCCCGGCGCGGCGGACTGCCGCAGTCCCTCGGAGATCGCCTCCAGCGTCGCGCGCTGGTAGTTGGCCGCGGTGCTCTCGGCCATCGGAATCGTCGAGACGACCATCACCGATCCGACCGAGGGGTCGTTGCCGGCCGCCTTGATCGCCGCGGTCCAGATCGAGGTGTCGATGATCGCCGCGCCGGTGACATCGACCGGGTTGTGCGCGGTGCCGTACTCGGGCATCACCGCGTTGAGCTGCTCGAGCGTGTCGGGTGCGAATTCGGGGAACACCACGCCCGCGTCCTGCGCGACGTCGGCGAGGATGTCGCACGCGCCACCCGAGATCGACACCGCGGTTGCGCCCGAGCGCGGCAGACGACCCAGGGTCGCGGCGATTCCAGCGGTCGCGAGCATGTCCTCGATGGATTTCACCCGGATGACGCCGAGTTCGCGCAGCACGGCATCGGTGACCTTGTCGTCGCCGACGAGCGCGCCGGTGTGGGCCTGGGCGGTCCGCGCGGCCAAGGGGCTGCTGCCTGCCTTGAGCACGACCACGGGCTTGCCTGCCGCGGCGGCGCGTCGCGCTCCCCGGGCGAAGGTCTCCGGATCGCGGATGGTCTCGAGGAACATCGCGATCGCCTTGGTGGCGTCGTCGTCGACGAGGTAGTCCAGCATGTGGCCGGCCGTGATCATCGACTCGTTGCCGAGGGTGACCATGTACGACAGGCCGGCACCGGACATCTTGGCGTAGTCCATCATCGAGATGATGCTCGCCCCGCTCTGCGACAGCAGTGCCACCGAGCCGGTGTACGTGGGCAGCCGCGGGATCGCCGCGACGGCCGCACGATCGACGAAGTTCGCGAAGCCGAGCATGTTCGGACCGAGCAGCGTCATGTCGAGCGAGTTGGCGACGTCCACGAGTTCCTGCTGGGCGGCGCGCCCGGCCTCGCCGGCCTCGCCGTAGCCACTCGACAGCACGACGGCATTGCGGATCCCGGCGGCGGCGGCGTCGTGGAGCGCGTCGATGGTGCCCGCCTGGGGCACCATCAGCAGGGCGATGTCGACCGGCTCGCCGATGTCCTGGCACGTCTTCACACTCGGGTGGCCGTGCACGTCGACGCCACGGCGGTTCACCACGAAGCTGCGGTCGAGCATGCCGAAGCGGACGAGGTTCTCGAACGCGTAGCGGGAGAAAGTGGACTTGTCCGCCGCTCCGACAAGGGCCACCGACCGCGGTCGGAACATGGTGCTCAGGCGTTCGGGAGTTATCATCGCTACTCGCTCTCGGGAGACACAGGGGCCGGCGGATCGTCGCCGCAGTAACAACGATCACAGCGAAGCGCGCCCGATCGGTGTCTCAGTACGCGACAGTGCCTTCCGTGATCCGAAGCGCCCCCGGGACCGGTGTTGCGATCTCGGACACACTCGCCCTCGTTCGACCCGTCAGGCTGGGGCCTGCCCCGATTTGGGCCAGGTACCTCAGAGGAGGGGAACGATGACGCAGCAGCCGACGGACCCGCAGTCGCCGACCTACGACCCCACGACGTTTGATCCGCTCGCGGTCGTGAAGGGCTATGCGGCGAGTGCGCCGAACGCTCCGGCGCTGACCGGGGGCGAGCACACCCTCACCTACGCCGAGCTCTATCGCCGGATTCTGATGGTGGCCAACGGCCTGCAGGCCATCGGTGTCAAGGAGGGGGACCGCGTCGGGTACGTGGGCCGGAACTGGCCGGAGTTCTTCGAGGTCGCGCTGGCCTGCGCTCGCATCGGCGCCGTGATGGCGCCTTTCAACTGGCGTCTGACACCGTCCGATGTCGCGGAGCTGGCCACCGACGCCGGCGTGCGGATCGTCGTCACCGACGCCGAGTTCGCACCCGCCGCTCCGCGGGCGGATCTGCACTTGACCATCGGTGAGAACTACGAGGCGTGGCGTGACCGGTGGCCGGCGGCCGAACCCGATCGCGTCTCCCGGCCCGAGGACCACTTCATCCAGTTCTACACCTCGGGAACCACCGGGCTCCCGAAGGGCGTGGTCGTCCGCAACCGCAACTTTGGTTACCTCAACCAATGCGCGGCCGGATGGCGGATGGACGCCGACGCCACCGTGGCGGTGGTGATGCCGCTGTTCCACATGGGCGGGTCCGCGTGGGCGTTCGTCGGTCTCTTCTCCGGTGCGCACTGCGTCCTGTTCACCGAGTTTGCTCCGGTGCCGCTGCTCGAAGCGATCGAACGGGACCGGATCAGCACAATTCTCGTCGCCCCCGCGATGCTGCAGATGATGCTGGACACCCCGGGCGCGACCGAACGCGACTACAGCTCGCTGGACCTGATCGCGTACGGCGCCGCCCCGATCACCGGACCCCTGCTGCGGCAGTCGCTGGCCACGTTCGACGCGCCGCTGTTGCAGATGTTCGGGCTCACCGAGACCACGGGCTGCATTGTGCAGCTCGAGCCCGACGACCACCACGACCACCTGCTCACTTCCGTCGGACGGCCGCTGCCGTGGGTGGAGGTCGAGATCCGCGACGCCGACCAGCGCCCGCTCGGCGCCGGCGAGTTCGGTGAGATCTGGATCCGCTCCGGTCAGTGCGCTGAAGAGTACTGGCGCCGTCCCGAGGCGACTGCGGAGCTGCGTCCGGGTGACGGTGCGTGGCTGCGCACCGGCGACGCGGGCCACCTGGACGCGGACGGGTACCTGTTCATCACCGACCGGATCAAGGACATGATCATCACCGGTGGTGAGAACGTGTACCCCGCCGAGGTCGAGCGCGTCCTCGTCGATCACCCCTTTGTTCAGGAAGTCGCCGTGATCGGCACGCCGCACGATGTCTGGGGTGAGGCGGTGACCGCCATCGTGGTCGTCCGCGACGGTCACACCCTTACCGAGGACGAACTGGTCGAGTGGGCACGCCCCCGCATCGCCGGATTCCGCCGCCCGCGCCGGGTCGAGTTCATGGATCTGCTGCCGCGTAATCCCTCCGGCAAGGTGCTCAAGCACGAGATCCGTCGGCCGTACTGGGAAGGCCGCGACCGCACCATCTGAGGGTGCGGCGCCAACAAAGCCAACAAAGGAGAATATGTGAACCCCCAAGGCACCTCCGCGATCATCACCGGTGGCGCATCTGGTCTCGGCTTGGCGACCGCCCGTCGGCTGCACGCCGACGGAGCCGAGGTCGTCCTGGTCGACTTGCCGACCTCCGAGGGCGCCGCCCGCGCCGCGGAGATCGGCGCGGGCGCCCACTTCGCTGCCGCCGACATCCGCGACGCGCAGCAGGTGGGTGCAGCGGTCGCGCTCGCGCAGACCCTTGCCCCGCTGCGGGTGCTGGTCAACTGTGCGGGCATCGGCGATCCTGTACGCACGGTGTCGCGCAACGGTGATCCCGTCGATTTCGACCGTTTCACGCGGGTCATCGACATCAACCTCCTGGGCACCTTCAACGTGATCCGCCTGGCGGCCTCGGCGATGTACGCCAACGAGCCGGTGGAGGGGGAGCGCGGTGTGATCGTCTGCACCGCCTCGGTCGCGGCCTTCGACGGCCAGATCGGCCAGGCGTCCTACTCGGCGTCCAAGGGTGCCCTGCACTCGATGACGCTGCCGCTGGCGCGCGAATTCGCCGACGCGCTCATCCGGGTCAACACCATCGCACCGGGGATGTTCGCCACCCCCATCCTCAACGGTCTCTCGGACGAGGCACGCACCTCGCTCGCCGGCCAGGTGCCCCATCCCAAGAGACTGGGCGACCCGGACGAGTACGCCGCGCTCGTGGAACACCTCGTCAGCAACCCGATGATCAACGGCGAGACCATTCGGCTCGACGGCGCGATTCGGATGGCACCCCGATGAGCGGGCGTCCGGCCGCCCTGGTCACCGGCGCATCGCGCGGGATCGGTGAGGAGGTCGCGCGCAGGCTGGCCGACGAGGGTTTCGACCTGACCATCTCAGCCCGTGGGACCGAGAGCTTGGAGACCTTGGCCACCGAGTTGCGCGAGAAGTGCGGCGTCGCGGTGACGGTGGTGCGCGCCGACATGTCCAAGTCCGAGGACGTGACCGCGCTGGCCGCGGCGCACCGCGAGGCGTACGGCCGTGCCGACGTCCTCGTGCTCAACGCGGCGATGGGCGCGATGGGTGCATTCGCGGACTTCCCGGTCCGCAAGCTGGACCTGCTGTTCACCATCAACCTGCGTTCGGCCTATGTACTCAGCCAGGAATTGCTGCCCTTGCTGCGGGAGGCCGGCCGGACCACGAAGGCCGGCGGCAAGATCATCGCCGTCGCCTCCACCACCGGTGTTGTCGGTGAACCGTTGAACTCGGCCTACGGCGCCACCAAGGCCGGCCTGATCACCTGGTGCGAGACGGTCACGACGGAGGAGTCGGTCGGCGGGGTCATCGCCACCGCTGTGTGCCCTGGCTATGTGCGCACGGCGATGACCGAACACATGCCGAGCGAGGTCGACTGGGACGACATGCTTCCTGTCGAGGACGTCGCGGAGGCCATTGTGTCGGTGACCCGGCTGAGCAGCCGGACGGTGATCCCGCAACTGGTGCTCACCCGTCCCGGACCGCATCTCTGGCGCGCCTGACACCGGCGTCGCGTCGATGAGTAGAACGTCGCGAATCAGGACACTGCGACGGCACTGGATCGCTCTAGCGTCAGGAATGACCCTGTCACCTGTGTGAGAAGAGTGGACACCGTGCCCAATGCCGTAATCGTCGATGCCGTCCGTACCGCCTCCGGGAAGGGTAAACCCGGAGGCGGGCTGTCCGGCGTTCTGCCGGTCGACCTGCTCGCCCAGACGCTGCAGGCCCTGCTTGCCCGCAACGACTTCGATCTCGCGCTGATCGATGACGTCATCGCCGGGTGCGTCTCGCAGACCGGTGAGCAGGCCCTCAACATCGCCCGCACCGCGGCGCTCGTCGCGGGCCTGCCCGAGTCCGTCCCCGCCACCAGCGTCGACCGCCAGTGCGGCTCGAGCCAGCAGGCCGCCCACTTCGCGGCGCAGGGCGTGATCGCCGGCGCCTACGACGTCGTGATCGCCTGTGGTGTGGAGTCGATGAGCCGGGTCCCCATGGGCGCCAGCTCGCAGGGCGAGAAGCCGATGGCGCCGCTCTCGCGTCGTTACCCCGAAGGCCTTGTCGGCCAAGGCATCTCGGCCGAACTCATCGCGGCCCGGTGGGGGTTCTCCCGCGCGCAGCTCGACGAGTACTCGGCCCGCTCGCACCAGCTCGCCGCCGAGGCTGCGGCCTCGGGCCGCTTCGACCGCGAGACCATCGCCATCACCCGGCCCGACGGCACCCAGCACACGGTGAACGAGACCGTGCGTGCGGCCACCACCGCCGAGGGCCTGGGCGGTCTGCGCGCCTCGTTCGAGAACCCGGAGTTCAGCGCCCGGTTCCCCGAGATCGACTGGTCGATCACCGCCGGAAACTCCTCGCCGCTCACCGACGCCGCCTCCGCGGTGCTGATCATGAGCGAGGAGAAGGCCGCCGAGCTCGGCCTCACCCCGCGCGCTCGCTTCCATTCCTTCGCCGTGACCGGCAGCGACCCGCTGCTCATGCTCACCGGCGTCATCCCCGCGACCCAGAAGGTGCTGGCGCGGTCCGGTCTGTCGATCGACGACATCGACACCTTCGAGGTCAACGAGGCGTTCGCGCCGGTGCCGCTGGCGTGGGCTGCCGACGTCAAGGCCGACCTGGCCAAGGTCAACCCCGCCGGCGGCGCGATCGCTCTCGGGCACGCGCTCGGCGCTTCGGGCACCCGTCTGCTCACCACGATGCTCACCAACCTCGAGGCACGCGGTGGCCGCTACGGCCTGCAGACGATGTGTGAGGGTGGCGGCATGGCCAATGCGACCATCATCGAGCGCCTCGGATGAGCATCACCTTCGATTTCAGCGGGCGTACCGCCCTGGTGACCGGTGCAGCCCAGGGCATCGGTCACGCCATCGCCACGATGTTCCACGACGCCGGTGCGCAGGTGGCCGTCGTCGACCGTGACCCCGTGGCCCTGAAGGCCGCCTGGGACGGTAAGGAACGGGTGTTCGCGCACGCGGTCGATGTCACCGACAGCTCGGCGGTCTCCGCCGCGGTCGATGCCGTTGTCGCCGAGACCGGTTCGCTCGACATCGTGGTCAACAATGCCGGCATCACCCGAGACACGGTGGTGTGGAAGATGTCGGACGACCAGTGGCAGGCGGTGATCGACGTTCACCTCAAGGGGACCTTCGCGATGACCCGTGCCGTGGTGCCGCACATGCGTGCGGCCGGCTTCGGTCGCATCGTCAACGTCACCTCCTACACCGGTCTGCACGGCACGATCGGGCAGTCGAACTACGCGGCGGCCAAGGGCGGCATCATCGCTTTCACGAAGACCGTTGCCAAGGAGACCGCCCGCTTCGGCATCACCGTCAACGCGATCTCCCCCAACGCGGCGACGCCGATGGTCCTGGCGGTCGGCCAGGAGCGGCTCGCCGAGATGACCGCGACCGTGCCCGTCGGGCGCTTCGCGGATCCCTCGGAGATGGCGACGGCGGTCGGCTACCTGGCCGCGGACGAGAGTGCCTATGTCACCGGTGTGGTTCTGCCGGTCGACGGTGGCCTCGCGATGTAAGGGGTACCGATACAGAAAGGCCTGATCCGCCTCGAGCGGATCAGGCCTTCCTAGTTTGTCGAACTACTCGATCGGCTCGAAGTGCGCGATGTCGAGGATCGAACCGGTGCGCTCCGGTGCCCAGACAGCACGGACCCGCGTGCCGAACGGCAGTGCCGCCCGCACGTCGGCGCCAGGGGTGAAGTCGACGCCGGTGATCCAGTGCATCAGCAGGGTGCTGGCACCGTCGAGGCGAACGCCGCCGATGGCGTACGGCGGCTTGGGGCCACCGGTGAAGCCGTGCCAGGCCACCGTGAAGACCTCGAGGGTGCCCTCGCCGGAGAGCTCGCGCCAGCCGTCGGTCTTCTCGAAGCAGGACTCGCAGTAGTCCTGCGGCGGCACGAACACGCGCTCGCAGCTGCCGCACTCGTTGGCCAGGATCTTGCCCTGGCGCAGGCCGTCCATGAACCGGCTCCAGGTCTGGCCGAGGTGGATGTCGTAGTGCAGATCCCAGTGGACGGCCTGGGTGATGGGGGTGATCGGAGTCGTCGTCATGTCACTTACTCCCGTAGGTCTCGAAGATAGCCAGGTTGTCGAACTGGAAGAAGGTGCCGCCGGTGCCGTGTCCGAGCGAGCGGCGGGCCCCGGGCACCTGGACCTCCTCGGGGGCGTCACCCATCACCTGAAGGGCCGCGTAGGCGTAGGGCGCCAGCTCACCGGCCACACCGGCGTTGGTGCACTTGGGTCCGCCCGACATGTTGGTCGGCAGGACGCCGCCTGCATCGGTCGCGCCGCTGCGGATCAGGTCCACGCCGCCGCCGAACGGCGCGAAGCCGAGGGCTTCGAGCTGCATCGGCTGCATGTGCGCGTACGGTGCGAAGATCTCCACCGCGTCGAAATCGTCGAGCGGCTCGCGGATATCGGCCTGGGCGTACACCCGGCGGGCGAGGTTGGCGAGGTTGGTGATCTGCGAGAAGTCGCCCTTGCCGCCACCCAGGTACGGATCGGCGGACATGCCCATCGCCCGGATCAGCGCCGGGGTGGTGGTGACGTCGTCATCGTCGGGCGTGCTGACCAGCATCGCGACCGCCGACACCGACACCGGGCACACCATCGGCATGGTGAGCGGCGACGACAGACGCCGGCCGTTGATCACGTCCTCGGGGGTCACCTGGTAGCGCAGGTGCGCGAACGGGTTGCGCGCGGCCTTCGTGTGGTCGGAGACCACGACGGTGGCGAGGTCCTCCACAGTGAGCCCATAGCGCTGCTGGTAGGCCGAGGCGGCGAAGGCGCCCATGTGGTAGGCGCCCATGCCCAGCGGCTGCTCGATGATCATCGGTGAGTTGGTGTTGATCGCCGACTGCAGATCCGAGGAGCCGTAGAAGGTCGGGCCGCCCAGGCACAGCACGCGCCGGTGCGTTCCAGCGCGGACCATACGGGCCGCGACCTGCATCAGGTTGCCGCCGGTGGTGCCGCCGGTGTTGATCACGATCACCGGGACGTGCGGGCCCAGGCCCAGCAGCCGGGTGAGGTGCTTGGCACCGAGGACGGTGCCCTCGAAGCCGTCGATGTTGCCGGTGACGACCGCGTCGACCGACGACAACGCGACACCGCTGTGCTCCATGCAGGCGTGCACAGCCTGCTGGCACAGTTCCTTGGTGGAGTAGGTCTGCTTGCTGGGAGAGGTGGCCGGCGTCAGACCGACGCCGACGATCGCTGCGCGTTGGGACATCAGGCGGCCTCCACCACGAGAACGGTGACGTCTTCGGAGACCAATCCGGTCTCGACATCGATGGAATGACTGAGCGCGGCCTGGCCGGGTGCGACCTCGCCGATCCGGTCCATGACCTCGAGCAGCCGCAGGGCGCCGTTGGCCAGGCCGGGGTAGTTGCTGCGCAGCCCACCGCTGGGGTTGATCACGGCCCTGTCGTTGAGGCCGAGGGCCTGCACGTAGGCGTCCTGCAGCGCGGGGGTGACCGCGGAGACCTCGGCCAGCGTGATCGACTCTCGCTGGGGGCCGGCCTGGGCGAGTGCCATGTCGGCGGCGCGGCGGGTGGTCTCCTGCGGTGCGGTCAGCCACTGACCGTCCCAGGTGTAACCGCCGGTGGCGTGCCCGAAGCCGGTGAGCCGGACGTTGCGGCCGATGCAGCGCCCGGCCCTGGCGGGCGAGGCGAGCACGATCGCGACCGCGCCGGTCGACTCGGCGGGCAGCATCAGTTCGCGCAGCGGCCAGGCGATCGGCTCGGACTCGAGCACGTCGGCGGCGGTCACCGCGTTGCGGCGCACCGAACGGGCCAGGCCTGCGCCGCGGTTGATGTCACCGGCGGCCGCGGCAGCGAGCGCGTCCAGCTCACCCAGCGCCGCACCGGCATGCATGGCGTAGACGGCGGTGCCCGTCATGCCGACGGGGCGATCGAAGTGGGGGTCGAAGCCGAGGTTGGACACCTGGTCGAGGAAGGCGCGCCGACGCTGCGTGGAACCGGAGATCTCGGGGTTGTGCACCCCGACGGCCACCGCGACCTCGACATCGCCTGCCGCGATCGCCTGGGCGGCATTGATGATCGCCAGCCCCGAATCGCCCTCGACGCGGAAGGAGTCGTTGAGGTAGCCGCCGGCCGCCGCGTTGGTGAGCCCGGAGGAGATGCTGCGGCCGTCAAGGACGTCCATGGAGGCCGTCACCGAGAGTCCGAGATCCTGCTTGCGCAACCCGCACTCGCGCAGCGCGGCGGAGACCGCTTCGAAGACCAGTTCGTCGAGCATCGCATCGTGTTCGACCGCGAAGGCCGTCGACGCGGCGCCCACCACGTGCACGGGCGCTACCCGCGTTCCGCCCGATGGTGTGTGTGTAGACATGGGAACGACGCTAGAGCCGCCCTCGACCTGCCTCGTGTCCCATCGCGCGACACGATCACCGGCCGGGTGGTGCACGGATCGCGACACTGACCCAGAGTGAGACATCGCCGGAGTTCTCGGCCGTGGCACCGTCGAAAGCATGATCGACGTCGAAACCTCAGAGGCGCCGTCCGCACTGCTCGAGCGCGTCACGGAGTTCCTGGCTGAGCACCCACCCGCGCAGATGGATCGGATGGACTTCCTGCGTGCCCGATTCGCCGCCGGCCTGGCGTGGGTGCACTACCCCGTCGGCCTGGGCGGGCTGGGTCTCGACCCGTCCGCGCAGTCGGCCGTCGACGCGGCGTTCGCGGCCGCGGGCGCCCCGGACAACCACCCGCGGGCCAACGTGGTCGGCCTCGGCATGGCCGCCCCGACCCTGTTGCGGTACGCCACCCCCGAGCAGCAGAAGACCTGGATTCCGCCGCTGTGGACCGGCCAAGAGGTGTGGTGCCAGCTCTTCAGCGAGCCCGGCGCCGGATCTGACCTGGCGGGTGTCGGCGCCAGCGCGGTCCGCGACGGCGACGACTGGATCGTCAACGGGCAGAAGGTCTGGACCTCGCTGGCCCACGACGCCCGCTGGGCGTTGCTGCTGGTGCGCAGCGACCCGTCGCTGCCCAAGCATCAGGGACTGTCCTACTTCGTGCTCGATCTGCGGACCCCCGGTGTCGACATCAGGCCGCTGCGCCAGATGACCGGCGAGGCCGAGTTCAACGAGGTCTACCTCGACGATGTGCGGGTGCCGGATGTGAACCGGCTCGGCGCCGTCGGCGAGGGCTGGGCCGTCACCCAGGCGACCCTGATGAACGAGCGGGTCGCCATCGGCGGCAGCGCGGTCGCCAGGGAGTCGGGCCCGATCGGCGACCTCACCGACCTGTGGCGGACGCGGCCCGAGTGCCGGCGCCCCGAGGCGCACTACGAACTGATGCGGCTGTGGACCGACGCCGAGGCCCTGCGCCTGGCCAGTGTCCGGCTCACCCAGCAGCTCGAGGTCGGCGCCCCCGGCCCCGAGGGTTCCGGTCTGAAGCTGGCCTACTCGGCGCTGGCCCAGGACTCGGCGTCGCTGCAACTGGATCTGCTCGGGTCGGACGCCCTGCGTTATGACGACTGGACGCTGTGCCGCCCGGATCTGTCGGTTCCGCTGGACCGCGTGAGCGGCTACTGGTACCTGCGCCGCCGGGCCAACTCGATCGAGGGCGGCACCTCGGAGATCATGCGCAACATCATCTCCGAGCGCGTGCTGAAACTTCCCGCCGAGCCGCGGGTCGACAAGGACATCGCCTGGAAGGACCTTCCCAAGTGAGCACGTCTACCACGGTGCCCTCGCTGCTCTACAGCGAAGACGAGGGCTACCTGCGCGACGCGGTTCGCGCCCTGCTCGCCGGCCGGACCCCGCTCGAGACGGTGCTGCGGCGCACCGACGAAGCCGACGCTTTTACCGCCGACGCCCAGCAGGCGTGGCGTGGCCTCGTCGACGAGCTCGGAGTCGTCGGTCTCGCGGTGCCCGAGGAACTCGGTGGTGCCGGGGCATCCTGGCGCGAGGTCGCCGTCGTCATGGAGGAGCTCGGCCGCGCGGTCGCCGACGTCCCGTACCTGACCAGCGCTGTGGCCGCCACCTCCCTGGCCGTACAGCTCGGCGCCGACGCCCTGGTGTGCGAACTCGTCAGCGGCGAGGCAATCGGCACGATCGTGACGCCCTACGGCGCGCCGCTGCGCGCGCTCGACGCCGAGGTCACCTACACCGACGGCAAGCTCTCCGGCACGGTCCGCACTGTCGCCGGCGCGCTCGAGGCCACCGTCCTGCTGGTCCCGGTCGGACATCAGGTGCTGCTCGTGCAGCGCGATCAGGCCACCGTCGAGCCGGTGCTGTCGTTCGACATGACGCGGCGGATCAGCGACGTCACCTTCGATCAGGCCACCGCTGCGGTCCTGGCCGACGACACCGCCGAAGCCCTGAGCTGGACCGCCGATATCGCCTGCGCGTTGCTGGCCTCCGAACAGCTCGGCATCGCCGAGGCGACGCTGGAGATGACGGTCGAATATCTCGGCCAGCGCCGCCAGTTCGGCCGGATCATCGGCTCCTACCAGGCCCTCAAGCATCGCCTGGCCGACGTGTGGACCGAGATCGCCAAGGCCCGCGCGGTGGCTCGCTACGCGGCCGACTGCGCGGCGACCGGCACAGACCTGCCTATCGCTGCCTCGGTCGCTGCCTCGATCTGCGGCGACGCCGCCTTGCTCGCCACCGAGGAATGCGTGCAACTACACGGTGGCATCGGCTTCACGTGGGAACACCCCGCGCACCTGTTCCTCAAGCGGGCCCGGGCCGACGCACTCGCGTACGGCACCCCCACCTGGCATCGCACCCGCCTCGGCGGACTCGTCGACCTCGTCGCGCGCTGACGTTTCAGAAAGGCAGAACATGACCAGCGGATCGAGTGCACCCAGCTTGCCCTTGGCACCCACCGAAGAGGAACGCGTCCTGCGCAGCACCGTCCGCGACATCGTGTCGCGCTGGGGCCACAGCTACTTCCAGGAATGTTCCCGCACCGGTGAGCCCATGCAGGAACTCTGGGACACCCTCGGCAAGTCCGGCTTCCTCGGACTCAACATCCCCGAGGAGTACGGCGGCGGTGGCGCCGGACTGACCGAGTTGGCCATCGTGATGGAGGAGATGGCCGCCGGTGGCTGCCCCGAACTGGCGATGGTGCTGTCCCAGGGCATCGTCGGTTCGGTTCTGCCGCTACACGGCTCGCCCGAGCAGAAGCAGCGCTACCTGCCCGGGATCGCGAGCGGCGAGGAGAAGTTCGTCTTCGCCCTCACCGAGCCGGACGCGGGTTCCAACTCCCACAATGTCTCCACCACCGCCCGCCGCGACGGCGACGAGTGGGTCATCAAGGGCACCAAGTACTACATCTCCGGTGTGGACCACGCCGATCACATGCTGCTCGTGGCCCGGACCGGGACCGACGAACGCACCGGTCGCGGTGAGCTGACGCTGTTCATCATCGATGACCTGAACGTCCCCGGTTTCAGCAAGCAGCTGCTGCCGACCGCGCTGCGCGCCCCCGAGCGCCAGTTCACGCTCTTCTTCGACGATGTGCGGCTGCCTGCCGACGCGGTTGTCGGTGAGATCGGCCACGGGCTGCGGCCACTGTTCGACGGTCTCAACCCCGAGCGGGTGCTCAGTGCCGTGATCTGCACCGGGGTGGGTCGCTACGCACTCGAAAAGGCCGTCGACTACGCCAAGTCCCGTGCCGTGTGGGGCGTGCCGATCGGCGTCCACCAGGGCGTTCAGCATCCGCTGGCCGAGGCGGAGATCGAACTCGAGGCCGCCCGCGGCATGTTGTGGCGCGCCGCGGCGCTCTTCGACGCGGGCTGCCCGGCCGGCGAGGAGTCGAACATGGCCAAGTTCCTGGCCTCCCGCGCGGGGATGAAGGCGTTGGACACCGCCATCCAGACCCACGGCGGGAACGGTCTGGCCGAGGAGTACGGCCTCGCCGACCTGTGGTCGATCCTGCGGCTGCAGCAGATCGCACCGGTCTCCACGCAGATGGTGCTCAACCACATCGCCCAGCACACGCTCGGTCTGCCGAGGTCCTACTGATGATCGACCTCACCGGACGCACGGTCGTCGTCACCGGCGGAAACAGTGGACTCGGTCTCGGCATGGCGCACGGCCTCGGCCGTGCCGGCGCGTCGGTGGCCATCTGGTCGCGGACCGCCTCGCGCAACGACGCCGCGGTCGCCGACCTTCGTGCAGCGGGAATCGACGCCTCGTCGGTCGCCTGCGACACCGCCGACGAAGCGGGTGTCGAGGAGGCGATGGCGCGGACGCTCGAGCGGCACGGCAAGATCGACTCGCTGTTCGCCAACGCCGGGATCTCGGACGACGCACCCTTCCTCGACACGTCCCTCGAACAGTGGCACCACGTCATGCGGACCAACCTGGACGGCACCTTCCTGTGCACCAGGGCCGTTGCCCGCCACATGGTGGAGCGCGGCGAAGGCGGCTCGATGGTGGTCGTGTCCTCGACGATCTCCCGCTACGGCGGCGTCGGAATGGCGGCGTACGGGACAAGCAAGAGCGGCTTGGTCGGCCTGGGCCGCACCCTGGCGGTCGAGCTCGCACGGCACAAGGTCCGCGTCAACATCCTCATCCCGGGCTGGACGGCCACCGCGATGAACGACTACCTGCGCGAGAACGAGGCCTTCGTCCGGGCGACCACCGCGCGTACGCCCGCGAGGCGCTGGGCCACGCCTGAGGAGTTCCACGAGGTCGCGACCTTCCTCGCCGAGCCGTCCCTCACCTTCCACACCGGCAACGAAGTCATCGTTGACGGTGGCTACACCGTCTACTGACGAAGGAGTCAACCGCATGAGTGTTCCCGTCGAGACCCTGCAGAGAGAACTGCGGGGACGCCGGCTGCCGGGCGGTGAGATCACCCTCGAGCGGCATGAGACCGCGATCGCCGAGGATGCGCTGCGCGCGGAACCGGACGGCACCGACGCCGCGCATCCGGCCTGGTTCATCATCGCCTCGCTGCGCTGCATGGGAGTCAGCGTCGAGGAGCTGTGCGCGCTGGCCCACCAGGACAGCGGCGACACGCTGCTGTTCGGCAGCTGCCGGATCGATCAGACGAACACGCTGCGGGCCGGCGCGACCTACGCGGCGCAGGCCCACATCGGCGAGGTCGGCTCCCGCCACGCCCGCGACGGCTCCCGGCTGGATTCGGTCGAGGTCGTCGTGGAGCTTTCCGAGGCGGGCACCCCGGCCGGAACTATCACCAGCACATATCTTTTCAAGAGGGGACTGGCCTGATGACAGCGACACCCACGGTCGGCGACGAACTCCCCGAGCGGCTGGTCACGGCCGTCCGCGCAGAGGACATCCGCATGGTGGCCCTCATCCTGCGCGACCCGAACCCGATCCACTACGACCTCGCCGCCGTCCAGGCGGCCGGGCTCGGCGACCGCGCGATCAATCAGGGCGGCGCCACGATGGCCTACGTGATGAACCTGCTCACCGAGTGGGCGGGCTCGCGCAAGGCACTGCGCAGCATCGAGTGCTCCTTCCGCGGCAATGTCGCGGCCGGTGACGACGTCTCGGTCGGCGGTCGGGTGACGGCGGTCGAGCCGACCACCGACGGAGCGCTGGTCGATGTCGAGGTCTGGGCCGACGTCGTCGGCGGTCGGCGGGCGATCGCCGGCTCGGCCACCGTGTTCCTGGCGGTCGGCGCATGATCATCACCGGTGACCGGGCGGCCGATACCGCTGCCCTGATCAACAGTGGCCGCAGCCCTGCCGAGAATGCGTTCGGCGTGGCAGTGAACCTGCGCACCAACTCCCATTCGGTGACCGGCACGCAGCCGGTCGATATTCTGCCGAGCGGTGCCGACGGCCGTCCGGCCGCGGGCGCGCTCGGTGTCCTGGTCGACGACGTGAACGGCCTGTGTCTGCTCGGGGCTTCCACCGAGCACAGGGGTTCTGTCTCGGTCGAGATCTCGATGGACTTCGTGGCACCGCTGCCCACCGAGGGCGTGTTGCTCGCACTGGCGACGGGCACCGATGTCGACGGCATCGTCGGGCACGCCACGGGAACGGTCCGTGACGGCGCTGGGCGTCTGCTGGTCACCGCCAGCGTGCACGGCCGGTTCGTCGAGGGTCCCACGCTCGACTCGGAGGGGCCGCAGCACCCGGCACCGCTGCGCGGCGGCGACGTGCTCACGCTGCTCGGCGCGACCTTCACCGAAACCGACGGCGTCGGCAGCCTGCGACTTGCCGACGGCACCCGCTGGGCCAACCGGCTGGGCGCTCTGCACGGCGGGATCGCGATCTGCGCCGCCGAAGCCGCGGCGACGTGCATGAGCGCCGAATCGTCGTTGCGCACCACGTCGCTGACGGTCGCGTACGCCCGTGCCATGACGGCGGACCGCACCCTGCGGTTCGACGCGCGGTTGCTGCACGCCGGCCGGACGATGCGCGTCATCGAGGTCGTCGGCCACGCCGACGGCCGGCCCTGCACCTACGCCCGGGTGATCCGGCAGTCATCGCCGGGAGAATGAGGATGGTTATGCACGAATTCCCCGACGTACCGTCCTTCCTGGCCCAGGTCGGCACCGAGCTCGGCGTCAGTGATTGGGTCGAGGTCGTCCAGGAACGCATTGATCTCTTCGCGGAGGCGACAGGCGATCACCAGTGGATCCATGTCGACATCGCGCGCGCGGCCGAGGGTCCGTTCGGTGGCACCATTGCCCACGGCTACCTCACGGTGTCGATGGTCCCGGTCTTCCTCCAGCAGGTGTACACCATCGGCCAGGTCGCCTCGATCCTCAACTACGGACTCGACAAGGTGCGCTTCCCACACCCGGTGATCAGCGGCGCGCGTGTACGCGGCCGGATCGTGCTCGCCGCCGTCGAGCCGGCCACCGCCGGACACAAGGTCACCCTGTCGGTGACAGTCGAGATCGAAGGCGTCGACAAACCCGCCTGCGTCGCGCAGGTGATCCACATCGTTATCGCGCACGAGAAGCACATCAATGTCGACTGAGGACGTGGTCGCCGCCACCCGATCGTTCATTCGGAGCACAGTCCTGCCGATCGACGACGAGTTCGACGGTGATGTACACGCCGCGGGCGGCGAGGACCTGCGGCACCGGCTGCAGGCCGCCGCGCGCGAGGCCGGGCTGCTCACCCCGCACGGTCCCACCGAGTACGGCGGGCTCGGACTCGATATGACCGAGAGGGCGCCGGTCTTCGAGGAGTCCGGCTACTCGCTGTTCGGCCCGATGGCGATGAACATCAACGCCCCAGACAAGGGCAACATCCACATGCTCGCCCACATCGCCTCGCAGGACCAGTGCGAGCAGTACCTCGAGCCGCTGGTGCAGGGCAGCCAAGATCGCCCGTGAGCTGCGGCCGTTCCGCATCTACGACGGTCCCTCGAAGGTCCACCGCTGGTCCATCGCCAAGCGGGCCGTGCGCGACATCACCAGCGGGCGCCGATGAGCACCGCGAACCTGACCGCCGACGAGCTCGAGCTCGTCGGCCCACGATGTCGCGCGCGAATACCGTGTCACCGCAGCACTTTCCGGCACCGGCGTTCCGGTGCCGCGGGCCGTGCTGCTCGAGGAGGACGAGTCCGTGCGCGGCGGCGCGTTCGCGATCGCGGAGTTCGTCGATGGCGCCTCGCTGCAGACGCGCGATGACTTCGCCGCCGTCGACGACACGGCGCTGGCCGGCATCGTCGACGATCTGGCAGGCACGCTGGCCGCGCTGCACCGGGTCGACCACGTGGCCGTCGGGCTGGAGCGGTTCGGCCGTCCCGACGAGTACGCCGCACGGCAGCTGCGTCGCTGGAGCGGGCAGTGGGAGATGGTCGGCACCCCCGACCTGCAGGCCGACGGTGTCGCCGTGGCCGCCGAGCTGGCGGCCCGTGTGCCGGAACAGCTTTCGACCGGCATCGTGCACGGCGACTACCGCATCGACAACACCCTGATCGATGTGGCCGCGCGCAAGGTCGTCGCGGTGGTCGACTGGGAACTGTCGACGATCCGCGACCCGGTGGCGGACGTGGCGATGATGTGCGCCTACCGGCACCCGGCGCTGGATCTGATCCTGGGTCAGCCCAGCGCGTGGACCAGCGAGCGGCTGCCCAAGCCGATCGCACTGGCCGAGGCCTACGAGCGCGCGGGCGGAGTTCCGTTGGCGCACTGGTCGTTCCACATGGCGCTGGCGTATTTCAAGATCGGCGTGATCGCCGCCGGCATCGAGCACCGTCGCCAGGCCGGAGCCGGTGGTTCCGGGCACGACACCGCGGGCGATTCGGTCGCGACCTACCTGGAGCTGGCTCGCACAGCGCTTCGCGACTGAGCGAGCCAACCCCCGGCTCACCCCAGGCCGAGAAGTTCGGCCAACCGCTGCCGCTGCACAACCAGTCGCCCACGGGCCGACTGGTTGTGCCGTGCGCGGCGGAACCACAGATGCGCGTCGTGTTCCCACGTGTAGCCGATACCGCCGTGCAGGCGCAGGCATTCCGACACCACGTGGGTGCCCGCCGCCGCGATCCGGCACCACGCCGCCACCGCTGCCAGTTCCGCGTCGGCATCCCGATTCATCGCTGCCGCAACGGCATCGGCCAGCAGCGCGTCGGCCTGGGCAACCTCGCAGGCCAGCTCGGCCAGCTGATGTTTGAGACCCTGGAACGAGCCGACGACCCGCCCGAAGGCGGTGCGGGCGTTGAGGTATTCCACCGATTCGGCCAGCGCGTGGCGCATCAGCCCGAACTGTTCGGCAGCAGCCAGCACCGTCGCCGCGACCACCAGTTCGGTGGCGAGCTCGGCGGTGATGTCGAAGAATTTCGCATCGGCCCCGGCAAAGGTCATCCGGCCCGCACGACGGGTCTCGTCCAGCGGATGTTCGACCGGGGTCACCGTCGCCGTACCGGTCTCGAGCACCGCCAGCCGGTTGCCGATCACCGCGACCACCACGGCGAGATCCGCGGCGTGATCCAGTGTCGGAATCGTGCCGCTGACCTGCTCGCCAGCCGTGAGATCGTGGGCATCGGCGAGTACCAGCGCAGCCGGTGCCGTCCCCGCCGCGATCCGCCCGGCCGCCTTGCTCGCACCGGCCCGCGACAACGCCAGCCCGGCCAGCATCGTCGAGGTGAGCGGGCCGGGAACCAGTCCCGCGCCCAGTTCCGTCGCGGCGATGGCGGCCGCGTCCAGCTCGGCCCCGGCGCCGCCGTCGGCCTCGCCGACCAGCAGGCCGGGCAGATCCATCTCCGCCGCCCAGGTCTGCCACCAGGCCGGATCCATCGGCGCACCGGCACCGGCCCGCGTCGCGTCGACGGGGGAGTGCGCCGCGATCATCGCGCGCACGGAGCCGGCGAATTGGCTCAGTTCGGGTTCAGTTGTCAGCACGCGAGTCATCGGCGCTTCCTCAATTCGCAGGTAGGTCCCGGAACGGCACAGCCAGATCGGCTTGCGGTTCACGGGGCAGGCCGAGTACTCGTTCACCGATGATCGTGAGCTGGATTTCGTCGGTGCCGCCACCGATCGCGAGCTTGCGCGACTGCAGGATGTCGTGGCGCAAGTCTTCGTCCAGGTCGGCGTCGCCGAGCAGATCGACGGCGAGATCGGCGGCAACACAGTTCAGCCGCGCCTTCAGCAGTTTGCCGATCGAGCCACGGGAACCGGGGTCGATTCCGGCGTCGATCTCCTGGGCGAGCTTCTCGTCGGTGAGATCGGCCGCGCGAGCGGCCAGGTACAGGTCGACCAGCTGATCGGCCACGATCGGACTGTCGAGCAGCCCCCGCGCGCGAACCCGACCGGCCAGGCCGCCGAACGACAGCGGACCCTCGGCCGCATTGTCGACACCGAGACCCGCCGAGACGGCCAGCCGCTCGAGCACCAGCAGCGTGCGCGCGGCGTTCCAGCCGCCGCCCACCCCGCCGACCACGGCACTCGCCGGCACCCGCAGCCCGTCGAAGAACACTTCGTTGAAGTCCGATGCCCCGGTCATGTCGCGCAGCGGACGCACAGTCACGCCCTGCTCGCGCATCGGGACGATGAACATCGTCAGCCCGCGGTGCTTGGGCACGTCGGGATCGGTGCGCGCCAACAGGATTCCGAAATCGCAGTAGTGCGCGCCGGTCGTCCAGACCTTCTGCCCGGTGATCACGAAGTCGTCGCCATCGGACACCGCGCGGGTGCGCAGCGCCGCCAGGTCCGACCCGGCCGCGGGTTCGGAGAACAGCTGACACCACACCTCGCGCCCCTGCAGCAGTGGCCGCAGATAACGCTGCTTCTGCTCCTCGGTCCCGAGTTCGCGCACGATCGGCCCGCACATGCCCAGACCGATCCCGAAGACCGCGCCCAGCGGCAGATCGTAGGCGGCGGCCTCCGACCAGAATGCCTTCTCCTCCGGCTGACCCAGACCACGGCCGCCGTATTCGACCGGCCAGGAGATGCCCGAGAAGCCCGCGTCGTACACCCGTCCGAGGAACGCCTGCGCGAAGGCCACGAACTCCGGCGTGCCGGGCGCGGGGACTTCGTCGCGACCCGGGGCGTTGGCCGCCAGCCAGGCCCGGATCTCCTCCGACAATGCCGTGGTCACGACAGTTCGAAGCGGTCGGAGGTCTCGCTGAGCGCGACGATGGCCGCCGGAACCTGGAACCGGTCGCCGTAGCGCTCGGCGAGTTCCGTCGCACGCGCGACGAAGCCCTCGAGCCCGCCGGCGTAGCCGTTCACGTAGTTGATGACACCGCCGGTCCAGCCCGGGAATCCGATGCCGAGCAGCGAGCCCACGTTCGCGTCCGGGATCGAGGTCATCACGCCTTCGTCGAAGGTGCGCAGGGCCTCGATGGTCTCGGCGAACAGCATCCGCTCGACGATGTCGGTGAACGGGATCTCGTAGCCGGGCTTGCGGAAGTGCTCTTCGAGCCCGGGCCACAGCCGGGTCCGCTTGCCGTTCTCGAACTCGTAGAACGCGCCGCCGCTGGTCCGGCCGAAGCGACCGAACTCCTCGATCATCCTGGCCATCACCGGCTCGCCCGGGTGCACGACCCATTCCTCACCGGCGGCCAGCGCCGCGGCCTTGGTCTCCATGCGCACCTTGTGCGGCAGCGTGATGGTGAGTTCGTCGGAGAGCTGCAGTGGCGGCGCGGGATAGCCCGCCTGCAGCCCGGCCTGCTCGATGGACGCGGCGCTGATGCCCTCGCCCAGCATCGCCAGCGCCTCGTCGGTGAACTTGGTGATCACCCGGCTGGTGAAGAAGCCGCGCTTGTCGTTGACGACGATATTCGTCTTGCCGAGCGCCACACCGAGATCGAACGCCCGCGCGACTGCTTCCGGGCTGCTCTCGGCGCCGACGACGATCTCGAGCAACGGCATCCGGTCGACAGGGGAGAAGAAGTGCATCCCGACGAAATCCTCGCGTCGCTGCACGGCGGCGGCGAGCTCGCTGATCGGCAGCGTGGAGGTGTTGGTCGCCAGCAGGGCGCCCGGCAGGTGCGGCTCGGCGTCGCGGAAGGTCTGGCTCTTGAGCGCCGGATCCTCGAACACCGCCTCGATCACGGCGTCGGCACCCTCGAACGCGGCGTAATCGGTGACGACCGTGATCCGGTCGAGCAGCGCCTGCCCCTTCTCCGCGCTGAGCTGCCCGCGGTCGATGCCCTTGGCGACGAGCTTGCGGCTGTAGTCCTTGCCGCGTTCGGCGGCGGCTTCGTCAACGTCCTTGAGCCGCACCGAGATCCCGTTCTTGGCGGCCTGGTACGCGATGCCCGCGCCCATCATGCCCGCACCGATCACGGCGAGGGTGGCGACCGGAGCGGTCTCGCCGACCTTCGGCCGGCCCGCACCGGCGGCGACCGCGCGCAGGTCCAGGAATTTGCCCTGGATCATGTTCTTGGCGACCTGACCGGCGGCCAGCGACAGGAAGTAGCGGGTCTCGATCAGCTGGGCGGCATCGAAGCCCACCCGGCTGCCCTCCACCGCGGCGGAGACAACAGCCTGCGGCGCCGGGTAGGGCGCGCCCTTGGTACGCAGGTGCACGGCGCCCGAGAGCGCGTTGCCCAGCGTCTCGGCGTCGGGCCCAGGGATCTTGTGGCCCTTGACATCCCACGGCTGCGCGGCGGCCGGGTTGGCCTCGATCCACGCGACAGCGGCCGCGCCCAGTTCCTCGGGGGAGTCGGCCAGTTCGTCGATCAGACCGAGCTTCTGGGCGGCGTCCGCGGCGAGCGTTCGCCCGTCCAGAATCAGCTCGATCGCCTTCTGCAGGCCCAGTATCCGCACCGAGCGCACGATCCCTCCACCACCGGGCAGCAGACCCAGGCTCACCTCGGGGAACGCGACCGTGACCCCGCGCAGCGCGACACGGTGGTGGGTGGCGAGCGCGATCTCGAGGCCACCGCCCATCGCGGCACCGTTGAGCGCGGTGACGACCGGCTTGCCGAGGCGCTCCAGGCGGCGCAGGTAACCGAGCATCTCGGTCACCTCGGCGTGGAATTCGGTCACGTCGTCCGGGTTGACCTTGATGAGTGAGGTGAGGTCGCCGCCGGCGAAGAACGACTTCTTGGCCGAGGTCAAAATGACGCCGCGCAGGTCGGCGTCGGCCTCGAGGTCGGCGACGGCCTGCCCGAAGGCGGCCCGGAACGCCGGGGTCATCGTGTTCGCGGCGGAAGCCGGGTCGTCGAAGGTGAGGGTGACGATGCCGTCGCTCGCGGTACGGGTGATCACGTCGGTGGTGGTCAAGGCAGTGTGCTCCATCTCGGTCGTCAGACGCGTTCGATCAGGGTGGCGACGCCCATGCCGCCGCCGACGCAGAGGGTGATCAGGGCCCGCCTGCCACCGGTGCGCTCCAGCTCGTCGAGCGCGGTGCCGGCGATCATGGCACCGGTCGCGCCGAGCGGGTGGCCCATGGCGATCGCGCCACCGTTGACGTTGAGCTTCTCGTCCGGGATGTCGAAGTCCTTCTGGTACTTCAGCACCACGGCCGCGAATGCCTCGTTGAGCTCGAACAGGTCGATGTCGTCGACCGTGAGCCCTGTTCGCTCGAACAGCTTGCGGGTGGCCGCGGTCGGCCCGGTGAGCATGAGCGTGCCGTCGACACCGGAGAGCGCGGCCGAGGTGATCCGGGCACGCGGGGTGAGGCCGAACCGTCGGCCCGCCTCCTCGGTCCCGACCAGGACCGCCGCGGCGCCGTCGACGATGCCGGAGGAAGAACCGGCCGAATGCACGTGCTCGACCTTCTCGACCCAGTGGTAGCGCGCGAGCGCCATCGCATCGAAGCCGTAGGAGCCGTAGGTCGCGAACGACGGTGCCAGCGAGCCGATCGCCTCCTGGGTCACCTCCGCCCGGATCGCCTCGTCGCGCTCGAGCAGCACGATCCCGTTCTGGTCGACCACGGGCACCACGGATCGGTCGAACCGACCGGCGTCCCACGCGGCGGCGGCACGCTGGTGCGAGCGCACCGAGTACGCGTCCACGTCGTCGCGGGTGAACCCCTCCAGGCTCGCGAGCAGGTCGGCCGCGATGCCCTGCGGCTCGAGCCGGTTGTCCAGCACGGTCGCCGGGTCCGACATCATCGGCCCGCCGTCAGAGCCCATCCGCACCCGCGACATCGATTCGACGCCGCCGGCGATCACGAAGTCCTCCCACCCGGACCGCACCTTCTGCGCCGCGAGATTCACCGCTTCGAGCCCCGAGGCGCAGAAACGATTGATCTGCATGCCGGTCACGTGGTCGGGCAGGCCCGCGCTCATGGCCGCGGCCTTGGGCAGGTCGGCGCCGTGCTCGCCGACCGGGGTCGCGTTGCCGAACACGACGTCGACGATCTCGCCGGGGTCGAGGGTGGGGTTGCGGTCGACGATTCCGCGGATGACATCGGTGGCCAGCGTGATCGGCTTGACCGAATGGAGTGCGCCGGTGGAGCGTCCCCTGCCTCGCGGGGTTCTGATGGCGTCGTAGATGAACGCTTCTGTCACGGCCAGATCGCTCCTCATAGATCAACTGTTTGCACTGCTCGACGTTAGGAGGGTGGCGTCCGGCGGGCCGCGGTCTGTGTCGTATTGGGACATGTCCTGGGTCACATGGCGTCGATACGATCGGGGCGTCAGCTCATCTGCGCCTCAGCGGGTTTCTCCTGAACGGCGCGACCAGACATTCATCAGGAGCACCAATGACCGCGACACAGACCCCTGGGTCCCTGCGTTCTTTTGATCAACTGTTCGTAGGCGGTCGCTGGGTCGCCCCTGCCGGTGACGCCCGCATCGATATCGTCTCGCCCACCACCGAGGAGCTGCTCGGCTCCGTTCCGGACGCGACCGATGCCGATGTCGATGCGGCGGTCGCCGCGGCCCGCGCCGCGTTCGACAAGGGCGAGTGGTCCTCCACCACGCCGGCCGAGCGCGCTGTATTCCTGAACCGGATCGCCGACGAGATGGAAAAGCGGCTGCCCGAGATGGCCGGCGCCTTCGCCCTCGAGCTCGGTGCCCCCGACGCGGTCGCCACCCGTTTCCACCAGATCGCCATCGAAGTGTGGCGTCGCAACGCCGCGCTGCTGACCACCTTCGAGTTCTCCGAGGCCACCGAGTGGGGCGAGGGATCGGGCACGCTCTTCCGCGAGCCGGTCGGTGTGGTGGCCGCGGTCAGCCCGTGGAACGGGCCGGTGGTCCTCAACAGCCTCAAGATCTCGGCTGCCCTCGCGGCCGGCTGCACCGTCGTCGCCAAGCCCGCGCCCGAGGCGCCCGTGTCGGTGATGATCATGGCCGAGGCCATCGAGGCCGCCGGTTTGCCCGAAGGCGTCGTGTCGATCCTGCCCGGCGGCCGTGAGGTCGGCGAGTACCTCGTCACGCGCCCCGACATCGACAAGGTCTCCTTCACCGGCAGCACCGGCGCCGGTAAAGCGGTGATGGCGGCGGCCGCCGACCGCATCGCCCGGGTCACCCTCGAGCTCGGGGGCAAGTCCGCCGGCATCATCCTCGAAGACGCCGACCTGTCGGAGGTGCTGCCCACCCTGCTCGCCGCCGGCGTCGGCCACAGCGGCCAGGTGTGCGCGGCGATCACCCGCGTGCTCGCCCCCCGTTCGCGCTACGACGAGATCTGCGGCGCGCTGGCGGCGGCCATCGGCACCCTGAAGGTGGGCGACCCGCGGGTCGATCCCGAGGTCGCCATCGGCCCGCTGGTCGCGCAGCGTCAGCAGAAGCGCGTGCTCGACTACATCGAGCTCGGTGTGCGGGAAGGCGCCCGGGTCGCCGTCGGTGGCGGTGTGCCGAAGGATCAGGATCGTGGCTGGTTCGTCGAGCCGACCCTGCTCGTCGATGTCGACAACTCCATGCGGGTCGCCCGCGAGGAGATCTTCGGCCCGGTCATCGTCGTGATCCCCTACACCGACGTCGACGACGCGGTGGCCATCGCCAACGACTCCGAGTACGGCCTGTCCGGCGCGGTGTACTCGGCCGATCACGCCGCGGCCTCCGCTGTCGCGCGACGGATCCGCACGGGTCAGATCAACGTCAACACCGCCGGTGTCTGCCTGTACGCCCCGTTCGGTGGGTTCCGCCAGTCCGGTATGGGTCGCGAAGGCGGCAACGATGGTCTGCTGCCCTACCTGGAGACAAAGCTCATCATCGGCTGATACCAGCGATCGAACGAAAGGTATTTCATGGTCTACAAGACCCGTGCCGCGCTGGTGATGCCGACGCCGGGCAAGCTCGAGATTCATGAGGTCGATCTCGACGCGCCTCGCCAGGGCGAGCTGACGGTGCGGATGCTCGCCAGCGGGCTCTGCCACTCCGATGATCACATCATCAACGGCTCCGTCGTCCCCGGCACCGTGCCGATGTGCGTCGGTCATGAGGGTGCCGGCGAGGTCGTCGAGGTCGGTCCCGGTACGCCGGGCTGGGAAGTCGGCGACCGCGTGGTATTCGGCTTCGTCCCCGCGTGCGGCCGGTGTCGCTGGTGCGCACTGGGCATGCAGAACCTCTGCGACCTCGGGGCCTTCGTGGTCGTCGGCTCCCGATTCGACGACGAGACCTCGTTCCGCATGTCGCTCGATGGCACACCGGTCAGCCAGTTCTGCGGGATTTCCACGCTCAGCGAGTACACGACCGTGAGCACCGCGAGCGCGGTGAAGGTCCCCAGGGACCTCTCGCCCACCAGCATCTGCCTGCTCAGCTGCGGCGTGCAGACAGGGTGGGGCTCGTCGGTCAACTCGGCCGAGGTCCGGCCGGGCGACACCGTGATCATCGTCGGTCTCGGCGGTGTCGGCATGAGCGCCGTCCAGGGTGCGAGCTTCGCCGGTGCCAGCCACGTGCTGGCCGTGGACACGGTGGAGTTCAAGCGCGAGCAAGCGCTGAATTTCGGTGCGACGCACACCTACTCCTCGCTCGATGAGGCCGCCGATTTCGCGCGGTCGCTGACCAACGGGCAGGGCGCGGACTCGGTCGTGGTGACGGTCGGCGTGCTCACTGCTGCCGAGATCTCGGGCGGTATCGCGGCGATCCGTAAGGCGGGCACTCTGGTGCTCACCGCCGCCGGCGCGGGGAACCTGCAGGTCGAGCTCCCCACCAGCGATATCACCATGTCCCAGAAGCGGATCACGGGCACGCTGGCCGGGGCGTGGAGCCCGCACACCAGCATCCCGACGCTGCTGCGGCTCTACACAGAAGGTCACCTGAAGCTGGACGAAATGGTGACCACCACCTACAAGCTCGACGATGTCAACGATGGTTTCCGCGACATGCTCGCCGGGAAGAACATCCGTGGAGTCGTCGATTTCACGTAGGACGGACGTCGCCGAGCCCGGTCTCGGCGATCTCTGAGAAGGTGCCTCCCGGCCGCACGATATAGGCCGAAACGGGCGGAGCCGGCCGGATCGCTCGATCCGGCCGACTCCGCCCGAATCTGTAGATCGGGCCCGCACCACCACCGCCGCGCCCGATCAGTGCGACTAGTGAATCATGGGTGCCAGATACCGCGCGGCGTACTCCCGCATCTGAGCGTCGTCAGTGAGATCGAGGGTGATCGACGGGAGATTGACGAACGACGCGATGATCCGGATGTAGGTTTCGACAACGATGCGCAGCTGGTCACGGGGCATCGTCGCTCCCGCGTACTGCAAAGTATCGGAGATCGCGTCGATCAACTGATTCATCAGTATCCCGGAGTCGTCGGAGCGCACACCGAGCAGCCGCTCCACGACGTCCGGTTCGATGTCCAGCATCCGCCGCAGGAGCGGAACCTCCTGCAACTGCTTGAACGCCTCGCAGAACGCTTCGACGAACGCGTCTCGTGCGTTCAAGCCTTTTGCGCTCGCGATCAGGCGAGCCATCCACACTTCTCGCTCCCGAGCGCCAACCGCGGACAGCAGCTCGTCCCTGTTGGGGAACCGCCGATAGAGCGTGCTCCGACTCACGCCGGAGAGTCGCGCGATCCGGTCCATGCTGGCACGCCGGAAGCCGACCTCGGCGAACTCACGGGCCGCAGCGTCAACGATGGCCGCTTCCTGCTGCTCCGGCGTCGCGTCCTTGCGCAGCGGCGGTCGGCGCGTGGTCATCAGTCACCTCGGTTCGTCACTTACGGGGCCAGACGGTCGCCCCGCGCGCGTCCAACCCTACTCACGGCGCGCCGACGGACTCGCGGCGGCGCGCCTGATCACGGCAGGGTCAGCTTGCTCGCAGGGCGAATCGAGCGGCAGGCGAAGCGAACCGGCTGCCTGGTGATGAGCGCCCGATCGAACCGTATTCATTCTCCTGGCCTGGGAGAGTGCGGGGCCGAATCGCTGATATCCGCGACGGGCACGATTCGTCCGGCTTCGACGAGTATGTGGAACGCCATGGCCTTGCGCTCGCAGGATTCACGTCGGCATCGCACGTGTTCGCGCATTTGCCAGTGTGCCTGGGCGACGGTGAATCCGACGAGCGGCGCGTGATGGATGTCGTCGGTCGTATCCTGGGCGGCTTTCCGTCCGGCAGCTTCCTTGGCCACGCGGTAGTGCACGATGGTCGATGTCGCGAACGAGAGTGTCACCACCACGGCGATGGCTCCGAGAATCATTGCAGCGTACTGCAATACGCTGTTCAATGATGTGATCCTCTCAATCCGTACTGCTCCAGCGCAGCGCGCTGTACCCCGAGCGGAGCCGAGCCTTGGTGAGGGGCACGGCTCCGCTCCGGACGTCACTCGCGAAGCGACGCGGGTACGTGGAATCGCTCGCCGTACTTTGCCGCGAGCTCATCGGCACGCCGCACGAACGCGGCCTTGCCCTCGCCTTCGTAGCCGGCGATGAACTGGTGCACGCCACCGGTCCAACCCGGGTAACCGATGCCGAAGATCGAGCCGATGTTGGCGTCGGCCGAGGTGGTGAGCACACCCTCGTCGAAGCACTTCTGGGTCTCGATCGCCTCGATGAACAGCATCCGGTCGATCAGATCGCGGATCGGCACGGTCTCACCCGCCACCGAGTCGTACTCGGTGCGCAGGCCCGGCCACAGCTTCAGCCGCTTGCCGCTCTCGTCGTATTCGTAGAAGCCCGCCTTCTCCAGGCGACCCGGACGACCCTGCGCCAGCATGAATTCCATGACGCGGTAGGCGGGATGGTCCACCGGCATGGTGACCTCGCCACGCTCGGCGGCCTCGCGGGTCTCGTTGGCGACCTTCTCCATGAGCTTCAGGTTGAGCTCGTCGGCCAGCTGCAGCGGAGGCGCCGGGTAGCCGGCCTGCGCGCCCGCCTGCTCGATGGTCGCCGGCTCGATGCCCTCGGTGAGCATCCCGATCGCCTCGTGGATGAAGGTGGTGATCACCCGCGAGGTGAAGAAGCCACGGCTGTCGTTGACCACGATCGGCGTCTTGCGGATCGACAGGGTGTAGTCGAAGACGCGGGCCAGCGCTTCGTCAGAAGTCTTCTCGCCCTTGATGATCTCGACCAGCGGCATCTTGTCTACGGGGGAGAAGAAGTGGATGCCGATGAAGTCCTGCTCGCGCTTGACCCCCGTCGCCAGACCGCTGATCGGCAGGGTGGAGGTGTTGGAACCCAGCAGCGCGTCGGGTTCGACGATGTCCTCGATCTCCTGGAACACCTTGTGCTTGAGCTCGGTGTTCTCGAAGACGGCCTCGATCACGAAGTCGACGCCGGCGAAGTCGTCCGCCGAGGCCGTCGGGGTGATCCGGTCCAGCAGCGCCTTGGACTTCTCCTCGGTGGTCTTGCCATGTGAGAGCGCCTTGGCTTCGAGCTTCTCGCTGTAGTTCTTGCCGCGTTCGGCAGCCTCCATGGTGACGTCCTTGAGGACGACCTCGTAGCCGGCCTGCGCGGAGACGTAGGCGATGCCCGCGCCCATCATGCCTGCCCCGAGCACGCCGATCTTGCGGATCTCGCGGTTGGGGATGTCCTTCGGACGGGAGCCGCCGTTGTTGATCGACTGCAGATCGAGGAAGAACGCCTGCATCATGTTCTTCGCCACCGGACCGGTCACCAGGGAGATGAAGTAGCGCGACTCGATCAGCGACGCGTCGTCGAAACCGACCTGCGCACCCTCGACCGCCGCCGCCATGATGGCGCGCGGCGCGGGCATGTTGGTGCCCTTGAGCTGTTTGCGCAGGTTGGCCGGGAACGCGGGCAGGCTCGACGCCAGCGCGGGCGAGGACGGGCTGCCGCCGGGGATCTTGAAACCCTGGACATCCCACGGCTGCACGCACGCCTGCGGGTTCGCGGCGATCCACGCCTTCGCGGCGGGCACGAGCTCGGCGATCGAGCCGACCAGCTCGTCGACCAGGCCGATTTCCTTGGCCTTGGCCGGGCTGTTGCGCTGGCCCTGCAGCAGCACACCCATCAGCGCGTTCTGGATACCGAGCATGCGCACGGTGCGGGTGATGCCGCCGCCCGCGGGCAGCAGTCCCAGGCTCACCTCGGGCAGACCGATCTGGCTGCCCTTCACCTCGGCCGCGATGCGGTGGTGACAGGCGAGCGCGATCTCGAGGCCGCCGCCGAGGGCAGCACCGTTGATGGCCGCGACGACCGGCTTGCCGAGCAGCTCGAGCCGGCGCAGCGCGCCCTTGATCTGGTCGAGCTCGGCCATGAACGACTCCGCCTGATCCGGCGTGGTCAAGATCATGTCCTTGATGTCGCCGCCGGCGAAGAAGGTCTTCTTCGCCGAGGTGAGCACGACACCGATGATGTCGTCCTTCTCGTCCTCGAGGCGCTCGACGGTCGTGGTCATCGACGCCTTGTACAGGGCGTTCATGGTGTTGGCGCCCTGGTTGGGGTCGTCCATGGTGAGCACGACGATGCCGTCGGCATCGCGCTCCCAACCGATCATGTTCTCGGTCATCGGAAGAATCACACCCTCTCGATGATCGTCGCGACGCCCATGCCGCCGGCCACACACAGCGTGAGCAGCGCGTACCGGCCGTTGCGGCGCTCGAGCTCGTCGATCATGGTGCCGGTGATCATCGCGCCGGTGGCGCCGAGCGGGTGGCCCATCGCGATCGCACCGCCGTTGACGTTGAGCTTCTCGTCCGGGATGTTCAGATCCTTCTGGAACTTCAGGACGACGGCGGCGAACGCCTCGTTGATCTCGAACAGGTCGATGTCGTCGACCGTCAGCCCCGCCAGCGCTAGGGCCTTCTCGGAGGCCGGCGTCGGGCCGGTCAGCATGATGGTGGCGTCGGCGCCGCTGGTCGCGGTCGCGACGACGCGGGCGCGCGGGGTCATGCCGGAGGCCCGACCCGCTTCCTCGGAACCGACCAGCAGCAGCGCCGCACCGTCGACGATGCCCGAGCTGTTGCCGCCGTGGTGCACGTGGGTGATGTCCTCGACCCAGTGGTACTTCTGTAGCGCCACCGCGTCGAAGCCACCTGCCTCGCCGAGCGCGGCGAACGACGGCTCGAGCCGGCCCAGATCCGCGACGGTGGTGCCGGGGCGCATGTGCTCGTCGTGATCGAGCACGACCAGGCCGTTGACGTCCTTGACCGGAACCACGCTCTTGGCGAAGTAGCCGCCGGTCCAGGCCGCGGCGGCGAGCTGCTGCGAACGCACCGCGTAGGCGTCGACGTCTTCGCGGCTGAAGCCCTCCATCGTGGCGATCAGGTCGGCACCGATGCCCTGCGGGGCGTAACCGATGTCGTAGTTGGTCGCCGGATCGGCCACGATGGCACCGCCGTCGGAGCCCATCGGGACCCGCGACATGGATTCGACACCACCGGCGAGCACGAGCTCGTCGAAGCCCGAACGGACCTTCTGCGCGGCCAGATTGACTGTCTCGAGGCCCGACCCGCAGAAGCGGTTGAGCTGCACGCCGCCCACGGTGTTGGGCATCTTCGCGGCGAGGACCGCGGTGCGCGCGATGTCGCCACCCTGGTCGCCGATCGGGGAGACGACGCCGAGCAGAACGTCGGAGATGCGATCCTCGTCCAGATCGGGGAACCGGCTACGGAGTTCGTCGATAAGTCCGACGACGAGATCGACGGGTTTCACCGAATGCAGCGAGCCCTTCTTGACTTTGCCGCGCGGCGTACGGAGCGCGTCGAATATGAATGCCTCAGTCGGCACGTCGTAGTTCCTTTCGTGATGCATCTCCCTGCCGCGCGCCCGGTGGCGATTCTGCGGGGAGCGCGGGGCGACACCCTCGGCCGAAGAACGGCAGCAAGGTCCGGATCGCATGTCATGTTAGCAGGGTGACCGTACGGGCGGTCAATATACATGCGGGGAATCGATGCATCGCCTCAACGCATTGCGGGTTGTCGGCATCGGCTCAGCACGTGGTTGGCGCGACCTTTCCGGCGAACCGGTCAGCGAGGTAGGGGATCGCGTAGTCGATGCCGCGCGCTGCCTCGACGAGGTGCTCGCTGCCGGGAATCGCCAGGTGCTCGACGCGAACTCCGTTGGCGCACATGCGATCGACCATCGACATGCCCGACGAATACGGGACCAGCTCGTCACCGGTGGCGTGGTAGTAGAACACCGGCTGCGCGGGCAGACCCGGTTGTGTCAGCGGGCTGTTCTGCCACATCAGGCTCTCGAGCTTGTCGGCGCCCTCGGTGCTGAGGTGTTTGCCGAAATCGAGTCCGGGATAGCGCGCGGTGCCATCGAAGATGCAGTCGGCCTGGCTTTCGGCGATGATGCGCCGACCGGTGTCATCGAGGTGAGACTCCAGCTGAGCCTGCGGATACGCCCGCGATTGCGCGACGAACAGGATTGGCACGCCGCCGCCGAACGGGCCGCCGTTGGCCGTGTCGTAGACCTCGCGCGAGTCGCTGCCCGTACCGCCGTAGGCCAACCCGGCGAAGTCGAGCTCCGGTGCGTAGGTGGGTTGGTACATGGCCGCGATCAAGCTGGCATAACCACCGCCGGAGTATCCCGTCAGTCCCATGGGGGCATTCGGGTCGATACCGGCCGGTGCGAAGGACCGCGCGGCGCGGATGCCGTCGAGGACGCCGTGTGCGGTCATCTTCGCGTTGGTGAACAGCGAATCCGGTCCCTGGTAGTCGGCAACAGCGACGGCCCAGCCGGTGTGCAGGAGCTGCGGCACCGAGGTGACGACATCGCTGACCGCGCCGCCGAGCAGCCCGCCGCCGCGCAGTGCCAGCGATGGCGCGCACCGCAGACCGACACCGTCTTCCGCGGACTGGAACGACACCAGCGGGCGCGGACCGGGACCAGTCCACGGGGTGTTCGGTACGAGCACGGTCACCACGGTGGCGGTGGCCTCGCCGGTGTGGTCGGTGGTCTTGTATTTGACCTGCCAGGCCTTGGCGTCGAGCGGGACGGGGCCGGCAGAGGCGGTGATCGGCCGCGAATCGAGTACCGTGCCGTTGGCCGACCCTGCGATATCGCCTGGTACAGCGTAGAACGGGTCAGCGTCGGGGACGGTCACCGCTGGGTTGTCCAGCGGTGACGCCGCGATCGGACCGGCCAGCAATACCCCGAGACTCGCGCACACTGCCATGCAGGCGCCGGTGGACTTCTTGCGATACAACGTTCGCACTCCTGTTCAATGGGCGAACGCGCCGAACCAGAGCGCGCGTCCGAGGGTTCGGGTGAAGGCGTCGTCGTCGTCCGCACTGCCGTGCTGCAAGTGTTCGACCAACGCGTCGTAGGTGCCGCGAATCATGAATCGGGCCAGGTGGATCGGGTCCATATCGGTGCTGATCGAGCCGGCCTGCCGCAATGTGGCGACGCGCTGGCCGATCACCTCGACGTGACCTTCCATGGCGCGATGCAGGGCATCCTCGATCTCCGGGTGGGCGGCGGTCGCGTCGAAATACGCTTGCCACAGTTCCGCGTTCGCACGCCCGATGCGCAGCATTCGGCCGATCGTCTCGGCCAGTCCCTTCCAGGATGTAGCCGGTTCCGTCAACCAGAAGTTCGCCGACTCCTGTGTCGACTCGGCGAGACTGGGAACCGCGATGCGCTGGACCAGAACGCCTTTGCTGGTGAAGTACTTATAGAAACTCGCGCGTGATACATCGGCGAGTTCGATAATCGATTCCACCGTCAGATCCGAGAATCGCGTGCCGCCCCGGAGCAGGGTGGCCGCGGCCTCGAACACGCGGCGTTCGGTGGTCGTTCGTCGCCGGCTCGATGGTGTCACGCGGTCGGTGTCAGTTCAGAGAATGTGTTTTCGTGCACACCTTAAATATACATTGTGTTCAATTAGTGCAACGGCGTTCGGTCAATGCAGCAGAAGAAGAACCTGGAGTTCGCCGATCAGGAAGCCGAGGATGGCGCCGACCGTCACGATCTTCCACTCGTCCTGCTTGAAGGCGGGCCGTAGGAGGCCCTCGTACTCGTCGGAAGTCATCAGCTTCATCTTCTCGACGATGAGGGAGTTCACATCGAGGGCGTGCATCGTGTAGTGCTCGATGCTCTGCGTCTCCTCGGGCAGGCGGGTGCGGACCGTGTGGACGATGTCCTTCTTGATGAAGTCCAGGTTGCCGACCGCCAGCTGGACCAGCGGCTTGGCTATGCCCATCTGCTGGTCGAGTACACGGTCGATCTCGTGCTCGACGAGGGAGAAGAGGCGGTCGGACTGTGGCCCGGTGAGCATGGCGTCGATCATGTTGGCGGGGGAGAGGATTTCGGTCGCGATCAAGCTTCCGTAGTCGACGGCGACGGTCTCACGGCGCTTGTGGAACATCCCCTGCCAGCGGAAGATGCCGAGGTACCGGCGAGGTTCGATCGGGCGGAAGACCATCTGCAGGGCCAGCCAGTCGGTCGAGTATCCAACGAACGCGCCGAACAGCGGCATGATCAGGGCCGAGTGGGTGAGCGCCCAGACCGCGGCTTGGACGATGCCGAGTGCGAAACCGAAGTACAGGCCCGACCTGACGATGAATCGCATCTCGGGCGCGGCGAGATCGCGGATCATCCGCACCGACAACGCCTTGTCCTTCATCAGGGCGTTGATGGCCATCGTGCGCAGGTCGAAAACGACGTTCACGTTCGCTTTGAGGTCGTCCATCATCTCGGCGATGATCTTGGGCGCGTCGGCCTGGATACGCTGCAGGAGCAGGCGCCGGGCCGCGGGCGGGACGAGCTCCCACAGGCCGGGCCGGTGCCGCATCATGATCTCGTCGACGAGTTCCTCGACGGTGGCCAGCAGCGGTCCCTGGACATGCTTGGCCAGCTCGGCTGGATCGATGCGGTCGATGATCTCCTGCGGGTCGACCAGTCGCGAGAGCATGAGATCGACCGCCACGGTGGCCATCCGGGCGGAATAGCGCGGAATCAGGCCCTGCCACCCGAGATAGGGCGGTATTCCGACGAATTCCAGCGGCCGGAACAGCATTTCGACTGCTACGAGTTTGGTCAGGTAACCGATCGCCGCGGCGATGAACGGCATCGCGGCGTACAGGTACCAATGTTGCTGAACGTCAGCGACGATGCCTGACCAGTCCAATTGCTCATCCTTGCTGAAGTTGTGACCTACCGCGCTACTTGGCTGGTAGTGCGTCGAGGCCGCCGCCGACCTCGGTGATCTTCCAGCCGTCGTTCTTGTCGAGGGTGACGGTGTAGGTGACCGTCGTGCGCCCGCCCTGGGGTGACTGCGCACTGGTGGAATCGACATCGAGGAAGGCGTTGACCCTGTAGACGCCACCGGACTCCGACTTCACCGCGGCCTGGACCGGTGTCGCCTTCGACGTCCACTGCAACGGCAGGATGATCTGCTCCAGCTGCGTCGCGGTGGCATCGAACTTCGCCGAGAGCTGCGGGGTCGTGTTGGCCTTGAGCTTGGCCAGCCACGCTTTCGGATCGCGATAGTCGATGGTGGACGCGCCGACCGCATAGTCCATCGCGGCCTGTTCGGCCTGCTTGTCCGCGGCGGCGCGCGCATCCCGATCGGATAGTTCGCCGCGCTCCGACAAGTACAGCGCGCCGAAGGTCACCGTGGTCACCGCCAACCCGGCGACGCAGGCGACAGTAGCGACCGTGGACAGGCGCACACTGATCTGGCGCGGCTCCGCGGCACCCGTCGGCTTCTCGGTGGCCTCGCCGGCCTTCTTCTCGGTCTCGGCGGGCTTTTCGTCAGTGGTGTTCATGAGGACTCCGGTTCGGCTGTGAAAGGGGATCTATTTAACGGTGACCTGCAGGCGGACAGTGCCGTTCGCGCCGACCGTGGCCAGCGCGGTGCTGATCAGGGCCGAGATATCCAGCGGCGCCAGCGCTGCGGGAATCGGTGTGGTCATCGGCCGCAGGATCGGCGCCAGCTCGGCCATTCCCGGCCCGAGTTCGGCCAGCAACTTTTCGGTCCGGTGGAGGAAGGGAATCAGCCCGTCGCCGGTGAGGTAGTCGTTCGGTGCGTCGCCGACTTCGTACAGCTGCGAGGAGACCTCGATGACCTCGTCGAGGCTCGCGGCGAGGGTTTTCCAGGCCGGCCCCGACTCGGCGAGCGCGGGGCCCGACCAGGACATGTCGTCCCCCATGGTCTGCAGGTCGTTGAGCAGACCGCGCAGCAGGGTGGTGCGGCTGAGAATCGTGGCGGCCAGCAGTGTGTTCGCCCGCTCCAGGCGCGGCACTTCGTTCTCGATCCCGGTCAGCGCCTTGTCGAAGGTGGTCACCAGGCTCGTGATGGCCTTCGGGTCCAGCTGATCGATGACGGCGACCGCTTTCGCGGCCAGGTCGGGGATCAGCGTCGGGGCCGGTGCGCTGCGCGCGTCGAGCAGTTGGTTGTCGCTGATGTAAGGCGCCTGGTCGGCGGTGGGCTTGAAGTTGAGGTAGGGCTCGCCGAGCGCCGAGAGGTTCTCGATCCGCACCTCACTGGCCGCCGGAATCCGGTAGGGAGCGTTGATCCGGAACTGGATCTCCACCCCACCGGTGACCTTCTGGATCTCGGTGACCTTGCCGACCTGGATGCCGGTGAGCAGCACGGGAGTGTTGACGCCCAACGTGCCCGAGTTGGCCAGCAGCATCCGGGCCGTCGTGTGCTCGGCGAACGGATTGAGCTTCAGCAGGCCGAAGGCGACGTAGGAACTGCCGATCAGGAGCACGGCCGCGATGGCGGCCAGCGACGCGATCGAGCTCGGCTTGACGCGACTGATGTCGAAGAATCGGGCACTCATCGAACGACTCCGATCATCCGCAGGCTGTCGACGATGCGGGTGGTCTGCTCGGCGGACCCCACTTCCGCCGGATCGCCCACCGCCGCTGCGGTGATGTTCGCTTTCGGTCCCTGCCGGACGAACGGAATGATCTTGTTCTGAATGAGGTCCACCAGCGTGGACATGTTCGACCGGGAGGACAAATCCAACGGCCGGTTGCCGAACAGCATCGGCACGGTGGCCTTCATCAGGTCGTTGGAGGCCGAGATCATCGGTGCGAGGAAGAGCGAGGAGTGCGCGACCGGGCCCAAGTTCGCGAAGATGAAGATGATCCCGATCACCGCCTGGACGGTTTCGACAAGGTGCGGTGTGCCCTCGTCGGTGAGCATCGGCCGCAGGGTCGGCAGCATATCCACCGTTGCGGAGACGGTGGTGTCGAGGCCGTCCAGCAGCGCATCCAGACTGCCCAGGTCGTTCGCGACGTCGGAGAGGTCGGTGCCGATGACGCCGAAGACCCGTGCGGTGTCGGCCGGATTCTGCGGCAGCGCGGCGTTGAGCTGGCGGACGGTGTCCTGCAGGTCGGTGACCATGCCACTGCCGAGCGAGGTCGCCAGCCCCGCCATGGTGTCCTCGATTTGCGGGGCACGCGTGGTCTGCGTCATCGGAATGGTCGCGCCCGACGCCAGGGCGGGTGCGCTGGTGCGTGGCGGAGTGGTGACGGCGATGTAGACATCGCCGAGCGGGGTGGTCTGGCGCAGTTCGACCTGGATATCGGCGGGCAGCTTGATATTGCGCTGCACCGCGACATCGGCGACGACGAACCCGCGGCCGATGCCGCTGTCGCGCTTGGTCACGTCGGTCACCGTCACGCCGGTGAGCTTGCCGACCTCGACGCCGTCGGCGATCAGCTTGGCACCGGGCGGCAGGTTGAGCACGTCGGCGAATTCCAGGTGCAGCGGGTAGGTCTCGCCGGAGACCGAGGTGCCCGGCAACGGGACAGCAGCGGGATCGAAGCCGCAGCCGCTCACTGCCATCACCGACAGGGCGGCCGCTGCCGCGGCGGTACGTGTGCGTAGTCGAGTCATCGTGCGCCCACCGTTCCGAGAATGATGTGTGCCATCGAGATCTTCGTAGTTCCACTGACCGGGTCGAGACATCCGCCCGGCGTCAGGACATTGATCGCCGCGCACACTTGCGCGGGGTCACCGGGCAGGGTGACGTTCGGCGTCGCGTAGGCGACCGAGATCGCACCGGTGGCGGGATCGACCGTGTTGGTGAACGCGCTGGTCAGCGAGGGGACCATCGTCATCAGCTCGCTGAGTCCGGCCACGCCGGCCTGCAGCATCTCGGGTAGGTTCTCCACCCGCTCGAGCTTGGCCAGCAGCGGCCCGCCGAACATCACGGTGAGGTCGTTGAGCGCCGGTAGGACATCGATCAGCTCCCGGACCGTGGTGATCACCGGCGGTACCACCTGGTCGCTGACCGTGACCAGCGCAGGGGTGAGGCGGGTCAGGTAGTCCTTGACCTCGGGCCAGTAGTGCGCGGCACTGCTGGCCAGGGAACTGAGCGCGTCCAGCAGCGCGCCGATGTGACCGATCGCGGCGTCGGGCGAGTTCAGCGCCGAGCCGAGCTTGTGGATGATCGTGTTGACCTGCTCACCGGTGCCCGCCGTGGTGTTGTCCAGCGCGGCGATACCGCGCTCGAGGACATCCTCCCCGGGACCGTCGGGGCCGTTGAGCTGGTCGGCGAGATCGGCCAGCGCCGCGAACGTTTGGCTCAGGCTCTTCGGCGTCACCGATTTGGTGATGCAGTGCGACGAATCCCAACCCGCCCCTTCGGGTTCGGCGCCGATCAGCGCGAGCTGACGGTCGGCGACGAGCGAGTCGGCCATGGTAGTCGCACCGACGTCGACGGGCAGCTTCCGCGACTCCGGGACCGTGAATTCGACCCGGGCGGTCGCGCCCTGCGGGGAAACACGGGTGATCGAGCCGACCTTGATTCCCATGATGGTGACCGCGCTGCCCTCGTACAGGCCGATCGCATCGGGCATATCGGCGCAGTACGAGCGCATCGTCGGGGTCGGTTTCGCGATTTTGTAGGCACCGACGGCCACCAGGCCGACGATCAGGACGACCGCCACCGACAGGAAGCCCCGGGAACCGAGCAAGCGGGTGAGCATCAGCAGGTCCTTCCAGGAACGGGGATGCACAGCTGCGGCGCGGTGATCGTCTGGCCGGAGCGGTCGACGGTGAGCGCGCCGTCCGGGCCGGTCAGCGTGTCGAACCGGGCGCTGAACGACTTCAGCGAGGTGAGCAGCGCACCGAGCTTGCCGCCGAGCTCGTCGAGCTTGGCGATCGAATCGGCCAACGGCTGTGCGGGGTCCTTCAGCGTGGTGTTCCACGCCACGGCCAGCGGGCTGACCTGGGTCATCACCTTGGCCAGGTCAGCAAGCGCGTCGCCGACCGCGATCTTGTTGTTCTCGACCAGCGTCTCCAGAATGCGGAAGCGGTCGATGAACTTACCGACCACCGCCTTGTTCGCGGCCAGGGCGGAAATGTATTCGTCGGAGAACGTCAGTGCCTGGGAGACTTGCGCGTTCTGCTGGTCGAGGATCCCGACGATGGTGTCGACCGCGGTGACCATGCGGCGGAAGCCATCCGGGCCACCCTCGACTGCCGCGGTGAGCGCGCCGAAATTCTGCCGCAGCACATCGCCGTCGAGTTCCTGGACCGGTTTGATGGCGTCCTGGAACAGTCGCGGCAAGCTGTAGGGGAGTTTGACCCGATCAGCGGGAATCACTGTGCTGCCAAGGGCTTTGGTGCCCGCGGGGATGACGGCGAGGTAGTGACCGCCGACGATCGTGAGCATCCGGATCGACAAGGTGGTCTGGTCGCCGACGAACACCTTGCGATCCACCGTGAACTGCAGTCGCACGCGGTTGGATTCGAGGTCGAGGGACTTCACCGTGCCCGATGGCACGCCGGCGACCCGGACGTCGTCGCCGACGCGCAACGAGGCGGCGTCGGTGAGGAAGGCGGTGTAGGTGCGCACCCCGGTCTGCAGGGTGGAGGCCACCGCGATACCGGCGGCGACCACGATCATGGCCACCAATCCGATGGCGCCCCAGCGGATATCGCTGCGCCGCCGCGTCGCGTCGTCGGGTGCGGGCTTGCCCTTGCGTGTCAGCCGTGAGCGCATGGTCTGCATGGTCATCCGTTGCACAGTGTGATCCTTTGCCCGCTGATGAGCACTTGCAGTGGTTGCGGTGCCTGAGCGGCCCCGTGGCTGCAGGTCGAACTACCCGAGGCCGGGATGAGATCGGACAGCGATTGCAGCAGTGCCGGAACCTGGTTCATCGTCTCGACCGCCTGCCGCTTGTCGGGAATCGCGTTGCGGATCAGGTTGTCGATATCGGGATTGGGCCGCCCGGTCAGACCGAGCGTGGTGAGCATGCTCGTGGTCGGTCGCAGCACCGGGGGAATGGTGAGGGAGAAGTCGATCAGGCCGCCGACGCGTTCCTGCAGTGTCGTGAACAGGTCGGTGAGCCGGGAGACCATCACCATCGCGTTGCCAGAGCGGCCACCGATCTGCTCGGCCAGCATCGACAGGTTGCGCACGAGGGTCGAGAGCATCGCCTGGCGGTCGGTCGTGTACTTGCTCAGCGTCTCGATCGCGTCGAGGGCCGGGCCGAGGCCGGTGCCGTTGCCTTCGATCACGGCGAGCAGGCTCGTCGCGAACTGGTTCAGATCAGCGGGGGTGAATTCGGCCAGTACCGGCTGCAGGCCGTTGAACAGGGTGGTGATGTCGAAGGCGGGCACCGTGTGGTCGGTGCCGATGGTGGTGCCGGGGTCGACGTTCCCTGCGGGCACATCGGCCTGCTGCACATCGAGATACCGCTGCCCGGTGAGGTTCAGGAAGCGGATCGCGAGGGTGTTGTTGGCGTACATCGGGTGGCCTTGTTCCATGTCGAACGACACCACCGCGCGGGCGTCGCGCAGCTCGACGCTCTTCACCTTGCCCACGCGAACACCGAACAGCCGCACGTCGTTTCCGCTGCGCAGGCCGTTGGCGTCGGTGAATTCAGCGGTGTAGGAAATGGTGTCGTCGATCGGCTTGGACAGCGCCTGGAGGACGCCGACCAGCAGTAGCAGCATCGCGACGGCGAACACCGCGAGCCGGATGATCAGGGAGGTTGCCGATTTCATCGCGGTCCTTCCGTGCCGAGGGCGCTCGGGCCTGCCAGGGCCGCGAGCGGGCCGGCCAGACCGGGCACGCCCTGCAGTGCGACCGACACCTGCAGCGTCGGTCCCTGCGGGGTGTCGGCGAATGCCGCGTTCAACCGGCGCAGCAGTTCACCGAGCTCGGCGTCGGATTGTTCCGGGCGTGGCAGCGTGGCCGCCAGCGCCGACAGAATCGGCGTCAGCATGGCGGTGTACTCGGAGTAGTACTTCCCCGTGGTGTCGAGGGTGGCGACCAGGGCTGAAAGCAGGTCGTCCTTGAGCATGTTCACGTTGGCGTTGAACTTCTCGACCTTGCCCGGCTGCGCGAGATAGGGGTTGGAGAACGGTGCGTACAGGACCGAGACCAGACCGTCGACGGTGGAGGGCAGGCCCTTCAGCGTGTTGCCGTACTGGGTGAGCAGATACGGCGCGGGCAGCCGCTGGGTGTCGGCGACAGCCTGCGAGACCGCGACTATGGTCTCGATCAGCGGAGTGAATGCGCTGGTGTCGTCGGCGAGCCGGTGCAGCAGTCCGGTCAGTTCGGGTGTCAGCACATCGTTGGTCAGATCACCCAGCGAATTCAGCAGGGCGGTGATGGTGGCGTCGACGGTTCGATCCGCGTTGGCGCCGGTCAGATCCACGGTTCGGGCCTTGTCCAGCGACGTACCGCCCTTGCCCGATTTCAGGATGACCTCGCTGATGCCGAACAGGTTGCCCGGCGCGTAGTCCATCGTCAGCGCGTCGGTCAGTTCGGCGGAGTGGGTCCTGTCGAGCTTCAACATCAGGCGCTGTCCGCCCTCGTTCATTCGCTCGATGCCCTCGACCTTGCCGATGCGGATACCGTCGTATCGCACGTCGGTGCCCTGCTGGACACCGCTGCCGACCTTCTCGGTGAGGACCGTCACCGGCATGAGGTTCGGGTCGGTTTTCGCTGGCGTGAACTGCCAGACCAGCACTCCGACGGCGACGATCGCCGCCGTCGCGAGGCCGGTGCGCCGAGCGGCGCGGGGACTGACCGCCACGCCGGGCATTCCAAATGCGGGCATTGCTTGACCTCTATCCGGAGAAGGTGATCGGCGAGGTGAAACCCCACATCACCAACGTCATGATCATGTCGAGTGTGATGATGGCGACCAGGCTGCCCCGGATGGCGCGACCCGAGGCGATACCGACGCCTTCTGGTCCGCCGAAGGCGAAAAAGCCCTGATAGCAATGGATGAGGATGACCGCCACCGCGAACACGACGACCTTGATCACGGCGAAGAGCACATCCCAGCTGACGAGGAACTCGGTGAAGTAGTGCGTGTACACACCGTTCGGCTCGCCGTGTAGCACGGTGACTATGAGAGCGGAGGCGGTGTAGCTGAGGACCAGCGCGATCAGGAACGTCGGCACAATCGAGACGATGGCCGCGATGACGCGCGTGGTGACGACGAACGGGACCGACCGGATACCGAGCGATTCGATGGCGTCGATCTCCTCGGAGATCCGCATGGCGCCGATCTCGGCGGTCATGCGGCAGCCGGCTTGCGCGGCGAAACCGACCCCGGCGGCGATCGGCGCCAGCTCTCTGGTGTTCGCGAACGCCGAGATCAGGCCGGTGATCTGTCCCAGCGACACCATGTTCAGCGCGCTGTAGGCCTCGATGGCCGTCGACGCGCCGACCGAGCCGCCCATGACGACCATGACGGCCGCGGTGCCGCCGCCCACGATGATCGAGCCGCGCCCCCACGTCATGTTCGTGATCGTCTGCATCACCTGGGCCCGGTAGTGCCGCATGGTCAGCGGGATGGCCGCCAGGACCTGCCAGGCGAAACTGAGCGCGAATCCGGCCGTGTCGAACGGCGCCCAGACGTCGACGCGCCGCCGCAGCCAGGCCAGCGGCCGAATCGGTGCCGGGACATAGGAACTCGCCGCCATTACGCCATCCTTGTCGGGAAGAACATGGTGACCACCTGGGTGATCGCGGTGTTGGCGACAGCGATCGAGACCACTGACAGGATCACCGCCGCGTTGACACCGTCGGCCACGCCACGTGGCCCGCCCCTGGCCTCCAGCCCGCGCTGGCAAGCGATCAGGACTACCAGCAGACCGAAGATCAGCGACTTGATCACCGACACCCACACGTCGAACGAAGTGGTGAAGGCCCCGAACGACTCCCAATAGCTACCGGGGGTGACTCCGAGCGCGACCACAGCCATGACGTATCCCGCGGTGACGCCCACAACGAGGATCAGGATGTTGATCAGCGGTGCGACCGCCAGCATCGCGGCCATGCGTGGCACCACGAGACGCCGGACCGGGTCGATGCCCATCACCCGCATGGCGTCCACTTCCTCGCGGATGGTGCGGGCCCCGAGATCCGCCGCGATCGCCGCGGCTCCCGCTCCGCCCAGCAACAGGCCGGTCGCCAGCGGGGCGCCTTGTTTGATCACGCCGAGCCCACCCGCGGCGCCGATCAGCGAGTCCGCGCCGATCTGGCGCACGATGTTGCCGACCTGCGCCGATACGATCACGCCGAACGGGATCGCCACCAGCACTCCGGGAATCGCGGTCACCGTGATCAGGAACCACGCCTGCCGCATCGATTCCCGCCAATGGAAACGGAACCGCGCCGCGTCCGATGCCCCCGCGCTCGCCGCTTCTGCCCCCAAGCGCAGGGAGCGCCCGAATGTAGCCAGGCCGGACAGCACGGTATCGGAAACATTGGCGCGCAGTACCCGCGTCGCGGTGTCCTTCTCCGACTCGTCGGTCGAATCCGGTGTGCTCCCCACTGAGCGCACCCCCTTTCACCACTCTCGACCGTGGTTCATATTTTGATAGTTGACTGTACGGGCGGTCAGCGTCGTATGCTATACCTCACAACGACAAAAAGTTCTCAAAATCGGAAATCCTCGGAAGGTGTGATCGTGGTGGCCAATTCCTCCAGCGGGCAGGCAGCTCATCGGCGTACCCAAGGGCGACGCTGATCCACACGACCTGATCCCGCGGCTGATCGAGCTGTGGCGTACCGGCGATTTTCCCTTCGACCGGTTGATCCAGAGATACCCGTTCGAGCGGATCGACGACGCGATCGCGGCGGTCCGCGCAGGCAAAGCCACCAAACCCGTTCTGATATTCGAGGAAGCATGAGTACTGTTCGAACACGAGCCGCGGTCCTACGCGCGGCAGACGGACCGTTTCAGGTGGAGGACGTCGAAATCGACGCCCCCGGCCCCGGACAGGTCCTGGTGCGGATCGCCGGCGTCGGCATCTGCCACAGCGATTTCCTGCCGCGGACGCCGATGGCGAAGCCGCCGATCGTCACCGGACACGAAGGGTCCGGTGTCGTAGCGGCGCTCGGCGCCGGCGTCACCGACCTCGCGATCGGCGATCACGTCGTGCTGTCGTTCGATTCCTGTGGTGACTGCCGCAACTGCCTGGACGCTCAGCCCGCATACTGCACGAGCTTCTGGCCGCGCAACATGTCGGGATTCCGGCCCGGACGGCCGACGAACGTCCGTGACGCGCAAGGGCAACCGGTGAAAGGGAACTGGTTCGGTCAGTCTTCTTTCGCCGAGTACAGCGTCGTCGCCGCCCGCAACGCGGTGAAGGTCGATCCTTCGCTACCACTCGAGCTGCTCGGACCACTGTCCTGCGGAGTGCTGACCGGAGCAGGCTCGGTGTTCACCTCGCTCGACGTCCAGGCGGGATCCAGCTTGGCCGTCTTCGGGACCGGGACGGTCGGATTGTCGGCCGTCATGGCCGCCCGGGTTGCGGGAGCCGCGGTCATCGTCGCGGTGGATGTGAATCCGGATCGATTGCGCTTGGCCGAGAAGCTCGGTGCGACAAACACTTTCGTCGCGGACACCGAGGATCTGGTGGAGGTCGTCAAGGCGTTGGTGCCGGGCGGGCTCGACTACTCGCTCGATACGACCGGGGTGCCCGCGGTTGTCTCGAACGCCATCGACGTGCTCCGCCTGCGCGGTGTGTGCGGCTGTGTCGGCGTGCAGTTGAAGCCGCTGCTCGTGCGGCCCGATCAGCTCGCGTTCGGCCGGACGATCAAGGGCATTCTCGAAGGTGACAGTGTCCCGAAGCTGTTGATTCCCCGGCTGCTTGAGCTGTGGCGGCAGGGCCGCTTCCCGTTCGACCAACTCATCCGAACCTTCCCGCTCGAGCAGATCAACGAGGCCGAGCGGGCCATGAAGTCCGGCGCGGTGGTCAAACCCGTGCTGGTCCCACGAAAGGACGTGTCATGACGGTGGACTACTCGGCGCTGTACATCGGCGGAACATGGACGGCGCCGCTGTCCGAGCGACGCATCGAGGTCTTCTCGGCGAGCACCGAGGAACTGCTCGGCAGTGTTGCCTCGGCGACCGAAGCCGATGTGGACGCGGCCGTCTCCGCCGCCCGCGCGGCGTTCGACGACCCGCACGGTTGGTCGAGCTGGGCACCGGAGCGGCGCGCAGAGGTGCTCGACCGTTTCGCCGCCGAACTCGCCACCCGCAGCGACGAGATCGCGCGCCGGGTGAGCAGCCAGAACGGTATGCCCATCCGCTTTTCCAAGGTGGTCGAAGGTGGCGTGCCCGGCACGGTGCTGCGCTACTACGCCGACCTCGTTCGCGCGCTTCCCGAGTTCGAGATCCGGCCGTCGCTGGTCGTGGGGTCGACCGAGGTGCGCAAGGAACCGCTCGGCGTGGTCGGTGCGATCGTGCCGTGGAACTTCCCGCAGACCCTGGCGTTCTTCAAGCTCGCGCCGGCCCTGGCCGCGGGCTGCACGGTCGTGATGAAGCCGTCCTCGGAGACGGTTCTCGACGCGATGGTGATCGCCGAGGCTGCCCTGGCCGCGCAACTGCCCGCCGGTGTGCTCAACATCGTGCCGGGCGCGGGCCGCACCGCCGGAGCGCATCTGGTGGCCCATCCCGGTGTGGACAAGGTTGCCTTCACCGGCTCCACCGATGCGGGCCGGTCGATCGCGGAAACGTGTGGGCGCCTGCTCAAGCCGGTCACCCTGGAACTGGGCGGCAAGTCCGCGGCGATCATTCTCGACGACGCCGACCTGGCCGGCACGGTGCAGGGCCTGTTCCCGGTGAGCCTGATGAACCAGGGGCAGAGCTGCTACATCTGCACGCGAATCCTGGCTCCGCGCAGCCGCTACAACGAGATCGTCGACGGACTCAGCGACCTGGTGCGCACGCTGCGCATCGGTGATCCGCTGGACCGCTCGACGGTCATCGGCCCGCTGGCGACCGCCCGCCAGCGCGAGATCGTCGAAGGCTACATCGCCAAGGGCGTGGCCGAAGGCGGCCGGATCACGGTCGGTGGCTCGCGCCCGGCCGGTTTCGATCGCGGCTGGTACGTCGAGCCTACCGTCTTCGCCGATGTGAGCAACGATGCCACCATCGCGCGCGAGGAGATCTTCGGCCCGGTGCTCGCGGTCATCCCCTTCGACGACGACGAGGATGCGCTGCGCCTGGCCAACGACTCCGACTACGGCCTCGGCGGCACGGTGTGGACGAGCGATCTCGACCGCGGTATCGCCCTGGCTCGCCGGGTCAAGACCGGCAGCATCGGTGTCAACGGCTACACGATGGACCACGGCGCTCCTTTCGGCGGAGTCAAGGACAGCGGCCTCGGCCGCGAACTCGGTCCGGAAGGTCTGGCGGCGTATCAGCAGTACAAATCGGTGTATCTGCCCAGGCGCTCTTGACTGGTCGTACGGTCACCAGAGATATTCGTAGCAGGCTCTCGACCAACGTGGGTGGGGCCCAATGACCACAATGAGGTGATCATGTTCTCTAGCAAATCCGGAGGCTCGTCGTCGCTGGCAGAGCGTTTCGCGCTCTCCTTGCTGGCTGCGCGAACCGTGCATGCGGTAGTGGGGCCGATGCGACCCGCGGGACTGCCGTTGCAAGCGATGCGAACCGCGGCGGACTGTGTCGGTGCGGTCCGGAATCCGAGAGGAGCACGGGTCCATCGTGTCCGCATCGGGGCGATGACGGGGATGTGGGTGGCGGGCACCGGCCGGGGCGGGCGAAGTTCGGCGGGTGTGACCCTTTACCTGCACGGCGGTGGCTTCGTCGTCGGGTCTTCGCAGTCCCACTACGGTGTCGTGAAGCGGCTGTCCGAGGCCAGTGGGATGCCGATCCTGGTTCCGGACTACCGGCGTGCCCCGGAGGCGGTGTTCCCGGCAGCGGTCGACGACGCCCTCGCGGCATACCGGTGGTTGATCTCCGAGGGGTACTCGCCGGACCGTATCCGCCTCGCTGGGGACTCGGCCGGCGGCTACCTCGTCGCCGCCTTGCTGTGTGAACTGCGACGTAGGCGCCTGCCGATGCCGGTCGGCGCGCTGCTGATGTCGCCGCTGTTCGACCTGAACATCGATCGGGCTGCCCGCACCTGGGATCCGTTGATCCCCTTGGGCTTCGGCAACGCGTGCATCCGCGCGTTCCTCGGCGAGACCGACGCTTCGGATCCACGGGTCGACGTGCTGGCGGCCGACAAGTCGGGCTGGCCGCCGACGCTGATCCAGATCGGATCGACCGAGTTCCTTCTTCCCGAAGCCGAGGCGATGGCTGCCACGTTCGATGCGGCGGGGGTCCCCTGTGAGGTGCAGGTGTGGCGCGGGCAGGTGCATGTCTTCCAGACCATGGCGCGTGTGTTACCCGTGGCCAGGACCGCGCTGTCGCGCGGAGGTGCGTTCCTTCGCGACGTGGCCGGCGCGACACCACGAGGGATCGTCGAGCGTAGCGCTTGACAGCGGTGAGACCGCGTCGTCGATGTACTCAGCGTCCAGATGGGCGGTAACATAAACCGTCCGTACGGTTAGCAAATGAATGGGAGGGCTCGTGGTCAGACCAGCCGGGAGGCGCAAAGAGATTCTCGAGTCATTTATTCGGCACGTTGCCGAATATGGATACGAGCGAACCAATCTCGGCGACATCGCCAAAGAGCTGGGGATGTCCAAGGGGACGATCGTCCACCACTTCGGTACCAAGGCGCAGATGTTGTGCGAGCTGGAAGAAAACTACATGAACCACCAGCTCGACGCGGTGCGCTCGATGTGGGAGCGGCTGGCCAAGCCCCAGGAACGGATCGCCGCTATCGTCTTCGCCTCGGCCATCCTGCAGGTGGTGGCGCGGGACGCTACGGTCGCCAGTCAGCGCGAGGTCGTGCAGCTCGCCGATGATCCAGGCATGCAGGAGGTCCGCAAACTCCGTCGCGAACTGCAGCGTATGACGGAGGAAGAGCTGCGTCGCGGAATTGACGAGGGCCTGTTCCGTCCAGTCGATGTCGAAGTGGTGAGCTTGCAGCTGTGGGGCTCGGTCCAATGGATGTGGGTCTGGTTCCAGCCCGGGGGTCGTCACACACCGGAGGCGATCGGGTCTACATTCGTCGACGTTCTGCTCGGTGGACTTCTCGTCGACCGATTCGGCCTCTCTGCCCTCTCGGATCCGAACGGCGAAGTCGCCACCGTCGTTCGCGAGACCTTCGCAGCCGACGCAGCGAAGTGACCGTGTCGGCTGGCTGCTCACTCTGCTGGTCTTGCAAGTCGAACGGTTGGCCGAGCGACTGTGAGTGATCGTGTTGATTCCGGAAGCGGTGCGACTGGGTCCTCGCCAGGTCGGGTTCTTCCGCGCACGGAGCGCGGTGAGCGCAAGCGTGCCGCGTTGATCGCAGCGGCCCGTGAGGTCTTCGAAAGGGACGGCTATCTCGACGCGAAGATCGCCGATATCTCGAAGGCCGCCGGCGCGTCTTCCGGATCGTTCTACACCTACTTCGATGGCAAAGACGATGTTTTCGCCGCGTTGGTCGAACAGGTGGGACGGGAGATGCTCCACCCGCACATCAAGGCGCGTACCGGCGTGACAGACCCGCGTGCACTGATCGATGCCGCCAATCGGGAATACCTCGTGGCCTATGAGAAGAACGCCCGGCTGATGGCGGTTTTCGACGAGGCCCAGCACTTCAACCCGGAGTTCCGCCGCCTGCGCCTCGAACGCGCGAACTCGTTCGTTCTCCGAAACGCGAAGCTGATCCGCGAACTGCAACAAGCGGGGGTTGCCTCGGTCGAGCTCGATCCTTTGATTACGGCACAGGCGTTGTCGGGCATGGTAAGCCGAATGGCAGCCATCGTCTTCGTGCAAGGGCAGCGTATCGATGTCGACGAGCTCGCCATCACTCTCACTCAGCTGTGGGTGAATGCCCTGCAGCTCAGGCCATCGCAGGTGTTGCGCGACAAGTGATTTCGACCGGGAGATGGCCGTACGGACGGTCAGTGTGACAGTCTGGGAGCGTGCTGAAAAACTTTGATCCCACCGCCCGCCTGACGGCAGGCCTGCTCGACGAAGTGCTCGCGGGCGTTCGGGGCGATGCGAGGGTCGTCGGATTGTCGAGCATCCCGGTCGGTACCGGTCAGGTGGCGGTGAGTGCGCGACTCACTGTTGATTACGATCAGCCGACCGACGCGCCTCGGCGCATGATCGCGAAGTTCGCCGATCCGGATCCGGACCTCCGGCGACAGGTTCGGAGGGAGGGGGCGTACGAACGCGAGGTGCGCTTCTACCGTGAGCTCGCGCCGCAGGTGCGGGTGCGCACACCGGACGTGTACGCGGCAGAGTTCTCCTCCGAGACCGGCGATTTTCTCTTGCTGCTCGAAGACCTGGCACCCGCGCGCCAGGGCGATCAGCTGGCAGGCTGCACCGCCGAGGTGGCCGCCACGGCGATGGACGAGATCGCCGGTCTGCACGCTCCGTGCTGGGGCGAGGACCGATGGCGAGAACTGCGGTGGCTACGCCGTGATCGGCCGGGTATCGCCGAGGTGACCCCGCGACTATGGGCGAGCTTTCTACACCGATACTCAGATCTGCTCAGCGAAGAGATCCGCTGTGCTGGACAGCTTTTCGTTGAACATCTCGACTCCTGGCTGTCCTGGGAGTCCAACCATCGAACCGTTGTGCATCGTGACTTCCGCTTGGACAATGTCCTGATCGGACCCCAGGGCTCGATGTCTGTCGTCGACTGGCAGACCTGCGCCATCGGGTCCGGCGCCGAGGACGTCGCCTACTTCCTCGGTAGCGGTTTGCCCGAGGAACAGCGGGGGGAGCTGGAGGGGGATCTGGTCCGGCGCTACTACGACCGGATCGTCGAGCTGGGGGTCGGCGACTATTCCTGGGCCGAGTGCTGGCTGGACTACCGCCGTGGGGCGTGGCACGGAATGCTGATGTCGATCAATGCCTCCATGCTCGCCCGGCGCACGGACCGTGGGGATCAGATGTTTCTCGCGATGGCGCAGCGGCATGCGCGCCAGGTGCTCGAACTGAACTCGGCGGAGGCGCTGTCATGAATCGTGAACTCGGCTGCTACCTGCTCGCCGGCGCGAGCGACGATCCGCGCAAGATCATCGACGAGGTCCGTGTCGCGGAGGAACTGGACCTCGGCACCGCCTTCATCTCCGAGCGGTTCGACGTCAAGGAAGCGGTCACACTGTCCGGGGCCGCGGGCGCGGCATCCGAGCGCATCCGGATCGCCACGGCGGCGACCAATCACAATACGCGCCATCCGATGGTGACCGCCGCGTACGCGACCACGATGCACCGGCTCACTCGGGGGCGTTTCATGCTCGGACTCGGTCGCGGCGGTGCCAAGGCCTTCGCCTCCTGGAACCTGCCCGCGGTCACGACCGCGCAGCTGGAGGACTTCGCGGGACTCATGCGCCGGTTGTGGCGCGGCGAGACCGTTCGCGATCACGACGGCCCGGCCGGCCGCTTCGCGCGGCTGCGGCTCGATTCGCGCTTCGACGAGGCGATCCCCCTCGGCTTGGTGGCCTTTGGCCCGCAGACACTCGCGCTGGGTGGCCGGGCGTTCGACGAGGTCGTGCTGCACACGTACTTCACCGATGAGACCTTGGCGCGTTCGGTGGGGATCGTGAAGGAGGCGGCCGAACGCGCGGGCCGTGATCCGGAGTCGGTGCGGGTGTGGTCGTGCTACGCGACCATCGGCGATCACATTCCGGAGTCCCGCCGCCTGCGTGGGACGGTCGGCAGGTTGGCGACCTACTTGCAGATCTACGGTGATCTGCTGGTCTCCACCAATCGCTGGGATCCCGATGTCCTGGGCCGCTTCCGGGCCGACCCGGTGGTCGCCGGAATCCGCGGGGCGATCGACTCGGTTGCGACCGACGAGCAGATCGAGCACATCTCGGGTCTGCTCCCCGCCGAGTGGCTCGGTGTCGCGGCGCGGGGGAGTGCGCGGCAGTGCGCGGCGGGCGTTCGCGCGCAATTGAGTGTGGGCGCGGATGCGGTGATCATGCACGGTGCTACGCCGACCGAGTTGGCACCTGTGGTCGCCGCCTACCGGGAGTTGGCTGTCGGGGAGCGGTAAGCCCAACCGCCTGGGTGCGAGCAGAAGGGTGCGGTGCCGTATGGCGGCACCGCACCCTTCGTGCGTCACGTCGGCCGCGTCTGCTTACTACCTGTGGTTCAGCGGTGGCTGTCGAGCCAGGCCGTGGCGTTGGCGAAGAAGTCCGGGTGGCAGATCAGGTCGGCCTGGGCGCGGGGTTCGACATCGAGCAGGGTGGTCTCGAGATCGGTGCGCGCGGCCTGCCGCAGGGTTTCCTTGATCGTGCGCGACGCATGAGCGGGGATGCGTGCCCATCGTTCGGCGAGTTCGATCGAGGCCGCGAGCGCGTCGTCGGCGACCTGGCTGACCAAGCCGAGACGCAATGCCTCGGCCGGGCCGATGGGTTCGCAGCTCAGCAGCAGATCGAGTGCGGCGGCGTGCCCGATGGCGGCGGGCAGCGTGTGGGAGACGCCGGAATCCGGGCCCAGCGCCATCCTGGCGAATGTCGCGCCGAACTTCGCCTGAGGACCGGCGATGCGCAGGTCACAGCCCAGCGCCATGCCGAGGCCACCGCCGATGGCGGGTCCGTTGACCGCGGCGATCGTCGGTTGCGGCAGACGATTCAGTTCCACCGAAAAGCTGTGCAGCTCCTGCATCCACGCGATGGTGGCATCCACCTCGCGCGGTGCCATCTCATCGAGACTGCTCAGATCCATGCCAGTGCAGAAACCGCGCCCGGCGCCGGTCACGATCACCACCCGGATGTCCGGATCCTCGGCGAGTGGGCGGACCATCTGCGTCAAAAGGGGGATGCTCGACGGGTTCATAGCGTTGAGTCGCGCCGGACGATCCAGCACGACCACCGCGATTTCCGCGGTCGGCCGCTCGATTCGGACGACATTTCCCTGTGTCGATACCGGGTCGGACATCGAAAACTCCCCTTTGTTGACTGTACGTGCGGTTAGTCTTAGTCTGGCCACGTGACCGCGCTCACGTCAAGCGCGGTCGAGTGATGCTGGGTACAAGGGAGTGCGCCATGCCGAAATTCAAGAAGAAGAACCCGCCGGATGCCGGATTGACCGGAATGTTGGCGCATCCGGAACCTCGGGAGACACGAACAGTGTTCTCGGTGGACGGAACCGCGCTGCACGTTCGTGAGTACGGAGATCCGGTGCTGGATCCGATTGTGCTGGTTCATGGGTGGTCGGTCGCCCTCGAGTACTGGAATCCCCAGATCAATGCGCTCGCACGCGGCAACCGGGTGGTCACCTACGATCAGCGCGGCCACGGTCGCAGCGACGTGGGTCCGCGCCCGTTCAGCGAACGAGTGCTCGCCGAGGATCTGTCGGCCGTGCTGGCGGCGACGATCTCGCCCGACGCGCCTGCCACGCTGGTCGGGCACAGTATGGGTGGCGGAGCGATACTCGCGTGGGCGAAGTATTTCCCCGACGAGGTCACCCGTTACGCGGATTCCGCGCTTCTCGCCAACTCGGCCGCTGGGCTGTCGGAAGGGCGAGAGGGCGTGAACCGGCATCAGGACCGGTTGTCCCGGTGGCTGACCGCCATCGCCGTCGCGCCGCTGCCCGCGCCGCCGCGCCGAATGGGCAGGTCGATGTTCCGCAAAGTCGCGCTGACCCCGGAAGCGCCGCTGTACATGGCCGACTTCGGTCAGCGGGTGAGCGCGACCTGTCCGCCGCGCGTGCGGTCGCAGTGGGCCAAGGTGATACAACGCCTCGACGCTTCGGCAGGTGTGAAAGCGCTGCGTGTACCGACAACCGTGCTCTACGGCGCTCGCGACGGGCTGCTCCCGCCGAGCGAGTCGGCGCGCACCGCCGAAATGGTCCGGGCGGCCGGGCATCTGGACCGGGAAATCGTCCTTCCCAACAGCGGGCACAGCAGCAACATGCAGGACGCCGACGCGTTCAACGCGGAGATCGTTCGCCTGCGCGGATTGTCGTCGCAGCCGATCGGCCTCACCAGTTTTTGACAGCCACATTCTATGGCAGACCGTACGGACGGTCAGCTATCATAGTGATGTAGGCGACACCTGTTCGAGGCGGCATCGTCTCGAACGACCCTTTCGGCAGGCTTCACGGCGTCTTGCCCAGCACCCCTCCGAACTGACCACCTCCGTCAATGCAGTGATTCACCAGGAGTATCCGTGTCCGATCCGCAGACTATGCCCCAGGCATTCCAGCGCCAGGTGGCCAACCACCCTGATACCGTCGCGCTTCGCAGCTACGACGGTACGCAGAGCTACACATGGGCCCAGTTCGATGCCGAAGTACGCCGCATCGCCGGCGGATTGGCGGCCCTCGGACTCCGCCGAGGTGACGTGTTCGCGAGCCTGCTCACCAACCAGCCGGCGTTCAACCTCTCCGAGATGGCGGCCAACCACCTCGGCGCGACCACCTTCTCGATCTACAACACCTCCGCCCCCGACCAGATCAACTATCTGCTCGCCCATTCGGGCGCGAAGGTCCTCGTGACCGAGCAGCAGTACATTGCCAAGTTGCAGGCGTCCGGGGCCGACATCGAGCACATCCTCGTGGTGGAGGACGGCGATCTGGACCGTCTCGAGCCCGCGCCGGATTTCGACTACGAAGCCGCATGGAACGCGGTACTGCCCGACGACGTGCTGTGCATGATCTACACCTCCGGCACCACCGGCCCGCCGAAGGGCGTCGAGCACACCCACAGCGGTGTGCTGGCGATGGCCGCTGCGGTCACGAGCGCTTTCCCGATCGAAAGCGGTGACCAGGTGATTTCGTACCTGCCGTCGGCGCACGCCGCCGACCGATGTGTCACCTACTACTTCGGCGTCGCCAACGGCGCGCAGTTGACCACCCTCAACGATCTCACCAAGCTGCCACAGACGCTGGCGGAGGTGCGGCCGTCGGTGTTCTCCGCCGTTCCACGGGTGTGGGAGAAGCTCAAGGCCGGCGTCGAATTGCAGCTCGCGGACAACGATCAACTGCGGGCCGGATTCGAGGCCGAAGTTCCGCAGGTGATCGACGCGATCCGCGCCAAGCTCGGACTCGACCAGGTGCGCTGGGCGATGACCGGTGCGGCGCCCTGCCCGCTGGGTGTCTTCAACTTCCTGCGGAAGCTGCGCATTCCGGTCACCGACATCTGGGGCATGTCCGAAATCGGCCTGGCCACCGCCGCGCCGCCGGAACTCGCCAAGCCCGGCACCATCGGCACCCTGCTGCCCGGCTACGAAGGCACGGTGCTCGAGGACGGTGAGCTGCTGATCCGCGCTCCGTTCACCATGAAGGGCTACCGCAACGATCCGGTACAGACCGCCGAGGCCAAGGATGCCGACGGGTGGGTGCACACCGGCGATGTGGTGACCGTGGACGACGAGGGCTACTACACCATCGTCGACCGCAAGAAGGAACTCATCATCAACGCGGGCGGCAAGAACATGTCGCCCAGCAACATCGAGAACGCCATCTCCACCTCGTCGATGCTCATCGACAAGGTGATCGCGATCGGTGACGGACGGCCGTACAACGTCGCGCTCATCACCCTCGACGGTGCCGCCGTGCCGGCCTTCGCGGAGAAGTTCGGTCTCGAACCCGATCCGGCGGTGCTGGCCAAGGACGCCCGCGTGCTAGCGGCCATCCAGGAAGGCGTGGACGAGGGCAACCGCAAACTCGCCCGAGTGGAGCAGATCAAGAAGTTCGCGCTGCTTCCGGACGTGTGGAGCGAGGGCAGCGACGAGCTGACCCCGACCGGCAAGTTGCGGCGCAAGCCCATCAACGCCAAGTACGCCGACGAGATCGAAGGGTTGTACGCCGAATGACGGGATCCATCGACACGAGATCCGCAGCCTCCGAATGGCAGGCCATCGACATCGACGCCGTGGGTGCTTGGATGGACTCCGAGGGTCTGGCGCCCGGCGAGATCACCGGTGTCGCGCCGATCGGCGGCGGCACCCAGAACATCATGCTGCGGTTCACCCGAGGTGGCCGCGACTATGTGCTGCGCCGTCCGCCGAAACATCCGCGCCCGGTCAGCAACAATGTCTTGCGTCGTGAGGCGCGGCTGCTCGCAGCGCTGGGTGAGACCGATGTGCGCGCACCGCGCGTCGTCGCGGTGTCGGCAGACGAGACGGTGCTGCCTGGTCTGGCGTTCTACCTCATGGACCCGGTCGACGGGTTCAACCCCGGCACAGATCTTCCCGATCTGCATACCGGGGACGCGGCGGTTCGCCACGCGATGTCGCTGTCAGCCGTCGAGGGTATCGCCCGGCTGGGGGCGCTCGATCACACCGCGCTCGGGCTGGCCGATTTCGGCAAGCCCGAGGGCTTCCTGGAGCGGCAGGTACAGCGTTGGCTTCGCGAACTCGACGGCTACCGCGCCAATGAGGGCTACATCGGGCCGAACATTCCGGAATTGGATCGAGTGTCGTCCTGGCTCGAGGCCAACCGCCCCGCGCAGTGGCGGCCGGGCATCATGCACGGAGACTGCCACCTCGCGAACATGATGTTCCGGTTCGACGGTCCGCAGCTGGCGGCGATGGTGGATTGGGAGATGTCGACCATCGGTGACCCGTTGCTCGACCTCGGCTGGCAGATCGCCACCAGCCCGGCCGGTGCCGCCGGTGCCGCTGTCACTCCGAAACTGGCTGCGGCGGGCGGACTTCCGACCGCGTCGGAGATGATCGAGCACTATGCCCGCTTCTCCGACCGCGATCTGAGTTCGATCACCTGGTATACGGTGCTCGCCGGGTTCAAGCTCGGCATCATCCTCGAGGGCACCTACGCGCGTGCCATCGCGGGGAAGGCGCCCAAGGCCACCGGCGATCATCTGCACGGGATCACTCTGCAGCTGTTCGCCGATGCGGCGGCGCTGATCGACTAGATCGGCTACCGCGGTTCGCGCGGACAACGAATTCGGCCGGTGCCTGTAGGCACCGGCCGAATTCGCTTGTTTCGATGTCCGCTCAGCGACCGGCGGTGCGAACCAGATCGACCGCCGTGGTGATCTTGACGCGGGGCCGTCCCGCAGCCTCGCCCGCCGCGCGTTCGGCGGCATCGATCGCCGTCCAGCCGTCGCGGTCGACGACCTCGGGCTGACGTTCGCGGACCAGCGCCGCCAGCGCCTCCCGGTCGTTGATCGGTGTCTTCAGCTCACCGGCTGCGAAGTCGCCGATGATCTTGTCGACCGTCTCCTTCGCGTCGACCTTGTTGGTGCCGATGACGCCCCGTGCGCCGCGCTTGATCCAGCCCGTCACGTAGACGCCGGGCGCGACGCTGCCCTGGTCGTTGGGGACGATGCCGCGCGCGTCGTCGAAGGGCAGGTCAGGGACCGGCTCACCGCGATAGCCGATGGAGCGCAGCACCAGTCCGGTGGCCAGTGTCCCGGTCTCGCCGGTCGCCTCGGCGGCGGGGCCGGATTCGGAGGAGACCAACCGGTTGCGGCTCACCTCGAGTGCCTCGACGTGGCCGTAGCCGGTGATCGCGAGCGGGGAGGCGAGGTAGCGGAACACGATTCGCTTGTTGCCGGGGGTGCTGGGGCGTTCGGCGTATTCGTGAGCGAGGCGGACCTTCAGTGCGTCACCTGGCTCGAGGTCCGCGGTGTCGACGACCACGTCGACATCCGGCAGGTACCCCAGTGCCAGGAACTCCGGCGAGGTGTAGGCGGCCTCGGCGGGACTGCGGCGGCCGAGGAGGACGACTTCGCGAATCGCGCTGTGGCGCAATGCCTCGAGCGCGTGATCGGCGATGTCGGTGGTGGCGAGCTGATCGGGATCGGTGGTCAGGATCCGGGCGATGTCCAGTGCCACGTTGCCGTTGCCGACGATGACCGCGCGCTCGGTGCTGAGGTCGAATTCGCGGTCGGCGAAGTCCGGGTGCCCGTTGTACCAGGAGACGAACTCGGTGGCGGAGTGACTGCCGGGCAGGTCCTCGCCGGGAATGCCGAGCCGACGGTCGGTGGAGGCGCCGACGGCGTAGATCACGGCGTGATGGTGGGCCAGGAGCTCGTCGTGGGAGATATGGTCGCCGACCTCGACATTGAGGTGGAACCGGAAATTGTCGCGCCGGAAGTCTGCGGCGAAGGCGTCGGTGACGATCTTGGTGCCCGCGTGATCGGGCGCGACACCCGCGCGGACCAGGCCCCATGGCGTAGGTAAGCGGTCGAACATGTCGACCTCGACATCGCCGCGCTCGAGCAGTTCCTGCGCGGCGTAGCAGGCGGACGGGCCCGCGCCGACGATGGCCACCCGCAGCGTTCCCCGCTCTTTGGGGGGACGCAGCTCGGCAGGGATCGGAGTGAAATCCGCTTCCAGTGGATTGGCCTGGAAATACTCGGCATTGATGTCGCGGTACCTGGACAGTGATTCGGTCAGTTCGTCCTCTGGGAAGATGGCCTGCACCGGGCAGGAGTCCGCGCACGCGCCGCAGTCGATGCAGGTATCGGGATCGATGTAGAGCATCTCCGCGGTGGCGAACTCGGGTTGATCCGGGGTGGGCCGGATGCAGTCCACCGGGCACTCGGCGATGCAGGTCGCATCGTTGCAGCAGCGCTGGGTGATGACATAAGCCATGGCGGGTTCCTCGGAGGTCGCATGTTTCGGCCATTGACTGACCGCTCGTACGGTCAGCATAATCGACGTAGGCATTCAGTGGAAACGAGGGAAATGACGTGACGTTGCAGACGAGCGAGCTGCTGGCAGGCCGGGTGGCGTTGGTCACCGGCGGTAGCCGGGGCCTCGGCCGGGAAGTGGTGGAGGCGTTCGCCGCGGCGGGTGCCGATGTCGTGATCGCCGGGCGCAAAATCGACAGTTGTAAGGAGACCGCGGCGAAGGTGCGGGCGGAGTACGGCGTGCGCGCTCTGCCGGTGGCGGCCAACGTCGGCGACTGGGCCGACTGTGACGCACTGATCGAGGCGGCCTACGGCGAATTCGGACGGGTCGACATCCTGGTGAACAATGCCGGTATCTCACCGCTGTATCCGAGCCTGGACGCGGTGGGGGAGTCGCTGTTCGACAAGGTGATCGGGGTCAATCTCCGGGGACCGTTCCGGCTGTGCGCCGAGATCGGCACCCGGATGGCCGCGGGCGACGGCGGTTCCATCATCAATATCAGTTCGGTGGCGGCTACCCGCTCCGACGTGATCGCGCTGCCTTACTCGGCGGCGAAGGCGGGCCTCAACAATGTGACCGAGGGGTTCGCCCAGGCCTTCGGCCCCAAGGTTCGGGTCAACGCTATTCAGTGCGGGCCCTTCGAGACGGATATCGCCAAGGCGTGGCCTGCGGAATTCCGGGCGCAGTTCGAATCGGCGGTCGCACTGGGCCGACCCGGGCGACCCGATGAGATCATCGGCGCCGCGCTGTATTTCGCATCCGATGCGTCCTCGTTCTGCACCGGCTCGATTCTGCGCCTCGACGGCGGCATCCGCTGATCACCGATCAGCCATCCAAACATCCGAACTCAGTGAGGTAACAACCCATGGCATGGGATTTTCAGACCGACCCCGAGTTCCAGCAGGTCCTCGATTGGGCCGACGAGTTCGTGCGCACCGAGGTCGAACCATTGGATCTGGTGTTCGGCAGCCCCTACGACCGCTCGGACGAGAAGGCGATGGCGATCGCGGGCCCGAGCAGCGTGGGAAGTACCTTCAGCCACTGCTCGACGGTGAGATCGGCTCCTGCTACTCGATGACCGAGCCGCAGGCCGGCGCCGATCCCACCCTGTTCACCACCACGGCGGTGCGCGACGGGGACTGCTGGGTCATCAACGGCGAGAAGTGGTTCAACTCGGTGGCGGCCTTCGCCGAGTTCTTCATTGTCATGGCGGTCACCGACCCCGAGGTCAGTCCCTATGAGGGCATGTCGATGTTCCTCGTGCCCGCGGGCACGCCCGGGCTCGAGATCGTGCGCAATGTCGCGGTACACGGCTTCAGCGACCACGAGGGCTATGTCCGATACACCGACGTCCGGGTGCCCGTCGACCATCTGCTCGGTCCCGAGGGCGGTACGTTCGCGGTGGCCCAGACACGCCTCGGCGGCGGACGTGTGCATCACGCCATGCGCACTGTCGCCCTGGTACGCAAGGCCTTCGACATGATGTGCGAACGCGCCGTCTCGCGGCAGGTGCGCGACGGAACCCTCGGCTCTCTGCAATCGGTGCAGGAGCGGATCGCCGACAGCTGGATCGATCTGCAGCAGTTCCGGCTCCTGGTGCTGCACACCGCCTGGCGCATCGACAAGGAGCAGGACTACCTGAAGGTGCGCAAGGACATCGCGGCCATCAAGGTGGCGATGCCGCGGGTGCTCCACGATGTGGCCCAGCGCGCGCTGCACCTGCACGGCGCTCGGTGTCTCCGAGGAGATGCCGTTCGTCGACATGTTGATCCACGCCGAGGTCATGGGCATCGCCGACGGCCCGACCGAGGTGCACAAGACGACACTGGCCAAGCAGGTCCTGCGCGACTACACCCCGGCTCCCGGGCTGTGGCCGACCGGACACCGTCCGGCGCTGCGCGAACAGGCCGCCGCCCATATCGAAGCGCAACTGGAGCTGGTCGTCGGCAACCTCTGACCCCTCGACGATCGGACCTCCGGCGAGTGGCCGTGTGCAGCATGCACACAGGCACTCGTTCGTGGCGATCAGCGGGGCGCCCGCCGCGCTGAACCAGTTCGCTACCTGGGGAATCGGAACTTGACTGACCGCCCGTACGGTCATACCATGAGTTCATGGTTCAGCCCGACGAAGAGCGACCGGCATTCCTCCGCAAGGACGGGCACGTCGCGATCATCACGATGAACCGCCCGCACGCGATGAACGCGGTCAACGCCGCCATGTCGATCGCGCTGCAAGAGGCGGTGGACGAATTTCTCGCCGACCCGGAGCTACGGGTCGGCATTCTCACAGGCGCCGGAAAGGCGTTCTGCGCGGGCGCGGACCTGAAGGAAGTAGCGGCGAAGCGGTCACTGATCGGACCGGACCAGCGCGAGCGTGGGTTCGGCGGCATCATGAAGCAGCTGCTCGACAAGCCGTTGATCGCGGCGGTGAACGGTTATGCGCTCGGTGGCGGAACGGAGTTCGTGCTCGCCTGCGACCTGGCGGTGATGAGCGACGCCGCCACCCTCGGCCTGCCCGAGGTGCGGCACGGCATCATCGCCGCCGGCGGCGGGCTGCTGCGCATGGCGCGACGCGTACCACTGGCGATCGCGCTGGAAGCCGTCATGACCGGCGCGCCGATCTCGCCAGAGGAAGCACTGCGCTGGGGACTGGTGAACCGTGTAGTGCCTGCCGACCAGGTGCTCGACACGGCGATCGAACTGGCCGGCAAGATCGCGCGCAACGCGCCGCTGGCCGTGCAGGTGAGCAAGCGTGTGCTGTATCAGGCCGCGGCGATGTCGGACTGGGAGGCGGAGTCGTGGAAGCTGAGCGACGACGCGGCCAAGGCGATCTTGCGAACCGCCGACGCCAAGGAAGGGCCACGGTCGTTCGCCGAGAAGCGTAAGCCGAAGTGGGAGGGTCGGTGATGGCGGCCACCGCGACTATCGCCGGGCTCGGTCTCACCGACGTCGGCAAGGTCTACGGGCGTAGCGCGACCGATTTCGCGGCCGAAGCGGTTCGGCTCGCGGCGGCGGACGCGGGCCTTGCGGTCACCGACCTGGACGGCCTGCTGGTGAGCCCGGGAACCAAGGGCTCCCCGAAGCTGTCCCTGCAGAAAGTGCTCGGGTTGCGGGATCTGCGGCTACTCGCCGAGATCCACGCCCTCGGTGCCAGCCCGGCCGCCATGATCGCAGCAGCGGCACAGGCGATCAACAGCGGTGAAGCCACTGCGGTCGCCTGCGTGTTCGCGGATGCTCCACTGCGCGAAAAGGGTTCGGCCCGTGATGCTTTCGGAACACAGCGCGCACTGCCCAGCGGATTCGCCTCGTACCACCTCGGCATCGGCGCGATCACGCCGAACCTGTTCTACGCCATGGCCGCCCGTCGTCATTTCGAGACCTACGGCACGACCAGCGAACAGCTCGGCGCGGTCGCGGTCGGCCAGCGTAGCTGGGCGGCCCACAATCCCGTCGCGCAGTTCACCAAGCCGATCACGGTCGCGGACCACCAGTCCTCACCTCTGATCGCGGACCCGCTGCACCTGCTGGACTGCTGTCTGGTCTCCAACGGTGGTGCCGCGGTCATCGTCACCTCCGCCGAACGGGCCCGTGAACTGGCACAGCCACCCGTCGACATCCTCGGTTGGGGCCAAGCCCATCCCGGGCAGGTGATGCGGCAGGGTTCGGACTTCGGTCTGCGCACCGGTGCGGCAGTCGCGGGGCCCGCGGCGCTGCGCATGGCAGGCGTCTCGGTCAGCGATGTGGATCTGCTCGAGCTCTACGACAGCTACACCTTCACGGTGCTGGTCACCCTCGAGGACTACGGATTCTGTGCCAAGGGCGAGGGCGGTTCGTTCGTGTCCGACGGCAAACTCGGTCCCGGCGGCAGCTTGCCCTGCAATACCGGAGGCGGCCAGCTGTCGAGCTACTACCTCACCGGATTCACGCCGATCGTGGAAGCGGTCGTGCAGGGACGCGGTCAGGCCGGCGCACGACAGGTCGACAAGAAGGACGTGATCATGGTGAGCGGCAGTGGTGGCGTCCTCGAACACCATGCCACGCTGGTCTTGAGTGGAGCCGGCCGATGAGCGAAACAGTGACCTGGCCGCCCATGAAGCGTGATGCCAAGAGCGCCGAGTTCTTCGACGCGGCGGGCCGGGGGGAGCTGGCCATCAAGAAGTGCACAGGCTGCGGGCGTTCGCTGGCGCCCGAGGCGATGGTCTGCACCGATTGCGGTGGTAGCGATCCGGTGTGGACCAGCGCCTCGGGCACGGGAACGCTCATCACGTGGACCACGGTGCACAAGGCACCCAACCCCGCCTTCGCCGACCTGGTGCCGTACACCGTCGGCGTCGTCGAACTGGCCGAGGGGCCGTGGCTGTACGCGCGAATCACAGGCGAGCCCCTGGTGGGAGCCGCGTTGCGCTCAGAATTCGTCAACCCGTCCGAGGGCGAGAGCTACCCGGTGTGGGTCGTAGCGAGCGGAGAATGACCATGCCCGAATTCGACCTGGCGACACTGCACGAGGCGATCGCCGAGGCACTCGCCGAGGAACCGTGTGTGATCACCGCACAGCGGAGTTGCAGCTGGCGCGAGACCACCGACCGGACGCGCAGGTTCGCCGCGGTACTGCGGGCCAACGGGCTCGGCGGACGCAAGCCCGTCGACAACGCCTGGGAGACCGGTCAGGACCACCTCGGCCTCTACCTGCACAACGGCGCGGAGTACCTGGAGGGCGTTCTCGGCGCGCACAAGGCATCGGTCGCGCCGTTCAACATCAACTACCGCTACACGCCCACCGAGCTGGCGTACCTGCTACGCGACGCACAGGCAAACGCGGTGCTGTTCGGCGGGCACTTCGCCGAGACCCTCGCGGCGGCGCTGACCGAGCTGGACGAACCCCCGCTGCTGATCCAGGTCGACGACGGCAGCGGCGCACCGCTACTCGACGGCGCGCTGGACTACGAAACCGCGCTGGCCGCAGCCGATCCCGAACGGGGTGTCCCCGAATCCGGGCCGGAAGACCGCCACCTGCTCTACACCGGCGGCACCACCGGTATGCCGAAGGGCGTCATCTGGCGCGTCGGCGATCTCGTGGCCGGTCCGCTCGGCGTCCGCAAGGCGACGTCGACGGAGGAAGTCGTCGAGCGGGCGCTGCGGATCCGCGGCCGGGTGCTCCCCGCACCGCCGCTCATGCACGGCGCCGGGACCGGTATCGCCCTCGGCGGCTGGCTTTCCGGTGCGACCATCGTCTTCCAGCCGAGTCCGGAACGGTTCGATGCCGGCGTGCTGCTCGACACCTGCGTACAGCACGAGGTCACCTCGATCGCCATCGTCGGCGACGCGTTCGGCGCGCCGATGGTGTCCGAGCTCCAGACACGTCCGCGCACCCCGCCCGCCTTGAGGCTCATCGTCAACAGCGGTGCCGCGCTGCGTGACTCGCTCAAGGACCAACTGCGTGAGCTCATCCCCAGCGTGCGGATCAGCGACATGCTCGGCTCCTCCGAGACGGGTTTGCACGCCAAACGCGGCTCCGGCTCGAGTACCTTCTCGGCGCGCGGCAACACCGCGCTGATCGACGAAACCCGTACCCGCATAGTCGAACCCGGCAGCGAGGAGATCGGCTGGCTGGCCCAGGGTGGTGCCATTCCCATGGGCTACCTCGGTGATCCGGACAAGACCGCGGCGACCTTCGTCACCGTGGACGGCCGCCGCTTCTCGGTCCCCGGTGACCGCGCCCGCCTCACTGACACCGGCGAGTTCGAATTCCTCGGGCGGGAGGCCACCACCATCAACACCGGTGGGGAGAAGGTCTTCGCCGAAGAGGTCGAACAGGTGGTGCGAGGGCTACCCGGCGTCGCCGACGCCGTGGTCGTCGGGCGCCCCAGCCAACGCTGGGGGCAAGAGGTCGTCGCGCTGTACCAACCCGCTGACGACACTGTCACGACCGAGCAGTTGCGCGACGGCTGCCGCGAAGCGCTGGCGGGCTACAAGATCCCTAAGGTCTTCCTTCGCGTCGACAGGGTCGGCAGGCACGCGAACGGCAAAGCCGACTATGCCTGGGCCAAGGCCGCCGCAGTTTCCACCCCACAGGAGCAAGCATGATCACCACCGTCCCCGATTTCGGGAACCCCGACACCTACCTAGACGGCTTCCCGTACGACGAGGTCGCCGCACTGCGCCGGGAGTCGCCGGTCGTGTGGGTGCCCGAACCGGCCTCGGGTGACTTCCCCGGTGGCCCGGGCTTCTGGTTGTTCACCAAGCACGCCGACGTGATGGCCGCGGGGAAGCGCCCCGAGGTGTTCAGCTCTTATGAGGGCGGGACCTGGGTTCGTGAGGTGTCTCGCGCGGAACTTCAGATCCAGCGCCAAGCGATGCTGAACATCGACCCGCCGATGCACACCCAGATGCGCAAGCTCATCAGCAAGGCCTTCACGCCGCGCGTGGTCAACGGCATGATGGAATCCATCAGCGCGCACGCCGACGCGATCGTCGACCGGCTCGGCGACGGCGGCGACATCGACTGGGTCCAGCAGGTCTCCTCCGAGCTGCCGCTGCTGGTGCTGGCCGACATCCTCGGCGTCCCCTCCGACGAACGGCATCTGCTGTTCGACTGGACCAACCGCATGGTCGGCTTCGACGATCCGGAAGCCGTGGACAAGAAGTCCTACGTCTCGGCGTTCCTCGAGTTGTTCGCCTACGCTCGCGCCCAGACCGCGGCCAAGCGTGCCGAACCCACCGACGATGTGTGGAGTCTGGTGGTCAATGCCGAGGTCGACGGTCGCCGCCTCACCGATGACGAGCTGGACCGGTTCTTCCAGCTGCTGGTCATCGCCGGCAACGAAACCACTCGCAACATGCTCAACGGCGCGATCCTGCTGCTGTCGCAGAACCCGGACCAGTTCCAGCTGCTGCGTGACGACCCCAGCCTGATGCCGCAGGCCGTCGAAGAAATCCTGCGGATGTTCCCGCCGATCCTCCAGTTCCGGCGCACCTGCGTCCAGGACACCGAGGTCAGCGGGCAGCAGATCAAGGCAGGCGACAAGGTCGTGCTGTCCTATGCCGCTGCCAACCGCGACGACACCGTGTTCGAGAATCCCGACACCTTCGACATCACGCGCAAGACCAACCCACACGTCTCCTTCGGGTTCGGTACTCACTTCTGCCTCGGTAGCGGTGTAGCTCGCCTGGAGGGCCGCGTCCTGCTGACCAAGCTGTTCGAGCGCTTCAGCACCGTCGAGGTCACCGGCACGCCGGTCCGGCTGCGGTCCAACTTCGTCAACGGCATCACCGAGCTGCCCGTTCGGCTGGAACGGTAAGGTCGACATTGAGCAACCTCTGGACCACTCCCGAACGGTTGGAGCTGCGAAAGCTGGTCGCCGACTTCACGATCCGCGAGATCGCGCCGAACATGGACCAGTGGGAGCGCGACGGGCAGCTGCCGCGCTCCCTGCACCGGAAAGCCGGATCGCTGGGCCTGCTCGAACTGGCGTTTCCCGAATCCGCCGGTGGCGCGGGTGATTACATCGATCTGTCCATCCTGATCGAGGAATTGATCGGCAACGGCGGTAGTCCGGGTCTGTGCGGGTCGTTGCTGACGCATACCATCGCCGCGCCGCACATCGCCACCGCGGGCGATCCCGCCCAGGTAGTCGAATACGTGCAACCGACCCTCCGGGGTGCGAGGATCGGTTCCCTCGCGATCACCGAGCCGGGCACCGGCTCCGACGTGGCATCCGTGCGCACCACGGCAGTGCGCGACGGCGATCACTACGTCGTCAACGGCGCCAAGACCTACATCACCTCGGGGACCCGCGCCGACTACGTGACGACGGTGGTTCGCACCGGTGACGCAGGCCATCGGGGATTGTCCCTGCTGATCGTCGACACCGACACGCCGGGATTCTCCGTGGGGCGCAAGCTCGAGAAGATGGGCTGTCTGTGTTCGGACACCGCCGAACTGCACTACGACAACGTGCGGGTGCCCGTGGCGAATCTGGTCGGCATGGAGGGCTCGGCCTTCGCGCAGTTGATGACTCGCCTCGACGGTGAACGGCTCAATCTTGCGGTGCAGGGGTACGCGACCGCCCAGCGCGCCTTCGACCTCACCCTGCCGTGGGTGCGCGACCGGGTCACCTTCGGTCAACCGCTGGCCGATCGGCAGGTGATCCGGCACAAGCTCGCCGAGATGGCGCGACGGATCACCGTCGCCCGGGTCTACGTGCGAGATGTGCTGTCCCGCTACGTCGCGGGCGAGGCCCTCGGCGCCGAGGTGCCGATGGCCAAGAACACCGCGGCGAACGCCTGCGAGTACGTCGTCAACGAGGCGGTGCAGATCTTCGGCGGCATGGGCTACATCCGCGAGAACGAAGTCGAGCGGCTCTTCCGCGACGGCAGGCTGCTCAGCATCGGTGGCGGGGCGACCGAGATCATGAACGAGGTCATCGCGAAGTCCCTTCCGCTGGGGACGCGCTGATGGGCCACTATCGCGCGAATGTTCGCGACCTCGAATTCACGCTGTTCGACGTTTTCGGGCTGGACAAGATCCTCGCCACCGGCGCGTTCGACGATCTCGACGGCGAGACGGTGCGCACCATGCTCGCCGAGGCCGCGAAGCTGGCCGAAGGCCCGGTGGCGGAGGCGTTCGCCGACGCCGACCGCAACCCGCCGACCTTCGATCCCGCCACGCACACAGTGAGCATCCCGGAATCGTTCAAGCGATCGCTGCGCGCCTGGCAGGACGCCGAATGGTTCCGGGTGGGGCTGCGGCCGGAAGTGGGCGGTGTCCCCGCCCCGTCGATGGTGGCCTGGGCGATCACCGAATTCCTGCTCGGTGCCCAGCCCGGCATCTTCTTCTACCTGACCGGTCCCGCGTTCTCGGGCGTGCTGTACGGCATCGGCAACGAGGAACAGCAGCGGTGGGCCGAACTCGCGGTGGAGCGCGGTTGGGGCACCACCATGGTGCTGACCGAACCCGACGCCGGTTCCGATGTGGGTGCCGCCCGGACCAAGGCGATCCCTCAGGAAGACGGCAGCTGGCACCTCGAAGGTGTCAAACGCTTCATCACCTCCGCGGACGCCGACGATCTGTTCGAGAACACCGTGCACCTGGTGCTCGGCCGACCCGAAGGCGCTGGGCCGGGAACCAAGGGTTTGAGCCTGTTCTATGTCCCCAAGTTCCACTTCGACTCCGAAACGGGCGAGCTGGGCGATCGCAACGGGGTATTCGTCACCGGCCTCGAGCACAAGATGGGGCTGAAGGTATCGGCCACCTGCGAAGTCACCCTGGGCGGGCACGGCACGCCCGCCAAGGGTTGGTTGGTCGGCGATACCCATAACGGCATCGCACAGATGTTCCAGATTATCGAGACCGCGCGGATGATGGTGGGCACCAAGGCGATCGCCACCCTGTCCACCGGCTACCTCAACGCGCTCGACTACGCCCGCAATCGCGTGCAGGGTGCGGATCTGACGGCGATCGCGGACAAATCGGCACCCCGGGTGAACATTCTGCGCCACCCGGACGTGCGCCGGTCGCTGCTCATGCAGAAGGCGTACGCCGAAGGGCTGCGCGCGGTCTACCTGTTCACCGCGGCGCATCAGGACGAGGAGGCGGCGCAGGTCGTCTCTGGCGCCGACCCCGCGATGGCAGCCGGAGTCAACGACCTGATGCTGCCGATCGTGAAGGGTGTCGGCTCCGAACGCGCCTTCGCGATGCTCACCGAGTCGCTGCAAACCCTGGGTGGCTCGGGCTACCTGCAGGACTACCCGATCGAGCAGTACCTGCGTGACGCGAAGATCGACTCGCTCTACGAAGGCACCACGGCGATCCAGGCTCAGGACTTCTTCTTCCGGAAGATCCTGCGGGACAAGGGCGTCGCGTTCGAGTTCCTGCTCGGCAAGATCACCGAATTCGCGGCGGCAGTACCGTCGGAGCTGGCCGGTGAAGCCGATCTGCTGGTCGCGGCGGTGGTGGATGCGCGAGCGATGGCGGCGGTCCTGACCGGCTATGCCACCGGTACGGACCCGGCCGAGGTCTATCGGGTCGGGCTCGGGTCGGTGCGGTTCCTGATGGCGGTGGGCGATCTGGTCATCGGCTGGCTGCTGTTGTGGCAGGCGAGCGTGGCGCTGGCATCGGGCACCGTCGACCCCGACTACCGGGCGGGCAAGGTGGCGGTGGCGCGCTTCTTCGCCGCCGACATCCTGCCCGGGCTCGCCGCAGTGCGCGGCGTGCTGGACAGTATCGATCATGCTGTGATGGACCTCGCCGATACGGCGTTCTGAGGCTCCGCGAGGCGAACGGCAGCAGCGGCAGGCTCCGGTGGATGAATCCACCGGAGCCTGCCGTCGTTTCGCTGGGTTGTCAGCCCATGACGCGACGTGCGTCGCGCTCGGGGTTGATCAACGCGATCGCGAGGAGGCCGCCGATACCGGCTGTGACGCCGTAGATCTGGAACGCCAGGAGGTAGCCGTCGGCTTTGGTCTCCGCCGCGTCGACGATGACACCGGTGAGGTAGGGGGCGATCAGGCCGCCCACCGACATGAGGGCGGTGAACAGGCCGAGGGTGCCCGCCAGCTGGCTCGGCGGGCACAGCTGGGAGACACCAGCGATGAACAACGCGTAGACACAGTTGCTGATGCCGTAACCGAGGGTTATCGCGGCCACCGCCTGCGCGGGCGTGCTCAGGAAGGGCAGCGCCAGCAGGCTCACGCAGGTGACCAGCAGTGTGCACCCGGGCAGAATGCCCCGCATGGCACGTCCTGAGGTGCCCTTCGCCATCATCCGGTCAGCGATGAAGGTCGTGCTGAATATGAAGAAGAGGCCCGCGATGCTGGGGACACCGAACAGGCTGCCTGCCGTCAGTCGGCTGTAGCCGAGTCCCTCTTCGAAATAGGAGGGGAGCCAGGTCAAGACGGTGGTGGACAGCGCGTAGGCGCTGAAGATGGCGAGTGTCGCGGCGATGAAGGTGGGGGTGAGGAAGATGCGCAGCCACGGGACCTTGATGGTTGGGGCGTTCTCGGCCTCGGCCTCGGCGGCGGCTACGGCCTTCGCGCCGTAAGGTCCCTCCTTCCAGGTGGACAGCCACAGCAGCACCCATGCGGCGCCGAGGCCGGCCAGGGTGAGGAAGGCGGCGCGCCATCCCCAGTGGACCACGATGGCCGCCAGGGCCGGTGCCGCCAGGATCTTGGTCAGCGGCGCGCTGGCGGTGAGGCAGGCGCTGGGCAGTGCCCGCTTCTCCATGGGGTGCCAGGCGAAGATCGCCGTGCACACAACGGCGAGGGCCGGTCCCTCGAAGAATCCGAGCAGCATTCGGCTCACCAGCAGAACGCCGAAGGATGCCGCAACGACTGTGGGCAGCATGACGAGAGACCAGGACAGCGCGATCAGAATCAGCAGCCAGCGCATGCTCACCCGGCGCGCCAACGGCCCGGCGAGCAGGCCGCCCACGGCGAAGGTGACGAAGAAGGCGCTGCCGATCATGCCGATCTGGGAGGCGGTGAGACCGAGCTCATCCCGGAGCGGTTTGGCGGCGATGCCGAGGATCGCCTTGTCGGAGTAGTTGATGACGTACAGCACGACGACGGTGGCGGTGATGCCCCAGGCGCGTGCGTGTGAGTAGACGGGATCGGTCCCGGATACACCGGTGGGTGCGGTGGATTGTTTCGTGGTCATCTTGATCCGTTCTCGGGTGTTGCTGAGTGTGCTGGCCGCGCGATAGCGGCAACGTCGAGTTGTGGGCGGTGCCTGCGTGGCAGGCGGTGACCCACGAGGGTGAAGGGCCTTTGATCGCAACCGGGCGGACAGGGGCCGGTGCGGCGGGGAATCGGAGACCTGAATATTTCGCCCGCACCGGCGTTACGGCAGCCGTTCGAGAATGCGGGGAGAGAGTCGACAGGCGGTATGTGGAGTGAGGAGCGCGGGCCGGTTCCGTTGCCGGAGCGACCTGTTCGCGATCAGGTGAGTCGTGGTCTCGAACCGCGCTGACTGGTTGAGGAGGGCACCTCCGCCCGGGCCTCCGGGATATCGGGGTGTGTTACGTGGATCACAACACTAAACATACAATGTGTTCAATTAGCAGGTGGGCAAATTGGTGGGCATCGGCGGGCGTGAAACTTTTCGAGGGGGCTGGGCGGCTAGTGGTGTCCCGCTGCCTGTGACATACTGGCCGTACAGGCGGTCAGTGTGTCGTCGGTTTCCGGTATCCACATACCGCACGCTCGCTGCCGCGCTCTACGCGCGGTTCAACCAGACCGACGCGCGCCGGGACTTCTCGGCGATCGTCACCGACATCCGGGAGCGTTCCGGGGAGGGCACCGAATGACCGAATACGAGACGATCCTGCTCGAGCGCAAGAACCGGGTCGGCTGGATCACGCTGAATCGGCCGAAGGCTCTCAACGCGCTCAACACCCAGGTGCTCGACGACATCGTCGCCGCCTTGGACGAACTCGAGCGCGACGACGAGATCGGCGCGGTGGTGATCACCGGCTCCGCCAAGGCTTTCGCGGCGGGCGCCGACATCAAGGAGATGCAGCCCAAGTCGTACATGGACATGTTCATGGACGACTTCTTCGCGCGCTGGGACCGGCTGGCCCAGTTCCGCAAGCCTACTGTCGCCGCGGTCGCGGGGTACGCCCTCGGCGGTGGCTGTGAGCTGGCCATGCTGTGCGACATCCTGATCGCCGCCGACACCGCGCAGTTCGGGCAGCCCGAGATCAAACTCGGCGTGATCCCGGGCATCGGCGGTTCGCAGCGGCTGACCCGCGCGGTCGGTAAGGCCAAGGCGATGGACCTGGTGCTGACCGGCCGGAACATGGGCGCCGAGGAGGCCGAACGGGCGGGTCTGGTCTCGCGCATCGTGCCCGCCGACGACCTGCTCGACACCGCCGCCGAGGTCGCCGAGACCATCGCGGCCAAGTCGCTGCCGGTCACCATGATCGCCAAGGAGGCGGTGAACCGGTCCTTCGAGACCACCCTCGCCGAGGGAATCCGCTTCGAGCGCCGTGTCTTCCATTCGCTGTTCGCGATCGAGGATCAGAAGGAAGGCATGAACGCCTTCGTCGACAAGCGCACCGCGCACTTCACCCATCGGTGACGTGGATGATCGAGGATGTCGTCGCGAGGCGTTTCTGGCCGCGGCGCGCGGAGTGTTCGCGACCGCTGGGTACCACGGTGCTCGAATGGACGACATCAGCTCCCGGGCGGGCATAAGCAAGCCGGTGCTCTACACCGAGTTCCCTGACAAGCTCGATCTGTATGTCGCTGTCCTGCAGCAGTATCTGGACCGGATGGTGGCCGGTGTTCGTCGAGGCGTGGCTGTGGACGCCGGGTACGGCGAACGTGTGCGGCGTGCGGTCATGGCCTACTTCGACTTCGTCGACGAGGACGAGGGTGGACACGTGCTCGTGTTCGAGACCCCGGTGCCCAGCGAACCAGTCATCGCGTGGCGGGTGAGTTGTGCCATGAGGGAATGCACGACGCTGGTGAGTGACCAGTTGCGCGGTGCTGGTGTCGACCCGGCCCGAGCTGGCATGTGCGCGTCGGGCCTCGTCGGCGCGAGCCATCTCGCGGCCAGAGACTGGCTCGATGCCGGACGACCGATTTCCAAGAGCGACGCGGCCGAAACGGTGGTCGCACTGTGCTGGAGCTTCAGCGTCGGCGCGGATATCAACTCTGATTCCACAACCGGCGCGTCCCGACGCCGTCGCCCCCTGTGCGCAATCTCAATCTACCTGGAAGGACACCCATGCTCTCGCTCACCAGCCCGCCGTCCGAGCGGCGCTCGCAGCGTGTCACCCGGCTCGCGCTCGGCGGCCTCATGACAGTTGCCGGCGTCTCGCACCTCACCTTCGCGCGCGGCGAGTTCCAGGCGCAGGTGCCGGACTGGTTCCCCCTCGACGCCGACTTCACCGTGCTCGGCTCCGGTGTCGCCGAGGTGGGGTTCGGCCTCGCACTGCTCGCCCTGCCACGCAAGCGGCGGATCGTCGGGCTCGCGCTCGCCGCGTTCTTCGTCGCGATCTTCCCCGGCAATATCGCCCAGTACGTCGAGGGCACCAGCGCGTTCGGCCTCGACACCGACACCAAGCGCCTGCTCCGGCTGTTCGGTCAGCCTGTGCTGATCGCTGCGGCACTGTGGGCGGGCGGGCTTCCCGAGCGCGCCGAGAGGTAACCAGCGCGCAGCGCGGATTCGAACGCGGCGCGTGGCTGCGGCCCGCTGTGATCGGGCTCGACGGCACGAACAGCCATTACGTCAGGGAAGGCGAAACAGTGATGCAGATGGTGATCGACGAGTCGAGCCGACGCGCGCGGGCGCTGCGGCAGGCGATCGAACCCTTGGCGGGGCACGTGTACTTCGCGCCGGAGTGCCATGCCGCTTACGAGCGTCTCGGTTTCGCGCCGCCCGGAACGCTGGGCAACGTCGCGACACCGGATGCTGCAGCGTATTTCACCAGTCGCGGCGCGGCGATGGGTCAGGTCCACGGCCCAGTGGTGGCGGCGGCCTTCGCCGTGTTCGAGCCGGGCGTCGTCGAGGCCGGAGTCGAATACGGGTGGCGGCTCACCGACGCGGCGACGATCTCCGCCGCGCGCACTGCGGGCGCGATCGCGCACCTCGAACGGGTGCTGGGACCCTGCCCGGCGGGGACCGAGCGCGTGACCGCGCTGCTGACGCGGGCGCTGGAACCGCTCCGGTCGGAAGGGCGCCCGCTGTTCGCCGGTCTGCGTGCGCTCGATCTGCCCGACAGCGCGATCGGCCGCGCCTGGCGCCTTGCCGACTGCGTGCGGGAGTACCGTGGCGACTCGCACACGGCCGCCTGGAACGCGGCAGGCTACGATGCCGCCGAGATCGGTCTGGTCGGTGAGTTGGCGCGCGGGCTGCCCGCTCGCACCTATGTGCGGTCCCGAGGTTGGACCACCGAACAGCTCGACGCGGCGCAGGAGCGACTGCGCTCGCGCGGCCACGTCGACGGTAGGGGACTCACGGCGAAGGGTACGTGGGCACGAGAAGCTGTCGAGGTCGCGACGGACCAGCAATCGCGTGGCGCGATCGCGGCACTCGGCGATGACCTCGACGAGCTCATCGGTTTGCTCGAACCGTGGAGTGCGGCCCTGATGTTGGCCAGTTATCCCGCTCTGACCATCGCGGAGCGGTGCGACGCGGCCCGCATCGTCAACTACCCGAAGGAAGTGAGCCGATGATCACCGACGCCGTGTGCAGTGCCCGTGCCCGCGCCCTGTGGGCCGCGATCGAGCCGTTCGCCGGACAGGTGTACTTCTCCACCGAGGCGAACGCCGAGTACACCGCGCTCGGCTTCGGCGCGGGTCGCGGGTCGCTGGGCGGCGGTGCACAGACCTCCAATCGCGATGCCTACAACGCCAGCCGTGGCTCGGCACTCGGGCACGCGCGCGATGCGGTCGTCGCTGCCGCGTTCGCGGTGTTCGAGCCGGGCATGGTCGCCGCGGCGGTCGAGCGCGGCTGGGCGGTCACCGATCCCGCCTCGCTCGCCGCCGCTCGTCGCCGCGGGGCGACGGACTCGCTGCGCCGGATGCTCGGAGAGGAACCGGAGGGCCTCAGGCGGGTGGTCGAATTACTCACTCGCGCAACCGAACCCCTGCAGGTGGCGGGGCGGCCACTGTTCGCGGGACTGTGTGCCATCGACCTGCCCGACGATCGGCTCGGTCGCGCGTGGGCGCTGGCCGACCGGCTCCGGGAATACCGCGGCGACTCCCATACCGCGGCCTGGATCGCGGCGGGTTTCGACGCGGTGGAGATGGGGTTGCTCAGTGAGCAGCGATGGGACCTGCCACCGCGCACCTACGTCTACACCAGGGGATGGTCGGATGCGCAGCTCGACGCCGCGACGCGTCGCCTGCAGGAACGCCGCCTGCTCGACGGTGAGCTGCTGTCACCGGCAGGCCGGGCCGCGCGCGAGGAGATCGAGACGGCCACCGACCGTCAGCTGCGACCAGCGCTCGAGGCGCTGGGGGAGGACGCCGACGAGCTGATCTGCACCGTCGGACGGTGGAGCGCGACGATACAGGCCGCGGGTGGCTACCCCGATCTCTACGGCGCACAGATCGCGGCGCGAGTAGCGGCACAGCGTCAACAGGCGTAGGGGCGTCAGCAGGCACGGGGCCAGGCTGTGTGGACGGAACGGTGCAGGCGGTGGCGGCCGCGGGTCTGGTGCGCGCGGGGATGAACGTGAGGAGTCGCCTGCCGACCTCGGGTTGTACAGTTCGTTCGACGCAGCACTGATCCACACGCCGAGCAGTTGGCGGTCGAATCTGTCACCGTCCGTGGGGTAATGCTCTCGCGCAGGGCGGCATTCGAGTCGGCCATGCCGAGTTGGACGACATCGCTACGGCGATCGCACTCCTCGTCTCCTAGGACGACGCGTCGAGATGGAACGGGCGAACTCGTACTCATCGAGGGAGGTCGGCTGCTCGCAGTCGGTGGATCCCAACGTTAAAGGAGCCTTCGCTATGAGCAGCATGAGGGTGATCGCCGGTCGAGTACTCGAGGCGAGTTTGGTTGTGGTCGGCGTTGCCGCATTGTGGGCAGGTGAACCTCGTGGGTGGTTGCTCTGCTGGGGTTTGCTTTCCTCCGTGTATATCGGTGCTTGGCTGGTGCGGTTACTGCGGAACCGGCACGCCGACGACCCCGCGGAGTGGCTGGACGAAATTCCCGATAGCTGGACCGCACTGGTCTTGACGGTGGTCACGAGCGCCGTCGGGTTGGCTACGGTGTTGTCGATCGTGGCAGGCGACGTCGACGAGGAACAGGCGGTGTCCACGGAAGTCATCGCGGTGGCGGTTGCGCTGCTGGCCTGGTTCCTGTTGCACCTGGGGTTCGCCGAACAGTACGCCCGCGCCTACTACCGGCGGCTTCCAGAAGAACAACTGTCGTTCCCTGATACCCCTCGGCCGAATTTGTTGGACTTCGCCTACTTCTCCTTCACCATCGGGGTCTCGTTCGCCGTCTCCGACGTCACGACCAGAACCCGTCACCTCCGGGCGCAGGTACTGCTCCATTCGGTGATCGGATTCTTCTACAACGTCGCGGTCATCGGCGTCGCGGTCGATGTCGTGAAGGGGCGATGAGCCTGGCATAGGCCCAACGGCCGACGGTCAGTCGGCCATGACGTAGGCACCCGGGGCGACACCGAGGGGACGGAACTCGGCGTTGCCCAGTGTGGCCGCCGCGGGCCTGTCGTGCCCCGATCGGTCGCCGAGCCACGTCCACAGGAGGGCTGTCCACCCTTCCCCGAGGCCGCGGCTCGCGGGACCGCCGGCCGGGAATCGGGCGCGCCACCCGACGTCGGAGTCAGCGACAGCACCGCGCACCTGCACGCCGCCTTGGACCTCGAAGCCCTGCTCGTCGGATGCGAGGCGCTGCGCGACGAACTTGACGGTCGCCGCCGCTTGCCGACCCGCCGCTTCTGACCCTGAATCCCGACTCGAGGGCGTCCTCACCAGCTGCCCGGATTCCGCCGAACCTTGCCGGAGTGATGGGAATAGGACGGGGCGGGCGGACGGTTGCGTCCGGCATGACAAAGGTTGCCGGAAAATACGGTGTGTGGCGCGGATACAAGGGGTTCACCCCGCAGGCCGCGCGGGAGATCGAAGAGCTGGGATTCGGGGCGCTGTGGCTGGGAGGCTCGCCGCCGGCGGATCTGTCGGCAGCCGAATCGCTGCTGGAATCGACGGAATCGCTGATCGTCGGAACAAGCATCGTCAACATCTGGACAGCGCGGGCCGATGAGGTGGCGGAGTCCTTCCACCGGATCGAACAGAGGTTTCCCGGTCGGTTCCTGCTCGGCATCGGAGCCGGTCATCGCGAGGCCGATGGTGCTGATGCGATCAAGCCGTATGACGCCCTGGTGAGCTACTTGGACGAACTCGACGCGGCGGGGGTGCCGAAGGGTGGCAGGGCACTGGCGGCACTCGGGCCGCGAGTGCTGGAACTGGCACGCGACCGGACCGCCGGTGCACTGCCCTATCTCGCCCCGCCGGAGCACACCCGAATCGCCCACGAGATCGTCGGTGCGGACGCACTTCTTGTCGCAGAGCAGAAGGTGGTCCTCGACGGTGACCCCGACCGGGCACGAGCCCTCGCCCGGCAAATGGTCCCGATGTATCTGGGGTTGGTGAACTATGTCAGCAATCTGCGCCGGCTCGGCTTCACCGAGGAGGACCTGGCAACTCCGGGCAGTGATCGGCTCATCGACGTGCTCGCGCTCCATGGCGAACCCGGCAGGGTCGCTGCGGGGTTGGCCGAGCACTTGTCTGCGGGGGCAGGCCACGTCGCGATCCAGGTCTTGAACGAGGACTACCTCGCTGCCCTGCGCACCCTGGCGACAGTGCTGCCCCTCGCACGGTGAAATGACGGCCACCGCTCAATCCGGCGACCTTCCGATACGCGATGTCGTCGGTGTCACTGTTCGTTGGCTGCTGTACTGGCCGATGCGGAATCAGGCGCGGCCCCTCGGTCCCGGTGAATCTGGTCAATGTGCCCCGGCGGACGCCGCGGCGACTGAGACGATGCCGAGACTGCTCGCGATGTCCGAGGAACAGCGGCCGGTACCGATGGATCAGCACATCGAGAGCGTGCACGCGCTCGGCTGACCTGCGCGGACGGCCGATTACCTGGGCCTTTTCAGAGCTGAAAACTCTACCGCCCCTTGCAAGTCGCAATCTGCGAACCTCGGGTACTATCGCCGTCGGGGGAGCGCGAGATGTCCGATGGTCTGCTTAGTATGTCGCAGGCACCGGCAGCTTCGGCTGCCTCACCAACGCCATACACGACATCTCCAGGGGATGAAACTTGATCGACATGACACCACACCCCACCCCCCGGAGCCGCTTCTCGCGGCGCTCCGGCATCACCTCGATCGTCGCGGCCGCCGCCCTCTGCGCGGCCCTCGTGACCGGCTGCACCAAGGATGACGCCGCCACCACGGCTGCGCCGCCGACCGGGCAGCTGCCCGACGGTGCGCAGCTCGTGAAGGAGTCGGCGAAGACCACGCAGACCCTGCGCACGGTGCACCTGGACATCGACGTGAAGAACCTGCCGAACCTGCCGGTGGAAACCGTCTCGGCGGACGTCACCAACGAGACCCAGGGCTCCGGCGCCGCGATGGGTGAGGCGAAGGTCAAGCTCACGCCGGAGTCCCAGTTCACCGAGGCGAAGTTCCTTGTGGTGGACAAGGTTCTGTACACCCAGACCGGCGGCCGCTACGTGCCCGCGGGCCCGGCCGAGAAGGTCTACGATCCGGGCGTCATCCTGGACAAGGACAAGGGCATCGCCAACGTGATCGCCAACGTCCAGAACCCCAAGGCCGAGAGCCGTGAGGTCATCGACGGCATCAACACCGTCAAGATCACCGGCACCATCGACGCCGCCGTGATCGACCCGATCGTGCCGCGCGTCGGTGAGAACGCGGGCACCATGCCGATCACCCTGTGGATCCAGGACACCGCCCCGCCCGCCTCCGACTCGACCAAGCCGTCGGACGCCGCGTCCACCGGCGAGGGCCCGAATCTTGTTCGCGCCGTGGTGAAGAAGGACCAGGGCGAGGTCACCGTCGAACTGTCCAACTGGGCCAAGCCGGTCAACATCGTCAAGCCCGCAGGCTGATCCGAACCGGTCGAACCGGTTCAACCCACACCGGTCCGGGGACCGCGGAACCTGGCACGCAGTGCCGTCCGCAGCCCCGGGCCGGTGTGTCGTCTGGGTGTCGTCTTCGGCAACTCGAGCTCCGAACGCACGCACGCACAACCAATAAGAGAATGTTCAGCGAGATGCAAGGCGCCACAAGGACTATACGTGTCGGGACGCTGGTCGGCAGGCAACACGCATCGAACGCCGATCGACACGGAGGAAGAACAAATGACGATCGATGATCGACCTGATGAAGAGGAGCGCGAGCTCCCGCCACCGCCCGGCCCTGGGGGTCGGCCTCCCGTCAACAACGTATGGGTTTATAACGGCAGAGCCTACGACCTGAGTGACTGGATCTCCAAGCATCCAGGCGGTGAATTCTTCATCGGCCGCACGAAGAACCGTGACATCACCTCGATCATCGGTTCCTACCACCGTGATCCGGAAAAAATCGCGCGGATGATCGAGCGTTACAGCCTCGGTCGCGATGCCACTCCCGAAGACATCCACCCGAAGAACAACGCGCCCGACTTCCTGTTCAAGGAAGGCTTCAACAGCTGGGACGACACCCCGAAGTACAAGTTCGACAACAAGAACGACCTGCTGCACAAGGTCAAGGCCCGGATCAAGGAACCCGAGCTGGCGGCCCGCCTCAAGCGGATGGACCGCGCGTTCGACATCGTCGTCGCGGTGCTGATCTTCCTGTACTTCGCGGTGCAGGGCCTGCGCCTGTGGGACACCAGCTGGATGCCGTTGCCGGTCTTCGTGATCGCGATGGTGCTGCTGCGCAGCTCGCTGGCCGGCTTCGGTCACTACGCGATCCACCGGGCGCAGAAGGGGCTCAACAAGTACGCGGTGAACGCGTTCGACATGAACTATGTCGCACTGTCTTTCGTCACCGCCGACGGCCACGCGCTGCTGCACCACCCGCACACCCAGAGTGAAGTCGACATCAAGAAGAACGTCTTCACGATGATGATGCAGGTGCCGCGCCTGTACCGGGTGCCGGTGCACACGGTGCACAAGTTCGGACATCTGTTGACGGGCATGATCATTCGGCTGCTCGATGTCTGCCGGCTCACCCGCAAGGTGGGCATCAAGGACATGTACGGCACCTGGGGTGGGGCGCTGCCGCACTTCATCGGTTCCTTCGGTGTCCGGTTCCTGCTGGTGGCCGAGTTCGTCGTCTTCACCGTCGCAGGCGACTTCTGGGCCTGGGCACTGCAATTCGTGATCACGCTGTGGATCAGCACCTTCATGGTGGTGGCAAGCCACGACTTCGAGGTGCCGACCGAGGAATTGCACACCGAGACCGAGGACTGGGCGGTCAACCAGCTCGAGCAGGCCTACGACCTGACCGTGGTCGGCAACAAGTACGTCGACTGCTTCCTCTCGGCCGGGCTGAGCTCACACCGGGTGCATCACGTACTTCCGTTCCAGCGCAGCGGTTTCGCCAATATCGCCACCGAGGACGTGGTGCGCGAGGAGGCCGCGAAGTTCGGGGTGGAGTGGCTGCCCGCGAAGAGTTTCTTCGGAGATCGTTTCCCCAAGCTGTGCCGGACCTATCTGCTCGCGCCGTCGCGTGACGCCGAGGAGAACCGGTGGGGATTCGTGCGCGAACACTGCGCACCCACAGCGCTGAAGACCTGTGTGACCTACACGGTGCAGGGCTTCACCGGCATCGGAACCGTCTGACCCACCTTCCGTTGCCACGTCTACATCTGTTTCGAAAGGATTTGTGCCCGTGTCTGTTTCCTTTGACCTGCTCCGCACGGCCGACGTCGAGCGCGGGCACGACCTGCTACCGCCCGCCCCGCCGACCACGGTCGGTGTGATCGAAGCGGTCGCCACCGGTTCACCCGAGCGCGTGGTGGACCAGTCCGTGAACGCCGGCAGGGTCGCCGAGCTGTTCTCCGATCCCGCTCAGCGCCAGCGGATTCCGCGGATCTACCAGAAGACCAGGATCGACACCCGACATCTGGCGATCGATCCGCTCGATCCGGAGTTCCTCGAGTTCAGCCGCCGCCCCGGCACCATCAGGGAGCGGATGAACCTGTTCTTCGAGCACGCGGTGCCGCTGGCCGTCGACGTCGCCCGCCGCGCCGTCGCCGGACTGGACAACCCCGCGCAGGACATCGGCCAGCTGATCTTCGTGACCAGCACCGGCTTCATCGCCCCCGGCGTCGACGTCGCGGTCGTCAAGCAGCTGGGCCTGTCGCCCAAGGTCGGCCGCATGGTCATCAACTTCATGGGGTGCGCCGCCGCGATGAACGGCATCAGGGCCGCCACCGACTACGTCCGGGCGAACCCGGACAAGAAGGCGATGGTGCTGTGCATCGAATTGAGCTCGGTCAACGCCGTGTTCGACGACGACGTCAACGATGTCATCACCCACAGCCTCTTCGGTGACGGCTGCGGCGCGGTGGTGATCGGCGCCAACCAGGTGCACCAGCCGCTGGCGCCGGGCAGCATCGTGATCCGCGACAGCTTCAGCCACCTGTTCGACGACGCGGAGGACGGCATCGTGCTCGGCATCAAGGACGCGGGCGTCACCTGCGAGCTGGCGACCAGCCTGCCCGACTACATCTACCGCGGGGTGGATCCGGTGGTGACCGAGGTGCTCGCGCGCAACGGGCTCGACAAGAGCGCCATCGATCTGTGGGCGATCCACCCCGGTGGTCCCCGCATCATCGAGGAGTCGGCCCACTCGCTGGGCATCCCGGCCGAGGCGGCGGCGCCGAGCTGGGACGTACTCGCCGAACACGGCAACATGCTGAGTGTCTCGCTGATCTTCGTGCTGGAGCGGATGATCCGCGACGCGCAGTCGGCGGCACCGATTTCCACCGGGGTGGCGTTCTCGTTCGCGCCCGGTGTCACCCTCGAGGGCATCGTGTTCGATGTCATCCGCAGCTGAGAGCACACGTCATGCATCTACTCCGTTTTCTCGCCGCGCTCTCGCCGGCCAGGATCGCTGCCGTGGTGGCCGCGGGCCTGATCTGCGGTGTGGCCAACACCTACCTGGTGACGCTGATCAACGCGGTCGTCTCGCCGAAGCCGCAGCCTGATCAGCTGTTGCTACGGTTCGGGCTGACCGGCCTGGTGATCCTGGTCAGTGGTGTCGCCTCGCAGGTGCTGTTGATCCGGTTGTCGCAGGACGCGATCTACCGGCTGCGCAGCGACCTGAGTTCCGGCATCGTCTCCGCGCCGCTGGAACACCTGGAACGGCTCGGTATGCACCGCCTGATGGCGACGCTCACCGAGGACGTGCGTTCGCTGTCGCAGGCGGTGACCGCCATCCCGTCGATCTGTGTCGACGTGGCGACCATCATCGGCTGCTTCGTGTTCCTGTTCATCGTGTCGGGTCCGATCTTCGCGGTGACGGTGGCGGGCACGCTGATCGGTATCGCGTGTGTCGAACTGGTGCTCAAGCGGGTGCGTGGGATCTACCGCGAGGCTCGCGAGAACGAGGACGCGCTGCTGCGTTCGTTCCAGGCCGTCACGCTCGGCATCAAGGAACTGAAGCTGCACCGCGGCCGTCGCCGGGACTTCATGGACCGGCATCTGCTCGGTTCGGCGGGCACGCTGCGCGATCAGAACACCGACGCGGGCTCGAAGTTCTCCTACGCGCAGGGCTTCGGCCAGGCGCTGCAGCTGGCGACGATGGCGCTGATCCTGTTCGTCGTCGCGGCGGCGCTGAATCTGCCGCGGGACACGATGGTCGGCTACGTGCTGGTCACCACGTTCCTGGCGATGCCGATGCAGAACTTCATGCATCGCATTCCCGATCTGCTGCGCGGTGATGTGGCGCTGGCCAAGATCCGGGCGATGAACCTGTCGATGGAGACCCTGCACAACGAGGAACTCCTGCCGTACACCGAGCGTCCAGCGGCAGGGGAGGCCAAGCTGGAACTGACCAATGTCAGCTATGTGTACCGCTCCGAGGCTCCGTCGCCGGTTCCGCCGCCGCCCGGTTCGCACCCGGACGGGCCGCCCGAGCGTGGTGGGCATCCGCCGCGTCCCGGGATGCCGCCGCGGGCAGGCAACGGCCGCCCCGGTCCCGGTGGGCCGCATCCGGCGCACCCCGGTGCACATCCGGGCGCCACTCAGCTGGATGTGAACGGCAAGGCCTGGGTCGACCACGGCGGCAACGATGTTCGGCCGCTGGCGCCACCGCCGGGACGCGACGAGTCCGAGGACGCGGGCTTCCGCCTCGGTCCGATCGACCTGGTTTTCGAACCGGGGCAGATCACCTTCATCGTCGGTGGCAACGGCAGCGGTAAGTCGACGCTGGCCAAGCTCATCACCGGTCTGTATGTGCCACGCTCGGGGTCGTTGTCGCTCAACGGGGAGAGGATCGACCACGACAACATCGAGTGGTACCGGCAGAATTCGTCGGCGGTGTTCACCGATTTCCATCTGTTCGAGGACTACCTGGGCTTCGACCGTCCCGGCATCGACGGCGAAGTACAGCGGTACCTGGAGGAGCTGCAGATCGCGCACAAGGTGACCGTGCAGGACGGGCGCCTGTCGACCGTCGACCTGTCGCAGGGGCAGCGTAAGCGCCTGGCCCTGCTCACCGCCCTGCTCGAGGACCGCCAGATCTACGTCTTCGACGAATGGGCCGCCGACCAGGAGCCCCGCTTCCGCGAGGTCTTCTACCGCGAGATCCTCACCGACCTGAAGCGACGCGGCAAGACGGTCATCGTGATCACCCACGACGACCGGTACTTCGACTGCGCCGACCAGTTGGTGAAGCTCGATTTCGGCTTGGTCGCCGTGTAGTTCACACACCACGAACGCCGGTTCGGTCCGTACGGGCCGGACCGGCGTTCATGGTTTTCAGGCGCTTTCGCGCTGGGCCGCGATCAGCTGTGTCATCGGTGGGCGGTCGGTGAGGCTGACCTCGGACGGTGTTCGCTCCCAGCCCGTTTCGCCGGGCTGGAACTGCACGAGCCCCATCCCGGAGTCGCGGATGCCGAGCCGGTCGAGCAGGGTCGCCACGACCTGTCTGCTCATCACCGCGAGTTCGTGGGTCGGCCTGCTGCGGTGCACACGGGTGCCGAGGTCGACCTGGGCGATCGCCGAGAGCCCGTGCCGCTGCCAGCAGTCGATGAGGATCCCGATTTCCGCGCCGTAGCCGCTGGCGTAGGAGATGTCGCCGAGAAACGTTCGGGTGGCGGCGTATTCGCCGCCCAGCGGCTGCACGATCTCGGCCAGGGCGGGTGCGAGGGCGGTGAGCAGCGGGCGGGCCACCAGCTGCGTCACCCGACCGCCGCCGTCGGCGTCCACGCCCGCCGCGCTCGCCAGCGGCCGCCGGTAGTACCCCTTCACCAGCGCCAGACCGGGATCGTCGAGCAACGGTGCGAGCAGAGCGGGCACGAACGACGGGTTCGGCTCGACGAGATCGGCATCGAGGAAGACGATCAGATCACCCGTGCACACCGCCAGCGAGCGCCACAGCACCTCGCCTTTCCCCGGTCTCGGGACCACCGCGGGCAGCGCCTCCTCCCTGGTATAGACCGTGGCGCCGGCCGCGCGCGCCCGCGCGATGGTGCGATCGGCCGAGCCCGCGTCGAGGACCAGTAGTTCGTCGACCAGCCCGCCCAGCCAGGGCCGCGCGGCGGCGATCACCCCGGCGACAGTGTCCTCGTCGTCGAGTGCGGGCACCACCACCGAGATCCGGCGACCCAGCTTGCGGTCGATCAGTTCACGGACGTCCATACAGACCAGTGAACGACAGACATCTGCGCATCGCCACCGTTCTCCGAGATTCCTGTGATCGCAGCCAACGAGCTGCGAGCTCACTAGTGCGGATGCCGGGTCGATCGCGCTCCGCGCGGGTACCGTGGGTCTGATCGCGCTGGTAGCGGCTGCTCGGCGCGACAATCGACCGGTGGAGGGCGGGGTCATGACAGGGAGCGCAACGGTGGTCGAGGTGGCCAAAGGGTCCAAGACCGATCTGGTCGACGGCCGGTACACGGTGCGCATCGACCTCGACGGCCCGGCCGGAGCGGTCGATGTGTCGGCGGTGCTGGTGACGGCCGACGGCCGGGTGCGTTCCGACGCCGATTTCGTGTTCTTCAACAATCCGGCGGCGCCGGGCGTGCGGTTGGAGTCCGATGCCGTGGTGTCGGTGGATCTTTCGGCCGTTCCCGCCGATATCCATCGCGTGGTGATCGCGGGCAGCACTGAAGCGCAGGGCCTCCGGTTCGGGGAGGTCACCGGGTTGCGGGTGTCGGTCGCAGGCACCGCGCAGACGCTGAGTTTCCTACCACCCGGCCTGGATTCGGAGACCGTGCTGCAGGCCGTCGCATTGTATCGGCGGGGGAGCGGGTGGCGGCTCGACGCGATCGGGCAGGGATACAGCGCCGGGCTCGCGGCCTTCGCGACCGAGCACGGGATCGTCGTCGACGAAGAGCCGACCGTGCCGCCCGCTGTTGCGCCGCAACCTGTTCCGGTCGCGCCCGCGGTCGACCTCCGCAAGGTCGACGTGGTCCTCACCAAGGACTCGCCCGACAAACGCGCCAGCATCGACCTGCGCAAGGGCGACCCCGGCTTCGTACTCACCGTCGGTCTCGAATGGGACGGGCGCGGCGCGCAGTACGACCCGTCCGGGCGCGTGACGAAGTTCGGCAAGGGCGACCTCGACGTGTACTTCTTCTGCCGCAACGAGATCACCGGCGACTACGTGGTGATCAGCGGCGAGAAGGGCCACCAGGGCGACCTCGCCGCCTGGCCGTTCATCCACCACCAGGGCGACAGCCGCGGTCCCGGCACGAGCAACCTCCCCGCGACCGAGCAGGTCGTCGTGCGCCCCACCGAGAACGGCGATCTGCTGCTCAACGTCTACCAGTCCGTCGACAACGGTGCCGGCGCCATCGACACCTTCGGGCGGCCCCGCGTGCGCGTGCGCTACGGCCGCCCCGGCCCGGACGGGTTCCCCGGCCCCGACGCCGACCAGATCACCGTTGTCATCGGCAACGGCAAGAACTCCTTCTGGGCCACCGTCGCCCACATCGATGTCCGTGACGGCATCCTCACCGTCGACGGCACCACCCGCTACAGCCGCGCCTTCAGCGAGAAGATGCCGGTCCTCGACACCGCGGGCACCTGGCTGCGCTCGGCCAAGAACGGTCCGGTCGGCCGCAGCAAGAGCAGCAACGGCCTCGGTCTGAGCCACTACGCCGGACGCTGCCCCGACCCGCGCTGATCCCCGAGCAGCTCCGCGCGCCGCTCGTCGACCGTGGCGCGCAAGGCATCGACGACCGCGGCGACCTCGGGGCGGCGCAGTGTCTCCGCGCGCGTGACGAGCCAGTAGGTGAGCTGCACCCGCACCTGCTCGCCGAGCACGCGCACCAGATCGTCGTGGCGGTCGGCCATGAAGCAGGGCAGCAGGCCGATCCCGGTGGCCGCCCGAGTGGCCTCGACATGGACGAAAACATTGGTCGAGGAGACGGATTGGCGCATGGCGGGTGCGAAGCTGGTGGCCAGGTCGAGATCGTCGACCTGCAAGATTGATTCGATGAAGTAGACGAGCGGGTAGCGACGCAGGTCCTCGATCGTCTCCGGTGTTCCGCGATCGGCGAGATAGTCGCGCGCGGCGTAGAGGCCCAAGCTGTAGTCGCCCAGCCTGATTGCCTCGGCCCGATGGACCTGGGGCCGGCCGACCACCACCTCGATGTCGAGCCCGCTGCGCTGCGTGGACGCGCGCCGTGTGGTCGCGATGATCTCCACCGCCACCCGGGGATGCTCGCGCTGCACCCGCGCGGCGGCCGGGGCCGCCAGATACGCGCTGAACCCGTCGGTGGCCGAAAGCCGAACCACCCCTTCGAGTTCCCGCTCGCCACCGCTCGCACCGAGCGAACGCACCGCGGCCTCGATCGTCTCGGCCGCCGACAGCGCCGCGCGCCCCAGGTCCGTCAGTTCCCAGCCGCTGGTGGCCTTGGCCAGGACCCGGCCGCCCACCGCCCGCTCGAGCGCGGCGATCCGCCGCGAGATCGTCGTGTGGTTGATTCCCAGCTCCTCCGCGGCGGTGACATAGCGCCCCGACCGGCCCACGGCAAGCAGTACCAGCAGGTCATCGGCGCTGGGACGTCGGCCCGGATCAGGCGAGGTCGCGCTCATTTCTGCATCTTTGCAGATACGCGGTGCAAACTTGGCCATTGCGACCGAATTCGATCTGCACGAATACTCTCCCCAGTGCTAGTGGGCCACGTCACATATGGGCGGTGATGTGGTCGTGATCACCAAGGAGCAGTGATGAGCGTCAGCAACGCGACCAAGCAGGCAGGCGACGACCCGGGCGGGGCACCCAGTGGTCTGCGCCGGGTGGTGGCCGCCTCGATGGCAGGCACCGTCGTCGAATGGTACGAATTCTTCCTCTACGGCACCGCCGCCACCCTCGTCTTCAGCAAGGTGTTCTTCGCCAAGGGCACCAGCGATCTCGACGCCATCCTCGCGGCCTTCGTCACCTACGCCGTCGGCTTCGCGGCCCGCCCGCTCGGCGGCATCGTCTTCGGCTACTTCGGCGACCGCTACGGCCGCAAGCAGCTGCTGCAACTGAGTCTCGTCCTGGTCGGCGGCGCGACCTTCCTGATGGGCTGTCTGCCCACCTTCACCCAGATCGGCTACTGGGCCCCGGCGATGCTGGTGACGCTGCGGTTCATCCAGGGCTTCGCGATCGGCGGCGAATGGGGTGGTGCGGTCCTGCTGGTCGCCGAGCACAGTCCCAGCCGCAGCCGCGCGTTCTGGGCGAGCTGGCCGCAGGCGGGTGTACCCGCGGGCAATCTGCTCGCCACCGTCGTGCTGCTCGTGCTGACCTCGACGCTGTCCGATGCCGCGTTCCTGAGCTGGGGCTGGCGGGTCGCGTTCTGGCTGTCGGCGGTAGTCGTGCTGGTCGGCTACTACGTGCGCACCAAGGTGACCGACGCCCCGATCTTCGTCGAGGCACAGCGGCACATGGAACAGGCCAAGGCGACGTCGTTCAGCGTGTTCGAGGTGCTGCGCCGCTACCCGCGTGGCGTCTTCACCGCGATGGGACTGCGTTTCGGCGAGAACATCATGTACTACCTGGTCGTCACGTTCTCGATCACCTATCTGAAGGTGCACGTGCACGCCGACACCACGACGATCCTGTGGTGGCTGCTGGCCGCGCACGCCGTGCACATGGCGGTCATCCCGCTGGCGGGCCGTCTCGGTGACCGTGTCGGGCGCCGCCCCGTCTACCTGGTCGGTGCGCTGGCCGCCGGCACCTGGGGCTTCTTCGCCTTCCCGTTGATGGACACCGCCAACAGCGCGCTGATCCTGTCGGCGATCATAATCGGCCTGGTCTTCCACGGCCTGATGTACGCGGGTCAGCCCGCGATCATGGCGGAGATGTTCCCGACGCGGATGCGGTATTCCGGTGTGTCGCTGGGCTATCAGGTCACCTCGATCGTGGCGGGTTCGCTCGCGCCGATCATCGCGGTCAAGCTGCTCGACTCCTACGGTTCCTCGGTCCCGATCGCGGTGTATCTGGCGGTGGCGTCGGTCGTGACGGTGATCGCGGTGCTGTGCGCGAAGGAGACCAAGGGCATCGACCTCGAATCCCTCGACGCCGCCGATGCCGCCACCGTGGCCGCGCCGACGCCGGCGAAGGTCGTGTCGGCATGACCGATCTCCTCGGACGCAAGGCGCTGGTCACCGGCGCGGCGGGCGGGATCGGCGCGGCCTGCGCGCGCGAGCTGGCCGCGCGCGGTGCGGAGGTCACCGTCGCCGATATCGACGAGCTCGGCGCGAAGACCGTGGCCACCGAGATCGGCGGAACCGCCTGGGCGGTGGATCTTCTCGACGTCGGCGCGCTGGCGGAGCTGAGTCTGTCGGTCGACATTCTGGTGAACAACGCCGGCGTGCAGACCGTGAGCCCGATCCAGGATTTCCCGCCCGAGCGGTTCCGGCTCATCCAGACGCTGATGGTGGAGGCGCCGTTCCTGCTCATCCGCGCGGCGCTGCCGCACATGTACGAGCAGGGATTCGGCCGCGTCGTGAATATCTCGTCGGTTCACGGGCTGCGCGCGTCTCCGTTCAAGGTGGCGTACGTGACCGCCAAGCACGCACTGGAAGGGCTGTCGAAGGTGACGGCGCTCGAGGGCGGCCCGCACGGTGTCACCAGCAACTGCGTGAATCCCGGCTATGTGCGAACACCGTTGGTGGACAAGCAGATCGCCGAGCAGGCCGTCGCGCACGGCATCCCCGAACAGGAGGTGGTGGAGAAGGTGTTGCTCACCGAGAGCGTGATCAAACGGCTGATCGAACCGGAGGAGGTCGCGCGCCTGGTCGCCTGGCTGGCCTCCGACCAGGCGGGGATGATCACCGGCTCCTCCTACGTCATGGACGGGGGGTGGAGCGCGCGATGACGAGCGTGACCGTGGCGCCGCAGTGGGTGCCGACCGCGCAGGACATCGCCCAGGCGCGGATCACCGATTTCGCACGGTTCGTGGAGTCGCGGCACGCGGTCTCGCTCCCGGACTACCGGACGCTGTGGCAGTGGTCGGTCGACGATCTGGCCGGGTTCTGGAGCGCCGTATGGGACTACTTCGCGCTGGGGGAGCGGCCTGCGGTCGTGCTCGCGGACGCGGACATGCCTGGGGCGCGGTGGTTTCCGGGTGCCCGGCTGAACTACGTCGACCAGGTGATCCGGCAGGCGCGGACGGATCGGCCCGCGATCGTGTCGGTCGACGAGGGCGGCACGGTCACGGAGTTGTCGTGGGCCGAGATGCTGGGCCGGGCAGCCGGATTCGCGCGGACGCTGCGCGAACTAGGTGTCCGGCCCGGTGATCGGGTAGTCGGCTACCTGCCCGACATTCCCGAGGCGGTGATCGCGTTCCTGGCGACCGCGAGCCTCGGTGCCGTGTGGAGCGCCTGCGGGCAGGACTACACGGCAAAGGCCGCCCTGGACCGGTTGGGTCAGCTGGAACCGGTCGTGCTGGTGACCACCGACGGATACCGCTTCGGCGGTAAGGAGCACCACAAGGTCGCCGAAATCGAGGCACTGCGCGAGGGTCTGCCGGGACTGCGGGCGACGGTGCTGGTGTCGCGGCTGGGTGGCGGCATCGACGGTGCGCTCGACTGGGACGAGGCGAGTGCCGACGACGGCGCGCAGTGGCGCACCGAACGGGTGGCGTTCGATCACCCGCTCTGGGTCCTGTACTCCTCGGGTACGACCGGCCTGCCGAAGGGCATCGTGCACGGCCACGGCGGGGTGCTGCTCGAACACCTCAAAGCGATGGCGCTGCAGTTCGATATCGGACCCGAGGACACCTTCTTCTGGTACACCAGCCCGAGCTGGATGATGTGGAACTTCCAGGTCGCCGGGCTGCTGGTCGGCGCGACCATCGTCTGCTATCCGGGCAGCCCGACGGCCCCGAGGCCGGATGCGCTGTGGGAGCTGGCCGCCCAGCTGGGCGCGACGGTGCTCGGCGCCAGCCCCGGCTATGTCCTGGCGTGTGCGAAGGCCGACGCGGTCCCGCGGCACGACCACGACCTGTCCGCGTTGCGCCTGATCGGCATCACCGGTTCGGCGCTGCCTGCCAGCTCGTCGATCTGGTTGCGTGACAATGTCGGTGCCCACATCCCGGTCGCCTCGATCAGCGGCGGCACCGACGTCGTCTCGGCCTTCGCCGGCGGCGCACCGACCGTCCCCGTCCGGCCGGGCGAGTTGTCCGCGCCGTATCTGGGCGTCGCCCTGGAAGCCTGGGACGACCAGGGTAAACCCGTCCACGGTGTCGTCGGTGAACTGGTCGTCACGAAACCCATGCCGTCGATGCCGATCCGCTTCTGGAACGACCCCGACGGATCCCGTTATCGCGCCGCCTATTTCGAGGACTACCCCGATGTCTGGCGTCACGGAGACTGGATCACGGTCACCGACCGGCACAGCGTCATCGTCCACGGCCGCTCGGATTCCACCCTGAACCGGCACGGCATCCGCATGGGCAGCGCCGATATCTACCAGGCCGTCGAACAACTCCCCGACATCGTCGACTCCCTCGTCATCGGCGCCGAACAACCCGACGGCGGCTACTGGATGCCGCTGTTCGTCGTTCTCCCCACCGGCGCCACCCTCACCGATGCGATGAAAGCCGGCATCGCCGCCACCATCCGCACCGAAGTGTCCCCTCGCCACGTCCCCGACGAGATCATCGCCGCACCCGGCGTGCCTCGCACGAAAACCGGAAAGAAGCTGGAGGTCCCCATCAAGCGAATCCTGCAGGGCGCCACACCATCCCAGGTCCTCGACACCACCGCCATCGACCACCCGGCCCTGCTCGACTGGTACGCCCAGTTCCGTCGCTGAGCTACCCGAACCAGCCTGAGACCGTGTCCCAGGTGGTTCTGATTCGTTGAAGGTGCGTCGGAACTGGTCTTGCCCCATGGGGCCGACTCAGGCGGTCGCGGGACGTTGCTATTGGATAGCCTGATCAGGCTCGGTCTGAGGGTGCGCGCCGCATACATCCGGGCGCGGGGAGGGGCGGTGCGTAACGTGCTGGACGCCGGAGCCGACCGCAATGGTGTGGGCTGGACTATCGAGGACGGGACGGCGGGCGCGTGATGGTCGGTCGAATGAGACGAACAGTCGTGGTGGCAGGGGCCGCGGGTTTCCTCGGCCTGCTCGGATACGGCGGGGTCGCGGACGCTGAGCCGACCCGCGTTACCAGTGGCGAGATCAACATGGCGGGGATTCCCGGCGGAGATCGTTTCGCGAACGGCGACGGTGCCCGGTTGGTTGCCGACCCGCCAGACCATGGCCATGGGGGTGGTAGTGGCATCGGTAATCAGGGTAATGGGGGCGGAGACAACGGCAATAGCGGGAATCAGAACCCCGGCAGCGGCAATGGCAATCAGGGTAACGGGAAAGGCAATCAGGGCAACAACGGGAATCAGAACCCTGGTAGCGGAAACGGTAATCAGGGTAACGGGGGCGGTAACCAGGGCAACAACCCGAACCCGGGCGATGCACCCGAGCCCGAAGCGCCTGCCGAAGAGCCTGCTCCCGAAGGTCTGGCCCCCGATGCGCCGTCCGCGCCGGCACAACCCGAACCGGAGGCCACCGACCCGGAGACCACCGACCCGGAGGCTACCGAACCGGGGGGTCCGTCGGAACCGGGGAGTTCACCCGGCGGCGGCAGTGCACCGCCCGCGGGATCGGCACCGGGCGGTGAGTCACCCGCAGCACCGGCGCCCGGCGGAGCAGGTGATCCACCCGCGGCGCAGATACCGGCCGGTGGTGCGTCGGTTCCCGTGCAAAATGTCAGGCCCGCCGGCGACACGGACGTCCTCCCGGCGCCAGATCTGCTCTCGGTGATCGGCGGCCTCATCGCACTGGGGCTCGCCGGCGGTGGATCGGCCGCGGTGAGTTTTCAAGGCGCCGCACAGGCCCAAGCCCGCATCGACGCCGCGCGAGCCGAGTTCTTCGGACCGCGTTCGTGATCGTGACAGCGCTGTCCGTGCCCACCCGCTGATCGGCTGAGCGGGTGGGCACGGATCCTTCGGTGGGTCAGGCGCCGAAGCGTTCGGCGACCATCTCCTCGGTGAGTCCGTAGTCGGCGAGTGAGTAGTGGTGGGTGGGTTTGCGGTCGCCGGTGCGGCTCTCGTTGTCGAGGGCGGTGATGGCGGTGCGGGCCTCGTCGGTGAAATCGGTGCCGATTCGGGTGTAGATGCCTTCGACGACACCGAACGGGTCGGCGCGCAGGTCGTCGAACTCGATGTCGATGAAGGTGGCGTCGGTGTGGCGGGCGCGGGCCGCGGTGAATTCGGAGAGGCCGCGGGCCCACAGGTCGAGCTGGGTGCGGCCGATGGTCTCGCCGGTGAAGGTGGTCGACCAGCCGCGGGTGGCGTGTTCGTTGAGGCTGCACACCGACGGGATGATGGTGGCCGGGTCGCGGTGGGTCTGGATGACGACGGCGTCCGGGTAGACGGCGAGCAGGGCATCCAGACAGAACAGGTGGCTGGGGTTCTTGAGAACCCAGCGGCGGGTGTCGTTCATGCCGATCAGCTGCAGGTTGCGACGGTGGCGCGCGTAGGCGGGCGTCCAGTCCTGGCCGGCCAGCCACTGCGAGTAGCTCGGCACGTAGGCCAGGCATTCGTAGGAATGCGAGGTGCCCGACTGCCGCAGCAGCTGCCAGCATTCCTCCACGTCGGAGGCGCTCATGTAGTGCAGGCCCATGAATTCGGGGTTCTGCACCTGATGCTGCCGCAGGCCCGCGTCGATCTGCTGGTAGGCGGGATTGCTGTCCCAGGTTTCGCGCGGCGGACGCGGCTGCGGGAAGTCGGTCAGCCACATCTCCAGCCCCTGATTGGCCGGATCGGCCGCCAGCAGACGGTGCAGCGCGGTGGTACCGGTCCGGGGCAGACCGGTGACGAAGATCGGCCGGGTGACCGGTGTGTCGACATAACCGGGATTGGCCGCCCACGCGGCCTCACTCAACGCGCGAGCGACAAGCGTGCCGCGCAGGAAGAATCGCGACATCTTGCTGCCGAGCTCGGTGAGCCCGGCCTCGTCGCGATACGAGTCGAGCAGCACCTGCAACGCCTCGGTGTAGTCGTCGGTCCCGAAATCGGTGAGACCGGTGAGTTTGGTGGCTGAGGCGTGCAGGTCGGCCACGGTGCCGACATCGGTGCGCACGGTCATCGAAGGAGACTCCTTGCTCAGTTGTGGTATTCGCCGCAGTTGACGTCGAGGGTCTGACCGGTGATCGCCGACGACCAGTCGGAGGCGAGAAACACCACGGCACGGGCGATCTCGTCGGGCTCGGGCAACCGCTTCAGGTCGGATTTCGAGGCGGTCTGTTCGTAGACCTGCTCGACGGTGATGCCGTACTTCTCGGCGACCTGACCGAAGTACCACTTCAGCTGATCGGTCCAGATATAGCCGGGCAGCACGCTGTTGACCCGCACGCCTTTGCCGCCGAGCTCGGTGGCCAGGGTCTGCGACATGGCCAGCAGCGCGGCCTTGGTGAGTTTGTAGCTGCCGTACCGCGGTTCGGAATGCCGCACGACCATCGAATTGATCATCACCACAGCGCCTTTGGACTCGGCGAGAGCGGGCGTGAACGCCTGCGTCATCCGCAGGCCGCCCAGCACCGTCATGTCGAGGCTCGAGCGGATATGGTCGAAGTCGGTGCGGTCCAGCGGTTTCATCGACGGCACGGAGAACGCGTTGTTCACCAGCGCGTCGACCCGCCCGAATGTCTCGACGGTCTTCGCCACCAGATTCTGGACCGCCGCCTCGTCGGTGATATCGGTCGGCACGCTCAGCGTGGCGCCACCGGCAGCCTCGATCTCGGCGGCCACCTCGAGCAGCCGCGATTCGGTCCGCGCCGCCAGCACGACCGTCGCGCCCGCGGCAGCGGCCTCGAGGCAGATCGAGCGGCCGAGCCCGGGGCCGACCCCGGACACGACGACGACTTTTCCATCCAACAGTGCCCCGCTCATCCCAACATCCTTTCGGCGAAAGCCCGCTGCCGGGCGGCGATCCGGTCACGCCAGCCGGCGGCGTCGATCCGGTTGTGTTCGATATGGGGGAGGTGCTGGGCGACCTCGGTGACCGGCACTAGGGCGACGGTCGGGCCGTCGGCCTCGGTCATCGGCCGGTCGGTGCGCTGCCACCGGAACTGCAGGATGCCGCGCGTGCGGCCGGTGGTCTCGATCCAGTTCGCGATGCCGGGATCCTGCTTGCTCACCACCATCCGGATCATGCCGTCCGGATCCACCTGCGCCTGTGCGTGATTGAGGCTGGTCTGGTGGTTGACGTAGTCCAGGGAGATGTACCAGAGGCTGCCCAGCTGGAAACCCTGATACGGCGCATCCGATTTCGGGACGGTGATCACCAGCGCCTGATCGTCGGCGAGATCGAAATGGCCCACCGAGGAGTATTGGGTGCTCAGCCCGCCCGGGGTCAACCTGGGCGCGGTGAGGGTGTTCACCGGCAGGTCCAGATAGAACCACTTCGGGAAGTTGAACCAGGTGTGCACCCGCGTGAGCAGCATCTTCGCGGCGGCACCGTAGCGTTTGCGCATCCGCGCCAGATCCGGCTCGACCGGCGCGGTGCCGATCGTGTCGACCCGCTCGATACGGATCGAGCCCTTGCGTTCGGTCCAGTCGCTGTAGACCTCACGCACGGCCAGCATCGACGCGCCCTCGCCGAGGGTGAAGTAGCCGGGACCCGCGTCCGGCTTGGCGGGGCCGAAGCGGATCGAGAAGCTGCCGTCCTCGGCGATCGGAATCCGCCGATCGTCGAAGGCGTCTTCACCGCCGGGGACATCGGTCGCGGTGTAATCGCCCTTGAGCACTTGGAAACTGAGGTCGACGGTGGTGCCGCGCACGCCGCTCACCACATACTCGGCGTCGGGTTCGATGTTGGCGTGGTAGTAGAGCGTGTCCGGATTGTCCAAGCCCATCTTGGCGTACGGCCCGGTCGAGGACACGAAATACGGATGGCTGGTGCCGTGCGCGCCGGAGAGCCGCAGGCAGGCGGCGACACTCGCGGCGAGGTAGTCGTAGCCCTCGGCGAGATCGGCCTCGCTACGTACGAATTCGGCGCCGGCGATGAGCTTTTCGGCCTGGGCCACCGCGGCCGTGAACGGCGCGGTGAGTGGCTCCGGTGGCGCGGTGCTCCCGGCTTCGGTGGCGGTACTGGAGTGGGTCAACGGTCTGCGATTCCTAGCTCTCGGAGGATATGGGCGGCGATGTCGGCGGGAGAGCCGAGATCGGGGGTGATGACGAGATCGGCGTGCTCGGGTCGTTCGTAAGGCGAGCTGATGCCGGTGAAACCGGGCAACTCACCGGCGCGCGCCTTGGCATAGAGCCCCTTGGGGTCACGCCGTTCGCATTCCGGCAGCGGCGTGTCGACGAAGACCTCGTGGAACGGCAACGTCCGCTCGGCGTGCGTGGTGCGCGCGCGGGTGCGCTGCTCGGCGAACGGGCTGATCACCGACACGATGGCGATCGCACCCGAATCGGCGAACAGTGCCGCGACCTCAGCGACCCGGCGCACGTTCTCGTCCCGGTCGGCGGGGGAGAAGCCGAGACCGGCGTTGAGGCCGTGCCGCAGATTGTCACCGTCGAGTAGATAGGCGGCGCGACCCGCCGCGACCAGTTGACGTTCCACCTCGACCGCGATGGTCGACTTCCCCGAGCCCGACAGGCCGGTCAGCCAGATCGTGGCCCCGGAGTGTGCGCGATCGTCGCGGGTCACCGCCGAGCGGTGCCAGACCACCGTCGCCGGTGCGGCGTGCGCCCCGGTATCGCGGCCGGTGACCATGCCCGCGGCGACTGTCTGATCGGTCACCGGGTCGATCAGGATGAAACTGCCGGTCCGCCGGTTCTCCCGGTACAGATCGAACAGCAGCGGCTGCCTGCTGCGCAGCCGGACCCGGGCGATGTCGTTGAGCGACAACGCTTCCACGTCCTCGACCCGGTGCAAGGTGTTGACATCGAGCCGGTACTCGATGGCGGTGACTTCCGCGGGCGAGGTCTGCGCCGCGGTGCGCACCAGATACCGTGCGCCTTCGCGCAATTGCGTGGTCTCGGAGAACCAGCACACCATCGCGTCCAGATCGGCGCCCTGCTGCGGGCGATTACCCGGCCGGGCCAGCAGATCACCGCGGCCGATATCGATCTCGTCGTCGAGCGTCAGCGAGATCGCCATCCCGGTGAACGCCTCGTCGACCTTGGTGCCACCCGGCCCCCAGATCTCGCGCACCCGCGAGGAATGTCCGGCGGGCAGCACCACCACCTCGTCACCCGGCTTGAAGATGCCGCCTGCGACGGTGCCCGCGTAGCTGCGATGATCGAGGCCCTGCTGCGCCCGGATGACGTACTGGATCGGCAATCGCGCGTCGATGAGATTGCGGTCCGAGGCGATGTGCACGTCCTCGAGGTGGCGCAGCAACGGCGGTCCGGGATACCAGTCCATATGTTCGGAGCTTTCGACGACATTGTCGCCGAGCAGAGCCGAGACGGGCACGAAGCTCAGGTCGCCGACCGTCAATTTCGCGGCGAAGGCGGCGAATTCGGTGCGGATCTCCTCGAACCGCTCCTGCGACCAGTCGACCAGATCCATCTTGTTCACGCACACCACCAGGTGCGGCACCCCGAGCAACGTGGCGAGGAAGGCGTGTCTGCGGGTCTGCTCGGACACCCCGGTGCGGGCGTCGACCAGGATCAGCGCGAGGTCGGCGGTGGACGCGCCGGTGACCATATTGCGGGTGTACTGCACATGGCCCGGGGTGTCGGCGATGACGAACTTGCGCCGCGGTGTCGTCACATAGCGGTAGGCGACATCGATGGTGATGCCCTGCTCGCGCTCGGCGCGCAGCCCGTCGGTGACGAGGGCGAGATCTGCCGAGTCGCCGCCGCGTTCGGTGCTGACCCGCTCGATCGCGGCCAGTTGGTCGTCGAACAGCGACTTGGAGTCGTAGAGCAGCCTGCCGATGAGGGTCGACTTGCCGTCGTCGACGCTGCCCGCGGTCGCCAGGCGTAACAGGTTGCGGCTCATCAGAAGTAGCCCTCTCGCTTGCGGTCTTCCATGCCGGTCTCGGAGATCCGGTCGTCGGCGCGGGTGGCGCCGCGCTCGGTCAGCCGGGTGGCGGCGGTCTCGGCGATCACCTTCGCCGCGGTGTCCGCCTCGCTCTCCACGCACCCGGTGCAGGTGGCGTCGCCGACGGTGCGGAAGCGCACAGTCGCCTCGAACGTGTGCTCACCTGGTTGCGGGGTGATGAATCGGCCTGCCGACAACAGCATGCCGTCGCGTTCGACGACCTGGCGCCGATGCGCGTAGTACAGCGTCGGCAGCTCGACGGCCTCGCGGTCGATGTACTCCCAGATGTCGAGCTCGGTCCAGTTCGACAGCGGGAACACCCGGATGTGCTCGCCCTTCTGATGGCGCCCGTTGTAGAGGTTCCACACCTCGGGGCGCTGCGCCCGCGGATCCCACTCGCCGAAACGGTTGCGGAAGCTGAACACCCGCTCCTTGGCCCGCGCCTTCTCCTCGTCGCGGCGCGCGCCACCGAAGACGGCGTCGAAGCGGTGCTCGCCGATCGCCCGCAGCAAGGTGGTGGTCTGCAACGGATTACGGGTCCCGCCGGGGCGCTCCACCGAGCGGCCGGCGTCGATGTCGTCCTGGACCCGCGCGACCAGCAGCCGCGCGCCGGTGCGGTCGGCGGTCCGGTCGCGGAACTCGATCACCTCGTCGAAATTGTGCCCGGTGTCCACATGCAGCAGCGGAAACGGCAGCGGCGCGGGCCAGAAGGCCCGTCGCGCCAGGTGCAACAGCACCGCCGAATCCTTGCCGCCGGAAAACAACAGCACCGGCCGCTCGAACGTGGCCGCCACCTCCCGGAAGATGTGCACCGACTCGGCCTCCAAGGCCGCCAGATGCGACAGCTCGTACCCCGTCTGCACTGTTCACCCACTTCGTTCGCTGCTCCGGCGGTCGGACTTCCACCGCCGGGTTGCATTGTCGAATATTCGACGCTATTGTTCGATATTGTGACACCGACGATAAGCCGGGCCGTGGGCGCCGGTCAAGAGGCGACCGCTGATTCGGTGGGCGAGGTGGGTGCCGCGTCGCCGCCGACGCAGCGGGTCGTGAAGGTGCTCGAGCTGCTCTCGCGGCACCCGACGGACCGGCTGTCGCTGGCCCGGATCGTTCGCGAAGCGGGACTGTCCAGGGCCACCGCGCACGCGGTGCTCACCCAGCTCACCGCGGACGGCTGGACCGTGCGCGACGACGACGGCTGCTACGGCATCGGTCTGCGCCTGCTCACCGTCGCGCGCCGGGCCGAGGCCGCCTTTCCGCTGCGCCGCACTGCTGCGCCGCACCTGCGTGCCCTGTTCGAGCGCACCGGCGATCCGGTGTTTCTCGCCGAACGCGACGGCGACAGCATCGTGGTCACCGAGGTCGTCGGGAACCCGTCCGCGGGCTGGATCCGCACGGGCCGCAGGCTCCCACTCGCGCCGCCTGTTTGCCGTGAATTCGTCGCCTGGGCGCCCGAACCGGCCCGGCAGGCGTGGCTCGCGACCGCCGATCCGGTCCACCGCGACCGGCTGGCCCTCGTCCTCGCGGAAATCCGTGCCCGCGGCTACTCGGTCGAACGTTTGGTCGACGATTCGACGCCGATGCTGGAAGTGCTGGCGGGCCTGCGTGATTCGCCGATCACCGCCGCGTTGCGCGCGCAGCTGGGCTCGGTCATCACCGAACTGATCACCATCGACTATCTGCCCGACGAGCTCGGACCCGAGAACGCCGTCGTCACCCTGGCCGCGCCGGTGCGTGATGCGGGCGGCGCGGTGGTGGCCGCGGTCGTCAGCTGCCCCGACACCCGCCTGTCGGCGGCGGCGCTGAGCGAGCTCGGTTCCGCCACCGTCGCTGCCGCCGACCGGATCAGCGCGTTGTAGCCGACCAGCCCACGCCGCCCGTCGAGAACGGTTCACTATTACGCTGACGGGTGAACCTGGCCTGACCCGCAGGACGGTCGCGGAGGCAGGTGGCGAGGGAGGACTCGACGTGGCAAACGACAGCGATCGCTGGTGGGAGGCGCCGGGGATGTCGGGGGAGACCCCGCAGACCGGAGCCGACCCGTACTCCCAGCCTGCCATCCCGCAGCAGCCGGGTGGATATCCGCCGCCGCAGTACGGTGCGCCGCAGCCCGGGTACGGGCAACCGCCGTATGGTCAGCAGCCGTATGCGCCACAACCCTACGGTCAGCAGCCCTATGTGCAGCAGCCGTACGGGTATGCGCCGCAACCGAATCCGGGACCGCCTCGCCGAAACACTGGCGCCGGGGTGATCATCGCGGTGGTCGTCGTGGTCGCGTTGATCGCTGTCGTCGGGATCGCCGCCGTCGTGATCGGCGCCAGCAGCTCCGACGACACCACCGCCGCGGCGACCTCGACCACCGCGACGACGGTGAAAGCGGGACCGTTGACCGGCACGACCACCGCACCGGCGACGCCGGGTTCGAAGGGCGTGCTCGTCGCCTCCTACCGCGTCGCCTACGACGTGCCGTCTGCATGGTCGGTCTCCGCCGAGTACGACACCATATCCTTCACCACGGCGCTCGGCTCGATGAACGGCCGCGGCCAGGCGACCGAGGGCGAGAGCTACTGCCCCGGATCGGCCTATCGCGCCATGGCAGGCGTCACCACGACCACCGAATCCGATCCTGCTTCCGCCGCCAAAGCTGTCGCGAAAATCGCTGCGGCAGGCGGATACTCGGATCCGACCGGCGGAAAGTTGACCTCGCCGACCGCGCTGACGACCCAGAGCGGTGTCACCGGCCAGTTCGTCGAGAGCACCGGACCCTGGAAGCCCGCGATCGCCGGCTGCACCGCCGACTCCTACTCGGTGTACACCTTCGCCTTCAAGAACGCAGCCGACACGTTGCTGGTGCTGACCCTCCTCGTCGACCGCAACGCCACCGGCGAACTCACTGCCGACCAGGCCAAGAAGATCATCACCAGCTTGCGCCTGGTGTGAGCCCCGGTCAGGACTGTTTCGGGAGCGTGGCCAGATAGTCGGTGGAATCGGTGGCCGGGTGATCGGTGAGGGACGGCACCGGTGTAGGTGGTCGAAGTGAGTACCGCGGCAGCGCAGTCGGCGACATCCGCGCGGGTCACGGCGGCGACCTTGCCGTCGCCCGCCGGGCCGGCGATCACGCCGTCGGCGTCGGCGAAGTGGGGGATGATGCCCTGATACCGGTTGTCGCGCAGGCACGTGAAATCCAGGCCGGACTCGCGGATGGCCTGCTCGGTGTACCAGTGATCGCCGCCGTGGCGCCCTGGATCGAGGGCAGATCGTCGAGAGTGCGCCCCAGCAGCGGCAACGGCGCGCCCGAGTCCGCGAGAATCCGGGCGGCGCGCCCGCCGATGTGTCCGCCGGTCCCTGAAATCGCAATGGTTTCCGGCATTCGCCCAGGCTATCGCACCGTTCGCTCGGTTCGACGACCCGCTTCGCGCCGTGTCGTATGCTGCGGTTCTCACTCACGGGTGGTGGAATCTGCGGGTGCGTGTATCGAGCGGAATAGCTGCTGTCGCTGCGGCCCTGATCATGACCCTGCCCGCGGTCGTCGCGGCACCGGCCACCGGCGCTGTTCGCGACACCGCGTGCGGTTCGACGCTGTCTTCTGCCGATATCGCCGACATCGCACGGCTGTCGGATACCTCGACGATCGCCGGCGCCGACAGTCTCGCGCGACTCGAGAACGCGGTGGACCGGCACGACCGGATCACCGAGATCCTCGTCGCCCACCGGGATCTGCGCGGTCTGTTCGCCATCGGCCTCGACGGCGTCGAATACGCGGCCGTCATGCCCCTACAGCGCGACCCCGCCGCGTTCGCGAACCGCGAATACGCGCACGCGATCAGCACGGAACTCCTGCGCCGGTTCCTGGACAATCTGCACGCCGAATTCACCGGCGGCGTCACCGAACCCCACTGGGCCCACTATTTCGCCCTCGCCCAGGACTGCGGCGTATCCAGGGCTCGCACCGCGATGGCGGGCTACAACGCCCATCTCACCGTCGACCTGACGTATTCGGTTGCGGCAGTGCGCAGTCGAACCGAGAATACCCCGGACTACTTCAAGATCGTCGCGAGCATCGCCGCCGTCGGCGACGTGATCATCGACCGCACCAAAGCGGTCTACGGCGCCGACCTCGGTCCACTGTGGCGGTTCTACTTCGTAGGCGATGGACTCGATCAGCTGTTCGGCGCGGGCGTCGCCACCGAGCAGATGCTCATCGCCGCCGACCTGGGCGCCAATACCGTCATCTTCACCAATGGCCTTGCGCTGCAAGACCCCGCCCTCGCGCCCGCCGTGCGCGCGGAGGTCACCGCCCTGTGGCAGGCAGGCGACCTGTCCTTCGACGCGCTCGCCCGGATCAACGCCCTCTGATGCACTTCCAGCACCAGACAAATCGATGGCCGCGACGGCCGCCCGATGGTCATGATGACCGGTATGAGCCTGAGGACGCACCGGCCCCTGGCCGGATTGCAGGTGCGACACCACGACTGGAACTGAGATTGCCCGGCCTGGAGGACCTGGGTGCACTGGCCGGGCTGGCCGCCGAGGGGTGCACGATCCGGCTGTGCAACCGTTCACCGCGGAGTGGACACGCTCGCCGCCAAGAACTTCGCGATCTGCGCCGAGGTGAACACCGGCTCCTGGCTCGGCCGAACCCACCACGGCCAAGGAATCGGAACGGAAATGAGTGCCGCGGTCCTGGAGCTGGGCTTCGCCCATCTCGGAGCGAACTCGGCGGTCTCCGGCGCCTTCGAAGACAACCAGGGCTCTGGCGGAATGCCTGCCGCTCTTCGGCATCCGAAGGTCGCCAGGTTGACGCTGCGTCAATGTTGAGCGTCGAGGTGCCGGACAGCTGCAGCAAATCCTGGTGTTGCGGGAGCTGGACCTGGGGCTCGACGCCATCGCAGCGATTCTCGACCGGCAGACCGACCGCGGGCAGGAGCCAGTTGCTGGTCGATCCGAGCATCAGACCCCGGAATCCGCCGCGACCGCGGCTGCCGACGACGAGCAGCTGCGCGGTTCGTGACCAGCGCGGCGAACGCGGCGCCGACGGCAGGCTCGCCGACGCTGCTGCCGTCGACACCACGACGACAGGTCCGCTGTTGCGATCGGGATCGGGCCCGCGCACGATGACGACCTCGCCGTGCGCGTGCGCGGTCACCGACAGCAGCGTCGAGCCGAGGTGGGCGATCGAACCGACCGACGCTGTCGCCCCGAGAACCAGCAGATGCGCGTGCGCCGAGGCATCGATGAGGGTGCGGGTGGGGTTGCCGGTCGCGAGTTCAGTGGTCACCGTGACCGACGGTGCCGCGATGATCGCGTCCTCGCGGGCCGCGGCCAGCACGTGCTCGTCGGCCGACCGGATGTCCTGCATCGTGGCGAAGATGAACGCGTCGTAAGCACCGCGTGGTGTTCGGTCGGCGGCCGGGTTGGTGCAGTGCACGCTGTGCTCGGTCATGTCCCCACGCGAGAATCGTCGCCGGTCAGAGCCGTGGTGCCCGTAACGCAGGGTCCAATGGCACCGGCTGGACCGCTGGCCGTCGGGCAGGAAGGGCAGTTCGGCCGGTGATCGTTGACCATGTTCTCTCGCCGTCCCCGGCCGCACCGGCGAGGATCAGATCACCGGTCGCGCGTACACGGCAACGGGGCGGCCACCACAGCACCTACGTCGAGGTCGACCGATGACAGAGCTACACCCCCTCGATTGGGGATTCATGGAACTGGAGGACACCGATCGCCACATCAGCCTGGGAATCGGTGCCGTCGCGATAGTGGCCGGGCCGGCGCCGACACGCGCCGAGTTCGTCGCGTGGCTGCAGAAGCGGATCGATCACGTCGAGCTTCTGCGCCGGCGAGTACGCAGAAAGCCGCTGAATCTGTCCGCACCGGTGTGGGAGCGAGACCCCGATTTCGACCTGGCGCACCACATCCGGTGGACCGCGGTGCCCGGCCCGCACGACGAGTCGGCCTTGCGGGAGCTCGTCGCCACCGAACTGGAGCAACGGCTCGACCGGGACCATCCGCTGTGGCAGTGCGTGGTCGTCGAACAATTGACAGGCGATCGATGGGCATTGATCGTGAAAGCCCACCACAGCATGGTCGACGGCATGTCGGGAATCGCGTTGTTCGAGCAGCTGTGCGATGCCGCCGCAGACCGCGTCGCACCGGCGAGTACGCGCACATCGAGCACATCGGGTGCCGGTCTCGTCGAGTGGGTGACCAGGGCGATTCGGCTACCGGTCACGGCACCGCGCTTCGCCCTCTCGATGATGCGCGCGCTCGTTCCCGTGGTGTCCGCGGCGGTGGCTCCGGGCAGCCCGTCGTCCTTGAACGGACCTCTCGGTCGCCAGCGCCGCTATGCCGTCGCGAGGGTGTCGATGACCGATATCCGCGCCGTCGAGACGGCATTCGGAACCTCGGTCAACGACGTGGCCTTGGCCGCCGTCACCGCGGCCTATCGGCGACTTCTGCACGACCGCGGCGAGGATCCGACGGCGGGCGGAGTACGAATTCTGGTCCCGGTGTCCATGCGTGCCACCGATGCCGAATTCGCTCTGGACAACCGTGTTTCGGCGATTCTCCCGCATCTCCCGGTGGAGTTCGCCGATCCGGTCGAGCGGTTGAGCGCCGTCCATGAGCGCGTCGCGCGCCACCGCGCGCGGGGCGAAGCCGAGGCCGAGAAGTCAATTCTGGAGGTGGCGGAGCTGCTGCCGTTCGCTGTCGGGGCGTGGGCATTCCGGCTGGCCGGCCACTTTCCGCAGCGCAGCGTCGGCGCGCTGGCTACCAATGTGCCGGGACCCCGCAGACGACTGAGCCTGGACGGTCGTGCGGTGGCGGAGATCTGGCCCTGCATTCCTCTCGCGATGCGCCTGCGCACCACGATCGCGATCCTGAGCTACGGCGACAATCTGGTCTTCGGAATCACCGGCGACTACGACTCCACACCCGACATCGACCTGATCGCGGCCGGTATCGAGGACGGCATAGCGGAACTACTGGCACGCGCGCGGTAGGAAGGACATGGGCGAGTTCGATCCGAGGACGGGTATCCGGGCCCATGCTGGGCGGTGGTCATGACGATCCTGCCTACGACTGCACCGACCGCCTCCAACGTCACATCGGCACCCCGGCCACCGGTGAGCTCGGCGAGCCGGCCACGCACATCGTCGCGGCGGCTGTTGAGCACCGGATCGACACCGAGTGCGTACGCGGCTGCCAACCGGGTGCCGGCGAGGTCGATGACGACGATGCGGCTCGGGCTGTAGAGCCGCGCGGTCATCACCGCGGCCAGCCCGATCGGTCCCGCGCCGACGATGACCACGGTATCGCCCGGCCGCACCCTGCCGTTGCGAACCCCGACCTCGTAGCTGGTGGGCAGGATATCGGCCAGCATGAGCATTTGTTCGTCGCTGATGCCGGGCGGAATCCGATGGGTCGACATGTCGGCGCACGGCACGCGCACCGATTCCGCATGGGTGCCGTCGATTTCGTGGCCGAGCAGCCATCCGCCGCCCGGTGCACTGCCCGTAGCGGGCCTCTCGGCAGTATGCGCAGGCTCCCCATGCGGAGATACAGACACGAGAACTCGATCCCCGACCCGCAAGGTGCGCACCGCGCTGCCGATGGCGGCGACGGTTCCGACGGCTTCGTGGCCGAGGATCCGTCCGCGCTCGACCTCGGGCACATCACCCTGGAGAATGTGCAGGTCGGTTCCGCAGATGGTGGCCGTGCCGACTCTGACGACGGCGTCGGTGCTGTCGAGGATCCTCGGATCGGGTACGTCGCGACGGTGCGGACGTCCCGGGCCGTCGTAGACCATGGCGAACATCGAAGACTCCTTTCAGATCGCCGACGGGCGGGCGAGTGACTCGGCACGGGTTCGGATGCCCGAGAGCATCTTTCGCTCCATGACCAAGCTGCCCGGTTCAGCGACGAGGCGGGTGAACAACCGTGTCCGCAGCGATGACCCGGTCATCGAGATGAGATTGCGGCTGATCAGCCGGGTACCGGCGGGTTCGGGGTAGAGGTTGAACGACCAGACCCAGGCGCCGTCCTCGGAGCCGAACACGAGCGACCGGTCGGGTTCGAGCACGCGGATACGCATTCGGGGGCCCTGCGCGCCGAGCGCGATCACGTCGCCGAGCGCCGGATGCTGGAATCGGGGCAGGATCTCGTCGGCGCTGTGCATGTCGAGGCCGAACAGGTTCTCGATCCAGTCGTAGGTGTACGCGCCGCCGCGCCCGGGGCCGATCTGCACGAGCCACGCCATATCGCCGCCGGTTCGGCTGAGACGGTGATCGCCCTGGTTGTGCGAATATCAGGGGCCGGGAGCAATTCGTCGCCGGGCATCGTGCGCTCGACCTCGTCGCGGGTCGCGCCCCAAGTCGCGAACCGTTTGCGCAGGAGAAAACGAATACCCCAGTCCGAGTCCGGCGAAGTAGGTCGCGGCACCGACCGCGAAAGCTGTCGTGTTCCTCATCGCAGGTCCTCGGCGGCAGTGGGCATGCTGGACAAGCCAATTGCCGGTCGAACCGAGGACGAGACCACGCAGCCCACCCCCTCCGTGGCTTCCGACGACCACCATCTGCGCCGGGTGACCCGCAACGCGCTCGGTACTGACCACGAGTCCGGGCGCTACGTCCCGGGTCATGCGCTCGGCGGCGGCGAGGACTGCTGCGCCGTGGGCGCGTACTGCGTCGATGACCGCCGGTGTGCCGACGGCGTAGGGGGTGACTGCCGCGGCGCGGGCCAGGTCGAGTCCGTGCACGATCAGCAGGCGGCGGCCCCGCTCGGCGGCGGTCTGTTCGGACACACCTGGCAATCGCGCCCGGCTGAGGGCGCTCGCCGATCAACGGTCGAGTCAGTGGCGCTCTTCGAGCCCGCCGTCTACAGCGAACTGACCGTCGAATGGCGACACCAGACTGTGCGGCTCCACGCGCCGTCGCCTGGGGCGTGTCAGGGTGGACATCAGCACGGCTCGGCGGATCAAGGGAGCAGCGAGATGATGCGTGCATGGCGAGTAGAACATCCGGGTCCGGTCGGTTCGGCGCCGCTGCGACTCGGACATGAACCGATTCCGGTCCCCGCCGCCGGCGAGCTGCTGGTGCGGGTGCTGTCGTGCGGTGTGTGCCGGACTGATCTGCATGTTGTCGAAGGCGACCTGCCGGTGCACCGGCAGCATGTGACACCGGGACACGAGGTGGTCGCCGAGGTCGTGTCGGTTCCGGATGGATGCACGAGCGTCGCGGTCGGCGATCGAGTCGGTGTCCCCTGGCTGCGGTATACGTGTGGTGAGTGCCGATATTGCCTGCGTGGTGCGGAGAATCTGTGTCCGCGGTCGCGTTACACCGGCTGGGATGCCGACGGCGGCTATGCCGAATTCGCGACCGTCCCGACTGATTTCGCACTGCCTTTGCCGACCGGCTACCGCGACGACGAGCTGGCACCGCTGCTGTGCGCGGGCATCATCGGCTACCACGCGCTGATACGGGCTGAAGTCCCCGAAGGCGGGGTGCTCGGCATCTACGGCTTCGGTGGCAGCGCCCATCTCACCGCGCAGATCGCGCTCGCCCGGGGAGCACGGGTGCATGTGATGACCAGGGACGCGGCGGCCAGGGAGCTGGCGCTGGCCTTGGGCGCGGATTCGGTGCAGGGTGCCGCCGACGCACCACCGGAACCGCTGGATTCGGCGATTCTGTTCGCCCCCGTCGGTGCCCTCGTACTGCCGGCGATGGCGGCGTTGGACGCCGGTGGCACGCTGGCTGTGGCCGGCATCCACCTCACCGATGTGCCGCCGCTGAACTATCAGCGACATCTGTTCCGGGAGCGCCAGATTCGCAGCGTCACCTCGAACACTCGGGCGCAGGCCAGGGAGTTCCTCGAGCTGGCGCAGGACCGTCGGCTCGCGGTATCGACCCACCGCTACCCGCTCGATCACGCGGATCGCGCGCTGAGCGATCTGTCCCTCGGCCGCTTCGACGGTGCGGCGGTTCTGGTGCCATGACCGGCCCCACCGTCGATCGTGGCGATCAGTGGTTCGTGGTCGGTCGGGCGATGATCAGCGGGCCCTCGGCGCCGTGCAGGACGGTCTGGGCGACTGAGCCGAGGGTCATGCCGACGAAGCCGCCGCGACCGTGGCTGCCGACGACGATCAGCTGGGCCCCGGCACCGGCTGCGAGGATCGCCTTCGCCGGGCGGTCCTCCACGACGTTCCGTTCGACCGAGACCTCGGGATACTTCTCGGCGTACCCGGCGAGTCCTTCCGCGAGCACCGCCTCGGCCTCGGTCTGCATCGTCGAGCGGGCCTCGTAGCGGTAGAACTCCGACCAGGCGTGGACCGCGATCAGGCGGGCACCGCGCCGTGCGGCTTCGTCGAAGGCGATGGCGACCGCCTCGACGCTGCATGGTGAGCCGTCGACACCGACCACCACCGGGCCGTCGGGCGGCGTCTCCGACTCCGGGATCACGGCTACCGGGCACCCGGCGTGCCGGGCGATCGAGGTGCTGACCGAGCCGAGCAGGGTACGACGGAAGGCGCCGCGTCCCCGACTGCCGACGACCACCAGGCGCGCAGATTCGCTGCGCAGCCGGAGCACCTGGACCGCGGAGCCGAGGACGGCGTCGGTCGAGATGGTGATCTCGGCGATCGGCGTGGAGACCTCGGTCGCTTCCACAGCGGCGGCGTCGACGACGGACTCGCCGTGCTTGCGCAGCGCTTCGAGATCGTAGAGAGGCCCCGCCATGCCTGGTCCGTAGTCGACCGGGACCTCGGCGGCGTAGACGAGCTGCAGCGGTACCCGGTGGCGCGCGGCGAACTCGGCGGCCCAGCGCAGCGCTCGGCGCGACTGTTCCGATCCGTCCACACCGACGACGACCGGCTGCTTCGGAGTTCCGGGTGTGGTCATGGTGGCTTCCTTTCCGTTTCTGTCACTGTGCGCCGGTCACAGGCCGTGCGGCAGAGTCACAGGGCCCGCGCCGGAGGGTCCTTGGTCGTGGGAGTCGGCTGCCGCGATCGAGGACGCTGTTGCTGCACGCGCGAGATCGATCGCACCACCGAATGCGCGGCGGCCCTGCCGGCGCTGTACTGGCGGTCGTTGCGCACGGCGCGGGTGATGGCCGACGTCCACGCCTCGACCACCACCTGACGGCCTAGGCCAGCGGGGCCGACCAGCGCAGGACGGTGCCACCGCCGTCACGGGGGTTCACTGTGAACGTGCCGCCGGATTCCTCGGCGCGGGCGGCCAGATTCGCCAGGCCGCTGCGCCGGGTGACGCCGGGGTCGACGCCGGCGCCGTCGTCGGCGACTTCGATGGTCACCTCGTCGCGCACCACCAGTTCGATCGAGACGGTCGTGGCCTTCGCGTGCCGGACGGCATTGCTCAGTGCCTCTCGCAACACGGCTTCGACATGGTCCGACAGCGGCGGCTCCAATACCGTGACGGGTCCGGCCAGGCGCACCGTGGTGCGTAGTCCGGTGTCGTCGGTCATCTCGGCGATGATGTTGTGCAGGCGCTTGCGGTAGGTCGAGGAATCGGTGGCGGTGTTGGACTGCAGGTCGAAGATCGAATGCCGGATGTCCTGCACGATCGCCTGGACGTCGTCGATGGTCTCGTCGAGACGGGCGCGCACCTCGGGTGCCCTGGCTCGCTGCATGGTGCTCTGCAGCGACAGGCCGACGGCGAACAACCGCTGGATGACGTGATCGTGCAGGCCGCGGGCGATCCGGTCGCGGTCGGCGTAGAGGTCGAGTTCCCGCATCCGGCGCTGGCTGTCGGCGAGCTGTAGTGCCACGGCGGCTTGATCGGTGTAGGCGGCCATCAGCGATTGATCCATCGCGCCGAGCTGACGCGCGCCTGCGGGGAACACTGTGGTGAGCACGCCGGTGACGGCGCCGTTCGCGCGCAACGGCAACGTGAGGACAGGTCCGAAATTGTCGACCGAGTCGAAGATCGGGTTGTGGGCCGGGGAGTCGGCGGCGACCTTGTGACCGGACCGGAACGCCTCGGCCGAATGCGAATCCGTCATCGGGATATGCCTGCCGACCAGGACATCGGCATCCACACCCGCAGCGGCGACCACCACGAGTTCGGTGACTTCCTCGTGCGGGATGTCGGGATCCTCGGGCAACGCCAGGAACGTACACGCGGAATTGGTCAGTAGGCGACCGCGCTCGGCGACCAGCCCGAGCACCTCCTCCGACGCACTGCCCGCCAGCAGCTCTGTGGCCACGTCCCGCATCGCTTCCAGCCAGAGCTGGCGCACCCGCGACTGCGCGTACAGCCGAGCGTTCTCGATCGCGATGCCCGCAGCGGCCGCGAGCGCCTGCACCACGACCTCGTCGTCATCGGTGAACTCGACACCGTCGGCCTTCTCCGTCAGGTAGAGGTTGCCGAACACCTCACCGCGCACCTGCACCGGCACTCCGAGGAAGGTCCGCATCGGTGGGTGGTTGGGCGGGAAGCCGACCGAGGACGGGTGATGCGAAAGATTGGTCAGCCGAATGGGTTTCGGTTCGGCGATGAGCAGGCCGAGCACGCCGTGCCCGCGCGGGAGATCGCCGATCAGCACCCGGGTGCGGTCGTCGATGCCTTCATAGACGAACTCGGCGAGCTGATTGCTGGTCTTGTCGGTCTCGCGTACGCCGAGCGCGCCGTAGCCCGCGTCGACGAGTTCGATGGCGGTGTGCACGATGGTGCGCAGCGTGTTGTCGAGGTCGAGGCCCGCCGTCACGACGAGCATCGCCTCCATCAACCGGTCCATCCGGTCGCGGACGTCGACGATCTGGGTGATCCGATCCTGGACCTCGGCCAGCAGTTCACGCAAACGCAGCTGGGACAGGGTCTCGGTCATCGGAGGCCGCGCGCCGCCTACCGACTCGTCGTCCATGAAGTGCATTCTTCCACGGCACGACGAGGAAGCCAGGGCATCATCGTCGCTGCGGCTGGTCCAGGGCGGCGGCCATCACCGCGGCCTGCGTGCGCCGTTCGACGCCCAGTTTCGTCAGGAGCCGGGACACGTAGTTCTTGACGGTCTTCTCGGCCAGGAACATGCGCGCCGCGATCTGCCGATTGGTCAGGCCTTCCCCCAGCAGCGACAGCAGTATCCGTTCCTGCTCCGTCAGCGTCGCCAGCGGCCCGGTGTCCTCCTGCGCCTCCGACCGGAGCTTGGCCATCAGGGCCGCCGCGGCCCGGTTGTCCAACAGCGACTTGCCCTCGCCGACCTCGCGGACGGCGTGGATGAGTTCCAGGCTTCGGATGTCCTTGACGACATATCCGCTGGCACCGGCCAGGATCGCGTCGAGCATGGCCTGCTCATCGGTGAACGAGGTCAGGATCAGGCAGCGCAGGTTCAGGTCCGCCGAGAGCAGTTCGCGGCACAGTTCGATGCCGTTGCCGTCGGGCAGGCGCACGTCGAGCACGACGACATCGGGGCGCAACGCGGGTATCCGGGCCAGCGCCTGGGCGACCGTGCCCGCTTCACCGATGACCTCGAGGTCGGGTTCCAGAGCGATCAGGTCGCCTACCCCACGCCGGACGATCTCGTGGTCGTCGACCAGGAATACCGTGGTCATGGATGGCTCTCTCTCGGGTAGGGGAACGTCGCCCTTCATTGTCCGCCAACTCCGTGGTGCACGGAATGAAGCAGTACATCGAACGCCGTGATGATCACCGAAGGCTCGTGCCTTCGTCTGCGGCCATTTTCGTGCCGAACGCCGCGGCCCGGCGTGGTCGCGACACAGGCAGTGCGGCGTCGAGCCACTCACGGATGCCCAGCTCGACCGCGACCGGAGTCTCGACCCGGCCCGCCGCATCCTGGCGGGTCGAGGTTCGGCTCAGGCCGGATTCGTAGACGACGAGTGCTCGCACGGTCTTCTCGTTTCAGCGCCGGAGGGTGGTGTGGTGCCCGAGCGGTGGTGCGCCCAGGGCGGCCACGGTCACCGCCGAGACCACGCAGACCGGCTGCAACCAGCTGAACTCGCGCAGGATCAGCAGTTGTGCCAGCACCCAGCCGATCAGCAGATACGCGGCGGCCAGGGTCGTCTGCGCGGCGGCCGGATCGTTGTGGGTGGCGGTGAGGGCGACGACGGTCATCGGCAGGCCGACGACCAGCGCGAGCAGCACGCCCGCCAGGATGGGGCTGTGCCACGGCAGGCGGCTCTCGGCGGCGGGACCGAGAGACAGTGCGCCGGTGATGAGGCCGAGGGATCCGGCGAAGGCCCAGGTCGCCAGAAGCCCGGCGAACAGGCAGAGCGTGGCCTTTCGGGGATCGAGCCGCTGGAAGTACGTGGTGATCATGTCCACAGCCTCGCGTGCCGGTGGTGCGGGCAGGCAGGGTCGAAGGTCCCCGAAGCCAGGGACCGGTGTCCTGACCTGCCGGGAGTGTGGCCGACGTGCGCGGATCACGGTGGACCCGGGGTCGATCGGCCCGCCCCCGCGATGACTTTGTCCCCTGCCGACGACTCGCCGACCCGGACGATGCTCGAAGGTGAACCGGCGTTGGCCTGGTTGCCCCGACGAGGAAAGGAACGACGATGACCGACAAGAAGGGACGGCCCACCGAACATCGTCCTCGGCCCGTGCTGGCCGCGGTCGACGGGTCGGCGAACTCCTATCAGGCCGCCGCGTGGGCGGCGGCGGAAGCGGCGCTGCATCACCTGCCCCTGCACATCCTGACCTCGGGGGCATTGCAGACCGGGTTCGGGCCCGGCATGTCGCTGGGGGAGGCGGACCTGGAATGGCTGCGGGTCGACGCCGAGCGGGTGGTGGGTGAGGCCGAGCGGGTGGCCCGCGCCGCGGTCCCCGACGAGGACCTCACCATCACCACCGAGGTCGCGTTCGAACTGGCGGCGCCGCTGCTGATCGAGCGCTCGCCGACGGCAGAGATACTGGTCGTCGGCAGCCGTGGCCTCGGCGCCTTCCAGCGTGGGCTGCTCGGGTCGGTCAGCCGCGCGGTGGCTCAGCACGCACACTGCCCGGTGGCCGTAATCCACGGCATCGCGGCGATCGACCCGGTCTCCGCGGCGCTGCCGGTGCTGGTCGGCGTGGACGGAACCGCCAACAGTGTGCCCGCGGTCGAGCTCGCGTTCGACGAGGCATCGCGACGCAAGGTCGAGCTGGTCGCCCTGCACGCGTTCAGCGACTCCAGCGCACTGGATCTGCCCGCGTTCGGGTGGGAGATGGGCCGGCAGTCGGCCGAGGCCGACCTCGCCGAAACCCTCGCCGGCTACGCCGAGCGCTACCCGGATGTGCCGGTGCGCCGGATCGTGGTCGCCGACCGGCCCGTGCGTTCGCTGGTCGACGAGGCGGCCTCGGCGCAGCTGGTGGTGGTGGGCAGCCACGGGCGCGGCGGCTTCTCCGGCATGTTGCTCGGCTCGACCAGCACCGCGTTGCTGCATTCGGTGGAGATCCCGACGATCGTCGTCCGTAGCAGACGGTAGATTCCGCTCGAACAGTGAGGCGGCCACCGGAATCCGGTGGCTGCCTCACTGTGGTGTCGTGCGCGGTCATGTCGTCATGGTGAGCACATCGGCCAGCGGCCTGCGCGGGGTGGGCGGCGGTCGGTGGTCGTCGGGCGCGACGCCGATCCGCAGCACGACCTGCGGTACCCCGGGGTGGCCGATCAGGCTGCTCAGCAGTCGCCGGCCCGCTGTCAGTTCGGTGATATGGGTCAGCGCGCAGGTCGAGAAGCCGGAAGCGGTGCATTCGAGCAATGCCGCCGACAGCGCCTCGCCGGTATGCAGCCAGGACAGGGGGGTCTCGCTCGTCGCGGTGAGGACGGCCAGCCGCGCGTGGTCACGCAGGTCACCGCGGCGTGCGGCGGGTCCCGGTCTAGGGAACGTCCGGGCGACGCCGACGCGGGCGGCTTCGGACTCCGACACCAGCGCTGAGGGCGGCACCCCCTCCGGTGTATCGGGATGACCTGCCCACCACCGGATTTCGGTTTGATACTCCATGTCGTAGCGTCGCAGCGCGCCGGATTGCTCCGAAGCGACCGACAGTCGTGCCCGCGCGTCTTCGTCGAGCACGTCGAGGGTGAGTTCGTAGGCGCTGACGAGGTCGTCGAGCGTCGCCCTGACCGACGCCCAGCCGCTCGGCTCCGCCATCGGTAGTCGGTCGGTGTAGCGGTATTCGATCGCCTCCGCCCGCCGGAACACCGCGGTGGGTGGGTCGGGCCACGGTCGGAACTCGAGGGTGGCCAGCAGGCCGGGTCTGTTGAGGTCGGGCAGACGGGTGACATCGGTGCGCCAGTAGTACGAGGCGAACGCGGTGCGCACATGCTGGAGCGCCGCGCCGCAGCTCATCACCGCCTGACGGCCGTGCGGGTCGGCCGCGGTGAGTTGACGGTCGGTGTCGCGGAACAGGTGCAGCCAGGTGCCGTCGAAGACCCACCGCCACGGCTGGGTGTTGTGGATCGACGGCGCCCGGCATCCGAGCCCGACAGCTGCTCGGATCGTCGGAGGGTCAGGAACTCGGGGGGGTGATTGTTCGCTCATACCATCGAGTCTGGTCGGTGCGGGGAGTTCGCCGAGACGGCCATTGCGCCTGTTCGGCGGGGACCAAATGCCTTCGTTACCAGGTCACTCGGGATGCACGAACGTCACAGGGGCGCAGGCTCAGGACGAGGTCGCGGCGGGGACGGGTGGTGTGCCCGCGTGCCAGGCGTGCAGGGCGGTCGCGACGGAGTCGGCGAGGGGTCCGCTGGTGTCGACGGTGGTCGCGTCGGGCCACGGTGCCGCGGTCACGGCCATCGCGTCGGCGATCGCGGTGGTCGCGTCCGATTCGTGGCCGTGGCGGCTGTCGATGCGTCGATGCGCGAGTTCCGCCGGGCAGACACAGTGCAGGCGAACGAGATCGGCGGAGGCATCGGCGGCTGTCGTCGCGGCGCGCTGTCGATCGTCGACGGAGGTCCAGCTGGCGTCGAGTATCACCGAGACGCCGCCGGCGAGCAGAACCCTGGCCCGCCACAGGAGTTCGTCGTAGACGCGGGCCCGGTTGGCGTCGGAGCAACGTCCGGCCCCGAATTTCCCGATGTGGGCCGGCACCCCGTCGACTCGTGCCAGCTCCTTGCGGACGTGGTCGGCGGCGAGCACGACCGCGCCGGTCTCGGCGGCGAGTTCCGCGGCCAGAGTCGACTTTCCGGTTCCCGGCAGGCCGCCGACCAGGGTGAGCCGCACCGCACCGCGGGCCAGACGGTCCGCGGCGATCCGCAGGTGGGCGCGCAGTCGCTCGCCCGCGGCCGGGTCGCCCTGCCCGGCGCGAATCGAATCCACCCTCGCGCGCACGGTCGACCGGTAGGCGATGTAGTGGTCGCGCAGCGACGTGGGCGCGGTGTCCCCGCTCATCCGCTGGTAGTCCGCGACGAGACGGTCGCCGAGCGCGCCGTGGCCGAGGAACTCGAAGTCCATCGCGAGGAACGCGACGTCGTCGAGCCGATCGACATAGCGCAGGCGGTCGTCGAAATCGAGGCAGTCGAGGATCCGGAAGCCGTCCGGGAGTTCGAAGACGTCCTCGGCCAGGAGGTCGCCGTGGCCGTCGACGAGGTAGCCGTCGGCGATCCGGCTGTCGAACAGGGCGGCTCGGCCGTCGAGGTAGCGCATCGAGGCTCGGTCGATGCGGGCGCGCAGGTCGGGGTCGACGAGGTCGGCCTGCGAGTCGCGCAGCGGGTCGAGCAGGGAACGCCACCGGGCGCGCACGGCGGTGACGGTGCCCTCGCGGTCGATCTCGGGTCCACATGCGGCCGCGTCGTGGAATCGCACCAGCAGACAGACCAGTGCGGCCGAGGCCGCTGGGGTCGGGCCGTGGCCGCCGGTGAGCAGCTCGGACAACCGGCGGGTCTCCGGCATCCGACGCATGACCAGCACCGGCTCGGCCGGACCGCCCGCCGGGTCGCTGAGGTGCGCGACCCCGACGTAGACGTCCGGCGCCAACCTGCGGTTGAGCCCGAGTTCGCGCGTGCACGCGCGTTCGCGCAGTGCCGGGGTACTGAAGTCGAGGAAGTCGGTGCGCAGCGACTTCTTCACCTTGTACGCGCGGTCGCCGTAGAGCAGCACGACTCCGGTGTGCGTTTCGTGCACCTGTGCCGGTGCCGAAGCCGGGGTGAGCATCGGGGGCCTCCTCAGGAAGGGGTGAGCAGCATCGCGGCGAAGAAATGGGTCAGCTGTGCCGCGAATTGCCCGATCCGATTCGGTGAGGGCGGCTCGGGCGGAGTGTCGGCTTCGTCACGGCCGTTGCGCAGGACGGCTTCGGCGTCGGTCAGTCCCCGGTGCTCGACCGTCGTCTCCATAACGTCCCCTTTCCGCTGGTCCGATGGCTGTCAGGCCCAGTCTTCCGAGTTCTCGGCCGACCCGGCTACCGCCGAAGTGCCTCACGGCGAGGGCGGAATGGCACAACCTGAGGTCGCACCGGCGGAAACTCCTAGGGGTATATGAACACGGTTTCGAGGATGACTGTGCAGGAATCTATGTCCACAACGCAGACCCACGCGCCCGCGTCGGTGGGTGGGGGGTGCTCGGCCGCTGGGGTGCGGCGATGTCCGCACACGCGCGGGCGGTGTTCGGAGTGTGGCTCCTGGCGCTGATCGTGCTCGGCGCCGCCGCGCCGAGCGTGTTCGGCGCGCTGGCAGGCGCGGGCTGGCAGGCCGACAGCTCCGAGTCGGTGCGGGTACGCGAGCTCGCGCAGCGGCACTTCGGCGGCAACTCCTCAGCGCGGTGCAGGTGGTGATTCACTCCGGCACCGCCACCATCGACAGCCCGCAGATGCGGCAGGCGATCGACCGGGTGAGCGCGGACTTCGCGGGCGATACCCGGTTCGGATCGGTTATCGCACCGCAGCCGGGATTCTCGATCAGCCCGGACGGGCACACCGGGATCGTCGTGGCGGGCGCGGACGCCTCCACCGACGACGCGGCGCTTCGGCCTTGTGGAGCGATTTCAACAAGGCCAACCACGAGGCGATGATCACCGCTGAGCTGTTCTCCTGGCCGGTGACCCTGGCGATCATGGTGCTGGCCTTCGGTTCCCTCGTCGCGGCCGGGCCGCCGCTGCTGCTGACGGTGGCAGGCCTGGTCGCCTCGGCGGGCGGGTACGGACGATGGCCGTCGGGATCATGCTGGCCGTCGGCTTCGTGCTCGTCGCGACGCTGACCCTGCTGCCCGCGGCCCTCGGCGCGCTCGGCCCGAGGATCGACGCGGCGGCTGTGCCGTTCGCGCGGCGTCAACCGCACCGCTCCCCATGTTTCGCGCGCTGGGGTGCTGCAGGCTCATCCGTGGCCGTTCGCCGTCGCGGCGGTGGCGGTCTTGATCGCCCTCGCCGTCCCGGTGCTCGGCCTGCGGACCGCCATGCCGTCGATCGAGGTCGTCCCGGCCGATGCGCGGGTGCGCCAGGGCTACGAACTCGTCCAGCGGCAGATGGGCGTCGGCGCGCCCGGTGCCGTGACGATCGTCGCGCCCGCGGCCGAGGCCGAACAGGGCGCGCGCACCGCGCGGGACAGTGCCGGTATCGTCGCGGTCACCCCGCCGCAGCCGGCTGCCGACGACAGCCGGCTGCCGACGACAGCGGGCTGGTGCTGTTGCAGGCCGTGCCCGGCGTCGATCCGTCCCTCGCCGCGGGTGGGCGAGATCGTGGCCGGACTGCGCGCAGAGCTCCCGGCGTCGGCGCTGGTCGGTGGCGCCCGCGGAGAATCTCGATCTGCAACAGGCGCTGGACGACTATCTGCCGATCGTCGTCGCGGTGATCCTGGTGCTCGGGTTCGTCCTGCTGCTGCTCGCGTTGCAGGCGCCGGTGATCGCGGCGCTGGGCACCGTCGTGAGTCTGCTCTCGACCGCAGCCGCTTCGAGGTCGGGGGACAGCGAAAGGGAAAAACCATGGTCGGCGACGAAGCAAGCATCGCCCAGGTACTCAACCGGCTGCGTCGCGCGCACGGCCAACTCGCCGGCGTCATCGCCATGATCGAAGCCGGACGCGATTGCAAGGACGTCGTCACCCAGCTGGCCGCGGTCTCGCGCGCCCTCGACCGCGCGGGATTCAAGATCGTGGCGAGTGGACTGCGCGAATGCATGACCGGCGAGACCGGAGATGGGCGCGAGCCGATGACCGAAGAAGAACTCGAGAAGCTGTTTCTCGCACTCGCCTGACCGAGAGGAGTCCGTCATGGACCTGGCACTGTCGACCACCCTGCAGCACATCACCTTCGACGACGCGATCGAGCGCACCCGAACGGCACTGGCCGCCCAGGGATTCGGCATCCTCACCGATATCGACATGCGCGCGACCATGAAGGCCAAACTGGGTCAGGAGATGGAGGACTACCGCATCCTCGGCGCCTGCAACCCGCCGCTGGCCCATCGCGCGGTCGACATCGACCGGCAGATCGGACTCCTGCTGCCCTGCAACGTGGTGGTCCGCCGCGACCGCGCGGCCGACGACACCGTCATCGTCGAGGCGATGAACCCGCAGGTGATGGCCACCGTCACCGGCGAGCCGGCCTTCGACCCGGTCGTCGCCGACGCCACCGCGCGGCTGCGCGCCGCCATCGACGCGCTCAGCGCGAGCTGACCGCGACGGTGCCGGCCGACGGCGATCGAGCCCGGTGCGGTGCCCGCCGACGTGGCGCCGGTGACCTTCGCGCTGCTCAGCCGGACCTTCGCCGCGCCGAAAACCGCGGGGAATCTTGGTCGATCCGGACCGGACCGGCGGTATCCGCGAGCGGGACCACCCAGGACCGGCCCGCTTCGAGCACACCCTCGATGCCCTCGACACTGACCCGGATCGGATCGGCGGTGCTCGGATGCGAGTCGAGTCGAATCTGGGTGTGGGTGACGGTGACGGTGAGCGGTTGTCCGCGATAGGAGACGGTGAACTCGGCCTCCTGCAGCTCGGCGGGCAGAACCGGGTGCAGCCGGAGCAGGTCGTGGCGGGTCTCGATGCCGCAATAGCAGCGCAGCACCATGTCGGCCGTGCCCGCCATGGCTCCGATATGGACGCCTTCCCTGGTCGTCCCGCCCTGGGTGTCGGCCAGATCGGCATCGAGAGCTCGAGTGAACAGCGACCACGACGCCTTGCGGTCGGTGCGGGCCAGCACCCAGGCGTGGGCGAGGCGGCTCAGCGTCGACCCGTGGCTGGTGCGGGCCAGGTAGTACTCGACGGTGCGTGGGATGATCTGCGGCGGTAGCGAATAGCCGAGCCGTTCGAGGATGTGGCGCAGCTCCTCGGCGGAGAAGAGATAGAACAGCATCAGCACATCGGCCTGTTTGGACAGCTTGTAGCGATTGGTCGTATCGCCCTCGGCGTGCAGGATCAGGTCGAGCCGCTCGATGTTCCCGTAGCGCGCACGGTAGGCGTCCCAATCGAATTCGGTGAGATCCTCGTACCCGTCGAACTGGCTGATGACGCCGTCACGATGAAACGGCACGCGCAACCGCCTGCTGACCCGGTCCCAGTGGATCGGTTCGTCGGCGTGTAGCCGCAGCCGATCCCACAGCGGCGCGCAGTCGCGGCCGTCGAGCAGCCGGACCACATCGCGGGCGCGCGCCAGCGTCCAGGCGGCGAGCACGTTGGTGTAGGCGTTGTTGCGCAACCCGCATCCGGGCGAATCCGGTCCGCCGTCGTGGTATTCGTCGGGTCCCATCACGCCCTCGATGTCGTATCGGTCATCGGCCGCGTCATAGGCGGCCATCGCGGCGAACGAGCGAGCCACCTCGATGACGATCTCGGCGCCCACGTCGATGAGGAACCGTTCGTCGCCGGTGGCCTGGTAGTACTGCCAGATGCTGTACGCCACGGCCAGACCCACGTGGCGCTGCCGAGACGAATGGTCCGGCATCCACTGACCGTTGCGGACATTGAACAGTTCCGCCGGAGCTTCTTCGCGGCCGTCGCTGCCGCTCTGCCAGGGGAACAACGCGCCGTCGAGCCCGGCCGCGCGGGCGGCGGCCCTGGCCCGGGGAAGGCGTTCGTAGCGGTAGTGCAGCAGCGCCCTGGTCAGCTCCGGCTGTCGCAGTGTGAGCATGGGGTAGACGAACAATTCGTCCCAGAAGACGTGCCCGCGGTAACCCTCGCCGTGCAGGCCGCGCGCGGGTACGCCGATGTCGAGATCGGTGCCCGTCACGTGCACCGCCTGGAGAACGTGGAACACGTGCAGGTTCAGGGCCAGGTTGTGCTCGTGGTGATTGCCCAGCCGGATCGCGAAACGGTCCCAGAGCAGCGCCCACGCCGCCACATGCGCGTCACGCAGGCTGGCGGCATCGGGGACTACCCCGATGCGATCGGCGGCGGCGAGCGCGGCGGTGGAGATTCCGCGGTCGCGCGAAGTGCTGACCACGGCGACCTTCTCGACGGTGACCGGTGCTCGGCGCCCGATCCGGACCGTCGCGACCACTCCCGGTCGTGATCGCTCGTCGAGGAAGGCGCGGTCGGCGAGCCCACCGCCGATACGTGTGCGCACCGCGGTGGCGATCGTGAGCCCGGACTGGCGGGTGATGGTCTCGTACAGTACGGTGTCGTCGTCGAGCCGGCGGTGGATGCCGGTCACGAGGTGCTCGGCGGTCAGCGCCCGGTCGGCGGCGACGTTGCGGTTGCGCACCCGCCCCTCGATCACGGACTCGACGACGATCTCGCCGTCCCAGTTGTGGGCGCGCACCGACATTTCCAGGACGGCGACGTGGGGGTCGGCCATCGAGTGGAACCGCCGGGTGGTCACGGTCGTCTGCCTGCCGGAAGCGTCCTCGTACCGGTCGTGGCAGGTGAGCACGCCTGCGCGTAGGTTCAGGTCCTGGTGATGGCCGACCATCTCGGGGGCGCCGGGTCGCAGGACCGTCCCGTCGGTCTGCCGGACCACGACCGACGTCCAATCCGGGGCGTTCACCAGGTGTTCGGTCTCGATGACGCGCTCGCCGACGGACGAGACGCACCGGTTGTAGATGCCGGCCAGATAGGTACCGGGGTAGTGGATGCCGTCGGGCACGGTGCCCGGGGTAGCAGCCCGGCTGGCCCAGTAACCGTTGCCGGTGGCGCACAGCGCTTCCCGGGTGCCCTCCTGGGCCGGATCGACATCGTCGTAGATCAGATTCCAGCCACCCGAACTCGCGGTGACGGCACCACCACACCACCGGGCCGCCGCGGGGATCGGGTCCTCCTCGGCGGACGTCAGCGCCAGGTCCGACAGATCGGTGACGATGTTGTCGGCGCCGACCGCCGCGAGGCGGGCACCGGAACCGGTGCGATCGACACCGACGACAAGACCGAACCTGCCCTCGACGGCCGCTTGGACCCCGGACGTCGCGTCTTCGAGCACAACGGCATCGATAGGCTCGACCCGCAGCCTGCGGGCCGCCTCGAGGAACATCGCCGGATCGGGTTTGCCCGCCAAGCCGTAGCGCCGGGCATCGTTTCCGTCGACACGCACCGTGAACGCCTCGGTCAACCCGGCCGCGTCCAGCACCGCGGCGCTGTTGGCGCTGGCGGTGACCAGGGCCGTCGGCACGCGCGCGGCGCGCAGCCGGCGCAGCAACGCGGCGGCGTCGGGGAACACGCGCACCCCGGATCCGGCGAGTTCGGCGGTGAACAGCTGTTGTTTGCGAGCGCTGATCCCGGCCACGGTCAGGCGATCCGGCGCGTCATCCGGAGAACCCTCGTCGACCGTGATGCCCCGGGCGGCCAGGAAGGTCCGGACGCCGTCACTTCGGTCACGGCCGTCGACGAAACGCCGGTAGTCCGCGTCGCTGTCGAACGGGGCCACGGTGGGATCGGCCAGCCGGGGCAGCACCTCGTCGAAGAGCTTTTTCCACGCAACAGCATGGACCGCCGCGGTGTCGGTGACGACACCGTCCATGTCGAACAGCACCGCACCGAATCCGTTCGCTGTGCGGCCCGCCGCGGCCGGGAGATTCGCCAGACGCATCACCACGACGCCCTCCGCGCGGGCGAGGTCGGGAGAAGACGTTCGCTGTCCACGGACTTCATCCTGCCGAGCGCGGACCGGTGGGGAAAGGGCGCTGGGGTACGCCGTCGGATTCCCGAAGTCCTTCCGAATGGGGACGTCGTGCCCTTATCCCGGCCACGTGCTGCTGGGACGGTGAACACAACCCACTGCGACGAAGGATGGACATCATGAGACGCGGACTGCCCGACGGCACCACCGTCAAGGCGGCACTCACCCTCGCCGGCCGCGCGCCGTCCGTGCACAACGTGCAGCCGTGGCGCTGGCGCCTCGCCGACCACAGCATCCACCTCTATCTCGACACGCGACGAGCGCTGCCCGCCACCGACTCCGACCACCGTGACATCGTGATCAGCTGTGGTGCGGTCCTGCATCACCTGACGGTGGCGCTGACGGCCATGGGCTGGGCGCCGGTGATCCATCGCATCCCCGACCCCGCCGAACCGGACCACCTGGCCGCGCTGACCCTGGTACCGCATCGGCCCACCGCGCTGGACATCTCACTCAGCGCCGCCATCACCCAGCGCCGCACCGACCGGCGCCACTACACGTCCTGGCCGGTGCCGCCGGGATATCTCGGCCTGCTCACCGAGCGCGCCGCCGTGCTCGGCGCGGTGGTGCGCCGGATCGACGACCGGGAACGGGTGAAGGCCGCGGCCCGCACCGCGAGCCGGGTGCACGCCGACGACGAGGCCTACCGGCTCGAGCTCGCGATGTGGTCGGGCAGGCACGGTAGCGCCGATGGCGTGCCCGGACGCGACACGCCGCTGCCACGGCCGGACGACGACTTCCCGCCCAGGGCGTTCGCGGCACCGGAAATCCTCGATCCGGCGAGCGGACCCGACCATGCCGAACTGCTGGTGATCGGCACCTCGGCCGACGATCGCGCCTCGCGACTACGCGCCGGCGAAGCAATCAGCAGCGTCCTGCTGACAGCGACCGGGATCGGGCTCGCCACCTGCCTGCTCACCGAACCGCTCGAGGTCGCGGAAGAACGCGCGCGCCTGCGTGACCGGCTGCTGCACGATATCGCTTTCCCCCAGGCCATCGTGCGTATCGGCTGGGCGCCGACCAGCGCCGACGCGCCGCCACCGACGCCCCGCCGACCACTCGAGGAACTGCTCGTCACCAAGAACGAGGGACTCCCATGACCGGGGCTGCCGATCCCGATCCCGGCACTGTCCGTTCGATTCTCGGGCGTGCCTCACGGGCGCCCTCGCTGCACAACGCGCAGCCGTGGCGGTGGCGCTGGGACGGCGCCACCGCGGCGCTGTACATGGACCCCGACCGGCTCCTGCCCGCCACCGACATGTTCAACCGGGAAGGAGTGCTCGGCTGTGGGGTGATGCTGCACCACGCCGAGATCGCGTGGGCCGCCGCGGGCTGGGAGACCTCCGTCGACCGGTTCCCCGAGCCGCCCGTGCGGGCTCACGTCGCCTCACTGCGGCCGACGCGCCGCCGCGAGCCCACCGAGTCGCAGCGCCTGCTCGGCGACGCGATCGACGTGCGCTACAGCGACCGGATGCCGATGGATCCGCCGCCGGGCTGGCCGGTGACGCGGGAGGTACTGGAGTTCCTCTGTGCTCGAACCGGCACGACGGTGACCTTCCTCGACTCAACTGAATCTGTTGCGCTGCAACATATCTCGACGGTAGCCGCCCGTCTGCGCCACTACGACCCGAAGTATCAAGCCGAACTCACCTGGTGGACGGCGGGTCCGGACGCGGACGGCACCGGCGTGCCCGCGACCACGCTGCCGTCGATCGCGGATCGCACGCGCGTTCCGGTCGGCCGCGAGTTCCCTTCGGGTAGTGCCGAATCCGCGGGTGAGGCAGCGGACGAGGCGACGGTCGCCGTGCTGTCCACCGACGGCGATTCGGCGGCCGACCTGCTCGAGTGCGGTAGCGCGCTCTCGGCGGTGCTGCTCGAGTGCACGGCCCATGGCTTGTCCACGTGCACCGTCTCCCACGTCATCGAGATCCCGGCGGCTCGCGCCGCCGTGGCCGACCTCGTCGACCGCCGATACCCCCAGGTGCTGGTCCGCATCGGCGCCGCCAGATGCGAACCGCCGCCACGCACTCCACGACGTCCGGTCGACAGCTTTCTGGAGATGTGTCAGGGCCTTCTGTGACTGGAGATGTAGGTCGAGGCGATCACCATGACCGCGAAAACGGTCGCGATGATGGTGTCGGCGAATTCTTCGAGAATTACCGTGAGACATCTTCGAGTGTCGTCGCCGCACCCGCGTCGGCCGAGGGCCTGAAAGCCCTTCCCCGGGTGTCCAAGGTATTCCCTGTCCGTCATCGGCTCGTGCGCGCCGACGAGTATCGGCAGTGAGGGATTCGAGCGTAGCGATATCGAAGACAACGGTTCCCGGTCGCATCATGGTGGCTGCCGCGGCGGCCACGCCGCCGGGCAGGCGTCGCTGCGCCGGCGGGGTCGGCGGGGGCGGTGCGGCGATCTCGTAGTGGCCGTCGGCGTCGGAGCGCACCGCGCCAAGCAGCCGATCGAGCCGGGCGCCGATCGCACCGCCCGCGGTGTGCAGCGCGATCGCCGCCGCGCCGAGCCGGCGGACGCGGCGGGCCACATTGATACCGCCACCGCCGACGCGAACAGAACGAACTCTCGCTCGGGACTTGCCTTCCAGCAGCAGTCGCGCGCCCTCGAGGGACGCATCGCCGGTGGGGTTGACGGTGGAGATGACGACGGGAATCGCCCGCGGCGCGCGGGGGTCCCGACAGAAACCGATTGTTCGTCGGTCAGGGGTGAACGATGCTGGTCGAGGCGTGCGGGAGACCCAGGGAACGTGCGATTCGGCTCGACCATGCACGCACGGCCTGCCAGTCGCGCAGATCGCCGTAGCGCGCGCCTCCGAGGACTCTGTACATGGTGCGGGCGCGCCACGAGACACCCGCACGCTCGTATTGGCCGGCGAAAGCGGTGTAGTTGCGGGGCCGGACCGCGGTGACGATATCGGCGACCTTGCGGGGGATACGGCGTCCGATCCAGCGGCCGATCGGTCCGCGCAGCGCGGGGCCGAGGCCGACGCTGAACAGCCAGACATCTTTGTGCGCCAGCGTATTCAGGTTGTGACGAAGGTAGGCGGAGGCTTCGGGCAGCAGATCCATGTCGTGGATCGCACTGCCGATGACGACGGTGTCGATGCCCGACAGGTCAGGCGCGTGTTCGATGTCGTGCAGTTCGGCTCGGGCACCGTGGGCGACGAGGTCGTCGGCGATGAACTCGGCGATATCGCGGGTCGAGCCCTGAGCTGTGGCGAACAGGACCGCGATGCGGGGGGAAGGGTTCGATTTCATGGTCTCAGCGTCGCTCGAAGGGTGCCGCCGGAAGCAGAGCCGAGGTGCCCGCATTGCGGGGACCAAAGGCACCGCCGGTACAAGTGACCATCGCGCGCTCGCGCTGGGACCTTCGGCTCTGCAACCAGTGCGGTCCGGAGCAGACGATCGAATCATGACCAACGCTGAATTCCCCGCCATCGCCATCGCACGGCTGACGAAACGATTCGGCCGCACCATGGCGCTGGACGGCCTCGACCTGACGGTGCGCACCGGCGAAGTCCATGGTTTCCTCGGACCCAACGGCGCCGGAAAGACCACCACCATCCGGGTCCTGCTGGGTCTGCTGCGTGCCGATACGGGCACCGTTCGAATCCTCGGCGCCGACCCGTGGACCGACGCCGTCGCGGTACACACCCGGCTGGCCTACGTTCCCGGCGAAGTCACGCTCTGGCCGGGCATCACCGGTGGAGAGACGATCGATCTGCTCAGCAGGCTGCGCGGTGGCATCGACCCGCGCCGACGAGCCGATCTGCTGGAGCGGTTCGACCTCGACCCGACCGTCAAGGGGCGCGCGTACTCCAAAGGTAACCGGCAGAAGGTGGCCCTGGTCGCAGCGCTGGCCTCCGACGCCGAGTTGTTCCTGTTCGACGAGCCGACTATCGGCCTCGATCCGCTCAAGGAGGTGGAGTTCCAGCAGTGTGTCCGTGAGCTCGTCGACGACGGTCGTACCGTGCTGTTGTCGAGCCACATCCTTGCCGAGGTCGAGGCACTGTGTGATCGGGTGAGCATCATCCGGCGCGGCCGCACCGTCGACAGCGGTACTCTCGCCGAACTCCGTCGGCTGCGTAGTACAACGATCAGCGTGGAGACGGTGCGACCGGCTGGCGAGCTCGCTGCGGTACCCGGAGTGCGCAACCTGACCATCGAGGGCCATCGGGCCCGGTTCGAGGTCGAGACCGAGCGCTTCGACACGGTCCTGAGCACGCTGGCCGGCCTGGGCGTGGTCGACATGACCAGCACCAGACCGACTCTCGAGGACATCTTCCTGCGCCACTACGCGAGCGAACCGATTGCGTTGGCGGTGGCATCATGACCACCGCAACCAGCACAGCGCCGAATCCCGCCACGGTCGGCGCCGCGACATTGCTGCGCTTTGCGATACGGCGCGAACGTTGGACCGTGCCGTGGTGGCTGCTCGGAATCGGCACCCTGATGGTGGTGCAGTCGGTCAGCAGCCAGGGCTTCTACGACTCGCCCGCCAAACTCGCCCAGTTGCGCGCCACCATGAGCGCCAACGCCGCAGCGATCGCGATGGGCGGACCGACCCGGCTGCTGGATACGATCGGCGGGGAGATCGTGTTCGAGATCTTCGCCTATCTCGCGATCGCGACCGCGCTGATGAACATGTTCCTGATCGGCCGCAACACCCGATCAGACGAGGAGTCGGGCCGGGCGGAGCTGATCAGGTCGGCACGGGTGGGACGGCGCGCGCCGATGGTCGCAGCGCTGGGAACGGCGCTGATCGCGGACGTCGCCGTCGCGGCCGTCGTCGGCGGCGCTGCATCGATCACTGGACTCCCGATCGCGGGCTCGATACTGCTCGGCGTGACGACTGGTGGCGTCGGGCTCACCTTCGCCGCCGTGACCACGGTCGCTGCGCAGGTGTTCGAGAATCCGCGCACCGTCTACGGCTCGGTCACCGCGCTCGTCGCGGTCGCCTACATCCTGCGTGCCGTGGGTGACGTCGGGCCCACGGCCGTTTCCTGGCTGTCCCCGATCGGGTGGGGGCAACGTACGTTCCCTTACGTCGAGGACCGGTGGTGGCCGGTCGTGTTGTTCGTGGTCGTATCGCTGTGGCTGATCGCGGTAGCGATCTTGCTCGCCGAGCACCGCGACTTCGGGGCGGGTCTGCTGCGCTACCGCACCGGGCGGGCCTCGGCCTCGCGGCTGCTGAGTTCGCCACTCGGACTGCTGTGGCGGCTGCAACGGGCATCGGTTCTGGCGTGGTGCGTGGGTGTTTTCGTGCTCGGTGTCGCCTACGGTTCGTTCGCCGACAGCATCGAGCAATTCCTGCGCGACAATCCCGAAATCGCCGCGTACCTGGCGGGTGACGCCCAGGATGCGGTGAACTCCTACCTAGCCCTGACGTTGTCGATCCTCGCACTGCCGACCGCGGCCTACGGGATCGCCGCGGTGCTGCGGGCGCGAGGCGAGGAATCGGCGGGCCGGACATCGGTGATCCTGGCGCAGCCGGTGGGCCGCACGCGATGGATGATCGGCAATCTCGCGGTGGCGATGACCGGCAGCGCGCTGGTGCTGATCGCCGGCGGGCTCGGCGAGGGATTGGCCTACGGCGTGACCGTGCACGACCTGACCCAAGCACCGCGGATGGCGCTCGCCGCCGCCGCGTATGTGCCGGCTCTCTGGGTGATCGTGGCCGTCGCGGCCGCCGCTCTCGGCTGGTGGCCCAGTGTGTCGGCCACAGGGGCGTGGATCTACTTCGGATACGTCGTGGTGGCAACAATCTTCGCCGACGCATTCGACCTGCCCGGATGGTTCGGTGCGGCATCCCCGCTGCGTCACACCGCGCTGGTACCGATGGACGCTGTCGATCCTCGTGCTCTGCTCGCCCTGCTCGCCGCGACCGCGATGGTAGTAGGTGTCGGCCTCGTCGGATTCCGGCGCCGCGACATCGAGGGCTGAGTGGGTCGATCTGCCCCACCCTGTGATGGCCTTCGCCCCTGCCTCGCAACGTCAGTTTCAGTCCTCCGAGAAGCCCGGGCGTGCCAGCGGTTCCCACGACCCTGCGCCGCGCTTGGGGGCGTGCGAGATTCGAGTAGTCAAGTACTCATGCGCTCCAACAGTTCAAGAGCGACTATCGAGGAAATCCTGTTGGACTGAAGTCTCGATGATTCGACCGCACCTCCGGGAGGGCGAGATGAGCGAACGCGCGATGAGTTGGGAGGAACTCAGAAGACAGGACGGTGAACCGGCCACGGCAGAGGTTCCGGCTGAGCTGCGGGGACTGCTCCATCGAGAAGAGCCGCCGCAGTGCGAGCGACACTTCCTGAGCCCCGCGGATTTGCGGGGTCGAGACGATGATGAATCAGGCGTCCTCGGAGGCTACTGTCCGCCATGGATCGCGACTTCCTACCGCCCTGCGAGGGCACGCCTGCCGCGGCCTTTGAAGGTATTCCATAACGGCGAGGAGCTCGATCCGGCCGTCGTGTATCCGCCCGACGAACGCGTGGTCTACCACGACCACAACTACCCATGGGGATCTGTCTGCAGGATCACCAACGCCCTCGGGGCCTGCTCGGGCGTGTTGATCGGGCCACGTCACGTGCTTACCGCGAGTCATTGTGTCGACTGGTCGGGCGGGTGGGAGAAGATCGAAGTCCACTTGTTCGGCGCGACGGCTCGTGACTTGTCCTACGCCACGCGAGCGATTGCGTATACCGACATCACGGGAACGGTCACGTCCACCACAGTCGATGAGGACTACGCCTGTCTCGTGCTCGACAAACCGCTCGGTGAGGCCTTCGGTTGGCTCGGCGTCCGGGAGTATGACAGCGACTGGGACGACGACGACGTTTGGTCCTCGATCGGGTACCCGGGGGACGTCGGCGGCGGGGTACACCCCACCTTCATCGGGAACAAGAGCATGGACGAGGACGAGTGGGACTTCGGCTCCGGTCGCGCCATGAACACCAACGCCGACGTGATGAAGGGGCAGTCAGGGTCCCCGATGTTCGGCTGGTGGGATTACGACGACGGCACAGGAGCTCGACCCTGGCCTTTTGCGACGGCAGTCATATCTTCGGAAAGCTTCGGCTTCTACCCCCCTACCTTCAGGATCAATTGGTGCTCCGGCGGGGCAGATATCGTCCGCCTCGTCAGGTACGCGAAGCGGAACTACCCGTAGCTCGACAATCCGGCGGGATGCGGCCGACGCACCGGTCGCGCGCAACGGCTCAGCAGTTCCGCAAGGGCACGCACTGGCGGGCCATTGGCCGTCGCAGAATTTCGAATGCGCCACCCACTGCCGGGTCCACCTCTCCGTTTCCGAACAGGACCCCTGTCGGCGATGGCTTTGCGCAACCGGGTATCGACTTCTGCGAGTGCACCGAGATCCTCTCGTATAGCACTGCGGTCGAGAGTCCGGTCCGGCTCGAGACTGCCCCCCATCCTGGTTGACTCCTGGTCATCGTGGGTGCCTATCCCATCTGAGGACGCGGCCGGATAAGAACGTGGTCGAAGGTTCCCGTCCACCGGGAGGCGTTCTTGGGGGCCTGTCGAGTCGAACTTACTGTGACTCCGGCCACTGGAACGTTTCAGCGTGGCCTGCACTCATATCTACGAGGGAGTCTCTATGAATCTGATGAAGTCTCGCCTGTTTGCGATGATCGCAGCGATCATCGCGGCGGTGGCGCTCATGGCAGTCGGAGCAGGTGGCGCGGCCGCAGCGCCGAAAACTGGTGAAATGTTCCTCACCTTTGTCCGCCACGGCGAATCGGCAGGCAATACTTCCGGTCTGATCGACACTTCCGTCCCCGGACCAGGTCTGACCGAGAAGGGGTGGGTGCAAGCCGCTGCGGTAGCCGAGCTGCTCGACGATTGCAAAGTCGACGGCATCTACGCGTCGACGATGGTTCGGACCCAACAGACGGCAGAGCCGATCTCGAAGTTGTGTGGTCATTCAACAGTCGTCGAAGCGGGACTGCACGAGATCGAGGCAGGCATCTACGAGGGCACGCCGGAGAAGGACGCGCGTGAGGGCTATTTGGCCGCACCGATCCAGTGGCTGCAGGGCAACCTCGATGCCCGGATCCCCGGCTCGATCAACGGCCACGAGTTCAAGAAGCGCATGGACGACTCCATCCAGGACATCCAGGACCGCGGCAGCAAGCGTGCGGTGATCTTTTCCCATGGCGGTGCCATCATGTTCTGGGCACTCATGTCCGTCTCCGATCCTGACATGAGCAAGCTGCAGTCCGATCCGCTGCACAACACCGGCCGGGTGGTCGTGAAGGGCACCCCGGCGAAGGGCTGGAAGCTCGTCTCCTGGGACGGCCATTCCGTCGGCTGAACACGCCATCTCGTCGTCCCCGCGGTCTGCGTCGGCAGGCCAGTTGACGGGCAACTGACCGACGCGGTGCGAGGCGTCGGGGCATGGGCCGCTGCCAGCAGTGCTGGGCGGCCCATGTCGTGGCGATGACGGCGTGCGCGCTCGGACGGTGTCGGTGGGCATCGAACTGATCTCGAGTGCCGGTCGGATCTATGGGTCGCCGAAAACACTGTGCCTGCTGTCTTCGGCGGTGGTGCGGCGCCATTCGCGGGGTGTGATGCCGTAAGTCACGCGGAATCGTCGGGTGAAGTGTGAGGCGTCGCGGAAGCCCCAGCGAAGGGCGATCATCGCGATGGAACGGTGACGTAGCTGTGGGTCGGCGAGATCGTCACGTATGCGGGCGAGCCGTTGACCGATGATCCATTGGGCGAGGCTGTAGCCGGCGGCGGCACAGATCTTGTACAGGTGCCGTACCGAGATGTTGAGGGCGACGGCGATGCGGGTGGCGTCGAGTTCGGGGTCGGCGAGATTGCGGCGGACGTAGCTACGGATCTCGGCGAGCATGATCTCCGCCGGTAGAACCGCGCCATCGTGGCGGTCGGGTTCGGTCGTCGTCAGCAACAGGCCCCGGATCAGGTCGATGCTGGCCGAGCCGGTCAGGCGCGCGGTCGGATGGGCGCTGAGGGTTCCTGCCTGCCGGGTCATTTCGGTGATGTGACCGGCGACGAGCCGGTAGTACGGGCTCTGCTGCAGATGCGGTGCGACCTTGCGGATGCGCTCTACCGGAAGATCGAGGTGGTCGAGGGGTACGTGCAGACAGGTCGACCCGCCATCGCCGTCCCATCGAAAGTCATACGGTGCGTTGAGGTCCATCAGGTGGAGATCGCCGACCGCGAGTTCGCGCTGGAGACCGTCCTGCTCGTAGCGGGCCGCGCCTTTGCGGTGCACCGCGATGGCCAGCATGGGCGACGGGCTCATCCTGATCTGCTTCGATGTACGGATCAGCTGGATGCCGGATATATCCGCGCGAAAGATGTTGGTATCTCCGAATTCCCACACATCGAACTGGGCGTGGGTTCTCATGCACCACATTGCACGGCGTGGATGCATCCTGCATGGCGGCGGTGATCGCGTCGGCGCGTTCGAGGGGCGCGACCCCGTCGGTATCGAAAACAACGGCCACAATCCCGCCCTTCGGTTCGACCGGAAATACTCCGCCGGACCGCACGATCCGGGTGGCACTATCAGCCTAGAAATCGTGCACGCCGAGTCCAGTTTGCCTGGTCGGAGTGCCCTACGCTCGGCAAAGCGCCTGTATGTGGGCCCCGAGGTAGGAGGTTTCCGTGATCCAGCCGCTGGGACGAGCGGAGGAACTCGACCGCCTCTACGGCTTCATCGCCGCTGCACGCAACGGTCTGGGTCGCGCGATAGTCCTGCGTGGAGAGCCGGGAATCGGTAAGTCGGTGCTGATCGAGTCCATGATCGGGTCGGCTCACGGGTTTCGGATCCTGCGTTCGGATGGCTACGAGGCCGAGGCCAATCTGCCGTATTCAGGGGTGCAGCGCCTGGTTGGCTCGCTCGATGTCGACGCCACGCAGCTGCCCGATCCAGAGCGGGATGCGCTTCGGGTCGCGCTGGGTATCGCGGTGGGTGCGGCGCCGGACCGGTTCCTGGTCGGTCGGGCGGTACTCGGTCGATCGTCGGTCGAAGGGGGCCGGTCCTGTGCGCGGTCGATGACGCACAGTGGTTGGATCGGGAGTCCTTGGACGCGTTGGGGTTTGTCGCGCGCCGATTGCAGGCCGAAGCGGCGGTGGTGGTGTTCGCGGCGCGCGCCGAGGACGATGTCGATATCCGGCTCGGCGGAGTGCCGGTGCTGCCGGTCGAGGAATTGGCGCGCCCCGCCGCCATCGAGTTGCTGACGTCTCGGTTCGACGGGGTGCTCGAGCCGCGGGTGGCTGCCGACATCGTCGACGAGGTCGGGGGAAACCCGCTCGTCTTGACGGACCTGGCTCGTGAGCTCACCGCCCGGCAGCTCATGGATTCGAGCTTTGCTCCCTCACCGCTGGGCGCGGGTTCCCGGTTGGAACAGTTCTATCGACGCACGCTGGAGTCGCTGCCGGACGCCTGCCAGGAATGGATTCTGGTGGCGGCGGCGGAGTCCACGGGAGACCTGAAGCTGGTCGACCGGGCGACCGCGCTCCTCGATATCGACGAAAGTGCCGGTGAGGCGGCAGACATTGCCGGACTGGTTGTCATCGACGGAGCGGTGCGGTTTCGGCACCCGCTGGTCCGCGCGGCCGTCTACGGTGGCGCGACAGCCGCCGCGCGTCGGCGTGTGCACGGCGCGCTCGCACAAGCGGCGCAAGCTTCGGGATTGATCGATATCGAGGCTTGGCACGCCGCCGCGGCGACCGCCCGCCCGGACGCCGCGGTCGCGCAGCGGTTGGCCGACGCCGCGGAGCGGGCGGCGCGCCGCGGTGGTCTCCTCGCCTGCGCGAGCCTGCTGGCGCGTGCCGCGGAACTGAGCGAGGACCCCCGGCTGCGCGACGAACGGTTGCTCGCCGGTGCCGAATCGGCCTCCGCGGCGGGCGCCGCGCGATTCGCCTTCGATCTGACCGATCGCATCCCGGATCCCACAGTTCTCGCACCGGTCGACGCGGGGCGGCGTCTGTTCGTGCGTGCCTCGCTCGCCATGTTTCTCGGTGACCCGGCGGCGATTCCGCTGGCATCGAATCAGCTGAGCGCGGCGGCGGAGCTGTTTCACGGTCACGATTCGCGCCGCGAGCACCTCGCATTGCTTCGCTCGTTCGATGCGGCGCTCACCGCCGAACGTTCGGTTGCCCGAGGCACCTTCCCTGCGCTCGGCGTGCGCATGCGTGCCGCAACGGCCGACGCCGAACCCGGTATTCGCGCGGTGCTCTCAGGTCTGTGCGGCTTGATCCTGCAACCATGTGGCGAGACGGCGGCTGCGAATCGGTTGGCATTGCGAACGCTGGCCGAACTCGACGATCGGCACGTGCTGGATTTCAGCGTGGCCGGGGTGGTACTCACGAGCGCCCTCTGGGACGAACGGGCCCGCAACGACTGGCTCGACCGCTGTGAGCGCATCGCGGCACGTGCGGGCGCCCTCCGGGAGTTGGATGCGCTGCTGTGGATGCGGTCGCTGACCGATCTCGATCGAGGCGATGTCACCGCCGCAGGCCGAGCGATAGCGCAGGTCAGGGAGCTGCGGCAAGCGATGGGATATCCGGCCGAACATGTCGTCAACGGTGCCTATCTGGCCTGGACAGGGGCGCCGACGCCGGTGGTCGACCAGGTCGCGGAACTCGTCCTGGCCGCCGGGTTCGGCGGCGCGCACACCGCCACGATCAACGCGCTCGCCATCCGCAACCTGGCCGAGGGGCACTACCAGGTCGCGTACGACCTACTGGCGCCGTTCGAAGCAGACCGGTTCATGCAGGTCACACCGCACCAGCTCCCCGAGTACATCGAAGCGGCCGCGCGCGCGGGCCACCCTGCCGATGCCGAGCGGGTCACGATCGAATTCACCGCGTTCGCCGAGCACATCGACTCGCCCTGGGCCCGTGGCGTCGCGGTGCGGTGCCGCGCGTTGATCGCACCAGCCGAGGACGCAGAGCAGCTCTACCTGGCCGCCATCGCTGCCCTGAGCGAGACGGACACCCCGATCGACCTGTTTCGCGCCCACCTCCTGTACGGCGAGTGGCTGCGCAGGCAACGTCGCCGCGCCGACTCCAAGGTCCAATTGCGCACTGCCGCTGACGGCTTCACTCGTTTCGGCGCGGTGGCCTTCGCCGAGCGCGCGGCCCGCGAGCTGGACGCGTTCGGCGAGCGGTCGCAGGTCGCGGCCCAACCGCCACGGTGGAGCTGACCTCCCAAGAATCGGAGGTCGCGGCGCTGGCGGCGGCCGGCCACACCAATGCCGAAATAGCGGCCACCATGTTCCTCAGCGCCAACACCGTCGACTATCACCTACGCAAAGTCTTCCGCAGAATGGGCATTTCCTCGCGCCGCCAGCTCCGCGAGCACCTGCCGCCGCCGACGCGCTGACCCGAAGGACTACGTGCGATACGTGGTCCGTACGTGGCCCTGCATGGCCCATCGTGAACACAGTGCTCCGCACCCGCACGCGAGGAGGCCGCAATGCCGATGATCACCGCAGATGACGGGATACAGATCTTCTATAAGGACTGGGGTCCGGTCGACGGGCACGCGGTCCTGCTGAGCCATGGCTGGCCGTTGCGCACCGACGACAATCCCGAGGGCCTGCCGGTCGAGGTATTCGACGCGATCCGCGCCGGCGAACGTGCGTCGCGTTCGCAGCTGTACCGCGACCTCGCCGACGGCCCGTTCTTCGGACACAACCGGCGCGGCGACGTCCCCCAGGGCATGCGTGACGCGTTCTGGTTGCAGGGGCTCGCGTCGGGCCATCGCGGCGCCTACGAGTGCATCGCCGAGATCACCGTGCCGTCGCTGGTCATCCACGGCGACGACGACCAGATCGTGCCCATCGAGGTCGGTGGCCTCCGCTCGGCGAAGCTCATCGCCGATGCAGAGCTGAAGGTCTATGAAGGCGCTGGTCACGCGCTTCCCGACACCGAGAAACAGCGACTGTCCCAGGACTTGCTCGACTTCATCGAGTCGTGATCGCCGGAACGGAGAACACCGAAATGAGCCAGCCGAAACACACCACCAAGCCGCCCATCGTCCTCATCCATGGACTCTGGATGACACCCCGGAGCTGGGACACGTGGGCTAAGCGCTACCGCGACCTCGGACACCAGGTGGTCGCCGCGGGCTGGCCCGGCATCGGCGATCGCGCCCCGGCCGATGTCAGGGAGGATCCGAGCGCGCTCGATGGCGTCGGCATCGTGGAGATCGTCGACTTCTACGCCGATCTCATCGCGTCGCTGCCGGAACAGCCCGTGATCATGGGCCACTCGTTCGGCGGGATCTTCACCCAGATGCTGCTCGATCGCGGCCTCGGCATCGCCGGTGTCGGTGTGGCGCCAGGGCAACCGGCCGGTGTCCTCACACTGCCGTTCTCGACCTTGCGGACGGGACTACCGGTGTTGTCGAACCCGTTCCGTTTCGGCAAAGCCAGCCCGATCTCCAAGCGACACTTCCACTACACGTTCGGAAACGACCTCAGTCGCGCCGACTCCGACGCGGAATGGGCTGCGAGCGCGGTGAATTCATCCAACCGGGTGTTCTTCGAGGGTGTGCTGTCGTTGCCGAAGAAGAAGTCGGGCATCACCGCCGTCGACTTCCGCAAGCCCGACCGAGCACCACTGCTGCTCATCTCCGGCGGCATCGACCACGTCGCCCCGCCTGCGATTCAGAAGGCCGCTCTGCGCAAGTACGCCCAGGGCACCGCCCTGGTCGAGCGGGTGGAATTCCCGGACCGCACGCACCGGCTGGTGAGTCAGGACGGGTGGGAGGAGATCGCGGACTACGCGCTCGACTGGTCGCTTCGCCATGCCGCGACCCGCTTCCCCCAGGCGACGTAGCGGCTACCGTGGCAGACGTCAGAATCACCCACGTCGGTGGTCCGACAGTGCTCATCGAGGTCGACGGATGGAACATCCTCACCGATCCGACCTTCGACGATCCGGGGCAGCGCTACGACTTCGCGCTCGGTACCTCGTCGGTGAAGACGAGCGGCCCGGCAGTGCGGGCGACCGACCTGCCCGCGATCGACGTCGTGTTGCTATCCCACGACCACCATGCAGACAACCTGGACCACGCAGGTCGCGCACTGCTGCGCACCGTGCCGCGGGTCATCACCACGGCGAGCGGCAGCCGTCGGCTCGGTCTTGCACACGCCGAGCCGATCGTGCCGTGGCAGGAGACCGTCCTGGCCGAACCGGGTCGGCAACCGCTCAGGGTGATCGCAACGCCGAGCCGTCACGGACCTCCGCTCAGCAGGCCGCTCGTGGGCGAGAACCTCGGCTTCGCAATTCGACGTCCGTCGGAATCACGCGTTGCGGTGTGGATGTCGGGCGATTCGGTCTACTTCCGGGGACTCGAGCAGGTCGCTCGCCGCCTCGACGTCGATATCGCGCTCGTGCATATCGGTGCGGTCCGGTTCGGACTCACCGGGCGGGTGAAATACACGATGGATGCCCGCGATGCCGCCCGGTTCATCAGACTCCTCGAACCGCGCGTCGCACTGCCGGTGCACTACGAGGGCTGGACCCATTTCAGCGAAAGCCACGACCGTGCTCGCGTGCGTTTGCTCGCGGAGTCCGAGGGCGTGCACCACCGGGTGCGATGGCTTCCGCTCGGACATCCGGTCGAATTTCCCGCTCCCATTACCCCGCTCGCGCCCTGAAATTACCGAAAAGGTGATCGATCATGTCGTCTTCTCCTGTCCCGAATCCGCGTCCGCGTCGGTTGCTGAGCGTGTTGGCCGCGACAATTGTCGCGGCCGGTCCAGCTGTCCAGGCAATCGCGACCGCCGACCCCGGCGAAGCCACACTGGTGCTGGTGCACGGCGCGTTCGCCGATGCCACCAGCTGGGACGGGGTCGCGGCCGAGCTGCGTGGCCGCGGCTATCCTGTTGTCGCGGTGAATAACCCGCTGCGTGGGCCTCGCAGCGACGCGGCCGCCCTGCAGAGTGTTCTCGACGGCATCAACGGCCCGATCGTGCTCGTCGGGCACTCCTACGGCGGGGCCGTTATCACCAACACCCACAACCCCAAGGTCGTAGCCAACGTCTACATCGCGGCCTTCGCGCCGGCGCAGGGCGAATTCGTGCAAGGACTGCTCGACCCCATCCGCTTTCCCGGCAGCCAACTGCTGCCGCCCGCACTGCAGGTTCGGGTGGTAGACGACCCCACCGGCATCGCCGGCCGCAACGTCGACGGCTACATCGACGCGCCGTACTTCCGCACGATCTTCGCCCAGGATGTGAGCACCGAGACCGCCGCGGTCATGTACGCCCATCAACGCTCGGCTGCGCTGAACGCCAATCTCGAACCCTCGGGCTCGCCGTCCTGGGCGACCACTCCCAGCTGGTATCTGATCTCGGGTGAGGATCGCGTCATTCCCGCTGCCGCACAACGATTCATGGCCAGTCGCGCGGCCGTCGGCACGACCAAGGAGATCAGCTCATCGCACGCCTCCCTGGTGTCCCAGCCGGTCACCGTCGCCGAGACCATCGTCGAGGCCGCGAACTCTGTTCGATAGCAGGCAAGTCCTGGAAACGGCGGGCACCCGACCCCCTCACCGAGGGAGTCGGGTGCTCGTTGTCCGAGGGAGTCAGGCCCTCTGTGGGTAGATGCCCTGGAGTCGTAAATGCCTGTGCCGTCGCTGAACTCGAGTGAGCGGCTTCAACTGTTCTTGAAAGGGTTGAGAGTCTTTCCGACGAAGTAGCCCAGGCGGATAGGCAGGGGTTTCATGGCGGCGGCGGATATCTTGTTCACGGTGCCGGGGACGCACACGGGCTTGCCTTTCATCACGGCGGCCCAGCCCTCGGCGACGACGGCGTCGGGCTGCTGCCAGAGGATGCCGGGCAGGTGGTCGGCTCTGTCGCGAGTGCCCATCACATCGTGGAATTCGGTGTGGGTGAAGCCTGGACACAGAGCAGTGACGTGGATGCCGTGTGGTTTGAGTTCCATGTCGAGGGCTTGTGAGGTGTTGAGGACGTAGGACTTGATGCCGGTGTAGAGCAGGCTGGCTGCGGGTGGAGCGAACGCGGCGACCGAGGACAGGTTGACGATGCGGCCCCAGCGACGTTCCTTCATGCCGGGGACGACCCGATGGGCGAGTTCGGTCTGGGCAGTCACCATCAGCTGGATTTCTCTGGCCAAGACCTCCCATGGGGTGTCGGCGAAGGCTGTCTTGCCCGACAGTCCCGCGTTGTTGATCAGGATGTCGATGTTCAGGCCTTGCTGGTCGGCGTGGTCCAGAATCGCGGCGGGTGCGGCGGGGTCGGTGAGGTCGGCGGCGAACACCTCACAGCGCACACCGTGCTGTTCGGTCAGCTGTGCGGCGAGTTCCTGGAGCCGGTCGCCACGGCGGGCGACCAACAGCAGTTGGTGGTCTCTTGCGGCCAGGTGGCGGGCGAATGTTGCACCGATGCCAGCGGACGCGCCGGTGATCAGCGCGGTGCGGGGGGATGTTGTCATGGTTCCTTCGCTCTGGTGGGGATCGGTCGGGGAGGAGCGTCAGGCAGGACGGCCGGGTAGCTCGCGGGTGCCGGGGGTGAAGGCGGGCCGGGCTGTGCCGATATCACCGCGATAGGGGCCGACCGGGCCTGTCAGTACGAAGGGCCGGGGAACTCGGCGCTGTGCGTCGGTGAATCCCCAGGTGCCCATGCCCAGGTAGACGCCGGGCGCGGCGCGCCGTACTTCGTCCACCATGTGGATCGACCCACACAGCGAGGTGTAGGCGCGGTAGATGAGCGTGTAAGCGGGAGCGCCGTCGTAGCGGGAAGGGGCCAACAGCGTGCGCATCGGGTAGCGCTGCCGGACCCGGCCGAACTCGCCGAAAGTGTTGTAGCCGCGTCCGCCGTTCTCATCGACGGGCCGGAATGCCTTGCACAGCCACGGCCCGAGCGGGTTGGCCACGGCGACCTTCCCGGTCACCTCGGCGAACAGATTCGGCTGGGCCAGCAGCCAGGCGGCGTACTCGCCGTCGATCTCGCTGATCGTGGGGGCTTCCAGAGCGGTGAAAAGGGCAAGCAGGCCATCGGTGTCCAGCCCGCGCAGCTCGGCGGCCACATTGTCGGTGTCCAAGGGAAACCCACCTCATCTCTCGGTTTCTTGAGCGGTGCTCAAGAAGCGTAGCGTTTTCTTGAGCACCGCTCAAGATAGGATGATGGGGTGCCCAGGAATCGACGCCCGCAGGACCGCGAGGAGAAGCGCGAGGAGATCATCTCCGCCGCGCAACGCCTGTTCATCGACGACGGCTTCGAGTCGGCGTCCACGGCACGGATCGCCAGAAGCGCAGGAGTCGCCGTCAATACGATCTACTGGTACTTCCAGGACAAGGACGAGTTGCTCATCGCAGTCCTGGACCGCCTCCTGGCCGAGGCGCTCGCCACCTACACCGAAATCGCAGACATGTCGTTGAACGACCGCCTGCTGTGGGTGGTCGACCAGCTCGAACAGCTGCATGGGCTCGTCAACACCGTCCACGCCCGCGCTACAGCCTCGCCCGCCATCGACGCCTGGCACTCCGCGTTCCACCGGCTGGCAGACGCGCTGTTCGACGACAGCCTCCGCGCTGCCGGAGTCACCGAGACCGACCTCGCGGGCATGTCCGCCATCGGCACCTTCGTCATCGAAGGACTGCTTACCCACAAGCGCGACGACGCGGACAGACGAGCGATCGTCGACCTGCTGGTCCGTAGCCTGACCGCCGCCTCCGGTCGACCCGTGCCGAACTGACCAGCGGCGGCGTACACGACACAGACCACCCGGCCGGACTGTCCGGTCGAAGGTTGCATCCTGTACTGAGGTACCAGGCCCGGCTGCCGAAGGTGGCGCAGCGCTGTCCGCGTGGCTTCCAACGCCAGTGCGCGTTCGCCGTTGTCGGCTTGGACGAAGAACTTCGTGCGCGGTTGCGGGTCGGCGCCGACGAGTCGTGCCTCGATGACCTCGCGCTCGGGTCCGAGGTCTATCAGCGACCAGGAGTCGAGGTGTCCCTCGGTGATCTCGTCCCGGATCACGGGCATGTACTTGTTGCGAACGATCTCGTCGTAGCTGATGCCGACCAGCTGGTGGATGCTCATCGAATCCTCCGTTGTAACGTGCCGGATCGCGTTGTCTGTCGTGTTCCGTGGCGCTGAGATGCTGGGCGCGGCTGCGGTGCGCGGAGCCGGTACCAGCGAAAAGGGTTGTTCTGCACCGAAAGTCGGTGCCTGTGTTTCCTCAGTGGGGTAGCTGTTCGATGGGTCGAGTCGTGGATGACGAAATTATCGGCAGGAGAAACGAATTCGGCGTCGAGGGCGTGATGCCGATCTCGGCGTTTTCCCGCGCGGTGAGGATGTCGCTGAGCTGGCGGACCTGGGCAGCCAGCACCGCGTGGCTGCCGACCGTGGCGCCGCAGCGCGGCCTCACCGATGGGTCCATCGTGGTTGATACGGCCATCGCCCCTGGAATCACCAGCGAAGCGGCTGAAGAAGGCTTCAGCCGGTACGTCGGCGTACTGATGGAGGTCATGGTGGACGGGGGAGGCGGAACTGGCCCACGACCAGGCTGGTTCACCGACCTGCCTAGGCGCGGGGGTTCAGTCTGCGGTCTTGCCTAGTCGGCGGCCTCTCCCGGTAGTTCCCCGTAGAAATCGCGCAGTGCGGCCGTGATCCCGACGAAGACTCGATGGGCGGCTGCCAGGTCGGCGTCGGGTAGGTCGGCCAGTGCCGCGCGGGTGCGGGCGCTGAGGGGGCCGAAGAAGCCGGCCGCCACGGACATCCCGTGGTCGGTGTAGCCGAGGTGGACGCGGCGCCGGTCCGTGGCATCGGGGACCCGTTCGAGATGTCCGGATTCGATCATGCGCTCGACCAGGTAGGTGACAGCGGGGGCGGAGACGCCCATGAGCTTGCTGAGCCGGCCCGCGGTGAGCGGTGTGCCTTCGGCGTCCGCGGTCGCGACGTGCATGAGGGCACGGAAGTCGTTCGGGCGCAGGCTGTTCGAGCGCGCGAAGACGTGGCCGATCTGTTCGGAGATCGCGGTCAGCGCGCGCAGATCCCGGGCGATCTCGGTTTCCAGCCCCGGTCGGTCGAGGGCCGGATCAGGGTTCGCGGTGTCCTCGTCCACGCGGTGTCTCCTCTCGGTCCGGCTGCGAGCTTAGCTGTTCCCGGGGGTCGGCATTGCCGGGTAGTTAAGTTTCTGAAATAGTTTCCCTTGTGATGCGAGCGAGTAGTGGACAGGGATGGGACCGGTTCGCCCAGCTGGTCACCGGACGGCGATCGTGGGCGGTGCTCCTGGCGGTGGTGGCGGCCGCGGTGGCCGTCATGGCGTTGGCGGGCAGCAACGACAGCGCGGGCCGGGCTCCGGTGTCGCTACCGTCGTCGGCGGAATCTGCCAGGGCCGCCGCGGCGGTCGCGGACTTCCCGGACGCAGGGCAGGCCGCCGCGATCATGGTGGCGACCCGCACCGACGACGGCGTGCTGACAGCCCCTGATCTGGCGGCGCTGGAGGACGCGCTCGTCCGGGCTGATGTGCCCTCGACCAGCGGTCCCCGCCTGGTTCCGGCGCCCGACGGTCGCGCCGCCATCGCCCAGATCCCGGTGTCCGCCGACCTCAACGGTTTCGCGCTCACCGACCGGATCGACGCACTGCGTGCCACCGTCACCACCGGCTTGCCCGAACCGCTGCGCGTGCAGGTGACCGGCGGGCCTGCCTTCGGAGCCGATATCGCCGACTCGTTCTCCGGGGCGAACACGCTGCTGCTGATCGTGACGGCGCTGGTGGTGATGACTCTGCTGATCGTCACCTACCGCTCACCGATCTTGTGGTTGGTCCCGTTGGCGGTCGTCGGCCTGGCCGACCGCGTCGCTACCAGCGTTGGCACCGCGCTGGCCCAGCTCACCGGCCTGACCTTCGACGGTTCGACCTCCGGCATCACCAGCGTCCTGGTCTTCGGCGCAGGCACGAACTACGCGTTGCTGCTGGTCTCGCGGTACCGCGACGAACTGCATCGGCATGCCGACCATCGCGTCGCCCTGCGCGCGGCGGTGCGCCATGCCGCGCCGGCCATCGTCGCCAGCAACATCACCGTCGTGCTGGCCCTGCTGACGTTGTTGCTGGCCGCGCTGCCCAATACGCGCAGCTTGGGTGCGTTCGCCGCGGCGGGACTGGTGGTGGCGCTGATCTTCGTGCTTTTCGCCCTGCCACCCGCCCTGGCCCTGTGCGGGCGCCGCGTCTTCTGGCCGTTCGTGCCCAGCGCAGACGGTCGTGATCCAGCTGAGCACGGCCTCTGGGCCGCCGTGGCGATGCGGGTGGTTCGCCGTCCGGCCGTCGTCGCAGGCGCCGCGTCAGCGGTCCTGGTCGTCTTCGCGACCGGGCTCGCGACCACCGACATCGGGCTCTCCCGGACCGAGCAGTTCCGGGTCGAGGCCGAATCCGTCGACGGGTTGCAGACCATGGCCGCGCACTTCCCCTCCGGCTCCGCCGATCCCGCCGTGGTGATCGCGCGCACCACGGCCTCAGACTCCGTGCAGTCGGAACTCGAAAAAGTGCAGGGTGTTTCGCGTGCCACGCGCACCGGCACCTCCGACGGTGGCACCACGCGCTGGTCTGTGGTCCTGGACGCGACACCAGGCTCGGCGGAGGCGTTCAGCACGGTCGAGGCGATCAGGACTGCGGTCGGGGGTGTACCCGGTGCCGATGCGCTCGTCGGTGGTTCCGATGCCGAGGCGCTCGACATCCGCGACGCCGCCCGCCGTGATCAGGCGATGGTCATCCCGCTGATCCTCGCCGTCGTACTGCTGGTCCTGTTGGTGCTGTTGCGCGCGGTTCCCGCGGCGGTTCTGCTGGTCGGCGTGACGGTGCTCAGTGCGCTCGCGGCGCTCGGCGCGGGCAGCTGGATCAGCGACACGGTGTTCGGATTCCCGGCGTTGGATACCAACGTTCCGCTGTTCGGGTTTCTGTTCCTGGTCGCCCTCGGCGTGGACTACACGATCTTCCTGGTGACCAGAGCGCGCGAGGAGGCGGCCGCGCACGGCACCACCCAGGGGATGGTCCGCGCCGTCGCCTCGACCGGAGCGGTGATCACCAGCGCCGGTGCGGTCCTCGCCGCGGTGTTCTGTGTGCTGGGTGTGCTGCCGTTGATCACGCTCACCCAGTTGGGCATCGTCGTCGGAGTCGGCATCCTGCTCGATACCTTCGTCGTGCGGACGCTGGTGGTTCCGGCGCTGTTCGAGCTGCTGGGTGACAAGGTCTGGTGGCCGTCGATGCCCGCGAAAACCGGAGCTGCGCACCCGGAGACCGTTGCCACGGCGTGATACTCAGGCCGATCCTGAATGGAGGCCTCGTGGCGAAACCGAGAAGCCCCGGATACTCGGTGCGAAACCGGGTGTCCGGGGCCTCTTCTGGGGTCTCAGCCCGCGGTCTGCTCCTTGCTGCGGATCTCCACGATCGGCAGCACCAGCGCGGCGGGCGCGCCCGCGGGGACGGCGGGCTGGTGCGGGGCGACCGGTTCGATCTGGGAGTACCCGGCGCTCTGCTCGGGACGGGTGTCGACCTCGCCCTTGTTCGGCCAGTAGGCGGCCGCGCGCTCGGCCTGGGCGGTGATGGTCAGCGACGGGTTCACGCCCAGGTTCGCCGAGACGGCGGCGCCGTCGACGACACTCAGTGTGGGGTAACCGAAGACGCGGTGGTAGGCGTCGATCACGCCGTGCTCGCGGTCGGCGCCGATGGCGGCGCCGCCGAGGAAGTGCGCGGTCAGGGGGACATTGAACACCTCACCCCAGGTGCCGCCCGCGACGCCGCCGATCTTCTCCGCGACCCGGCGGGTGACATCGTTGCCCGCCGGAATCCAGGTCGGATTCGGTTCGCCGTGGCCCTGCTTGGAGGTGAGCTTGCGCCCGCCGAACAGGCCGCGCTTGGTGTAGGTGGTGATCGAGTTGTCCAGGTGCTGCATCACCAGCGAGATGATGGTGCGCTCGCTCCAGTTCTTCACGCTCAGGAAGCGCACCAGCAGCAGCGGATGCATCAGGGCGACGCCGAGGAAGCGCAGCCAGCGCGGGACCTTGCCGCCACCGTCGACCATGAGGGTCTGCAGCAGACCCATCGAGTTGGATCCCTTGCCGTAACGGACCGGCTCGATGTGGGTGTCGGGGGTCGGGTGGATCGAGGAGGTGATCGCGACACCCTTGGTGAAGTCCTGGCCTGGCGCGAGCGTCTTGGTCGCCGCGCCGACGATGGACTCGGAGTTGGTGCGGGTCAGCAGGCCCAGCTTGTCCGACAGGTTCGGCAGCACACCCTGATCGCGCATCGAGTGCAGCAGCTTCTGGGTGCCGAGGGTGCCCGCGGCGAGCACGACCTGCTTGGCCGTGTAGGTCTTGGGATCCTTGCGGACCCAGGCGCCGGTGCGCTCGGTCGCGACATCCCAGGTGCCGTCGGGCAGCGGACGCAGCGCGTTGACCGTCGTCATCGGAATGATCTGTGCCCCGGCCTTTTCCGCGAGGTACAGGTAGTTCTTGACCAGGGTGTTCTTGGCGCCGAACTTGCAGCCGACCATGCAGTCGCCGCACTCCACGCACCCGGTGCGCTCGGGGCCGACGCCACCGAAGTACGGGTCGGCCACGGTCTTGCCCGGCTCCCCGAAGAACACGCCGACGGGGGTCTGCACGAAGGTGTCACCGACGCCCATGTCCTCGGCGACGGCCTTGAAGATCTCGTCGGCGGGGGTCATGTGCGGGTTCTGCACCACACCGAGCATCTTCTTGGCCCGCTCGTAGTACGGGGTGAGCTCGGCGCGCCAGTCGGTGATGTCGCGCCACTGGGCGTCCTGGAAGAACGGCTCCGGCGGGACGTAGAGGGTGTTGGCGTAGTTCAGCGAACCACCGCCGACACCGGCGCCGCCGAGGATCAGCACGTCGCGCAGGGGATGGATGCGCTGGATGCCGAAGCAGCCGAGCTTGGGCGCCCACAGGAATTTGCGCAGGTCCCAGCTGGTCTTGGGCAGCTCGTCGTCGGCGAATCGGCGGCCGGCCTCGAGAATGCCGACCTTGTACCCCTTCTCCACCAGGCGCAGTGCGGTGACACTGCCGCCGAAGCCGGAGCCGACGATCAAGACGTCGAAGTCGGTGGTGCGATCGGACATACGAGGGCTCCTCGAAGGGTGTCGACAGTGACGTCGGTAACGCTAACGTCGACAGCCACAACTGTCAAAGTTCGGCGGGATCGGCCCTATGCTGGTCGGGTGCCTCGATACACCCGTGCGGAACTCGCCGACATCAGCGGCGTGGCGGCGCGCACGATCCGCTACTACCACTCGCTCGGCGTGCTGCCGAAACCCGGCCGCGCCGGCAAGGAGGTCGTGTACTCCGACGCGCACCTGGACCGGCTGCGCGACATCGTCGCCATGCAGGCCCGCGGGCTGCGCCTGGACGCCATCCGCGAGGTGTTCGACGCCGAACCCTCGCCCGGCGCCGGTGACTGGCGGATGCTCTTCGACCCGCGCGCCGCGCAGACGGGGGAGCGCGCCGTCCTGGTCGACGATGCCGAACTGACCGGCCTGCTCGGCGACCGCGGCACCGACGTCCTGGCCGAATTGATCGCGGCGGGCTACCTCGAGCGTCGCGGCGACAGCTGGTTCGTGCCCGACCGCCCCATGCTCAAGGGCGCGCTCGTGCTCTACGACGTCGGCACCGACATCACCCTCAGCGGTGTGCTGCGCACGCTGATCCGCGAACGGATCGCCGACCTCGCCGACGATGTCGTGCGCACGGTCCGCGCCGCGGCGGGCACCGGCTACGGCGGCGAGGACATCGGCGTCGACCTCACCCGCTTCCGCGACCAGTTCCTCGCCATGGCCTGGGAGGTCGGCGGCGCGACCTTCGCCGCGGAGATCGAACGCGCGGCCAATGTGGTCGACCCGGTCGAGGACACGGCCGAACGCCGCCGCCTGCACGGCGCCGCCGGTGCGCGATGATCGGTCGATGAGTACCGACCGACCAGGACCGCGGGCACTGGCTCGCGCCCAGACGATCGCCGACATCAAACGGATCGGCCGGGAGCACCTCGCGTCGCAGGGCGCCGCGGCACTGTCCCTGCGCGCTGTCGCCCGTGATCTGGGCGTCGTGTCCTCGGCGGTGTACCGATACGTGCGCAGTCGTGACGAACTGCTGACCATGCTCGTGGTGGACGGCTACAACGCGCTCGGCGACGCGGTCGACGCCGCACTGGCCGAGGCACCCGACGATCCGGCGACCCGATTCCGGACGGTCGCGCGGACGGTCCGGGCGTGGGCGCTGGCCGAGCCCGCCTGGTACGGCTTGCTCTTCGGCACCCCCGTGCCCGGCTACGCCGCGCCCGCCGAGGACACCGAAGCGCCCGGCGTGCGGGTGATCGCGACGCTGCTCGGCATCGTCGACAGCGCCTACCGCGCCGGGCAGCTCAGCGCCCCCACCGCGGAACCGGTGATCTCACCATCCACCGCGGGCGATTTCTCCGCTATCCGTGAGCAGTTCGGCCTGGCCGCCCCGGACTGGCTGATCGCCGTCGCCCTCACCGCCTGGACGACCCTGTTCGGCGCCGTGAACTTCGACGTCTTCGACATGTACGGCCGCGATACCTTCGCCGATCGGGCCGAAGTGTTCGACTTGCAGGTCGACCAGTTGCTGCGGATGCTCGGCTTCACGCAGGTTGCCACGAACTAGCCATTCGGTTCGGAGCGTCGGACCGCCTACCGTAGACCGGTCGGTACGGTAGCGAACGAGGTGATTCCCGCGGTATGTGGGGTGAGAGATGTGTGAACGGCGATGTCCACCGGTGTCGCCAACGAACGGGAGTGCCCGAGTGAATTCTCGCGAGGAGATCTTGCGCCGAGTCCGTGACAGGCTGCTAGACCTACCCGACGACGAGCGTCGGGTGCCGATGCGCCGTACGTCGGGCCACGGTGACGACGTCGATCCGGCCGAACGGGCGGCCGTACTCACCCGATTCGCCGACCGGTTGCGCGAACACGGCTCGCTCGTGCGAACCGTCGACATCGCGGGCCTGCCCGCCGCGGTCGCGGACGTGCTCTACGGCATGAGCGCGAGCTCGGTCCTGGCGGCCGTCGAACCGGGTCCGGCCTGGCTCGATCACTGGGCGAGCGCACCGGGTCACCAGGTCGTGCACGGAGGCTCCGGCACCACCGAAGCCGGTGACGCGGTGGTCCGCGACGTCGTCGCCGGCGACGCATCGAGCGGTTCGCTGGCACTGGACGTCGATGGTGGTCCCGCCGTCTCCGAGGCGATCCCGCAAGTCTGCGTAGTCCGCGCCGACCGAGTCTTCGGCTCCCTCCCCGACGCCCTCGACCGCCTCGACCCCCGTCGCCCCCTGGTCTGGCTCGGCGGCCCCGGCGATGCCGGGCTGGCCCGCCAACTGGTCGTCCTCCTCGTCGAGTAGTCGAAGACGGACGGCTGATCACAAGTCGGCGTGGTGGGTTGTGTGGGACTGGGAGTCTCAGTTATTCTCGGGGTAACCGGTGTGACGGCGCTTACAGTGCCCGCGCCGGACGCGAACCGAGGAGGCACCGATGACGCTGACCGAATCGAGCCGTGGCGGACTCATCACCGAGGAGTACCGAGATGCGCTGGCGACCCTTTCACAGGGGTCCGTCGACCGGCATTTCGATCCCTACCTCGATATCGATTGGGATTCGCCGGAGCTCGCTCTTGACCCGAACGATGTGCGCTGGGTGCTCTCGCCCGAGGTCGATCCGCTGGGCGCGACCCAGTGGTACCGCGACCAGCCGCTCGACAAGCAGGTCGCGATCGGCAAATGGCGCACCGCCAATGTCATCAAGGTCGGCGCTGCCTTCGAGAGCATCCTGATCCGCGGAATGATGCAGTACATCATGAAGCTGCCCAACGGCTCGCCCGAGTTCCGGTACTGCTTGCACGAGATGACCGAAGAGTGCAACCACATCCAGATGTTCCAGGAACTGATCAACCGCATCGGCGTCGACGTGCCGGGCATGCGGCCGCTGTTCAAGGCGCTCTCCCCGCTGATCGGCGTCGCGGGCGGCTACGCCCACACGATCCTGTTCATCGGCATCCTCGGTGGCGAGGAACCGATCGACCACTACCAGAAGGCCGTCATCCGCGAGGGTTCGTCGATGCCGCCGATGGTGTTGCGCACCATGGAGATCCACATCGCCGAGGAAGCGCGCCACATCTCCTTCGCGGGCGAATTCCTCGCCGCGCATATCGGGCGGATGGGCAAGTTCAACCGTGGCGTGTGTTCGGTGGCGTTCCCGATCGCCATGCGCTGGCTCGCCGGGGAGATCATGGCGCCGCCGCGGTCGTTCGAGCGGGAGTTCGACATTCCGCACGAGGTGATCGAGCAGGCCTTCTGGAAGTCGGAGCACTCCCAGAAGATCCTGTCCGGCTACTTCGGCGACATGCGCAAGCTGGCCGACGACCTGGGCCTGATGAACCCGATCGCGCGACGGACGTGGCGGGCGCTCGGCGTCGACGGACCCATCTCGCGCTACCGTAGCGAGCCCGAGCGCGGCACACGCCGGATCGCGTGAATGCCGACCGGTGGCGGTGGCTCAGCCGGCACCGGTGGCCAGCTGGGAAATGATCTCGACGAGCTGCTGATCGGGATCGAGGGTGAGACCGTGCCTGCGAGCGACGCCGTCGACGACGTGCCAGGCGTAGGAGGCGACCTCCTCGATCAGCTGCTCCCTGGTCAGGACCGGATTCGGGTCGTTGGCCCAGCGGGTGACGGTGGCTTCGGTCATCGACACGATGGCGAAGGTCATGGTGTCGGCCGAGCCGTCGTCGGTCACGCCGACGACACCGGCGAGACCGGTGACCAGCGCCCTGGTCGACGCGGCGATGGTTCCGATCAGCGCGCTCATCGCGTCGACATCGGGATCGGTCTCCGACGGGCCGGTGCGCAGGAACTCGTGCAGCCGCGGATGCTCCTCGATCCAGGTGACCACGCCGCCGACGGTGCGCACGAGGATTTCGCGGATGGACCCGTCGCCGATATCGAGGGCGTCGTCGATGTCGGCGACGAATCGGTCCGCGATCTCGCTCCTGATCCGGCGATCCAGCTCGTCACGACCGGCGAACTGCCGGTAGACGACGGATTTCGCGAGGCCGGCGTTCTCGGCGATCTGCACGATCGGGACTTCGACGCCGGCGGGCGCCTGCTCGATCAACTCGACCGCCGACAGCACGATCCGCTCCCGGCGGCTGTCGTTGTGCGGCTGCCATCGGGCTTGTCTGCCGCTCACGGCGCTGGAGGGGCGTGACGTTGCGCTCGACACCCGCCCGAGTGTAGAGCACCCGGCGGGTCCCGAAACCGCTACCGCGGGACCGACACAGGATCGGTGCAGCTGGTCAATGCGTCGACCAGGGAGCACGGCACGGGTCCGCGCGTCGGTCGATAACCGGCGGGGACGCCACCGAGCGCGGTGATCGCCCGGTAGGCCGCGACGGCGTCGGTCGGCTTACGGGAGAGGGTGGGGTCGGTGAGCACGTCGACCGTGTAGAGGCCGAACCGTGGTGTGTAGGAACCCCATTCGTAGTTGTCGGTGAGGCTCCAGTAGTTGTAGCCCATCAGCGGGATGCCGTCGGCGACGGCGCGCTGCAACCAGTAGACGGTGTCGCGCAGCGAATCGGCACGGGTGTAGCCGTCCGCGCGTGGCAGCCCGTTCTCGGTGGGGATGCCGTTCTCGACGATGTAGAGGGGCTTGCCGGGGAAGCGGCGCGCGTAGTGATCGAGCGCGTAGTAGATGCCTTCGGCCTGCAGCGGAATCGTCCAGAGCCGGTCGAAATCGGGGACGGCGAGCTGGGTGGGGGACAGACCGTAGTAGTAGTCGATGCCGATGTAGTCCAGGCGGGCCGAGATCCGGTCGATCAGTGGGCCGCTGACCGCGTCGTCGGCGGCGGGGATGTAGGCGACATTGCTGGTGACCTGGGCGCCGGGCTGCACGGCATGGATGTAGTCGTAGATGCTGTTGTGCGCCTGCGTGATTCGTTCACCCATGGTGAGTGCGTCGGTCGTGCCGATACCGCCGCGACGCAGCTCGTTGACCAGATAGAACGTCGGCTCGTTGAAGGTCACCCAGAGCGGGTCGACGCCGGCGAAGCGGTCGACCACGCGCCGGGCGTTCGCCAGCCAGTTCGTCACGATGTCGGGATCGCGCCAGCCGCCCCGATCGGCGGCCCAGCCCGGGTACACCCAGTGGTCGAGGGTCAGCATCGGGCGCATGCCCGCGTCGGTGATCGCCCGGACGACATCGTCGTAGAAGGCGAGTGCGCTCTCGTCCCAGACGCCGGGTTGCGGTTGCACCCGAGCCCATTCGATGCCGATGCGGTACACGCGCACACCGAGATCCGCGGCGAGGGCGATGTCGGATCGGTAGCGCGTGCGGAAGTCGACCGAGTTCAGATACGGGTCGTGCGTGGCGCCCGATTCGGCGTATCGGCGCCAATTGCTGTCCGGCGCATCGCCTTCGGCTTGGAAGCCGGACGCTGCCACGCCCCAGAGGAATTCGGGTCCGAGGGGCGCCAACTGGGCGGGTGCGGGAGGTCGAGCGAGGGTGGGGGAGAGGCTGGCCGGGAGCAGGGTCGCGGCGGCCAAGGCGATCGTGACAAGGAATCGGCGACCACTGGGGGAGGGCATGACACTCGCTCCTGGCATGAAAGGGGGAGGGGAGTGTTTCAGTGTGCGGCATCGGGCAGGTTGATTCCGGGAATCAGGTCGGTGCGGCGGCGAACGAACTCAAAGTCCATATACAACATGTCAATACGTAGATATGCGCATCTACTTATAAAAGATCCTCTTCGTTCCATCGACGTCCGCCACCGATACCAGCGATCTCCTCATTTCTCGACAACTCACCAGCACAGACGAGGGAGGGCGGCAGGCTCCGCATGTCGTGACGGCTCTCCGGGGAGTCGAGTGAGTTGCCTCTCAGGGGGCCGTCCTGAGTCGATGGATCCGTTTCCCTCGAGCCAGGATTCGAGGATGGCGTGGAATCCCTTACCTGCCCTCGCACGCGAATTCGCCACCCAGCCCTGGGTGATGCGTGGCGCTGGCGTCGTCTTACCGGCCGAACGACTGCTACGCAGGCTCAGCGGCGGCCGGTGGGGAGTTCTGGACCTGGCCGGCCTCCCGTCGATCGAGGTCACCGTGGTCGGCCGCAAGTCAGGCCAGCCGCGGACCACGTCACTGCTGTGCGTCCCGGACGGCGACGGCTTCTATCTCGTCGGCTCGAACTGGGGCAAGCCGCAGCATCCGGCATGGTCGGCGAACCTGCGCGCGGCCCGCACCGCCTCGGTTCGCTACAACAGCAGCTCGTCGTTCCCGGTGACGGTCATGGAGATCACCGGCGTCGAGCGAAAGCGCGTCTGGGATCAGGTCGTGGAGTTCTGGCCCGGCTACGAGATGGAGTTCGAACTCTCCGGCGGCCGCGAGTTCCGCATCTTCCGGCTGGACCGGATCAGCTGATCGTCACAGACCGAGCTTGGTGACGGCATTGTCCTCGAGCGGGTTCGCGGTGCGGATGTAGCCGTGCACCGTGCGCGGGTTCGCCCAGCGGCCCTGGCGCATGATCTCGCGGTCGCTGGCGCCGCCGAGTGCGGCTTGGGTGGCGAAGCCGGCCCGCAGCGAGTGGCCGGAGAACAGGTCGGGGTCGAGGCCCGCCCGTGCGGCGTAGCGTTTGACCAGCTCGGCGACCGCTCGCCCGGACAGCGGCGCTGCGCCGATGGAACCGTGCCGGTTGATGGTGGGGAACAGCGGTCGCTCGGTGTCTGTGCTGAGTGGCGTGCCGGTGAAGCCGTGGCAGCGGTGGATCGTGGTGTCGGGCACGGGGTGATCGGCCGTCCACGAGCGGGTGCCGGGATCGCCCGCGTCGGCGTGGACCTCCAGGAGGCGGACCCAGTCGGCGAACGCGCAGATCGGGCAGGTCCGGGGGTGTTTGCCGCGAGGCAGGGCGATGCGCTGTTCGGCGACGCCGGTGGGGTCGGTCTTCGTGGTCGGCAGGTGCACGACGAGCAGTGGTTCGCCGGTGGTGTGGTCGGTGCGTACATGTACGTCACTGATCCGCAGGCCCGCGAGCTCGCTGCGCCGCAGGGCGCCGGCGAATCCGACCAGCAGTGCGAGGGCATCGCGGCGGCGGGCTGGTTCGGTGGGCCAGCCGGGTTCGGGAAGTTCGGCGAGGAGTTGATCGAGGGTGTGCAGCAGGACCGGCCGTTTGCGGGTCGGCGGGGTGCGCCGGGTGCGCCGGATGCCGCGCAACGTGAGCCGGACGACGTCGGAACGCGTCGGCGAGGGGAGTCCGTTGGCCGCGTGGACTGCGGCGATGGCGGCGGACTTGCGGTCCAGTGTCGCGGGGCTGAAGGCCCAGGCGCCGCTCTCGCGTCGGGCATCGGCGGCCGCGGCGAGATACACGGCGACATCGAGTGGGTCGGCGGGCAGCGCCTGGCGTTGCTCGGCCACGCACCAGCCCGCCCACGCGATCCAGTCCGTGCGGTAGGCGCGCAGGGTGTTGGCCGACTGGGAGGCCTCGAGGTAGCGGCGCAGGGAATCGGCCTGGCCGTCGTCGAATCGTTCGCGGACCAGACGCAGGGCGGCGGTGTCGACGAGAACGCTGCGCACGCCGCGGCGCAGCTCGGTCCGTACCTGTTCGGGAAGGACGACCGCTGCGTCGCTGCCGCTCACGTCGCCACTCCTCGCGTGAATCACTCTGTCGCCGATGACTCCTGGCGTTCGAGCCTAGGTCATCGGCACGCGATCACGGCATCTCCGCGAGCTCGGCGAGCTTGGTGTGGATGTACGCGGCGAGCCGGTGCCGCCCCGCGGTGGTGAGGAAACTGGTGTCACCGAGTCGCGGAAAATGGTCATCGACGTGGTCCGACGGTGTTTCGGCGACGTCCCTGGAATCGCCGACTAGTTCGAGATGTGCCGGATGTTGCTGGGGGAGAGGAACATTCGGCACCTCCGTGTCGGCGTGCGTTGCTCCGTGGCGTACCATGACGAAACCCTAACGTTTTGATTACGGCCGTTGCCAACATGACAGGCCAGGTAGTGATAACTGCCACGTTTTCAATTCAAGTCAGGACGCGCGGGCGGTCGTGTCCTCGGCCATGGCCGATTCGCGGACGTATCCGGCGACGGGGCTCAGTCGCAGGACGGTCGGCATGCGGCGGGTGAGGGCGGGTGGACCGGTGAATACCACTCGGCCGGTGTGCTGGGCGTGACTCAGTGGCATACGGCCCAGCCACACTTCGTAGAGCGTTGCCACGTCCGCGACGATGGTGACGTCGACCGGGTAGCCGGGATCGGTTTCGCACACCGAGGGCGCGGCGCCTTCGACGACGATCCAGAACCGTCGCACGTCGTCGGTGAAACGGATGTGCAGGACGTTTCGTCGGCCGGGAAGGCTCGAAGTGTCGACGCGGGTGTGCATCCACCAGACGAGCAGCGCCGCGTCGAGCTCTTCGTCGCGGGGTGCTCCGAATGTCCAGCGTGCGCCCCATTCGCCCAGGCCGAACAGGATCGGCTGGAGTTGGGTGCCCGCGTCGGTGAGCAGGTGTTCGGTGCCGATCTTCTCGATCAGCCCGGCGCGTTCGAACTGGCGCAGGCGTTTGGCGAGCAGGCTGCGGGAGAGTCCGGGGAGGCCGCGGGCGAGGTCGTTGAAGCGGGTGGTGCCGAGGGAAAGGTCGCGCAGGATCAGCAGCGACCAGCGTTCGCCGAGCACGTCGAGCGCGCGGGAGATGGGGCAGTACTGGCCGTAGCCTGCGGTCGTAGTCGTCATGGTCACCTCACCGACGGGGTCCACTTTCAGGACCGGGGGAGTCCACTTTCTGGACTATCTGGTTATCGCGGCGGTTCCTACCTTCGAAACATGACTTCCACATTTACCGACACCACGACCATCACCGACCGCGTCGCCCTGGCCCGCGAGATCGGCGAATCCCTCCGCCCTGAGGTGCCCGAGCGGGACCGCACCGGCGAGATCTCCGTCGCCGCGTTCGACCGGTTGCGAGCCAGCGGCCTGTCCGCCGCGCTCGTGCCCACCGAATTCGGGGGCGGCGGCGCGAGCCATCAGGAGATGGGGGAGATCCTGCGCGAACTCGGCAGGCACGATCCGTCGACCGCCGTCGCGTTCGCGATGCATTCCCATCTCGTCGCCGCCCAGGTGTGGCGGCACAATCACGGCGTGGACGCCTCGGCGGTGTTCGCGAAGGTGGCGGCAGGCGCGATCCTGGTGAGCACCGGCGCTTCGGACTGGGTGGACTCCAATGGTTCGGCTGTGCGCGTGGACGGCGGGTATCGGGTGAGTGCCCGCAAAGCGCCGGCCAGTGGTTGCGAGGTGGGCGACGTGCTGGTCACCAGCGTCCGCTACGAGGACGAGGGCGACCAGGTCCTGCACTGCGCGATCCCGATGACCGCGCCCGGGGTGAGCATCGACAAGACCTGGGACACGTTGGGCCTGCGGGCCAGCGGTTCACACACCGTGGTCCTCGACGACGTGTTCGTCCCCGATGCCGCGGTGTCGATGATCCGGCCCGCCGGGGTGTGGCCGCCGGTGTTGAATGTGGTGATCGGCGCGGCACTTCCGCTGGTGCTCGCCGCCTACCTCGGTGCCGCCGACTCCGCTGTCGAACTCACCGCACGGCTGCTCGCGGGCCGCACCGAACCGCACACGCTGCAGTCGGCAGGCGAGATGCTCAACGCCTACACCACCGCCGCCGACCTCGTCGCCGCCATGTTCACCGACTCCGACAACCTCGGCTTCGCCAACACCGACGAGTACGCAGGCCGGACCCTGAGCCGCAAGACCGTCGCCGCCGACGCCCTCATCACCACGGTGCGCCTGGCGATCGAGACCACCGGCGGCGCGGGCTACTCGCGCTCATGCGATCTCGAACGCCTGTACCGCGACATCCACGGCTGCCAGTTCCACCCGCTACCGCGGGCCAAGCAAACCCGGTTCAGTGGCCGGGTCCTGTTGGGCCACAGCCCACTCGGCTGACCACGACGGTGAGTCCGGTCCGGAGCGGGTACTACCCGTAGAGGTGGGCGGTGACGGTTGGGTCGTTGGCCAGCACGAAGTCGACGGTTCGAGAATCGCCCACTCCCGTCGCGCCCGATCCGGGTCGGCCGCGGGCAGTAGGTCGGGCGCTTGGCGAGCGCGGCGAAGGTGATGCGGTGGATAGTGGAAGGACTGTGCGCGCCACACGCGAACGCGGGTGTCGTCCTGTCCGGAATGTGGTGCGCGGGTCCGAGTGGTGGCTTATTGTTCGGATCGTGCGACCTACCGGTCCAGTCACTGTGGAACCGGGGTTCCAGTACCTCTCGTGATCTCGATGGCACCCTCCGGCAGCACCTTCTCGTGTGTTGCCCGACGAGGTGAGCGGAAGCTGTTTCGTAGTTCGCTACTCACGGAGGAGAACAGCTGTGAGCGTCCAGATCGATTGGCTGCGTCATCTTCTCGAGGAAAGCGATAGTGAGCCGACCGAAGTTCCTGTCGATTCCTTCGGTATCGGTGACGGGCTGCGGGCCCTCTTCCCGGACGGGGTGTTGCGTTTCGGGACCAATGGTTCCGGGACCCGTGAAGCGGTGGGCACCGCGCGGGTCCCGTTCTCCGAAATCGCCGCCCTGGTCACCCTCCGAATCGCCGAGGGCGACAGCTCGGCCGAACTGGACCTGCGCCTGCCCGGGCAGGGAGCGCCCGCGGACCTGCTGGCCAGATGCGTCGGCTTCGAGTTGCCTGAGCTGCCCTGCCCGCTGCTGGAGCAGGTCGACATCCGGCTGAACGCGGCCGGCACGGTGCTCACGGCCAGTGGGCCCGGCTCGACCGTGCGGATGCACGCCGACAGCGAGCGGGTGTTCACCGTGGCGGCGGATGGCTGGCGCGTCGTCTGCACGGACGCGCCGGTGGCTGTGACGAGGCTGGCCGAACTGGGCATCATCGAGCTCGGTCGCGGCGCGTTGCCCGATCCGCTCGGCACCGATCTGCCACCGGGCAGCTGGCTGCTGCTGCCCGCCGCGCCGACCCGCCCGCGCCGCACGGTGGTGCCGCTGGCCACACCTCGCGGCGACGTCGAGCTCGACCCTGCCCGGCGCGATGGCCTCGGCCGGGCGCTGCCGGTCGTAAAGTCGAGGACTCACCGCACCGGATTCGTGCATCCGCCGGTCCGTGCGGTCGCGACCGCCGACGGGTTCGTCCTGCTCGCGGGCACCGGTTCCGGTTCCGAGCGCGGCAACGGCCGCTGGGGTCTGACCATCAGTGAAGACGGCGCGGTTGCCGATGTCGGTTACGACTACAACCCGCTGATGATCACCGGGGCACTCGGGCTGCTCAACGCGCAATCGCCGTACAAGACGATCATCGGCGGCGTCCTGATGTTCTCGTTCAAGGGCGCGAAATCGGGGCTGTACGGCACCGGCGCGGGCGCGTACGTGGTCCCGGAGTCGGGGGCGGCGAAGCCGTCGTTCTTCGGTTACGCGGGTATCGGCGGCAATCCGGGCATCGGTATTCCGGCGATTCGGTTGACCGGTGTAGCGGTGGGTTTCGGCTGGAACAGCCGTATCCGCATCCCGGCGGTCGCCGCACTGGACGACTTCCCGTTCGTCAAGGCGCTCAGCGATCCCGGGGCCATCGGTGGCGAGAGCGAGGATCCGGTCGAGATCCTGCGTACCCTCACCCTCACGTCCAATCCGTGGATTACCGCGCAGGACGACGAGCTGTGGGTGGCGGCCGGGGTCGGCTTCACGCTCGCCGAGCTGATCGAGGGACGACTGCTGGCCATGGTGCAGACCGGCGAGGAGCTGACCATCGCCTTGATGGGCACCGCTGCCGCCGACCTCCCCAAGGGCGGCGGGCGCAAGTATGCCCGGATCGGGGTGGGGTTGAGCGCGGTGATCAAACCGGCGCAGGGCGAACTGGCCTTCGACGCGGGCCTCACCGGCGACTCGTTCCTGTTCGACCCGAATTGCCGTTTGCGCGGCGGGATCTCGCTGCGCACCTGGTTCGGTCCCAGCCCGTACGCGGGTGACTTCGTCTTCTCCGTCGGCGGCTTCCATCCGAACTACCGTGCGCCGAAACAATATCCGGCCCAGCCGAGGGTCGGCTTCGACTGGGATCTGACCGGTGCGGTGACCATCTCCGGCAACGCCTATCTGGCGATCACCCCGGGCGCGGCGATGGCAGGCGGCGGCTTGGCCATCCGGTTCCATTCCGGCGTCGTGCGGGCGTGGTGCACGGCACAGGTGGACGCGCTGATCCAGTGGAAGCCGTTCTACTTCGACGTGGGACTGCGGGTGTCCATCGGCGTGTCCGCGTCGGTGAAAATCGTCTTCGTCCGCGTCACGATCACCGTGGAAATCGGGGTGCAGCTGGAGGTCTGGGGCCCACCGACCGGCGGTAAGGCGAAGGTCAAGCTGTGGTTCATCTCCTTCACCATCAATTTCGGCAACGGTCGCGCCGGTGCCAGCAACGAACTCGACTGGCCCGGCTTCAGTGCGCTGCTTCCGCCCGCGGAGAACAATGTGCGGGTGCTGCCGGGGGCGGGTCTGCTGGTCGAGAAGCACCCCGCGACCCGCACCCCGGCGAACGACTACTGGGAGGTGTCGGCCAGCGGATTCACCTTCACCACCGACACCACGGTGCCGCTCACCAAGATCTATCTCGGCACCGGGAGCGCGCCCGCCGAATCGGGCAACACGGTGAATCTGCGCCCTACCCGGTGGCGCGGCGTAACGAGCAACCAGCGCGTGCAACTCACCCTCGACGGCACCGCGCGTGACCTCGGCGAATGGGTGCGCGCCCGACACACCGCCACCGTCGCCGCCGAACTGTGGGGCTCCGGTAGTTCCGGCACCCTGCCCGGTGACGGCGACCAGGTGGTGTCCGATCAGCTGTTGGGCGTCCGAATGACCTCGCCCGCACCGAAGCACGGCACCTCCACCGGGTTCATCGACCAAGAGGCGATCGAGTTCGACGACGTGTCCCCCGACGGCGCACTGCACCTCGATCCCGACGCGACACCGGACGGTGCCATCCCGCAACGGCCGGGTGGTGTCATCGCCACGATCGCCGCGACCATCGCGGCGCCGCGGCAGGAGACCGCGCGAGCGCACCTCGTCCAGCAGCTCACCACGCTCGGTTTCGACGTCGGCGCGCTCGACGAGGACCTGTCCGGCTACTCGGTGGCATGCCAGACGGCATTCACCGCGGAGCCGATGCTGGTTCGCGCCAACTGAATCCGCCCGGTTCGAGTGTCCCCCGAGAAGAGGAGCTCGCCATGCCGATCACCAGTCATCGCACCCGTTTCCTGGACCACCGCATCCCCTCGCTCTACGCCGGCCAGTACCGGCTCAGCGTCGAACAGAACATCGACACCGTCGCCGACTTGCCGACCCGACAGCAGAACTTCGGGGTACGCGGGCCGAGATTCTCCCTGGGCGGCTCCGAGATCCACGGCTGCTACCCGGTCCCGGGAGCCGTCGGAAAGTACAGCCAGATCCTGCCGCACATCACCCTCGACGCCGCTGGTCTGCCCTGGGCGCGGTTGCTCGGCTCGTACGGCGACGGCGTCCCCTGGGTGGCGTTGTTGCTGTTTCGTGAGGACGAGCTACCCGAGGACCCGCAGGCCGTCGGCGAGGTCACCATTTCCACGGTCCGGCAACTGCTCGACGGCGACGCCGGGCCGGGGAAACCACCGTCCATCACCGCCGAATCGCTGATGGAAGGCGAGGCCGACATGGCCTGCAGCAGTGTCCTCGTGCCCGCCGAGGTGTTCGCCACGATCCGTCCGACCGTCGCCGAACTCGCCCTGCTCGCCCACATCAGGGAGGGCGGGCCGCCCGACGCCGACCATGTGCGCGGCACCGATCCCGAACCCCAGCTCGCCGACCTCAACGCCACCGTCGTCACCGGCCGATTCCCGACCCAGACCGCGGGCAGGCATGTCGCTCACCTGGTTTCGCTGGAAGGGTTCCACCCGTTCCTCACCGGCACACCGCCGAGCGAGGGTCTGCGCCTGGTCACACTGCACGCGTGGGCCTTCGAGACGCTGGACGACTCCGGCATCGGGTTCGGTGATCTCGTGCAGCACTTGGCCGCCGAACCCGATCTGGCGCTGCGAGTTCCGCTCGCCGCCGGATCCGCCGACGACGACACGATCCGGCGGTTGCGCTCCGGCGCCGGCGTGCTGGGCCAGCGTCTCGAATCCGGCGAACGCACCGTCAGCTTCTACCGCGGACCCCTCACCGCCGAACCCGCCCCCGCACTGCCAACCCCAGCGGCGCCCCGGCTGGAATCGGCCGGAGAAGCACTGGTCTATCTGGAGCAGTGGGGAATCTTCGATACCGGATATGCCAGCGCGTTCAGCCTCGGCCGCGCCCTCGCCATGGCCGACGGCCCCTTCCGGTCCCGGCTGCTGGAATTCCGAAAATCCGCACGCGGCGCGGCTCGCCGGATCAGCGCGCACCCCGGCCTGGTCACCGGCCGCAGCGTCGAGGCCGCGGGCCGTGCGGTGTTGCGGAACCGGGCTCGCGCGAACTTCGATCAGTTGCTCGAGACACGGCTCGCCGGTGCGTTGGGTCGCACCGGCGCCGATCTGGCCGCCGCGCCGATCCGCCCCGCCGTGCGGGCCACCCGCGGCAATGGTGCGTTGACGGCGGCCGGGCTGCGCGCCACCATCGCGCAGGCCGAAACGCGCGCGGTGTTGCGGGCCGCGGTGACCGAGGAACTCGATCCGGTCCAGGAGTGGCTGAATCGTCTTGCCGCACTGGAGATGTTGCCGTTCGAGCACCTGGTGCCGGACCCGCGCATGCTGCCGCAGGAGAGCATTCGCTTCTGCTACGTGGACGACGGCTGGGTGCGGGCCGCGGTGGACGGCGCGCTGAGCGTCGGTGTAGGCCACGCCCTCGACGCCGATCTGAACGCGCTCGCCGCCGAGATCAGCGCGCCACCCGCGTGCGGGGTGCTGATCCGCTCCTCCCTCGTCCCGAACTGGCCACGCACCATCTACAGCGCGTTCCGGGGTGAGCGGGAGATCGCGCCGAGCAGGCGGGCGACCTTCGGCAACGGCGTCTTGCTGTTGCTCTACCCGGAGGTCGTTGACACCTTCACCATCGCGGAACCGCCGCAAGGGCTGTACTTCGGCATCGGTGACGTCGGCACCATCGAACTGCGCAGGCTGACCGGCGACATCGGTTCGGGCATGGGCGAATTCCCCGACCCTGCCGGATTCGGGCGGTTCTTGCGGCCGACCGGGGACGTGCTCGACATCGAGAACAAGCTCGTGCCCGAGCTTGCCGCCCTGCACAGCTTGCCGACGCTGTCTCCTGCCCAGTTCGCGCTGCAGATGATCCGGAGGCCGCAGATCCAGACCTTCGACCGGTCCTGACCCGATCCGATCTCCCGGAGGCAACCACCATGCCCAACGACACGCTCGTCGTCCCTGTCGAGGTCGCGGCGTTCGCGGTCAACGCGCAGACCCGTGACACCGACGGCACCTATGTCATGCAGCGCTGGATCGCCAACTTCGTGCCGTTCGTCGACGACAACGTCGCCCCTGAACCGCAGCCCTTCGCCGGCACCGAAATCTGGGGCGGCGACGCCTCCCGGATCGGTGTGTACGTGCAGTGGCAGCTGCCCGAGGCTCTCACCCAGGGCCACCAGGACGAAACCACCGGCGAGATCGGCGATTTCCCGCTGGTGCCCAATCGCTGGCTGGTGACGCGCCGCTCCAACGGCGGCGTGCGCGCGTGGATTGTGCACAGCGACTTCCTCGCCCCCCGCGAGGGCACGGTGTCCTACCTGGATCCGCACGCCGAATCCGCCACCGCGACCAAGATCGGCAAGCTCGTCGAGCTGACCACCGGCGAGCCGTGGCAGGAGCCGGGCGGGATCCCGTTCCTGACCGCGCTCGGGCCGGGACTACTCACGTTCTCCGCGTTCCAGCCGTACAACAAGAACGTCTTCTCCATCCACGACACCCTCGCCGATCTCGACGGCGACGACCGGCTCAGCTACCAGGTCCTCGGCTGGTACTCCGATCCCGCCGCCGACATTCTCGTCGTCGGGGACAACGCCGAAACCCCCTTCGCCGCACTGATGTCGAATCTGGAGTGGACCCTGGCTTCGACCTTCGGTAGCCCGCGCCGCTCGGTGTACTCGGGTAGCGCCCTCGGCATCGACTGGCGCCCGGACGGCGGTGTCTACCCGTCCGACAGTCCGCGAGCCGCCGACATCGCCGTGGCCATCGGCAACAGCACCGCGGAGGCGGCGGGTGTGCTCCAGGAACAGACCGGCGGCACCAACTCGCTCAGCGAGGACGCGGCCCGGCTCTACAGCGCGTTCACCCTCGGCGTGCTGAACGAGTACGACCGCGTCGACGGCGATCTCTTTCCCGAACGCGCCGCACACCGTTCCGGATTCGCCCCTGTCCCAGGCGGTTTCACCTGGCGTGTAGTGGACCGCGGCGGTGAGCAGGGCCGCGCCGGGCTGTCGGCCGCCGAGCGGGCGAGCGAATCCGCCCGTGCCGCCGAGGTCGTCGCCGAGTTGAACGGCGCCCAGCGCGATCTCGATGACAAGGAACGCGAACTCCACGCCCTCCAACAGCGCCTGCACGTGCTGTGGTCGTTGTCGCAGGAACCGAAACAACCGGACTTCTTCGCCAGTCGGATCGCCGCGGAACTGGATCCGCAACGGTGCGCGGATCCGGAACAGTGCAGACACACCGCGTGCCGGGTCAAGGGCCTGGTCGCCGATGTCGCCGCGCGGCGTGGCGAAATCCCTTGGGCGACAACGGCGGACGAGCTGGCCGCCCGAGCCGCCGACTATGCCACCCAGCACGGCCTGCGGGCCACGCTGGAACTACAGCGCTCCCCGGAGGAGCCGTTCGAGCAGCACGCCGACCCGGTGTTGATGCTGGCAGGGGCCAACCTGAACGCGCCGCTGACCCGCGGCTCGGATCTGCCGTGCCGGGTGGAGGAACGCCTCGTCACCGCCATCGGGTCGATCACCGCGACGACGGTGGCCGGCGAGGTGAACAAGGTGAACGTCACCGGCCTGCCCGGTCCGATGCGCGCCCTGGTCACCGAGTTCTTCATCATCGATCAGGCCCGCAAGACCGGCGTCGGCCTCGACGGGGCCACCGGAACGCTGCCCGAGTACGGCACCGCGCTGTGGCGCCAGCCCTGGCAGCCGCTGTACCTGATGTGGGAAGCCGAATACACCGCGATCCCCTTCATCGAGGGCAGCGCCGAACGTTGGCACTTCGACGGCACCCGCTATCGCTGGCAGGGCGAGGGGGAGCTGAAGGCGGCGGTCACCGTCAGCGGCCGCCAGATGCTGGCCCCCGTCAGCGGTTACGACCAGGAAGGCAAGCTCGACAGTTACGTCAACGGCCGCGACGATCTCCCCGAGTCGCTGCTTCGGGGGGTACGCGAGCAACTGAACGAGCTGGATCAACTGTCGCAGCGTCTGGACGGGCTCAGCGAAGCGGTCGGCCAGCGGCTCGCGGGCGGAAACCGGACTCCCATCGGCGCCATCGGTGACCTGATCGGCTCCGGCGTCGGCTCGGCCCCCGACCCCGGGCCGCAGCCAGTGTTCGAATGGGATGACTGGGAGCCGTCGGACTTCCAGGAACTGCGATCCGGGCATCTGATGTTCACCCGGTTGTCCGTGGTCGATCGGTTCGGTCGCGCCGTCAACCTCATCGACAATCCACTGCACTTCGACAGGCTCCGCAAACCCCTGTCCATGACACCCGACCACGCTGTCGGCGAGATCCAGACCGACCGCTATGTCGAACTCGGCCCGCGTCTTCTGCAACCTGCCAAACTGCGGTTCGATTTCCTGTCCGCGACCGCGGACACCGACGTCGAACTCAGCGCGGGCGCCAATCCGATCTGCGCATGGCTGGTGCACAACCGCCTCGATCGTGCGCTGGCCTGCTACGCCCCGGACGGCAAGGTGCTCGGTGATCTGCGAGTCGTGTTGTCCCCCAACGGGCAACGTATCGTCACATGGACCGCGCTGCCGGAGTCGCCGGTGCTGGACTTCGACCAGCTCGCCACCGATCATCCGCACGCGCACCAGTTCCTGGCCGCGATCAAACAGCGCGGCCCGGCCGTGTTCGATTCGGTGCGCGCGTTGATCGATGAAACTCTCACCCAAATCGACCCGGACGGTCCGGAAGACAAGTCGCTCGGCTTCCTGCTCGGCCGTCCGCTCGCGCTGGTCCGCGCCCGCCTGGACCTGCGCCTGTGCGGCCCGGTCCGCACCGATGTCACCTGGCAGCAGGTGCTCAACCCGGCGCCGCCGCAGATGCCCGGGTACCGGTGGTTCGTTCGCCTCGGTGAGGCAGAGCAAACCGACGACGGCCTGGTCGGCTACGTCCTCGACGACGACTACGAGCACTTCGAGACGGTCCTCGCCCCGACCGGCGAGCACGGCGGCTACCTTCGCCCGATCGGCGAAGGGGAACGCATCCGGCTCGCTTTCGCCGGCGACAGCGACGCCACCCTCACCCTCCTCGCCGATCCGCGCGCCGCGGTGCACGCCACCACCGACATCCTCCCGGTCGAATCGGTGTTCGTCCCACAGCGATTCACCGACGCCGCACTCGCCGAAATGGCTGTGGCGTTCCGCGCCGGGCCGCTGCTGATCGGCACCACCGAGGGCGGTGCGGCCGTACTGCCCCAACCCGCGACCGTCACCGGGACCTGGTCGTGGGCCGAGCAGCACACCACGGACTGGTCCGAACTGCCCGTCGTCGCACCCGATCCCGCTTCCCTGCCGATCGGCGCCGACCCCGAGATTCGCTCCGGATTTCTGGTGCTCAGCGACGCGGCCGAGCACAGCCGCAACCACAACAACCAAGGAGCCCGCTGATGACTACCATCCCGCAGTACTCCGCACCCACGACGACAGCCACCGACGGTTCGGTGAGTAGCAGCGCGCCACTGCATTTCGATCTCAACACCAACCCGGACCCGGTCCGCATCTCCCCGTCCAGCGGTGACCCGCAGCGCGCCGACATCATTTTGGTGGGCAGCCGCCGTAGCGCGTCGGCCATCGAATGCCGCAAGATCACCGTCGTTGTCCCCACCGGCACCAATTCACCCGACCTGACTCCGGACCTCACCAGCGTTTCCGCCCAGATCAGCCTGCCGGACTGGACACCGACCACCAATACCGCCACCAAGACGATCACCTTCACACCCGCTTCCGGTCACGCCGAGATCGGCCGCGATCAGGGCGTGACCGTGCAACTGATGGGAATGCGGATCAATGAGGTAGTCGGTAACGCGGTGCTGCGGATCGACATCGAATGGCGCGAAGCGGGTTACGACGATCCGTGGGCGACCGACACCACAGAATTCGACATCGGCAAATTCCCGGCGAGTTTCCACGTGGACAATTTCATCGCCGAGGAACTCGTGATCGACAACCGTGGCTCGGTCAAGCTCAACTGGGAGGCGAGCGGTGTCTCCTCACTGCGGCTGCTCTACGACGTCGCCGACATCAATGTCATGAACATGACCACGTTCACGGTCAAGACTGTCACCCACACCACTGTGTTCTATCTGCGCGCGACCATCCAGGTCGGCAACAACACGGTCGAACGCATACTGTCGACCACCGTCACCGTCCGCGTACCCGACCTCGAGGTCGGCAACCTCACCGTGCGCGGTGGCCTGCGGGCGCTCGGCAACCTCATCGTGGACTTGCCCCGGCTCATCGATCCGACAGCGAGCATCGGTGTCGACCCCGAGCATCCGCCGGAGAACATGCTGGATGGGAATCTCGACACCTACTACCAGAGCGAGACGGATTGTGTCGGGCAGTACGGCGGTACTTTGTACATCGACCTCGGTAGCGTCCAGGTGATCGATGCCATCGACATCTATTTCGGTCGCCCTGACGGTAGTTACATACCCGACGCGTTTTTCGTGAACGGCTCAATCGAGGGTCACAACAATCCGACCAGGCTGGTCACGAGTAACTCTCCGGAGCGTGAGGTGCACTGGACCGGCAGTGTCCAGATGCGACACCTCACGCTGAACGTCCGCAGAAATTCGGCGGGTGGCCGTGTCGCCATTCGATCGATCCAGGTCGGGCGACCGCGGCTGGGGGTCACCCAAGATGCCGCTTCTTTCGGTGTCCCCGTCACCGCGCATCGAGGAATCATCGAAGGCTGATGCCCGGAGTGGCGCTACAGCCGGCCTGCCCGTGTTGTCACACTCGCGATGCCTGCGTCGTCATCTCGGTGCGAACCGTTCGCGACGACAGGAGAGACACGTGTCTGTGGAGATCATCAATCCGGCCGAGCTGCACGATCCGACGGGGTTCGGGTACAGCCATGTCGCACGCGTGACCGGGGAGCTCGTGCTGATCGCCGGTCAGTACGACTCCGACGGTGACGGGCACACGACGACCACGGATTTCGCCGGGCAGGTCGATCGGGCGTTCGGCAATCTCGGGATCGCGTTGCGGGCGGCCGGGCTCGACTACGGCGATGTCGCGCAGCTGCGGACGTTCATCGTCGAGCACGACCTCGACAAGCTGACGATCCTCGGCAAGAAGATCGCCGAGATCTGGGGTGACCGGCCGCCGGTGCAAACCCTGCTGGGCGTTGCCGCGCTGGCGCTGCCCGGGATGCTGTTCGAGGTGGACGCGGTCGCCGTCCGGGGGTGATCGGGGAGCTGCTCGACATCGCCGCGGCGGCGATGTCGAGCAGTGTCCTCAGATCTCGGCCAGCTGGTGGTCGGCGACGTGACCGGCCAGGTAACGCAGGTGATCGCTCGAATCACCGAGCGTGTGCTCGATGGCGGTCAGGCGTGCGGTGTAGTGCCCGACGGGGTATTCGGCGGTCATGCCGATGCCGCCGTGCATCTGGATGGCCTCCTGCCCGATGTGCCTGCCCGAGCGCCCGATCCGCAGTTTCGCGCGGGAGGCGACCATCGGATCGGCGACCCCGTCGGCCAGTGACATCGACGCGTACAGGCTCATACTGCGGGCCAGTTCCAGCGAGACGTACATGTCGGCGGCACGCTGGGTGAGGGTCTGGAAACTGCGCAGCGCGACCCCGAACTGTTTGCGGGTGCCGAGATAGTCGGTGGTGAGCCGCAGCGCTTCCGCCATCGCCCCGACCGCTTCGGCACCCAGTGCCGCCTGCGCGGTGATCACCACGTCGGCGATGAGGTCGGCGGCATCGTCGGGTGTGCCGAGCAATTCGGCTGCCGCGCCGTCGAATTCGATGTCGGCGCCGCGCCTGCCGTCGTGGGTGCGGAACCCGGTCCTGGTGACGCCCGGTGCGGTGGGGTCGACGAGGAACAGTGCGGTGCCGCCGCCGGGCAGCGCCGCGCTGACGATGAGCCGGTCGGCGCTGTCACCGTAGGCGACAGGGTGTTTGCGACCGGACAGCTGCCAGCCGTCACCGTGCGGCAACGCCTGCGTGCCGATGCGCGTGGAGGGCCACCGTGTGCCGGGCTCGGCGTGGGCGAACACCGGCCGCAACTCGCCGTCGGCGATCTTGGGCAGCAGTTCTTTGCGCTGGGTCTCGGTACCGGCCCGGCCGATGATCAGGGCAGGCAGGAGCGCGCAGTCCAGGACCGGTTCCGGTGCCAGGGCGCGACCGAGTTCCTCGAGCACCAGCATCGTCTCGATCGGGCCCGTGCCCATGCCGCCGTCCTCGGCGGAGATGGTCAGGCCGAGCAGGCCGATCTCGGCGAAGGTCGACCACACCCGCGGGTCCCAGCCCAGCTCGGTGCCGATCACCTCGACGCGACGTTCCGGCGTGTAGTGGCGGGTCAGGACGCTGCGCACGGTGTCGCGCAGCATGGTCTGTTCGGTGCTGAGTTCGAAATCCATGGCAGTGCCTCACAGTCCGAGGATCGTCGAAGCGATGATGCTGCGCTGCACCTCGTTGGATCCTCCATAGATCGATGTCTTGCGGTAGTTCAGGTAGGTGGCGGTGCTGCGGCGCGCCCAGTCCGCGGTGTCGGCTTCGGCGGCGAGGGATTCCGGGCCCGCGATGTCGACGAACAGTTCGGTGACGGCCTGCTGCAGTTCGGTGCCGCGCAGTTTGAGAATCGAGGACACCGGGTTGGGCGCCCCGTCGGCCGAGCCGGCGACCACGCGCATCTGGACGATTTCCAGTGCCAGCAGCTCGTTTTCGAGTTCGGCGATGCGGGCGGCGAAGACGGGATCGTCGAGCAGGGTGCCGGTGTCGAGCCGGGTCTGCTTGGCGTATTCCTTGGCCAGCCACAGCCGCACCTTGGTCTGCCCGACGGCGGCGATGCCGGTGCGCTCGTTGCCGAGCAGGAACTTGGCGTAGGTCCAGCCCTGGTTCTCGGCGCCGACGAGCTGATCGGCGGGCACCCGCACGTTCTCCAGGAACACCTCGTTGACTTCGAAACCGCCGTCGATCAGCTCGATCGGCCGGACCGTGACACCGGGGGAGTCCAGGGGGAACAGCAGCATCGAGATGCCCGCCTGCTTCTTGGGCGCGTCCGGGTCGGTGCGGGCCAGGCAGAACATCCAGTCCGCGCTCTGGGCGGCGGTGGTCCAGGTCTTCTGGCCGTTGATCACGTACTCGTCGCCGTCACGCACGGCGACGGTGCGCAGCGAGGCCAGGTCGGAACCGGCGTCGGGCTCGGAAAAGCCCTGGCACCACCAGATGTCGAGGTTCGCGGTGGCGGGCAGGAAGCGCTGCTTCATCTCCTGCGAGCCGAACTGCGCGATCACCGGCCCGATCATGTTGGCGTTGAACGTGAGCGGCTCCGGGACCGACGCGAGCTGCATTTCGTCGTGCCAGATGTGGCGCTGGATCGGGGTCCAGTCGCGGCCACCCCATTCGACCGGCCAATTCGGCACCGCCAGCCCGTGCGCGTGCAGGATGCGCTGGGTCGTGACGATGTCGTCCTTGCTGAGTTCGGCCATGTGCCGGGCTCGATTACGGATGTCGGCGGGGATTTCGTCCCGGAAGAAAGCACGCAGCTCGTCGCGGAAGGCGAGCTCGTCCTCGGTGAGTGCCAGTTGCATGGTCGAGTATGTTACACAGAGATCCCTATGTATCAAATGGTAGCCGCGAAGGAGCACTTATGCTGTGCGATGTGACGCGAGCCGAGGGAACGAGAGCGCCGGGACGCCCGGCCGCGGCCAGCCGCGACGACGTGCTGAAAGCCGCGGTGGAGGTCTTCCTGTCCGGCAATCGCGTCGACGTGAACGCCATCGCCGCCCAGCTCGGCCTCGGCCGGACCAGCATCTACCGGTGGTTCGGTTCCCGCGACGGGCTGCTCGGCGCGGCGATCGCCCGCCAGCTCGAGCGGATGGTCGCCTACGCCGACCGAACCAGTGACGCCACCGGCGCCGAACGCCTCAACGAGATCCTCGATCGCTGCATCCACTGGCTGGTCGAAGACGATTCGCTGCGCACCTATTTCGACAACGAGTCCACCGGGGCGCTGCGCCTGATCACCCGCAGCGACGGTCCAGTCCACCAAGCCGCGGTCGCCATCGTGGAGGGTCTCATCGAGCGCGCCGAGGAGCAGGGCTACCGACCACCCATCGAACGCGCCACCTTGGCCTATGCGCTGGTCAGGCTCTGGGAAGCATTCCTGTACAACGACGCTGTCGCCGGCTTCCGCGGCGACGTCGACCGCCTGCGACAGGTCCAAGCCGCACTGCTACGCGCCTGAGCCTGCTGTCTCACCCGTCGCCGAGTGCGCTGTCGATCGACCGGTCGAGCAACGTGGTCGCTGTCGGGGCCGTGCCGCTGCGCCTGATTTCGGCTGCACCGATGACTTTCGGGTGAATCCGTCGTCGATATCTCTGGATAGACCGACAGACAGGAGCCCAGGCATGGCGAGACCGTTTCGATCTGGCATGCCCTCGGTGCGGGTGAACGGTGTAGACCTCGGCATCGAGAGCTTCGGCCGCGAGGACGATCCGCTGGTCCTGCTGGTCGGCGGCACGACGATGTTGTCCTGGCCCGACGCGCTGTGTGCGCGGCTCGCTTCGTGCGGGCGGCGGGTAGTCCGCTACGACCTGCGTGACTGCGGCGCGTCGACAACCATCGACCCGGAGAATCCGGCATACGACCTACGGGATCTCGTCGCCGACGCGGCCACGCTGGTCGGGGTGCTCGGTGCCCGGACCGCCCATCTCGGTGGGGTCGGCGTCGGTGGAATGGTGGCCCAGGTCGCCGCGCTGGACTACCCGGAGGTGTTCTCCGCCCTGACCCTCGTCGGCACCCGGCCGGTGGGGCCGGGCCCGGTCGACGAGGACCTACCGGACCACGACGCCGCGGTCATCGGCGCGCTGTTCTCCCGCCCGCGGCCGGACTGGACCGACCGGGAGGCCGTCGCGGCGTTCGCCGCCGACGGTGCCGAGCAGATGGGCAACGATCCGCAGGAAGCGCGGGTGACGGCGGCCCGCATCTGGGACCGGACACCGTCGAGCGATCCGGCGGTGCACCAGGCGAACCAGCTCGGGATGGTGTTCTCCCGGATCGACTGCACCCCGCGATGGCGGGAGCGGCTCGGTGAGCTCGACATGCCCACGCTCGTGGTGCACGGTCGCGCCGACCCGTTCTTCCCGGTCGGCAACGGCGAGGCCCTCGCCGCCGAGATCCCCGCGGCGCGACTGCTCGTCCTCGACGACATGGGTACCGCCCTGCGGCACACCGCGGCCGACCAGGTCGCTGCCGCCATGCTCGCCCGCTGACCGCTCGGCTGAACGCGCCGGGTTGTGCGGGAACCCCGGATCATCGGGTGAGGATGTATCCGTCGTGTGGCCGGTGGTCGCGTGAGCGGCGCAGGTCGGCGATGGCGAACGTGCGTTGCACCCAGCGGTCCGCGCCGTCGTAGCGAGGTTGGAAGGCGGTGCGGCCATGGACAGTGACCCGGTTGTCGATAATGGCCAGATCGCCGGGTGTGAGCACCGTGGTACGGGCGACAGAGTTGCAGGCTCGGCCGAATTCGGTCAGCGCTGCCTCGGCGCGCGGTGTCAGCGCGGTAGTCGCGATCGTGGCCATCCGGATGTCGGGGTCGTCGACCGCGCCCGACAGCAGCGGCTGCGGTGAGCGCACGGCGTTGTCGGAGGGAAAAGACGGTGGCGGTGCGGTGATGAACTCTGGTGCGAACAGCGTTTCCCGGGCCGCTGCGCTGAGCAGGGGCAGTGCCTGCCGAATACAGGCGGTACGCAGACCGGCAATCCGGTCGTGATCGGCGCGCAGGCACAACAGCAGCACATAGTCGGGTTCGTGCAGGTGGAAGGCGTTCTCGTTGTGGAAGGTCAGTAGCACCGAACCGGCGTTCCCCGAGAAGGATTCCTTGCCACGCACCGGTACGACGTCCTGCACGAGGGCACCGGACTTCTCGGCCAGATACGCGGCCGGGTCACCGAGCCCGCAGGCGATCATGGTGAGAACGGCAGCGGAGACGACTGCCGCACGCTGCACGGAATCCGCTGTCGAGGGTGTGGCGGGCAGCATCGTCTCGTCGACCGGCAGGCCGTGGATCACCAGTGACCCCAGCGGTCCCGAGTGCCGGCGGAACTGCCGAACACCGCGACGCAGCCTCAGCGGCAACGCATCCCAGGAATGACGGGCCCGCGCGACCCACGCAGGGTCGTCGACCCGGTCCTGGTCTCCCGTGCACAGGGTACGGGCGATCCGGTCGATCTCGGTGGTGTCGATTGGAGTCAACTCCAGGTCGGCGAAGTCGACGGTGTCAGTGTTTTCGTGCATCGACGCTCTCTCCCCATCCAGCACACCAGCGGCGCAAGGGACTGCACTATCCGTGCCGTAGGGCTGACACGGCGTCGGCGATGTAGTGGTCCCCGAATCGGATCAACGGTGCGTACTGGGCAGCCCGCCGGTGCCGCATCAGCCGGAGTTCGCCGACTGCGTTGTCCGGGCCGGTCGGCAGCTGCGCGATGGAACGGCGTAGCCGGACCATCGAATAGGCAAGGGTGACATGGCGTTCGCTGTCGATGAGGTCGGCCTCGAGCAGCGCGTCCCGGGCATCGGCGAGTTCCGGATCGCGCGCAACCAACTGCTCGTAGGTGTCGGGCACAACTTTGAGCAGGTCTTTCATCGCGGCACGGAACGTTTTGTAGCCGCGGTGCTGTCGGCCACTCAGCGGGGTCGCAACCTCTGGCGGCTGCATGGTGGGGCGGACTGCCGCCAGATAGTAGTCCACCGGAATCGTGCTGGCGTGGATCATCGCAGCGGGAAACCCACGCACGTAGGTGGTCGCGTGTTCGAGCCGTGCCAGTGCGGCCTCACCCGCCCCGTGGCGCAGATGATGCGCGGCGTCGGTCACTGCGACCGCTGCGCAAATGTTGAACAGAACGTGGACCTGGTGCCCGACGAGCCAACGGGCTGTCCACTCGTCCTCCAACGAGACTTCGTCAGAGATCTCGGGAGTGGTCGAGAAGCCGAGAGGCCGTCCGGCGGCTCCTGCGGCGCCGGTGAGGTCGAGTACGGCCTGCCGCATACCCGCGGTCTCCATCGCCAAATCGGCACCCGAGAGCGGGGCTCTGCCCAGGTCCCGCACACCGCGATGGATGACCAGAGCACCGTGCAGGGCTGCTTGCTGATCGGACAAGTCCACTTCACGGACTCGGAAAAACGACTGACTCACCGACTCGGCAGGCAAATCCTCGCCAACCACCATCGCGGTCTCCGCCGCTAGGGCGTCGACCAACCCGCCGGCCGCAGCAGCGGCCCGCTGTAGCGCTGTGGTGCGCTCGACCGGACCGGCATGGGTGGGGACCTCGTCCAATGCCGTCGCAGTCCGTTGCGCCTCAGCCTGTATGCGAACGTTCAGATTCGGGACGGTTCCCCCTGCCCTCGGTTCACGGAAAACAGCCACCGGTGGGTGCGGGACCTCCGCCGGGGTACTCATACCTCCAGAATATCCCGGGGTAAGACCCTCAGGCGGGTGTTCGACTTCCACCCATGGTTGCGAATTCCATTGTCCGGTCATGAATCTCGATGCGAACCGGTCAGTGATCGGGATCCAGGTGGTCGCCCGGTGTTCGGCTGTCGTGGGGGCGCGCCCCCTGGTCGGCGGCTGGGTCGGCCTATCCGTCCTCGGGTCGTATGTCGGCGAAGATGCCCTCCAGCATCCCGGTGGCCTGACCGATCTCGATCAGGTAGCCGTCGGGGTCGCGCAGGTAGCATCGTATTTCGGCTTTGCGGTCCAGCGGCTCGGTCAAGAATTGGGCGCCTTTGGCTGTGGCGTCGGCATAGAAGGCGGCGATGTCGGCTACCCGGACGTTGAGAAACGAGGAGACCACCTCGCCGGTCGTCGGCGGGGCCAGCGTGATGTCGGGTTTGTCGGGAGTGGGTCCACCGCCGGGATTCATGATAATCCAGCTGTTGGCGACCTTGACGATGGCCGGGTTCTGCGTGAGTACGACCTGTCCGCCGAGGATATCGGCGTAGAACTCGCGCGAGCGGGCTACATCGCGCACAGTCAGGAAATGGGTGAGGATCAGGCCCTGTTCGGGAGCTGGGAGATCTTGGCGACTGGTCACGGGGGCTCCTTCGGTACGAGTTACCGTGCGCGTTCCCATTGCCGATCTGTTGACACACGCGCTGCGCCGGAGTGCGACATCGAGTTGCGGTCAGGCAGACGCCTCGAGCCGGTGACCACTCGCGCGGTTCAGCTCAGGTAGGTGGTGAGGTGGGGGACGGCGTCGACGACGTGTTCTGCCGGGATGGGCTCGGCGATGAGGGTGAACTGCCAATCGTTGTCGGTGCGGTGCAGTGTGCCGAGGACGAGGCCGGTGTGGGAGCGGGCGGTGGCCAGGTCGATTCGTGCGAGTCCGGTGCCGGTGACACTGTCGGTGACGCGGGTGAAGGCGTTCTCGATCTGTTCGAATCGTTGTCCGGTGTAGCAGGTGATGAGGAGCACGACGGTGGTGATGTCCGGGGCCAGCCGGGTCAGGTCGAGCACCATGATCTCGTCGTCTCCGTCGCCGACGCCGTCCAGACTGTCACCCAGGTGGCGGATGGCGCCGTCTCGCGAGGTCAGTTGTTCGTGAAAGGCGATGTCGGCGAAGCGGGTTCCGCTGAACGACAGCGCGGCCACGTTGAGGTCGATGTCTTTCGGATGCCGCCGGAACTTGCCTGCGCGCACGGGATCCCAGCCCAGACCCACAGTGATGTGGGTCAGTGCGGTGTGGGGGACTGCTCCGGGCATGTGCTGCTCCTGGTCGAGTTGCTTGGGCCAGTTGCCGTCCGGTTCCCCCGGCGGACCTACCCGCAAACATGCCGCACGGACCCGTCCCCCGCAAACCGGGCGGCGGTGCGGGGGAACGGGTTTCGTCTCTGCGGTAGCGGCACACCCGTTCGGACTCGCGCTGATGTTTTACCAATTCCTCGCCGTTGTCAGGAAGCCGTGGCCGTGGCCGGCTCGATGCTGTGGCGCTTGACGAGCAGCACGATCGCCAGCAGCGGGTAGACCAGAATCGGCAGCAAGGTGCCCAGATACATGGTCTGGTCGGCCAGGATGACCGTTCCGGTGAGCAGGGTGAAGTCGAACAGGCCGTGCAGCACGGAGTTGACCGTGTTGCCGCGGCTGACCCGGCGAGTCAGGTAGAAGAAATACCCGGCCAGGCTGACGATGATCGCCTGCGGCAGTGCGCTGACACCGTGCGTCACCCCGTTGGCCAGGTGCACCGCGCCGAACACGATGCTCGACCACAACGCGACCCGGCCCTCGGTGAGCCCGTGATCGCGCAACACCAGCACGCCGATGCCACGGAACATGCCTTCCTCACCCCAGCCGACGAACTGGGTGGCGATCAGCAGCACCAGCACATACAGCAGGCCCTTGTCCGCCAGCGCGCTGTAGTTGATGCCGAAGACGATCGCGACGATGAAGACGATCGGCACGATCCGCACCCACGACCGGGTCGGCCGGTCGTCATGCAAGACCGGCCGCAACCAGCCCAGGTAGGCGATCACGCCGTAGGTGAAGGCAAGGGCCACACCCAACGGAATGATCATGCCGAAGAACACCGCGCGCGTGGAGAGGAAATCGTCCTCGCCGGTGAGCTCGGTCATCAGCAGACCGCCGAGCTGGATGATCGCGAGGTAGACGATCACGACCAGCGCGAACATCGGGTAGGTCAGACGGCGACGGGTTCCCGTGGCAGGCAACACGGTTTCTGGCGTGCTCATCTGGGAAACATATCTGTTCACGATCGGCTGCGCGCCGCATGTGAAACATTCAGCTAATCCCGCTGCCCTCAGGTAGCGATCTTTCGGCTAATCGACCCGGTCGGGGGTATTCCCGCAGACTCTTGCGTGATCGGCGCATGGTCCGCTGCTTGTCGGGGGTGAGCGCTGACCGTGGACAACTTCCAGCGCCCATCGCTGTTGTCCAACCGCAACGTGCGCCCGACATCCATCGTGTGGGTGCTGCGCAGGGTTTTCACGTTTCCGTAGCCTGGACCGGGTGGGAGTTGCGGATATCGGCTGCGGGCCTGGCGTCGGATGGGATTTCGCGGGTCCGTCCGCTGCCGCGCCGTCGGGTGCCGCGATCATCGGCTACCGCGATGTGGCCGGCGCCGGGTTGGACTTGCGGGCTGCCGCGACGACGGCGGTCGCCGTGGTGATCGAGTTCGGGGGTCGCGAGCTGATTGTGGACGACGCGGGTGGGCGGCAGACTTCGGGCGGTTTCGTCGTGGGACTTCCCATGGCGGCCATGCGCATTCGTAGCAGGCAGGCCGAGTGCGTGGAGGTTCGCTTGTCGCCGATCCGGGCGCACTCCCTGCTGGGTATCGCCGCGACCGATCTGGGCCGTGGCATTGTCCCGTTGGAGGAGCTGTGGGGATCCGAGGTTCGGCGACTGCGGGAGCAACTCGGCGACGCCGGGTCCTGGGAGGAACGGTTCGCGCCGACGAAATCGTTTCTGGTGCAGCGCGACAGGCCGATGCGGACGCCCGATCCCGAGGTGATCGCCGCCTGGCATCGCATACTCGCCTCCGGTGGCCAGGTGAAGGTCGGTGAGCTCGCCGAATCCCTCGGATGGAGCCGTAAACGGCTGTGGGCGAGGTTCGAATCCCAGATCGGCCTGACCCCCAAACGGGCGGCGATGCTGGTCCGATTCCGATGCGCGGTCGCCGGTTTGCTGACGGGCAGGCCCGCCGCCGACGTCGCCGCGGTGTGTGGGTACACCGATCAGGCTCATCTGTGCCGGGATGTGGCGATCTTCGCGGACCGCACACCGGGGACGCTGCACGCGGACAATCTGCCTGCCATCGCCCGGGATCGGTACCGCGCTTGGGGAACATTCTTCCAATCCCCGGGGTGATCGATCGGTCGATAGTGGTGTTCACCTCGAGGTGCGGTCGGCGAGCCGAACGCACCTCGAACCCTCACCCCGATCGACGACGAGAGGACACGTGTCGTGACCGACACCCTCGGCCCTGCGAAGCTGCGTACTGGAGAGCAATCAGCGGCGACGAGACTGCTGCTGGCTTGCGGTGTCATCGCTCCGCTGCTCAACATTGTTGTCATTCTCGTCCTCGGGGCCATACGCCCTGACTACAACGCCTGGGTAGTCCCCGACAGCAACCTCGAATTGGGGCCTGGTGGGTGGATGCAGATCACCAACTACATCGTCACCGGAGCGCTCCTGCTCGCCTTTGCCATCGGGATGAGGCGGATTCTGCGTACAGGGCGTGGTTCCACCTGGGGGCCCATTCTGCTCGGCATCTATGGCTTCACCTTCGTCGCCATCGGGCCCATCCTGCCCGACCCGTCGCTGGGTTACCCAGTAGGAGCGTCCGAAGAGCTGACCATCCACGGCGCCATTCATAGTCTCCTAGGTCTAGTTCAGTTCACTTCGCTGACTGTGGCCTGCTTTGTGCTGGCCCGGCGCGACGAGGCGCTCGAAAGTCGCGGCTGGTCCCGGTATTCGGTTGCCACCGGCCTGCTGGTCGCCACCTCTTATGTTGTCTTCGCTCTCATCGCCAAATTGGTAGACGGGGGACCGGCAGGGCTCATCGAACGGATCGGAATCATCGCCGGCGGCGTCTGGGTTTCCCTGTTGGCGATCCGCCTGATGCGCAAGCCAGGCCCACGCGTGTCTGTCGAATAGATGGCTCTGTCGGCGTCATTGTGTACGCCCGTACCACCGAGCACAGTTTCCGCTGTGTTCCGTTGTAAATATGTATCGTTGGCGCAAACCAAACGAAAACGTAAATAATCCGAGGTCTTCGGCAACAACCCGGATGTCTGACCACCGATAATGTTCACTTATCGGTGGTCAGGCTTGCACTCAGTCGATTCGAGTCTCCAAGGGGCGACACGGTTTTCGTTTCGTCTGATTCGTAGGGAGATGACGAAACCAACGTTACGATTCTCCCGTGTCGAGCGTCTGCAACTATCCGGGCTGTGCCCGTCCCATTACTCGCGGCGGTGGCCCGGGTCGTCCCTCCGAGTACTGCGATCACCCGGACCACACGAGATGGCGCGCCTGGCGTGAACGGCAACGCCTGCAACAGGAGTCGGAGAGTGCGGGCGATTCCGTCACTGTGACGACTCAGGGGCCGGTGACGGTGGCACGGTTGCGGGCCGATGAGCTGCTCGGTCAGTTCCGTGGGCTCGCCGAACAATTGGGGACCACGCTCACTGCGGCGGTCGTGGAGCTGCAGACGCTGGGGGACCCGTCGGTGGCGGAAGCGCAGGTCCAGGCGGTGCAGGCGGATGCGGCGCGGCGGATTGCCGAGGCCGAGATGGCTACCGTCACTGCCGAACAGGCGCGTCGGGAGGCCGAGGAAGCGCGGGCACTGGCGGAATCGGTGGCGCAGGAGGCCGTGCTCGCCGCCGAAGAAGCCGAACAAGCCGTGACGGAAGCGCTCGCCGCCAGGGATGAAGTGCTGGCCTCGGTGGAGCAGCTCAGCAAGCAGGCGGCCGACGACGTCTTCACCGCGCGCAGCGAGGCCGAGGCCGAAGTGCGTGCCGCGCAACGGAAAGCAGCCGACGACATCGACGCCGCGCGGCAGGACGCCGCCGACAGTATCGCGCGGGCCGAGCAGCGGGCCGATGCCGAGGTCGCTCACCAGCGCCGGGATGCCGAAGCGCGGGTCGCGGCCGCGAACGCCGAACGAGATCTGGCGATCCAACGTGCCGCCGACGCCGACCGCGCCACCGAACGCGCCGAACAAGCCACCGCCGAACGGATTGAGGCCGCCGCCGAAGCGCGCGAGGAGTGGCGGCGGGCTCGGACCGAACTCGACACCACCCGAACCGAACTCGATCGCACCCGTGCCGAGCTCGCCGAGCTTCGGCGCACCACCGCGGCGGAGGCCGAACAGCGGCGCATCGAATCGGCGGCCGCGCTCGACCAACTGCGGACCGAGACCGCGCAACGATTGGCTGCGCTGGACGACGCCCGTCTGCAGACCCTCGCGCGCGCCGAACGTGCCGAACGTCAACTCGACGAAGTCCTGGCGGGCCGGACTTCGGCACACATGATCGCGGTCGGCGCGACGCAACAATCTACGGGCGAGTGATCGCCGACGCCCCAGTTCACCGGCTTCGAGCGACGCAGTTGCCCTCACTGCGGCCGATCTCGCTATTCGATGTGCTGGTGAGTTCGATGGTCCGGGCCGAAGTTGCGGCGAAGCCACCCTTCGCACCGTAAGGCGTCGGCGCGCCGCAGCGAATCGTGGCACGCGACCAGGCCCGCTGCCCGGGTCCGGCGTGTCGCGAATCCGGTTGTGGCGCAATGGTGGCGGCTCGGCCCGGCGCACTGTTCACTGGTAGCCATGGCTTCCACCGCTCGACCCAGCAGGCAGCGGCGACCAGGGGTGCCCGGGCCCGCGGTCTCACCGGCCGAACTGGTCGTCGTCACCACACCGACCGCCACCGAGATCACGCCGATCGCGCTGCGCGAGAACCGTTCCGTGCGCACCCACGTCGACGACCTGCTCCCCGCCGACGCGCGGCTGGTTCCGATTTTCGGGCCGGACAACCGGCTGGCGGCGCGACTGGCCGACACACCGCAGGCCGCGGTGGCCGGGGAGTACCTCAGCTACTACTCGGTGCGCGGTGCGGTGAGTGATCTCGCGGCACTCGCGGATCGGCTGCGCCGGGACGACACAGTCGCCGCCGCCTACGTGAAACCCGCGGCCGAACCACCCCTCGCGCCACTGGCCGAGAACATCGTCGTCCCGGACGCACCTGCCGTGACACCGGATTTCCGCAGCAGGCAGGGCTATCTGGATGCCGCGCCGACCGGGATCGACGCGGCGTGGGCGCACACCCGGCCCGGTGGGCTCGGCACCGGGGTGCGGGTGATCGATGTGGAGGGCGCGTGGCGATTCACCCACGAAGACCTGCGGCACAACCAAGGCGGCGTGATCGGCGGAACCTCCTCGGCCGACATCGGCTGGCGCAACCACGGCACAGCCGTCGCCGGGGAGATCAGCGGCGATCACAACGGCTTCGGCGTCACCGGGATCGCGCCCGAAGCTCACATCAGGGCGATCTCGATCTTCGGGATCGGCTCGGCCACCGCGATCCGCTCGGCGGCCGATGCCCTCGACCCCGGTGACGTCCTGCTCATCGAACTGCACCGCCCCGGACCCCGATTCGACTACCGGAGTCAGCCCGACCAGCGCGGCTACATCGCCGTCGAATGGTGGCCCGATGATTTCGCCGCCATCCGATATGCCGTCGGCCGCGGCATCGTCGTCGTCGAGGCCGCAGGCAACGGGAACGAGAACCTCGACGATCCCGTCTACGACGCGCGCCCCGGAGACTTCCCCGCGACCTGGCACAACCCGTTCCGCGGCGGCGACACCGACTCCGGCGCCGTCGTGGTCGGCGCGGGCGCCCCACCGCCGGGCCTGCACGGCCGCGACCACGGCCCCGCTCGCTCCCGCCTCCCGTTCTCCAATTACGGTGCCCGCCTCGATGCCCAGGGCTGGGGCCGGGAGGTCACCACCACCGGCTACGGCGACCTCCAAGGCGGCGCCGACGAAGACCTCTGGTACACCGACGAATTCAGCGGAACCTCCAGCGCATCCCCGATCGTCGTCGGCGCCGTCGCCGCGTACCAGGGCATACATGCCCTCGGTGCGGGCCGCGCCACACCGGACCAGATCAGGTCCCTCCTGCGCACCACCGGCTCACCGCAAACCGCGGCTCCCGGCCGCCCCACCACCCAGCGCATCGGGACCCTCCCCGACCTGCGCGCGATGCTCGGACGGACATAGCGCACCCATGGCCGTCATCCGGAGGCTGGTCGAGGTGGGGACCGGCTAGGCGGAAAATGGGATGTGCGGGGGTGGGTGGGCGTGGGATGGTACGGGGATGGCATCGGCGAAGAGCTTCACTGTACGGTCGGCTACCGGGGAGGATCGGGCCGCGATCACCGGGTTGCAGGAGGCCGGGTTCGGGATGCGGCTCGGGGAGGACGAGCGGCGGTACCAGGGGAAGTTGTTTCCGGTCGAGCGGTCGCTGGTCGCGGTCGACGGCGATCGGATCGTGGGGCACACGGTCGATCTGACGATGACGGTGACCGTGCCGGGGGAGCGCACCGTGCAGGCGTGCGGTGTGTCCGGGGTGGCGGTCGCGCCGACACATCGCCGGCGCGGGATCCTGCGGGAACTGTATGCCGCGCAGCACGAGCGGACCGAGGCCGCCGGGTTGCCGCTGACGATCTTCACCGCCAGTGAGGGCACGATCTACGGGCGCTTCGGGTACGACACAGCGATCCTGGCCACCAGGATCTCCATCGATCGCCGGCGGGCGGAATTCCGTTCGACCACACCCGATCCCGGTGGTGTCGCGCTGGTTACGCTCGCCGAGGCCGCACCGCATATCCGGGAGGTGTACGAGCGCTGGCAGCGGAGGACGCCCGGCGCGCAGGTGCGGCCCGAACCCAAGTGGGATCTGTTCTTCGCCGATGTCGAGCGCCAGCGCGGCGGGGCCACCTCGCTGTTCGCGCTGATCCACCCCGACGGCTACGCCCTGTATCGGCGGCGCTACCACGATCAGCGGTCCGTCGCGATCGTGTGGGAGTACCGGGCCATCACCCCCGACGCCCACGCCGCGTTGTGGCGGGTGCTGCTCGGCATGGACCTGATCGACGCGGTGGAAGTCGAGATCGCCGACGACGATCCGCTGCCGTACCTGCTCACCGACCCACGTGCCGTTCGGGTGACCGATCGCGGGGACTCGCTGTGGGCGCGGCTCATGGACATTCCCGCGGCCCTGACCGCGCGCACCTACCGCCACGACGTCGACACGGTGCTGTCGGTCCACGATCCGTTCCGGTCCGCGGGTGGCACCTTCGCCCTGCGGATTCGTGACGGCATCGCCGAATGCGAACCCACCACGCGGCCCGCCGAGCTCGGCTGTGACATCAACGTGCTCGCCGCCCTGTACTTCGGCGCACATCGCGCCGAGAAGCTTGCCGCCGCGCATCGGATCCGGGTCGATGCGCCCGCCGCGCTGCGGGACTTCGACGCAGCGTTCACCACCGACCGCGCGCCAGAACTCGGCTGGTTCTTCTGACGCGCCCGCGGCGGCGCAGCGTGTGCCGTTCCCGGGCGCGTAGCCTGGGTAGCTGTGGATTCGCACGAGGTCGATCCCTTGGTTCGGGTGCGAGGCGCCCGGGTCCACAGGGACCGGCCGGGACACTATCCGGCCGGCACGAACCGCCTGTATTCGGATGCGTTCTCGCCTGACACCGTCGAAGGCGCGTGCCCACGCTGTCACGGACAAGGCGTCGTCCACGAGGCGACCGAGGCGTCGATGGTGCCCGACCCGTCGCGCAGCATCCGCGGCGGCGCGATCGCGTCGTGGTCCGGCGCGTGGCAGGACAAGAACCTGCGCGCCGCGCTCGGCTACGACATCGACCGCCCGTGGCGCGAACTCTCACCCGCGGCGCGCAACTGGATCCTGTTCACCGACGAGAAACCGGTGGTCACCGTCGAACCCGAGCGGGAACCGCATCGCATCCACCGCCCCTACCAGGGGACCTACACCAGTGCCGAGCGGTTGCTGCTGCGCGCGCTGCCGAATACCTGCATACCGCGACGTGCCCGCTGTGCGAGGGCCGACGTCTCAAACCCGAATCGCTCGCGGTGACCTTCGCCGGGCACAACATCACCGAGCTCGCGGAACTTCCGCTGAGCGAACTCGTCGAGGTGCTGCGCCCCTACACCGAGGGGACGGGTGCGGCGGCTGTCCTCACCCAGGACCTCATCTCGCGCATCGACGTCCTCATCGAACTCGGGCTGGGTTACCTCAGCGTCGATCGCGAGAGCCCGACCCTGTCCGGTGGCGAGTTGCAGCGGCTTCGGCTGGCCGGGCAGTTGCGGTCCGGGCTGTTCGGGGTCGTCTACATTCTCGACGAGCCTTCCGCGGGCCTGCATCCCGCCGATACCGCCGCACTGACCACGGTCCTGGGCAGGCTCAAGGATTCCGGCAACAGCGTGTTCCTCGTCGAACACGACCTCGACGTCGTCCGCCACGCCGACTGGCTGATCGACATCGGTCCCGGTGCGGGCGTGCACGGTGGCCGGGTGCTCTACAGCGGCGAGGTCGACGGGCTGCGTAGCGTTACCGGCTCGGTCACCCGCCCCTATCTGTTCGACGAGGTCGCGCGCCCGCCGCGCGCGGATCGCAGCCCGAACGGCACCCTCGAACTGGCGCGCGGTGGAGGCGCGCGCATAGCCGATGCGCACGTGCGCGCCCGAATCGGTGACCGCAGCGGCCGGGCGCGGCAGTTCGGTCCACACCGCGCCCGGGCGGCGCAGCGCTGGGGTCGCCAGCTCGAGTGCTTTCGCGAGCGAGGGCACGAGACGGAAGCGGGCGGTGTGGTAGCCGATGGCGACTTTGCCCTTGCCGGTCCGGCACGGTGACACGGGTCCGAACGGTCGTCCATGTGAGTGGGTTGATGGCCTGATTGGCGTGGTGCAAGGTGGGCGTATGCGTCGCCGATGCGCCGCGTGCAAGGGGGTTGAGGAACATCCGCGCGGAAAGTCACGCTAAGCCGATAGGGTGAATCTTGTTGTTGTGCTGGTGATTTCATGTCGGCGTGACTGATGAGGGTGTGCCCGGTTACGGGCGTTTCGGTGTGTTGTCGCGGGTGGAACTCGAACGGTTCTGCTACCTCGATGACGAGGACCGCAGGTTGATCGCGGTGCGGCGGCGTGATTACAACCGGCTCGGGTTTGCCGTCCAGGTGGTGACCGTGCGCTACCTGGGGATGTTCTTGGCCGATCCGGTCGCTGTCCCGTCGGAACTGGTGGCCTACCTGGGCGAACAGCTCGACATCGATGACCCGTCATGTTTGGGCGAGTACATGGTGCGGCGCACCACCCGCTTCGAGCACCAGGCCGAGATCGTGACCTCCTATGGGCTGGTCGCGTTCGCCGACGCGGAGGCGGAGCTGGCGGGCTGGATCTGCACGTGCTGCGGCTGGCCGACGACGAACCCTATCGCCGCGAGATCAAGGCTCAGGCCAATCTCACCGAGGGCCGCCACGATCTGGCGCGGCGGATCTTCCACGGCCGTAAGGGCGAGATGACACGCGCCTACTACGAGGGGATGGAAGACCAGCTCTCGGTGCTGGGTCTGGTGCTCAACTGTGTGGTGTTGTGGAACACCGTCTACATGGACCGGGCGCTGACCGAGTTGCGCGCCCAGCATTACCCGGTCGCCGAGGCCGATGTGGCCCGGCTTTCGCCGTTCATCCGCTCCCACATCGGGATCGACGGCCATTACAGCTTCCATCTGCCCGACCTGGGTGGGGCGCATCGGCCGCTGCGCGATCCCGACGCCGACGACGAGGTCTGAGCGGCCCGCGGTGAGGGCGGCGGATCTGGGTATCCGCCGCCCCCGGGGCCGGGCACGCGTCGCGGGCGGCGGCGGCGTTGCCCGGAGCTTGGGGGAACACCGGTTTGTGGCCACAGGCTCTCACGTCGTGAGTCCGGGTGCGTGCGTTTCGGCGGGGGCGTGGCCGGATGCGGGGCGGGCGCCGTCGGGCGGTCGGTTTCGGGGCGATCGCCGGGTGCGGGGCCTGGTCAGCGTAGGGCGGTGATGAGTTCGTCGATGGTGTGGTGGGATTCCAGCGGGTGACGCAGGCGGCCTTCGCTGTGGATGGTGTAGGTGTTGCGGCGGCCCTGTTTGACGCTGGTGAGGTAGCCGTCGGCGACCAGGTCGGCGATGGCGGCCTGCACGGCGCGTTCGGTGATGCCGATCGCTTGGGCGAGTTCGCGCATGGTCAGGTCGCCGTCGCGCGACAGGCACAGCAGCACATGGGCGTGGTTGGTCAGAAACGTCCAGCCCCGCGACGCCGGGGGCTGCGCTTGGGTCGTGGCGTCGGTGGTGTCGCGGGTGGCCATTCCCGCACGATAGACCATTGTCATTTCCGGTATCCACCTTCTGGTGTTGAGGTTGGGGGGTTGTGCACGCCGTCAGCTGCGCGGCGCGGAGGCCGGGCGCAGCTGACAGTCGGTGCGGGCTGGTTCAGGGTTTCCGGTCACCGCCGTCGGGGCCGGTCGGGGTGAGCAGGGTGGGGTCGATCAGCGTCTTGCCGTGGGCAGGGGCGCCGACCTCCTCGGTGTCGCCGGCCATCTTCTCGCCGGTCGGCGCAGCCTCGCCCCGGTGGCCCGGGTCGGCCGGGTCGGTGGGGCTGGTGCGGGTGCGGGTCCAGCTGGCGGTGACCGCGACGGCGAGGATGGCGATGACCACCGCGAGGGAGAGGGTGGTGGGGATCTTGTAGATCTCGAGCAGCAGCATCTTGACTCCGACCCAGACCAGCACGACGGCCAGGCCGAGTTTGAGGTAGATGAAGCGGTGCATCAGGTCGGCGAGCATGAAATACATCGCCCGCAGGCCCAGGATGGCGAAGGCGTTGGAGGTGAAGACCAGGAAGGGTTCGCTGGTGACGGCGAAGATGGCGGGGATGGAGTCCACGGCGAAGACGATGTCGGTGGTCTCGACCAGTACCAGCACCGCCAGCAGCGGGGTGGCCAGCCAGCGTCCGCCTTCCTTGACCCAGAAGTGTTGGCCGCGGTAGCCGTCGGTCATCGGGACCATACGCCGGAAACCGCGTAGCACCAGGGATTTGTCGGGGTCGATGGTTTCGTCGCTGTGGCGGGCCATCTTGATGCCGGTGACGACGAGGAACGCGCCGAAGACATACAGGATCCAGGCGAAGCTGGCGATGAGGATGGAGCCGGCGGCGATGAACACCCCACGGAAGACCAGCGCGCCGAGCACGCCATAGAACAGCACCCGGTGCTGGTATTCCCGCGGCACGGCGAAGTAGCTGAAGATGACGGCGAAGACGAACACGTTGTCCACGGCCAGGGACTTCTCGATCACGTAGCCGGCGAAGTACTGGGCGGCGAACTCACCACCCCACCACCACCAGATACCGGTGCCGAACGCGACGGCGAGTGCGACCCACACCCCTGACCAGATCGCGGCTTCGCGCACGCTCACGACATGGGCTTTGCGGTGGGCGAACAGGTCCACCGCCAGCATGACCAGGATGACCGCCAGCACGGCTGGCCACATCCACAACGGAACCGACATGAGCGACAACCTTCCGGGTTTTCCAAGACAGTTTCGGGACCGGCCGCAGGCCCTGGTGCCGCCTCCGGCGAAGCAGCCCGCCCCGCTTCCCCATCCATGATTCATGAATATAGTTTCGTGTGTCAAGCTTCGTGAGAATGTTGAACAGATTCATGATTGACGAAATATTTTTCGCTAGTTATGGTTCTTGTGTCGGTGGTTTCGCCGGCGATCGTCATCGCAAGGAGGTCGAGGTAGATGCGTGTCCACGAGGTGATGTGCCGTCCGGTGGTGACGGTCTATGCCGATATTCCGGTGCGGGTGGCGGCGGTGACGCTGGCCCAACGCGGGTTCGCCGCGCTGCCGGTGCTGCACCGCGACCAGCGCCTGGCCGGAGTACTCGCCAGCGGCGACATCCTGCGCGCCGGGCAACCCGACACCGGGGTCACGGCAGGGCAGGTGATGAGCACCCCCGCCCTGGCGGCGACCGCCGACCAGGACCTGGCCGAGGTGATCGCGATGCTGCTGGCCCACGGGGTCCGCTCGCTGCCGGTGCTCGACGACCAGGGCCGGGTCCAGGGCATGTTCAGCCGCGGCGACGCGCTGCGGATCATGCTGCGCCCCGACGAAACGATCGCCGCCGGCGCCCAATCCGTCCTCGACGACTACACCGGTCCCCGCCGCTGGCGCGCCACCGCCCGCGAGGGCACCGTCACCGTTACCGGGGACTTCGCCGACGCATCCGAACGCCGCATCGCCACCGCCCTGGCCCGCACCGTGCCCGGGGTCCGCGACGTCACCCTCACCACCGCCGACCTGGCCGCCACCCTCGACGGCGCGACCGCCACCGCCGGGAGACCACGATGACCACCACCGCCGACCGCACCCGCCGCACCCGCCGTACCGGCCCGGCCCGGGCGCCCGCGACGTCACCCGAGGGCCCGCAGCCGGGTGGACAGACAGTTGTGCTCGTAGTCGATGCCACCGACCCTGCCCCGGCGCGGACCCTGCCCGCCGCGGCCGCGCGGCTGGGCACCGGCGACCGGCTGGTCGTGGTGGTGCTGCATCCACCGGCCCGGTTCACCCTCAACGCCCGCCTGGTGGCCTGGCAGCACACCCAACGTGGCCGGGTCGCCGCCGCCGCGCTGGCACCGCTGCTGACCCGCATCGACCGCCACGGCCTACTCGAACGCGGCGTGCGGGTCCACACCCTCAGCTGCTCCTACCGGCGAGGCTGGCGCCCACGCCCCCACCGCATCGCCGCCGCGCTGTTGCGGCTGTGCCGTGACCACCACGCCGACCAGCTCGTGCTGGCCCACGGCCGCGAGGCCGGGCTGCTCACCGGCGACACCCACCACCAACTCACCCGACTGGCCCCCACTGACCTGCGCATCCACCTCACCACCACACCGGCCCCAGCATGCACAGACCGGTCCCGCCCGTAAACACCTGCGCCAGGCGCAGACCGGCCGCGACGGCGTGGGCCTCTATCGCCGGCGACGGGCGGCCGGATCGCTGTCGGCCTGATAGCGGCGCAATCCCTCATCGGAGACCCGCGCGTACTTGGCCAGGCTGCGGACCGAGGTGTGCCCCGACAGCTTCATCAGCACCGGTGTCGACGCGCCGTCCTCCGCGGCGTGCGTCAGCCGGGAATGCCGCAGTTGGTGCAGGGTGTAGGGGCCGCCGGCGAAACCGCTGGTGTGGTCCTCGAACAGCTCCGCCGCGCGCCGGTAGGACAACCTGGCCCTCCCCGTCGACGGGTCGACATCGTTGCCCGCCACCGACGGCCGAGCCCGCCGGTCGGTCAAAAACAGCGGGCCGGTCCTGCGCCCGGCCAACATCCTCGGCAACAACCGGGCGGTACCGGTCTGCCACGCGATGACCTCCCGCGCCCCGCCCTTGCGGGTCACCACCGCACACCGGTTCGCTGTATCCAGATCACCCACATCCAGCATCAGCACCTCCTCGGCGCGGGCGGCCGATTCGTAGAGCAGATGCCACAACACCCGCTCCCGCAGCGGCGCGTCCGACCCCAGGATCTGCGCGACCCGATCCCGGCTCAACGCCTTGCTGGTGTCCGGCGGTGCGGGCCGGGCCCGCAACCGCACCAGCGGATCACCAACCAGCCAGTCCTGCTCACGCCAATACGCGAACGCCGAGCCCAACGCGGTCAACCGGATGTTGAACGTCTTGGCCGACTTGCCACCCCACACGTAGGTGAACCAGCCCCCCACCCGGTCCGGTTCCGAATCCAGCAGCGCCACATCGGTATCGGCACCGAAGTCGGCCACCAGGTGATCGAGCGCCGCCGCGTAGGTCGCGCGGGTATTCGGGACAGTGATAGTCGCCAGATAGATCCGCACCGCATCGGCCAGCCGCACACCACTGACCGGCCGCGGCAGCACCCGAACCCTGCCCATCCCGACCTCCCCGGCCCCTACCGCAGATAGTTTCCCGAGTCGCAGACACCCGGAACACCCATAGCGCCAGGACGACTCAGCAGTTACCGCACATAGTAAGCCACTATCTGCGGGTAACTGCTTAGCGTGACTTTTCTCGTGGATGTTCCCGGACCCCTGCAAGTCACCGCTTCCAGCCGGGACAAATGCTGACCGGTCAGTGGTCGGCGAACAACGCGTGCACCTGGTCGACGGCTTCGGTGCCGTAGGCCACGCCGCCCACCGGAACCGCTCCCTGGACCGCCTCGATCACCCGGGCGGTCCAGACGGGGCCGAAACCACCGCACAGTTCGATCAACTGCGCGCCGCCGTCGACCAGTCGCCGCGCCACGTCGACCACCTGGCTCGGATCGTTCACTCCGACGAATACCGAGCGGCAGCCGCGAGTTTCGACGACCGTTTCCCGAGCCGGATCACTGCCGGACGCGGTGTAGATGAATCCCCATGCGGTGAGCGCCATCTCGGTACCTCTCGAAGTGCGGTTCGGCCGCGCTAGGGCGCGACCCGATCGCTCTCCAGCTCAGCCGATCGCCGGGCGTCCTGTCCACGAGGCGGCACCGGATGAGCCTGTGGCGGAACCGCACACGCCAGGTCAGCCGCTATCTCGCGGTAGCGGGCAGCGGCGGAATCCGCGGTGTTCCAGACGAGGGCGTAGCGGATGCGGGCTGCCTCGGCGGCAAACGGAATCCACGACAACCCGTCGCCGGGGCGGACATCCCAGGCCGGGCGGAGAGCGAGGACATCGCCTCCGAAACCGAGTTCGGCGGTGAACAACGCTCGGCGCGGCGAACTCTCGCGAATCGCCGCGGGCTGCCAGCCCGCGCGCGTCCAGGATTCGCGGACGGCGTCGTGGTAGCCCGGCGCCGCCGAACGCGCGAACCACAGCAGTGCGCTGCCCTCGAGGTCGGTCCATCGCAGTGCCTGCTGCTGTGCCAGCCGATGCCCGTCCGCTACCACTACACCGAGCTCGACATCGGCGACGATCGCATGCTCCAGTCCAGCCAGGTCGGCGGGCAGCAGGAGCACCCCGGCGTCGAGGGTTCCCGCCCGCAGCGCCGAAAGCTGTTCCGCGGTCTGCATATCGGTGATCTCGGCGACCGGATCACCCGCAGCCTGCCAGATCGCCGCCGCGAACTGGGGCGGCGCTCCGGGCGTCACAGCGACACGAGGAGCATGGCTCTCCCGCACCGCACGCTGTGCCCGGCGCGTAGCGTCCACCGCTGCCTGCGCGTGCGGCACCAGTCGCAGACCGGCTGGTGTCACCGACATTCCCGCCGCGGTGCGCACGAACAGTGCGGCACCGAGCTCGCGTTCCAGCGCGATGATCTGCTGGCTCAGCGAGGTTGGCCGGATCCCGACCAGGTCGGCGGCCCTGGTGAGATTGCGCTCCTCGGCCACCGCGAGGAAATACCGCAACTGTCGCAACTCCACCCGACGACGCTAACGCACTTCAGCGGTCGGGCTTGTGCTTGATCGTGGTGGAACACGACATGACCGTCGTCGCTCAGGCCGACCATGTCGTCGACATGGGACCGGGCGGCGGCGCGCAGGGCGGTCGCATCGTGGCGCAAGGGACACCGGAACAGGTCGCGACCGACACGATCAGCCGGACCGCGCCCTATCTGCGGGACCGCGTGAAGACCTGACGAGCGGCACGCCGGGCAAATATAGGGCTATCCGATGGTGCGGGCCTATCGTGGGGCAATGCCCGTGTACGACGGGGAGGGGAAACCGGCGCGTGACCGAACCCGGCAGGCGATGCTGATCGCCGGCGGGTGCTCGGTCGTTCTCGGCGTCGTGACGCTGCTGTGGCCCGGCCGCAGCCAATCCACGCTGGCCGACCTGTTCGGCACCTCGCTGCTGCTCAGTGCCGCCGTGCAGGCGTACCTGGCGCTGCGGGCGCGGATCGCGTTGCTGCTGCGGGGACTGGTTCTGGTGAGCGCGGCGCTCACCGTCATCCTGGCGATGCTGGCCTTCGAGGGCGGCAACATCGAACTGCTCGCGCTGTGGATCGGGATCGGCTGGTCGGTCCGTGGCATCGTGCAGGCACTGGTCGCGGCCTGGGACGCCGACGTCACCGACGGCTGGCTGCACGAGATCTGCGGACTCGGCACGGCGGCGATCGGGATCACGATGATCGCCATGAAGTTCCAGACCGTCACCGGGCTGGCGACGGTCGCCGGGAGCGCGCTGCTCGTGATCGGCGTGCTGGAACTGCTCGCCGGTGGGATGCTGAACACGGCACTGCGCGCCGCACGGCAGGCGCCGACCGAAACCGCGGTCGTCCACCGACCTGCCGCCACCGAATAAGTAGTGAATCCCACACTGGCAGTGCGGGATTCGATGTTTACGCGAACGCCCGGACAACGTGACGTTGCGGGCAGCGGAGCGGGTGCTGAACTCTCCGTGCCAGGCCGTTCACAGCTGGGGCAACTGTGCTGCGCGCCGGTAGCGTGGCCCGCGGCGTGCGCACGGGAGGGCCCGGTCGGCGCGCCGCGTCCGCAGCCCGATGTGAGCCCAGGAGAAATGTGGTGTCGCGCGTAACCCCCGGCGAAGCCGCCGATACCGTCCAGCGTGAAGAGCTGGCCATGCGGCGCATGACCGAGAGTCTGGTCGAAGACCTGTCCGAGAACGTCCCCGCCGACCAGGTGACCTCGGCGGTGGGCGCCGCGCATCATCGATTCGCGGGCAAGCCGATCCGGGAATTCGTGCCCATCCTGGTCGAGCGGATCGTGCGCACCGAACTCGCCGATCCCGATCCGACCGTCCGGGTGCCCGCACCCGCGACCACCGTCCGCGCCACCACCCCCGACCCGGCACCGGCCACTGCGCCCGAAGCCGACGGGGAGCGCAGGAGCCTGGTGAGCAGACGCGGCGTGCTGCCGCTGTCGATCGGTGCGGTCACCGTCGTCGCCGCGGTCGCGGCCGGGGTGATCCTGCTGCCGGGCGGTGCCGACGCCCCCGCCGCCGAGACGCCCGTCGCGGCGGCGACCACCGTGCGCGGTGTCGTCGGCTCGGAGAAGATGGCGTTCTTCCAGGACGAGCGCGTGGTGAAGGTGCTCGCCGACAACGGGGTGAAGGTGGAGGTCGAACCGGCCGGGTCGCGCCAGATCGCGACAACGGTCGACCTCGGTCAGTTCGATTTCGCGTTCCCGTCGAGCAGCCCCGCCGCCGAACGGATCCAGCGGCAGCGCAACATCACCGCCAAGTACACGCCGTTCTCCTCGCCGATCGCGATCGCCACCTACCGGCCCATCGCGGACCTGCTGACCGCGGCCGGGGTGATCAAGCCGGGCCCGGTCGCGACCTTCGACATGAACCGGTACCTGGAACTCGCGGGCACCGGCGTGCAGTGGGACGACCTGCCCGACAACGCCACCTACCCGGTCGCGAAGAACATTCTGGTCTCGACCACCGACCCGCGCAGCTCCAACTCCGCCGCCATGTACCTGTCGATCGCGAGCTACGTCGCCAACGACCACACCATCGTGCGCGGCGCCACCGCCGAACAGCATGTGCTGCCCGTCCTGTCGAAACTGTTCCTCGCCCAGGGCTACACCGACAACAGCAGCGAAGGCCCGTTCACCCAGTACCTCACCAACGGGATGGGCCCGACACCGCTGGTGTGCATCTATGAAGCCCAGTTCGTCGAGGCCGCGGGCGAGGGCCGGATCAAGCCGGACATGGTGCTGACCTACCCGACCCCGACGGTGCTGTCGAGCCACACCCTGGTCCCGCTGACCGGCACCGGTGACACGATCGGCAAGCTGCTCACCGAGAACCCCGAGCTGCGGCGCCTGGCCGCCGAGCACGGCTTCCGGACCGGCGACAACGCGCAGTTCACGGCGGTCGCCGCCGAACGGAATGTGCCGGTCCCGGCCGACCTGATCGACGTGGTCGACGCGCCCGCCTACGACACACTCGAGCACCTGCTCGACGGAGTCGCCAACTCCTACAACTGACCGACGACAGCACCCGGTGCCGCGCAGCTCCACAGCTGCGCGGCACTCGTGTTTCCAACCACGAAAAAGGGGGTGGCGAACCGGGCGGACTGTCGTTATGGTCGTAAACCTCATGGGTATCGGTTTCCTGTTCTTGTGATCGCGCCGAACGCGTCGAGCTGAGCTCCGCGTTCCACCACCGCACGCCACCTCGCTCGGTCAGCGTGCGTTTCCCTCGATCCAGCCCCGGCACGGGGCCTTTCGTGCGGCCTCGCGCGGGCCGAGAACAGGAGCTGCCATGACCAGCACCGCCCAACTCACCCTCCACGACGTCACCAAGCGCTACGACGCCACCACCGTCCTCGACACCGTGTCGCTGTCGATCGCACCCGGCGAAACGGTCGGCGTGATCGGCGAGAACGGTTCAGGCAAGTCCACCCTGCTCCGGCTACTCGCCGGAGCCGAACAGCCCGACAACGGCAGCGTGATCGTCTCGGCGCCCGGCGGCATCGGCTACCTCCCGCAGGCACTCGAACTGCCCGGCACCGCGACCGTCGCCGCGGCCATCGACCACGCGCTGGCCGACCTCCGGACACTCGAGGCACAGCTGCGCAGCACCGAACGGCAACTGGCACAAGGTGATCCGGCGATGCTCGACGACTACGCGGTACTGCTCGCCCGATTCGAAGCACGCGACGGCTACCTCGCCGACACCCGCGTCGACATCGCCCTGGCCGCGCTCGGCCTGCCCGGGCTCGACCGGAACCGCCCGCTCTCGACGCTGTCCGGCGGGGAGAAGGCCCGGCTCGCGCTGGCGGCGACGCTGGCCTCGTCGCCGGAGTTGCTGTTGCTCGACGAACCGACCAACGACCTCGACGACGCCGCGGTCGCCTGGCTCGAACAACAGCTGCGCGCACATCGGGGCACGGTGGTCGCGGTGACCCACGACCGGGTGTTCCTGGAACGGATCACCAGCACCATCGTCGAGGTCGATGCCGGGCAGGTCGCCCGCTTCGGCGACGGATACCCCGGCTACCTGGCGGCGAAGGCGGCCCAACGGCGCAGGGCCGCACAGGAATACGCGGACTGGCGGGCCGAACTGGCACGCAGCAGGCGACTGGCCGAATCGAATGTGATCCGGCTCGAAGCGATACCGCGGAAGCTGCCGCTGGCCGTGTTCGCCGCCGGTCCGTTCCGGGCGCGGGGACGTGGGCACGGTGCGATGTCGCGCATCCGCAACGCCAAAGAGCGGGTCGCGCGGCTCCATGCCGATCCGGTGGCGGCGCCGATCGATCCGCTGCAATTCCGCGGGGCGGTGCCGACGACGATCGAGGACGGGTCGGCGGGCCCGGTCGCCGAGCTGACCGGCGTCCGCGTCGGCGATCGCCTCACACTGCCCGAACTGCGCGTCGAACCCGGCGCGCGGTTGCTCGTGACCGGGCCGAACGGCGCGGGCAAGACCACCCTGTTGCGTGTACTCGCCGGTGACTTGCGGCCGGACGCCGGAACTGCGCGGATCACCGGCCGGGTGGGCTGGCTGCGGCAAGAACCTCCCCGCTACCCGGCGTCGGCGACCGTGCTCACCGCGTTCGCCACCGGCAGACCCGGCCACCCCGACGACCACGCGGACACCCTGCTCGACCTCGGCCTGTTCCATCCCGCCGAACTCGCGCTGCGGGTCGGTGAGCTGTCCTACGGGCAGCGCAGGCGCATCGAGATCGCCCGCCTGGTCACCGAACCCGCCGACCTGCTGCTGCTCGACGAACCGACCAACCACCTCGCCCCGGCACTGGTCGAGGAACTCGAGCAGGCGCTCGACGAGTTCCAGGGCGCCCTGGTGATCGTCACCCACGACCGGCAGTTGCGCCGCCGGTTCACCGGGGACCGGATGACACTGCGGGCCGGGGAGGTTGCCGAGGTGGCCGCCTAGGCGCGGGCCGAATTTGCTGTTCCGGCAATGATTCTGGTCAACCCGCACGGTCGGTGGCGATACTCGGGCCCTCATCCGAGGAGGATCACCCATGCTGGACAACCCCACCCGCACGCGTGCCGCGGCCGGCGCCGTCCATCCCTGGACGGTGCTGGCCGTGTGCTCGCTGAGCCTGTTCGTCGTCGGGCTCGACGCGACCATCGTCACCGTCGCCCTGCCCGCGATCGCCGATGGCGTGCATATCGGTACCCAGGGACTGGAGTGGATCGTCGACGCCTACACCCTGGCGCTGGCGAGCTTCCTCATCACCTCCGGCGCGCTCGCCGACCGATTCGGCAGGCGCCGCGTATTCCGGCTCGGGCTGATCGTTTTCGGTGTCGCGTCGGCGGCGTGCGCGGTCGCGCCGACGCTCGAGGTGCTGATCGCGGCCAGGATCGCCCAGGGCATCGGTGGCTCGATGCTGAGTCCGGTGGCGCTGGCGATCGTGGTGGCCACGATCACCGATCCGCGGCAGCGGGCCAGGGCGATCGGGGTGTGGGCGGCGGTGTTCGGGCTGAGCATGGCGGTCGGGCCGACGCTCGGTGGCGCACTGGTGGACGGGTTCGGCTGGCGGTCGGTGTTCTGGATCGCGGTGCCGGTCGTGGTCGTCGCCCTCGTCCTGACGATGCTGGTGGTGCCGGAATCCCGGGGACAACGCCCGCGGCGGATCGACAGTGCGGGGCAGGTGCTGCTGGTCGTGGTCGTCGGCGGGGTGATCGCGGTGCTCATCGAAGGCCCGCGGATCGGCTGGACGTCGACCGCGGCGATCCTCGGCCACCTCGGCATCGGTGCGGCGGCAGGCGGATTCGTGTGGGTCGAGCGCCGGGTGGCCGAACCGTTGATGGATCTGCGGTTGTTCCGGCGACCGCCGTTCACCGCGGCGGTGGCCGGCGCGGTCGTCGTGTTCGTCGCGTTGACGACGACATTGCTGCTGAGCACCTGGCATCTGCAGCACGAGCGGGGAATGAGCGCGGTCGCGGCGGGCGCGATCACGCTGCCTTTGGCAGTGGCCGCGACAGTGTGCGCGCCGCTGTCGGGAGTGCTCGTCGCCCGCGTCGGCGCCCGGGCGCCGCTGCTGCTGGCGGGCGGATTCCTTACCGCCGGTGGGCTGTTGCTCGCCACGGCAGGGACGGGCACCGCGGTATTGCTGGTGGCACTCGGACTCGTCGGCATCGGGTTCGGTTTCGCCAACGCGCCGATCACCAACACCGCGGTGAGCGGGCTGCCCGCCGACCGGGCTGGGGTGGCCGGGGGCATCACCTCCACCGCACGGCAGGTGGGCGCGGCGGTCGGTATCGCGGTCGCGGGCGGGCTGATCGCCGCGGCAGATCCGATCGGCGGGGCGCGGGTCGGGTGGTCTCTGGTGGCGGCGTGCGGGCTGCTGGTGCTCATCCTCGCCCGGCTTGCTCCCGCGAAATCGTCCTGACCAGCGGAATCGGTTGTCGCGAAAAAGATTTCGCGGCGAGCGATGAGTTCCCGGATCGGCCACCGTCTCAATGAGTGCTACCTGTAGCCGAGATCCGGGAGAGTCGCATGACCGCCAGCTCCGCCGTCACCACCGGCACCCTCGTGGTGCCCGATGCCCGCCTGTACTACGAGGTACGCGGGACGGGACCGCTGTTCGTGCTCGTCGGCGCGCCGATGAACGCCGCCGCGTTCGCACCGCTGGCCGCACAGCTCGCCCCGACAAACACCGTGCTGACCACCGATCCGCGTGGGCATTTCGGCAGCCCCCTCGACGATCCGCACCAGGATTCGACGGTGCCGGCCCGTGCCGACGACCTCGCCCGGCTGATCACCCACCTCGACGCCGGTCCGGCGGTGGTGTTCGGTTCCAGCGGCGGCGCCGTCAGCGCGCTCGCGCTCGCCCAGACCAACCCCGACCTGGTCACCACCGTCGTCGCCCACGAACCGCCGCTGCGCGAGCTGCTGCCCGACGCGGCGGACCAGCGCGCCGTCACCGAGGACATCATCGCCACCTACGACACCGGCGACGTGCTCGGCGCGTGGCGGAAGTTCTTCGCCCAGACCGGTTTCGCGATCCCGGACGCGCAAGTGCAGCGGATGTTCGGCGGTGACCGCGATCCACGGCAGGTCGCCAGCGAACGCCACTGGTTCGACCATGAATTGCGCGCCACCACCGGCTGGGTGCCCGACCCGCCGTTGCTGCGTTCGGTGCCCACCCGCGTGATCGTCGGCATCGGGGACGCATCGACCGGACAGTTCTGTGACCGCACATCGCGAGAGCTGGCCGCGGCGTTGGGTATCGAGCCGGTGCTGTTTCCCGGTGATCACACCGGATTCGTCGGTGACCCGATCGCGTTCGCCGCCCGCTTGCAGGAAGTGCTGGACGAGCCGTGAGAGGTGCTGGGGCAGCGCGTCATCGGCGGGCAGTCGGTGCTAGTCGGCACCCGGTGCATCGACGGCGGCGCGGCAGCGGTCACTCAATCTGCGCAGTGCCGTGACGAGTTCGGGAGGGCCGGTGACGGTGAAGTCGGTGTCCAGCGCGGTGATCATCCAGGCGAGCGAGGCAGGGGAGTCCGCGCCCAGGTGCAGCAGAGAGGTCTTGTCGTCGACGGGTTCGAGAACACCGGTGCCGGGCCACAGACGTTCGGCGATCTCGGTGGCAGGCCGGTGCAGGGTGACAACCGTGCGCCACGGCCATGACGCGCTCGAGAGTCTGCGCGACAGATACGTGGCCGCGTCGCCGTCGGGCAGTGGGCGCGGGGTGAAACGCGGGCCGGTCGGGATCCGCGGGTACAGCCGGTCGACCCGGAACGATCGCCAGTCCTTCCTGCCGACGTCCCAGGCGACCAGATACCAGTGCCTGCTGAAGTTGACCAGCGAGTCGGGTTCGGTGTCGCGCACGGAGGTGCGGCCGGTGTGATCGGTGTAGTCGAACCGCAGGCGTTCCTGCCGCCGACACGCGTCCGCGATCGCCAACAGGGTTTCCGATGTCACGCGCGGTGCCTCGGCGGCGACGCGCACCATCGACTGCTGCAGGGTGCTCAGCCGGTGCCGCAGCCGCGACGGCAGTACCTGTTCCAGCTTGGCCAGCGCCCGCAGCGAGGCGTCCTCGATGCCGGTGACGGTGCCACCCGAGGTCGTGCGCAGACCGACCGCGACGGCCACCGCCTCCTCGTCGTCGAGCAGCAACGGCGGCATCGACGTACCGGCACCCAGCCGATAGCCCGCCGTCCCCTGCAAGGCCTGCACCGGATAACCGAGTCCACGCAGCCGCTCGATATCGCGGCGCACCGTGCGCGCGGTGACGTCGAGCTTGGCGGCGAGCTCGGCGCCGGACCACGCGCGGTGGGTTTGCAACAGCGACAGCAGACGAAGCAACCGGGCCGACGTTTCGGACATGCCTCCAGAATGCCCGCAACTTAGGCCCGATTCCGACCTAAGCGGTTCGTAGCGTGATCGGCATGAACGACATCCACCCCTTCCGGATCGACATTGCGCAATCCGACCTCGACGACCTGCACGACCGCCTCGCCCGCACCCGCTGGGCCGAGGACCTGCCCGAAACCGCCTGGACCTACGGCCTGCCCACCGCCTACCTGCGTGGCCTCGCCGACTACTGGCGCACCGGGTTCGACTGGCGTGCCGCCGAAGCCGCCCGCAATGCCCGACCCCAATTCGTCACCGACATCGACGGTCAGCGCGTCCATTTCACCCACGTGCGCTCACCCGAATCCGGTGCGCTGCCACTGGTCCTCGTGCACGGATGGCCGTTCACCGATTTCGCCGCCACGATCGGACCACTGACCGACCCCCGCGCCCACGGCGGCGACCCGCGCGACGCCTTCGACCTGGTGATCCCGACCCTGCCCGGCTTCGGCTTCTCCGGTCCCACCCGGCAGCCGGGGCAGGCCGCGACCGAACGATCAGCGGTCCTGATCGCGCAGCTCATGAGCAGGCTCGGCTACACCCGCTACGGGGCGCAGGGCAGCGACGCCGGCTCGTTCATCGCCCCGCACCTGGGCCGTATCGACACCGAACACGTCGCCGGGGTCCATCTCAATGCCGCGATCACCATTCCCGCCTGGGACGACGACGGCGCAGGCTACTCCGCGCAGGATCAGGAAAAGCTTGCCGCACTCCAGGATTGGAGCAGCAACGAGACCTCGGCGTACGCGGGCGTGCACAGCACCCGCCCGCAGACCCTGTCCCACGCGGTGACCGACTCACCCGCCGGACTGCTCGGCTGGGTCGTCGATGTCGTCAACACCTACAAAGATCCGGCCGCCGCCTTGCCCGAGGACTCCCTCGACCGCGACGCGATGCTCGCCGAGATCGCGATCCTCTGGTTCACCGGCACGGCCGGTTCCTCGATGCGCCTGTACAAGGAATCCCAGCAGTGGGGCGCCGACCTGCCCAGCTCCGGTGTACCCACCGGCATCGCGATCTTCCCCGGCGACAGCACGATTCGCGGTATCGCCGAGAAACAGAACAACCTGGTGCGCTGGACCGAATTCGACCGCGGCGGGCATTTCGCGGCGATGGAGGCGCCCGACCTGTTCGTCGACGATGTACGAGAATTCTTCCGGCCGTTGCGCTGACCGCTCTCACCGCACCTGGAAATCGGCCATCATCGCCATGTCCTCGTGTTCGAGATTGTGACAGTGCAGCATGAACGGGCCCGCGTAATCGGTGAAGCGGACCGCGACCGTCACCATCTCGGCGGGCCGGACGTCGACGGTGTCCTTCCAGCCCGCGTCGAACGGCCCCGGAGCCCGATTGTTGCGGGCGACGACCTGGAACGGGTCCAGATGCACATGCACCGGATGATGGAAATCGGTGATGAACCGCCAGATCTCGACGGTGCCGCGGCGCGGGTCCGCCAGCGCTCGGCCCGGTTCGTAGGGATCGCCGTTGACGGTCCAGCCGTCGGGGCGCAGCTGGAACAGGAAGGTGCGTTCGGCGACCGCTGTGGCCGGGTCGAGGCGCTCGAGGTCGGTGAGCCGGTCGGGGACGGCGGTGTCGTCAGGGACCGATGGTCCGGTGACGTCGAATCGCAGGACATCGGCCGCCGAACCGGTGCCGAGGGTGTTACGAAGCCGAACCTCGGTGCCGGGCGGGTAGGCGGCGAAATCGATGACGACGTCGAAGCGTTCGGCGGGGGAGATGTCGAGGTGCCGGTGCCGGATCGGGTGATCGAGCAGGCCACCGTCGCTGCCGATCTGTACGAATCCACCGCCGGGAACAGCGGATTCGAGGGTGAGCCGGTACCGGCGCGCATTGGAGGCATTGAGGAGCCGGAACCGGTAGCGCACCGGCGCGACCCGCAGGCGTGGCCACGGTGCACCGTTGACGAGGATCACGTCGCCGAGCACGCCGTTCATGTACCGGTCGGTGACGCCGGGGGTGTGCAGAGACGGGTCCAGGAGCGGATAGGCGAACGATCCGTCCGCGGCGAAGGAACGGTCGCTGATGCACAAAGGAATGTCGCGGTCGCCGCGCGGCAGCGGCAACGCGTCCTCGACTTCGTCACCGATCAGGTGGAAGCCGGCGAGACCATGCCAGACGGCCGGACCGGTGAACCCGTGCCGGTGGTCGTGATACCAGAGCGAGGCCGCGCGCTGCCTGTTCGGATACAGGTAGGTGCGTTCACCGTGCGCGACCGAGCCTGTGGCGGTGGTGATCCCGTGCCCGTGGCCTCGGGCCGGGGTGCCGGTCGCGCCGGCCGGCAGCACCACATCCATCGGATAGCCGTCGCTGTCGGCCGGTGTGTGTCCACCGTGCAGGTGCACCACCGTCGGATGAAGGAGTTCGTTGCGGTGACGCACGGCGGTCGCCCGGCCCGACCGTGCCCGGATGGTCGGACCGGGGAAGGTGCCGTGATAGGTCCACGCCTCGGTCCGCAGTCCGGGCAGGATGTCGAGATGGGCGCGCTGCTGGACGATGTCGTAGTAGTCGGTGGTCGCGTCGGTGCGCACAGGCTGCAGCACCGCCGGGATCGGTAACTCCGTCCGGAACGGACGCGGCAGCGGTGTGGCGCTGGGTAGCAGCACACCTGGCTGACCGGGTTCCGTGATCCGTGGGACGCCCACCCATCCGGCCGCACCGAGCGCCGCGGCCGCACCGGCACCGGCTCCCGCGCGCAGGAATCCCCGCCTGCTCATGCCCCTCACCGCTGCCACCGCCACGCCCAGCTCACCAGCAACGCCGTTCCGATCGCCAACCCGACCGCCAGCGGAATGTGCACCGCGAGCACCCGCTCCTCGCCGAGTGGGATCAGCGCCGCACCGATCAGCACCTGAACCACCGCGGTGCGCGCCGGCCATGCCGGACCACCGCCGACGCGCCACCACAACACCGCCGAGATCAGCTGGAGCAACAACATCATCGCGACCAGCCCGCCGTTGCGGCTGTGTAGCGCCAACGCCTCGAAATGTCCGGCGAGGAATCCGCCGGCCAGGGCGCCTTGGGCGAAGACGAGCACCGCCGCGACGGTCGCTGTGGTCCGGAACAGTGCCAGCGGCCAGACGCGGACGGTCCCCGCCGTGGTCATCGGGCCTGCCGCACGCCGCGCCGCCACACCTCGGCGATCGCGAGGGTGGCGGTGATGTCGATGGTCGGATCTCCTTCGACGAGCAGCAGATCGGCGCGCAGGCCGGGAGCGATCCGACCGCGATCGGTCAGCCCGAAACGGCAGGCGGGTCTGCTGGTCGCGGCGGCGAGCACCTCCGTTGGGGTCAGTCCGGCCTCGGTCAGCAGCACCATTTCGCGATGCAGCCCGGTGCCGTGAGCGGGGACGAACGGAGTGGCGTCGGTGCCTGCCAGCAGTGCCACTCCAGCGCCGTGCAGGGCCCGTGCGACGCGCATCGCGTCGTCGAAGGACCCCGGCACCGCGCAGTCGGCGACGTCCTCGCGGCCCTGGATGATCGCCTCGAAGTACGCCAGGGTGCTCACCACGAAGACGTCACGGTCGATGATCTGTGCGATCAGACCTGCGGTGCGCGAAGAGAAGTCGGTCCACACATGGGCGAGACCGTCGACTCCCACGGCCAGCGCGATCCCCACCTCGGCCTCGGTGACGGCATGCGCGATCACCGGCAAACCCGCCGCATGCGCTTCGGTGACCAGTGCGCTCGCCGTGGCCGCGGACAACACCGGCAGCTCGGCCCCGTGGACGGCGCCGTCGTCGATGACGATCTTCAGATAGTCGGCCCCTTCAGCAATTCTGAACCGCACGAAGTCGCCGGCCTCGGCCGGATCCGTGATGGTGTCGAACGGGGCGACATCGAGTTCGGCGACCCCCGACGCCGCCAGCAGCTGACTCGGATGACCTCCCGGCGCCGTCGCCAGGGTGCCCGCGCTCCGGAAGTCGGCGAGATCGTCCCGCCGGTTTGCTGCAGCCCGCTGCTCGGCCAACCGGTCCGGGAGACAGAACATGTCGAGCTCGGTGGTGACGCCGTAGGTGAGGGCGCGGGCAAGGTCGCCGGTATCGAAGGTGTGGGTGTGGGCGTCGATCAAGCCGGGCAGCAGGGTGCGGCCGGTGCCGTCGACGACGACGTCGGCGGGGCCGTCGTCCTCGGCGACGATTCGATCGCCGTCGACGAGGACCGAGGTGCGGTCGATGATGTGTTCGCCGTCGAAGACACGGACGTCACGGACACGGGTGCGCATGGCAACCTCCAGGTGGGAGAAAACGGATTCGCCGACAAGGAGTGCAACCGGATCGTCGACTGTGACGGACGAACAGTGTGCGCGTGGGGTGGATCACACCCTCGGGCGCCATGTCACACATCCGGTGGCCACCCACCTCTCTGTAGCGACACCTTTCCGCCATGAAGGAGGACACCGTGACCGCGCACAGCGATGACACCGCCGACGCGACCGATGTTTTCGTGAACCACCGCGAACTGCTGTTCTCGGTGGTCTACAACATGCTCGGCACCGTCGCCGACACCGAGGACGTCCTGCAAGAGGTGTGGCTGGCATGGGCGGCCCGAGCGCGCGGCGACCGCATCGACAACCCCCGCGCCTACCTGACCCGGATCGCGGTGAACCAGGCGCTGGCCCGGCGCGCCGCCGTCAGCCGCCGACGCGAAGACTATGTGGGCCAATGGCTCCCCGAGCCACTCGTCGAGGACGCACCCGAGGACGACGGAGCCGCCGCGGCCGTGCGGACCGAGTCGTTCTCGATGGCGATGCTGGTGGTCCTGGAATCACTGACCCCGCTCGAACGCGCCGTGTTCGTACTCAACGAGGTCTTCGCCTACCCGCACACCGAGATCGCCGACATGGTCGACCGCTCGCCCGCGGCGGTCCGACAGCTTGCCCACCGCGCCCGCGCGCACGTGCAGGCCCGTAGGCCGCGCACCCAGGTGGACCCCCGGGTCTGCCGCGCGGTGACCGAACGGTTCGTCGCCGCCGCGATGGGTGGTGACCTCGAGGAACTGCTGGCCGTGCTGTCGCCTGACGTCACCCTGTGGACCGACGGCGGCGGCACCGGACCCGCGACCAGCCTGCGGCCGGTGCACGGGCGGATGCCGGTGGCGCAGGTGTTCCTTGCCGTCGCCGCGGCGGGCCTCGACGGCTACCGGGTCGGATGGCGCACCATCAGCGGCGATCCGTGCGCGGTCGTGTTCGACGGCGACGCTCCACTTGCCGTCGTTGTTCTCGACGTCGCCGCCGACGACTCCGTGGTCGGCATCTACTCGGTCACCAACCCCGCGAAACTGACCCACGTGACCTCCGTCGGCCCCGGCATGCTCGGGACGACTCAGGCGGTCAACTAGCTCAGCCTGCGTCGACGAGGACGGCTCCCACCTCGGCCATCCGCAGCGCGGCATAGCCGGGGTCGATCAACGCCTCCGGCGTGTAGGTACCGGGGCCGACCTCGTCACCGCGCAGCCCGAGCAGTCGTTCGATCCCGAGGGCGACCCCGAGCGCGGTCAACGGCCGCTGCCCGGCCGGGTGGAGCAGCGCCCGGCTCCTGCTCAGCGGAGCTCCCGCCGCATCGGTTCCGCGCAGGTCGATGCGGATTTCGATCGAGGCGGGTTCGCCCCTGCGTCTGCTCTGGGTTTCCCCGACCGCCAGGTCTACCCGGACATCGGGCGCGCCGGTCGCCATCGCCAGGCTCGGCACGTCGAGAATCGGGATGCTCTGCCCAGCCAGACGGGTGCCGTCGACACTGCGGACCTCCACCTGGGCATCCTCGGCGGCGAGCCAGGTGAAGACGCCGTCGCGGCGCACCAGACCCGCCGAGGTCACGGCGTACCAGCGTTCGAGGTCGGCGACACCGGCAGGCCCGCCCGTGTCCGTCTCGTCGAGCACGGCGGCGAGCTGGACGCTGTCGACGCGGTCGAACTCCCGCGCCTCGTGCAGTGCCGCGAGCACCGCAAGTCCCGCGAGGAAGTGGCTCGCCACCAGAATCGGTGCGGTGCTTGCCCGTTGGGCGCCCGTGACGACTTCCGGTCCGATATCGAACAGGCCACTCGAGATGCTGACGTACGGCAAGCCGTGGTCCTGGGCATAGCCGAGTCCGTTGAGCCGGTCGTCCCACAGTGTCGCGACCACCGCCGAGTAGGCCGTCTCGGCAGGCAGGCCGAGATCGCGCCGTCGCAGGTCGACAGTCACGGCGTTCGCGGTGCCGAGTCCGTCGGCGACCCGCTGCGCGCGGTCGAGATCGCGGCCGGCGATCGTCAGCGGCAGCGTCGGGTGCCAGCGACGCAGCAGGGCCGCCGTATCGGAACCGGCCTGTCCCGAACCGCCCAGCATCAGGACGGAAGGCGAATGCTCCATGGTGATTTCCTCTCCAACCCCTAAGCTACATTTTGTAACCTACTCTTTGTAGCTAAACTGGTGGCATGACGCAAGGGAGGACGATGCCCGCACGATCACCCCGGTTGCCCAAGGCGGCCCGGCGCGAGCAACTGCTCGACACCGCGCTGACGATGGTGCGCAGGCACGGCACCGACGGACTGACGCTCGTCACCCTCGCCGAGGCCGCCGGTGTGAGCAGACCGATCGTCTACGACCACTTCGGCACCCGCCCCGAATTGCTGCTCGCCCTCTACCGCAGGCTCGAAGAACGCCACCGCCTCGCCGCGGAACAAGCCGTGCGTGACGCCGAACCCGCTGTCGAGGAGATCGCCCGGGTGATGAGTGCCGCCTACTTCGCCTGCGCCACCGACATGCCCGAGTTCGACGCGATCTCCGCCGCGCTGAAAGGCAATCCGGACGTCCAGGCCATCCAGCACGCCATGCTCGACAGCTACCGAGACTGGATGGCCACCGCACTGCTGCCCTACTCGGGCCTCGATGCCGTCGCGCTCCGGCTGCGCTGTGTCGCGGTTCTCGGCGCCGCCGAAACCCTGGGCGCAGAGCTGAACCGGGGCGCGACGACCGCAGGCGAAGCTGTCGCCGCGCTGACCGATTTGATCGTCGGCAGCATCGGCGTCGAGCAGCGCCGATGACCTATCCGGGTCCTGGGTAGGATTCAGCGGGTGCCAGATACTTCCGAGATAGCTCGACTCTTCGACCGGCGACCGCGGCACTGGGGTGCGCCCGGCGATTCGGTGGCGTGGGATGTGTTGCGCGACAGGATCTGTGCCGTCCCTGCGCCGGAGACGGCGACGGAGTTCGCGACGTTGCTACGGCAGGAGTTCACCCTCCTGGTGGGTGCCGACACCGACAATGACGCCACCGAGCGTGAGTTCGTCGCCGATGGCCGGTCGGAAACAGTGCACCTACCGACGTGGCGCACCATCCTGCTTCCGCTGCTGACTACTCGCGCGCGGCAACTGTACGGGGAGCTGCCGACAGAACGGCCATAACGCCGAGGTCAGGCGGAGCAGGTCAGCTCGGCGAGGGCTGCGGAGCTCCGAGAGGGTTGTCGCGGAATGGAAGTCGCCGCCGGACAGGCGCGCGATTTCCCGGAGCGAGTCGGGGTCGGTGGGGACCGGGACCCTGACGGATGGGGAATGGTCGGGGACGTCGACGACGCCGTGGACGGTGCCCTATCGGCGATGGACAGTCGCGAGCCAGGCGGGCGTGGCATCGCTGAATCGTGTTCGGAGACTATCCGATTCGATGGAGTCGACATGCCAATCAGCGAGGACGTCGAAGGGCTCCGACAGCGACTCCCTGCTGACGGGATGGGGTCCGGGCTCGGGGCCGGTATCGCTGAAGCAGAGAACGTAGAGGGTCCCGCCGTGGTCGAGTGCCGAGGCCAGGCTCGCCGCGTAGTCGTGTCGTTCGGCGACGTCGAAGGTGTGGAAGAGCCCACAGTCCAGGACTGTTCGGAAACGGCGAGGCAGACGATCGAGATGGAGTGCGTCGGCCACGGCGAAGGTGGCGGCTATGCCACGGTCGCTCGCGTTCCGCCGTGCCAGGGCGACAGCCGGCTCGGCCACGTCGACACCGAATACCGGCAGGCCACGCGATGCGAGGTAGAGCGCGTTCTCGCCGGTGCCGCACCCCGCATCGAGTACCTCGCCGGAGAACCCGCCCGCCTCGGCCAGCCGCACCACAGCCGGTTGCGGACCACCGATATCCCACGGTGCGGGGCCGTCGCGGTAGGAAGCGTCCCACGGCCGCCCCGACTGACGTTCGTGGCTGGTCAGGGGTCGGCCGGGGAGCTGTTCGTCGGAGAGCATGTCAGCGGATGAGCGTGGCGGCCTCTTCGGCCAGGTTGAGCAGTGGCTGGGGGAAGACGCCCAACAGCAGCGTGGCGCCCGTGCTGAACGCGACCACCAAAGTCGTCGCGAACGGTGCGGTCACGGTCGGGGCGTCGGCGGGGGGATCGGTGAAGAACATCAGCACGATCACCCGGACATAGAAGAACGCCGCGATCGCGCTGGACACGACGCCGATGATGACCAGCGAGGTGTAGCCCGCACCCGATGCCGCCGCGAACACCGCGAACTTGCTGACGAAGCCGCTCGTCAGCGGCAAGCCGGCGAACGAGAGAAGCAGCAGCGCGAAAGCCGATGCCAGCCAGGGGGATCGGCGGCCCAGACCCGCCCACTGTGACAGCGCGGTCGCCTCGTCGCCGGAGGAATCGCGCACCAGGGTGACGACCGCGAAGGCGCCGACCGTGCCGAGACCGTAGGCCAGCAGGTAGAACAGGATCGCCGCGATACCCGCGCTGTCGGCGGCGACGAGGCCGACGAGCAGGAAGCCCGCGTGCGCGATCGAGGAATACGCGAGCATCCGCTTCACATCGGTCTGCGTGATCGCCATGACCGCGCCGACAACCATCGTCGCCACCGCCACCGCCGCGAGCACCGGCCGCCAGTCGTCGCGCAGCGCATCGGCCGCCACCATCAGTACCCGCAGGGTCGCGCCGACCGCGGCGATCTTGGTGGCGGCGGCCATGAACGCGGTGATCGGTGTCGGCGCACCCTGGTAGACGTCGGGTACCCAGGCTTGGAACGGGACCGCGCCGATCTTGAACAGCAACCCGACGGCGAGCATCGCGATGCCGAGCAGTGCCAGCGTCGCGTTCTCGGGCTGCTTGTCCAGTGCCGCACCGATGCCGGGCAGCGAGACGGTGCCGGTCTGCCCGTACAGCAGGGCCACACCGTAGAGGAAGAACGCGGACGAGAACGCGCCGAGCAGGAAGTACTTCAGCGCCGCCTCCTGCGACAGCAACCGCCTGCGCCGGGCCAGCCCGCACAGCAGATACAGCGGCAGCGACAGCACTTCGAGCGCGACGAACATCGTCAGCAGATCGTTCGAGGCAGGGAACAACAGCAGGCCGCCGAGCGCGAGCATGGTCAGCGGGAACACCTCGGTGGTGGACACTCCGGCCCGCACAGCGGCCAGCTCGTGTGCGCTGCCCGGCACGGCCGACGCCTGCGGCGTGAACGCGTCGACACCCCGTTCCAGGACAGCGGCCGCCCGGCTCCAGGTCCCCGGCCCGCTGCGGGCCCGCGGAACTGCGCCCCGCTCGGCGATCAACAGCAGACCGAGCAGCGCGACCAGCAGGATCGTGCCCTGCATGAACAGGGTCACGCCGTCGACCGCGACGGCACCCACGACGGCGGTGCTCTCGGTCCCGGCGAGCAGGGTCACGGCAACCAATGCGCCGATCACACCGGCCAGGCTGAGCACCACCTGCGTGAGGTAGCGGAAAGGCCGGGGCACGAACGCCTCGACCAACACACCGACCACGCCGACCGCGAACACGATCAGCATCGGTGCGAGCAGGTGGTATTCGATGCTCGGTGCGGGCAGGGTGGCCGCGAGCTCGTTGATGGTCACGGAGTCCGTCCTCATTTGTGTCCGCCTGCGGGCGGGGCGGCCGCACCTGCTTCGGGAGCGGGGACCGTCGGAGCGGGATCGTGCTTACCGATCGTCGAGAGGGTGTGTCCCACCGCGGGATCCACCAGGTCCAGGACCGGTTTCGGGTAGAAGCCGAGCGCCAGCAGGGCGACAAGCAGCGGCACCACGACCGCGAGTTCGCGTGGCACCAGGTCACGCAGGTGCTCGTTGCCCTTCTTCACCGGGCCCGTCATCATCCGCTGGTACATCCACAGCACGTAGATCGCGGCCAGCACCAGCGCACCGGTCGCGACGACCGCCGCCACCTTGTACTTGGCGAAGGTGCCGATGAGGACCAGGAATTCGCTGACGAACGGTGCGAGACCCGGCAGGGACAGGGTGGCCAGACCCGCGATCAAGAACGTGCCCGCCAGCACCGGCGCGACCTTCTGCACGCCGCCGAACTCGGCGATCATCCTGGTGCCGCGCCGCGAGACGAGGAATCCGGCGATGAGGAACAGTGCGGCCGTGGACAGTCCGTGGTTGACCATGTAGAGCGCCGCCCCGGACTGTGCCTGGGTGGTCATGGCGAAGATGCCGAGGATGATGAACCCGAAGTGCGAGATCGAGGTGTAGGCGATCAGGCGCATCACGTCGGTCTGCCCGATGGCGAGCAGCGCGCCGTAGACGATGCCGATCACCGCGAGGGTGATCACCAACGGCGCGAACGCATCCGAGGCGAGCGGGAACAGCAGCAGGCAGTACCGGAGCATGCCGAACGTGCCGACCTTGTCGACCACGGCCATCATCAGCACCGCGCTCGACGGGGTGGCCGAGACGGCGGCGTCGGGCAGCCAGGTGTGCAGCGGCCACAGCGGCGCCTTCACCGCGAACGCGAACATGAAACCGAGGAACAGCGCGTTCACCACCGCGGTGCTGCCACCGAGCTGCCCGTTGTTGGCCGCGGCGACGACGGTCCGCAGGTCGAAGGTGCCCGCCGAGCCCTCGCCGAGCCCTGCCTGTGCGGTCAGCACGTAGAGCCCGATGACCGCGGCGAGCATGATGAGTCCGCCGAACAGGTTGTACAGCAGGAACTTCACCGCGGCCCGCGACCGCTGTGCGCGGATGGCGGCGTCGCTGGTGCGTGCTCCGAAGCCGCCGACGAGGAAGTACATCGGGATGAGCATCGCTTCGAAGAAGATGTAGAACAGCAGGATATCGAGGGCGAGGAAGGAGATCAGCACCATGGACTCGACCAGCAGCATCAACGCCATGTAGATGTGGGCGGACCTGCGTCCCCCGCCTGCAGCGGTGTCGTCGTGCCAGCCTGCCAGGATCAGCAACGGCATCAGCAGCGCCGTCAGCAGCACGAGGACGGTGGCGATGCCGTCGAGACCGAGGGTGTAGCCGACGCCGAACGCCGGAATCCATTCGTGCGATTCGACGAACTGGTATTGCTCACCGCCCGGCTGGAACCGGACCGTCACCGTGACGGCGACCGCGAGCACACCGATCGACACCGCGAAAGCCAGTGCGCGGGCCACATTCCGGTGCGCGGCGGGCACCGCGAGCACCACCGCAGCGCCGACCGCAGGGGCGAGCCAGAGCGTCGTCAGCCAGGGAAACGAGTTCACCAGAACCTCACCGCCAGCAGGGCAGCGGCCACCAGGGCCGCGCCGGTGAACATGGACAGGGCGTAGGAACGCACGAAACCGGTCTGTATCCGCCGGATCCGCGCCGACAGTCCGCCGATTCCGGCGGCCGTGCCGTTGACGATGCCGTCGACACCGCGCGCGTCGAGGAACACCAGCGCGCGGGTGAGGTGGCGACCGGGACGCTCGAACGCCGCCTCGTTGACCGCATCGCCGTAGAGATCCTTCCGCGCGGCGGTCGTGAACACCGTGACCTTCTCGGGTGCGATCTCCGGGACCGGACTCTCGGCGTACTTGCGGTAGGCGATCGCGACACCGATGGCGACGGCGGTCAACGCCAGCGCGGTGACCACACCGGCAGGCACGACGGGTTCCGCGTGATGCGAGCCGACGACCGGTTCGAGCCAGTGCTGCAGCGAGGAACCCCAGACGAACATTCCGCCTGCGAAGACGGAACCGAACGCGAGCAGGATCATCGGCCCGGTCATCACCGCGGGCGCTTCGTGCGGGTGGGTGTCGGGCTTCCAGCGGCGCTCGCCGAAGAACGTCATCAGCATGACGCGTGTCATGTAGAACGCGGTGAGCGCGGCGCCGACGAGGGTGACCGTGCCGAGCAGGATCCCGGTCGCGCCGCCGTAGTCGAAGGCGACCTCGATGATCTTGTCCTTGGAGAAGAAGCCGGAGAACGGCGGGACCCCGATGATCGCCAGATAGCCGAGACCGAAGGTGACGTAGGTGATCGGCAGCAGCGTGCGCAGACCGCCGTAGCGCCGCATGTCGGTCTCGTCGTTCATCGCGTGCATCACCGAACCGGCGCCGAGGAACAGACCCGCCTTGAAGAAGCCGTGGGTGAGCAGGTGCATGATCGCGAACGCGTAGCCGGCCGGGCCGAGACCGACCGCCAGGATCATGTACCCGATCTGACTCATCGTCGAGGCCGCCAGTGCCTTCTTGATGTCGTCCTTGGCACAGCCGACGATGGCGCCGAACAGCAACGTCACCGCGCCGACGGCGATGACCGCGGTGCGCGCGTCGGGTGCGAGGTTGTAGATCGGGTTGGAACGGGCGATGAGGTACACGCCCGCGGTGACCATGGTGGCCGCGTGGATGAGCGCCGAGACCGGCGTCGGGCCTTCCATCGCGTCACCGAGCCAGGACTGCAGCGGCACCTGCGCGGACTTGCCGCACGCGGCCAGCAACAGCAGCAACCCGATCGCGGTGAGCGTGCCCTCGCTCGCACCGGGCGTCGCGGCGAAGACGGTGCGGAAGTCGAACGAACCGAACACCGCGAACATCGTCATCATGGCGATCGCCAGGCCCATGTCACCGACCCGGTTCACCACGAATGCCTTCTTGGCTGCCGTTGCGGCCGAGGGCTTTTCGTACCAGAAGCCGATCAGCAGGTAGGACGCGAGACCGACGCCTTCCCAGCCGAGGTAGAGCACCAGGTAGTTGTCGGCCAGGACCAGCACGAGCATGGCGGCCAGGAACAGGTTGAGGTAGCCGAAGAACCGGCGCTTGCCCGGGTCGTCGCTCATGTAGCCGATCGAGTACAGGTGGATCAGCGATCCGACGCCGGTGATGAGCAGGGCGAAGCAGATCGAGAGCTGATCGAGTTGCAGCCCGAACCCGACCTGGAGGTCACCGACCGGGACCCACTCGAACAGTTCCTGGTGGATCGCGCGGTCGGCGTCGGCGCGACCGAGCATGTCGACGAACGCGACGGCGGCGACCACGAAGGAGGCCAGTGCCGCGGCGGTGCCGAGGTAGGCGCCCCAGCGGTCGGCGAAACGCCCGAGCAGGAGCAGCACGATCGCGCCCGCGAGCGGGAGGGCGGGCAGCAGCCACAACGTTGCGGTGCCCATGTCAGAACTTCAGCAGGTTGGCGTCGTCGACCGAGGTCGACCGGCGGGCACGGAAGATCGTCATGATGATGGCCAGGCCGACGACCACTTCGGCGGCCGCGACGACCATGGTGAAGAACGCGATCACCTGACCGTCGAGGTTGCTGTGCAGGCGGGCGAAGGTGACGAACGCCAGGTTCACCGCGTTGAGCATCAGCTCGATGCACATGAACACCACGATGGCGTTGCGGCGCAACAGCACTCCCGCGGCGCCGATGGTGAACAGCAGCGCAGACAGGAACAGGTAGTTCTGGGGGTTCACCGGGTGCCTTCCTCGTCGGCCGTCGGGGTGACGTCGCTGCCCGTACCGACCGAGAGCGCGGCGGCCTCGGTGTGGGCGCGGGTGCGGCGGTGACGCAGGATCGTGCTCACCGACAGTTCGGCGAAGGTGCCGTCGGGGAGTTGAGCCGGGCTGTCGACTGCGTTGTGACGGGCGTAGACGCCCGGGGTGGGTTGCGGGGTGACGCGTTCGCCCGCGGTGCGGAACCGGTCGCGTGACATCTCGCGCTGACCGCGCCGCGGCGTGAAGTGGTCTCGGTGCGCGAGCACCATCGCGCCGATGGTCGCGGTGATCAGCAGCGCGCCGGTGAGTTCGAACGCCCACACATAGCGCAGGAAGATCAGTTCGGCCAGTTCGGCGATGACGTCACGACCACCGAATCCACGCCCGGGGTAGCTGGTCGCGCTGTCGCGCAGCGCAGCGCCGATGCCGCCGATGAGCAGCAGCCCGAACCCGAGACCGACGATCGCGGCGGCGATCCGCTGTCCGCGCAACGTTTCCCGCAGTGATTCGGCCGAGTCGACGCCGACGAGCATCAGCACGAACAGGAACAGCATCATCACCGCGCCGGTGTAGACCACGATCTGCACGACGCCGAGGAACAGGGCGCCCTGGGCGATGTAGAACACGGCGAGCGCGATCATGGTGGCGGCCAGGCAGATGGCCGAATGCACGGCCTTGGCGGCGGTGACCATGCCGAGGGCGCCGAGCACGGCGATCGGGGCAAGCACCCAGAACAGCACGGCCTCCCCGGTGGAGGTGGACGCGATCTCGGCGGCCAGTACGTGTGCGGTGGTCATCGCAGCACCTCTTCCGACGTGGTGGGGCCGACCCGGCCCAGGTAGTAGTCGGCCTCGTCGGTGCCGGGCGCCATCGCGTGCGGCGGGGCGGTCATGCCGTCCTGGAGGGGAGCGAGGAGGCGGTCCTTCTCGTAGATCAGGTCGGCGCGGTTGTCATCGGTGAGCTCGTATTCGTTGGTCATCGTGAGCGCCCGGGTGGGGCAGGCCTCGATGCACAGGCCGCAGCCGATGCAGCGCAGATAGTTGATCTGGTAGACGCGGCCGTACCGTTCACCGGGGGAAAAGCGTTCGTCCTCGGTGTTGTCGGCGCCTTCGACGAAGATGGCGTCGGCGGGGCACGCCCACGCGCACAGTTCGCAGCCGATGCACTTCTCCAGGCCGTCGGCGTACCGGTTGAGCTGGTGGCGGCCGTGATAGCGCGGCGCGGTCGGCACCTTCTGCTCGGGGTAGGACTCGGTGTTGGGCTTCTTGAACATCGTGGCCGCGGTGACCGCGAAGCCCGCGAGCGGTTCGAACAGGCCGATCTCGGGCTGATCGCCGGCCGGGCGCGGCGGCATCGGCGGGACCGGGAACCCGAGGAACACCGGGGATTTCGCGGGTTCCTCGGGCAGCGGTGGCAGTCCCTCGGCGCGGCCAGCGCGCAGGAACATCGCGATCATCGCCGCGGTGATGAGGATGCCGACGGTCACCAGGATCGCGGTCTGGCCGGGAATGCCCTCGATGTCGAGCACCCGGGCGGTGGCCACGATCATCACCCACACCAGCGAGGTGGGGATGAGCAGTTTCCAGCCGAGGTTCATGAACTGGTCGTAGCGCAGGCGGGGCAGGGTGCCGCGCAGCCAGACGAACACGAACAGGAACGTCCATACCTTGGCGGTGAACCACAGCAGCGGCCACCAGCCGGAATTGGCGCCCTCCCACAGGCTGATCGGGAACGGCGCCCGCCAGCCGCCGAGGAACAGCGTGGTCGCCAGCGCGGACACCGTGGCCATGTTGACGTATTCGGCGAGCATGAACATCGCGAACTTGAGCGAGGAGTACTCGGTGTGGAAGCCACCGACCAGCTCGCCTTCGGCTTCGGGCAGGTCGAACGGCGCCCGGTTGGTCTCGCCGACCATCGCCACGCAGTAGATCAGGAACGAGGGCAGCAGCAGGAAGACGTACCAGGTGCCTTCCTGGGCGGTCACGATCCCGGAGGTCGCCATGGTCCCGGACAGCAGGAACACCGTCGCGAACGTCAGCGCCATCGCGATCTCGTAGGAGATCACCTGCGCGGTGGAACGCAGACCGCCGAGCAGCGGATACGTCGAACCCGACGACCAGCCGGCCAGCACGATGCCGTACACGCCGATGGAGGTGATGGCGAGGATATAGAGGACGCCGACGGGCATGTCGGTCAGCTGCAGCGGTGTGCGCTGGCCCAGGATCGACACTTCCGGGCCGAACGGGATGACCGCGAACGCCATGAACGCCGGGATCACCGAGATGATCGGGGCGAGCACGAAGATCGGCTTGTCCACGATCGCCGGGATGATGTCTTCCTTGAGCGCCATCTTCACGCCGTCGGCGATGGACTGGAACATGCCCTTCGGGCCGACCCGGTTGGGGCCGAGGCGCATCTGCATCCTGGCGACGACTTTGCGTTCGGCGTACACCGCGATCAGCGGCACCAGCATCAGGTACACGAACACACCGAGTGCTTTGAGTACCACCAGCCAGAGCGGGTCGGTGCCGAAGACAGGTGCCGAATCGGCCGCGAGGTGCAGCACGGGATCACTCATGACGGTGTTCCTTCATCCTGTCGTCGGCGCGGCGCAGGCGCACCACGGCGCCTGGCGTCACGCCGAGGGCGGCGGCGACCGTCGAACCGGGTGAGTGCAGCGGCAGCCACACGACCCGGTCGGGCAGGTCCGTGATCATCAGCGGCAGGGTGATCTCGCCGCGGTCGGTGGAGACGATGACGTGGTCGGCGTCGTCCGCTTCGATCTCGGCGGCGGTCGCGGCCGACAGGCGCGCCACCGGCGGGCGGGCGATGCCTGCGAGGTTGGGTTCGCCGTCCTGCATGCGGCCCGCATCGAGCAGCATCCGCCAGCCGGCGAGGATCGCGGTACCGGGCCCGGGCACCGGACGGGTCTGGCTGGTCATGTCCGGAGCGGAGATCGGTGCACCGGTCCACGCGCCGAGGGCGTCGAGTTCGGTGCGGGCGGACGCCGGGTCTGGCAGGTTGATCGGCACGCCCATTTCGGCGGCGAGGGAGTGCAGTACCCGCAGGTCCGACAGCGGTGCGGCGACTCGGCGGGTGGTGTCGAGTGGTGCGGCGGTGAACGGGCGTGGCCTGCCCTCCCAGGTGCGGAAGGTGCCGGATTTCTCCATGACGGAGGCGACCGGGAAGACGACGTCGGCGCGTTCGGTGACGGCGCTGTGGCGCAGCTCCAGGCTGACGACGAAGCGGGCGGCGTCGATGGCGGCCAGTGCCGCGGCCGGGTCCGGCATGTCGACCGGGTCGACGCCGCCGATGACCAGTGCGCCGAGCTGTGCGGCGCTGGCCAGGATGCCCGCCGTGTCGCGCCCGAGGGTGACGGGCAGTTCCGCGGCCTGCCACCGGTGCCGAACCTGTTGACGCGCGGCGGGATCGACGACCGGCCTGCCGCCGGGCAGCAGCCCGGGCAGCGCGCCGGCTTCCAGTGCACCGCGCTCACCCGCCCGACGCGGCACCCACGCGAGCCCGGCGCCGGTGGTGTCGGCCAGGCGGATCACCGCCGACAGCGCGCCGGGGCTTCCCGCGAGTCGCTCGCCGGCCATGATGACCGCTCCCGGCGTGCGCAGCAGCGCCATGAGTTCGGCTGCGTCCGTCGATGTTTCGGCACCGATGGCGTCGAGGACACCGGCTTCGCCGCAGGGCGGGGTCTGGATCAGCGCACCCGACATGCGTTCGAGCCCACGGGAAGCGAACGGCGCCAGCGACACCACGCGCGTGCCGCGAGTCCGGGCGGCCTTGCGCAGCCGCAGGTAGACGATGGGCGATTCCTCTTCCGGCTCGAAACCCACCAGCAGCACGACGGGCGCAGCAGAGAGCGCCGTGTAGTCGACCTGGACACCCCGTCCGGCGATGCGGGCCGCGAGGAATCGTTCCTCCTCTTCGGAGTGCATCCGGCTGCGGAAGTCGATGTCGTTGGTGGCGAGCACCATGCGCGCGAACTTGCTGTAGGCGTAGGCCTCTTCTTCGGTGACGCGGCCGCCGACGAGCACGCCCGCGTTGCCGATCGCGGCCCGCAGTCCGGTCGCGGCGGCCGCGAGCGCCTCGGGCCAGGAGGCCGGTGCGAGCACGCCGTCCCAGCCGCGCACCAGCGGCGTGGTCAGGCGGTCGCGTTCGGTGGCGTAGGTGAAGGCCCAGCGGCCCTTGTCGCAGTTCCACTCCTCGTTGACCTGCGGGTCGTCACCGGCCAAGCGGCGCAGGACCTTTCCGCGCCGGTGATCGGTGCGCTGGGCGCAGCCGGAGGCGCAGTGCTCGCAGACACTCGGGGTGGACACCAGGTCGAACGGGCGCGCCCGGAACCGGTAGGAGGTGCCGGTGAGCGCGCCCACCGGACAGATCTGCACCGTATTGCCGGAGAAATAGGAGTCCAGTGGTTCGGCCTGGGCGATGCCGACCTGTTGCAGCGCACCGCGATCCATCAGCTCGATGAACGGGTCGCCCGCGACCTGCTGGGAGAACCGGGTGCACCGCGCGCACAGCACGCACCGCTCCCGGTCCAGCAGCACCGCCGTGGACAGCGGGATCGGTTTCGGATAGGTGCGCTTTTCGCCCTCGAACCGCGAGTCGGCGCTGCCGGTCGACATCGCCTGGTTCTGCAGCGGGCATTCCCCGCCCTTGTCGCAGACCGGACAGTCCAGCGGATGATTGATCAGCAGCAGCTCCATCACACCGCGCTGGGCCTTCTCGGCGACCGGTGAGCTGAGCTGGGTCCGCACGACCATTCCGTCGGTGACCGGAATCGTGCAGGAGGCGACCGGCTTTCGCTGTCCTTCCACCTCGACGATGCACTGCCTGCAGGCACCGACCGGGTCGAGCAGGGGATGGTCGCAGAAGCGGGGGATCTGCACGCCGATCAGTTCGGCGGCGCGGATCACCAGGGTGCCCACGGGCACCTGGATGGTGGTGTCGTCGATGGTGACGCTCACCAGCTCGGCGGGAACCACCTCGCTGCTGTTGCCTGGCGCGATCGCTGTCATCGGTTCCCTTCCCCAGAGGCCCACACCGTGGCGCGAGCCGGATCGAACGGGCAGCCGCCGCGGCGCTGATGCTCGATGTACTCCTCGCGGAAGTACTTCAGCGAGGAGAAGATCGGGCTGGCCGCGCCGTCACCGAGCGCGCAGAACGACTTGCCGTTGATGTTGTCGGCGATGTCGGCGAGCTTGTCGAGGTCGGCCTCGGTGCCCTGGCCCGCTTCGAGCCTGCGCAGCAGTTGCACCAGCCAGTAGGTGCCCTCGCGACACGGTGTGCACTTGCCGCAGGATTCGTGGGCGTAGAACTCCGTCCAGCGCAGGACCGCGCGCACGACACAGGTGGTGTCGTCGAAGATCTGCAACGCCTTGGTGCCCAGCATGGATCCGGCGGCGGCGACACCTTCGTAGTCGAGAGCTACATCCAGATGCTCGGCGGTGAACAGCGGCGTCGACGAACCGCCCGGCGTCCAGAACTTGAGCGTGTGCCCCGCGCGGACGCCACCGGCGTAGGCGAGCAGTTCGCGCAGAGTGATGCCGAGGGGTGCCTCGTACTGGCCGGGCCGCGCGACGTGCCCGGACAGGGAGTACAGCGTGAATCCGGGTGATTTCTCGCTGCCCATCGACCGGAACCATTCGGTGCCCTTGCGCAGGATCGACGGCACGCTGGCAATGGATTCGACATTGTTGACGACCGTCGGGCACGCATAGAGCCCGGCGACAGCGGGAAACGGCGGTCGCAACCTGGGCTGGCCGCGCCTGCCTTCCAGCGAATCGAGCAGTGCGGTCTCTTCGCCGCAGATGTAGGCGCCCGCACCCGCGTGCACGATCAGTTCCAGGTCGAAGCCGGAGTCGAGGATGTTCCGGCCGAGGTAGCCCGCCTCGTAGGCTTCGGCGACGGCGGCCTGCAGCCTGCGCAGGACCGGCACCACTTCGCCGCGCACATAGATGAACGCGGTGGCCGCGCGGATCGCGTAGGAGGCGATCACCACCCCTTCGATGAGGGTGTGCGGGGTGGCCAGCATCAGCGGAATGTCTTTGCAGGTACCGGGTTCGGATTCGTCGGCGTTGACGACGAGGTAGTGCGGTTTCGTCGTGCCGTCGGGGCCGGGTCCCTGCGGGATGAACGACCACTTCATGCCGGTCGGGAAGCCGGCACCGCCGCGTCCGCGCAGGCCGGCGTCCTTCACCGTCTGGATCACGTCGTCGGGTGCCATGCGCAGGGCGGCGCGCAGGCCCTCGTAGCCGCCGGTGGCACGGTAGCTGTCGATGGTCCAGGACTGGGGGCGGTCCCAGTGCTCACTGAGAACGGGGGTGAGTGTGGTCATCTCATGCTCCCTGTCCGGCGGAGTCTTCTTCTGCCGCACTGCTTTCCGGGACGTGCAGCCCCGCCAGGGTCGCCTCGCCCGGCGCTCCGTCGAGTGCGCCGGGGCGTTCGTCGGGGAAGCCGGCGAGGATGCGCGCGGTTTCGCGGAAGGTGCACAGGGGAGCGCCCCGAGTCGGCCGCACCTGATGGCCCGCTCGCAGCGCATCGGTGATGGCCCGCGCCGATTCCGGGGTCTGGTTGTCGAAGAATTCCCAGTTCACCATCATCACCGGCGCGTAATCGCAAGCGGCATTGCACTCGACGTGCTCGAGGGTGATGGCGCCGTCGGCGGTGGTCTCGCCGTGCGAGATACCCAGATGTTGTTGCAGCGCTTCATAGATGGCGTCGCCGCCGAGGACCGCGCACAGGGTGTTGGTGCACACGCCGACGTGGTAGTCGCCGGTCGGGGTGCGCCGGTACATGGAATAGAAGGTGGCGACGGCGGTCACCTCGGCGCCGGTGAGGCCTATTTTGTCGGCGCAGAAGTCGATCCCGGTGCCGGTGACATACCCTTCCTCGGCCTGCACCAGGTGCAGCAGCGGCAGCAGCGCCGACCGGGGGTGCGGGTACCGGGCGACGATCTCCTTGGCGTCGACTTCGAGTCGCTGCCGCACATGCGGCGGGTACGGTTCCGGCCTGCTGGTGAGCTTCAGCAGAATCGCGGTGCCGGAGGGCTGTTCGCTGATCATCGGTCTACTCCGCCCATGACGGGGTCGATGCTGGCGACCGAGGCGATGACGTCGGCGACCATGCCGCCCTCGCACATCGCGGCCACCGCCTGCAGATTGGTGAACGAGGGATCGCGGTAGTGCACCCGGTACGGGCGGGTGCCGCCGTCGCTGACCATGTGCACGCCCAGCTCGCCGCGCGGTGACTCCACCGCCGTATACACCTGTCCCGCGGGCACCCGCATGCCCTCGGTGACGAGCTTGAAATGGTGGATCAGCGATTCCATGGAGGTGCCCATGATCTTGCCGATGTATTTCGGCGAGTTGCCCAGTCCGTCGGGGCCGAGCTTCAGGTCGGCGGGCCAGGCGATCTTCTTGTCGTCGACCATGACCGGGCCGGGCCGCAGCCGGTCGAGGCACTGCTCGACGATCTTGAGCGACTCGGTCATCTCGGCGACCCGGATCAGGTAGCGGCCGTAGCAGTCGCAGCCGGTGGTCGTCGGGATGTCGAATTCGTAGTTCTCGTATCCGCAGTAGGGCGCCGACTTGCGCAGATCGTGGGGCAGGCCGGTGGCCCGCAGGACCGGTCCGGTGATGCCGAGCGCCATGCAGCCGGTGAGGTCGAGGTAGCCGATGTCCTGGGTGCGCTTCTTCCAAATCGGGTTGGCGCTGAGCAGATGCTCCATGTCGCGCAGCCGGCCGGGCATGATCTCGAGGAGTTCGCGGACCTTGGTCACGCCGTCGTCGGGCAGGTCCTGGGCGAGGCCGCCGGGACGGATGAAGGCGTGGTTCATCCGCAGGCCGGTGATGGTCTCGAACACGTCGAGGATGAGTTCGCGTTCGCGGAAACCGAACAGCATCGGGGTGAGCGCGCCCAGTTCCATGCCGCCGGTCGCCAGCGCGACCAGGTGCGAGGAAATGCGATTGAGTTCCATCAGCATGACCCGCACCACGGTGGCCCGCTCGGGGATCTGCTCGGTGATGTCGAGCAGTTTCTCCACGCCGAGGCAGTAGGCGGTTTCGTTGAAGAAGGGCGACAGGTAGTCCATCCGGGTCACGAAGGTGACGCCCTGGATCCAGGGGCGGAATTCCAGGTTCTTCTCGATGCCGGTGTGCAGATAGCCGATGCCGCAGCGGGCTTCGGTGACGGTTTCGCCTTCGATCTCGAGGATCAGGCGCAGCACGCCGTGCGTGGACGGGTGCTGCGGGCCCATGTTGACGACGATGCGTTCTTCGCCCCCACCGTCGATCACCTCGCTGACCTGGTCCCAGTCCTGGCCTGCGACGGTGACGACCTGCGGTTCGTCGCGGCGGAAATCGGTGTCGGTCATCAGCTGTAGGTCCTCCGCTCGTCGGGCGGCGGTATCCGCGCGCCCTTGTACTCCACCGGGATCCCGCCGAGCGGGTAGTCCTTGCGCTGCGGATGGCCGCGCCAGTCGTCGGGCATGGTGATGCGAGTCAGCGAGGGATGCCCGTCGAAGAGGATGCCGAAGAAGTCGTAGGTCTCGCGTTCGTGCCAGTCGGTGGTCGGATACACCGCGAACAGCGAGGGAATGTGCGGATCGGCATCGGGGGCAGACACTTCCAGCCGCACCCGCCGGTTGTGCGTGATCGACATCAGGTGATAGACCGCATGCAGTTCGCGGCCCTCGTCGTCGGGATAGTGGACGCCGTTGACGCCCAGGCACAGTTCGAAGCGCAGCGAGGTGTCGTCGCGCAACGCGCTCGCGACGGCGACCAGATGTTCGCGCCGCACATGCAGGGTGATCTCGTCGCGGAAGACGACGATCTTCTCGATCACGGTGTCGAAGGCGATCACCCGGTTGGTCAGCGCCGCGCGCAGGGTGCCGACGAACGCGTCGAACCAGCCACCGTAGGGCGGTGGGGTGCCCGCGGGCAGGGCGACGGGGGTGACCAGACCGCCGTAGCCGGAGGTGTCACCGGTGCCGGTGACACCGAACATGCCGCGGCGGGTGCCGATCACCTCGTCCTCGGGTGGCGCGGGCGGCGCGGGTGCGGCGGGAGTTTCCTCCGGAATGTCTTGTCCCGCATTGCTGTCGGCGTTGTCGGGAGCGTCGAAGGTCATCGCAGCAGGCCCTCCATCCGGATGGTCGGCGTGCTGGCCAGCGCGGCCTGTTCGGCGGCGCGGATCGCTTCCTCGCGGTTGACGCCCATCGGCATCTCGGCGATCTTGGCGTGCAGCGCGAGGATCGCGTTGAGCAGCATCTCCGGGCGCGGCGGGCAGCCGGGCAGGTAGATGTCGACCGGGACGATATGGTCGACACCCTGCACGATCGCGTAGTTGTTGAACATGCCACCCGAGGACGCGCAGACGCCCATGGCCAGTACCCATTTGGGTTCGGTCATCTGGTCGTAGACCTGGCGCAGCACCGGTGCCATCTTCTGACTCACCCGGCCCGCGACGATCATCAGATCGGCCTGGCGCGGGGAGGCACGGAACGCCTCCATGCCGAAGCGGGCGATGTCGAATCGCCCTGCGCCGGTGGCCATCATTTCGATCGCGCAGCAGGCCAACCCGAACGTCGCGGGCCAGACCGAGCCCTTACGCAGGTAGCCGGCGAAATCTTCGACGGTGCTCAGCAGGAACCCGCTGGGCAGTTTCTCTTCGAGACCCATTATTTCCCACTCATTCCCAGCTGAGGCCGCCGCGCCGCCACTCGTAGGCGTAGGCGACCGACACATTGACGATGAACAGCGCCATCGCGGCGAGTCCGAAGAGCCCGAGCGCATCGAAGTGCACGGCCCACGGGTAGAGGAACACGATCTCGATGTCGAAGATGATGAACAACATCGCGGTGAGGTAGTACTTCACCGGAAAGCGCTGTCCCGTGGCGTTTCCCGGGCCGCCCGCGATGGCGTGCGGTGTCGGCTCGATGCCGCATTCGTAGGGTTCCAGCTTGGCCCTGTTGTAGCGCTTCGGGCCGATCAGCGCCGCCATGATGACGGAGAACACCGCGAACGCGGCGGCGATGGCGCCGAGTACGAGCGCGGGCACCTCGATATTCACGACTGCTTTCCCCTCCTCGCTGGAGCAGGTCGAGCCGTGTGGCCCGGCCGCGGACGGCAGCTTTGGCGAGACGGGGCCGACAACGTTGTCCGCCGATACGGGGCTCGCGCAAGGCTGTGCAGCGATGGCGGAGCGTTATACAGGAGCCCGCGCTCGTGTGAGCTAGAGCACAGACTACCGCCGTTTCGGTGGTCCGCCGCGCGTTTCCGGGGCGGGGTTTGATCGATTTCGGTACCGCGATTCATGAGCGACCCGGGGGTAATCCCGGATGGGCGCACGACGAGCAACCACTGGTGTTACCAGTGGTGATAGACAGAACTGTGCGACTCGGACTATCCGAGGGATCGGGACGATGCCCGGCCGTGGCCGATCAGCGGGCGAGCAGGATGGTGGTCACCGCGCGGGTCAGCTGCATGGGGTCGATCGGGTGCGACACCGCCGCCTCGGCGCGCGACCAGTTCGCCAGCCAGGCGTCGTCGGGCCTGCCGGTCAGCACGACCACCGGCGGGCACTTCTCGATCTCGTCCTTGAGCTGCTTGGCGATGCCGAGGCCACCCGCGGGCGCGGATTCCCCGTCGAGGATCGCCAGATCGATCCCGCCCGCATCCATCTGCTCGATGACCACCGGCGCGGTGGCGACCTCGAAGAAGTCGAGCTCCGGTAGATCGGCGCGCGGCTTACGGCCCAGCGCCAGGATCACCTGTTGCCTGGTGTCGGCATCGTTGCTGTAGACCAGCACACGCAGCGGGGTGGAACCATTCGATTCGGCCACGCTCGGATCGTACGTCCGCGCGGGCAGGCCGCGTGGCAGGTTCGCCGGATCAGCCGGTTGGCCTGCGGGGCAAGGTAGTCCACCGGAGGCCTCCCGCGGGTTACCAGTCGCCGTCCTGGACCTTCTTGTCGCCCAGGGGGATCACCGGAAGTGGCTGTTCGATGGGCGGATTGGGGTGTTCGTCGGCGAGCCAGTCGCCGGTGGGTTTCACCTCGGCGAGTTCGGTCGATGGTGGTAGGTCGTCGGCGTCGGCGGCGTAGTAGTCGAACCAGGGCAGGTTGTGCTGGGCGTAGGCCTGGGCGGTGATCGGTGTCGGGGGTGCCGGTTCGCCGGTGATCTGTTGCCATTCGGCGGCGGAGGCGAGGTGGACGAAGGCGCGGCCGTCGGCGTCGGGGTGGTAGTCCTCGATCGGGCGTTTGTCGGCGAAGATCTCCTGACGCATGGTTCCGCCCGCGCCGAGACCCATCTTCCTGGCGGCGGGACGAGCTCCTCGTGCACGCGACGAACCCGTTGGCACCGCACCGGGAGCCGGGGGACCGCCGGGAGCGGCGCACGCGACCGGGGCGCCGTAGTGCGGTGCGGCCGGCGGTGCGCCGTAGACCATCTCCTCGGCGAGCCACGGTGCAGTGGGCGCGGCGGGCATGGGTTGCCGCCTGGCGCGTTCGGCGGCGTTCCAGGCTTCCAGCGCGGCATCGGTGAGTCCGTGGACGGCGAGCTGCACGCCACCCCATTGCTCGGTGCCCGTCACCTGGCCTTCGACGGTCGCACCGAGTCCGAGCGGCACCGCGACGAACTGGCGGACTGTGCCGTCGCCGGAGTTGATGCCGTCCATCCACGGCTGCTGGGGTAGCGCGAGGTAGTTCTGCGGATCCTGGCCGAGGGTGTCGCTCCACGGCTTGCCGGATACCGCGCAGACCTTGCCGACACCGACCTTCAGTGCGGCGGGGGTGGTCGCGGAGAATCGCAGCCACATGGCTTCGCGCTGGTAGACCGGCAACATGACGCCGCCGCGCTGACGCCATTCGGCGGGCACGGTGTCGGGGTAGTCGGCGACCCGGCGCAGCGGGAACGTACCGAGTCCGGGTGGCAGCGGATAGGTGCCCGTCTCGGGCAGTCGCAGGGTGCGGATGAAGGTCACCCGCACGCCGCCCGGCAGTTCGAGCGCGTCCCCGGACAGTTTCACTTCGGACGACATATCCCACCCCTTCGTTCGATCGCGTACAGACGAATCCGTCCCCCTGGCGACGACCGTACCCGCGGCACGGGTCAGCGTCCACGGTGTTGCGATCAACGACGTACCGACAGCAATCGATCGGCTGCCCGCACCACCACAGACACGTTGTTGTGTTGGTGACAAAAACCTGTGGCGGCGTGGGCGACTCACCGCTTACGGTCACGAGGATGAACAAGAAATGGCACCACGTGGCCGTGGTGAACGAAGAGATCGCCGAGCGCGGAAACTACCGGACCGCCGGTGGCGCACATATCGAGATCGGTGCGGCAGTGGCGGCGGCACGGGCGGGAACAGTGTCGTACACACCGGCGCTGCTGGATGCGATCGTGAGCACCGGTGCACCCGGAGCCGGACCCACCGTGGTCGAGGTGACAGACGAAGGCAGTGTGCAAGCGGCTCGACGGCTGCACGCCGACGGCACGAGCGGGAGGATCGGCGTGCTCAATTTCGCGTCGGCACGCAATCCCGGTGGCGGCTACCTGCGCGGGGCGCGGGCGCAGGAGGAAGATCTGTGCCGCAGCTCCCTGCTGTACACGTGCCTGCTCGAAGCCCCGGATTACTATGCGGCGCATCGCGCGTCGACGGATCTGAGGTACAGCCACCGGGTGATCGTCTCGCCGGACGTGCCGGTGATCCGGGACGACCAGGGCGAGCTGGCCGAGCCGTTCCCGGTGACCTTCCTGACCTCGCCTGCGCCGAACGCGGGTGAACTGGCCCGTCGTTCGGCCCGGGTAGACGTGCGCGAAGTGCTCACGCACAGGGCCGAACGTGTGGTCGCTGCGGCGGCACGCCACGAGGTGCGCACCCTGGTGCTCGGCGCGTGGGGTTGTGGGGTGTTCCGCAACGACCCCGCCCAGGTCGCCGATGCGTTCGGTGCCGCACTGGACACGTGGGGAGCGGCGTTCGATTCTGTCGTGTTCGCGGTCTGGGACCGGGCCGCCGATTCAGCCAATCGAGCGGCCTTCCAGTCACGCTTCGGCGCAATCGAATAGCCGGTCGACACCAGAATCCCGCTACGGCCCGATCGCGGCGTGGAAAGCGTCGGTCCCGGTTTCGAGCGGATCGATGAGATGGGCCAGAAACAGCCGGGTCGCCGGGGTGGGGGCAGCCGTGGTGACCGCGTGCCAGGCCCGGTCGAGGGGAGTGCCCGGCACATCGATCGTGTGCAGCGCACCGGATTCCAGGTGCTCACCGACGGCGTCGGAATGGATGAGGGTGATACCGAGACCCTCCCGCGCCGCCGCGATGACCGCGCCGTGTGAACCCAGGGTCAGCGTCGGCGGGTCGATCTGGAGACGGTCGATCAGCGCGAGCGTCGCTTCCCTGGTGCCCGAACCGTTGCCGCGCAGTAGCCAGGTGGTGTGGCGTGGATCGTGGGTGTCGCCTGCGCCGACGACGACGAGGGTGCTCGGGCGCCGCGCCTGGATGACCAGGTTCGCCGCGTGCGGGGGGCGTCCCGCGATGACGAGATCGGTCTCGTGGTGCTGCAGTTCGAGAAACAGCACGTCACGGGGCTGGATGGACAGACTCAGTTCCACCTCGGGATAGCGGTGGCGAAACGAGGCCAGCGGTCGCAGCACCACCGATTCACCCGCCGTCGCGACGACGCCGATGCGTAGCCGGCCCGCCTCGGCCTGCCGCACGGCGGCGTGCGCTTCCTTCATGAGACCGAGGATCCCGCGACAGTATTCGGCGTAGACCCGGCCCGCCTCGGTGAGGGCGATCCCGCGCCCGGATCGGGTGATCAGTTTGGCGCCGAGCTGCTTTTCGACATGGGCGACCGCGGCCGACACCGCCGCCTCGGTGACATGCAGCTGGGCGGCCGCGCGGCGAATGCTGCCCAGCCGGGCCACCGCGAGGAAGGTTTCCATCCGCCCCGCGCTCACCCTGCCCATTACCCGACGGTAGCAAACTCAACGTTTCGGTTGAGCGTTCCCAGAAACATTCACATTGTTTGTGACGGTGGCGGGCCCCATCCTGGAATTCGACAGGCGCCCAGCCGATTCCACAGGAGGAACCATGGCGGAAGAAACCGAACGGGATCGTTGGGATCCGGGTGTGCAGTCGTACGCGTCGATGGGATATTACGCACCCGACTACGTGCCCTCGGATACCGATGTGCTCGCGGTGTTCCGGGTGACCCCGCAGCGAGGCGTCGATCCGATCGAGGCGTCGGCGGCCGTCGCTGGCGAATCCTCCACTGCCACTTGGACTGTCGTGTGGACCGACCGGCTCACCGCGCACTCGAAGTATCAGGCGAAGTGTTACCGGATCGACGAGGTGCCGGGCAGGCCGGGCGAGTACTTCGCCTACATCGCCTACGATCTGGACCTTTTCGAGGAGGGGTCGATCACCAATCTCACCTCCTCGGTGATCGGTAATGTCTTCGGATTCAAGCCGCTGCTCGCGTTGCGGCTCGAGGACATGCGTATTCCGGTGGCCTATGTCAAGACCTTCCAGGGCCCGCCGCACGGCACGGTGATGGAACGGGAATATCTCAACAAATACGGCAGGCCGCTGCTGGGTGCGACGGTGAAACCGAAACTCGGTCTGTCGGCACGCAATTACGGCCGGGTGGTCTACGAGGCCTGCAAGGGCGGCCTCGATTTCACCAAGGACGACGAGAACATCAACTCCCAGCCGTTCATGCGCTGGCGCGACCGGTACCTGTTCGCGATGGAGGGCGTGAACCGGGCGATGGCCGAGACCGGCGAGATCAAGGGCCACTACCTCAACGTCACCGCCGCCACCATGGAAGACATGTACGAGCGGGCCGAGTTCGCCAAGGAACTGGGCTCGGTGGTCATCATGATGGACCTCACCGTCGGCTACACCGCGATGCAGTCGATGTCGAAGTGGGCGCGGCGCAACGGCGTACTGCTGCACCTGCACCGGGCGGGCCATTCGACGTTCACCCGGCAGAAGACGCACGGCGTGAGCTTCCGGGTGCTGGCGAAATGGTGCAGGCTGATCGGCGTCGACCATGTGCACGCGGGAACCGTGGTGGGCAAATTGGAAGGCGATCCGGCGACCACCCGCGGTTTCTACGACACCCTGCGCGAGAACCACATTCCCACCGATCTGGGCAACGGCATCTTCTTCGACCAGGACTGGGCGAGCCTGCCCGGGGTGATGCCGGTGGCCTCCGGCGGTATCCACGCGGGCCAGATGCATCAGCTGCTGGATCTGTTCGGCGACGATGTGATCCTGCAGTTCGGCGGAGGCACCATCGGTCACCCGCTGGGGATCGCGGCGGGCGCCGAGGCCAACCGGGTGGCGCTGGAAGCGGTGGTCAAGGCGCGCAACGAGGGTCGCGACCTGATCAAGGAGGGGCCCGACGTGCTGCGCACGGCCGCCTCGACGTGTCGTCCACTCGAGGTCGCGCTGTCGACCTGGGGTGATGTCACCTTCGATTACACGTCCACCGACGCACCCGACGCGGTGCCGACGCCGAGCCTGTAGGGAGCACCATGTATCTGCGACACGGGACGTTCTCGTATCTGCCCGAGCTCACCGACGAAGAGATCGCGGCGCAGGTGCGCTACGCACTGCTCAACAACTGGCCGGTCTCGATCGAGTACACCGACGATCCGCACCCGCGCAACACCTACTGGGAGATGTGGGGGTTGCCGCTGTTCGACCTCGACGAACCCGACGGGGTGATGGCCGAGATCAACGCCTGCCGGGCGACGTTTCCGCGCCACTACGTGCGGGTCACCGCCTACAACGCGACCTACACGAAACAGACGACGGCGCTGAGTTTCCTGGTGCAGCGCCCGGCCGAGGAGCCCGGTTTCGAGCTGGCGCGGGCCGAGGGCTCGGATCGCCGCCAGATCTACAGCGTGCGCTCCTATGCCACCGATCGTCCGCAGGGACAGCGGTATGGCGGCTGACGGATCCGCCGGCGGATTCCGGTTGCCGCGGCCGGGCGTCACCGACGCCCGGCCGTCGCGCCCGCCCGCCGAGGGCGCCACCGCGACCGAGGAACTGCTGAGCGAGGACGCGCTGTTGGATCTTTCTCTCGACCTGGCAGGCCACGACGTGGCCGAAACGCTGGCCGCGCTCGACGCGGAGCTGATCGGCCTGGCGAATGTGAAGGAGCGGGTGCGCGAGATCGCGGCGCTGCTGATGATCGACCGGGCGCGGCGGCGCTTCGGGCTGGAGTCCTCGCGTCCGACGATGCACATGAGCTTCACCGGCGGTCCCGGCACCGGCAAGACGACGGTGGCGTTGCGGATGGCGCAGATGCTGCACGCGCTGGGCTACATCCGGAAACCGAAGGTGCACACGGTGACCCGTGACGACCTGGTCGGCCAGTTCATCGGCCACACCGCGCCCAAGACCAAGGAGGCGATCGCCAAGGCCGCGGGCGGAGTGCTGTTCATCGACGAGGCCTACTACCTGTTCCGGCCCGAGAACGAACGGGACTACGGGCAGGAGGTGATCGAGATCCTGCTGCAGGAGATGGAGAGCGAGCGGGCGAACCTGGTCGTCATCTTCGCCGGCTACCCGGATCGGATGGACCGCTTCTTCTCCGCCAATCCGGGGCTGTCCTCGCGGGTGGCCCATCACCTCGAGTTCGCCGACTACACCCACGAAGAACTCATGGGCATCGCCGAGTTGATGGTGACGGGGGAGAACTTCCGCTTCGACGCGGCCGCGCATGTCGCGTTCGCGGAGTACCTGACGGTGCGGATGACCCGGCCGCGGTTCTCGAATGCGCGCAGCGTGCGCAACGCGATCGACCGGTGCCGGTTGCGGCAGGCCAAACGGCTCGTCGAGGCGGCGCGGCCGCTGTCGAAGACCGACCTGATCACTCTGTGCGACCGGGACGTCTACGGCAGCAGCGTGTTCGACGACGCGGGGCAGGAGGTGGCCGCGACGCCATGCCGGACGGATTGAAGACCCTCACCCGCTACACGATCGAGGAGGAGCATCGCCATCCCGGTTCGTCGGGTGAGTTCTCGGCGCTGGTCAACGTGGTGGCCACGGCGACGAAGATCATCGCCAATCAGGTGACGCGCGGCGCGATCATCGGATCGGGCCGCGACGACGACGAGCCGCTGTCGGTGAGCAGGCGGCTCGACGCGTTGACCGACGAGATCATGGTGGCCCAGACCCAGTGGACCGGGCACCTGTCGGGGTTGCTGTCCGAGCAGCGCGCCACCGCGCTGCCGGTGCCGGCGACCCAACGGCGCGGCAAGTATCTGCTGGCCTACGACGCGCTGGACGGGTCGAGCAATATCGACGTGAATCTGCCCGTCGGCTCGATTTTCAGCATTCTGCGCGCACCGCAGGAGGTGCTGGCCGGTACCGCCGAGCCGGGCGACGCCGACTTTCTCCAGCCCGGTGTGGCGCAGGTGTGTGCCGGATTCACGCTGTACGGGCCGGCGACGATGCTGGTGATCACCACCGGCAGCGGGGTCGACGGGTTCACCCTCGATCGGGAGATCGGCGCGTTCGTGCTGACCCACCCGCACATGCGGATCCCCGACGACACATCGGGTTTCGCGATCAACGCGGCCAACGAACGGTTCTGGGAACGGCCGGTGCGCCGCTACGTACAGGAGTGCCTGGAGGGGGTGGACGGGCCGCGGGGACGGGACTTCAACATGCGCTGGGTCGCCTCGCTGGTGGCCGACACCTTCCACATCCTGACTCGGGGCGGGATGTACCTGTATCCGCGCGATACCCGCAATCCCGCACGGCCGGGCCGGGTTTCGCTGTTGTACGGGGCCAATCCGATCGCCTTCATCGTCGAGCAGGCCGGCGGGGCGGCGACCACAGGGCACGACCGGGTGATGCTGGTGTCGCCTGCCGAGGTGCATCAGCGGGTGCCGTTCATCTTCGGTTCCCGCAACGAGGTGCTGCGCATCGAGCGCTACCACTCCGAGCCGGACGCCGGCCCGAGTTTCGACAGCTCGCTGTTCGGCTCGCGGTCGCTGTTCCGTCCGGCCAAGCACGATCAGCGCAAGTAGGAGTCGCCATGTCGGTCAAGCATCCCGTTGTCGCGATCACCGGTTCGTCCGGTGCGGGGACGACCAGTGTCACGCGCACGTTCGAGGAGATCTTCCGGCGGGAGGGGATCAGCGCTGTCGTGGTGGAAGGCGATTCGTTCCACCGGTACGACCGCTCGGAGATGAAGATCGCGATGGCCGAGGCCGAGCAGCAACGCAATACGACGTTCTCGCATTTCGGTGAGGACGCGAATCTGCTGCCGGAATTGGAGGCGCTGTTCCGGGATTACGGTGAGTCCGGGGTCGGGCAGGTGCGCAGATACCTGCACGACGACGAGGAGGCCAAACCCTACGGGCAGCCCGCGGGCACGTTCACGCCGTGGGAGGATCTCGCGCCCGGCAGCGATCTGCTGTTCTACGAGGGGTTGCACGGTGCGGCGGTGACCGACGCGGTCAATGTCGCCCGATACACCGATCTGCTGGTCGGTGTGGTGCCGATCATCAACCTCGAGTGGATCCAGAAGGTGTACCGGGACAAGACCCATCGCGGCTATTCCAGCGAGGCGGTGATCGATACGATCCTGCGCCGGATGCCCGACTACGTGAAATACATCTGTCCGCAGTTCTCGCGGACGTATGTGAATTTCCAGCGGGTGCCGACGGTGGACACCTCGAATCCGTTCATCGCGCGCAGCATTCCCACGGCCGACGAGAGTTTCGTGGTGATCCGGTTCGCCGATCCGAAGGTGATCGACTTCCCGTATCTGCTGTCGATGCTGCACGATTCGTTCATGTCGCGGCCGAACTGCATCGTGGTGCCGGGCGGGAAGATGGAACTGGCGATGCAGTTGATCTTCACGCCGCTCATCCTGCGGTTGATGGACAAGCGGCCCAAGCGATTCGTGTGATCAGGCCGGATCCTCGTCGCGCTCGGCCTGCTGCCTGCGGGCTTCGCGACGCTGCTGTTCGGCGCGTTCGCGCAGCGAGCGCAGAAACGCTTCGTCGTCGTCGGGATTGGTCGCGACAGCGCGGCCGGGCCTGTCGTACTCGCTGAAACGGGTGGTGGAGGCGGGCCGGGACGGGGTGATCGGCCTGCCGGCGAACAGCCACAGCAGGGCGCCGATCGTCGGGACGAGGACGACCACGAGTACCCAGCCCATCTTCGGCAGATGGCGGATCCCGTCGTCGGGACTGGTGACGATGTCGACCAGGCAATACACCCACAGGGCGAGGGTCAGGAAGCCGAGGACGGCGTAAGGCATGCGCCGACTATCCCATGGCGCCCTGACCCGTCGCACCTCGGTTGGTGTGCGGCCACAGCGATGTCGTAGCGGGCGGAGAATCGGTCGGCGGTGGAGTCGCAGCCGAGTAGGCGCAGCAGTGGCAAACACCGCACACCGACTTCGCTGTCAGTCCGGAAGCAGCGGAACCGACAGTCCCTCACCGCTGTTCAGCAGTGCCGCGCGGGTGACGGCGGCGGAACCGAATCGGCGGCGTAGATCGTCGAGCGTCGCGTCGAGGGTGTTGTCGGCGCGCGGTTCCAGCGGCAGGGTCAGCTGCATGGTGTCGGCGTCGTCGAGATTGGTCAGCGACAAGCCGATCAGGGTGATCCCGCGTTCGGTGATGAGCGGCTGGGCGGTGTCGAGCAGCAGCCGGGCGGCGTGCCGGATGGACGCGGTCGCGTCGGTCGCTTCCGCCAGGGTGCGCGAGCGGGTCGCGCGGGTGAAGTCGTCGAACCGCAGACGCAGGACGACGGTGCGGCACACGCGCTCGGCGGCGCGCAGGCGGCGGCCGAGGCGGTCGGTGAGGCCGTCGAGGTAGGCGGCGATCTCCGCTGGCTCGCGGTGGCGACGGCCGAGGGCGCGCTGGGCTCCGATCGAGCGCCTGCGTTTCCCGGTCTCCACGCGCCGGGGATCGCGCGCCCAGGACAGGGCGAACAGATGCCGGGCCGCACCGGCTCCGAGGATGGCGCGCAGGTGCGGTTCGCCGAGTTCGGCCAGCTGCCCGACCCGGGTGATGCCGTTGGCGTGCAAGGTGGCGGCGGTGACCGCGCCGACACCCCATAATCGCTCGACCGGCAACGGGTGCAGGAACTCCAGTTCCCGGCCCGGTTCCACCAGGCGCAATCCGTCGGGTTTGGCGACCGCCGAGGCCACCTTGGCGAGGAACTTGTTGCGCGCGATACCCACCGAGATCGGCAGGCCGACCTTGCTGCTGACCTCCGCCCGCAAGGCTCGCGCGATCTCGATCGGCTCACCCCTGATCCGCCGTAAACCACCCACGTCGAGGAAAGCCTCGTCGATCGAGATGCCCTCGACGACCGGGGTGGTGTCGTGGAACACCGCGAACACCGCCTTGCTCGCCTCGGCGTAGGCCGACATCCGCGGCGGCACGACCACCGCGTGCGGACACAACCGCAACGCCTGACCCGCGTTCATCGGAGTCCGGATCCCGAACGCCTTGGCCTCGTAACTCGCCGCCAGCACCACCCCGCCGCCCACGATCACCGGCTTGCCGCGCAACCACGGTTGATCACGCTGCTCGACCGAGGCGTAGAAGGAATCCAGGTCGGCGTGCAGGATCGACGCCTCGGCGCGGGACTGGATGCGCGGGCGGCGCGGCGCAGCGGAATCGGACACGAACATATGTTCGCATCGGGGTACGACAGAAAGGGTTGCCGTGCGGTAGCGGCCGCACTCGGGTCGAGCCGGTACTGTGAGGCAGGTTTCGGCGGTGATGAGGAGTCGGTAGGCGGTGCGTGGTTTCGGGGATCTCGAAGCGGTGCTGATGGACCGTCTCTGGGATCGCGATGTGGATTCGACGACGGTGCGTGAGTTGTTCGACGAGCTCTCCGCCGAGCGCGACATCGCCTACACCACGGTCATGTCGACCATGGACAACCTGCACCGCAAGGGCTGGCTGGCCAGGCAGCGCGACGGCCGCGCCTACCGCTACTGGCCCACGATGACGCGCGAGGAACACAGCGCCCAGCTCATGCACGAGGCGCTGGGCATCGGCGGCCGGTCCGATCTCGTGCTCAGCCACTTCGTCGACCGGATCAGTGACGACGAATTCGCGGGCTTGCGGGCGGCGCTGCGACGGGTTGCCACGCGGCGCAGCGTGGAGAAGTAAGGGAGTGGGCGTGCGCGAGGTCGGGTGGGATCAGGTTTTCGCGTGGCGGCTGGGCAGGCAGTTCGTCACCGAGCCGGCGGCGGAGGGAGCCGAGGCCGTCGCGCGCAGGCTCGCCGGTGTGCAGGCGCAGGTCGCCTCGGCGGCGGAGACCGCGGTCGCGCTGCGCAGCGGCGCGGGCCGGCAGGATGCGGTGGCCGACGCGCTCGCGGCGGGCACGCTGGTCAAGACGTGGGCGATGCGCGGCACCCTGCACGCGCTGGTGCCTGATCAGGCCGCGGCGGCGCTGTCGCTGATCGGGTCGGCGCGGACGTGGGAGAAACCGTCCTGGCAGAAGACCTTCGGGGCGACGCCGGATCAGGTGACGGCCTTGGTCGAAGCGGTGTCGAAGATTCTCGCCGATCAGGTCCTGACTCGCGACGAGCTCGTCGAGGCCGTGCTGGCCGAGCCCGGGTTCGCCCACCTCGGCGAGCAGTTGCGCTCCGGCTGGGGTGCGGTCCTCAAACCGCTGGCCTGGCAGGGCGCGCTGTGTCACGGCCCGGCGCGCGGCACCAAGATCACCTTCACCAGTCCGGCGCGCCTGATCCCCGGCTGGACCGGCGTTCCGGAACCGGACGCCGCCGCGCAGACACTGATCAACGCCTATCTCGGCGCCTACGGTCCGGCGACGCCGGAAGCGTTCGATGCGTGGCTCAGCCGCAACAGCCTGCGCAAGACCGTCGTGCGTGGATGGTTCACGGAGATGGGTGACGCGCTGACCCAGGTGAACGTCGAGGGCCGGACCGGCTGGCTCCCGGCCGAGTTCGTCGACGAGCTCGCCACCGCCACCCTCGACGGCACGATCCATCTGCTCGGCCCGTTCGACCAGTACATCCTGGGCCCCGGTACCGCCGACACCGCGGTGCTGCCCGCCGAGCACCGCGCGAAGGTGAGCAGAACGGCAGGCTGGATCTCCCCGCTGGTGCTGGTGGACGGCCGGGTGGCCGGGACGTGGGACCGGGTCGACGACGAGGTGGTCGTCTCGATGTTCGGTTCCGGCAGATTCCCGAAACGTGCGCTGTCCGCCGCGGCGGGTCGCGTCGCGGAAGCGCTCGGCGACACCGCGCTCACGGTGCGCGAAGGCTGACCTGTACCGGGATTCCAGATATCCCGGACACCGAACCAAGCGCTTGCTACGCTCGCGCGATGATCCCCACGATCGTCTGGGGCACCGGCAATGTCGGCCGAGCGGCCATCCGTGCCGTGGCTGCCCATCCGGCGCTGGAACTCACGGGGGTGCTGGTGCACAACCCCGGCAAGGTCGGCCGTGACGCCGGTGCACTCGCCGGACTCGACTACCGATTAGGGGTGGCCGCGTCCGCCGACATCGACGCACTGCTCGCCGCGGGTCCGCGCGCGGTCGTCTACGCGTCCTCCGGCGATATCCGCCCCGATGACGCGCTCGCCGACATCGTGCGCGCGATCCGCGCGGGAGCAGTCGTCGTCACCCCGGCTCTCTACGCGCTCTACGACCCGGCCGGCGCCCCCGTCGAGATCCGCGACCCCGTGCTGGAAGCCATTGCCGCCGGCGGCGGTTCGCTGTTCGTCTCCGGAGTCGATCCCGGCTGGGGCAACGATGTGTTGCCGCTGTTGATCAGCGGGCTCGGCACCACCGTGGAGGTGTTGCGCTGCCAGGAGATCTTCGACTACTCGACCTACGACCAACCCGACTCGGTGCGGTATCTGGTCGGCATGGGTCAGCCGATGGACTATCAGCCGCCGATGCTGCTGCCCTCGGTCCCGACGATGGTGTGGGGCGGGCAGATTCGGCTGATGGCCAGGGCACTCGGCGTCGAACTCGACGAGATCCGCGAGACCCTGGATCGGCGTGCACTCGATGCGACCGTGCAGACGGTGCAGATGGGTGAGTTCGAGGCGGGCACGCAAGGGGCGGTGCGGTTCGAGGTGCAGGGCATCGTCGACGGTGAACCGCGCATCGTGATCGAGCATGTCACCCGTATCCATCCGAGTTGCGCGCCGGACTGGCCGACGCCTCCGGACGGTGACGGCGCGCACCGGGTGATCATCGAGGGCACGCCACGCATCGAGGTCAGCGTCGAGGCCACCGACGAAGGCGGCAACCGGGCCGCGGGCGGAAACGCCACGGCGGTGGGCCGCTTGGTCAATGCCATCGACTGGCTCGTCGACGCCGAGCCGGGACTCTACGACGCACTCGATGTGCCGCTGCGGGCCGCGGTCGGCAAACTCGGAAGGAAATCGCCATGATCATCGACATTCCCGAGGGCAAGGACCCGATCGGTTACGTCTGGGGCGAGATGGTGCCCGGTATCGGCGTGGCCGCCGCCGCGTTCTCGCTGTCGGTCTACGAGCACTCGACCCTGGGGCTGCGCGAGTTCGAGGCGGCCCGGCTGCGCATCGCCCAGATCAACGGGTGTCTGTTCTGTCAGGACTGGCGTACCGAACGCGACGGGCAGAAGGTCGAGCCGGAGTTCGCCGACGCCGTGACCAACTGGCGCACCACCGATCGGTTCGACGAGCGGGCCAGGCTCGCCGCCGAATACGCCGAACGCTATGCCACCGATCATCACGGTCTGGACGACGAGTTCTGGGCCAGGATGTTCGAGCACTACACCCAGGCCGAGCTGGTCGAGCTGAGTATGAGCATCGGGTCCTGGCTCGCCTTCGGCCGCCTCAACCGGGTCCTCGGGCTGGATACCGTCTGCGTCCTGCCAGGTCACTGACCGCGATAGGCTGCGGGCCGTGGTGGACTCTCCGGTACAGCAGCTGATCGATACGGTGGCCTGGGTACTGATCGAGGACGGGCGCATCCTGTGCGCCCGCCCCCGGGGCAAGGACGTGTTCTTCATCCCCGGCGGCAAACGGGAAGGCGCCGAAACCGACTTGCAGACCCTGGTCCGTGAGGTCGCCGAGGAACTGACCGTCGACCTGGCCGCCGACAGCGCGGTCCACGTGGGCACCTACGAGGCCGCGATCGCCGACGGCCATGCCACCGTCGTCCGGATGGCGTGCTACACCGCCGACTATCGCGGTGTGCTCACCGCGAGCAGCGAGATCGATGCCTTGGCCTGGTTCGGCTATCACGACCGTGATCTGGTGCCGCCGGTCGACCAGCTTCTCTTCGACGATCTCGCCGCAGCGGGTTCCCTACGGTGACCGGCAGAGGCGGCGGTATCGGGCGGACTATCGCGTACGGCCTGCTCGCCCTGCCGTTGGCTCTGGCTCCGGTCCGCACCCGACTGCGCGTTCCCCGCCGGCTGCTGCACGAACCCGTCTCCGCGCACGGGGTCTCGGCGGTGCGGTGCGTGTTCCACTCGGTGTTGTCGGCCGGGGTCGGGATTGTCGCCTGGTTCCTGATCATGCTCACCGCGCTAGGCCTGGTCCGTGGACTCGCCTATCCGCTGGTCGCCGCCGGCGACTACGAAACATCGTGGGGTGGCCCAACTTTGGCAGGCGCGTGGCTGGTGCACGCGGCGGTCGGCCTCGTGATTGCCCCCGTGTTTCTCGGTATCGTCACCCTGCTCGGCCGGCTTCAGCTCCGATCGACTCGCACCGTCCTGGGCCGAGCCGGGTCCTGGTGGGTGATTCCCGCCGCCGTCGTGCTCACCGTGGCGGGCGCCTTGTTCTTCGCCGCCTGGGTCCGGCAGATCTGATCTCGCGCGGTCGGCGACAGTGTGTCCATGTCGCCCAGCACCAGTAACTACGGATTCGGTGCCGGTTCCAGGCCGGGCTCTTGCTGATCGACCGGTTTCGGGCCCGGTGCCGTAGGGCGGATGCCGAGGCCGACGAGGCCGGCCAGGATGGCGACGGCGGCGGTGACGTACCAGGCCCGCTGGAAGGCGTCGAGAATGGCCGCGGGGGTAGTCGGTGCACCGAGTAGGGCGACGAGGATCGCCACGCCTACGGCGAGACCGAGCCGGCGGGCCATGCTCAGTACCGCGGTGCCGGTCGCGAAGCGGTGCGGCGGAAGGGTTCCCGCGCCGGCCGCGAACGCGGTGGGCAGGGTGAGGCCGACGCCGAGGCCGGTGAGCAGCATGCCGCCGAGCATGCCGGACATGTAGTCCGGCGCGAGTTCGGCGGCGCGCGCCCACCACCGAAGGCCAGCCCGCCCGCGGCGACGGCCACGAACGGCACGATCAGCGGTCCCGGCGCGATCGCCGCGCCGGTCTGCAGCGCCGACCATCCCCACACGTTCTGCGCCCACAGCGTGATCGACAGCAGCATCCCCGCGAACGCGATCTGGAAGACGAGCGAATTCGCGGTCGCCAGACTGAAATTCGGGGCACGCAACAGCGCTGGATCTACCACCGGACTGTGGTGGCGGGCCGAGGACCACGCGAACACCACGCCGAGCCCCACTGCGACCGCGAAGGCGGCCAGGACACCGGGCGACGTCCAGCCCCATTCGGGCCCCTGGACCACGGCCAGGATGGATGACCCGACCGCGCCGATCAGCGCCCCCGCGCCCAGCAGATCGGGCAGCGGACCGTGCTCGGCGGGTGGACGCGGCAGTGTGCGCACACCGATGACCAAGGCCACCAACCCGATCGGCACATTCACCAGAAACACCCAGCGCCAGTCGAGCTCGACGAGCAGACCACCGATCACCGGTCCGAGCGCGGCGCCCAGACCGCCGAAGGCGACCCACAGCCGAACCGCGCCAGCCCGCCGCTCCGGCGGCGTTGCGGCCAGGACCAAGGCCAGCGAGGACGGCGTCAGCAACGCGCACCCGACGGCTTGGACGACGCGGAAACCGACGAGCGACTCCACATTCCACGCGACCGAGCACAGCGCCGAGCCGAGCACGAAGACCGCGAGGCCGGCCAGGAAGATCGCCCGATTGCCGTTGCGGTCACCGAGGCGACCGGCGGGAACCAGCAGGGCGGCGAACACGATCGCATACAGGTTGAGCACCCAGGACAATGCGGTGAGCCCCGCACCCAGGTCGGCGGCCATGGCGGGCATGGCGACATTGACGATGAACAGATCCAGACTCGACAGCAGGACGCCGGTCGAGACGACCGCGAGCACCAGCCGGGGATCGGTGGCACGCGCGGCGGCAACGGAATTCATGCGGCAGGCTCCCGATCAGCCGAGGACGCGGCGGGTTTGGCGGGCGGTGGCGAGCAGGACTCCGTAGCGGTCCCAGATGTCGGTGTCGTCGACGGACCAGCCGTCACCGGTGCTGACATTCGCGGCGCGCACCAGCACCGGCGCGGCGTCGAGCCCGGCGAGGTCGGTGTGCACCGTGGTTGCGGCAGGTCGCCACCGTCGAACCGGTGTGCTCGCACTGCGGGGAACGCGTCCACGGCCGGGATTTGACTCCGGTCGACGGTCCCGGTGCGGGCGAGTTCTCGCTGCTCCCGTCCCGCTGACGGGCGGTCGTCCGGTTCGGCCTGCCCACGCATCGGGCGAGGACCGCGCGAGACGCGGCTGTGAAGTGTGCCAAGGTGTGCGCGGTTCGGCCGTGATTCCGCTAGCCTGCCGGGTGTCCGTTCCCCGAACGAAGGTGATCCAAAAGTGACTTCCGTGGTCGATGCCCCTGATATCGCGTCGAAGGTAGGGCACTACTACCGGGTCGATGACGTCTACGAGGTCGGCCGCGAGAAAATCCGTGAATACGCCCGCGCGGTGCAGGACTTCCACCCCGCGCACTGGGAGGACGACGCGGCGGCCGCGCTCGGATACCCGGGCCTGGTCGCCCCGCTGACGTTCGTCTCCATCCCGGCGATGGCCGCCAATCGCCTGCTGTTCGAGTCGGTGGTCGTCGGCTACGACATGTTCGTGCAGACCGAGCAGGTCTTCGAGCAGCACAAGCCGATCGTCGCCGGCGACCGGCTCGTCGTCGACGTCGAACTGTCCTCGGTGCGCCGGATCGCGGGCAAGGACCTCATCACCGTCACCAACACCTTCGCCGACGAGTCCGGCGAGACCGTGCACATCATGCACACCACGGTCGTCGGCATCACCGGCGACGGCGTGGACCCCGAGATCACGCGCGCCGTCGAGAACGTGATGGTGCACGGCGTCAAGGTGTTCGGCAACGGCGACGCTCAGCACGCAGGCGAGACACCGCTGCGCCCGGAAGGCGAGATCCGGCTCTCGGCCGAAGGCGTGGCGCGTGTTCCGAGCACGACCCTGTCCTTCGACGAGTTGACCGTCGGCGCCGAACTCCCGATGCGCGACGCGCGCCTGTCGCGCGGCGACCTCGTCAACTACGCGGGCGTCTCCGGTGACGGCAACCCGATCCACTGGGACGAGAGCATCGCCCGCCTGGCCGGCCTGCCCGACGTGATCGCGCACGGCATGCTCACCATGGGTCTGGGCGCGGGTTTCGTCTCCACCTGGTCCGGCGACCCGGGTGCGGTCACCCGCTACGGCGTGCGCCTGTCGAACTACACAATCGTCGACAGCCAGGGTGGCGAGATCGAGTACACCGGCCGGGTGAAGTCGCTCGATCCCGAGACCAGAACCGCGGTGATCGCGATCGTCGCCAAGTCCGGCGGCCGCAAGATTTTCGGCCTGGCGACCACCACCCTGCGTTTCCGCTGAGTTCGCCGCGGTGAGCCCGGGTCACCCCGCGACCGGGCTCACCCGCACCCACGTGTTGTTGACCGCCGCCGCACCGGAGAACGGGTCGGTGCGGGCGGGGTCGTGCAGCAGGTTGACATTGGCGCCCGGCTGGGCGGCGGCCACGGTCCAGCCGACGCCCGGTTCGCGATGACCCCAGCCGTGCGGGATCGCGACCACTCCGGCGCGGATGTCGTCGCTGATCTCCACCGGCACGACGATCGAGCCGACCGTGGACTCGACGGTCACCTGATCACCGTCGGTGAGACCGCGTTCGGTGGCGTCACCGGGATGCATGAGCACGGTGCAGCGGTCGCGTCCCTTCATCATCGACGGGATGTTGTGCAGCCACGAGTTGTTGCTGCGCAGATGGCGGCGGCCGATGAGTTGCAGATCGTAGCCGGGGGCCATCGCCGTGTCGGCGCCGTCGACGACCTCGCGGACGGCGGCCAGGAAATCCGGCGGCGCGAGCTGTACCAAGCCGTCCTTGGTCCCGATCAGCTCACGCAACCGCGGCGCCAGCGGACCCAAGTCGACACCGCCGACGCTGGCACGGATCCTGTTGGCCGTCAGGCCTTTCCGGCCTCGTCGCAGCACACCGTAGGGTCCTGCCGCGATGGCCGCGGCGGTCAACCGCATCGGGCTGAACAGTTCGAAGACGCCGGTGAGCGCGCGACCGGTGAATCGCCGCGCGGGCAGCGGTACCAGTTCGGTCACCAGGCGGGCCAGGATCTGCCAGTCCTCGAGTCCGTCGGCGGGTGGTTCGAAGACGGCGGCGTCGAATCGGGCGTTGTTGCGCACGCTGAATACCGGGAACAGCAGGTTGATCTCTTCGCGCTCCAACGGTGAGGTCGGCGGCAGGATGATGTCGGCGTGCCGGGTGGTCTCGGTGATGTACATGTCGACGGCGACGTAGAAGTCCAGCGATTCCAGTGCGGCGTCGAGCCGCCCGCCCTGCGGTGTGGACAGCACCGGGTTGCCCGCGTAGGTGATCATCGCCCTGATCCGGTCCGGTCCGTCGGCGAGGATGTCCTCGGCCAGCACCGTCACCGGCAATTCGCTGCGGAACGACTTGTGGGTGCCGGACCGGTCGGTCCACGCCCCGTAGCCCATCGGCAGGTACTTGCCGAAGCGGGCGGCGTCCACCGGTGGGGTCGCGAACATCTGGCCGCCCGCGCGGTCGAGGTTGCCGGTGACGGCGTTGATCGTGTTCACCAGCCAGTGTGTGAGCGTGCCGGTGATTTGCAGGCATACCCCGATTCGCGCGTAGAGCACCGCCGACGGCGCCGCCGCGTGGTCGCGGGCCAGTCGCCGGATGGTGTCGGCGTCGACTCCGGCGTCGGCCGCCATCCGCTCCGGTGACGTCGTCGCGACCAGCTGCGCCAGCTGGTCCCAGCCTGCGCATTGCGCGCGCACCGCCCGCTCGTCGCACAGTCCCTCGGTGACCAGCACGTGCAGCATCGCCAGCAGCAGGTAGACGTCGCCGCCGGGCCGCACCGCCACATGCTCGTCGGCCAATCGCGCGGTTTCGGTGCGCCGCGGGTCGATCACGACGACCGTGCCACCGCGTTTCCTGACCTCCTTGATGCGCAGTTTCGCTCCCGGCATGGTGGTGATCGACCCGTTGGACACGGCCGGGTTGGCGCCGAGCACCACCAGCCGATCGGTGCGGTCGATATCGGTCACCGGCATGAGCACGTTGGCGCCGAACATCCGCCACGCGACGAATTCCTGCGGGAACTGGTCGATCGAGGAGGCGGAGAAGAAGTTGCGGGTCAGCAGCGCCGCGCGCAGCAGGGCGCCGTAGATCACCGAGGAACTGTGCGCGGCAGGGTTGCCCATGTACATCCCGATCGCGCTGGGGCCGTGCGCCGACCGCACCGCACGCAATCGGTGCCCGATCTCGGTGAACGCCTCGTCCCAGCCGATCGGTTCGAAGGAGTCGCCGACCCGGCGGACGGGGGTGCGCAATCGGTCGGGGTCGTGGTGCAGCCCGCCCATCGCGGTGGCTTTCGGGCAGATGTAGCCCTGGGACAGCACGTCGTCGGGATTGCCTTCGATGCGCGCGACCTGGTCGCCCTCGACCGTCACCAGAATCCCGCAGTGTGCCTCGCACAGTGTGCACTGCCGCGCAATCGTCCTGCTGTCCATTGCTTCCCCGCCTTCCGCCGAACCGCTCGACCCACGCTATCCCGGTCGGCCCGCCCGGCATAGCCGCCCACGGCCGGAGATTTCGTCGTCGGCCGCAGTGTCGACGACGAGCGAGTCTTCGCGATCGGTGACTGCGCCGCGGTCCCGGGCGCCCGCCAGTCCTGCTACACCGCCGGCCCGCAGGGCATGTACGCGGCCAATGCCCTGGCTCGCCTGAGCAAGGGCCGCGACCCGAAACCATTCACCCTCGGCCCGTACACCGGCCGCGCCGTCACCCTCGGCAGGCACGCGGCGATCCTGCAGTTCACCCGCACCGACGACACGCTGCGCACGACTGCATCTTCGTCGGCAATCGGATGGCCTATATCCAGCCCGACGAGTGCATCGATTGCGCTGCCTGCGAACCGGTGTGCCCGGTCGAGGCGATCCACTACGAGGACGACATCCCCGAAGGTCAGGAGCAGTTCGCCGTCGAGAATGCTCGCTTCTTCGCTGAGCCGCTGCCCGGCCGGGCGGCAGCGCTCGGCCATCCCGGTGGGGCGACGGGTGTCGGCCCGCTCGGCGTGGACACGCCGTACGTGCAGGCGTTCCAGCCGTGAACGCCCGCACGTACCAGCGTGTCTAGCGCTGAGCGATCACCTTCCGCAGAGTGTCGGCGATGGTGCGCAGGGCCTGATCATCGGTCATGCGCCAGTGGGTCGCGTCGACGGGGTGATTGTCGACCGATCCGGTGACGGCTGTGGTCCAGGACGAGGCGCCGGCGGTTCCCGTCGGATCGTCCTGGGCCGCAGTGAAATAGGTGAGGGTGCCGACGAACGGGCGGGGCCGGTAGGCGGCGTCGAGGGCGACCGAGTCGATCGCGGCGTCCACGATCCGTTCGAGCCGCGCCGCGTCCAGGGACACCTGCGGTGCGGACTGCTCGCAGAGCTCCCTGGCGAACTGGCGAAGATCGAGCGAGGTGTCGAGGTCCTGGTCGGCGGCGCGCTCACCGGCGAATCCGCCGAGCAGATCGGCCGCGGTGACCGAGCTCGCGACACCGGTCGATGCGACGGTCAGTCTGCTGTCCAGCATGGCCAGCACGGCGACCTGTTCGCCCTCGTCCTGCAGTTGCACCGCCATGGCGTGGGCGATCACGCCGCCGAGGGACCAGCCGAGCAGGTGGTACGGCCCCTCGGCCTGGACTTCGCGGATCTGCTTGACGTAGAGCTTGGCCCATTCCTCGATCGAATCCGGTAGTGGCTCTGCCGAACTCAATGCCGGTGACTGCAGACCGTAGAGCGGGCGGTCCGGATCGAGGTAGGCGGCGAGCCCGCTGAACGACCACGCGACACCACCGATGGGGTGGATGCAGAACAGCGGTTCGCGTGCGCCGGCGGTGCGCAACGGCAGCAGGACGTCGAAGGCCGCGTCGGTGCCCGCACTGTCGGCACCGCCCGCGCGCAGTGCCGCCACGATGCCCGCGGGTGTCGGCGTGGCGAAGATCCAGGTGACCGGGATCGTCGTGGCGACCGCTTCGCTCAGCTGTGCGGCCAGGCGGGTGGCGCTGAGGGAGGTGCCGCCGAGTTCGAAGAAGTGGTCGTCCAAGCCGACGCGCTCCAGGTGCAGGACGTCGGCGAACAGGTCGCAGACGGTGCGTTCGATCGCGGTCTCGGGCTCGCGGAAGGTGCGGGTGGCGAGCTCGGGAGCGGGCAGGGCGGCCCGGTCGAGTTTGCCGACCGGGGTGAGCGGGACCTGGTCGAGGACCATGATCGTGGCAGGCACCATGTGCGAGGGCAAGGCCTGGGCCGCCCAGTCGACGAGTTCGTCGACGACGAGCTCGCGGCCCGGCGCGGCGAGGACGTAGGACACCAGCACCGTGGCGCCCGCCTGATTCTCCCGGCCCACGGTGACGGCGAAACCGACATCGTGGTGCGCGGCGAGGACCGCGTCGATCTCCCCGAGTTCGATCCGGAAGCCACGGATCTTCAGCTGGAAGTCGGTGCGCCCGCGGTACTCGAGTTCCCCGTCGGCATTCCACGCCGCCAGGTCACCCGTGCGATACAGGCGCGTACCTGCACGGAAGGGATTGGCCACGAAGCGTTCTGCGGTGAGGCCGGGTCTGCCGAGGTACCCGGAGGCCAGCTGGGTGCCGGCGAGGTACAGCTCACCCGGCACGCCCGCGGGCACCGGTCGCAGCCGCGAATCGAGCACGTAGACCTGACTGTTCCAGACCGGCTTGCCGATCGGGATGTCGCCGGTGTCCGCGGTGCGCACGCGGTGGCTGGTGATCGAGACGGCCGCTTCGGTCGGCCCGTACACGTTGAACAGTGCGGTGCCCGGCGCCGCGGCCTCGAATCGGCGGGCCAGCGCCACCGGCAGGGTCTCGCCGATGGCCAGCACGCGGCGCAGCGAGGTCGGCAGCGCCACGGTGAGCAGGGCGTCGAGCATCGAGGGCACGGCGTGCAGGGTGGTCACGTCTTCCTGCCGCATCAGCTCGGCGAGGTAGGCCGGATCGCGATGGCCCTCGGGCGCGGCGATCACCAGGCGTCCACCGCACACCGCCGCAGACCAGAATTCCCACACCGACAGATCGAAGGTCGCGGCCGTCTTCAGCAGGACGGCGTCGGTCGCGGTGAGCCCGAATTCCTTGGTCTTCCAGCGCAACTGGTTCACGATCGCGCGGTGGGACACCGCGACGCCCTTCGGGCGGCCGGTCGATCCCGAGGTGAAGATGACGTAGGCCGTGTTCGCGGGGCGCAGCGGCGCGAGACGGTCGAGGTCGGTGAGCGGGGCGTCGCTGTGTTGTGACAGGTCGATCTGCTCGACGGACAGGACCGGGGTTCCGGCTGCCGTGAACCCGGTGTCGGCGTTGGTGAGTACGAGCACCGGTCCCGCGGTGTCGAGGATGTACTGCGAGCGTGCCGCCGGTTGCGTGGGGTCGATCGGTACGTAGGCACCGCCTGCGGTGCTGACCGCGTACATCGCGACGACCAGGTCGACCGATCGCCGCATGGCCAGCGCCACCCGGGTCTCCGGTCCCACACCCGCCGACACGAGGTAGCGCGCCAGGCGGTTCACGCGGGCGGCGAGCTCGGCGAAGCTCCAGCGCGCACCGTCCGCGACGAGCGCGACCGCATCCGGCGTGGCAGCCACGGTGGCAGCGAGCAGCGTGGCGAGTGCGGCGTCTGGATCTGTCTGTCGCGCAGTGCGATTCCAGGTGTCGAGGATCCGGGCCCGTTCGGCCGAGGCGAGCAGGTCGATCGTGTGGAGGGGCGCACCGGGGGCGGCCAGGACGGCGTCGACGAACCGGGTGAACCGGTCGAGGAAGCCGCGGACGGTAGACGCGTCGAACAAGTCGGTGGCGAAGGTGCAGTAGCCGCTGATGCCGGCCGGCGAGCCGTCGGTGTCGTAGCGGTCGGCCAGGATCAGGTGCAGATCGAACTGCGACAGCTCGCGGTCCAGTTCCACCGACGAAACGCTGATGCCGGGCAGGTCCATCCGCACCTCGGCCAGATTCTGGAACGACAACCCGACCTGGAACAGCGGGTGCCTGGCGGTGGAGCGGGCCGGATTGAGCACCTCCACCAGGCGTTCGAAGGGGACGTCGGCGTTGGCGAACGCCTGCAGATCGATCTCGCGCTGGCGGGTCAACAGCTCGGCGAAGCCGGCGTCGCCGTCGACCTGGGTGCGGAACACCAGCGTGTTGACGAACATGCCGATCAGATCGTCGAGTTCGGCCTCACCGCGTCCGGCGACGGGCGTGCCGATGGCGATATCGGCGGTGCCCGCCAGTCCGGCCAGGACGACTGCCAGCGCGGTGTGCACGGCCATGAACAGGGTCGCCCCGTGCACTCGGGACAGCTCGACGAGCGCGGCGTGGGTGGCGGCGTCGAAGGTCAGCGGCACCCTGCCGCCTGCGTAGGACTGGATCGCCGGTCGCGGCCGGTCCCTGGGGAGGTCGAGCTGATCGGGCAGACCTGCCAGTGTCTGCTGCCAATAGGCGATCTGGCTCGCGGCCATCGAGGCTGGGTCGGCTTCGTCACCGAGTAGTGCCTGCTGCCACACGGCGTAGTCGGCGTACTGCAGGGCCAGCGGTTCCCAGGCGGGGGCCGTGCCCTGGACGCGGGCACTGTAGGCGGTCACCAGGTCGCGGGTGAGCGGGCCACCGGAGAAGCCGTCACCGGCGATGTGGTGGACGGTCATGGCCAGGACGAAGTCCTGGGGTGCGAGCTCGAACAGGGTGGCCCGCAACGGCACCTCGCCGGTGACGTCGAAGACCGTCGAAACCAGGTGCGCGACCGCTGTTTCCACGTCGTGGGCCGTGCCTGCCTGCAATCGGGGCACGTCGGGGTGGTCCGGTGGCAGGACGACCTGCACCGGTGTGTGGTCGACGACCGGATACACCGTGCGCAGGATCTCGTGACGCGCGACGACATCGGTGAACGCCTGCCGCAGCGCAGCAGTGTCGACCGCACCGGTCAGCCGCAGCACGACCGGAATGTTGTAGGCGGCGGTGCGGGTGTCGAAGCGGTTCAGGAACCACATGCGCTGCTGCGCGGGCGAGAGCGGGAGCCGATCCGGTCGCGGCTGCGCCCGCAGGGCGGGGCGGCTGGCTGTGCGGGTCAGCCGGGCGATTTCCCTGGCGCACTCGGCGACCGTGGGGGCCGCGAACAACACGCGCACCGGCACCCTGAGGTCGACGGCCGCGCCGAGCCGTGCGGTCAGCCGGGTCGCGAGCAGCGAATTGCCGCCGCGGTCGAAGAAGTTGTCGTCGGCGCCGACACGGTCGCTACCGAGCACCTCGGCGAAGACCTCGGCGACCGTCCGCTCCAGCTCGGACGACGGCTCCCGATAGGCGCGAGCCGCGAAGACCGGTGCGGGCAGGGCATTCCGGTCGAGCTTGCCCGCCGAGGACAGCGGGATCCGGTCCAGCACGACCACTGCCGCCGGCACCATGTGAGCGGGCAGCATCGACGACGACCACCGTGTCACCGCGCCGGGATCGATGTCGCGGCCGGTCACATACGACACCAGCACGGTGTCACCGGCCGGGTTCTCGGCACCGACGGTGACTGCGAAGGTGACCTGCGGGTGCCGCGTGAGAACAGCGTCGATTTCGCCCGGCTCGATCCGGAAGCCGCGGATCTTGACCTGGAAATCGGTCCGCCCGAGGTACTCCAACTCGTAGGAGCCCGCCGCGGCGCCGCGCACCCACCGGACCTGGTCGCCGGTGCGGTACATGCGCTCGCCCCGTGCACCCCAGGGGTCTGCGACGAACCGGTCCGCGGTCGCGCCGCTGCGCCCGCGATACCCGCGTGCGAGGGCCGGACCAGATAGATACAGCTCGCCGGTGGCGCCGACGGGCACCGGATGCAACCGGCCGTCGAGCACAACGGCGCGCATCCCCGGTACCGGGCGGCCGATCGAAATACGTTGTCCGGCACGCAGCGTCGCGTAGGTCGCGCCGATGGTCGCCTCGGTCGGGCCGTAGCCGTTGAGGAAGTAGCGGCCGGGCTGCCAGGTGGCCAGCAGCTCGGCGGTGGTGGCTTCGCCGCCCGCGGACACGCACACCAGGTCCGGCAGGCCCGCCGGGTCGAGGGTGCCCAGCAGCGCGGGGGTGATGATCGTGTGGGTCACCCGTTCGGTGCGCAGCAGGTCGTCGAGTTCGGCGCCGCCGACGGTGTCGGGCGGCGCGATCACCAGGGTGGCGCCGCGGTGGAAGGCGGTGCCGATCTCCTCGATCGATTGGTCGAAGCTGGGCGAGCACACGTGCAGCATCCGGTGGTCGTGCCGCAGCCCCATCAGGTTCGCCGAGTGCGCGATGAGCGCGCCGAGTCCGGCGTGGGTGACCGAGACACCCTTGGGCACACCGGTGGAGCCGGAGGTGTAGATCACATACGCCGCATGGTCGCGGCGCAGTGACCCCCGGCGGTCCCGGTTGCGTACCGGGGTCGACGCGCGGGTATCGATGCGCGAACGCACGGCCGGGTCGTCGAGAACCAGCCACCGCACCGATCCAGCGAGGCTGTGCACGCGAGCGGCCACGGTGATGCCCACCGTCGCGCCGGAGTCGTCGAGCATGTGCCGGACCCGGTCGGCGGGATAGTTCGGGTCGACCGGCAGGTACACGCCGCCGGCTTTCGCGACGGCCCAGAACGCGAGGATCGACTCGTAGCTGCGCGGAATCGCCGACGCGACCACGGTTTCCGGGCCGACACCGTCGGCGATCAGGACCCGAGCCAAGCGGGAGGATGCCTCGTCGAGTTCGCCGTAGGTGACGGTTCGTCCGTTGTCGCGCACCGCGACGCGGTGCTGTCCGTAGCCGGTGCCGCGGACCAGGAGTTCGGGCAGGGTGCCGGTCGCGGGCGGTGTCGCGCCGTCGCCGATCCGGGTCAGGAACGCGGATTCTGTCCGGTTCGACAGCGGCAGATCACCGACCGGTGTCTCGGGCCGCCGGGACACCGCGCTCAGCAGGCGGACGAGACGCTGACCGAAGGTACCGGCCGCGTGATCGTCGAAGAGTGTTCGCGCGAAGGATATCTCGACGGACCTGCCTGCGTCGCCGTCGAGCACCGCCACGGCGAGGTCGGCGTCGTCGGCCGATGAGTGGCCGACGACGAAGGACACCTGTCCCAGCGACCCCGGCTCGGCACCGAGCAGGGCGGCCAAGTCGGAGAGTCGGATTCCGGCATGGGTAACGCCTTCGGACTCGGCGCGGTGAGCCAGTGCAAGCAGGTCCAGGAAGCGGGCGGCCGGGTCCACCTGAGTGCGGAGGACGATGTCGGTGTGCCGGTCGCCGGGCGTCGACCCGACGATCACGATGTCGCCGGTTCCGGTCAGCCGCGCGAGCAGCACGGCCAGCGTTGTGCGCACCAATGTCGACCAGGTCACACCGGAGGATGCGGTGAGCAAGCGCAGGTCACGGTGCACCGAGGACGGGATCGGCAGCTGTGTCCGGCCGCGCCCGTCGGGCTGCTTGTCCTCGCTGTGCCGATCCATGGGGAGCGCCAGCCGGCCGGGCAGGTCGGCCAGGGTCCGTCGCCAGTAGCTCGATTGCGTGATCGGGTCTGTCGCGGCGGAGCGGAGCCGGTGCGCGATGGCCGCCGCGGTGGTGTCCGGTGTCGCGATCAGGTCGTCGATGACCGTGCGGAGGCGGTCGGTGACGGCCTGTGCGGTGGCATCGGAGACGAGATCGCGGCGGTACTTGATCTGCACCTGGGTGCGGGCGCCGAGGAACACCAGAACCGTGATCGGGTAGTGGGTGTGGTCGGCGCCGCGCAGGTCATCGATGCTCAGGTTGTCGAGCGCGCCGCCCGCCTGCCGGAGACCGTCGACGTCGACGGGGAAGGACTCGAAAGCGAGCATGGTGTCGAACAATTCACCCAGGCCGGCGACACGCTGGATCGCGCCGAGCCCGAGGTGGTGGTGATCCAGCAGCGACGCCTGTTCGGCCTGCACCGCGCGGATCAGCGCACCGACCGTGCCGGTGGCATCGATGCGGAGCCGCACCGGGACCGCGTCGACGAACAGGCCGATCATGTCACCGACACCGTCGAGATGCGGTGGACGGCCGGACACGGTGGCACCGAACACGACATCGTCGCTGCCGGTGCTCGCGGCGACGACCAAACCCCACGCCGTCTGGAACACGGTATTCGGCGTCACCTCCGCGGCGGCGGCGAACGCGGTCAGCTCGCCGGTCCGGTCGGTGTCGAGCTCGAATTCGCACAGACCGAAACCGTCACCGGAGGCGGGCGGCCAGGTCAGTTCCGGGGCGAGCACGGTCGGGCGCACCCCCGTCAGGACCTCGGACCACGCGTGCTCCGCGGCCGCACGGTCTTGGCGGGTGAGCCATTCGAGGTAGTCGCGGTACGGCCGCACCGGCGGCAATACCGTCGCGTCGCCGTCGGTCGCGTACAGGACGAGCAGTTCCTTCATCAGCAACGGCATGGACCACCCGTCGAGCAGGATGTGATGGCCGGTCAGGACGAGATGGCTCCGCCCGGAACCGGTGGCGTACACCGTGAATCGCAGCAGGGGCGCGATCGCCGGATCGAAACCCGCGTGCTGATCGGCGGCCAGCAGGGCGGGCAGGTCCGTGTCGGCGACATCGCCGACGATCCGCAACGGCGCCTCGATCGAGTCGGCCACCAGCTGCACCGGTGTGCCGTCGGGCGCGGTGACGAACGCCGAGCGCAGATTGGCGTGCCGGGCCAGGACGGTCCCGGCCGCGCGGCGCAGCCGGTCGATGTCCAGCTCGCCGGTCAGGTCGGCGACGAGCTGGATGACATAGGCGTGTACCGACTCGTCGAGCAGTTCGCCGAGGGCCAGCAGGGAGTGCTGCAGCGGGGACAGCGGCAGCACGTCCGCCAGCCCGGGGTGGCTGCGGCGCCAGGTGTCGAGGTCGGTCTGCGACACCCGCACCAGCGGAACGTCGGAGGGGGTGAGCCCGCCCGCGTCCGGGTGCCGGGTGTGCTCGGCGAGTGCCGCGAGGCGGTGCGTCCACTCGTCGGCCAGTTCGCGTACCGCCGCCTCGTCGAGGATGCCGGTGGCGTAGCGGAAGCTCGCCTGTAGTTGCAGGCCGGACTCGGTGTTGACGGCGATGGCATTGATGTCGAGGGCGGCGTTCGCGGGCAGGGTCGGGTCGTAGTCGACGTCGATGTCGCCGAGATCGGCGGTGGGCAGCCAGGCGGCGTCGCCTGATGGTTGGGTGGCTGTGGTGGCGCGGCCTAGATAGTTGAAGCCGATCTGGCCGATATCGCCGGTCAGCCGGCTCCGGGTTCCGTGATCGTGGCGGAGGAGGCCGAAGCCGATGCCGTTGTCGGGCACCGCCAGCAGCTGTTCCTTGACCGTCCGCACCGTCGCGGCGAGCCCATCGTCATCGATGCCGGTGGTGGCGATGCCGGACAGGTCGAGGACGACGGGGTAGACGCTGGTGAACCAGCCGACCGTCCGCGTCAGATCGGCGCCGGGTACGGCGTCTTCCACGCGTCCGTGCCCTTCGAGCCGGATCCGGAGGGTGTCGGCGTCGACGCCGCGCCGGGAACGCCAGTCGCGCACAGCGAGGGCGAGAGCGGCGAGCAGGGCGTGGTCGGCGCCCGCCCGGTACTGGGCGGGCAGGGTCGTGAGCAGCGATTCGGTGACCTCGACCGGCACCTGCACGGTGATCGACCGCATGGTCGACTCGGTGTCGAGCGAACCGTCCACCGCGCGTCGGCCGAGCAGCGGGTCCGGGGTGGACATGACCTGCTGCCAGTAGCCGAGTTCGGCGGTGCGGTCCGCCGCCGCCAGGCCGTGCGCCCAGCGGCGGAAGGAGGTGCCGACGGGTGGTAGCGAGATCTCTTGTCCCGCAGTGTATTGCGCCCAGGCGATGACCAGATCGGGGAGCAGGATCCGCCAGGACACGCCGTCGATGACGTAGTGGTGGGCGGCCACCGCGAGCACATCGCGTGCACCGTGCCTGCGCACCCAAGTGAAGGCGATCATCCGCGCATCGGAGGGATCGAGTACCGACAGCGCGGAATTCATTGCGGCGCTACCGATCCGGGTCAGGTCGACACCGTCCGCCTCGAGTTCGGACACCAGTGAATTCGCGTCGACGGCATCGGCAGGCAGCACCTCGAGCTGCCACCGGTCGCCGTCGTGTCGCAGGCGGGATCGCAGCATGTCGTGGTGACGCAGTACCGCGGTGATCGTGGCGACCAGACCGGCTCGATCGATGTCGTCGGGCAGCGCCAAGACCATGGTCTGGGCGAATCGATCACTGGAACCGTCCGTCAGGAACTCGGCCAGCACCGGTGTCAACGTGACCTCGCCGACGCCACCGCCCGGTAGTTCCGCCAGAATCGGCGCGGAAGGACCGTCGAGCGCGGCGATCTCGGCCAGCTTGGCCACGGTGCGGTGCTCGAATACTTCCCGCGTCGTGAAGACGATGCCCGCCGCCCTGGCGAGCGATACCAGCTGGATCGACAGAATGCTGTCGCCGCCGATCGCGAAGAACGAATCGTGCACGCCGACCGACGGCACCCCGAGGACGCGGGCGAACAGGTCGGCCAGGCGCGTCTCCAGTTCCCCCATCGGTTCACGGACTGCGGCGGTGACGGTGACGGGTTCCGGTAGTGCCTTGCGGTCGAGCTTGCCGTTGGAGGTCAGCGGCATTGCGTCGAGTACCACGATCGCCGAGGGCACCAGGTGAGCAGGCAGGCATCGGGTGGCGTACTCGGTGAGCGTGGCCGGATCGGCCGTACGGTCCTGTGCCGCAACCACATAGGACACCAGGGTCGTCGACCCGGATGCCGTCGTCCGACCCACCGTCACCGCGGAGTCGACGTCCGCGTGCCCGGCGAGCACGGCATCGACTTCACCGGGCTCGATACGGAACCCGCGCACTTTGAGCTGGGCGTCCGCGCGACCCACATAGTCGAGGTCGCCATTGCGCAGGCGCACCAGGTCACCCGTGCGATACATCCGCGCACCGGGGGCACCCCACGGGTCGGCGACGAACCGGGACGCGGTCAGCCCGGGCTGGTTTCGGTAGCCGCGGGCCAGCGCGTTCCCGGCCAGGTGCAGCTCGCCGGTGACGCCCGGCGCGACCGGGTTCAACCGGGCGTCCAGCACCATCGCGGAGGTCGACTGCACCGGAGCGCCGATCGTGATGCGGTGCCCCGCAACGAGTTCGGCGTAGGAGGAGATGATCGTGGTCTCGGTGGGGCCGTAGCCGTTGAGGTAGCGGCGGTTCGGCTGCCATTTCGCCAGCAACTCCGGCGTGGTCACGTCACCGCCGACCGAGACGAGCTCGAGCTGGTCGAGTCCGGCCGGGTCCAACGTGCCGAGCACAGCGGGGGTGATGATCGCGTGCGTGACGGACTCGACGGCCAGGATCTCGGCGAGCTCGACGCCACCGACGATCTCGGCGGGCACGACCACCAGCGTCGCCCCCGTGGCGAACGCACACAGCCACTCGAGCACCGACGGGTCGAAGCAAGGCGAGCAAATGTGCAGGAAACGGTGATCCGCAGTAAGCCGGTAGCGGCGGACCGCCTCGTCCACAAGATCGCCCAAGCCCGCGTGGGTCACCGTGACACCCTTGGGCAGACCCGTGGAGCCCGAGGTGTAGATGACATAGGCGGGGTGCTGCACCCGCAGCGGCGCGAGGCGATCCGCATCGGTGACGGGTGTGGCGGCGTGCGCAGCACAGGCCAGTTCGACAGCGGGATCGTCGAGCGTCAGCCAGTCCACCCCCTCGGGCAGACCGTCGCGGTGCGTAGTCGCGGTAATACCGAGTGCCGCTCCCGAATCGGTGACCAGATGCCCGAGCCGTTGCGCGGGATAGCCGGGGTCCATCGGCACGTGGATGCCACCGGCCTTCGCGATCGCCAGCGCGGCGACAACCATGTTCGACGACCTCGATAGGGCAACGGCGACAGCGACTTCCGGCCCGACACCACGGGCGATCAGCTCGCGAGCCAGCCGCGACGTCTGCGCGTCCAGTTCGCCATAGGTGATCGAGCGGCCGCGGTGCCGGATCGCGATCCGATCCCGGCCCAGCCCGACACCACGCGACACCAGGTCAGGGAACAACGCGACAGGTTCGGGGCAGGCGGGCCGCGCGGTCAGGGCCGCCAACTCACCGTCGCTCAGCATCGTGAGCTCACCGACCAGGGTGTGTGGCTGCGCCGTCACGGCCATCAGCAGACGCAGTAGCCGGTCGGCGAAAACCGATACCGTGTTCCGGTCGAACAATGCACCGGCGAAAGCGAACTCGGCGTCGAGACCGCCCTCCGGGTTCGTGGACCAGCTCAGCACGAGATCGGACTGTGCAGGCACCGACCGCGCCGCGGGCACCATCATGACCCGCATGTCCGGTGCGCTCAGGGCCGTCAGTTCCACCGACGACAGCCCCGGTCGCGCGAAAGCTTGCCGGGCGACCTCGGTGGCGTCGAGGAGCAATTCGTCGAAGCGCGCGCCGCCCGGCACCGGTAGTCGGAGCACCAGGGTCTGTGCATCCGGTGCCTGCGCGCATGGGGTGCCGATCGCGATGTCCTGGCTGCCGGACAGCCGCGCGAGCAGGACCGCGAAGACCGCGTGGACGACGGAGAACACCGTGGTGTCGTGCGCCTCGGCGACCTCACCCAGCCGTCGGTGCAGAGCGGCGGACATCGCGAAACCGACTCGCTCGTCGGCCGTCACCGGCAGGGCGGGACGCGGACGGTCTGCCGGAAGGTTCAGCTCGGCGGGCAGGTCGGCGAGCACGGCACGCCAGTACGCGGTCCGCGCGAGCGGGTCATCGCCCTGCGCCAGGGTGTCGAGCAGTTCTGCGACGCCGCGGTCCGGCGTATCGACGATCGCATCGAGGATCACGCGTAATCGCCGAGCCAATGCTTGCGCGACATCGGCGCCGATCGTGTCGAGCCGATACTGCAGGCCGACACGGATTCCGTCGCCCACCTCGACCCCGACCGCCACCGGATAGTGCGTGGCATTGGCGGCCTGGACGTCGACGATCTCCAACCCGTCGATCGCCCCGTGCGCACGCCGCATCCCCTCGGTGTCGACCGGGTACGACTCGTACGCCATCAGCGTGTCGAACAGCTCACCCGCACCCGCGGCCCGCTGGATATCGGTCAGGCCGAGATGGTGACCGTCGAGCAGCGCGACCTGCTCGGACTGCACCCGCGACAGCAGCGCGCGCAGCGACGCGTCCCCGTCGAATCGGACACGCACCGGGACGGTGTTCGCGAAAAGACCGACCATGCCGTCGATTCCGTCGAGCTGCGGCGGCCGCCCCGACACCACAGCGCCGAACAGCACATCATCGCGGCCGACCGCCCCGGCCAGCACGAGCCCCCATGCCGCCTGGAACAGCGTGTTGACCGTGACATCGCCTGCCGCCGCGCACGCCGCCAGAACCTCGGCCTCGGCCGAGGACAGCTCGAGGGTGGACATGCCGTAACCGGTTGCGTGCTCGACAGGCGGCGCGACCGCGGCCGTCAGCACAGTCGGCACGTGCCCGGACAAGGCCGCGCACCAACCCGCCAACGCGGCGGAGCGATCCTGGCCGCCCAGCCAGGCGAGATAGTCGCGGTAGGGCCGGACCCGCGGCAGCACCGCCGGAGCACCGTCGGTCGCGTAGCAGATCAGCAGCTCCTGCATCAGCAACGGCATCGACCAGCCGTCCACCAGCAGATGGTGCGCGGTCAACACCAGATGCATGCCGCCGTCAGCGCGGCGATACACCGTGAACCGCAGTAGCGGCGCCGTCGACAGGTCGAAACCGATCCGCGCCTCAGCTGCCAGGAACTGCTCGGCGTCGGCCTCGGTGGTGTCGACGATCCGCCATGGCACCGTCACGCCCTCGGCGACGAATCCGACCGGCGTCCCCGTCTCCGCGGAACCGAACGACGTGCGCAGGATCGCGTGCCGGTCGAGAACGGCCTGCGCCGCCCGCCGCAAGCGCTCGATATCCACCTCGCCCGCCAGCTCGACCGCCAACTGGACCAGATACGGATCCGCCGGGGAAACCTGCGCGAGGAACAACAATCCGAGCTGCAACGGCGCCAGCGGCAGCACATCACTCAACCCGGGACGTTCACGCTGCCAAAGATCCAGCTCCGCCTGGGTGACCCGCACCAACGGAACGTCGGCAGGGGACAGGCCACCGGCCGCCGGATCACGCAGATGATCGGCCAGCACCATAAGCGCCGCAGTCCAGCAGTCGGCCAGCTCCCGCACCGACGCCTCGTCGATGATCCCGGACGCGTAGGAGAACGACGCCCGCAACTCCACACCCGCGTCGGTGCCGGTCGCCAGCGCGTTGATGTCCACCACAGCGGCAGCGGGCAGCGCGGGATCCTGCTCCGCCGCGGGCTCACCCCAGTCGGCGGTGGGCAGCCACCCGGCATCGGCGAACGTCTCCGCCACCTCGCCTGCCGACACACGACCCAGATAGTTGAAGCCGACCTGGCCGAGCGAACCACCCAGTGACGCCGAGGATTCGGTGTCCAGATGCCGCAGCATGCCGAAACCGACACCCTTGTGCGGCACCGCCAGCAGCTGTTCCTTGATCGCCTTCACCACCGCGGCGGTAGCCTCGCCACCGCGCCACGCGGCCTCCGCGTCGATCCCGTTCAGATCGAGAGCGACCGGATACATGCTGGTGAACCAGCCGACCGTCCGCGTCAGATCCGCGCCGTCGACCACCGACGTCTCACGACCATGCCCCTCCAGACGGACCCGCGTCGCCGGCGCATCGACACCACGGCGGCCCCGCCACAGACGCACAGCCAGCGCCAGCGCGGCCAGCAACCCGTCCTCGGCGCCCGCGCGATACAGCGTCGGCAACTCCGTCAGCACCGCCTGCGTGACATCGGCGGGCACCGTGACACTGAAAGTCCGCACCGTGGGCGCGGTATCGACGGCAGCATCGAGCGGCCGATCACCGAGCAGCGGATCGGGGACCGCCAGCGTGCGCTGCCAGTAATCGAGCTCCTCGCGGCGACCCGTCGCCGCATCGCACAGCGCGTGCGCCCAACGGCGGAACGAAGTCCCCACCGCAGGCAACACGACCGGCTGCCCGGCCGCGTACTGCGCCCACGCAGCTACCAAGTCCGACAACAGGATTCGCCAGGAAACGCCGTCGATCACCGCATGATTCGCCGCGACGATCAACCCGTCCTGACCGTCCTCCCGCGACAACCACCCGAAGGCGATCATCCGGGATTCCTGCGGATCCAGCGAGGCGAGCGCGGAATCCATCGCGGCCTCGGCGATATCCGCGAGCTCGATGCCGGTCCGGCCCGCCGGAACATCAATGCGGGTGAGCAGCCCGTTCACGTCGACAGCGCCCGGCGGCAGCGTCTCCAGCAGCCACCGCCGGTCGACCTCCCGCAGCCGCGCACGCAGCATGTCGTGGTGATCGACCACCGCGGCAAGGGTGCTCAGCACACCGTCCCGGTCGATACCGGCGGGCAAAGCCAGCACCATCTGCTGACTGAACCGGCCGAAAACCCGCCCACCAGCCAGTGAGGCAGCCAGCACCGGGGTCAGCGGAATCTCACCCACACCACCACCCGGCAACTCCGGCAACGCAGGCGCCTGCTCGCCACCCAGCACCGCCACCCGCGCCAACCCGGCGACGGTCCGCTGCGCGAACACATCCTGCGGCGTGAACGAGATACCCGCCGCGCGCGCCCGCGTCACCAGCTGGATGGACAGAATGCTGTCCCCGCCCGACGCGAAGAACGAATCCTCGGCACCGATCTGCTCCACACCCAGCACCTGGGCGAACAACTCCGCGATCCGAGTCTCGACCGGACCCTCCGGCGCCCGCGACCCGACCGCACCGAACACCGGCGCGGGCAGCGCAGCACGATCGAGCTTTCCGTTGGGCGTCAGCGGGATCTCGTCCAGCACCACGATGACGGTGGGCACCATATGACCGGGCAGAGACGTCCCGACGAAACGGGCCACCTCCTCGGTATCGACCGAAACACCCTGGCGGGGCAACACATACGACACCAGCACGGTCGCACCGGAATCCGCTGTCACTCCCATGGTGACGGCGTACTCGAGATCCGGATGCGCGGTGAGCGCCGCATCGATCTCCCCGAGCTCGATCCGGAAACCGCGGATCTTCACCTGGAAATCGGAACGGCCGAGATACTCGAACTCACCGCCTGACGTGCGGCGAACCAAGTCACCGGTCCGATACATCCGCGATCCCGCCGCACCGGCGAAGGGCGCCGCGACGAAACGATCCGCGGTGAGCCCCGGCCTGCCCAGGTAGCTCTGGGCCAGCGCCGGACCCGACAGATACAACTCACCCGCGACGCCCGCGGGGACCGGACGCAACCGCGAATCCAGCACCATCGCACCGACCCCGGCGAAGGCCGCACCGATGGTGACGGGCTGTCCCGGAAGCAACTCGGCGCTGCCGGTCGCCAGGATGGTGGCCTCGGTCGGGCCGTACCCGTTGAAGAAGTCCCGGCCATCGACCGCCCACCGGTCGACGAGGGCGGGGCCGAACGCATCACCCGCGACGACAACGACCCGCAACGCATCCAGCCCGTGCGCATCGACGGACTCCAGGGCCGCCGGGGTGATCAGCACATGGGTCACCCGTTCCCGGCGCAACAGCACGGCCAGATCGGAACCGCCGAACACCGTCGGGGGAGAGACCACCAGCGTGGCGCCGGAATTGAACGTCAGCAGCAGCTCGAGGACCGAGACGTCGAAATTCGGCGAGCACACGTGCAGCACCCTGGCGTCCGCGTCGACCGAATAGCGCTCCCGCGCCGCCGCGACCAAGGCGCCCAAACCGGTGTGGGTGACGACCACGCCCTTGGGGCGACCGGTCGACCCCGACGTGTAGATGACATAGGCGGGATACTGATCGGTCAACGGACGGACCCGGTCGACATACGAGATCGGGTGGGCGGGACGCGCCGCGATCCGCTCCCGGTGCGGCGCGGCATCGATCTCGACCCACTCGAGCCCGTCGCCCAGTGCCTGCCGGTGCGCCGAGCAGGTGAGACCGAGCACCGCGCCGGAGTCGGCGACCAGGTAGGCGATCCGGTCCGCGGGCAACGCCGGGTCGACCGGAACATAGGCGGCGCCGGTCTTGGCCACCGCCCACACCGCCAGCACCGACTCGATCGAACGGGTGAAACCCAGCGCAACCACATCGCCCGGACCGACTCCACGGTCCAGCAGATCCCTGGCCAGCCGCGACGAGGACTCGTCGAGCTCGGTGTAGGTGAGCTCGCGCCGGTCATCGCCGTCGGGGGAGAAGGTGATCGCGATCGCGTCGGCCGCGGTGTCGACGGCAGCGGTCAGCAGCTGCGCGAAAAGGGGAGTGCTCGCCTTGCGGTTGCCTCGACCTCGCGGCGCACGACGCACTTCACCCATCCGAGTACTACATCCTTCACACGTCCGGCCCACAGCTCTGCGATGACCCACGAACCCTGTCGGATTCTGGGCCTACCGGGTGGTGGACCAGTGTCGAACAAGCAAGAAGGAGTCGATATCGGGGCGTTCGGCGACCATGACACCACACGTCACGCTGTCACGACCACACAATCGGCGAGCGCACCGACGTCAAGCGCACTCTGCCGCCGAAATTTGTGCGCATGGCACAATGTCGCGGACAGTTTTTGTTCAACGGACGGAGCGCCACCCGTGGCGACATACGGATCACTGGTGTGGGTCGGACAGGCTCTTGGCCCGCTGACCGGGTCGATCACCGACGACCTCATCCGGGTGACCGAGCAGATGATCCCGGTCACCGACATCGCCTTCGACCTCGCCGAGATGCGCGCCGCCAGCATCGCCGAGAACATCGCCCTCGTGCAGTACGTCCTGGCCAACAATATCGATCCGGCCACCGTCGCCCCACCCGCGGGCGCCGCGGCCTACGCCCAGCGCCTCGCCCGGCGCGGGGTACCGCTGACCGTGCTCCTGCGCGCCTACGGACTGGGACAGTATCGGCTGCTGGACACGGCCATCGGCCTGATCCTCGCCGTGCCGAGCGCCGACCAGGCCGCCCGGATCGCGCAGCTGCTCAAATTCGCGGGCACCTACCTCGACCGTCTCAACTCCTCGATGGGCCGGATCTACGAGGCCGAACGCGATCGCTGGCTCAGCAGCCGCCAAGCAGCCCGCCAGCAGTGGATCACCAGGCTCCTCGACGGCGACGACGTCGACCTGCCTGCGGCCGAAGCAGCGCTGGGCTACCGCCTCGACCGGCAGCACCTCGCGGCCGAGGTATGGACGCTGCCCGGCGCCGCCGGCGCGGACACCGTGCGTGTACTCGAGCAGACACGGCAGCTGATCGCCGCGGCCATCCCCGGCGGCGGCGCCGAGATGGTCGCATCCACCGGCGACCGCGACATGCGGGTGTGGGTCCCGGCCGAAGACTTCTCGCTCGACCGCCTCACCGACCAGATCAAAGCCTCCGGCCTGCCGGTGCGTGTCGCGTTCGGATCCGTCGGCGGGGGAGTACCGGGATTCCGGCGCACGGCCCGCAGCGCGGCGCGGGCGAAGGCGCTGGCCGTGGCCGCCGGGCAGTCCGCACCCCCCGTCATCGATTTCGACGCGGTCGCCCCCTTCGCGCTCCTGGCCGACGAGCCGGAGGAACTCGCCGATCTCGTCCACCGGGTCCTCGGACCGCTGGCAGCCGACAACGCGAAGACCGAACTGCTGCGCCACACCCTGGAAGTGTTCCTCGCCGAAAGCGGCAGCTACTCCCGCACCGCCCGGGTACTCCAAGTACACCGCAACACCGTCCAATACCGGATCCAGCAACTCACCGGCCGGTACGGAATCGCCGTGGACACAGACAACTTCGAGCTGCGCTTCGCCCTCGGGGTGTGCCGCTGGTACCGGCACGTGCTCACCCCACCGATCTGAGTCCGCGCGGTTTGTGCCCGCCGCACAGACTCACAGTCGACGAAGTCCGCGCAAAACCCGCAGGAAGGGAACCGACGCACCCAGACCTGTCCGCAAGCTCGGATGCATGGGACTCAAATTCATGGCCACCGCGTACCGCACACCGTGATCACGGCGCTCGGCCATCTGCTCCAGAATCTCGTCGGGAGTGCCGACGACGAAGACCTCGCGGAGCAGCGACGGCGGCACCAGCTTCGCGTAGGCGAGCGCGGTTTCTTCGTCGATGGTCTGGGGGAGTAGGTCCTGGAGACCACTGAACGTCGGGCCGAGTGGATGCTCCACGCCGTGCCGCTTCCACATACCGGCCGGCGCGGCCAGAGACATCGCCCGCGGCACCACAGCCCCCATCAACTCGTCGACTTCGGCAGGACTACGGCCGACCAGCATCCAGAAGTAGGCAGCCGGAAGGACCGCCGACGGGTCACGCCCGGCATCCGACGCGGCGCTCCGCACAAGATCGAGCTTCTCCGCGTATTCCGTCGGCAGCTGCGGAAACGCGGGGAACCAGGCGTCGCCGTACTGTCCGGTGGCCCGCAACATCCGCGGCCCGTGCGCACCGATCCAGATCTCGGGCCGGGTGCCTTTGTACGGCGGAACGTCGAAGACGGCATCATGAAGAGGGAAGTACTCCGAGTCCCGGCTGACCGGTTCTCCGTCGGAATCCCACAGAAACCTGATCGTGGCCACCGCTTCCACGAACCGCGCCACCGGCTTCGACCAGTCCACCCCGTACGGCTCGTTTCCCTCACGCTCACCCGGCCCGATCCCGAGAATCGCGCGGCCACGACTCAACAGGTGCAGTGACGCCGCCGCCTGCGCGGTCACCGCCGGATTCCGGCGTCCGGCGTCGGTCACCGCAACACCGAGCCGCTTACGAGCGACCCGATTCCGAGCAGCGAGGTAGCCGAGCACCGTCCACGGCTCGTAGAAGGCGTTCGCCTTGTCCGCGAGCCGCGCACCGCCGACATACTTCGACTGCCAGATCGAATCAGGAAAGGCCGCGATCAGATGATCCGGCATCCACAGCGAGTCGCAACCCGCGGCAATCGCGAGCATCTGACTATTCCGCAACAAGAAGTCGGGGAGGAAGCGCGGCACCATTCCAGGGTCCGCCAAACCTGTACGAAACCCATGAGTCATCCATTCATTGTGCGACGAAGTCGACCTGCTGGGGTAGAGGCATATCCGACCGTGACTTAACATAATGTGCATTATCGGCGTTTGAACGCGGGTGGTCGGGTGAGGTTTTTCGGATGTTTTGGCAGTGCGTGCTGTGTTGCATTGCGTGCCAGTCGCTGTCGCGTCACCGCCGGAGCGTCCGCTGACCATGTTGCGTGCGCGACCGTTGCGTTGTTCGCCGACGCTTCGGCATGCGCTGGTGAATTCAGCGAATCTCGACTCCAGGTCAATTGATGACCATTCACGATGAATGTTCCGTATCGGCTGATTTCAGCCCGGAATGTACACGAATTGCCGGATCCGGAGGATCGGAAACATGAGTTCGACACTCCCCCTCCACTTCCCCAGTCCCGTTAATTCGTCACTGTGACGAATTAACGGGACTGGGGAAACAGCTCAGGAGTAGATGGATTCCTAGTTGTGGATCAGTGCATCGCCGAATATGTGCGCAACGGCTACGAGATCGTCGGCGACGCCTCGGAGGGTCTTCGCTGCCATACCGGTGCGGAGGATGCTTGCGCGCAGCAGCAGCCCGTCGGGCGAGGAATCGGCGAGGATGTCACGGATTGCAGCCAGCCCGGCGGAACAGCCGCTGGCGTTGGTGGCATGGCACAGCGCGGTCAAGGACTGCAGGTGTTCGGTCAACAGCATCGCGCCGACCGCGCCTGCCCATCGGTTGCGCTGCCCGACCACTGCCTGGCGCTCGACCGTGGGCGTCGGCACTCGTGCGCACCCTTCGAGCTCGGCGACTACCCTTCTGCCGACGGTTTCGACCGAGGCGATCGATGCGTCCGCGGCCACGAGATAGTGGTCGAACTCGGCACGTGCTGTCGGATCCTTGCCGATCACACCCTCGACCAGGGCGTCGAGGCAACGCATCGACGCGGTCAATCGGTCGGCGACAGTGACGCACTGGCTGACCACTCCAAGTGCGTGCTGGTGCACACGGTGGGGACGATTCTGCATCTCAGCATTGAATCATGTTGCCGCACAATCGATTACGAAACGGCGACACCGCGGGATCCGGCGGCCCGGATCGCGTTACATGAGAGTTTGCTGAGACTTCGCGGAGAGGATGGTGTGCGTCATCACATCGCTGCTAGTTTGCTACTGGCGAGTACCGAGGGTCTCGCGGAAGGACAGCGGTGTCCGTCCATACCTAGGAGAAAGCTCATTCTTCACAGGCGTGTGCTTCGACTCAGGCGTGCCTGCTTCAGGAGATCGTGGTGTATGTCGATAGATGTGTGAATCTCGCACCTCGAACATCGAGGGTGGCCAGGTAATGCCGAACCAACTCGCCAGGTGAATCGGACGATGGTGCAGAGTTCCGGTTCGCGTGTGCCTCCGCAGTACGGTCCGTTTCTGTCACCGCAGGATCTGCTGCGCGCGATCAGTGGATCCGCCGAGTGCAATTGCCCGCTGAGTCAGTGGGCGGGCAAGCTCGGATCGTTGTATCGAGCGTGGCTCGGTGACCCGTCCGCCGCCACGATTCGCCATCAAGTCGCTGGGGTTGTCCACGAGATCGATGCGTGGATCGGCGCGCAGCTTCCACGGCCGCGGGCCGGGACGCCCCGGGGAACCGATTCGGTAGGCGGGGTGATCGCGCGGGTCGCCGAAGCCTCGGCCTGCGCCCATTGGGCCCTGCACCACATGGAGGATGCCGTCCAGCGCCACCGAGCCTGGGATCACCTCGCGGAGATGCGCGAGGGCTACGAGGATCTGGTGGTGCTGGCAATGAGTGGCTTGATCAGATTGCCCAAGTCCTGGCCCGGAATCAGCTGGCTGGCCGGCGCGACGGCGAAGTAGCGCGCGAGACGCTTGACCTCGAGCAAAGTTGCGGTCGTAGCATCACCGCCATGACGGGTACGGCGACGGCCATCAGCGGCACCTGGCGGGAGCTGTTGGGCCCGAAGTACCTCGCGGCGTCGACAGTGCTGGCCGGTGGCGTGGGACTGTACGCCACCAACGAATTTCTGACGATCAGCCTCCTGCCGAGCACCGTGGCCGAAATCGGCGGCCAGCGCCTCTACGCCTGGGTAACCACCGTGTACCTGGTCGCATCCGTCATTGCCTCCACCACGGTGAGCGCGACCCTGGCCCGTGTGGGGGCGCGCTGGTCGTATCTGGTGGGACTGACCGCGTTCGGTCTCGGTACCTCGATGTGTGCGGTGGCACCGACGATGGAGTTCCTGTTGGCGGGACGGACCGTCCAGGGCGCGGCAGGCGGCCTGATCGCGGGCCTGGGCTACTCGGTGATCAACTCGGCTCTTCCGCAGACCTTGTGGACGAAAGCCTCAGCGCTCGTCTCGGCGATGTGGGGAGTCGGCACGCTGCTGGGCCCAGCGGCCGGCGGTTTGTTCGCGCAAACCAGTTCGTGGCGCTGGGCTTTCGGCGCGCTGCTGATACTGACCGGAATCATCGCAGCGCTGGTGCCGTTCGCGCTGCCCGCACGCTCGAACGAGGTACCGCGGAAACCGGAGCGGATTCCGGTGTGGTCGCTTCTGCTGCTCGCATCAGCAGCGCTGGCGATCAGCGGCGCCGCACTCCCCCGTGATGTCGGCTGGACGGTGGCGCTGCTGGTCGTCGGGGCAGGCTTTGTCGGTGCGTTCATCGCCGTCGATCGCCGGGCGACGGCAGCCGTGTTGCCACCTACCGCATTTCGGCCCGGCCCACTGAAGTGGGTCTACCTGACGCTCGGCATGCTCATGGCGGCCACCATGGTCGACATGTATGTGCCCTACTTCGGTCAGCGGCTCGCGCATCTCGCGCCGGTGGCGGCGGGCTTCCTCGGAGTGGCGCTGGCCATCGGGTGGACGATGAGTGAAATCGTCAGTGCGTCGATGACAGGCCCGCGAGCGATCATGCGGATCGTCGCCATCGCACCACTGGTCATGGCGGTCGGCTTGATGTCGGCGGCGGTCAGCCAGGTCGACAACGCCTCAGCAGGGGTCGTAGCCGGCTGGGTGCTGGCACTGCTGCTCACTGGTGCCGGCATCGGCATGGCGTGGCCGCACCTGCCGGCGTGGGCGATGGGCGGTGTCGATGACCCCGGCGAAGGTGGCCGGGCCGCCGCGGCGATCAACACCGTTCAACTGGTCTGTGGCGCCTTCGGCGCGGGCTTGGCCGGCGTGGTGGTGAACGCGACCGATGCCGGCGGAGCAACACCGGCACGATGGTTGTTCGCGACGTTCGCGGTACTGGCTGCGCTCGGCATGGTCGCGTCCACCAGGAGCGGCCGTCGGTCAGACGTAGATCTTGTCCACGTCGGCGGCGTACTTCTTCATGACCGCCGCCCGCTTGAGTGACATCTTCGGGGTCAGTTCGCCTGTCGCCTCGGACCAGTCCGCGGACAGGATGCGGATCTTCTTGATGGCCTCGGCGCGGGAGACGAGTGTGTTGGTGTCGGCGACCGCGGCGTCGATCTCCGCGACGAGGTCGGGGTTCTCGACGAGTTTCTCGAGCGGGGTGTCGGCGGGCAGGTTGTGGAGTTGCTTCCATCCGGGGAGGGCCTCGGGGTCGAGGGTGATCAGGGCGCCGATGAAGGGGCGGCCGTCGCCGACCACCATCGCCTGGCCGATCAGGGGGTGCGCGCGCAGCGAGTCCTCGAGCAAGCCGGGTGAGACGTTCTTGCCGCCCGCGGTGACGAGGATTTCCTTCTTGCGGCCGGTGATGGTGAGGTAGCCGTCGCGGTCGATGGCGCCGAGGTCGCCGGTGCGGAACCAGCCGTCGGTGAAGGCGTCCGCGGTGGCGTCGGGGTTTCCCCAGTACTGGTGGAACACGACGGGGCCGCGGAGCAGGAGTTCGCCGTCGTCGGCGATGGTGATGCTGTGGCCTTCGGTCGGGCGTCCCACGGTGCCGACCCGGGTGTTCTTCGGGGTGTTCACGGTGATCGCGGCCGTGGTCTCGGTGAGACCGTAGCCCTCGTAGATGGGGATGCCGACGCCGCGGAAGAAGTGGCCCAGGCGTGCGCCGAGTGGTCCGCCACCGGACACCGCTGCCTCGCATTGTCCGCCGAGGGCCTGGCGCAGTTGGCGGTAGACGAGCTTGTCGAACAGGGTGTGTTCGATTGTGCGCAGGAGTCCGGGGCCCCCGTTGTCGAGTGACTCGCTCCAGGCGATGGCGGTCTCGGTGGCCCGGTCGAAGATCCTGCCTTTGCCTGCGGCGTGTGCCTTCTGTTTCGCGCCGTTGAAGACCTTTTCGAACACGCGCGGCACGGCGAGGATGAAGTTCGGGCGGAAGGCGCCGAACTGGTCGACGAGCGTGGACCAGTCGGAGCTGAACGCGACGACCACCTTGGCATCGAGTGCGGCCAGCGTGACCGCGCGGGCGAAGACATGCGCGAGCGGCAGGAACATCAGGGTTTTGTTGCCGTCGGTGACGAACTCCTCCAGGGCGATGCGGTCGGACTTCGACTCGGCGTAGAGGTTCGCGTGCGAGAGCAGCACGCCCTTGGGTCGGCCGGTGGTGCCGGAGGTGTAGATCAGGGTCGCGGGCGCGGTGGCGTCGACCTGTGCGCGACGCGTGTGGACGGCGTGATCGTCCAGATGGGCGCCGCGGGCGGTGAGTTCGGCGATGACGTCCTTGTCGATCTGCAGGATTTCGCGTAGCTCGGGTAGCGCGTCGGTGTCGATCTCGTCGATGACTCTGCGGTGTTTGTCGCTGTCGACCACCAGCAGCTGTGTCGCGGAATCTTGCAGGATCCACTTGGCTTGCTCGGCGGCGGAGCTGTCGTAGATGGCGACGGTGCAGCCACCGGCGGCCCAGATGGCGTGGTCGAGCACGACCCACTCGTAGCGGGTGGGGGCCATGATGGCGATGCGGTCGCCGAGTTCGATGCCCGAGGCGAGGAGGCCTTTGGCCACCGCGGTGACGGTCTTCGCGAACTCGGCGGCGGTGATGTCGGCGAGATCGCCGCCGCCGGTCGCGACGTTGAACAGCACCGTGCCGGGCGAGTGCTCCGCGTGCCGGAACACGCTGTCGGAGTTGTTCGCGTGTTCCGGAACGGTGTAGGAAGCGGGGGCTTCGAACTCTCGCATGAGTGCCCTTCCTGGGGTGATCGGTCGGTGCTGCCGCTACTGCGCGGTGGCCGGTTCCTGGCTGTGGTCGAGGCCGAGGCGATGCAGGCCGCGCAGGTCGTAGGTGTGGGTGGCGACAGCGCCGAGGACAAGTCCGATCGCCAGGCCGATGAGCGTCATCCAGAGGCCCTGACTCATGCCCGCTTCGAGGTGGCCGTCGAAGAACAGGATCGCGCGCACGGCGAGATAGATCTGGTGCATGGGTTCGAAGGCGGCCAGGTCGGCGATCCAGCGGGGCGTGGCCTCGAGCGGGATGGTGCCCGAGGACGACGGGATGCCGAGCACGACGAACACGATGAGGTTGATCATCAGGCCCGCGGTGCCGAAGGCGGCCATGACCGACAGGCCGGTGACGGCGATGGCGGTGATGGCCAGGGTGCCGTAGAAGAACAGCAGCAGCGGTCGCTCGATCGACATGTCGAGCAGGGCGCCGACGCCGAGGAACACGGCGGAGGCCAAGGGTGCGCTGATCGCGGCGATCCCCCACTTGATGAGCAGGGTGCGCCAGCGGCTGATCCGGGCCGGGGTGGTCGCCTTGTGCCATGGGCCGTATTCGGCGGGGATGAATCCGAGGGAGCCGTCGACGAGGGAGTTGATCATCATCGCGCCGCTGAACCCGACGATCAGCAGGACGAGGGTGTAGAAGAAGGCGGCCAGGCCCTGGCCGGTGCCTTCGGGCAGCGGGTGGTACGGGGTGACGACGACGTCGATGGGCTTGGTGAGCTGCAGTTGTGCCGCACCGCTGAGTGGGGTGGCGCCGATCGCGCCGTGTACCTGCTGGGAGAGCTGGGTGCCGACGGTGGTATTGACCTGGGTCATGGCCTGGTCGGCGATGGTGTGCATGATCTGGGCGGCGAGGGTGCCTGCGCGGGGGTTGGTCAGCACGGAGATGATCGGCTGTTCGACGTCGCCGGGGACGATCGAGGAGGCGCCGAGGATGGCGACGCGTTTGGTGAAGTCGCCGGGGATGACGATGGCGCCGTAGACCTCGCCGTTCTGCAGTTGGCGCTGGGCTTCGTTGATGCCGACGGTGCGCAGGTCGATCTTGTCGGCGGGGATGTTCTCGTTGAGTGCGGTGGTGATCTGTTCGCCGAGGTTGGCGGGTTTGCCGGCGAGGGTGTCGCCGACGTCCTGGTTGACGACGGCGATCGGGAAGTCGTGCAGGTGCTTCTCGGGGTCGGCGGTGTAGCCGAGGTACATGGTTCCCAGGAGCGCGGCCAGCACGGTGACCAGCGTGATCGGCGCCAACCACTCGCGGATCGGCATGCTGCTCTGCGGGCGCGTCGGCGCGGTGTTGTCAGTCATGGCAACGTCAATGTAGTCACCGACTACAAAGTAGTCAATGCAAACATTCGCCGTGTGTCGGATATCCTGCTAGCACCATGTCCCTGCACTCGCGCTACCACCACGGAGACCTCCGCGCCGCGTTGCTGCAGCACGCCGAGTCGGCGCTGCGCACAGTCGGCGCGGACGGCCTGTCGCTGCGTCAGCTGGCACGCGACACCGGTGTCAGCCACGCGGCCCCCAGCAGGCACTTCCGCGACAAGCAGGCACTGCTCGACGCCCTGGCCGTCACCGGGCTGGAACGGCTCGGCGCGTGCTTCGAACAGGCAGTGACAGACGGGCCGATCACGGCGCGCCTGCAGACCGTCGCCCGCGCCTACCTGCGCTTCGCGGTCGACAATCCCGAGCTGCTCCCCCTGATGTTCGCGCGCAGGCACAGCTCGACCGACTCCGAGATCCAGGACGCCGCCGACCGTGCCTTCGCCGTGCCGATCGCGCTGATCGCCGAAGGTCAAGCCGCCGGCGAGATCGTCCCCGGCGACCCGAAACGTCTCGGTGTGACCGCTTTGGCGGCCCTGCAGGGCTTGGCGACGTTCGTCGGTTCGGGCTACACCGCCGACTACGACTCCGAGGAACTGCTCGACGATCTGGTCAGGCACCTGACCCTGGGGCTACTCCCCCGCCCCTGAGCGCCGCTGTCAGTTGGCCACCACATCCCTGCGCCGGAATCCGTACGCGCCCGCGACGCACAGGGCGAGCGCTACCAGGGTGGTGATCAGCACCGGCGCCGGCGCGAATGCCACCGCGGGGACCAGGGGGATGTTGTCGAACGGTGAGATGCTCATCAGCCAGCTCGGGAACCTCAGCGTCGCGCCGAACATCAACACCACGAAGCAGAAACCAAGGGCGATCCACGCACCCGAGGTGGCCGCGGGCAGGAATCCGAAGAGCGCCATCGTGATTCCGCCGAGCACCCACACCGCGGGCAGATAGGTCACCGATGCCCCGAGCAGGGGCAGCAGCTCGGACATGTCACCGGTGATCACGCCGTACATCAGTCCCATGCCGAGTCCACCCAGCGCGAGCACCACCGCCGAACCCGCGAGCATGATGACGGTGTGCCCAGCCAGCCAGCGCAGCCGGGGCAGGCTCGTCGACAGCAGTGGTTCGATGCGCCCGGCAGCCTCTTCCGAGCGCGGACGCAGACCTGCGGAGATCGTGTACCCGGAACCGATCAATGCCAGCAAGCCCGCCGACATGGCGTAGAAGGCATCGACCAGGCTGCCCATCTCCTGGCCGAGCAGTTCGCCCAGGTCGACGTCACCGAGCAGATCGCCCACATCGTCGCCGATCGAGCCGAATGCCAGACCCGCGAGCAGCATGCCGATCGACCAGCCGATCAGGGAACCGCGCTGCAGGCGCCAGGCCAGCCCGAACGCGCTGCGCATGGCGCTGCCCGCGCGGGCGGGGCCGGGTCGTGGCGGTAGTACACCGGCACCGAAGTCGCGGTGATCGAGCACTTGCCGCGCGGCCGCGGTCACCGCGACAGCGACGGCCGGCGACAACAGCACCGGCCACCAGGTCTCCCCGTCGTAGGGTCGCATCGCCTGGCCCCAGCCCAGCGGCGACAGCCACGACAGCACCCCGTTACCCACATCGCCGACCGCGCGCAGGACATAGGAAACCGCGATCGCCGCACCGGTGATGCCGTAGACAGCGCGGGTGCTTTCGGTGAGCTGGGCGGCCAGCAGCGCGATCGCCATGAACACCAGGCCCGCGCAGGTCGCGCCGACGCCGAGGGCGATGGATCCGGCGGTGGGCAGTCCGTAGGAGAGCAGGCTCAGTGCGATCGCGGCCCCGTAGAGCAGGTTGGCCAGGACGGTGAGCACGGCCGCGGCGGTGAAGGCGGCGTGCCTGCCGACGACGCCGGAACGAATGAGTTCGTCGCGGCCGGTTTCCTCGTTGGAGCGGGTGTGGCGGCCGATGAGGAACATGCTCATCAGTCCGGCCACGATCATGCCGAAGGCCGCGGACTGGAAGGCGACCTGGCCGCCGATGGTGTCGAGTACGCGCGGCGGGCCTGCCATGGCCACCATGGCGGCATTGCCCGCCATGCTGGCGGCGACCCGATCGAGGTCGGCCTGGGTCGGGTAGGCGATGTCGACGCCGACGGCTTGGGAGTAGTAGAGGAAGGTTCCGCCGAGGATCCAGCAGACCAGCGCGATCCGTTCGCGGCGCAGGAAGAAGCGGACGAGGGTGGTGGTGCCGGTCAGCGTTGTCATGATTCCGGTACCCCGGAGGCGGCGAGTTCGTCGCCGTAGTGGCGCAGGAACAGTTCCTCGAGGGTGGGTGGTCGGCTGGTCAGTGTGCGGATGCCGAAGCCGGTGAGATGGCTGATGGCCGGGTCGAGGTCGACGGTGTCGACCTGGAATCGGGCCCGGTTGCCTTCGACGACGAGATCGTGCACGCCCGGCAGGGCGTCGAGGCCGGTCGGTGGGCGGGTCGTCTCGCAGCTGATCGAGGTCCGGGTGAGGTGGCGCAGGTCGGCGAGGGTGCCGGATTCGATGGCTTTTCCGTGGCGGATGATGGTCACCCGGTCACACAGTGCCTCGACCTGGGCGAGGATGTGGCTCGACAGCAGGACGGTGCGGCCTTGCTCCTTGACCTCGTCGATGCATTCCTGGAAGACCGCTTCCATGAGCGGGTCGAGCCCGGAGGTCGGTTCGTCGAGCATGAGCAGTTCGACATCGGAGGACAGTGCCGCTACCAGCGCCACCTTCTGCCGGTTGCCCTTGGAGTAGGTGCGGCCCTTCTTCGTCGGGTCCAGGTCGAATCGTTCGAGCAGTTCGGCGCGGCGTTTCTCGTCGAGGCCGCCGCGCAGGGTTCCCAACAGGTCGATGACCTCGCCGCCGCTGAGGTTGGGCCACAGGTTCACATCACCGGGGACGTAGGCCAGGCGCCGGTGCAGCTCGGCGGTCTGCGCCCACGGGTCGCCCCCGAGCAGGGTGGCGGTGCCGCTGTCGGCGCGCAGGAGTCCGAGCAGTACCCGGATGGTGGTCGATTTGCCCGCTCCGTTGGGTCCGAGGAAGCCGTGTACCTCGCCGGTGGCGACCTGGAGGTCGAGCCCGTCCAGTGCGCGCGTTCGTCCGAACGTTTTGACCAGGTTCGAGATCTCGATTGCCGCAGCCATCCTGCCAGGGTAGTTCTCGCGGAGTGGGGGCTGCGGCGGATTGCGGTGCGTGCCTTGGCCTGCAGACGAAGCGCACCCCCGGAGCCCGGGGGTGCGCGGTTGCGTCGGTGTGGTTCAGGCTACCGGCGGGTGTTTGCGGGCGCCGACCGATTCCGCGGCGAACAGCAACACGACCGCGGCGACGACCGCGAGCAGGAAGCCCCAGAAGTTGAGTTCGGTGATCGATCCGACACCGATGAGGCTGGCGATGACCCCGGCGATGAGCGCGGCGGCCATGCCGATCACCAACGTCATGCCCATGCTGATGTTTTCTTTGCCTGGCTTGAGCAGGCGTGCCAACACGCCGACCACGGCACCGATGATCAAGAACCCGCAGACCTGAACAATCGCATTGAACATCGCTGGAACCTCCTGTGCTGGCGAACCCGATTCCGATCGATCATTTCCCTCCGTCGGGCGTCGGTGCCAGCCCGGGCGGCTTCGTGTGGCCCAACCGTGTCCACACCGACGCCGCATCACAACATCGCGCGCAGGGTGGTGTCCGCTAGTTGGTTCCGGCGAGGATGACCGGACGGCCGTAGCGGGGTTGCGTGGGTCTGTTGCTGTGCGGGAACAGGGCGCGATACCGGTCGACATCGGCTGTCGCGACGGGACTGGGATTGCGCAGCACGATCCATTCGACGCCCTCGGTACACGGCGGTGTGGTCAGTGAACCTTGGTACCGGAACTGCGCGAGGTTGCCGGGAAGGAATGTGCGCGGGTCGATATTGCTCAGTGTGCGGGTGGCGCCGACGCGGTCCGGGGATGCGGTGAGGACCTGACTCAGCGGGACCGACGCGTCCTGGGCGTGCAGCTGGACCGCGAGGACGGCCAGTCGGCCGGTCTGGTCGGTGTGCACGAGATGGAGTTCCATGGCGGTCTCGGCGCCGTCGACGGTGTGTTCGCTGGGCAGGTGGAAGTGGTACTGGGCCAAGGCGAACGGGGTGCCGTCGACGATGATCCGGTTGCCGGAGTCGGCGGGCACGGTGGCCTGGATGGTGTGGCCGTTGTTGGTCAGGGTGGCCGCGGGGATCGGCCGGTAGGCGATCTCGATGTGGCCTGCGGGGTGTGACTCGACGGCGTCGGACAGGTCGATCGGCGACTGGGCGTGGCCATTTCGGCAGGTCGCGTACTGCTTGTCGAGATCGGCCCAGTGATCGGGGCCTTCGGCGTCGTAGTCCCAATGCGGGGTGGCCGGATCGGAGCCGCCGCAGCCGGCGACTGCCAGTAGTGCCAGGGCAGCGAGCGCGCCGCGGCGGGTGATCACGGATCGAACGGGACTGGGGGCATTGTGACGAACCGACACCGTGCAGCTCCTTGCCAGGATTCTGCCGTCGGCCCGGATGGCTGATGTCTCCCGGGACGGCAGTGCGCGCACGTCGAAATCAGCCAATCGCCAACAGGACTGGACATGTCCGATTTGCACCGAATATCTTTCTAGTGCAATCTATTTCGCGTGTGCGCGGGGTATCAGGCTATGCCTGCGGTCACAGCGGATACCAGAGCCGATCGCCGCGAGATAGGTCACATCCGCGCCGGCGACTTCTCGTCATCCTCGGCCTCCCAGATGTTCGTCGAGCACGCGCGCGATGAACGGCAGCACGTGTGGTGCGGTCAGTTCGTAGTGGGTGCCTTCGATGTCATGGTTGATGATTTCGCCGGTCACATACGGCTGCCAGCCGTCCGGGCCGAAGATGTCGGAGGTGTCGGTGATCGCGCTGAAATACAGGATGTCGCCGTCGAACACCGGGCGTCGGTATCCGGTTCGGGTTCGTGCCGATGCGTTGTACGACTCGGCAATCCGTTCGATGACGTCCGCGTCGATCAGCGATACGCCACCGAGTCGCTCGCGGATCAGGTCGGCGGCCTGTTGCGCGGTCGCGTCCGCGGGCACATCCTGGATGCCGACGACCGGGCCGAATGTGTTGACGAAGGCGCCCGCGGTGAGCCGCTCGATGCTGTCGCCGTCGATGTCGGCGGTATCGGCGTCCAGTAGCGCGACGATACCCACCGTGTCGCCTGCCTCCTGCAACTTGGTCGCGATGGCGTGCGCGATGAGCCCGCCGAATGACCAGCCGAGCAGGTGATACGGCCCCTCCGGCTGGATGGCGCGGATCTCGCGTATGTATCGGTCCGCGAACTCCTCTATCGAGCGCACGGGTGGTTCGCGGCCGCCCAGATCCGGAGCCTGCAGGCCGTAGATCGGTCGGCCGGGCCGCAATGCCTCCGCGAATCCGAGGTAGGTCCAGGATATTCCGGACGCCGGATGGATGCAGAACAACGCGGGCTCGGTGCCGTCGACCCGGATCGGCAGCAGCACATCGAGACCAAGGCCGCCCGGGATGGGCGCGGTCGCGGCCGCCGCGTGTGCCGCGGCGTCCTCGGCAGCGGCCGTCTGTGCCGCGGGAGTCTCGGCGAAATGCGCGGCCGCGCCGAGCGCGTCCATCCACAGGTCGGCCAGCTCGGCCACCGCGGCCGTGTCGAGCAGCGTTGCCGGGAACCCGAAGCTCGCCTCTAGCCGGTCGCCGATGACCACAGCGTTCACATCGAGAGCGGATTGCAGTGGCACGTCCGGATATTCGGCGACGTGCAGGTCGCCGAGTTCCGCGGTCGGGAGCCAGCCGAGGCGTTCCAGCCCGGCGGGGACGTCGCCCGTCGAGTAGCGGCCCAGGTAGTTGAAGCTGATCCGGCCGGGCAGACGTGCCGGAAGGCGTGCCGCCGTCTCGGGATTCAGGTAGCGCAGCAGGCCGAACCCGATGCCGTTGTCCGGCACCGCGGACAGCTGATTGCGCACCGCGCGGATCGCCGCGCCCATGGCAGGGCCGCCGGTCAGCGCGCCGTCGACATCGATGCCGGTGAGGTCGAGCCGCACCGGGTACAGGCTGGTGAACCACCCGATCGTGCGGGACAAGTCGGCGCCGGGGATCACTTGCTCCTGTCTGCCGTGGCCTTCGAGCCGCACCAGCACGGTGTCGTCGGCACCGCCGTGCCAGCGCATCAGAGCCAGCGCCAGGGTGGCGAGCAGGGCGTCGTCGGCGCCGCAGTGGAAGAGAGCGGGCAGCGTGGTGAGCAGCGCGCTGGTGACTTCGGCGGCTGACGCGCGTTCGACCGTGCGCAGGGTGCGCGTCTGATCGACGCCGGCGTCGAGCTCGCGGGAGCCGATCAGCGGGTCCGGGCGGTCCTCGATGACGCGCTGCCAGTAGCCGAGTTCGGAAACTCTCCTGTCCGAGCGTGATTCGTCGGCCAGTGCGTGCGACCAGCGCCGCATCGAGGTGCCGGTCTCGGCCAGAACCGGGGTGTCGCCGACCGACACCTGCGCCCACGCGGCGACCAGATCCGGGATCAGAATGCGCCAGGAGACGCTGTCGATGACGAGGTGATGCGCTACCACGATGAGTCGGCCCGCTCTGGTCCGTGCGCCTGCGCCGCCCACCGGGTCGAGCCAGACGAACTGCAGCACGATACCGTGTGCCGGATCGAGCCGGTTCATCGCGGAATCGAGCTCGGTCACCGTGTCTTCGCGTAGGTGGACCGAATCGACGGCGTCGAGCTCGACGCGATGGACGAGTGCGCCCACGTCGATCGAGCCGGGTTCGCCGACCAGCAGTCGCGGTGCTCCGTCCTCGGCTGTCGTCAACCGTGCGCGGAGCATGTCGTGCCGGTCGACGACAGCCGTGACAGTCGCGACGATCTGGTCGCGTTCGATGCCGACCGGCATTTCCAGTACCGCGGACTGTGCGAAGCGGTTGTAGTTGCCGCCACGCTCGAGCATGTAGTGCACGATCGGCGGAATGGGCATCTCGCCGACACCTCCGCCGGGCAGCTCGTCGAGCGTCACCACCGCACCCGCGACCTCGGTGGCGGTGGCGAGCGCGGCCACCGTGGGGTGTTCGAAGACCTGCAGCGGAGTGCAATTGATGCCCTGTTGCTTGGCCAGCGACACCAGCTGGATGGCGAGGATGCTGTCGCCGCCCAGCGCGAAGAACGAGTCGTCGGCGCCCACCACGTCGAGACCGAGCAGCGCGCCGAAAATCCCGGCGATGGCCTTTTCGGTGGGGGTCGACGGTGCGCGGTATTCGGCATGGTCGGCTGTGAATTCCGGTGCGGGCAGCGCCTTCCGGTCGAGTTTGCCGACCACAGTGAGCGGGATGCTGTCCAGCACGACGAAAGCGGACGGCACCATGTACGCGGGCAAGGTGTTCGCCGCGGCGGCGCGCACCCGCGCGACGTCGAGCTCGACTCCCCGCGTTGGCAGCAGGTAGGCCGCCAGCGCCGTCGCCCCGGTGGGACCGGGGACGCCGAGCGTCATCGCGAAGCCGACGTCCGCGGTACGCCCGAGTACGGCATCGATCTCGCCGAGCTCGATGCGCTGACCGCGCACCTTGACCTGGAAGTCGGTGCGGCCGATGTAGTCCAGTTCGACATTCGACCCGGAGCGCGTCCAGCGCACCAGATCACCGGTGCGGTACATCCGTTCGCCCGCCGCGCCGAAGGGATTCGCCATGAAGCGAGCGGCGGTCAGGCTCGGCCTGGCGTGATATCCGCGGGCCAGGCCAGGTCCCGCGAGGTACAGCTCACCCGGGACGCCGACCGGAACCGGGCGCAGCCGATCGTCGAGGACCAGGGCGGCTGTGCCTCGGATCGGCGTACCGATGGAGACCGGCTCGCCGACGACGAGAGGGTCGGAAGCCGTTGCCAAGATGGTGGTTTCGGTCAGGCCGTAGAGATCGACCATGGTGCGGTCCGCCGCCCAGCGTTCGACGAGTTCGGCCCCGACAGCCTCACCGGCTACCGCCAGCACCCGCACGCTCGGCACCTCGTCGGGTTCGATGGTGGCCAGTGCCGACGGCGTGATCACCATGTGGGTCACCCGTTCGGCCTCGATCAGCTCGCTCAGTGCGCTGCCGCCGAACACCTCCGGCGGCGACACCACCGAGGCGCCGCCGGTGCCGAACGCCATGACGGCCTCGAACAGCGACGCGTCGAAACTCGGTGAGGCCACCTGCAGGACTCGGGAGTGCTCGTCCAAGCCCAGCAGGTCACGCTGCGCCGCGACCATGTCGGCGAGCCCTCGATGGGACACCGAGACGCCCTTGGGTGTTCCGGTCGAGCCCGACGTGTAGATCAGCCACGCCGGGTTGTCCGGCCGGATCGGGGTGGGCAGCTCGCTATCGCGTACGGCGGTGCTGTGTGCACGGAACCAGCGTTCGACGAGCTCGGGGTCGTCGAGCACGAGCCAGGTCGTGTTGTTCGGCAGCATCGACCGGTAGGCGGCGACGGTGAGACCGACCCGGGTGCCGGAATCGGTCAGCATGTGCTTGATCCGCTCCCCCGGGTGCTTCGGGTCGATCGGCAAGAAGGCCGCCCCGATCTTCGCGGCCGCCCACAAGCCGGTGAGCAGTTCGGCGGAACGGGGCAGGCTCAGCGCCACTGAGGTTTCCGGCCCGGCGCCTGCTTCCAGCAACAGCCTCGCCAGCCGGTTGGCCTGCGCGTCGAGCTCCTGGTAGGTCGTCGTGTGTCCGGCGACGACCAGGGCGGCGCGCTCCGGGTATTGCGCGACGGAGGCCGCCAGCAGTTGAGAAAGCGTTGTCGTTCCACAACTTTCCGGGCCCCGCACCGGCACCAGGGCGCTGCGCTCGGTGCCGTCCAGGATGTCGATATCGGCGAGGCGCGCCTCGGGCTGGGTGAGGACGGTGGTGAGCACGTGCTGCCACCGGGTGGCCAGCGAGGCGACCGTCGCCTCGTCGAAAAGGTCGGTCGCGTAGGTCAGCACGCCATCCAGGCCGGCCGGTTCCGTCCCGGCGAAGCGCTCGCGCAGGTCCACTGTCAGGTCGAACTGCGAGGAGCGTCGGTCGAAATTCTCCACCTCGAACCGCAGGCCGGGCAGTTCGAGGACCGGCTCGACGAAGTTCTGCAGGGTCAGCAGAACCTGGAAGAACGGGTGGTGCGCGGTCGACCGGCTCGGGTTCAACGCCTGGACCAGCTGCTCGAACGGCACATCGGCGTTGCCGAACGCGTCCAGATCGGCCGACCGGACCGCGGTGAGGAACTCGGTGAATCCGACGCTCTGGTCGACTCGGGCACGCAGCGCAAGCGTGTTGACGAACATGCCGACGAGCTCGTCCAGCGCTTGCTCGCTGCGACCGGCGACCGGGGTGCCGATCACCACGTCATCGGTGGCGCCGAGCCGGGCCAGCAGGACCGCCAGCGTGGCGTGCACGACCATGAACGGGCTGACGTTGTGCGCGGTCGCGAATTGCACCAGGGCGCTGTGCAGCTCGAGGTCGATGGTGAACGCGTAGTCGGCGCTGCGCATCGAGTTCACCGCGGGGCGCGGGCGGTCGGCGGGAAGCTCGAGCAGCTCCGGCACCCCGGAGAGCGTGCGTGTCCAATATCGGATCTGCTCGGCGACAGTGGATTCCGGATCGGACTCGCTGCCGAGCAGCTCGCGATGCCAGAGTGCGAAGTCGGCGTACTGTACGGCAAGCGGCGCCCGAGCGGTGTCGGCTCCGGCCGACCGCGCCGAGTAGGCGGCGACGAGATCGGCGGCAAGGGGCGCCATCGACGCGCCGTCAGCGCTGATGTGATGCACCACCAGGACGACCACGTGTACCGGTGCGGAACTCGCGGGCACTGCGGAGTTTTCGGCGCCGCTCATGAAGTGACCAGAGCAGACCTGTGCGGCGCCCGCCGCGTGTTCGGCGGAGGTCGCAGCGGTACCCGGCGGGTGAGCCGTAGGTGAGACGACGCGGAAGACGCCAACGCGCAGCGGTGGTTCCCTGGTGACATCGAATCCGGTGCCCGCCACTGTGTTGATCCGATCGCGCAGCGGTGCACCGTCTTCGATGTCGAGCAGGGTGATGGCGGGAGCGGCCACCTCGGCATCGATCACTACCTGCCGCGGTCCCGCCTCGTCGGCGGGGTAGACGGTGCGCAGACTCTCGTGCCTGCCGACGACATCGGCGAGCGCCTGCCGCATGGCATCGACATCCAGTTCGCCGGTGAGCCGCAGCGCGACCGCGATGTTGTATGCGGGCGAGGCCGGATCCATGCGGTTGAGCACCCACATGCGCTGTTGCGCCGGAGACAGCGGGATCCGGTCCGGCCGGATCTGCGGGGCGAGAGCGCGGCGGCCGGGCTTGCCGTCGGTGGCCGGGACGACCCGCGCCGACAGTTGGCTGACGGTGGGCGCGTCGAACAGATCACGCAGCGTGATGGTCGACCCGAGTGCCGAATTCACCCGGGCGACCACCTTGGTCGCACTCAGCGAGTTGCCGCCGGATTCGAAGAACGGCTGGTCGATGCTCACCCGGTCGGCGCCGAGCACCTCGGCGAATACTGCGGCAACGGCTTCTTCCACCGGGGTGCGCGGCGCCAGATACGGACGGTGGGCGCCCGAGAAGTCGGGCAGCGGAAGGGCTGTGCGGTCCAGCTTGCCGACCGGGGTGAGCGGAATCGAATCCAGCTCGACGACGTAGCCGGGCACTATGTACCCGGGCAGTTCCGCGGCCAGCTGCACCCGCAGCCGCTCGGTATCCAATTCCGCCCCCTCGGCGGGCAGTACATAGGACACCAGCACTGTCTCCCCCGCCGGGTCGGTGTGCCCGATCGTCACCGCGTGTTCGACCTGCTCGTCGCGGGACAACGCCGCGTCGATCTCGCCCAGTTCGATCCGCAGGCCGCGGATCTTGACCTGGAAGTCGCTGCGGCCCAGGTATTCCAGTTCGAGTGCGCCGTTGTCGCCGGTGCTCCAGCGCACCATGTCGCCGGTCCGATACATCCGCTCGCCCGGCTCACCGTACGGGTCGGCGACGAAGCGCCCCGCCGTCATCGCGAACCGGTTGAAGTACCCGCGGGCGAGCGCCGGACCGGCCAGGTACAGCTCCCCCGCGACGCCCATCGGAACCGGGCGCAGCCAGGTGTCGAGCACCATCGTGGCGGCACCGTGGATCGGCCCGCCGATCGTGATCGGCTCGCCCACGACGAGTTCCGCCGACCCGGTCGCCATGATGCTGAATTCGGTGGGGCCGTACAGGTTTACCATTCGCCGGCCCGCCGACCACCGCTCGATCAGCTCCGGTGTCACGGCCTCACCGGCGACCGCCAAGCCGCGCAGCTGGTCCAAGTCGCTGGGGTCCATCGTGGCCAGCACCGACGGCGTGACGACCGCATGGGTCACCCGCTCGATGCGCAGCAGTCGTTCGAGCTCGGCGCCGCCGTAGACATCCGGCGGCGCCACCACGAGCCGCCCGCCCGCACCGTGCGTCGTCAACAGCTCGGCCACCGCGGCGTCGAAGCTGGGCGAGGCCACATGCAGTGCGCTCGCGGTCGCGTCCAGTTCGAGCGACTTGTTGTAGGCGGTCACGAAATTCGCGACTCCGCGGTGGCTGAGTAGCACAGCCTTCGGCGTGCCGGTGGAGCCCGAGGTGTAGATCAGGTAGGCCGTCTGATCGATCTCGACGGAGCTGCCGCGCTCCTCGTCGGTGACCGGAGCGCCGGAGACCGTCATCGCTGTCCGGATCGTGCCGGGGTCGTCGAGGAGCACCCAGTCGACGGTGCCGGGCAGCCTCTCGCGGATCGCAGTCACCGTCACACCGATCGGGGCCTTCGAGTCGGTGAGCATTTGCTCGATCCGTGCCACCGGATAGTGCGGATCCAGTGGCATGAAAGCCGCGCCCGTCTTGGCCAGCGCCCACACCGCGACCACCGATTCCAGAGATCGGGTGAGGGCGAGCGCGACGAATGCCTCTCGGCCGGCACCCCTGCGCAGCAGTATCCGGGCGATGCGGTTGGACCAGGCGTCGAGTTCACCGTAGGACATGGTGAGCTCGTCCACGCTGACCGCGATGGCGCCGCTGTCGATGCGCGCGCCGTCGGCGAGGATCTCGGGCAGGGTCCGCAACGGTACCGACTCCGGCCCGCGAACCGGCAGCAGTGCGGCGCGTTCCGCGTCGTCGCAGTGCTGCAGCTGCGAGACCAGTGCGCGCGGGTGCTCGGCGAGCTGGGTCAGCAGCCGGACGAAACGATCCAGCAGTGTCCGCGCCGCCGGGTGATCGAGCTTGTCGGCCATGAACTTCAGGGTGATGTGCAGCGTGTCAGGCCCCTCGGCGCCGCGTAGCGGAGTGACCATGAGGTTCAACGGGTACGCCGCCGCGTCGGTGACTTCGACATCGAGCACCCGCATCCCCGCGACGCCGAGCATCTGCGAGAGCATTTCCCGGTCGATCGGATAGGACTCGAAGACGACCATCGTGTCGAACAGTTCGGCAAGGCCGACCGCCTGGTGGATGGCCGCGAGCCCGACCTGCTGGTAGTCCATCAACCGGGCCTGCTCGGCCTGCAGCCGGGCCAGCAGCTCGACCACCCGCTCCGCGGGGTCGAGTCGTACGCGCACCGGCAGCGTATTGATGAACAGGCCGACCATCTCTTCGACGCCCGCCAGTTCCGGTGGCCTGCCGGAGACCGTCCCGCCGAACACGACGTCGGTCCGGCCGGTCAGCATGGCCAGCACCATCGCCCAGCCGGCCTGCACCAGGGTGTTCACCGTGGCGCCGGATTCGCGGGCAACCGTCTCCAACCGGGCGACCGTGCCGTGGGGCAGGTCGGTGGAGATCATCCCGGTCTCGGTGGACTCGATACCGTCCAGGCTCGCGACCGCGCGGGTCGGGGTATCCACGCCCGCCAGTGATCGCGCCCATGCGGCGACGGATGCCGCGTCGTCCTGGGTGCGCAGCCAGGACAGGAATTTCCGGTAGGGGTGGGCGGGCGGCAGCGCGGAGGCATCACCCGAGGTGACATACAGCGTCAGCAACTCGCGCACCAACAGTGGCCCCGACCAGCCGTCCAGCACGAGGTGATGATTGGTCAGCACGAAACGGTATATGTCGGCGGCGGTCCGGATGAGCAGGAAGCGCAACAGCGGTGGTCGGGTGAGATCGAATCGGGTATGCGCGTCCACGGCGAGCACCCGATCCAGCTCCCGCTGCCGCAGGTCGGCGTCCGGAATGCCGGTGAGATCCACCTCCTGCCAGTGGGCTTCCGCTTCGCCGAGAACGAGCTGGCGTGGCCCGTCGTCAGTTTCCACGAAGGCGACCCGCAGGTTGTCGTGCCGCGCCACCAACGCCTGCGCGGCGGCGCGCAAGCGGGACGCGTCCACCGTGCCCGCCAGGGTGAGAATCGACTGCACCGTGTAGCTGTCGGCGGTGTCGGGATCGTACAGAGCATGGAACAGCAGACCGAACTGCAGCGGCGAGAGCGGCCACACGTCCGCGACATTCGGATAGGTGTGGTCCCACCCGTCGATCTGCGGCTGAGTGATCGATACGAGGTCGAAGTCGGACGGCGTGTGACCACCGGCACCCGCGGTCTCGGCATGGTCGGCGAGCGCCCGCAGGGCATCTGTCCACAGTTCGGCGAGTTCGTCGACGGCGGCGGCGTCGAGCAACCGAGAGGCGTAGGACCAGGTCACTTCCAGACCGCTGTCGGTCCGGACGGCGGTGATGTCGACAACGGCGGCCAACGGGGCCCGGTCGTCCTGCGCTGCCACGAAGCGTTGCGGGAGAAAGGCTTCGGGTGTGCCGTCGCTCGTTGTCCGGTCGAGGTAGTCGAAGCGGACCTGGGGGGTGGGTGCGCCCGCGAGCGCGTCGGCGGTGTCGGTGTTCAGGTAGCGCAGTATGCCGAAGCCGATGCCGTGGTCGGGCAGGGCTCGCAGCTGCTCCTTGACGGCCTTGATCGCGGCGCCTGCCGCCGCGCCGCCCGCGAACGCGTCGGCAAGGTCGATACCGGTCCGGTCGAGGGCAACCGGGTGCATGCTGGTGAAACAGCCCACTGTGCGCGCGAGATCCGCGCCGGGCAGGATGGCCGCTACGCGGTCGTGGCCCACCAGCGTGCACAGCGCGGCGGCCCGGTCGCGCCGGCGACCCAGCGCCATCGTGAGTGCGGTGAGCAGCACATCGTCGGGGCTGCAATGGAATCGGTCGGGCGCGGCGGCGAGCACGATGTTCGCGACATCCGGTGCGATGGTCGTCTGCCGATGCGCGATCGTGGCGACCACATCGACAGCGGGATCGAGGGTGCCGGAGCCGAGCGCCGGATCGGGTGTCGCCAGAACGCGCTGCCAGATCGGAAGTTCGCCGACGCGCTCGCCCGCGTGCGCGAGCTGACCGTGCGCCCAGCGCCGGAACGAGGTGCCGCCCGGGGCCAGGACGCCGCCCCGTGCCGCTGTGGCCAGGTCCGCCGCCAGAATTCGCCAGGAGAGCTCGTCGGTGACGAGCTGGTGCATGACCAGCCAGCACAGGGGGTCGGCGTCGGCCCGCTCGAGCAGGACGAACCGCGCGACGACACCGGACTCGGGGTCGAGCAGGTCGGCAGCGCGCCGCACTGCGCGTTCGCAGGTCTCCTCGTGTTCCGGACCCGCCGCCACGACCTCCACCAGCGTCTCGGCATCGATCGAACCGCGGTCGGCGACAACCCATTCCCAGCCTTCATCGCCGTGCCGCAACGAGGAACGCAGCAGGTGGTGGTGGTCGACCAGTGCCTGCACGGCAGCGCCGAGTCGCGCTCGCTCGATACCCGTGGGCAAGCTGATCACTACCGCCTGGCTGAACCGGCGCCACGTATCCCCCTGGTCCAGCATCGCGTGCACGATCGGTGTGAGCTCGACAGTGCCGACGCCGCCACCGGGCAATTCGTGCACCACCTGTGCCGGTACCTCGGTGGCCACAACTGCCAGCGCGGCGACAGTCTTGCGCTCGAAAACATCCCGGGCACTGAACCCGAGCCCGGCTGCCTTCGCCCGTGACACCAGCTGGATCGAGACGATGCTGTCCCCGCCGAGCGCGAAGAAGCTCTCGTCGACACCCACCGCCTGCCGCCCCAGCACCTCGGCGAACAGCGCGGCCAGTGCTTGCTCGCGCGGAGTCGACGGCGCGCGGCTGACAGTCGCGCGGCGGCCTGCGTCGGGTGCGGGCAATGCCGTGCGGTCTACCGTGCCGAGCGGAGTGAGCGGAATGTGGTCCAGCACCACGACGACCGCGGGCACCATGTAGGCCGGAAGCGATTCACCGGCAGCCGCTTTCAGTGCCTCCGGATGCATCTCGGCTCCCGGCCTGGGTAGCACGTAAGACACCAGCTCGGTGGCGCCGGAATCGGTCCGGACGCCGAGGGTGATCGCGAAATCTATGTCCGGGTGCCGTCGTAGTGCCGCGTCGATTTCGCCCAGCTCGATGCGGAAGCCACGCACCTTCACCTGGAAATCGCTGCGGCCCTGGTATTCCAGCTCCAGCCTGCCCTCTCGGGTGTTCCAGCGCACCAGGTCGCCGGTCCGGTACATCCGCGCGCCGGGCTCGTACGGGTTGGCGACGAATCGTGCAGCCGTGAGTCCGTTGCGCTGGTGGTAGCCGCGCGCCACTCCGGGGCCTGCGAGGTACAGCTCACCCGTCGTATTCGGGGGGACAGGTCGCAGCCACGGGTCGAGCACGACGCCGGAGACCCCGCGCACGAGGCTGCCGATGGTGATCGGCGTGGCAGGCGTGAGGGCTTCGCTCACGGTCACGGTCACGGTGGTTTCCGTCGGGCCGTACGCGTTCAGCAGGGACCGCCCTGACCATTTCGCCACCAACTCGGGCGGGCAGGCGTCACCACCGACAACCACCGTGGACAGTTCGGGCAGCGTCTTCGGATCCAACGACCCCACCACCGCAGGCGTGACATCGAGATGGGTGACCCGGTGCGCGCGCAGCACCTCCGCCAGGTCCTCGCCCGCAGCGGCCGACGGCGGCACGACGACCAGCGTGGCACCCGCGGCGAGGGTCACCAGGACCTCCTCGACCGAGATATCGAAGCTGGGCGAGACAGCATGCGCCACAACGGAATCTGCGTCGATGCGGAACTCGGTGCCGGAGCTCGCGACCAGATCGGCCAAGCCACGGTGTGAGACCACCACACCTTTGGGCAACCCGGTCGATCCGGAGGTGTAGATGAGGTACGCGGCTTGGTCCAGCTGCACGGCGGCGCGGCGCTCGGTGTCGGTGATCGCCGCCGCGTCCTGCTCGGCCACCTCGATCAGGGTTGCCTCGTCGTCGAGTATCAGCCAGTCGACCCGGTCCGGCAGCGACTGCCGGACGGCCGCGACGGTTACGCCCGCCACGACACCGCTGTCGCCGAGCATGTGCTCGATACGGTCGGCGGGATAGGTCGGATCGATCGGCACGAACGCCGCGCCGGTCTTCGCCACCGCGATCATCGCCGACACCGACTCCGCCGAACGCGGAATCGAGATCGCCACGGTGCGTTCCGGTCCGGCACCGGCCGCGATCAGCACCCGGGCCAGCCGATTCGTGTACTCGTCGACTCCACGGTAGGACAGTGTGGTCTCGCCGCTGCGGATCGCGACTGCGTCACGATCGAGTGCCGCACCGGCAGCGAGGATGTCGGGCAGCGAACGAGGTGCGACACCTTCCGGCCCGCGTACGGGGGCAAGCTCGGTCTGCTCGTCGTCGGACACGACCGGCACTGTCCAGAGTGCCGCGTCCGGCCCCGCGGCGAGGAACTGGTGCAGGAACAGCAGGAACCTGCGATGGTGCGCCGCCAATTCGACGTCGCTGTACAGGTTTCTGTTGCCCTGGAAGTCGATGTGGGTGCTCTCACCCCCCACCCCGGGATACAGGTTGACGAAGAGATCTTCGATCAGCCCGGAGGTCAGCACATGCACCCGTCCGGTGACCGCGCCGAGCTGGATCCGGGTGTCCACCATCATCAGGTTCACCGACGGCCCGAACGATGCGGGTTCGTCCATCGGCCAGCCGAGATCGCGAACGATGTCCTCCTGGCGGTATCGCTGTCGCCGCAATGCGCCGGTGAGCTCACTCTGCGCAGCGCGGATCACGTCGCCGACCGAGGTGGTCGGCGACAGGGTGAGCCGCACCGGGACGACATTGGCGACCATGCCACCGGAACGTCGTAGGCTCGCCGTGGTGCGCGCCGAAACAGGAAGGCTCAGCACCACCTCTCCGGCTCCGGTCATGGCGGCGAGGTACGCGCCGAACGCGGCGACCACGGTCGGCGCGACGCCCGAGGAGGCAGCTTTCGCGACAGAGTCCAGCAGCGCGGCCATGTCGCTGGTCAGCGCGCCCGCGACGCGCCTCGGCTGCGCGTCGACATCGGCGATGCGCCCGGCAAGGCTCACCGGGTCGGCCATCCCGCCGAGGTGCTCGCGCCAATACTCCCGGTCGGCCACGAACCGATCCGAGCTGCGATAGGCCACATCGGCGTCGACGATCTTGCGGAGGTGATCGGCCTTGGCCGCCGGTGGCTCCCTGCCCTTGATCGCCGCGTTGTAGAGCTCGCTGGTGCGCTGCACCAGGGCCACCGCGCCCATACCGTCCAACACGATGTGGTGGATCCGCGTGTAGCAGAACCAGCGGTTGTCGGCGATCCGCAGCATGGCACCACAGACCAGGCGATCGGTGGTCAGGTTCAGCGGCGCCGCGTACTCCGCGCACATCCAGGTGTGCGCAGCGGTGACCGGATCGGGTTTGTCACGGAAATCCAGGACCACCGGACTTTCGTCCAGCGTGGTATCGACCAGCTGGTAGGGATACCCGCTGACCTCGATCAGCCGCAGATACCCGGTACCGAACTCGCGCCCGGCCTGGCGCGCAGCCTCCGCCAGCACCTCGAGGTCGATCGGCCCTTCCATGTCGATGTACTGCGCGATGGAAAAGGGGATGTCGCCCGCGAGTTGCTGGGCGAACCAGATGCCGTGTTGAGCCGCCGACAGCTCGAATGCGCCCTCGGGTAAACCGGGGCCGGTCTCGGTGGGCGACAGGGAAGGCTGTTGCATGATGACGAGTCCTAGCGCCGCGTAGCAGGCGACAAGTCAATTCTGGACCTGTCCGGCCAATGCCGGAAGGGCATTGCCGACGCTGCGCGAGATCGCCCAGTGGGATCGCTCAGCCGGTCCGTGCCTGGTCAGGCGGCCTTGTGCTGCCGGACTGGCAGTCGTCGGTCCGGCAGATGCACCGCGCAGCGGGGCATGCTCTCACCGACGTGCCGGCGAAGGTGCGGGCTGAAGACCCGGTGTGGTCGGGCGGACATCGATTCCATCGGCAGTCGACCGATCCAGACATCGACACCGTCGACATCCTCGACACTACCGCTGCCTGTTTGCTGAGAGGTCACGGCCGCGCTCTGGGGTAGTCGATATCGAGCCTCCTCCCCCCGGGTTCCTGTGGCCCGAGGGGGGAGGCGAGCGGGGTCAGGCGCCTACATAGTCGGCGAGGTGTTCGCCGGTGAGGGTGGAGCGGGCGGCGACGAGGTCGGCGGGGGTGCCTTCGAAGACGATCTGGCCGCCGTCGTGGCCCGCGCCGGGGCCGAGGTCGATGATCCAGTCGGCGTGGGCCATGACCGCCTGGTGGTGTTCGACGACGATGACGGATTTGCCCGCGTCGACGAGGCGGTCCAGGAGGCCGAGGAGTTGTTCGACGTCGGCCAGGTGCAGGCCGGTGGTGGGTTCGTCGAGGATGTAGACGCCGCCCTTGTCGGACATGTGGGTGGCCAGCTTCAGGCGCTGACGTTCACCGCCGGACAGGGTGGTCAGCGGCTGGCCGATGGTGAGGTAGCCGAGGCCGACCTCGGTGAGGTGGGTGAGGATCTTGTGGGCGGCGGGGGTGCGGGCTTCCCCGTCGCCGAAGAACTCGCGCGCCTCGTCGACGGGCATCGACAGCACTTCGCTGATGTTCTTGCCCGCGAAGGTGTATTCGAGCACCTCGGCCATGAACCGCTTGCCCTCGCACACCTCACACACGGTGGACACGCCCGCCATCATCGCCAGGTCGGTGTAGACGACGCCCGCGCCGTTGCAGTTCGGGCACGCGCCTTCGGAATTCGCGCTGAACAGGGCCGGTTTCGCGCCGGTCGCCTTGGCGAAGGCCTTGCGGATGTGGTCGAGCAGACCGGTGTAGGTGGCGGGGTTGCTGCGGCGCGAGCCCTTGATGGGGGCCTGGTCGATGGAGATGACGCCCTCGTCGATCGGGATCGAGCCGTGCACGAGCGAGCTCTTGCCCGAGCCGGCGACACCGGTGATCGCGACCAGCACACCGAGCGGGATGTCGACGTCGACTTCGCGCAGGTTGTTGGCCGTGGCGCCGCGAATCTTCAAGGCGCCGTCGGACTTACGCACCGTGTCCTTGACGGCGGCGCGGTCGTCGAAGTGGCGGCCGGTGACGGTGTCGCTGGCGCGCAGACCGTCGACGGATCCTTCGAAGCAGATGGTGCCGCCCTTGGAACCGGCGGCGGGGCCGAGGTCGACGATGTGGTCGGCGATCGCGATGGTCTCGGGCTTGTGCTCGACGACCAGGACGGTGTTGCCCTTGTCGCGCAGGCGCAGCAGCAGGTCGTTCATGCGCTGGATGTCGTGCGGGTGCAGGCCTGCGGTGGGCTCGTCGAAGACGTAGGTGACGTCGGTCAGCGAGGAGCCGAGGTGGCGGATCATCTTGACGCGCTGGGCTTCACCGCCGGACAGTGTGCCCGACGGCCGCGACAGCGACAGGTAGCCGAGGCCGATCTCGACGAACGAGTCCAGGGTCTTGCGCAGCGATTCCAGCAGCGGCGCGACCGAGGGGTCTTCGATGCCCTTGACCCATTCGGCGAGGTCGGTGATCTGCATGGCGCAGGCGTCGGCGATGCTGGTGCCGTCGATCTTGGAGGAGCGGGCTTCGGCGCTGAGCCGGGTGCCGTCGCAGTCGGGGCAGGTGCCGAAGGTGACGGCGCGTTCGACGAAGGCGCGCACGTGCGGCTGCAGCGCCTCGACGTCCTTGGACAGCATCGACTTGCGGATCTTGGGGATCAGGCCCTCGTAGGTGAGGTTGATGCCGTCGACCTTGATCTTGGTCGGTTCCTTGTAGAGCAGGTCGGCGAGCTGCTTCTTGGTGTACTTCTTGATCGGCTTGGCCGGGTCGAAGAAGCCGCTGCCCTTGTAGATGCGGCCCATCCAGCCGTCCATGCTGTAGCCGGGGATGGTGAACGGACCCTCGTCGAGGGACTTGTTCTCGTCGTAGAGCTGGGTCAGGTCGATGTCGTTGACGGTGCCCTTGCCCTCGCAGTTGGGACACATGCCGCCGGTGATGGTGAAGCTGCGGCGTTCCTTGACGGTGACACCGTGCTTCTCGACGGCGACCGCGCCCGAGCCGCTGATCGAGGCGACATTGAAGGAGAAGGCCTGCGAGGAGCCGATGTGCGGGTCGCCGAGGCGGCTGAACAGGATCCGCAGCATCGCGTTGGCGTCGGTGACGGTGCCGACGGTGGAGCGCGGGTCGGCGCCGAGGCGGGACTGGTCGACCAGGATCGCGGTGGTGAGGCCTTCGAGGACGTCGACGTCGGGACGCGACTGGCTGGGCATGAAGCCCTGCACGAACGCGCTGTAGGTCTCGTTGATGAGGCGCTGCGATTCGGCGGCGATGGTGCCGAAGACCAGTGAGCTCTTGCCGGAACCGGAGACGCCGGTGAAGACGGTGAGCCTGCGCTTGGGAAGCTCGACGCTGACGTCGCGCAGGTTGTTGACGCGCGCGCCGTGCACGCGGATCAGGTCGTGGCTGTCGGCCGGCTCCACGGTCGCGGTGCTGGACTTCTTGGCCGTGCTCATGAGTCTCCCTCGGTCAGTCGGCGTCGCCGGATATCGAATCTACCGGCGGTCGGGCTTACTTGGCCTGCTGGATTCGGACCATGTTGCCCGCGGGGTCGCGGAAGGCGCAGTCACGGACGCCGTAGGGCTGATCGGTGGGTTCCTGGACCACCTCGATGTCGCCTGCCTGGAGCTTCTCGAACAGCCCGTCGAGGTCGTCGGTGGCGAGGTTGATCCCGGCGTAGGTGCCTTTGGCCATCATCTCCGTGATGACGCGGCGTTCCTCGTCGGTGATGCCGGGGTCGGCGGCGGGCGGGGTCAGCACGAGGGAGGTGTCTGGTTGGCCGGCGGGGCCGACGACGATCCAGCGCAGACCGCCGTAGCCGACGTCGCTGCGGACCTCGAAGCCGAGGGCGTCGCGGTAGAAGGCGAGCGCGGCGTCGGGGTCGTCCTGCGGGAGGTAGCTCTGGTGAATGGTGATGTTCATGGCGACCACGCTAATTGCCTGCCGAAGCCTGCGCTTCTTGATTCCTGATCGGTCTGGTCACCCGCTTGACCACGCACGATGGCATTCCCTGGGTCGCTGCGGCGTGCTCTTGGCGGTAGACACTGGGCGGCACGCCGACGAGTTCGGTGAAGCGCGTACTGAAGGTGCCCAGCGACGAGGAGCCGACGGCGAAGCAGACTTCGGTGACGCTCAGGTCCCCGCGCCGCAGCAGCGCCATGGCGCGTTCGATGCGGCGGGTCATCAGGTAGGAGTACGGCGATTCGCCGTAGGCGATGCGGAACTGGCGACTGAGGTGCCCGGCGGACATGTGCACGCCGCGCGCGAGCGCTTCGACGTCGAGCGGCTGGGCGTATTCGCGATCGATGCGGTCGCGGACGCGGCGCAGCAGTGCAAGATCCCTGAGATGCTGGGGCCGCTCCGGGGTGCTGGTCACATGCGCGATCGTCTCACGTCCGGACGGGGTTTCCCAGCACCGTAGGTGTCCGACCCTGCTGGCACCATCGCTGTTCGTGATGACGAATGAACGGCCGATGCCGCCGCTGAATGCCGACGAGCGCGCGACGCTGGAGGGGTGGCTGGACTTCTACCGGGCGACGCTGGCGGGCAAGTGCCAGGGACTCGATGACGCTCAGCTACGTGTCGCCGCCGCGGCGCCTTCTGCGCTGACCCTGCTCGGCCTGCTCCAGCACATGGCCGAGGTCGAGCGCAACTGGTTCCGCAGAGTCCTCGCCGGGGAGACTGCCCCGCCGATCCACGACCCGGATGCCGACACCGAGGGGCACGACGGTGGGTTCGAGGTATTCGACCATTCGACCTACGACACCGCCCTGGTTGTCTGGAACGACGAGATCGCCCACGCCCGCCGCAACTGCGCCGTGCGTCAGTTGGACGACACGAGTCCGTTCATGGCTGGCCGGGTGAGTTTGCGCTGGATCTACACGCACATGATCGCCGAGTACGCCCGCCACTGCGGCCATGCCGATCTCATCCGCGAACGCATCGACGGAGCCACGGGCGTCTGAACTCAGTCTCGTACGGCGGCGATCTGGTCGAGGAAGTGTGGGCAGGTGCGGAAGTCCTCGGCGTCGCAGTCGAGGACGTGGGTGATCGCGTCGAGGGCGGCTCGGGTGCGGGCGAGTTGGTCGGTCAGGCGGGTGCGGTGGGCTTGCAGGACCTGTCGGCGGGTGGCGCGGTCGGGGGCGCGGGTGAACAGGATGGCGAGGTCGTCCAGGGACAGGCCCGCCTTCTTGCCGAGGACGATCATCGCGATGGTGTCCAGATCGGTGTCGCGGTAGCGGCGCCGGCCCGCGGAGTCGCGTTCGGGGGTGAGCAGTCCGCAGTCTTCCCAGTGCCGCAGGACATGCGTGGGGAGACCGAAGTGTGCTGCCGCCACGCCGATCGTGGTGTGTTCACCCGCCATCTGTCGACCCTATGCCGTGGCGCGGTAGCGGGTGATGACCGCGACGGGATGCCATGGGAGCCGGACGGTTTCGGTGTCGACGGTGCCGAAGTGCGTGCGCAGCGCCTGCTGGATCGCTGCGGTGCGGGCGAACCGGAAGTCGTAGATCGTGAGGGTGCCGCCGGGTCGCAGAATCCGGTGTAGTTCGCGGGTGGCTGCGCCGAGGTCAGGCCATTCGTGCATGCTCAGGCTGGAGACGGCGAAGTCGATGGTGGCGTCGGGGTGTGGCAGGTCGCCGACATCGGCGACGGCGAGTTCGGCGGGGTGGCCGTCGAGGTTGCGGTGGGCGATCTCGATCATGTGCGGGGACAGATCGATGCCGTGCAGACGAAGATCTGGGCGCCGGGTCGCCAAGGTGGACAACAGTTTTCCCGGGCCCGTGCCGATGTCGACGACGGTGGCGCCCTGGGCGGTCGCGGTGTCGATGTCGGCGGCGATGCGCCGGTACAGGCTGCCGAGCAGGCGGGTGGCGCGGCGGTCGTAGCCGGCGCTCTGTGCAGAGCCGAAGGTGGTCATGGGACCACCGTGCCTGTTCAGGTCGACATGAAGTCAAGGTCGGCGGTCGGGCGGACGGCGGCGGTGCGGCCCGGTGCCTGCTGGTACTGCCAGTAGAGGTTGGTGTGGGCGATGACGTCGTCGGGTTTCGGTGCGCCCCAGGGGGTTTTGTCGAAGGTGGTGTGGGCGTCGGCGACGAGGGTGATGTCATAACCGCGGACGAAGCCGCCGTGGATGGTGGAGCGGATGCACGCGTCGGTTTCGGCGCCGGTGACCACGAGGTGGCCGGCGCCTGCCGCGGCCAGCAATTCCTCGAGCGGTGTGTCTTCGAAGGAGTCGCCGTAGCGCTTGTGCACCAGGGGTTCGTCGTCGGTGCGGGTGAGTTCGGGGACGTACTGCCAGGCCTCGGTGCCGGTGACGAGGTCGTCGGAGGAGTGCTGGATCCAGATCACCGGCACGCGGGCGGCGCGGGCACGGTCGACGAGTGCGGCGATGTTGGCGACCACCTCGTCACGGTGGATCGCTTCGCCGACGACACCGTTCTGGACGTCGACGACGAGCAGCGCGGTATGGGGGCGGTCGGGCAGTGTGGTCACGGCGAAACCTCGCGGGATTCAGAGCGGCCGCAGGACGACGATGCCGGGTGTGGTGCGGACGTAGTCGGCCAGTGGGGTATCGACGACCTGGTAGTCGGCCAGGGAAGAGGCGTTGCGGAACACCGGGCCGGTGGGGGTCTGGACGACGATGCCGACGTGGGTGACATCGAGGCCGGCTTCGGGGGTGTAGGCGCCGAGGAAGTCGCCGGTGCGCAGACCTGCCACGACTCCCCCGTCGACCGCGGCCGCGGGGATGTGGGTGATCGCGCGGTCGACGACGGGCAGGCCGGGCAGGTAGTTGCTGCCGTCGGCTTTGGCGTTGAGGTGCTTGGTGGTGGTGACAGCGGCCGGGCTCAGGCTCGCGGTGATGTCGGTGGCGGCGATGCGGCCGGTGGCGGCCCAGTCGGTGAAGAAGTGCTTGCGCTGGGTGAATTCGACGCGGCTGTCGACATAGCGGGTGGCGATCAGGTTCGTGACGAACTGGTCGCGGTCGGTCGAGCGGGAGGCGGCGGCGACGTAGTCGAGGAAGGTGAAGCAGTCGACGCGGCGCAGGTCGACGACGAGTTGTTCGGGCTCGGTGGCGGATCCGACGAGCATGTTCGCGCCGTAGGGCGTGCCGAGCAGGCGGGCGGAGAGCCGGGCCAGCAGTTCGCCCCGGTCCACGGCGCCCGCTTCGGCGCGCACGGCGAGCAGTTCGTCGATCTTGCGGCCGGTGGCGTCGTCGACAGCCGGTGCGCCGAGGGCGGGTGCGGTGGCGCAGACGAGCGCGGCGAGCACGAGCAGGATCCGGACGATGATGCGCAAGACGCCTCCAGCAGGCAACGGTCGATCGGTGCGAGCGGTTTCCACCGTAGCCGACGGGCCGGGTGCCACCTCAGCTGTCGGGGACGATGACCGCGCGGCCGGTGATCTTGCCCGCGTGCAGCCGCTCGTAGGCCAGGGGCGCTTCGTCGAGGCTGAACGTCTCGACATGCACCGACACATGTCCCTGGCGGGCGATGTCGAGGACTTCGACGAGTTCGGTGCGGGTGCCCCGGTACGGAGACGACACGGTGGTCTCGTAGGGCAGCGCGCCGAAACCGACAGGCACGGTCCCGCCACCGATGCCGAGTGGCGACCTCCTCGATCGTCGCAGCATTCTCGGGATGATTGCAAGCGATTCGCGATCTTGCCGCTGCTGTGCGATCGCGTACCGTTGTCCCAGGCAATTCTTGTTCGTGTGAGTTCGCGAACAAGTTGCTGATGCAGGTTCCGACAGCATCGCCGTTGCGGCGGAAGGGAAACCGACATGCGCGCTTTGACCGTTGTGCCGAACCAGCCCGGATCGTTGAGCATCGAGGACGTGCCGGATCCGGTGCCGGGGCCGAACGAGTTGCTCGTCGACGGGATCTCGCTCGGCATCTGCGGTACCGACCGCGAGATCGCCTCGGGCGAGTACGGGTGGGCGCCGCCGGGACGGGACCGGCTGATCCTGGGGCACGAGTCGCTGGGCCGGGTGCGGACCGCGCCGGACGGAAGTGGTTTCGCCGCAGGCGATCTCGTCGTCGGGATCGTGCGCCGCCCCGATCCGGTGCCGTGCGGGGCGTGTGCGCGTGGCGAGTTCGACATGTGCCGCAACGGGGACTACGTGGAGCGCGGGATCAAGCAGATCGACGGGTTCGGGTCGAGCGAGTGGGTGGTGCCGGTCGATTACGCCGTGCAGCTCGATCCGTCGCTGGCGCAGGTCGGGGTGCTGATGGAGCCGACGACGGTGGTGGCCAAGGCGTGGGATCAGATCGAGAAGATCAACGGTCGGGCCTGGTTCGATCCGAAGACGGTGCTGATCACCGGTGCGGGGCCGATCGGTCTGCTGGCGGCGATGCTCGGTGCTCAGCGGGGACTGGACGTGCATGTCCTCGACCGGTCGACGGAGGGGCCGAAGCCGGGGCTGGTGGCCGATCTCGGTGGGACCTTCCACACGGGTTCGGCCGCGGATGTGGCGGAGAAGATCCACGCGGATGTCGTGATCGAGGCGACCGGCGCTCCGGCGGTGGCGTTGCAGGCCGCGGAGATCAACCACCCTGGCGTGATCGTCTGCCTGACCGGGGTGTCCTCACCCGGTAACGACGCCCCGGTCGACGTGGGCGCGCTCAACCGCAATATCGTGCTCGACAATGCGGTGGTGTTCGGATCGGTCAACGCCAACCGGCACCACTACGAGCTGGCGGCGCAGGCGCTGGCGAAGGCCGACCCGGAGTGGTTGGGCCGGTTGATCACCCGGCGACTGCCGTTGGAGCGCGCGCTCGAGGCGTTCGAGCCGGGTGACCACAGCGATATCAAGGTCGTCATCGACCTTTAAGCGTTAGATCTTGCAGCCGTCCGGGCCGCAGGTCTCGCCGTCGGACTCGGCGGTGATCACCAGTGGTGCCGGGCGGTCGTTCCATGCGGTGGTGAGCGCGTGGGTGAACACCTCGGTCGGCTGGGCGCCGGAGACGGCGTACTTGTTGTCGAAGACGAAGAACGGCACGCCGGTCGCGCCGAGTTGCGTGGCTTCGCGTTCGTCCTGGCGGACGGCGTCGGCGTAGGCGTCCGGGTCGGCGAGCACCGCGCGCACCGCAGCTTCGTCCAGACCCGCGCGCACCGCAAGCGCGACAAGGCGTTCGGTGTCGGCGAAGACCGGTTCGGGTTCGGCGAAATTGCCCGCGTAGAGAGCGTCGAGCACGGCATCCTGCTTGCCCTGCTCGAGGGCGAAGTGCAGCAGCCGGTGCATGTCGAAGCTGTTCCCGTAGTCGCGACCGGTGGTCTGGTAGGGCAGCCCGAGCTGGGCGGCCTGGGCGCCGATGGCGCGCTCGTTGGCGGCGGCCTGCTCGACGCTGATGCCGTACTTGGCGGCGATGCGCGGGATGACCGGGCCGGTCTCACCGGCGGGCAGACCGGGATCGAGCTCGAAGGACCGGTGCACGACTTCGATGTCGTCACGATGGTCGAAGCCTGCCAGCGCCTCCTCGAAACGGGCTTTGCCCAGGTAACAGAACGGGCAGTTGATGTCGGTCCAGATCTCTACTCTGGTGGTCAAGCGGGCCTCCTCCGGCACACGAAAAATCCGGCGGCGATCCGCCGGACATATCTGGACAGGCGTTCAAATTCTTGGGGTGCAACGCGGGCAACGGAGCCGCTATTCCCTGGCGCGTCCGGGCACGACGGGACGAGCACGAAGGAAAGATTGATGGCGTTCGATCGACGGAGGGGGTGGGTGCAGGTGCCCGAAGGATTGGCGGTGCCCCGCGCACTGGGTGGATTGTGGGCGGTGCGGCACGCCCAGAGCGAGGCCAATGCCTGGTACGCGGACCCGGCGACCGAACTGCGGCCGATGCGCGGCACCGACGCCGAGATGGACCTGACCGAGTACGGACAGTGGCAGGCCCGGCGTCTGGGCGACTGGCTGGCGGGGCTGTCCGGGACGCAGCGGCCCGAGCTGGTGGTCTGCTCCCCCTTCCTGCGCACCCGGCTGACCTGGGCGTTGATGGCCGAGGCCGCGGCGACCCGCAACCGGCACCTGCAACCGATCCGGACCCTGGTCGACGAACGGCTGCGCGACCGCGAGATGGGCGTGTTCGAACTGCACCCGTACAAGGCGATCCGCCGCCGCTCCCCCGAAGAGGCCGCCCGCAGGGAACGGGTCGGCAACTGGGTGTACCGCCCGCCCGGCGGCGAGTCGCTGGCCGACGTGGCGCTGCGGGTACGCAGTTTCCTCGACGAACTGGACGTGGTCGCCGCGGGCGAGCAGGTGCTGGTGGTGACACACGACGCGGTCGTGATGTCGATGCGCTACATCCTGGAAGGAATGGGCGCGCCGGTGCCGGATCACCTCGAGCCCGTCCCGAACGCGTCGGTGTCGCAGTGGCGGCGCGAAGGTCCGCGGCTGGAGCTGCGGGTGTGGGGCGAAGTCGGCCATCTCGTCGGCACCGAGCAGGTCGGCTGAGCTCGGCGTGTGACAGCCGATCCCGCACTGCCGACAATTGCTGACAGCCGCGGTGTGTGTCGGGCTGGGGATCGGGGCCGGCCTCGGGGTGTATCGGTGGAGCCCGGTGGCCCAGCACGCCTCGGCTCCGTTGCCGAAGTAGCTCCGGTGGAAGAATGCCGGTTGTGGATGTGGCGATCGGCTTGGTGGTTCTGGTCGGCTCGGCGACCGCGCTCGCGGCGCTGGCCCGGCGATTCGGGGTGTCGGAACCTCTCGTCCTGACCCTGGCCGGCGTCGCCGCCTCCTATCTGCCGATGGTGCCGCAGGTGCATCTCGAGCCCGAGGTGGTGCTGCTGGGTTTGCTGCCGCCGCTGCTCTACACGGCGGCGCTGCGCACCTCGCTGGTCGACTTCAAGGACAACGTGCGCACCATTGCGTCGCTGTCGGTGGGATTGGTGCTGTTCAGCACCTTCGCGGTGGCGCTGGTGGCGTGGTGGTTGCTGCCGGTGCCGTTCGCCGCGGCGGTGGCGCTGGGCGCGGTGGTCGCTCCCCCGGACGCGGTCGCGGCGACGGCGATCGCGCGGCGCACCGGGATGCCACGCAGCATCGTGACCGTGCTCGAGGACGAGTCGCTGTTCAACGACGCGACGGCGCTGGTGTCACTGCGCGGGGCGATCGCGGCGATCGGCGGCACGGTGACGGTGTGGCAGATCGGCGGCGACTTCCTGCTCGCCGCGGTCGGCGGCGCGGTGATCGGCGGGGCGGTCGCGGCGGGACTGGTGGTGCTGCGCAAGCGGATCAACGATCCGGTGCTCGACACCACGGTGTCGCTGCTCGCCCCGTTCGTCGCCTACCTGCCCGCCGAGCATGTGCACGCCTCCGGCGTGATCGCGGTGGTGACCTGCGGGATGATCCTCGGGCACGGCGCACAACGCTGGCAGGGCGCCGCGTCACGGGTCGCGGAGACGACGAACTGGCGCACCATCCAGTTCATTCTGGAGAGCGCGGTCTTCCTGATCATCGGCCTGCAGGTGCGCTGGATCGTCGACGGCGCCTGGCACAGCGGCCTCGACCATCGCACCCTGGTGGTGGCGGCGGTGGCGGTGCTCGCCGCGGTGATGCTCGCGCGGCCCGTCTGGGTGTTCACCCCGGTCCTGGTCGCCCGGCTGTTCGGGCGCACGACCGAGCCGTTGAGCCACGCCGCGGTGGTGTCGTGGGCGGGGATGCGTGGCGTGGTGACCTTGGCGGCGGTGCTGTTGCTGCCCGCCACGACACCGCAGCTGCCGGTACTGGAGCTGCTTGCGCTGGTGGTGGTCGGCGGCACGCTGCTGGTGCAGGGCACCTCGCTGCCGTGGCTGGTTCGGCTGCTGCGGCTGCGCGGTCCCAGCCGCGCCGAGGACGCGCTCGCCAAAGCCGATCTGCTGCAACAGGCTACGAGCGCGGGACTGGCCGAACTGGACAAACAGATCGGCCCCGACACACCGGAGCCCGTGGTCGAGTCGCTGCGGCAACGGCTGATCTGGCGCACCAACGCGGCCTGGGAACGGCTGGGACGCCCCGAAGCCGAACAGATGACCCCGACCGCGGAGTACCGGCGACTGCGGCTGGCGATGCTGGGCGCCGAACGCGATGCCGTGCTGCGGGTCCGCGACGCCGGGACCGTGGACTACGAGGTACTCCAGCATGTGCTGGCGCGGCTCGACCTCGAAGAGTCGATGATCGATCGGTTCGACGAGGCAGACGAGGAACCGGGCGTCGAACCGCTCGCCGGCGCCGGGGCCGCCGACGGCTGCGCTCATCTCGAACACGCGCCGCTGCTGCGGGAGCCGGTCGGTGATCTGGTGTGCCGCCGGTGCGTCGAAGAGGGACTGGCCTGGGTGCATCTGCGCATGTGCACCGGTTGCGGAAACATCGGCTGCTGCGAGTCCTCGCTGGGCAACCATGCCAGTGCCCACTTTGCGGCGACGGCGCATCCGGTGATGCGCAGTGTGGAGCCCGGCGAAGTCTGGCGCTGGTGCTACGTGGACGAGCTGCTCGGCTAGCGGCGGTGCGAGTAGATCAGGCGCGCGTACTCGGCGAGCAGGCGGTCCAGTTCGGTGGGTTCGCCGGTCGCGGCGAGCTGCTGGTAGCCGATCAGCATGGCCATGCCGAACTCGGTGACGACCGAGGCGGTCGCCTCGTCGCCGACGACGCTGTCGATGACTCGGTGCACGGTCCGCCTGCGTGACTCGTCGACCCGCTTGACCGTCACGTGCACCGACTCGTCGTTGGCCGCCCAGGCACGCAGCGCGGCTTCGGCGCCGTGTTCGAGACCGCTGGCCAGCGCCGACATGGCGCGCACGTCGGCATCGGGATCGCCGTGACCGACATCGAGCGCGCGTAGCTCGACCATCTGGCGGTTCTCCCAGTGCTCGAGGAGCGTGTCGACGAAGCCCTGCCACGAGCCGAAGTGGTGGTAGAACGAGCCGCTGGTGACACCGAGGCGACGGCACAGCACACCGATGTTGAGACCTTTGAAGCCGAACTCGGCGAGCACCGCCACAGCGGTGTCGTAGTACTGCTCCTTGGTGACCACTCGGGACATCGCGATGCCGATCTGTTCGTGCGGACAGGGCCGAAGAATGCGAACAGTACCCGATCGTAACGAGGACTCGCGCGAGCGTAACGAAGTCCATGCTGTGCCCGAATCCGCAGCTCTGCGATCGAAATACCAAGTGCCGGAACAAAATCGGTGGCCCACCTGGTCACATGCCCACCCGAATGGAATTACAGAGCAGATGCTCTGTAAACTTTTGTTCATGCCGAGACCGCGTACCCACGACCCGGAGACCGTGCTGGACGCCGCCGAGAACATCGCCGCCCGTTCCGGGCCGGCCGCGGTGACCGTGCGCGCGGTCGCCGCGGCGACCGGAGTCTCCAACGGCGCGCTGTACCACACCTTCGCCTCCCGTCAGGAAGTGCTGGCGCGCACCTGGTTACGCGCGGCCCGCCGCTTCCTGGCGCTGCAAGCCGCCGACATCGACCGTGCCGTCGACGCCACCGACCCGAGCGCCAGGATCGAGGCGGTCGTCGATGCCGCCGAGACCCCGGCGCGCCTGGCCGACACCCACCCCGACTCGGCCCGCCTGCTGATGCTTGTCGACCGCGCCGACCTGCTCGCCGGAGACCTGCCCGCCGACCTCGCTCTCGAGATCGCCGCCACCGAGAAGGCGCTGCTGACCGCACTGAAACGGCTCGCGCGTGCCCTGTGGGGTCGCGCCGACCGGCGCGGGGTCGCCACCGTCACCACCTGCCTGGTCGACCTGCCGACCGCGCTGCTGCTGCGCCGCGACCGGCTCACCGATCCCCTGGCCCGCAGACAACTGCGTGCCGCCGTCCGTGCCGTCCTCGAACTCGGCCCCCGCTGAAAGGAACCACCCATGCCCACCCTGCGCCACCACGACGCGATCGCGATCCTCGACCTCGGCGACGGGGAGAACCGCTTCTCCCCCGACTTCATGACCGAGGTGCACGCCCACCTCGACGCCGTCGTCGCCGCGGGCGCCGCCGCCCTGGTGACCACCGCAACCGGCAAGATCTACTCCAACGGCCTGGACCTGGACTGGTTGTCCGCCAACGGCGACCACGCCGCCGACTACGTCGAAGCCGTGCACACCCTGTTCGGCCGGATGCTGACCCTGCCGATGCCGACCGTCGCCGCGATCGGCGGCCACGCTTTCGGCGCTGGCGCCATGCTGGCGATCGCGCACGACTACCGGGTGATGCGCGCCGACCGCGGCTTCTTCTGTTTCCCCGAGGCCGACATCCGCATCCCGTTCACCAACGGCATGGCCGCCCTGATCCAGGCCAAGGTGCCCCCGAAGACGGCGATCGCCGCGATGACCACGGCCCGCCGCTACGGCGGCACCGACGCGCTCGCGGCCGACCTGGTCGACGCCGCGGTCGCCGAGTCCGAGGTCCTCGACACCGCGGTGGCGATGGTCGCGCCGCTGGGCGGCAAGGACCAGCCGACGATGACCGCGATCAAGTCGGTGATGTTCGCCGACGTCCTGGATGCGTTGCGCGGCAAGGACTGACGGCGATCACGGCAGCCGGGGGCCCTTGCCCAGATAGACGTCACCACGATCGTCGCTGGCCCAGCCGCCCCCGGTGTAGTCGCCGAGTACGAAACACGCGTCGCAGAACTGCTTGCCGAACACCGTCAGGTAGATGCTGCGGTAGGAGCTGATCGCCCGCATCTTCACCGACTTGTAGGCCGCCTGGGCGCTGGGCTGTGCCTCCAGGAACGCGTACCGGCGGAAATCGGCGACCGGTTCGGTGGAGAAGCGGACCAGCCCGAGCCTGCTGAGATTGCCCAGATAGTGGTGATCACGGTCGGGCAGTGCGCATCCGGCCATGTAGGCGATCATGTTGATGCCGTCGGCCAGGCGTTGCGAGCCGATCCCGAACGGCGCCTTGGTACGGATATCGATCGCCGGTTGCGGACCGGCGACGGCGAGGAAACGCAGGATGCGCGCCTCGTCGGGGGTCAGGTCGTGCAGGATCGGCACGAACGAGGGGTGCAGGTCGCGGGGCTGCTGCGCCGAATCCCAGCCCTCGGTGATCATCGCGTCGCCCATCGCCTTGAGATCCTCGGCGTCGACGCCCGATTCGGCGGTGCCGTACACTCCGGCGGCGGTGCTGGTCAGGCCGAGCGCGCTGAGCGCGATCCGGCGCAGCGATTCGACCCGATGGTCGATGATCTGCGAGATCGGTTCGCCCGCACGGATTTCGTCGGCCAGGTCGGTGGCGGTATGCAGCGCGCCCTTGGTGACCGCACCGACGATGTGGCGCAACGACAGTCCCGCGATGCGCGCCAACCCGACCAGGTCGGTGGGGATCCCGGGCTCGGGAACGGGTTCGGGGAGTTTCTCGCGGTCGTCCATGCTCATACTCCGAAGACCAGCAGGTGCAGTGCGCCGACGAGGACACCGAGCGCGCCACCGTGCGCGTACAGCAGCCAGGCGTCCTGTTCGATGGCGGTGTACAGCATTTCGACGAACTCGTCGGGCGGCAGTTCGCGCAGTTTCTCCGTGGCCAGCTGGTCGACGCTGGCCGCGGTCGTCTGGGAGAACTCGACGTCCTCGACCAGCCACGGCTTCATCTCCGTCGCCAGGCTCGCACCCGCCGTCGCCTGGATGGCATCGAACTGACGTGGCCCGACCGCCAGCCGGGTCACCGACCGCAGCGGCCCGAGCACCCGGTCGATCTCGGCCTTGAGGAAGTGCGCGATGACGGCGCGAGTCTTGTCGCCGCTGGGCCCGTCGAGAAGTTGTTCGGTGACCACGTCGAGGGTGACGATCTGGTACCCGATCGCGTGCCCCAGATCGGCCGCGGCCTGATGCTGACGTTTGGCGAATTTCGCGACGCCCCAGGGATATTTGTAGCGCGGCTGCGGTGTCGCGGGCTCGAACACCACCTTGATGGCGATGATGTTGACCAGCATCCCGACGACCGCGCCACCGAGGAGCACCCACAACCATGCCGGTAGGAAATGCAGGATGGCGTAGAGCCAGCCCGGCAGCGAGATCATCGCGGGCGTGTCCCCGTGCGGGGTGCTGTAGTGCAGCAACGACAACCACAGCGCCACGATCACGCCGAACGGCAGACCGATCACCCCACTGCGGATCATGAACCGCAACTCCGGCGCGCCGAGTCCGTAGATGACGTCCTTGAGCAGTTCGGGACGACGCCGCAGATAGCCGACGACCATCAGCTTCACATCGAGCAACTGGTTGATATTGGCGCCGATGAAATCGAAGGCGCGGTCGGTGATCGCGGGCAGTTCCGCCTCGACCGTCGAGTACACGACTTCGCGTGCGCGCGGCGGCATGTCGGCCCACAGCTGCGGATGCTCGGTGATCATGATCGAATCGACCATCGACCGCACGTTCGGCAACGCCACCTGCGCGACCTGGGCGGAGATCTTGCGCGGATCCATCTGGTCGAAGAAATCCTTCGCGGTCCCGATCTTGGCGACGGCATTGTCGACCATCAGGCTCGCCATCTTCTCCGCGCGAGCCGGGATGAAGCCCTGGAAACCGAGGATGCCGCCGGGCGCGAAGGTCGGCAGGATCTGCACCTTGCGCGGCAGCAGCGGGAAGATCGTCTTGAGGCCGGGCACGTAGAACCCGGTGAACCGCACCGGCGCGAACAACATGATCACGCCGGTCCAGTTGGTGATCAGACCGGCCATGGCACTGAAGATCGGAATGCTGATCATGTCGACCCAGAACTTGCTCAGGCCGGTTGTCTTCTCCCAGTCGAGCAGGCCGAAGAAGCCCGCCGCTTCGATCCCAGCATTCATCCGGCGTCCACTCCGTCGTGTTCCGAACATCGCGCGTTCGGTCATCATAGGTGACCGAACAGGAGGTTCCGGGCAAGTTTCGCAGTTACCCGCTAAACCGGAGCAAACCTGGAATCGTCGGGCGACTCACCCGTTGCTGGTGTTCACCAGCAGCAGGTTGGTGTCGATGTCGTGGGTGACCTTGTTGGCGACCGAGCCCAACAGCCGTGCGGGACCGCTCATTCCGCGATTGCCGATGACCACCAGGTCGTACTTCCAGGCCGCGTTGCAGATCGCCTCCGCCGCGGGGACCCCGGTCAGCACGTCGCGGCCGAACAGTTCCGGATCCTCCACCTCGGCGGCGCCTTCGACGTCGACGAGCGTCGCGGCGCCGTCGTCGTCGGTTTTGGCCGCGGTCACCAGGAACGGGCGCGCGCCGAGGCCGACCGCGACCTCGTAGCCGCGGCGCACCGCGGTGATCGAACTCGCCGATCCGTCGGTGGTGAGCCCGACCGTGGTCCACCGCTTCGGGATCTTGTGGGTGAACACGACATCGGTCTCGCTGTGGTGGGACACGTGATTGGCGGTCGAGCCGAGCAGCCGTGCCTTCGAGCTGCCCAGGCTTCCGCCGCCGATGACGAGCAGGGTGCCGGGTTCGCCGGCGGCGACCTCCAGCAGCACCGCGCCCGCGGTGCCGGGAAGCTCGAGGCACACCACGTCGGGCAGGCCTGCGTCGAGCAGCGCTTCGGCGGCGGCCGCGGTGACCGCTTCTGCCCACGCGGAATCGGTGCCCGCCTTGAGCGTCGCTTCCTTCCAGACGCTGACCACGGTGACCCCGAGATCGAGCTTGAGCGCGAGTTCCCCGGCGACCGCTACGGCCGTGCGCGCGGATTCCGAACCGTTGGACCCCACCACGATGCGCTGGTATCCCATGTGACGCTCTCCGATCGACGGCAGGTCAGCTGCGCTTCGCCACAGTATAAACACCGCACACTCCGGGCAACCCGCTCGCGGGGCTCACTCGCCGGTGCGCAGATGCCGGTCGAAGAAGGCGAAGATCCGCCGCCAGGCGTCCTCGGTCGCCGCCTCGTCGTAGCCGAGGCCGATGCGTTGCAGCACCGCGTTTCCGGGCAGGACGTTGGCGAAGCTGTGGGTGGCGTTCGGGTAGGTCTTGATGTCGTGCTCGACGCCGTTGGCGGTCAGCGCGGCTTCGAGCTTGCCCGCGGCGCCGGGCAGTGACGGATCGAGCCTGCCGTAGCTGGCAACCACCGGGCACGCGCCATCGAGCAGGGTTTTGTAGTCGCCGTAGAGGCCGCCGTAGAACGGGGCCGACGCGTGGAAACCCTGCGGTGCGGTGAGCAGCGCGAATCCGCCACCGAGGCAGAAGCCGAGGACCGCGATGCGGCCGGTGCAGTCGGGGTCGGCGGCGAGCCGGTCGCGGGCGGCGAGGATCTCCCCCACCGCCGGCCCCTCGCCGGTGAACGCCAGCGCGCGGAACGCCTGCTGGATGCAGCGGGCGCGGCCACGGGTGAACAGGTTCGGTGCGATCGCCAGATAGCCGTGACCGGCGACGATGTCGAGTTGATGGCGGAGATCGGCATTCAGGCCGAGGCCGTCGTGCAGAACCACGACGCCCGGCCACGGGCCCGCTCCCTGCGGACGGGCGACCAGCGCTTCGAGGCTTCCGGAGGGACTATCGATCTCGATCGATTCCATTGCTCGAATCTAGTCCGCGCCCACGTTCCGTGGCGATCCGTCGGCGCGTCGCTGATCAGCAGGTGCGGGTAGGGGCAGGCGTTTGAGGTGCAAGGCGTTGAGCGCCACGATCAGGCTCGATCCCGACATCGCCATGGCCGCGATCTCCGGGCGCATCGTCAGCCCCCACGGCTCGAACACCCCGGCCGCGATCGGCAGGGCGATGCCGTTGTAGCCGACCGCCCACGCCAGGTTCTGATGCTCCTTGCCGACGGTGCCACGGCCGATGCGCAGCGCGGTCGACACGGTGAACGGGTCCGAGCGCATGAGCACGACATCGGCGGTCTGGATCGCGACGTCGGTGCCCGCGCCGATGGCGATGCCGAGGTCGGCGCGGGCCAGCGCTGGCGCGTCGTTGACGCCGTCACCGACCATCGCCACCTTCTTGCCCGCGCGCTGTAGCTCGGCGATCCGGTCGGCCTTGTCGGCGGGCAGCACATCGGCGATGACGGTGTCGATGCCGAGGTCGGCGGCGATGCGCTGCGCGGTGGCCTGGTTGTCGCCGGTCAGCATGACCACGCCGACGCCGAGATCGTGCAGGGCGGCCACCGCGGCGGCCGACGTCGGGCGCGGTGCGTCGGCCAGGGCGATCACCGCGGCGGCTTTCCCGTCGACGGCGACCAGGACGGCGGTGTGCCCGGAAGCGGCCAGGTCGTCACGGTGCTGAGCCAGGCCACCGAGCGCTACGTGTTCGTGGTCGAGCAGGCCACGATTGCCGACGAGTACCCGGTGGCCGTCGACAGTGGCGGTCGCGCCCCGGCCAGGCACGTTCTGGAAATCCGTCGCCGAAAGCGACAGGGCGTCATGCTCTTTCGCGTAGTCGACGATCGCCTTGGCGAGGGGATGCTCGGATTCACGTTCCACGGCGGCGGCCAGGGCGAGCATCCGGCCGGTGTCCACCCCGGGCGCCGGCACCACCTCGGTGACCTCCGGGGAACCCTTCGTGAGGGTGCCGGTCTTGTCCATCACCACCACATCGACACGGGCCGAATCCTCCAGTGCCGTCGCGTTCTTGAACAACACACCCCGTTTCGCACCGAGGCCGGTGCCGACCATGATCGCGGTCGGCGTCGCCAGACCCAGTGCGTCAGGACAGGTCACCACCACGACGGTGATCGCGAACAGCAAAGCCCTGCTCAACGACGCGCCGACGAGCAGCCACACCACCAGCGTGGTGACGCTGCCTGCCAAGGCGACCAGGGTCAGCCAGAGTGCCGCCCGGTCGGCCAGCCGCTGGCCCGGCGCCTTCGAATTCTGTGCCTGCTGAACCAGTTCCACGATCTGGGCGAGCGCGGTGTCGGAACCGACCTTGGTGGCTTGCACCCGCAGGCTGCCGGTGGTGTTGATGGTCGCGCCGATCACCGGGGAGCCGGGTTCCTTGTGCACCGGCATGCTCTCGCCGGTGACCATCGACTCGTCGACATCGCTGGAACCGTCGATGACGGTGCCGTCGACGGCGATCTTGGCGCCGGGGCGCACCAGCAGGGTGTCGCCGACGGCGACATCGGCTGTCGGGATCTCGATCTCCGTGCCGTCGCGCACCACAACGGCTTTCGGCGGTGACAGATCGAGCAGGGTGGTCACCGCGTCGTTGGCGCCGCCGCGGGCCCGCATCTCGAACCAGTGCCCGAGCAGCACGAACGCGGCCAGCATCGTCGAGGCTTCGTAGAACACCTCGCCGCCGCCGGTGAGCGTCACATACAGGGAATACAGCCAGCCGGTGCCGATACCCACCGAGACCAGCACCATCATGTCGAGGGTGTGCGCCTTCAGTGCCTGCCAGGCGCCGGTGAAGAAGATCGTCGAGGAATAGAAGATCACCGGCAGGCTCAGGATCAGCGCCCACACATCCATGCGCAGCCCGAACGGGACGGGCAGATGCAGACCGAGCATGTGGGTGGCCATGGGCGACCACAGCATCACCAGGGTGGAGAAGACGAGGGCGACGAGGAAGCGGTTGCGCATGTCGCGGGCCATGTCGTCCATGGACATGGCCGCGTGGCTGCCGTGCTGGTGTCCGGTGGGGCCGTGGGCCTGCGCGGTCGCACCGCTGGACGGTGGCTCGCTCAGCGGGTCGCAGAGGTGGTTCGGCACCGAGCGGCCCGCGCAGTGGTAGCCGCATTCCTGGACCCAGGTGCGCAGATCGGCGACCGACGTCCGCGCCGTGTCGTAGGTGACGGTGGCGGTTTGCGCGACCGGGTTCGTATCGACGGCGAGGACACCGGGACGGCGGAGCAGGGCGGTGGTGAGTACCCGATGCGAACTCGCCCGCAGCACCCCGCCTACGTGCAGGACGGTCGTCGCGGACGTGGTGGCGGGGTGGTGCGTCTCAGGCATCGCCGCTCCTGTCGCCGGTCGACGCACGACGCGACAGCGCCGGTGCGCCTCACTTCCCTGACGACAGTACTCGGCGCGGAGGGCGAGCAGACGGAGGTCGCGGGTCGCCGCGACCCGTCAGAGGGTGACGCCCAGCAGCGCGTCCACCGCGTCACGCACCAGCGCGGGAGCCGCGGGATCGGCGCCGCCGTAGGTCAGCGCCTGCGTCGCCCAGTTGTCGATGGCGTCGAGCGCCTTCGGGGTGTCCAGGTCGTCGGCCAGGTGCTGACGCAGCCGGACGACGGTGTCGGCGGCCGACGGGCCGCTGGTCAGGGCGGCAGCGTCACGCCAGCGGGCCAGGCGGGTCTGGGCGTCGGTGAGCACCTCGTCGGTCCACATGCGGTCCTGGCGGTAGTGCCCGGCGAGCAGGCCGAGCCGGATCGCGGCCGGGTCGACGCCCGAGCGGCGCAGCTTCGACACCAGCACCAGGTTGCCCTTGGACTTCGACATCTTCTCGCCGTCGAGACCGATCAGCCCGGCGTGCACGTAGTGGCGGGCGAAGCGGCGGGTGCCGGTGATCGCCTCGGCGTGCGCGGCGGAGTATTCGTGGTGCGGATAGATCAGATCCGAACCGCCGCCCTGGACGTCGAACTCGGTGCCGATCCGGTTGAGCGCGATCGCCGCACACTCGATGTGCCAGCCGGGACGGCCCGCACCGAACGGCGCCTGCCAGGACGGTTCATCCGGGCGCTCGGCCCGCCACAGCAGTGCGTCGATGGTGTCGCGCTTACCCGCACGGTCGGGGTCGCCGCCGCGCTCGGCGAACAGCTTCTCCATGGTGGCGCGGTCGTAGCCGGACTCGTAGCCGAACTGCTCGGTCGCGTCGGTCCGGAAGTAGATGTCGGGGAACTCGGCATCGTCGACCTGGTAGGCGACGCCGGCCGCGACCAGCTTCTGCACCAGCTCCACCACCTCCTCGACCGACTCGATCGCGCCGATGTAGTCGCGCGGCGGGAGCACCTGCAGGGCGGTCATGTCCTCGCGGAACAGCTCGATCTCGGAGGTGCCGAGGTCACGCCAGTCGACGCCGTCGCGGGCGGCGCGTTCGAACAGCGGGTCGTCGACGTCGGTGACGTTCTGCACGTAGTGCACGTCGTGGCCCGCGTCGCGCCACAGCCGGTTGATCAGGTCGAACGTCAGGTAGGTGGCGGCGTGACCGAGGTGGGTGGCGTCGTAGGGAGTGATGCCGCAGACGTACATCTTCGCGGTCGCGCCGGGGGTGACCGGGCGGACCTGGCGATCGGCGGTGTCGTACAACCGCAACGGCGGCCCTGCTCCGGGGACGGTCGGTAGGGCGATATCGGACCAGGACTGCATGATTCGAGGGTAGAGCCCCCGTCGAGGCGACTGGTCCGCGGCCCGGTCAGGCGGTTGCTCGTGGCGTAGCTCGCGCCGCCCGCTACCTGCACACAAACGTGTTCCGGTGTTCCCGTCAAGGGTTGTACTCAGGCAGATCCGCAGGTCACGGACCTGGTGGGGCGGATCGTCGGCACCTGCGCCCGCGACCTGGGCCGATGGTTGCCGACAGGGCGGGCGTGGCGAGCATTGTCACATGCCACAAGTCCCTAAACTTCCCTATTGCTCCCTATAGATACATTCGTTTAGGGTAGCTTCATGACGGATCGCTTCTATTCGGTGGAGCAGGTCGCCGACTTGCTCGGCCTGCATGTCCGCACCGTGCGCAGCTATGTCCGCGACGGCAAACTGCCCGCGGCCCGCATCGGCAAGCAGTACCGGATCGCCCACGACGACCTCGAGGCGTTCACCGGCCTGCCGATCACCGCACCGTGGACGCCGGACGCGACCGGCAGACACGCCGAGGCCTCCTGCATCGTCGAGGTCGACGCCGTCGACCGCGCCACCGCGGACCGGATCACCACACTGCTCACCGCCACGGCAGCCACCCGAGGCCCGGGCGGCACGCCACTGCGCGTGGAAACCAGCTACGACCCGGGGCGATCGCGCCTCAAGGTCATCCTGCTCGGCGGTATCACCGACACCGCCCGGCTGCTCGACTACATGGACGGAGTCCTCACCTCATGACCGGCATCTACAAGTCCGCCGAAGGCCGGCGAGTCGTCGAACAGCGCTACCGCGAACACCTCGACGCCTGGCCGGTACCGCGCGAGGAACTGCGCATCGATACCGGCGTCGGTGAGACGTTCGTCGTCGCCTCCGGACCCGTGGACGCGCCGCCGCTGGTTCTGCTGCACGGCTCGGGTGCCAACACCACGGCCTGGCGCGGTGACGTCGCCGGCTGGGCGTCGCGGTACCGCGTGTACGCCGTCGACCTGCCCGGCGAGCCCGGGTTCTCTGCGCCGACCCGGCTGCCGCTGGACAGCGACGCGACCGCGAGCTGGCTCGACGAGGTCATGGACGGCCTCGGACTCGACACGATCGCCCTCGCCGGCATGTCACTCGGCGGCTGGACCGCGCTCGACTATGTGCTGCGCAGGCCGGGCCGCGTCACCGCGCTGGTGCTGTTGTGCCCGGGCGGGCTCGGTGGTCAGCGATTCGGGTGGCTGGTGAAGGGCATGCTGCTGGGTCTGGTCGGCCGTGGCAGTGTGCGCGATTCCGCACGGACTGTGCTCGGTCTCGACGACGAGACGGCCGGCCCGATCCTCGACGATGTCGAGCTGATCTTCGCCCACTTCAAGCCGCGCACCGGGCGTCTGCCTATCTTCGCCGACGAGCGACTGCGCACGGTGAACATTCCGGTGCTGGTGATCGCCGGCGATCGCGACGTGCTGTTCGATTCGGCACGCACGGCCGAACGTGCCCGCGGCGGATTCACGCGGGGCGAGGTGCGCCTGCTGCCCGATGTCGGCCACGGCGTGTTCGGCCAGACCGCGACGATCAGGGAGTTCCTCGGCGCGTACTCCGGCTGACCGGAGCGACGATGATGCGTTCGGTGTCGCCGAGTGTCGGGTGCGGCGACACCGAACTCACCGGGTGATCACGCCTGGGCGTAGCACTGCACGTTCAGGGTGTCGGCCTCCGGGCCGAACTGCGGCAGGGCGTAGTAGGCGGCGCCGACCTGATCGGCGGCCTGCACGGTGACCTCGGGCAGCGGCGCACCGGTGTTGCGGTCGGTGGCGGTGCAGACGAAGGTCTTCTCGGACCACCAGCCGCTGGGGAACGCCTGCGCGGGCGCGGCGACAGCGGCGACAGCACCGGTGAGCAGCAGCGCGGCGGCGGAGCTGGTGACGATCGAGCGGGTCGACGACATAGATTTCCTCTGATCTTGTAAGACGAAAGTGCTTGGAGCACACTAGCACCGGCCCCGACCCGGAAAAGCAGCCTCACAGTACCCGACGTCAGCGCATCGGTGGGCGAGAATCGTCGCCGGAATCAGAACGCGGGCCAGGGAATCGGGCGCGAGGAATTCGGGACCGGCATCACCGGATGATCGAGCAGCGCCTTCGTGCGTTCGGCCAGCGCGGTGATCTCGGCGTCGGTGATGTGCTCGGCCAGCGAATCGGCCACGGGGCCGGGCAGTTGCGCGGCGAACGCGGTGATGTCGGCGATCAGTGATTCGTGGATGGGCCGTCCGGCCCAACCCCACAGCACCGTGCGCAGTTTCGGTTCGCTGTGCAGGCAGATGCCGTGGTCGACGCCGTACACCTGACCGTCGACGCCTTCCAGCGCGTGCCCGCCCTTGCGGTCGGCGTTGTTGAGCAGCAGATCCAGAACCGCCATCCGTTGCAGGCGTGGATCATCGGCGTGGATCAGCGAGACCTCGTTGCCCTCACCGTCGAGGGCGCGCAGCACCTCGCAGAAGCCGTCGGGCACCGTGCCCGGCCTGCACAGGTCGACCAGGTCCAGGCGCCTGCTGCTCGACGCGCTGTGGTGATCGACCGAGGTCACCCAGCGCTGCACCATGCCGGTCCCGAACGGCCCGTCCCGCAACACCGTCTCGGGGATGACACCCCACCCGAGGTGTTCGGAGATCAGATACGACGCCACCTCACGACCGGCGAGCGTGCCGTCGGGGAAATCCCACAGCGGCCGCTCGCCGCGCACCGGCTTGTACACCACCCGCAGCGGGGCACCGTCGGGTTCGGGTGCGGCGATCTCACACACCAGCGTCAGATTGCTGGCGACGCCGACCCGGCCGACGATGTCCAGTTCGCCTTCGGTGAGTGCCGCCACCGGATCACTCCTCGTCGAGCTCGGCCGCGCCGAAGATCTCGCCGCGCTTGTAACCGTTGGTGCGCACGCACATGTGCCCGCGCGAGGACAGCGGTTCGCCGCACAGCGGGCACGGCGGACGGCCCGCGGCGATGACCCGCGCCGAGCGCAGGGCGAACTCGCGAGCCTGGATGGGGGTGAGGAACACCCGCACGGCGTCGGGGCCTTCGTCGGTGTCGTCGAGCACCACCGATTCGTCGACCTCGGTCTCGGTGATCGCCAGCAGTTCCACCACGACAGCACCCGCGTCGGCGTCCCAGCCCAGACCCATGGTGCCGACCCGGAATTCGGTGTCGATGGGCGTCACCAGCGGCGCGACATCGCGGACGTCCTCGCCCTCGGGCGGCACCTCGGCGCCGAAGCGGCGCGCCACCTCGTCGAGCAGCAGGCCCATCCGGTCGGCGAGCACCTTCACCTGTTGCTTCTCCAGCAGCACGCTGACCACGCGCGGTTCCTGTACGGCCTGCAGGTAGAACGAACGATCGCCTGGTTCACCGACGGTCCCGGCGACGAAACGATCGGGGGTGCGGAATACATGGATTGCGCGTGACACATGCACCTCCTGATACGTGACCCTGATCGACACTCACGAACACATTCCCGTCAAGGAGAATCGCGGTGTCCCGCATTCCCATTATCCGCGCCGGTGCCAGTGGGCACCTCCCCGCCGGGAGCGGGAGCCGCCGCGCCGGCGAGCGCGGACAGGTCGGCGCCGGTGTCGTTGAACTTCCACACCGACGGCCCGGTCGGGCTGTAGCGCACGACGCTGATCGAGGCGGGTTCGACCGCGATCCGCTGGAAACTGTCCAGATGCAGGCCGAGCGCGTCGGCCAGGATCGATTTGATGATGTCGCCGTGCGCGCAGGCCACCCACAACACGTCACGACCCGCCTGCTCGGACAGCCGGCGTTCGGTGTCGCGGATCGCGGCGACCGCACGCTGCTGGACCTGGGCCAGGCCTTCCCCGGCGGGGAACACCGCGCCGGAGGCGTGCCGCTGCACGACCTTCCACAGCGGTTCGGTGACCAGTTCGGACAGGGGGCGGCCGGTCCAGTCGCCGTAGTCGACCTCGATGAGCCGTTCGTCGTGCTCGGGTTCGAGGCCGAGTTTCTCGGCCAGCGGTGCGACGGTGCGCTGGCAGCGCAGCAGCGGTGAGCTGGCGATGTGTTCGATCGGCAGCGTCGCGAGCCGGTCGGCGACCGCGGCGGCCTGCTCGGTACCGCGCTCGGTGAGCTCGACACCGGGACTGCGCCCGGCCAGGGTGTAACCGATGTTGGAGGTGGACACTCCGTGCCGGAGCAGGATCACCGTCATGGGACCAGCCTAACCATCGCCTGCCGCGTGCTCAGGTCGCCGAGACGACGCCGGTGGCGAGCAAGCCCATCACCAGCAGGCCGACGATGATGCGATAGCCGACGAACCAGTACAGCGAATGCTTGCTGACGAACTTCAGCAGCCAGGCGACCGAGGCATAGCCGACGGCGAAGGCCAGGACGGTGGCGACCAGCAACTGCGGGCCGCTGGCGTTGAGGCCCTCACCGGCCGGTTCGAAGGCGTCAGGAAGGCTGAACAGCCCGGAGGCGGTCACCGCGGGGATGGCCAGCAGGAACGAGAAACGCACCGCCGCCTCCCGCTCGAGACCCAGGAACAGGCCGGCGGTCGAGGTCGCGCCGGAGCGGGACACGCCCGGGACCAACGCCAGGCACTGCGCGAGGCCCATGACGAGGCCGTCGCGGGTGGTGAGCTGCTCGATCGAGCGGGTCTTCCTACCGAAGTGCTCACCGGCGGCGATCACCAACGCGAACGCGACCAGCATGAACGACACCAGCCACAGGTTGCGGGCACCGGTGCGGATCTCGTCCTTGAACAGGAAGCCGAGCACGCCGATCGGAATGGTGGCGATGATCACGTACCAGCCGATGCGGTAGTCGAGCTCGCGCTGGGTGTCGCGTTCGTGGGCCTCGCGGGCGCTGCGGTCCATCACCGGCAGCTTGGTGGTGACCCGGTCACCGACGGCGACCGACTGCTGCGAGCGTTCCCGCCAGCGCATAGCCAGCGTGGTGAACCACGCCACGACGATGCGCTGAATGTCCTTGGCGAAATACACCAGCACCGCGGCCTCGGTGCCGAGCTGGGTGACGGCGGTGAACGACGCGCCGGCGTCGCTACCGAAGAACACCTCCGACACGATGCGCAGATGCCCCGAGGAGGAGATCGGCAGGAACTCCGTCAGTCCCTGTACGAGCCCGAGTATCAATGCCTGAAACCAGGTCATCGACTCGCCCACCGTGCCTCCTGCTACCTCGCGCCCGAAAGATCGCATCCTCCTGGGCTTTTGCTACATCGAGCGCCCTGGAAGGGCCGCGACCTCGCAGCGACCCTACCTGTCGCGCCGCGGTGACGTCGCCCGCCCACCGGCCGATCGGTTCGCGCGGCCCTCGCCGCGGGTCGTCGGCGAGGGACCACACGGTGCGCCCATTAGGCTGGGCGCCGTGACGAAAACGCGGGCGCGGTGATGGAACAGCGAACGGTGGGACGCAGCGGCCTTCGGGTGTCGCGGATCGGCCTGGCGACCCATACCTGGGGTACCCATACCGACGCCGACGAGGCATCGGTGCAGTTGGCGGCGTTCACCGAGGCCGGTGGCACGCTCGTCGACATCTCCCCCGTCTACGGCGAGGGCACGGCGCAGCGGATCCTGGCCGATCTGCTCGGCGATCTGGTCTCCCGTGACGATCTGGTGCTCAGCGGCAGCGCGGGGGTGGTCCTGCACGCGCCCGGCGCCGGGGTCGGTGGCAGTGTGCCTGCGCCGGCGGCGACGGGCCCGGTGGTCGACGCGTCGCGGCGCACGCTGCTCGCCCAACTGGACCGGACGCTGCTCGAACTGGGCACCGATCATCTCGACATCTGGAGCATCGCGGCCTGGGACCCCTACACCCCGCTCGACGAGGTTGCGGCGACCTTGGAGACCGCGGTCCGCACCGGCCGCACCCGGTACGCGGGTGTGCGCGGGTTCGCGGCCTGGCAGCTGGCCAGCCTCGCCGCGATCGCGCCGATCACGGCCGCGCAGACCCCGTACTCGCTGCTCGCGCGCGGCACCGAGAACGATGTGATCCCGGCCGCCCGCCACCACGGGGTCGGCATCGTCGCCTCCGCGCCGCTGGCGGGCGGCATCCTCACCGGCAAGTACCGCGACGGGGTGCCCGCGGATTCGCGCGGGGCCGACGAGGCGACGGCCGCCGAGATCCGGCGCAGGCTCGACGACGAACGCGCAACCCGCGTGGTGGACGCGCTGGTCACCGCGGCCGACGGCCTCGGCACCTCGCCGCTGGCGGTGGCGCTGGCCTGGATCAGAGACCGGCCCGGCATCGCGAGCATGATCGTGGGTGCCCGTGACATCGGCCAGCTCACCGGAGTGCTGGCCGCCGAAACCCTCGAGTTGCCGCGCGCGATCGCGGCAGCTCTGGACGATGTGAGCGCTCGTTCCGAATGATGGCTAGCCTTACCTGCATGAAACTGCGTGGTCTGCTGACGGCGATGCTCGCGGCGACGGTGCTGACGGGCGCCGTCGCCTGCACCGGAAGCAATCCTGCATCGACTGCCGTTTCCGGCGGGCCCGCGACGGCGCAGCTGGCCGACCTGGACCCGGTCCCGATCGGCGCACCGCCGACGCCGCGCCTGCCCGCGACCGCTCGCTCCTTCGACGGCACCGAGGTGACCGTCACCGACGCGTCACGGATCATCGCCGTCGACCGCTACGGCACCCTGGCCCAGACCGTGTACGCCCTCGGTCTCGGCGCGAACCTCGTCGGCCGCAGCACCTCCGCCTCCTTCCCCGCCGTCGCCGACGTGCCGAATGTGGCGGGCGGCAACGGCGCCCTCAGCGTCGAAGCCGTCCTGGCGCTGCGCCCGTCGGTGTTCCTGACCGACACCACCAGCGCCGCGCCCGCGGTCCGCGATCAGCTGCGCGCGGCAGGCGTGAACGTCGTCTACTTCGATCCGGACCGCACCATGGACGGTGTCGTGCCGCAGATCGAGGCCGTCGCCACCGCGCTCGGCGTCCCGGAGGCAGGCGCACAGCTCGGGCAGCGCACCCGCGACGAGATCGCCGCCGCCACCGCCCGCGTGCCGAAACAGGATCCGCAGCCGAAGATCGCGTTCCTGTACCTGCGCAGCACCGCGATCACCATGATCGCGGGCCCTGGTTCGGGCGCCGATTCGCTGATCACCGCGATCGGCGGCGTCGACGCGGGCACCGCCGCCGGGGTGAGCGAACCGTTCACCGCGATCACCAGCGAGGCGATGATCGCCGCCGCGCCCGACGTGCTGCTGGTGATGTCGGACGGGCTGAAGTCGGTCGGCGGGATCGACGGGCTCGTAAAGATCCCCGGTATCGCTCAAACCCCCGCCGGGCGCAATCACCGGGTCGTGGACATGTCCGATGCGGTGCTGCTCAGCTTCGGCCCCAATACCGGCCGGGTCATCACCGCGCTGTCCGACGCCGTCTACGGCAAGCCGGCATGAGCGATGCCCCCGATCTGACGAAATCCGCGGACGCGCCGCGGATCGACGACGCGACCCCCGACCCGCTGCCGCACCTGCGTCACCGGACCACCCGGGTGACCGTCGTGTTCGCGGTCGCGCTGATCGCCCTCGTGGTGCTGGCACTGGTGTCGGCGGTGCTCGGACAGGTGCCGACCACCGCGGCCGAGGTGCTGGGTAGCGTCGCGCACCGGATCGGGCTCGATATCGGGCCGATGCCCGCGCATCCGGCGGGCGAGGTGACGCTGTGGGAGGTGCGGTTCCCGCGCGTCGCGCTCGCCGTGCTCGTCGGAGCTTCGCTCGCGACAGCGGGTGCGTTGTTGCAGGGTGTGTTCGCCAATCCGCTCGCCGAACCCGGCGTGATCGGTGTATCCGCGGGTGCGGCGGTCGGGGCGGGCACCGTCATCGTGGTCGGTGGTGCCTTCGTCGCCTCCTGGTCGGTGGCCGCGGCCGCATTCGTCGCGGGACTGCTCACCACCGCGCTGGTCTACGTGCTGTCGCGCTCAGGTGGACGCACCGAGGTCGTGACGTTGATCCTCACCGGCATCGCCATCAACGCCTTCGCCGGCGGCCTGATCGCGCTGCTGCTGTTCGTCGCCACGCCCGCGGCCCGGGACCAGATCGTGTTCTGGCAGCTCGGCAGCCTCAACGGCGCCACCTGGCAGGCGGTGGCGGTGGTCGCCGTGCTGGCCTCGGTCGGTGTGCTCGCCGCCGTTCTCATCGCGCCGCGGCTGGACCTGCTCGCACTGGGTGACTCCGCGGCCCGGCATCTCGGTGTCGACGTGGAACGGCTGCGCAGGCAGGTGATCGTGGTGGTGGCCGTGCTGACCGCTGCTGGGGTGGCGTTCAGCGGCATCATCCTGTTCGTGGGGCTGATCGTGCCGCACGTGGTACGCATGCTCGTCGGTCCCGGTCATCGAGTGCTGGTCCCACTGAGCGCGATCGTCGGTTCGGTGGTGTTGCTCGGCGCCGACGTCGTGGCGCGCACGCTCGTGCCGAACGCCGACCTGCCGCTGGGCATGCTGACCTCGCTGATCGGCGGCCCGTTCTTCTTCTGGCTGCTGCGCCGCACCAGGGCGCGGGCGGGAGGCTGGGGATGACCGACCTCCGCCCGGGCACCGACACACCCGCTGCTCCCCTGCGGCGCAGCCGTTCGCTGCGCAGCCTGTTCGCCCGGACCCCCGATGTCCCGGCGCGGCCCGCACCGGGCACCGTCACCTTGCGCGCGGCGGGTCTCACCGTCCAGCGCGGTGCCCGGACCGTGCTCGAAGACGTCGACTTCCAGGTGGCGGCAGGCGAGATCGTCGCCCTCGTCGGACCGAACGGCGCGGGCAAGTCGAGTCTGCTCGCCGCTCTCGCCGGTGAACTCGCACCGAGCACCGGCACGGTGCAGCTCGAAGGTCAGGCTCTCACGCACTGGACCCACGCCGACATGGCCCGTAGGCGTGCGGTGCTGCCGCAATCGCACGCGGTCGGGTTCCCGTTCACCGCCCGCGAGGTCGTCGCCATGGGCCGCGCGCCCTGGCTGCACACGCCCGCCGCCGAGCACGACGACGACCTCATCGCCGCCGCCCTGGCCGCCACCGACGTCACCCATCTCGCCGGCCGCGTGTTCCCGTCGCTGTCCGGTGGTGAACGCGCCCGCGTCGCCCTGGCCCGTGTCCTCGCCCAGGACACCGCCACCCTGCTGCTGGACGAACCGACCGCCGCACTCGACATCGGCCATCAGGAGGCGGTCCTGCGCCTGGCCGCCGCCCGCGCGGCCGAGGGTGCCGCCGTGGTGGTCGTCGTGCACGACCTGGGCGTGGCCGCCGCCTACGCCGATCGGGTCACCGTCCTCGACGGCGGCCGGGTCGCCGCCGACGGTCCGCCGCGGGAGGTTCTCACTCGCGGCCTGCTCACCAGGATCTACCGCCACCCGGTCGACGTCTTCGACCACCCGACCACGGGAGCGCAGCTCGTGCTGCCCGAACGCGGCCGCGGCTGACGGCAATCCCTAGTTATTGACCTAGAGGTTCAGAACATCTAGGGTCGAATCATGGCCAGGCCCCGCAACTTCGACACCGACACGGTCCTCGACCGCGCGGTCGACCAGTTCTGGTCCCATGGCTACGCCAACACCTCCCCCGCGCAGCTCGCCGACGCCACCGGCATCGGAAAAGGCAGCCTGTACAACACGTTCGGCAGCAAACGCGCACTCTTCGACCAGGCGCTCGAGCGCTACGGACACCAGGGCGTCGCCATGGCCCAGGACTACATGTCCCGCCCGGGCACCACCCGCGAGTGCCTCCGCGAGTACCTGCGCGCCGCGGTCGATCTCGATTTCACGACTCCGATCCGTCGCGGCTGCCTGGCGGTCAACACCGCCGCCGAGTTCGGCGGCCAGGACCCCGCGATCACGAAAACCTTGCGCGACATCGAACACCGCATCGTCGCCGCCCTGGCCGCCCGCATCGATCAGGGCCGCCGCGACGGTGACGTCGACGCGTCCATCGACCCACACGCGATCGCCGCGCTCCTGTTCACGACCAGCGCCGGCCTGCGCATCATGGCCAAGACCAACGACGCTCCCGAGCTCTACCGCCTCGTCGACGTCGCACTGACCGTCCTCTGATTCCCCGCTCCACCACCCAGTCTTTTCGCATGCCCACATTTTTGACCTACAGTTCAAGAAAGGTATTCCCATGGATCTCGAACTCACCGGCAAGACCGCCGTCGTCACCGGCGCCTCTCGCGGCATCGGTCTCGCCGTCGCCGAAGCCTTCGCCGCGGCAGGTGTCCGCGTCCTCGGCGCCGCCCGCACCATCACCCCGGAACTCGAAAAGGCCTCGGCCGCCACCGTTTCCGCCGATCTCAGCACCAGCGAGGGCGCGACAACGGTCATCGACACCGCGCTCGAGGAACTCGGCGGGATCGACATCCTGGTCAACAATGTCGGCGGCGGCGATCCCGAATGGCTCACCCTGGGCGGATTCCTCGACAGCACCGAGGACCAGTGGCGCCACTACCTCGACCTCAACCTGTTCAGCGCGATCCGCACCACCCGCGCCGCCCTCCCGAGCCTGCTCGACCGCCGCGGAACCGTCATCAACGTCTCCTCGATCAACGCTCACGTCCCCGGGTCAGGCCCGGTCGGCTACAGCGAGGCCAAGGCCGCGCTCACGTCCTTCGGCAAGCGACTCAGCGAGGAATTCGGTCCGCGCGGCGTCCGGGTCAACACCGTCTCACCGGGCCCGGTGGGCACCAGGATCTGGCGCGACGAGCACCGCATCGGCGCGCAACTGGCCGCCGCACAGGGCGTTTCCCACCAGCAGCTCCTCGACGCCCTGCCCGACCAGTTCGACATCGCCTCGCGCCGCATCACCGAAGCCGAGGAAGTCGCCGCCCTGATCACCTTCCTCGCCTCCGGCAAGGCGGCCAATATCGTCGGCGCCGACCTGGTGATCGACGGCGGCATCATCAAGACGACCCGAGTCCCCCGCTCACCGCCAGATGATCTTGAGCAGGGCGGGGGTGAGCACCATGCGGATGATCGTCGCGTCGATGATGAGCGCGACGATCATGCCGTAGGCGATGTACTTCATCAGCACCAGGTCGGAGAAGCCGAATGCGCCCGTCACGACGATGAGAATGGCTGCGGCCGAGGTGATCACGCCACCGGTGTGGGCGACGCCGTAGCGGATGGACTCGGTGGCATCGGCGCCCGAGGCCCGCTTCTCCGCGATCCGGGACAGCAGGAACACCTCGTAGTCGGTGGACAACCCGAAGATCACCGTGACGATCAAGGCAACCACCGCGAACATCAACGGGCCCGGCGTGAAGTGGAAGGCATCGGATCCGTGTCCCTGCACGAAGATCCACGTCAGCACGCCGAGTGTCGAGACGAGACTGAGCGCGCTCATCGCGACGGCCTTCACCGCCAGGATCACCGACCGGAACGCGATCACCATCATCGCCAGCGCCGCGGCCATCAGGATCGCCAACAGCAGCGGGAGCCCGTCGATCAGGCCGTTGATGCTGTCGCGTTCCAGTGCGGGGATGCCGGCGACCATGATCTGGACACCCGGTGGTTCGGGCAGATCGCGCAAGGTATCGATCACCCGGTCGGCGTCGCGTTTGTCGCCGAGGCCGGCCGAGAGGACGTTGACCCCGTCCTTGGTCGGCGCGGCGGGCTCGAACCGGCCGGTCAGGCCCGGAATCTGATTGGCCTCGAACCGGATGTCGCCGAGCTGCTGTGGTGAGGCGCCGACCACGACCAGCTTCAACGGTTCGGTGCGGAAGCCGGGAAAGAGCCGGTCGAAGTCCTCCTGCGCGACGCGCGCCGGATTGTCCGCCGCCAGGTACTTCTCGCTGATCCCGCCGAACTCGATGTGGCGCAACGGAATACTCAAGGCCAGCAGGCCGAGCACGATGGGGATCACGACCGCCCAGGGCCGCCGCATCGCCCACTGCGCCAGCCGGGAGAAGAATCCCGCGTCGATCTCCGCCTCGGTCTTGCTGCGCGAGAATCGCTTCCAGCCCAGCCAGTCGATGCGGTGCCCGGCGATGCTCAGGGCAGCGGGCAGCGCGGTCACCGACAGCAGCGCGGCGAGCATCACCGCGGAGATGCCGCCGTAGGGCACCGAGCGCAGCACCCCGTTGGGGAAGATGAACAGCGCGCCGAGGCTGATCGCGATGATCGCCGCCGAGAACAACACGGTGCGGCCCGCCGTCGCGACGGTGCGGGCCGTGGCGTCCTCCACACAGCGGCCCGCCGCGAGTTCCTCCCGGAATCTGGTCACCGTGAACAGTCCGTAGTCGATCGCCAAACCGAGGCTGACCAGTGTCATCACCGCACTGGCGAAGACATTGACCTCGATGTGCGCGGTGAGGAACCGCAGGATCCCGGAGGTGCCGAGGACGGTGAGCCCGCCGATCATCACCGGCAGCAACGCGCCGATGACGCCACCGAACACGAAGTACAGCAGGATCGCCACGATCGGCAACGCGATGATCTCCGCGCGCCGGATGTCGTGCTGCATCCCGATATTGATGCCCTCGACCACCGGCTGCAATCCCGCCAGCTGCACCGTGGTGCCGCCGGGCCCGCCACCGGGCACACCGGCGTTGAGATGCGGTTTCAGGGCGAGATAGTTGTTGACCGTGGCCGTTCCGCCACCGCCTGCCAGTCCGATGCTGGCGAACGCGTGCTGCTTACTCGGATCGGAGGCATCTGCGGAGAACGGGCTGTCCCAGTAGCTGTCGATCTTGTGGATGTGTTCGCCGTATTGCTCGCGCAGGTCCGCGAGCGCGGCGACCACCGGGCCGCGCACCGCGGGGTTGTCGACGGTGGCGCCTGGGGGCGCAGTGTAGATGACGATCAGGTCGCCGTCGGTGTCGCGGCCGAAGGTGTCATCGGCCAGTTTCGACGCAGCCACCGATTGGCTGGACTCGTCGAACCAGCCCTCCTGGGTGTAGCGGCCCGCCAGATCCCGGCCGAACCAGCCCGAGATCAGCACCGTCAGGATGAAGAGCCCGAGCACGAGGTAGCGGTGGCGGTGGACGAACCGGCCCCACCGCATCGCACGCGATTCCGGCATCGTCAGCCGCAGGCGGCGGTGCGATAGTCGGCCGAGCGCAGGATGCCGCACAGATCGGTGCGCGAGATCTTCCACTTCCCGTCGAGCAGCACGAAGTGCACGATGGTGGTGCGGATGTTGGTGCCCGAACCGTCCTTGTCCAGGCGCATCGTGGCGGTCAGCGTGCCGTCACGGTTGTCGAAAACCGGATCGACGACGCCGTAGACGGCGTGCGGGTTGTCGCGCAGCGCCTTGTACATGTCGGGAATCGCGTCCTTGAACGCGGCGCCGTCCTCGATCAGGTCGGTGCGTTCGACATCGGGCAGGTTGGGGTCGAGCGCACGCTTGATCTGCGCGTCGAGTTCCGCGGCGGTCGGCAGCGGCACATTGGCCTTGCTCGACGAGACCGCGATGGAAGAGGACAGGGAGGCGTTGGCCGATGACCGTGCGGCGTCGACCGAGGCCTCGTCGGTCCCACCGCAGGCGGTGAGGGCGACGAGGGCCGTGAGGCAGGCGGTGGCCGCAGCGGCCCTGGCGAAAAGTGTGGAAGACATCACCATCTACATACCATCAATCACGGCACTGATCCGGCCCAGGATGCTCCGGACCGTCATGGCGTCCCTCGGCGCGGCGGCCGGGACCGGGATCGCGTGGTGGAGCAGATCGCGCACGAAGGCGGTGACGCTGCGTTCGTCACCGAGGTCGATATCGGTGACCTGCGCCTGGGCGGTGGCGACCACATCGTCGGCGCCGGGCACGGTCTCGCCGAGGTCGGCGCGGTAGATCTGCACGGTGAGGGTGGCGCGGTGGGTGCGGAAGGTGAACGCGCGGCCGTCGTCGGTGGTGCCGAAACCGTGGGCGAAGGGGCCGACGGAGATGTCATCGATGCCGAAACCCGCGGTTGTCCGGTCGGTCATCGGTGATCCCCTCCCGCTTCCTGGCAAACAATTAGTCGACACGTCAACAGTAACCTCCGTCACCGACAGGCCCGCCGCGCGCCACCCGGTCGGAGCTACCGGTGAGTCATCATGGTCAGATGGTGATCAGCGGTCACCTCGTGAGATTAGGAGTTCGGTGCATGCGCCCTCGCGGCTCGGTCGCCTCAGCGCTGTTCGGCGCGGCGGCACTGGTGGTGCTGACGGGATGTGCCGGTGCGGACGGCCCCGACGTGCCGACCAGGGATCCGGCCACCGCGGCCGTCTCCCCTGCCACCGCGACATCGCCCGCGGGCCAGGTCGTTCCCGCCACCCCGACGAAAGCGCTGCTGGCCGAACGGGAAACCGGTCGCCTCGCCGCCCTCGACACCGCGGGCACCACGCTGACCTTGCTCGACCCCGCCGCGCCCACCACGGCGCGGACCGTCACCCTGCCCGCCGCGGGCGCGGCATTGGCCCAGGGCACACCGGGTGAAGTACTCGTCGCCGCACCGGATCGGGTGCTGAAGGTCGACGTGACCGCGGGCACCGTGACAGAGACTCCCGTCGACGGCGACGTGCACAGTGTGCAAACACGCACGGACGGCACGCTGATCGTCGGCACCGCCGACGGCACGGTGCGTGAACTGCGGCCCGACGGCAGCGTCGCCCGCACCGTCACCGGCCTCGTCTCGGCCGACGTGATCGCCCTGACCGGTGCCGACATCACCGTCCTGGACCGCAAGCAGACCGCCGTCGTCAGCGTCCGCGACGACGCGCTCGGCCTGATGCTGCGCGCCGGCGACGGCGCAGCAAACGCCATCGCCGACCCGCAAGGGCGGATCATCGTCACCGACACCGCGGGCGGCGAACTGCTGGTCTACTCGGCCGGTCCGCTCGTGCTGCGCCAGCGTTTCCCGGTATCATCGTCGCCTTACGCGCTCGCCTACGATCCGCGCTCGAACACGGTCTGGGTGACCTGCACGGAGAGCAACGAGGTCGTCGGTTACGACCTGTCGACCGGGATCGGTGTCGAGGTGGGTCGGTTCCCGACCGTGCGCCAGCCCGACGCGGTGACCGTCGACGAACGCACCGGCGACCTGTTCGTGGCCTCGGCCACGGGCGAGGGTCTGCAGCGGATCGGTGTGGACGAGCGGAAGAGAGGGCAGTGATGGCGGCCAGGCCTCGCGGTTCTCGCTCGGCGGTACCGCCGAGCTGGGAAACCAGCAACGACGACTACGAATACGTGCCGCTGCGGCTGCCACCCGAGGTCACCCGGGTCACCGCCTCGATGCGGCTGGCCATCCAGGCCGAATTCGGTGGCTGGGAATTGTCGCGGGTACGCGCCTACACCGACGGCAGCCGCCGGGTGTTGTTGCGCCGCCGCAAGAATGCCGTCCTGCCTGTGCCCGAACCCGGATTGTGAGCCGACCCATGTACGCCCTGTTACTACGCCTGATGTTCCTGATCCCGCCGGAGCGGGTGCATCACCTGGTTTTCGCCGCCCTGCGGTTCGCGACCTGGTTCCCGCCGACCCGCTGGCTGGCGCGCAAGCTGACCGTCGCCGACGACCCGATCCTGGCCACCACCGCCTTCGGTGTCGACTTCCCCGCCCCGCTTGGGCTGGCCGCGGGTTTCGACAAGAACGCCGACGGCGTGAACACCTGGGGCTCGCTCGGTTTCGGTTTCGCCGAGATCGGCACCGTCACCGCGCACGCCCAGCCGGGTAACCCGGCGCCGCGCCTGTTCCGGCTGCCCGCCGACCATGGCCTGATCAACCGGATGGGTTTCAACAACCACGGTGCCGCCGCGGCCGCCGCCCGCCTGCACAACGCGCATCCGACCGTCCCGATCGGCGCGAACATCGGCAAGACCAAGGTCACCCCACCCGAGGCCGCCGCGGGCGATTACGCCACCAGCGCCCGACTACTCGGCCCCCTCGCCGATTTCGTCGTCGTGAACGTGTCCTCCCCCAACACCCCCGGCCTGCGTGACCTGCAGGCCGTCGAGTCGCTGCGCCCGATCCTGCAGGCCGTCCTCGACAGCGTGACCGTCCCGGTCCTGGTCAAGATCGCCCCCGACCTGTCCGACGAAGACATCGACGCCGTCGCCGACCTCGCCGTCGAACTGGGCCTGGCCGGCATCGTCGCCACCAACACCACCATCCGCCGCGACGGCCTGGCCACCCCCGCGGCCGAGGTCGAGGCGATGGGCGCCGGCGGCCTGTCCGGTCCGCCCGTCGCCGAACGCTCTCTGGAAGTCCTGCGCCGCCTCTACGCCCGCGTCGGCGACAAACTGGTCCTGATCTCGGTCGGCGGCATCGAGAACGCCGAGCAGGCGTGGGCCCGCATCCTGGCCGGCGCCACTCTCCTGCAGGGCTACACCGGCTTCATCTACGGTGGCCCCTTCTGGACCACCCGCATCCACCGCGGCATCGCCGCCAACCTGCGCGCGGGCGGTTTCCGCTCGCTGTCCGACGCGGTCGGCGCCGAGCACCGCGCGACGTCGGCCTGAGGGTCTATCCGTAGTTGGCCTGCCGCGTTCCGCCGTGCCCGAACAGGTACGTCGTGGTGCGCGGTCTGGTCAGCGGGGGCCGGGGCGCGTTCTCGTCGGGGTCGTCGAAACGAGCGAGCATCCGCTTGTAGAGCCGGATGATCGCCTGTTCCCAGACAATCCCCAAGGTGTCGGCCAGCGCGTTGATCTGCGCGTGCGCCAGGCGGTCGTTGGCCGCGGTGAGGTCGCTGATCAGTTCGTCGAGTTCCATGCCCGCGTAGGCCTGGTCCCGGCTCAGCCGACGTTCCGGCAACCAGCTCAACCGCCAGACCTCGGGGTCCGACCCCACCCGCTCCGCGTATTCGGGGCTGTGGGTGCTGCGCATGTCGTCCGGTGTGATGTGAATGGTCATCGGAGACTCCGATTCCACGAAGGGGAGCGGTTCGGGGCTCCCGGTTCCTGGGAATTCCAGTGTGGCATTTGCCCTTCAGTGCGGTCAATTGCCGTTGTAGATTGGTAATTGCCCGACGAGATGCTGCTCAAACACCGCCGTCACGACCATGGAGGGCCGATCGCGTGCCGATGCTCCCGCAGGACGCACGAACAGACCTGGTACGCGGCATTCTCGCGCGGCTGGGCAAGTTCTCCGGGCTCAGCGCAGAACGCCTGCGGCACACCGAAATCGGAGCAGCGCCGATTCTCGATCTCCCGGTGGTGACCGGTTACGCGCAGCGCGAAGGCGTTTCCCGCGAGGAGGCGGTCCTGCCGGTGCTCCGCGAGACGACCCGGCAATTGCCCCCCGCTGAGCGTCTCATCGCCGATGCGACCCTTTCGCTCGGTCTGCTTCGTGAATCGCCGAACGGCGACATCGACCCCGACCAGCTGTACGCGGCCAACCTCGGTGCCCGTCGCGAGTACCTGGCGCAACGCTGGACAGCGCTGCACACCGCCGTCGGTGCCACCACCCCTCCGGCGGCGCCGACGGTGAAACGCCTGCGCACCACGGCCGAACGTGCCGCACTCACCGCGCTCGCCGGGCTGCTCACCGCCGATCCGGCGACAGCGGCCGCTGCACCGTCGCGCGTGACGCCGACCTCGCTGCCGACGGGCCGGACGGTCACCGTGATCGGCGATGCCGTGATCGACCACCTCTACCGCGTCGACACCTTCCCGGCCAGGCAAGCCCCCGTCGACGGCACCTTCGCCGGTCTGCCTGGCGGCAAGGGACTCAACCGGGCCGTCGCCGCCGCCCTGCTCGGGCTCGACGTGCAGTTGATCGCGGCCGTCGGCGACGATGCCAACGGTGCGCGCATCCTGGAACTGCTCGCGGACTACGACGTCGACCGTTCGCTGGTGAAAGTGGTGCCCTCCGCGGCGACCCTGGTCACGGCCGTCGTCATGAACCACAGCGGCGAAGTCCGCCTCATCGCCTGCCGCGATTCGCGCGTGCAGTTGCTCGACAGCGACATCGACCGACCCGAGGTCCGGGCGGCGCTGGCGGGATCGGCGGTGGTCGTGCTCACCTTCGAGCAGCCGGCGCCGATCATCGAACAGGTCCTCGCGTTCGTCCGGGATCTCCCGGAGCGCCCACAGGTGATCGTCTGTGCCGCACCGAGTATCGCCGTGCCGCAAGGCTTGTACCTGTACCTCGACGTCGTCGACTACCTCGTCGGCAGCACCGTCGAACTCGACGCGCTGCTCCCGGACGTCGACACCGACTCCGCCGCCGACACCGCGCGACGCCTGCGCGGCCTCGGCGTGTCGGCGGTGTGTGCCGTCGACGGCTTCGGCTGCACTGTCTACTCCGACGACGACGACATCGTCGTCGACCACTTTCCCCAGGTCCTCAAGGCCGCCGTCGGTGCTGCCGCGGCCTTCGCGGCCGCCCTCGCCTACCGGGTGGTGCAGTCCGAAGATGCCCTCACCGCAGCGGATTTCGTGTGGGCCACGGCCGCGATGCTGCCGACGCAGAAGCTGGGCGCGGTGTCGGCCGGCTTCCCCCAGGTCGCCGAGGTCGACCGGATCATGCAGCTGTACGCGCGTGACGGCGTCACCCGTAACTCCGGTGTGACCCCCGGTTGATGTGCCTGGCATCACAGCCGGAGTAGAGTCGCGCCGTTGCCTTGCCCCCACACCGTCCACGCAGCGGATTTTCCGGTGCCGACACCGTCTCGGAGGAGCGCTTGACGATCATCGAGCCCGTCCAGGTCCCGCCGGGTGAGGCGACCGGACGAGACGTTGACGACCTGCGACCGGAACACCAGTTCAGCCGCAACGGCACCCGGCTGCGGGTGCAGGTGCACACGATCGACGACCCGGACGACGGCGGCTATGTGCTGGTGTTCGGCGACCCCGGCGAGAAGCCGCTGGTCCGAGTCCATTCGCGGTGCCTCTACGGCGATGCCCTCGGCTCCGACGACTGCGACTGCGGCCCCGAGCTGGCACTGTCGATGGACATGATCCAGGCCGAAGGCGCCGGTGTGCTGGTCTACCTCGAGCAGGAGGGCCGTGGCGCCGGCCTGATCTGGAAGGCCATCGGCTATCGCACCAGCGAGCGCTACGACATCGACACCTTCGAGAGCTACGCCCGGCTCGGTCTCGAACCCGACACCCGCCGATACGAACTCGTTGCCAAGGCACTGCTCGGCCTCGGTCTGCACCAGGTGCGCCTGCTGACCAACAATCCCGACAAACTGCGCGCGCTGGCCGAGGCGGGGATCGCGGTCGAGGTGATCCCGCTGGCCGTGCGGCTCGAGACCGAGCGTGGCAGGCGCTATCTCGAGGCCAAGGTGCGGTGGCGCAAGCACATGATTCCCCGCGACTTCGCGCCATGGGCGCCACACCCAGGCGCTGTCGCCGCACCGCAGCCGCAGGCCGGGCAGACCCCGCGCGGATGGCGCAGGCTCTTCGCGCGTCGACGGTAACCACCGCCACAATCCCGTATGTCCGGTTACGATAAGTGAGCCGCGCCACTGCTGACGCCCATCGCTCGAGACGATGAGACAGATTCACTCGCATTGGCTCGGAGTCCGGCACGGCCTATATCGGGAACAGGGATATGACAGACATCGGTTTCGCGCACGCTTCCGGCGTCACGGTGCACACCGTGCCCGCCGCCTTCCAGCAGACCGCCGCGTTGCGGCCCGACCAGATCGCCTTGCGAACGGTCGGCGGCACCCAGCAGATCACCTGGGCGGAATACGCGACGCGGGTGCGGGCACTGGCGGCCGGCCTGGCGAAGCTCGGCGTCGGCCACGGCGACGCGGTCGGCATCATGCTCACCAACCGCCCCGAGTTCAACCTGATCGACACCGCGGCCCTGCATCTGGGCGCGACCCCGTTCTCGGTGTACAACACCAGCTCCCCCGAGCAGATCGCGCACGTGTTCGCCAACGCGGGCAACAAGGTCGTGATCACCGAGCAGGCCTTCCTCGACGTCATCCGCGAAGCGGGCGCCGAGATCGAGCACACCGTCCTGGTCGACGGATCCGCCGAGGGCACCATCGGCCTGGCCCAGCTGGAGTCGGATCCGCTGCCCGACTTCGACTTCGACGCCGCGTGGCAGGCGGTGCAGCCCGGCGATCTGGCCACCCTGATCTACACCTCCGGCACCACCGGCCCGTCCAAGGGTGTCGAGCTCACCCAGAGCAATGTGATCGCTCAGGTCGTCGGTCTGGTCTCCGGTCCGCTGCCGGTCGGTTTCGACGACCGTGCCGTGTCGTATCTGCCCGCCGCGCACGTCGCCGACCGCATCTCCGCGCACGCGATGAGCCTGCTGACCGGCATCCAGATCACCACGGTCACCGACCCGCGCGAGATCGCCGCGGCGCTGCCCGACGCCCGTCCCACCGTGTTCTTCGGTGTGCCGCGGGTGTGGCAGAAGATCAAGGCCGGCATCGAGAACAAGCTCGCGGTCGAACCGAGCCCGGTGAAGAAGGCCCTGGCCAACTGGGCGATCGGGGTGGGCGTGGCGCAGGCCAAGGCGAAGCTGTCCGGTGAGGGCGGCTCGCTTCTGCTCGGCGTGCAGCACAAGGTCGCCGACGCGCTGGTGCTGTCCAAGCTGCGCGAAGCCCTCGGTTTCGGCGACCTGAAGGTCGCCGCATCCGGCGCCGCCCCGGTGCCCGCGGAGACCCTGGAGTACTTCCTGGGCCTCGGGTTCGCGGTCAGCGAGGTGTGGGGCATGTCCGAGACCACCGGTGTCGGCACGTTCACCGATATCGACAAGCCGCGCCCCGGCTCGGTCGGTCGCGTCATGGACGGTGTCGAGCTGCGCCTCGACGCCGACGGCGAGGTGCTCATCCGCGGCCCGATCGTCACCCCCGGCTACCGCAACATGCCCGACAAGACCGCCGAGGCCATCGACGACGCGGGCTGGCTGCACACCGGTGACATCGGCACCCTCGACGCCGACGGATACCTGCGCATCGTCGACCGCAAGAAGGAACTGATCATCAGCGAGGCGGGCAAGAACATCGCCCCCTCCAACATCGAGAACGCCATGAAGGCGGCGTCGTCGATGATCGGTCAGGCCGTCGCCATCGGTGACGCCCGCCCCTACATCACCGCGCTGATCATGCTCGACCCCGAGGTCGCGGCATTGCGCGCCAAGGAGTTCGGCGCCACCGACGCCACCCACGCCGAGCTCGCGCGGCGCGCCGAGATCGTCGAGGAGGTCAAGGCCGCGGTGACCGCGGGCAACCGCAAGCTCTCGCGGGTGGAGCAGATCAAGCGCTTCGTCATCGTGGAGACCCTGTGGGAGCCGGGCGGTGACGAGCTGACCCCGAAGATGTCGCTCAAGCGGACCCCGATCGCCAAGAAGTACGCCGCCGACATCGAGCAGCTGTACGCCGCGACCCCGGCAGAGCACGTCATCAATGTGAAGTAGACACGGAAACGGCGGTGGCCCCGGGAGATTCGTCTCCCG
>NZ_BMNE01000003.1:762421-988951 GCF_014646295.1 Nocardia rhizosphaerihabitans
GGGGCCCACCGCCGTTTGCGTTCAGTTCTGCTCGTAGGTGCCGATCAGGGTGGCCCGGCCGAGGGAATGGGCGAACAGGTTGAATCCGAGGTAGGCGGGTGTCGCGTCCGGCCCGACCTCGAGCTCGGGGACGTCGACGGCGTGCACCACCACGAAGTACCGGTGCGGCCCATGGCCTTGCGGCGGCGCGGCGCCGACGAAGCCGGGGAAGCCGCCGTCGTTGCGCAGCGTGACCGCACCGGCGGGCAGTGTCCCGCCTTCGCTGCCCGCACCGGCGTCGAGGGAGGTCACCGAGGCCGGGATGTTGGCGACGGCCCAGTGCCAGAAGCCCGACGCGGTCGGGGCGTCCGGGTCATACACGGTGACCGCGAAGCTCTGGGTGCCCTCCGGGAAGCCGGACCAGCTCAGCTGCGGCGAGATGTCCTTGCCGCCCGCCCCGAACACCCCGGACACCTGGTCGTTGGCCAGCGGCTGACCATCGGTGATGTCGGTGGAGGTGACGGTGAACGACGGAACCTGCGGCAGTGCGTCATACGGGTTGTAGCTCATGGGTTCTCCGATTCGTGGCGTCGGTGCTCAGCTGTGCAGGAGGAAGTGTTCCAGTACCCGGGTGCCGAATTCCAGTGACTGCACCGGCACCCGCTCGTCCACCCCGTGGAACAGGGCGGTGAAGTCCAGCTCCGGCGGCAGCTGCAGCGGCGCGAAGCCGAAGCAGCGAATACCCAACCGCGCGAACGCTTTCGCGTCGGTGCCGCCGGAGAGCATGTAGGGCACGGTGCGCCCGTTGGCGTCGTGGGCGAGCACCGCGTCGTTCATGGCGTCGACGAGGTGACCGTCGAAGGTGGTCTCGTAGGAGTCGAGCTTGGTGATCCACTCGCGTTCGACGTCGGGGCCGATCAGTTCGTCGACCTCGCGTTCGAACGCGGCCTGGCGCCCCGGCACGACCCGGCAGTCCACGACGGCCTCGGCGGTCTGCGGGATGACGTTGGCCTTGTATCCCGCCTGCAGCATCGTCGGATTGGCGGTGTCACGCAGGGTGGCGCCGATGATGCGGGAGATGGTGCCGAGCTTGGCCAGCTGGCCCTCGATATCGGGGCCTTCCGGGTCGAACTGCAGCCCGCTCTCCTCGCTGACGGCGGCGAGGAACTCGGCCACCGAATCCGAGAGCACCACCGGGAACGTGTGCCTGCCCAGCCGGGCGACGGCCTCGGCGAGGATCGTGACGGCGTTGTCGTCGTGCAGGAACGAGCCGTGCCCGGCGCGAGCCTTGGCCCGCAGGCGCATCCAGCCCAGCCCCTTCTCCGCGGTCTCCACCAGGTAGAGCCTGCGTTCGGTGCCGTCGGGACGCGGTACGGTCAGCGAGAACCCGCCGACCTCGCCGACCGCCTCGGTGACCCCGTCGAACAGATCGGGCCGGTTGTCGACCAGCCACTGCGACCCCCACCTGCCGCCATTCTCCTCGTCGGCCAGGAACGCGAACACCAGATCGCGCGGCGGCACCGTGCCCTCGGCCTTGAACTGGCGGGCCAGGGCCAGCGTCATGCCGACCATGTCCTTCATGTCGATCGCGCCGCGACCCCATACGTAGCCGTCGCGGACCGCGCCGGAGAACGGGTGCACACTCCAGTCGGCGGCTTCGGCGGGCACGACGTCGAGGTGTCCGTGGATCATGAGGGCGCCGCGGCTGGAGTCGGCGCCTTTCAACCGCGCGAACACATTGCCGCGGCCGGGCGCGCCCGATTCGACGTACTCGGTCTCGTACCCGACCTCCTGCAACTGCGCGGCCACCCACTCGGCGCACTCGCGCTCGCCTTTGGTGGTCGCCAGCTCACCGGTGTTGGAGGTGTCGAACCGGATCAGCGCACTGACCAGCTCCACCACCTCGTCCACCGCGCGGGACCGTTCGTTCGAACCAGAACTCTCGCCAGATGCCGACACGTCCCCTTTCCTACCACCCCTGCCGCCTCCCCCGCGCCATCTCCCCTGGCGCGCGCGGATTCCGCCGCTGCTGGCGACTACAACTCGCGCTGAGCGGAATTCCGGATTAGCGCGTCCACCGGGCCGCGTGTTTGGCTGTGGCGATGAGATCGCGGGTCGTTCGGGTCGGTACCTCCGTGCTGGCAGGCGCCGCGACGCTGGCGGGCGCGCTCGGTGTCGCGCTGCACTACACCGGATGGTCGGCGGAGCCGTTGGTGCTCGCCACATCAGGTTCGCCGTATCTGATGATCGGTGCGATCGTCGGTGCGGTGGGGTTCGCGGCGACCCGGCAGTGGGTCGCGACCGGGGTCGCGGTGGTCGTGGCGGCGGTCGGGGTGGCGACGCAGGCGCCGTTGTATATCGCCGGTGCCGGCGGTGACGGGCACCCGATCACGGTCATGCAGGCCAATCTGCTGTTCGACGGCGCCGACCCGTCCGCGCTCGTCGAGGCGGTGCGGTCCCGTGATGTCGCGGTGCTCACCGTCAACGAACTCACCCGCGCCGCCGTCACCGCCCTCGGCGCCGCCGGGCTCGACCAACTGCTGCCGTATCGCTATCTGGCGCCCGGCCAGACGGCGAGCGGGACCGGGATCTGGAGCCGGTATCCGTTGTCGGACACCGTCGAATACGACGGCTACGTCCTCAATCAGATCTCGGCTACCGCCACCGTGCCGGAGGTCGGGCCGGTCTCGGTCTACGCCTTCCACCCCGTCCCGCCGGTGTACGACACCGATGTCTGGGCCGATGAATTGTCCCGGCTCGACGCCGTACTGCGCCGGTCGCCCGCGGATCGCCCGGTGATCGTCGGCGGCGACTTCAATGCCACCTACGACCACACCCGCTTCCGCGCGATGGCGTCCGGTCGTTTCGCCGATGCCGCCGAGCAGGCCGGTGCCGGACACCTGGTCACCTATCCGACCGACAAACGGCTGCCACCGCTGGTCGGCATCGACCATGTCCTGCTCGCGGGCGCACACGCTACATCCGTGGAGACGGTCGCTCTGCCCGGTGCAGACCACAACGCGCTGGTGGCCCGCATCATCCTCGAGTAACTCTCACCCCGGCCGGGATGCGGTGCGGTCGCGGGCGGCGAGCAGCGTGTCGATCCGAGACGATATCGCCTGACCCGCCGCGAGCAGCGGTTCGGTCGAACGCAGTGTCCGGCCCAGCACGAACGCGCCCTCCAAGCTGCTCAGCACACCGAGGATCAGGTCACGCGCCTGCGGCTCATCCAGCCCGCGGCCCACGAAATACGCTGTGCCCTTGTCGATCCAGTCCGTGACGACCTCGGCGGCGACCTCACGCAGCGCGGGTTCGCTGTCGGCGATCTCGCCCGCGACGGTGCCGACCGGGCACATGTTGATCCACCCGGACTCCTCGAGTGTGCGTGCCGCATCGGCGAAGGCGGCGGGCACGGCGGCGCGCAGGTCGTCGTGCGGGTCCATCAGCAGCGGCAGCAACTGGATATAGGCCGCGCCCGAGCTGCGCAGCGCCTCGGCCGCGATCTGCACCTTGCCGTGCGGAAAGTGGTGATAGAGCGACCCCATCGGCGCCGCGGCGGCCGCGGTGATCTGTTTGACGGTGATGGCGCTGTACCCGTGGGTGCGCATCAACTCCCCGACCGCGACGACCAGGCGATCCCGCGTCGTCGTTGACATCTTCTCGCTCACCGCTCCAGAATAGAGCAAACGCACTAGAGCATTCGCTCTAACGTCTGGAGGTTTCCATGCCGACCGTCGAACTGCCCGCGGGCCGCATCCACTACCGCGAACACGGCGATGGCCCGCCGGTCGTCCTGCTGCACGGCCTGCTGATGAACCACACCGTCTGGGATTCGGTCATCGACCTGCTGCCGGCCGGCTTCCGCTACGTCCTGCCCGACCTGCCGCTGGGCGCACATCCCGAACCGCTGCGCCCCGGCACCGACCTGAGCCTGCGCGGCCTCAACCAGCTCATCGCCGACTTCCTGGCCGCCCTCGACCTGAGCGATGTCACCCTCGTCCACTCCGATTGGGGCGGTGCCCTGTTCCTCACCGCCTACGGCCTGGACAAGCGCGTCGGCCGCCTGATCGTCTTGCCCTGCGAAGCGTTCGACAACTTCCCGCCCGGCCTGCCCGGCAAGACCGCGATCCTCGCCTCGATCCTGCCCGGTGGTGTCAGCCTCGCACTGCGCCAGCTCCGCATCCGCCGGCTCCGCAGCAATCCCCTCCTGTTCGGCTGGATGGCCAAATTCCCTCTCCCCGACGACCTCGTCCACAGGTGGACCGAACCCGGCCTGCGTGACCCCGGCATCCGCGCCGACGTGCTCGCCTACATGCGCTCCGGTTATGACAAACACACCCTGATCGCGAATACCGAAGCGCTCCAGCACTTCCCGGGTGAAGCCCTGATTCTCTGGTCGTCGGCGGGCAAGGTGATGCCGCGCGAGCACGGCCGCCGCCTGGCCGCCCTCATCCCCCACGCCCGGCTGGTCGAGATCGACGACGCCTACGTCCTGTCGATGCTCGACCAGCCCGCCGCCGTCGCGGCCGCAATCAGCGAATTCCTCACCACGACAGCGGCACGCTGACGCCGCTCAGGTCTGCTGGACAGGCTCGTACACGTCGGCGGCGAGCCCGAACGTCCAGGCGACGCCCTCCCGCGCGGTGCGGGTCGTCGGTGGAACCCGCAGCCAGTAGGTGCGGTTGGTCCCGTCCGGCTCCGGTGTCGAGTTGACCACCTCGACCATCACCACGTCCTCGTCGCCGTCGAGGGCGATCCGCCACAGGATGCCGGTGTCGTCGCGGTGGACGGGGCGGGCGTCGGATTCGGTGAGGTAGCGGTCGTAGCCGTAGTGCTCGAGCATGACCCGCCGCAGTTCGGCGTTGTCCTCGTCGCGGATCCGCTGCGGCGTCAACGAGTCGAGACTGTCGAGGAATTCGGCGGGCACCGGCATGCCGCGCCAGGCGTACAGCGCGAAGCCGTCGGCGTAGGCCAGGGCGGGGCCGTCGGCGCGATCGAGGCGTCCGGCTTCGTCCCGGTGCAGCGCGAGCGGACGTTCGGAGATGATCGCGACCTTCTCGTAGGGCCACCACCAGCCGGCTTCCGCGGCGACGGCGGCGACGCCGTCGAGCGGTCGTCCGGGCGCGGTGTCGTAGGCGCTGAGCCAGGCCGCCTCGTGCTGGCCGAGCACGGCATCGAGCAGCAGGACCCGGATCTGTCGTTCCTGGTTGCGATCACCGGCCGCCGTCTCGACGACGCCGGCGCGGATACGGTCGACGACGGTGGTGGTGAGTTCCCACAGGTCGGCGCCGGTCGCCCGCCAGTGCGCGCTGTAGCCGTGCGCGCCGAGTTCGGTGTGCAGCCGGGCGCGTTCGGCCGCCCAGGGTCCGCTGCGCACGGCTTCCCGCACCGGTGCACCGGTTTCGATTCCCGCGATCAGTATCCGTACCGCCTCCAACGGCGATCGGGCCCACAGGATCTGCTCCGGTTCGGGCAGCCCTGCCCGCGAATAGGCGAGCCGCACACCCGCTTCGGCGGTGGCACGGTCACCAGGGCCGGTGGCGGCGGCGATCGCGCGCCAGTCGAGCTCTGCCATCGTCGTATTCCCCTCGATCATCAGTCGGCCACCACCCGCACGGAACCGGGCACGTATTCGCGCTGCCGGACCACCCGGTACCAGCCCTTGGGCAAGCCGATGGCCGCGTGCTCCTCGTGCACCACGCGCCCGCCTTCGGGCAGGTGCAGCAGCATCGGGCCGAAAACCCCTGCCTCCCTGATCAACCGGCCGGGCCCGGGAATCGCGTGCGCGTGCCCGGTCACCTCACCCAGCGCCAGGACGAGCCTGCCCCGGCCGTCACGCTTCTCCCCGTGTGCCGCGCGGGCGCTGTCGGGCACCGCGGTCTCGGTCAGCGGCACGATCAGCACATCGCCTTGTCGATACATGAATTTCCTCCCGTCACGGCCCGCGACTGCTGCCGTGGCGTGGACGGTAGCGGCAGGTGCCGACAACTCGGCCCGGCGCGCGGATTGTCGGTGGCGCTTGGTAGAAACGCAGCTGTCACACGGGGTCACCACGCCAGAAGGGGCGGGAACATACATGTCCATCGGAGAACATCTGCGCGGGTTGGGCGGTCTGCCCGCATACCAGTTCCCTGACCCGGCGAAGGACGCCGCTGCGCAGGCGGTCGCCCTGAGCCGATTGCCCGCCACGGACGGGGTCGCATGGCGGATCAGCGTCAACCCCTACGACGCCGAGGAGACGTGGCCGGAGGCATTCGGCCGGTTCCTCGACACCGTCGACCCGGCGCAGGTTCGCGCGATCATCGTCGGTTCGTGGGCAGATGCCTACGACAACCGCCCCGATGACGTCATCGACGCCATCATCGCTGCCCGCGAACAGCTTCCGGCCCTGCGCGCGCTGTTCGTCGGCGACATCATCGGCGAGGAGTGCGAGATCTCCTGGATCAACCAGGGTGAGGTGACCAGGCTGCTCGACGCGTTCCCCCAGCTCGAAGAATTCGGCGTGCGCGGTGGCGAGCGGCTCGAATTCCCCGCGGTCCGCCACGAGAACCTGCGCACCCTGAAGGTGCAGGCAGGTGGTCTGCCGGTCGCGGTGGTCCGCGGTGTCGCCGCCAGCGAGCTGCCATCGCTGCGCGACCTCGAACTGTGGCTGGGTACCTCCGAATACGGCGGCGACGCCGATGTCACCGATCTCGCGCCGATCCTGGCCGGCGATCAACTGCCCAGTCTGAAGCGGCTGGCCCTGCGCAACAGTGAGATCCAGGACGCCGTCTGCGCAGCGGTGGCCTCGGCGCCCGTGGTCGCCCGCCTCGACGCACTCGACCTGTCGATGGGTGTGCTCACCGACGACGGCGCCGCCGCCCTGCTCGGCGGCCAGCCGCTGACCCATCTGAAATCGCTGGACCTGCACCACAACTACGTCAGCAAGGAGATCGGCGCCCGCCTCGCCGACACCCTCACCGCGGCCGGTGTCGAGCTGAACCTCGATACCGACGATGCCTATTCCGACGAGGACGACGACGGTTCGGTGTGGCGATTCGTCTCGGTCGGCGAGTGAGCTGACGTGCGATGGGTGGTGGTCGGCAACGCCGAGAACCGGCGGGTCCGGCTGTTCACCGAGGCGGCACTCGCCGCCGGGTTTCGCGCTCCGCGAGTCGTGGAGTGGCTTTCGGTCCTGACCGACGGCGGTCATGATTTCGCCGACGACGAATTCGTCCGGCTGGATTCGCCGGGCGAGAACCCGGCGGTGGACGCGCTGCTGCGCGGAGTGGACGAGCCGACCCGCGTGGAAGGTTCGGCGCGCTGGTACGCCGAATTCCTCGCGGCGGTGGGTTCGCTGCGTGGCGGGTATCGACTCGACGACCCGGCCGATCTCGCTGTCCTGTTCGACAAGCGGCGCTGTCACGCACGCCTGACCGAGGCGGGGGTGCCGGTGCCGTCGTCACCTGCCGGGCCGCTGCGCGGCTGGTCCGACGTGCGGGCTCGGATGCGAGAGGCGGGGATGGCGCGGGTGTTCGTCAAACTCGCGCACGGCTCGTCGGCTTCCGGGGTGCTGGCGATCGAGTCGACCGCGTCGGGCCGCTGGCAGGCGACCACTTCGGTCGAGGTGAGCTCCGATGGGGCGCTGCACAATTCGCTGCGGGTGCGCCGGTACCGCGAGGAACGCGAGATCGCCGCGATCGTCGACCGGCTCGCACCCGACGGCCTGCACCTCGAACGCTGGATCCCCAAGGCCACCATCGGCGGACGGTCCGCCGACCTGCGGGTTGTTGTCATCGCGGGCCGCGCCACCCATGTCGTGGTCCGCACCAGCAAGGAGCCGCTGACCAACCTGCATCTGGGCGGTGCCCGCGGCGATCTGGCCGCGGTCCGTGCCGCGGCGGGCGAGCACTGGGCCGAGGCGATGGAGATCTGTGAACGCGCCGCGGCCTGCTTTCCCGCAACCCTGTGCGTCGGGGTCGATCTGCTGCCCGGTCTCGGCTGGCAGCGGTTCGCTGTCGGTGAGGTCAACGCGTTCGGCGACCTGCTGCCCGGCCTGACCGGACTACCGGGCACACCGGCCGAGGGGATGGACACCTACACCGCCCAACTCACCGCCGCGGCCACGATCGGAGCGTCTCGATGACTCACACCCCGCTCTCGCGCCCCGACATGACCGAGGTCGTCGGCCGCGACGACCTACTCCTGCTCACCCTCGACACCTTGCGCTACGACGTCGCGACCGAACTGGCCGCGGCGGGCAGACTGCCCACCCTGTCGGCGTATCTGCCGCAGGGACGCTGGGACAAACGCCACGCACCGGGCAGTTTCACCTACGCCTCCCATCACGCCATCTTCGCCGGTTTCCTGCCGACCCCGGCCACACCGGGCCCGCATCCGCGCCTGTTCGCGGCCCGTTTCGCGGGCAGCGAGACCACCGCCGACGGCACCTTCGTCTTCGACGAACCCGACCTGGTGACCGCCCTCGCCGCCCGCGGCTATCACACCGTGTGCGTCGGCGGCGTCGGCTTCTTCAACAAGCGGGGCGCGCTCGGCAGTGTGCTGCCAAGCCTGTTCGCCGAAAGCCATTGGGAGCCTGAGTTTTCCGTCGCGTCACCGACGTCCTTCGAAGCTCAGGTGGCGTGTGCCGAACGCGCGGTCGCGGCGGTGCCCGCCGATCAGCGGGTCTTCCTGTTCTTCAACGCGTCGGCGCTGCACCAGCCGAACTGGTTCCACCTCCCGGGCGCCACCCGTGACGCCGGAGACAGCCGCGAAACTCACGCGGCGGCACTCGAATACATCGATGCCCATGTCGGCAGGCTCTTCGACGCGATGCGGGCACGCCGCCGATGTTTCGCGATCGTGTGCTCCGATCACGGCACCGCCTACGGCGACGACGGGTACACCGGTCACCGGCTCGGTCACGAGTCCGTGTGGACGGTCCCCTACAGCCACTTCTTCCTGGAGCCTTCCCCATGATCGACACCGCGCTACCCCGGCCGTACCAGAACTACGTCTACGCCTACCCCCACAAGACCGCCTACCGCCCACTGCCCGCACGACCCGCACTGTCGCAGGTGTGGGCGGGCGAATCACGGTCCGCGCTCTCGCTGTATCTGCACATCCCGTTCTGCGAGGTGCGCTGCGGCTTCTGCAATCTGTTCACCCGGGTCGGCGCCCCGGACGGCCTCACCGGCCGCTACCTCGACGCCCTCACCCGCCAAGCCACCGCCGTCCGCGACGGCCTCGGCGATGCCGAACCCCTGCGGTTCGCGAACGCGGCCTTCGGCGGCGGCACCCCGACCTTCCTCGAGGCCGACGAGCTGACCAGGCTGTGCGATATCGCCGAACAGATCATGGGCGCCGACCTGCGCGCGATCCCGCTCTCGGTGGAGGCATCCCCCGCCACCTCGACCGCCGACCGCCTGGCCGTGCTGGCCGATCGCGGCGCGACCCGCCTGAGTCTGGGCGTGCAGAGCTTCATCGACGAGGAGGCCCGCGCGGCGGTGCGCCCGCAACGGCGCACCGATGTCGAAGCCGCACTGGGCCGTATCCGCGACGCGGGCATTCCCGTGCTCAATATCGACCTCATCTACGGCATCGACGGTCAGACCGCCGCGAGCTGGCAGGTGTCCCTCGACGCGGCGCTGGCATGGCGACCGGAGGAGATCTACCTCTACCCGCTGTACGTGCGTCCGCTGACCGGGCTGGCCAGGCACGCCGATCCCGCTGTCGCCGAACAGGACTGGGATCGCGACCGGCTCGCCCGCTACGCCCAGGGCCGCGATCACCTGCTGGCCGCCGGCTACGAGCAGGTGTCCATGCGCATGTTCCGCCGCCGCGACGCCCCGCCGCAGGGCCCCGACGACTATGCCTGCCAGACCGACGGCATGATCGGACTCGGCTGCGGCGCCCGCTCCTACACGAGCACCCTGCACTACTCCTTCGACTACGCCGTCGACATGCGCGAGGTCCGCGGCATCATCGACACCTACGTCGCGACAACCGATTTCGGCTCGGCGCTGCACGGCCGGGTGATCGACGGCGACGAAGCCGCCCGCAGGCACCTGCTTCAGTCACTGCTGCAAGCCGACGGCCTCTCGGTCGCGGACTACCGCCACCGCTTCGGCACCGATCCCTGGGAAGACTTCGGCGACCAGCTGCACACACTCGCCGAGCGTGGCTGGCTCGCCGACTCCGGCGCCGACCTGCTGCAACTGTCCGCCGAGGGACTGGCCTACTCCGATGCCATCGGCCCGGACTTCTTCTCCCCCGCGGTCCGTGCCGCCATGGCCGCCTACGAGCTGCGCTGACCGTGGACCTGACACTGCTGTACCGCGGCCCGCTCTCGTCCTGCGACTACGACTGCCCGTACTGCCCGTTCGCCAAACGCAGAGACTCCACCGGGCAACTGCGCGCGGACCGCGCCGCCCTGCGCCGTTTCACCGACTGGGCGCACGCACAGACCGACGACCGCCTGTCGGTGCTGTTCACGCCGTGGGGTGAGGGCCTGGTGCGGTCGTGGTACCGCAAAGCCCTGATCGAGCTGTCCCACCGCCCGCACATCGATCGCGTCGCCATCCAGACCAATCTCAGCGGCCGCATCGACTGGACCGCCGACGCCGACCCCGACACGCTCGCCCTCTGGTGCACCTATCACCCCGGCCAGACGCCGTATCGCCGGTTCCTCGACAAGGCCGAACGCCTGGCCGAGACCGGAATCCGGTTCAGCGTCGGCATCGTCGGCCTGCCCGAACACCTCGACCACGCCCGCCGCCTACGCGCCGACCTCCCCGACCACGTCTATCTCTGGGTCAACGCCGCCGAAGGCCACACCTACACCGACGACCACGCCGCGCGGTGGACCGCCATCGATGCCCTGTTCCCGTTCAGCAGACACCCGCACCGCTCGGCAGGCGCCGCCTGCCGGACCGGTTCCTCGGTGATCTCGGTCGACGGCGACGGCGAGGTCCGACGCTGCCATTTCGTCCGCACCCCGCTGGGCAACCTCTACGACGGCTCCTACCGCGCGGCACTGACACCACGACCGTGCCCGCTGGCGGTGTGCGACTGCCACATCGGCTACGTCCACCTCGAAACACTGCCGCTCTACGATGTGTTCGCCGGTGGCGTCCTGGAACGAATCCCGGCCGTGCCTGCGGTTCAGCCGATCTCGAGCGTCGTACTCACCCGGGTGACACCGGTCGACAGGTCGAGCACCGGGCAGTGCGCGTCGACCGCCTGCTGCAGTTCGGCGTAGCGCTGCTCGGTTTCGGGACCGCTGATCCGCACAGTCACCCGCACCGCCTGGAATCCCGGGCGCACCGCGTCGTCGATGCCGAAGAAGCCGCGAACATCCAGATCACCTTCGGCGGTGATCGCGATGTCGTCGACGGCGATGCCGAGCCGCTGCGCCCAGAACCGGTAGGTCACGACCTGGCACGAGATCAACGCCGCCAGGTACACCTCCACCGGATTGGCCGCGGCATCCGCGCCGCCGAGCGCGGGCGGCTCGTCGACGCGCACGGTGTGCGAGCGGGCGGTGACGACGCTGCCCACCGCGCCCTCGGTGACGCCCGCCGCCCGGAACACGAAGTGCGCGTTGGCCGGATCGGTCGCCACCGCCTTCGCCGTGGCATGGGAGATCTCGTTCAACGTCGTGAGCTGACTGGTCATGCCCGGACGCTATCGCCGCCCGGTCCCCGCGCCCAGTCATGCGTTCGGCGTGATTTCAACCGGTGTCAGCGCGCGACACCCAACGACAATGCGGCGAAGGCTTTCGGTGCGCCGGGGTGATAGAACCGGTCGAGTTCGACGGTCTCGAAGCCGGCGTCGCTGATCAATCCGGGGATGTCCCGCACGAGATGACAGCCGCCCGCGATCCGCTGCTGGATCGGATCGAGGCGATGCTGCCAGGTCCGGACCGACGCGTCGGGAGCGAGGCCGTGTTCGACGAAGTGCAGTGTTCCGCCGGGCTTGAGCACGCGGCGGATCTCGGCCAGCGCGGTCGCGACATCGGGGATGGTGCACAAGGTGAACGTCGACAGCGCGGTATCGAAGGTCGCGTCCGGAAACGGCAGCGCCTGACCGTCGAGTCCGGCCCGCTCGATCGGCACCCGGCTCGCCGCGACCCGCTTCGCCGCGATCTTCCACGCGGTGTCCGCGGGTTCGACGCCACGGACTCGCTCCACCGCGTCCGGGTAGAACCCGACATTGGTCCCTGACCCGAACCCGACTTCGAGTACCTCACCGTGCAGGCCGGCGCAGGCGCGGCGGCGCAAGGAGTCGTTGTTGGCCACCCCGCAGACGGTGTCGACGATGTGGGGCAGGATCCGGTCGGTGTAGAAGCCCATCCCCCGATCATCCTCCTGCGGGCAGCGGATCGCCGTCGATCAGGCCAGTCGGCGGTCGAAGACCTGGGTGCCCGCGCCCGAACCAGGGTCGACGGTGACCACGCGCAGGTTCACCTTGTCCGGGGTGAGGTCCATGACCATGAAGCCCAGTTCGTGCTGGGTCTCGTACAGGGCAGGGTGTCCCGATCCGGCCGCGGCGTGGCCGCTCGCCGTTTTGCCCGCCGCGCCGGAGATGATCTGGCGGGTGCCCTTCGACGCGGTGGTCGGTTCGAGCACCTGCAGGGTGTGGTCGTGGCCCGAGAGCAGGAACGACACCTTGCCCAGCACGTGGTCTTCGAAGAACCGTTTGGCGTGCACACCGTTGATCGGCTCGATCGGCAGGCCCTCGTAGTTTCCGGCGTCGCCGTGCGGGCCGTTGCTGAGGTACGGGTGGTGGGTGCACGCGATCTTCCACTGCGCGGTGGACTCGGCGAGGGCACGGTCGAGCCAGGCGCGCTGTTCGTTCATGTACTGCCCGTCGACCGACCAGTACGGGTCGAGCAGCGGCGGGATGTAGGCCGCGAGCGGGTTGACGTCGAGGACGAAGAACTCCACCACCGGGTTCTGTTCGGGCACCCGCACCGAGTAGTAGCGGCTCGGCATCCACCATCGCGGCGATTTCGCGTGGTACTCGACCTCGTGGTTGCCGCGGACCAGCCAGCCGCCGTCACCGGGGAACACCCCGGAGGTGTCGTGGTTGCCGAGCACCATCGCCCACGGGAAGTCCAGTCCCGCATTGGGATCCTCGAACTTCGTCGCGAACTGCACGTCGTCGGGACCGGCGGGGCCCGATTCGTAGATGTTGTCGCCGAGGCCGACGGCCATCGTGAACGGCTCGCGGGCGTGGAACGCGCGAGCGGCGTCGGCGACTGCCCACTGGGTGCGGCTGCCCGTCCCGGCGTCACCGGTGATCAGGATCCGGGCGTTGCGGCCCGCCCGTGGCGCGAACTTGGGCACCTCGGCGGGCACGGCCGCCGCCGGCGTCAGCCCGACGAGCGTGATGCCCGCGACAACGCCCGCCGCGCCGGCCAGAACTTCCCGTCGGCTGAGCCCGGCCGGAGCGGAATCGGTGGTGGAGTGCGACACGTGGATACTCACCTTCTGGTCAGGGATCGGGGGAAATTTACACCGCGCACATCGACTGGATGACGCCACGCACGATCGGTGCGCCGTAATCGGTCGGCGCGAAGGCCAGTTTCTGCACGATCGACAGCGGCGTGAGGACCGCGTCGGCCACCCCGGCGTACCCGGCGATCGAGGTGCCCGCGGAGAACAACAGGCTGGTGATGTCGAGCGTCAGCGTCGCCAGGTCGAAGGCGTTCTCGACCTGCACCTGGGCCAGCGGCACGGTGTCGAGGGCGGTGCCTTCGGCGAGGTCGGCGCCGAGGTCGGCCAGGAAGGTCACCGGGCCCATGTCGAGGGTTTCGACCAGCGGTCCGAGCTCGTCGGAGCGGCGCATCAGCATCACCGCGGCGACCCGGTTGCTCGCCAGGAAGACCTGCAGATCGTCGGCGGCCCGGTGCATGGCCGCCGTGTCGATCTGCACGGCGCCGCTGTCGAGGAACGCCCGCGAACGCTCGACGACGGTGGCCAGGGTCAGGTCGGCGATCGGCGTGCAGGTGCCGTCGGCGGTCATGACCATCGCGGCCAGGTCCACGATCGGCTGCGGTACCTGCACGAGTTCGGTGGTCGCGGCACCCAGCTCCAGCGGCGGATAGACGTTCGGCGCGACACAACCGGCATCGAGGGAACCCTGTACGGCGCGGGCCAGCGCCTTGGTGCCGCTGAACGCCGCGCCGACAATCGGTTTCAGGAAGAACCCGACCGTGGGCACCATGCCCGCAGCGAGTCTGGCCGGGATCTTCACGATGCCGGTGGCGAGGATGAACACCTCGATCGCGTCGCTGACCGTCAGCCGCGACACCGACATCGTCTGGTCGATGCGGCCGGTGCGCACCGCGTCGAGTCCGTTGACGAGGTAGGTGACGATCGGATCGTCGATCTCGGCGGGTCGGGTCCCGACCTTGTCCGGCTGGACCGGAAGCCCGTCCCGATGCACCCGCACGGCCGCCAGCCCGGCCCGGAAGTCGGCGACCCGCAGGTCGTAGGCGGCCAGCTGGGCAGGGCCGACCATGCCGCGCAGCACCGAGGCCGCGGCGGTCACCACGTCGTCGAATGTCGGTGCGCCCGTGGTGCACAGCTGCGCCGCGTCACTGATCGGCGTGGCCGCGAGCGTGTCCTCGGCCGTGGCATGCGCGGTCCCTGGTGCGAGCAGGACACCGGAGGCCAGGGTGAGCGCGGCGAGGGAACCGACGCAGGGCGCGACGAGGCGTGACAGGGGCATGCGCTGTGATCTCCGGCAGGGACGGCCGCCCGGCGCACCGCCGAGGGCATCGGATGGAAGGTGCGAACCGAACCTAGGGCCACACAGTTTCCGAAACGGTGCTCTTCAAGTGAACAATCGACCAATTTGGACATACGTTCAGTTAATGCCCGATCACTGGAGTGCACCGCATGGTGAGTGTGCGCTGGGCGCGACACGCTCCGGATCGTGGCCATCACGACGATCAGGCGACAAGGGCGGTTGCCCGTTGGATACTGGGCCGATGCCCGACCGGATGTCTCCCCTCGTGCTCAGCACCGAGAGCGTTTCCACCCAAGAGGCTTTCGACTATTGGCGCGACAGCGTCTGCGCGATGTATGTCCGGATGCAGGTCGATCCGCTGACCTCGGCGGACTTCCACGCCCGGATCGAGTACGCCACGCTGGAGAACTCCGTCGGCCTGTCGAGAGTCAGGGCCGACGCCCAGCGCGCGCGTCGCCGCCCTGTCGACCTGCAGGCCGACGCCGAAGACTGCATCCTGGGCGTCATCACCCTCGACGGACAGGCGGTGCTCGAACAGGACGGCCGCACCGTCGACGCGAAGCCGGGCACGCTGATCTTCCTCGACAGCACCCGCCCCTACACCGCGACCTGGACGTCGATGTTCGAGGAACTGGTGGTGCAGGTCCCCACGCGCAGCATCTCGGTCACCGACACCCGCTCACTGACCGCCCAGGCCTTCGGGCCCGGCACCGTCGCGCCGGTCGTGACCTCGTGTTTCACTTCCCTTTTCGACCTCGTCTCCACCGACCCTGCCCAGGCAGCCCCGCTGGTCCCGCACGCCCTCGGCTTGTTCGGCGCGGCCGTCGCGACCGCGGCGCGGCGCAAGAGCGAGCCGGAGGAGATCACGGCGGTGCTGCGTCAACAGGTGTTCGACTTCCTGCGCAGTCACGCGTGCGATCCCGAACTCGGCGCCGACACGGTCGCCTCGGCGTGCGGGGTGTCCCGGCGCACGCTGTACCGGATCGTCGGCGGTGGCGGTGTCGCCCACCACATCCGGGAGATCCGGATCGATCGCGCCAAGAAGCTGCTGCAGCGGGAGCGGTATCAGTCGATGGGGGCGATCGCCGCGGCCTGCGGTTTCGGTAGCGAGTCCGGGTTCCATCGCGCGTTCCGGGAGTCGGTCGGCGCGACCCCGGCCGACTACCGGCAGATGGTGCGCCCGTAGGCGATCACGCGGCCGAGGTGGGCCTCCCGACACCGGTCGCGGCATCCATGTCCTCGAGCGACATGCCCTTGGTCTCGTGCACGAACCGGGACACGAACAGCAGCGACAGCAGGGCGAACGCCGCGTACATGCCGTAGGCGAAGCCGAGGGAGAAAGTCTTCAGGCTCGGGAACGACACGGTGATCGCCCAGTTCGCGGCCCACTGTCCGGCCGCGGCGAGCGAGAGCGCGGCGCCGCGGATCCGGTTCGGGAACATCTCACCGAGCAGCACCCACACCACCGGGCCCCAGCTCATGCCGAAGAAGACGACGAAAAGATTCGCCGCGACCAGCGCGATCGGGCCACTCACGCCGCTCAACTCCGGTTCGAGTGTGCCCTCGGCATTCGGCACCTGCTCGGCGGTGCCGAAGCACACCGCCATCGTGGCCAACGTGATGGTCATGCCGATCGAACCGGTCAGCAGCAGCGGCCTGCGCCCGATCCGGTCGATGAGCAGGATCGCGACGATGGTGGTGGCGATATTGACCACCGAGGTGAACACGGTGATCTGGAACGACCGGGACTCCGCGAATCCGACGGCTTCCCAGAGCACGTTCGAGTAGTAGAAGATCACGTTGATACCGACGGCCTGCTGGAACACCGACAGCAGCAGTCCGACCCAGACGATCGGGTAGAGCCCGCCGGTGGGGCGGCGCAGGTCCTTCCACGACGGCTTCACGTCGCCCTTGAGACTGTCCTCGATCCGGCCGATGGTGAGTTCGAGGTTCTTCTCGCCGAACAGCAGCGTCAGCACCTTGCGCGCCTCGGGGATGCGGTGGGTCGCGACGAGGTAGCGCGGAGATTCCGGAATCGTCGACGCCAGTACGCCGTACACCACCGCGGGCACCATCATCGACAGGAACATCCAGCGCCAGGCCTCGAGACCGAACCACAGTGTCGCGCTGGCCCCGCCCGCGATCTCGGCGAGGACGTAGTCGACGAGCAGTGCCAGGAAGATGCCGAGCACGATCGCGAGCTGCTGCAGCGATCCGAGTCTGCCGCGGACGCGCGCCGGTGAGGTTTCCGCGATGTAGGCGGGGGCGATGACCGAGGCGACGCCGACACCGAGGCCGCCGATGATGCGCCCGATCACCAGGATCCAGACGCTGGGCGCGAACGCGGTCACCACCGCGCTGAGGAAGAACAGCGCGGCCGCGATCTTCATGACCTTGACCCGGCCGATCCGGTCGGCGATGCGGCCGGCGGTCATCGCGCCCGCGGCCGCACCGAGCAGCGCCGAGGCCACCGCGAAACCGAGAACGGCGTCGTCGACACCGAATTCACCCTGGATCGCGGCGACCGCGCCGTTGATCACCGCACTGTCGAAGCCGAACAGCAGACCGCCCAGCGCCGCGACGCACGCGATCCGGATGATGTGGTTGCCCGGCGCGCCTTCCTCGTCGGGAGCAGCGGACTGATCGGTGAAGGAACCTCCGTCGGACATCGGCGTCGTCCTCTCCGCGGCGCGGCACCGGATGCCACGCTGAGCACTGGGTGGGTCAGGTCGCAGTATGCCCTGACCTGCGCGCCGATGTCGTCGAGGACACGCACACGGGAACCGCGCCCCCGGCGCCCCACACCGTGTGTTCACCTCGGCGACACGGTCGTCGATTAGCGTCCGGCAGATGACCGATGTCGAGACGCGCACGATCCCCCGCGATCTCAGCGAGATCGCCGATCTCGCCACCGCGGTGAATCTCGCCGACACCACGGCCTTCTCCGTCGACGACAGCGACGACGACGATCCTGTCCTGCTCACCGAGCCCGGTGGCCTGATCGTCGACACGTGGCGGGAGGGCTACCCGTACGACGAACGCCTCTCGCGCACCGACTACGAGCTCGACAAGCGGCTGCTGCAGATCGAGTTGCTGAAGCTGCAGAACTGGGCCAAGGCGACCGGCCGGCGCATCGTCATCGTCTTCGAGGGCCGCGACGCCGCGGGCAAGGGCGGCACCATCAAACGGTTCATGGAGCATCTGAATCCGCGTGGTGCGCGGGTGGTGGCGCTGGAGAAGCCCTCGGCCCGCGAATCCACCCAGTGGTATTTCCAGCGTTATGTCGAGCACCTACCCGCGGCGGGTGAGATCGTGCTGTTCGACCGCTCCTGGTACAACCGGGCCGGTGTCGAGCGGGTGATGGGTTTCTGCACGCCCGAACAACATCGGCGCTTCCTCGCGCAGGTGCCGTTGTTCGAGCGGATGCTCGTCGACGACGGCATCGATCTGGTGAAGTTCTGGTTCTCGGTGTCGCCGCTGGAGCAGCGGACCCGCTTCGCGATCCGTCAGGTCGACCCGGTGCGGCACTGGAAGCTCTCGCCGATGGATCTGGCCTCGCTGGACAAGTGGGATCAGTACACCGCGGCCAAGGAAGAGAACTTCGAGCACACCGACACCGACTACGCGCCATGGATCGTGGTCAAGAGCAACGACAAGAAGCGGGCGCGCCTGAACGCGATGCGCCACGTGCTCAATCTTTTCGACTACGAGAACAAGGACGACGCGATCGTCGGCACCGCGGACCCGCTGATCGTGGGCCGCGGTCGCGACGTCATCGGTTCCTGACTCAGCGCACCAGCATCACCCGGTGAGCAGCGGTGAGCAGCGTCGCCAGCTCGTCGCGCTCGCCGGTGTCGAGTACCTCGAAGCAGGGGGCGATGAGTTCGTCGGTCAACGCCTCGGCGGCGTCCCAGCGCGCCCGCATCTCGTCGGTGACCTCGTCGAACGGTTCGGACCAGCCGAGCAGGCGCGCGTGGGTCGGCCCGTCCGACATCGGTGAGCCCGCGATCAGGATCGCTTGCAGCGGGGTCAGCCCGTTGGCGGTCACGGCGATGAAATGCAGACCACCGCGCAGTTCGCGCAGAACGTGGCTCACCTGCACGAGCGCGGCCCTGCCGTCGCCGGGCCGGGGCATCGCGCGCCAGCCGGCGAACAACGGCAGCCCCGCCGAAGGCGCGGCGTCGACGACGCGGCCCAGCAGCTGCGCGAGGCGGTCGGCGTCGGCCTCGTCGAAGGCGGCGAGCTTGCGGCGCCCGAAGTCGTGACAGGCGGCCAGGTAGGCCGCGGCGGCTTCGGCGGCGGGAATCGGCACCGATTCCCATGCGGCACGGACACATCCGGGTTCGAAGAAGCCGAAGGCCGCCGAGACCACATCGGCGTCGACGTCACCGAGAACGCCGCCGCGCCCGCGCGTGTAGGTGCCGTGGAATCCGGGAACCCCGACCGTGTCCCCGAAGTCCCTGACCTCGCGCGAGAGCATGAACGCCCCACCGAGCTCGAGCACCTGCTGCTTGACCGCTGTCGCCGTCATCGTCTGCCACCTTCCACTGTGTGCCCTTCCAGGCAGACTTTAGCGTGCAATAGCCAGATTGGGCAGCCCCCAGCTGACCTACGCTTGAACTCGTGAACGACCGACCCCTCGTGGCGATCCTGTCCGGCGCCGGTGTCTCCACCGACAGCGGTATCCCCGACTATCGCGGGCCGAACGGCCTGTGGCAGCGCGATCCCGACGCCGAGAAGCTGGTCACCTACGACTACTACATGCGTGACCCCGACATCCGCCGCCGCTCCTGGCTCATGCGCGGCGAACACCCGGCCTGGCGCGCCCGGCCCAATGCCGCGCATCTGGCCGTCACCGCCCTGGCCGAGGCCGGGGTGGCGGTACGGGTGATCACCCAGAATGTCGACGGGCTGCACCAGCTCGCCGGGCTGCCCGACCGCAAGGTCCTGGAACTGCACGGCAATGCCCGCGCGGTGGTCTGCACGGCGTGCGAGGACCGCACGACCACCGAGGCCGCGCTGGACCGGATCGCGGCGGGCGAGGACGATCCGGCGTGCCTGCGCTGCGGTGGGATCCTCAAGACCGCGACGGTCATGTTCGGTCAAGCGCTCGATCCGGAGGTACTCGGTCAGGCGATGACGATCGCGCAGGCCTGCACGGTCTTCATCGCCGTCGGCACCAGTCTGCAGGTCCAGCCCGCCGCGTCGCTGGCAGGCATCGCCGCCGAGCACGGCGCGCGACTGATCATCGTCAACGCCGAGCCGACGCCCTACGACGCGCTCGCCGACGAGGTGATCCGCGAACCCATCGGCACGGCGCTCCCCGCGCTGCTGGCCACCCTCACCTGACTCGCCGGCGGCGCGATCCCGGCGTCGCGGCTAGTCTCGGGGTATGACCGTCGATACCGGCCTCGGCAGCCGGAAGACATGGCTCACAGTCGAATTCGTCGGACTGTTCTTCGGCATCGCCGGCCTGTACGCGGTGTTCCTGCGCGGTGTCAGCCCACTGCCGTTCCTGCTGGTCGTGGCCGGGTGTGTGGTGGTGTATCTGACCCGGACCGGGTTCGACCGTCGCGATTTCCGGCGAGCCGATGCCCTGCGCGCCGCGTTGCCCGGCATGCTCGGGTTGTGGGCGGTGGCCGCGGTTGTGCTCGGTGTCGCGGTCGCGGTGCTGCGCCCGGATTCACTGTTCGATCTGCCGCGGGAGCGCCCGCTGATCTGGCTGCTGGTGCTGGTGTTCTATCCGCTGATCAGCGTGTATCCGCAGGAATTGTTGTTCCGTGCCTTCCTGTTCCACCGCTATGCGCCGGTGTTCGGTGACGGTGTCGGGATGGTCGTGGCCAGTGCGGCCGCGTTCGGGTTCGTGCATCTGATGTTCGGCAGCTGGTTGTCGGTGGCGTTGAGTGCGGCTGCCGGGTGGCTGTTCGCCGAACGGTACCGCCGAACCCGATCCCTGCTGACCGTCTCGGTCGAGCACGCGCTCTACGGGTGCCTCGTGTTCACCATCGGCCTCGGTGACTTCTTCTTTCACGGCGCTGTGACGGCGTGACCCGCGAATCGGCGTGCCGCCCACACGCTCCGGGCGGCACACCGGCCACGGTCAGCTGTGGTAGGGCTTGGAGAATTCCTCGATGAGCACCGGATACTGCTCGCCGCCGTGTCCGGCGGCGATCGACCGGTCGGCCATCGCCTTGATCAGCCTAGGCAGCTCGGCGTTGACACCGAGTGCCTCGCTTTCCTCGACCAGGTGTGCCATCGACCGCGCATCGGTCGCCAGCGCCGCCACCTCGGCGGGAAACTCCCCGCGGTCGATCTGCTCGGCATAGCCGGGCAGCCACTCGGCGACGCCGGTGGCGATCAGCTGCGCGAACGGCGCATAGGTCGCGGCGTCGACACCGGCGGTCCGCAGCATCGCGGTGCCCTGCAGCCAGGCGTTGAGCACGCTCCACATCATGGCCAGGCCCGCCACGTCGTAGAGGGACGCGAGCCCGTGGTCGGCGCCCAGATAGCTGACGGCGCCGAGCGCTTCGAGTGTCGGCCGGTGTGCGTCGAAGTCCGCTTGCGGCCCGCTGTGCAGGATCACGGCCTCGGCTGTTCCGATCGTCGACGGGATCCCCATGATGGCGCCGTCGAGGTAGCGGACGCCGCGCTGCTCGGCCCACCGCGCGGCTTCCCTGGCCTGCGCCGAATCGCCCGAGGTCAGATTGACAACGGTCGTGCCGTCGAGGGGCATACCGCTGGTGCCGAGCAGTTCGCGCACTGCTGTGTAGTCGGTGACGCAGACGATGGTCAGCGGGCTCGCTGCGAGCGCGTCACCGACCGTCGGCGCCCGTCGCGCGCCTCGGGACACCAGGTCGTCGGCCTTGGCGCCGGTGCGGTTCCAGACGGTGGTGGGATGCCCGGCGGCGAGGAAGGCGCCGGCCAGTGCCTGGCCCATCAGGCCGAGCCCGATGACGGTCACAGGTGTGTCGGTGGTGTTGTTCATGGGAGCATCGTCAACGTTGATACCGGTGTGAAGGTCAAGTGAGGGATTCGATGCGAATCGGGGAACTGAGTCATCGGACGGGCGTCAACGCCCATCAGCTGCGCTATTACGAGGCCCAGGGACTACTCGAGGCCGACCGCAGCGCCAACGGCTATCGCGACTACCCCGAGCATTCCGTGCTGCGGGTGACCCAGATCCGGCACCTGCTCGGCGCGGGCCTGTCCTCGGAGGACATCGCCTACCTGCTGCCCTGCGCGGAGGGCGAAGTCCCCGAGCTGCCCGGCTGCCCCGAACTCCTGGCGGCCATGCAGTCACGGATGCAGCGCCTCACCGACCAGATCGAGCGGCTCGCGCGGTCCCGCGACGCGTTGGCGGCCTATATCGCGGCGGCCGAGCAGACCGGCGGTGACAGCTATCCCCCGTTCGACCGCGCAGCTGTTCTCGCCTGAGATTCCGCGGTCCACCGGATGGCCGGTGGTTTCACCCTCGCGTACACCGGGTTTCCGGTGACGTCGGTCAGTCCGACGGCCGGTTCCTGCGTTGCACGCCGACATGGATGTTCGTGTATGCCGGGGCGCCGGCGGGTCGGCAGGACGAGCCGGGCAACCCGGTCCCCACGATGCGGACCAGCACCAGACCATCCTCCCGCACCGGGGCAGTTCACGGCTGGAACTGTGTCGCCCCGATCCGCAGCAGCGACCAGACCAGCAGGGCGCCGACACCGATCGTGAGGAACACGATCATCGGAAGATCGCCGTCCTCACGGGTTTTCGTCATGATCTTCACCGCGCCCGACTCGATGAACAAGGCCAGCACGAGCACCGCGTTCACCGCCACCGCGGCCCACATCGCGCCGGGCTGATACGCCAAGTAGCCCAGGATCCAGCCGAACAGCAAGGTGATCGGCAGCCCGAACAGCATCCAGCCGAAGCCGAGGACCACCAGGTTCTCACCGTGCGCCGTCGGATCGGTTTCGGTCATCTCCTCCATCGATGCACCGGCTACCGGGCGGACCCGGCCGATCTGCACGACCGCATGCCCGAGGCAGGCCACCGCGCACGCGATGACCAGGGCGAAGTATCCCTCGGCTGGGTCGAGTGGTGGTTCCCACGCCCATCGCATCGGCAGCCACCCGCCCCACACCATCAGCACGACCGCCGCCAGGGCGGATCGTCGCGCCCGCAGCCTTTTCCGCGCATACCCGTCCGGGAACAGGCGCTTCTCGCACCCGTACACCCAGCCTGCCCACAGGGGCGCCATGACACCGACGACGACGGTGAGCCAGCGCCATTGCGCGGGCGCCAGGAACATCGACACCATCGCGAGTAGCCAGCTCGCCACCACGATCAGCACCGCCGGCCGAGCGACGGCCGTCCACAGCGTGTCGGCGCGAGCGCGCAGCGCCACCACGGGGTCGGGTTCCGGATCCGGTGGCGGGAGAGCCGGTGCCGATTCCCACCGGTCGGCCGTCACTTCATGGGAAGGCTGCTCCCACTCCCCCTCGAACGCCGATCCCGGACACAGCACGGAACTGTCGTCGTCGCGATAGTCGTAGTCGAGATCCACCTCGCCGTAGGTGCGCATCCGCTCCATGCGCGTGGTGATCGCGAGCCCGTGCCAGGGCTCGTCGCAGTACGGGTTCGGGCAGTCCGGGTAGGTCGGATCGTCGTAGTCGTAGCCGACCTGCGGCTCGCCGTCGCGCATGCTCTGCTCGACGAGCTCATCGATCTCGTCGAGCAGCCGCTGCACCGGCTCCTCGACCGTGACAGGTTCGGCCAGAACAGGTTCCGGTGCGACACCGCCGGCCGACACCATGGCGTAGTCGACTGCCATGACGTCGGCCTCCACCGGCGCGGGCCGCCGCCAGACCCGACGAAACCACAAGTGCCGCACCAGCACCGCGTGCGTGGTGCCGGCGACCATCAGCAGGAACAAGCTGATGTCGAACACTGTCTCGTGTGTCCGGAACGTCCACAGCTCCAGGGCGAACAACCCCAGATAGCCGAGTGCGGCGCCCGCCACCGGCCACGACCGGGCCCGCACCGCCAGGACCGTGAACAGCGGCCAGGTCAGGAAGCCGAGCGAGAGCAGCGGAACGAAGGACACGACCCAGCTCGAGCCCCTGAGTACGGTCGACACGGCAAATCCCCCCACTGCCCGAACATGATCCGCCGATCCTAGGGTCGCCCCCGCACCGAGTCCAGGCGTTTCGCGGGCACTCAGCTCCCGTTCACGACCTCGATTCGGGGACTACCGTCTCGGCGGAGCGGCGCCGGTCCCGGACGACGAGGACCACGGCGGCGATCGACCAGATCACGGCGTAGGCCACGGCACGCATCGGGCTCCAGTTGGTGATCAGCAGTAGGACAGCGACGCCACCGAGTAAGCCGAGCAGCCGCGGGGTGTTCGCTTGACCTTTCATGCGGCAGATCATCGCACGGCTACCGGTCCCACCGCCGGTCAGCCGTCGACGCGGGCGTCGACGGAGCGAACCTCGTCGCGCACCCGCGAGCGGCGGGTACTCCATGCCAACGCCGGGACGATGAGCAGCGCGATCGCCGCGCCGAGGTAGGCCAGGCCGGGGAAGTCGGCGGCCGCGACGATCACTCCGGACCCCAGTCCGCCGCCGGCTCCCGCGATGGCGATGCCCACGTCGACGGTGCCCTGGGTGCGGGCGCGTGTCGCGACCGGGGTGGCGTCGGCGATCATCGTGGTGCCCGCGACGAGGCCCAGATTCCAGCCGAGTCCGAGCAGCCCGAGCGCAGCCGCCAGCGCGATCACCGAGCTCGGCGGGGCCAGGGCCGCGGCCAGCCCCGCCGCGACCAAGGTGGCTGCCGCGGCCACGGCGACCAGCCCGGCCCCGAACCGGTCGACGAGCAGGCCCGACAGCAGCGACGGCAGATACATCCCGGCGACGTGCACCGCGATGACGAAGCCAGCGGCCCCGACACCGTGACCGTGGTGCTGCATGTGGATCGGCGTCATCGTCATCACGGCCGCCATGACGAGCTGGGTCACCACCATCACCGTCGCCCCGGCCACGATCGGTCCCGACCACGTCTTCGCGGCAGGCGCGACAGGTGATTCGGCGGGCTGTTCCGCCACGGCGATGCCGCGGGCGAGCACGAGCGGGTCCGGCCGCAACAGCACCCACAGCACGATCCCGGCGAGCAGATACGCCGCACCCGACAACACGAAAGGCCCTGACAGCGGCGGGATTCCCCACGCCGTGGCCAGATCGGCCATCGGGTGCAGCAGATTGGGACCGACGACCGCGCCGACCGTCGTCGCGACGAGGACCGTGCTGATCGCGCGCGCCCGGTGTGCCGGGGTGGCGAGATCGGCGCCGGCGTAGCGGGCTTGCAAGCTCGTCGCCGTGCCCGCCCCATAGACGAGCAACGACGCGAACAACAACGCGATGCTCCCGGTGACCGCCGCGACGACCACACCGAAACTGCCGAGCGCGCCGATCAGATAGCCGAAGGTCAGCCCCGCGCGGCGTCCGGCGCGCTGCGAGATCCGCCCCACCGCGACCGCGGCCGCCGCCGACCCGGCGGTGAACATCGCACTGGGCAACCCGGCCAGCCCGGTCGACCCGAGCATGTCCTGTGCCAGCAGCGCGCCGACGGTGATGCCGGCGGCCAGGCCGGCGCCACTGAATATCTGGGCGGCCACGAGCACCGTGAGAGTGCGCCGCTGGGCGGGATGTTGGCTCATGACCGTCAACACTGCGCCAAAGATGGACAGTGGTCCAATCTGTTTCCGGTCAGGGCGCGACGAGGTCCATCCGCAGGAACTCGGTGATGCGCAGCAGCTTGGGTGGGCGCGCGACATCGTCGGCGAGTGCCTGGAACGCCTCGGTTTCCCCGATGACGGCGGGTGCGGCGAGTTCCAGCTCTTGCCCGTCGATCCGCAGCCGGGCACGTCCCGCGGCGAGGACGTTGCGCACCCAGTCCGAGCCCGACCCGTAGACCAGCACGAACACGTAACCACCGTCGACCGGGTAGGCGTCCAGCGGCGTCTGATAGGTCCTCCCGGATGACCGCCCGACATGAGTCAGGACCGGCCACTTTCCCCCCTGCACGGCACGCGGATTGAACACCCGCTTGTTGATGTGGCCCCACCACAGTGGCATCGGCATCGGGCTCTCCTCACGGTGACAACCAGGCACTTCTTACACTTGTAAGGCTGACTTACGCATGTAAGCTTGTCAACACTGTTCCCACACCATGGAGCCGCCGATGACCTCCCGACCACCCCTGAGCCGAACGCGCGTGCTCGACGCCGCCATCCGGGTAGCCGATCGCGGCGGCGTCGAAGCGATCACGATGCGACGGGTGGCTCAGGAGCTGGGCGTCGAGGCGATGTCGCTGTACCACCATGTCCCGAACAAGGACGCGATTCTCGACGGCGTGGTCGACGCGGTGTTCTCGGCAATCGACCTGCCCGACCCCGACTGCACCGACTGGCGTGACGCGATCCGCGTCCGCGCCACCTCCGCGCGCACGGTCCTGTCCCAGCACACCTGGGCGCTGGGCCTGATGGACTCACGCCGCAACCCCGGCCCGGCGACGCTGCGCCACCACGACGCCGTCCTCGGCGTCCTGCGCACCGCCGGGTTCTCGCTGCCGATGGCAGCCCACGCCATCTCACTGATCGACAGCTACATCGGGGGCTACGTCCTGCAGGAGACAGCGCTGCCGATCACCACACCCGACGACGTCGAGGAGGTCGCGGGCGACATCCTCGACAGCCTGCCCACCGGCGAACTGCCCTATCTCACCGAGATGATCGTCGACCACGCCCTGCGACCTGGCTACGACCACACCACCGAATTCGCCTACGGCCTCGACCTGATCCTGGACGCGCTCGAATCCCGCCGGACCTGACACACGACTATCGCCCGGGCAGACGGTGCTGCCCGGGCGAGGACCAGCCGGTCACCTCAGTGGCCGCCCGGGTCACTCAGGTGCAGTCCCTCACCGAGCTTGATACGGCGATGTTCCGCGAGCACGATCATCACTCCCGACAGCAAGCACACGCCGCAGATCAGGCCTGCGATCACTGCCCACCCGACGAAGCCGGAGCCCGCGGCGGTCAGCGTCGCGGCGAGAAAGACGATGCCGACACCGATGAGGAACAGTCCGGGCCAGTTGAGCGAGTCCTGGATGGACTCACCCGCGTGGGAACGGAACGTGCGCTCGGTATCGGGGAACTTGTGTACATGCGGATCGTGGTGTGTAGCCATGGCCTGCCGTCCTTTCGACCAGCCGTTCCATATCTCATGAGTACTCCCGATCCCGGCGATGCACCACCCCTGACCGTCAGTCGCGGGCCAGGACGAAGAAGTACGGCTCCGGCATGTCACGGAAGTCCATCAAACCGAGCACGGTGTCGTCGTCGACCCGGCGGAACACATCGATGATCGGCAGGTGGTCGTAGACCATCGCCGCCGTCACGACTCCACGATGCTCCACCCCGCGCAATCGTGCCCGGTACCTGCGCGTGCGCAGCGCGGGCTCGAGCACCCCGAGCAGACCGCGCACCCGCTCGACGAGCGCGTGCGGCACCTTGTCGGCGATCCCCAGTGGCACCCTTTTCGGGTCGACGGCGAAGATTTCACCCGCGGGGTCACGGAACAGCAGCGGATGGACACTGTCGAGGCCGTCGAACTGTTTGCCGTACCAGCCCGACGCCGCGAGCAGCCCGTCGAGCGGGTGGCCGGTGGCCAGTTCACGCCCGTGCCAGCGGCCGGTGAGCTCGGTCGCAGGCACGGGCGGGAGGCTGTCGAACAATGCCAGCGCCGCGTCCCGGCCACAGGCCGGTTCGAGGAGGGCGAGTTGAGCGGTGGCGGTCATGAATTCCTCTTTCGGAAACGTCAGGCGGGCAGGCGCAGCGCGCCGGGCGCCGACGCGGGCACCGCGGGCTGGGCAGGGGCGACCGGGCTGATCCGCTGGTAGGGATCCCCCAGGTCCGGTCGCGGATCAGCCTCGCCCTTGTTGGGCCAGAACGCCATCGCCCGTTCCGCCTGCGCGGTGATGGTGAGCGAGGGGTTCACGCCGAGATTCGCGGTGATGGCGCTACCGTCGGCGACGTGCAGACCCGGGTAGCCGTAGATCCGCTGATACGGGTCGATCACGCCGGTCTCGCGGGAGTCACCGATCGTGCAGCCCCCGATGTAGTGCGCGGTCGCGGGAATGTTGAAGATATCGGTGGCGACGTTGCCGCTGATGCCGTCGATCTCGGCCGCGTACTTGCGGGCGATGTCGTGCGCCAGCGGGATCCACGCCGGATTCGGTTCCCCGCTGCCCTGTTTGGTGACCAGTCTGCGCCCCTTCAGATACGAGGTGAGCGAGTTGTCCAGCGACTGCATGACGAGCAGGATCACCGACCGGTCCGAGGCGCCGTGCGCGTTCTGCGAGCGCAGGAACTGCAGCGGATGCAACAGGATCGTCAGCAGCAGCCGCAGGAACCGGAACGCTCCGCCGTCGACCATCGGCACCGTCTGCAGGAACAGCGCGTTCTGCCCCGACCCGTAGGTGCACACCTCCACATGGGTCTGCGGTTCGGGGTGGATGGAGGAGGTGATCGCCACGCCCTGGGCGAAGTCCTTGCGGGACTTGCTGGTGACGCCGATGATCGCCTCGGAATTGCTGCGGGTCAGCTCACCCACGCGCGGCGACAGCTGCGGCAGGGTGCCGTCGGCGCGCAGCTTGTGCAGCAGCTTCTGGGTGCCGAGCGCGGCCGCGGCGAACACCACCTGCCCGGCGGTGAACGTGCGCCGCTCCTTGCGCAGCCAGCCGTTGGACGCGACGGTCTCGACCCGGTACCCGCCCGCACCGTCGGGCGCCACCGAGGTGACCGTGGTCAGCGGATGTACCTGCGCGCCACGGCTTTCCGCGAGATGCAGATAGTTGACCGTAGTCGTGTTCTTCGCGTTGTGCTTGCAGCCGGTGAAACAATCCGAGCAGTGGATGCAACCGGCACGGCGCGGTCCGGCGCCACCGAAGTAGGGGTCGTCGACTTCGGTGCCCTCGTTGCCCTCGTTGAAGAAGACCCCGACCTGGGTGCGATGGAAGGTGTCGGCGACGTTCAGCCCACGCGCGACGTCCAGCAGCACTTCGTCTTTCGGGCCGAGCCGCGGGTTCTCGACGACGCCGAGCATCCGCTTGGCCTGGTCGTAGTACGGCGCCAGCTCGGTCTTCCAGTCGGTGATGTGCGCCCACGCGCGGTCGCGATAGAACTCCGGCAGCGGCTCGTAGAGCGTGTTGCCGTAGATCAGCGAACCACCGCCGACACCGGAACCGCTGAACACCAGGCACTTGCCGAGCACGCTGATCCGCTGCGGCCCGGTCAGCCCGAGGCGCGGCGCCCAGATGGCCTTGGGGATGTTCCAGTTGGTCTTCGGGTAGTCCTCGGCGTTCCAGCGTCTGCCGGATTCGAGAACACCTACCCGGTAACCCTTTTCGGTCAGGCGCAGCGCGGTCACGCTGCCGCCGAATCCGGAGCCGACGACGATCACGTCGTAGTCGTACGCAGTCATGCAGAGATCACCTCGTAGTCGGCAGGGTCGAACCGCGCCTGCTTCTTGTATTGGAATCCGAGCAGTGGCCAGTTGGTGGTGATCCGGCCGTCGGCCTGCCGGTACCAGGACGTGCACTGGCTCCACACACTGCCCGACAGCCGTGCCTGGATCTGCGCGTCGTAGGCCTGTTCCACCTCCCGGCGCACCGTCAGCGGTTTCCCGGTCGCGGCGAGATGGGCGACGTAGTCGCCGAGGTATGCGGCCTGCGCCTCGAGGAAGTAGATGATCGAACCGCCGCCGGTATTGGTGTTGGGCCCGTACATGATGAACAGGTTCGGGAACCGCGGCACCGTCATGCCGTAATAGGCGTGCGCCCCGGTTTTCCACTCCTGCTCCAACGGGTGACCTTCCGCGCCGGTGATCGTCATCGGCGCCAGGAATTCGGTCGTCTTGAACCCGGTGCCCCAGATGATGACGTCGACATCGTGTTCGCGTCCGTCGGCGGTGCGCACCCCCGCCGAGGTGATCCCGGTGATCTTCTCCCCGGTGACCTCCACATTCGGCGCGGCCAGCGCGGGCAGATAGTCGTCGGAGAACAGGATTCGCTTGCAGCCGATCGGATAGTCGGGCCACACCTGCTCGAACAGGCCGGGCTTGGCCTTGGTCTGCCTGCGCATGTGCTGCCTGGACATCGACTTGACCATGGCGGCAAGCGGTTTGGCATACACCCAGGCGATGCTCAGACCCTCGGTCACGCCGTACCAGGTGCCGCGTTCGGCGAGCGCGGTCACCGGCAGTTTCTCGAACACCCGATGGTGCAACGCGGAGAACTCACGGTCCGGGCGCGGGATGATGTAGGGCGCGCTGCGCTGGAAGACGGTCAGCTTCGCGACCTCGGGCTGGATCTCGGGAACGAACTGGACCGCACTCGCCCCGGTTCCGATCACCGCGACCCGCTTGCCCGTCAGGTCGACGTCGTGATTCCACTCGGCGGAGTGGAAACTGTCTCCCGCGAAGGAGTCCCGGCCCTCGATGGCCGGCAGCGCGGGCCGCGAGAGCTGGCCGACCGCCGACACCACGACGTCGACGACCACGCTGTCGCCGGTGCTCAACCGCACGGTCCACTTGCCGGTCGCGTCGTCGTACTCCGCGGCGGTGACCTCGGTGCCGAAGCGGATGTGGCGGCGCACATCGTATTTGTCGGTGACGTTGCGGATGTAGTCCAGAATCGCCGGTTGCCGCGAGAACCGGTGCGGCCAGCGCGGATTCGGTTCGAAGGAGTACGAGTAGAACGGCGAGGGCACGTCACAGGCCGCCCCGGGATAGGTGTTCTCCCGCCAGACGCCGCCGACGTCGTCGGCCTTCTCGAAGACGACGATGTCGTCGAAGCCCCGCTTCTTCAGCGCGATGACAGCGGCCAGCCCGCCGAAACCGCTTCCGATGACCGCGATCGACGGTGTCATGAGGTCCTCCGGTTGTCGAGGATGGTCCGAGTGCACAGCTGCGGGTCGTCACTGAACGGCAGATGACCGCAGCCGGGGAGATCCAGGTGCCGGGCGAACGGCAGGACTTCTCGCGCGCGAGCGCTCTGGGTGCGATGGATGAGCACCACGTCGCGGGTACCCCAGGCGATCGTCACCGGGATATCGCGCAGCGCCCCTGGGTCGTCGTCGGGATCGAGAACGTAGGTGGCGAAGTCGTCACGCGCGTCGGTGAACGAGCTCGCGCCCGCCAGGCCTGCCAGCGCGACGCGCGCGGCGTCGGGATCCACGCGCGTCGGGCGCCCGAACATGACCGACAGCAGCGCGGCCCGGCCGAGGCGATGCTCGACCGCGCGATCGAGCCCCGGACCCGCCGACCGCGCCACGGTGCGCATCGCGGTCAGCGAGCCCTGCACCCAGCGCAGGCCCGGCTTGCCGTAGAAGCCGACGGGCGAGAACGCGGTGACGGCGGAAGCGACGCCGGTGCGGCCCAGTTCGATGCCGATACCACCGCCCATCGAGCTACCGACGACGTGCGGCCGTCGAATCTCGTTGTCGCTGAACCATTGCGTCAGCCAGCTCGCGTACCCGCGTGGTCCGGGCCGGATGCCGGGCAGCGGCGGTGAGGCGCCGAAGCCGGGGAGGTCGACGGCGATCACCTCGTGCTGTTCGGCCAGCAGGTCGATGACCGGCGCGAAGATCTGCCAGCGGCTGCCGAGCCCGTGCACGAGCACGATCGGCGAGCCGGTGCCCCGGCGAACATGAGAGATCTGCGTCATCGCAGCCCTTCATCCAGAAGAAACAGTTACTGCGTACGGTTTGTTGATTGCACCAGGTCATCGCTGCTGCGTCAATAGGCAATCGGACAACAAGACGCGTGGGATCGCCAATCTTTACCGTCACGGCGTACGATTTCTCGGGTGACCGTGCAACAACCGCGCCGTACCCAGGCGCAACGCCGTGCCTCCACCAGGGCCCTGATCCTCGACTGCACCGCGCAATGCCTGCTCGAACGCGGCTACGCGGCGACCACCGTCAGCGCCGTCCAGGAACGCGCCGGCCTCGCGCGCGGCACCGTGCAGCACCATTTCCCCACCCGCACCGAACTGCTCATCGCGGCCACCACCCGCGTCGTCGACCTGCGGCTCGAACAGTTCCGCCGCGAGGCCGAACTCCTGCCACCGGGCCGCGACCGGCTGCAATCGGTCGTCGACCTGGCCTGGCGCGACCTCAACAGTCCCGCCTTCTTCACCGCGCTGGACCTGTGGGTCGCCGCACGCACCGACGCCGAACTGCGTGAGCGCCTCGTCCACGAGGAACGGCGGGTATTAGCCGAGATGCGCAGGCTCTACCTCGAAGTCGTCGGCGAACCGTACGCCTCCGATCCGCGCGCCGAGATCCTGGTCGAATTCACCATCGACCTGCTGACCGGCCTGTCCATGACGGCCATGCTCACCGGAACGCTCGGTGAGCGCGAAGCGGTCGTGCGCCGCTGGAAGCGCGCGCTCGCCGTCCTGATCGGCAGGCTGCCCAGCGACGAACTGCTCGACGGCAGCGCACTGCCCGCGGTCGCGAGCTGAGCGGACCCCGGGTCAGCTGATCCCGGACAACCCGTGCCAGCACAGCGCCACCGTCGTCGCCACGGCATCACGCTTGGGAATCGGGCGGCCCGTGTCCAGCCACTGCCGGGCCGCGAGATGGCTGGCCCCGACGACACCGAACGCGCACGTGTACGCCCGCGCATCGTCCATGCCCGCCGCCCGCAGCTCGGCACTGACCAGCATCGCGCACTCGCCGAACGCGTGCCGCGAGCGCCAGCGCACGCTGGGTTCACTGGGCACCGGCGACTCGAAGATCAGGACGTGCCCGTCCGGGTCCTCGTCGACGAAGTCGAAATAGGCCTGCACCGCCCGCCGCACCTTGTCCTCCTGGCCCGTCGCGCCGGCCAGCGCATCGCGGATACCGCGCACCATCCGGTCCAGATGGTGTTGCAGGACAGCGAGATACAGGTCCAGCTTGTTGGCGTAGAGGGTGTAGATGACCGGCTTGCTCATCCCGGCGCGTGCGCTGATCTGATCCATGCTCGCGCCGTGATAGCCGTGCGCGACGAAAACCTCGCGCGCCGCGTTCAGCGCCGCGAGGAGCCGTTCCGCGCGGGCCGCGACAGTGCCGCCGCCGGTGTCGTCGGCGTCGTCCTCGGGGAGCAGGATGTCGCTGTGCAGGACTGTCATGAGACCAGCCCTCCTTCGCAGGGTCGTTCGGTCACCATGTCAGCACCGGTTTCACCACGCGCCCGGCCCGCTGATCGGCCAGCGCGGCACCGATCTCGGTGTGCGGATAGCGGCCGATGAGCCGCTCGACGGGGAACCGGCCGCTCGCGTGCAGGTCGAGCAGGTGCGGAATGAAGGTGGCGGGCACGCTGTCGCCTTCGAGGCACCCCCGAATGGTCTTGCCGCGCAACACGATATCGCTGACATCCACCGGCGGTGCGCCCGCACCGAGACCGACCGCGACCACCGTCGCCCCGGTGGTCAGCGCCGCCACCGCATCCGCCAGGACCGCGGGGACGCCCGTGGTGTCCAGCGCGTGGGTCACCCCACCGCCGGTGAGGTCACGAATCCGCAGCACCGTCGGCCCCTCGGCCGGATCCAGCGCGACCTCGGCGCCCAGCTCGAGCGCGAGTTCGCGCCGGGCAGCCGACGTTTCGACCACCACCACCCGCACCCCGGCCACGGTGCGTGCGGCCAGCAGCGCGGCCATCCCGACCGCGCCCGCACCGTAGACCGCCAGCCAGGCGCCCGATTCGGGACGCAAAGCATTGAGCACCGCGCCGGCGCCGGTCTGGAATCCGCACCCGAACGGCGCGGCCGCCGCCAGGTCGATCGCGGGGTCGATGACGATGGTGTTGTCCTCGGTCGTCAGCGCGTACCCGGCGAAACTCGACTGGCCGAAGAATCCGTCCAGCACCGGGGAGCCGTCGCGCAGTACCCGCGGAGTGTCGTGGGCGCGGCGCCCGAACTGGTTGAGCGCGACCGAGCGATGACAGTACGCGGGGCGACCGGCCAGGCAGGTCGCGCACGCGCCGCAATGCCGGAAGGTCAGCACGACATGATCACCGGGCGAGACAGTGCCGACGCCGGGCCCGACCGCGGCCACCACGCCGGCTCCCTCGTGGCCGAGCAGGATCGGCCGGTCCGCGGCGCCCGCACGCCGGGTCACCAGGTCGGTGTGACAGATCCCGGCGGCGGCGATCCGCACCAGGATCTCCCCGGCCCGGGGTTCGTCGATCTCGACCGGCTCGATCGAGAATGCCGCGGACGGGTCGCGCGAGAGGACCGCCGTTGTCCGCATCAGGACACCCGTTCCAGCAGGAAGTAGAAGTACTCGCCGCGGGACAGCACCAGTTCCGGGCGACCGTTCATGATCCCCATCAGGGTCCGCTCGTCGAGCCACTTGAAGTGGTCGAACACGGCGCGACCGTCGTAGACCATCGTCGCGGTGACCTCACCGCGGAACTCGATATTCCACAGCGTCGCCTCGCCCTGTCCCAGTTCGACATTCGAGAACAGGGTGCCGTCCTCGGCGCGGCAGATCAGCGGTTTGGCATCGTCGAGGGCCAGGAAGGTCTTGCCGTACCAGCGGCTGGCGGGCAGCGCACGGCACAGCGGGTGCCCGGTCTGGAACGCCCCGCCGCGCCACTCGCCGAGGATGTCCTCGGCGCGGGCAGGCCGTAGCCGGGTCCAGAGCGCGTCCAGTTCCGCGGTGGAGACGCCGTCGGTCTCGTCCCGCAGTTGCTGCCAGCGTGGCTTGTCCGCGCTCATGGTGTCCTCGTCTCGCCGTTTTCAGAACCATCCGGTTCCAGAACGGACCATAGTTCCGAACCAGATGGTTCGGCAAGAGGTACGATCCGATCATGCGGGCAGCGGGTGAGGCGACCAGGGAACGAATACTCGCCGCAGCGAAGGCCGAGTTCGCCGAATTCGGCATCGCCGGAGCCAGGATCAACCGCATCGCGGCCGCCGCCAACGCCAGCAAAGACCGGCTCTACGCCTACTTCCCCGGCAAGAACGAGCTCTACGCGGCCGTCACCGAGCGCTGGACCAGCCACACAGCCGTCGAAACCGCTCTCAGCGCCGACGACCTGCCCGCCTACGTCGGCCGCCTCTTCGACCATTTCATCGCCCACCCCGACAACGCGCGCCTGCAGGCCTGGGCCGATCTCGAACCGGCGGGCGCCTTCTTCGGCGCGATCCTGCGCGACACCATCGACGCGAAACTCACCGAACTGCGCCGTGGACAACGCGAAGGCCTGATCACCACCGACATCCCGGCGCCGATCCTGCTCCGCATGCTGTCCGACCTGGCCCGCACCAACGCGATGCAGGCCAGGTTCGCCGCCGAGAAGGGCGACAGCGACCAACTGGCGACACGCCGCGCGGCCACTGTCTGCGCCGCCACCCGCATCGTCGCTCCGTGATCGAGCACAGTCTTCGCGTCCTCGTACTGTCGTCCGGTGAACGAAAACCTGCGCATCTTCTTTTTCGGCGATTCCTTCGTCCAAGGCATCGGTGATCCCGAGTTCCGGGGCTGGGTCGGGCGCGTCCTCGCCGAAACCGGTAGGGGGATCACGGCATTCAACCTCGGGATCCGCCGCAACACCTCCGACGATGTCCTGCGACGCTGCTGGACCGAGATCGAACCCCGCCTGGCGCCCGATGCCGATCACCGGCTGGTCGTGTCCTTCGGCAGCAACGACGCGGTGGAGGAGAACGGTGTGGTCCGGGTCGATCCGGACCGCTGCCTGGACAATCTCGCGACCATCCTGGACGGGGCACGGCAGCGCGCGATCGCACCGCTGATCGTCGGCCCGCCGCCGGTGGTCGACGCGGGCGAACCCCACCTGCGCAGGACGACCGCGCTCGCCGAACGCATGGCGGCCCTGTGCGACACCCACGACGTGCCGTTCATCGCCACGACAACGACGTTGGCCGAGGACCCGATCTGGCGGGCCGAGGTGCTGGCCGGCGACGGCGCCCATCCGGCCGGCGGCGGCTACCGGCGACTGGCCGAGATCGTCCTGGCCGACCGGTGGCACGACTGGATCGCCCAGCCACGCCGGTGACCTCAGTGCGCGGGCGTCGCGCGGGGGCTTTCGGTGCGCGGGACCTGGAGTAGCTGCCGGGCGATGAGGTCGGTGAGGTGTTCGCGCGTGGTGTCGAATTCCCCGCGCATCCACGCCGCCACCAGCTCGAGGGTGCCACTGACCACGACGTAGGCATTCATCGCCGAGTCGAGCACGTCGTCCGAGGAATCCGGGAGGAGTTCCCTGGCGACCGCGGCCATCGCCGCGGCGATCGAGTGCTGGGTGGACAGCCGCGCGGCTTGCAGCGCTTCGGTGCTGTGGGCGGTCAGCAGCAGCGCGTGCCTGCGGGGGTCGGCGATCAGGAACCCCAGCGCGGCGTCGGCGGCGGCATGGACCTGACTGTGGATATCGGGGGCCGCCGCGTGGGTAGCCGCGACGACGGTGGCGATGCCTTCGGCGGTGAGCTCGTCGACCAGCGCCGACAGCAGGGTGTCGCGGTCGGCGAACTGCTCGTAGAAGTAACGGTCGTTGAGACGCGCGTGGGTGCAGACCGCCCGCTTGGTCACCGCGGGCGCGCCACCCTCGGCAAGCAGGTCGAGCGCCGCGTCGAACAGTGCGGCACGACGCCGGGATCGCCGCTCGTCGGCGGCCACCCCCGCGTAGGCGCGCGGCGTGGTCGTGCTGTCGGAGTGCTCACCCATGCTCTTGACCATCTCACAATTTTGGTGCACTCTGACACCACACGAGTTTCTGGTGTCGCACGGCACCAGATTGGCGCCAAGGCGTCGACCGGGCTCGCATGTCCTCGACGCTGGAACAAAGGAGTTCCCGATGACCTGTCCCGTGCCACACATCACCGAATCCACGGCACCCGAACACCTCTCCGGTGCCGTCGCACGATTCGAGCGAGTGGGCGGATCGGTGCTGTTCGGCCTGTTCGCGGTAGGCCTGTTCGACCAGCCGATGCTGCCGCCGGTCTCGGCCGCACTGGAAGCCACCGGCCGTTCGCGGAATCAGCCGTGGGCACGCGCGGTCCGCACCGCCGCCGCCGACCAGCTGATCTACCACGGCGAAGACCCCGAACGCGCCGCCGAGGCACACCGGCTCATGGTGCTGCACCGCGACGTCAAAGGCATCGGCCCGGACGGCGAACGGTATTCCGCGCTCAACCCGCAGGCATGGAACTGGATCCTCTACTCGGCGTTCTTCGTCCAGCGCGGCGCCTACATCGCCCTCACCGGCACCGAACCCACCCCTGCCGAGAACCAGGCGATCTGGGACCACTACCGGCACAAGACCGACGGATTGCACCTGCCCGGCAAGTCCCGGCCGATCGAGGACTACACCGAACTGGTCGCCCACTACGAGCGCATGGCCGCCGACGAACTCCGCGCCACCCCCGCACTCGCCGCCGCCACCGACTCGGTCCGGCAGGCGCCGCTACCGGACTTCTTCCCCGCCGTGGCAGGCCCGCTGTGGCGGCTGAGCTCCCCGATACTCAGCCATGTGGTGATGGTGCTCGGCTGCGGCATCATGCATCCCGACGTGCGCGCCCGCATGCCCATCACCTGGACCCGCCGCCACGACCGCGAATTCGCGGCGATCACCGCCGTGCTGCGCGTCGCTTTCGACCGGCTGCCCACCTCGGTCACCGATTCCCCGATGGCACGAAACCGGCGCAAGTACCGCAAGCTGGTGGCGCAGTATCGCGAGGTCGGACTGACCTCGTTCGCGCCCGAGCCCGCCGTCAGGTCGTGAGCGGCAGGGCCGAATCAGGCCCTGTTGACAGCATCTGACCACCACCGGATCATCTTCTTGGACATTTGTCCGAGACTCGATGCCCGAGGCGGTACCCATGCTCGATTCCCCCGTCACCTCGGTCGAACAGGCCGACGTCGTCGTAGTCGGCGCCCGCTGCGCCGGCTCAGCGACGGCCGTGACGCTGGCACGAGCTGGTCACCGGGTCGTCGTCCTCGACGCCGCTCCCCTACCGTCGGACACGCTGTCCACGCACCTGCTGTGGCCGGCCGGGCTCGCCGAATTGCGGCGACTCGGTGTGCTCGCCGAGGTCGAGGCACTCGACGCGCCCCGGCTGACCCGGGCCTACGCCGACGGCGCCGGGTACGGCATCGAATCGCCGTTTCCCGCCGTCGACGGGATCGACTACGCGATGTGCGTGCGGCGCACCGGCCTCGACGGCGTCCTCGCACGGGCCGCGATCGAGGCCGGTGCCGACGTCCGGCCGCGATGCCGGGTCACCTCCATCGTCTGGGCGCAGAACCGGTGTGCCGGTGTGCGATACACCGATCGGTCCGGTGCCGTCGTCGAGATCAGGGCAGCGCTGGTCGTCGGCGCGGACGGCCGCCACAGCACCGTCGCTCGCTCGGTCGGCGCCGACCAGCCTTTCCTCACCACGCCCAGCGGACGCGACTGCTACTACGCGTACTGGCGTGACACCACCGGCAACCCACGCCACACCGCCGCCCAATGGCGCCACGGCGCCGACCTCGGCACCGCGTTCCCCTGCGACGACGGCCTCGTCCTGAGCCTCGTGCAACCACCCGCGGTACCGGGCCGATCAGGACCGGGCGAAGCCGAACGACGCTATACCGAAGCGGTGGACCGGATTCCGGCGCTGGCCGCCCGGCTGCGCGGATGCGAACGTGTCGGCCGGGTCCGCGCGGCCACCGGCATCGCCTCCTACTTCCGGCGATCCGCGGGCCCCGGCTGGGCGCTGCCGGGCGACGCAGGCCACTTCAAAGATCCCGTCACCGCGCAGGGCATCCGCGACGCCCTGCACTACGGCCGACTACTCGCCGAAGCCGTCACCGCCGTCATCGACGACCCACGCGCACTGGACCGGTCACTGCTGGAATGGGAGCGACGGCGCATCGTCGAATGCCGCGACATCTTCCATTGGACCAACCGGCTCGCACGCGGAGAAGCCATGCGCCCCTTGGAGATCGCGTTGTATCGCAGCGCCGCCACCGACCCGGAACTGGCCCGCATCACCACCGGCATCTTCTCCCGCACCCGCAGACCCGCCGAGCTGTACACCCCCTCACGCGCCGCACGGCTGGTCGTCGACGCGGTGCGCGACCAGCGCGCGAACACCCGTGCCGTGCTCCTCGACCTTGCCCTGGAGATCCGCACGGGCGCCCGCAACTGGTTCACGGATCGAACTGCTTTGCGCGGCAACACGCCGCCCCTGCCGCCCCCCACACGCGTCCGGCGACCTACCCCGACTGTTCCCGAAAGTCGAGCAACCCGAGGCCGGTGAGGTCGCTGACATACTTCTCGATCAATTCCGGACCCAGGTGCGGAATATCGTGATCGGCCCCGATCCGTGCCGCCCGCACCGCCGCCCGGAAACCGTCGGCAGGCAACGCCGAACCGGGCAGCGGCCGGCCAGGACGCCGATGCGCGTGCAGCAGCGGAAGCAAGGTGTGTTTGCGCTGTTCCTCGGGCAGTGCCCGCAAGGCGGTCTCGAAGCGAGCGAACCATTCGCCGTAGTCCTCGATGCGGTCCACCCGATAACCCGCCTCGATCAGCCAGTCCACGAACACATCGAGCGAAATCCCGTCGTCGTGCGGGTTGACGACATCGTAGGTGCGATATCCGTCGGTCGCCGCCGCACCGAGCCCGGTGACCGCAGCGGCGACGAAATCGGCGGGCAGCCCGTCATAGTGTGCGCGCTGCCGCCGACCACGGGAATCGGTGACGTAGAACGACATCGGCGCGACACCGGTCACCAGCACGCTCAGCAGCAAGCGCGTGAACACATCGGGCACATTCAGCTGACCCGGATAGACGCTGTGCGCCAGGATCATGTCCGAACGGAACACCGCCACCGGCAACCCGAAACGGTCCGACGCCTCCCGCAGCAACACCTCCCCCGCCCACTTGCTGTTGCCATATCCGTTGGCGTAGGTCTGGTCGAGGCGGCGCACGGGACTCATGATCCGCACGTCACCGTCCTCGGCGAAAGACTCCCCCTGCGCCGCGACCGCCACCGTCGACAAATAGCTCACCGGCTTGCGCGTAGCCGTCAACGCGAGCCGGATGACCTCCGCGGTCCCGACCACATTCGGGCCGAACAGATGCGCATAGGGCAGAACATGATTCACCAATGCCGCCGAGTGCACGATCAGGTCGACATCCTCGGCCAAGGGCTGCCAACTCGACGAGTCGAGACCGAAATTCGGTTCCCCGATATCGCCGGGCAGCACCTCCAGCCCGCCCGCCGCGAGCGCACGGAAACGCTCACCCAGGTCCCTGTCGGTATCGAAGGCCGCATCGAGTCGCGCGCGGGCGGCAGTGGCATCGCCGCCCCTGACCACACAGATCACCCGACCGCCGACCGGCGCCAGCCGTTCAAGCCAGGTCAGCAGGAGAAACCGGCCGAGATAGCCGTTCGCGCCGGTGATCAGCACCGTGTTCGCCGGTGCCGTCGCCGCCGGAATGCCCGGCGCCGCGGCCAACGTCGCGGCGTCGATGAACTGTGCCAAGGTCAGGTCTTCCGCACGGATCGACGTCGCGTGCGCGCCGTGCACCGCGTCGCTGTCGACTCTGCGCGTGCCCGGTTCGCGTTCCCGACGGACGTAATCGGCGATCCGGGCCAGGTCGCTGTCCGGTCCGAGCAGAACATTCACTGGAACGTCGACGTCGAGAAGTTCCCGCAGCAACGTCGAATACGACAGGGCTGCCAGCGAATCCCCACCCAGGTCACCGAACCGCGCATCCGGGCGCAGATCCGACGCCGCGCAGCCCAGCACCGCCCGCGCGGCCCGAGCGACCGTGTCGAACAGCGGCAGGCCCGCAGCGTCGCGGCGCAAACTCGCCAGCTCCGCCTCCTGGTCCCGCACCACCTCGTCGTACAGCGCCTCCAGGCGCTCACCGTAGTGCTGCTTCAGCTTGGGCCGCAACAACTTCCCGACACCGGACAGCAGACCGTTGGCGATCGAGAACGGTTCGGGCTCGATCAGGAAGTCACGCGGGATCTCGTACGGCTCCAGCTCCGCGACGGCGGCGGCACGCTGCAACGACGCACCCACCGCCGCCCGCAACTCGTCGGCCGGTCCGGCCAGTGCCGCCTCGGTCGGCACGACAACAGCCAGCAGATACGCCCGCTCGCTGCTGCCGTACACATAGATCTGGCGTATCAGGTCGGCACCGGCGAAGATCGCCTCCAGCCGCGACACCGTCACGAACTCGCCCTGCGACAGCTTCAGCACGTTGTTGCGGCGATCCACATAGGCCAGCCGGTCCGGTGCCAGCTCGGCGACCACATCCCCGGTACGGCAGAAACCGTCCTCGTCGAACACCTGGGCGGTGACCTCGGGTCGCCGGTAATAGCCCGCGATCATGGTCGTCGTCTTCAACAGCAGCTCACCACGCGGATAGGGCTTGTCGGTGCGGAAATAGCCGAGCTCCGGCACATCGACGAGCTTGTAGTCCAGCACCGGCGGCCGCATCACCTTGGTATCGAAGATGACGCCCCCACCGGTCTCGGTGGAGCCATACCCGTCGTGCAGCCGCAACTGCAGCACCGACTCCACGAAACCGCGCAGATCCGGCGCGATCGGCGCGCTCCCGCACAACACCGTCATCAGACGGCCACCCAGCAACTGTTCGCGCAGTTCGGTTTTCACCACGTCGCCGAGCGCGTCCAGATCCACGCCGGGCCGCGAACGCCGATCGACCTCGCGCCGGTAGCGCTGCAGGATCATCTCGCACACCCGCGGCACCAGGAAGATCTCCGTCGGCCGCACCAGTTCGATGTCCTCGAACAGGGTCGACATATCCGCTACCGCAGCGAAATACGCGGTCCCACCGCGGGCAAGCACACCGTTGAGAGTCAGCCGGGCGGCGATATGACTCATGGGCAGGAAATTGAGATTGATGACGGCATTCGGACGGGCATGCTGCCACCCCGCCGCGACGAGGCGATGGGTGTACATCGCGCCCTTGGGTGTGCCGGTGCTGCCGGAGGTGTAGATCAGCATCGCCAGCGGATCCTCGCCCGCCGCAGGCACCGTCAGTGGTGCGGGATCGAGCGTCCGGCCGCGGTCGACCGTCTCGTCGATGGTGTGGAGCGCGACCGTGGAGCCTGCCGTGCGCAGCCGAGCGCGAGCCGCGGCGAGTGCGTCGCGGTGATCATCGTCGTCGGCATGATGATCGAACACCAGCAGCGTGCACGGTGACGCACCGGCGAGAACAGCATCGACCGCGATCGACAGATGCGCGGTGTCCACCGCGAACACCCGCGGCCCCGTCTCGTCCAGGATCGAGCGCAGTTGCGACAGACCCGCACCCGCCTGCAACGGAACAGCCACCGCACTCAGATGGATCGTCGCCAGATCGAGCACGGTGTAGTCGGCGCCGGTGAAACCGAGGGTCGCGACGAAGTCGTCCGCCGCGACACCGTCGGCGTGCCAGGCAGCAGCGAGAGCGCGGGCCCGCTCCCACACCTCGCGGTAGGTCAGCAGTTCGAACTCCGGCAGCAGTCGCCGCGTCGCGCGCCCGCCCGCCGACACCAGTTCGGTGCGCCGGACTCCCAGCGCGGGCCGGTCCGCGTACGCCGTCATCACCGTCGAAACGATCTCGGTCAGTGGGAGACCGGGCGTGGTGACGGCCGCGTAGACGCCCTCGTCGGGTGCCGCCGCGCGGATCTGCGCGTCTTCGGCGTAGAGCGTCCTGATGCGGTGAGCCAGCTGACCGGCGTCGAGATCGACGGTCATGCCTCGGTCTTCCGATCCGCGGCACCCGGCAGCGCGATCCGAACACCCTGCCACGCTTCCCGTTGCGCGGCATCAGGGTCGATCAGCACGCGGGACGGATGGTCGATGATGCAGGTCGCCCTACGCTCGGCCGTGTATGGCGTCCAGGGCGGCAGAGGTCGGCCCGTCCGGGCGAAACTCAGCCAGTTGTCCTGAACCAGATTCTGCACGGACCGGAACGCGCGCCGCCCACCCGCCGACGTCATCGCCCGGCCGACCGGGGTGTCGACCCATCCGAACACCGGAACCAGGTCGAGCGCGTGGGTCGCACCGAAACCGGCCAGCCGCACCGCGCGCGGCGCGAAGTCGAAGCGATAGGCATACGTCGGCGCGAACCTGCTGTGGCCCTCCAGCACGGCCAGTGTCGGACGCCAGAACATGAAATCACCACCGATCCGCACCGCGGTCCTTGCCGCGGGATAGCCGGGGTAGCTCCTGATCACGCGCTGCTCGGCGCCGGGCTCGCAGCGCCCGAAGATCGTCGTCAGCTGCTCGGGAGTATGCGGGACCGACTTCGCGAACCGCTGGAACAGCGTCGCCTCGTCCCGGTTGGTGCCGATGATCAGCGGCACCGGACGCGCACGGCCCGCGGTGATCGCATCGATCGGCGCCTCCGGCAGGAAGTCACCGTCGACCACGGGGGAGTAAGCGAAGCTGCCCGGCAGCTCACGCAGGGACCGGCCAAGCGCCCGGTCGGCCGCCCGGCACAACTCACTCGCCTTGGCCGTGGTCAGGACGGTCGCCGCGTCGGCGGGATCGGCTCCGAGCCGTTGCAGGCAACTGCGGGCGAACCGGCGAGCTTCCTCCGGCTGTGCCGTCCAATCCGCCGGTGCGCTCTGGGCGATCGCACGGTGGAACAAGCCACGCGCCGCGGGCGTCGCCAGCAGCGTGATCACCGCGTGCGCACCCGCCGATTCACCGAAGATCGTCACGTTGTCGGGATCACCGCCGAACGCGGCGATATTGCGCTGCACCCACTCGAGTGCAGCTACCTGATCACGCAGGCCCAGATTCGACTCGAACGGCCTTCCCGCCGTGGAGAACTCGCTGAAGTCGACGTAGCCCATCGCCCCGAGCCGGTAGGTCACCGACACCACCACGACATCACCACGCGTCGCCAGCCGCGCACCGGAATACATGCTGGCCGCACCGATGAGGTAGCCGCCGCCGTGAATGAACACCATGACCGGCCGCGGGGTCGTCGACGGCGTCGCGGGAGCGGTCACATTCAGGGTGAGACAGTCCTCGCCGATCGGCTGCCAGGTGCGCGGCCCGGTGCGGGCACCATTGGGATGCTGCGTCGCGGCGAAACCGAACTCCGTCGCCGAACGCACCCCCGCCCATGGTTGCACTGGCTGCGGGGCGCGGAACCTCAGTTCCCCGACGGGCGGGGCCGCATAGGGCAGGGCACGCCAGCTGAGGACTCGACGGCCCGCACGACCGCGCACGACTCCGTCGGCGGTCACGATCTCGGTGGACACCATGTCCTCACAGTACGTGGTACCAGCGGTACCGCGCAGGCGGTTCGGTCGTCTAACGGTCTGCGCGGATTAGACTGGGCCGATGGCCGGCGAGGACCCGGAAAATGCCCCGCTCGCAGCAGGGAACACCCAGAGCATCGCCGAACTCGACTGCCTGGTCTCCACCTGTCGCGCCTGCCCTCGCCTCGTCGCCTGGCGGGAAGAAGCCGCCCGCGTGAAACGGGCCGCCTACCGCGACGAAGAGTATTGGGCCCGGCCGGTACCCGGATTCGGACCCGACGACGCCGAGATCCTCGTGGTCGGCCTGGCACCGGCCGCCAACGGCGGCAATCGCACCGGACGAATGTTCACCGGCGACCGCAGCGGCGACGTCCTGTTCGCCGCACTCCACGCCGTCGGCCTGGCGACCGGCGCGCATCCGGTCAGTGTCGACGACGGCATCGAACTCGTGAACACCCGGTTGACCGCGCCCGTGCACTGCGCACCGCCGGCGAACAAGCCGACCAGCGAGGAACGGCATCGGTGCGCGCCGTACCTGAGCCGAGAACTCGAACTGCTCCGGCAGTCGGCGAAGGTGATTGTCGTGCTCGGCGCCTTCGGGTGGCAGGCGCTGTTCACCGTCCTGACCGAAGGCGGCTGGCATGTACCCAGGCCGCGACCACGTTTCGCCCACGGCGCGCAGGTCACCATCACCCATCCCGACGGACGCGCGATCCCCGTCCTCGGCTGCTATCACGTGAGCCCACACAACACGTTCACCGGACGGCTCACCCCAGCCATGCTGGAGAACGTCTTCCTGACAGCGAAACGGATCGCCGAATCCGAGCGCACCGTCGCCTAGGATCGACCAGTGCTGACTGTGTACACGATCGGCCATTCAACGCGGTCCGCGGAGGAATTCATCGGCCTGCTCCACGACTACGACGTCACGCAGCTGGTCGACATCAGGACCGTGCCGCGATCACGGCACAATCCGCAGTTCGGCCGCGAGGAACTCCCCGGCACCCTCCGCGCAGCGGGCATCCACTACATCTACCTCGCCGCGCTCGGCGGCCTCCGGCACGGACCGCGCAGCGACGTCAATGCCGGCTGGCGAAACGCATCGTTCCGCGCCTACGCCGACTACATGCAGACACCGGAGTTCGCCGCGGGCATCGACGAACTCGTCGACCTGGCCGGGGTCGCGCCGACGGCGATCATGTGTGCCGAAGCCGTTCCGTGGCGGTGTCATCGCTCGCTCGTCGGCGATGCGCTGCTGGTCCGTGACGTGCGCGTGCTCGACATCATGTCGGCCACCCGCGCACCGGAACATCAGCTGACGAACTTCGCCCATGTCGAGGGGACAACCATCACCTACCCTTCCCCGGCTGACCCCCTGCCGTCCTGAGCTTGTTTTGTGTCGGTTGGTCTGTTTGTCGGCGACCGGGCTGAATAGGATTTTCATAAGTAGATGCGCATATCCACGTATCAATATGTTTTAGTGTCCGTCATCCGTACGGTCGCCCGGGTCGATCTCCCGGTACCAACGGGTCGCTGCACGGCGCGCGCCTTCCCGGCCCGCGACCGCCACACCCCACCCTCCCCCGAAGTTGAACGCCCGTCGCCACTCCCCCACTCCCCCAGGGGTTCTGGAATGTGCAAGCAGACTTATGAAGTAGTTGCGGTCGGTGCAGGTCGACAGTCAGTGCAGTGGTGTGTCCCGTCTGAATCCGGCGGCCTGGGTGGTTTCGTCGGCCACACGAACGCCGTAGTGATAGGCCAGCTTTCCGCCGAGGTAGCCGGAGGCACCAAGAACCGCCAGGCTCACCGCCGACAGCACCAGCTGACCGACGGGGACCGGCCCGTACACCTCTGACGCTCGCCACCAGAAACCGATCGCAAAAGCGATCGTCACGACCAGATTCAAACCCATATGAACCAGGCCGGTGCGGAACGCGGGCGTGCCGGTCGGAATCGCCAGCAGATCCAGCAAGCCGACCGCGGCGGCGACCAGAGCACCGAGCACCCCGATGGCGATCAACCACCGTGCGCCCTGAGCCAGGAACGCAGGATCATCCACAATGCGGGAACCCACGTCGAAGATCAGACTCGCCACCCATGCCCCGATCGGGACCGTGACCAGGATCGGATGAAACGGGTGCCCATACGGACCCGCAAGAACCGCATTGACCGGCCGCTTGGCCTGCCCGGAATCAGTGTTCACAACAACCTCCGTATTCGTCGGTGAATGCTGCGACTGATGGCGCTCTGGATCACATCATCGGCATGCCGGGAAGCATGTTCAACAGCCCCATGAACATGTTCATCATCTGCATACACATCTCGGGCATCATCATCAGGATCACCTCCTAACCCCAAATCCAGCCCACCTTCGACCTACCCCGAATCGATGCGATCATGCACCGCGCACCGCCTCGATCGGGCGGTTCCGGACGGCCTCGCGCGGCGTCGACAGCAACCCTTGATCGGGCTACATCGGCTGCTGATCCGAGCGGCCGAGCAATGTTCAGGCTGGGCGGGCATGGGGCTAGGGTCGCGGACTCCGCGGCGGTGTCCCTAGCTGGTCTGTCACCGTTCGCGGGCCTTTACCCGGCGGTGTTCGCCATAGACCAGGAGGGCGCCGCCGATCAGGCAGACGGCGGTGAGGGCGCCGGTGATGAACGCCCAGCCCTCGAATCCGTAGCCTGCGCCGGTCAGGGTCACCCCCAGGAGGACGATGCCGAGGGCGACGAGGATCAGGCCCGGCCAGTTGCGGGTGTCTTCGATCGATTCGCCGGCATGGGGGCGTGCGGTTCGCGCGTCGTCGGGGAAATGATCGTTCGGGGGTTCCTGAGTGCTCATGGAAATCCTTTCGGGCACCGAAGATCGGCATTCGCTGTCGGCGATTCAGCAACCGGCACATACCCGGGCGGCCGTCGCCTAATCACCCACCCCGCTCGGGGCCTGCGGTTTCGTCGGCGCCGACCTGGGCATATCGGCACCAGAAGACATGCCGATCCGTAGACGGCCGATGGGGTCTTGCCGACGCGGCTCCCGAACAACTGGAGGTGGCCATGGGTATCGAAGTGGGCGACCACATAGTCGCCCGGCTCCAGGAGTGGGGAGTCGAGCAGGTGTTCGCCTATCCCGGTGACGGGATAGGCGGCTTGGTCGCCGCGTTCGGCCGGGCAGGCCGCCCGGCGTTCGTGCAGACCCGGCACGAGGAGATGGCGGCGTTCGCCGCGACCGGCTTCGCCAAGTTCAGCGGCCGGATCGGTGTCTGCGCGGCCACCTCCGGACCGGGCGCGATCCACCTGCTCAACGGCCTCTACGACGCCAAACTCGATCACGCACCGGTGCTTGCGCTGGTCGGCCAGACCGCACGCGGCGCCCGCGGCGTCGGTTTCCAGCAGGAGATCGACCTGCAGAGCCTGTTCAAGGACGTCGCCTCCGAATACCTCGTGGAAATCGATGCACCGGACCAGCTGCCCGCCGCGCTCGACCGCGCGATCCGGGTAGCCATGACCCGGTCCGCACCGGCGGTGGTGATCGTGCCCGCCGATGTGCAGCAGGAGCAGTTCCGACCGCCGGAAGTCGGCTTCGGACATGTCGGTTCGAGCCCGCCCGGCGATCTGCACGAAGCCCGCGCCCTGCCGCCGAGGGAGGACATCGCCGCGGCCGCCGAACTACTGAACCACTGCACCCGGCCCGCGATACTGATCGGCCAGGGCGCACGCGGCGCGGCCGACGAGGTGTTCGCCGTCGCCGAGCGACTCGGCGCAGGCGTGGCGAAAGCCTTGCTGGGCAAGGACGTCCTGCCCGACGACATCCCCTTCGTCACCGGCTCGATCGGCCTGCTCGGCACCCGGCCCAGCTACGAGATGATGCGCGACTGCGACGCCCTGCTCATCGTCGGCTCGAACTTCCCCTACACCCAGTTCCTGCCCGAACCGGGCACCGCCAAGGCCGTCCAGATCGACGCCGACGGAACCCGCATCGGCATGCGCTATCCCACCGAGGTGAACCTGATCGGCGACGCCGCCTCGACCCTGTCCGCACTGACCGAACAGCTCTCCACCGATCGCGACCCGAGCTGGCGCGACCAGATCGAGAAGAACGTGGCGAGCTGGTGGGAGACCGTCGAACGCCAGGCCATGATCGATGCCGACCCCGTCAATCCGATGCGGGTGGTGTGGGAGCTGTCGAACCGGCTGCCCGAGGGCGCGATCGTCACCGCGGACTCCGGGTCCTCGACCACGTGGTACGCCCGCTGTCTGCGGCTGCGGCACGGAATGCGCGGATCACTGTCGGGCACACTGGCCTCGATGGGGGCGGCGGTGCCCTATGCGATCGGCGCGAAATTCGCCCATCCCGATCGCCCGGTGATCGCACTGGTCGGTGACGGCGCGATGCAGATGAACGGACTGACCGAACTGCTGACCATCCGCCGCTACCGCGACCGTTGGCCCGACCAACGGCTGGTGGTCTGTGTCTTCCACAACAACGACCTCAACCAGGTCACCTGGGAACTGCGCGCGATGTCGGGAGCACCGAAATTCACCGATTCACAGGCGCTTCCGGATGTGTCGTATGCAGAGATCGCCAGCGCGGAGGGCCTGACCGCGATCGCGGTGGACCGTCCGGAGGAGGTCGGACCGGCGTGGGGCCAGGCGCTCAGCGCAGGCGAACCTGTCCTGCTGGACGTGCGCTGCGACCCCGAAGTGCCACCGATCCCGCCACACGCCACCCTCGAACAAATCGAGCACACCGCGGCGGCTGTCCTGCGCGGTGACCCCAACGCCTGGCACCTGCTGGTCCAGGGCGCGAAAACCAAAGCGCGAGAACTGTTCCGCTGACCGCCCACCACCCCTAGGAGGCCGATGTCGATGACCCAACCCCCACTCCCCAACCCGCCGGAACCCATTCCGCCGACACCACCGGAGCCCGCCCAGCCTCCCCCGCCCCGCCCCGACCCCGTTCCCCCCGCACCGGTCCCACCCGGGCCTGCCCCTGACCCGGCCCCACCCGGCCCGAGCCCAGACCCCATTCCCCCGATCCCGACCATGGCACCGCCGTCGCAGCAACCAACCGCATAGTTACCCGTCCAGACGGATCCGAATGCCGGCCATGCGCTCGGAGCCCCCGCGCAGCATGCTGCCCAGCAGTCCGACCCGAGCGGCCAGCCCGTACTTGCGCTTCATCAGAACGATGAAGTGCGCACTGGCGTCCGGCGCCAGCACCTCGGCGCATCCAGGTACGGAGGCGCCGAGCGGCTTGCCGCGCCAGTCGCAGGAGGCGACCGTCACCCGGCCCCCGTTGCGGATCCGCTTCACCTTGCCGGTGTCCGCCGCGCTCCACACCGCCAGCGCCTGGCCGTCGCGCATCACCCAGACCGGGGTAGGGACCGCCCTACCGTCCCGGCGGAACGTGGTGAGGAGTAGGTACTTGCCGGCCGCCAACTCGTTCAGCACCGTGTCGATGTGTTCCATGGAAAGATACTAACCAGTTAGTAAAGTAAGTGGTCGTCGGAGCCGCTCAACGGTGCACGATGCAGCTGAAAGGAATCCGTATGGGGCGATTCGTTTGGACCCTGCTCGCAGGCTTTGCGCTCGGCACCCCCGCGGTCCCCATCGGCCTCTCGCTCTCCCTGCCTGGCCCGGTCGCGCTGTTCGCGGTGCTGCTGGGGGCGGCGTGCTGTGTCGTCTTCGCGGTGTTCGCCATGGAACGCGTCCGGCTGCACTGGCAGTCCTGGCGTGCCCGCCGGAATTCGGCCGCAGTACCAGCCGGTTCGGCGAAGGGCGCGGACGGCGCATTCGCCGTCGGTGCGGCTCTCGGAGGCACGCCCGCCGACGACGCCCGCCTCTCCGGCCGCGCGGGGCGACGGGCACGGCGGGTCCTCGACCGGTACGGCGTGGTGGGTTTCGGTATCGCGGGACCCGCCCTCTTCGGCACCTGGGGCTCAGCCCTGCTCGGTGCCGCGCTGGGCATCCCCCGCTGGCGGCTGATCCGCGCACTGATGACCGGGATCGCCCTGTGGTGCACGGTGCTGCTGTTCGCGTCGGATGCAGCCTTCGCCGTCTTCGGGATCGGCTGACACGGCGGACTGACGGGGCACCCCAGGAGCGCGCAACTAACTAGTTGGTCCCAATACGATGGCCCCTATGTCCCGAGCCGACGCCACCAAGGCCCGCATCCTCCAGGCCGCCACCGACGAGTTCGCCATGTACGGAATCGCCGGAGCCCGGGTGGACCGGATCGCCAAGACGGCGGCGGCCAACAAGAACCTCATCTACGTCTATTTCTGCAGCAAGGAGCAACTCTTCGACGCGGTCCTCGACGCCCACGTCACCCACGGCCTGGACTCGGTCCCCTTCACCCCCGACAACCTCCCCGAATACGCGGGACAGATCTTCGACTACTGCCAGCAGCACCCCGAGGTCATCCGACTAGCCACCTGGCACCGCCTGGAACGTCCCGACCGGGACCCGGCCGGCACGTCGCCGGCGCGCGAGGCAAAGCTGGAAGCGCTTGCCGCAGTGCAGAAGGAGAGCGGTCTAGGCTCCGACTTCTCCCCCACAGCGCTGCTGACCCTCGTTCTGAGCATTGCTCTTGCGTGGAACCCGAGCAACGCCACCAGCATGCCGGCCTCCGCGACCGAGGCCGAGAGCACCGACGACCGCCGCCGCGCGATCGTCGAAGCCGTACGTCACCTCCTGTGAGCACACGCATGGCAACTGAACGTGACCGCCGAATCAGATCAATCGGCAGCCGGGCTCTGCAGAATCCGCAGGGCGGCCCGCTCGATCCGGTCGGCAATCTTGGAGTACGACTCGTAGCCCATCCCGGCCCGCACCAGCGCCCCCGCGTAGATCATTTCGAGCCATTCGATCACTTCTTCGTCGGCGTCCGGGCCGAGTGCTCGCGCGATCCTGCCGCGGATCTCGATCCCGATGCGGGTGCGCAGGTGCTCGACATCCGGGTCGCCTCCGAGCAGCGCGCTGGTCACCGCGCCCGACAGCTCCTGTTCGTCGGCTACCAGCAAAGCGATATTGCGGAGCTCGGCGAGGACACGCACGGTCGAGTCCGGATCCTCGCTGGCAGGTGACCGCGAAGCGAGCAGCCGCCGCCAGAAGATCTCGGCGACCAGGTGTTCCTTGGACGAGAAGTAGGTGTACGCGGTCGCCGTGCCGACGCCGGCCTCGGCCGCGACCAGCCGGATCGTCATGCCGGAAAAGCCGTCGCGGGCCAGCACCCGCAGCGCGGCCTTGGTGAGCCGGTCGACCGTGTCGGCCTGCTTGTCGGTCAAACGCCGCCGGGTCGCTTCGAGGCTGATGGAATCGCTTTCGGACATGCGTCTGGATGCTACTCGGCGATCCAGCGCCGTCGTCCGACCACACCGTGCCGGCGCCGTCGGCTACTTCTTGCGGCGTTCCTGCGCGACTACCTTGCCGACGGCGCCGTCGAGCTTCGTGCCGGCGGGCCACCCCACGTAATGGCACAGGAACAGCGCGATCTCGCGGAGTTGCTCCTCCGACAGCTCACCGTTGCGCAGCGCCGCCCCGATCTGGATCTCGGCGATATCCAGATGCCCCTGCGCGGTCAGCGCGCCGAGCAGCAGCAGTCGCCGTTCCCGCACGGTCAGCGCGGGGCGCGACCAGATCTCGCCGAACAGGTGGTCGGCGGTGACCGCGAAGTAGTCACCGGGGCCGTCGGAGAAGTCCCAGCCGTAGACCTCGCTCATCTTGGCCAGCCCACGCTGCCTGGCATCGGTCGGGGTATTTCCGTTGGTGGTCATGATGTCTCCTTGTCGAGCACGGAACCGGCGACGCCGAGCCCACCGGCAAGCCGGACGATGGCGAGTTGCGCGAGCGGTAGATCGACCCCGAGCCGGTCACCGAGTTCCAGGGCAAGGGACAGGTCCTTCTCGCCGAGGTCGCGCACATGGCCGAGGATGGGGAACCAGAAGTCGTCGGGGTCCAGCGGTGCGGTGGTGTCGCGCAGCATGATCGCGCCCGGTCCGCCGGTCACCGCGTCGGAGTGGCGGACCACCTTGCCGAGCGCGGTGAGACTGAGCCCGGCGGCATCGGCCAGGCGCTGGGCCTCGGTGGCGGCGGTGAACGAGATGAAGTGCAACAGATTGCGCGCCAGCTTCATTCGCGTGCCCGCGCCGACCTCGCCGGCGTGCACGATCAGGTCGGCGAAGCACCCGAACGGCGCCCTGATCCGGTCCACCGCGGCAGCGCTGCCGCCGACCATCACGGCCAGGCTGCCGTGGGTGGCGCCGGGCGCGCCACCGCTGACCGGCGCATCGACGAAATCGACCCCCTGCTCGGCGCATCGCGCGGCGAGTTCCTCCGCGGTCCGGTCGCCGATGGTCGAATGCACCGCGACGACGGTGCCGGGCACCGCGGTGCGCAGAATGCCCGCCGGGCCGGTGACGACCTCCCGCACCTGCGCGTCGTCCACCACCGTCACGCAGATGACCCGCGCGTCCGTCGCCAGCGCCGCCGGATCGGCGACCGCCCGCGCACCCGCCTCGACGAACGGCGCGGTGGCCTCGGCGCGGACGTCACAGACGGTGAGACCGCCCGGCCACTGCAGCAGTCGCCGGGCCATCGGCGTGCCCATATTGCCCAGTCCGATGAATCCGACCGGGAGACAGTCCGTTTCGGTCGTCATCGGATGATCTGCCCGCCGTCGACATTCAGGATCTGTCCCGTGACCCAGCTCGCGTCGTCCGAGAGCAGGTACAGGCAGGCGCCGACGAGGTCCTGCGGCGTGCCCATCCGCTTGATCGGAATGCGGGACACCATCTCCTTCACCAGGTTTCCTGGCGTGACGGTCTGGGTGGCCTCGGTGTCGATCGGGCCGGGCGCGATGGCGTTCACCCGGATCTTCGAACCGCCGAGCTCGGTCGCCAGCTGCTGGGTGAGCCCGTTGATCCCGACCTTGGCCAGGCCGTAGAACCCGGAGTACAGCCAGGCGGCAGTGGAGGATTGGTTGACGATGGAACCGCCGCCCGCCGCCATCATCGGCTTCCACACCGCGCGCGTCACATTGAGCGCGCCGTCGAAGTTCACGCCCATGAACTTCTTGTAGTAGTCCCACGGCACGGTGAGCAGCAGGTCGAGCTTCATCTCGCCGTAGATCGCGGCGTTGTTCACCAGATGATGGATGGCGCCGAACTCGGCGACGGTGAATTCGGCCAGCGCTACGGCGGATTCGGGATCGGAAACGTCGACGCGGCAGAAGGCGGCGGTGCCACCCTCGGCGACGATCTTCGCGGTGACCTCGGCTCCGCGCTCGGCATTGAGATCGGCGACGACGACATTGGCCCCCTCAGCGGCGAGTGCGCCGGCGTAGACCGCGCCGATGCCCTGTGCCGCGCCGGTGACGATCGCGGTGCGACCGGTGAAACGTGCCATGGTTGTTCAGCTCCTGTGAATGGTGTCGGTGTCAGGCGGGAGTGGCGACGAGCTTGGTCTCGAGATATTCCTCGAAGCCCGCGACGCCCATCTCCCGGCCGATGCCGGACTGCTTGTAGCCGCCGAACGGCGCGTCGGCGTGGTACCAGAGCCCGCCGTTGACGCTCAGCGTCCCGGTCCGCACTCCCGCGACCACTCGCTCCACGCGATCCGGATCGGTGCCCCAGACCGAACCCGACAGACCGTAGGGCGATTCGTTGGCCAGCCTGATCGCGTCGTCGTCGCCGTCGTGCGGAATCACGACGAGCACCGGCCCGAAGATCTCCTCCTGCGCGACGGTCGCGGTATTGCCGAGTCCGCTGATGAGCGTCGGCTCGATGAAGAAGCCACGGTCCTGGTTCGCCGGCCTGCCACCGCCGACCACGATCTGCCCACCCTCGGCTTCGGCGATCTCGAGGTAGCGCTCCACCCGGGCGCGCTGCTGCGCGGAAATGACCGGCCCGCAGACGGTTCCAGCGTTCGTCGGATCACCGGCCGCCAGCCCGGACAGCGTCCCGGCCGCCGCGGCGACCGCGGCGTCGTAGGCGGCGCGCGGCACCAGCAGCCGGGTGGTGAGGGCGCAGCCCTGGCCGGCGTGAACGGCGACGGTGAACGCGGTGTAGCTCGCGGCCGCCGCGATGTCGGCGTCGTCGAGCACGACCGCCGCCGACTTGCCGCCGAGTTCGAGGAAGGTGCGCTTGAGGGTGGCCGAGGCGCCTGCCATCACCAAGCGACCGGTCCTGGTCGACCCGGTGAAGGTGATCATGTCGACGCGCGGATCGTCGACCAGCTGTGCGCCGATGCCGTGATCGGCGGAGGTGACGATATTGATCACGCCCGCGGGGATGTCGGTGTGCTCGGCGATGAGCGGGCCGAGAACCGCTGCGCACCACGGTGTATCAGGTGCGGGCTTGAGCACGACGGTGTTTCCTGCGGCGAGTGCGGGACCGATCTTGGCCAGGTTGATCTGGTGCGGGAAGTTCCACGGCGTGATCGCGCCGACGACACCGACGGCCTCGCGCCGGATCACCCGGCGGCTGGCGACTCCCATCAGGTCCCTGGTGCCGAGATCTGTTTCCCACGTGTAGTTCTCGGCCAGATCGGCGGCATAGGACAGATCGGCGATCGGGCCTTCCAGCTGCGGTCCGCTGGTGAGCATGACCGGGGTGCCGACCTCGGCGATCGTGATCGCCCGCAGCTCCTCGAGGTGTTCGCCCAGGACGTCACGCAATTGCCGCAGGCAGTGGGCGCGGAACGCGGGGTCGCGCGACCATTCGGTCTCGTCGAAGGCGGTGCGCGCCGCACCGATGGCGGCGTCCATGTCGTCGGCCGAGGCGTCGGCGGCGTAGCCGAGCACCTCCTCGGTCGCCGGGTTGATCGTCGCGAAGACGCCGGAGCCACCCGGGATCAGCTTGCCGCCGATCAGCAGGGGCGTGCCTTCGGCAGGGACGAGGCCATTCATAGCAAGGCTCCGATACATGTCTGGACAGGTGTACGGAATATAGTTCGGAGTCTAGAACAGGCGCAAGGGTCAGCGCGGCGATTTGTCCATACACCAGGCTGTAGTAGCATCCAGACACATGTCCGAAATCGCGCCTACCGGCATCGAAGCAACTCGACGACGCTTGACCGAGAAACAGGCCGATACCGTGGACCGCCTCACCGTGGCAGCGGTCGAGGTGCTGTCCAGGGAGGGCTACTCCGGCACCACGATCCGGCTCGTCGCCGCGGCGGCCGGCGTCGGCACCGCCACCGCCTACACATACTTCTCCTCCAAAGAGCACCTCATCTCCGAGGTCTTCTGGCGTCGCCTCGTCGCCATGCCACCCCTGGACGACAGCGACGCCGACCCGACCACGCGGGTGGTCGCCGTCCTGCGGCAAGTCTCGATGCTGGTGGCCGACGAACCCGCACTGGCAGGCGCCGTCAGCAGCGCCCTGCTCGGCGACGATCCCGACGTACAGCACCTGCGGTTGCGTATCGGCAAGGAGATCCGGCACCGACTCGCGCAAGCCCTCGGCACGAAGGACCCGGAACAGCTTGCAGCGCTGGAACTTCTGTACTCCGGCGCACTACTCCAGGGCGGCATGGGCCTGCTCTCCTACGCGGAAGTGGCCGACCTGCTCGAGGTCTGCGCCCGCCGGATGCTCGCCGATCCGGCGGTCGGCGACTAGCACGTCCGGCTCCGCCACTCCTTGTCGCACAGCGTCAACCGTAGTACTGTCCAGACACGTGTCCATTAAATATCTGGACAGTGTTCCGGAAGGATTCCCCAATGACGCTGGTCATACCGCGGCGCGTGTCCGGAGGCGAAGACGAGCACGGGCACCTGGCAGAGTTCCGTACCGATCCGATCGCGCTCATGCGGCGGGTGCGTGCCGAATGTGGTGATGTCGGGACGTTCGAGCTCGCGGGACGCACTGTCGTTCTGCTGTCCGGGGCCGAGGCCAACGAGTTCTTCTTCCGGGCCGGAGACGACGATCTCGATCAGGGCGCGGCCTACCCGTTCATGAAGCCGATCTTCGGTGAGGGGGTGGTTTTCGACGCGCCGCCCGAACGGCGCAAGGAGATGCTGCACAATCAGGCGCTGCGCGCGGACCATATGCGCGGGCACGCGGGGACGATTTCCCGCGAGGTCGATCGGATGATCGCGGGCTGGGACGACGAGGACGAGATCGATCTGCTCGAGTTCTTCGCGGAGCTGACCATCTACACCTCCTCGGCCTGCCTGATCGGCGTGAAGTTCCGCAATCAGCTCGATGCTCGCTTCGCGCACCTCTATCACGAACTCGAGCAGGGCACGGACGCGCTGGCTTACGTCGACCCGTATGCGCCGATCGAGAGTTTCGCCCGGCGCGATGCCGCTCGGGCGGCGCTGGTCGAGCTGGTGCAGGCGATCATGGATCAGCGGGCGGCCAACCCGCCGACCGGCAAGGCCGAACGCGACATGCTCGATGTGCTGATGTCGGTCACGGACGAGGACGGCGGCCCGCGATTCCCGGCGAGCGAGATCACCGGCATCTTCATCTCGATGATGTTCGCCGGTCATCACACCACCTCGGGGACCGCGGCCTGGACGATCATCGAACTGCTGCGCCATCCCGAGACGCTGCGCGATGTCGTCACCGAACTCGACGAGCTGTATGCCGACGGGTCGGAGGTCAGTCACCATGCGCTGCGCCAGATTCCGTATCTGGAAGCCGCGCTCAAGGAGAGCCTGCGACTGCATCCGCCGCTGATCGTGCTCATGCGCCTGGCGCGCGGTGAGTTCGAGGTGTGCGGGCACCGGATCGCACCGGGTGACATGGTGGCCGCAACGCCCGCGATCTCCAACCGGATTCCGGAGGATTTTCCCGACCCGGACGCCTTCGATCCCGGCCGCTATCTCGATCCGCGCCAAGACGACATCGTCAACCGGTGGACCTGGATCCCCTTCGGCGCGGGCAGGCATCGCTGCGTCGGGGCGCCGTTCGCGCTCATGCAGCTCAAGGCCATCTTCTCGATCCTGCTGCGGGACTGGGAATTCGAACTGGCGCAGCCGTCGGACACCTACCGCAACGACCATTCCAAGATGGTCGTCCAGCTGCAACAGCCCTGCCGCGTCCGCTACCGCCGCAGGCACCGCTGAACGCCCCGGGTCCACACCGTCGTCGGCCTCCAGGAGGAAACGTGTCAGCGCCGTCGCTACCCGCCGGATTCGATTTCACCGATCCGGCACTCTGGGAAACCCGCAACCCCGTCCAGGAATTCGCCGAACTGCGCCGGACCGCACCGGTCTGGTGGAACCCGCAGACCGACGCGCAGTCGGGCGGCTTCCGTGACGGCGGCTACTGGGTGGTCACCAAACACGAAGACATCAAAGAGATCTCACGCAATCCCGACCTGTTCTCCTCGCAGCGCAAGGGCTCGGTCATCCGGCTGCCCGGTGAGGTGACGCCCGAGCAGATCGAGCTCACCGGCGCGCTGCTGCTGAACATGGACCCGCCCAAGCACACCAAGATCCGGCGCATCGTCGCCAAGGGCTTCACGCCGCGCGCGGTCGAGGGGCTGCGCGCGGCCCTGGCCGAGCGGGCGGCCGCCATCGTGCACGCGGCCGCGAAGACGGGCGGCGGCGACTTCGTCGAGCAGGTGGCGTGCGAGCTGCCGTTGCAGGCCATCGCCGAGCTCCTCGGTGTCCCGCAGCAGGATCGGCGCAAGCTGTTCGACTGGTCGAACCAGATGCTCAACTACGACGACCCCGAATACGGCGATGCCACGACCACCGATTCCTCCTCGACCGCGGCGATGGAGATCCTCGGCTACGCCTGGAACATGGCCGAACAGCGCCGCACCGACCCGCGCGACGACATCGTCAGCCGGCTCGTGCACGCCGATCTCGACGGGGAGGCGCTGGGCTCGGACGAGTTCGGGTTCTTCGTCATCCTGCTCGCGGTGGCGGGCAACGAGACCACCCGCAATGCCATCACCCACGGCATGAAAGCCTTCGTCGACCATCCGGAGCAGTGGGAGCTCTACCGACAGCACCGTCCCGCCACCGCGGCCGACGAGATCGTGCGATGGGCGACGCCGGTGACGGTGTTCCAGCGCACCGCGACCGCGGACACCGAGCTCGGTGGACAGCGGATCCGCGCGGGCGATCGGGTCGGATTGTTCTACAGCTCAGCCAATTTCGACGAAGACGCCTTCGAGCAGCCGTTCCGCTTCGACATCCTGCGCGACCCCAACCCACATCTTGGCTTCGGCGGCACCGGCGCGCACTTCTGTGTCGGCGCGAATCTGGCCCGGCTCGAGATCGGTCTGATCTTCGATGCCATCGCCGAGGCCATGCCGAACCTGACCCAGGTGGCCGAGCCGCAGCGATTGCGATCGGGCTGGATCAACGGCATCAAACATTGGCAGGTCGACTACGGGACCGGGGCGCGCTGATGCGGATCGCCTTGCTGTCCTACCGGAGCAAAGCCCACTGCGGTGGGCAAGGGGTGTACATCCGGTACCTGAGCCAGGGGCTCGTCGAGCTCGGCCATCAGGTCGAGGTGTTCTCCGGTCAGCCCTATCCCGAGGACCTCGATCCCCGGGTGCGGCTCACCGAGGTGCCGAGCCTGGACCTCTACCGTGACGACGATCCGTTCCGCACGCCGCATCCCCGCGAGATCCGCGACCGGATCGACCTGCTCGAGCTCGCCACCATGTGGACCGCGGGTTTCCCCGAGCCCCGCACGTTCAGCCTGCGTGCCGCCCGGCTGCTGGCCACGCGCGCACAGGATTTCGACGTCGTGCACGACAACCAGTGCCTCGGCTACGGCCTGCTCGACATCGCCCGCCTGCTACCGCTGGTCGCGACGGTCCATCACCCGATCACCCGTGACCGGGCGGTGGACCTCGCCGCGACCCCGTGGCGGCGGCGGCCTTTCGTCCGGCGCTGGTACGGGTTCCTCGGCATGCAACAGCAGGTGGCACGTCAGATCCCGGACCTGATCACCGTGTCCTCCTCGTCCGCGGCGGACATCGCCGAGGACTTCGGGGTGGCGCCCGGCCAGTTGCGCACCGTCCCCCTCGGCGTGGACACCACGTTGTTCCGGCCCCGCGAAACGCCCCGGGTACGCGGGCGGATCGTCGCGGTCGCCAGTGCCGACAAGCCGCTCAAGGGCATCGCGCATCTGCTCAATGCCCTTGCCCGGCTGCGTCATCACCACGAGGTCGAGCTCAGCCTGGTCGCCAAGCTCGAGCCGAACGGGCCGACCGAGAAGCTGATCGCCGAACTCGGCCTCGCCGATATCGTCACACCCGTCAGCGGAGTCAGCGACGAACAGCTGGCGGAGCTGCTCGCCTCCGCCGAGATCGCATGCATTCCCTCTATGTACGAAGGGTTTTCGCTGCCCGCGGTCGAGGCGATGGCGAGTGGGACCCCGCTGGTCGCCAGCCGGGCCGGTGCGCTGCCCGAGGTGGTCGGCGACTGCGCGGAACTGATCGAACCCGGCGACGTCGACGCGCTGACCCGGGTACTGGGCGAACTCCTCGACAGCCCGGACCGGCGGGAGCGGATGGGTGCGGCGGGCCGCAGGCGGGTCCTCGACCTGTTCAGCTGGGCGGCCGTCGCCGCGCAGACCGTCGCCGTCTACGAGCGCGCGATCGAGCGCTACCACTCCCCCGACTCCCCCAACCGACAGGTGACCCCATGCTGACCGTCGACTTCGACCGCCTGCGCGTAGGCCCGGGAACGCGGGTGATCGACGTCGGCTGCGGCGCGGGACGGCACGCGTTCCAGGCCTACCGTCGTGGCGCCGACGTCGTGGCCTTCGACCAGAACGCCGCCGATCTGGCGGACGTGGACGTCATGTTCGAGGCCATGGCCGCGGCGGCTGAGGCACCGGAGTTCGCGAAAGCCGAGACGGTGCGCGGCGACGCCCTCGATCTGCCCTACGGTGACGGCGAATTCGACGTGGTCATCGCCTCGGAGATCCTCGAGCACGTCCCCGAGGACGACCGGGCCGTCGCCGAGCTGGCACGGGTGGTCAAACCCGGTGGCTCGCTGGCTGTCACGGTGCCGCGCTGGCTGCCCGAACGCATCTGCTGGGCGTTGTCGGACGAGTATCACGCCAACGAGGGCGGCCATGTCCGGATCTATCGCGCCGACGAGCTCCGCGACAAGATCACCGCGCACGGCCTGCGCTACGACCACCAGGATTTCGCGCACGCGCTGCACTCGCCGTACTGGTGGCTCAAGTGCGCGGTGGGCGTACGCGACGACGACAACCCCCTTGTGCGCGCCTACCACCGTCTGCTGGTGTGGGACATGATGTCCGCGCCCGCGCTGACCCGCACGACGGAACGGCTGCTGAATCCGCTGGTGGGCAAGTCGGTGGCCCTCTACTTCACGAAGCCGACGGTCCGGTGATGGCCACCGACCTACCGGCCGTTCCCGGCGCCGTCTCATCGCGGGAGATCCGCCGCACCGCCGAAACCATCGCCGCCGCACAGGAACCCGACGGCGCGATCCCCTGGTTCACCGGTGGCCACACCGATCCGTGGGATCACATCGAGTCCGCGATGGCGCTGACGGTGGCCGGATTGTGGGACGAGGCACGCGAGGCCTACATCTGGTCCGCGAAATCGCAGCGCTCGGACGGCTCGTGGCCGATGCAGGTGCGCCAAGGCGTGGTCGAGAACCATGACGCCGACGCCAACTTCTGCGCCTACCTCGCGACAGGTGTGCTGCACGCGCTCACGATCACCGGCGACACCGGGTTCGCCGCCGAGCTGTGGCCGACCGTCCGCGCCGGGATCGACTTCGTGCTCAGCCTGCAAGTGGGCACCCACGGCGAGATCCACTGGTCCGCCAACGAATCGGGGACCTCCGGCGAAGCACTCCTGACCGGATGCTCGAGCATCTATCACAGTCTGGGTTGCGCGGTGACGCTCGCCGAGCGGATGGGCGACCCCCGCCCGGACTGGGTGGCGGCGCGCCGGCGGCTCGGCCAGGCTCTACGCCATCACCCGGAGGCGTTCCTGGACAAGAGCCGCTACTCGATGGACTGGTACTACCCGATCCTGGGCGGCGCGGTGCGCGGCACGGCGGCCCAGGAGCGGATCGCCCGGCACTGGGACGAGTTCGTCGTCCCCGACCTCGGCATCCGGTGCGTGTCCGACGCACCATGGGTCACCGGCGCGGAGACCTGCGAACTGGTGCTCGCCCTCGACGCCATCGGCGAAACCGTCACGGCCACTAGACTCTTCACCGATGTACAGCATCTGCGCGACTCCGACGGTTCCTACTGGACCGGACTGGTCTTCACCGACGGCAAACGCTGGCCGGAGGAGCGCACCACCTGGACCGCGGCGGCGGTCGTGCTGGCGGCCGACGCGCTCAGCCGAACCTCGGCCGCCAACGGCATCTTCCGCGACGGCGGCTGCGACTGACCTCGGGTCAGGTGCAGGCGGCGGTGCGCTGCAGGATCCGCAGGGAGCCGGTCACGGACAGTTCGCGGAACTTTCCGCTGTCGAGGGCGCGGCGATAGATGTTGAACGGGGCGCGGCCACCGTCGGCCGGATCGGGGAAGACGTCGTGGATCGCCAGCAGCCCACCGCCTGCCACCCAGTGCACCCAGTTGTCGTAGTCGCGCTGGGCCGCCTCCTCGGTGTGCCCGCCGTCGACGAACAGCATGCGCAGCGGTGTCCGCCAGATGCGCGCGGCGGCCGAGGAGGAACCGATGATCGCGATGACGGTATCGGTCAGGCCGGCGCGAACCATGGTGCGCCGGAAGGCCGTCACGGTGTCGAAGACGCCGGTCTCCGGGTCGACCAGCGTGGTGTCGTGATACTCCCAGCCCGGCTGATGCTCCTCGGAACCGCGATGGTGATCGACGGTGAACACCGTGGCGCCGGTTTCCCTGGCAGCGGCGCCCAGGTAGATCGCCGACTTGCCACAGTAGGTGCCGATTTCCATGATGGTTCCGGTGCCGACGTAGTCGCGGGCGGCCGCGTACAGCGCGCGCCCCTCCTCCGCAGGCATGAATCCGGTGACCTGCTCGGCGAGGGCGAACAGGGCACCGGCCTCGGCGGAAATCTCGTCTACAGGTCCCATGCCTCACGCTAACACAGGAACTGGAATACAATCCGGACTACTGTCCAGCAGATCGCCGGACACGTCGAACCGCACAGGAGAACACCGATGAAGACCCGCCTCAACTGCCCCTGCGGAGCCCTGATCACCGGCGTCGACGAAGACCACCTGGTCACGCAGACCCAGGCGCACCTCCGCGAGAACCATCCCGACCACGACTACACCCGCGACGAGATCCTCTTCATCGCCTACTGATCCGGCTATTTCGCCGGCAGCGTGTTCTGCAGCCCGCCGACCTCGGTGATCTGCCACCCCGCATTGCGGTCGATGGTCAGCGAATAGGTGACGGTGGTCGCCGATCCACCGGGCGTCTGCGCGCTCGTGGAGACCACGGTGAAGTACGCGTTGACCTTGTAGATTCCGCCGGACTCCGAGGTGACGGTCGCCGACAGCGGAGTCGCCGTCGAGGTCCACTGCAGGGGCAGCAGAATCTGTTCGAGCTGCGGTGCGGTGGCCTCGAACTTCGCGGCCAATTGCGGGCTGGTGCCGGATCGCAGCCGGCCGAACCACGCGGCGACGTCGCGGTAGTCGATGGTCGACGCGCCGACGCCGTAGTCCGTCGCGATCTGCTCCGCGTGCCGGTGGTCGGCCACGCGGGCGTCGCGCTCGGCGATCGTCGACCGCGCCGAGAGGTATAGCGACGCGAATGTCACGGCCGCGGTCGCGAGTACCGCGATGGTGACGACCACCAGGACGGTCGAGAGCCGGAACGACACCGTGCGCGGCTGCCGGTCGCCGGTGTCGGTCGTGGTGGCGGCTTCGGCGGTCGCTGTGCTCATGTTCTGTCCTTCGTCGGGCTACTTGACGGCGATGCGGAAATGCACGGTGCCGTCGGCGCCCACGCTCTGCAGGGCTTGGTCGATCAGGGTGCTGATGTCGAGGGCGGGTGCCCGCGCCACGGCGTCGGTCACCACCGGTCCCAGGAGTTGTCCCAGCGGGGCGATGCTCGGCCCGATCTCGTTGATCAGGTCCGTCAGCCGGGCGAGGAACGGGACGAGTCCGTCGCCGGTGACGTAGTCGTCGAGCGGACGGCTTTCGACGAGCACCGACCCCGATTCGACGATGGCGCTCAGCGTGACGCCGAACTCGCCGAACTTCGGGCCCGCCGCGCCCAAGGACGGTCCGAGCCAGTCCATGTCGGCGCCCAGTGCTTGCATGTCGGCGAACAGGCGGCGGATGGCGTCGGTGCGGCTGAGCAGCGTGGCGGCGAGCAGGTTCGAGGACCGCTGCAGCGTCTGCATCGCCGTGTCGGTGCCTGCGAGCGCGCGGTCGAAGGTGTCCACCAGGTTCGCGATCGCCTCGGGCCGGATCTGGTCGAGCAGGGCGACCAGCTTGGCGGACAGGGCTGTGATCGTCATCGGCAGCTGAATTCGGTTCGTCGGCACGACCTGTCCGTTTTCCAGATACGGCCCGGCATCGGATTCCGGCGCGAAGGCGATATACGGCTCGCCGAGCGCCGACAACTGTTCGATCCGGACACCGCTGGACATCGGGATGCGATGCCTGCTGTCGATCCGCAGGCGCACCAGCACACCGGCCGATCGGGTGCGCACCGACTCCACCCGGCCCACCCGGACTCCGGCGAGCAGCACCGGGGAGTTCGGGCCGAGACCGCCCGAGTTGTCCAGGTGCATGTCGGCGGTGATGAAGTTCTGTCGCGGATCGAAGCCGAGCACTCCGACCGACATGTACCCGACGCCGAGAACGAGGACCGCCGCGATCGCGGAGAGTGATACCGCCGCACGAAGATTCATCGCACCGCTCCGATCATCCGCAGGGTGTCGACGATGCGGGCGGTGTGTTCCTCCGAGGTGATCGCGGTCTGGCCCGGTGTGGGGGCGATACCGATGTGCACCAGGTCCACCTTCGGACCGCGCGCCGCGAAGGGCACGAGCTTGGTGTTGATCAGGTCGACGAGCGTCTTCATGTTCGACGGCGAGCCGGTGTCGAACACGCTGCTGCCGAACAGCATCGGTACCACAGCGCGGGTGGTGTCGTCGAGCGAGGACAGCAGCGGACCGAGCCATTGCGCGCTGGGCGCGACCGGCCCGAGTGCCGTCAGGACGAAGATGACGCCGATCTGAGCGTTCACGGCGTCGGTGGTGTGGTCGACACCGTAGGGGGTGAGGAGTTCGTCGAGCATCGGCAGGTTCTGCTGCATCCCTTCCTCGACGGTGGCTTCCATTCCGTCGAGCAGGGCGTCGACCGAGCCCAGGTGCGTGCCCAGGTCGGTGAGGTCGGCGCCCAGAATGCCTGCGATGCGCGCGGTGTCGCGTGGGTCCTCGGGCATGATGCCGTTCGCCGTGCGGATGATGCTCTGGAAGTCGCTGACCGCGCCGCTGCCGATGAAGGTGGACAGCCCGGCCAGGATGTCCTCGATCGGGGGCGCCTGGGTGGTGTCCGACAGCGGGATGGTCGCGCCGGGTTTCAGGGTGCCTCTGGTCGCGTCGGCCGGTTCGCTCAGCGCGATGTGCACGTCACCGAGCGGTGTCTCCTGACGCAGCACGGCGGTCGTGCCCACCGGCAGCTGCACCGACTGCCGGATCTCGACCTCGGCCACGACATAGCCCGGCCCCGAGGTGGCGGCGACAGGGTCGACCAGGGTGACACCGGTCAGCCTGCCCACCCGGACGCCTGCCGCGATAACCTTGGCGCCCTGCGGCAGATTGAGCACATCGGCGAACTCGATCCGCAGGTGATAGGCCGGGCCGCCGACACCGGAACCCGGCATCGGCAGATCGGCGGGCTGGAACGCGCATCCGGTGCCCGCGAACATCATCGCGAGCACCAGCATGCCGTGGACCGCGGTGCGCCGGAGACGTGTCATCGCGCGCTCACCCCCGCCAGCAGTACCGGCAGCGCCGGAATCGTCGCCGTGCCGTCGGCGGAGGCTTCGCATCGCTGACCGGTGACGGCCTGCACCGCCGCGCAGATCTGGATCGTGTCCTGCTGGGCGAGTGCGAGTTTCGGTGGTGCGTAACCGATGCTCAGCTGTCCGCTCACCGGGTCGATCGCTCCGGCGAATCCGGTGGCGACGGCCGGGGTCATCGCGATCACGTCGGCCAGCGAGGCGACGCCTGCCGCGATCATGCGCGACAGGTCGGGGACACTGTCCAGGGCGCGCAGGGCGGGTGAGCCGAACATCATGATCACGTCGTTGAGCTGTGGCAGCAGGTCGGCGAGGGTGGCAACGATCTGGATGATGGGCGGGAACGCGATGGTGACGATGTCGTCGAACGTCTGCGGCAGCCCGGTGACCGTGGTCTGGGCCTGCGACCAGCCACCGCGCGCTCGGTGGGCGAGTTCGGCGAGGGCGTCGAGGAGCTGACCGAGGTGCCCGATCGCCGCGTCGGGTGCCGCCAGTGCCCGGCTCAGGGCGATGATCATGTCGTTGATCTGCTCGCCCGACCCCGCGGTGGCACGATCCAAGGCATCCAGTCCTGCGCCGAAAGCGTTGCGCTGCGCCGGATCTCCTGCGCCGTTGAGCTGATCGGCCAGTCCGGCGATGGCGTCGAAGGTCTGGGACAGACTCTTGGGTGTCAGCGTCTTGGTGATGCACTCCCCCGGCGGGCGGCCGGGTCCCGCCGGTTCGGCGCCGATGAGCGCGAGCCGCCGATCGGCGATCAAGGTGTCGCTGACTGTCACCGCCCCGACATCGGGTGGCAGCTTGCGGTCGGCCCTGACGGTGAATTCGACGCGGGCCGACGCTCCGGCGATGCGGATGTCGGTGACGCGGCCGACCGGGACGCCCATGACGGTGACCGCGCTGCCCTCGTAGAGCCCGATGCTGTCGGGCATGTCGGCGCAGTAGCCGCGCATCGGCGGGCTCGGCGTGCTCAGCCGCAGACCGAGCGCACCCGCCAGCACGAGCGTGAACACCACGGCGACCGACATGAATCCCCGCGATCCCAGGATCGACTTCATCGTCAACACCCGCCTCCCGGTAGGGGAATGCACACGGCGGGGACCGGGATGGTCGCACCGGACTGGTCGACGGTCACTCCGCCGTCGGCGGGCAGCAGCGGAAGCAACCGCTGTTGCAGCGCGCGAACGGCATCCAGCAGCTCCCCCAGCCGGCCGCCGAGCTGTTCGAGCGCGGGGATCGCGTCGGCCAGCGGCTGCGCGCGCTGCTTCAACGAGGCATCCCAGGCCCGGCCCAGCGGCGTCACGTCCTGCAGGACCACCGCCAGGTCTCGCAGCGATTGGGCCACCTGCACCTTGTTGGTCTGGATGATCTGTTCCAAAGTGCCCAGGGTGATGAGGAGCTTGGCCAGCACATCGGCGTTCGTGTCGAGGGCGGTCAGGTACTCGTCGGCGATGGCCAGGGTGCGCGAGATGTCGGCGTTCTGCTCGTCCAGGATGGCGACCACATCGCCTGCCGCCCGCACCGCGGCCCGCACGGCATGCGGGCTCTTGTCGATCGAGGTGGACAGTGCGGCCAGGTCTTGACGCAGCACGTTCCCGTCGATGCGGCGCACCGGGTCCACCGCGTCCTGGAAGGCCTGAGTGAGGTTGTAGGGCAGGTTGACTCGCTCCTGCGGGATCACGGCCGCACCGAGCGGTTTCGTGCCGGCCGGGAGAACGGCGACGTAGTAGCCGCCGACGAAGGTCAGCATCCGGATGTCGAGGGTGGTCTGATCGCCGAGGAACGCGTCGGCGGCGACGGTGAAATCCATCCGGACTCGATCGGGCAGCAACGTCAGTGCAGTTACCTTGCCGACGGGGATGCCCGCGATGCGGACGTCGTCGCCGGGACGCACCGAACCTGCCTGGGTCATCTCTGCGGAATATGTGCGCTCGGGCGAGGTTCCGGTGAGGTACACCGCGCCGATCGCGATCAACAGGAGCGCGGCCGCGCACAGTCCGGCGATCCCCCAGCGCAGATCGCCGGCGTGTGGGTCACGGGTAACACATCGGGAACCGTTCCTGCGCAACGTTATCGGCGACACAGCACGACTCCCTGCCCGGCCAGCAGCACGTGCAGTGGCTCCGGCGTCGCGGTGTTGCCGTGCGTGCAGACGAGGTCGGGCCCGGTCTGCGGAACGGCCTGGGCCATGGCCTGGATCAGGCCGGGCAGGCTTTCGAACGCCGCGACCGCGTCGTGCGGATCGGGGAAGGCCCGCTGGAGGGCAGCATCGAGATCTCTGTCCCGCTCACCGGTGACCCCGAGCACGGTGAGCATGCTGCGCAGTGGTTGCAGCACCACGGGAATCCCGGCGGCGAAGTCGACGAGGCCCGGCAGTTTCTCGGTGATGGTGATGAACAGGTTGGTCAGATTGGTCAGCAGCTTCATCGCGTTGCCCGACTTTCCGCCGAGATGATCGGCGACCTGGGCGAGGTTCGCGGCCAGCGTCGACAGGACGGCCTGCCGGTCGGACGCGTAGCGGCTCAACGTGTCGATGGCGCCCAGCGCCTGCCCCAAACCCGTACCGTCACCCTGGATCACGGCGAGAATGCTCGTCGCGAAGCGGTTGAGGTCATCCGGTGACAGCTGCGCGAGGACCGGCTGGAGTCCCTTGAACAATCGGGTGATGTCGAAGTCCGGCACCGTTTCGGCGGTGCCGAAGACCGCCCCGGGGTCACGGCGACCACCCGGTTGCGCCGGTTGCCGGATCTCCAGGTACCGGAAACCGGTGAGGTTCTGGTAGCGGATCGCGATGGTGGCGTCGGTGTACAGCACCCGGTCGCGCACCACGGTGAAACGGACGCGGGCCAGCGCACCGTCGAGTTCGACCTCACGCACCTTGCCGACCTGCACGCCGTAGAGGCGCACGTCGTCGCCGCGACGCAGCCCGTTCGCATCGGTGAACATCGCTGTGTAGGTGTCGGTTTCGCCGTCGACGGGCCGCTCGATCACCCGGAGCACGCCGACCAGCACGAGGCCCATCAGCGCCGTCGCCACGGCGACCCTAAGCAGCAGCGATCGTGTCGTCATCAGCGACCACCCGCCACGGGAGGCAGTCCGAGGGTGGCGGCCAGCGGCGCGGTCAGTCCGGGCACCACCTCGAGTTCGACCGCGGCGCGCAGCACCGGTCCCCGCGGGGTGTCCTGGAAGGACGTGCCGAGCCGGGCGAGGAGTTCGGCGAGCTGCTGGGCGGAACGCTCGGGCGTGCTGACCGACCCGGACAGCTGGTCCAGGACGAGGGTCGCCATGGGTAGCAATCCGCCGAAATGCACCCGGGAGGTGCTGAGCAGCTGGGTCACGGTGGGCAGCAGCTGGTACTGGATGTCGGAGAACATCCGGCCGAATTTCTCGAGGTGCTCGGGTGTACTCAGATACTCGTTGGTGTAGTCGGCGTACAGCAGCGTCAAACCGCCCGTCAGCATCGGTGGGAGGCCCGTGAGTGCCGAGCCGAACTGTTCGAACAGGAACGACGGTGGCAGCTGCTGGGTTTCGGCGAACGAGCGCGCGGTCGCGCCGATGGCCTGCAACAGTGGGGTGAATGCGTCGAGGTCGCGTGAGAATTTGGCGAGTAGTTCGACGAGCTTCGGTGTGAGAACCTCGTCGGTGAGCTGCCCGGTGGCGGTCAGCAGCGCCGAGAGCGTGGCATCGCGTACCCGGCCCGCATCGCGGTCGGTCAGGTCGACGGTCGATCCGTCGACCAAGGCGGCGCCACCCTCGGTGGAATGCAGTTCGACGGCGCTGATGCCGAAGAGGTTGCCCGGCGCATAGTCGACGGTCACTTTGTCGGTCAGCCCGAACAGCTGAGACCCGTCCAGTGTCAGGCCGATGCGCTGGGTGCCGCGTCCGGCGAACTCGATCGCGTCGACCGATCCGACCCGCACACCGTCGAGCCGGACATCGGTCCCCGGTCCGACGCCGGCACCGATCTGGCCGACCAGCAGCGCGACCCGGATCTCGTCGGGGGGGCGGCTGTCGGGCGCGACGCGCCAGGCGACAAGAGCCAGCAACGCGAGGACGACAGCGCTCGCGCCGAGTATCCGGGCGCGACGTGGCCCCACTTCGGTTCCGGGCAGGGTATAGGCAGGCATGGCATCATCCGGTGAACGTGACGGGAGACTGGAATCCCCACAGGACGATGGTGGCGACCATGTCCAGGGCGATGATCGCCACCAGGCTGGCCCGGATGGCCCGCCCCGAGCCGATCCCGACACCCTCTGGTCCGCCGGTGGCGAAATAGCCCTGGTAACAGTGGATCAGCACGACGGCCACCGCGAACACCATCACCTTCACGGTCGCGGCGAACACGTCCCAGCCGACCACGAACTGATCGAAGTAGTGGTCGTAGGTTCCCGTCGGCGTGCCGTGGATCGTGGTGACGATCAGCGCGCAGGAGGCGTAGCTCAGAATCAGGGCGACGACGAATGCCGGTGCGACGGCGATGATTCCGGCGATCACCCGGGTGGTCACGACGAACGGCACCGACCGGATGCCGAGCGATTCGAGTGCGTCGATCTCCTCGGAGATACGCATGGACCCGATCTCGGCGGTCATCCGGCATCCGGCCTGTGCCGCGAACCCGATCCCGGCCGCGATCGGCGCGAGCTCCCGCGTCACACCGAAGGCCGAGATGAGTCCGCTGAGCTGACCGAGCGAGAGCAGGTTCAGCGCGCTGAAGGCCTCGATGCCGATGGAGGCGCCCATGGCGGCGCCGAGCAACAGCATCAGCGGCACCACACCGCCGCCGATGATCACCGAGCCGCGGCCCCAGGTCATGTCCGTCACCATCGTGAGCGTCTGACGGCGGTAGTGCATGAGCGTGTACGGCACCGAAGACAGCACCTGCCAAGCGAATCCGAGCACGAAGCCGAGGGACTCGATCGGGCCGAGCGGCCGGATCCTGGCACGCCGCAGCCGACCGACCCAGCGCAGGCCGACGGGATAGTAGGGAGCCGCTGTCATCACGCCATCCGCACCGGGAAGAACATGGTGACCACCTGCGTGATGACCGTGTTGAGGACGACGGCCGCGGCGATGGACATCACGACGGCGGCATTGACACCGTCGGCGACACCGCGCGGCCCACCGGTGGCCTCCAGCCCCCGCTGACAGGCGATGACCACGACCAGGAAACCGAAGATCACCGCTTTGACCAGAGACACCCACAGGTCGACCGGCGTGGTGAAGGACCCGAACGACTGCCAGTAACTGCCCGGCGTGACGTTCAGCGCCGACACCGCGACCACGAAACCGGAAGCGACGCCGATGAAGATGATCAGGATATTGAGCAGCGGCGCGACCAGCATCATCGCCGCGATGCGCGGCACGACCAGGCGTTGCACCGGGTCGACCCCCATCACCCGCAGTGCGTCGACCTCTTCCCGGATGGTCCGCGCGCCCAGATCGGCCGCGATGGCGGCGGCGCCCGCACCACCGAGCAGCATCGCGTTGGCCATCGGCGCACCCTGTTTGATGACACCGAGCCCGCCCGCCGCGCCGATCATCGAATCGGCGCCGAGTTCGGACACGATATTGCCGACCTGTGCGGAAACGATGACACCGAACGGAATGGCCATCAAAATGCTCGGTACCGCCGTGACCCTGATCAGAAACCAGGCCTGCGCGAGGGTTTCGTGGACCTGGAAACGGCACCGCAGCGCATCCGCGGTACCGATGTAGACGGCACCGGCTCCGATTCGCAGTGCACGGCCGAGAGTGGCCACGCTGGAAAGGACGGTGACGGAGAAATTCCGCCGGACAATCTGCGCGGCGCTGCCCTGATCCGGCTCCGGCACATCCAGGCCACCGTGCCCCGCCGCACCGCCGCCGGCCGGTGCGACTTCGCCGTCTACGCGTGCCATGCCGGTGACCGTACCATATGATCTAGACCACATTCTAGACACTGTTCCAGATTGCTGACCAGCTTCCAGATCGAGCGCAACTACCCGAATCCAGCCTCGCCTCGTGAGCGAGAATATGTTCAGTACCAGCACTTTTGATCACAGACGACGGCCCGGCACCCACGCAGGCCCTCCGGCCACCCTCCCCCCGAAACCGTTGTGTCGCGCGCATGTCGGTGGTAGCGTCCAGACACATGTCCAGCTACGTGTCTCTTTCGGGTCCGATCAGTCCCGATGCTGTCGGGGACGTCCGATCGGAACCGGGGTGTTCGCGATGACCAGCGCCGCTGTGGAGCCCGTGCATTTCGACCCGTACGACTATCGATTCCACGAGGATCCGTATCCGACTTACCATCGGTTGCGCACCGAAGCGCCGCTCTACCACAATCCGGATCTCGATTTCTGGGCGCTCTCCCGCCATTCCGATGTGATCGCGGCTTTTCGGGACAGCAATCGGCTCTCCAGCGCCAATGGCGTTTCCCTGGATCCGGCGGCGTGGGGACCACACGCGCATCGGGTGATGTCGTTCCTGGCAATGGACGATCCACGGCATATGCGCATGCGCAGACTCGTCTTCAAGGGATTCACCCCGAAACGCGTCGCCGAGATGGAGGACCGGATCCGGCAGATCACACTGGAGCATCTCGAACCCGCCCTCGCGCGCGGCAGCTTCGACTGGATCGACGAGGTCGCGGGCAAGCTGCCGATGGATGTCATCTCCGAACTGATGGGCGTCCCCGAGCCGGATCGCAGCGAGATCCGCAGGCTGGCCGATCTGGTGGTGCACCGCGAAGAGGGCGTCCTCGACGTGCCCGCCGACGCGATCGACGCCTCGATCCGCCTGTTCGGTTACTACGCCGACATGGTCGCCCAGCGCCGGGCCGAGCCGCAGGACGACCTGACCTCGGCGCTGCTCGAAGCCGAGATCGACGACGACACCCTCACCGACGACGAGATCATCGGCTTCATGTTCCTGATGGTCGTCGCCGGAAACGAGACCACCACAAAGCTTCTCGGCAATGCCCTCTACTGGGCCGCGGCCGACCCCGCGGAATACGCCAAGGTCGCCGCCGACCCCGACCTGGTCGCCGACTGGGTCGAGGAGACCCTGCGCTACGACACCTCGAGCCAGATCGTCGCCCGCACCGCGGCGGTCGATCTCGACTACCACGGCGGGACGATCCCGGCCGGGGCGAAGGTGCTGTTGCTGATCGGCTCGGCCAACCGGGATCCGGCGGCTTTCACCGACGGCGACAGCTACCGCATCGACCGCAACGACGGTGGCACCCTCGCGAGTTTCGGTGCGGGCGTGCACTTCTGCCTCGGCGCGCACCTGGCCCGGCTCGAGGCGAGCGTCGTGCTCGGTGAATTCGCCACCCGCGTCGCGAGTTTCGCGGTCGACCCCGACGGGATCGTGCGCGTGCATTCGACCAATGTCCGTGGCTTCGCCAAACTCCCCATCACAGTAGAGGTCCGCTAGTGCCCCGATTCGAACCGAACCCCGAACGCAGGCCCGCGCTGGTGGCAGGCGCGTCCTCCGGCATCGGCGCCGCCACCGCGGTGGCCCTGGCCGAGCTCGGCCATCCGGTGGCGCTGGGCGCCCGCCGGGTACAGCGGTGCGAAGACCTCGCCGCCAAGATCCGCGCGGGTGGCGGCGAGGCCTTCGCCCATCATCTCGACGTCACCGATGCCGCGTCCGTGGACGCCTTCGTGACCGCCGCCGAGGACGCGCTCGGGCCCACCGAGATCCTCGTATCCGGTGCGGGCGACATCGAATTCGCGCTCGTCGGCGAGATGGATCCGGAACGATTCCTGCACCAGGTGCAGGTCCATCTGGTCGGCGCGCAGCGACTGATCCACCGGGTGCTGCCCGGGATGACGGCGCGCAGGCGCGGTGATCTCGTGGTGATCAGCTCCGACTGCGCCGACAATCCGCGCCCGCGCAGCGGCGCCTACAGCGCGGCGAAGAACGGCCTGGAAGCCATGGTCGGGCAGTTGCGGATGGAGCTCGAGGGCTCCGGCATCCGGGCCTCCCTGGTGCGCCCCGGCCCCACCCTGACGGGCATGGGCATGGACTCGACACCCGAGGTCGTCGGGCCCCTGCTGCAGGACTGGAAGGACTGGGGTTTCGCCCGTCACCCGTACATGCTGCGGCCCGAGCATCTGGCCGACGCGGTCGCGACCGTGGTCTCGGTGCCGCGTGGCGCCCACATGGTGCTCGTCGAAGTGCAGCCCGAGGCGCCGTTGCGTCCGCTGCCGACCGAGGAAGGGAGCTCGTCATGAGAATCGTGGTCGACGCGGACCTGTGCCAGGGGCACGGGGTGTGCCAGGACGAGGCACCCGCGGTCTTCACGGTGCCCAAGCGCGGCACGGTTCAGATCACCGATCCCAGCCCGGGGCCTGCCGAACGCGATGCCGTCCAGGCCGCGATCCGCTGGTGTCCCACGCAAGCGTTGTCGATCGCCGACGGTGGCGATGCCGACTCCACATCGAAAGGCACAGTCTGATGGCAGGTTTCGAGCGGGCCGAACTCGACGAGATGGTTCGGCGCTGGGTGGTGGAGAACCAGCGGTGCGAGGAGAAGGGTGATTGGAAGCCCCTCGCCGAGATGTACACGGTAGACGCGACCTACGGGTGGAACTACGGCCCCAAGCAGGAGTTCATGGCCGTGGGGCGCGAGGAGATCCGTGACCTCGCGCTCGGCCAGGAGATGGCGGGCCTCGAGGGCTGGACCTATCCGTACCAGGAATTCGTCGTCGACGACCGCAGCGGCACCGTCATCGGGTTCTGGAAGCAGATCAACGAGGGCATACGGCCCGACGGCCGCCACTACTCCCCCGAGGGCATCGGCGGCAGCTGGTTCCGCTACGGCGGCGACTTCCAATGGTCGTGGCAGCGCGACTTCTTCGACTTCGGCAATGTCTCGGCCCTGTTCCTCGACATGATCACCGACCGGGCCCTGTCTCCCGGCATGCAGAAGCGCATCGAGCGCTCGGTGTCGGGTGACCCGCTCCCCGGGTGGTACCGCGTCGGCGAATCTCCCGCGTCTCTGTGGTGACACCCGTGAGCAGGTTCGCCGACCTGTCCCGGGACCAGCTGGCGGCGCTGGTCCCGGAGTTGCTACTGAGCGGTCACCTCATCGACCGGTCCGGCATGGCGCACACCATCGCCGCCTTCGGCCGGGAGGGGATGACCGCGGTCGCCATCGAGGAATGGCAGCTGGCCAGTCCCGTCTACACGCGCCGGATGCGGAGTGCTCTCGGCATCACCGGGGACGGCGTCGAGACGATCTTCAAAGGGCTGCAACTCGATATCGGTGCGCCGCCGCAGTTCATGGATTTCCGCTTCCGGGTCGACGACCACGATCACGGCGAGTTCTGGCTCGACCACTGTGGCGCGCTGGCCGATGTCGAACCGATGGGCGAGGACTTCGTGGTGGCGATGTGCCACGACATCGAGGACCCCACCTTCGACGCGACGGCACTGGCGACCAACCCGCGCGCCCAGGTACGGCCCGTGCACCGCCCTCCTCGCATACCCGCCGACCGCACTCCGGTGTGTGCGTGGACGGTCGTCATCGACCCCGCCCACGTTCCGCCCGCTGTCCCCCGCAATGCCGCGATCCTGGCGAATTCCGTTGCGGCGAAGCTGGAACTGGCCGATATCGACCCGGCTGACGAAGGGATGGCCGACTACACCGGCCCGCTGCTGAGCGACCTGCGCTTCACCGATTTCTCGCATTCCGCGTTGCGGCGGATGGCCGACGAGGTCTGCCTGCAGCAGCATCTGCTGACCCTCGGCTTCCTGGTCGCGATCCGGGAACGCGCCGATGCGGCGACCGCCCTCGGCATCGGGCGCAAACAGTTCGCCGGGATCGCCGGACTCACCTCGGAACGGATCCGGCGCTGCCTGGCGCTCGGTGACGATCCAGTCGCGCTCGCCGCCGTCCTGCGCGTCCATCCCGCACTGAACCCGGTGAGCTACACGGGAATCGACATCTCGGTCGTGTCCTCGGGTGTGCGCCTGCGCTTTCCGCGCGCGAGCGGCGCACTGGACGACGGCGCATGGCCCGCCCTGCTGACGCCCGACGACCTGCGCCCCCTGAATGCTCTGGTCCGCGGGGTGAACCCGCGCTTCGTCGCCCAGGCAGGCGCGGTGGACGAGCACGGCTGGACGGTCGCGATCGACCTGGCCGACGAACCCTTCCGCGAAGCGTCCGAGGTGGCCGTGACCCGGTTCAGCACCGGCGCCGGCTTCGCCTTCACCGACCGCGGGAAGCCCCTGCCGCTCACCGTCGTGTGAGCGGTCGCCGAGAGATGGACTGACATGGCCAACAACTTCGCCGACCTGTTCGAACACTCCGTCGACGCCATGCCCGACCGGGTGGCGCTGATCCAGGGCGATCGCCGAACGACCTACCGCGAGCTCGACATCCGGGCCAACCGGCTGGCCGGCCGGCTCGCCGAGATCGGTGTCCGGCGCGGCACCCACGTCGGTTTCCAGATGCACAACAGCATCGAGACCATGGAGACGTTGATCGCCTGTTTCAAACTCGCCGCCGTCCCGATCAATATCAACTACCGCTACGAGCCGACGGAACTGGCCTACGTCTACGACAATGCCGACCTCGACGTGCTGGTGTATCACGCCACCTACGCCGACGCCGTCGGCGCCGCCCTCGCACTCACCCCCACCGTGCGCCGGTCCATCTGCGTCGACGACGATCTCCTCGACGCGCCCGCCCCTGACGCGATCCCGTACGAGTCGTTGCTTGCCGCAGGCAAACCGTTCCGGCCCGCCGTCCAGCGCACCGGCGACGACCTGTTCATGATGTACACCGGCGGCACCACCGGCATGCCCAAGGGAGTCATGTGGCGCCAAGAGGACATGTGGCGGGTCCTGGGCGGCGGTGTCGACTTCTACTCCGGGGAACCGGTGCGCGACGAATTCCAGCAGTCCGAGACCGGCGCGCAGGCGGTGCCGAGCATCTGGTTCGTGTTGCCGCCGCTGATCCACGCGGCGGCGATGATGCCCACCTTCACCGCCCTGTGGTCGGGCAATGCGGTGATGTTCGAGCCGCGTTTCGACCCGGTCCGGGTGTGGCGTGCTGTCGCCGCCCAGCGTCCACACGTCATGGTGATCACCGGCGACGCCATGGCCCGACCGCTCATCGACGCGTTCGACGCCGAACCGGTGGACGCCTCCTCGCTGCTGGTCATCGCCTCCGGTGCGGCGCTGCTGTCGCAGCCGGTGAAGAACGCGCTGCTGGAGAAGTTTCCGTCGACGATGGTCTCGGACTCGATCGGGTCCTCCGAAACCGGTTTCGGCGGTATCGGTTTCGCGCAGAAGGACGACAATCCCGCGCGGGGACCTCGAGTGCAGACCGGGCGCGGCGCGGTCGTCGTCGATGCGGACGGCCGCGTCGTGGCGCCCGGTGACGAGGGCTGGCTGGCCAAGACCGGCGCGGTTCCCCTCGGCTACTACAAGGACCCGGAGCGCACGGCGCGACTGTTCAAGACGGTCGACGGGGCGCGGATCGTGGTGACCGACGACCGGGCGCGCGCGGAGTCGGACGGCTCGATCACGCTGATCGGCCGGGGCAACATGGTGATCAACACCGGCGGCGAGAAGGTGTTTCCGGAGGAAGTCGAGGCGGTCGTGAAATCGCACGACCACGTCTACGACGCGGTCGTCGTCGGGGTTCCGCACGAGCGGTGGGGTCAGCAGGTCGCCGCCGTGATCTCCGCGAGTCCAGGCAGGTCGGTGGACTTCGACGCCCTGCGGGTTCACATACGCTCGCATCTCGCGGGATACAAAGTGCCCAAGCGGATCTGGGTGGTCGAGAGCATCTCGCGCTCGCCCAGCGGCAAACCGGACTACCGGTGGGCCAAGGAGTACGTCGCCGGGCGCGCGGCCGATCACGCGGCCGACTGACCCACTGCGCCTGGTTACCGCAGGAGGGCGAACATCCCGATCGCGACAATCGCCGCCAGGTAGACGAGGACGAGCCTGGTGTCGCGCAGCCAGCATCGACTGCGCCGCAACCCCGCCCGCCATGCCCGCCAGTAACCGACGAAGGCGAGAACACCGAAGCCGAGCACGGCCCACGGTCCGATCAACCACGTCAGCAGGGCGACGGTCGCGACCACACACAGGGTCAGCGGGTCGTGCGGTTGCCGCCGCACCGCCTCCTCGTAGTAGACGCCGCGTTGCTCGTTCATCGCACCTGCACCGGCAGCAGTGCCCGGCCCGCGGGCGCCGCCGCGGACAGCCGCTGCCGCGACAGCGCGGGCCATGCCTGCACCGCGCAGAACGGCGCGCACTGGTCGGCGTCTGCCTTGGTGCCGACGTGCACGCAGCACTGGGTGAGCCGTTCCTCGATCATGGTCGACATATCCATGAACGGTTTCACCGTGATCCGCACGACCCGTTCCCCGAGCAGGGCCCGCAGCCGCTTGCGCCGGCCCGGTAGCGCCGAGGACGCCAGCGTCAGCAGGGTCGACATGCCGAGATCGCAGTTCTCGCAGATGTTCTGCCACACCCGCCCGATCTCCGGATGCGACAGCGAGGACTGATCCGAGAGCAGGCCGAGCAGCGATTCCCGCACGGCCAGGCGTAGTTCGGCGGGCAGCGCCGAGTCCGCGATCCGGTTCGACACGAGCCCCAGCTGTTCTTTGAGCTGTTCGTGTCCGATCAGCGAAACGAGGGACCGCCACTGTCCGGCGTCGTCGCGCAGCAGATAGCCGACCGAACAGCAGTGCGGGTGCGAGCACGGTAGCGCGGTGAGGTCGCGCCAGGTGACCTGGCCGTCGGTCTGCGGGCCGAGCCTGCGCAGCACACCGGTGTGGGTGAGCCGGTTCATCGGGTCGAGCGCACCCGAACGCCCCGAACCGAATTGGGGCTGGATGGATACCCCGCCGACGAACGGCGTGTCCATCGCGGTGCGCAGCACCGCGCCGATCTCGTCGTCGTTCACGCCGAGCGCGACCGTCATCACCAGTGTGGTGAAGATGCCCGCTGCCGAGAGCCGCTCCAGCGCTTGAGTCTTGCGCAGACGCAGATCGCCGCCGCGATGATGGCGTGAGGCCTCCGCCGACACGCCGTCGTATTGCAGGTACACCTCGACCCGGTCGCGATGGTCGCGCAGCAGGGCCATCAGCGCGTCGTCGACGGCGATCCGCAAGCCGTTGGTGTTGAGCAGGATTCGGGTGATCGGCCGGGCGGTGAGTTCACCGAGCAGCCGGGACAGGTGGGGGTGCAGGGTCGGTTCGCCGCCGCTGAGCATCAGCACGTCGAGCTTGCCGTTCTCCCGCGCCAGCCGCTGGTCGACATTGGCGAGCACGTCCTCGACGGCCACCACGCCGCGCAGATCCGGGGACGAATCGGCGAAACAGGTGGGGCAGCGCAGATTGCAGCTGTCGATGATGTCTTCGAGCAGGATGCAGGTGTGCTGGGTCTGCATTTCCGGGAGACCACGCAGGTAGGCCGAGGGCACCGGGTCGAAGTTGCCTGCCACGTCGGGCAGGTGCGCCTTGGTCGGCGCGGTCCACTGCTCGAGGTAGGCCAGGATCTCGGGGTCCTCGTCGTAGAGGGTGCGCACCATGCCGTGCCGGGCGCACCCGCGTTCCAGGAACACCCGGCCGTCCCGCTCGGCCAGCCAGCCCGACAGCCGTGGTACCTCGGCCAGTGGACGTTCCGGGTCGTCGTCGTGGCAGTGCGGGCAGAACGCGGTGACATACCGCAGGATCCGGTCGCCGCGCAGCGGCATGCCGCTCATCGCGCCATCCCGAACATGGAGGTGTACAGCTCCGGATTGATGGCGGTGCACAGTCCCGCCGTGCACACCGTCACCAACGACCACCCGATCATCAGACCCATCCCGAATCCCTTGGGCATGGGGCGTTTGCGCCGGATCAGCAGCCAACCACCCCCGAATGCCGAAGCCGCGCTCACCACCGCGGTCAGGGCGAGCAGGACCTTGGCCACGGTTGTGTCGTTCGACGACGCGGCGATCAGGAACACGGCAAACCCGGCGATCGCGTTCACCACGATGAAGGTCGTCGCCCCGGCCAGCGCCATCGCCGCGACCTGACCGCCCTGTCCCGGCGGCTTCCCGCCCGGCGGTGGCACGTTCGGTGGTGGCGGTGGCATGTTCGGTGGCGGTCCAGGGGGCAAGCTCATGCCGCGACCTTTCGTCGAAGTACTCCGTCGTAGTTCCCGCGCCGGTAGCCGATCGTCCAGCGAACCGCGACCAGGACCAGTCCGGGCAGCAGGAACCATTGCGGGCGGGTCAGATCGAGCCACACTGTGTCGTTCGCGCGGGTGAACTCGACCAGGAACCGGAAGGTCGCGTACGCCCCCACGTAGAGGGTGAACAGCTCCCCCGGTGTGGTGATCCGATCCCGCAACCACCACAGCCCGGCGAATGCCGCGAGCTGGAAAGCGATCTCGTAGGCGAAACTGGGGTGCATCGCCGCGCCCGTGGCGCAGCCGGGGCATTGCGGCACGGTGCCGGGCGCGTGAATCCCCCACGCCAGGTCGGTGGGACGACCCGGCGCCTCGGTGAGCAGACAGCCGACGCGACCCACCGCCATGCCGAGGGCCACCGCGGGCGCGAACAGGTCACCGGTTCGTTCCCGGTAGCCGATGATCCGCTTCGCCACGAGCACCCCGCCATACGCGCCGAGCAGCCCGCCCAGCACACTGCGCGCACCGAACATCCAGCTCTCGACCGGATCGAGGGTCTCGGCCAGACTCGACAACCGCATCCCGATCGCCCCGCCGACCAGGGCGCCGGTCACCGCGACCAGCGACTCCTCCCGCAGCGCGTCGCGACGCCTGCACTCCAGCGTGAAGACCACCGCCGCCACAGCCACCCCGAGGGCGACGAAGAACCCGTGGGTCGGGATCCCCCACATCAGCTGCGGCACCATGGCGAAAGGTTAGCCGTCGGCACCGCGGCGGCGCGTGAGTGAAACTACGTAAGTCCACAGTGTCAGACGGATCGTCTATGAATCTTGATGCGGTGCTGAATGTTTCGATTAGAATGGGTGCTGGGTGAGATCCTCGGTCACCCGGTGCCGATTCTCGGGCACCAGCGTGAGCCATGCCAACAATGATGAAGTCATGCAGGGGGTCAATCATGTCGACTGCTGTCGATTTCGCCGCCCGTCTCATCGATCCCGCCGCGATCGCGGCCGCGGGGCACTCGGCGGTCCTCGCCTACGTCGCACCGAGCAGACCGGGTGCGAATTTCGGCGCCAAACCGATCACCGCCGAATACGCACGCGCACTCGCCGCGGCCGGCCTGGATGTCGTATCCATCTGGCAGTACGGCAAACCGGGCAATGCCACCCCGTCGGACTGGACGACAGGGTTCGACGGCGGCAGGCGGATGGCCGAGCAGGCGCTGTCCACCCATCTGAGCGTGGGCGGGCCGCGGCAGGCCCCGATCTTCTTCGCCGTCGACGAGGACATCTCGCTCGCGCAGTGGAATCAGACGGCCGTCGAGTTCTTCCGCGGTGTCAACGCGGTGCTCGGCACGGAATGGACCGGCATCTACGGGCATTCGCGGGTATGCGCGTGGGCGATCGAGGACAACGTGGTCGGCCGTCGCGGTGATTTCAGCTGGGTGTGGCAGACCCGCGCCTGGTCGGGCACCGAGCGCGAGCCCAGAGCGGTGCTCTACCAGCGGATCATCGACACACCGAGCAATCCCGGCCCGCTGATCGACGGCACCCATGTCGATGTCAACGACGTCCTGGCACCAGACTTCGGGCAGTGGAACCTGGATCGCTCGGTCCCGATACCGCAGTTCACCGAGCTCGACCGGCTCGGGCCTTCGCACTCATCGCGCGACGGAGCGCGGATCACCAACTTCCTCCTGCACACCCAGGAGGGCAACGGCACCGCCGAATCGCTGGCCGCCTATCTCAACAACCCCGCCAACGGCGTCTCCTACCATTACACGCTGCGTGACGCGATCGTGGTGCGGGTCGTGCCGGAGGAACTGGCTTCCTGGTCGGTGCTCTCGGCCAATCCGTTCACGGTGAACCTGTGCTTCGCGGGTAGCCGGGTCGCGTGGTCGCGGGCGGCCTGGCTGGCCATCGACGACGACCTGCGTATCGCGGCCTACCTCGCCGTCCGCAGCGCACACCGGCACGGCTATTCGACGGCGGTCATCGCCCCGGACTACCACGTGGGCGACGGCATCGCCGATCACCAGTACGTGACCCGAGCGCTCGGCATCGGCACGCACACCGACGTAGGCCCGAACTTTCCCTGGGACGTCTTCGCGGGCTATGTCGCCGCCTTCGCCGGCACGGCCCCCAACGCCATCGATGACAGGGCGGCGGCATCGCCCTGGCTCGGCGCCCGGCGCACCGACGGCGAACTCGCGACTCCCGACGGCGTCGGCCGCTTCGCCGAGTTCGAACACGGGTACGTCTACTGGCACCCGGACACCGACGCCCACGCGATCCCGACGGCGATCATGACCAAGTACGCCGAACTGGGTTGGGAGGCAGGCCCGTTGGGCTACCCGGTCGCCGAGCACACCGAACTGCCCGACCCGCGCGGCACCGGTCCCGGTCTCGCGCAGACCTTCCAGGGCGGCACCGTCTACCGCCGGGCCGGGCAACCCGGGTATCGCGTCCACGGCGCGATCGGCGCGCGGTGGTCGGCGGCCGGATTCGAGAAAGGTGAGCTCGGCTGGCCCGCCTCCGACGAGATCACCCACGACGACGGCGTCTACCAGGAGTTCGAGTTCGGCCGCATCTACTGGGTGCCGGAACAGATTCTCGCGCTGCGCAATTCCGGCGACCCCGACACACCGCTCGAGCGTCCCGCGTGACAGCCGAGCAACGGTGTCGCCGCACTGACTACGCTGGCGGCGTGCCGCGCACGGACGTGGCACGCCGACCCGTGAGGAGAACCGCGCCATGTGGCCGACCGACTGGCCGTCGTCAGCTCGCACGATCGCTTCCGCCGTCGAGGCCGCCGTCGCCGCGGCCCACGCGGCCGACGAACCCGCGTTCACCGAGGCCGTCGCTGACCTCGCCGAGCTCCCCGCCGACCAGGTGAGCTCGGTGCTGGCCGCGATCGTGCGGGAACTGCTGGAGATCGCGCATCCCGACGGGCTCACCGGCGACGACGTGCGGGCCGTGCTGGAGACGGTGGTGCGGCAGTCGGCGACGTGGTTCTCCCGCATCGACGCCACCGCTGTCGTCGGCGCGCTCACCGGCGCACTCGGGGTCGACGACGCGAACGAACCCGACCACGCCGCGCCGAACCCGCAGCCTGCCGCGGTGCTGCTCATCGCCTACCTGGCCGGGCTCGCACGGGTACCCGCACAGGACAGCGTTCGGCGGGCCATCGACGAGATCGCCAGGGCCGAAACGGTCGAAATGCCCTGAGCGGCCGAATTCGGTCGTAGTGTCCCCACGACCCCCCGGCGTACGATCGGCACACAACACTGACGCGGATTCTTCCAGCACGAGGTGATGTCGCATGGTGGACACCGAAGTCCTCATCGTCGGCGCCGGTCCGGTGGGATCGGCAGCGGCCGTCGAACTGGTTCGGCGCGGGGTGCGCTGCCGGATCGTCGACGCGCTGGCCAGTCCACCGCGGTATGCGAAAGCGGTCGGAATCCAGCCACGCACGCTCGAACTCTTCGAGGCGATGGGTGTCCTGCGGGAGATCCTCGACGCCTCGATCCGGCTGCGCGGGCAGATCGTCTACGTCAACGGGGTCGAAGCGGATCGGTTGGAGCTGAGCTTGCCGCCCGACGTGCCGTTCGGGTTCATCGGCATCCCCCAGTACGAGACCGAGCGCATTCTGTGGCAGCGGCTGGCGTCGATGGGGACGCGTATCGAGCGTGGCGTCACGCTCACCGGGTTCACCCAGGACGACGACGGCGTCGAAGCCACACTCCGCGGGCCCGACGGCGAGCACACCGTCCGGACGCGGTATCTGGTTGGCTGCGACGGCGCGCACAGCACCGTCCGCAAGACACTGGGCCTGAACTTCGAAGGTGCCGCGTTCACCGAGCAGTACATGCTCGGCGATGTGGAACTGGACTGGTCGCAACCGCGTGGCTACGGCGTGCGGGCGATGCACCGGACCGACGGCGTCACCGACGACGTGCTGGTCTGCATCCCGCTGCCGGGCCACCGTCGCTACCGGGTGTCCATGCGCGTTCCGCCGGAGCTCGAGATCGCCGACGGCGACAAGGTGGCGCACGGCATCAGCAGCGGGCCGGCGCCCGAACTCTCACACATCCAGGCGGTCCTGGACCGGCTGGCACCCGAGCCGACGACGGCGTCGCGGATGCGCTGGTCGTCGGTGTTCCGGATCAGCCACCGCATTGTCGACTCCTATTCGCGGGGGCGGGTTTTCGTCGCGGGCGACGCGGCCCATATTCACCCGCCCACGGGCGCTCAGGGCATGAACACCGGCATCCAGGACGCGCACAACCTCGCTTGGAAACTCGCGCTCGCGGTCGCGGGGGTGGCCGCGCCGGACCTGCTGGCGAGCTATGACGCGGAACGCAGGCCTGTCGGGGAGGAAGTCGTAGGCCGCACGGTTCGCCATGCCAGGGAGGGCATCGGTGCCGGGGAAACCGACCCCGTCCAGGTGCTGCGGCGCGAAGCTCAACTGCTGATCGACTATCGCGACAGTCCCGTCGTGGCCGAATCCGCCGCCGGCGCACCGGCGCCGTCGGCGGGCAGCCGCGCCCCGGACGCGACCGGCCTGACCCGTGCGGCGGTGACCGACCCCTTCCGGCTGTTCACCCTGCTCACCGGCCCGGACCACACCGTCCTCGCCTATGTCGACGGCACCTGCGACGCGACGGCGATCGACACCGTCGAAGCCTGGGTCGAGCGCATCCGGACGGTGACCGGGGGCAGGCTCGATACCTACCTGGTCGCCGCACCCGACGCCGTCATCGCGCAGACGACGCTGCCGATCATCCGTGACCGTGACGGCGACTTTGCCCGTCGGTACCACGCGGGTCCGGGCGCCGTCTACGTCGTGCGCCCCGACGGCTACCTGGGATACGCCGCCTGCCCTGTCTCGTCCGACGACGTCACCCACCACCTCGAAACGATCTTCGCCCCGCTGAGAACAGCCTGACCCGCCCCCGCGCGAGGCCCTACGCGGAGCCGGTTTCGCCTCGGCCGCTGCGGGTAGGCGCGCAGGAAAGAGGGGGTTCGCTGACGACGTGAGGAGTGAGCATGCGTGTCGTGATTGTCGGAGCCACCGGAAATATCGGAACCAGCGTCATCGAAGCGCTGGCAGGGGATGCACAGGTCGACGAGATAGTCGGTGTCGCCCGCCGGATACCCGCCGACGAGCGGCCCGGCGTGCGGTGGGAGCACGCCGACGTTCGCACCGACGACCTGGAGTCGTTGTTCCACGGCGCGGACGTGGTCGTGCACCTGGCTTGGCTGTTCCAGCCGTCCCATCAACCGCTCACGACCTGGCGCGCCAATGTGGGCGGAACCGAACGGGTATTGCGTGCCGTCGCCGCGGCGCAGGTTCCCGCACTGGTCTATGCCTCCTCGGTCGGGGCGTACTCACCGTGCGACGACGACCGCAGGGTGCCGGAGAGCTGGCCGACCGACGGCTGGCCCGCCGCCGGATACATGCGCGAAAAGGCTTATGTGGAACGGCTTCTCGACCGATTCGAAGCCGAATATCCCGACCGCCGGGTCGTGCGGATGCGACCGGCGTTCAGTTTCCGGCGGGAGGCCGCGAGTGAACAGCGGCGGCTGTTCCTCGGCCCGTTGCTGCCGAACAGACTCGTCCGGCCCGGCATGATGCCGATCCTGCTACTCCCTCGCGGGCTGCGGTTCCAAGCCGTGCACAGCCGCGATGTCGGGAAGGCCTACGCGCTCGCCGTCACCACCGAGGCCCGGGGCCCGTTCAATCTGGCGGCCGAGCCGGTGGTGGACCGAGCCGCGCTGGGCGCCGCTCTCGGAGCCCGCACCGTGGAGATCCCGCCGATGCTGGTGCGCACCGCGCTGGCGACGGGATGGCACGCACGCCTGGTCCCGGCCTCACCGGACCTGTTCGACGCGATGTTGCATCTGCCCCTGATGGACACCGGCCGGGCACGGGCCGAACTCGGGTGGCAGCCCCGTTTCAGCTCCGAAGAGGCGATCCACCACATGCTGGGCGGGCTGCGCAGCGGTGCGGGCAGCGATACACCGCCGCTCGATCCGCATGCGGGCGGACCGCTGCGCATCCACGAATTCACCACGGGAATGGGGAGCCGGGAGGACGCCGCTCTGCGGGTCTGAGGTATCCCGCAGGGCGGCTACGGCGTCGTGCTCGGGTTACGGCCGACCGCCAGGTCGGTAAGGCGGGTGAGGGATTCGCGGTTGCGCGGCACGAGCAGAACCGCCTGGGCCGCATGCGGGATCAACCGGCCGGGCCCGCGTACCGCGCGCTCGCTCATCGTGATCTCGCACGACGCCGGGCCGGTCTCGCGCAACTCCAGCCGTACGACGGCGGCGCCGACCGGCCAGAGCCTGGCTTCGAGTTCCAGCGTGTGCGGCGGGTCGACGGATCGGACCGAGGTCGTGTCCTCGATGGTCAACGGCCACGGTCCGACACTGTGATGGATCCGCGCGCCCACCGCGGGCCACGCATCGTCGACCTCGCGGATGTGCGAAGCGCCGACCACCCAGCCCGAATACAGCCATCCGTCGGCGAGCACGGCGAACACGTCGTTCACAGAGGCCTGCGCCCTGTGCGTCACCTCGACCATGTTTCCTCCGATTTCCGGGAGGTCCTCGCTCTTCTCACGCGCTGTCGACCAGTTCGTTGTGGCCTGCCATGCGGGCACAGCTGGCGCAGCAGTACACGGTGCCGGTCGCCTCGACGCCGTGGCCGAGGATCCGGCAGCCGCAGTGCGCGCAGCTCGGTGCGAGTTTCGATGCGGCACATTCGATGCTGTCGAAGGTCCAGCTGTCGCCATTACGGCTGACGGTGAAGGATCGGGCGTAGTCGTTACCGCAGGTTTCGCAAATGGCCATGGGTGATCACCTCTCTCGGATCGATGTCAGCGTTGACGGACGAGCGCGGCTACGCCGTCTTCCGACGGTAAGCCACCGGACACCGTGGTCACTTCGGCCCCCATCAGGAGCGCGGCGACGGGAAGAGCTTCATCGGCTCGGCAGGTCTGGTGTGGTGCTGTGCCCGCGGTCCAGCTCGCCGGACCGTCCGGGCCTGCGACCACCTGCGCGCGGTCGGCGCCGACCTGTACGGTGCGGTCACCGAGCCGGTCCGGGTCGATCAGCAGGCGATCGACATTGGCCATTCGCAGCGCCTCGGCAGTCGCGCCGAGGCCGGTGACAGCCAAGCCGCCTTCGCGGCCGAATTCGGCGGCGAAGGTGTCGAGGACCTCCTGCTGCACCGCGTGCTGAGGCAGCAGCGGTATCAAATACGGCAGCGCCGAGACTCGCACGACCTCCCGTGCGGGTGGTTCGGGCAGGTACTCGTCGACGTGGACGGTGTTCTCGTCCAGGATCAGCAGCCTGCCTGCCCGGCCGCGCCCCGGCGGGCTGTCGGTGATCGCGCGGTCGAACTGATCGAGCATTCCCTGGCCCGCGCCCGCGGTCACCAGCCGTTCCCGGATGGATCGGCAGCGCAGGTCCCACGGCTGTGCGGAGTCCTCGGTGTCGGGTGACGCGTCCATGTACACGACGGCGAACGGCCCGCGCCGCTCCGCTATCTCGAGCAGGTTCATGTCAGTCACATCGCGCGCGTACCCGATCACGGGAACCCGAATCGCGTTGTCGCCGATTTCGGCACACCGGGTTCGGGCCGAGTCGGGTACTCCGACGGTGGCCGAGCAGCCGGGTCCGTGAGCGCGGGACGAGCACCCGTGGCATCGGCCAGGTCCGTGTACAGCGGCAACCATTCGGTCAGGCCGGCGGCGGTGACGATGCGATCGATCGTCGAGGGCGCGGGGTTGATCACGCTCATCCGCGCGCCGCCGCAGCGGTAGGCCTTGGCGCAGGCGGCCATGTCGAAAATGGCACGACACGACATGAATGTCACGTCGCTGATGTCGACCACCAGGTGCCCGCGATCCCCCGCGGTCCGCACCGCGTCGTCGAGGATGTCCCGCCACCGAGCCGCGGTACAGGCATCGATCTCCCCGTACACCCGCAGCACAGTGGCCGCGCCGCCGAGGACAGTCTCGGCGCGCAAGCGTGTCGCGAGGTCGACGGGCTGGTCGTCACCGCGGCTGGAATTGGTGGTGTCCACACGTACCCATTCCTCGGCACCGGCAAGCTCGCACGGCCCCACCGGTCCTGGCTGCTCGAGATCGGCTGGATTCCCCATTCCAGCACGCCGGATCGGCGCTGTCATCGGTTGTGATCCACCTGATGCGGAGCACCGGAATCGCGGGATCCGATGAGTTTCGGCGTTCGGGCCCGTCATCACCACCATGAGGACGACTACATCGCAGGACGGCACGAAACTCGCCTATGACGTCGCCGGCGACGGTCCAGCGCTGATCTACATCACCGGCGCGACGTGCTTCCGGAAGTTCCGGCCCATCGCCACCGACGCCGCGGTGTTCGCCACGGAGTTCACCGTCTACAACTACGACCGCCGTGGCCGCGGCGACAGCGGGAACACGATGCCGTACGCGAAGCAGCGGGAGGTCGACGATATCGAGGCGCTGGTCGATGCCGCCGGCGGCACCGCGATTCTCTACGGCCATTCCTCGGGCGCTGCCCTGGCTCTCGAAGCCGCGGCGCGGATGCCGCACAAGATCGCCGCGGTGGCGATCTACGACGCGTCCTACGTGCACGACGAGGCCGAACGGGTCTCCTACGCCCGGTTGGCCGAGGAGGTGGGCGCCCTTCTCGCAGCCGACAAGAACGCGCGGGCGCTGAAAGTCTTCCTCCGAGGAATCGGCATGCCGCGCGCGTTCGTCGCGCTGTTGCCGTTGTTCCCCGGCTGGAAGACCATGAAGGCCCTCGCGCCGACCTTGATGTACGACATCGGTCTGACCGAGGTTCTGCCACCGCTCGAGCGGTTCACCAGTATCGACGCGCCCGTGCTCGTCGCGGTCGGCGAGAAGAGCCCGCCCGGCCTGCATCAGGTGGCCGGTCAGCTGGCCGAAGCCATCCCCCAGGCGACCCATCGCCTGCTGGCCGGACAGAACCACATGGTCGGCGCCAGGGCGTTGCTGCCGATTCTGCGGGAAGCGGCGGTGAACGCCTGACCGGCATCCCGGCTAGGGCGCGTCGCCGTAGATGACGAGCCAGATCGCGCGGCCCAGCGCCTCGGCCAATTCCTCGTCGCCGATACCGGTTTCGGCGGCGAACGCGACGGAAATCGTGCGCTCGACCATCGAGGTGAGCACCAGCGCGGTGGCCCGCGGATCGAGCTGCTGCCCGACGCGGCCCGCTGCCCGCTCGGCCTCGAGCCGCGCGCGCACCAGCTCGGCGAAGGTCGTCACCCGCGAGCGCCAGTAGGCGCCGACTTCCCGGTCGTAGGAGGCGACTTCGCTCAGGGCGAGCAGCAGATAGCGGTGGTCGCGGAAACCGCCGATCATCGCCCGCATCGCTTGCACGACACCGGCCTGCTGATCGGTGTGCTCGGCGCTCCACCACAGTTCCGCCGCCGCGAACAGATCGGTGGTCGCCAGCTCCGCCATCCGGATCAGCAACTGGCTCTTGTCCGGAAAGTAGCGGTAGAAGGTGGATCTGGCCGCACCGGAGGCGGCGGCGATCTTCTGCACGGCGATCTCGGTGAACGGCGTGCCGTCGGCGAGCAGGTCTTCGACCGCGGTCAGGACGCGGCGCTCGAATTCGGCGCGCCGGTCGTCGGCGGGTTTGCGCGCTGATCGCGGGACCCGGGTCAGCGAAGGCATCGGCGGACCGTTGCCGGTGTCGAGGCTGGTGCGCTGGCATTGACCATGTGCCCATTGTGCCCGTCGCGTACCGGGCCGGTTCGGCGGCCGGGTACAGGCACTGGCAATCCCGTTGCGCGGGTTCGCTATTGACACCGTCGCGCCGGTCAGCTCATCATCAATCGGACACACTGTCCGAGACTTGCTGACCGAGGCGGTTCTCATGGTCGATTCCCCTGCCACAGCGGTCGAACGGGCTGATGTCGTCGTGGTCGGCGCGCGCTGCGCCGGGTCGGCGACGGCGGCGACGCTGGCAGGGGCGGGTCGCGATGTCGTCGTCCTCGATGCCGCCGCCTTTCCCTCGGACACGCTGTCGACCCATCTGCTCTGGCCCGCCGGTCTGGCCGAACTACAGCGTCTCGACGCGCTGGCCGCCGTCGAAGCCCTCGGTGCGCCACGGCTGACGACGGCCTTCGCGCAGGGCGCCGGCTACGGCGTCGGTTCGGCATTTCCCGCGGTCGACGGCATCGACTACGCGATGTGCGTGCGCCGGACCGGACTCGACGCGGCGCTGGTGCGCACGGCGGTGGCCGCAGGCGCCGACGTTCGGCCGCGCTGCCGGGTCACCTCGGTGGTGTGGGACGGAAACCGTTGTGCCGGTGTGCGTTATCTCGACAGCGCGGGCCGGGTCGTGGAGATCCGCGCGGCGCTCGTCGTCGGGGCGGACGGGCGGCGCAGCACCATCGCGCGGGCGGTGGGCGCCGAGCAACCGTTCCTGACCGTGCCCAGTGGGCGCGACTGCTACTTCGCCTACTGGCGTGACACCGCCGACGCTGCGCGCCACATCGCTGCCCAGTGGCGCGAGGGCGCCGACCTCGGCACCGCCTTCCCGTGCGACGACGGACTGGTACTCAGTCTGGTGCAGCCGCCCGCTGTCGCCGGTGGCGCACGCGGGCCCGGTGCAGCGGAACGTCGCTATGCCGAAGCCCTGGCACGGATTCCGGACCTGACCGAGCGACTACGCGGCTGTGCGCGGGTCGGTCGCGTCCGCTCCGCCACCGGCATCTCCTCCTACTTCCGGCGCTCCGCGGGTTCAGGGTGGGCACTGCCCGGCGACTCGGGACATTTCAAAGATCCCGTCACGGCGCAGGGCATCCGGGACGCACTGCACTACGGACGCACGCTCGCCGAGTCGGTCGTCGAGGTCCTCGACGACCCGCGCGCCCTCGATGCGGCGCTGACGGAGTGGGAGCGCCGTCGCATCACCGAGTGCCGCGAGATCTTCCACTGGACCAATCGCCTCGCACGCGGTGAGGCCATGCGGCCCTTGGAGATCGAGCTCTATCGCACAGCCGTCGACGATCCGGAACTGGCGGAGATCACCACGGGCATCTTCTCCCGCACCCGCAGGCCCGCCGAGCTGTACACCCCGGCCCGGGCGCTGCGCCTGGCCGGGAGCGCGCTGCGCCATCAGTCCACTCCCGCCGTCCTCGCCGATCTGGCCCGCGAGCTTCGCGACGCGACCGGCGAATGGCGCACCACGCGAACGACCCTGCGTGGCACCGTACCTCGCTCCGCGGCACCGTTCCCGCCGCGCGCCACCCTCACCACCGCAGGTCCAGGAGAACACCATGCCTGATCAGCCGACACCGTTGTCAGCACCGATCACCCGGCGCACCGCGTTGCGCGCCGGACTCGTCGCCGGAGCCGCACTCGCGGCCGCTCCCCCGGGCGCCTCGGCCGCCCGCCGCTCGCCACTGCTGCGATCCGGCGGCAAGGCGGTCGCCATCTTCGGCGGCGGCATGGCCGGTCTGAGCGCGGCACACGAACTGGCCGAGCGCGGATACGAGGTCACCGTCTACGAACCGGCGTTCCTCGGCGGCAAGGCCCGCAGCATGGGTGTGCCGGGAACGGCGTCACCCGGTCGCGCGGAGTTGCCGGGCGAGCACGGATTCCGGTTCTTCCCCGGCTGCTATCAGCACGTTCCCGACACCATGAGCCGAATTCCGTTCCCCGGCAACCCGAACGGCGTGCTCGACAACCTGGTGCGGGTCGAGGGCACGGTCGCCGGATTCCGGGGCCTGCCGCCGATCTTCACACCCGTCGAGCTGGGTGGACTGGGCCAGCTGACGCCGGAACTGGTGCAGAACAGCATCATCGGCGCGCTCGGCTTCGTCCCCGACCTGCCGGCGCACGAGCTGTCGTTCTTCGCCAAACAGATGCTCGTGTGGTTCACCTCGAGCACCGAACGGCGCTTCGGCCAGTGGGAATACGTGACCTGGGAACAGATCATGCACGCCGAGGGCAAGTCGCCCGCGTACCGGAAGTACCTGGTCAACGCGCTCACCCGGATCACCGTCGCCGCGAAGCCGCAGACGAGCTCGGCGCGCACCATCGGCACGATCGGCGAGGCACTGGTCCTGGCCGCCTCCGGCACGGTCCCGCAGTTCTCCGGTGGCGTCGACCGGATCCTCAACCGCCCGACCAACGCCGCGTGGATCGATCCGTGGGTGGAGTACCTGCGCTCGCTCGGGGTGCGTTTCGTGATGGGACAGGGGGTTTCCGCAGTGCAGCTGGCCGGCGGCCGCATCGCCTCGGCGACGGTGACCGGCACGCGTGGCACCGCCACGGTGACCGCCGATCACTACCTGTGCGCCATGCCGGTCGACCGCGCCGTCGACCTGCTCGACGGGTCGATCCTCGACGCCGATCCGCGCCTGGAGGGGATGCGAAACCTGGTCACCGACTGGATGGTCGGCATCCAGTACTACCTGCGCCGCCCGACCGACATTCCCGAAGGACACATCGCCGCGCTCGGCTCGCCCTGGGCATTGACCGCGCTGCGCCAAGCCCCCATGTGGGTCGGCGATTTCCCCGCCACCTACGGCGACGGCTCGGTGCTGGAATGCCTGTCGGTCGACATCTCCGACTGGGACACACCGGGAATCCTCTACGGCCGCACCGCCAAGCAATGCAGTGCGGACGAGATCGCCGCCGAAACCTGGGCCCAGCTCGAGGCCTGGCTCAACACCGGCACCGGCTGGTTGCGCGGCGAGGACATCCATTCCTGGCACCTGGATCCCGGCATCACCTGGTCCGGCGGCGGCATCCACAACGAGACCCCACTGCTGGTCAACACCGTCGGCTCGTACGACAACCGCCCCGACGCGCACTGCGCGATTCCCAACCTCTACTTCGGTGGCGACCACGTTCGCAGCCATATCGACCTGGCCACGATGGAAGGCGCCAACGAATCCGGCCGCGCCGCAGCCAACGCCATCCTCGACGCCGCCGACGACCCCGCGCCCCGCGCCCAGATCTTCCCGCTGGTCTCCCCGCCTGCCTTCGCCGCGGCCAAAGCCATCGACGCAGACCGCTTTCGAGCCGGCCTCCCCCACTTGCTCGACGGCTGAGCATGCGTGGTGGTGAAGGCTCACAACCCCGGGCGACTGGGCCTTCCCCGGCGGCCCCGGTAGTGTGGCGAAACGCCCACCGGACGCGGTGACGGCGCCCACTGCGACAATCTGGATGTAATAGATGAGTGCTACTGCCGAAAAGCTTGCCGACCTGCGGGAAAAGCTGGCGCTTGCGCAGGAACCGGCCGGAGAGGCGGGGGCCGCCAAGCGAGCTCGCAAAGGCATCCCGTCCGCCCGCGATCGCATCAACATGTTGATGGACCCGGGCACGTTCATCGAGATCGGCGCCCTCGTGCGCAACCCCACCGACAAGAACGCCCTCTACGGCGACGGTGTGGTCACCGGGCACGGCCTGGTCGACGGGCGTCCGGTCGCCGTGTTCTCCCACGACCAGACCGTCTACGGCGGCACCATCGGTGAGATGTTCGGCCGCAAGGTCGCCGCGATCATGGATCTCGCGGGCAAGATGGGCTGTCCGCTGGTCGGCATCAACGACTCCGGCGGCGCGCGCGTGCAGGAGGCCGTGTCGTCGCTGCGCTGGTACGGCGAGCTGGCGACCATGATGGAGCCGCTCTCGGGTGCGGTGCCGATGGTCTCGCTCATCCTGGGCAACTGCGCGGCGGGTGCGGTGTACCAGCCGATCTGCACCGATGTCGTGGTCGCCACCGAGAGCGCGCACATGTTCGTCACCGGTCCCAAGATCATCGAGGACGCCATCGGTGAGAAGGTCGACATGGAGGAACTGGGCGGCGTCTACAACCAGGCCGCCTACGGCAACATCCACCATGTCGCCAAGGACGAGCCCGCCGCCTTCGAATGGGTGCGCAACTACCTGAGCTACCTGCCGTCGAGCTCCACCGAACTCCCGCCGGTCGTGAATCCCGGTCTGGAGCCGGAGGTCACCGAATCCGACCTCACGCTGAACAAGCTGGTCCCCGACTCCGACAACATGGTCTACGACATGCACGACGTGCTGCTGCGGATCTTCGACGACGGCGAGTTCCACGAGATCGGCGCGGCCGCCACCGAGAACATCATCACCGGCTTCGCCCGGGTCGACGGCAGGCCCGTCGGCGTGGTCGCCAACCAGCCGACCGTGCTGGCAGGCGCGCTCGACGCGAAGGCCAGCGACAAGGCCTCGCACTTCATCCACATCTGCAACGCCTTCGAGATCCCGCTGGTGCTCGTGGTCGACACCCCCGGCTTCCTGCCCGGCGTGGAGCAGGAGAAGGCGGGCGTCATCAAGCGCGGCGGCCGGTTCCTGTTCGCCTACGTGGAGGCCACCGTCCCCAAGGTGACCGTCGTGATCCGCAAGGCCTACGGCGGCGGTTGGGCCGTCATGGGCGCCAAGGCGCTGGGCTGCGACGCCTACCTGGCCTGGCCGACCGCGCGCATCGCGGTCATGGGCGCCGAGAGTGCCGTCGGCCTGACCCAGCGCAAGATCCTCGACGCGACCCCCGAGGACCAGCGCGGCGCGATCCGGCAGCAGATGATCGACTTCTACAACGCGACCATCGCCACTCCGTGGATCGCCGCCGAGCGCGGCTACATCGACCGCGTCATCGAGCCGTCGACCACCCGCCTGGAAATCCGCCGCGCCCTGCATCTGCTGCGCGACAAGAAGGTCGTGCGCTACCCGCGCAAGCACCACCTCCTGCCGCTGTGAACCGGTCTGGGCAGGTGCGAATCACGCACCTGCCCAGACTGATTCGCGGTTCCGGTCAGCTGCGCGGGGCAGGCTGGACGCTGTGTGCGCCCGCACGGCGGCCGGAGAAGACGCAGTCGGCCAGGGACAGGCCGCTGACGTAGGAGTTCGAGCAGACACCGACCGCCGCGCGACCCGCCGCGAAGAGGCCGGGGACGACGCCGCCGGATTCCGCGCGGACGGCGCCGGTGTCCTCGTCGACCAGCAGGCCGCCGAGGGTGAGCATCGGCATCGGGTAGGTGAGCCGTGCGGTGAACGAGATGTCCAGCAGCACGAAGGGTCCGGTGCGAATCGGGCGGCGGATGTCGTCGGGCTTGCCCAGCGGATCGGGCAGGTTGTGCTCGATCGCCCGGTTGTGCGCGTCCACGGTGTCGCGCAGGGCGACCGGGTCGATGCCGGCGCGGGTGGCGACCTCCTCGACGGTACGGCCGGAGACTCGCCCGATCCGCCACAGCCGCTCGGTCTGCATACGCTGGAACCACACCGACTGCGGACCGATCTGGGTGCGGGCTTCGGCTTCCAGCTCGGCGTCGACGAGCAGCCAGGCCCGGTTGCCGGGACTGGTCGCGATCGCCGCGCCCAGTGCCGCACCGTAGCGGGATTCGTCGATCATCCGCTGTCCCAGGCGATTCACGGCGATCGAGCCGAACAGCGCACTGGGCGGTGCGATGAAGCGCCAGGTCGACATCGCCGCCATCTTGCCGCTCGCCGCGCCGATGTCCTGCGCCATGGTGATGCCGCTGCCGTCGTCACCGGCGGTGCCAAGCGGCAGCCCCTGCGACCACGGGTACGCGGGGGCATGCTGGGCCACCATCGCCTGGTTGGCGATGAACCCACCCGTTGTGAGCACCACCCCGGATCTCGCCTGGATCCGCACCGGCCGTCCGTGCTTGCGCTCGATGCGGGCCAGCAGCGACTCCACAGCCCGGCGCAGACCCGGGTGGTACACACCGGGTTTGGCCGAGATGCGCGCCAGTACGGCGAACCGGCGCCGCACCGCAGCGGGCGCACCGTCGATCGTGACGGCCTCGACACCGGTCACCTGCCCGTCCTCGACAACGAGACGGGTTGCCCTGGAACCGGTTCGGACGCGAACACCACGCCTGGCCGCCGACTCGGCCAGCGGTCCGAACAGCGCCTTGCCGGACACACCGGGGCCGTGCGCACGATGGCCGCGCTGCCGCGGCTTCGCGAGTTCCCGGTAGCCGCCGGAGTTCTCGCTGCCCGAGTAGTAGAGGTAGTAGTCGTCGGTCGGGTACGACGTCTTGTACGGGCACACCGACGGCTCGAACGGCACGCCGTGCGCGGACAGCCAGTCGATCAACGCCGGGGATTCTTCGCAGAATCGGCGCAGCGTCGTCGGGCTCACCGCGTCACCGACCTCGGCCTCCAGATAGGCGAGCATGTTCTCGACGTCGTCGTCGATGCCCGCGGCACGCTGCACCCAGGTGCCGCCACCCGCGTACACGATGCCACCGGACAGCGCCGTCGCACCGCCGCCCAGATAGCGGTCGATCGCGAGAACGTCGGCGCCCGCCTCCCGCGCCGCCAGCGCCGCCACCACACCGGCGCCGCCGTATCCGACGACAACGACGTCGGCTGACAAATCCCAGGTCCGCACCTGTACCACCTTCCGGGCGGACGTGTCGTCGACATGGTCGCCGCCCGAGAAAACTATAACGTGTTCTAGAAATGCTTCCAGGGCCGCGTCGGTGCCGGGGACTCGGCCCGTCCCGGGCGACACTGAAAGCCGTGGACAACGATTCCCCGGAGCAGCCGCCGCCGCGCACGCGCACCGGGATGCCGCCGTGGCTCCCCCGGGCGATGGCGCTGGCCCTGGTCTTCTTCGGGCTGTTCCTGCTCGCCGACTGGGCGTTCCACCGGCTGCTCGGCATCCTGATCATCCTGGTGGTCGCCTTCTTCATCTCCCTGGCGATGGAGCCTGCCGTCGCGGTGCTGGTGCGGCGAGGCCTGCCGCGCGGACTCGCCACCGGCCTGGTGTTCATCGGCACCTTCGCCTGTGTGCTGGCCTTCCTCGCCGCATTGGTGACGCTGCTGGTGGAGACGACGACGAATCTGGCCCACGAGACACCGCGATTGCTCGAGGAGGGCATCGACTGGGTCAATCGCGCCTTCGGCCAGCACTTCACGATGCACGAGCTGAGTCAGCGGCTGCTGCGCGAATCCGACCTGATCGAGGGTTACGCCCGCACCGCCGCCGACAATGTCTGGGGCGTGTCGACGACCGTGCTCGGCGGGCTGGCGCAGGTCCTGACCATCGCGCTGTTCAGCGTCTACCTCACCGCCGGCGGGCCGAAGGTGCGGCGCGCCGTCTGCTCGATGCTGCCACCCGCCCATCAGCGGACCTTCCTGCACGCGTGGGATCTCGCCATCGACAAAACCGGCGGCTACCTGTATTCGCGGCTACTGCTCGCCATCGTCTCCGCGATCGTGCACGGTGCGTTCCTGGCGATCCTCGGCCTGCCCAACCCCATCGCGCTCGGCGTGTGGTTCGGCGTGATCTCCGCGTTCATCCCGACCATCGGCACCTACATCGCCGCGATCCTGCCTGTGTTCGTCGCACTGTCGGTCGATCCGCTCGATGCGGTCTGGGTCATCGCGTTCGCGGTGGTGTACCAGTGGGTCCAGGACTATCTGCTGCAGCCGCGGATCACCGCGCGCACCGTCGACGTCAATGCCGCGATCGCGCTGCTGGCGGTGCTGGCCGGTGGCGCGCTGCTCGGCGCCGTCGGCGCGTTGCTGGCCATCCCGGCCACCGCGACGGTCCAGGCGTTCCTGTCCGAGTACGTGAAACACTATGCGGTGACCGAGGATCCGCGCATCGACCAGACGACAGCGCGCCGGAAACGGTCAGCGAAAGCACCCGCCGACGACTGAACCGTTCCGGCGCTCAGCGCGGTCTATGCCTCGCTCGACCCGAGCCCGGCGCGAACGGCCTCGGCGAATTCCGTGGCCGCCGAGCGTGCTTGCGGATCGACGAGCGTGCTGGCGAAGCCGTGCGGGAGGTTGTCGAACTGGCGCAGCCGGACCGGGACGCCTGCGGTGCGGAGCCGATCCGCCAGGGCCGTCCCCTGGTCGCGCAGGACATCCATCCCGGCGGTGGCCACATAGGTCGGCGGCAGCGCGCCGACATCGTCGGCGGACAGCACGCAGAAGCGTGGGTCCCCGCGATGCTGCTCGGTGTCGGCGTACCAGGTGATGGCCCGTTCGACGCACCCCTTGTCGAGCGGGGTGGTGAACAGGTCGCTGGAGACGTGGCGCTCGAGGTCACCGTCCACGACCGGGTACAGCAGCGACAGGTGTGCCGGGCGATACCGGGCAGGCAGATGCAACGCTACCGCGGCAGCCAGATTCCCACCCGCGCTGTCGCCGCCGATGCCGATCCGGGCGGGGTCGACACCGAGCGCTTCGGGATTGTCGACCACGTAGCGGAACACCGCGGTGACATCGTCGTAGGCGGCCGGGAACGGGTGTTCCGGGGCGAGCCGGTAATCGGCCGCCAGCACCGTGACACCGGACCGGTCGGCCAGAAATCGGGCCAGCCCCTCGTAGCCGTCGATGCTGCCCACATGCCATCCGCCGCCGTGGATGAACACCAGCAGCCCGCCGTCCGCGCTGTGTGGCGTGTAGATCCGCGCGCGCAGGGCACCGGGGATGGCGATCTCGGAGGTTTCGACCGGGCCGGTCGGCACGGCGGTCGCCAGGCTCATGAACCAGTCCAGCCGTCGGCGCCGAGCAGCGGTCGGCGGCGTGAGCGCCAGCAGGTCGCGCTTGCCGATGGCGGAGAACATCTGCATCCGGCCGCTGAGCCGTTGCCCGTCGACGACAGGACGGCGAATCGGCAGCAGGTCGAAGACCGCGCCGGGCGCGGACAACACCTTCCCGGCGGCACCACGAACAACGGTTTCCAGCAACGACACAACTCCACCATGGCTTTCGTCCGGCCCGCTGATCGTTCCAGCGCGCTCGGACCTGATTCTGTCCCACCGAACCGACCGGCACCGATGATTTCGGTCGCCCGGGTAGCGAACCGTGCAGATCGGGCGCAAGATGAAGTATTCGCCGACTCACCACCACGGGGACCTGCTGTGAGTCGCGCGCCACCGACGCCGCGTGTCAGGCGAGACTGCCGATACCGCAAAGGAGTCCGCCGGTGAGCCACGCATTCTTTCGCGCCATATCCGATTCGCGCACACACGCCGAGGTGCTGATCCCGGAGCCGCAGGCGGGCAGCGGCTGGGACGGCGGCCAATTGCGGGGCATGGCCGTCGGCGCCGCGCTGGCACGTGCGGTCGAACGCGAGGTCACGGCCAGGGGCCGCACCGACCTGCGCCCGGTCCGGTGGACCCTCGACCTGTTCCGCCCGGTGTTCATGCGCCCCTGCCGGACTCGCCTCACCGTGGTTCGCGACGGGCGACGACTGGCGCTGTTCGACGCCGTCCTGATCCAGGACGACAGACCGGTCGCCCGCGCCGGCGCGCTGTATCTGCGCCCAGGGCCAGCGCCGGACGGCCTCTGCTGGTCACCCGACACGACCGCCGATCCCCCGCCGACCGATCGACTTCCCGCCCCCGGCCAGGATCGGGTGTATTTCAGCGAGGACACGGGCTGGGGTCCGGATCCGCGCACCCACCACAACACCGGGCGCACCGGAATCTGGCACCAGCCGATCACGGTCGTGGCCGGTGAGCAACCGACGCCGTTCCAGTTCGTCGCGGGACTGGCCGACGTGACGAACGTGATCACCAATCTCGGCAGCAACGGCCTCGAATACATCAATGCCGACGCGACGCTCACCCTGACCCGGCTACCGGAGGGCGGCGAGGCCGGGCTGATCTGCCTCGACCGGATCGCCCAGGACGGCATCGTGATCGGCACGGCGGCGGTCTACGACCGCAAGGGTGTGTTCGGCACCACGACGGTCAGTTCACTCGCCAACGCGCGAGGCCCCGCCGACCTCACTGTCATCGGGGCAAAGCCGAACGCGTCGTTGTAGGTTCGTGACCACTGCCTGTTTCGAGTCAGCACGGCAGGGTATCGCCGATCTGGATCAACCCACAGACCGCCGCCGGGGACGGGATGGCCGTTCTCCTGGACCGGCAGGCAGGCGGTTGCCGCGCACCCAGCGCGCCCACCGGGCGCTGCTCATACCGGGCCGGCAACCGCCACCACCACGCCCTCGAACGGCTGCCAGGACGACCCGGCAGCCGTTCGAGGGCTACCACCGGATATCGGCGGTGGACTCCAGCGGTTCGCGCACACCTGTCAGCTCGGTGGTCGCGAGGGTGTCGGCATCGTGCAGTGCAGTCGGGAAATGGAGCCGCGTCCGCTCTTCGATCTCGGTCAGCGCGACCTGGAATACCCGGAACTCGTCGAGTTCGAGCGCTTCGCGCAGGTCGAGTTGCTGAGTGAGCAGAAATGCCCGGCAGGTGAGCCTGCCCGCCTCGACGAAGCAGATCACCTTCCAGTACTCCCGCGGCAAGGCCACCCCGCGGTGGACGCGGTCATCGGCGCGGAAGACCGGTCCCCCGAACACCGTCACCTTCAGGTCGTCGACGTCGACATCGGCGAACACCGCGTCTTCGAGCTGACCCCATACCCCGCGGCGGCTGCTCTGGTTGAAGTCGTCCATCTGCGGGGTGATGTTGGTGTAGAAGAACGAGTCGATATTGGCCCGCTCCGCTTCGCTCTCGGTGCCCCACAGCAGGTCAGCGCGCCGCGCCAGGTGCCCACGGTCGAGCCGGTTGCCCTGGTAGAGCTCATTACCCACCTGCATGTCGGCCGGGATGCGCGAGTCTTTGACGAAGTCGATACCTCGACGCCCGATCCGCTTCATCGCCCCGCCATCGATATTCCAGCCCACCCAGAACGCGAAGCGCCGCACGGCACTCAGTGCCAACGAGAAATGCGTGTACTCGATGACTTCGGAACCATCGAGGCGCACCGCGTCCCCGCGCACCGCCGCATCGAGCTCCGGCACCGCGATGCCGGTCCCGAGGAAGCCACGGTCATACCCGGTCGACACCGCTTCGTTCACCACGACGGAGTCGCCGATCCGGCTGGTATTCATGTCGGCGGTCATCGTCAGCCCTTTCGACGTGACGGAATGCTGTCTGCACGCGCACCGCGCGTGCACCTCATCGTCACCGCGCCGATCGACAACCTCACGAGTAGTCGACTACCCGCATTCCGTCGTGGGCTCGTCCCCACGATGTCGGAGAGATTCGCCGTGTCGGACGGCGTGCGCGCGTACTGTCGCAGGCATGGCCTGCCGGATCACCGAATTCGTCATCGACTGCGCCGACCCGCGACTGCTGGCGGACTTCTGGTGTGAAGTCCTCGGTTACGTCGAAATCGACCAGGAGGACGGCTATGTGGAGATCGGGCCACCCGGGACCGGATCCGGCGGGCCGCAACCGACCCTGGTGTTCGGCCCCGGTACCGAGCCGAAGCGCGAAAAGCTGCGGCTGCACCTGGATGTGAGTCCCACCGACCGCGATCAGGATGCGGAGTTGCAGCGGCTGCTCGACGCGGGTGCGCGCAAGGTCGACATCGGACAGACCGGCGCCGAAACGTGGCACGTGCTGGCCGACCCGGAGGGCAACGAATTCTGCCTGCTGCGGCGCCGGGTCGAGGCGGTGAAGAGCACCTAGCTCAGCGTTGACGCCAGCTCAGCGGGCCGGGAAGGTCGACGCTGTTCTTCCTGGTGCGGGAGTTCCAGGTCCACGGACCGATCTTGATGCTCCACGAGGACAGTCCGGACTGGGTGAAATTGAGCTTCAGCGGGCCGAAGGACTTGCGCTGACGAAATCTGATGGGCATGAGAAGCCTTCCTGAATCGTACCCAGGATAGCCGATCCGGTTGAGCCCCATGGCTTTCACCGCGCGAGCCGGTTCGCAATGAGATGGCAAAACAACCGTCCGTGCGAATGACGTTTGCCCACTGGTCATCCGGGCATGCCATAGCCATGACCAACTCACGTAGTCGGAATCCGAGTACGACGAGCATGGATCTGCCCAGCATCGCCATCGTGCTGGCCACCTGCGTGTTCTTCCTTGCCGGCCTGTCCGTCCTCACCGAATCCCTCCTGCTCGCCGCCGCCGGAAGTCTCGGACTCGCGGCCGCCATGGTCATCACGACCCGGGTGACGACCTGACGCGCCGAACCGGCACCAAGTCTGTTTAGGACCTGGATTCCGCGGTACCGCCACCATGTGGCCGCTCTCCGACGGCCACCATCGATGGCCATGCCGGCAGCAAAGGAGAACGCCGTGGTATCTCGGGACATCGTCGCTCAACTGCGACAGGACATCACCACCGCCGGCGACGCCGGCGACCAAGAAGCGGTTCAACGATTGCGCCGCGAACTGGCGGAGGCCATGGACGACACCGGCGCCCCCGGGTCGGGCGGCCATGTCACCGAAGCCACCCTGCGCCGATTGCTCGGCGACGACGCGCCCGACGCACGCCTGGTGCTCTCGGAAGGCCGCGTCGGTATCCGATCCGGTCCAGGGGACGACGACGGTGGTCTGCTCGTCATCTCGCGCGCCGACCTCATCGAGCGCGTCGGCGACGCGCCGGAGGCCCGCGTACTCGTCGAACAGGCGGCCGTTCTCGACACCGATATCGGCCTCCTCGGCGCGTAACGACGACAATCCATACCTTCAGGTAGGTCTGGCCGTACTATGGTGTACGGCCAACTGCCCGCTCCCCGGTCACAGCTCCGCTGGGCGATAGGCTGGCGCGGTGCCGACACGGAAGGCGACCATGACCGAAGGTGCCAGCAACCCGCGACCGACCGCACCGGTGTCCAAGCGCAAGGCAGCGGCAGCCGGCCGCGCCGCCCGCAGGCTCGGAGTCGAGGATTGGACCACCGCGGCACTGACCGTGCTCCTGCGCGACGGCGTCGCCGCGATCACCATCGCCAAGCTGTGCGACGAACTCGGGGTGACCAAAGGCAGCTTCTACTGGCACTTCGACGGCATCGATCAACTCCTGGAAACCACGGCCCAGTTCTGGTGCGCCGATCAGAACGACGCGGCCCGCGGCTTCCAGGGCCTCGACGAGCTCCCCCCGCAGGAACGCCTGGCCCGCATGGGTGAGTTGCTCACCGCGGAGCGGGTATGGCAGGTCGAACTCGCGGTCCGGGACTGGGCCCGCACGAACGCCAAGGTCGCCGAGGCTGTGAAGGCATTGGATCAGCGGATCTTCCACGCACTGTCCGACACCCTCGTCGACATGGGGTTCTCCGCGGAACAAGCGGAGATGCGGGCCGGTCTGATGTGCTTCGCCGGGATCGGCTTCGTCCACGGGAACCAGAATCTGCCCGTGCCGACCGAGGATCAGCGCCGCGAGTTCTTCCGCTTCATCACCAGCAAGGAAACGCCCCGGTGACGCGCCGGTTCACGTCAGCGCGACGAGTTCGTGCAGGGTCGAACCGGTTCGACGCTCGGTTCCCGCCTCGGTGCGCACCGTGAGATCGAAGGTGGATTCGAACCGGAAGTAGCCCGGATGCCCGACCAGCCGCTGCACCAGCGGCTTGACCAGGCCGGACCGCACCACGGGAAGATCGTCGAGCAGGTCGTGGGCATGGATGACCCGCACCACGTCCAGGCGCAGCTCGAGCCGGTCCGGCACGTGCAGCTCGACCCACTCGGGGTATGTCCGTCCCGCGGTGGTGTCGAAACGCGCCGGTCCCTCGGTGAGCCTGGTCTCGCCGGTGGACAGCACGATCTCGTCGTGGTGGGCGAGCATCAGCGGGCTGATCTCGTGTCCGCCTCGGCGCTGCTGGGTCAGGACCGAGGCGAACAGCAACGAGTAGTCCTCGACGTACAGCCGTCCCCAATGCCAGCGCTCGATGATCTTCTTCATGTCGCCGACGCCCCAGTTGTGGTCGTGATACCCACGCCCGGTGACCTCGTGCCGCACACCGTCGAGTTCGATCGCGCCGGTTACCCGCGCCCGCGGGGCGCCGACCATCCAGCCGAAGGAATCCTTGGTGCCGAAGCGGGTTTCGCCCTTGCCCGGCATCCAGCTGGGCACCTCGTTGTGGAACTGCAGGTCGAAGACGAGGTCGTCCTCGGCCATGCGCAGGTGGTGGGTCGGGAGTCCGTCGGTCCGGAATTCGGTGCGCGCGGTGTTGTGGCCGACGCGCACGTCGCAGCCGTCGGTGGAGAACGAGGTGGCCGAGCGGGGATAGCGCTGCGACACCTGACGACGGGTGCCGTCGGGCGCGTAGACCATCATCTCCACCCACGGCCGTGCGAAGGGCAGATCCTCGGGGCGGCGTTTGGTCAGGAAGCCGATCACCACATGGCCGGTGTCGAGGTGCGCGTCGAAATACCAGTGTTCGAAGGCCAGTTTGCTCGGGGACGGATGCAATCCGTTGTGCCGGGGCTCGACCGGTGTCAGCACGCCGTCCTGGCGTCCCGGCCCGTTCCATACTTCGACGATGTCTGCGGTAGTCATGGCTGCTTTCGGTGGGTTCATCGGCGCAGTGCGCCACTGGCGTCGAAGGCCGCTTCGCGACCCTGCATCTGGGCCCGGTACCAGTTCTCGCGATGGGCGAGCATGAGCTTCTCGTGCACGCGCGCGAACGGCGGGCAGACCCGACGCACGATCTCCATCGTGGTGATCAGCGGAAAGCGCACGATCGGAATGACGATCCACGGAAACGCGGGCGGCATGGTGTAGTGGCGGCGGGTGCCGGGCGCCATGTACATGGCGGAGTAGACGGAATTGATCCGGTAGTTGTACATCTCGCGCAACCGGGTCAGGCCACGGTGACCGTCACGAGGGGCGAACGCCGCCGGATAGGACTCGATCAGTTCGGTCCCGTGCTGCCCCGCGTCGTAGGACCGCGACGCGATCGTCATGGCCAGCACCCGCAGCGCGTCGAGGACGGTCTCCGGGTACCAGCGCAAGCGCACGCCGAGCAGATGGCCCATGTACTTCTGAAAGTGCAGCAGCGCACGGATTTCCGACGGTGTCGTCTGATAGCCCAGCGCCCACAATCCGAGGCCGGGCGTCACGCTGCCGCCCAGCAGGGTCAGCATCTGGTAGGTCTGGCTGATCGGCAGGCCCCAGCGTTCGATGTCCCACTCGGGATGGTCGGCGACCTTGGCCCGCACCGACACGTGCATGACCCGCACCTTCAGCGCGGTGGCCCGGCCCGCCGAGCCGGGGGTGAGCAGCGCGTCGCGGGCGGAGACGTCCATCCAGAAGCGGGTGGTCTCCAGGAACCGGCGCAGCGCGCTGTCCCCGGCGTACCCGCCCGCCAGCGACAGCGGGGTCGCGACCGCGGCTTCGGTGTACATCTCGAGGGTTTCGGCGCCGGCGAAGCTGAACAGCATGGTCCCCCAGCGCCGCCAGATCGCCGCGCCCTGTTCCACCAGCTCGGGCACCACCCAGTCGGGCACCGTCTCGAACTCGGCGAACAGCGCGCGCATGGATTCCGGTGCGTCCGGCACCGCATCGATGCCTTCGGCGAGGGCCGTGTCCAGCATCCGGCGACCGGCTTTCGAGCCGATCGCGCCGTGCATGACCTCGGCGACGAACCGTTCGGCCACCGGGTCGCCGGTGAACAGGTCTTCAGACAGGGCAGCGGCCTGCTCGTCGCTGGGGAACAGCGGTTGCCGGGTCACGGCCGTGAAGATGCGTTCGATCCGGCGCACCGTCGGCGTGCCGCGTGCCTGCCAATAGCGAAAAGCGGTGGGGCATTTCACGGGTGGCTGGACATGATCTTCGACGATATCGGCCACTGTCGGCCTCCTGACGTTCAATTCGCTCATCGACTGCGATCGGCGTCGCGATGCACCGACCATACTACTAAGCACACATATCCGTACCCGAAAGTATGGAATGCCTGCGCTCCTAGGGCACGATGCGGAATTTCAGCATCATGTCGTGGTCCTCGTGATCGAGCAGGTGACAGTGCCAGACGTAACCCTGCAGGTCATCGGGGTGATGCCCCGCGTGGTCGGCGACGCGGTGCCCACCATGGCCGTCCGCCCCTGCGAGTTCGGTCGCGGACCGACGCGGGAAGGTCGCATCCGGATCGAAGCCGAGTTCCGCCGCGGTCGGGAACCGGACGATGATGCTGGTGACCGTCCCGCCGTCGACCCGCACGATGTCTTTGCGACCCGCTTCCCATGGCTGCGGCGGCTGCCTCGGACCGGCCAGGAAGCCGTGCGGCGACGGCGCCCATTTCTGCCCGACCGGCGGCTGCGGATGGGCCAGCTGATAGTCGACCGTCCGCAGTGGCGTCCGGCCGAGAATGCGAAAAGTGACCAGGTGCAGGTGGATCGGGTGCGGGTCGGGCGTGATGTTGACGATGTCCCACTGCTCGACGGTGCCCTGGCGTGGCATTTCGATGTCGGGGCTGGCGAAGGTGAGGTTGTTCAGCGACATGATCGCGGGCGGCACCCGCAACTCGTAGGGCTGACTCACCGTGACGGTGCGAATCACCGTCGGCGTCTCGATCGGGGGCAGCAGCGGCGGCCCGAATGTGCCGCCGCGCAACCGCTCCGGCACACCACCGGAGAAGCCCGGCCGATCCTGCACCCGGAATTGGCAGAACAGCGGCATCGCGACCTCACCGAGGATCGCGGCCTGGAACACCGGCGCCTCGTCGTTGCGCAGTTCGACCGTCTCGCCAGGGTCCAGTTCGGTGAAATCGACCAGCAGATCCACTCGTTCGCCCGGGGACAACCGCAGCTCGTGCACCGCGACAGGCGCGTCGAGCAGGCCGTGATCGTTGCCGATCACCCAGAACCGCATCCGGTTGCCGAAGAACAGATTCCACACACTGAACGACGCGGCGTTCAGCACCCGGAAGCGGTAGAGACCGCGCGCGACCGGCAGATACGGCCAGATCTTGCCGTTGACCAGGCCGATGTCGCCGACCGCCCCGCCTTCCCAGCCGCCTTCCGGCACCACTGGTGTCGACCGGACCGATTGACGCCCGTCGGCGGTGAACAGTTTCTCCTGCAACACCAGGGGAAGCTCGAACTCCCCCGCGGGCAGACCCAGCGGGTTGCCGGGTTCGCCGGTGTCGAATTCGTCTCGGAGCAGCAGCATTCCGGCCAGCCCGGCGTAGACGTTCACGCGGGTGATGCCCATCGCGTGGTCGTGGTACCAGAGGTGACCGGCATCCTGGGCCAACGGGAAATCGTGGTCGATGCCGCCGCCCGGGTAGACGAGTTGCTCGGGATGCCCGTCGCTGTCCGGCGGTGTCACACCACCGTGCAGATGCAGCGAGGAGGGTGGCGCGGCACGGAAACTCTCGGCGACACCGTGCAGGCTCGTGTCCATGTCGGCGGCGAGCGGATGTGTGGTCAGCCGGTTCTCGAAGCGCACCCGCAGCGGCGACCCCACCGGATGCTCGATCGTCGGCCCCAGATAGCTCATCCCGTTGTAGCCCAGCGCCGGTGATTCCGGCAGGTCACGGTGGAAGCGGTGGGTGGTGGTCGCGGCGACGAGGTCGAGCCGGTCGCCGCGCACCACGGGAATTCGGGGCATTTCGTCGACGAACGGTTCGACTGCTGGGGAGTGGAACAGCAGTGGACTGCGTACCCCGGGCGGTGCGACGGGGGCCGCGGAGGCAGGCGCCTCGATCAGCACCGCGCCGAGCAGACCCGCGCCGGCGGCACGCAGAAACCGGCGGCGTTCGATCGGATGTTCCATGGTCGAGCCCTTCCGTGCTGCACCGTTGCATGCACGATGGGCGACCATACCATCGGGTACAGTTGGCAGTACCCCCTTGGATGTAGCGGTTCCGCGACCGAAGGTGATGGCTACTGTGGAGCCACACTCGCCGAGGCGAAACAGCGGGTGATTCCGTCACGGCCGACCAACGCCGGGCACCTTCCGCACAGCGGGACTGGAGGAGACCCTGCGTCATCTTCTCGGCCGGACCACGACATCCACCGGTGGCGACTGAATCCCACTTCCGGGCACCCAACTCCCCGGTGCCGCCGGATCTACAAGCTCGAAGGGCGCAGGAAGGGTGAGTGTCGCGGCGCCGAGCCACCCCTCCACGTTGCATCAATTATGCATCGTTTACCGACCTGTCGAACCATCGGGGCTAGTCAGCTGAGGGCATCGATTGCGGCGGCCAGGCCATCGATTCGCTCCACCGGCTCGGGCAGCATCACCGCGTCCCAGCCGGGCCCGCCGACGAGCACCCGCGCCCCAGCCGCTACACAGGCCAGCACCGCCGAGGTCAGTGCCGTCGATTCACGCTGGGACCACAGCAGCACGGTAGGCGCGCTCGCGTGCCGGGCCAGCGCGCCGGACAACGCATCGGCGGGAACGTCGGCGCCCAGCGTGCGCGCCCCGACCCCGGCCTGCGCCAGCGCGGCGCGCGCAACATCCAGTGGCAGCGAATGCGTTTCGCCGCTGGTGCACGCCAGCAGCACCGGCGCACCACCCGGCGCGGGCGTCACCCGCTGCATGACCGCCGCGATCGACCACGACAGGAGGTGCTCGACATCGATACACGACTCGCCTGCACCCTGGCGCGCGACTATGTCGGCAAAGGCGGGGCGGCACAACGCTTCCCAGGTCTGCACGACACCGTAGGCCCGCACGTGTGCGTCCAGATGAGCGCAGGCGGCGGTGGTGTCCAATCCGAACGCCGCGTCGAGCAGGGCCGCCCGGTCTCCGAGCACCGGCGCGGGCCCACGCGCCGCCGCGGCCGCGCCCGCCGGACTGGCGCCGCCGCCGATCAGTTCGAGCATGTGCTCGAGCACGGCGATGTCGGCGTCGGAGTAGAGCCGATGGCGACCCGGGCGATCTTGCGCCGGCCCGATCCCGTAGCGGCGGTTCCAGCTCCGGAGGGTGGCGGTCGGAATGCCGAGGTGTTCGGCCACCGCGCGCACCGTGTAACCGGCCACGGCAGAGGCGGGAGCAGAACCGACGGGCATCGGTTCATTCCGCCCCGAACACCCCGCCCGGCAGGCCACGGCCGGGTCCGCGCGCATCGGCGTGGCCGCGCCGGTAGGCCGGTCCAGCGCCGGGGCATCCCGGCGAACCGTCCGATTCATGAATCAATTATGCATCGTTTTCTGATAGTCTGGCAGCACCAACGATCGCGAGGAGCTTCCCGTGCGCACTCGACGTAACCCATGGATCGCTGCTTTGTCACTCGCCGCGACCGCGAGCCTCACCGGGGCGGGCGCCGCGGCCGCCGCACCACCCGCCCCCGTACCGCGGCTCGATCTGGATCGCTATCTCGGCGAATGGCGACAGCTCGCGGCGATTCCGCAGGTGTTCAACCTCAACTGCGCCCGCGACACGACCGCCGTCTACACCCTCGACCCCCAGGGCGATATCGGTGTCCACAACCGCTGCCACACCTGGACCGGCGGCGTCGACGAGATCCGTGGCACCGCCACAGTGAACGACCCGGTGACGAACGCACAACTGCACGTGAGCTTCCCCGGCGTTCCCGGCCAGGACGGGCGTGAGGGCCCCACCAACTATGTGGTGACCGCGCTCGGCCCTGACTACTCGTGGGCCCTGGTCACCTCCCCGAGCAGGCTGTCCGGTTTCGTGCTCTCGCGCACCCCGGCACTGGACGGCACCACCTGGCAGCAGGTCGACGACGCGATCCGGGCAGCGGGCCAGGACCCGTGCGTGTATCTCACCTCGCCGACAACCGGCGGCCGTGGCGATATACGACCCCTCTGCGCGCGATGAGCGTCGCCATCGCACTGTTCACCCGTGACCTGCGGGTGCACGACAACCCGGTACTCGCGGCAGCGGCCAGGACAGCCGACCAAGTGGTACCGCTGTTCGTCGTCGACAAGGCACTGGTACCCCCACGCTGCCCGCCGAATCGCGCACACTTCCTCGCGGCGGCACTGTCCGAGCTGGACGGCGAGCGGCAGTGGGTCGCGGGCACCGGAACCCACACCCACACCCGCCCCAACCGGGTCCTCAATCCCCTGCGCCAGGCCGACCGTTACGCCCCCGACGGCACCTACGTGCGGCGATGGCTGCCCGAGCCGGCACACCTGCCCGGCGCGCGAATTCATCGTCCCTGGCGCGAGAACGTCGATCCGGCAACCTATCCCGTGCCGATCATCGATGCTGTCGGGCGGTGAGGCCGGCAATTCTTTGAGCGCAAACAGGTAGCCATCCGAGCGGCCGGGCCAGCCGAACTTTGTGGCATCCACACCGTGCGGCATCGTGCCGCACGCCGACGGAAGTGACGGAAAGATCATGCGATATCTGCGCAGAACCCTCGTAGCGGCCATGCTCCTCGGCTCGACGCTCGGCGTGGCGGCCTGTTCCGACGACGACGCGAGCACCACCACGGCGACCTCCTCCGCACCGATGCCCACAGCACCGAACACCATCGGCGCGGACGCCGCGTCCGGCCTGGTCGGGCCGGGGTGCGCGGAATACGCCGCCCAGGTTCCGAGCGGTCCCGGCTCGATCAGCGGGATGGCTCAGGATCCGGTGGCGGTCGCCGCGTCCAACAATCCGATGCTCACCACCCTCGTGTCGGCGGTCTCGGGCGAGCTCAACCCCGACGTCAACCTGGTCGGCACCCTCAACGACGGCCAGTTCACCGTGTTCGCGCCCGTCGACTCGGCCTTCGCGAAGATCGATCCGGCGACCGTCGAGACGTTGAAGACCGACTCGGCCGCCCTCACCGCGATCCTCACCTACCACGTGGTGCCCGGCCAGATCGCGCCATCGAGCATCGCAGGCACCCACCAGACCGTGGAGGGCGCCGATGTCACGGTCACCGGGTCCGGTGACGCGCTGAAGGTCGGCGACGCGAACGTGGTCTGCGGCGGTGTCCGCACCGCGAACGCCGCCGTGTACATGATCGACAGCGTGCTCATGCCGCCCGCGGCGTGATGTCGACGATGGTCGCGCCGCCGCGGACCGTAGAGTCGGGCGAGAATTGTCCCGGCGGCGCCCATCCGGACCCGCGGGCTGTCCGAAATCCCTCGACGGGGCAACCGACAGGCACTCCCGCGTCGTGACGGTCCGTTGACCGGCGGTGTCAGCTCGCGCCGGCTCAGCGGATCTGTGGCTTGCGGGCCTCGATGAGAAAGCGCGCCGAGTGGGCGATGAACGGGCCGTCGGCGACGATCTGGTCGTGGAGTTCACGGAGACGATCGTGATAAGCCGCGACGGAGAAGCCGGGAACGATCCAGATGACCTTGCGCAGGAAGTAGATCACCGCGCCGATGTCGCGGAACTCCATGCGCAGTCGCTCCGCTCGCAGGTCGACAACCTCGAGACCTGCGGCTTCGGCGTCCGCGCGGGCGGTGTCGGGGTGACGGCGGCTGCGCACCGCCTGCGGTTGCGGGCCGAGGAAGTACTCGCAGAGTTCGAACACACTCGCCGGGCCGACGTGCTGGGCGAGATAGGTGCCTCCCGGTTCGAGCACGCGGGCGATCTCGGTCCACTGCACCGCGACCGGGTGGCGGCTGATCACCAGGTCGAAGGCCGCATCGGCGAACGGGAGTGGCGGTTCGTCGTCGTCGACCACGACAACGACACCGCGCGGCCGCAGCAGTGCCGTCGCCTTGGCGACATTCGGCGGCCATGCCTCGGTCGCCGCGGTGACCGCAGGCAGCCGCGCGACGCCTGCCAGCACTTCACCGCCACCGGTCTGGATGTCCAGCGCCGCTTCGGCGACGGCGAGGCGCTCCCCGATCAGCCGCTGATAGCCCCACGACGGCCGTTCCTCGGTCGCCCGCCCGTTCAGCCAGGAGAACTCCCAGCCGTCGACCGACGCCGCGGCAGCCTCTGCCACCAGCTCGTCGAAACTCCGTTGTCCAGCCACCGGGCTACGATCTCACGCGTCCAGGTCGATGGCGACGGTTCGCCCGGTGGGCGTCCTGGTCCGCGTCGTCCATACCCTCCATGATGCGCTCGACGCCGACTGGGTTCCGGCAACGTTTTCGCGGCAAACCTGAGTAGTTCAAGTGTTGGTCATTCCGGGACCGGACTCCGGCGGTACGGTTCTCGGCTCCGATGTCGTTATCCAGTAAGAGGAGCTCGAGCAGATGGATGGCCGGCACGAGGGCATCAGCCGACGCAGTGCGCTGTTCGCGGCCGGAGCCGCGATCGCGTACTCCGCGCTGGAACAGCCGGGGCGGGCGGGTGCCATCACGCGGGCGTTGTCCACCGGCCCCACGGACTCCGGGCAGCGGGCGGACCTGGCCGAACAGGCGATCGTAAAGCGGCATGTGCGCCCGCTCTGGGGGCTGTCACAGCGGAAGCTGGGCGCGCTCGTGTGGCCGGCGTCGGCGGCGGAACAGTCGTTCGTACGCTGGTGCTACTGGTGGCAGGCTCAGCTGCTCGACTGTGCGGTCGATGCCGCGTGCCGCGCCCGCACTCCCGAACGCATCGACCGGGTCGTCGCGATCGCCCGCGGTATCCGAACCCGCAATATCACGGGCTGGACCAACCGGTACTACGACGACATGGCGTGGCTGGCGCTGGCGCTCGACCGTGCCGACCGGCTGCTCGACATCCGGTTCGGCGACGCCGTCGAGGAACTGCGGGCGGAGTTGATCGACGGCTGGAACCCGGCCGTCGGCGCGGTGCCGTGGCGTTTCGGCGACGACTACTACAACACCCCCTCGATCGGCCCGACCGGTATCGCGTGGGCTCGGCTCGGCGAGGTTTCCCGCGCCGGGGACCTCGCCGAGTTCCTGCACACCCGTCTGCGCGATGCGCACAGCGGCTTGATTCTCGACGGTGTCCACGAGCCCGGCGGCAGGGTGAACCGGACCGTGCACACCTACTGTCAGGGCGTGACCATCGGGCTGGAAGCCGAATTGGCGCTGCGCACAGGCGAATCGAGCCACCGCGACCGGGCGACCGCGCTCGTCGCCGCGGTCGCGGACGAGCTCACCGACGCCGGGGTGATCACAGCGACCGCCGGGGGCGATTCCGGGCTGTTCATGGGTATCCTCGCGCGGTATCTCGCCGAAGCCGCACTGTCACTGGGCGACACCACCGCCGCGGACATCGTGCACGCGTCCGCGCGGGCAGCCTGGGAACACCGCGCCGAGGTGGACGGGCTACCGCTGTTCGGTACCGACTGGACCCGTGCTGTCACGGTCCGGGAGTATCCGGGCACCTTTCTCCAGCTCGCGGACTCGTCCGCCGAGTCGTCGGTGAACCTGAGCCGCGATCTCTCGGTGCAGTTGAGCGGGTGGATGCTGCTCGAAGCGGACCACCAGCTCACCGCAGCGGGACGGTGAGCGCGCGGCTATCTGTCAGATCCCCGCTCGGCTCGCTGTCGGGCGCAGCCGCAGCACGATCAGGCCGATCAGCAACAGCACGGCCAGCGAGTCGAACATGGTGCTGAACAGCGGGGCGTCCGGTCGGGTGGTCGAATCCGACAGCGTCAGTACCAGATTCGTCGTCTTGGTGGTGATCGCGGCCAGCGCCACCGGCACCTGAACCGCCGGGACGAACGCCGCCCAGACCAGCGCGGCTCCCAAGACCAGTTGCATCACGCCGCGGTGCCGCAGCAGGGCCTCCTCCATCGGGGCCAGTTGAGTCAGTCCGTAGTACTCCAGGGCGGCCGGCGTGACAAGTGCCAGCACCGGCGTCATGGTGATCAGGCCAAGGACAACGAGGGTGACCTTGGCGACTCTGGCATCGGGCACAACGAGCTCCAATCATCAGCAGCGCTGACGATCAGCGTACGTGACTAAGATGGGCTGATGCGAGAGACGACGGCAGTGGAACAGATCACCCGGGCGCCGATCTTCATGCTGTTCCGGGTCGGCGATGCGGCCCGCGACGCCGTGGAGCAGTCGCTGGACCGTTACGGCCTGCGCGGCAAGGACTTTCGTGTGCTGTCCTACGCCGGCACGGGCGTGTTCTCCCAGCAGGATCTGTCCCGGGTCACCGGCCTCGACCGCACGACCATGGTCGCTGTGATCGACCGCTTGGAGCGCACGGGCATGGCAGCCCGCGAGCGTGGCGACGACCGGCGCACCCACGTCGTGGTACCGACCCCGAAGGGTCTCCGCACACTGAAAGAGGCGTTCGCCGAACTGGAACAGGTCCAGGACGAGTTCCTCGCGGCCTTGAGCCCGACCGGCAAACGCGCCATGGAAACGGCCCTGACCCGACTGTTCACCGCGCACGACCCCTCGTGCCGTCCCCGAGACGAAACCTGATGAGCCGGGGTAGCCGCGGCAATCAGCGTACGGGCTGCAGAACGTTCAGGATCGGGTCGTAGGCCCAGTTCAGCATCCGCTCGGCGTCTTCTTTCGCCGTCACACTGCTGTGGGGTGAGCTGTGCAGCACCACACCGATCAGCGGAATTCCCGCCCGGATCGTTTCGAACAGCAGGCAGTGTCCCGCGGCGTCGGTGTTCCCGGTTTTGATGCCGAGGGTGCCGGGATACTCGTGCAGCAGCCGGTTCGTCGAATTCCAGTGGTGCTCGCGGTTACCCGGTCCGGCGGGAACGTGGAAGGTCCGCGAACCGACGATGTCACGGAACACCGGCAGGCTCATCGCCCGCACGCCCAGCGCCACGAGATCCACCGGTGTGGAATGGGTGGAGTCGTCGGTCGGGTTCGGCAAACCGCTGGGGTCGGTGAAATGTGTTCCGCCCAAGCCCATGACACGCGCGGTGTCGTTCATCCTGGCGATGAAGCCGTCCTGGCCGGGCCCGTAGGCCTCGGCCAGCGCGTAGGCGGCGTCGCAGCCGGAAGGCAGCATCAGCCCGTACAGGAGCTGCCGCGCGGTGAGCACCTCACCGGGCGCCAGCCCGGCGGTGCTCCCGTTGTGCTTGCCGCAGTAGCCCATCGCTTCCTGCGGCACGGTCACCGGCCGCTCGAGATCACCGGCGACGATCACGACCAGCGCCGTCATCACCTTCGTGATGCTGGCGATCGGAACCGGGGTGTGCGCCTCCCGTGACCACAGCACCGTTCCGGTGATGCCGTCCGCCAGCGCCGCCCCCGCCGCCTGCACCCCCTCCGGCCCGTGCACCGGCCAGGGCAGCAGCTGACCCTGATCGGCACTGCCGGTGGGCACAGCGGCCGCGACACCGGGCCCGGCCGCGACAACCAGAACCCCGGCGATAACCGCGTGCAACATCCCGGCAAATGTCCGCATGGCGACATTGTGTCTTAGAACCTTGCCGACCAGTGGGATTTCACCGGCGCTATTTCGCGGCGTTCATTCGGTGCCGCGCAAGACCGCTCGCAAGCGCTCGGTGTCGGCCGGGGTCCAGTCGGCGGGTGGCAGGATCGCGGCCCAGGCATCGGCGATGTCGGCGTGGAAGGTGTGCCCGTGTCCGTCGGGCACATCGGTCGAGACGGCCATGTCTGCCGACACCTGCAGGAACGTCACCACCGGGATCCAGCGCGTGCTCGGCAGGACGTCGGGACCGCGTTCCTCCCTGAGCCAATCGGGTTTCTGGAACAGCAGCTGCGGTGTCCACCAGGTGATCGGGTCGGACGCGTGCTGGAGGTAGACCACTCTGGGTGATCCCCACGCGCTGTCGGGGCGGGCGAGATCCGGTGCGCCGGCGATGAATCGCACGGTGTGTCCGTCGCGGTAGATCGGCAGCCATTGCGGCGAGCCGGGATCGCGGCGCGCGGTGGCGTCGCGCCACACGGGGTTGGTCGCGGTGGGGCCGACGAACAGGACGCCGTCGGTGCGGGCGGCCATGTCCTGGATACCGGCGAAGGCGGCCTCGCCGCCGAAGGAGCCGAGGCTCTCGCCGAAGACGACCAGTTGGGGTCGTCGATCCTCGGGCAGGGTGTCCCACTCGGCGTGTACCGCCTCGAACAAGGCCTGACCGGCCTGCCTGGCCCGTTCCTGGTCGACGACGAACGACAGCCAGCTCGGCAGGTAGGAGTACTGCATGCTCACCAGGGCGCTGTCACCGTTGGCGAGGTACTCCAGTGCCGACGCGGTCGGTTCGTTGATCCAGCCGGTGCCGGTCGTTGTCGCCACACCGAGCACAGCCCGGTCGAATCCGCCGGCTCGCCGCAGCTCGGCCACCGCGAGATCCGCTTCGGCCCTGATGTTCTCGGCGGAATCGAGTCCGGTGTAGACGCGGATCGGTTCCCGCGCGGGTTTGCCGCTGAAGACCGTCAGGTCGCGGGGGGTCGGACCGTTGGCGACGAAGATCCGTCCCTGCCTACCGAGCGAGTCCCAGCTCACCAGCGATCCGGGGCCGCCGGAGCGCTCCGGGACGACGGGTTCTTCGGTATCCGCCGAATCCTCCTGATTGACAGCCTTGAACGTCTCGTTGAGCACCGACATCGCCACGTCGGCCACCACCCCGTTGATCGCGGCGACAGCCACCACCGCCACGACCACCCCACCCAGCACGGCGGCGACGCGAGGGGGCAGCACCCGCCCCAGTAGCCCACCGACCCAGCGCGACAGCGCCCAGCACAACCTCGACACGGCGAGCAATACCGCGAAGACAACGGCGCTGATCGCCACGATGATCGGGTAAGCATGCCAGGCAAGGCCGCTCACCCCCATGAGCGAACGCAGATCGCTCTGCCAATCGGCGTACCAGGCCAGGACGGTGACCGTGCCGACTACCGCGACGATTCCCAATCCCCAGCGGACCACGGCGGGCGTGGGCCCCGGCTCTCGTTGCAGCATCCACCACACCAGCGCAGCGGCCGCGAGGCCGAGTCCGTATCCGATGGCCGCCGCCGCGCCGGTGACGACTCCCTGGAACAGCGGGCCCCTTGGCAGCAGTGACGGTGTCAGCGACAGCCATACCAGTACCAGCGCGCCGATCGCCCCGCCGAGGGGGAATCCCCGGCGCCGGGACGCAGGGGCCGTGTCGCTACCCTCTGGATCGAGCCCGCGCGTGGAATTCATTTGTTCCCCTGTGACTCGACCAACGATCCACCGGTGCACAATTCGCTGCCGAACTTCGTTGCGGCGCTGCGCATCAGTCGTACTCTGCCGACTCGAGCGGCGCTCGAAACGGTTCGTTCAGTTGCTGAACTCTACGACTCGGTGGCATCGCTGTGATCCGACCGCGGGTCACCGGCAATGACTCCCTTCGGTACCGCCACTGAGCAGAGTAAGAGCGTGGTCGCGTTACGTGCCGAGGAAAATTCGCACCCACCCCGGGTGGTCGACGACGTCGACGTCGAAAACCTGCACGGTAACGTCGACCGATCGCCCGGTCACCGGGTCACGGAGTCGAATCGGCGACAGCCCCGTCGGGAACGTCACCTCGCCTTCGCCCCACAGCGCGCAGAACTCCGGGTATGTCCCCAGCTCGCCGAGCAGGCGCTCGGGCCATCCGGCCTGGCCGACGGCGCCGATTCGACCGCGCAGTCCGCTCACCGACATCCGCGCGACGTCGTCCCAGTTCACGACAACCTGCCGTGCCAGCTGGTCGCCGAACAACCAGTGAAACCCGTTGCCGCCCTCGCACAGTCCCGGCAGCATCGTGCGCGCGGCCGAGTTGAGCGCCAGGATATTGCCGCGGGAGTCGAAGTATCCCGCCATCCCGCCGCGATGCGCGTCGAGGCTGCGGAGCGCATCGTCGCCGATGCCTGCACGCAACTGGCCGATCGTGGGAGTCGCCGCGATCGGTATCCCAGCCAGGTCGAACAGATGCCTGCGCTCGGTCACCCGTAGCGTCCGGGCCCGATCCAGGCAGTCCGCCAATGCCTCGACGACCGCGCGCGCCGGATGGTCCCGGTCGCCCCACTCCAGATGAGTCACGTAGCTGGCACTGACTCCCGCCGACATCGCCAGCCGCTCGCGCGACATTCGGCGATCATCGCGCAACCAGCGCAGGAAACTGCCGAATGTAGGGGGCGCCAACCGCACCGCATCGCCGGACCTGGTCAGCTGCTTCACCGCACTCACTCCCGTCAGAGCCTTGCCCGAACCCCTGCACGATAGCGATCGCAGCGCGCCGCGAGCCGGGAAACACGCAGCGACTTGCGCCGCGCCTATCGTTGGACAGGTGAGCGACAGCATGCGGCACGAGGACACGAAACAAGCCATGCTCCGCGTTCTGGTCGACCGTATTCTCCATGGAGAGGGTGCGACCTCACCGGATCAACGACAGCGCGCTTTCGACAACAATGATGTCGCCCCGCCTTTACACACGGTGGTCGACAAGGTCACCACGCGACCCGCCGCGATCACCGATGCGGACTTCGCCGCGGCGCGGGAGTCGGGATTCAGCGAGGACCAGCTCTTCGAACTGGTGATAGCGGCAGCGGTCGGGCAGTCCGCCCGTCTGTACTCTGCCGGGCTCACCGCCCTCGCAGAAGCAGGGACAGTGACCGCGGAGGACATGCGGCAGGTGCTGGCCGTCGGTGTGTCGCACCAGCAGGTCAGGGACGCGCTCGCCGTCTGTGCCTCGTTCAACACGACCAACCGGCTCGCCGATGCCTTCGGATTCGAGCAGCTCAGCCCCGCGGGGTTCGAGGCTGGGGCTGCGTACCTGATCAGGCGGGGCTATCGGTAGGAACCTTCGTGGCGGTGATCTGGGTCAGCAGGCACCGCCATCCGCCGTCGTCGTGGACGAAGGCGTCGGTGGTCCATTCGTCGGCGTCGAACCGTGTACCCAGATAGTGGGCGGTGTTGACGACGCGGGTCGTCAACAGCGCGATCCGGTCGTAGTAGCGGATTCGCGCATCGCCGACGCGCGCCATCGCCGAGTGCGTGAGGTCGCCCGACCGGACGAATGCCAGGAACTGAGCCGCGGTGGTGACGCCGTTCTCGGACACCATCACCCACTCGTCGGTCATGAACGAGCCGATACGGTCCGCGTCGTTGGCGACGATCGCGGCCTGCCACTCGTCGAGCACGGCAAGGAGTTGATCGTCGACTGATTTTCCGGTGGGGGAATGTGTTGCTGTCATGGTCCGACGGTAGGCCGGGCGGCCCCCGCCGGTCTTGGATGAATGGAACGATCGCCGGGCGGCTACCCGAGGACGGCGGTCAGGTCGAGCCGGCCGAGCCGGTCCCGGTCGGACAGGATGTCGATGGCGGTGATGCGGTCGCCGACGACGGTGAAGCTCATGATCGAGAACGGGTCGCCGTCGAGGGTGTCCACCAGCCCGGCTCCGCCGTTGACGATCGCGGGGCGGCTGGTGCAGACAGTGGCCATCCGCTGGAACGTTTCGGCTTGTCCGGCCACCGACGTGGCGCCACGGATGACCCGCATCGCCTCGCCCGCGTCGGCGCGCAACACCACGTCGGGGTCGAGCATGCGGAGCAGTTCACCGAAGTCTCCCCCGCGCGCGGCCAGCAGGAACGCGTCGACGACGCGGCGCTGACGCGGCAGGTCGGGGTCGGCACCCGGGGTCGCGCCCTTGACCCGGCGCCTGGCCTGGCTGGCCAGCTTCTTGGCGGTCTGCGGGGTGCGATCCACGATGGGCGCGATCTGGTCGTAGGGCATCTCGTGCAGGACGAACGCCAGCCGTTCGGCCGGGCTCAGCGATTCCAGCACCACCAGCAGCGCGAGGCCGACCGAATCGGCCAGCAGCGCTTCGTGTTCCGGGGCGGGTGTGGCCTCGCTGCTGATTACCGGGTCGGGCAGGTGATCGGCCTCCAGCGGCTCTTCGTGGCGGCTCTTGCGTGAGCGCAGCATGTCCAGGCAGACCCGCCCGACCACCGCGGGTCAGCCACCCGCCGAGATTGCCGACTTCGGTGGTGTCGGTGCGTGCCAGCCGCAGCCACGCCTCCTGGACCGCATCGTCGGCGTCGGTGAGCGAGCCGAGCATCCGGTGGGCCACCGCACGCAGGTGGGTGCGGTGTTCTTCGAACCGGTCGGCCAGGAATTGCGCTTCGTGCACGGAGTCCTCCTCGATCTCGTCTTGTGCCGATGACGAACCGGCGGCGCGAAGTGTGACTCCACCCCCCGCGACCAACGGATTTCGCCGTGGCGGTCACGTTGTGTTCGCGGCGAACGTCAGTGCAACAGAACACGATCCGCAGCGGCAGCCGATCAGCGCCGCTGGGTCGCTATCGAAGCGAACACCACTGTGAATGCGATCGAAGTACAGGGCACCGTCGCCGCCGGGTTCGAATCGGTGCGCGCCGAGTTCGCCGCCGTCGTCGCCGAGGAGGGCGGCGAGTCCGGGCCGCAGCTGTCCTTCATCGCGCCGCGGTCGACACCGCGGTCATTCCTGCCGCCTGACACTCCATCAACCTCCAAAGGACCGATACCACATGTCTTTTCACGCCACCTCGACACTCCGTTCCCGCAGCCTGAAACTCGCGCGCCGGGTACCCGTCGGCGCCGTCCTGCCGAGACCGCGGTCGACGCGTATTGGGATCTCGCCCGGATCTCCTACGTGCGCGAGGCATTCGACCACCTCGGCTACCCCCTCTACTTCGCGACCATTCTCGGTGTCGCCAAGGCCGGTGCGCTCGCGGCGATCGTCACCCCCGACCATCCGCGCACGAAGGAATGGGCTTATGCCGGACTGGTTTTCGTCTACGGCGGAGCCGCCACCTCCCACCTGGCCGTCGGTGCCGGTCCGGACAATGGGCCATGCCACTGCTGTTCGTGGCCTGTACCTTCGCCGCCCGCGCCTGGCTGCCGCAGGGCACCTCCACCGGCGCCACGCTGCGCGCACTCGGCAGCTCGTGGCGCCGACCCCAGCACGCGTGACCCGCCGATCAGTGGACTCCGGTGCGTGCCTGAGATCGAGACCGTCGATGCGGGGCTGGGCGATCCCCCCGGCCCCGCCGCGACGTCATGTCCGGTCCGGCGGCAGAACGTTCGCGGCGATGATCGTGCGCCGGTCCGTCTCTTCCGACCGAAAAAGACGCACAGTACGATCGAACTTGTGACTCAGGTCTCACCTTATGGTGCAGAACCGCACGTCGCCGAGCAAAGGAGCTCACATGTCGGATGAATCTGGCCACCAGCCTCCCGGATCGCCGCAAGAGCCCCACCGTCGACAGCCACCTGGCTGGCAGCCGCCGACCGGTCCGCCACCGGGCGGCACTCCGTACCCGCAGGGCGGTTATCCGCAACGCGGTTATCCGCAGGGCGGCTACCCCCAGGGCAGCTATGGGCCCCCGCCCAAGAAGCGCAAGGTCTGGCCATGGGTGCTCGGTGGAGTCCTGCTGTTCATGGTGCTCGGTATCGGTGCCTGCATCGCCCTCGTCGGTACCGCGGTGAACGAGGTCGACAAGGAGATCAACCGCACCGTCGCCGTCACCTACCAGGTCGACGGGACCGGCCAGGCGAGTTCGATCACCTACTCCGGTCGCGGCGGGGACGTCGCCCAGGACACCGACGTCACCTTGCCCTGGACCAAGGAGGTCACCGTCGACGGAATCGTCAAGGCCGTCACCGTCACCGCCTCGGCCGGTGCCGACGGCGGCGAGATCACCTGCCGGATCCTGGTGGGCGACGACATTCTTGCCGAGCAGACCGCCACCGGTCCGTATGCGAGCGCGTCCTGCAGCGGCGACGCCGGCAAGTGACACGTAGCGGACTACGCTGATCCGTCCCGCAGCATCGCCGGACAATAAGTCCGTTGCACGAATTCGGCATGCTGCGAGGAAAGGTCCAGGCCATGTCCCGAATGACGACAAAGACTTGCGATGTGTGCATTGTGGGGGCGGGCATCACCGGGCTGAATGCCTTGTGGGTCGCCGGCCGGTACCTCGCACGTGACCAGAAGGTCGTTCTGGTCGACAGCAGAAACCAGGTCGGGGGGATGTGGGCCGACATCTACCCGTATGTGCGATTGCACCAGCCGCACGGCATGTTCACCGCGGGAAATATCGCCTGGACCCTCGGGCGGGAACGCTCGTACCTGGCGTCGAAACCGGAGGTTCTCTCCCATCTCGGGTACTGCTTCGACACGATCAAGCAGCGGGTCCAGGTCGACGAACTCTTCGGATGGACCATGGTCTCGCACGACGAGACCGAGGGCATCGTCCGGATCACCTGCGAGTCCGCGGACGGCGCGACCGTGGTGGTCGAGGCGAAGCGGCTGATCAAGGCCTACGGGTTCCGCATCACCCCGAACGAACCGTTCGCTGTCTCCAGCACGCGAGTGCGGTCGGTGTCGCCCGACTTCTGCGATCTGCACGGCGACGACATCCGCAACAGTGATGCCCCGGTGTGGGTTGTCGGCGGCGGCAAAACCGCGATGGACACCGCGCACGACCTCATCAGGGAATACCCCGGCCGAGAGGTGAATCTCGTGGCCGGGTCGGGCACGTTCTTCCACAACCGCGACCGGTTCTTTCCCACCGGTGGCCGAAGATGGTGGGCCGGTGAGCTGCCCAGTGGTCTCCTCAGAGAATCCACCCGCCGTTTCGACGGAACCAACGAGGCGGCCATGTGGGACTGGCACCGCACGACATTCGGCACCTGGGTGACCCCGGAGACCGGCAACTTCCTGTTCGGACTGCTCTCGGAATCGGAGACCGAGACGATCACCGCGGGGTTGCGTGCGGTGGTCATGGACTATCTCGTCGATGCCGTCGACGACCACGACGAGACACGACTGGTCTTCCGCAGCGGTGCGACGACCACGATCCCGCCGGGCAGCTGGATAGTGAATTGCACCGGTTACGTCATGCGGCACGATTTCCCCTACGAGCCCTACGTGTCCAGCGGCGGCGCGGTCCTGTCGATACAGCCACGGTCTGCCACCTTGTATCTGACCTCGATGATCGGCTATTTCCTGACGCACCTGATGTTCTTGGACAGACTCGGCGACACTCCGCTCTACGAAATCGACGCGCCGGAGCTGCTGAGCAAGTCCAGAACGGTTTTCCCGTACGCGCTGTTCGCAGTCACCCAGTACAACGTCGGCCTCATCTACGACAGCGTTCCTGGCTCGGTATTTCGCGATTGCGGACTCGACCTCGACCGCTGGTATCCCTTGCCACGTCGCCTGGCGGCCGGGGCACGGTTCGCGCTCACGCACCGCCGCGACCGCGAACATCTGCGACACTCCCTGGACACCGTTCGCGCCCGGTTCGATGTTCGCTGTGGCCCCCTGGCACAGGAGGTTCGGCGCGGCGACACGACCGAGGTGGCGGACCGACGTCGCGGCGAGACCGTGTAAAACTGGACATATGCCGCATACCAGTCCCGTTACCGCTTGGAAGACACTCCGCGATGGAAACGATCGCTTCGTCGAAGGCAGGCTGCAGCATCCCAACCAGGGCGCAGCCGACCGTGCCGAACTGACCGCTGGGCAGCATCCGTCGGCGATCCTGTTCGGTTGTGGTGACTCCCGGGTCGCCGCCGAGATCATCTTCGACCGCGGCCTCGGCGACATGTTCGTCGTCCGCACCGCCGGTCACGTCGTCGACGGTTCGGTGCTCGGATCGATCGAGTACGGCGTCGACGTGCTGGGCGTGCCGCTGATCGTCGTCCTCGGACACGACAGCTGCGGCGCCGTCCGTGCGACGATCGACGCCCTGGATTCCGGCGCCGTGCCTGGCGGGTTCATCCGCAGCATCGTGGAGCGGGTCACCCCCTCGATTCTGCTCGGCCGCCGCGAGGGACTCAGCACCGTCGACGAGCTCGAGGCCCGGCACGTGGAGGAGACCGCGATGCTGCTCACCCAGCGGTCGAGCACCATCGCCGCGAAGATCGCAGCAGGCGAACTCGCCATCGCGTGCGTCACCTACAACCTGTCCGACGGCCGCGCCCAGCTGAACCGCGTCATCGGGAACATCGGCGAACTCGAGTAGCCGGTTCACCGCCGCGAGGCAACGACCCTCGCGGCGGTGACAACGGCAAGATCCGGACCGCTCAGGCGCGGGTGAGCGCACCCCCGTACTCCGACCGCGCGAACCTGCCCGCGGGCTGGAACCGGGCCAGGACCTCGGCCGCGGGCAGCCCGGTGACCTCCTCGATGTAGGCGCCCGCCTGCTCGACGGTCTCGATGCCGAGGAACGGCTGCGGATGGTGCAGCAGCCCCACCAGCGCGCTCGCGAACCGCGGCTCCACCGCCGCCGCGGCGAAGAACTGCCCGCCGATGTCGGCGAACTCCGGATCACTGAGGAACAGCCGCGTCACCTTCGCGGCGGAATCGCTGCGCGCGGCCAGGAATTCGGCGTAGCGCGCGGCGATCCAGGTCTCGTCGAAGGCGCCGTCGTGCACCGCGGCCGCGGCGACCAGGCGCTGCGCCTGGACCAGGCCGCTCTGCGCGCCCTGCCCCGCGATCGGGTCGTAGGCGACGGAGGTGTCGCCGAGGGAGGCCACCGGGTGACCGTTCGCGGTGCGGCCCACGCCGGCGCGCACCACCGGCCGGACGGCGCCCTTCAGCCACGAGTGCGGGTCGTCCTCGATCACCTGGGTGGCCAGGACTTCCGGCAGATCCCAGTCGATGTAGTCGCGGTAGAGCTCGGTCACGATGCGGTGCGCCGAGGCCGTCGAATCGGCCGCGCCGAAGCGGCGCTCCCAATCGCTGCCCGGCCGGGCCCAGCCGAGGAAGGCCCAGCTCGGCCCGGCGTCCTTGTGCAGGTAGGGACCCCACCAGCCCTCGCCCTGATCGGCGAAGATGGAGAATCCGCTGTGCGCGCCGCCCGCGGCACTGCGGTGGGCGAACACGCTCGGGTCGTGACCCAGACCCGTCACCGTGACGGTGAGCAGCGAGCGCTGCGGCGCGTCGTAGACGGTGCGGGCGGTGTCGATCGGGAACAGGTCGGACAGGCCGCCGCGACCGGTCGCGACCAGGGTCAGATCATGTTGGGCGGCAACGCCGTCGAGGGTTTCCGGGGTGACCTGCTCGACGACGAAGCGGCCACCGCGCTCGCGGAAGGCGGTGAGCCGATCGTCGGCCTTGAGCCTGGTGTCGACCGCGACGCCGACGTAGCCGTCGAACACCCCGTCGAAGGCGATCAGTTCGTTGCGGTCGGGGTCGGCGATGCGGACGCTGAGACCGGTGTGACGGGGCGCCCTGGCGGTGTAGGTGTCCAAGCCGAGTGCCAGCTCGGCCTGTTGTGCCACACCGAATTCCAGGGCTGTGCCGGTGGCGGGGACGTCGTTGCGGAGGGCAGGCTGGTCGCGGTCGCTGTAGAGCGTGACCTCGAAGCCGGCGTCGAGCAGACCTAGCGCCGCGGTGACGCCGGTCTGTCCGGCGCCGACGATCGCGGCCGAACGCGGGGAACGTGAAACGGGATTCTGCGATGTCATATCGGAATGATGATCGTTTCCGCGCCCACGCAGCAGGGTTGCGATCAGTGGGAATCGATGGCCGCGATCGTGCCCGGCCGGGACTCCGATTCCGGTAGGACTGTCGAATTCGGGCCGCCCACACGGTAATTCGCCCCGCGATGGTCGTCGGGGAGCCGGTCCCCCGCCCCGAACAGCGCGTGCCGCAGCGTGCCCCGCTCGTATTCGGCGGCGTAGACACCGCGTGCGGTCAGCACCGGAACCACATGCCGCACAATGTCTTCGAATGTGCCGGGCGTGATCGCGTAGGCCAGGTTGAACCCGTCCAGGTCGGTCTCGTCCACCCATTCCTGGAGCTGATCGGCGACGGTCTCCCCCGAACCGACGAACACCGGGCCCATGCCGCCGATGCCGGCCCAGCGGCCGATGTCGCGCACGGTCCATTCGCGGCCGTCGTCGTCGAATTCCTGGAACGCGGCCACCGCCGACTGGATGGCGTTGCTGTGCACCTCGCCGATGGGGTCGTCGAGGTCGTAGCGCGACAGGTCGATGCCCATCCAGCCGGACATGAACACCAGCCCGCCCTCCACGCTCGCGTAGGACAGGTACTCCTCGTGTTTGGCGCGTGCGGCCTCGTCGGTGGCATCGGTGACGATGGTGGCCAGCGCGTAGATCCGGGCCGAGTACCGGTCGCGGCCTGCTTCCTCGAGCGCGTCCCTGATCCGCGAAACGGTCTGGGTGAGCACGCGTTTCGACGGCGCGGCCACGAAGATGGCCTCGGCGTTCTCGGCGGCGAAGCGGACACCGCGCGGCGAGGCGCCCGCCTGGTAGATCACCGGAGTGCGCTGCGGTGACGGCTCGGACAGGTGGATGCCGGGCACGGTGAAATGCCGACCACGATGGCCGATGTGGTGCACCTTGGCCGGATCGACGTAGACGCCGCGCTCGGCGTCGCGCACCACGGCGTCGTCCTCCCACGAGCCCTCCCAGAGCTTGTAGAGCACTTCGAGGTACTCGTCGGCCTGGTCGTAGCGGTCGTCGTGGTCGAGCTGGTCGTCGGCGCCGAGATTGCGGGCGGCCGAGGGCAGATAGCCGGTCACCACGTTCCAGCCGATCCGGCCGTCGGTGAGGTGGTCGAGGGTGGACAGGCGCCGGGCGAACGGGAACGGATGCTCGAAGCCGGTGCCGGTGGTGATGCCGAAGCCGAGGTGCTCGGTGACCGCGGCCATCGCCGTCACCAGCAGCAGCGGATCGGCCACCGGCACCTGGGCGCCCTGGCGCAGCGCGGCGATGTCGTTGCTGCCGTAGGCGTCGTAGATGCCGAGGACGTCGGCGATGAAGATGCCGTCGAAGCGACCGCGTTCGAGCAGCTGCGCGAGCTCGGTCCAGTAGCTCAGCTCCTTGTAGCGGTGCGACTGGTCGTCGGGGTGACGCCACAGCCCGGGCGACTGGTGGGCCACACAGTTCATGTCGAAGGCGTTGAACCGGATCCGGCGGGTCATCGCGCCTGCTCTCCGGCCGGGACCCGTTCGCCCGCACTCCAGCCGAACGGCAGGTCGGTGCCGTTGAGCAGGTGATCGCCCACCGCCCTGGCCTTCTGGATGGCGGGATTGTGCACGGAGATGGTGCGCGCGTTGCGCCAGTGCCGGTCCAGGCGCAGACCTTCGGACACGATGGACGCACCGCCCACCTCGAACAGCAGGCTCGTCGCGGGCAGCACGGTGTCGATCACCGCGAGCTGGGCTTGCGCTGCGGCAAGTTCGACCGCGGTGAGCGCGGCGTCGTCCTTCGCTCCCGCGGCGAGCACCTCGTCGAGAAGATCGGCCACCGCGAGCACGGTCGCGCGGGCGGAGAACGCGGCCGCCGACAGCTTGCCGATCACCTGCTGTACCAGCGGATCGCGGCGCGGCAGGTCGGCGGCGGAGTGGGTGTAGCCGCGCGTGCGTCGCGAGACCCAGTCCCGCACATCGCTTTCGGCGCGCCGGGCGATACCCGCGAGTACCGCCAGCTGGACCAGCTGCAGATACGCGGTCGCGTAGGTGGGGCCTGGCACGCCGTAGCCGGGGCCGAGGATCTGTTCCTCGGTGACCCGCACGGCGGTGAATTCGGTGGTGCCGCTGGCGGTGAGCCGCTGCCCGAAGCCGTCCCAGTCGTCGTGCTGGCGCACGCCTTCGGCGCCGGCGCCGACCAGGACGCCTACTCGCTCGCCGTCGCGGTCGGCGGCCACGAGGATGTGGTCGGCGTACAGGGAGCCGGTGCTGTAGAACTTGGTGCCGTCGAGCCGCCAGTGCTCGCCGTCGCGGGTGAGCCGGGTGCGGTACCGGTCGACCGCGCCGACACCGGGTTCGGTGATGGCGTTGCCCACCAGGGTGCCCTCCGTCACCGCGCGTAACCACTGTTCCCGTACCGGGCCCGGTTCGGCGAGCAGCTGGTCCTCGACGAACGAGAAGTGCACGCGCAGGGCTTGCGGCAGGTTCGATTCGGCGGCGGCAAGATCGATGAGCAGTCCGAACAGCTGGCGCACTGTCGCGCCGTAGCCGCCGAACTCCACCGGAACGCGCAGCGCGCCGAACCGGGCAGCGCGCAGGGCGGCGATCTCGGTGTGGGCGAGTTCCCGGTCGGTTTCGCGGGCGACGGCGCCCTCGGCGATGCGGTCGAAGATCGGGCGGAAGACGTCATCCAGTTCGGAATCGGCCACGCGTTTCGTCTCGGTGGATGTCATGACCCCACCATGACGCCGTCGGCCTGCGCGTTCACTGGTTGCGCGCAGCGGGATCGCAAAGGGTGCGGGGCGGGTGTGCTCTGCGACGATGTCCCCATGAGCACCGCCACCCGACCGGGTGTGATCACGACGTCCACGCTGGTTCTGCTGTCGGCGCTGTACTTCGCGCAGGGCCTGCCGTTCGGCTTCTTCACCCAGGCGCTGCCAGTGGTGCTGCGCGAATCGGGGTACTCACTGGTGGCGATCAGCGCCTCGGGTGTGCTGTTCCTGCCGTGGGCGCTGAAGTTCCTGTGGGCGCCCTACGTCGACCGCTACGGCACCCGGCGCACCTGGCTGCTGGTGCTGCAATTGTCCGCGGCCGCGGTCGCCATGGTTCTCGCCAGTCTGGACCTGTCGTCGTCGTTGCGCTGGCTGTTCGTCGGCATCGTGGTGGTGAACCTGCTCTCGGCGACGCAGGACGTGGCCACCGACGGTCTCGCCGTGCGCCTGCTGGGTCCGCGCCAGCGCGGACTCGGCAACGGTATCCAGGTCGGCGCCTACCGCATCGGCATGATCGTCGGCGGTGGCGCCCTGCTGTGGATGTTCGCCGTGTCCGGTTGGCGAATGTTGTTCCTCGCCATGGCATTACTGATCGTGCTGACCACGGTTCCGGTGTGGCTGCTGCGCGAACCGGTCACCGACCGACCGCCGCGCCCGCACCCGGCGCACCTGCTCGGCGCCTGGTGGACTCGGCTGCGCCGCCCCGGCATCCTCACCTTCATCGCGCTGATCGGTGCGTTCAAGTTCGGCGATTCGATGGCCTCGGCGCTCACCGGCCCCTTCCTGTCCGACGCCGGTCTCGACCTCGGCCAGATCGCGGTGATCAAGGGCGTCCTCTCCTCGGCGGGCGCCCTGGCGGGCGCGGCCTTCGGCGGCTGGCTGGCCTATCGCTACGGCCGGCGTAGTGCGCTGCTGATCGGCGGTGTCACCCAGACCGCGAGCATCGCGCTGTATCTGGTCGCCGCCCTCGGCCTCGGCGGTTTCGAACTCCTCGTCACCGCCGGCCTGGCCGAACACGTCTTCGGCGGCGCCGCCACCGTCGCCGTGTTCGCCCTCATGATGGACGCCTCCGAACCCGACCACGCAGGCAGCGACTACACCCTGCTCGCCTGCGCCGTCGTCGTCGTCCAAGGTGTGGCGGGCATGGCAGCGGGCATCGTCGGCGAGCTGGCCGGTTATCCCGCCCTGTTCACCGCCAGCCTCGTCCTTTCCGGAATCGGCTGCGCCGCACTGGTTCTCGGCCTGTCCCGGGGTCTGGGTCCCGACAGCCTCCGGCAGACCCTCGGCTACACCCCGGGAATCGGTCAGCGCACGGCGCACCGGCAGGTGGATCTGCAAGACTGAGGAGGTGAGCGATGCCGATGCGGGAACCTACGTCGAGGCCGGTGAGTTCCGCCGCGACACCAACTACATCACCACGCGGATCACCGCCGACGGCCGCGACGGCTACCCCGTCGAACCCGGCCGCTACCGGCTCGTCGCGGCCAGGGCCTGCCCGTGGGCCAACCGCACCCTGATCGTGCGCAGATTGCTCGGGCTCGAACCGGTGCTGTCGCTCGGCCTGTGCGGGCCCACCCACGACAAGCTCAGTTGGACCTTCGACCTGGACCCGGGCGAGGTCGATCCGGTGCTGGGCATCCACCGGCTGCGTGACGCCTATCTGGCCCGGTTCCCGGACTATCCGCGCGGCATCACCGTGCCCGCGGTGGTCGACATCCCGACCGGGCAGGTCGTCACCAACGACTACGCCCAGATCACCCTCGACTTCTCCACCGAATGGACCGCCTACCACCGGCCCGGCGCACCGCAGCTGTATCCCGAACCGCTGCGCGACCACATCGACGAGATCAACGCCGAGGTCTTCCGCGAGGTCAACAACGGTGTCTACCGCTGCGGTTTCGCCGGCGCGCAGGATGCCTACGACGCCGCCTACACCCGGCTCTTCGCCGCCCTCGACCGGCTCACCGAGCGGCTGAGCACCCAGCGCTACCTGGTCGGCGACACCATCACCGAGGCCGACGTGCGCCTGTTCACCACGCTGGCCCGCTTCGACCCCGTCTATCACGGCCATTTCAAGACCAACCGCAGCAAACTCAGCGAGATGCCGGTGCTGTGGGCCTACGCCCGCGACCTGTTCCAGACCCCCGGCTTCGGCGACACCATCGACTTCGGGCAGATCAAGGAGCACTACTACGTGGTGCACCGCGACATCAACCCCACCGGCATCATCCCCGCAGGCCCGGATCTGTCGAACTGGCTCACCCCGCATCACCGCGAGGAACTCGGCGGCCGCCCCTTCGGCGACGGCACCCCGCCACCTCCGCCCCTGCCCGCCGAGCAGGTACCCGCGATCCCCTGAACCGCCCTCTTCGTCCCGAGTTCACTCGGCGGCCCCGGTGATGTTGCGGGCCATCCCGCCGAAGATGGCCGCGTGGAAGGGGCTGAGCGCCTTCCAGTAGAGGTGCCCGGCCAGACCGTGTGGTTCGAACAGGGCCCGCTGCCGGTAATGGGCGCCGCCGTCGACGGACGGGGTAACCGACAGTTCGAGCCAGCCACGCCCTGGCACCCGCATCTCCGCGCGCAACCGCAGCAGCCGGCCACGCTCGAGGTGTTCGACGCGCCACCAGTCCAGCGCTTCGCCCACGTGCAGGCGGTGCGGGTCGCGCCTACCGCGGCGCAGGCCGACACCGCCGAGCACACGATCGATCCACCCGCGCAATGCCCAGGCCAGGGGGAACGAGTACCACCCGTGTTCGCCGCCGACGGCTTCGAGGACCGCCCACAGGGTAGCCGGGTCGGCGCTCGTATCCCGTTCCCGCACATCGCTGTACAGCGATCCGCCGGACCAGTCGGGATCGGTGGGCAAGGGGTCCGACGGTGCGTCGGGCAGGCCGGCGTCCGACCATCGGGTGGGGACGTCCAGATCGCGGATGCGGTGCAGCGCCAGCTTCACCGCGCCGGAATAGGAGGTGAGCCCGTCCGATGGGTCCGGGATGTAGTCGGCGATGCGATGGTCCGCGCACACGACATCGTTGATGAGCGATTCCATCAGCGGTACGGCGATGGCGCGCGGTACCGGGGTGACCAGATTGACCCACTGGGACGACAGCCACGGGGTCAGCACCGGCACGGGCACGATCACCCGGCGTGGCAGGCCCGCCGCGACGGCATAGCCCCGCATCATGCCCTCGTAGGTGAGTACATCGGGACCGCCGATGTCGAAGGCGTCGTTCACCTGACCGGGCAGGTCGGCCGCGCGCACCAGATAGTGCAGCACGTCCCGCACCGCGATGGGCTGGATCCGGCTGCGCACCCAGCGCGGCGTCACCATGACGGGCAGCCGCTCGGTCAGGTACCGCAGCATCTCGAAACTGGCGGATCCGGAACCGATGATCACCGCCGCGCGCAACACCACGGCGGGGGTCGGCGCGCGGAGCAGGATCTCCCCTACCTCGGCGCGCGAGGCGAGGTGTCGTGACAGCTTCTGGCCGGTGGGAGTGATGCCGCCCAGATACACCAGCCTGGTCAGTCCCGCGCGGTCGGCTTCGGCCGCGACCAGGCTCGCCGCCTCGCGATCCACGTTCTCGAAATCCGCGCGGGCCAGGGAGTGGACGAGATAGTAGAGGACTTCCTGACCGTCCAGCGCGGCGCGTACGTCCTCGACGCGGGTGACATCGCCGCGCACCACCTCGACCCGGTCGCGCCATGCCGCCTCGGTGAGTTTGCCCGGGTCCCTGGCCAGGACCCGGACCGTGTGCCCGGCATCCAGCAGGTCGGGAACGAGTCGGCCACCGAGGTATCCGGTGGCGCCGAACACGACACAGCGCATCCGAGATCACCCCTGTCTGATCCTGAGCCGACCGAGATGTACCGAGATTCACCGGTGAAACCCGAAGCCCGCCATCGTGCGATGCTTCGTTCCCTTCCCCCTTCTACTGTATACACGATTCCGGGCCCTCATGAGGCGTCGAATTGTGGTCCATAATCGCTCGCGAAAACCGAAACCACCAGGTCAGGAGTAGCGGGGATGGACTATGTGCGGGATTTCGGGGAGGTCGACCGGACTCAGGTCGCGATCGTCGGCGGCAAGGGCGCGAACCTCGGTGAGCTGTCGCGCATCGACGGTGTCGAGGTGCCGGACGGGTTCTGCGTGACGACAGATGCCTACGCGCGGACCGTGGCAGCGTCGCTCGACGACCAGCTCGACGAGCTGTCCCGTCTCGAACCGGAGGACCGCGAAGCCATCCGCGTGCTGAGCGCGCAGATCCGACGAACGATCGAAGAGCTCGTCATTCCCGATGATGTGGCGGCCGAGATCATCGGCGCGCACGCCCGGCTCGGTGCGGAGGGCGCCTACGCTGTCCGTTCCAGTGCGACGGCCGAGGATCTGCCTACCGCGTCCTTCGCAGGCCAGCAGGACACCGCGCTGAACATCGTGGGGCCGGAGGCGATCCTCGAGCACGTCAGCCGGTGCTGGGGCTCGCTGTTCACCGAGCGAGCCGTCACCTATCGTCTGCGAAACGGGTTCGACCACAGGATGATTCGGATGGCCGTTGTCGTACAGCGGATGGTGTTTCCCCGCGCCGCGGGCATCCTGGTCACGGCCGACCCCGTCACCTCCGATCGGACGGTCCTTTCCATCGACGCGGGCTTCGGTCTCGGTGAGGCGCTCGTTTCCGGCCTCGTGAACGCCGACGTCTACCGGGTTCGCCACGGCGACATCATCGGCGCAACGATCGCCACCAAGAAGCTCGCCGTCGAGCCGGTGCCGACCGGCGGAACGCAGGTGCGCGAGATCGCCGAGGAGCGCCGAAACGATCCGGTGCTGTCCGAGGCCGAGGTACTCGAGCTTGCGCGGCTCGGCCGCCGCATCGAAGCGCATTTCGGCAGCCCCCAGGACATCGAATGGTGCCTGGACAGCGAGGGTTTCCGCATCGTGCAGAGCAGGCCGATCACCACGCTGTTCCCGATTCCCGCGGCCGCCGACGACGAGAATCGCGTCTACGTTTCGGTCGGTCATCAGCAGATGATGACCGATGCCATGAAGCCGCTGGGGATCTCGTTGTGGCAGCTGACGAGCCGGGCGCCCATGCGTACCGCGGGTGGACGATTGTTCGTCGATGTCACCGCGCTGCTGTCGTCTCCAGCGAAAGGCGCGGGCCTGATCGAAGGGCTCGGCAAGTCCGATCCGCTGATCGGGGACGCGCTGCAGACCCTGATCGACCGCGGTGACTTCGTCCCTCAGGTCCCGGACGAGGATTCCGCCCAACCATCGGCCTCCGCCGCACCTGCTCCGATCGAGGCCGATCCCGACCTGGTCGCCGAGCTGATCGCGACCAGCGAGTCCTCCCTCGCGACCCTGAAACGCGATATCCGGACCCGGTCCGGACCGGCGCTGGTCGACTTCATCCTGGCCGATATCCAGGAGCTGCAGCGGGTCCTGTTCACCCCGCGCGGGTTACAGGTGATCACGGCCGCCATGGACGCCACGTGGTGGCTCAACGATCAGCTGCAGGAATGGCTGGGCGAGAAGAACGCGGCCGATGCGCTCACCCAGTCGATTCCCGGGAACGTGACCTCGGAGATGGGCTTCGCGCTGCTGGACGTCGCCGATGCGATCCGCCCGCATCCGGAGGCGGTCGCCTACCTGCAGCAGGTCGAAAAGGAAGGTCTGACCGGGGGCGACTTCTTGGACGACCTGGCTGAACGCCGAGGCGGTCCACAGGCACGCGCCGCGATCGAGGACTTCCTCGACGCATACGGCATGCGCTGCGTCGGCGAAATCGATATCACCCGGCCACGCTGGAGCGAAAGCCCCACCACACTCGTACCGACGATCCTCGGCAATATCAGGAACTTCGGGCCCGGCGCGGGCAGACAGCGCTTCGAGGACGGACTGCGCGACGCCGAGCAGACGAAACAACAGCTCCTGCAACGACTCCGCGCCCTGCCGGACGGAGACCGGAAGGCCGAAGAGACCGAGCGGATGATCGATCGGGTCCGCACGTTCTCCGGCTATCGGGAGTATCCGAAATACAGCATGGTCAGCCGCTATTTCGTCTACAAGCAGGCCCTGCTGGGCGAAGCCGCGCGTCTCGTCGAGGCCGGAGTACTCCGCGAGCCCGAGGACCTCTTCTTTCTGACATTCGACGAGCTCGGTGAGGTGACCCGCACCCATCGGGCGAGTGCGGAGCTCCTCGACGAACGCAGGGACGCGTTCCGCGCGTATCAGGCGCTCACCCCGCCGCGGGTGCTCACCTCCGACGGGGAGACCTTGACCGGGTCGTATCGGCGCGCCGATCTACCACCGAGTGCGCTGCCCGGCATGGCGGTGTCCGCCGGGACGATCGAGGGTCGCGCCCGCGTCGTGTCGGATATCGCCGAGGCCGACCTCGAATCGGGCGACATCCTGGTCACCGCCTACACCGATCCGAGCTGGACCCCGCTGTTCGTCGCGATCGCGGGCCTGGTGACCGAAGTCGGCGGCCTGATGACCCATGGTGCGGTGATCGCCCGCGAATACGGGCTGCCCGCCGTCGTCGGCGTGGAGCACGCCACCGAACTGATCCGCGACGGGCAGCGCATCCGGGTGAACGGCACGGACGGATGCGTCGAGATCCTCTCCGCCCCAGCCGGCGGCTATTTTCCCAGTTCGGCGGTGGTCGAGCGGCGTTAGGATTGGAGGAGGGGTGCAAGGAGAAGAAGGATGAGCACCACCAGTGTGATCGTGATCATCGTCGTCGTGGCGGTAATCGTTGTGCTCGTCGGCGCGTGGCTGCTGATGCGCAAACAGCGTGAACATCAGCGGGCCGAGGCCGAGGGCATCCGTGACCGCGCGGCGGAACAGGAATTCGAAGTCGGTCAGCGCCAGGCACGGGCGGAGGAAATCGCCGCCAAGAGCCGCGCGGCCAAGGCCGAAGCCGAGGCCAAAGCCGCGCAGGCCGACCAGCTTGCCCAGCAGGCTCACGTGCACCGCAACGACGCGGCCGAGTCGCGAGCCGACCTGGACAAGGAATGGGAGCGCGCCGACCAGGTCGACCCGGACACGAAGACAGGCCGACCGCCGGATTCAACCTGAACCGGGAACGGACAAGGTCCTATCGGGCCCGCTCAGGCACGTCCTAGGCGGGCTCGCGCTCTATTTCGGCACCAGTACTCCGGTCAGATCCGCTTCCCGGATCGGGGTATCCGGATTCGCCTGGGCGCTGCACATCAGGTTGATGGCCGCGACCGCCAGGTCGACGGTGTTCTGGTCGATCGACGCGTCGTCCCCGCGCTCCTCTTCGAGGAACTTGGTCACCGTCGTGTGCTTCTTGGCCGAGTCCTGCGCGGTGTACTCGCTACACCGGGTGTCACCACCCTTGTTGACCGCCTTCTCCACCTCACCGCAGCCCGCGGCCCCACCGAGCACGGCCACAATCAACCCCGTCGCCACGACTGTCTTTCGCACAAGCATGGTCACTCTCTCGTCCCTGTAGTCGATCGCGCCCGCGAGGGCCCGTTACACCGGACATAACCACTCTGGCCGAAGGTAACCAGCGGGCCGGACCCCGCCTGCCGCCGCCCACAAGGCCCCGACGCACAGCATGATGGTGGGATGGCCGAGAGGGTGAGCGTATGCGCACAGTGCTGATACTGATCGTCGTGTCGGCGATCGGGCTGATCGTCGGCGATCGGGTCGCAGTCGTGTTGGTGCAGAACGAGATCGGCCGCAAGGTGGCGGCCGAGTACGACCTTCCGCACCGGCCGGACGTCGATATCCGCGGGTTTCCGTTTCTGACCCAGGCCGCCGACGGCAACTATCCGGAAATCGACATCCGGGTCGGTGACTGGACTGGGGAGAACATTTCCGTCCACGACCTCGATGTCGTGCTGACCGACGTGTCCGCGCCGCTGAGCGACGTGCTCGGCAACCGCACGTCGAACCTTGTCGCGGCCACGGCGACGGCGACGGCCGTCGTTCCCTACGACGTCGTGCGGGGATTCGCGCCGTCGGGCGTGGAATCGATCTCCGACAGCCCGGACGGGCTGCGCGTCACCGGGACCTTCCCGGTGGCCGGGATGGCGGTGCCCGCGACAGTCTTCGTCACTGTCGCACCGACCGACGACGGCATCGAGGTCACGCCGGTCTCGGTCCAGCCCGCTATCGGCGGACCGACACTCTCGCTGACGATGCTGCGCCGAACCCTGACCTTCGTCGTGCCGCTGCAGCGGCTGCCGCTCGGAGCACGCTTGACAGCCATCCAGCCGGGCGCCGACGGCCTCCATGCGACCGCCGTGGCCGAGGACGTGCGCTTCGCCGACCTGCCGTGACGACGAGGTGGTGAGGTCAGGCACCATCGCTTGCCGCCCGGTAGCGGGCGTGCCACAGTGAAATCGAGCCCGGGAGGAGGGCTTCCGGACGAGGGGTGCCGTACCCGGAGTGCGACAAGACGGCCCGAGGAGGGCTGTCATGTCGTGGATTCTGCTCGTCGTGTCCGGATTCCTGGAAGCCGTGTGGGCCACCGCACTGGGCAAGACCGAAGGTTTCACCCGGCTGGGGCCCTCTGCGGTGTTCTTCACCGCCCTGGCGGCCAGCATGGCCGGCCTGGCCTTCGCGATGCGCGAACTTCCCGTCGGCACTGCCTACGCGGTCTGGGTCGGGATCGGCGCGGTCCTCACCGTGGCCTACGCCATGGCCACCGGTGACGAGCCCGTCGCGGTACTGAAGATCGTGTTCCTGACGATGATCGTCGCCGGCGTCGTAGGACTCAAACTCGCGCACTGACCTCGATCTGCTCTCCCCAGCCGGTCCGTCACCACGGATCTCACCGGCCGACCTGTCCCATGTCGGCGGGTTATGCGATATCGGTGAATGTGACCGGCATGGCCGCCGGGCCGCGCAGGGTGATGTGGTCTCGGTAGACCGGCGGGTCGACGGCCAGGCGTGGGTTGTGGACGCGGCGGGCGAATCGGGTGATGGCGACGGAGGTTTCCAAGCGGGCCAAGGGTGCGCCGAGGCAGAAGTGCTGGCCGAGGCCGAAGGCGAGGTGGCGGTGGGCGCGGGCCGGGTCGAACCGGGTCGGGTCGGGGAAGACCGCGGGGTCGTGGTTGGCCGCGGCGATGAGCATGATCGCGAGATCACCTGCCGCCAGCTCGATTTCGGGAAGTTCGATGGGTTCGCGGACGATGCGCGGCACCAGCTGCACCGGCGGGTCGTAACGCAGGCTCTCTTCGATCACCGCCGCGGCGAAGGGCGCTGCGACGCCGAGGATCGCGAGGTGGTGGCGATGGCGCAGCAGGGCAAGGGTGGTGTTGGCGATCAGGTTGACTGTCGTTTCGTGCCCGGCGATGAGCAGCAGGACGCAGGTCGAGATGAGTTCGTCGTGGGTGAGCGAGTCGTCGGATTCCTCCGCCGCGATCAATGCGGACACCAGATCCTCGCCTGATCGGGTGCGACGGCGGACGAGTTGTTCGAAGTAGTCGTGGAGTTCGTTGCTCGCGCCGGCGATCTGCGCGGGATCGGGGCGGCCTGCGGTGACAGTCGCCGAGATCGGGTCGAGGCTGCGCGCCAGCAGCATCGACCACTGCCGCAACAGCGGTTCGTCGTCGAGTGGGACGCCGAGCAGTTCGCAGATGACCGTGATCGGCAGTGGGTAGGCGAGATCGGCGACGATGTCGAGGTGTCCGCGTTCGGCCGCGCGGTCGAGGGCGGCATCGGCGATCTCGGTGATGCGCGGTTCGAGGGTGCGCACCACGGCAGGGGTGAACGCCTTGGCTACCAGACGACGTAGCCGGGTGTGGTCGGGCGCGTCCCGGAACAGCATCGACGCGGTGCCGGTCAGGGCACCCGCGTGCTCCCCGGCGAGATCGTGAACGGGAGTGGGCCCCAGCGGAATCGAGGCGTGGTGGCGTTCCACACTCGCCGACTTGTGCCGGAGCACGGCCGTACAGTCCCGGTGGGACGACAGCACCACGACCGGCGTCCGGCCGAGTCGGGTCGGCCCGTGCGCACGCATGTCGGCGTAGAGCGGATACGGATCGCTGCGCTGCGCTGGATCGAGCAGTCGAGCGAAGAAGCCGGAGCCGGCCGTGGTGGTCATGGAGTCCGCCCTGGGTCAGTCGTGTCGGATCGCGCGGTGGCTGAACGTGGGTGCCGTGCCGGGATTGAGCAGCGCACCGGTCAGCTCGCTGGACGGGAAGAACTGCAGGAACCGCGAGTCCTGCTGCGACACATCCACGATGGTCTTCTCGATGACCATCGAGTTGTATTGCTCGTAGGTCGTCTCGATGGTGTTCGCATTGAGCACGACCTCATGCCCCCAGGACTTCGCCGTCCGCGCCAGACCTGGGATGCGGGAGTTCTCCGGGGTGAGGCATTCGGTGGCGATCGCGTTCTCGCTGACCGCCCAGATCCCGGTATCGGTATTGAGCACCAGAGACTGATTGCCCATCGCGTGTCCGGGTGTGGACAGCAGCGCGACGCCGGGCCCGAGCAGTACGCTGCCGTCCAGCGGCACGATCTTCTCCTGCGGTAGGTCCACGAACGTGGTGGGCTGATACCAGGGCCGCTGGTATGGGTGCAGATCCGCCATCGCTTCCAGTTCATCCCGTTGCGCGAGCAGCCTGGCGTTCGGGAATGCTGCCACCACCGGCTCGTTCGGGCTGATGTCGGGCTGCGATCGGGTGGTGCCCAGCCACCGCCGGACGTCTTGCGTGTGCAGGTGGTCGAAGGCGAGATAGTCGACCTCGGCCGGATCGACCCCGGCGCGGCGACAGGCGGTGAGCACATCGGAGTGCTCGGTGACGAACAGGTTGCGCACCGGACCCGGCGTGTACCGCTGGAGTTCGGCGAAATAGGGCGTGTAGGAATCGAGTTCGTGATCGCTGGGTTCGAACAGCAGGGTGCGCCGGGTGCCGTCGGAGTCGGTCCAGCGCACGATCAGCATGCGGTTGCTGATGGTGACGAACGGCGCCGGGCTCACGGCCGCCCGGAACAGTCCGTAGCGGGTGGGATACGGCAGTGAGATCAGGTCGCAGGTACGTACCGAGTCGGGTCGGCCGGTGGCGGCGAACTCCCGGCGGAATTCCAGTGCGGCGATGCGCGCGGCGCGAAGGCGCGGCCCGAAGCCGCCGGGGGCGGTCAGCGCCTTGTCGAAGGTGTCGATTCGAGCGAACGGCGCGGTGATGGCCGGCCGTGGGATGGCGAGGGGCTCGGTGGCGAGCCGGTCGGCGATGCTCATGTGTGGCTCCTGGTGGGAACAGTCGGGAACGCGGCGATCACAGGGTCCGGGGCCGCAGGCGGCTGGCCGTGAAGAGCGGGGTGAGTGGCCGGAGCGGGATCGGGGGCGCCCACACGCCGAGCAGGTCGACCCGATGTAGCCTGGCTTCGAGCACGCGGCCGATGCCCATCTGGTCGAGGGGATCGCGTTCGGAACCCTGCACCGTCAGCTGGAAGTCGTCGATTCGGCGGACCTCGACAACGCGCTCACGCGGGGTGAAACCCACCAGCCAGGACGGGAAGACACCGGCGAGGCCGACCACATTGCGGTGCGGGCGGGCCAGGATCGGCGGTGGATCGGTCAGGATCGCGCCGAGCGAGCCACTCATGCTGAGCAGCTTGTGCCCACGGCGGGTGGCCTCCGCGCGGATCTCGGTATCGGTGACGGTCCAGTCGATCTGACCCAGTTTCTTCGGGTAGCCGAGTAGTTCCCGGCCGATGATCAACGCGACATCGTCGTCGAGAATCATCCAGGGGCAATGGATTCCGGTGCCCTGCACGGTTTTGACGTGCACGAACAGCCCGGCCTCGTGGTAGCGCTGCGACTCGAAGTTGTTGTCGGGAAAGAACGCGGTGAACAGGTCGGCGCGCGCGGGCTCGGTCAACCGGACGCCAGTGGGCAGCCACTGTCGCATCCGATCCGGATCGATCTCGACGGTCGCGCTGAAGTAGTGGGCGTCGCGGTAGAGGCTCCGGCGCGGGTCACCCATCGTGAGCACGCGGCGCAGGTCGGTGCTCAGGGAGCGTCCGACGGTGCGGAGGGCGGGTTCCCAGCCCATGGCTACTTGACCTTTCGGTAGACGGCGCGCAGCAGCGGTCCGACGAGCGCGCGCGGGGTGTACTGGCCGCCGACGGTCTGTACTTTGGCGAACAGACCGGGCACCACCCGGCGCCTACCCGCATCCATACCCGCGATCGCCTGCGCCGCAGCCTGTTCCGCGCTCACCCACAGCGGAGCGGGGACCATGCGATCGAGCTCGGGAACTTCGGCGACCTCGGCGTATTCGGTGCGCACCGGCCCGGGCGCGAGCAGCGTGCACTGCACCCCGGAACCGGCCAGCTCGCCGTGCAGCGATTCGGCCAGGGTGTTGGCGAAAGCCTTGGACGCGGCGTAGGTGGCGTTGTTCGGGCCGGGCTGATTGCCCGCGGTGGAGCCGGTGATGAGAATCGCGCCGGTGCCGCGCTCGACCATGCCGGGCAGCACAGCGAGCGTGAGGTCGTGCACGGCAACGGTATTCACCTCGACCTGTCTGCGTTCACGAAGCGGGTCGGCGGTGGCGAGTTCACCGTAGGTGGCGAATCCGGCGTTGTTGCAGAGCACGGCGATGTCGCGTCCGGCGAGCTCGTCGCACAGTTTCGCGCGTTCGCCGCGGTCGGCCAGGTCGACGGCGCGGACCTCGGATTCGACACCGTGGCGCGCCGCGAGCCGGTCGGCCAGCTCGCGCAGCCGATCCTCCCGGCGCGCCACCAGGATCAGTGAAAATCCGCGCTGGGCGAGGCCTTCGGCGAGTGCGGCTCCGATTCCGGACGACGCTCCGGTGATGACGGCCCTCGTGCTCGCAGTGGGGGTGGGTAGCGACATGGGTTCTCCTCGGAAGTCAGAACTGGGTGAGTGCGCGCGCGGTCACGGTGGTGCCCGCGGTGGCGAGGGTGCGGACGGCGCCGGGGCCGGTCACCTGCTTGTCCCCCGCTGCGATGCGCCGGAAATTCGCCGCGTGCCAGGCGAGCTGGAGGTAGGAATTGACCGGAGTGGCGGCCGCGAGGGGGATGCGCGGTGCGGTGGGCAGGTGCTGCGGTTGCCCGGCACCTGTCAGCAGGTCCGCGGCGATGTCGGGCCGCACGGCGAACGGGCGACCCAGCCCGATCATGTCGACCGCGCCGTCGGCGAGCACCTCGTCGATGAGGGCACGGGTGCGAATTCCGCCGGTGAGCATGAGCGGCATCGCCGAGCGGGCTCGCAGTTCTCGCGCGTAGCGCAGGAAGTACGCTTCGCGTTCCCGGGTGCTGTCTTGCACGACACCGGTCATGGCGGGTGCTTCGTAGTTTCCGCCGGAGATCTCCAGCAGGTCGATGCCTGCCTGTTCGAGCGCGAGGGCGACATCGAGGGATTCTGCTTCGGCCAATCCCCCGCGCTGGAAGTCGGCCGAGTTGAGCTTCACCGAGACAATGGCCTCTGGCCCGATCGCCTGTCGCACGTCGGCCACGACTTCCAGCAGCAGCCGGCGACGGTTCTCGGGGCTACCGCCGTAGCGGTCGGATCGCTGGTTGGCGACGGGTGAGAGGAACTGCGACAGCAGATATCCGTGGGCGGCGTGCACCTGCACACCGGAAAAGCCCGCTGCCACCGCGAGTTCGGCGGTGCATGTGTAGCGGCGGCGCAGATCGGCGATGTCGTCGAGGCTCAGGGCACGTGGCTTGCGCAGGTTGAAGCCGAGCGCCTGCGGCCGCAGCGCCGAGGGGCCGACAGGGCGGCGGTGCAGTGGTCCGACCGCGACCCGCCCGGGGTGGTTGATCTGCATGACCATGACCGAACCTTCGCGGGATCCCGCTCGCGCCCAGTTGGCGACGGCCTCGAGATGGCGATCGTCCTCGAGCGTCACGTTGCGGGGCTCGACGTAGGCGCGGCGGTCGATCATGACATTGCCGGTGATCAGCAGACCCGCGCCGCCACGTCCCCAGGCGCTGTAGAGCCGGGTCAGCGTCGCGCTGGGCGCGCCGGTGATGTCCCCGAGCTGTTCGCTCATGGCGGCCTTGGCGATCCGGTTGGGCAGGGTCACCCCGCACGGCAGCGTCAACGGGCTGCCGACCGCGACGATGCGGGGCGAACGATTCTTGGGTGGCATGGTGAACTCCTGGTGTGGCGTCATGGTTTCGGGGTCAGGCGATGAGCCGAGCGGCGGCAAGGATCGGGCGCAGCCGGCGACGCCGTGGCGCGATCTCGGCGGACGCGGTCGGCCGCGGTACCGCCCGGGTGAGATCGGCGGGACTCGGCAGCAGGGCGCGCGCCGTCAGCAGTCGGTCCAGCGCGCGCACCAGCCATCGGCCGCGCAACACCTCCCAACGCAATTCCGGTCCGCCCGCGAGGATTTCGGCGGACGGCTCGGAGATCCGCGCGTAGAGATCGCCGACCGGCGTGCGCAGCCGCTGCTGGAGCAGTGCGGCCTCGGCGAGCAGCCGGGAGCTGTTCATCAGCAACATGCCCGCACCCGAGCGCGGCGCGACCAGCCCGGCGAAATACAGGTTCGCCAGGCCGGGCGCGAAGGTGTGCGACACCAGTCGTGGTTGCCCGTTCTGCCATTCGAGCAGACCGTCGCGCAAGAACGGGAAGGTGGTCTTGAACCCGGTCGCCCAGACGATGGTGTCGTAGCCGGCGCTCGTGCCGTCGGTGAAATGCACGGTGCGGCCGTCGAAGCGCGCGATTTCCGGCCGGACGGTGATCCGGCCGTGCTTGAGGAAATACGGGAGCTGCTGGTTGACCACGAGATCCTGATCGAAGATCCGGTGCTGGGGCTTGGCCAGTCCGAAGCTCTCGTACCTGCCCATGCCGATGGTGACGAGCGACCGGAAGATGGCTTCCTGCACCAGCCGCGGCACCGGCACCGAACCGACATCGAAGTTTCCGCTCGGAATCCCCAGGACGTATTTCGGGATGAACCAGTAGCTGCGGCGCAGCGAGATCTCGGCGTTGCCGAAGGTCACTGCGGCCTCGACAGCCAGGTCGCAGCCGGAGTTGCCCGCGCCGACCACGAGGACGCGCGGGCCGTCGAGGTCGGCGGGGCGCTTGTAGTCCTTGGAGTGGATCTGTTTGCCGGTGAATTCGCCCGGATAGGACGGGATGTCGACATCCCAGTAGTGGCCGTTGGCGACCACGACACCGTCGTACTCACGTGCCGTGCCATCGGCGAATTCGACCCGCCAGCCGGCCAGGCCGGCCTCGTCGAGCGGCGCGACATCGGTCACCAGGGTGTCGAACTCGATGCGGTGGTCCAGTCCGAACTCGGCTGCGAAGCTGCGCAGGTAGTCGCGCATCTGCGCCGCGCTGGGGAAGTCCGGGTAGCCCTCCGGCATCGGGTAGTCCGGGTATTCGGTGACGCCCTTGGAACTGATCAGGTACGTGGAGTCGTACACCCCATGCGACCAGTTGCCACCGATTGCCGCCGTGGCCTCGACATGGTCATAGTCCAAACCCAGATCCGTGTAGGCCTTCGCCACCGCCAATCCGGTGTAACCGGCCCCGATGATGCAGTACCGACGGGTCATTGCCACCTCCGAAGAAAGCTACACTCTCTGTAGCTACATTATGTGTAGTATTTGCGGTGGAACTGCCGAATGTCAAGCAGGCCCCCGAAACGGAAAGGCGGACCGCGACCATGGCCGAACGGCGAAACCGCGCCTACGCACCGCGAATGGCACCCGAACAGCGGCGCGAACAACTGCTCGACGCGGTCTTGCGCGTCATCGTCGAGCAGGGCGTGCACAAGGTGTCCATCGACACCGTCGCCAAGGAAGCCGACGTCAGCCGCCCCGTCGTCTACGGATTGTTCGACGATTCCGACCAGTTGCTGCGCGCCTCACTCGATCGGGAGGAAACCGCGGCGCTGGCGCAGATGGCCGAGGTCGTGCCGCTGGCCGCCGCCGGTGATCCGGTCGCGGCGACCTCGGAGAGTCTCGAATACTTCCTCGCCGCCGTGCAGGCCGCACCCGATCGCTGGCGCGCCATCTTCCTCATCGCGGACGCCAGCACCCCCACCTTCCGCGGTCGACTGGAGCGGGGACGGCAGGCCTTCATCGCCGCACTCGCCACCTTCGTCCGGGAGTCGTGCCCACCCGAACGGCTCCCGACCCTCGATGTCGAACTCACCGCCCGCACCCTGTACGCGCTGTTCTGGGAAGCGGGCCGCCTGGTCCTGGCCGATCCCGAAGCCTTCCCGCCACAACGGATTCGCGCCTACGCCGACACCCTCATCCCTGCCCTCCCCGCTTTCCACGACCGGAAAACGCCCTGATGACCGACCTGTACCGCTACCCGCGCCGCTCGTAAGCCATGGAAATTGCTTCCGCACCCTGCCGGATGGTTTCGACATACCGCGCACGGTCGGTGTGGCTGACCGCGGAGCGCAGCGGACCGATCTGGACCTCGTAGGGCGCCGCGGAGCTGTCGAACACCGGTGCCGACAGGTAGCTGACGGGCAGCGACTCCGCGCTGGTGAGGTCGGCTTCGCGATAGGGGCGCGCGGTGAGACGCGCCAGCTGGCGAAGTACCCGCGCGCGTAGTTCCGGCTGGACCACCTCGGACCCCACCGCACCGAGCAGTTCCGCGAGCACGTCCACCAGACCGGCGTCGTCGGAGTCCGGGCGGAACACCGCGCAGCCGTGGGTGCTGACGAACCGCAACAGCGCGGGAGCGCTCCGCCGCGCCGGACCGGTCGCTGTCGCCAGCCACGCGCTGCGTTCGGACTCGCCCCGCCACGGCATCACCGCAGCGCCCGCCGGATAGGCCAGTGGAATGGACTGTCCCACAGCGAGTCCGGGGACGATGCGCGCGCCCAGCGCATACTCCTTGGCCACCACGGTGAGCCGGCCGTCGGCGATTCGGCTCAGCGTCACGCCGCACTGTGCGGCCACGGCCAGTGCTCTCAGCTCGGCACTCACCGCGGCATTCGGGCTCTCGGGGTCGGCGGTGGACAGCGCGGCGAGCGCGGGGCCGGGGCCGAAACGGCGATCGCGGTCGCGGTGCACCCAGCCCGCGTCGGTGAGTTCGGTGAGTACTGCGGTGATGGTCGCGCGGGCGAGCGAGAGCGCGGCCGCGATCTCCGATGCGGTCAGCGCTCGGTCGCTGCGGGTCAGCAGCTCCATCACCTCGATGACCCGGCGCGTCGGAGGCGAGGCGGATTCCGGCATGACGCCCCTTGTCTGCGGGTGCGGCCCGCCCTACACTGCTTCGACTATTCGCCACATATTAGTCGAATACTCGACACAAGGGGTGAGCATGATTCTCGACCACTTCCGGCTGGACGGCCGGGTAGCCGTCGTGACCGGCGCGGGACGCGGCCTCGGCGCCGCGATAGCCACCGGTTTCGCCGAGGCAGGCGCCGACGTGGTGATCGCCGCGCGCACCGAGGCCGATCTGCGGCAGGTCGCCGAGCAGGTGGAGGCGACCGGTCGGCAGGCGCTCGTCGTGGTGGCCGACCTCGCCGATCCGGACGCGGTCACCGCGCTGGCCGGGGCCGCGGTCGAGCGGTTCGGCCGCCTGGACATCGTCGTCAACAACGTGGGTGGGGCGCTGCCGAGGCCGCTGCTGGACACCTCCCCCGACGACCTCGCCGAAGCCTTCGCGTTCAACGTCGGCACAGCGCACGCCCTGGTGCGGGCCGCGGTGCCGAAGATGCTCGCGACAGCGGGCAGCGGATCGATCATCAACATCACCTCGACGATGGGCAGGCTGCCGGGCCGCGCTTTCGCCGCGTACGCCACCGCCAAGGCGGCCCTGGCGCATTACACCCGCAGTGCCGCGATGGATCTGAGCCCACGGATCCGGGTCAATGCCATCGCACCGGGGTCGATTCTGACCTCGGCGCTGGAAATCGTCGCAGGCAATGAGCAGATGCGCGCCGAGATGGAGCGGGCGACCCCGCTGCAGCGCCTCGGCGAGCCGACCGATATCGCCACGGCCGCACTGTTTCTCGCCTCCCCCGCGGGTTCTTTCCTCACCGGGAAGGTGCTCGAGGTCGACGGCGGGCTCATCGCGCCCAATCTCGCCATCCCCCTTTCCGATCTGTGAGGACGACACCATGGTTCACCGCGTAGTGCATTGGGGCACAGGCAATGTCGGACGGCACGCCCTGGCGGGGGTGCTGGCCGATCCTCGGCTCGATCTCGTCGGCGTGCATGTCTCCGGGCCCGCCAAAGCCGGCCGCGACGCTGCCGACCTCGCCGGAACATCCACGCCGACCGGCGTGCACGCCACCACCGATACCGCGGAAATCCTGGCGCTGCGTCCGGACTGCGTGGTCTATACCGCCATGACCGACAACCGGCTGATGGAGGCGCTGGCCGACCTGCGCATGCTGCTCGCCGCCGGTATCAATGTGGTGGCCAGCGCACCGGTGTTCCTCCAGTACCCGTGGGAGGTTCTTCCCGAGAATCTTCTCGAACCGGTGGAAGAAGCGGCGGCGCAGGGCAATTCCTCGCTGTTCGTCAACGGCATCGATCCCGGTTTCGCCAATGATCTGTTGCCGCTGGCATTGCTGGGCACCTGCCGTTACGTCGACCAGGTCCGCTGCCTCGAGATCGTCGACTACTCGACCTACGACAATCCGGCGGTCATGTTCGACATCATGGGCTTCGGTCGCCCGATGGACGAGACTCCCCTGCTGCTGCAACCCGGGGTGCTGTCGCTGGCGTGGGGCAGCGTGGTGCGCCAGCTCGCGACTGGACTCGACATCGAACTCGACAGTGTCACACAGAGTTTCGAGCGACTGCCTGCGCCGGAGACATTCGACATCGACTCGGGCACCATCGCCGCGGGCACCGCAGCCGCCCTGCGTTTCGAAGTGCGGGGCATGGTCGGAGACCGGGCCGTGACCGTGCTCGAGCACGTCACCCGCCTGCGTGCCGACCTCGCCCCCGACTGGCCGCAGCCCGCCCGCACCGGCGGTTCCTATCGCGTCGAGATCACCGGCGAGCCGCACTACACACTGGACCTGGCCATGTTCAGCGACAATGGCGATCACAACCATGCCAGCCTCGTCGGCACCGCCATGCGTCTGGTCAACGCCATCCCCGCCGTCGTCGCCGCCCCGCCGGGCATCCGGACGACGCTCGACCTTCCCCTCGTCACCGGCGCCGGCCTGGCGGATCCGGCCAGATCTCGCGAGGGAGGTTCGCAGCCGAGGAAATGAACAGCAACTCCATGTCACTGCGTCGTTGCACATCCCTGATACCTTCGGAAAACAGCTGAATCCCGACAGGATTGCGGATCGACAACGGAGGCGTCGTGAGCGTATTGTCCGGTGATCTGCAAACTCTGAGCTACGAAGCGTATGTCTACCTGTACTCGCTGGTGACGATGGATGTCACCCGTCAGCAGCAGACCAACTCACCGGTCGGCTCCACCCCGGGTTTCGGACCTCCGAACCAGTTCCACCACATCCGCGAGTTTCCGGATGTCGACTTTCGTGCGGTCGTGCGGCCGAATTTCGACACGCTGTATTCATCGGCGTGGCTGGATTTGACCCGCGGTCCGGTGCGTGTCCATGTTCCCGACAGCGGTGACCGGTACTTCATGCTCCGATCCTGGACGCATGGACCGATGTGTTCGCCTACCCCGGCAAACAGACAACCGGCACCGCCGAACAAGACTTCATCATCGTGGGGCCGGGATACAGCGGCGACCTGCCCGCCGGAGTCCCGGTGATTCACGCCCCACCTTCCATGCCTGGATGATCGGTCGAACCCAAACCAACGGGCCCGCCGACTACGCGGCGGTCAACAAGTTCCAGGACGGACTGCGGATCACCGAACTGGCCGACACGACACGGTTCGCCCCGGACCCCGCCCTGGTCACCGAGACCGAACCACTGCGACTTCTCCCAGCTCGCGCGCATCGCACTGCTGGGCATCACGCCAGGCCAGGACTTCGACGAGACCCGGTTCTCCGCCGGGGACCTCGAAGCGATCGAAGCAGGCGCCGCCGCTGCCGGCCACCGACGCCGACGGGGACCCACTCGTCGGCGACACCGACTACGTGATCCACTTTCGACGCGGGGAAACTGACAACGGCCGCGGCATTCTGGTCGATCACCATGTACGACGCCGAAGGGTTCCAGGTCCCTATCGAACGCGACCGATTCGCTATCGGCGACCGAGATCCTTTGCAGCACAATCCGGATGGATCGCTCGACATCCACGTCTCCCGCAAGAACCCGGGGCCTGACCACGAATCGAACTGGCTACCGGCGCCCAGCGGCCCGGTCGGTATCACCATGCGCCTCTACGCTGCGCGCCGAAGCTCTCGACGGAACTTGGACCCCGCACCCGGTCCACAAGGCACGCTGACGCGGGTACCCACAACCGCGGCGGGCATCCGGCATCACACCACAGTGTGATGCCATGCCATACCAAGGGATTACGAGCAACGAGATTCTCGTCGTTAGCTTCGGAGTCATGACGACATCTGCTCTGGTCCCCGAGTCTTCTCCACCGTCGCCGCGGCGTGGCGCCGATGGTGATTACGCCCGTCTGTTGCGCCGGATTTCCGACGCGGGGCTGATGAACCGGCGGCCCGGCTATTACGCCGTCCGGCTGGGCCTCGTCGGGGTCGCGTTCGTGGCAGGCTGGGCGGCGTTCGTCCTCGTCGGCGATTCGTGGTGGACGCTGCTGGTCGCGGGGTTCATGGCAGTGACGTTCGCTCAGATCGCCCTGGTCATGCATGATGTCGCACACCGTCAGGTCTTCCGGCTACGGCAGCCGACGGAGCTCGTGGGACGACTCGTCGGCAACGCGGGCATCGGCCTCGGCTACGGCTGGTGGCAGGACAAGCACACCCGCCATCACGCCAACCCGAACCACGAGGAACTCGACCCCGATGTCGCGCCCGACATTCTGGTCTGGTCGCAACAGCAGGCACGGTCGAGCCGCGGGCTGCCTCGTCTCATCGGGAGGGCGCAGGCGTTCCTGTTCTTCCCCCTCCTGCTGCTGGAAGGCCTGAACCTCCATGTGGCCGGCGTGCGAGCGCTCCGAAATCGGTCGGTCAAACACCGCGCATGGGAAGGCGCACTGCTTTTCGGCCACTTCGCCGTCTACCTGGCCGCACTGTTCGCGGTGCTGCCCGCCGATAAAGCCCTCGTGTTCTTCGCTGTCCACCAGGGCCTGTTCGGCCTGTACATGGGCTGCATTTTCGCCCCGAACCACAAGGGCATGCCGACCTTGACCGGCAACGACCGCCCCGATTACCTGCGTCGCCAGGTCCTGACCTCCCGCAACGTCCGGGGCGGCGCGTTGACCGACCTCGCCCTCGGCGGGCTCAACTATCAGATCGAACACCACCTTTTCCCGAGCATGCCGACACCGAACCTGCGGCACGCCCAGCCGATCGTCCGCGACTACTGCGCCGAAATCGGCGTGCCCTACCACGAAACCGGCCTGATCTCCTCATACCGCGAGGCGCTGCAACACCTGCATCACGTCGGCGCTCCCCTGCGCACCGTCGGTGCCGAGATGTCCGTCGACACGAGGACTGGTGATTCCGCTGAACCAGCAATGAGCGCGAAGATGCCCTGAGCGCACCGTAGGCTCCGAGGCAAGGGCAGTGCTCACTCTTTCCGGGTGACCACTGCCGCCGCTCCAACTGGCGAGTCGCGTTCGACCAGCGCGGGCCGGGCCACCAGTTCCACCACCAGCAGGGCCACCAGCGCGGCGAACACGGTCACCACCACCACCGCGCCCGACGGGTACGGCCAGAATACGAGGGTCGTCACCGCGATCGCGACGATGACAACCCGTAGCGGAATACGGAACTGCGCGACCGCGGACTCGATCGGATACGGGGCCCGCCCGTCCTTCGGCACGCGCATCGCGTCGAGCGCCTTCCTGCAGGCGCCGCGGACCGCGACCGCGGACCGGGACGATCCGGTGAGGTAGCCGACGAGCGCGATCACCACCGCCAGCGCGAAAACCGCCCGCAGGATGGTGCGCAGCGGGACCAGCATGGTATCTATCAGCACCGCGGCCGCCTGCGAGGAGAGCGCCTCCGCCGGCACGGCCCCCAGGTACAGCGACCGGCCAAGGGTGATCGTCATCGCCAGCAGCGCCATCGCGACCGCGATGCTGACCCCGACCAGCGAGATGGCGCGTCGGCGCGCGCCTCTCGGGGCCGCCCAGACAGCACCTGCGGCCACCAGCAGAGCCAACCAGGGCAGCACCCCAGAGGCCTTCTCCATCGCCGAGGTCACCCGTTGCGCCTTGACGAGTTCCGGCGATTCGAACAGCACGAACGAATCGTCGATCGTGGGGATCTTGTCCGCGAACGCGAACCCCCGATCGATCAGCGCGGCGCGGACTCGGTCGATGATCGGGGCCAGCGAGATGCTGACCGTGCCCTGGTCGCTGATCTGGACGGCGGGCCGGGTCTCCCCGGTCAGCACGGCTACCAGCGCTTGATGCGCCTGCCGGTTGGCCTGGATCCACAAGGCTTCGAATTGGTCGGAGGACACGAACGATTCGACCGTCCGGTGCACGAAGGACTCCGCCTGATCCGCGATCACCGGCGCCAACCCGACCACGGCGGGTGGCACGCGAGGAGCGTTGTCGATGATCGACAGCAGTGCGTCGGTAGTGACGGCCTCGATGTCGAGGCGGGTCACGATCTCATCGGTGATCTGATCGGTGAGTTCTGCCTGCAGAACCGGATTCGACCCCAGCGCCGCCATCTTCTGGACATAGCGGTCGGTATCGAGGAGCTCATTGTGGGTGTAGCGGGCGAGAACCGCGGAGAAGGACAGGACCGCGACCAACACCAGCAGCACAGCCGAGCCCGTCCAGCGCAACATCCGGTGACCGGACGCCCGTGCAGGGCCACCCGAAGAAGCCGCGGCCGGAGGCTCCTCCTCCCTGCGTTCGGCGCGGAGCGCTGCCAGCTCCCGTCGCAGGCACTGAAGTTCCTCGCGCTCGGTCGCGTCGAGGGGCTCGTCGGATCCGGGTGAGGAATTCACGATCCTCCTTCACTGTGACAACTTCTGCTCGCTCCCAACCCTGGCAGCCTGGCGGCCAGGCACATCCCCCGAAACGGGTGAAGCCCGGTGTCCCCGATCTCCCCGACGCTTCACCACAGGACCAGCGTCTCGAGTTCTTGCGAACCGCACCCGAGCAGGACAACGGGTGAATCACGATCGGTGACAGGCACGGGCGGTCAATGGTGGAATAGCGTGACCAGCCGATCTTGACGACACAGGCACCGGCAGGCAGCGCGAAGTCCGAGTTGTACCGAGGAAGATGGTCCGAGCAGCAAGCCGGCCATACCGAACCCAGGTCAGGAGTCGTCGTGCCGAAGTTGGAGATCAAGAGGAACGCCGAGCTGTCCCGCAAAGAGGTATCCGAGCGCCTCATCGCGATCGGACAGGCCATCGCACGGGGCCCCGACGTGGAACTGACAGCAAATGACGACTCGCTCGAGATCGTCGTTGCCGACCGTCTCCGATGGGAGCTCGAGATCGAAGTCGACGGCGACAAGACCGAAATCGAGATCGAGATCAGCTGGCACGACGATCCGGCCGCCGATGCCGACGCGACATCGGAATCGCGGCCGGCTGCTCCAGCCAAGGCCGCGCGTCGCGGGCGAGCGCGCAAGACGACCACCAAGTAGGTCACCGGCAGCACCGCCGAATCGCTGCTCGACCGGCGAGCGCCTCCGCTGCGGTGCTCGCCGCGGGCTCAGGTGAGGTTGCGCTCGGTGACCCTGTCGTCGAGCCAGGTCAGCCGCTGGTCGATCAGTTCGGTGCGGTCGGGATCAGCGCGGTCTCGGACCCGGCGCAGCATGTCCCGGAGGGCCGTGACGACCATCGGCGCGTTGGCGGCGTACATGATGTCGTCGACACCTGTGCGGAGGAACTCCTCCCATCCCGGCAGGTCGATGACCAGCCGTTCGACGCCGTTGTGGTCGGTGCGGCGCAACGGATCGAGCCGTGTCGCAGCGACAGATCCGAGCAGATCCCCCAGCTCGTCGAAGGCTTGGACCGCGGTCGCCGGGTCGTTCACCGCCGAAGACACTGCGCGCAGCGCGATATCGGCCAGCAGCCGGAACGCGAGCAGAGGGTCCTGGTCGAAAGTCCGTTCGTTGCCGACGATCAGCCCCTGCAGCACACTGGCTTCGGACAGCTTCCCGCCGTAGACATCGGCGACACGACTGCCGCGATGCAGTGTGGCACCAGGACTCTGCCACACGACGATGACCGCGTTCGCTGCAGTCGCCACATCGATCAGCCGGTCGACCTCGACCCGTTGCAGCACCATGGGAGGGTGCTGCCAGACAACCGACATGTGTGGCGGCAGGAGTGGGGATCGAGCCGGCGAGACCTCGCCGTGCTCAGGGTACGCGGCGCCGAGCACCTTTCGCCCGCGGGCGGCGATCGCGCCCAGCGCCGGAGCCAATTGAATGGCGGAAAAGGCCCGCAACTGCAATGTTCGCAACAGGGCGATCTGTACCAGCACCAGCACCATCGCCAGGAGCGGCACGCCCGCCGAGACCTCGGGTTGTTTGCCGATGGCCAGGGCGGCGGTGACACAGAATACGGCAAGTCCGAGGGCGAAGCCGAAGGTCCGCCAGACGATCGGGTCGTCGCGGAACAGCATCAACCGCGGCGTGAAAGCGGTTGTCACCCACTGCACTACGAGGAACAGCAGCGAGAAGATGACCGCCACCGCACCGAGGACACCGAGCCCGATCGCCAGGAGCGTGTCGATCACCTGGGCACTGGCCACGCGAGGGCCCCACGCTATCCGCGTGACGGCGAAGCCTGCGCCCAGCCCGACAAAGACGAAGACGAGCTGGGCAAGGCCTGCGCGCACGCGGCGGGTTCGGACCACCCTGGCGAGGACGGCCACGGCTGACCTCGGTGCCGCTACTCGCGCGACAGCATCGCGACGGCTTCGCGTTCGAGATCGATGAACGGTTCACCGCTCACGTCGACAGCCACCCGGTGCAGGGTTCCGCCGGTGAACGACCACGGTCGCGTTCCGGGATAGTCCTGGGTGACGGCTTCGCCGCTGTCGCGTCCCGTATTGAGTCCCTCCCCGGTGAGGCTGAATTTGCCGGGCTGGGTGCGGATTCGGCCTTCACCGACCTTCCGGTCGCCGTAGTAGAGGCTCAGGAGCCCGTGGGCGGTGCCGGGCGGGTCCTCGCCGTCCTTGTCGAAGGACGCCGCCAAGATCAGGTTCTCGCCGGTCGGCAGGTCCTCGGTCGCATCGATACGCTGTTCCTCGCTGCCGAGGAAGTTGTACACATAGTGCAACCGGTTGTCCTTGACATACAGCGCGTGCCCGCCGAAACGGCCGCCGTGGGAGAACAGGACACCGGCGGCGCCCGGTTCGGGCAGATCGACGAGCGCGCCGATCGAGTACGAGCGGTTGCGGATGTTGACCGCCACCGCCTCGGGTACCTCCGCGCCGCCGGGACGGTAGACGTAGCGGTGGCGCGGTGGCGCGAGCTGCGGGCGCGGGGTGGTGAGGATTTCCACGGCGGAACGGTCGTCGAGCGGGAACGCCTGGTTGGTCCCCGCCTCGTAGAACCACAGGCCGATGAGTTCGGCCAGTCTGCCTGGCTCCTCGGCGGCGAGGTCGTGCATCTCGGCGCGGTCCACCTCGGTGTGGTAGAGCTCCCAGGTGTCGTCGGGGAAGTGACTCCAGCCGCTGAGGGTGGGGTGCGTGGTGACCGCCTTCCAGCCGTCGTGCCAGATCCCGCGCCCGCCGAGCATGGAGTAGAACTGCGTGTGCTTGGCGGTCGGGATGTTGGGCGCGTCGAAGCTGTAGCGCATACTCACCCCTTGGAGCGGCACCTGAGCATGTCCCTTCACCATGTCGGGCAGGTCGACATCGAGGCAGTCCAGCAGCGTCGGCACCAGGTCGACGGCGTGATGGTATTGATCGCGAGTCTCGCCGTGGGCAGAGATTCCGGCCGGCCAGGAGATCACGCACGGATCGCAGGTGCCGCCGTTGAACGAGTACCGCTTCCACATCTTGAACGGGGCGTTGAAGGCCATCGCCCACCCGTTCGGGTAGTGGTTGTAGGTCGTCGGGCTGCCCAACTCGTCGAGTTTGGCCATGTTCTCGGCCAGATCGTCCGGGACGCCGTTGGCGATCTTGTTCTCGTTGACAGAGCCGTCCGACCCGCCTTCACCGCTGGCCCCGTTGTCGGAGACGACGATGATGATCGTGTTGTCGGGTTCCTCGATCCGCTCCAAGTAGTCGAGCAAGCGGCCGATCTGATCGTCGCAATGGGACAGGAAACCCGCATACACCTCGGCCATGCGGGAGAACAGCCGCTGTTCGTCACCGGAGAGGGTGTCCCAGGGCCGGGTGTAGTCCAGCGGCGGGAACGGCTCGCCGTCGGGCCCGCTGCGGGTCTCGGGCGTGCCGATCGGGTTGAGGGGTGGCAGCTCGGTGTTCTGCGGGACCAGGCCCATCTGCTTCTGCCGCTCGAGAATCTCGGCGCGCATCACCTCGTAGCCCGCGTCGAACCTGCCCCGGTAGCGGTCGGCCCATTCGCGCGGCGCGTGATGCGGCGCGTGCGCGCAGCCCGGGGCGTAGTAGAGGAAGACCGGACGCTCGGGAGCGATCGCTTTGACGTCGTCGATGTATTCGATGGCCCGGTCGGTGATGTCGACGCTGAAGTGGTAGCCGTCCTCGGGCATCGACGGCTGCTCGACCGGATGGTTGTCGTGGATCAGATCCGGATACCACTGGTTGGTCTCGGCGCCGAGGAAACCGTAGAACCGCTCGAAACCGCGACCGATCGGCCAGTTGCGTTTGGTGGACGCCAGGTTCATCTCGTCCTCGGCGCACAGATGCCATTTGCCGACCATCGCCGTGCTGTAGCCCTGCTCGACCAGAACCTCGGCGAGGGTGGCGCACTCCGGTGGGATATGACCGTTCGCCCCCGGAAATCCGACCGCGCACTCGCTGATACAGGCCATTCCGTTGGTGGTGTGATTACGGCCGGTGAGCAGGCAGGAGCGGGTCGGCGAACACAGTGCGGTGGTGTGCCACTGGCTGTAGCGCAGACCTTTCGCCGCGATCCGATCGATGTTCGGCGTCTCGATCGGGCCGCCGTAGCAGCTCATCGCGCCGAACCCGACGTCGTCGAGCACGATGTAGACGATGTTCGGCGAGCCCGGCGCCGCCTTCGGCTGCTGATAGGGGCCCCAATCCGGGACCGAATCACGGATGTCGAGATTGACAACACCGCGGAATGGAATAGCCATGGGGCAGACTCCTCACAGAGGGAATACCGATGCGCGGCGAATCCGCGGCGCTCCTCGCTGAGAGGAATCGCGGCGAGTTCCCTGCAGGCCTTCGGATATGGCCGGTCCTGCGAACCCGACCGACATTACACCGGGCACTCGGTGGATACCGCGATCATGATCGAAAGTTCACCCTTGCCTGGTGAGGGATTACAGTGTCGTGACAGCGAAGCTCGGACTGTCTCCCGCGATATCCGCCGGTCATCGGAAGGGCAACGATATGAACAGGATCCCCGGCGAGCAACCACTGCACAGTGATCGCCCTCGGCAGGAACACCTGGTATGGATCGAGGGCGGCACCTTCACCATGGGCTCGGACAACCATTACCCCGAGGAAGCACCGGCGCACCGGGTCTCGGTCCCCGGATTCTGGATCGACTCGCATCCGGTGACAAATGCCGAATTCGCCCGGTTCGTCTCCCGTACCCGTTATGTCACGGTCGCCGAGCGCGCCCCGACCGCGGCCGACTACCCCGATGCCGACCCGGACCAACTGGTCGCGGGCTCGTCGGTGTTCATTCAGCCGGATCACCGTGTGCGCCTTGACCAGCCCTATCAATGGTGGCATTGGGTTCCCGGCGCGAACTGGCGACATCCACAGGGCCCTGGCACGTCCATCAAGAAGCGACCCGACCATCCGGTGGTGCATATCGCTTGGGACGACGTCGCGGCATATGCAGTATGGGCCCGCAAAGAAATTCCGACCGAAGCCGAATGGGAATACGCCTGCCGCGGTGGGCTCGACGGCGCCGAATTCGCCTGGGGCGACGAATTCGAACCCGGTAACACCCTGATGGCCAATACCTGGCACGGCGAATTCCCCCACCACAACACGCGAATCGACCGTTATGAAGGGACCTCGCCCACCGGATCTTTCCCGCCCAACGGTTATGGACTGTCGGACATGATCGGCAATGTCTGGGAATGGACCCGGGATTGGTACACCGAGCACAAGCGCCCGGCCCATTCCTGCTGTGTCCCCGAGGATCCGCGCGGCGGCGCGGAAGAGAGCAGCCGTGATCACTCGAATATCGGCCGTCGCGTCATCAAAGGCGGCTCACACCTGTGCGCCCCGAACTATTGCCGGCGGTACCGGCCTGCGGCCAGAATGGCCCAAGCTGTCGACACCTCGACCTCACATCTGGGATTCCGGTTGATCGTTCGACCGTGACCGACCCGCCGTCGGTATACCGCCCGCTCAGCGATCCGACCCTGATGGGCCGGTGGAGTCCGGAGAACCGCGGCGCGAAGGTCGCGCAGGAGCGCGAATCCTCGTATGTCGGAATGGAATTCGAGGGGTTCAACAAGCGGGGCGCTGCGCGCTGGGTGACTCGCTGCGTGGTGATCGCGGCGGATCCGGGGCAGCGGTTCGCGTTCCGGGTCGACGCGATCGGCGTCCGGCGGCCGTGGTTGCGCGGCGGGATCGCCACCTGGGATTACCGATTCGCGCCGGAGAACGGTGGCACTCGGGTCACCGAGACCTGGCACGACGATCGCGAGCGGTGGCCGGATGCGGTGGTTCAGGTCTTCGACCGGGTCGCCACCGGTGGCGACACCTTCGTGGAGTTCCAGCGCAAGAACATCCACCGCACCCTGCGTAATCTCGAGCAGCAGCTCGAATCGATGCCGTGACCGTTCATCAACCCCCGAGCCCGGCCAGAATCGCCACCGGTGCCAGCAGGAGCCACTGCGGAAGGCGCAGCAACGGCGCGCGACCCGGCAGGCGCGACGCGATCACCAGGAAAACGACCGTGTACGCCGCGAACCGGGCGGCGGTCAGCATCGCGACCAGCTCGGTCCCCGCCGGCTGCCACCACGCCAACGCGAGCAGCGTCGCCGCGGTGGCGACGAGGTCGACGCTCACCATGTGCCACACCGCGTGCATGGTTCGCTTCGGGACGTCGGCCATCGAGCTGGCCAGCAGCGGCCGCACCGGATCGACGTGTCCGGCGATGATGTGGATCGCCGACACCACCGCGGCGGTCAGGCCCGCGGCCAGCAGATACCCGTTCATCGCACTGACATTACGGGGCCACCCGCCCTGCAATTCGAAGTGTGACGCAGCTCGTATAGCGTTGGCGGCACAGGAAATTCGACCTCGATGTGGTCACATTCGGCTACCGGAAGTACGGGTAGTCCTGCACCCAGTGGAATCCGCGGCTGCGCAGAGTGAATGCGCTGGGGTCCACCCGGTCCAGGGTGATCGTGACCGAGCGGTCGTTCAGTGTCCCGTGCAGTGACAGCCGGTCCGGTGTGGGTTGCTCGGTGGTCAGCGTCGCGAAGGGGCGCCCGACCTCCCCATTGGCCATCGTGGTCAGTTCCAGCTGTCCGGCAGGGCGGAAGGCGGCTTGCACCAGCACCAGTTCACCGTTCATCCGCTGGTATGTCGCTTGCCCTGGGTCATCGAAAACTAGTCGCTGCCAACGATTCTCGTCCGTCGTCAGCGGCGGTACCGACAGCCCGTCGAGGGTGAAGCCGCGCACTTCCCAGATTCCGTACAGTTCGGACTTGGGGCTGGCCGCACCGTACTGTTCTTGCCAGACCACCCACCGGTCATAGCCACTACCCACCGCGATCCAGAGTCCGAGGGCCACCTGAATCCACAGTGCGATGCGGTTTTTCCGGTTGTCGGTGAACAGCGGGGGCTGGGTCAGCGGTTCACACGCGCGGTCCAGCACGAACACATTCACGAGTCGTCGCAGGTATGGGGCAAGCAGCACCAGACTGATCAGCAGCAGGTGCGCGGCGAGCAGTTTTTCCGGGATGTCGAACGTCATGTTCAGCACCAGTATTTGCGCCGTGCTTGCCAAGCTCACTGCCGCACCGAGTACCGCGGTCCGCGGCACGAACAACAGCAGCCCGGCCACGACTTCCACCGCGCCGAGCGTCATCTCGTACGGATAGGAGCTGCCGACCTGCAGCCACAGCACCGAGGCCGGGCTCATTTCGCCGTAGGGCTGCAACAGCTGTGCCAGCGTCGGGCCCGGCATCTGGGTGGGAATCAGCTTGGCGAACCCGAACCCCAGCATCTGCCCGCCCAGGCACACCCGCAGAAACAGCGTGAACCAGGCCGACAGCCGGGGGTGGGAGGTGCGACGGTCGAACGCCGTCCACACGGCGGTGCCCACCGTCGCGACTATCAGGAGGCAGAACACCAGCACCCAGACAGCCGCCTGATCCCCGGCGCCGGAGTCCGCGTGCTGCACCGCGTCGACCCCGAAGACCGTTCTGCCCACCCAACCGGTGACGGGGTCGGTCAGGGACATGTTCCACGGCCCGGTGTACCTGCGGGTCCACTGGCTGAGGATGCCGAACAGCGCGAACGGGATATAGCTGTTGAGCAGGCAGAACATGCCGAAATAGAGAACGCTGAATCGGAACGCGAACTGCGTCGGCGGATTCCGGTCGACCCGAGGGGCGGTGGGCAGGTCCGCATCGAGCGTGCTGATCACTGCTGCATCCTCGGATCTTCGGTGGGGTCGGCGTACCGGGGCGGGCAGCCGTATTCGCCTGCGTCGGCGCGCAGTTCGTAGTGCCAGGGCTCGTTGATATAGACCTGGCACAGCCCGTACCCGGCGCCGTGTTCGGCCAGCCATGCCGCGGCGTCGATCGGCCCGATGTCGACCGCGTCCCCGGACACGTGCGCCGAGGTGTCGGGGGTGGCCACCCATCGGGCGGCTTCGGCGCGCGAGCCGTACTTCGACACCGCTTCACGCAGTAGTTGTTCCTGGTACCGCGCGGAGCGCCACCCGCTGTTGACCACGAATCGGATTCCGTCGTCGGCCGCATCCGTGGCAGCCCGGCGCAGGGCATCGAGCAGGTCGGGGTCGAGGTTGGCGACGGACGCGTCCTCGTCGTCGAAGACGGTCGCGCCGGGCGGTGGACGGTCACCGACAGGAAGGCCGATGGACCGCGCGGCCGAGAAGTCCTGCGACTGGTAGACGAGGACGCCGGCCGCCGCCGCGCCGACGAGGACAAGGGCGGTGAAGATGATCGGCCGGAAACGAGGAGTGACTGTCGGTGCTGGTCCGCTAGGGTTCATACCTTCAGTCAAGGCAACGAGCTGTTGCCCGCACGTATCCAGTTTTCGATACGCCGACGATAGTGCCCGTCGGGGAGAGTCGAGAGTCTATGCGCGTACTGATCGTCGAGGACGAACCCTTTCTGGCCGAAGCCATCCGTGATGGCCTGCGCCTGGCCGCGATCGCCGCCGACACCGCCGGTGACGGTGACACCGCCCTGGAACTGCTGAGCATCAACACCTACGACATCGCCGTCCTCGACCGCGACATCCCCGGCCCCTCCGGTGACGAGATCGCCGAACACATCGTCGCCTCCGGCAGCGGCATGCCGATCCTGATGCTCACCGCCGCCGACCGGCTCGACGACAAGGCGAGCGGGTTCGAACTCGGCGCCGACGACTACCTCACCAAACCGTTCGATCTGCGTGAACTCGTTCTCCGGCTCAGGGCACTCGACCGCAGGCGCGCCCACAGCAGACCACCGGTACGGGAGATCGCGGACCTGCGGCTGGATCCGTTCCGTCGCGAGGTCTTCCGCGACGGCCACTTCGTGGCGTTGACCCGCAAGCAGTTCGCGGTGCTCGAAGTCCTCGTCGCCGCCGAGGGCGGTGTCGTCAGCGCCGAAGAACTCCTGGAGCGGGCGTGGGACGAGAACGCGGACCCGTTCACCAACGCGGTGCGGATCACCGTCTCGGCCCTGCGCAAACGTCTCGGCGAGCCCTGGATCATCGCTACCGTCGCCGGAGTCGGATACCGCATCACCACCGGGCGGGACGGAGCAGACCGTGGATAGAGCGCCCGGATTGAGCGTTCGCCTCAAACTCACCCTCAGCTACGCCGGTTTCATCATGCTCGTCGGCACCTTGCTGATCGCCGCCGTGTTCGTCTTCTACCTGTATTACCTCCCCGACGGCTGGATCCAGACCGCCACCGGTGACTTCTGGATCGACCGGGGCAGCCTGCTGCGCGCCTTCGCGCCATTCGTGACCGTGGTATTGGCGTTTCTGCTGGCATTCGGTCTCGCCGGAGGCTGGATTCTCGCCGGCCGGATGCTCACGCCGCTGTCGCGCATCACCGCCGCCGCCCGCCTGGCGGCGAACGGCTCACTGTCCCACCGCATCCGGCTGCCGGGCCGCCGGGACGAGTTCCGTGAACTCGCCGACGTCTTCGACACCATGCTGGCCCGGCTCGAGGCACACGTCGCCGAAGAACAGCGATTCGCCGCCAACGCCTCCCACGAACTGCGCACCCCGCTGGCGATCACGAAGACACTTCTCGACGTGGCCCGCGACGATCGCAGCCGCGACACCGGCGAACTCGTCGACCGGCTGCATGCCGTCAACACCCGGGCGATCGACCTCACCGAAGCCTTGCTCCTGCTCAGCCGCGCCGATCAACGATCCTTCACCCGAGAACCCGTCGACCTGTCGCTCCTCGCGGAAGAAGCCACCGAAACGCTGCTTTCCCTCGCGGAGGAACACGGCATCACCCTCGAAACCTCCGGCGACATGGCCCCCACCATCGGCTCGCACGCCCTGCTGCTGCAGATGACGACGAACCTCGTGCACAACGCGATCGTCCACAACCTGCCGAGCCGGGGCGCCGTGTGGGTCACGACCAGCGTTGCCCCCGGGACGGTGATACTTACCGTCGAGAACACCGGGATCCCGCTCACCCCGCAGCTCGTGTCCACTCTGGCCGAGCCGTTTCAGCGCGGCAACGAACGCATCCGCACCCATCACTCCGGGGTCGGGCTCGGCCTGGCGATCGTCGACAGCATCACCCGAGCACACTCCGGAACCCTCACCCTCACTCCCCGTCCGGCAGGCGGGCTGTGCGTCACGGTGCAACTTCCCACGGCGACGGGCCTGAGTTCTCGCGCCGATCAACCGACTCCGTGAGTCAGCGCGGTGTTCGCTGCGACCGCGACTGCCGGTCCGTGGTCAGCGTGCCAATCACGCCGAGACCGAAAACGACGATGATGAGCGAGCCGAGTCCGACGGCGATCCATTTGCCGGTCTGGCCGTCGGAGCGCTGGTCTTCGTAATCGCTCATGGTCGTTTTCCCGCTGCGTGAGGTCTCCTCACACAGATCACCTGCACTCATCGTTGTTCCCCCGCAGGTCACTTCGTCCTGGGTGAGGCCGACGACGCCGCCGATGAGTATCGCCATTCCCACTATCAGGCCGGCCGCGAGCTTGAGGATGGTCTTCACCGAGTTCCCTTCCCAACTGCGCCTGCGGTGACGAATGGTGCTGGGGGCATGGACGTTTGGGGCTGTTGACACATGGCCCACACCGTAGGGCCGACCACATATCGTCCGCGTATCGGAAATCCACGGTGAGCCGATGAATCGGTGTCGCGGGATTACCTATGCTCGCGGGTATGGAGTTCATTCCGGAGCGCTTGCGGTGACTCGCGCGGCCAAGCACACCGTGGCGCGCGAGGCGATCCTCGACGCGACCGTGGCGACCCTGGAGGAATGTGGATACGCGGGCACCTCCGTCCGCGCGGTCGCTCGCAGGGCCGGGGTGAGCCAAGGCGCACTGCAGCATCATTTCCCCACCAAGACCGCGCTGGTGGAGGCCGCGCTGCTGCAGCTCGCGGTGGGGTTGTCCGAGCAGGCCCAGGAGAGAATGCGCGCGCTACCCGACGCCGGACCGCAGCGGTACGCAGAAGCGCTCGACATGCTGTGGGAGATCCACAATCTCCCCATCGCCCACGTCATCACCGAATTGCTGCTCGCCGCACGCACCGATGCCGATCTACGCGAGCACATCGCCGCGGGCGTCGACACCGCGCACGCGCTGGCCATCGCGATGGTCGAGCAGGCCCTGCCCGACCTGGCTACCCGGCCCGACTTCGCCGACTGGATCCTGACGTGCGTGGCCACGATGCGGGGCCTGGTCGTCATGGCGCCGCTGCCGATCGCCTCGGCCGGTCTCGTCGACTGGCCGCAGGCGCGAACGCTCCTGCTCGCCGCGATCTCGGCCGAGCCCGGCACTCACGGATAGGGCAGCGCCTGACCGTCGCGACGGGCCAGCAGTACCGACATCGCCGACAACTCGCCGCTCTGCTCGTTGGCCATCTGCCCGGCGACCTGGATCACCGACATCGACGAGGCGTGCAGCGCGGCATAGTTGGCCATGTCGATCCCGCCTCGATGATGGCGAATCATCAACTCAAGCAAGCGAACCTCCGCAGTGCGTGGATCCGACAGTCTGCGCAGTTCGTCGACCTCGGCCCAGGTCGCCATCCCCGGCATCAGCGCACCCGGCCCGTGCTGGTGACCGGCGCCCATCCACGCCATCGGCACCGCGGCGGCCTGCGGCTGGTCGAGCAGCTGCAACCAGCCGCGCAGTACACCGATCTCGTTCAGCTGGGTGGTGCGGATCTGCGCGCACAGCGCGGTGACAGCCGGATCGACGTTGGTGGTCACCGCGTCGCACAGCACGATCGCTTGTTCATGGTGGGCGGCCATGTCCTGGGCGAAACCGATCTCCGTCGACGTCAATACCGTGGTCGCAGGCGACTCCGAACGCGGCGACCACAGCGCGCCGACGCCGACGCCGAGCAGCAGCGAAAGGACAAGGGCGACAGCCGATACCGTTGCGCGTGTCATCGCGGCGGGAACACCGAGTCGTCCAGGTCGAGCACCATGAATCCGTTGTCCATGCAGCTGACCCACAGTTGTGAACCGTGGAACTCCGGGGGCGAGAAGCACCAGTCCGCCGATAGATCGGCGCCGATGAGTTTCGCCCGGTCGCTGGTGAGGTCGCCCGCCGAGATGGCGCCTTCGAGCAGCGCACGGCCGACGGCAATGGTTCCGGTCAGCGGTGGCACCATCAGGATCGGATGGGTATCGGCGTGCAGGGAATTGACCAACTCCTGCTTCTTGCCGACCTGCCCTGGCGGGTTGTAATAGGCGATCTCGCGGACATCGCGCAGGTCACGAATGTCGAAAACCCTGATGCCGGACTGAATCCAGCCACACGCCAGCGTGGTGGGATCTTCGGCCCGATCCACCGAACAGTAGTGCGCGTCGTACCCGAACAGCCCCTCCCCCTGCGCCGACTGCGCCCACCGGTCGGCATTCTCGGGCAGATTGATCTCGAGCTTGATGGTGTTCACCAGGCGGATATTGCGTTCGTCGGCAAGATCCATGATCTTGACTCCGCCCGAGCCCGCCTCGTCGACGGTCAGGATGAACGGCTCGCCGTCCTTGGTGATCGGAATCGTGTGCTGGGTGAACTGGCCGTCGAGCCAGAACCGATGGGAGATATGCGGCACAACAGGATTGGGGTCGCGGCGTTGCACCGCACTGATGTCGAGCACCGTGATACCGGCCAGGGTCGACACATACATGCGGTTTCCGTCGGGGCTGATGCCGAACCCGTGATTGGACAGGCCCGTCGATCCAGTCCAGATCACGCGCGGATTGCCCGGGTCGCTGACATCGATCGCGTGCAGCAATCCGGGTGGCAGAGTGCCTGCCGCCCAATAGGTTCGGCCGTCGGGTGAGAATCCGCCCTCGTGCGTGGTGATCGGCAGCGGCATCGTCAGCTGCGAACCCGGGCCGCTGTTGAGCAGTCGCGGGTGCGCGCAGTCCTCGGAGATGTCGTAGATCGAGAAATAGCCTGCGCCGTAGCCGATCCCGACACCGGTCGCGGCGAGCAGCCCGCGTTCGTGGTTCACCTTCAGCGATTCCCACGTGCCGCCCTGCATCGCCGGTTCGGTGAGAGTGGTCGACAACCTCGGATTCGCCGGATCGGAGGCATCGAGCACCTGAACGCCGGGATGGTCGGAGAGGAAACCCATCGGCCAGTTGGACCCGGTGTAGGAGCAGTGCTCGTAGGTCGGGCTGACGATGCCCGCCCCCTGTCCCTGATACTGGCCGACCAATGTCAGATTGCAGCGATACCCCTGCCGGCTGCGCCCGCTGTTGCGGTCGGCCAACGGAACCTCGCCCTGCACACCGGTTTCCGGCAGCGAACCTTCCCCGCACTGCGCGCGGGCGACGGCGTTCCGCTCGATCTCCAAAAACTGCGCGACCGGATCAGCCGAGGCGGTACTCGGCAACCCACCGGTCGCCATCACGACGAGCGCGACGACCCCGCATCGAACCACCGCTGCATATTTCACGCACCGAGGCTACGACGTGGCGATATCCCCGCGGACCGAAACAGCCAATATTCCAAGTCACCGACTTGGTGTGGTCAGTTCAAGGCCGCGGATCGGCGGCCGGACTGTTCGCCGCCGACGCTCGTCGCTGCCGGATGGCGCTCAGGCTGAACTCGGACCAGCGAATGTTCTCCTGCTCGAAGGAGATTCCGCGCAGCAGGGTCAAGTAGGAGCCGATGCGCGCGGCCTCGCTCAGATAGGCGTGTTCGCTTCGGCCGTCGAGCAGGCGCGCACGGAGCCGCTCGTATCGAGCGAGTTTGGCCTGTGCCCAGCCAAGGCGTTCGATGAGGACAGCCTCGACGGCCGACTCGTCGACGGCCTCCATCCCCTGAACCTTCACCAGCATCTCGTCGCGGATGACGGTGGGCTTGGTGGGATCGGCGACGAAGGCGTGCAAGGCGCGGCGGCCGGTGTCGGTGATGGAGTGCAGCCGCTTGTTCGGGCGCTTTTCCTGCTCGACCACCCGCGCTTCGATGAGGCCGTCGGCGGTCATGCGCTCGAGCTCTTTGTACAGCTGTTGCGGGGTCGCCATCCAGAAGTTCGCCACCGAGGCATCGAACTCCTTGGCAAGGTCGTAGCCGGACGCCTCTCCCTCGAGCAGGGCGGCGAGCACCGCGTGTCGTAACGCCATCCGACCACCCTAGCAGCATCGACACTACTAAAGTTGACTAGTGGAATCCCTGGACACCTGCTCTTGTCAGCGCTAGCGTCGACGGAAATTAGTCAATTATTTGTCTAGGAGGCACGGTGCACCCTTTCCGAACCGCGGTGGAGGCCCGGGACCAGAACGCTATGGAAGCGTTGCTGGCCGACAATGTGGTGTTCACCAGTCCCGTCGCCTTCGCGCCGTATCCGGGCAAGCCGGTGACAGCGGCGATCCTGCGTGCGGTGTTGCGGGTCTTCGAGAACTTCCGGTACGTGCGGGAGATCGCCGCCGCCGACGGTCGTGATCACGCGCTGGTGTTCGAGGCCACCGTGGACGGATTGCAGCTGTCGGGCTGCGATTTCCTGCACTTCGACGCCGACGGCAAAATCGATGCGTTCACGGTGATGGTGCGGCCGCTTTCGGCTGCCCAGGCGCTCGCCGCCCGGATGGCCGAGGAGTACCCGCGAATCCAGCAGGAAGCGCGGGAGGCTATCGAAGGCAAGACCTCCGCGTGAGCGACCAGCACAGCGCGCCCGTCTTCGCACGGTATGTCGCATTGGGCGACAGCCAGAGTGAAGGTGTAGGCGACGGCGACGACCGAACCGGCGTCATCGGACTGGCCGACCGGCTCGCGGCGTCGATGGCGCGAGCGAACCCGTCGCTGCTCTACGCCAATCTCGCCGTGCGCGGCAAGCTCGCGAGCCAGATTCGCCACGATCAGCTCGATGCCGCGGTGGCGCTGCGACCCGACGTCGCCACCGTGATCGCCGGCATGAACGATCTCCTGCGACCGGATTTCGACGCCGATGCGGTGGGTCGGCATCTCGAAGCGATGTTCGAGGCATTGACCGCCCACGGTGCGACAGTGGCGACGCTGACCTTTCCCGATATCACCCGCATCACGCCCCTCGCCCGCCCCATCGCCGCCCGCACCGTCGCGCTCAACGCCGTGATCCGCGAGGCCGCCGCGCGCCCTGGTGTGGTCGTGGCAGAAACCTGCGATCACGCGGTAGTCACCGATCCCCGCCTGTGGTCCTCGGACCGCTTGCATGCCAGCCCGTTGGGGCACCAGCGCATCGCCGATGCCCTGGCCCAGGCACTGCAGCTGCCCGGATCCGACGACAGCTGGACCACGCCACTGTCCCCGCCTCTGCCCCAGCGACATCCAGCAGCACAGGTCGGCACCGAGTTACGTTGGCTGGCAACCTTTCTCGGCCCATGGCTGCTTCGCCGCCTGACGGGACGTTCCTCCGGCGACGGCCGTGTCGCCAAGCGACCCGAGCTGGCCCGTTTCGAGGAAACGGCCGACTCTCGTGCGTCGGCCTCGCCACGGTAGAAGGCGTCGAGCTCCGCAGCCCGTCCGTTCCGCGCGAGCAACGACACGAGCGGCTGGGGATCAACGTGCGCCTGGACAATCCGCAACCCGCCCTCGTCCTCAGTTTCGAACCTTCGGAGTACGGAAGCTGGTCCTGGTCGGCCGAGGCGGGCGATGCGGTGTATCGACGGAGCGGCCGTTCACCGTGGTCGGTGAACGGCCGGTCCGGTCACCAGGGCAACGGCACCCAGCGGTCGAGGAACCAGAAGCCGTGCCGCTGTGGGCCCTGCTGATGTCCGGCCTGTGGTTCTTGGTGAGCGGGGCCCGGACGTCCCGGGTCGGGGCTGTCGTGCGGCTGGGCACTGGCGGCTCCGGCGCCGAGTCCGATCAGTGCGGCGGCGACACCGCCGGCGATGACCACCTTCGCCGCCGTGGTCGCGAGGACTTTCACGGAGTTCTCCTTCGAATCCGGCCGATGGGCGTGTGCGCCCTTCGGGTGTTCAACTTTCGACACCGCCCATGGTTGCGGCCGTTCCTTCGGGCACGCTCGGTCTCGGCTGGGAGTGAGCTGGCAATCGGCAGGAAGCAGCGCAGCGCGCGAATTCGGGTGCCCTCCCCAGCCCGCCGACACGGGCACGCCGCTATCCCGCGAAGAGCCGGGAGGGAGATGCCCGGCAGCTTCCCCCATCGAGTCCGGCGAACGCGCTGCCGCCGAAGTCGCTGCCGCCCTGACGGATTCGCCGGCTGGTTGATCGCGAATGACGAGCAGATGCCGGTTCGACGAGGTTCGTCACCGGTCACCCGACCGCTGGGTTCTCTAGGATGACCCCATGCCAGTCAGGATGAACAACGTCGGCATCGTCGTGGAAGACCTTGCGGCTGCGATCGAGTTCTTCGGTGAGCTCGGCCTCGAACTCGAGGGTCGAGCCATGGTGGAAGGTGACTGGGCCGGACGCGTGACCGGCCTCGGCGGCCAGCGCGTCGAGATCGCCATGATGCGCACGCCTGACGGCCACGGCCGACTCGAGCTCTCGCGCTTCCTCGTGCCAGATGTGCTCGCCGGTCCGCAGAACGCTCCGGTGAACACTGTGGGCTACCTGCGCGTCATGTTCACCGTGGACGACATCGACGAGACGCTCGCTCGCCTCGGCAAGCACGGCGCGCAGCTCGTCAGCAGCGAAGTGGTTCAGTACGAGGAAGCCTATCGGCTCTGCTACATCCGTGGTCCCGAAGGTCTGCTCATCGGGCTCGCCGAAGAACTCGGATAAGTTCGGGGCGGCTCCATCCCCCCGGGTGATCCGACGGCGTCAGGCGCGGTCGTGGAGCGTGATCCGGTAGCCGTCGGGGTCGGCGAAGGTGAATGTCCGACCGAAGGGGCCGTCGATCGGTGCGGAGACGATGGTGTGCCCGTCGGCGACCAGCGCATCGTGAATGGCCTGGACGTCTGTGGCGTGGAGCCAGATCGCGGTACCGATGCCGGGCTGAGCGGTGGAGGCCAGATCGGTGCCGGGAACGATGTCGCGGAGTGCGAACGCGATCGGCTTCGTCTCGAAGACGACAGCGTGCGGCGGTCCGGCCTGCGCGCGGACAAGGCCGAGGTACTGCTCGTAGAACGCCTGCGAAGCGTCGAGGTCACGCGCTTGGAGCGAGATGAAGTCGGGGCCGGTGACGGGCATGATGATGCTCCTTGTCTTCGTGTCAGCTTTCTGACACAGGCAACCTATGTCAGAATACTGACATGAGTCAAGACGGTGTCGGCGTCGACCTGGAGACGTCACTGGGCTACCTGCTGAAAGAGGCGTCGAGCGCCCTGCGCGCAGCCATGGAGGAGGTGCTGCGGCCGCTCGGGATGAGCGTGACGCACTACTCCTGCCTCGAACTGCTGGCTCAACGACCGGGCTTGTCGAACTCCGAGCTCGCGCGAGGCGCGTTCGTGACCCGGCAGACGATGAACGTACTGCTCCAGACCCTGGAACGAGACGGCTACGTGACCAGGCCCGCGGAGGCACCCGTCGGGAAGGCGCTTCCCACGCGGCTCACCCCTCGCGGCCGACGCAGCCTCGAGAAGGCGAGCGCAGCGGTCCGATCCGTCGAGGCCAGGATGCTGGCGCGCATGACCGAGACCGAGCAGTCGGATGCGTTCCGGAGCCTGCGGAGCATGATCCATTCCCTGCGCGAAGGCAACGACGGCGCATAGTTCGTTCGCCGGCACACCACCGGGGACAGCCGGTTCTACTGGCAGTTCCGCTCATCGGATCCGTCACCGCAGTCGTCGTCACCGTCGCACAGCCATTGTTTCTGCACGCATCTGTCGTTGTCGCATTTGAATTCGCTCGGCTCGCACAGGAATTTTCCGCTGTGACACTCACTGCGGGCTCCGCCTGGGCCGAATTCGAAGGACACCAGCGTCTCGGTGTCGGCACGGGCGGCGACCTCGGCCATGGCCGGTGCCGACAACAGTGTCAGCCATATCGCGGTTGCCCCTGTCAGTGTTGCGAGGACGGAAACGACACGCATGCGGAACCCTCCATAACGAGATTCAGTCTCTTCGCGAAGGAACTTCGGTCTCCAGCAACGCTCGAGCATCGTATCCTGCTCAGGATCGCATGCCGGATCGATCTCACATCGCGAGCACCAGTCCCACCGCGACCGCCAGGAAGAGGGCCACGAACAGCACCGCCACGACAATCGCGGCAACACCGGTCGGCGGAAAATGGCGGCTGGTGCGCGGCTCCGGAGCCGACAATCCCGATGTCTGGGCAGATTCCGGTGGGGTCGATCCGGGTGCAACACCACCTCCTGGTTCCAGGTCGGGGGTTTTGTCTGGATCAGGATCCATGGAGTTCATCTCTACCTATCTCCTCTCCCTAACCGTTTGCACTTACCGAAGCAATAGACGCTGCCATCGTCTTCAATCAGGTTCCCGCAACTTTGGTTGCGTGACCGACTCCGGGCGGTCCGGCGACTTGCCGGTGCACACCCCCGCTGTTTACCAGCGGCAAATCGCGGTATCGCCCAAGGACGGCAGTCGACCAACGGAGGGCTTCGATCACGGGATTTCCCGAACAGCAGCAGAAAGTTCCCGGCGTCCAGGCGCAGATGTCACCGGTTCCGGACTGCGGGGAGAGCAGCTACCGCGGCTCGGGAAAACTGACGGCAAATCCGCATATGCGCCCCGGGTCGTCGATCATCGGCAGTTCCTCGGTCAATTCCGACATGCCCAATCCGACCCTGACACCGTACGCCGCCACCAAAGCGGCGATCGCGAATCTGTCCGCGAGCCTCGCGCAGCTGTTGGGCGACAAAGGCATCCGGGTGAACAGTGTGGCGCCCGGCCCGATCTGGACGCCGCTGATTCCGTCCACCATGCCGCCGGAGAAGGTCGCGAAGTTCGGTGACGACACCCCGCTGGGCAGGGCAGGACAGCCGGCCGAGCTCGCGCCGGCCTATGTCCTGCTCGCGGCCGACGACGGGAGCTACATCTCCGGTGCCAGGCTCGCGGTCACCGGCGGCAGACCCATTCTTTGATTCCGGGAACCGACCGATCCGCCACCCGCCGATGAATTCTCGCCTCCGGACACGTCGGTACCAGCATGACGACACACAAGCTCGAAACCCCCGGCGCAACGCTCACCTACGACGTCCAGGGTCCACTCCCGACCGCCGATGGGCGGCCGCCACTGCTCATGATCGGGCTCCCGATGCACGCGAGCGGATTTACCGCCCTCGCCTCGCATTTCCCCGATCGCACGGTCGTCACCTACGACCCGCGCGGACTCGGCCGCAGCGTCCGCACCGACGACCAGGTCGACAACGTCCCCACCGTCCACGCCGAGGATGTCCACGCCGTCATCGAGGTCCTCGGCTCCGGCCCGGTCGAGATCTTCGCCAGTAGCGGCGGGGCCATCGTCGCGCTCGCGCTCGTGAGCGCCCACCCCGATGACGTGACCACCTTGGTGGCGCATGAACCGCCGCTGCTGTCCGTGCTCCCCGATGCCGCGGCGGCCGACCGTGCGGCGGCCGGGTATCGCGACGCCTATGCGGCGAACGGCTTCGGCGCGGGCATGGCGGCCTTCATCGCGATGACATCCTGGCACGGCGAATTCACCGACGACTATTTCGCGGCGCCCGCCACGGATCCCGCGATGTTCGGCCTGCCGGCCGAGGACGACGGTTCCCGCGGCCACCCGCTGCTGTCGGAGCGGTCCCGGCCGGTCCTCGACTACCGCGCCGACATCGCCGCTCTCGTCGCGGCACCGCCCCGGATCGTCATCGGCTACGGCGAGGAGTCGACGGGGACGGTCACCGAACGCACCTCGACGGCGCTCGCCGACCGACTCGGTCAGCAGCCGGTCCTCTTCCCCAGCCATCACGGCGGCTTCACCGGCCCCGAGTCCGGCTACCCGGGCCAACCGGAGGCTTTCGCCCATACCCTCCACGGAGTCCTCGACAACGCAGTGTCACGCGCTTGATGGTTCGCGATGGTGGCTGGTGGTCGATGGGGGCAGGGCCGCGGACGCCAGCAGGGCAAGTTTGTCGGCATGCACGGTGTCGGGGTCGGGGTGGAAGACGACGAGTTTGAGGTCGTCGGCCTCACCGATGCTGAGCCGCTCCCGGTTGAGCGTCAACTCACCGACCTGAGGGTGGTCGAATCGCATGGGCGATCCGTACTGTCCCTTCACGTCGTGCCGGGCCCACAGCTCGCGGAACCGAGGGCTCGCGAGTGAGAGCTCGCCGGCGAGCTCGATGAAGCGCGGGTCGTCGATATCGGTGCCGACGGACTGGCGCAGGTTGGCGATGAGGCACTGCGTGGAGTTCTTCCAGTCGGGGTACAGGGCCTGCTCGGCTGGGTCGAGGAACATGTCCCTGAGCTGATTGCCGCCGACGGTGAAGCGGGGCGAGAGCGCTGCGGCCAGCGAGTTGGAGGCCAGGATGTCGAAGTAGCGCCCCTCGATGTAGGCAGGCTGCGCCAGGGATGCCAAGAGCTGCACCATGCCGGGCGGCACGGTCTCCTTGCGGGGACGTCGTCGGCTCCGGCGGGGCTTGTCGGCCGCCAGCGTCATGAGGTACGCGATGTGGTCGTCGTCGAGACGCAGCACTCGCGCGATCGACTCGAGGACCTGTGTCGAGGGGTTGCGGTCGCGGCCGCGCTCGAGGCGTAGGTAGTAGTCGGCGCTGATGCCGGCCAGCATGGCGACTTCTTCCCGTCGCAGGCCGGGCACCCGCCGCACGCCGAGTTCGGGAATGCCGGCCTGTTGCGGCGTCACGAGTCCGCGGCGTGCACGGAGGTACTCGCCCAAGGTGTTCGGCCGGTTCGTCATGGCACCAGCGTAGAGCTCAGGCGCCGGTACAAAGGGGCCCTGTCACACCCTGGGACCGAAGGGGCGCTGCCTGGCGGGAGCGGTCGCCCATAGCGTCCTTGATGCCCACCCGGGCAATGGATATCGGAAGGGAAGCACTATGACCGTCACGCTGATCACCGGAGCCAACAAGGGCATCGGCTACGAGACCGCCAGACAACTGATCCACCTCGGTCACACCGTCTACATCGGGGCCCGCGACGTCGAGCGCGGTGAGAAGGCCGCGGCCGAGCTGGGTGCGCGGTTCGTCCAGCTCGACGTGACCGACGACGCGTCGGTGACGGCGGCGTTGGCGACCATCGGCTCGGTCGAGGGTCGTCTGGACGTGCTGATTCACAATGCGGGTATCTCCGGCGGCGGGATCGTCGACGGCCCGACGGCTCTGCGTGTGTTCGACACCAACGCTGTCGGCGTCGTCCGGGTCACGGAGGCGGCACTCCCGCTGCTGCGCACGTCGCAGCATCCTGTCGTCGTCACGGTCTCCAGCAGCGCCGGATCGTTCTGGGCGGTGACCAATCCCGACAGGCCGGAGTTCGGGCTGCCTGCGACGCTCTACGCGGCGTCCAAGTCGGCCGCGACCATGCTCATGGTGCAGTACGCCAAGGCCGAGCCCGGCATCAAGTTCAATGCGTTGGAGCCCGGCTTCACCGACACCGACATGACGGCGGCCCTGGGCATGGGAGGTGGGCGGCCTGTCGAGGAAAGCGCCGGAACCGTTGTGCGGCTGGCGACGATCGGCGCGGACGGACCCACCGGGACCCTCCAGGACGAGGCCGGCGAACTTCGCTGGTAGGCGTCGGCCATCCGATGTCCAGGGATTCCGGCGGGTGGTTCCGCGACCGCATCGTCGCCTACGCCACGTTCCGCTCAGGCAGGCGGCTGTGACCCCTCGTCATCCCGACCGCGCCGGCTTCCGGTGTAGGCGCTCTCGCGGATCCGGTTGACCACGTTCGGGACCAGGGCCACCTCGGCGGGATGGTTCAGGACCGGGTCGAAGAAGTCGGTGCGGTGCTCACCCGGTTCGGCGCGGCGCAGATCCAGCTCACCGATGGTCTCGGCGGGACTGCCGAGCCCGTCAGCGGTGAGGGTGTAGCGAATCACCTGGCCGTCGAGGTAGTCACCGACTGCTTGCAAGGATGCCGTGTTCGGCAGAGCCTCGGCGTCCAGCGGCTCGGCGAACAGCCACGCCGGTGACGCGTCGCCGAACCGGTACGGCAGCAGCGAGCCGAAACAGGCGGTGGACCAGCCGCGCGCAGGGGTGAAGACGAATCGGCCGAGGGTGCCGCGACCGGTGGTCGCCAAGGCGAAGTCCCACGGGTGATCGTCGCGGTCCAGCACCCGAAAGGCCAACCCGAGGACATCGGGCACCCCGACCGGACTACCGAGTCCCTTCGACAGTCGCGCGATCACCGCCCGATCGCCCGCACCGAACCACGGCTCGTACTTCTGCGTGGGCCGGAACCGCCCGGCGAGGCGAATTCCCCGCGGATGAAACACCCGTGCGTGGCGCACGCGCGCCGCGGTCTGAAAGGCCGCGGCGACGACGGCGTTCGGCAGGTCGGTGAGCCCGCGTATTTCGATCAGTGGTGCTGACCTGCGATCATCGCCGTCGACCTTCGCCTGCGCGGCCGGAGGAGACTGCGCGGCAGCAGGGTCGGGGAACCCGCGTTTGCGGTAGTCGGAGCGGATGTCGGTCTCGGTGTCGTCGTCGGAGAGCGGTTCCGGTTCTCGCCAGTCCTCGACACGACCCGTACCTCGGAGAGCCCTGTCCAGCTCCTCGGCCAGCTCCTCGTCGTGAGCGGGTCCATGCTTGGTGTTACCTCGTTCGATATCCAACTCGACCTCCTCTTACGGGTGTCAGCGATGCCACCCGAGCACGGCGACACCATGTCGCGCATACCCGACGCCGCGCTCCCGAATCGGATCGCTGACAACCCGGCACACCTCGTAGTGGACTTTCTCCAGGTCGGGCGGTGCAATCTACGGAAATACCGGTCGGAAGCCGCCGATCTCCTGCTCGAGAAGTTCGGCCAGCCGCAAGACGGTGCGGTCCTCGAACATCGGTCCGATGAGATGCACTCCCACCGGCAGGCCCTCGGGAGAACGGCCGGCGGTGTGGAATTTGTCCTCAGCGTCGACGCGCTCGTAGGTATGTGCGCCGACAAGCGACCGAAACGCCGGCCCTCTGGATTCACCCGATTCGGGTGAAGCGCGCGGACTGGAGGCGGTGCACGATTCGCCCATGGGATCGACTCCAGTTCTGGGCCCGGTGCTGTCGATCGACGCTGAGGTCGCCGCAGCGACGATGGGACGGGTCGGCACGCCGATCAAGCCGCCGAGCCAGGCTTCGGCGTCATCGAAGTGAGCACGACCCGCTGTCCGACATTCACAGACCAGGAGATTCCAGTGAAGCTCGAGAGCAGTGTCTATGGGATAGCGTCGATCGCGGCGGTTGTGCTGATGACCGCGGCGTGTAACTCCGACGACACCACATCCACGCCGACAACCACCCCGACCGCCCAGGTCGACACTCTGCAGAGCAGCATCGCCGCAACGGCGTCCGCGGCGGTGAGTTCCCTGCGCGAGAACGTGCAGCAAACGGTTCAGGATGCGATCAACACGATCTTGGTTGCCGCCCCGATCTCCTTCGCCCCGGGCAGTTCCGACCTCGGCACGACCGACACCGTCACCCTCACAGCGGTTGCGGCCGCCTTGCAGGGGAACGACACCAAGATAGAAATCACGACCTACGCCCAGGATTCGAATGTGGCCACCGCCAAATCTCTGGCCGAAGCCCGCGGTGACAACATCGCGGCCGAGCTCGAGGCCGACGGCATCGACAAGTCGCGCCTCACGGTGAAGTCCGATGCGAATCCCTCGGACCCGCAGGTCGATCCCGATCAGGCCAAGATCACGGTCGTCGACGGATAGGACAGGACGTCACCAACCCAGCGCCCACCCGGATCGCACGCCAAGACGCCAACGCCTCTCGGCGCACCTGCGCAGCCGCAGGCGCGGATGAACTCGGGCCGAACGGCGCTCGTTCGTGCGCAGGATCTCATTCGGGCCGGATCCGAGTGCGTGGGCTCGGTCACGACTTCGCAATCTTGCGTCCTGATTCGCCCACGCCCTTGGTGCGCGAGACGTACGGTAATCACCGACCACAGTCGTCGAATCCGGCGGCGGTGGTGATCGGTGTCGGAGTCGAAAGTCGGTGAGTCCTGGTGGTATCCGAGTTGGAGTTCGAGGAACTGTCGCGTCGAGCTGAAATCGACGGTACCGCACCACGGGTCGGCGTGATCATCGATCGCGGTGGACAGGTCCTACTACTCGCACGCCACGACACCGGCCCGATCAAGGCCACGCTGAAGCTTCCCGGTACCACGGTGCTGCCGAGGGAACCCCTCGCCGAGGCGGTCGTCCGGGGCGTGCACGAGGAAACGGGCCTGGCCGTCACCGGGATTCGGCACCATGTCGGGGATTTCGACTACCTGTCCCCCGACGCCCGCCCGGTCCGCCGCTTGCATTTCGCTGTGGATGTCGCGGCGACCGAGCCGATCCGGCTCTCCGTCCATGCCCGTTACGTCTGGGCACCACTCGACGGTGATCTGCCGGTGACGTCATCCATCCGCCGCATCCTCGAGAACTACCGCAATCTCGTGCACCCCTGACATCCCGTATCGGGCTAGGGTCGAACGTTTCGCAGGGTGTCGGTCAACCGTCGATTGGTTACCTGTAGTTGTCGAGCGGTACTGATGGCCAGCGCCCGCGCCTGCCCGGCATCGAGGCGGCCGCACACGCGCCCCCAGTGCACCGCCACCTGGTCGCCGACAGTCACCTCGGTCGCGAGGTGCTGGTCGTCCACCTCGGCGCGCTGCAGCGCCGGGGCGGACAACCGCAGCAGCGGACCGTCCAGCACCAACCGCCGACAGCGGACCGACGCGGCGCCGCCGTCGCGGGCCACCACGGTGCCCCAGGTGATGCGACAGCTGTCCAGGATACGGATCGGGTGTTCGTCGGCGCCGCGGCCGAGCAGCCGGGTCCACGGATACACGCCGAAGACGTGGAATCCGTGGTTGGCGGCGGCTTCCTCGGCGAGGTCGGCGTTCAGGTACGACCAGTAGTGCCCGGCCATCGGACCGATGATCGCGAGCAGTTCGGTGGTGAACGCGTCGGCGTCGAGGTCGGCGCCGATCCCGCCACCGAGCCAATAGGACTCGACGAGGCGACGGTCGAGCGGATCGGTGATGCCGGTCAGTCGCGACATGGCCCGCAGGTAGGGCCAGGCCCCGGAGAACTGCCGCGCCAGTGCGCGGATGTCGGCGGATGACCCGTTGTGCAACGCCCGCGCATCGGCGGGACCGCAGTAGCCGAGCTGGTTGGGCGCGTAGGCGTAGCGGGCGAACATCTCGGTCCCGTCGATGATCGCGCCTCCTGTCAGCAGATCCGTGGCAGTTGTTCTCCGGCGGGCAGATCCACCACCCGGGTGCCGCCCAGGGCGGTGCGGGCGACCACCATGCCGGGATGGTCCTCGACGCACACCCCGATGGCTTCGGCTCGGGCACCCAGCGGGTGGGCCCGCATGGCCGCGAGCACTCGGTCGGCGTCGTCGGGGGTGACGAAGGCGATCAGCTTGCCCTCGTTGGCCACATACATCGGATCGAGCCCGAGCAGCCCACACGCGTCGCGGACCGCGTCGGGCACGGGCAACTTCCGTTCATCCAGTGCCACACCGATTTTCGCGACGCCGGCGATCTCGTTGAGCGTCGCCGCGACCCCGCCGCGGGTCGGGTCGCGCAGCACGTGCACGTCGGCGCCGGTGGCCAGCATCGCGGCGACCAGGCCGTTGAGCGGCGCCGTGTCACTGCACACGGTGGTGCCGAACTCGAGACCTTCACGGCAGCTCATCACCGCGACGCCGTGCACCCCGATGTCACCGCTGACGAGTACGACATCACCGGGACGGGCCCGCTGCGGACGGATGTCGACACCCTCGTCGACGATGCCGATGCCCGCGGTGTTGATAAAGATGCCGTCGCCGTGGCCGGAGTCGACCACCTTGGTGTCGCCGGTGACCAGCTTGACGCCCGCCGCGAGGGCGGCGGTGCCGACGGCCTCGGCGACCCGGGCGATCTCGGCGAGCGCGGTGCCTTCTTCGAGGATGAACGCCGTGGACAGCACCATCGGCCGCGCGCCCGCCATGGCCAGGTCGTTGACGGTGCCGTTGACGGCCAGGTCCCCGATCGACCCACCCGGGAACGCCAGGGGTTTCACGACGAAGGAGTCGGTCGAGAACGCCAGCCGCACGCCGCCGAGGGTGAGCACCGCCGAATCACCCATGCCCGCCTCGGCGGCGGAGCCGAACGCGGGCAGGAACAGGTGCTCGATCAGCTCACCCGACATCGCTCCCCCGCCACCGTGACCCATCACGATGTTCGGTGAGTCGCGCAGCGGCATGGGGCACACCCAGCTGTCCATGTCGAGCCCGGCCGCCGCGTTGTCCTCACGCATGAGCCACCTCCGCGGGCAGGTCGAGGCGCCGGTACAGGTAGTAGGCCGCGCAGGCGCCTTCGGAGGAGACCATGGTGGCCCCCAACGGGTTCCGCGGTGTGCACTGCTTGCCGAAAGCGGCGCATTCGTGCGGCTTGATCAGCCCCTGCAGCACCTCGCCGGAGCGGCAGATCGAGGACTCCGCGGTGTGCAGGTCGGTGACCGCGAACCGGTGCTCGGCGTCGTAGGCGAGGTAGCGTTCCGAGAGCCGCCAGCCGCTGTTCGGGATCACCCCGATCCCGCGCCAGGCGCGGTCGGTGACCTCGAAGACGTCGGCGAGCATCGTCTTCGCGGCCGGGTTGCCTTCGGCGCGGACCGCGCGCGGATAGGCGTTCTCGAGTTCGTGCCTGCCGCTCTCGAGCTGGGTCACGGTGCGCCGGATGCCTTCCAGGATGTCGAGGGGCTCGAAGCCGGTGACCACCATCGGCACCCCGTACTTGTCGGCCAGCGGCGGATACTCCTCGGTGCCCATCACGCTGCAGACGTGCCCGGCGGCCAGGAAGCCCTGGACCCGGCAGGTCGGCGATTCCATGATCGCGGCGATGGCGGGCGGGACGAGCACGTGCGAGACCAGCAGCGAGAAGTTCTCGATGCCCAGCCGTTTGGCCTGATAGACGGTCATCGCGTTGGCCGGTGCGGTGGTCTCGAAGCCGATACCGAAGAACACCACCTGCCGGTCGGGGTTCTGCCGGGCGATGGTCAGCGCGTCCAGGGGCGAATACACCACCCGCACGTCACCGCCCTCGCTCTTGACCCGGAACAGATCGCGTTCGCTTCCCGGGACCCGGAGCATGTCGCCGAAGGAACAGAAGATCACCCCGGGCTGCGCGGCGATCTCGAGCGCCTTGTCGATCACCTCGAGCGGGGTGACGCACACGGGGCAGCCGGGGCCGTGGATCATCTCGATCTCGTTCGGCAGCAGCTGGTCGATGCCGTGGCGGATGATCGAATGAGTCTGTCCGCCACAGACTTCCATGATGGCCCACCGCTGGGAGGTGGCCGCGCGGATCTGGTCGAGCAAGTTCTTCGCCAGGTCGGGGTTGCTGAATTCGTCGAGATACTTCATGACGTCACCTCCGTGTCGTCGCCGGCGCCGGAGTCGGTCGCTGCCGGTTCTGCCGTGGGATCGGGGAGCCCGGATTGTTTGGCGGCGAGGGCGAACCCGTCGCCGAACTCCTCGTTGAGCACACCGAGGTGCTCGAATTCGGCCAGTGTGCGCAACGCCGATTCCTCGTCGAGGCGCTGGATGGCGAAGCCCACGTGGACCACCACGTAGTCGCCGATCGCCGCGTCCGGAATGTATTCCAGGCACACGTCTTTGTGCACGCCGCCGAAGTCGACGACCGACATCATGGTGCCGTCGCGTTCGTGCAAGCTGAGCACCTTTCCCGGGACTGCCAGGCACATCGCTGCTCTCCTTTCGCTCAACCCGCACCGGCGGCGAGTAGTTGCCCGAACGCGAGACCACCGTCGTTGGGCGGCAGTCGACGATGGGTGATGACAGGGAACCCGTTGTCGCGCAACAGAGTGCGTGCTGCCGAGAGCAGCAGCGCGTTCTGGAACACCCCACCCGAGAGCGCGACGGTCGTCGGGGGCGATGCGAAATCCAGGGCGAGGTCGAGGACCAGCGCGGCCACGGCGTGATGGAAGCAGGCGGCGATCACGGCCGCCGGGACGCCGTGCGCGGCGTCGGTGACCACGGCGGCCACGACCGGTGCCGGGTCGATCACGGCCGGGTCGGCGGTGTGATCGAGGCCGAACCGGTAAGCGCGGGCGCCGGGGTCGGCCGAACGCGCGACGGCCTCCAGTTCGATCGCGGCCTGCGCCTCGTAGTCGACAGTGTGGCGGACTCCGGCCAGCGAGGACACGGCGTCGAAGAGCCGTCCCATGCTCGAGGTCGGAGTACATCCGAAGCCGGAGCCGAATTGGTGTGCCAGCACCGCTCGTTCATCGGCGGGGCAGGCGGCGACCGAGGCGATCGTGTCCGACCAGTCCAGTCCCGCGGACCACAGATGCGCCAGCGCCATCCGGTAGGGCCGGTGCACACTGACGTCCCCGCCCGCCAGCGGCACATATTTCAGGTGCGCGAGCCGCCGGTAGCCCTTGTAGCCTGCGGCCAGGACTTCACCGCCCCAGATGGCTCCGTCGGGTCCGAATCCGGTGCCGTCGAACGCGATCCCGGTGACCGTGTCCGAGACGCCGAGTCCGTGTTCGCCCATGACCGCGGCGATGTGCGCGTGGTGATGCTGGACGGTGTGTACCGGACGGCCTTCGGCGTGGGTGCGCGCCCAGGCGGTGGATCGGTAGCGGGGGTGCGCGTCGGCGACGAGCTGGGTGGGTCGGACCCCGGTCAGTTCCGCGAGGTGCTCGGCGGCGAAGCCGAAGGCGCGCAGGGTGTCCAGGTCGTCCATGTCGCCGATGTGCTGGCTGAGCCACGCGTAGCGGCCGTCGCCCACCGCGCAGGTGTTCTTCAGGTCCGCGCCGACGGCGAGCATCGGCGGTACCGGGACGGGCAGGGTCAGCGGGAGGGGCGCGTAGCCGCGCGAGCGGCGCAGGGGCAGTTCGATGCCGTCGACGACGCGCACCACCGAGTCGTCGCACGGGGTGAGGATGCGGCGATCGTGGGAGAGCCGGCCGTCGGCGAGGTCGGCGAGACGGGTGCGGGCATCGGCGTCGTCGAAGCAGATCGGTTCGCCGCCGAGATTGCCCGAAGTCATCACCAATACCCGCGGGCCGGGCGGGTCGCCGGGGAGCCCGAACAGCAGCAGGTGCAGTGGCGTGTAGGCGAGCAGCACACCGAGATCGGGGTTGCGTGGCGCGATCGAGGGGGCAAGCGGGTCGGCGCCACGAGGCAGCAGGACAATCGGCCGTTGGGGGCCGCTGAGCAATGCGGCGGCGCTGTCGTCGACCTCGGCGATCGTGCGCGCGGTGGTCAGGTCGGCAACCATGACGGCGAAGGGTTTGTCGCCGCGTCGTTTCCGGCGGCGCAGGGTGGCCACGGCGTCCTCGTTGGAGGCGTCGCAGGCGAGGTGGTAGCCGCCGATGCCCTTCACGGCGAGAATTCCGCCCTCGCGCAACAGGTTTCGCGCCGACTCCACCGGGTCACCCGGCCCGGTGTAGGTCAGGCGGGGGCCGCAGTCGGGGCAGGCGATGGGTTGGGCGTGGAAGCGCCGGTCGGCCGGGTCGGCGTACTCGACGGCGCAGCGCCGGCACATCGGGAAGTCGGCCATCGAGGTGCTGGGCCGGTCGTAGGGCAGTTCGGCGATGATGGTGAACCGGGGGCCGCAGTTGGTGCAGTTGATGAAGGGGTGGCGGTAGCGGCGGTCGGTGGGATCGGCCAGTTCGGCGGCGCACTCGGCGCAGATCGCGACGTCGGGTGAGGCCAGGGTGCGGCCGCCGCCGTCGCGGCTGGTGTCGGCGATGCGGAATCCGGTGCCGCCGAGGAGCGCCACGGTCCTCTGCTCCACCGATTCGACAACGGCCAGCGGCGGTGGGTGGTCGCGCAGTCGTCGCGCGAACTCGTCCAGATCGGCGGTGGCGCCTTCGATCTGGATGATCACCCCGGAGCTGTCGTTGGCCACCGACCCGGACAGCGACAGTTCCGCGGCGGTGGTGTAGACGAAGGGCCGGAAGCCGACGCCCTGCACCACCCCGCGGACCACGAGGTGACGGCGTTGCCGGTCGGCGGTCACGACTGTTCGCCTCGTCCGAGCAGGTTCAACCCGGCCAGTGCGGTGGCGGCGCCGGCCTCGTCGGTCTTCTCGACCGCCAGACCCATGTGGATGATCACCCAGTCGCCGGGGTGAACCGGGTCCTCGTCCAGCAGACCGATGTTCACCTTGCGGTCCTCGCCGGAGACCGTGACCAGGGCGAGCTGCCCGTGGTAGCCGTCGAGGATCTCCACGACCTGTCCGGGAATACCGAGGCACATGGTTCACCCCTCCGATCGGTTCGACGGCGCGAGCGCCTCGCGCGGGTCGGCGCCGGGCTCTTGCGCACCTGCGGACAGTCGCGTGAGCACCTCGGACACCGCGGCCACCGCCGGGTCGACCGCGGCGAGGACCGGTTCGGACAGTCCGATGCCCTCCTCGACCGAGCGGACCTGGCAGCCGACGACGACGGTCGGCGGCAGGGTCCCGCCCAGAGCGCGCACGCTCGCGAACACGGCGTCGGGGTTCATGGCGTGCGCGTCGAGTTGCGCCGCGCCGGTGGCATCGGGTTCGGCGTGGAAGACCGACAGCGCGCCGGGCGCGCCGCGATCGGGGATCGCGTCGACGAGCACCAGCGCGTCCCAGGGGTCGAGCAGGTCATAGGCCAGGTGCATGCCGCGGATGCCGTAGTCGACCACCCGCACGGTCTCACCGTGCGGCGGAAGTCGCCGCACCACTTCGGGCCCGAAACCGTCGTCGCCGAGGAAGATGTTGCCGATCCCGGCGACGAGCACCCGTGCCGTCACCTCACATCCTGCGTATCTTCAGATAGCGCTGCATATCCGGTATCGAGCGGACGCCGAGTACCGCGGCGCCGGCGGCGACCACCGCCGCGAGCCCGACCGCGATCATTCCTATGATGGCCATGACTGACCCCTTCTCTCATTCTCGTTGGCTGTCGAGTGGTTCGATCTCCTCCGGGGCGAAATACAGGTAGCGGCCGTACCATTCGTGCAGGTCGGCGGCGGGGTCGTCCTCGACGACCACGCCGACGTGAGCCTGCCCGTCGACATCGGAGTGCACCGTGACGACCCGGGCGATCCTGCCGTCGTAGAACAGGTCGTGGGCATCGGCGCGCCGCGACGGATGCAGACGGACCCGGGTGCCGTTGCGTACCCGTACCGCACCGACCATGACCGCGTCGACATCGGGCCGAACGGCGGTGTCGGCCACCGGGTCCCACCAGTCGACGCCGTCGGGCACCTCCGGAATCAGGGCGGCCGGTTCGGCATGCGGATCCCGCAGGACCCCGTGCAACTGCTGTAGGGCCTCCGGGGTCATGCCGTCGCAGCGGTCGATGATCTGGGCGGCCCGCTGGTCGGTCGCCCGGGCGTCGGCCTTCTCCTGATCGGTCATCGTCATCACGCGCAGGGTGAGGATCTCGTCGATCTCGGTGGAGTCGAACAGCGGCCCTTCGCTCTGCTCGGCGATCTCGGGGTGGTCGTAGAGGATGATCGGGGAGATCAGCACGATGCTGTCGTCGCCGGACGGTCCGGCCAGCACCGGGAAACAGCGGTGCTGGACACAGCGGGCCACGGCGGCTGCGGCGTCGGGCGGGGGTTCGAGCAGCGAGACGAACCGGCCGTCGTCGATGTCGGCGATGACGTGCGCGCCGATCAGGGAGCGGGCGATGGCCTCGTGCTGGTCGGCGGCGGGGGCACCGGTGTTGCGCAGAGTGATGCTCACCCGCGTCCATCGCCCGTCGGGTTCCACCGTCAGGTGGACCTCACCGTCGAGGTGCTCGCGCCGCCGGGCCAGCCGCCCGGCCGGTGCGCCGTCGGTACCGGGGATCGCCTCGTGATCGGTTCCGGCCGGAATCGACAGGCGCTCCGTCGAATCGGTCAGCCGCAGCGGACCAATCCGCTGCTCGCATTCGACCGCCTCGTCCCAGCTGATCCACGATCGGCCGCCGGTGACGAGCTCGGTGACCGGGGCTCCCCCGATGTCCTCGACCGTGCGGCGCTGTAGTTGCAGGAACCGGACGGTCAGGGTGATCGAGGCGTGCTCGCCTGGGTCGAGCAGGCATTGGGCCGACAGTTCCGCATCCTCACCGATGCCGGTCGCGGCGGCACCGGCGGGGCCGAGGACGCCGAACTGCCAGCGCGACTGGTTCTTGGGCGAGTTCGACCGGTACGGGTACAGCAGGTAGCCCTCGTAGAGCACCGCGTCGGCGACCGCGCGTGCCCTGGCCTGTGCTCTCGTCGGCTCGGTATTCATGAGCTGTCCTCGACGGTGTCGAGCAGGCGGGTCACCGCGTCGTCGAAGCCGAGCAGTCCGTGGCTGGATTTGTAGGCGGCGATCGCGTCGAGGGTGTCGCGGCGCAGGCGCAGCCAGCCCGAGTTCGGGAAGTGCGCGGCCATCAGGTCGTCCCACACCGAGACCGGCATCGCGAACTTGTCCTCGCGGTCCCAGGGTATCTGCTGCACCGCGAAACCTGTGCTGCCGCGGATGAACACGGTGCCACTGAACAGGAAGATCAGGGGTACGGTCCCCTCGCGCAGGGCATGCAGATACTTGGACCCGCTCACCTCCAAGTCGTAGGTGACCGGCATCGGCAGGTCGACCTGGGCGCCGCCGTGGAATCCGGGAACCATGGTGGCGCAGTGCATCCAGAGGAAGGAACGCTGAGTGTCGCGCCAGCGCTCGCGTGGCCCGAACAGATCGACCAGGCCCGCGCTCTCCTCGTCGGTGTAGCCGCGCCGGTGCGGTTCGATCCGCACCTGCGCGCGTAACGCGATGGCGTGCACCGGTTCCTCGCCGAGCGCCGCGATCCCGACGCGGGCCGTCAGGGTCGGCGTCACGGCGTACGGCTCGGGTGCGATGCCGAGCACCGCGAAGGTCGTCGAGTAGGCCGGACACATCACACACCACCCGGCCGGGCGCGCGCCGACACCGCGGCGAAGAACTCGTCCAGATACCGATGCACGTCCTGGCCGCCGTCGAATCCGCGCCACAGCAACCGCATCCGGCCGACGAATTCGTAGCAGGCGTCGATGGGCAGCAGCAGGCAGGCGGCGCCGGCGGTGCCGCGCTCGGGGACCCGGATCATCAGCGCCTCGACATCGGGGACGGCCACGTCGATCTCCGGGTGCCGGTCGAGCACCGTGCGCCACTGGTCCAGGGGCAGTTCGGATTCGGTGGCGCCCATCGGTCCCGGATAGAACGCGACGGTACGGCCCAGCGCGGAATTCTCGAAGAAGAACGCCAGACCGACCGGGATCTCGAGCGCGTCCCACTCGCCGTGGCTGAGGGTGAACGCCGGGAAGCGCAGGTACCGGTCGGGCACCGCCCGGTACCGCAGGGTGGCCTTCTGGTCGGTGAACAGCAGGTAGCAGCCCCGGCATACGCACAGCAGCTGACGTCCTTCGATATTCACCACGTGCTGGTGCTCGGCGGCGATGGACTCCGCACACATCTCGCACCGTTCGCCCGCCGGCACGGCGGGCTGACGGTCGACGGTGAGGCGCCGCAGCACCCCCAGCGGAGAACTCACCCGGCCACCCCCACCGGGACGGCCACCGACAGTTCGCCTGCGCGCACCAGCACCGGCAGCGGTTCCAGATGGCCCTCGCCGTCGACCCGGGCACCGGCGTGGACGGCGTCGTAGTGCGCTCGGCAGGTCGGGCAGCGCAGGACCGCGTCACCGACCGGAAATCCGACCCGCCGCTCCAGCGCGGCACCGGCCAGGGAGTTGTCACACGACGGGCAGTGGTCGCGGTAGACGAACAGCTCGTCACCGACCCGGCAGGCGAGCACCGCGTGCCCGCCGATGACGAAGCCGCCGACCTCGCCGGGACCGAGCTCACCCAGCTCCGGGACGGCGATCCAGCTCCCGTGGTGCTCGGCCACCGGACGGGCCTCGGCATGTACCCGCGCGAACAGTGAGTCGGGGGAGATCAGGGCGTCGGTCGACTCCGGTTGCGCGGCAGCCACTTCGATGGACTCGATCTCCGGCGCCGCGGCGCGCACCGCGTCCTCCACCGCCAGTTCCAGGGTCACCGAGGACGAGGGGCAGGTGCGGCAGCTGCCGGACAATTCGAGGCGCACGATGCCGTCGGCCACGCCGAGCAGTTCGACATCGCCACCATGGGACCCCAGGTACGGACGCACACTGTCGAGTGCCGCGCGGACGCGGGTCTCCACGTCGTGCGGGTGCAGGCCGTGCACCAGCAGCAGGCTCGCGACGAGATCGTCGGCGGCGAGCCGATCGCGCACATCGTCGCCGACGAGCGCGAGGACCCGTGCCAACCCGGCGCCGTAGAGGTCGGCGACCTCGCGCACCAGTTGCTCGGCACGCTCACGAGCGACGACACCACCCGCCGAACTCGCGTCGAGCAGGGTCTCGATCCGCTCGCCTGCGCCGCGCCATCGGTCTTGGTCGATCGCTGCCTCGTCGTGCTCCCCCGGCCGATCCGGCATCACCGTTACTCCCCGGTGAGTGTCTGGGTGGGCGAGTGGAGTTTCTCCAGCGTCTTGCCGTTGCCGAGGTACATGTGCACGCCGCACGGCAGGCAGGGATCGAAACTGCGCACGGTGCGCATGATGTCGATGCCCTTGAAATTCTCGCGGTCGTTCTCCTCGAAGATCGGCTGGCCCTGCACCGCGTCCTCGTACGGACCCGGCGTGCCGAAACTGTCGCGGGGGTTGGCATTCCACGGCGTCGGCGGATACGGGTGGTAGTTGGCGATCTTGCCGTCCCTGATCACCATGTGATGGGACAGCACACCGCGTACCGCCTCGGTGAACCCGCAGCCGATGCCCTCCTCCGGCACCTCGAAGTGCTCCCACGTCTTGGTCCGCCCCGCTCTGATCTCCGCGAGCGCCCTTTCCGCGAAGTGCAGCGCACTGGCCGCGGCGTAGGCCTGGAAGTAGGTGCGGGCGCGATTGCGTTCGATGGTGTTGCTGCCGAACGTGGGGATCGTCCATTCGAAGCTGACCGGGCCCTTCAACGCGGTCTTCGGCAGGTTGATCTGCACACTGTGCCCGGTCGACTTCACGTAGCCGATGTCGACGAGTCCGGCCAGCGCCGTCGACCACAGCCGGGCCAACGGGCCGCCGCCGGTGTCGAGCGCGAGATGGTCGGTGCCGTCGAACCAGCGCGGCGACATCACCCAGCTGTACTTGTCGTCCATGTCGCGCTTCTGCGGCTTGGGGTTGGTGTGCTGGTTCCAGGGGTGACGCCGGTCGATCGCATTGCCGAGCGGGTCGGTCTTCACGAACATCTCCTGGTCGGTCCAGTCGTCGTAATACGAACTGCCCAACAGGATTCGGATGCCGAGATTGATATCGACCAGGGAAGTGGTCACCAGTTTTCCGTCGACGACCACCCCGGGCGTGACGAACATCCGCCTGCCCCACTCTTCCATGTCCTTGTACTCGAAATTGCACACCTCCGGGTCCTGGAACGAGCCCCAGCAACCCAGCAGCGTGCGCCGCAATCCGACCTGTTCGTAGCCGGGAAGCGCCTCGTAGAAGAAGTCGAAGAGGTCGTCGTGCATCGGCACGACCTTCTTCATGAATTCGACGTAGCGCATCAGGCGCGTCATGTAGTCGGTCATCAGCTGGATCGTCGCGACGGTTCCCACACCGCCCGGATACAGCGTCGACGGGTGCACGTGCCTGCCCTCCATCAGGCAGAACATCTCGCGGGTGTAGCGGCTGACCTGCAGCGCTTCCCGGTAGAACTCGCCGGTGAACGGATTGAGCGCGCGCATGATGTCGGCGACGGTGCGATAACCGTGCTCGGCCGAATGCGGTGCCGGAGTCTTCTCCGCCTGGGCGAGCACACCGGGGTTGGTCTCGGCGACCATCTTCTCGCAGAAATCCACGCCGACCAGATTCTCCTGGAAGATGTTGTGGTCGAACATGTATTCCGCGGCCTCACCGAGATTGACGATCCACTCGCCCAGGTGCGGCGGTTTCACCCCGTAGGCCATGTTCTGGGTGTAGCACGAACAGGTGGCGTGATTGTCGCCGCAGATACCGCAGATGCGGCTGGTGATGAAATGCGCGTCGCGGGGATCCTTGCCTCGCATGAAGATCGAGTAGCCGCGGAAAATGGACGAGGTGCTGTGACACTCGACCACTTCACGATTCTCGAAATCGATCTTGGTATAGATTCCCAGGCTGCCGACGATGCGGGTGATCGGGTCCCAGGCCATTTCGACGAGGCTGTCGGGATCGATCCTCTTGTGTGACGGCTCGGGGATGATGGCAGTCATTCCAATCGCCTCCTACCAGGTGCGGGTGGCGCCGGATTCCAGCTTCTCGCCCTTGTGCCGCCAACGCGGCTCCTTGTCCACCGTTCGTCCGGTGATGTGGCGCAGGCTGCGGATCACCGACCCGTACAGCCCTGACGCCGTCGCGGAGATCTTCCCGCCGGGTGGCTCGTCCATGAACGGCATGAATTTGTCCGGGAATCCCGGCATGGTGCAGCCGATGCAGATGCCGCCCACATTCGGGCAGCCACCGACGCCGTTGATCCAGCCCCGCTTGGGGACGTTGCATTTGACCACCGGGCCCCAACATCCCAGTTTCACAATGCATTTCGGGGAGCCGTACTCGTCGGCGAAGTCGCCTTCCTCGTAGTAGCCTGCCCGATCACAGCCTTCGTGGACGGTGGCGCCGAACAACCATTTCGGGCGCAGCGCCTCGTCGAGCGGGATCATCGGCGCCTGTCCGGTCGCCATGTAGAGCAGGTAGGTCAGTGTTTCGGACATGTTGTCCGGGTGGACCGGGCAACCGGGTACGCACACGATCGGGATTCCGGCTTTGGATTTCCAGTCCCAGCCGAGGTAGTCCGGCACACCCATCGCACCGGTGGGGTTACCCGCCATGGCGTGGATGCCACCGTAGGTGGCACAGGTACCGACCGCGACCACCGCGGTGGCCTTCGGGGCCAGCCGATCGAGCCACTCACTGGTCGTCATCGGCTGACCGGTGGCGGGATTGTTGCCGAAGCCACACCAGTAGCCCTCGTCGTGGAGTTGTTCGTTCGGAATGGAGCCTTCCACGACGAGCACGAACGGCTCGAGTTCCCCGCGGTCGGCTTTGAAGAACCATTCGAGGAAATCGTCGGCGCCGCCGGCGGGACCGCATTCGAAATCGATCAACGGCCAGTGCACCGCGATCTGCGGGAGCCCGGGAAGCGCGCCGAGGGCGATCTCCTCGATACTGGGCTGTGTCGCGGCTGTCAGCGCGACCGAATCACCGTCACAACCGAGGCCTGCGTTGATCCACAGAACGTGGATCAGGGCCTGTTCTGCTTTGATTGCTTCCTGGGTGGGCATGGGCTGTGCCACTTTCTGAAGCGGGTAATCGCAGGCTTACGGGAGCCTACGACGTGATCCTGATCACGTCAGTCTATGTCGCCGGTGAGTGATCATCAATAGTTGCTGAGCGCTGCAGCCGGAGCCAGTCGAACCACTGCGCCATACCGTCACCGCTGGTCACCGACAGTGGCAGGACCTGCGCGTGCGGGTTGATCACAGTCGCGTACTCCCGGCATTTATCCAGGTCGAAGTCGACATAGGGCAGCAGGTCGATCTTGTTGACGAGGACCAGGGACGCCGCGGCGAACATGTGCGGATACTTCAGCGGCTTGTCGGTGCCCTCGGTCACCGAGATAACCACGACTTTGCCGCGCTCGCCGAGGTCGAACAATGCCGGGCATACCAGGTTGCCGACGTTCTCGACGAACAGCAGCGTGCCGGGCTCGGGGTCCAGTGACTCGAGCGCACGGAAGGTCATGTCGGCGTCGAGGTGACAGCCGGCGCCGGTATTGATCTGCACGACCCGGCAGCCCGTCGCCCCGATCCGCTCGGCGTCGAGCAAGGTCGCCTGGTCGCCCTCGATCACCGCGATCGGCTGCTCGGTGAACTCGCGGATCGTGCGTTCGAGCAGCGTGGTCTTGCCCGCACCGGGTGAGCTGGTCATGTTCAGCGCCAGGATGTCGCGGGCGGCGAGCCAGTCACGGTTGCGCTGGGCCAATAGGTCGTTCTTGGCCAGGACCTTCTGTTCGAGGGTGATGGTCTCGGTCACCGGCAGGTGTACGTGATCGCCGCCGTGACCATGGCTGTGCCGGTGCGGCTCGTGCTCGTGCTCGTGCTCGTACTCGTGCTCGTGCGGGAGGGTGATCACCGCGGCGGCGTCGTCGCCGCATCCACAGGTTGCGCACATTCTCGGCTCACTTCCATCGAGCGGATTCGGAGTTCGTGCCCGGCTCTGATCTCGACATCGGCGCTGCCGCACTCGCACAGGGCGATCGGTTCGAGCACAGTGAACTCGGCGCCACAACTTCGGCAGGCCGCACGGCCGGGTACCGCGTCGATCTCGAGGCGCGCGCCCTCGGCGAGTGTTCCCTCGGCGGCGAGTTCGAAGCAGAACTGCATCGCCTCCGGAACGATCGCGCACAGCACGCCCACTTCCAGGAGCACGCTGTGCACCCGCGCTCCCGCCGCGTGTTCGCAGACGGCGTCGATGACACTCTGGGTGATCGCCATTTCGTGCATCGCAGTCTCGGTTCGTCGAGGGATGAACCCACCGATCAGGCTACTCCTCGGCAACCCGCCGACGCGATGGTCGAGCGGAGTACGAACGCTCAGCTGAGCCGGTGTTCGGCGAGCAGCGCGGCATCGCCGAGGATGTCCGCGGTGGGGCCGTTGGCGACGACTTCGCCCGCGTCGAGAATGACGACCCGATCGCAGATCCGTTGCGCGTAGGGCAGATCGTGGGTCACCACGAGCATGGTGGTGGGCAGCGACAGCAGGATCTCGGCCAGTTCGCGGCGGGCCAGCGGATCGAGGTTGGCAGCCGGTTCGTCGAGGACGAGAACCTCCGGCCGGCACGACAGCACCGTGGCCAGCGCGGCCCGGCGGCGTTCCCCGAGCGACAGGTGCGCCGGTGAGCGGCCGGCCCGATCGGTCATCCCCACCGCGTCGAGCGCCTCGCGCACGCGTTCGGCGAGGGCCTCGCCGCGGACACCGAAGTTGGCGGGCCCGAACGCGACGTCCTGTTCCACGGTCGGCATGAACAGCTGGTCGTCGGGGTCCTGGAACACCACCCCGACCCGTTGCCGGATGGCGCGGACACTGTCGCGGTCCAGCCGCACACCGCCGATGTGCACCTCCCCCGAGGTGGCGGTGAGCACCCCGTTCAGGTGCAGCATCAGCGTGGACTTGCCTGCTCCGTTGGGCCCGAGGACACCCACCCGCTCCCCCGGTGCGATCTGCAGATTCACCCCGTTCAGCGCGCCGGTCCCGTCGGGATAGGCGAAGGCCAGGTCGACCACACGCACCGCCGGGGTCGTCGGTTCGGTCACCGCACCATCCAAGCACCGGCGCAGACAGCGATCGCGGCGGCCGCCGGTAGGCAGCCGAGCAGCCATTGCCTGCGGGTGGCAGGCGGGGTGCCGACATCGGGTACGGCGCCGACGAATCCGCGCGACAGCATCGCCAGGTGAACCCGTTCGCCGCGTTCGTAGGACCGCAGGAACAGGGTGCCGGCGCCGCGTGCGGTCGCACCGGCTTGGCGCAGTGTGCGCGGGTCGTCGCCGCGCGAGATCCGCGCCAGCCGCATTCGCGCCGCCTCGGCCACCAGCACGTCGACATAGCGCAGCATCAGCACCACGATCATGACGATCGTGCCCGGCACGCGGAGCCGCGTCAGCCCTTCGGGCAGGGAGCGCACGCTCGTCGTCGCGGCCAAGGTCAGTGAGATACCCACGCCGATAGTGCCTTTCGCGATGATCCCCCACGCGGCGTAGAGGCCGGTCACCGACAGCGACAGCCCGAGGACCTCGGTGCGGGGTTCCCCGGCGGCGAAGGGCAGCAGGATCGCCAGCACGACGAACGGCAACTCGATGAGCAGGCGTGGCGCAATCCAGCGCAACGGGATTCTCCACCACCGCCACAGCGCGACCAAGCCCAAGGCATAGCAGCCGAACGGCCACAACAACTCCCGCGGTGTCGCCACGACCGCGAACACCGCGACCACCGCACAGACGATCTTCACCTCGGCCGGCGCCCGATGCGCCGGTGAACTCCCTGCCAGATACAGCCGGTGGACCGGGCCGCTCACCTACTCCGGCTCCGCATCCGACCGCGCCGCGACCTCACCCGCACGGGCCGCCGGGCGCGTTGCGCTTCGCCCGATCCGGATCGTGCGGACCACGGCGAACAGCACGGCGAAGGCGGCCGCGACACCGACGATGCCCGCCAGACCGGCCAGATCGCTGTTGCCGCCGATCGCGTAGTCCGCCAGCGGTGAACCGGCGAACCGGTGTTCCTCGGCGCTCTGGGCGATGCACTCACCATGCAGTTCCTCGGTGCCATTCACCTCGACCATGGTGCACCCGCGCTGGGTGGTGGCGTCGAGCCCGTCGGGCTGTGAACTCGCGGCATAGGACAGCACGCCCGCGACGAGCACCGCGGCCGCGGCGAACGCCCACAGGAAACCGGTGAACGACACCCGCGCGCGAGCGGGAGATGCTGCGGCGGATACTGATTCCGCCGCACGCAGCACGTAGACCAGGTCCGGTCGTGCGTTCACCACCGCCACCACGGTGATCGCGGTGATGATGCCTTCACCGATCCCGATCAGCGTGTGGGTGACGAACATGTACCCCGCGACCGCCCCGACCGTCGAACCGGCGGCCCCGCCGATCGCGTACTCGACGACGAAACCCAGGGCGGCACACAGGGTTCCGATAAGCGCGGCGACGAATGCCACAACACCCATCCCCGTGTCGCTCCGCCTGCGGAGCAGCACTATCCCGGCCCGGGCGACGAAGTATCCCGCACCGACACCGATCAGGGCCATGTTCGTGATGTTGGTGCCGAGTGCGGTCAGCCCGCCGTCGGCGAACAGCAGCGCCTGGACGACCAGCACGATCGCCACGCACAACGCCCCGAGGTAGGGCCCGACCAGAATGGCGGCCAGCGCCCCGCCCAGCAGGTGCCCACTCACACCGGGCAGGATCGGGAAGTTCACCATCTGCACCGCGAAGATGAACGCGGCCACCAGCCCGGCCATCGGCGCCGCGCGCTCATCGAGTTCAGCCCGCGCTCGCCAGCCCGCGAACCCGAGCCCCACTGCCGCGATCCCCGCGAAGATCAGCGACGTCGGCGCATCGACGATCCCGTCGCTCATGTGCATTGCCACGGTGCTGCCGTTCACCTCTCAGAACACTACGCCCTTTATCTGTCCATGTGAACAGATAAAGGGATGTCCGACCGCGACGTCGGCTTGGATGCGACCGGGGTGCGATGCGATTAGACTCCGGTGATGGAGCGCCGCAGCGAAGCCGCGCGCAGCCGTGGTGGACGTGATCGCCGGTCGCCCTTCGACCGGTTCGTCGAGCAGGCCGAGCTGCGCGTGAGTCAGGCTCCGTTCTTCTTCCTCTGCGCCGGAATCGTCGCCGCGTGGCTGATCAGTTTGCCGTGGTGGACGGATCTCAAAACCTGGCAGGTTGCCATCCACACTGTTGCGAGCGTCTTCACCCTGCTGTTGGTGGTGCTGCTCGAAAACGCCGGCCGCCGCGCGAGCGAGTCCGCGCAGGAGAAACTCAATGTCATCGCCGACGCGTTGGCCGCACTGCTGACTTCCTCCGCGTCCAGCGATCCCGAACTCCGAGCTGCCGCGGATCGGCTGCGAGAAGCCGTCGGGCTCGAAGAGCGCCAGTGACCAGATCACTCCAGCCCGAAACATGTTCGGGCTGGAGTGATCTCCTGTCTGTCGACCGAAGCCGCGGACTACCTCGATGACACAGGCAACGCCGGCCGCCGAGGTGGAGCTCAGTCCGCGGCCACCTCGCTGCGGTCCCCGCTCCACAGCGTGTGGAATTTGCCCTCGGCATCGATGCGCTCGTAGGTATGTGCGCCGAAGAAATCGCGCTGGCCCTGGGTCAGCGCGGCAGGCAGGCGCTCTGCGCGCAGTGCGTCGTAGTAGGACAGCGAGGACGCGAACGCCGGGACCGGGATCCCGAGCAGGGTGGCGGTGGACACCACGCGCCGCCAGCTATCGATCGCGGTCTCGATCGCCTCACGGAAGTAGGGGGCGAGGATCAAGCTCGGCAGGGTGGGGTCCTGCTCGTAGGCTTCCTTGATCCGGTTCAGGAACCGAGCCCGGATGATGCAGCCGCCGCGCCAGATCGTCGCCAGATCGCCGGGGTGCAGATCCCAGCCGTACTCGGTGCTGCCCGCGGCGATCTGGTCGAAGCCCTGTGCGTAGGCGACGACCTTGGACGCGTAGAGCGCCTGCCGGATGTCCTCGGTGAACTGCTCGACATCGGTGGGCTTGTCGGCGAGTGCGCCCGAGGCGAGACCCACCGCGGCTTTGCGCTGGGCGCGGGAACCGGACAGCGCCCTGGCGAAGACCGCCTCCGCGATGCCGGTCACCGGCACACCGAGATCGAGCGCGGACTTGACCGTCCAGCGGCCGGTGCCCTTCTGTTCGGCCGCGTCGACGATGACGTCGACCAGCGGCTTGCCGGTCTTCGCGTCGATCTGCGCGAGCACCTCGGCGGTGATCTCGACCAGGTAGCTCTCCAGGTCCCCGGAGTTCCACTGCGTGAACACATCCGCGATCTGCCCGGCGTCGAAACCGAGCGCGTCCCGGAACAGGTGGTAGGCCTCGCCGATCAGCTGCATGTCGGCGTATTCGATGCCGTTGTGCACCATCTTGACGAAGTGCCCGGAACCGTCGGGGCCGATGTGGGTGCAGCACGGTGTGCCGTCGACCTGCGCCGCGATCGACTCCAGCAACGGGCCGAGCGACTCGTAGGACTCCTTCGGTCCACCCGGCATGATCGCGGGACCGTTGAGCGCGCCCTCCTCGCCACCGGAGATGCCCGCCCCGACGAAGTTCAGGCCGCGCTCGCGCAATGCGGCCTCGCGACGGATGGTGTCGGTGTAGAGGGCATTGCCGCCGTCGATGATGATGTCGCCCGGCTCCATCACGGCGGCGAGCTCCTCGATGACGGTATCGGTCGCGTCGCCCGCCTTGACCATGATCAGTACTCGCCGCGGCTTCTCCAGCGCGGCGACGAACTCCTCGACGGTCTCGGTGCGGACGAAATCGCCGTCACCGCCGTGCTCGGCCAGCAGCGCGTCGGTCTTGGCCACGGAACGGTTGTGCAGCGCGACGGTGTAGCCGTGCCTGGCGAAGTTGCGGGCGATGTTGCTGCCCATCACGGCCAGGCCGGTGACACCGATGTGTGCACGCGCGGTAGAGGTCGACATTGATCAGCTCTCTTCGATCGGCGGGTCCGACGGGTGCGGAAGACGGCTTCCTTGGCAGCCAAGTTACTGGGTGCCGATCCGCGGCCGAACACTTACCACCGTGACCGGGGCTCCGCACGGAACCGGGCGTCGTCCGCGTGTCGGCGGTCGCTGCTAGTGTCGGTCGAGTTCTGACACGGGGTGTCTCGCGACCGCGAGGCTGAGAACAGACCCGCTGAACCTGTTCAGGTAATGCTGACGAAGGGATGTCACGGTGTTGCGCGCCCACACCACAAATACCGGCCTGTTCACCGATCAACTCTGGGACCGGACCAAAGTCCTGCGGAGTGCGATCGACGACCTGGAATTCCTGCGGCACCTCGGCGAGGGCACATTGCCGCTCGAGGTGTTCCGCACCTACATCGAGCAGGATTCGCTGTATCTCACCGGGTACTCGAAGGCGCTGGCGATTCTCGCCGCCAAGTCGCCGGACCCGCAGACCGCGGCCTTCTGGGCGACCTCGTCCGCGAACGCCGCCGCTGTCGAGTCGGCCATGCACGACCAACTGCTCACCGGTGGAGCGCTGCCCCCGCAGCAGGGTGAGCCGGAGCATTCGCAGACCTGCCTGGCCTATGTCTCGTACCTGATCGCCGCCGCCGCGACCGACTCCTACGCCGTCGCCGCGGCGGCCGCGCTGCCCTGCTTCTGGATCTACGCCGAAGTGGGACGCGACCTGGCCGAGAGCGCCGCGAAGGTGATCGCGGCGGACCCCGCCCACCCGTATGCCCAGTGGGTCGCCACCTACGGCGCGGCGGAGTTCCAGCAGGCCGCGGCCACGGCTCGATCGCTGGTCGACGCCGCCGCCGAGTCGGCGACCGAGCAGGAGCGGGCGGCGATGGAGAAGGCATTCGTCCTCGCCGTGCGCTACGAGTTGATGTTCTGGGACACCGCCCTGCATCCGCAGCCCTGGCCTGCCGCATGAGCGGGCGTCTACGCCGCGCACTCGCGGTCATGGCAACCGTCGTCGCGACCCTGTCGCTGCTCACCGCCTGCGGTTCGGGCGGCGGCTCCGATCACACCATCCGGTTCGCGCTGGATTGGACGCCGAACACCAACCATGCCGGCCTCTACGTCGCGTTGCAGCGCGGCTACTTCGCCGACGCCGGTCTGGATGTGCAGGTCCTGCCGTACAACAACACCTCGGTCGACACGATGGTCGATGCCGGGAACGCGGAATTCGGGATCAGTACCCACAATTCGTCGACCTTCGCCCGCGCGTCGGGTGCGCAGGTCAAGTCGGTGCTCGCCCCGCTGCAGCACTGGGCGACGGGCATCGGGGTGCGTGCCGATCGCGCCGACCTCGCGAGCCCGAAGAACCTCGACGGCAAGACCTACGCCGGTTTCGGCGACCCGGGCGAGCGAGAGGCACTCCAGCAGGTCATCCGCAACGACGGCGGCACCGGCGATTTCACCTCGGTGGTGCTCGGTTCGTCGGCGTACGAAGCGGTCTACTCCGGCAAGGCGGACTTCACCGTCTCGTATCTGGCGTGGGAGGGGATCGAGGCCGAACACCACGGCACCCCGATGCGGTACTTCCGGTACACCGACTTCGGTTTCCCGGACGCCTACGCGATCGTGATCGACGCCAACGAGGGCTGGCTGGCCGAGAACCCGGACCGCGCCGCGAAATTCGTGCAGGCGCTGCAACGTGGCTACCAGTTCGCCGCGGACAATCCGGACGCGGCGGCCCAGGATCTCATCAATGCCAATCCGGGCTCGTTCACCGACGAGTCGCTGGTCTTCGAGAGCCAGCGCATGCTGGCCGCGCAGTTCATGAAGGATGCGCAGGGCAACGTGGGCACCCAGACGGTGCAGCAGTGGTCGGCGAATTCCGGCTTCCTGTACCGGAGCGGTCTGCTGACCGGCCCCGATGGCAAGCCGCTGACCACCGAACCCGACTGGTCGACCTATTTCACCAATGAGTACCTCGCCGACCGGTGAGCTGTCCGTAGCCGCGTCGCCGCCGGCCCCCACCGGCGACGACGGCGGGACGGATCGCTGGGCAGGGCTCCGCTGGGCGGTGCCGTCGTTCGTCACGGTGGCGGTGCTCGTCGCGATCTGGCAGGTCTACGTCACGAGCAGTGGTGTCCGCCCGCAGGTGCTGCCGTCACCGCTGCGGGTCGTCCAGCAGGGTTGGGCGCACCGGGACGAGATCGGTTCCCATGCGGCCGCCACCTTGCAGGTGACGCTGGCCGGGTTCGCGGTGTCGCTGACTCTGGCGTGGGTACTGGCGGTGATCGTCGATTTCTCCCCCTGGCTGCGGCGTGCGTTGGTACCGCTGTTCGTCGCGTCGCAGACCGTGCCGATCGTCGCGATCGCACCGTTGATGATCATCTGGTTCGGGTTCGGTCTCCTGCCGAAGATCCTGGTGGTCGCGCTGGTCACCTTCTTCCCCATGGCCATCGGCCTGATCGAGGGATTCGCCGCGGCCGACCGGGACGCGGGCGCGCTGCTGCGGAGCATGGGCGCCTCCCGGCTGCAGGAGTCCCGCTATGTGCGACTGCCGTCCGCGCTGCCACGGTTCTTCACGGCGCTGCGGATCGGGATCACCTATGCGGTCGTCGGCGCGGTGTTCGCCGAGTATGTCGGCGCGAGCGCCGGTCTCGGCATCTATATGAGCCTGCAGAAGAATTCGTTCCGCACCGACCTGGTGCTGGCGGCGGTGCTGGTCACGGCGCTGCTCAGCATCACGCTCTACCTGTCGACATTCGCGATCGAACGCCTCGTCGCGCCGTGGTCGCGGGCGCAGAACAGGAGCCGACGTGACTGACGACAGGGGCGACCGCATCGTCGTCGACCATCTCACCAAGTCGTTCCCGCAGCCCGGTCGGCGCAGCCCGGACCTCGCGGTGCTGGGCGGGGTGTCGTTCACCGTTCGATCGGGCGAGTTCGTCACCGTCATCGGGCCGAGTGGGTGCGGCAAGAGCACCGTGTTCAACATGCTGGCCGGACTCGAATCCCCCGACTCCGGCAGCGTCGGGTTTCGTGCGGCCGACGGTGAGGACACCGCATCGCATTGCGCCTACATGCCGCAGAAGGACCTGCTGTTCCCCTGGCGAACCGTCCTCGACAACACCATCCTGGGCCTGCGTGTCCAGGGTGTCCCGAAAGCGGAGGCCCGGCGCCGCGCCCGCGCACTGTTCCCGGTCTTCGGCCTGTCCGGTTTCGAGGACGCCCGCCCGTCCCAGCTGTCGGGCGGGATGCGACAACGGGCCGCGCTACTGCGGACCGTCGTCCAGGAGCGCGAACTGCTGCTGCTCGACGAACCCTTCGGCGCGCTCGACTCACTGACTCGCACCGAGATGCAGTCGTGGCTACAAGAGGTCTGGCAGCGCTACCGCTGGATGGTCCTGATGATCACTCACGATGTCCGTGAGGCGGTGTACCTGTCGGACCGCGTGATCGTCCTGTCGGCGCGCCCGGCCACCGTGCGTCACGAACTGCGCATCGACCTGCCGCGACCGCGCGAGTTGTCCACGATCACCGCCCCCGAATTCGTCGCACTGGAAGAGGAACTCCTCGCGATCCTGCACGAGGAGTCGCGGCGGGCGTTCACGGAACAGCGCTAGCTCGACCGGTCCGCCGGTGGTCAGTGCTCGAGCGAAGGATCCCAGCGGTTGGCGAGCAGTGTGAAGCTCGGGAGGTCCTCCAGCGAGGTCGACGCCTCGTAGATACGCTCGTACCGTGTCGAGGCGATCCGCCACACACCGTCCAGGTCGCGACGATAGGTGTCGGAATAGTATCCGCCCCCACGGATCTGAACTTTCGCGCCCGGCACGAGGACTGTGTCCTCGAACGCCCAGGAACCCGTCGCGGTATCGCCGTCGACCTCGATCTCGGGATGGTTGGCGATGTGGACCGTGACGATCCCGGGCCCGAGGTTCTTCTCCATGAACGCCACGACATCGGCCCGATTGTCGAAATGCAGCGGCTCGGCCATCGCCTGGGTCCCATAGCGCGCGGAGACGTCCTCGGCGAGGCAGTCCGCGAACTCGTCCCACAGCTTCAGGTCGAGTGTGCGGAAGTAGCGGTGCTTGAGGCGCTTGATCTCCTCGATCGCGACAAGGTCCATGGCCGGAGTGTAGAACGTGTTCTAGATCTGGGCGAGCGTTCGGCCGACGCGACGCTATCGGAACACGCTCATGAAGATGAGGTTCGCGATAATGTCGGATTGACTCCACGTGTTACCGAGGCCGTCGTTCCGATCGGCATAGACCCACGCACCGACGTTGAACGTGTACGTGTTGCCCGGGCGCATCGTCCAGAGCACGTCGATGACCGCCCCGGGGCCGAATCCGCCGCTGCTGTAGACGTCGACCTCATTGCTGACCCGCTTGCGCCAGCGTTTGTCGACGGCGGAGGCGATGAAGTTGCCGTTCTCGAAAACCGTGAGATCGGTACCGCCCTCGGCGGTGGCGTCGCCGCCGAACCCGGCGCCGACCGTGTAGTGGTCGTCGGTCGTGCGGTACGCGCGACCCATCACGGAGACCACGTGGTCGGTCTCCAGCGTGACCCCGAATCCGGCGCGCGCGCTCACGAAATCCTCGGCGCCGCCGATCTTCGGACCCGCGCGGCCGTCGATGGCTACGCGGCCGTTGTCGCGATCGACAACGATCTTGAACGGTCTGCCGCCTGCCGGGTCGTGCCACGCCCATTCGAAGTGATACGGGATCCCGAAGATCTGGGCGCCTGCGCGGACATCGAGCGTTGCCGTTGTTTCCGGGTGGTTCCCGCGCGAGTCGGTGCGCTGCGGGTGTGCCAGATCCTCGTCGAACGGAACCGGGGTTTCGTCCGCTTTTCGCAGCATGTCCGCCGTGTCGGGATCCTGTTGCGCCAGTCGTATCAGCGGGGCGTAGAGCGCCCGCGAGATCGCGGCCCGTTCGGCGGCGTCGGCGCGCCTGCGGGCGGTCTCCGCGGAGGAACGTTCGATCATGCTTTCGATCGATTTCTCCACGAAACGGCGGTGCTCGGCGGGGAAATCCTGCGAGTAGCGGATCTGCGACGTGGGAGGTTCCGTGCGGGGAGCCGGCGTCGTGGTCGATGTCATGAGTGCACCTCCAACTGGTGTTGTGCTCTCGTCAGCCTGCGCCTGTGAACGCGAGTTTGTCACGCGTAGTCGGCTACTCGCCGCCTCCGGCAGGACTGCGCGGAGGCGGCGAATTCGAACTAGTGTGCGTGCAGATACACCGGAATACCGGTGTGCCCGTTGGAGATGAAACTCTGCACCGGCGCCAACTCGTCCGGACTCGTGGCCAGTCTCATCTCCGGGAACCGGTCGAACAGTGCGGGCAGCGCAACGGCGGCCTCGAGGCGGGCCAGCGATGCGCCGATGCAGTGGTGCGCCCCGTGGCCGAAGGCGAGATGCTGCTCGCGGGTGGCACGGGTGGGGTCGAACTCGGCGGTGTCGGCGCCGTGCACTTTCGGGTCACGGCTGGCGCCGGCGTAGGAGGCCAGGATGGCCTCGCCCTTGCCGATCCGATACCCACCAGCGACGTCGATGTCCTCGACCGCGTACCGCAGCGGCAGGTGCGCCACGGGCGCCTGGAAGCGCAGCGTCTCCTCCACCACGTCCGCCCACGACACCTCACCTGCGGCGACCGCGGCACGCTGCTCGGGATGGGTGAGCAGGGCGACGATCGCCTGGTCGAGCAGATTGACCGTCGTCTCGTGACCGGCGTTGATGACCAGCATCAACGTGTCGACGAGCTCCTTCTCGGACAGCGTGGAGTCGTGGTCCTCGTCGCGGGTGGCGATCAGCACGCTGGTGACGTCATCGCCGGGATGCCGGCGACGGAAGGCGACGAGTTCGCTCACCAGTCGATACATTTCGAGGTAGTTGGCCTGTGCCTGTTCGGCGGTGAACGAGCCGTCGAAGAAGCCGTCGACGCACTTGTGCAGCGCGGGCCCCAGCTCTTCGGGCACACCGAGCAGCTCGGTGATGACCCGGATCGGAACCGGGTAGGCGAAGCCGGTGCGCAGATCGACCGGCTCGCCGGCAGGGGTGGCGGCCAGCGCGTCGAGCAGGCTCTCGGTGATCTCGGCGATCCGCGGCCGTAGCGCGGTGCTGCGACGGTGGCTGAATGCCGGGGAGACCAGTCGGCGCAGCCTACGGTGATCGGCGCCGTAGGCGGTGAACATGTTGTCCACCGCGACCCAGGGCAGCAGCGGCCACGCCTCGGTGATCTCGCCGTTGATGAACGACATCCAGTGCTGTCTGGGATCTTTCGACACCCGAGGGTCGGCGAGCAGGCTCCGGAGCACGGCCTGATCGGTGACCGACCAGGCGGGCACGCCGCCGGGCAGCTCGACCAGCGTCACCGGGCCGCGCTGCTGAATGCGTGCCGACTCACCTTGGATGTCGGCACCGGTCGGATCCAGCACGATCGGTTCCATGACATTCTCCTCCATATCAGGGACTGCGGCCCGTGATCGATAGTGCCGCAGCCGGTTTCGGCCGCGTGGTGGGCAACTTACCTCGCGGCCGGGGCGCTCAGGGGACGAACAGGGGCGCGGACGGCGGGAAGTTGACCGGCAGCGTCGTCATCGCGCGGTGGAAAGGGCCCGGCCGCCAGGCGATCTCCTCCGCGGGCACGGCCAGGGTCAGGTCCGGCAGGACGTCGAGCAGTTGGTCGAGCGCGTCCTGCGCGATCTGATACGCGACCGATCGAGCGGGGCAGGCGTGCGGGCCGGCGCCCCAGGCAAGATGGGATCGGTTGCCGTTGCGGTCGCCCTGGGCGATCGACGGGTCGTTGTTGCACGCGGAAAGGCTGATCACCACAGGCTGGTTGGCGGGCAGCCACACGTCGTCGATCATGACCGGCTGCCGCGGATAGGTGGTGCAGAAGTTCGCCATCGGCGGGTCGAGGAACAACACCTCGTCCAGCGCGTCGCGCGTGGACAGACTGCCCGCGATCACCCCGCCGCCGAATCGGGAGTCGGTCAGGATGAGCAGCAGCGCATTGCTGATGAGGTTCTGCATCGGCTCGATACCGGCGCCGTAGAAGCTGATCAGGTTGTACAGCATCTCTTCGTCGTCGAGTCCGGCCGCGTGGTGGGCCAGCCGCGAGGTCAGGTCGTCGCCCGGTTCGTCGCGGCGCAGGGTGATCAGCTCGATCAGCGCCGCGGACAAATGCTCCATACCCCAGGCCGCGTTCACGGTGTCGAACAGCGCGGCCATCCCGGTGGCGACCCGCCGTCCCAGCTCCGGAGTGCAGCCGACCACCCGGTTGAGCGTCTCGAATACCAGCGGAAAGGCGTACTGCGTCAAGACATCCGCGGAACCCGCGCCACAGAACGAATTGATCAGTGAGATCGCGATCTGCTCCACGGTCGCGTGGAGGGCATGATGGTCGATAGAGTCGATCGCGGCGACGTAGGCCTGCCGATAGCGGGCGTGGACCGATCCGGAGTTACGCAGCGCGTTCGGATACCACTGCATCATCGGCCGCACCGGACAGTCCTCGGGGATGCTGTCCTGCCACATTCGTGGATCCGCGGGAAAGTTGTCGGGATCGTTGAGGATTCGCACCGCGGTGCGATACCCGAGCACCAGATTGGCCGGGACATCCGGCGACAGCTCGATCGGCGCTATCGTCCCGTACCTTTCGCGCATGGCGCGGTAGTTCCCGTGCGGATCGGCAGCGAACTCGGGCGCGTAGACGAGCCCCTGCACCGGGCAACCAGCACCCAGGCCGGAGTACGACGGCGCATGCGGCGCGAGCCGACTGGAGACATGGGTGTCATCCACAGGCAGTGTTCCTTCCCCAACGGACGGCAGGCGACTCCGAGCTCTGCCATCGACACATCCCGACGACACTGCCACACCTGTGCGACCACCCAGATCGGCGAGACATACCGGCGAGTAACGGTTCGGACGGCAGCGCTGTTGCGGGCTGCGCCAGGCACATTCGGGATGCGAATCGGGCGGACCGGTGCCCCTGGCACCAAATCTGAAATGAAACTGTATCTGAAAGTGTCGACGAAACCGACAGCGAGTGGCGACAATTGGCCACGACGGTCCGGCGCTACTCAGCACCTGCCGTATCGTCACGACTCCCCTTCGGCGACAGAGGAATTGGACGATGAACAGGTTGTCGAGATCCGCCGCGACGACGTTGGTTGCCGCCGTCGTCGCGGTCGGGACTGCGGCGGTCGGCGTCGCACGGGCGGAAACACCCGGCGCGCAGCCCTGCACCCCGTACACCGCAATTCTCGGGCCGGGGACCTGGGAAACCACGCTGGACGCCGATCCCGAGGTGCCCGTCGGCATGCTCCGGCCCGTCGGCGACGGCCTGCAACGGCAGTTCGGCCGCGACATCACGGTGCTCTACGCCCCCTATGCCGCAAGCGCTTTCGACCAGGGTATGAGCTACGCGGAGTCCCTGAGCACCCTGGAATCGCGCTTGCGCCAGATGCTGCGTGGCCTGTGCAGCTCGACGCGGGTCGTCCTCGCCGGCTACAGCCAGGGCGCGGACGGCATCGGCGATCTCGCCACCGAGATCGGCAATGGCGACGGTCCCATCGGTGCCGAGCGAGTGATCGGCGTCGGACTACTGGCCGATCCGCATCGCGATCCGAATACCACTCTCTCCCTGGGCAATCCGCAACCCGGCCACGGCATAGCCGGAACGCGGAGCCGGGATTTCGGTGCGTTGACCACACGGGTTCGCACGCTGTGTACCGACGGTGACCTGTACTGCTCCCTCGATGCCGCCACCTCCCCGTTCCTCGCCGTGCTGGGCAGGGTCTTGAGCGGTGATCCCACACCGATCGCGAACTTCGTCCCCGCCACGGCCGATCCCAGCAGCCTGATCGCACAAGCCGTCACCATGGGCGCCGGCTGGACCGCCACCGCGGCGAACCTGCCTACCATTCTCGACAACCTCACCAGCCTCCCGGAGTTCCTCGCGGCGGGCGACATTCGCGGTGCGCACCAGAGCGCGCGTGCCCTCAATCTTGCCCTGACCCCGTTGGTCCAAGCGGCCGCGGGGGTGGACCGAGTCCTGGTCGCCCAGGTCATCCGCGCAGCCGCCGCCGTCGACCCCTCTGGTCGGAGCGCGGGCGTCAGCGTCATCGCCGACGCCCTCATGCACATCGATCTTCTGAGCATCGCCGACCAGGCGGGCCAAATGCAGGAAATCCTGTGGCGCGCGGTCGAATCCCTCGACCGCAACGACCCTGTCGCCGCCGCCGCCGACCTGGCCACCTTGGCCGCCACCGGTGCCGACCTCACCGGCTCCGTACTCGGCCCCGTCGCCGCCGGCATCCGAGCCGACCTCCACGCGACCACCCGAACCCTGCTCAGCATCGCCGATCCCGACACCGTCGATGAGCTCGTCCAACTGGGCCGCCAAGGCGTGGACATGGCCAACTTCTACGCCTCCGACGCCCACATCGACTACGGCGACGACGCCCAAATCCTCCTGAGCTACCTGAGCTCCCAGGTTGTTTCGTAGCCTGGGAAGTCCCCAACTCCAGGTGGTGAAGTGCGCGGTGGGCCACCGACAATAGTGGACGTGGTCCAGTGGCCGGGTTCGACGGCTACTTCCTGCCGTGCAGGCGAGCACGCGCGCCTGCGATGATCGTGATGATCATGACCGTCATGACCTGCAGCGCGGTGAGCGGAAGTGCCGGGGGTGACCGAACTGGTGCGGCGAATTCGACCGGGGGCGGTGGCAGCGGCGGCGGGATCGCTGCGGGGACCGATGGGTTCACCTCGGGCAGTCGCACCGGGATAGGCACGACGGCCGGTGCCACCACTGCCGGTGGAATGATCAGGGGGATACCGGGTTCCGGCAGACTCGGGGCGGGTAGCAACAGCATGCAGGTCAGCAGGGCGCTGCCGGTCGCGGCGCTGCCGACCGCCACACTGCCCGCACCTGCCGAGCCCGAACCGACGCTTCCGCTGGAACCGAGGCCGATCAGGCTGGAGCCCATGCCGCTTCCGGTGATGATCCCAGACCCCAGCGCGGCGCTGCCGACAGCCGCGCTGCCGACACAGGCGGGAAACACAAGGTCGGGGTCGGGGAGCAGCAGGCCGCCGAGCGTGCCCTGGCCTGCGACCGGCGTCGTCAGTGCCGTACCAGGCGCGGGATCGGATGCCCAGGGATCCTCGGCGGTTGGATCGATCATCGCGGGGGCGGCATCGATGCCGCTGGGAGTACTCGAGCCGAGACCGAGAGCTTGCCCGGTCGCCGGATTCGGGACCGTCCCCGCCGAGCTGCCGGTCGGCGCCGACGACCAGCCTGGCCCACTCGCGTCGCTGCTGCCGGTGCCGAGCCCCAGCTCCAGCCCGCCGGATTGCCCGTCGACCGGGGTGGCCACGGTGCCCGGAGCCGCACTGCCGCTGATGATCTGGTCGATCGTCGGTATTCCCGGATCAGCCGCAGCGAGCGGTGCGTGGACGGCGAGCAGAGCCGCAGCTACCGACACCGGCGCGAATCCTCGTACTGCTCTTAGTTTTCCGCCCACCGTGCCTCCAAACGCTCGGTACTGATCGACCCGGTCAACGAGGAATATCGCCGCCGGAGGACGGTTCCGCGGCAAGGTGCTGGAAGCGCGCGAGCGCGAGTTCGTAGGCGTCCTTGGCGACGTGATTGCCGCCTGCGAACGGCCGATCCAGTTGATAGACAGCCACAATGACCGCACCGATCACCAGACCGAACAACCCGGTCATGAGGATGCTGCGTTTGGTGACCACAACACCGGAGAACACGGTGCCGAACAACAGCATGGCAGTGGCGAACCACAAGGCGATGTAGAGGAAACCGGGCAACCGATAGCCGGCGTCCAGGCCGCGGTCGAAGCGGGCCTCGGTGATCGCAGCGACGGCAGTGGCGGTCTCGTCCTGGGCCGCCTTCGCGTCCGAGGTGTCGGTAGGAACGGAACTCACCACCTCCCGCAGATCATCCAGCGTTGCCTGCGTGGCCGGGCTCAGTCGGCGCTGTTCGTCCATGACCTGCCACTCCTCGTCGATCACCTGCCGGGTGTAGGCGGCCACCAGGGTTTGGATCTCCTCACGATCCGGCTCGGGCATACCGTTCGCGGACTCGTACACGCTCACCAGGGCTTTGGCCTCTGACACCGTGTGCGCATAAGAGGTGTCGAACTGCTGCCACAGAATCACCACGACGAACGCCACGATGGCGGCGAAGAACATATTGACCATGTCCAGCATCATCGAACCAGCGCCGGAATCGTCGTCGTGCCGCCATGATACGGGCCGCACCCGATCCCCCAGCACGAAGATCCCCACCGCGACGCCTACGAAAACCGCCAATACCGCCAGTTGCAACAGAATTCCAAGCATGCCGCGACTCCGTTCCTGCCGGGGGTGGAAGCGATCACAGGGTATTCGCGGTGGCCGTGCGATTGGATTGCCCGAATCCCTTCCACCCCAATGGCTTACAACCGACCGGTCGCTTTCGGGGCGTTGCCGCCGTGCCAACTCCGTGCCCGCTCGACGTTCATCCCCGCCTCGAACGCTGGGCACTCCACTCACAGGCCGAAGCCATATCGTCGGGCGGTGAACCCCGCCGACGCGCGATCGCTCGCAGACGGCGATCTCGAGCGACGTCGGCCCCGGAACACTCAGTCGTGGGTTCTCGACGAGTATTCGTGCGCGCGCATCAGGCCCTGCGCATCCACCGAAGCCACCAATTCTCCTGCGGGTGTGAATATCTGAATCCGCGCGTACATGCGTCCCGCGCCCGCGAAAGGGCTCTCGCAGCGCAACAGCAACCAGTCGTGCACGGTGAACGGCCGATGGAAGGTGACCGTCTGGGTGAGCATGGCCGACTTGCCCCGGCCACCGCGCCGCGCGATCTCCGCCTGCGGATACGGTCGCAAGCTGACCGGGCCCAGGAATCCCTCACTGCCATGGGCCAGCAGCGCCCGCGAGAACACAGGCAGATCGGGAGCCTTGTCGCAGCGCATCCACACATCCAGCGACGGTGGGCCCGCGAGGTCGAGCGCCAGCGCGTCCGCCCCACCGGGCGTCCGGACCTCCCACGGCAGCAGCGCACACGGCAGGTCGGCACATTCCTCCGGACCCGGCACCCCGGGCGGCAGTGCGGCATCGTGTGCGAGGAAGTCCGGCTCGTCGACGCTGAGCATGGCCAGCACCCGGGCGTGCTCGCGCCCGTCCTGCCGGAACGACACCTGCACGGTGGCCAGCGCCCGCCCCGACTGGACGACCTCGACATCCACGTCGACCTCCCGATCGGCGTACCCACCACGCGGGAACACACCGTGCAGCGACTGCACCGCCATCTGCGGCACCGTCCGCTCGGCCGCGACCACCGCCTGCGCCAGCGTCTGACTGCCCAACGTGGTCGGCAGCGTCGAAGTCACGTTCCTCGCCCGGAATCGTCCGGGCGCGATCTCGGCGAGATCGAGCACATCGAGGAGGTCTGCCAGGTCGACGACCGGCCAATTATCGGTTCCACCAGCCACCGCGGCATGCTCGCACACACCTCGATCGCCAGGGAAGGCAGAATGAGCGGTGAATGGGACACTTTCTCCGGCGGTGATCGGCCGGGCGGCGGTCAGGGTCGTGATTCGGGTCGACGCCGGTCGAGCGCGATCTCGACGTGAGCGACGTCGACAGCTGTGGCACCGCTGTCGCGAGCTACGCGCTCGGCGATCTCGAGGAGGCGCTGCAGCGCGGGCGTGAGGAGCGCGTCGACTCCGATCACGTCGAGCGCTGCCGGGCCCGGCACGGTCAGTTCGGCCACTGCGGCCAGCGCGCCCGCTATGTCGGAGTACAGATCGTGGCCGGGGTGCGGCCCCACAGCGAAGGCGGGTCCGACGTGTCCGGTCTCGTCGACGGGGTGCCAGGTGTTGAGCCAGCCTGCGACCCGGGGTCGGTCGGCCTGGATTACCTCGCGCATTGCGTCGACCACTGCCGACCGTGCCGCCGGGACAGTGCCCGGCTCGTGCTCAGTACCCGACACGACGATCCAGCCTCATCAGGCCCGCGCCGACCAGGACATTGATCGCGGGCAGATGCCGCGGTCACAGCCGCGATGAGCTTGGACTTCCTTGCGTGCCTGGTCGATTGAGAACCGCACCAGCGGTGCCGAGTGCACGATCACGGTGTTGCGGCCGGTCTGCTCGTCGTCCTGGGCGATCGCGGCACGAGCAGCCTCACGAGCGAGCCTCGCCTGTATCTCATCAACCGTTGGCCGTTGCCCGGTAGTCCTTCTCCACACAGTAACTTCCCCTCGTCGGTGGCTGCTCCCGCCGCCGGGGATTTCTCGACTCGGCGGCGGGGCTGGCATCAGCGTCTCGCTGATCGCCGGGACGACGGAACCTCCTACGTTTCCCACTTCAGGACGTCCCGATGGGTGTACAACGTCCCTATGTCGAACGAGCGGTTGCGCGCCGCGATAGCCGCGCGAGGATGGACACACGCAAAACTGGCTGAGGCGACGAATGTGGACCCGAAATCCGTCGAACGCTGGGTGAATCTCGGTCGAGTCCCCCGGCGGCACACCGCAATCCAAGCTGCCGAGTGCTTGGGCGAGGACGTCCACGCTCTGTGGCCCGCCCTGCAACAGGCGCGTACAGCCCGCGCCGTCAGCCCCGAACTCGTTGCCCTCTACGACCGGAGAGCAGATGTCTCGGCGTCGATGTTCGTCAATCTGCTTACGCCGGCGCGCGACCGCATCGACATCCTGGTCTACGCGGCAGTCTTCCTCCACGAGGCATACCCGCGGCTCAACGACCTGCTGGCCGAACGTGCCGAAGCGGGCTGCGCAATACGGATCGCCGTGGGTGACGCCGACAGCGCCAACGTCCAACAACGGGGCAGGGAAGAGAAATTCGGGCACGGCATCGAATCCCGCTGCCGTCTGGCCCTGATGCACTACCGGGCCCTGCAAGCAACGCCCGGCGTCGAGCTGCGGACCCACGCCACGACGCTCTACAACAGCATCTTCCGCGCCGACGACGAAATGTATGTCAATGCCCACGTGTGGGGCGCGAACGCATACGGTGCGCCCGTCTGGCATCTGCGCCGTACCGTCGACGGTGGCCTGTTCGACACCTACACCGACAGTTTCGACGCGGTCTGGCAAACCGGCCGACCGGTGAAAGGCTGAGCAGTGACGCGCACCGAGTTCTATGACGACCCCACCGCACCAGAACCGAACAGTCTAGTCGTCGCGGCGTCCGCCGTCGTATGCGACGAGATAGGCCGCATCCTGCTACAGCGGCGCGCAGACAGCGGCCTATGGGCACTGCCCGGCGGCGGCATGGAGATGACCGACAGCCTCCCCGGCTGCGCCGTGCGAGAAGTCAAGGAAGAAACCGGCCTCGACATCGAGATCACCGGGCTCGTCGGTACTTACACCGATCCACGGCACGTAATCGCCTACAGCGACGGCGAGGTTCGACGCCAGTTCAACGTGTGCTTCCAAGCCCGTATCACCGGCGGCGACCTCACCATCTCCGACGAGTCCACCGAACTGCGATTCGTAGCCCCCGCCGAACTGGACAGCCTCGACATGCACCACACGCAGCGACTCCGGCTGACTCACTACCTAGAGGGGCGCCGTACGCCATACCTAGGCTGAAAGTCAGGTGCGGGTGTGGCACCGCCCGGCAGAACACAGCTCGGCCGAGCGATCAACGGTCACCGGTACCCCTCATATCCGCAGATACCGATGCTATCTCGACCGCATCAACGCATCATCTCTCCGACGAACCGCTCGCTGATCCGCTCCCCAGGAGGCACAACGGATTCGCCACCATGGCCGCCTGCGCCGAACCGGACGAGGAACCGGTGATCCCGGAGTCGACCGGTGGCGTATTCGGCGCCGGTGCTGCCGGGTTGCCCGAGCCGCCGGTCAACATCGACTCGCCGTCGAGATTCGCGGGAGCCGGGATATCGAGCAGATCCAGAACGGTCGGTGTGATGTCGGCGAGGGTGTACCCGTTGTTCTGCGTTCCCGCCGCGAACCCCGCTCCGCGCGCGATCACGAAACTGGCCGTCTCGTAGGCGCTCTGCCCACCATGCCCACCATCCGGCTTGTGCCCGTGGTCGGTGGTGACCAGAATCGTCCACCGCTCGTTCGCATGCGAAGCCGCCCGCGCGTCCACCGCGGCAGTGATCTTCCCGACCAGGTCGTCCGCGCGGCCGATGGCATCGCGATACGCCTGCGGCCAGATTCCGCGCAGCGTGTGTCCCACGATGTCCACCTGATCGAGGTGCGTGAACAGCAGATCGGTCCCGTCCTCGGTGATGGCCGAGACAACCTGCGCGGTGGCATTGGAATCGGCGGTGGTCTCACAGACGCCCGCACCGGTGGGATCGATCTGCGTGACGGCCACCCGGTCGGCCTGCGGGCTGCCGGTGCGCGCGATCATGCCGATCTTGTCCCAGGTTCCGATGGAGGCCGTCGACAACGACGGACGCTCCCGCTCCACCTGCGTGAACACCGTCGGATACTGCGCGAAAGGTCCTGCGTTGCAGGTGGATCCATTGTCCTGAATCCCGTGCTTGTCATCCCACACGCCGGTCAGCGCCGTCGCCCACGAGACACACGACATGGTGGTGTGCGGGGCGATGGAGGTGCGTGCCAGAGTGCCCTCTGCGGCCAGGCGGTCGAGGTTGGGGGCATCGGCCGCCGACACCTCACTCCACAGTGTGCCGTCGATACCGATGACCACGACCTTGTTCACGACCGGAGCCGCCGGAGCCGGCGCTGCCGCGGCGAGTGGGACAGCGGCCAGGGCGGCGGCCGCGAGTATGCGGTAAGTGCGAGACATGCGCGGCACCGTAGTTGCCGAGCGGCCCCGATGCCCGGCAAATTGGACAATTGACCGATACAGTCCCGCCCACTGGGAACCCTCGTCGCCCGCACGTGCCTGGCCGACGGCAAGGACATTCGGGAACGCGTCCATCATGTGGCCTCGCCCGCGAGTTGGTGGTTCGCATCGGTGTGCCCGTCACCAGGGCACTGTTCCGGCGTCGTCGAAGAATCTGCCAGTCGGTCCGTCATCGGGCAGGGTCGCGAGGTGAATCGCGATCGCCGCGCCCTGTTGTGGCGTACGGACGCCTCGGAAGCCGTTGAGGTCGGTGGCGGTGAAACCTGGGCAGCCGGAGTTGATCAGGATGTTGGTGTCGCTCAGTTCCTTGGCGTAGTGGATGGTGACGGCGTTCAGGAAGGTCTTCGATGCCGAGTACGCGGCGGGAACCGGGCCCATGTCGATGCCGGGCGTGGTCTGCAGGGCGAGCGAGCCCACGCTGCTGGACATGTTGACGATGCGCGGTGACGCCGAGCCGCGCAGCATGGGCAGCATCGCGTTGGTGACCCGTATGACGCCGATCACGTTGGTTTCCACGACGGCTCGCACGGTCGCGGGATCGACCGTTGTGGGCGTCTGTGGCATACCGCCGGTGATCGCGGCATTGTTGACCAGGACGTCGAGCCCTCCGGCATGGTCGGCGATCAGCTGAGCCGCGGCGAGGACACTCGCGTCGTCGTCCACGTCGAGCGGCACGCCGAAGGCGTCGGTCCCGGCCGCGCGCAGTTTCTCCACCGCGGTGTCGCGGCGTTGTCGATCCCTCGCGCCCACACCGATTCGCCAGCCGAGGGCGCCAAGGCCCGCCGCGATCTCGTATCCGATTCCTTTGTTCGCGCCGGTCACCAGCGCGATCGTCGGTTCACTCATGCCGTTGATCATGTTGCGGACTCGGGTGATGCGTCCAAGACCGAGTGGGTGGGCGGCGATACCGCCAGGGTATTGGTCGCTGTGAGCGCCGGATACGATCACCTGGTGGAGACGCGGGAGTTGCGATACTTCGTCGCGGTCGCCGAGGAGTTGCACTTCGGGCGGGCGGCACAACGACTCACGATGGCGCAACCACCGCTGTCGCGGGCGATCCAGCAGCTCGAACGGCGACTCGGAGTCGTTCTGCTGCACCGCAATACTCGCGCGATCAGGTTGACCGAGGCCGGGTCGGTGCTGCTGCGGGAGGCCCGGATCGCTCTCGAAGCGGTCGAAGCCGCCGAGCGCCGCACTCGCCGCGCCGCTGACGACCTGCCCGGTGTCGTGCTGGCCACCAAGGCGGGAGCCTCCAGCGAACTGTTGTCGAAGCTGCTGGACGCCTACGCCGCCGATCCCTGCGCTGTCGCAGTCGAGATGGTGCTCTGCGGACCCGGCGAACCGGAAAGACTGCTACGCAACGGGAGTGCCGACGTTGCTCTGCTCCACCGGCCCTACGACATGACGACCGGATTCGACACCGAGGACCTGCACACCGAGCAGCAGATCGTGGTCCTGCCCGCGGGGCATCCCCTCGCCGGCCGACCCCACATATCGATGGCCGAGGTCAACGCCCTGACCGACCTGCCCCTGCCGCGCTGGCCCCGACGGGATGGAAGTTATCCGGACGGCCCCGGCCCGCAGGTTCGCGACCACACCCAGTTGACCCAGCTGATCACGCTCGGACGGGCCTGCGCGGTCGTGCCGGAGTCGCTCCGCGCCCAGCTACGCGACGATCACGCCACCGTGCCGGTGCCGGACGCACCGGCCGTCACGACCGTCATCGCCTGGCCACCACACAGCAGATCCAAAGCCGTCGCCGACCTCGTCCGTACGGCGATTCGCCTCTAGCGACAACATTGACGTCAGATTTCACCGCTACAGCATCCTGGTCGTTCAGACCGACGTCAGGATTCACCGATGAACGACGTCGAGGGTTCACCGACGTAGCCATGGCGCACGGCGCCGGCCGGATTGCCCGAGGAGCTGCGGCGCTCGGATCGCCAGCGGCTGCTGGTGGCCACGTATCGGGCGGGCACGCACCGTTTCCGGGTGCCCGGCGGCTGCCGGGGTTGGGCCTGGGCCCCACCCAACCGGCAGCCGATGTCGAATCCGCTGCCGTTGCACAGCATCACGTGACCATCGAGGTGGTAAGAGTCCCCGACCGTGTGCGCTCACAGTCGACTGGCAGCGTTCGGCTCCCGCTGTCCGCCGACCGGATCCACCACACGTCGCAGCGCCCTCAGATCGGCCTCGATCGCCCGGAACAGCACATACACGACGATGAAGGCAAGGACCGCGCCGACGCACAACACCCACACGGCAAGGAGCACCAACGGCATGTCGTCCGGCGGAAGCAAGGTCACCCCGGCAATCGCCAGCAGCGGCACCCCGCCGCCACGGCGAGATACACGGTGCACCGGCGATCGAGTCCGCGGGGTGCAGCGCATCGACCGCCGTGATGTCGCCGTGTGGGAGCAGCATCGGATAGATACAGCGCACGATGTAGAACGTCACCAGGAAGAATGGGTAGGCCACGGCCATCGCACCGCAGACCACTGCTCCGCCCAGGTAGTGCAGCAGCGCCTCCCCGGTGAGCTCTTTGGTCGTGAAGTGCATCACGAGCGGGATGATGATCGCCGCCAGAGTCCACAGCGAAAACGACACCAGCACAGCACGATCGCCGAACAACAGGGCATCCGATCGTGCCGGGGCCAGCACCCGCGGGTCGTATTCCCGGCCCCGTAGCAGGCCGCGCGGGACGATGAGCAGATTCCGCGCCATGTACAGCACCAGGGCGATGCCCAACGGGAAGAACACCGCGTTCGACATGGCTGCGGTGAATCGTGCCGCGTGCTGCGCCGGGAGGCTCAGCCGTTCGAAGATCGGCGTCGCATTGTGCTCGATGTGATGGCGCTGGGCCCAGCGCCGTGAGCAGGTCGAAATCATCGATGCGATCGCCGATCACGATACGGTCCAGTCTGGTGGCCTGGGTTCCGGTCGTGTCGTGGGCGGTGCGGGGGTCGGCGGCAGTGCGGGTCGCATCCCCCGACGAGGTGATCGAATCGACAGAGATCTCGGCGGCAAGTTCCGGGCCGCCGCGCCGGGTGCTTTGGTCTTCGTCGTCGGCGTTGAGCAGCTCGCGCAGCTGCGCCGCCTGCTCGGGGTACTCCCGCAGATATTCGCCCAGATCCACGCATTCGCCGCTGTGGCGGCGGATCACGAACTCGTCGTACACCAGACTGGCCGGAATTCGATCCCGCGTCAGCTCGGGAAAGTCGGAACAGTATTCGCGCAGCGGCTTGGGCTTGAGTGTTGCCGCGACCGGTTCGTCGGGGTGGGTCGCGGCCGGGCGGCGCAGCCACCGATGCCGCAGGTCGATCCGGATCAGTTCGATCAGCGCATCCAGGCGTGCGCCGGGCAGATAGTCGGCGATGAGCGGCGGCTGGACATCGGCTTCCCACGCGGCGGCGAAAGCAGCCACGGCGCCGAATTCGATTCCCGCCGTTGGTCGCCCGAACCCATTCCCGGAGTCGGAACTGTAGCTCATGTCTGCACCTATCGAGCCGGACCACGCACTCCTCGGTCGGTGGGTCAGGAGGGCACGGCACCATCATCCCCCGAGGAACGCTGACAACCCTCGGCGCCCACGTCGGATCGGAGTTTCCACCGCGCCGGGGCCGCCGTCCAGATCACCACCACACGCGACCACGACCCCGCAGTCCCAGCTGCTGTCCCTCTGACTGGACATCACCAACCCGCGACCAGGGAAACACGCGGCGGCGAATCCAGCGTCCTGGCTGTATCGTCGAGACCGAGGTCGGTGTGGAGGAGGCGAAACTGTCCGACTACCTGAGTTCTCGGCTGTGGCACGAGTTGAAAGAAGCGCAGCTGGTCGAGGCATACCCTGCCGAGGCTGTTCTACCGACCTATCATTCTGCCGCGTTGGCAGCACCGAAGCTGCTCTGGCCCTGAACAATTGACGCAATAGCGCCGCCCCTCAGCCCGCGCTATCCGCCCTGCGCGCTCATGCCGAGTTCAGGGCGATGGCCAGATCACTTACAGCCCAAAAGCAATTCGAAGGCATTATGCAGGTCGGGTTCGTCGAAAATCTCGAGTTCATCGTTCGAAGCGCGATGCCAAACGATGTAGTGAGCCGCCAGATAACTCGAGTCTCCCCACGGCTCCCGCGCGTGGACCCGTGCCAGCACGCGGCCACATCGCATGCATTCGAGCCACGGGACGACGAGCAAGCCCGTCAGGGCTGAGTCCGGGATACCGAGCTGAGCTGAGTCGACCGGGGTCGAGCAATCATCGGGCAGCAGTCTTAGGGAACCTTCATCAGCGGAATCCCTGACACACGCGGTGATTTCGTCATGCCGAGCCCATCGTTCACCCCAATGCTCGGCAAGCACTTCGATCTCGGCGCGCGTTCGATCGCTGACCGGAACTCGATGCTCGAGAAGCCGTTGCATCAAGATCCACAGCCCGGCCTCCTGATGTCCCGATTCGCGGCAGTCGCGGAAGTTCTCGGCATCCTCCGTCGAGGGCAGCAGCGCAGCCAATCGTTCCCATAGGTCAGCTTCATATTCCTCATAACGGCTACCGCTGCCCACCGTCTCGACCCTACTGGACAGAGTTCGGGCGCGTGTCGGCCAGTTCGCGCCTCGTTGTCGTCTGCCGGGTAAACACACTCATCTGCCGCCTACCGCGTCCGGCGAACGTCAGCTTCTGTCGTTGAGCGGCCTATCCGTTTTCGAGGCTGTGGGGCGCCTACGGCAGTGGTCAGCTTCTCGTTTTACATGGGCGTGGCCGTACTCGCCGAGCGAAGTCTCGGTGCGACACCGACCTCCTCGCTCACCTCGCCCTACGGAATCGCGATTCAGCTCGCTGTGCTCATCGGTGTCGTCTTGCTAGCTCGAGTCGACTGGACCAAATACCTGCCGGCCGCTGAAGGAGCCGATCAGTGACCACCCGACCTGCGCCGCCAGCCGACGACCGGCCGATCGAGTCGACACCCAGCCCCTGCCCCAGCGGTCCCAGGTTGACCCAGATCCCGGCACCTCGGTCGATGCCGAGCGCCCGACTCCAGGGTGTCGGATACCCATCGGTGCTCGACCTGGCGATCGAACATCATGTTCGCTGTGGATCGCTCTGCCGACGAGGCGGCAACATCGGTGATCGTCCCGAACGGCGACCACGCAGCGCCGAGATCTCTTCGGCTGAGACAGATCCGGTGCGACCACTATTGAGGTTCACCAGCGACAATCCCTCAATCGCCGACACCTGGAGGCCCGCGAGGCGCGAGGGCTGCCCATGCATCACAAATGCGATTGCCGCTTCGGCCGCACCGTCGCTGTGCGGCCGCACAGGCGTCCCACGGCCGGATCCGCGAACACCCCGGCCCGCGTCCTGGCCTACTTTGGTCCCGTCAGGAACAGCAGTGCGACTCTGACAGGGGCGGCCTCGGCCGACGAGACTCGGCATATGTCATCACAGCGTGATCCCTGGGCGCCGGACCCTGCAGCGGCACCGCTGGCGCATCCCGCCATTGCGGTGGCGTGTGCGCAGCTCTTGGCTGCGGTGCCCGGCCACCGCTGTGGGCACACGACTACGGCAGCCCACTGGTCGCCACAGCTTTCGCGCTCTACTGCACGCTCGCGGTGCTGCTGTTTGCGCTGGGGATGGCGCCAGCGCGCATCACCTTCCTGGGCCTTGCCCCTCCACAACCGGCCTGGACCAATCAACAACGGGAGCAACACATGTCCACCTTTGAACAACGACGGCTCCAGCGCGCTCGTCGCGCGTCCCTGGTGGGAACCGCAGGTTTCATCGCATTCTGGGCCTTCGCCGGCGCCGTCGGCTTGATCGGCGGCGGCGTCGATCTAGGCGACGAGATCATCGCCCGTCTACCGCTGAACAGCCCGGCCTTGGCTGGGCTACTACTGGCTGCGATCGTCGGCATGCCGATGACGGTGACCGCGATACTCGCCCTACGGTCACACCCGCGCGCCACGCTCGCCGGTATCGGCAGCGGCCTGCTGCTGCTGGGCTGGGTCCTGGTCCAACCATTGGTGATAGGGCAGTTCAACTGGCTGCAACCGGTCTTCGGGCTGCTCGGCGCCATCGTGTGTCTGCTGGGTTGGCGGCTGGCGCGGCCGACATCGAGAGACGGATTTCCGAGGTTTCCCTTCCACACATCCCCGGCGTAACACGCTCGACCACCGTTCGAAGGGAGAAGCCATGCCAGCGACGGCATCGAAACTCGCCGCCAGGCAACATCAGGCAACGAGCCGAGAGGCTCGCGCAGTCCGTCCCAGACCGACGATCATGATGTGCAGGCAGCCTCGAACATCACGGCCGGCCTCGGACTCGGCATCCTGACCGGCGGCCTTGCCGCACCAGCAATTGCCGGAGCGTACGGGGTGCTTGTTCTCGGTGATCCGTGAGCGGTCGCTACTTCTGGTTTGGCCGCGATCGGCGGCGGTTCCGTCGTTGCCGGTGGTCTCGGCGTGGCCGGTGGAGCCGTCCTCATCACCGGGTTAGGACGGACCCGCCTGCTGCGTCCCCGAAGAGCCGTGCGGTGGCACCGAAGTCAGCAGCCGCGATCATGCTCGATCGAACACAGGTCGCTGCGTCATCAAAGGCGGCTCGCACCTGTGCGCCCCGAACTACTGTCGACGGTATCGGCCGGCGGCCGGAATGACCCGAGCTGTCGATACCTCGACCTCACATCTGGGATTCCGGCTCGGTTCATTCACCCGTGACCGGTCCACAAAGCGCATCTCCGGACTGCCACACCGTTACGCGGGGGCATCGCGAGCCGAGGCAACGGGGCCGTCCACAGCTGATCGAAGGCCAGCTGTTGCGTCTGCGAAGTAGCGCACTGCACCACTGGCCGTGACCCGCACACGCCAGCTACTGGTACGGAAATACCTGGCAGCGGCCATTGCCCGGTCGAGCCCGTCGAGGTCGGCCGACACGTCCGGTCCCAGTTGCAGTGTCCTGGACCAGCTTGCGCTGGTGCGGCCGCAGAGAGTTCCGTCGACGGCCTGGTTGAAATAGACCTCGCAGCAGTAGACATCGACTGCGGCATCTCCGATGTCGAGCCGGGCGATGACATACAGATCGGCCCGCGCCGTCACCGCCCACGTCCGATACCGACGTCGAGAAGCCACGTCGTCGTGACCGTCTCCGAAATCGCTTCGACAGCAGGGAACATCCCGGAACCAATATCTGCGCCGACACCCGCTGCGGCCGGCCTGTCATCGCTGCAGCGCCATCGGCCTCCGGTACCGGACCGCAGTCGCCCAAACGTCGACAACGGGTCATCAATGACGGAATCGGATCCGCAACAAATCAGACCGAACGGTCTTACAATAGCCAACGGAAACCTCCCATTGTGAGGTGCGAAGCGTTTCACGGACCCCGATCCCACCACCGCAACTTTCAGGCAAATAGAGTATTTGGTCCTTTGTATTTGGGCACATAGTCGCGAGCAGCCGAACATGTTGACCGAAAGTTCTTCACTCAATATCGCCGCCGTGCCAGCGTCTAGTGTGTCGTCCAGCACGATCTACATGCCCGGTGCCCGGAAAGTCCGGCGCTCCCGATTGCCAACGCATGCTTGAAAGTTGGTCGAGATTCCCGCACCGCCTGACACAGGTATCGCGCGTACGCAAACTTCTACCTACACTCTCGCGCAGTGACATCCGCGCAACACAGGTCCATGATCGACCGAGTCCCGCAGAAGTTCGGCGTCGCGAGTCATCTACTCGGCCGACTCGCCAACACTCGCACCAAATGGTGATTGCATGCGCCGGGCGACTCAACCGATGCCGATCGGCTCGGTGGGGACAGGGTCATGAGCGGCGAATATCGTCTGCCGCGTGGGGACTATCACATTCCGTGTCCGTGGCGAACCAATTCGACGTCCGGGACCACGCCGACCACGCCGGTCGCCGCGGCAGTGGTCTCCGAGGACAGCACCGAGGCGGTGAACACGCCGTGGCGATCCCGGGCGCCCGCTACGCCGAGATCGAACGCTGCGGGCACTACGGCTATCTCGAACGGCCCGACGAGATCAACCGCGTACTCGTCGAATTCCTCTCCGCCGCTTGATCACCCACCAACTCGAAGGATCCTCATGAGCGACTCGCTCCCGCCCTGTCCCACGTGCTCCTGCGAATACACCTACGAGCTCGGCGCCCTGCTGGTGTGCCCCGAGTGCGCCAACGAATGGGCCCCCGCCGCCGCGGCCGATACGGCGGACGACGTGATCCGCGACGCCGTCGGCAATGTGCTCGCCGACGGCGACACCGTGACCGTGGTAAAGACGCTCAAAGTCAAAGGCAGCCCGACTGGCATCAAGGCGGGCACCAAGGTGCGCAATATCCGCCTGGTGCAGGGCGTCGGCGATCACGACATCGACTGCAAGGTGGACGGCATCGGTCCGATGCAGTTGAAGTCCAGCGTGGTGAAGAAAGTCTGAACCGACCCGTGGCGGTTCGTCGTTCCCCTGCGGGTCAGGGCATCGAGACCAGCAGCTCACAGCAAAATCAACCCACGCAGGTCGCCCACTCCGATTGCAACACAACCCTATTCACACACCGTCTCTGCGGAGAAAAGTCCGGGGGCGCATCAACATATGTCCGGTGCGCTCGGGCGGTGGCGGCGCTGCGCGCGGTTCTCTACCCGCGGACTCAGCTTCGCCGCTGGCGCCGATCACGGCCGGATCAGCATCAGCCGTGCGCCGTGGACCAGCTGCATCACACTCCGGTAGCAGTGCCAGGGCCTAAGGGATGTCCCGTAAGTTGTTGAGTGGCAACGGGTATCGTGTCACCGGTGGTGATCTCGGCGGCTGACCCGGTGATGGTGGAGTTGTTCTCCGGGCTGCGGCCACGCACGTTCGCTCGCCTGATCACCCGGCTGCGGCGCGAAGGCGCTGATCGGCCGTTGCGGGGCAGGCCCTGGGGGTTGTGTTTCGAAGACCGGGTGCTGCTGGTGGCCACCTACTGGCGGACCAACCTCACGATGCGTCAACTCGCGGCGGTGTTCGGGATATCGAAATCAGCGGCGGCCCGGGTGATCGAAGACCTGGGACCGGCGTTGGCGCTACGGTCCCGCGCCCGGTTCCCGCGTGGTGCGGTGTTGATCGTGGACGGAACCCTGGCCCCGACCCGTGATCACAACCTCGCCGCCCAGAGCAAGAACTACCGGTACTCCACCAACCACCAGGTCGTCATCGACGCCGACACCGAACTGGTCGTCGCGCTCGGAAAACCGTTGCCGGGTAACCACAACGACTGCCGAGCCTGGACCGAGTCCGGTGCCGCCCACACCTGCCGTAACGCGGTGGTGATCGCTGATGGCGGCTACCAGGGCACCGGTCTGATCATCCCGCACCGCCGCTCACCCGGTGTCGAGCTGCCGGAATGGAAACAGGCTCACAACAGTCTCACCGTAAAGTCCGTGCCCGTGTCGAGCATGCCTTCGCCCGGATGAAGACCTGGAAGGTCCGGCGCGACTGCCGCTTACGTGGTGACGGGGTGGGTGTCGCGATGGCTGGGGTAGCGACTCTGGCCAACCTCGCCCACGCCTATTGATTCCTGGCCGGTGGACCTCTCGCCGTCAACAACTCAGACTTACGGGACAACCCTTAGACGGTTTTCGTAGAAGAGCTGGTCGCAGATCAACAGCTGCGCTCTCGCCGATCGCACGACCGCGAAGAGCCGAGGAAGGTGCCGCGCCGACGTCGGCGGATACGCCGGAACAGGCACTCTACCTGCATATATGCACCCAAAGAATGAAACAATATAGTCGAGGCCAGGGGCAGCCAGCAGCACCACCCGAGCCCCGGGGGCGCTACGGTCGGCAATGGTTGCCGCCGCCGCCGCAACCAGTGCACGCAGTTGCCGGAAAGTCACCTCAGCGGAGTCGAATACACCGTCGCCGCAAGGTTCCAAGAATCGGTACGCAACACGATCAGCATCTCGATCGGCACGAGTGTTTATCAATTCTACTAGAGTGCTCGGATCGTCGGAATCAAAAGGGTTGAACATTACAGCATCCCCCTACGCAACAATTCCAGCATGAAGATGCGGAATAGTAGAACGAATTTATACCATCGGCACGTCGATGTGCACTCAAGCACGAGGAGTCGAAAATCATGAACCCCCCGGGAGCCTCCCTGCCCCACTTGCGTTGAGTTTAGGATGCTGAATTCAAAGATGACAATGTGATTCAGGTCACGCAAAATTGCGAAGGCAACCTGTGCAGACTGTCAAGAGGCACCAAACCTCTCGCTAGAATTCGAACGCCCAGACTTGGACGAGGCAACAAAAATGAAGGGGAACAAATTGGACCCGACAACTAATGGTGCCACAATGTTGCTGACCGGAGCTACATCTGGCCTAGGTCTGACAATGGCCCACATGCTCGCCACTACTCCCGACTGGACCGTCGTCGCCACCGCGCGCTCCCAGGCGCGCGCCGATGAGCTTCGTACGCTCGTCGGCGATCCGGCCAACTTCCACTACGTCGTCTGCGATCAAGCAGACCTCGACAGCGTTCACGACGCAGGCAGCAGGATCAAGAAGCTCGTTGCGGCGCAGTCGATTCCGCCACTGCGGAGCCTTGTCCTGAATGCCGGAATTCAGACCGGTTCCACCGACTCGGCTACAGCCGACGGCTACGAACTGACCTTCGGCACCAACCTCGTCGGACCGCACGTACTGGTCGGGTTGCTGAGCGATGTCTTGACCGCACCGACCCGGATTCTGTGCATCGGATCGGGAACCCACTACGGCAAGTTTCGGCGCTCCTATGGCATGGTCGCCGCGCCACGGTGGGAGGCGCCCGAGATGCTGGCCAAGCCCCGGGCCGGCGACGGCATCCGCGCCTACTCCACCAGCAAACTCGGAACTTTGTACTGGGTACACGAACTCGCCAGGCGTGCCCCCCAGCGCATCGACGCGATCTGCTACGACCCGGGGATGATGCCCGGCACCGGACTCGCGCGCGACCGCAGTGCGATCGAGCGATTCGGCTGGAAGTATCTTCTTCCCGCGATGCGGGTCGTCCCCGGGGTGTCAACGCCCAAGCGATCGGCGACCCACCTCAGTGCGATTGCCACGGCAAACACCCCCATCCCGGAGGCAGACCTGCGGGGTGGGTATGTCGAGATCGATCGTCTCGTCCCCTCCTCGCCAGACTCATACAACCCGGAGAGGGAGTACGAACTGTTCGAGTTCCTCAACAGCACAACAGGCTTGGGTAGTCATCAGGTCGCGCCCTGGTGGTCGAAGGGTCCTCAGCCGATCAACTAGCTCATCACCGTCCGATCCGCCTCACTGGGCCAACGACCTTGCGCTCGCGACTGCCGCGGTGATCCCGATCACCGCGGCAACCCTGCGCTCGGCGACACCGGTAGGTCCAGCGGCACTAGCCGTTCGTGGTACCAGATCCAGAGGACTCACCACTACGCCTGGTTGCGTCGACCAACCTTACGGTCGGCATCGCTTCGTCATCCCGCGACCCCGGGCCGGTCCAGCGAAGTTCCGAACGTCGGGAAGCCTGGCCGCGCACCATAGTCAGATGACGCGGCGAAGCGACCAACTCAATGACCGGCAAGGCGATCTCCTGGAGCGGATTGCCGACGGCGACGACCTGAGCAGCCCGGAGCAGACACACCTCCGAGTCTCGGCCCAAGCACTACAGTCCCGCGGCCTGGTCACGATCTCGAAGCGCAAGGGATTCTTCGCGGCCCGCATCACCGACGCCGGTAAGTACTACCTCAGGCATGGCTACCATCCCGAGAACGATCGACCGTCGAGCTGGTACCCCCCAGCGATTCCGAGAATGCGGAGCGACTGATCAATCGGCTGGACAAAGCAGCGGACAGGACCGTACGGATCGTGGAACCGGACGAGAAGACGCGGGACGCCTATCGGGGTGCCGTAAACGCCGCGCGGCGACGAGGACTCGTCCCGGAGGGCCAGGCGCTCCGTTACACCGGTCGATCAGAGGGTGACATCGTCGTACGCCTGCTGGCCACCGATGAGCACAACGAGATCGATTGGTACCGGATACGACAACAGGCACGAAAGTCGAAGGCGGAGAACAAGAAGGTTCCGCCGCAGGATCTGCGCCAACTGCTGATCGACAATCCGGCAGCGCTGCAAGTCAGCAACGGACAGCGGGAGCGGGCGATGCAGTTCCTGATCGATTTCAATGTCGCAGCAGCCAAACACGATCAAGAAGTTCGACTGACTCGTCGCGGTGAGCATGCCAAACTGGGCTACCGCATCGGCACCGAGAAATGGGAGCTGACACTCACCGAGGAGCATCTCAACTCCTTCGGCCGCCCTGCTGACTACTGGGAGATCAAGTCCACGTAGCGAGACGACGCCTACAGGAAAGCTCCGACTGAAGATCGGCGCGTACCAAGGGTCTACGAACACCCACACGTGGCAGGACCAGAAGCGTTCACCACTCGAACGACGAATCCGCTCGATCATCGCCGAAATCAAAGCCAGCCACGAGGAAGCGGCGCGCACGGCAGAGGACAACTACCGGAAACATCAAGCACACATGGCTGAGGCGAATCGCAAACGAATGGAGGAGCGTCGACAATGGGGACAAATCACCGCTGCTGCGAGGCCGCAGGCACAAGCAATGCTGCAGCGCAGAACCATGGTCGCGGCGCTGGACGCATGGCGCAATGCCCAGGCCCTGCGTGAAATCTGCACCATCCTCGACGACACCGCCGCTGCCGCGGAGCACGCGAACGACCCGCACTCGGCGACGAACCTGCGCAACTGGTGCATCGTCGGCCGGGAGCTGGCCAACCGACTCGACCCCACGACGGGTCCGACCTCTCTTGCCAACATAGCGTTCGATATCGAGCCTGGCGTCGACGACTTGCGACCGTTTCTCGACGGGTGGAGCCCAGACGGCCCGCACCAGGACTACCAGCGAAAACCGGTCGAGCAGCTGACATTGAGCAAGCCGTGGCCCTCGGACTGGGAGCTCGGATCACTTCCGTAGATCATCGGGCGCAGAGGTGACGGCGCTGTTCATCGAAAGTCAACAGCGGCGCTCCGATCACCCTGAATTGGCGTCGGCGACAAACCCACTACGCCGTTGAGTCCCCGGGACCGAGAGGGCGTCCTGTTGGTTACCCGATGGCCGGCTGACGCTACTTCGGCGCCCGGACGGCGCCGCGCGGCCGCCGGGCCTTCCCTGGCCGTGCAAGAGGCCGAGCCGTCCTCAGCTCTACTCACCCGAGAGCGAAATAGGCCTCGACAATCAGCTGACCGGAGCAGATCCCCAGGTCGTCCGCGTTACCTTGTTCGATGTGCCCCGCCGAGGGCACGTAGAACATGGGCAACCGAAGTAGCGGATTCCCGTGGCGAATCGGGTTGCCTAGTACTGTCGCCGTGCGCTGGTGGCAGTACTGGCCCTGGTTCGGGGGTTGTACCGGGGTTCATTGTTCCGGCGGCTGTGGCAGCGGCGGGGAGTGTTTCTTCGGTCAGGGTGGCATAGATGGCCACGTGTTTGCCGGTGTGGTCGTAGACGATTTTGATGCTGAATGCCTCGTACAGGTCGCGTTGCAGGACATCGGGGGCGCGGGTGAGACGCAGCGTCAGCCGGGGCAGGTGATCCAGGAGAGCGGGTTCGTCGGGTTGCTGGCGGGCCGCCTGTTCGCGCAGGGTCTCGAGCTCGGTGTTCTTGGTGCGGCGCTGCTGTTCGAGTTCGGTGTAGCGGCGGCGTAGTCGTTCGGTCCACGCGTCGGACACCTCGTCGCCACTGGTGATGGGGCGGGATTCGAGTTCGGTGAGCAGGTTGTCCTGTCGTCGGGTGATATCGGCGAGGGTCTTCTCGATCGCGGCCGACCGCTGCTCGAGATCATGGACCTGGGTCGAGGACTGGCCGCGTAGCTGGTGGCGCAGCAGGGTCGCTCGGTCCGGCCCGAAGACGCGTTCGTTGAAGAACATCTCGAGGCAGTCGAGGAGCTTGTCTTCGCGCACATACACCGAGCGGGGGTGGTCGGCATACTCCTCGGGTTTGCCGACAAGGTCGAGTTTGGGTTGGCAGGTGTAGTAGCCGTAGCCCTTGCGGGTTTTGCCGAACATCCGCTTGGCGCACTGCTGGTGGTGCACGAACGAGCGCAGCACATAAGTGCGGTGGGTGTCGGGGTGGGTGTTCTTGACGCTCATCCGCGACCCCTGGCGGGTGGTGCGGTCGCGCTGCACCGCTTCCCACACCTCGCGGGTGATCAGGGGCTCATGAGTGGGTTCGGGTGACCATACCCATTTCTCGGGTGGGTTGAGCGCGCCGCCCTTCTTGCTGGCGCGCCGGTTCCACACCATGTGCCCGGTGTATTTCGGGTTGATCAGGATCTCACGGACCGAGGACCCCGACCAGCGGCCCTTCGCGCGTTTACCGCTGTTGGGTTGCGGGGGCGGGTAGCGATCGGGGTCGGCGTTGAGCCGGTCCGCGATCACCTGGTAGGCGAGGCTCTCGTCGTGGCGCAGCTGGAAGATCCGCACGACCGCCGGTGCGCGTTCGGTATCGACGACGAGCCGGGATTTGGTGCGGCCCTCCTCGCGTTTCGCGGCGACCGGGTGTGGGAGTCTCTCGTTGCGATAGCCGTGGCAGGCTTTGCCGATGTTCCAGCCCTGTTTGGTGTGTTCGCGGTATCCTTCCCAGGATTGTTCGAGAGTGTGACGCAGGAACCACTCGGCCACACCCTGTTTCACGCGGCGCACGAGGATCTGGGTGGCGCGCTTCTCCGATAGCGAGATCGGCCCCTCGTCGGCAGCGAACAGCGGGATACCCACGGTTTCGAGTTCGTGTTCGAGCTGGGTGGATTGCCGGGTCCAGCGGGCGGCGCGTTCGATCTCCTCGACCACGACCGCCTCGAACCGGCGGTTCGGGTGGCGGGCCTCGGCGAGCAGGTCGGCCAGGCCACCGTCACGCGGGATCGGGATGTCGAACGCCTCGTGCGCGCTGCCCAGGCCACGCAGTTCGAGGTCCTTGCGGGAGGACTCGACGTCGTAGAAGAACGCGACGATCACGAACCCGGGCGGGAGAACACTGCGGCAGCTGTCGAGCTGGCGCGGCAGCGACAACGTGGGGTCCTGCAAGTCCCGGGTCGAGGTCCGCAGGAACACCGCGACCGGCACCGGAGACGAGCTGCCCATTCCGAGCAGGTCCGGGCTGTCGGGTCCGACGAATGCGGGCAGGCTCATGCCGCCTCCTGCTCACCCTCGGCGGCGGCGTCGAGGTCGACCAGCTCCGGGGCCGGTTCGTGGCTGTCGAGCCAGCGCAACAGCGCCGAGATCGCGCGGGACTGACGTTCGGCGAGGCGTGCGGCTTCGGCCCCGGTGATGTAGCGGATCTGGAACGACACCGTTAGATCACCTGCGCGAGCGTCGGCGCCCACCGGCATCTCATGGTGTGCGCGCGAGCGGCGAGCGTGCCGGTTGAATGGGATCACCGTGGCCTCGTTCGAGAATTCCTCATCCATGAATGCCTCTCTCTGTGTCCTGTGCCGCCCGCCCCGATGACCGGGCGGCGGTGACTGTTTCGCAGGTTGTCGGAACTGCACGGGACCGTCGGGTCCGCGTGCAGCGGGGTCCATGAACGCTCCGTAGCGGCCGGTGCGTCAACTGTCTTCTCGTGCAACGTTTCTGCCGACCGGACCGCCCACACCCAACCCCGGGGCCGATCCCCCGGAATACAGTCCGCCAGCGGCGTTATGGCGGGGTGAACGTGCATCGACAGGGCGCGGCCCGGTACGGAACAGTCGTCGAACGGCGGGCATCCGACCACGAATCCGCCCCACCGGGCGATGGCGCGAATCCGCAGGCGGGTGATGACCAGCACCGGTTACCTCACCACTGTTGGGCCGGTGGTGGTGGTGCGAGAGCGGTGACTCTGCGCGAGGGCGCCCAGGTGGCCTCCTGGTCGATGTCGTCGCCGATGTGGGTGCGGCGCGGCCAGACGGTGCCGAGTTCGGGCAGGCGCTGGCGGGCGGAGCTGGTGTGCAGCGGTAGCCAGACCTGCTCGGCCGGACTCGCCGCGGGGCTGGCGGCGAGTAGTTCGGCGGCGGCAGTAGCGACCGGAACCTGACCGGGATCGGGTAGCCGCTCCCACACCTGCCGCAGAGCCGCCCGCGCGTTGGCCTCGCGGACGGTGCTCGGCACCCACAGCAGGACCGGGACCATGGCACCGGTGGTGCGGGCCAGCTCGGCGTATCCGTGCAGTTTGGCCGCGACCCGAGGCAGGGAGGTGGTGCCCAGGTCGTATTCGAGGAAGAAATCCAACACGGTCTCGCCGTGCGTGCAACGGCCGTAGGCGTCGGGGCGGGCCAGGTCACCCCAGAGACGCTGGCAGCGGGTCTCGGACCACCACCTCGCCACCCGCACGCCGTGGGGTTGGGTGACCAAGGTGGTGAACCATTGGTTCACCCCGAGGGTGTGAGTCAGGTGCAGGCTGTGGGCGACCGCGAGCGTCGTCTGGTGGTTGTAGCCGAGATCGCGCACACGCACACCGACCTCGGCGGCGAGGACAGCGGCTCCGGCCGGCGCGAGGGTCCAGTGATGAGGAGCGGTACCGCGAGAACGCATGGGCCGGAACCGATCCAGCACGTGGTAGGTGTGCAGCAGCGCCAGGCGACGGCGGGCGATCTTGACGGTGGGGAACGCGAGGTCGGCGAGCTGGTCGGTAGTCAGAACCCGATGCTCGAAAACCATGCGCAGCACCCATCGATCACGTTCGGTCAAAGCCCGTACCAGCGAACTCTTCTCCGGACGGAGGGTCCGCGACCAGGGCGGGCGCGGGGCACGAGTGTCGGCTTGCCTGTCGGGGCGGGAAATCATCAGCGCGAGAGCCTTTCTCGGAGCGCGGCGGGATCAGACGACACGGAGGCAGGGCGGGAACAGACGGTCACGACAGCCTCCTGAGCGAGAGGGGGTTCCAACTCCCTACTTCCGCGAAAAGGCCGAGAATTGGACATGTTCTCCGGGACTTTTTTCTGAGAATCTCCTGAACGGGGACCATGAGAGCGCGGGCATGTCGCCCGGTGTCACGAGCCTCACGGCGGGATCGATGGGAGCTAACGGTCAAGGCGGCCTCCTGAGCGAGAGAGGGTTCTACTTACTACTGCCGCCAAAAACCCGAAAACGGGACATGATTCCCGGGACTTTTTTCTGTGAATTTCCTGAGCCGGGACCGCGAGAGCGGGCACACTGCCCGATGCAACGACCCTCGGACATCTCCCGGAAGCGCTTCATCGAAGTTTGCCTGCACCTTGCAAGAGGTCTATCCGGAACGTATCTGAAACATATCCGAGTCATATCCTGGACATATCCGTGGCTTCACATCTGCTGACAACAGCGTTGCCATGCAGACTCCGAGACGGCACCACCGATGCAATGCGGACGGTAGCGAATCATTTGCCATTTCCACTCATTACGACAGCCACCACGAAGAGCCACACCGCTGCCATGGCCCCAGAACAGCAACCGGCTACGTTCGACACCACCGGTCGCGGACTAAGGGATGTCCCGTAAGTCCGACTCGGTGACGGTGACGGGTCCACCGGGCCAGGAATCA